>CAVXIV010000026.1:0-10876 GCA_963761805.1 uncultured Acidobacteriota bacterium | reverse complement strand
CCGCACGCCAGAAATGCTACTGGTATGTCACTACGAGCTGCGGCCGGTTGGCCGACGTCGCTTCGCCCGAGTAGTAGCCGATGTAATCGTTGCCGTTGTCGTCGTTGTCGTCGAGGTTGAAGTAGACGCGGAGCTGCGTCGTCCCGGTCTTGTCGATGGCCGCGAGGCCCGCGGCGCTCAGGCTGCCTTCCGACCAGGTGCCGTTGCTCGCGGCGTTGGAGAGGCTCGCCGCCTGGACCGCGGTGGCCACGGCCTGGAAGTCTCCCGTCTGGAGCGTCGTCGAGCCCGAGAGGCCGCCGGTCTGGACGTCCACCCAGCAGGCGCCGTGAGTGGTGAAGGGATTGGCGCCGGAGAGCGTGCCGCGGAGCAGCCTCACGGTCGCCGAGAGGATCGTGGCGCCGTCGGGGATCGACGAAGTGTCGAAGGAGACGACGGTCTTGTACTGCTTGTCCTTGTTGTCGTCGCCCACACGCAGGGCGCTGGTGGTCGTGGCGGTCGCGCCGATCGAGCCGCCGGCGTTGGTGTTCTCGCCCGACTCCAGCGTCCAGCCGTCCTGGGCGGCGACGGAAGTGAGGGTCACCTGGGTCGGCGAGGGCGGCCAGCCGCAGTATTGCGTCTGCTTGCCGATCACGGCGTACGGACAGTCGGTTTTTTCGATCAGGTAGAGGACCGCCTCGCGGTTGCGGGCGGTCTCGGCCGGGATCACCTCGTCCGGAGGATAGAAACCCGGCGTGGAGCTCACCGGATACATCTCGAAGGTGAAGGAGAAGATCCGGTGGACGCCGTACAGCCAGTCGTTGATGGTCCCATCACCGATGTAAAGATCGCTCCACTGCTGGGGCGTGTAACCGTTCGTGGCCGCCATGGCCTGGCCCATGGCGACGAAGACGTCATGGTCGTCCTGGGTCATGTCGGAGGGGACGTCGGTGTAGGTGTAGCCGTAGGGCCAGAGGATCAGCTCGCCGTAGGTATGGAAATCGATATTGGTTGTGATCTGCTGCTCGCCCTCGATCACGCGGCTGTTCACGAAGTCGCGGACCAGGACCGTCTCGGGAGCCGAAAAGGCGGCGGGGCCGCGGTAGGTCGTGCTGCTCGGCGAGCCGCTGCTGCCGCCGCAGCAACCCCACTGGTAGTCCCAGTTGCGGTTGAGGTCGGTGCCGATGTCGCTCGATCCGGTGTTCGGCTGGCGGTTCTTGCGCCAGGAGACGTACGAGCCCGTGGCGATGTCGAACTCGCCGCCGTCGGCATTGGCGTCGAAGACCATCCAGATCTCGCGGCCGTCCACCAGGCTGGTGATCCGCGGATCGGCGCCGTACTCGTCGGTGAGCATCTTCAAGATATAGAGCCCCTGCTCGACGGCAAGATGCTCGCGGGCGTGCTGGTGGTGGTTGAGCAGCACCTCGGGCTCATTCTCGTCCACGCCCACGCTGTCGGAGATCTTGACGCCCCACATCGTGCGCCCCTCATAGGTCAGGCCGAGGCTGAAAAGGGAGAGGATCGCCGGATGATCGAAAGCCGCCTGTTCGAGCTCGGCCACCATCTCGGCGTAGTCATGATAGTTCGAGTCGGCCGCCGGGAAGACCTTGAGAAGCGCTTCGTCAGGCCTCTCGAACCGCACGGGCTTCAGGCCGAGACGGCCGATCGCCCGCGCCTCCGTGGTCGTGCCTTCCACGAGGACGTAGCCGCGGCCGACCTCGAAGATGTTGGCGCCCGTGGCCGCGATGGCCGAACGGGTCCTGGCGTCGAAGACGCCATGGATCTCATAGGACGAAACAGTTTCGCTTTGCGCGGCGGCTGGAGCGCTCACCAACAACGCGAGCAACAGGGCCAGCCCGATGCGGGGGAAGTGTCTCATGGGGTGCTCCTTTCTGGTGGCCGCCGCCGGAGGATTGTTCTCCGGCGGCCATCCTCATTCGAGCGGCACGCGCTTGTACAGATACCCGTTGAGATAGGCGCAATCGAACTCCACGTACGGCGTCGCGCCCGGCGCGAAGGGGTCCACCCCCGTGGGATAGATCTTGCCCTGGCAGCTCGCGGAGAACGTTTGGAACGCCGGCGCGAACTGGAGCGTGTAGTCCACGACGGCCGCGCCCGTGTAGGCCGGCGTCCCGGTGATGTCGAAGTTCAGGTTCACGAAGCGCGCGGTGAGCGTGCGCGGACCGGCGACCTTCCAGGAGCCGAAGCTGTCGCTGAAGGTGAAACCTCCGGCGCCCGCGGTGACCTGATCGGACAGGGTGATCTCCGCGGTGCCGTCGCGATGGAGCTGAAGGATCTCCGCCCGCTCAGGCAGCGTCGCGATGTAGGTGCCGCTGAAGTCGGCGCCATGACCGGGGGAAGCGACGAAGCCCGTTGCGAGGGACATCAGCCCTGCGATCGACAGCAGACGGGAAATCTTCATGAATTCCTCTCCTTTCCAGATGAATGTGAAGGAACAAAGGTGGGGCCCCGTATCAGAGCCCCCTTTCTTACTGGTACGTCACCACGAGCTGTGGCCGGAAGGCCGAGGTCGCGTTGTCGCCCGAGTAGTAGCCGATGTAGTCGTTGCCGTTGTCGTCGTTGTCGTCCAGGTTGAAATAGACACGGAGCTGCGTCGTCCCCGTTTTGTTGACCGCCGCCAGCCCGGACGCGTTGAGGCTGCCTTCCGACCAGGTCCCGTCGCTCGCGGCGTTGGAGAGGCTCGCGGCCTGGACCGCGGCCGCCACGGCCTGGAAGTCTCCCGTCTGGAGCGTCGCCGAGCCCGAGAAGCCGCCGGTCTGAACATCGACCCAGCAGGCGCCGTGGGTGGTGAAGGGATTGGCGCCGGAGAGCGTGCCGCGGAGCAGCCTCACGGTCGCCGAGAGGATCGTGGCGCCGTCGGGGATCGACGAAGTGTCGAAGGAGACGACGGTCTTGTACTGCTTGTCCTTGTTGTCGTCGCCCACACGCAGCGCGCTGGTAGTCGTGGCGGTCGCGCTGATCGAGCCGCCGGCATTGGTGTTCTCGCCCGACTCCAGCGCCCAGCCGTCCTGGGCGGCGACGGAGGTGAGGGTCACCTGGGTAGGAGATGGCGGCCAGCCGCAGTATTGCGTCTGCTTGCCGATGACGGCATAGGGGCAGTCGGCCTTTTCGAACAGATAGAGGATCGCCTCGCGGTTGCGGGCCGTCTGCGCCGGGATCACCTCGTCGGGAGGATAGAAGCCGCCCTGGCCGGAGGTGACCGGATACATCTCGAACGTGAAGCTGAAGACGCGGTGGGCGCCGTACATCCAGTCCCGGATGCCGCCGTCGCTGATGTAGAGCTCGCTGGCCTGTTGCGGCGTGTAGCCGTTCGTCGCCGCCATGGCCTGGCCCATGGTCACGAACGTGTCGTGGTCGTCCTGCGTCATGTCGGCGGGGACGTCGGTGTAGGTGTAGCCGTAGGGCCACATCACCAGCTCGCCGTAGCTGTGGAAGTCGATGTGAGCCTTGATCTGCTGCATGCCGCCGATCACGCGGCTGTCCACGAAATCGCGCACGACGTCGGTCTCGGGAGCCGAGAACGGGGCGGCGCCGCGGTAGGTGTCGCTGCTCGGCGTGCCGCTGCTGCCGCCGCAGCAACCCCAGTTGTAACCCCAGTTGCGGTTCAAGTCGGTGCCGATGTACGGACTGCCTGCGTTCGGCTGGCGGTTCTTGCGCCAGGAGGCGTACGAGCCGGTGGCGATGTCGAATTCGCCGCCGTCCGGATTGACGTCGAAGACGAGCCAGATCTCGCGGCTGTCCACGATGCCGGTGATCCGCGGATCGACGCCGTACTCGTCGGTGAGCATGGCCAGGGTGTAGAGGGCCATTTCGATGGTGATGTGCTCGCGGGCGTGCTGGTGATGCGTGAACAGCACCTCGGGCTCGTCCTCGTCCACACTCACGTTGTCGGAGATCTTGACGGCCCACAGCGTGCGCCCTTCATAGCTCAGGCCGAGGCTGAACAGCGAAAGGATCGCCGGGTGATCGGAAGCCGCCTGTTGCAGCTCGGCGGCCGTCTCGGCGTAGTCGTGGTAATTCGAATCGGCCGGTGGAAAGACTTTGAGAAGCACTTCGTCAGGCCTCTCGAACCGCAGGAGCTTCAGGCCCAGACGGCCGATCGCCCGCGCCTCCGTGGTCGTGGCTTCCACGAGGACGTAGCCGCGGCCGACCTCGAAAATGTTGGCGCCCGTGGCCGCGATGGCCGAACGGGTCTTGGCGTCGAAGACGCCATGGATCTCATAGGACGAAACAGTTTCGCTTTGCGCGGCGGCTGGAGCGCTCACCAACAGCGCGAGCAGCAGGGCCAGCCCGAAGCGGGGGAAGTGTCGCAAGGGGTTGCTCCTTTCTGGTGGCCGCCGCCGGAGGATTGTCCTCCGGCGGCCATCCAGCGGAGGCTGTGCCTCCGTGACTTGAGCTTTGATTCGGGGTCCTGGCGGGTTCCCCCGCAAAGGCCGTTACGGCAGCGGCTTGACGCGGCGGCCGGTGAAGGTGTCGGTGGCGATGGGATCTCCGGTGTCGGTCGAGGGATCGAGCGCATCCTCGCCGCCGGTGAACTCGCGCACCACCAGGGAGCCGGCGATCCGGTCGCACCCGGCGCCCACGGTGTGCACCGTGACGTCCACGCGGCTGACGTTGAGCAGGGCGTTGTCTTCGTCAAACACCAGGGCGAGGACCACGCCCCTGGCGCCGCGGGAGCCGTCCTGCTCCCAGGAGCCCTGCTGATCGGAAAAGTTGAGCAGCGGCTGGAGCGAGCTCGTGGCGAAGAAGGCGCCATCGCCCTCGAAGGTCCAGATTGACGTCGCGCCGCCGTCTTCGGCCATCAGGTAGGTCCCCGCGCAATGGGCGGGGAAACCCTGGGCGGACAGAGTGGCGCCGGTGCCGAGACAGAGCAGGAGCAGGGCAAAGATCAGGGTGAGACGGGCCTTCATTGTTTGTTCTCCTATCGGTTCGCGGGATTCAGGAGGGAGAGGATACGGAAGCCGACAGGTTCTGTCGTCCTACAAATGTATGAGGCCTTCTCATCGTTTGTATAAGGCGGGGGCTTATCGAACTATGTCCAATGGGTTCTTCAGGGCAGGCAGGGAAGACATCTCCTGCGGGACCGCAAAGCAAGCAGGCCGGCAGGGATGCCGGCGGTCCCAGGGACGGCTACCGGATAGCTTGGGAATCAGACGGAAGGAAAGGGTTGAGGATCACGAGATCGCCGATCCGTTGACCGTGATTCAGATCCTCGGTCCACAACCGGTCGCAACGCGCCGCGCGGGCAGCCTGAATCATCAGAGCATCCCAGAAAGAGACCTTGAGCGTTGAGGCCAGGCGAATCCCAGCGAGAAGCAGATCCCCGGTGTTCTCCACCACACGCCAGGTCAAATATTGCTCGACCATAGCAAGGGCATCATCCGGAGTCAGCGGTCGTGGCACCTTACGCGTCACGTTGACGAAGAATTCCTGAAGAACCTGGATGCTCAGCACTCCGTCTCCAGAGTGCCAGAGGTCCGTCACCAGTTCCTTGGCGAGGGTGTGTTTCCTACCGGCGTCCCGGTTTTCGGCATAGACCAGGATATTGGTATCAACGAAGGCCGGCACGATCGTAAAGCTCGTCTCGGGCAGGGAGGGGGCCGCCGCCGAGGTGGGAGCCCCGGGCCAGACGCTCCAGGGCAGCTCGCTTGGCAGTCTCGTACGCCTCGTCCTCCGCCACAAGGCGAGACAGTTCTTCCCGCAGGAGTGCCGAGACCGAACGATTCCGGCGAGCTGCCAGCACTCTGGCCTTCTGAATGAGGTCGTCGTCGAGCGTCAGGGTGATGTTTCGTTGCATCGGTTCCTTCCTGCCTGGCTTCACGTGTTTCACGTGCATCACCGATTCTACGTGAGTCTACGCCGGGGTGGGACGGAGAGCAAGGAGCCGAGTCCCGTCCCCGGGGATCAGAAACCGTGCTGGCGGCAGAGGCGGCGGGATTCGGGGTCAAGCCGGCCCTGGACCTCGCGGCAGTATTTAGCGAAGGTGTCTCGCGCTTCGAGGAGCCTCGGGTGGCCGGGCTCCAGGGCTTTTTCGCGGACGGCGAGGGCCCTCTCCAGGAGCGGCAGGGCGATGGCGGAATGGCCGAGGTCCGCGTGAGCCTGGCCGAGGTTGAGGAGGGTCCGGGCGAGCTCGGGGTGCTCGGGACCGTAGACTTTCTCGGTGGTGGCGGCCACGCGCTCCAGGAGACGGGCGGCCTCGGCCACGTTCCCTTGTTGCCGCAGGAACAGGGCCAGGGCCTCGCGGCTGCCGGCGAGGTCGGGATGGTCGTCCGGGAGGACGGCTTCGCGGATGGCGAGGGCGCGCCGCTGGAGCCGGATGCCGTCCTCGGCCCGGCCGCGGTAGTAGGCGATGCCCGAGAGGTTGTGCAGGGACTTGGCGACCCGCGGGTCGCGGTTCCCCCAGAGGCTCTCCTGAAGGGTGAGCGAGCGCTGGAGGAGGGGCTCGGCTTCGTCGAAGCGGCCTTTGGCGGCGAGGGTCATGCCCAGGCTGTTGAGGACTTCGGCCACGCCGGGATGGCTGGGACCGAGGCGCGTCTCGCGGATGGCGAGGGCCCGGCGGAACAGGGCAACGGCGTCGCCCCGGTTCGAGAGCTGGGCGAGCGAGCCCAGGCGGACCAGGGTGTCGGCGACTTTCGGGTGTCCCTTGCCGCGGAGCCGCTCGCGGATGGCGAGGGCCTGTTCCAGCAGGGGCCGGGCCTCGTCGTAGAGCCCGAGATCGGTGTGAATGCCGCCGAGGGTGTCAAGGAGGCGGGCGCGGAGGAGGGGCTGGCCGGCGAGGTCTCTGTCCTTGCCCAGGCGCTCGGCGCCCCGGCGCAGCAGCTCCCGGGCGTCGGGCAGGGCGCCCCGGGCCTCGCGCGGATCGGAGGCCTGGAACAGGTCTTCCAGGAAGCGGGACGCGGCGTCGGCCCGCAGGGCTTCCTGCTCGGCCGCGTGGCGGGCTTCCAGGGCCTGCTGGCGCTCGTGGCGGAGGTCGAGGGTGTATTTGACGCCGCCCAGGACGAAGGCCGCCGCCACGGCGGCGGCGAGGAGGCGCAGGCGGCGGCGCCGGGGCTTGCCGCGGATCCAGGCGAGGCGCGTCGGCGGCCTCGGCGGCGGTGGGCCGCGCTTCCGGAGCCAGGGCCTTGAGGCGGCGGATGAGGGCGGCCAGGTCCGCGTCCCGAATGCCGGATAGGGGCAGGGTGTCGCCGTCCGCGGCCTTGACGAGCAGCAGAGAGCGGGGAGAGACCCGGCTCGTAGGGAGGCCGGCCGGTGAAGAGCTCCTGGAGGAGGAGGCCGAGGGCGTAGGCGTCGCTCGCCGCGGTGGCCGGCTCGCCGCGGGCCTGCTCGGGGCTCATGCTGGCCGGAGTGCCCACCAGGGCGCCGAGGGAGGTGCGGCCCGCGTGCGTGGGCATCCACCAGGAGGCGCCGGCCGGCAGCGCGTCCGCCAGCGCGATCTCGGCCGTGCTCGGGGCTTCGGTGTCCGTGGCTTCGGAGCGGGCGAGCCCGAAGTCCAGCACCTTGACCTGCCCTTCGTCCGTGATCATCACGTTGCCGGGCTTCAGGTCGCGGTGGACGATCCCTTTCTCGTGGGCCGCCTCCAGGGCGCGCGCCACGCCCTCGGCGATGGCGAGCTTCGCGGCGGGATCGAGCTCCCTCGATCGATCCGTCTTCAGGGCCTCGCGCAGGGTGCGGCCGCGGATCCGCTCCAGGACCAGGAAGTCCTCGTCCTCATTCTCCAGAGTAGCCATGGATGCGGCAGACGTTGGGATGGTCGAGCTGGGAGAGGAGGCGGGCTTCGGTGAGGAAGCGGGCGCGGGCTGAGGGCGTCCAGCCGGTCGCTGCGGATGGCTTTCAAGGCGACCTGGCGCTCGAGCTTCTCGTCGAAGCCCATGAACACCGAGCCCATGCCGCCTTCGGCGATCTCGCCGGTGACGCGGATGGAGCCGATGCGGTCGCCGGGACGGATCACGGCTGGAGCCTCCCGGCGACGCTGCTCCAGGCTTCCTCCAGCTCCGGCAACCATGCCTTGCAGCCGTCGAGGTCGCCCCGGCGCGCCAGCGTGGCGAGTTGGGAGGCCTTGACGGACAGGTGGAGGGCGCCCATGATGCCGGCGCTGCCGGCCAAGGCATGGGCCGCCGCGGCGAAGGCTTCGAGGTCCCCTTGAGGAAGAGCGAGCCGCAGGGTCGCGAGGTCCCCCTCTCCCTGCTGGAGGAAGGCGGTCACGAGGGACCGGCCCGTGGTCGCCTCCAGGATCTTCAGGCTCGCGAGGCGCTCCTCGAAACCGTCGCCATCCTCCGGCTCGCGGTCCGGCTCGCGCCGCGCCAAGGCGGCCTCGATGCCCAGCCAGCGGTCGAGCATGGCAGCCAGCTCGGCGGTGCGGAAGGGCTTGGCGAGGTAGTCGTCCATGCCGGCGGCGCGGGCTCTCTCCCGATCCTCCGGCTGGACGTAGGCGGTGACGGCGAGGACCGGGAGGCGCCGGCCGCGCGATACCCCCGAGATACCGCCGCCGCTTCCTGCCGGCGCAGGCGGGCGCAGGTCTCGTAGCCGTCGAGGCCGGGCATATCGCAGTCCAGGAGCACGGCGTCGAAAGGCCGCTCCGCGAGCAGGGCCAGGGCCTCCTCGCCGCTCTCGGCGGTCTCGGCGTCGAAGCCGAGCTCGCGCAGCAGGGCCAGGCCCACGGCGCGGTTCACGCTGCGGTCGTCCACCACCAGGACGCGCCGGCCGTGCCGGGCCAGCCGGCGGGCGGCGGCGTCTCCGGGATCGAGATCGGACGTCTCCGGACTGCCGCCCGAACCCAGGGCGCACACCAGCGGCAGGCGGAACCAGAACGTCGAGCCGGCTCCGCGGGTGCTCTCGAAACCGATCTCGCCGCCCATCAGCTCGACCAGGTTCTTGGAGATGACCAGCCCCAGCCCCGTGCCGGAAGGCAGGCCGGAGCCCGGGCTTCCCAACTGCGCGAACGGTTTGAAGAGCTGGGGCTGGACCTCCTGCCGGATGCCCACGCCCGTGTCGCGCACCTCGAAGCGGAGCGCCGCTTCGGTCGTCTCCCGGCCGTCCTTCCTCCAATCGTCCGGTTTGACGGTGACCGTCACCGACCCCTTGCGGGTGAACCGGATGGCGTTACCCACGAGGTTGAGCAGCACCTGGCGCAGGCGCACGGGATCGCCGTGCACCTCTTCGGGCAGATCACGAGCGAACCCCAGCCGCAGGTCCAGCTTGCGTTCCGCGGCGCGCGGCGCGAGGAGCCGCACCACGTCTTCCACGGCCTCCCGCAGCCGGAAGTCGCGCGGCCGCAGCAGCAGGCGCCCGGCTTCGATGCGCGACACGTCGAGCACGTCGTTGACCAGGGCGAGCAGCGATTCCGCCGAGGTCCGCACCAGTTTCACCTGCTCGCGCTGCTCCGGCGTGAGGGCGCCGCGGAGCAGCAGGTCGGTCATGCCGAGGATGCCGTTCATGGGGGTGCGGATCTCATGGCTCACGTTGGCCATGAGCTCGCCCTTGGCCTGCTCGGCGGCGCGGGCGTTCTGCTCCGCCAGCCGGCGCGCCTGGAGCTCGCGTTCGAGGGCGAGCCAGAACCAGTGCCGCAATCCCATGCCGGTGATGGCACAGACCAGGAGGACGCCCAGGGCGATGAGACGCAAGGGCGACAGGACGAGGGGAGCCGTGAAGACGAAGCCGGCGAGAGCGGCCAGCAGGATCCCGCCGATGGCGAGGCCCAAGATCCCGAGCCGCCGGAACTTTTCCTCGTTGGCCCCCACTCCTCCTCTCCCAACTAGGCTCAGTGCGTCTCCAGCGGCACCATACCGGCCCGCAGGGCGTGGAGGGTGGCCTCCACCCGGTTGCTCACGCCCAGCTTGCCGAGCACGTGGCTCACGTGGGTGCGCACGGTGATGTCGGTGACACCCAGCTTGAGGGCGATCTCGCGGTTGTTGCACCCCCGGGCCACCAGCGCCAGCACGTCCTGCTCACGGCTGGTCAGGGCCCCGAAGACCGGGCGCGGCTTGAGATGGGTGAGCAGCCGGCGCGTGAGGTGCGGGGGGAGCCAGGCCTCACCGTGCGCGATCCGGCGGATGGCTTCGAGAAACTCCTCTTTCCGCGAGTTCTTGGAGAGGTAGCCCAGGGCACCGGCCTCGACGGCCGTCAGCACCTCCGCCTCCGCGTCCGCCGTGGTGAGAATGAGGATCCCGGCCCGCGGCTGGACGGCGAGGATCTGCCGGGTGGCCTCCACGCCATCGAGGTGAGGAAGCCGGAGGTCCATCAGGATGACGTCCGGAGCGCAGCGCTTCGCCTCCTCCACCGCCTGCCGTCCATCTTCCGCCTCTCCTACGACCTCGATGTCAGCCACACCTGACAATAAATTGCACACGCCCGCGCGGACGATAAAGTGATCGTCCACAACGAGAACTCGGATGGTATTTTTCACGATCTAAACCTCCCAAAGCGGCTCCACCAGAGACGGAATCGCAGAACTGTAGCTTCTGCACCCGAATTCTATACTATACTATAAACGCGGCCGGACAAGTAAATCAAGTTGTAGCGTCCGGGAAAGACGAAGCGGCGGTATCGGTGCCTGAATTGTCATATTTCGCTGGTACGTTTCGCGCGTGACGGGAATGAAAAGATTTCCGGATTTATGTGTGGACTCGGCCGCGTGTGTGCGTTGCGTTTCGAGCGGCGTAACATGCAAGCTGGAGCGAAGTGACGCGAGCTTCCTGGATACAATTGTCTCCCGCGACATCGCCGCGTCTGACGGGACGTGGCGCCGATTTCCCGCGGATCTCCGTCGTCTGGCGGGACGTTGCGCCAGATCCGCGGACGTTGCGCCGGTTTCAGGTGGGATGCGTCAGCTCCGGGATATCCGGGTTGCTGTAGAATCGGAGCCCATGCACTTGATCACACG
>CAVXIV010000025.1:0-172663 GCA_963761805.1 uncultured Acidobacteriota bacterium | reverse complement strand
GCGCCCGTGGTGGCGCTCGCCCTGGCGGCGGGGCTGCAGCTCGCCCGGAGGTTCCGCATGGAGAGGGGAGAGTGGGCCGGCGTCCTGGGAATCGCCGGCCTCGTCTGCCTCGTCTTCCTGGTCTCGATGGCGCCGGTCGCCGGCACCCGGGACCTGGTCCACGAATGGATGGGCAACACCTACGGCCTGTCGCTGGCCGAGGTTCAGGTGACCCAGGTCCGGACCGGCCTGACGGTCCAGGAGGCGAGGCAGCTCTGCTCCTTCGCCGCGCTGAGCAATCCCTCGCTCGGGGCCACCGGCGCCAAGGGCGGCGGCCCCTACGAGCTGCCGGTCCTGTACCGGCTCGAAGCCGGCGCCAGCGCCCTGCTGCTCCAACTGGCGGCCTTGCTGCCCCTGCTGCTGCTGGGCCTCTTCACCCGCTTCCGCCGCGAGCTGCCGCGGGCGGACGTGGAGCGCACCCTGGCCTTCCTGCGCTGGGCGGCCCGCCCGGTGCGTCTCGCGCCGGTCGCGGTGGCCGCCCTGCTGGGGTTCTGCTACGGCGGCGGCCTGACGGAGACCTACGCCCAGACTCCCACGTGGCGCCGACGGGCACGCCGCCCTACAACGCCTGCGAGGACGGCGGACCGGTCAAGGAGTACCGGGTCCACGCCATCAACGTGGTCCACACGGTGAACCGCTACTTCGACTTCGTACCCGGCTTCATGTACGCCCTGGAGGCCAACATCCCGGCCATCCGGGCCTTCGAGCAGGACATGATCAACGGCCGGGCGATGGTGCGCGCCGCCAACAACGTCAACCTGGACGCGCCGGGGCTGAAGCGGGTGACCCCGGGCCTGCGCCAGGACCCGATCCAGCCGCTGGTGATCCGCGCCAACCTCGGTGACTGCGTGCGGATCCACTTCACCAACGGCCTGGTCGACGGGCACCCGGCTTCGCTGCACATCCTGGGGCTCTCTCACACGGTCCAGAACGCGGGCAGCGCGGTGGGCCTGAACGCCCCCAGCTACGCGACCCAGGGGAACACCGTCACCTACGAGATCCCGATCCCCAAGGACCCCGCGGCCGAGCGGGCCTACCACTTCCACGACCACGGGGCGGGCACCGTGCAGGGCATGAACCCGCCGGTGCGCAATGACTGGCGGCTGCGCCAGGGCCTGGGGCTGTTCGGCGCCCTGGTGGTCGAGCCGGAGGGGTCGACCTATCTGGACGTGGAGACCGGCGAGGAGCTCGACACCGCGACCGGCAGCACCTGGGAGGCGATCATCATCGATCCCAACCTGCACAACCGGCCGGACGGCAAGAGCTTCCGCGAGTTCGTCATCCTGTACCACGAGTTCGGCGCCGAGAACTTCCGGGGCCTTTTCGATTTCACGCGGCGCCATCCTGCCGCACCTGGACGCCAACACGCTCTCCGGCGCCTACAAGATGGTGGGCCGCGCTATCAACTACCGGAGCGAGCCGTTCCGCCGCCGCATCGAGCTCAATAACCTGCTCAACGGCACCGGACCCGGCGCCATCCGGCACGGCAAGAACCTGAGCTACGCCTCGTACCCGTTCGGCGATCCGCCGACGCCGATGCCCCGCTCCTACCTGGGCGAGGCCACCAAGACGCGGGTGCTCCACGCTGGCACCGAGATTTTCCACGTGCACCACCTGCACGGCGGCGGCGACCGCTGGCGGCGCAATCCCGACGCGGACCCTGCCAGCAACTTCTGGAAGGGCCTGACCAAGGTCCCGAACCAGACCCTCAAGTCGGTCCACCTCGACTCGCAGTCGCTCGGACCGGGCAGCAGCTACAACCTCGAGCACGAGTGCGGAGCGGGCGGCTGCCAGCAGGGCGAGGGCGAGTTCCTCTTCCACTGCCACATCGGCCACCACTACGTCGCCGGCATGTGGTCGTTCTGGCGCGTTTTCGCCACCCAGCAGACGGCGGAGAACGACATCCAGGGCCACGGGCTGTTCGTCGAGCCGCGCCTGTTCCAGGCCGACAACGTGTTCTCCAACAGCCAGGCGCCGTCCAACACGCCGCCGCTCCCGGGCGTCTCGGCCGGCCAACTCATCGGCGTCCAGGTGGACTGGCACCGGACGATCGTGGCCGACAGCGCCGGCTCCTACAACCCCCTGACCCAGGTCAAGCTGAGCGACTGGATCCGGGACCAGCTCCCGCCGCAGGGCGTGCGCATCGACGCCAACGACGCCACCGTGTGGAACTGGAACACGACGGGCGCCGACGCCGCGCTCCAGGTCTTCGGCGAGCCGGAAGAGACCCTGGCCATGGCCAACTGGAAGTCTCCCACCCCGGGCGTGAGACCCGAGGTCCGGTTCAACCCGAAGAACGGCCGCTACGCCTGGCCCCTGTTCCGGCCGCACGCGGCCCAGCGGCCACCCTTCACGGCCCGGCACAGCGGGTCGCCCTGGCTCGGCGAGCAGATGATCCCGGGCCGCATGGACGGCCTGTGCGCCAACAACCTCGTCCACCCCAACGTGTTCGTCGGCCTGAAGGCACAGCGGTTCTATCCGGTGAGCGCCATCACGCTGCCGATCCAGGTGACCCGGGCGACACCGCCGGGCCGGCCGTCGGCCTCGGATCCCGACGGCATGCTCTTCGTGCTCAACGAGCACAAGGCGGACGTCTTCGCCGGCTCGAGACCCGCGGAGCCGCTGACCATACGCTCGAACGTCGGGGACTGCGTGGAGATCGTCTTCACCAGCGAGATCCCCGACGGGCCGCTCAACAACAACTGGTCGAAGGTGAACATCCACAGCCACTTCGTGCAGTTCGACACGCAGGCCTCGGACGGCGTGATCACGGGCTTCTCCTACGAGCAGTCGGTGCGCCCGTACGCGACCGAGAACCGCACGCTGACCCAGGCGGCGAACCAGTTCACCACGACCCTCAAGGTGACCAACGTCGACCGCCTGCGGCCGGGGATCTGGATCGGCGTCGGGCTCGGCGAGGCCACCTGCGGCAGCATCCTGGGCCAGCCGTTCCCGTGCACCGAGATCCGCAAGATCACCTCGATCACGGCGCCCGACACCATCACGCTCGACCTGCCGCTGCTGCTCAACCACGGCGCCGGCGAGGCGGTGGGCGTCGAGTTCGTCCGCTACAACTGGTACTCGGACGTGGACTTCGGCACGGTCTTCTTCCACACCCACGTCGAGAGCAAGGACTGGGACCACGGCCTGTTCGGCGCCCACATCGTGGAGCCCAAGGGCTCGACCTACCACGACCCGGTGACCGGCAACGAGATCCGCGCCGGCACCGTCGCGGATATCCGCGTCAACCCGCTCTTCGGCGGCAAGCCGGTGGCCGCGGGCGTGAACGGCTCGTTCCGCGAGTTCATGCTCTTCCTCCACAACCAGAACCCGGTGGTCGGCCAGTTCGACTTGGGCGGAGGCACCATCAACCTGCGCGCCGAGCCCTGGTCGCTGAGACCGGGCGATCCGGCCTACCGGTTCTCCTCGGTCACCCACGGAGATCCGTTCACCTCGGAGGTCCGGGCCTACGCGGGCGATCCGGTGGTCTTCCGCGGCATGGGCCTGGTGGAGAAGCTGGGCGGCATCAGGGTCACGGGACACCGCTTCAACATCGAGCGCTACACCGCGGCCTCGGACCTGCGCGACACCACCTTCGTCGGCATCTCCGAACGCTACGACTTCGCGCTCGAAGGCGGCGCCGGCGGGCCCAAGAAGTACCCGGGCGACTACATGTACTACTCCACCAACGCCAAGGACTTCGAGTCCGGAGCCTGGGGCCTGCTGCGCGTCTACGACACGTCGCAGGGCGACCTCCAGCCGCTGCCGGGCTTCAGCGTGCCGGGCGGTGGCACCGGCTTCCCGACCCTCACCCAGACGGGAGCCGCGCCGCCGTCGCTCGCCGACGGACCGGGCGACGCCTGCCCGCCGGGCGCGGTGAGGAAGACCTACGACCTCGCCATCGCCGACACCAGCATCATCTACAACGACGTGCTGCCCGGCGAGTCCGGCGTGGCCTACTTCTTGAACGGCGACCCGGTCACCGACACCCGCACCCCCATGGTCGTGCGCGTCAACAAGGGGGAGTGCCTGCGGGTCAACCTCACCAACCTGCGCCTGACCCGGCGGTCCGGGTTCAGCGTCGGCGAGCTGCTCTTCGATCCGCAGCGTTCCTATGGCACCGCCGTCGGGCTCAACCACGACTCGACGGTGGCTCCGGGCGCCACGCGGACCTACGAGTACTACGCCGACAAGGACCTCGGCCTCACCCTGGCGCTCAACCTGGCCGATTCCGACTCGCTGGCCAAGGGCGCCTGGGGCGGCGTGGTGGTGGAGCCGGCCGGCTCCATCTACCGCAGTCCGGGGACGCTCGACCCGCTGCCGGGCGGCGGCACGGGCATCCAGGCGGACATCGTCCGGGAAGGGCTCGCCACCCGCGAGTTCGTGGCCCTGTTCATGGACGCCGAGGACGAGCTCAACCAGGACCGCATGCCGTACCCCGACAAGCCGGAGTTCACCAACTCGGTCAGCTACAGCAACGAGCCGCTGTCGTTGCGCAACTTCATCGCGGACCCGGCGAACGTCTTCCGCACCGTCCTGCATGGCGATCCCCGCCACGTGGTCACGGTGCCCAAGGGGGCGTCCCTCGTCTACCGCGTGGGCTCGCCCTGGGCCGAGATGGCCCACCTGCCGACCCTCGAAGGCCACCGCTACCTCCAGGAGCCCGGCATGCCCGGCTCGGAGGCGCTGTGGAACGACGTGCTGGCTCCGGGCATGACGCTCAACATGGAGCTCCTCGGCGGAGCCGGAGGCGACCTGCAGGCACCCGGGGACTACCTGTTCCTGGAGCGCGCGCAGCCGTTCCTCCAGACCGGCCTGTGGAACCTCCTGCGGGTGACCGATCCCACCGCGGGCGGCGCCCTCACCACCTCGGACAGCGTCACCGTCACCGCGGTCGAGAGAGGGTCCGGCAAGACGACCGTCCGCGGCGTCGTCAGTCCCAAGCCGGCCGGCGACACGGTCGGCCGCCTGGCGGTGTTCGACGGTCTCGAAGCCAAGGGCAAGTGCACGGGCAAGCGCCTGGGCAACGTCCGGGTCAACCGGGCCAACGGCCGCTGGCAGCACGACTTCGGCCCGCAGGCTCCGGTGAAGGTCTGCTTCCAGTCCCCGGGAGGCGGTGTGGCGAGCGGTCCCACCGCGACCCTGGTGACCGAGCAGACGAAGAAGAAGCTGGCCCTGGCGCAGGAGGTCCAGAGCGCCGAGAGGCTGAAAGCACAGCTCCTGCAGGAGTTCGCGGAGCTGGAGGAGATGGAGGCGGAGGAGAACCGGCAGTAACCGCCTTCGATCGTAGCCGTCTGGCCCGGGTGCTTCGGCACCCGGGTCTTACCTTTTGACTGATTGATCCCATAGGGGGAGAAGCGGAGATGCCCAAGACAGCCCTGGTGTCGATCCTGGGAGCCGCTGTTTTTTTCGTCTTCCTGCCGTCCGTCGCGTCCACGGCGTCCCAGGGCTGGTACGGCGAGACCCTGCCGGACGGGCTCGAACGCGGCGTCACCACCGGGGAGTACGTCTGGAAGAAGGACCGGTCGATCATGGTCTACGTCCCCCCGGGGGAGTTCACCATGGGGAGCGACAAGGGCAAACCCTTCGAGGGACCAGCCCGCAAAATCTACCTGGACGGTTTCTACATCGACAAGTACGAGGTCTCCTGGCGCAAGTGGAAGGCCTCGGGACTGCCCTATTCCAAGGTGCCCAACGTGCGCGAGCCCATCGTCTACCCCCCGGACTGGGGCCTGCGCGACGCCCACCCGGTGGTGCACGTCACCTGGCACGACGCCAGGAAGTACGCGGAGTGGGCCGGCAAGCGGCTGCCCACCGAGGCGGAGTGGGAGAAGGCGGCCCGCGGCACCGACGGCCGCGAGTTCCCCTGGGGCAATACCCCGCCCACCATCAAGCAGGCCATGTTCGTCGACCACCCCCTGTCGCTCACCTCCACGGCGCCGGTCAACTGCTGCGAGGAGGGGGCCTCCCCTTACGGCACCATGAACATGGCCGGCAACGTCTGGGAGTGGTGCGAGGACACCTACCACCCCGACTTCTACAAGGATTCCCCGAAGAAGAACCCGGTCAACCGGGTCAAGGGAGACCTGAAGATCCTGCGCGGCGGCGCCTTCCAGCTGGATCCGGCGTTCTTGCGCACCTACCACCGCTACTGGCTGGCCGACATCGACCGCATCTCGGACATCGGCTTCCGCACGGTGGTCAGTGCCGGAAGTGCCGCGCCCCCGTGAACAGCATCGCCATGCCCGCTTCGTCCGCCGCCGCGATCACCTCGTCGTCCCGCTTGCTGCCGCCGGGCTGGATCACGGCCGTGATCCCCGCTTTGGCCAGCACGTCCAGGCCGTCGCGGAAGGGGAAGAAGGCGTCCGAGGCGGCCACGCAGCCGGCCACCGGGAGCTGCGCTTTTTCGACCGCCAGGCGGCAGGAGTCCACCCGGCTCATCTGGCCGGCGCCCACGCCCACGGTCTGGTGCCTGTTGGTCACCACGATGGCGTTGGACTTGACGTAGCGCACCACCTTCCAGGCGAGCTCCAGGGCGAAGGCCTCCTCGTCCGTGGGCTTGCGCCGCGTGGGGCACTTCCAGGCCGTCTCGTCGTCGGGGAAGGCGTCCGGCGGCTGGGCGAGGAAGCCGCCGTCGATGGCCCGCAGCTCGACCTCCTCCCAGGAGGGGGAGTAGAGCGGGCATTCCAGGACGCGGAGGTTCTTCTTCGCGGCGAAGCGGGCGCGGGCCTCCTCGTCGAAGCCGGGGGCGAGCAGCACCTCCACGAAGAGGTCCGCCATGGCCTCGGCGAGGGCGCCGTCCGCCGGACGGTTGAGGGCGATCACGGAGCCGAAGGCGGAGACGGGATCGGTGGCGAGCGCCCGCCGGTACGCCTCGGCCAGGTCCGCCCCCCGGCCCCCCAGGCCAATCCCGCAGGGGTTGTTGTGCTTCACGATCACCACCGCCGGATCTTCGAACAGGGCGGCCATCTTGCGCGCCGCGTCCGCGTCCAGGAGGTTGTTCCAGGAGAGCTCCTTGCCCTGGAGCGCCGTGAAGCCGCCGAAGACGCCGGGTCCGGAGCCGTCCGAGTAGACAGCCGATTGCTGGTGCGGGTTCTCGCCATAGCGCAGCACCATCTCGCGCCGCAGGCCCACGGTCTTCCTCCCGGGGAACCGGTTCTCGGTCTGCCCGGCCAACCATTCCGAGATGGCCGCGTCGTAGGCCGAGGTCTCCTGGAAGGCCTTGAGGGCCAGCCGCTGCCGCAGGGAAGCGGGCACGACGCCCTTCCCCTCCTCCAGGGCCGCGAGCACCGCCCCGTAGTCCGCCGGGTCCACGACCACGGCCACGCCGCCGAAGTTCTTGGCCGCCGCCCGCACCATGGTGGGGCCGCCGACGTCGATCATCTCGACCGTGTCCTCGAAGGAGGCGCCGCGGGCCACCGTCTCCTGGAAGGGGTAGAGGTTGACCACGACCAGGTCGATCCGGTCGATGCCGTGCTCCGCGAGGGCGTCCAGGTGGCCGGGGACGGCGCGGTTGGCCAGGATGCCGCCGTGGATCTTCGGGTGGAGCGTCTTCACGCGGCCGTCCAGGATCTCGGGGAAGCCGGTGACGCCGGACACGGCGGTGACGGGGATCCCCTTCTCCTCCAGGGACTTGAGCGTGCCGCCGGTCGAGACGATCTCGACTCCCAGGCGGGTGAGGCCGCGGGCCAGCTCTTCGAGGCCCGTCTTGTCGAACACGGAGATGAGGGCGCGGCGTACGGGGAGCATCGGACTCCTTGAGCTGAAACGGGACCGGGGATTCGAGGTCAGCGGGCTCGCGCGGCCCGGGGCAGGACGGTCAGGCGCGTCCCGCCGGCCGGCAGGTGGGCGCGGTCGTCGACGCCGCCCGCCGTGATCCAAATATACCGCAGGGCCAGGGTCACGTCCGTGACGGCGTGGCTGAAGGCGAGGGAGGCCGTGCCGAAGGCGGTCGAGCGGTCGTCGAAGCGGCCGATACCCGAGGCGAAGTCGATGCGCCGGTACTCGCGGCCGACCATGGGATAGAGCCCGCGCCCCCGGCGCAGGGCGGCGGCGATCAGGGGCGAGACGTCCCTCTTCGCTTCGAGGCCGGACTGGACGCCGTAGAAGACGAGGGGGAAGCGGGGCTCCGCCGTCTCCGCGTAGCGCAGGAAGTCCACGAAATAACGCCCTTCCTCGTCGTCGTCCCCCGAGGTGGCCAGGGGGTTGTTGGCGTCGGCCACGTAATGAGCCACGACCCCCAGGCGGCGCACGATCTCCTCGAACGGCTTGTGGGCGCGGATGGCGTCCACGGCCGCGTTGACGGCGGCCTGGGCCACCCGGTCGAGCTCGCCGGAGCCGTCCTGGTTCTTCATGTGGCGCCCGGGATCGGTGTCCGAGAACGGGGCCTTGACCCCCTCCTCGAAGGCGCGGCGGTGCTTTTCGATCTGGCGGGCGAGGTCCGGCGGCGAGAGCCGGGCCGCCTCCCGGGCGATGGTGGCCTGGGTGGCGGGCGTCCAGGCGAACGCCGGAGCGGTCCACAGGAGGAGCGCCGGGAGCAGGAGCCCAGGGAACGCAAACGTCTGTCGCGGCATGGGCTTCATTGTACTGGCAACAGGGGTTCTCTGGACCGAAACGAGCTGTTTGCGCCGCGAATTGAGGAGCCCTGGAGATCCCGGCGGACCTCCGGATTCCCCTTCAACCCCTCCCGCCGAGCCCGGCGGAACAGCTTTCAACCCTGAAAGTACGCAAGCTGCGCCCGGCCTTGAGCTTGCCGGGAGGAATCTTGAGCTTGCCGAGGAGAATTGTGAGCTTGCCGGGGCCGGCTTGCTCAAAACTGAGCCCGGCTTGCGCAAAATCAAGGGCGGCAGGCGTACTTTCAAGCCCGGCAGGAGCATCGTGAGGACCGGCAGGCTTAATTTTGCTCCCGGTGATGCGCCTGCCGGGCTCAAAAGTGAGCCTGCCGGCCTTGGTGCTTCTTCTGAAACGGTTCGCGGAGAGCGACCCATCCTCTCCGGCTTCGGTAGAAGAGGAAAAAGCCCGCAAGCCGGCTTGCGGGAGACCCGTTGGGGCCGCAAAGAGCGCTGCGCCAACGGGGTCAATCCTGAGATCCCAGAGGAGCCAACCCACCCCGCTGGTGTAGACTCCGCCCGCCTTGGAACGACGTGCTCCAGAGACCGCCGTAGTGGCGGTGATCGGCTCCAGCTTCGAGGGCGCGGACTTCCTGGAGCACGCCTGGCAGGCGCTGGAGGACGCGGGCTATGACCCGCGGCGCTATGCAGGCCGCATAGGCGTATTCGGCGCGTCCAGCCTGGACACCAGCCTCCTTCAAAGCCTTCACGGGATGGGGATCACCGGGCCGAGCCTGATCGCCAGCACCCCTGAGGTGGCCCTCCATTTCGCCGTCCGCAGCCTCCTCTGGGGGGACATGGACATGGCCCTGGCGGGTGACGACACCCGTCTCTCCGTCCTCAAGCGCCTGGAGGACGCACTGGCCGACGGCGACTCGGTCCGCTCGCTGATCCCTGAATCGGTAATCCCTGAATCGGAAATCCCGGAGCCGCCTCGCGAGCCTTCCCGGCCATGGCAGGTGCTCGTCCTGTCGGGGCGGACGGACACGGACTTGAGGACGGTCACGGACGGACTCACGGAGTTTCTGAAGGGGCATCCTGAAACCGACCTGGGCGACGCAGCCTGGACTTTTCAGGTGGGGCGCCGCGTCTTCCGCCACCGGGCCATGCTGGTCTGCCGCGACGCCGGGGACGCCCTGGCGGTCCTGGAAGGCCGGGAGACGGGGCGGCTGGAGATGTTCATGGCGGACGGCGGCGAGCGGCGGGTCAGCTTCCTCCTGCCCGGCTTCGGGGACCACTACCCGGACATGGCCCTGGGCCTCTACCGCGATGAGCCCGTGTTCCGGCGGATCATGGACGACTGCTGCGAGCGGCTGATCTCCGAGCTGGGCTTCGACCTGCGGGACGAGCTGTTTCCCGGCCTGAAGAGCGGCGGGGAGATGGCGGTGTCTGCGGGATCGCCCAAGCTGGACCTGCGGAGCCTGGTGCGCGGCGGTTCTCCATCAGCACAGCCGGCCCGGCTGACCCGGATGGCTCCGGTGCATGCCGCCGTCTTCGTGGTCGAGTACGCGCTGGCGCAGCTCCTCATGGGATGGGGCCTCCGTCCCCAGGCCATGATCGGCTACAGCCTGGGCGAGTACACGGCGGCGTGCCTGGCCGGGGTGATCTCCCTCGGAGACTGCCTGACCCTCGTGGCGCGCCGGGCTCGCCTCCTGGAAGAGCTGCCGCCCGGCGGCATGCTGGCCGTGCCCCTGCCGCTGGAAGAGATCGAGCCCCGCTTGAAGAACGGCCTGGGGATCGCCGTGGTCAACGGTCCGGCCCTCCACGTGGTGTCCGGTCCCGAGGCCTCCGTGGCGGCCCTGGAAGCCGAGCTCACGGCGGCCGGCGTGGTCTGCCGGCGCCTCCTGGCCGACCGGGCCGGGCATTCCACGATGATGGAGCCCGTCGTCCCGCGGCTGCGCGAGCTGTTGGCGGGCTTTGAGCTGCGGCCGCCGGAGATCCCCTACATCAGCAACGTCACGGGCACCTGGATCCGGCCGGAGGAGGCCACCGATCCCGAGTACTGGCTCCGGCACCTCACCGGCCGCGTGCTCTTCGGCGACGGGCTCGGCCGGCTGCTGGAGACCGGTTCGGTCCTCCTGGAGGTGGGACCCGGACAGTCGCTGACCTCGTTCGCCAAGCAGCACCCTGCCAGTGATTCGCGGCGGGCCCTGACCTTCGCCACCCTGCGGTCCGCCTACAACGTCCAGCCGGACCGGACCTTCCTGCTCGCCACCCTGGGGAGGCTCTGGATGGCCGGCGTGCCCATCGACTGGGGGGCCACCCATGTGAACCGGCGGCGGCGCATCCCGCTCCCCCCGCATCCGATAGCACGCCAGCCGGTGGGGACGGATCGCGTCCACGTCTGGCCCAACGGCATGCGGATCGTGGCCCAGACCCGGACCGAGGCCGAGCACTTCTACCAGGACATCTTCGAGAAGGAGATCTACCGCCGCCATGGGATCGAATTCCCCGACGGCGCCTGCATCTTCGACGTGGGGGCCAACATCGGCTCCTTCCTGCTCTACGCCCACCAGGCCTGCCGGGGGGCGCGCATCTACTCCTTCGAGCCGGCGCCTCCCCTGTTCGAGAAGCTGCGCCGGAACGCGGCCCTCAATGGGGTGGACGCCCGGCTCTTCAACATCGGCATCTCCGGCCGCGAGGGCACGGCCGAGCTGACCTTCTACCCCCGCAGCTCGGGCATGTCCTCCTTCCATGCCGACAAGGAGCAGGAGAAGGAGATCCTCCGGCGGATGATGGAGAAGGAGCGCGAGGCCGGCGTGGCGGGAGTGGACGAGCTGATGGGCTTCGCCGAGGAGCTTCCTCGAAGAGCGCTTCCGGAGCGAGACGTTCCTGTGCCGCCTCCGCCCCCTCTCCGCCGTCATCGACGAAGAGGGGATTGCAGGGATCGACCTCCTGAAGATCGACGTCCAGAAAGCCGAGCTGGAGGTGCTGGCCGGTATCCGAGAGGAGCACTGGCCGCTGATCGGGCAGATCGTGATGGAGGTCCACGACCTGGACGGCCGGCTGGAGAGGATCGTGGGTCTGCTCAGCGAGCGAGGCTTCCGGGTCACCGTGGAGCAGGACGACCTGCTCCGGGGCTCCGTGCTCTACAACCTCTTCGCCCTCCGTGAAGGCGTCCGTGCCCGTCCCAGTCGTCCCACCTTAGGCGTCCGGCACGCCCCCGCCACCACCGGCCCGGAGCGAGCCCTCGCCGAGATCTGGCAAAGGGTGCTCCGGGTGGAAGCCCTCGGGATCGACGACAACTTCTTCGACCTCGGGGGCACCTCGCTCCAGGGGATGCAGATGGTGAAGGAGATCCGGGAGAGGCTGGGCGTGGACCTCTCCCCGGTGGCTGTCTTCGAGTCGCCTACGGTGAGGAAGCTGGCGGAACGCCTTCCTACGATCCCGCCCGCCGCAGGTGGACGTCCCCGTTGAACGTCTTGAAGCGGATCTCGGGGCCGCCGCCGTTGATGCTTCCGGTGACGGCGCGTTCCACCGTGACCCGGTAGCGGCCGCCCGAGAGCCCCTCCTTGCTCTCCGTCGCCGCCCGCTCGCGCAGCGCCACGTCGAAGTCGGTGTAGACGTCGCCGTTCTGCGACTCCAGCTTCAGGTTGGCCCGGGTGTTGCCGGGGAGTGTCACGTCGACGTCGCCGTTCAGGGTGCTGAAGGCCATGGCCTTGTCCGGCGTGACGGCGGTGAAGGTCACCAGGACCCGGCCGTTGACGGTGTGGGCCACCATGGACCCGGCCACCTGCCGCGCCTCGATGGAGCCGTTGGTGTTGGACAGCTCGTGCTCGCCGCGCACGCCGGTGACCTTGATGTGGCCGGCGTTGACGGTCGACAGGCGGAGCGAGGTCTGCGCCGGCACCTGGATGCGCAGGTTGAGGGGGATGTTCGGCGATGAGGATCTGACGGTGACGACGTTGTTCTCCTCCTCGATCTCCATGCCGCCGCCGGTGGCCGGGATGCGGCGCAGGCCCTCCTTTTTCTCCGGTCCCCGGTCCTGCCGGGGCTCGGGGGCCACAGCTTCGACCACCACGGAGTTGCCAGCATGGGCCTCGACGGTGATGGCGCCCGTGACGATCCCCACGTTCAGGCGGACAGGCTTCGAGGGGTCCGTGAGAGGGACGTTGAAACGCTCGGCCTTCCCCTCCTGGGAGAGGGAGGGTCGGGAAGAAGAAGCATTGCCGCGGCGGCGGCAAGCGCGAGAGTCGTACGGTTCATGGTCAGTTCTCCTGGTGATCCTGGTTGCGGACCAGGATGTCGCCATTGATCGTTGCGAAGGCGACCTCGGGGCCGCCGCTGCCGATGGTGATTCCGAAGTTGCCAGCCTTGCGCAGGACGAAGCGGCCGTCCTTCCGGTCGCCCGCCGAGGTGGCGAGGCTCCTCAGCTTGTAGGGGAAGTCGGTGTAGACCTCGCCGTTCAGGGTCTTGAAGCTCATGTTTGCGCCGAGGCCCGGACGGAAGGCCACGTCCAGCTCGCCGTTGACCGTCTCGAACCGGCAGGCACCGGCCGGGTTGGCCGCGAAGGTGACCTTCACCCCCCCGTTGACCGAGCGGGCGGTGCCGGCGCCGCGCACTCCGGCCATCTCCACCTTGCCGTTGACGCTCGACACCTCGAAGGGCCCGTCGGTGCCGTCCACCCGGACGTCACCCATCACGGTGCCGAGGTCGATCTCGGTGCCGGCCGGTATCCGCAGCTCGAAGTCGTGGGTGACCCGCTGGCTCACGCGGTCCTTGTCGCGGTCGCCGCAGGTGCAGTTGCGGCACTGCTCGCGGTCCTTGTCACGGTCGCGGCAGCGGAACGGGCCGTCCACATAGACCGTCACCTTGTTGCCCTGCTGGGAGAAGTCCACGGTGACCTGGCGCCGCGCTTCGGCGATCTCCTCCTTGGAGCGGCCGGTCACCTTCTCGTGGACCACGATCTCGACGGCGTCGCCGCGCGTGGCGGTGGCAGTGATATTGCCGCGGAACCCGTCGAGCTCCAGGACCCGGGGGCCGCCGCCGGCCGTGAAGGTCCTGGTCTCGCGCCAGGTGCGGCTATCCTCCATCGCCAAGGTGGGTAGAGCGGTGCTGATCGCGGCGAGCGCCAGGAGGAGCGCGCCGCGGCGGAATGGGATGGACATGGTCTTCCTCCTTTTGAACCTTTCTCAGATCCGGCGTTCGAGGCGCCGGCGCAGGTAATCCCGTACCGTGGGGTCGATTTCAGGGTCGTCGGCCGCCCGCGACAGCAGCGGGCGGGCGCCCGGGGCTTCGGCCAGCAGGTTGACGAGCGCGATCTGGACCATGGGCGATTCCTGGTGCGGCAGGCTTTCGGCCAGGGTCCGCTGGACGCCCGGCCGCTCGACCACGCCGGCCAGGGCGTCGATCGCCGCCAGGCGGACGTTCTCGTTGGGGTCTTCGGTCACGGCCGCGAGCAGGGCCGAGAGCACGCGCTCGTCCGTGGAGCCGGTGGAGCGCCCGTAGCTCACCCCCTTGAGCCGCTCGCTTGCCGATTCCTGCTGGAGGAGCGAGAGGGTGACCACGCGCGACAGCGAGCGCACCTCCTGTTTCAGCTCGGTCATCTCCGAAGTGCGCTCGGAGCCCGGCACGCGGGTGCCCAGGAGGACGCCTACGATGAGGGCCGGGAGCGCCCAGGCCACGCCCAGGCGCACGGGCTGAGGCATGAAGGCCGCAATCATCTCCCGCCAGCCGCGGGACGGCCGTTTCCGGACCGCTCGCTCCGCCTCCTCGTCGAGCATGCGGTAGAAGCGCTGCCGCAGGGCGGGGCTGGGCTGCTCTTCCGGCAGCCGGTCGAGGGCATCCCAGAGCCGCCGCAGCGACTCCTCCTCGGGCAGATTCTGGGGATCGAAATCGTCACGTGCCATGAGAAGCCTCCATGCCGGGCGCCTGGAACACCTCCTGGAGCCGGCGCAGGGCGCGGTGCACCCGCACCCGCACCGTGCCGGCGTTGCAGCCCATGAGGGCGCCGATCTGGTCGTAGCTGAGCCCGCTGGTGCGCGACAGCAGCAGGAGCTCGCGTTTGTCCGCGGGGAGCTGGAGGAGGGCCGAGCGCAGGCGCTCGACCGACTCGGCCGATTCGAGCTGCTCGATGGGCAGCGGCTCCTGGCTGGGGCGTTCGGAGAGCTCCTCGTCCGTGGTGATCTCGCGCCGCCCCCGCCGTCCGAACCAGTCCGCGGACGCGTTGCGGGCGAGGGCATACATCCACGCGTTGAACTCGCCCCGGGCGCGAAAGCTGGCTCGATACTTGAGCATACGGACGAATACCTCCTGTACCAGGTCCTCGGCGACCCCGCGGTCGCCGGTCAGGCGAAACAGGTAGTTGAACAGGCGCACGTGGTGCCGCTCGAAGAGGATCCCCAGCTTCTCGACATCCCCATCGCTCACCTGGCTCATCAGCACGTCATCCGAATTCCGGTCCAAAAGCCCCCCGTCTCCCTGTCTGTGGATGGATACCGGCCATGCCGGGAAAGGTTACAGAGGGACGGATCGAGGCCGCCGGGGAATTGGGGCGATGATTTGGGTTTTTGGTGCGGATTTGGAGTGAATTTCCGGTAAGTCCTTTAAGTAGAGTAGTTTTGGAGAACCCTCTGGATTTGGGGTTCCCCAAATCTTTGGGGGTGAACGCTTGCTCCTCCCACAAGGCAGGTTCTCTGCTGACGCCACGACGTGATTCCTGGAGCAGCCGTGATAACCTCTAGAAATTACGTGACTCGTCCATAAGGAATATCTGACCGTGCTTCCTGATCTGCTGGCGCTTCTCGCCCGCCGTGAAGACGAGAACCTCGAATTCAAAGAGGCCAAGAACCGCTTCGACTTTGAAGAGTTGGTGGACTATTGCGTCGCTCTCGCCAACGAAGGTGGCGGCAGGCTCCTCCTGGGCGTCACGGACCGCGGAGAGGTGGTGGGCTCCAAAGCCTTTCAGGACCTTGAACGGACCCGCAGCGGTTTGGTGGAGCGCCTCCGTCTCCGGGTGACCGCGGAAGCCGTGGCACACCCCCAGGGGCGCGTCGTCGTCATCACGGTCCCGTCACGCCCTCTGGGAATGCCTCTTCAGTACAAGGGCGCTTACTGGATGCGCTCCGGAGACTCGCTGGTGCCGATGACGCAGGACCAGATCCGGACGATCCTGAATGAGGCCGGCCCCGACTATTCGGCGGAGCCTTGTACCCGCGCGACCCTCGACGACCTCGATCCGGTGGCGATCGACGTCTTCCGGCGGACCTGGGTGAGGAAGTCGGGCAACCTGGCCGTGATGTCCCTGACCGATGCCCAGCTTCTTGCCGACGCGGAGCTTCTGGTGGGCGGTGTCCCGACGTATGCCGCCCTGGTGCTGTTGGGGAAGGGCTCGTCCCTGGGGAGGCTGCTCGGGCACGCTGAGGTCATCTTCGAGTACCGTGCCTCGGAAGCATCCGGGCCGCCTCAACAGCGGAAAGAGTACAGGCAGGGGTTCCTGCTTTTTCAGGACGACCTGTGGGACACGATCAACGTCAGGAACGAGGTCCAACACTTCCAGTACGGGCTCTTCATCTTCGACGTCCCTACGTTCAACCAGTCGGTGCTGCGGGAAGCGATCCTCAATGCCGTCAGCCACCGGGACTACCGGTTGGAAGGGTCGATCTTCATCCGCCAGTACGCCCGCCGCATCGAGGTGGTGAGCCCGGGGGGCTTTCCCCCGGGAATCACGGAAGAGAACTGCCTCTGGCGCCAACTGCCCAGGAACCGCCGGATCGCGGAGACTCTCAGCAAGGTCGGGCTTGTAGAGCGCTCGGGCCAAGGGATGAACCGTATCTTCGAAGAGTGCATCAAGGAGAGCAAGCCCAAGCCCGATTTCACCGGCACCGACCAATTCCACGTGAGCCTGGCTCTTCGCGGCGATATCCAGGACCCCCGGTTCCTGGCCTTTCTGGAGAAAGTCGGCCAGGACCAGCTTTCTTCTTTCAGCACGGAAGATCTCCTCGTCCTCGATCTGCTCTATCACGAGCAACAGGTCTCAGACCGCCTCAAGCCCCGGTTGCTGGGGCTTGCCGAGGCGGGGATCCTGGAGAAGGTCGGCAAGGGGCGCGGGGCCCGCTTCATTCTGTCCCGGCGCTTCTACCAGTTCCTCGGGAAGCCGGGCCTGTATACGAGGCGAAGGGGTCTGGATCGAGGCACCAACAAGGAGCTCCTGTGGAAGCACCTCTCCGTCTGCGAGGAGAGCGGCTGCCAGATGCAAGAGCTCATGCAGGTCCTTCCACAGCTTTCGCGCGAAGAAGTCAAGACACTCCTGAACGAGCTTCGTCAGGAGGGACGTGCTCACCTGCTGGGGCGCACCAAGGGAGGCCGATGGTATCCAGGCCCGGCCGCCGCCGGGGAATTGGGGCGGTGATTTGGGGTTTGGGCGCGGATTTGGAGCGAATTCCCGATAAGTCCTTGTGCTGGAACAGCTTGAGGAGACCGCCGGATTTGGGTCTCCCCAATTTTTGGGAGCGGACGCTTACAACCTCCCCAGCAATTCGTCCGCGATCGTCTGGAGGCCCGTCCCGTGCAGCACGGTCGAGTGGCGGGCGTCGATGGGGATGCGCTCGATATCGCCGGTGATGTAGCGGCGCCAGCCGAGGTAGGGACCGGTGTCGGGGCGGGAGGTGTTCTCCGCCAGGAAGAGGGTGGCGGGGCCGGAGTAGGGGCCGGGCTCGTAGAACTGGACGGAGCTCAGGTTGGCGCGCACCACCTTCCAGAGCCGCACGGCCTGATCGACGCCGAAGCCGGCCGGCAGGGCTCCGGTCTCCTTGCCCCGGCGCAGGACGTACCGCACCCCCTCCTCGCCGGTCAGACCGCGGAGGTCCTCCTCGCGGATGCCCAGGTCCTGGCCCGCCTGGTTCCCCATCTCCCAGGCGAAGCCCCGCAGGGCCCTCTCGTCGTTCAGATGGGCCGGCGGGAGGGTGCCGGGCGCCACGGCGTCGAGCAGCGCCAGGAGGCTCACGGTCTCGCCCTGCGCTTCCAGGCGTCGCGCCATCTCGAAGGCGACGATGCCGCCCAGCGACCAGCCTCCCAGGCGGTACGGTCCCGCGGGCTGTACCCTCCGGATCTCCTCCATGTAGGTGGCGGCCATGGCCTCGACGGTCTCGTCGATCTCCTCGTCCGCTCCCAGCCCACGGGCCTGGAGGCCGTAGACGGGCTGCCTGCCATCCAGCAGGGCCGCCAGCTCGCGGTAGCAGAGGGCGCCGCCCCCCATGGGGTGGATGAGGAAGAACGGCGGCTGCGGCCCTCCCGGACGCAGGCGCACCAGGGGCGAGAAGCGCTTGCGGGCCCTCTCCGCGTAGCCCAGGTCCCGCGCCAGGATGGAGGTCTCCTCCCCCAGGAAATCCTCGGCGTAAAGGGTCTTCCAGCGGTCCGCCACGGCGGGGTCCACGTTCGCGTGGGTGTGGAACTTGACGTCGCCCAGCATCTTGGAGAGGGCATGGACGCCGTCCGTCATCTTCCGCTCCTGGGCGGCGTAGGGATCGAGCATGTCTTCCTCGAAAGGCACCCCGAGGAAAGCGCAGATCCGCTCGACCTCGGCGCGGGGGCGGCGCACGAGGTCCTCGAAGCGCACCCGGAGCTGCCGCCCGGCCGGTATGCCCGCCAGGAAGTCCAGGATGTTCTCTTGGCTCACCCGCCAGATCAGCTCCGCGAGCTGTCGCCGGGTGAAGTTGTGCCGGGGGCGGAAGAAGACCTGCTCCAGCTTCGCCTCCTCGAAGGAGGCGATCATGCCGTAGGGATGGCGCAGGAGGTGGAGATAGAGGGGTTCCTCGAAGGTCTCCTCGGCCCGCTCGAGCACGCTCCGGTCGAGGGCGTAGGAGGGAGTCTTGTCCACCAGAATTCGCAGGGCTCGGCCGGCGGTCCCCTCCTGGAGACGGCGGTAGAGCTCGCTCACGGGGAGGTCCGCGTCCTCCATCTTTGCGAGGAGGGCGCCGGCCTCGTCCAGGTCCATCCCCCGGGCTTCCATGACGGCCCGCACCGCGCCCTCCTTCCAGAGGGAGAAGCGGCCCGAAAGCTCCGCCGCCCGCTCGCCCAGGGTGTCGAAGCCCAGCAGCTCCAGCTCCGGCGGCGCGAAGAGATGGGGGTTGCCCGCCAGCATCACCCGCAGGAGCGTCGAGCCCGAGCGGGGAGGCGAGAGGATGAAGACGGCCCGCGGGTTCTTCGGGCTTGGTACAGGCCGTTTCGGGCGCGTGCCGATGAGGCGCCGCAGCTCCGCGGCCATGGCGTTATCGGTCCTCGCGCCGTGCTCCATTTCCCCGGCCGGCTGCTCCCCTCGCAGGCGGGCCACGGCGGCGGGATAGTTCCGCTCCAGGTAGACCGCCAGCTCCGCGATGGTGGGGGCGTCGAAGAGGGCCACGGCGTAGACGTAATCCCCCAGCCGCTCCTGGAGCAGGTTGGTGAGGACCGCCGCCTGGAGGGAGGTGCCGCCCAGGTCGAAGAAGCCCTCTTCCATGCCGATGGCCTGCCGGCCGAGGACCTCGCGCCAGAGGTCGAGGAGGAAGCGCTCGACCATGTTCGCGGGCTCCAGGCGCCCGGCCATGGTCCGGCCGTCGTCGCCGTCCGGCGGCGGCAGGGCGCGGCGGTCCACCTTGCCGCTGACGGTCTTGGGCAGCGCGTCGAGGAAGACGAACCTGGAGGGGATGAGCCAGTCCGGGAGGTGGTCCGCCAGGAGGTGGCGCAGGTCCGCGGCTGTTGTCTCCGATTCCGGGACGACCCAGGCCACGAGGTGGCGCTCTCCGCCGCTATTCTCCGGGGCTTTCGGAGCCATGACCTCCGCCTCCCGCACCTGGGGCAGGGCCAGCAGGGCCGCACGGACCTCGCCGGGCTCGACGCGGAAACCGCGCACCTTGACTTGCTCGTCGATGCGGCCCAGCAGCTCGATCCGGCCGTCGGGGAGCCAGCGGGCGAGGTCGCCCGTCCGGTACAGGCGCGAACCCGGCTCGGGGCTCCAGGGATCGGGCACGAAACGCTCGGCCGTCAGGCCCGGCCTCCCGAGATAGCCACGGGCGAGCCCCGGCCCGGCCAGGCAGATTTCCCCGGCCACGCCCAGGGGTATGGGTTCGATTCCCTTGGGGTCTATAAGGACCGTTCGGGTGTTGGCGATGGGCCGGCCCAGGGTGAGGCGCAGGCTCCCTGGCTCGTACGGTTCCGTCGTGGCGCAGACCGTGGCCTCCGTGGGGCCGTAGGCATTGGTGAAGCGCCGTCCCGCGGCCCAGCGCTCGGCCAGCTCCGGCGGGCAGGGCTCGCCGGCCACTACCAGGGAGCGCAGCTCGGGGAGATCCTCCAGGGGCGTCACCGCCAGGGCCGAGGGGGGCAGGGTGACGTTGGTGATGCCGTGGTCGCGCAGGAGGAACGCCAGGGACGCGCCGGGGAGCGTCTCCTCCACGGGCGCCAGGTGGAGCGCGGCTCCGGACTGCCAGGCGACGGCCATCTCGGAGACGGAGGCGTCGAAGACGGGGGAGGAGAACTGGAGGATGCGGTCTTCCGGGCCGAGGCCGAAGATCCCGGCCTGGGCTCGGGCGAGGCTGGCGAGGCCCCGGTGGGTGACGGCCACGGCTTTCGGGGTTCCGGTGGAGCCGGAGGTGTAGATGAGGTAGGCGAGGTGGTCGGGATGAGTTAGATGGGCCGGCAGGGGTGCCGGCGCTCCCAGGGGGGGAGCCTCGGTCAGGGTTTCTGCGGTGAGCAGGACTTTGCAGCCGGAGTCGGCGATGAGGAAGGCGAGGCGCTCCTGGGGCAGGGTGGGATCGAGGGGTACCCAGGCGCCTCCGGCCTTGAGAACGGCGAGGATGGCGGTCAGCAGGGCCGGGGAGCGGTCGAAGAGGATTCCTACCCGCACCTCGGGCCCGACCCCCTGGCTCCGGAGGTGATGGGCGAGGCGGTTGGCGCGATGTGCGAGCTCGCCGTAGGTGATGGTCTCGCCCGGGGCTACGAGGGCTGGCCGGTCCGGCTGGCGGGCTGCCGTTTCCTCGAAGATGCGGTGGAGGGGGAGGGGCTCGATCTCCGCCGCCGTGTCGTTCCAGTCTCGCAGGAACTGGTGGGCCTGGGCTTCGGAGAGGAGGGGCAGCTCGGAGACGGCGCGCTCGGGATCGGCGGCGATCCCCTCGATCAGGGTCCTCAGATGGCCCAGGAGGCGCTCGGCCGTGGCGGGATGGAAGAGGTCGGAGTTGTAGCCCAGGACCAGCTCGGCGCCTCCATTACCGCCTCCATTACCGTCCGCATCGAGGCGGCGGGAGAGGAGGGTGAGGTCGAACTTCACCGTCCGGCTCTCGGCCCCGATAGGCGTCAGGCGGAGCCCGGGCAGATCCGGGGGCAGGGGAGAGCCCTCCTCGAAGGCGAAGAAGACCTGGAAGACCGGGGTATGGGCCGGGTTGCGCTCGGGCGCCAGCTCTCCGACAAGCTTCTCGAAGGGGAGATCCTGGTGGCCATAGGCGCCCAGGGCCGCCTCGCGCACCCGCTGCAGGAGGGCGGAGAAGCGGGGGAGGTCCGAGAAGTCCGTCCGCATCACGAGCGTGTTGACGAAGAAGCCGATCAGCCCTTCGGTCTCGGCGCGGTTGCGGTTCGCGACCGGCGTGCCCACCAGGAGGTCCGGCTCGCCGGTGATCCGGAAGAGGAGGGCCTTCCAGGCCGCCAGCAGGGTCATGAAGAGGGTGGCGCCCGCGCGGCGGCCCAGGGCTGAGAGGGCCTCCACCGTCTCCGCCGTCAGCTCCGCGCGCCGGCGCCGGCCACGGAAGGTGTGGACGCCCGGCCGCGGCCGGTCCAGAGGAAGGGCGAGCAGGGGCGGGGCTCCGGCCAGGCGCTCCCGCCACCAGCCGAGCTGCCGCTCCAGCGTCTCGCCCTGGAGCCACTCCCGCTGCCAGAGGGCGAAGTCGGCGTACTGGACGGGCAGCTCTTCAAGGGCCTCTCCCTGGTAGAGCGCGCCCAGCTCGCGGATCAGCACGCCCATGGACCAGCCGTCCGAAACGATGTGGTGCAGGGTGATGGCGGCGGCGTGGTCCTCGGGACTCAACCGCAAGGCCATGGCCCGGATCAGGGGACCCGCGGCGAGATCGAAGGGCCGCCGGGAGTCCTCGCCGATCCAGCGCGCCAGCTCGCTTTCCTGACGGCCCTTCGGGAGCGCGGAGAGATCTGCGACTGGCAGATCCAGCTGGAGCGAGGGAGCGATGATCTGCACGGGCCGGCCTCCGGCCACGCCGAAGGTGGTGCGCAGGGCCTCGTGGCGCCGGGCCACCTCGTTCAGGGCCGCCTCCAAGCGGGCGAGGTCGAGCCGCCCCTGGAAGCGCACGGCGGTGGCGAGGTTCCAGGGCGAACGGCCGGCGTCGAGCTGGTCGAGGAACCAGAGGCGCTCCTGGGCGAAGGAGAGGAGCGGCGGACCCTGGCGCGGCACGGGGCGGATGGGGGGCGCCTCGGGGGCAAAGGCGGTCTCGATTCTTCGAGCCAGCCCAGCAGCGGTAGGCGTCTCGAAGAGGTCGCGCAGGGGGATCTCGATGCCCAGCCGGTCGCGCAGCCGGGAGACCACCTGGGTGGCCAGGAGGGAGTGGCCGCCGGCCTCGAAGAAGCCGGTCTCGGTCCCCAGGCGCTCCCGGCCCAGGAGGGCGCGGAAGATCTCCAGAACGGCGGCTTCGGTCTCCGTGCGCGGCCCGGTCTCGCTGCCTGGTCCGGCTGGGACGAGACCTGGGACCGGCAGGGCGCGGCGGTCCACCTTGCCGCTGGGGGTGCGGGGCAGGGCGTCGAGGACCACGAGGGCCGAGGGGACGAGATACTCCGGCAGCGCCTCGCGGGACCACGCGCGCAACTGGGGTGCGAGGCGGCGGGTGAGCCGGCCGAGGAGGGGATCGTTCGCCCACTGGCTCCAGGGCACCCTCCAGGACATCTCCTGGGCCGTTCCCTCCTCTTCGCCGACGTGCAGGACCACCTGGTAGCGGTAGCGGATCAGCTCGTTGTCGGCCCGGCCCCGTTTCGGCCGGACCTCGGCGGCGCTCACCCGGGGCAGAGCGCGGGCCAGGGTCTTGAACAGGCCGGGGTGGACGAGCAGCTCGGGCTCCTCCAGCCGGCGGGCCAGGATCCGGCTCTCGAGGACGTCCGGCGGCAGGGACGGGTCGGCGTAAAGCTCCAGGGCCGTGTAGAAGTCCTCGGCCAGCTCCAGATTCCGCACGTCACCCATGTACACGGCGCCGCCGTCCGCCGTGGCGGCCACGGCCTTCTCCAGGACCTCCACGAGATAGTCCACGCTGGGGAAGTACTGGATGACGGAGTTGAGCACCACGGCGTCGAAGCCCCGCTCCGGCAGGCCGGCGAAGTCGTCCGCCGTGCGCCGCTCCAGGCGGACCTGGGGGAGGCCGGCCACGCGTTCCCCGAGGTCCGCCAGCACGGCCGCGGAGAAGTCGGTGCCCACATAGAGCGAGCAGGCCGGAGCGACCTGGCGGAGGATCAGGCCCGTGCCGCAGCCGATCTCCAGGACCCGGTCCGGCCGCAGCTCCAGGATCTCCTGCGCCGTGACCTCCGCCCACTCGCGCATCTCCCCGGCGGGGATGGCTTCGCCGGTGAAGCTGCTGTTCCAGCCCACGAGGTCGGCGTCCGGTCCGGAAGCCTGCCCATAGACCTCGTCGTAGAGGCTGTGCCAGGACTCCACCTGCTCGTCCCAGTCCCCCTGGCCCGAACGCTCTGAGCGTTTCGGGACGACGTAGGCCACGAGGCTGTCCCCCCGAGCCACGACGACGGCGGCCGCCACCTCGGGATGGGCGGCCAGCCGGGCCTCCACCTCGCCGGGCTCGACGCGGAAACCGCGGACCTTGACCTGCTCGTCCAGCCGGCCCAGGAACTCCAGCCGGCCGTCCGGCAGATGGCGGGCGAGGTCCCCCGTCCGGTACAGGCGGGAGCCCGGGGGGCCAAAGGGATCGGGGATGAACCGCTCGGCGGTGAGGTCCGGCCGTCCCGCATAGCCCCGGGCAAGCCCCTCGCCAGCCACGCACAGCTCGCCAGAGACACCGGTGGGGAGGGGCTCCAGCCGATCGTCCAGCAGGTGGATCCGCGCACCGCCGAGGGGCCGTCCGAGGCCGGTCCTCCCCACGGTGCAGGTGATGGCCGCCTCCGTCGGCCCGTACGCGGTGAAGACGCGGCGGCCCGGCGTCCAGCGTGCCGCGAGCTCCGGCGGGCAGACCTCGCCGCCGAGGACGAGCGTCCGCAGAGCCGGCACCTCGGAAGGCTCCAGGGCCGCCAGCATCGTGGGGATGAGATTGAGGACCGTGATCTCCCTCCGGCGCAGCAGGGCGGCGAGGGGAGGCCCCGGCATGCGCTCGTCCTGGCTCGCAACGTGGAGGGCCGCGCCGGAGCCGAGGGCCATCGCCAGCTCGGAGACGAAGACATCGAAGCTGGGGGACATCACCTGGAGCACGCGGTCGCCGGGACCCACGCCGTAGGCCCGGATGAGGGCGTCCGTGGTGTGGGCGAGAGCGCCGTGGGGGACGGCGACGCCCTTGGGTTGGCCGGTGGAGCCGGAGGTGTAGATGAGGTAGGCGAGGGATGTACCATCCCGCAGCCCCGCCCGGGCATCAATGCCCGGGCTAGTCGAAAAAAGCCCCCTGAAGGGGACTATCTGAAGACGGTCGGTGATCAGCACATCGCAACCGGAATCGGCAAGCAGAAACGCCAGCCGCGCTTCCGGATAGGCGGGATCGAGCGGCACCCAGGCGCCGCCCGCGAAGAGGACGCCGAGAATGGCCTCCACCATCTCCTCCGGCCGCTCCAGGCGGATCCCCACGCGGACCTCGGGACCCACGCCTCCATCCTGGAGCTGGCGGGCGAGGGAGAGGGCCCGGCCGTGGAGGTCCGCGTAGGAGAAAATCCCGTCCTCCCAGACCAGAGCAGGGGCTTCAGGCGTTGCCTGCGCCCGGGCGGCGAACCGTTCGTGGAGCAGGGGGGCGGGGCCATGCTCTGGCCCGGCGATGCTCCATTCCTGGAGGAGCTGGTGGCGTTCGGCGGGACTGAGGACGGACAGGCCACGGACGGACACGCCAGGTTCCGCGACGGCGGCTTCCAGGAGGGCCGTGAGGTGCTGGCCCATGCGCAGGACCGTGGCGGGCTCGAAGAGGTCGGCGTTGTACTCGAGCCAGCCCCGGAGACCTCCCTGGTCCTCGGCGAGGAAGAGGGTGACATCGGCCTTGGCGGTGCCGGTGTCTGTGGCCTCCCCCTCCAGGAGGGTGAGGGTCAGGCCGCTCACCTCGGCGTCGGGCAGGGGGAAGTTCTGGAAGCCGTACATCGCCTGGCAGAGCGGATGGTGGGCGAGGTCACGGGGGAGCTGCAGCTCCTCGACCAATTTTTCAAACGGGAGATCCTGGTGGGCGAAGGCGTCCAGGGAGGTCTCGCGCACCCGCGCCGCCAGCTCCGTGAAGGTGGGATCGCCCGAGAGGCGGGTCCGCAGCACCAGGACGTTGACGAAGAAGCCGATCAGGCCCTCGGTCTCGCGGCGGTTCCGGTTCGCCACGGCGGAGCCCACCACGACGTCGTCCCGGCGGGTAGAACGGGCCAGGAGGAGGTCGTAGGCGGCGAGGGCGGTCATGGAGAGGGTCGCGCCCAACTCGCGGCTCAAAGCCCGCAGGCGGCGGACGAGCCCTTCCGGCAGAACGAAACCCGAGACCGCGCCACGGAAGGTCTCCACCGCCGGGCGCGGGTGATCGAAGGGGAGGTCGAGGACGGCCGGGGCTCCTTCGAGCTGGCGCCGCCAGTAGCCGAGCTGCCGTTCCAGGGTCTCGCCCGCCATCCAGCTCCGCTGCCAGACGGCGAAGTCCGGGTACTGGACGGTCAGGGGAGGCAGGGGGACGGCCGTCCCGCCGCGAAGGCCTCGTACAGGATGGCCAGCTCGCGGCGCAGCACGCCCATGGACCAGCCGTCCGCGATCACGTGGTGGAGGTGGAGGAGCAGGGCATGGTCCTCGTCCCCGAGCCGGGCGAGGAAGGCGCGCAGAAGAGGGCCGTGCCGGAGGTCGAACGGCCGGCGCGCCTCCGTCCGGCCCAGCTCGCGCAGGATGTCTTCGCGGTCACCCATACCGGAGAGGTCGATCAGTGGCAGCTCCGGGTCCATCCGCTCCGCCACCCTCTGGCGTGGCTCGCCCGCCACCCCCTGGAACGTGGTGCGCAGGGACTCGTGGCGGCGCACGATCTCCTCGAGGGCACTCCGCAGGGCCGCCACGTCGAGCGGTCCCTCCAGGCGCAGGCCGAAGGCCATGACGTAGAAGGGATTGCCCGGCACGAGACGGTCGAGGAACCAGAGCCGCTGCTGGGCGAAGGAGAGGGGGAGGTCGCCCTCGCGGGGGACGGGAACGATGGGTGGCGCCAGCTCATCGTCTCCCATGGGGCCTCTGCCGGGGATCGCCGACGCCAGGGCCGCCAGAGCCGGAGCCTCGAAGACAGTGCGCAGGGGGATCTCGACGCCGAAGGTCTCCCGTACCCGCGAGACGAGCTGGGTGGCGAGCAGCGAATGGCCGCCCAGCTCGAAGAAGTCGTCGTTCCTCCCGATCCGCTCCCGGCCCAGCAGCTCGCTCCAGAGGCCCGCCAGCAGCTCCTCCGCGGGCGTGCGGGGGGCGGCCCAGGTTGGGCCTGCTTCCGCTTCGGGGAGAGGTCCGGCGGCCAGAGCATTGCGGTCCACCTTGCCGTTGACGGTGAGAGGCAAGGCTTCGAGGATCACGAAGGAGGCCGGCATCATGTAGTCCGGCAGGCGCTCGCGGAGTGACTGGCGCAGCTCCGCAGCCGTGGCGTCACCGGTGAGGTAGGCCACCAGCCGCCGGTCTCCTTGGGGTCTGACGGATCGGTCGGATCGGTCCGATCGGTCCGATTCGTCCGATCTGTCTCGCAGCAGAACCACCGCCTGGCGGACTCCGGGCAGTGCCGCCAACGCGGCTTCGATCTCGCCGGGCTCGATGCGGAAGCCCCGCACCTTGACCTGCCGGTCCACCCGGCCCAGGTACTCCAGCTCGCCCGCGGGGCGGAGCCGGGCGAGGTCACCCGAACGGTAGAGCCGTGCGCCGGCCTGGCCTGAGAAGGGATCGGGCACAAAGCGCTCGGCCGTCAGGTCCGGCCGTCCCAGATAGCCCCGGGCCAGCCCCGCGCCGCCCACGTGAATCTCGCCCGGCACGCCCATGGGAACGGGCTCGGACCCCGGACCCAGCACGTGGACCGACAGGTCGGGGATGGACCGTCCGACCCCGCTCCCCGCGCCGCTCCAGGCGTCCTCCGGACTGACAGCGCGGAAGGTGACGTGCACCGTGGTCTCCGTAATGCCGTACATGTTCACCAGCCGCGGCCTGTCGGGCGCGTGGCGTTCCCACCACAAAGCGAGACGGCCGGCGTCCAGGGCCTCGCCGCCGAAGATGACCCAGGAGAGGGAGTTCCCGGCTGTCTGGCCCGTCCGGCGCTCCAGATCCACCAGACCATAGAAGGCAGAGGGGGTCTGGTTGAGCACGGTGACCCGCTCGCGCTCCAGCAGTGCCGCGAAGGCCTCGGGCGAACGGCTCGTCTCCCACGGCACGATCACCAGCCGGCCGCCGAAGGCCAGGGCACCCCAGATCTCCCAGACGGAGAAGTCGAAGGCGTAGGAGTGGAAGAGGGTCCAGACGTCGTCCTCGGCGAATTGGAACCAGGGGCGGGTGGCTTCCAGGAGGCGGGCGACGTTGCGGTGGGTGACGCCGACGCCTTTGGGTTTGCCGATGGAGCCGGAGGTGTAGATGACGTAGGCGAGGTTGTCACCCGTCTGCGTAGCGCCCCAATGTAGAGACGCCCCGTGGGGCGTCTCCTGGAGAGGCATGGAGGAATCCCCCTGCAAGACCTCGGATCGAAGAGAAGGCGCCCCGGGTAAAGACGTTCTGGACGGCGAGATCGTACCCGCCTCGGAGACACCCCACGGGGCGTCTCTACATTGGGGGGGCGACGGCGGGGCGATGGTACCGAGGCCCGTGCCGCGCAAGACGATCCCCGCCCCGCTGTCTTCCAGGACGAGCTTCACCCTCTCCTCGGGCCACACCGGATCGATCGGCACGTACGCCCCTCCGGCCGCCAGGACGCCCAGGATCGCCACGATCAGCCCCGGCTCGCGGTCGAACCAGAGGGCGACCGGCACCTCCGGCCCGACTCCGCGCTCCTGGAGATCCCGGGCCAGCTCCTCGGCCCGCCGGGCCAACTCGCTGTAGGTCAGGCTCACGCCGTCGTGGGACAGGGCGATCGCATTCGGCCGCCGCTCGGCCTGAGCGGCGAAGAGCGCGTAGAGATCGGCCCCGCCGGCCGCCTCCTCCCGAGCCCCGGCCTCCACGGCGAGCTGATGGCGCTCCGCCTCGTCCAGCATGGGCAGCTCGAAGAGGGGCCGGTCAGGATCGGCAGCGGCGGCGGCGATCAGGTTGCGGAAGTGCCCGAGGAGGCGCTGGATCGTGGCGGCGTCGAAGAGGTCGGTGTCGCGCTCGGCGAAGCCGTCGATCCTGCCGCCCCTCTCGGCCAGCATGAGAGTCAGATCGAGCTTGGAGGCGCCCGTGGAGAGCATGACGGGCTCGGCGTCCAGATGGGCGAGGCGCGCCGGGGCGGGCCGCTCCTCCAGGGAGAGGGTCACCTGGAAGAGGGGCGAGCGGGCGAGGCTGCGCCCGGGCTGGATCTCCTCGACGAGCTTCTCGAAGGGGAGGTCCTGGTGCGCCCAGGCCTCCAGGCAGAGGGTGCGCGTCCGCTCCAGCAACTCGCGGAAGCTCTCCCGGCCGTCCACCCGTCCGCGCAGGACCACGGCGTTGACGAAGAAGCCGATCAGGTCCTGGGTCTCAGGACTGCCGCGGCTGGCCACCGGCGAGCCCACCACGAGGTCTTCCTGGCCGGTGTAGCGGTGGAGGAGCATCTGGAAGGCGGCGAAGAGGCCCATGTAGAGAGTCGCTCCCCGAACGCGGGCCAGCTCGCGCAGGGGGATGACGACCCCAGGAGGGAAGGCGAAGGTCTGCATGGCGCCACGGCCTCGGCGCCCCCGGCGATCCTCCGGGCGGGGCCGGTCCGTGGGCAGCTCCAGGACGGGCGCTCCGGCGAGCCGCTCCTTCCACCAGGCTAGGAGGGCCGCGGGCTCGGGGCCTTCCAGCCAGCGGCGCTGGCGGGCCGCGAAGTCCGCATAGCGCGCCCGCAGGAGAGGCAGGAGCGAGGGGAGGCCCGCCGCGAATGCGGGATAGAGCGCCGCCACCTCTCTCAGGAGCACTCCTGTGGACCAGCCGTCCGTGACCACGTGGTGCAGGGTCAGGCAGACCAGATGGCCCTCTGTCTCTTCGCGGACCAGCAGGGGACGGAACAGCGGCCCGCGCGCAAGATCAAAGGGCCGGGCCGCCTCTGCTGCGGCCAGACGCAGAGCCTCGGGCCGGCGGCGCTCCGGCGGCAGGGCGGAGAGGTCGATGAGCGGCAGAGGCACGGCTGCAGGCGGGGCGATCACCTGGACGGGTTCGCCACTTGTCTCCTCGAAGGTGGTGCGCAGCGGCTCGTGGCGCCGGACGATCTCCGCCAGGGTGCGCGCCAGGGCTCCGGCGTCGAGCGGCCCCGAGAGGCGCACGGCGAACGGCAGGTTGTAGGCGGCCGAGCCCGGGTCGAGACGGTGCAGGAACCAGAGCCGGCGCTGGGCGAAGGAGGCGGGAGCCCGGTCTGTCGACGGAGCCTCCGCATCCGGAAAGAGCCTGGCGGCCGGTTTTTCGAGCAGGCGGCGCAGGAGCAGCTCCCGCTTGCTGGGCGAGAGGCTGCCGAGCCGGGCCGCGACGTCACTCATCAACCCTCCCGAGGAGGGCTTCGGCTTCCTCTTCGGAGAGGTCTTCGAGGTCCGCGAGGAGCGTTTCGATCTCGGAGGCATCGGCATGCTGGAGACGGGTTTCCGCGACCACCTGGGCCACGCCGGCCACGGTGGGCTTCTCGAACAGGGCGCGCAGCGGCACCTCGACCCCGAACCTCTCGTGGAGCGCGGCCACCACCCGGGCGGCGAGCAGGGAGTGGCCGCCCAGCTCGAAGAAGTTGTCGTGCCGGCCCACCCGGTCGAGGGCGAGGAGGTCGCACCAGAGGGCGGCCACCTCCTCTTCCAGGGGATCGGCGGGGGGCTCGAATTCCCTCCGGGACTCTTCCTGAACGGGATCGGGAAGGGCCGCGCGGTCGAGCTTGCCGTTGGGCGTCAGAGGCAGGCGCTCCAGCCAGGCGAACGCCTCCGGGATCATGGGATCGGGGAGCTGTCCGCGCAGGAAGTCCCGCAGCTCGGCGGACGGGATGCGGTTCCCCACGAGCCAGGCGGTCAGGCGGCCGTCCCGAGGCAGCACCGCGGCCTCGCGCACGGCGGGATGGCCGGCGAGGGCGGCCTCGACTTCGGCGGGCTCGACGCGGAAGCCGCGGATCTGGATCTGGCGGTCCCTGCGTCCCACGAGGTCCACGGCGCCGTCCCACCGGTACCGTCCGAGGTCGCCCGTCCGGTACATATCGCCCGCGAAGCGCTCGGCGGTGAGGCGCTCGTCGCCCAGGTAGCCCAGGGAGAGATGGGGAGTGCGGACGCAGATCTCGCCCAGCTCGCCCGGCGCGGCAAGGTCCCCGGCTTCGTTCAAGACGAGGATCTGGACGCCGTCGATCCCCCGGCCAATCGGGACCCGGCGAGCCGGCCAGTCGCCCGTGCCGGAAGCGTCGTGCCAAGCCATGGCCTGAGGCGTCTCCGTGGTGCCGTAGATGTTGATGAAGACGGCCTTCGACGCGATCGCCCGCAGGCGGGCCACGTCCCGTTCCGTCAGCACGTCGCCGCCGAAGAAGGCGTACCGCAGGTCCGGCAGGGCCGTCCTGCCCTCGGCGAGGAGCTGTCCCAGGGCGGGCGTCAGGTGGCAGACGGTGATCCTCTGGCGCGCCATCCAGGCGCCCAGGCGGGTGGGCGAGCCGAGGTCGTCCGGGCCGGGGATGCACAGGGTGGCCCCGATCGACAGAGGCGTGAAGACGTCCCGCAGCAGGGGATCGTGGGAGAGGCCCGAGAGCATGCTGAAGCGGTCGTCCGGACCCAGGCCGAACGTCTCCGCCTGCCAGGCGCAGAAATGGGCGAGAGGACCGTGGGTGCCCAGGATCCCCTTGGGCTCGCCCGTCGATCCGGAGGTGAAAGCCACGTAGGCGAGGCCGTCTCGCAGGGGCGGCCCGGCGGGGTTGTCCAGAGCGGGTGGGCTGTCCGCGCCCTCGGCGGTCTCGATCCAGGTACGGGGCCGGGCCTGGCGGACGATGGAGCGGAGACGGGCCGCGGGGTGAGCGGGGTCGAGCAGCAGGAACGCCGCTCCCACCATCAGCACGCCCAGGAGCGCCCGGACGAGCGGAGCGCTCCGCCAGGCGTGGATCGCGACCACGTCGCCAGGTCCGACTCCCTCCGACTGGAGCCGCCGGGCCAGCTCGCCCGCCCGTTCCGCCAGCTCGCCGTAGGTCCAGGTCTCGTTGGAATCGGTCACGGCCGGCCGGTCCGGATGGAGCCGTGCCCGCTCCGCGAAGCGCTCGTGCACGGGCAGCCAATCCCCAACCCTCAACGGCGCCTGCAAATCGGGCAAGACGGCCGCGGCCTCGGGCGTCACCAGGGAGATGCGGGACAGGGGGATGTCCGCCGCCGCCGCCGCCCGCTCCAGCACGTGGCGGAGCTGGGCGAGGAACCCCGCCATGGTGGCGTGGTCGAAGAGGTCGGCGTTGTAGACCAGGTCGAGCGAGATCCCCCCGCTCCGGACCTCCTCGGCGTAGATGGTGAAGTCGAACCGCGCCGGCATCTCGCGCAGGGGCAGGGCCTCGATGGCGAGATCCGGCAGGTCGAGCTTCGGATGGGGGAAGGCCAGGAAGTTGAACAGCACCTGGAACAGGGGCGAGCGCGAGAGGTCGCGCCCGGGTTGGACCTCTTCGAGGATGCGCTCGACGGGCACCTCCTGCCCTTTGTAGGCGGCGAGGGACGTCTCGCGCACGCGTCCGAGCAGTGGGCCGAAGCCCGGATCGCCGGAGAGGCCGATCCGCAGGGGGAGCATGTTGAGGAAGATGCCGATCAGCGGCTCCAGCTCCCGGCGGTCCCGCCCGGCGATGGGCGAGCCCACGATCAGGTCCTCCTGGCCGCTCCAGCGGGAGAGGACGGCGGCGAACCCCGCGAGCAGCACCATGAACGGGGTGGCCCCCTGGGTTGCACTCACGCGGCGCAGGGCGTTCGCCAGCTCCGGCGGCAGGACGATCACCTCGCTCACCCCGCGGAAGGTCTGGACGGCGGGCCGGGGCCGGTCGGTGGGCAGGTCCAGCACGGGGAGGGGAGGAGCCAGCCGCCCGCGCCAGCCGGCCAGTTGCTCCGCCATCTCCGCTTCGCCCAGCCGGGCGCGCTGCCAGGCCGCGAAGTCCGCGTACTGGATGGGCAGCTCCGGCAGGGAGGCCCCACGGTAGATCTCCATCAGGTCCGAGAGGAGCACGGCGCTGGACCACCCGTCGCCTACGATGTGGTGGTAGACGAGCACGACCGCATGGCGGTCCGGGGCCAGGCGGTAGAGCTCGGCCGTCAGCAGAGGCGGCCGGGAGAGATCGAACCGCCGCTCGCCGGAGCGTATGGCCAGCCTCCGGGCCTCATCCTCCCGCAGGGCCTCCGGCAGGCCCGAGAGGTCCACCTGGGGCAGGGGAACCTCCACGGCCGGCAGGATGCGCTGGACAGGGCGTCCCTGGAGGTCCAGGAAGGCCGTCCGCAGCGACTCGTGGCGGCGGACCACCCCGGCCAGGGCGTGGGACAGGGCGGGCACGTCCAGGCGGCCCGTGAGACGCACGGACTCGGTCAGGTTGAAGGTGGGCGTCCCCGGGTCGAGCCGGTCGAGGAGCCAGAGCCTTTCCTGGGCGAAGGAGAGGGGAAGATCGGTGTCTCTGGGAACGCGAGGAATGGCGTCTGTGGCGAGGCTGGCTTTCTCCTCTTCCAGGATCGCGATCAGCTCGGCCAGCTCCGCTACGGAGGAGGCCTGGAACAGCCATTCGAGCCGCACCTCGGCGCCCACCTCGCTCTTGATGCGGGAGAGGAGCTGGAGGCCGAGGAGCGAGTGGCCGCCCATCTCGAAGAACCGGTCGGAAGAGCCCACGGGCTCGATCCCCAGGAGGTCTTCGAAGAAGGAGGCGATCCGACGCTCCAGGCCGCTCTGAGGCGGCACGTAGGGGGCGCCCAGGGCGGGGCGGGGCTGCTTTGGCACTGAGAGAACTGGCGATTTTTCCTCAACAGGCGCGGGCGCCTCGGTCCCAAGCCAATACCGCTGGCGCTGGAACGGATACGTGGGCAGAGGGACCCGCAGACGCCGCTCTCCGGCGTGGAGGGCGTGCCAGTCCACCTCGTCTCCCGCCAGCCAGCGATGTCCCAGGGACTCCAGGGCTTCCAGGGAGGCGTCCACGCCGGAGGGGGACTTCCGGGAAACAAGGGCCTCGCGGGCTTCGGCCAGGCTCCGGCAGACCACCACCCGCCGGTGTTCCAGCTCTCTCCGGCCTGTCTGGAGGGTGAAGGCCACGTCGGCGAGGTCCAGCCCGGGGTTCCGGGCCAGGTGATCCGCCAGCCGGTCCGTCATCTCCTCCAGAGCCGCTTCGCGTGGCTGCCGAGAGCACCAGGATCTGCGCGGCACCGGATGGGTCTCCGGGAAGGACGGGCGGTGCCTCTTCGAGCACCACATGGGCGTTCGTGCCGCCCATGCCAAAGGAGCTGACTCCGGCCCGGCGCGGCTCCTCTCCCGGCGGCCAGGGCAGGGACTCGGCGTTGACGAAGAAGGGGCTGTCTGGGAGGCCCAGCTTCGGGTTCGGCGTCTGGAAGTGCGGCGTCGACGGAATCAGCCCGTGCTCCAGGGCCAGGACGGCCTTGATCAGCGACGTCACCCCGGCCGCGGCGTCCAGGTGCCCCACGTTGGCCTTCACCGATCCCAGGGCGCAGAAGCTCTTGCGGCCCCCGGAGGACATTGTGGGCTCGAAGACCTGCCGTAGGGCCGCCACCTCGATGGGATCGCCCAGGGCGGTCGCCGTGCCGTGGCCCTCGATGAAGCCGACCGTCTCCGGGTGCACTCCGGCCACGGCCTGGGCCATGGCCACCACGGCGGCCCGGCCTTCCACTCCGGGAGCGGTGTAGCCCACCCGCGCGCCGCCGTCGTTGTTGATGGCGGTGCCCAGGATCACAGCGTGGATCGGGTCGCCGCCGGCCACGGCCTCCTCCAGGCGCTTCAGCACCACGAGCCCCGCGCCCTCGCCGTCCACCGTGCCCTGGGCGGCGGCGTCGAAGGGGCGGCAGTGGCCGTCGGAGGCGAGGATGCCGTCGGTCTGGTAGAGGTATCCGGCGGGCCGGGGCACGGAGATCCGCACGCCGCCGGCGAGGGCCAGGTCGCACTCGCCGTTGAGCAGGCTCTGGACGGCCAGGTGCACGGCCACGAGCGACGTGGAGCAGGCGGTCTGCACCGTCAGGCTCGGGCCGCGCAGCTCCAGCTTGTACGAGACGCGGGTGGCCAGGAAGTCGCCACCGTTGGCGATCAGGGCCTGGGCCTGGCCCGCCGAGAGCAGGGCCTCGCGGTTGGCGATCAGGTTGTGCAGCAGATAGGCGTTCGGGCCGGCGCCGGCGTAGACGCCGATCAGGCCGTCATACCGCCGGGGATCGTAGCCAGCGTGCTCCAGGGCCTCCCAGGCGCATTCCAGGAGCAGCCGGTGCTGGGGGTCCATCACCTCGGCCTCGCGGGGGCTGTAGCCGAAGAGCCCCGCGTCGAACAGCTCGGCGCCGTCCAGGGCCGCCCGGGCGGGGACGTAGGCGGGATCGTCGACCTGCACGGGATCAACCCCGGCGGCCAGGAGCTCCTCGCGGCGGAAGAAGCGGACGGACTCGATCCCCGCCGCCAGGTTGGCCCAGAAGCGTTCGACATTCTCGGCGCCGGGGAACCGGCCCGCCATGCCGACCACGGCGATTCCAGGGGTGCCCGGCGTGCTGTTCTGCTCACTCATCGTTCAGTACCTCGAAGATGACTCCCACCGTCGCTCCCCGCATGATGTTCACCACCCCTCCCTCTATTCGGGTGCGCGCCTCGCTGGGAGCGAGACTCAGGAACCCGCCGCCGTAGCGGTCGCCCAGGGCGAACAGCCCCCAGACCACGTCGTGGGGAGCCGATCCCCGCTCGCCGATCTGGTGGACGTAGGGGAGCGGCTCGACCTGTTCCTGGACGATCCAGTCCCCTTCGGCCAAGGCGCGCTCCACCCGCTCGCGCCAGAGGGCTTCGGGGGTGGCAGCTCCCAGGTACACCGCCGAACCCCGCCCGGCCCGGGCCTTCTTGATCACCAGCTCCTCGCGGAGCTTCAGGGCCAGCTCGGGAAGCCAGACCTCCTGCCCCCGCCGCGTGGCGGATGCCGGGAGGAGCCGCTGCGTCCAGGGCACGTGCCGCGCCACCAGCTCCCGCTCGGCGGGAGTCAGGAAGTCCCCTCCCTCGGACAGCAGCGCCAGGTTGCGCTTGTCCGTGAGCACCGCCCGGATCGGCGCGTTGAAGAGCTTCAGGCTGCCGGCCCGGAAGCAGCGCAGGGCCTGGGCCGCCGTCCCTTCCTCGTGGAGCTCGATGGCCGCGTGGATGCGACTGTCGCCAGCCCAAAGGGCGCCTGCCCGCTCCCGCAGGCCTGCGTAGGGGACGACCACCACGGACCCCGAAGCGCCCGGTGCCTCGCGGCGGAGCGCTTCGGCGTAGCGGACGGCCACCCAGCTCTCCAGGTGGTGCCCATGGGCGCCTGCCGCCTGCTCGGGCGTCACCAGGGCGACGTTGATCTCTCCCCCCAGATCCCGCGCCTCGGCCACGGCATGGGCGAGGAGCAGAGCCACGGTGTCGCGGCAGGCCACGCGCAGCCGCTCCTCGCGTAGGAAGCGGTCGAAGATGGGCACCCGCAGGTAGGCCTCGGCCCAGAGCGGGGCCTCCCAGCCGCCCAGGGCGCTCAGCATGTTGAATTCCAGGCATTTGAGCCCCTCGGACGTGTCCAGGAAGTCCCCCCGGCCGATGGCTGCGGCCAGGCCGTCCGGCGGCTGCACCATCAGCCGCGCCAGCTCGGCGCTCCCCAGGCCATAGAAGTCCCGCAGGCGCTCGGGGTCGTTGCCGAACACGCGCTGGGGCAGGCTCTTGATCAGCCGCGCGAGGCCGGTGCTCACGCGCTCCATCTCGGCCACGCGGGCCTTGTCCACCAGGGCGGGCCAGGGCTGGAGCGGATAGGGGCTGCCCACGCCGTGGTGCTCCAGGGCCGCGAAGCTGGATCGCTCCAGGGCCTCGGGGTTCCGCTCTGCGAAGCGGAGGAAGGACGCGCTGGGAGAGGAGAGCCGGTCCCCCGCCCGGGCATTTATGCCCGGGCGGGGCTGGCTCGCGGGCACGACCATCCGCTTGCGAGCTTCCAGGAACCGTCCGGGCCTGGCCGCCGTGCGGGCCATGGGGACTGCCGGCACCGTCCTTTCCACGGCCGGTAGCGCCAGATGCTTCGCCAGAGCCGCCACCGTGGGATACCGGAACAGGTCCACCATGGAGACCTCGCGGCCCAGCCGTTCCTTGAGCAGCACGTGCACCCGGGCCAGGGCCAGCGAATGCCCGCCGAGATCGAAGAAGTTGTCGTGTGCCCCCACCGTCTCGGTCTCCAGCGTCTCGCGCCAGATCGCCGCGACCAGCCGCTCCGCCTCGTCGCGGGGCGGCACGTACTCCATCCCGGCGCCCTGCCCGCTGGGGGCCGGCAGCGCGTTCCGGTCCAGCTTGCCGTGGGGCGTCATGGGCAGCGCGGTGAGGAAGACCAGCTCCGAGGGCACCAGGGGCTCGGGCAGGGAGCCGGAGAGGAAGGCGCGCAGCTCCGCGGCCGTCGGAATCGGCACGCGAGGCACCACGTAGCCGGCGAGCCACTTGTGGCCCCTGGGATCGTCCCAGGCCACCACGGCCGCGGCCTCGACGCCGGGATGGCGTACCAGTACGGCCTCCACCTCGCCGGGCTCGACGCGGTAGCCCCGCACTTTGACCTGGCTGTCGATCCGGCCCGCGAACTCCAGGGTGCCATCCGGCAGGAAGCGGGCGAGGTCCCCCGCCCGGTACAGCCGCTCGCCCGGCGTGGCCGCGAACGGATGGGGCACGAAGCGCTCTGCCGTGCGGTCCGGCTGATCGAGATACCCCCGGGCGAGGCTCCCGCCGAGACAGACCTCTCCGGCCACGCCCGGCGGCACCGGATCACCGTAGGCATCGAGAAGCCAGACCCCGGCGCCGGGCAACGGCCGGCCGATGGGCGCGTCCGGCCGCGCGCGCATCTCCGGGGTGTTCAGATCCATTCCCGTGACCTGGATGGTCGCCTCCGTGGGGCCGTAGGTGTTGAACAGGGGACCGTGCGGGAAGCGCCGCCGCCAGATCGCGAGCCACTCGGGCAGCAGGCGCTCGCCGCCCGTGGTGACCATGCGCAGGGACGGCGGAAGGGGGAGATCCTCCGCCTCCAGCCGCGCCGCCACCTCGTGCCAGTACGCCGTGGCCAGCACCAGCACCGTGATCCCCCGCTCCCGGCAGCTTTCCAGGAAGGCCGGGACCGAGGAGAGCATGGCGTCGTCGCGCAGCACCAGCTCCGCCCCGCCGGTGAGGCTGGGGAGGATCTCGTCCAGGCTCAGATCGAAGGCCACCGAGGCGGCCTGGAGCACCCGGTCCCCGGGCCGGACCTTGTACAGCCCGGCCACGCTCGCCGCGTACAGGGCCAGCGAGCCATGGGGCACGAGCACGCCCTTGGGCCGGCCCGTCGAGCCGGACGTGTAGACGAGGTAGGCCGCGCTCTCTGGAAAGAGAGGGACGGCCGCAGTGGTCTCTTCCGGCAGGTCTTCCAGGAACAGGACCGGGACTCCTGAAGGAGGAGCCGGCCCCCGGCGCGACGCCAGCACGACCGCGGCCCGTGAATCCTCGACAAGCCACGCCAGACGGTCCTCGGGGTGCGTGGGATCGAGGGGCACGTAGACGCCGCCCGCCTTCCAGATCCCCAGCAGGGCCACGATCATCTCCGGCGCACGGGGCAGGCAGACGGCCACCCGGACCTCCAGGTCCACCCCCATCTCGCGCAGCCGCCGGGCCAGCCGGCCCGCCTGAAGGTCGAGATCGCGGTAGGAGAGCGTCCTGCCATCTCCGGACACGGCGGGGGCCTCCGGAGTCCTGGCGGCCCAGGCCTCGATGATCTGGGGGACGAGGATCGCGGGAGCCACGTCCCCGCCCGTCAGCTCGCGCAGCACTTGGTGCCGCTCGGCCTCGGACAGCACCGGCAGCTCCGAGACCTGGCGTTCTGGATTCTGGATCACCGATTCGACGAGGCGCTCGAAGGCGGCCAGCAGGCGGACGGCCGTGGCGGCATCGAAGAGATCCCGGTTGTACTCCAGCATCCCCGAGATCCCGCCCTGCCGGTCTTCCAGATAGAGAGCCAGGTCCAGCTTGGCAGTGCCGGCTGGGACCGAAAGCAGCTCCAGCCGCAGACCCGGCAGCTCCAGGGGCGGTCGCTCCGAGGAGTCGAGGGTGAGGGCCGTCTGATACAGGGGCGAATGGCTGAGGTCGCGTTCCTGCCGCAGCTCCCGCACCAGACGCTCGAACGGCACATCCTGGTGCGCCCAGGCGGCGAGCGTGGTCTCCCGCGCCCGCGCTACGAGCTGACCGAACGCGGGATCGCCCGCGAGGTCCAGGCGCAGCACCAGGTTCTCGGCGAAGAGGCCGATCAGGGGCTCCAGCTCCACCCTTCCGCGGCCCGCCACGGCCGTGCCCACCACCAGGTCGCCGCCCCCGCCGTAGCGGGCCATCAGGGCGGCCCAGACAGCCAGGAGGGTCATGAAGGGGGTCGCTTCGAGCCGGCGGGAGAGATCTCGCACCGCCCGGGCGGTCTCCGGCCGCAGGGCCATCCGCCGGCTGCCACCGCGGAAGGTCTGGACCGGCGGGCGGGGGCGGTCGGTCGGCAGGGCCAGGAGCGGCGGCGCCCCGGCCAGGGTCTCCCGCCACCAGGCGAGGTGTGGTGCCATCCCGCTGTCACCGCCGTCCTCGAGACGCTGCCGCTGCCAGACGGCGAAGTCCGCGTACTGGACGGGGAGGGCGGGGAGCGCCTCCCTCCCATACAGACCCGCCAACTCGCGCAGAAAGATCCCCACGGACCAGCCGTCGAAGGCGATGTGGTGGACCGTAACGAACAGGACGTGCGTGGCCGCGTCCAGCCGCAGCAAGGCCGTCCGGATCGGCGGGCCGGCCTCCAGGTCGAATGGCCGCAGAGCCTCGGCCTCGGCCAGTCGGAGCGCCTCGGCCCAAGGCTCCGCGAGCGCTGACAGATCCACCTGGGGCAGATCCAGATCGAGGCGCGGCGAGGCCCACTGCACGGGTGTTCCTCCGGGAGCCCGGAAGGCTGTCCGCAGGACCTCATGCCGGGCCACGATCCCCGCAAGGGCCTCGCGCAACGCCACCGGGTCCAGGGTACCGCTCAGAGAGACCGCCGCCGGCATGTTGTAGACCGGGCTTCCGGGATCGAGCCGGTCGATGAACCAGAGCCGCTCCTGGCCGAAGGAGAGAGGCATGCCCGCGGGGAAAGCGTCGCGCGGCACCGGCACCAGCGCTGGCTCGGGCACTCCCTGGACGCCGCCCGCGTTCCGCTCCGCCTCGACGCGTGCGGCCAGTCCGGCGAGGGTCCGGTCCTCGAACAGGGCGCGCAGCGGCAGATCCACCCCGAGGACGTTGCGCAGCCGGGACACCACCCGCGCCGCGAGCAGCGACTGGCCGCCCAGCTCGAAGAAGTCGTCGTGGAGGCCCGGCCGTTCGATCCCCAGAACGTCCTCCCAGATCCCCGCCAGCAGCTCCTCGAGGGGAGTCCGCGGTCCTTCCGCGATCGGGTGCATGGCGGGCCCCACCCCCAGAGGAACCGCCCGCCGCTCGGGACCGTCGAGCGCCGGCAACTCGGACAGGCGCAGACCGGGATCGGCTCCAACGGCGGCCAGCAACGCCACAAGCCCTTCCAGCAGGCGGGCCGCCGTGGCGTGGTCCCACCGGTCCGCCGCGTACTCCAGCTCGAATTCGATCCCCGTCTCCCGCTCCAGGGCAAACAGGGTGAGATCGGCCTTGGCCGTGCCCGTGGAGACCGGCCGGGGCTCCATCGTGACGCCCCCCGCCCGCAATCCACCGGGCGGACGCTGGAGGGCGAAGATCACCTCGAACAGCGGATTCGATCCCAGGCTCCGCCCCGGCCGCAGACGCTCCACCAGCAGGTCGAACGGCAGGTCGGCCCGCCCGTGGGCGGCCACCGTGGCCTCCCGAACCCGGCCCAGCAGCTCCCGGAACGCCGGATCGCCCGCGAGGTCCGCCCGCAGCACCAGCGTGTTCAGCAACGGCCCTACGACCCCCTCCAGGTCCCGGTGGTCGCGGTTGGCGAAGGGTGAGCCCACGGCGAAGTCCATGGCCCCGGAGAGGCGGGAGAGGAACGCCTGGAATCCCGCGAGGAGGACCATGAAGAGCGTGGCTCCGGATTCCCGGCCCAGGCTCGCCAGTGCCGCCACGGTCGTGTCCGGCAGAGCCAGGGAGGCGGAGCCACCCCGCGAGCTGGCCACTACGGGCCAGGGACGGTCGGCGGGCAGATCGAGCGCCGGCACACCCGCCAGACGCTCCTCCCACCAAGCCAGCCGCACCTCCAGCGCCGCCCCCCGCAGCCGCTCCCGTTGCCAGACGGCGACGTCGGCCATCTGGAGAGGCGGAGGAGAGAGGGGGGACGGGAGGCCTTGCGACAGAGCCTCGTAGGACGCGCCGAGATCCCGCGCCAGGATGCCCAGCGAGGCCTCGTCCGCCGCCACGTGATGGAGGGTGAGGAGCAGACGGTGATTGTCCCCATCGAGGCGGAGGAGTGAGGCCCGGACGGGTGGCGCCGCGGCGAGATCGAACGGCCGCCGGGCCTCCTCGCGCGCCAGGCGCTCCGCCTCGGCGGCACGGTTCGAGGCCGGCAAAGCTTCCAGGCAGACCACTGGCAGCCCCAGCAATGCCCCAGCCTCCACGACCTGAACAGGCCCGTTGCCCGCCTCGGGGAAGCGCGTACGCAGCGCCTCATGGCACCGGGCCAGATCCCGCAGGGCTCCGGCCAGCGCCGCTACGTCCAGGGGACCGGCGATCCGGACCTCGGCGGCCACGTGGTAAGCGGGCGAATCCGGGTCCATACGGTGGAGGAGCCACATCCGCTCCTGAGCGAACGAGAGAGGGAAGGGCGAGCCGTCCCGGGGCCGTGGCGCGGGCGGGTCGGCCTCCCAGGGCGGGGCCTCCGGCACCACGCGAGCCAAGGTGGCCACCGTGGAAGCGTTGAAGAGGGAAGGCAGCGGTACGTCCACCCCCAGCCGCTCCCGCACCCGCGCCTGCACCCGTACGGCCAGCAGAGAGTGCCCGCCCAGGTCGAAGAAATCGTCGTGGACGCCGACCTTCCCGGTCCCCAGCACCTCCGCCCAGATCTCCGCCAGCGCCGTCTCCACGGGCGTGCGCGGCGGCTCGTACCCGGGCCGGGCCTCCACTCCCGGCGCCATCCCCAGGAGCGCCCGGCGATCCACCTTGCCGTTGGGATTGAGCGGCAGGGCCTTCAGGAACACGAAGGCCGAAGGGATCATGTACTCCGGCAGCCGATCGCGCAGCGATTGACGCAGCTCCGCGGCAGTGGCCTCACCCGTCACGTAGGCGATCAGCCGCCGGTCGCCCGGCGATCCGCCGGATCGGTCCGATCCGTCCGATCTCACCAGCACCACCGCCTGGCGGACTCCGGGCGTCGCCGCCAATGCCGCCTCGATCTCGCCCGGCTCGACCCGGTAGCCGCGGATCTTCACCTGGTGGTCCACGCGGCCCAGGAAGGCCAGCTCGCCGTCCGGTCGCCAGCGCACCCGGTCTCCCGTGCGATAGAGGCGGGCTCCGGGGCCGTCCTCCGGGAAGGGGCTGGGTACAAACCGCTCGGCCGTCAGGTCCGGCCGCCCGAGATAGCCCCGGGAGAGGCCCATGCCACCCAGGAACAGCTCGCCGGTGGCCCCCCTGGGGACCAGCCGCATCCGGGCGTCGAGAGCTCTGAGGATGGCGCCGCCCACGGGCTTCCCGATGGGCACGTCCCCCTCGCCGTCCCGCTGCAGGTCGGCGAACGTCGTGAAGGTCGTATCTTCCGAGGGGCCGTAGAGGTTCACCACCCGGCGCACGCCCGCGTCGAACAGGCCCAGCGCCAGCTCCCGCCGGACCGTCTCGCCCCCGAGGCTCACCGTCTCGATCCACCTCGGCAGGCTACCCGCGCGCAGCAGCTCGGCCGCCGCCGATGGCACCGTGTCGAGCAGCCGGACGCCGGCCGAAGCAGGCACTTCCGGCAGGTCCAGGGCGCTTCCCGCGAGCACCACCCGGCCGCCCCAGCAGAGCGGCACGAACAGCTCGAAGACCGACATGTCGAACCCGATCGACGTGGACGCGAGGACGCCGTCCAGCTCGCGGTCCGTGAAGACTTCTCGGCACCACCGCGCCAGGGCCACGACGTTGCGGTGCTCGATGGCGACTGCCTTGGGCCGGCCCGTGGAGCCCGACGTGTAGATGAGATAGGCGAGGTTCTCCGGCGCGGCTTTTCGCGATGATTGCCACGATGGGGGAGAGAGGATCGGTTCCAGAGTCCGGTCCAGCCGCACCCGTGGAACCTCTGACACCGGGAGCCGCTCCTCGCCTCTCCCGTCCACGAGCACCAGCGCCGCCCCCGAGTCCGCCACGAGGTACGCCAGCCGCTCGGGCGGATACGAGGGATCGAGGGGCACATAGGCCCCGCCCGCTTTCAGCACGCCCAGCAGCCCCACCACCATCTCCGGCGTGCGGCTGGAGCAGACCCCTACGCGAACCTCCGGTCCCACGCCCAGGCCACGTAGATGGTCCGCCAAGCGCCCGGCCCGGTCCTGAAGCTCCCGGTAGGTGAGCTGCTCATCCCCATGCACCAGGGCCGTGGCATCCGGCGTGCGCTCCGCCTGCTCCGCGATCAGCTCGTGCAGGCACCGGTCCGCCGGCTCCACGTGGGTCCCCGTGCCCCACGCCGCGAGCTGAAGGCGCTCCGCCTCGGAGAGGATCTCGATCTCCGAAACCGGCTTTCCAGGGTCGGCCGACGCCGACCGCAGGAAGCTCCCCAGGTGCCCCAGGAGCCGCTCGGCCGTAGTCGCCTCGAAGAGGTCCGCGTCGAGCTGGAGCGAGAGGGTGAGCCCGCCGTCCCCCGTCTCCGCCGCCATCACCAGGAGGTCGAACTGCGTCCGGACCTCCGGCAGGGCAATGGATTCGAGGTCCAGACTCCCGAGCCGCGCCCGCGCTCCCGCCTCTCCCAGCGCGAAGGGAGCGAGGGCGCGCTCCTCCGGGCTCCGCGCCGGCTGGAGCACGAGCACGGCCCGCAGGATCGAGCGTCCCCCGTCGCGGTCACTTCGGTCCAAGCGCAGCTCCCGGGCCAGCCGAGGGAAGGGGTACTCGCCATGCTCGAACGCCTCGACGGCCACGGCCCACGCCCGCGCCGCCAGCTCAGTGAAGGACGGCTCGCCCGCCATCCCGAGCCGCAACGCGACGGGGTTCACGAAGTAGCCGATCTCCCCCTCCAGACCCGCCCCGCGCTGCGAGGTGGCAGCCCCCACGAGAGCCTCGTCCTGGCCCGTCCAGCGGTGGAGGACCGCCTGCAAACCCGCCAGGATCTTGGAGTAGAGAGTACCGCCCTGGATGGATCGCAGAGCCTCCGCGACCCCGTCCAGCCGCAGGGTACGGACATGGCCGCGCCAGCTCCGCTTTGCGAGCCGGGGATGGTCTGCCAGCAGATCGAGGATCGGGAGCTCGCCCGCCAGCCGCGCATGCCACCAAGCCCGAGTCTCTTCCCTGGGAGCGCCGGCATCCCTGCCGGCCCCATCCAACTTTGCTTCTGGCTCCACAAGACCGCGCAGGAGGACGGCCACGGACGCAAAGTCCGCGATCAGGTGATGGATCGCCACCAGAAGCACGGCATCGCCCGACGGCAGGTTCCAGACCCGGACGCGCAGCAGCGGTCCGTGTTCCAGCTCGAAGGGCCGATACGCCTCTGCAATCAGCAACTGGGGGAGGCTCGCCTCGTCCGCAATCCCGACCGCGAAATCCGGCGCCATCGCCGCATGGACCCGCCGAACCGGCTCGCCGCCCCGCGCCTCGAACGTGGTTCGGAGCGCTGGATGCCGCCCGGTCAATCGCACCAGAGCGCCGCGCAAAGCCTCCACATCGAGACCGCCCCGTACCCTGGCCGCTCCCGCCAGGTGAAGCGCCGCCGCGGTGGGGTCCAACCGGTCCAGGAACCACAGCGCCCGCTGCCCCTCGGAAAGAGGGTGCTCGCCGGGTCCATCCGGCTCCGCCGCAACAGGACGCACCTCGGACCACTCCCCGCCGATCCGCGCCTCCAGAGCCCGCAGGCTGGCACCCTCCAGGAGGAACGCCAACGGGATCTCCACCCCTGTCCGCTCCTCGACCGCGATTCTCAGCTCCGTGGCCGCCAGCGAATCCAATCCCAACGCAACCAGGGGAAGGTTCGGATCGACAACCTCCCGCCGCAGCACCCGCGCGACCTCCGCCGCGAGTCCCTCTGCCGCCTTCGAGGCCTGTCCCGCCCCCGTCCGCGCCACCACCGCCAGATCCCCGGCCAGATACGCCGCCCGGCACGCCGCCCGCCGGATCTTGCCGCTCGTCGTCTTGAGGATCGCCCCGCTCCGCAGCAGCACGACCTCCTCGACCGCCACCTCATGCTCCGCGGCCACGGCCCGCCGCACCGTCTCCGCCACAGCATCGAGATCTGTAGCCTGCGAGCGGTCCACCTCCTGGAGGATCACCAGACGCTCCTCGCCCTCGCGCTCGATCGAGAACGCCGCGCAGCACCCCGGCCGCAGTGCCGGATGGCTCGCCTCGGCCGTCCACTCCAGGTCCTGCGGGTAGTAGTTGCGCCCCCGGAGGATGATCAGATCCTTGATCCGGCCGCTCACGAACAGCTCGCCGCCCGCCAGGAACCCGAGGTCCCCCGTGCGGAGGAACGGTCCCTCGCCGTTGGCCATCCGGGCGCGGAAGGTTCGCTCCGTCTCTTCGGGACGGTTCCAGTAACCGGCGGCCACGCTCGGACCCGCCACCCAGATCTCTCCCACCTCTCCGGGCGCGCAGGGCTTCAAGGTCTCGGTGTCCACGATCTCCACCCGCTGCCCAGCGGCGACCCGGCCTGAATTCACCACAGGCCCGAGCGCGCTGCCGGTCACGAACAGCGTGGCCTCGGCCAGGCCGTAGCAAGGGAAGAACGCCTCCCGCCGGAACCCGCACGAGGCGAACGCCGCCGCGAAGCGCTCGACCGTCTCCGCCCGCACGGGCTCGGCGCCGTTGAACGCCACGCGCCAGCCCGACAGGTCGAGCCCCGCCTTCTCCTCCTCGCTCACCTTGCGGGCGCACAGGCCGTAGGCGAAGTCCGGCCCGCCGCTGGTGGTGGCCCGGTAACGCGACACCGTCTCCAGCCACAGAGCCGGGCGTTGAAGGAACGACAGCGGCGCCATCAGCACCGCCCGGGCGCCCGCCCAGAGAGGCTGGAGCACGTTCCCGATCAACCCCATGTCGTGGTAGAGCGGCAACCAGCCCACCACCACGGACGACTCCGACATGCCGAAAGCCCGGCGGATGGCCTCCTCGTTGTCCGCGAGGTTCCCGTGCGTGACCACGACCCCCTTGGGGTCTGACGTGGAGCCGGACGTGTACTGGAGGAACGCCGTCGAGTCTGCAGCCGGCTCGGTCTCCCGCCAGGCCCCGGAGAGCCCCGGATCGAGCTCGTCCGTGGCAATCCAGTGCGAGCCCGCAAGCTCCGCAGCCTTGATGGAGGCCGGGGCCAGCACCACCCGGGCTCGGGCGTCCGCCGCGATGGACCGCAGCCGCGCCGGCGGCCGGTTCCGCCCCGGCGGATAGGCGGGGACGGCGACCGTCCCGGCGTAGAGGCACCCCAGAAAGGAAGCGATGAACCCGAGACCGGGAGGCTGAAGAAGGAGAGCCCTTTCGCCTTCGGCTCCCGCCTCCTGAAGAGCGGCGGCCACGGCCCGTGCCCGCTCGTCCAGACCGGCCCAGGTGAGCGACTCCACCTCGGCGCCGTCCGCGCCCAGGAAGGTGTACGCCGTCCGTCCCGGCTCTTCGACAGCCCTGCGCCGGAGGGCCTGAACCAGCGAGATCGCCAAAAAACTACTCCTCGATCCGCACGTCCACATAGCCCGGGAAGGGCTGGATGAGCGTGAGGTCGTTCTCCAGGGTGGCGGTTTCCCCCTCCCGGCCGATCTCCTTGAAGCCGGCGAACTTATAGGTGATCAGCATCTGGCGGTTGCGGCCGTTCGACACGAACTCCGCCCGCAGGCGCACGCCGGCCTCGCGCGCCAGCGTCATGATGTGATTGAGCAGGATCGATCCCACGCCCTTGGACATCACCCGGCAGGACATCAGCAGCAGCTCGATTGTCCATACCTCCGGGCCGCACTCGATCAACGTCAGGCCGATCTTGCCGTAGGCGCCGTGCCGGTCCGTGAGGCTCGCCACCAGGAGCTTGTGCCGGGGCGACCGGCTGAGCTCGTCCAGCTCCTCGTAGGAGTAGGTGTAGCCCGTCGTGTTGAGCTGGTGCGTGCGCACCGTCAGCTCCTCGGCCCGCTGGAGGTCCGCCTCCCGGGCCGGGGAGATCGTGAACACCATGCCCAGGGTGGCCAGGAACTCCTCGGTGGGACCCACGAACTCCGCCTCCTCGCGGTTCCTCCGGATGTCCGCCAGGTACATGCTCCGGCGGACCTTGGAATCCTCCGTGATGAAGCGGGGAGTAAATTCCGGCCGAGCCAGCAGGCCCTCGAGCCGGCGCGAGTCCAGGCACAGCACTTTGCCGTGCGAGAAGGCCACCTCCTCGCGCTCGAACGGCTGATCGTCCACGAAGGCGATGGCCTCCAATCCGATATTGATGTCCTTCGCGATCTGGGCGATCGAGGCCGCCTTCGAGCTCCAGTTGATCTGGGGATAGAGGAAGTAATCCTCCAGGCCGTATTCGCGCAGCCGGGCCATGGCGGCGTCGTGATCGTTGCGGCTCGCGATCGAGTGGAGGATGCCCCGCTCGTCCAGGGTCTTGAGGATCTCGACCACCTCCGGCCGCACCCGCACCTCCGGGTCCTCCAGCAGGATGCCGTCCCAGACCGTGTCGTCCAGGTCCCACACCACGCACTTGATGGCTTGCTTCTCCTGCTTCTCCATGGGGGCTACATCTCCTGGAGATCGAAGAGCGGGATCGTGATCTGCTGGATCTGTGTGCTGCCCTCGATGATCTCCGTCACCTTGGCGTCGCGCAGATAGCGGCCCACCGGGTACTCCTCGCTGCAGCCGTTGGCGCCGTGGATCTGCACCGCGTCGTTCGCCGCCCGCACGGCCATCCGCGAGGCGAAGTACTTGGCCACCATGGTCTCCGCGAACGCCCCGGGATCGCCCTGGTCGCGCAGATAGCCGGCCCGCAGGCAGAGCAGCCGGGCCGCCCGCACGTCCACCGTCATGTCCGTCAGCAGGGCCCGGATGAGCTGGTGGTCCGAGAGCGGCACGCCGAACTGCCGGCGCTCCGCCGTGTAGCTCCGGCAGGCGTCCAGGCAGGCCTGGCCGATGCCCACCGATCCCCACGCCACGCTGTAGCGCCCCTGCTCCAGGGCCGCCGCCGCCACGTGCGACACGCCGAACCCCACGCGGCCCACCAGGTTCTCCCTGGGGATGCGGCACTCCCGGAGCTCCAGCTCCGCCAGCATCGAGGCCCGGGTACCCGTGATCCCCTGGAGCGGCTTCACCGTCAGGCCCGGCGCGTCCCGCTCCATCAGGAACGCCGTGGGCTTGCCCTCGCACTGGGCGAACACCAGGAACAGATCCGCGATCTGCCCGAACGTCGTCCACTTCTTCCGCCCGTCGAGAATCCAGGCGTCCCCGCTGGCAACCGCGGTAGTTTCCACCGCCTTGGCGTCGCTCCCGGCGTTGGGCTCCGACAGGGCCAGGGCGCCAAGGACCTCGCCGCGCGCCATCCGCGGCAGGAACCGCTCCTTCAGCTCCCGGCTGCCCCAGCGCAGGATCCCGTGGGCCACCATGTCGTGCACCGTCAGGAGCGACCGCACCGAGGAGCACCCGCGGCCGATCTCCTCCGTCATCAGGCCGTACGTGACCATGTCACGGCCTCGTCCGCCATACGGCTCCGGCACGTTCGAGCCGAGATAGGAGTGCTCCCGCAGCCGGTCCACCAGCGAGAGCGGGATCGCCCCTTCGCGGTCCCAGCGGTCCGCGTGTGGCGCGATCTCCGCCGCCACGAAGGCGCGCACCTCCTCGCGGGCGGCGCGCTGCTCGGGGGACAGCTCCAGCTTCATGCCTGCGCTATGCCCTCGGACGAACCACCCTGCTTGCGGGCCACCAGGTCCGAGATCGCCCGGATCGAGCGGAAGTTGTCGAGATCCAGGTCGGCGTCCTCCACGGCGATGCCGAACTCCTTCTCCACGAACGCCACGAGCTGCATGGCCAGCAGCGAGTTGACGAAGCCCAGGGCGAAGATGTCCTCCTCCGGCTGGAGATCGTGGCTCTTGAAATACCGGGAGAGAAACTCTTTGACTTTCGACTGCGTATCGTCCATGGCGTTCCTTAGAGTGAAATTCCGTAATCGTAGAAGCCCTTGCCGCTCTTGCGCCCGAGGAGCCCGGCGTCCACCATCTTCTTGAGCAGCGGGCAGGGCCGGTACTTGCTGTCATTGAACGACTCGTACAGCACCTCGATCGAGTACAGGATCGTGTCCAGCCCGATCAGGTCCCCCGTCTCCAGCGGTCCCATCTTGTGGCCGAAGCAGGTCTTGAACAGCTGGTCCACCTGCTCCACCGTGGCGACTCCGTCCTGAACGAGGAACACCGCCTCATTGATAGTGAGCATCAGCACCCGGTTCGAGACAAAGCCCGGGGAGTCGTTGACCAGGATGCAGTCCTTTCCCATCTGTGCCAGGAGCTGCCGGGCGACCGCGATCGTCTCCTCGCTCGTGTGGTAGCCGCGGATGGCCTCCACCATGGGCTTCAAGGGCACGGGATTCATGAAGTGCATGCCGAGCACCCGGTCCGGCCGGCGGGTGAGCGAGCCGATGCGGGTGATGGGGATGCACGACGTATTCGCGGCGAACACCGCCCGCTCGGGGCAGAGGGTGTCCAGCCGGGGATAGATCTCCTTCTTGACCTCCCACTTCTCCGTGGCGTTCTCCACCACGAAGTCGGCCTCGCCCAGAGCCTCGTAGTCCGTCGTGAACGTGATGCGGCCGAGGATGGTCTCGGTGCTCTCCGAAGCCGATTTGGCTTCCTTATTGGCTTCCTTGCGGAACATCCCCGTGAAGCGGAGATTCTTCCGGATCTCCTCGCGGGCCCGGTCCAGCGTGGCCCCGGCCACGTCCACCAGGACGACCTGGTGGCCGGTCTGGGCGAGGTTCTGCCCCAGGCCCACTCCCATGACGCCGGCTCCCACGACTCCGACGGTACGGATCTCCATGGATCGCTGCTCCTCCTGGACGAAGCTCCCGCGCCGGCGCGGGAGGAACCTGGATGATAGCCGATTCTCAATATCCTGGCCCCCGGACCTGAGCTACCCTTGGACCGCCATGCCGCGCCACCGTCTCGACGTCACCGGCACCCTCTGCCCGCTCCCCATCCTCCTCTCCGCCCGGGAGATGAGGAAGCTCCAGCCCGGCGACCTCCTGGAGATCGTGGGCGACGACCCCGGCATCCTGGAGGACATACCCATCTGGTGCGAGAGGGCGGGTCACCGCCTCCTGGAGGTGATGGAAGAAGAAGGGGGCCGGATCCGTTCTCTGGTGGAGAAGGGGGAGCCTCGGCGCAGGCCGGTCGATCCAGCCGGGCCGGACGCTTGACTTCAGTCCCTCCGGCTGCTACAAATTCTCCCCCTCGGAGCCGCCCGGCTCCAAGTGCCCAGGTAGCTCAGTTGGTAGAGCACGTGACTGAAAATCACGGTGTCACTGGTTCAATTCCGGTCCTGGGCACCATTAAATACCGCAAATCAGAGACTTAGAGAGGCCGCTTCGGAGCGGCCTCGTTCGCGTTTTGGGTCTGGAGACGCGACCTCCCCCTCCAGGCTGGTGAGGGAGAATCGGCCGAGATCGATCTCCAGCCGGGGCGAAGAAAAGGTTTTCGAACCGTTGCATCTGGACAGGCCCCCTTTTTCGATTGTCAATGAACCACCCCCAATCCATCCAGGAGCTTTCCATGAGCGAGTGTGGTGAGCCGGGGGAGGCCCGTCAAGGCGCAACATTGCGCCTTGACGTAGAGCATTCATGCCATGAGGATGGCCGGGCCTGAGAGAAAGGAGGGACGGAAGGTGCCGAGCGGGCCCACGCACCAGAAACGCACCGCCGCGCCGCCGCTGCCGGGCCTCCAGCCGCTGCCGCTCGCCCCCGTGCGGCTCGTGCACGACCCCGGGTTTCTGCTGCGCACCCGTGTGCAGCCCGTGCACGGGCCCGAGTTTTTGCGGCGCGACCCCGCGCAGCCCGTGCGCACCCTCGAGTTTCTGCTGCACGCCCCTGAGCGGCCCGTGCGCGGCCCCGCGCGGCGCGTGCACGACCCTGAGTTTTTGCGGCGCGATCCCGTGGCTCCCGTGCACGCCGGCCAGAAAGCGGAATCGTGGGGATTTCCGCACTGGATGTCCCCTTTGCCGCGTTCGCTGCACCATGAAAAAGGAGGCGCCCACCGGCGCCTCGGGAGAAACCCATGCGTTCCGCGGTCGATCCTCTGGTGGCACTCCGGTACGACTGAGATTTCACTTGCAGGGACGGAGGCCTCCTAAAGCTGCACCAGGTAAGCGGATGAAGAAAGAGAACATCGAGGACATCTATCGGTTATCTCCCATCCAACACGGGATGCTCTTCCACTCGCTGTACGCGCCGGAGTCGGGAGTGTATTTCGAGCAGTTCCTCCTCCGCCGGGGCGCCGATTTCCGCCCGGACGTGTTCGAGCAGGCCTGGCACACCCTGGTGGAGCATCACCCCGTCCTGCGCACCAGTTTCTTCTGGGCCAACCTCAAGGACCCCATCCAGATCGTCCACCGCAAGGTGGAAATCCCGTTCGACCGGCAGGACTGGCGGCACCTCTCTGCCAGGGAACAGGAGCAGCGGCTCCGGGAGTACATGGCCGAGGACCGGCGGCGCGGCTTCGATCTCACCGCGGCACCGCTCCTGCGCTTCGCGGTCCTGCGCCTGGCGGACGATTCCTGGAAGATCGTCTGGAGCTATCACCATCTGCTGCTCGACGGCTGGTCCCTGGGGATCCTGTTCCGGGAGTTCCCGCCCGTATACCTGGCCATTTCTGCGGGCACCGCTGGCGCGCCCGTCCAGTTGACGAAGCGGCGTCCCTTCCGCGACTACATCGCGTGGCTGCGGCGTCAGGATATGACGGAAGCGGAGGCGTACTGGCGGCGTACCCTGGCCGGGTTCACCACTCCCACGCCCCTGGTCGTGGACCGCCCGGCTTCCCCTGCGGGTACCGATCCCGGCCGTGAGTCGCGGTCCCTCCGGATCCCGGAAGCTGAAACTGCGGAGATCAAGGCCTGGTGCCAGCGCCGGCGCCTCACCGTGAGCACCCTGGCGCACGGCGCCTGGGCCCTGCTCCTCAGCCGCTACAGCCAGGAGCGGGATGTGCTCTTCGGCAGCACCCTCTCGGGCCGTCCTGCCTCGCTGCCGGGAGCGGAGGCGATGCTGGGCTGCTTCATCAACACCCTGCCGGTGCGGGTACAGATTCCGCCGGAGGCGCGGGTCCTGCCGTTCCTCCAGGAGCTCCAGACCCGTCTGGTGGAGCTGCGGCGCTACGAGCACAGCCCGCTGGTGGACGTCCAGGGGTGGTCCGAAATGCCCCGCCCGGCGCAGCTCTTCCAGAGCATCGTGGTGGTCGAGGGCTTCCTCGAAAACACGACCGAGTCGAGCGGCTATCAACGGACCAACTATCCCCTCAATCTGGTCGTGGGCCCGGACCGCGAGATGCTCCTGCGGATCGATTACGACGCCGCTCACTTCGACGCCGGGACCATCGACCGCCTGCTCGGGCATCTGCGCACGCTGGTGGCGGCGCTGCCGCGGGATCCGGAGCGGCGTCTGGAGGACCTCCCCGTCTTCACGCCGCCCGAGAGGGAGCAACTCCTCGCGGTCTGGAACCGGCCGGACGTCCGCTTCGACGTCTCGCTGCCGCTGCACCGCCTGTTCGAGGCCCGGGTTGCCGAGACCCCTGGGGCCGTAGCCGTCACCTGCGAGGGAGCGAGCCTCACCTACGGGGAGCTGAATGCTCGGGCCAACCAACTCGCCCGCCATCTGCGGCGGCTGGGCGTCGGGCCGGAGTCCCGGGTGGGCCTCTGCGTCGACCGCTCCTTTGAGCAGGTCGAGGGTATCCTGGGCATCCTCAAGGCGGGCGGCGCCTACGTTCCTCTCGATCCCCGCTATCCGTCCTCGCGCCTGTCGCTGATCGCCGAGGATTCCGGCCTTGACGTCCTGGTGACGGTCGAAGCTCTCCGGGAGCTGGTGCGCCCGGTGCGCTCGGTCATCTGCCTCGATACGGACGCGGCGGAGATCGCCACCGAGAGCGCCGAGAACCCGGACTCCGGCGCCGGGCCCGGGAACCTGGCCTACGTCATCTACACCTCGGGCTCGACCGGGAGGCCCAAAGGTTCCCTGCTGACCCACGCCAATGTCACGAGGCTGATGGCGGCCACGGACGCCTGGTTCCACTTCGGCCCGGAGGACGTCTGGAGTCTGTTCCACTCCTTCGCCTTCGACTTCTCGGTCTGGGAGATCTGGGGCGCGCTCCTCTACGGCGGGCGGCTGGTGGTCGTGCCCTACTGGGTGAGCCGCTCGCCCGCGTCCTTCCGCGAGCTGCTGGTCCGCGAGAGGGTCACGGTGCTCAATCAGACCCCCTCCGCCTTCCGCCAGCTCGTGCAGGCGGACCTCGAAGCCACGGAGGGGGAGCTGGAGCTGAAGTGGGTTGTCTTCGGCGGCGAGGCGCTGGAGCTGGCGAGCCTCGCGCCCTGGTTCGACAAACATGGCGACCGCCGGCCGGTGCTGGTCAACATGTACGGCATCACGGAGACGGCGGTCCATGTCACCTGTCGCGAGGTGACCCGGGCCGATCTGGCGGAGGCGGGGCGCAGCCCCATCGGCGTGCCCATCCCGGACCTCCGGGTCCACCTCGTGGACGCGTCGGTCAACCTCGTGCCGGTGGGCGTACCCGGCGAGATGCTGATTGGCGGAGCCGGCGTCGCCCGCGGATATCTCGGCCGGCCGGACCTCACCGCCGAGCGGTTCATCCCCGATCCCTTCGGCGCAGCGGGGGAGCGCCTGTACCGCTCCGGCGACCTCGCCCGCCGCCTGCCGGGCGGCGAGTTGGAGTACCTGGGCCGTATCGACCACCAGGTGAAGATCCGCGGCTTCCGCATCGAGCTGGGCGAGATCGAGGCGGTCCTCGCGTCCCACCCCGGCGTGCGCGAGGCCGTGGTGCTGGCCCGTCAAGACGCCGTTGGCGACCGCCGCCTGGTGGCCTGGGTGGTGCCGCGAGCGTCCGAGGACTTCTCGCCTTCGGTTCTCCGGGCTTTCCTGCAGGAGCGGCTGCCGGACTACATGGTTCCGGCCGCGATGCTGGCCATTCCCGCCGTGCCGCTCACCGCCCACGGCAAGGTAGACCGGAAGGCGCTGCCCGATCCGGCCGCGGCCATGCCGGTGGAGAAAGGTTTCGATCCGCCCCGGCCTCCTATCGAGGAGCTGATCGCGGGGATCTGGGCCGAGATTCTGGGGGTCGAGCGGATCGGGAGGAAGGACAGCTTCTTCGAGCTGGGGGGGCATTCTCTTCTGGCCGTCCGGGCGCTCTCCCGCTTGCGGGACACGCTCCAGGTCGACCTCCCCTTGCGGGCCCTGTTCGACACGCCGGTGCTGGGGGACTTCGCCTCCTGCCTCGCGAAGGAGCATCCGGAGGCGGTGGCCCGGCTGCGGGGGGAGGGATCGTTCGAGGAGCGGGATGCGGGCCTGATGGCCATCGAGCCGGGCGGATGGCGGGAGGGCGAGCCGCTGCCGCTCTCCTTCGCCCAGGAGCGGCTCTGGTTCTTCGAACAGATGGAGCCGGGGAGCCCGGTCTACCACATCCCGTCGGTTGTCCGCCTCTCCGGCCGGCTCGACGCGGGGGTGCTCGCGGCGAGCCTCGGGGAGGCCGTCCGCCGCCATGCCTCCCTGCGGACCACCTTCCTGCCGGACGGGGGCAGGCCGGTCCAGATCGTTTCGGCCTGGGCCGGTTTCCACCTGCCGGTCATCGATCTCAGCGGCCTGCTTCCGGAGCTTCGCGAGATGGAGGCCCGCTCGCTGGCCCGCGGGCTGGTGCACCAGCCCTTCGATCTCCAGCACGGACCGCTGCTGAGGACCGCCCTTCTCCGCCTGGAGGTGGAGGAGCACGCGGCCGTCTTCGTCATGCACCACATCGTGAGCGACGGCTGGTCGATCGGCGTGCTCACGGATGAGGTGACGGCGCTCTACGGCGCCCTGTCCCAGGGCCGTCCGTCGCCGCTCGCCGAGCTGTCCATCCAGTACCCGGATTACGCCCTCTGGCAGCGGCGCTGGCTGCGGGACGAGAGACTGGCGGGCGAGATCTCTTTCTGGAAGGAGACCCTGGCCGGTGCTCCCGTGCTGGAGCTCCCCGCCGACCGGTCCCGGCCGCCCCTTCCGGGCTACCGGGGCGGCAGGGAGCCGTTCGCTTTCCCGGCCGGTCTCCTGCAATCCCTCGCCGGCCTCGGCCGCGCCGGCGGGGCCACGCCGTTCATGGTCCTCCTTGCGGCATTCGCCGCCCTCCTGGACCGGTACTCCGGCCAGGAGGACGTCTCGATCGGCTCGCCGGTGGCCAACCGGAACCGCTCCGAGACCGAGCCCCTCATCGGCTTCCTGGTCAATACCCTCGTCTTCCGGCTGGACCTCTCCGGCGGCGCCGGATTCCGCGAGCTGCTGGAGCGGGTCCGCCGGACGGCCCTGGCGGCCTACGCCCACCAGGAGCTGCCGTTCGAGAGAGTGGTGGAAGAGGTGAACCCCCGGCGTGATCTGAGCCTCTCTCCACTCTTCCAGGTCATGCTGCTGGTGCAGGACGGGTCGCGCCAGACCCTGGATCTCCCCGGCCTTCGCCTCTCCCCGATGAGCCTCGGGGGGGATCTCATCCTGTTCGATCTCACCCTCTCCGTCGTCGAGGCTCCCTCCGGGTTGCTCGGCACGATCGAGTACAGCTCTGACCTGTTCGACCCTGCCACCGCGGAGCGGATGGCCGGCCACTTCCGAGCTCTGCTGGCCGGGGCCGCGGCGGAGCCCGGAAGGCGGCTCTCCGAGCTGCCGCTCCTCACCGCGGCGGAGCTCGCGCAGCTCGCCGCCTGGAGCCGTGCCGAGGGGCCTCCGTGGGAAGACCTGTGCCTCCACGAGATGATCGAGGCCCGGTGCGACCGCGATCCGGACGCCGTGGCCGTAGTGGACGATGGTGGGCAGCTCAGCTATGGCGAGCTCGAAGAGCGGTCCAACCGGCTGGCGCACCGGCTGCGGCGGCTGGGCGTGGGGCCGGAGGTCCGGGTGGGCCACTGCATGCAGCGTTCGCTGCAGGGGGTGGTCGGCATTCTGGGCATCCTCAAGGCGGGCGGCGTCTACCTGCCGGTCGATCCCTCCTATCCCCGGGAGCGCCGGAGCTGGATCCTGGCGGACGCCGGCGCCCGGGTGCTGGTCACCCAGGAGAGCCTGCGGCATGACCTGGCGGCCCTGCCGGCAGGAACCGGGGTCGAGGTCCTCTGCCTGGACTCCGGCTGGGCGGAGATCGCCGGGGAGAGCGCGGAGCGGCCGGAGAGGCAGGTACGGCCGGACAACGTGGCCTACGCCATCTATACCTCCGGCTCCACGGGGAAACCCAAGGGGGTTGAGGTCCCCCATGGCGCGGTGGCAGCCTACGTGCGGCCCGCCATGGCCTCGTACGGGTACGGCGACCATCGAAAGGACCGGGTCCTGCAGACGTCGTCCTGGGGCTTCGACGCGTCGATCGAAGAGGTCCTCGTCTCGCTGGCCGCCGGAGTGACGGTCGCGCTCTGGGACGGCGACCTCGATCCCGAAGAGCTGCTGCGCCGGTCCATGGAGCTGGGAGTGACGGCCCTCGCCCTGGCGCCGTCCTTCCTGCAGCTCTGGGCGCGGGAGGTGGCGGGCAAGGGGCTCCCGGACCTGCCCGTCAACGTGGTGGTCACCGGGGGCGAAGCCCTGTCGCCCGAGGTGGCGCGGCTCTGGCCGTCGACCCCCCTGCGCAACGCGCTGCTGGTCAACGCCTACGGGCCCACGGAAGCGGTGATCGTGGCGACCGACTGGGCGGGTCAGGAATTGCCGGAGGCGCTCTCCAGCGTGCCGATCGGCCGCCCGCGCTCCGGCCGGTCGGTCCACGTGCTGGATCCCCAGGGGGAGCCGGTCCCGGTAGGCGTGCCCGGCGAGCTGTTCCTCGGCGGCTCGCTGGCCCGGGGCTACCTGGGCCGGCCGGAGGCGACCGCCGAGAGGTTCGTGCCGGACGGCTTCTCCGGGGAGCCGGGATCCCGCCTGTACCGCACGGGCGACCGGGCGCGGTGGCTACCGTCGGGCGACCTCGACTTTCTCGGACGCACCGACCACCAGGTCAAGATCCGCGGCTTCCGCATCGAGCTGGGGGAGGTCGAGGCCGCGCTCGCCTCGCACCCCGGGGTGGGCGCGGCCACGGTCACCACCCGCCAGGACCCCTTGGGCGGACAGCGCCTCGTGGCCTACGTCGTGCCGGCGGGAGAGGGCGCGCCATCGGCGGAGCGGCTGCGCGACCATCTCGCGGTCCGCCTGCCGGAGTACATGGTGCCGTCCCTCTTCGTCCTCCTGGAGGAGCTGCCGCTCACCACCCACGGCAAGGTGGACCGCAAGGCCCTGCCGGCCCCGGATGACGGCGCGCTGGTCTCCACCGCCTCCTACGTGGCTCCGCGCACGCCCACCGAGGAGAGGCTGGCGGAGATCTGGGCGGGCCTGCTGTCGCGCCGCGCCGGCGCCGAGGATGATTTCTTCCGCATCGGCGGGCACTCGCTCCTGGCGACCCAGCTCGTCTCGCGGATCCGGGAGGGCTTCGGGATCGAGCTGCCTCTGCGCCAGGTCTTCGAGCGGCCGACGCTGGAGGCGCTCGCCCTGGAGATCGAGGCCATTACCGGCGGGGTGACCGGCGGGGGGACCGGCGGGGAGGCGGCTCCGCCTCTCCGGCCCGTCCCCCGGCCAGTCTCCTGGGGGGAAACCGACCTCCCGCTTTCCTTCGCGCAGGAGCGGCTCTGGTTCCTCGACCGGTTCCAGCCCGGCTCGGCGGTCTACAACCTGCCGACCGTGATCCGCCTGATCGGCGCCCTGGACTTTGACGTCTTCCTCCGGAGCCTGGCGGAGATCGTGCGCCGGCACGAGTCGCTCCGCACCCGCTTCGCGGTCCATGACAGCAAGCCAATTCAAGTGATCGAGGAGGGCTCCTTCCTGGAGGTGCCGGTCATCGATCTCCGGGCGCTTCCGGCTGGGCGGCGAGAGGCGGCCGCGCGTGTCCTCGCCATGGAGGAATCCCTGCGTCCCTTCGATCTCGCCGAAGGGCCGCTGCTGCGCGTCACCTTGCTGCGGTCCATGACGGGCGCCGGCGAGGACGAGCACGTCGTTCTCCTGATGATGCACCACATCGTCACGGACGGCTGGTCCATGGCGGTGTTCGTCAACGAGTTCGGGGCCCTCTACCAGGCGTTCTCGCAGGGTGCCCCCTCACCGCTGCCCGAGCTGCCGATCCAGTACGCTGACTACGCCCTCTGGCAGCGGGCTTGGCTGCAGGGAGACGTTCTGGAGGAGCAGCTCTCTTTCTGGAGGGAAACCCTGACGGGAGCCGCGACGCTGGAGCTTCCGGCCGACCGGCCGCGGCCCCCCGTGCAGACGTTCCGCGGCGCGGCCGTGCCGTTCCTGCTCCCGGACGGGCTCGTCCGCTCCCTGGAGGCGGCCGTTCACTCCGAGAGCCCGACCCGGTTCATGATCCTGACCGCCGCCCTTTCGAGTCTGTTGAGCCGCTACTCCGGCCAGGAGGACGTCAGCATCGGCTCTCCGATCGCCAACCGTACTCGCGCCGAGACCGAGCCCTTGATCGGCTTCTTCGCCAACACCCTGGTGACGCGGACGGACCTCGCGGGCAATCCCGGCTTCCGCGGGCTGCTCGGCCGGGTCCGCGAGGCGGCGCTCGCCGCCTACGCCCATCAGGACCTGCCTTTCGAGAGAGTGGTGGAGGAGGTCAATCCGAGCGGGACCTCAGCCGCTCGCCGCTGTTCCAGGTCCTGCTCGCCCTCCAGAACACTCCGGAGGAGCAGCTCGACCTGCCGGGGCTCGCCGTCGCGCCGTTCCAGGGCCTGGAAGCCACGGTCGCCAAGTTCGACCTGTCGCTCTGGCTCCGGGAGGTGCCGGACGGCATCGGCGGTTCCTTGGAGCTCAACCGGGACCTCTTCGATCCGTCCACGGCGAAGCGCCTGGTGGGCCATCTCCTCACACTCCTCGAAGGAGCGGCGGCCGCGCCGGACCTGCCGCTCTCCGAGCTGCCGCTCCTCACCAGGGCTGAGCGCCAGCAACTGGTCGAAGCCAATGCCACGGCGGTAGCGTTCTCCGGCCAAGCCGCCGCGCACCAGCTCTTCGAGGCCTGGGTGGAGCGCACGCCGGAAGCCGTGGCCGCGGTCTTTCAGGGCGAGTCGCTGACCTACCGCGAGCTGAACGAGAAGGCGAACCGGCTGGCCCATCACATGAGGGCGCTCGGGATCGGCGCGGAGGACCGGGTGGGATTCTGCCTGGAGCGGTCCCCGCGCCTGCTGGTGGCCGTCCTGGCCGTGATGAAGTCCGGCGGCACCTACGTGCCGCTCGATCCCAAGCATCCACGGGAGCGCTTGGCCTACGTCCTGAGCGACACCCGGGCCGCGGTGCTGCTGACCGAGTCGCGGGTAGCGGATCTCCTGGAGGGGCTGCTTCCGGAATCGACAGCGGCAGTCCTCCTGGACCGGGATCACGAGGAGATCGCCGCCGCTTCGCCGAAGAATCCGGTGCCCCTGCCGGACCCTGCCGAGCGGCTGGCCTACATCATCTACACCTCCGGCTCCACGGGCCGGCCCAAGGGGGTCCAGGTGCCCCACCGGGCGCTGGTGAACTTCCTGGAATCCATGGGACGGAGCCCGGGGCTCTCGCCGGAAGACACGCTCCTCGCCATCACCACCCTGTCGTTCGACATGGCGGTGCCGGAGGTGCTGCTGCCTCTCGTCACCGGCGGGCGCATCGCGATCGCTCCCGCGGAAGTGGTGGCGGACGGCAAAGCCCTGGCGGCCCTCCTCGAATCCTCGGGGGCCACGGTCCTCCAGGCGACGCCCACGACCTGGCGGCTGTTGATGGAGGCCGGCTGGGAGGGGACGCCGGGACTGCGCGGGTTCATCGGCGCCGAAGCCGTGCTGCGCGAGGTGGCCGACCGGATCCTCGACCGGGGGGTCGAGCTGTGGACGTTCTACGGGCCGACCGAGACCACCGTGTGGTCGACCTTCACCCGCGTCGAGCGGGCGGAAGGGACCGTCCCCCTGGGAGACCCTTTCGCCAACACCCAGGTCTACGTGCTGGACCGGGCGCTGCACCAGGTCCCTGCCGGGGTCCCGGGCGAGCTCTACATCGGCGGCGCGGGTGTGACCCGCGGGTACTTCGGCCAGCCGGGGCTGACGGCGGAGCGCTACCTGCCTGATCCGTTCACCAGTGCTCAGGGCGCGCGCCTGTACCGCACCGGCGACCTGGTCCGCCGGCGGTCCGGCGGCACCCTGGAGTTCCTGGGCCGCACCGACTTCCAGGTCAAGATCCGGGGCTTCCGCATCGAGCTGGGAGAGATCGAGGCCGTGCTCTCGTCTCATCCCGGAGTGTCCCAGGCGGCGGTCATTGTCCGCCGGGATGACCCGGCCGGGCAGCGCCTGGTGGCCTACGTCGTGCCCGCCGGGAGCGTGTCCGCCGGCGATCTGCGCGATCATCTGCGCGGCCACCTGGAGGCCCGCCTGCCGGGGTACATGGTGCCGTCCGCCTTCGTGGCTCTGGAGGCGCTGCCGCTGACGCCCAACGGCAAGGTGGACCGCAAGGCCCTGCCGGCGCTGGGCTCCGCGGTGCCGCTTGGGGCGGAATTCGTGGCTCCGCGCACGCCGGCCGAGGAGCTGCTGGCCGCCCTCTGGGTCCCGCTCCTGTCCGTCGCCCAGGTGGGAGCGCACGACGACTTCTTCCGTCTCGGTGGGCACTCGCTGCTGGCGACCCAACTGGTCTCGCGGATCCGGGAGACGTTCGGCGTGGAGCTGGCGCTGCGGCGGATCTTCGAGCGCCCGGTGCTGGCGGACCTGGCGGTGGAGATCGAGCGAGGAGGCCGGGGGCAGGACGTTCCGCCGCTCGTGCCGGCCGGCCGGCCGGTCTCCGGGGAAAACGACCTCCCACTCTCCTTCGCGCAGGAGCGGCTCTGGTTCCTCGACCAGTTCCAGCCGGGCTCGGCGGCCTACAACATGCCGGCCGCGGTGCGCCTGCGAGGGGATCTGGACGTGCCCGCGTTCCGCCGGAGCCTGCGGGAGGTCGTGCGCCGGCACGAGTCGCTGCGTACCACCTTCGGTGTCGGCGGGGGCGGCAACGGCCGTCCGGTCCAGGTGATCGCGGCCGAGCCGCGGCTGGAGATTCCGGAAGTGGATCTCCGGGCGCTCCCCGCCGCGCAGCGGGAGAGGACCGTGCGCCGTCTCGCCGCGGAGGAGGCCGGATACTCCTTCGACCTGGCCGAGGGACCGCTGTTACGGGTTGCCTTGTTGCGGGGGGACGGCGAGTGGATCGTCCTCCTGACGATGCACCACATCGTCTCGGACGGCTGGTCGGTCAACGTCCTGATCCGCGAGATCGCGGCCCTATATGGCGCCTTCGTGGCGGGCCGGCCATCGCCTCTGGCGGAGCTGCCGGTGCAGTACGCGGACTTCGCGCAGTGGCAGCGCGGCTGGCTGGCGGGCGAGGTGCTGGAAGAACAGATCGAGTACTGGCGTCGGCGTCTGCGAGGCGCTCCGCCGCTGCTGGAGCTGCCGACGGACCGTCCCCGCCCGGCGGTGCAGAGCCAGCGAGGCCGCCAGCACCCTTGGGCGGTCCCGGCGGACGTGGGCGAGGCTCTCGCGGCGCTCTGCCGCAGCGAGGGTGCCACCCTGTTCATGGGTCTGATGGCGGCTTTCCAGGGCCTGCTCCAGCGGTATACAGGACGGGAGGACGTGATCGTCGGCACGCCGGTGGCGGGCCGCAACCGGCTGGAGACGGAGGGGCTGATCGGGCTGTTCCTCAACAGCCTCGTGCTGCGGGTCGATCTCTCCGGCAACCCCGATTTCGGCCAGCGCCTGGCGCGGACGCGGGAGGTCACGCTGGGGGCCTACGCCCACCAGGACGTGCCGTTCGAGAAGCTGGTGCAGGAGCTGGCGCCCGAGCGGAACATGTCCCACTCGCCTCTCTTCCAGGTGATGCTGGTGCTGCAGAACGCGCCGGACGAGCCCCTGGACATGGCGGGTATGACGCTCGAGCCGGTCGTGGCCGGCGAGGATGGTATTGAGGAAGATATTGCGGTGAAGCTCGACCTCACCCTCTCCATGACGAAGACGCCCCGTGGGCTCGCCGGTGGAGTGGAATACAACCGCGACCTCTTCGACGCAGCCACCCTGTCCCGCCTGCTGGGCCACTTCGAGGTGCTCCTGAGGGGGATGGTGGAGCGCCCGGACCTGTCGCCGCTGGAGCTGCCGCTGCTGACCGCCGCGGAGGAAGCGCAGCTCCTGGAATGGAACGACACGGTGGTCTCCTTCCCGGAGGACATACCGGTTCACCGTCTCTTCGAGGAGCGGGTGGAGCAGGCTCCGGACCGCACGGCCGTTGTGTTCCAGGAAGCGGCCCTCACCTACCGGGAGCTGAACGAGCGGGCGAACCGGCTGGCCCATGCCCTGCGCTCCGGGGGCTTCGGAGCCGAGGAGCGGGTGGGGATCTGCGTGGAGCGCTCGCTGGAGATGGTCGTCGCCGTGCTGGGCGTGCTCAAGGCCGGGGGCGCGTACGTGCCCCTCGACCCGAGCCATCCGCGGGAGCGCCTGGCCTGGGTGCTGCGCGATGCCGGCGCCCGGGTGCTGCTGACCGGCGACGGTGTCGCCCAGCGGCTGCCGGACCTGCTTGGTGAAGTCGAGCGGGTGATCCGCCTCGACGGGGACCGGGAGGAGATCTCCCGATTCCCGGCCGAGAACCCGGCCGGCCTGCCGCTGCCGCAGGGGCTGGCCTACGTGATCTACACTTCCGGCTCCACGGGTCAGCCCAAGGGAGTCCAGATCCCCCACCGGGCCCTGGTCAACTTCCTGGCCTCCATGGCGCGGCGGCCGGGCTTGACCGAGGACGACGCGGTCCTCGCCGTCACCACGCTCTCGTTCGACATCGCGGGCCTGGAGCTGCTGCTGCCCCTGCTCGCCGGCGGCCGGGTGATTGTGGCCCCCGCGGAGGTGACGGGGGACGGCGTCGCCCTGGCCCGCCTGCTGAAGGATTCCGGGGCCACAGTGATGCAGGCCACGCCCGCCACGTGGCGGCTGCTGCTCGAATCCGGCTGGGAAGGAGAACCGGACCTGCGCGTCCTCTGCGGCGGCGAAGCGCTGCCGCGAGAGCTGGCCGGGCGGCTGCTCGACAAGGTGGAGAGCCTGTGGAACCTCTACGGTCCGACCGAGACCACGGTGTGGTCCACGGCGGGCCTCGTGGAGCGCGGCGAAGGTCCGGTGCCGCTCGGCGCCCCGATCGCGAACACCCGGCTCCACCTGCTGGATGCCGCCGGCCAGCCGGTGCCGGCCGGAGTGCCCGGCGAGCTGTTCATCGGCGGCGACGGGTTGGCCCGGAGCTACCTGGGCCGGCCGGCGTTGACGGCAGAGCGCTTCGTGCCCGATCCCTTCGCCAGTGCTCGGGGGACGCCGGGAGCGCGGATGTACCGCACGGGCGACCTGGTGCGGCGGCGGGCCGGCGGCGCCCTGGAGTTCCTGGGCCGCACCGACTTCCAGGTCAAGATCCGGGGCTTCCGCATCGAGCTGGGAGAGGTCGAGGCCGTGCTGGCGGCTCTGCCCGGTGTCCGGGAGGCGGTCGTGGTGGTGAGATCGGACGGATCGGTCCGATCCGACCGATCATCTGGCGGGCAACGCCTGGTGGCCTACGTCGTGGGGAACGTGTCCGCCGGGGAATTGCGCGGCCATGTCGAGACGTATCTGCCGGGGTACATGGTGCCGTCCGTCTTCGTGACGCTGGAGGCACTGCCGCTGACGCCCAACGGCAAGGTGGACCGCAAGGCCCTGCCGGCTCCGGATGACGGCGCGCTGGTCTCCGCCGCCTCCTACGTGGCTCCGCGCACGCCTACCGAGGAGAAGCTGGCGGAGATCTGGGCGGGCCTGCTGTCGCGCCGCCCCGGCGCCGGGGACGACTTCTTCCGCATCGGCGGGCACTCGCTCCTGGCGACCCAGCTCGTCTCGCGGATCCGGGAGGGCTTTGGGATCGAGCTGCCGCTGCGCCAGGTCTTCGAGCGGCCGACGCTGGAGGCGCTCGCCCTGGAGATCGAGGCCATTACCGGCGGGGTGACCGGCGGGGGGGCCGGCGGGGAGGCGGCTCCGCCTCTCCGCCCCGTCTCCCGTGAGGGCGACCTCCCCCTCTCCTTCGCCCAGCAGCGGCTCTGGTTCCTCGATCAGCTCCAGCCCGGCTCGCACGCCTACAACATGCCGGCGGCGGTCCGCCTGCACGGCCGGCTGGACACCGGAGCGTTCCTCTCCACCCTGAGGGAGATCGCGCGGCGGCACGAGTCGCTGCGCACCCGCTTCGCCGTGCGCGGCGGCAGGACGGTCCAGGTGATCGCGGCCGAGCCGGACCTGGAGATGCCGGTCGTCGACCTGCGGGCCCTGCCGGCGGAATGGCGGGAGGCCGCCGTGCGCCTCCTCGCCGAGGAGGAGAGGCGGCGCACGTTCGATCTCGCCGCCGGTCCGCTGATCCGGGCCACGCTCCTGCGTTTGGGGGAGGACGAGCACGCCGGCCTCCTGACGCTGCACCACATCGTCTCGGACGGCTGGTCGATCGGCGTCCTGATCCGCGAGATCGCGGCCCTGTACACCGCCTTCACCACCGGCAGGCCGTCGCCCCTGCCCGAGCTCCCCATCCAGTACGCCGATTTCGCCGTCTGGCAGCGCGAATGGCTGCAGGGCGAGGTGCTGGAGGCCCAGCTCGCCTGGTGGCGGCGGGTGCTCGCGGGTCATTCCACCTTGCAGCTCCCCACGGACCGGCCGCGGCCAGCCATCCAGAGGTTCAATGGAGCCGCCGAGCGCCTGGCGTTCGGCCGCGTGGCGAGCCAGGCGTTCCTCGACCTCGGCGCGCGGCAGGGGCTGACCTCCTACATGACGATGCTCGCGGGCTTCCAGGCGCTGCTCTACCGCTATTCGGAACAGGACGACGTCGTCATCGGCGCGACCGTCGCCGGGCGTGACCGCGGCGAGCTCGAGCCGCTGATCGGCTTCTTCGTCAACACCCTCCCCATGCGCGCCGTCCTGTCGGGCCGGCCGTCCTTCCGCGAGCTGTTCGCCCAGGTGCGGGAGACCACCCTGGGTGCCCTGAGCCACCAGCATCTGCCGTTCGAAAAGCTGGTCGAAGAGCTGGCCCCCGCGCGGGGCCTGTCGCGCTCGCCGATCTTCCAGGTGGTCTTCCAGCTCCATAATGACGGGGCCGAGAGCCTGGAGCTGCCCGGGTTGGTGCTGAGCCCGGTCGAGGCCGGCGGCCAGACGGCCAAGTTCGACATCGTGCTCAACCTGCAGGAGACCGCCGGCGGCCTCCAAGGGGCCTGGAGCTACAACACCGACCTCTTCGAACGCGCCACGCTGGCGCGCATGTCCGGGCACTTCGAAACCCTGATCGCGGGCGCCGTGGCCCATCCGGACTCGCCCGTGGCGGAGCTGCCGCTCCTGACCGGGGCCGAGCGCCAGCAGCTCGACACGCTGCCGGTGACGGCGCATGGCAAGGTGGACATTCCCGCCGACCTCGCCAGCCGGCTTGGCAGCCTGTCGCCCAGCAAGCGCGAGCTGCTCTTGCGCCGCCTGCTCGAGAGGCCAACCTCCGGGCGCGCGGACCGCATTCCGCCCGTCCCCCGGCCAGTCCCCTGGGGGGAAGCCGGTCTCCCCCTCTCCTTCGCCCAGCAGCGCCTGTGGTTCATCGACCAGCTCCAGCCGGGCTCGGCCGCCTACAACGTCCCGGCCGCGGTGCGCCTCTCGGGCAGGCTCGACGTTGCGGCCCTCTACAGGACCCTGCGGGAGATCGTCCGCCGTCACGAAGTGCTGCGGACCTCCTTCGCCGTCCAGGCCGGCCAGCCGGTTCAGGTCATCGCCCCCGCCGTGGAGCTTCCCCTCTTTGTGGCGGACCTGAGCGGCCTCGCGCCGGACCGGCGGGAGGCGGAGCTCCAGATCCTGTCGGTGGAAGAGAGTGTGCTGGCTTTCGATCTCCGCCGGGCGCCGCTGCTGCGGGCGACGCTGGCCCGCCTGGAGGAGGGGGAACATACGCTGCTCCTGACCCTCCACCACATCATCTCGGACGGCTGGTCGTTCGGGGTGCTGGTCCGGGAGATGGCCGCCCTCTATCGGGCCTTCGTCAAGGGTGAGCCCTCGCCTCTGCCCGAGTTGCCGGTCCAGTACGCGGACTTCGCCGTATGGCAGCGGGGATGGCTCCAGGGCGAGGTCCTCGAGACGCAGCTCGCCTACTGGCGGGACCGCCTCGTCCAGGCTCCGGTCCTCCAACTCGCCACCGACCGGCCCCGGACGGCCCTGGCGAGCTATCGCGGCGCCACCCGGCCCCTGGCATTGGCCGCCGGGACGAGCGAGGCCCTGCGGGCGCTGAGCCGCGAGCAGGGCGCGACTCCGTTCATGACGTTCCTCGCGGGCTTCGCGGCACTGCTTCACCGGTACACGTCTCAGGACGACCTGATCGTCGGCTCCACCATCGCCAACCGCGTCCGCCGCGAGCTGGAGGGCCTGATCGGCTTCTTCGTCAACAGCCTGGCCCTGCGGACCGATCTCTCCGGCGATCCCTCATTCAGCGGGCTCGTCGTGAGGGCGCGGGAGGTGGCGCTCGGGGCCTATGCCCATCAGGACCTGCCGTTCGAGAAGCTGGTGGCCGATCTGCAGCCGGAGCGGGACCAGTCCCGCTCGCCGCTGTTCCAGGTCTTGTGCCAGCTCCAGAACGCTCCCCTGGGCCCGGTGGAGCTGCCGGCCCTGGCGATGACACCCATGGCCGTGAGCGTGCAGACGGCAAAATTCGACCTCGTGCTCAACCTGTGGGAGGAGGGACCGGTCTTCAAGGGGGAGCTGCGGTACGACACCGGCCTGTTCCAGGCGCCGACGGCGGCGCGCATCGTCCGGCACCTCGAAGCCCTGCTCGCGGGAGCCGTGGCGGAGCCGTCCCGGCGGCTTTCCGAGCTGGCGCTCCTCTCGCCAGCCGAGCGGCAGCAGCTCGTCCTGGAGTGGAACGAGGCGCCGGCCGAGCGACTGGGCGGGGTTCCTCTGCACGAGCTTTTCGCCCTCCAGGCGGCGCGGGCTCCCGAGACGGTCGCGGTGATCAGCGACGGCGAGCGCCTGAGCTATGGCGAGCTCGACCGGCGGGCGAACCGGCTCGCCTGGCACCTAGCCGGCCTGGGAGTCTGTCCGGGAGACCTCGTGGGCCTCTGCCTGGAGCGGTCTCTCGACATGGTGGTGGCGATCCTGGGCGTGCTCAAGGCCGGCGGCGCCTACGTGCCGCTCGATCCCACGTATCCGCGCGAGCGGCTGGCCTTCCTGCTGGAGGACAGCCGGGTGCCGGTGCTGCTGGCCCAGGAATCTCTGGCTGAAGTGCTGCCCGAGCCCTGCCCGGGTACGCGCGTGGTGTTCCTGGACCGGATTGCCGGCGAGAGCGCCGAGCCCCCCGCCATCGCGGTCTCGGCGGAGCATCCGGCCTACGTCATCTACACCTCGGGCTCGACGGGGAAGCCGAAGGGCGTGGTGGTGCGCCACGGCAACGTCACGCGCCTGTTCTCGGCGACCGACCCCTGGTTCGGCTTCGGTCCGGAGGACGTCTGGACCCTCTTCCACTCCTATGCCTTTGACTTCTCGGTGTGGGAGATCTGGGGCGCGCTTCTCTATGGCGGCCGTCTGGTGGTGGTGCCCTGGGCGGTGAGCCGTTCGCCGGAAGCCTTCTACGAGCTGCTGCGCGCCGAGCGGGTGACGGTGCTCAACCAGACACCCTCGGCCTTCCGGCAGTTGATCTGGGCCGAGGAGTCTGCCCTGGGCGGGAACGCTCCGGACCTCGCCTTGCGGTACGTGATCTTCGGCGGCGAGGCCTTGGAGCCGGCGAGCCTGGCCCTCTGGTTCGAGCGCCATGGCGACGAGAGCCCGCGGCTGATCAACATGTACGGCATCACCGAGACGACGGTTCATGTCACCTGGCGCCCGATCGAGCGGCAGGACGTGAACGGCTCGGGGAGCGTCATCGGCCGGGCGATCCCGGACCTTGGGCTGTACGTCCTGGACGGCGCCTTCCAGCCGCAGCCGGTGGGCGTGCCGGGCGAGATCCACGTGGGCGGCGCGGGCTTGGCCTTGGGCTATCTGGAACGGCCGGAGCTGACGGCGGAGCGCTTCGTGCCCAATCCGTTCGGCGAGCCGGGCTCGCGGCTGTACCGCAGCGGCGATCTGGCGCGGCGCCTGGCGGATGGGGATCTGGAGTACCTGGGACGGATCGATCACCAGGTGAAGATCCGCGGTTTCCGTATCGAGTTGGGGGAGATCGAGTCGGCCCTGGCGGCGCTGCCCGTTGTCCGGGAGGCGGTGGTGTTGGCGAGATCGGACGGATCGGTCCGATCCGACCGATCCGACGGATCACCAGGCGAGCGGCAACTGGTGGCCTACGTGGTGGCCGAGGGTGCCGCGCCCGGCCTGACCGACCTGCGATCGGCCCTGGCGGGGATCCTGCCGGACTACATGCTCCCCTCGGCCCTAGTGCTCCTCGACGCGCTGCCGGTGACGGCCCACGGCAAGGTGGACCGGCGCGCCCTACCCAGTCCCGCCGTGGAGAGGCCGGACCTCGAAGGCTACGTGGCGCCGCGCGACACCCTCGAATCCTTCGTCGCCGGTCTCTGGCAGGAGGTGCTGGGGCTCACGCGGATCGGGGTCCGCGACGACTTCTTCGGGCTCGGCGGCAACTCCATCAGCGGCGCCGTACTGATCAACCGTCTGCAGCAGGAGCTGGCCGAGATCGTCCACGTGGTGGTGATCTTCGATCACCCGACGGTGGAGTCTCTCGCCACCTACCTGGCCGAGCAGCACGGTGCAGCGGTGATCCGGCGCCTGGGTCCAGACGCCGCAGCCCTCGATCTCGCCGCGGCCGGACGCTCCGAGCGGATCGGCGAAGACGATCTTGCCCGGTTCCGCGCACTGATCACGCCCCTGGCACCGCTGGCCCTCCGCGAGAAGAACCGGCGGGCCGTGTTCGTGCTCTCGCCGCCGCGCTCGGGCTCCACGCTGCTGCGGGTGATGCTGGGCGGACATCCGAAGCTGTTCGCGCCGCCGGAGCTGGAGCTTCTGGGGTTCGGCACGCTGGCCGAGCGGCGGGCGGCTTTCCCCGGGCGCGACAGCTTCTGGCTGGAGGGAGCGATCCGGGCGGTGATGGAGATCCACGGCTGCGGCCCCGAGGAGGCGCGGGAGCGGATGGAGGAGCTGGAGCGGCAGGGGCTGACGACGGCGAGCTTCTACGGCCGCCTGCAGGACTGGCTCGGCGACCTCGGTGACCTCGGCGACCGCATCCTGGTCGACAAGACGCCTTCCTATGCGCTCGATCCGCGGGTGCTGCGGCGGGCCGAGGAGATCTTCGCCGAGCCGTTCTACATCCACCTCATCCGCCACCCCTACGGGATGATTCGCTCGTTCGAAGAAGCCAGGCTCGACCAGTTGTTCTTCCGTCGGGAGCACCCGTTCTCGCGGCGCGAGCTGGCGGAGCTGATCTGGCTGGCCAGCCACGAAAATATCGAGGCGTTCCTGCGGGAGATCCCCGCGAGCCGCCAGCACTGGGTGCGGTTCGAAGAGCTGGTGGCGGATCCGGAGGGCGCCTTGCGGGGCCTCTGCGCCTCATTGGGGATCGAGTACCACCCGGACATGGCGGAGCCCTACACGGAGCGGTCGGCCCGCATGACCGATGGCCTCCACGCCGAGTCGCGGATGCTCGGCGACGTCAAGTTCCACCAGCATTCCGGCGTCGACCGCGAAACCGCGGAGCGGTGGCGCGAGCGGTACCGCGAAGACTTCCTGGGGGACCTCACCTGGGAGCTGGCCGGGCGGCTCGGCTATGGCCGGGAACCCTTCCAGATCACGAAAGCTCTCGAGGTGCCGCCGCTCGTCCGCGCCGGGCGGGAGGGAACGCTGCCGCTGTCCTTCGCGCAGCAGCGGCTGTGGTTCCTGAACCAACTCGATCCCGGCAGTCCGGCGTACAACATCTCCGTGGCCTTGCGCCTGGAGGGCCGGCTCGAGATCGCGGCGCTCGAGGCAACGCTCGGCGAAGTCGTCCGCCGTCACGAAGTGTTGAGAACCACCTTCGCGTTCGCGGATGACGGGCGGGAGCCGGTGCAGGTGATCCATCCGCCACGGTCCGCCGGCCTGAGCGTTACCGATCTTTCCGGCCTGCCCGGGCCTGATCGCGAAGCCGCCGCCATGCGGCTGGCCCTGGACGACCTCCGCCAGCCCTTCGATCTCGACTGTGGCCCTCTGTTGCGGGCGACTCTCCTCCGGCTGGGAGAGCAAGAGCACATCCTGCTCTTCTCGATGCATCACATCGTCTCTGACGGCTGGTCCATGGGAGTGCTCGTCCGCGAGGTGGGGAACCTCTACCGGGCCTCCGTGCTCGGGCAGGCGGCGCCTCTGCGCGAGTTGCCGATCCAGTACGCCGACTACGCCGTCTGGCAACGGAGCTGGCTGCGCGGCGAGGTGCTGGCAGAGCAGGTCGCCTACTGGCGCGAACGGCTCGCCGGCGCACCGGCCCTGCTTCGCCTGCCGGCGGACCGGCCGCGGCCCGCCGTACAGCGGTTCCGGGGGAAGCGCGTGGACGCCTGGCTCCCGCGGGAGCTGCAGGCCGCTCTCCGGACCTCGGGGCAGCGCCAGGGAGCCACGCTGTTCATGGCGCTCCTGGCCGCTTTCGCCATCCTGCTGCGGCGCCACACGGGGGAAGACGATGTCGTGGTGGGCACGCCGACGGCCAACCGCGACCGCGCCGAGCTCGAAGGGCTGATCGGCTTCTTCGTCAACACTCTGCCGCTGCGCGTGGCACTGTCCGGCCATCCAAGCTTCGAAGACCTCCTGTCACGGGTGAGAGAGACGGCGGTGGGGGCTTATTTCCACCAGGGAGTGCCCTTCGAGAAGCTCGTTGAAGAGCTGCAGCCGGAGCGCAGCCTCTCCCATTCACCCCTCTTCCAGGTCATGCTGGTCTTGCAGAACGCACCTGCCGTGGCCCTGGAGCTGCCGGCTCTGACCTTGCGTGCGGAGGACCGGCCCCAGGAGATCTCCAAGTTCGATCTGACCCTGACCGTCAACGAGACCCCCGCGGGCCTGCTCTGCCAGTGGCAGTACAACAGCGAGCTGTTCGATCCGGCCACGGTGGAGCGCATGGCCGAGCGCATGCGCCTCGTGGTCGAAGGGGTGGCGGCGGAGCCTGGACGCCGGATCTCGGAGATCCCGCTGCTCACGTCCGCGGAGCGCCTTCAGCTCCTCGAGGACTGGAGCCGGGGCGAGGCCGTCCAGCCCGGCACGCGCGGCCTGCACGAAATGGTAGAGGCGCAGGCGGAGCGGCGGCCGGAGGCCCCGGCCGTGATCTTCGACGGCGGCGAGCTGAGCTACGCCGAGCTCAACGGCCGGTCCAACCGGCTGGCCCGCCGCCTGCGCCGGCTGGGGGTTGGGCCGGAGGTGCTGGTGGGCCTCTGCGCCGAGCGCTCGCCGGAGCTGGTGGTGGGACTGATCGCGGTGCTCAAGGCGGGCGGCGCCTACGTGCCTCTCGATCCCGCCTATCCGCGCGAGCGCCTGGCTTGGCTGCTGGAGGACTCCGGCGTGCCGGTGCTGCTGACGCAGGAGCACCGGCGGGCCGATCTGCCGCCGCACGGGGCGCAGGTCGTCCTCCTGGACGAGGTGCCCCTGGAGAGCGCTCACAACCTCCGGTTCGTGAACGTACCGGAGCACCTCGCCTACATGATCTACACCTCGGGCTCGACTGGAACGCCCAAGGGCGTACTCGTCTCCCATCGCGGGCTCGACAACTTGGCAGAGGCCCAGACGCGCCTGTTCGAGGTCGGGCCGGACAGCCGGGTGCTGCAGTTCGCCTCGTTGAGCTTCGATGCCTCGGTCTCGGAGCTCGCCATGGCGTTTCATGCCGGCGCGGCGCTCTGCCTGGCGCCGCGGCGCGAGCTGCTGCCCGGCCTGGAGCTGATCGAGCTTTTGCGGCGCGAGCGGATCACCACCGTCACCCTGCCGCCTTCGGTCCTGGCGGCACTGCCGGAGGCGGCGCTCCCGGATCTCCGCACGATCGTCGTGGCGGGCGAGGCCTGCTCCGTGGATCTCGCCCGGCGCTGGTCCGCGGGGCGGCGCCTGATCAACGCCTACGGCCCGACCGAGGTGACGGTCTGCGCGACGGCGGGGCTCTACGACGGCGGCGGCCGGCTGCCGGTGGGCCGGCCGATTCAGAACGTGGAGGCCTACGTCATCGATCCAGAGGGTCACTTGTCGCTCCCCGGCGTGCCTGGGGAGCTGCTCGTGGGCGGGGCCGGTCTCGCCCGCGGCTACCGCGGCAGGCCCGGCCTGACCGCCGAGCGCTTCGTTCCCCATCCATTCTCCCAGGCTCCGGGTGAGAGGCTCTACCGCACGGGCGACTTGGTGCGCTTCCTGCCGGGCGGCGATCTCGGGGAGCTGGAGTTCCTGGGACGGATCGACCACCAGATCAAGGTGCGCGGCGTGAGGGTCGAGCCGGGGGAAGTCGAGGCCGCTCTGCTCGCCCAACCCGGGGTGCGCGAGGCGGTGGCGGTGGCGCGCGAGGACGGCGCGGGGCCGGTCCGCCTGGTGGCCTACGTGGTGCCGGCCGCGGGGGCGTCTCTCGACCCCGCCGCGTTGCGAAACGCTCTCGCCGGCACGCTGCCCGAGCCGCTGGTGCCCGCGGCGGTGGCCGTGCTGGAGGCCCTGCCGCTGACGCCCAGCGGCAAGGTGGACCGCCAGGCCCTGCCGGCGCCGGACGGCACTCGCGGCGAGGCGGGGGAGTACGTGGCGCCGCGCACGGATCTGGAGCGGTTCCTCGCCGGCCTGTGGCAGGAGGTTCTGGGAGCCGGGCGGGTCGGGGTCCATGACAACTTCTTCGCGCTGGGCGGCAACTCCATCACGGGCGCGATGTTCGTCAACCGCCTGCAGCGCGAGCTGGGCGAGATCGTCCACGTGGTGGTGATGTTCGACGCTCCCACCGTGGGGCAGCTCGCCGCGTGGGTGGTGGAGAACTATCCGGAGGCGGTGGTCCGGCTCTTCGGCCCCGAGGCCCTGGGAGAGGCGCACCGGCAGGCCGGGACGGCGAGGGTCGATGCCGCGCGGGTGGCCGCGTTCCGCGCCCTGATCCCGCCGCCGCTTCCGCTTTCCGGCCCGGTGGAGAAGAACCCGCCGGCGGTCTTCGTCCTCTCGCCGCCGCGCTCCGGCTCGACGCTGCTGCGCGTCCTGCTGGGAGGCAACCCGCGTCTCTTCGCGCCGCCGGAGCTGGAGCTGCTGCCGTTCGATACGCTGGCCGAGCGGCGGGCGGCGTTTCCAGGGCGCGACAGCTTCTGGCTGGAAGGGGTCACCCGCGCGGTAATGGAGGTAATGGAGGTAATGGAGGTGCGGGGCTGCACGGCCGAGGAGGCCGAGGCCCTGCTGGAGGAAATGGAGCGCGGGGGAGGGACCACCCGCGAGCTCTATCGCCGGCTGCAGAGTTGGATCGGCGAACGCACGCTGGTGGATAAGACGCCGTCCTACGCGCTCGACCTGGCGGTGCTGAGGCGGGCCGAGGAGACGTTCGAGAACGCCCGTTACATCCACCTGCTGCGCCACCCGTACGGCATGATCCGTTCCTTCGAGGAGGCGAAGCTCGAGCAGGTCTTCTTCCGCCATCCGCACTCGCTCTCCCGGCGCGAGCTGGCGGAGCTGATCTGGCTGGTGAGCCAGCAGAACATCCTCGGCTTCCTGGCCGAGGTGCCGCCGGAGCGGCAGACGCGGGTGCGCTTCGAGGAGCTGCTGGCGGAGCCGGAGGCGGTGCTGCGCGGGCTCTCGGACTTCCTCGGGGTGGAATACCACCCGGACATGGCCGCGCCCTACAAGGAGACGTCGGCGCGCATGACCGATGGCATCCACTCCTGGTCGCGCATGCTGGGAGACGTGAAGTTCCACCAGCACGCGGGCATCGACCCGGCGGTGGGGGAGCGGTGGCGGGAGTTGGCCGCGGAGGACTTCCTTGGCGATGTCACCTGGGAGATGGCCGAGCGGCTCGGGTATCTGCGGGAGCTGAGCGAGCCGCGCGAGCGGCCGGGGAGCGGGGAGGCCGGAGAGATTCCCCGTCTGCCTCGCGACGGCAACCATTTCCCGGCGTCCGCCTCGCAGCTCCGCGAATGGGTCCTCGACCGCCTGCAGCCGGGCACCGGTGCCTACAACATCCGCGGCGGCGGAAAGGTCGTGGGACCGGCCGGCCTGGCCGTCCTGGAGCGGAGCCTCCAGGAGATCGTCCGCCGGCACGAATCGCTGCGCACGACGTTCACGGTGGGTGCCGATGGCGAGCCGGTCCAGGTGGTCGCGCCCGAGCTGCGCATCTCCGTCCCGGTGGTCGATCTGTCGGCGCTCGCGGAGGAGCCGCGGCAGGCCGAGGCGCGGCGGGTCTCCGGGATCGAGTGGAACAGCCCGTTCGACCTCGAGCGCGGACCGCTGATGCGGGTGAAGATCGTGCGCCTCTCCGGCCGCGAGCACCTGCTGCTCATCACCTTCCACCACATCATCTCGGACGGTTGGTCCACGATGATTCTCTACCGCGAGCTGGCGGCGCTCTACGAAGCCTTCATGGCGGGGAAGCCCTCGCCGCTTCCGGAGCTCCCCATCCAATACGCGGACTTCGCCGCCTGGCAGCGCCGCCGCCTCGCGGGCGAAGGCTTGGCGAAGCAGGTCGATTACTGGCGCCGGCAGCTCGCGGGAGTGCCTCCCCTGGAGCTGCCCACGGACCGGCCGCGGCCGCCCGTCCAGCGGTTCGAGGGAGGCAGGGTTTCCTTCCATCTGCCGCCGGAGCCGGCTGCCGGCTTGCGCGCCATCGCCCAGGGGCAGGGGCAGCGGCAGGGAGCCAGCCTCTTCATGGCGCTGCTCGCCGCGTACGCCGCGCTGCTCGGGCGCTACAGCGGCCAGGACGACCTGTCGGTCGGCAGCTACAACGGCAACCGCGGCCGGACGGAGCTCGAAGGGCTGATCGGCTTCTTCATCAACAGCCAGGTGCTGCGGCTGAAGCTCGCGGGCGGGCCAGGGTTCCGGCAGCTTCTCGACCGCGCCCGGGAGGTGACCCTGGGGGCCTTCGCGCATCAGGAGGTCCCCTTCGAGAAGCTGCTGGAGGCGTTGCGCGTCGAGCGCGACCTGTCGCGCACGCCGCTGTTTCAGGTCATGCTCGTGCTCCACAACTTCCCCCGCGCGGCCTTGGATCTGGGAGGCGTCCGCCTGGAGACGATTCCAGTCGACCAGGGCCGCGCCGACTTCGACCTCACCCTCTGGCTGCTCGAAGACGGCGCCGGCGGATTGGACGGAGCGTTCACCTACAGCGCCGCCCTCTTCGAGGAGGCGACCATTGCGCGCCTGGGAGGCCACCTCGCGACCCTGATCGGCGCCGCCCTGGCCGAGCCGGACCGCTCCGTCCACGAGCTGCCCCTGCTCGGCGACGGCGAGCGCCGGCAGATCCTCACCGAGTGGAGCGTGGGACCCGCGACTGGGGAGAGGGAGCGTTGTCTCCATGAGTTGTTCGAGGAGCAGGCGCGCCGTGCTCCCGCGGCGATCGCCGTCGAGCACGGCGGCGAGACCCTCACCTACGAGGAGCTGAACCGGCGGGCGGACCGGCTGGCCGCGCATCTGCGCGGGCTCGGCGTCGGTCCTGAGGTGCTCGCCGGCCTCGCCGTCGAGCGCTCGCCGGAGATGGTCGTGGCCATGCTCGCCGTGCTCAAGGCCGGCGGCGCCTACCTCCCCCTGGATCCGGCGTATCCGGAGGCGCGCCGGGCCCTGATGCTCGAGGATTCGCGGGCGGCGGTGGTGCTGACGGCAGGCAAGGACAGCAAGGACACCAAGGACGGGGAATCTTCGATCTCCTTGCTGTCCTTGAGGTCCCTGGCGTCCTTTGGGTCCTTGGGATCCCCGCAGCCGGCCCAGCCCGCAAACACCGCCTACGTCATCTACACCTCGGGCTCGACAGGCAAGCCCAAAGGCGTCGTCGTGGAGCACCGCTCGATCGCGGCCTACACCGCGGGCGCCGCCGCGGCCTTCGGCCTGGGGCGGGAGGACCGTGTCCTCCAGTTCGCCTCGATCAGCTTCGACACCAGCGGCGAGGAGATCTATCCCACGCTCGCCAGCGGCGCCACGCTGGTGCTGCGGCCGGAGGACATGGCCCTCTCCATCGCGCACTTCCTGCGCGAGGTCGCGCGGCTGCGCATCACCGTGCTCGATCTGCCGACCGCCTACTGGCACGAGCTGGCGGCGGGTCTCGGCCGCGAAGGGACGCTCCCCGATTGCGTGCGGCTGGTGATCCTCGGAGGCGAGAAGGCCCTGCCCGACCGGCTTGCCCTCTGGCGCGAGAAGGTCGGCCCCGGCGTCCGGCTCCTCAACACCTACGGGCCGACGGAGGCGACGATCGTCGCCTCGCGGTGCGACCTGACCCGGGGACCCGTTGAGGCGCCGATCGGCCGTCCCATCCCCGGGGCGCGCGCCTTCGTCCTCGACCGCGGCGGCGAACCGGTGCCGGCCGGCGTCCCCGGCGAGCTGTACATCGGCGGCTCCGGCCTCGCCCGGGGTTATCTCGACCGCCCGGAGATCACGGCCGAACGGTTCGTCCCCGATCCGTTCGCCGGCGCGCCTGGAGAGCGCTTGTACCGCACGGGAGACCGGGTGCGCTGGCGGCCGGATGGCGAGCTGGAGTTCCTCGGCCGGGTCGACCATCAGGTCAAGCTCCGGGGTTTCCGCGTCGAGCCAGGGGAGATCGAGGCGGCGTTGCGCGGCCACCCCGCGGTCCACGACGCGGCGGTCGTCCTGAAACCCGGCCCGGGCGGCGATCCGCGGCTGGTGGCGTACACCGTGCGCGAGAGGACCGCCGATGCGCCGGCGGATCTGAAGGCTTATCTCCGCGAACGGCTGCCGGAGTTCATGGTGCCGGCCCTGTTCGTGGAGCTGCCGGCCCTGCCGCTGACCCCGAGCGGCAAGGTGGACCGGCGCGCCTTGCCCGAGCCCGCCGCGGCCCGGCCTGAAGCCGCCGCCTACGTGGCGCCGAAGAGCGAGCTGGAGCGGACCATCGCCGCGGTCTGGCGCGACCTCCTGGGGGTCGACCGCATCGGCGTCGAGGACAACTTCTTTGATCTCGGCGCCCACTCCCTGCTGCTCGTGCGGGCTCACGCCCGCCTGCGCGAGGCGCTGGGCCAGGAGCTCACCGTAATCGACCTGTTCCGGCACCCGAGCGTGGGAGCGCTCGCCCGGCACCTGCTCAGCCAGGAGGAGAGACCCTCCTTCCACCAGGTCGAGGACCTCATGCAACGCCAGCGGGCCGGCCTTGGCCAGCGCCAGCAGGCTCTGAAGAAACTCAAGGTGATGACCCGCGGAGGAGCCAAGCGTTGAGCGGCGGGACAGCACAGAACAAGGAATACACGAGCATGGAAGAGCAGAACGAAGACACTCAGGAGCGCGTCGCCATCGTCGGCATGGCCGGCCGCTTTCCCGGCGCGCAGGACCTCGACGAGCTGTGGCGCAATCTGCGCGACGGCGTCGACACGGTGCGCGATCTGACCACCGAGGACCTGCTGGCCTCCGGCGTCGATCCGGCTTTCTTCAATCGCCAGGACTACGTCCGGTCCGCGGCTCCCATAGACGGCGCCGAGCTGTTCGACGCCTCCTTCTTCGGCTTCTCTCCGCGCGAAGCCGAGCTGCTCGACCCCCAGATCCGGGTCTTCATGGAGTGCGCGTGGGAGGCCCTGGAGTGCGCCGGCTACTCCTCGGAGGCCTACGAGGGCTGGATCGGGCTCTTCGCGGGCGTCAGCCTGCCCACCTACCTGAGAAGCAACCTCCTCCCCAACCGGGGAGCTCACCGCGCAGCTCGACGGCGTCCAGCTCATGCTGACCAACGACCGCGACTACTTCGCCTCCCGGATCTCCTACAAGCTCGGCCTCGAAGGGCCGAGCATCACCGTCCAGACCGCCTGCTCGACCTCCCTCGTGGCGACGCATCTCGCCTGCCAGAGCCTGCTCTCCTATGACTGCAGCGTTGCTCTGGCCGGCGGCATCCGCATCAACTTCCCCCAGCTCACCGGCTATATCTACAAGGAAGGAAGCCTCTTCTCGCCCGACGGCCGCTGCCGTGCCTTCGATGCGAAGGGCCGCGGCGCTCTGTTCGGAGCCGGGGCCGGCGTGGTGGTGCTCAAGCGCCTTTCCGAAGCCATTGCCGACGGCGACACGATTCACGCCGTCATCCGCGGCTCGGCCTGCAACAACGACGGCCCCCACAAGGTGGGCTACACCGCGCCGGGCGTCAACGGCCAGGCGAAGGTGATCGCCCTCGCCCAGGCGGTCGCCGGCGTGAGCCCGGAGACCATCAGCTACATCGAGGCCCACGGCAGCGGCACTCCCCTCGGCGACCCCATCGAGGTCGCCGCCCTGACCCAGGCCTTCCGCGCCCACACCGACCGAAAGCGCTACTGCGCCTTGGGCTCGATCAAGACCAACGTCGGCCACCTGGAGGCGGCGGCCGGTGTCGCCGGCCTCTTGAAGACCGTGCTGGCGATGAAGCATGCCACTCTCCCCCCGAGCCTCCACTTCGAGACGCCGAACCCCGAGATCGACTTCGAGAATGGCCCCTTCTACGTCAATACCGCCGCCCGCGAATGGCCGCGCAACGGCCTGCCCCGGCGGGCCGGGGTCAGCTCCTTCGGCATGGGCGGCACCAACGCTCACGCCGTCGTCGAGGAGGCGCCGCCCGCCGAGCCCGGCAGCGCCTCCCGCCCCTGGCAGCTCCTCCTGCTCTCGGCCAAGACCGCAACCGCCCTCGAGACTTCGTCCGCCCGCCTCGCCGGCTTTTTTCAGGAGCACCCGGAGACCGATTTCGCCGACGCCGTCCATACCCTGCAGGTCGGCCGGCGGACCTTCGATCACCGGCTCGCCGTGGTCTGCCGCGACCGCGAGGACGCGCTGGCGGTCCTCTCGGGCGCCGATCCGCAAAGGCTGCTGCGCAGCGAGCAGGAGAGCTCCGACCGGCCGGTCACCTTCCTCTTTCCGGGCCTGGGTGAGCATTACCCCGGCATGGCCCGGGACCTCTACGCGACCGAGCCGGCTTTTCGGGCCGTTCTCGACGAATGCTGTGATCTGCTCGCGCCGCATCTCGGGCTCGATTTGCGGGGGCTCCTTTTCCCGCCCGCCGCTACCAGCGAAGCCCGGCCTGGCCTCCGCGCCATGCTGGGCCGCGAACAGCGCCCGCAGAGCGAGCTCGACCGCACCCTCTATGCCCAGCCCGCGGTCTTCGCCGTCGAGTACGCGCTGGCCAGGCTGCTCATGGAGTGGGGGATCCGGCCTCAGTCGCTCATCGGCTACAGCGTGGGGGAGTACGTGGCCGCCTGCGTGGCGGGCGTCCTCTCCCTGCCCGACGCCTTGGCCCTGGTGGCACATCGCGCGCGCCTCATCGACGGCCTGCCGTCGGGAGCCATGCTGGCCGTGCCCCTGGCGGAGGAGGAGGTGGCGCCGCTGTTAAACGATCGTCTCTCGATCGCCGCCCTGAACGGCCCCCGCGTCTCCGTCCTCGCGGGTCCCGAGGACGCGGTCGCGGAGGTGGAGCGGCGGCTCGCCGGAAAGGGCACGACGACGCGGCGCCTGCCCACCACTCACGCGTTCCATTCGCGGATGATGGAGCCGGTCCGCGATACCTTCGCCTCCAGGGTCGGCGAAGCGGCCCTTCATCCGCCGGAGATCCCGTACCTGTCGAACGTCACCGGCACCTGGATCACCGCGGCGGAAGCGACCGATCCCGGATATTGGGTGCGCCATCTCTGCCAGACCGTGCGTTTCGCAGACGGGCTCGCCGAGCTGTCCCGTGAGCCCGAGCGGGTGCTCCTCGAAGTCGGCCCCGGGCAGGGCCTGACCGCCATGGCCCTCCAGGCGCCGGGCGGGCTGGTGGCGATCCCCACCCTGCGCTCCTCGTGGGACCCGCAGCCGGACAGCTCCTTCCTCCTCACCGCCCTGGCCAAGCTCTGGCTGGCCGGCCTGCGGGTGGACTGGAACGGCTTTTACGCCCACGAGCGCCGGCGCCGGGTGCCGCTGCCCACCTATCCCTTCGAGCGGCAGCGCTACTTCATCGATCCGCCGTCCCGGCAGGACGCTCCGGTGGCGCTCGCCGAGCCCACCGGGACGGCGCAGGAGCCCCAGGCCGCCTCTACGGCCCGCCCTCGCCCGCGCCATCATCGTCCCGCCCACCTGCGCGTCGCCTACGCGGCGCCCTCGACCGGCCTCGAACGCCAGCTCGTTGAGGTGTGGCAGGAGGTCCTCGGCATCGACGAGATCGGCATCCATGACAGCTTCTTCGAGCTGGGCGGCCACTCGCTGCTGGCGCCGCAGCTCCTCGTCCAGCTCCGCAACCGCCTGGGGATCGAATTTCCCATGCGGGACCTCGCCGAGGCCACCACCGTGGCCCGCATGGCGTCGGCCGTCGAGCTCATCCAGCGCGAGGGCTTGGCGGCGCTCGCCGCCCGGCGCGAGGAGGTGGACCTGTGGGCCGAGGCCTCCCACCTCGATCCCGCCATCGTCCCGGAAGCACCTTGGATCAGACCGATTGGACCGATCCGACCGATTAGTCAGATCTTCTTGACCGGCGCCACCGGCTTCCTCGGCTCCCACCTGGTGGCCGAGCTGCTCGCCCGCACCGGCGCCCGCATCCACTGCCTGGTGCGCGCCTCCGATGACGCGTCCGCCTTTGAGCGCCTGCGCCAGTCCCTGGTGGACCGGGAGATCTGGCGGGAAGAGCACGCTGGGCGTCTCCTCGCCATCGCCGGCGATCTGGCCGAGCCCCGCTTCGGCCTCTCCGAGGAAGCCTTCCGCGCCCTGGCGCAGCGGGTGGACCTCGTCTATCACTGCGGGGCCTGGGTGAACTTCAACTACCCCTACAAGCTCCTCAAGCCGGCCAACGTGCTCGGCACCGTCGAGGCCCTCCGCCTCGCCGCCCTGGGACGCGCCAAGCCCCTGCACTTCATCTCCAGCATCGCCGCCACTCCCGAGGGGGACTACGGGTTCCGCGAGCACCCCGTCGTCTACGAAGACGAGGACTCCGACAGCGTCGAAGGGCTCTTCGGCGGCTACGGCGAGACCAAGTGGGTCTGCGAGCGGCTGATCCGCATCGCCCGCTCGCGCGGCCTGCCGGTCACCATCTACCGGCCGGGCGTGCTCTCCGGCCACAGCCGGACCGGCATCGGCAACACCCGCGACATGGTCTGGAGCGTGATCAAGAGCAGCATCCAGATTGGCGTCCATCCGGCCGACGAGATCCGCGTCGGCGTGACGCCGGTCGACTACGTGGCGAGCGCCATCGTCCACCTCTCCCTCGACGCGAGGAACGCGGACCGGCTCTTCCAGCTACCCCACCCCAACCCGCCGTCCAACCAGCAGATCTACAAGGTGGTCCGCTCCTACGGCTATCCGCTGGAGGCGATCCCCTACGAGGAGTGGGTCGAGCGGGTGGTGAAGGTCGCGCGGGTGGACTCCGGCAACGCCCTCTCTGCCTTCGTCGGCGTGGCGGAGAACTACGACAAGCTCGCCGAGAAAGTGCAGACCGAGGGGGAGGACGGCCAGCTCAAGGAAATCGTCTTCGACGGCACCAACACCCGCACCGCCCTCGCCGGCTCCGGCATCATCTGCCCCGACCTGGACGAGGAGCTGATCGCGCGCTACCTCGACGTCTTCGTCCGCACCGGCTTCTATCCGCCGCCTCCGGACGAGCCCTCTTGAGCCTGGCAAACGCTCTCTTTTCAGCGTCCTGGGACCAAAGTCCAATTGTGCCCTCTTCCCCGCCGGGCGCAGCCTAAGGGATGCCTGAACGGAAAAAGGACATGGGCGAGAACGGCCAACGCTTGAAACGTACGGTTTACGAGAAAGAGCTCGAACACCTGCACGGCGAGCTGGTGAAGCTGCAGGAATGGGTCACGCACAAAGGCCTCAAGGTCTGCGTGGTGTTCGAGGGGCGCGACGGTGCCGGCAAGGGCGGCACGATCAAGGCGATCACCGAACGCGTCAGCCCGCGCGTGTTCCGCGTGGTGGCGCTGCCGGCGCCGAGCGACCGCGAGAGGACCCAGATGTACGTGCAGCGCTACCTGCAGCACCTGCCGGCAGCCGGCGAGGTCGTGATCTTCGACCGCAGCTGGTACAACCGCGCCGGAGTGGAGCGCGTCATGGGCTTCTGCAGCGAAACCGCCGTGCGCAAGTTCCTCAAGCAGGCGCCGCTGGTGGAGAAGGCGATGGTGGACTCCGGCATCATCCTCACCAAGTACTGGCTGGAGGTGAGCATGGAGGAGCAGACCCGGCGGCTCGAGGGGCGCATCGACGATCCGCGCAAGCTCTGGAAACTCTCGCCGATGGACCTCGACTCGTACAGCCGCTGGTACGACTATTCACGGGCGCGCGATGAGATGTTCGCCGCGACCGACACCGAGTCCGCTCCCTGGTTCGTGGCGCGCTCCGACGACAAGCGGCGTACGCGCCTGAACATCATCACCCACCTGCTCAGCCGCATCCCCTACAAAAAGGTGCCGCGCAAGAAGGTCAAGCTGCCGAAGCGGCAGGAGCGTGGCAATTACCGTGAGTCCGACTACAAGTTCAGGTACGTGGAAGAACAATTCTGAATCGAAGTGCCGGGGATCAACGGCCTGTACGCCACTATCGTCTCCCTGCTGGCCTATGCGCTGCAGACCTTGCGGGACTCGCACATCGAGCTGCGGTTCGCCGAAATGAAGGACCCGGTCAAGGACAAGCTAAAGCGCTTCGAGCTGTTCGATCACTTCGGCGCTGCCAGCTTCCATCCCACCGTGGGCGCCGCCGTCGACGCCTACCTCGACGAGCATGCGGTCGATTGGAAACCCTGAGAGAGTCCCTTTATGATCTGGATCGAGCTGCTCATCCTCCTGGCCTGCATCGTGATCGGCGCCCGCTATGGCGGGCTGGCGCTCGGCACCATCGCGGGGATCGGACTGGCCATTTTCGTCTTCGGGTTTGCCATGCCGCCCGGCGGCCCGCCGCGGGCCGTCATCGGCATGATCATCGCGGTGATCACCGCGCTGGCCACGATGCAGGCGGCCGGAGGGCTCGACTACTTGGTCTCGATCGCCAGCCGCATCCTGCAGAAGCGGCCGCAGCTCATTACCTTCATCGCGCCAGTGGTCACTTACGCTCTCGTCTTTGCGGCGGGCACCACGCACGTGATTTATGCGCTGTTGCCGGTGATCGCCGAGGTCTCGCGCAAGGCCGGCATTCGTCCCGAGCGCCCGCTTTCCATCAGCGTGATCGCCGGGTTCCAGGGGGTGATGGCCTCGCCGATTTCCGCGGTCATGGTGGCCCTGGCGGGGCTTCTGGCGGACAAGGACATCTCGCTTCCGCGACTCCTGGCCATCATCATTCCTTCCACATTCATCGCCGTCCTGGTGGGTGCGCTTTCCGTGGCCTGGCGCGGCGCGCCATTGAGCGAGGACCCCGAATATCAGAGGCGCCTGGCCAGCGGAGAGCTGAAGCCGCCAGAAGCCTTGCCGGAATTCTCCGGCCCGCGGCTGTTCAACGCACGGGGCTCTACGCTCACTTTTTTCGCCGGCATCCTGTTGGTCGTCCTGATCGGCGTATTCCCGGACCTGCGGCCGGTCTACGAGAGGACCGAAAGCGGAGCCGTGTACTCCGATCAAGTGAGCATGGACATGGCGATCATGATCGTGATGCTGGCCAGCGCCGGGCTGATCACGATTCTGTTCAAGGCTTCGCCGGAAGCCACGTTGAAGGGGACCATGATGCGCAGCGGCATCGCGGCGATCATTTCCATCGTGGGCGTGGCCTGGCTGGGCTCCTCTTTCTTCGAGGGCAACCGGCCAGCCATCATCGATGGGATCTCCGGTGTCATCACCGGCTCTCCCTGGGCGTTTGCCGCCGGGCTGGCCCTCCTTTCCAGCCTGCTCTTCAGCGCCGCGGCGACGGTGGTGATCCTGATGCCGATCGGCCTCGCCCTGGGGATGCCGCCGTCTCTGCTGATCGCGTTCTACCCGGCGGCCAACAGCGTCTTCTTCCTGCCGACGTACGGGACGCTTCTGGCCGCGGTCTCTTTCGATCAAACCGGGACGACGAAGATCGGCAGGTACCTGTTGAACCACAGCTTCCTGCGCCCGGGCCTGGTCACCATGGCCACGGCGATTGTGATGGCTCTGCTGTTGGTGAAAATTATCTGAAGAGCGAGCTGGAGGTGCGGCTGCCACGCGCAGACCGGGTCTCGGAGCCGGCCAATTAGACTTTGGGCCCATGCGGGCCCTCGGTGCGTTGCTGGGTTTCCAGGAAGGCCTGCACGCCGGCACGGGCCGTGGGAAAGAGGTGCGCCGTCCCGATTCTCTCGGCAACCCCGGCCCGCTCGAGCATCGCGCGGAACAACCCGTTGGCGCCTGCGATCGCCAGCACCGTGCCGCGTTCCGCGAGCTCGGTGCGGAGCGCGTTCAGGGCGTCGGCCCCGGTGACGTCCAGGAAGGGAATGGACTTGGCATAGAGCAGCAGCCACTGCGGCGGCGCGCCGGCGCTGAGAGCGAGCACGCGGCTCCTGAAGTAGTCGGCGTTGAAGAACACCAGCGAGGCGTCGAAGCGATAGATCAGCAAGCCCGGAATCGTCCTGCCCCCCTCTTCTTCCGCGCTGAGGGTGCCGTCCTTGGCCTCGACCAGTCCGAGGACGGCGTCATGCGGGTGAGAGGCCAGACGCAGGAGCCGCAGCAGCGCGAGCGCCACCGCGAGCAGGATTCCGGGAAGCACGCCGACCGTCATCACGCCGAGCATCGCCGCGATCGAGTGCCGAAGCTCGGGCCTGCTGACCCGGTAGTAGCCGCGCAGCGACGCGAAATCGAACAGGCTCAGGACGGCCGAAATGAGGATCGCTGCCAGCGCCGCCGCCGGCAGATAGGCCAGCGGTGCGGTGAAAAAGAGGAGGACCGCCGCCATCGTCGCGGCGGCCACGAGACCGGTGACCTGGCTCTTGCCGCCCGCCGCGTCCGCGACCGCCGTGCGGGAGGCCGCGCCGCTCACGACGAAGCCGCGAGAGAGGCCGGACGCCAGGTCGCAGACGCCCAGGGCGATCATGTCCCGGTTGGTGTCGATCACGTACCCGTTCTTCGCGGCGAAGCCCCGCGCCGTCGTCATCATGCTGCAGAAGGTGACCACGACGATGCCGCAGGCCCCGAGGGTCAGGGGCCACAGCTCGCCGGCCCGGATCTCGGGAATCCGCGGCGTGGGAAAGCCTGCCGGTACGGGACCGACCACGGCGACGCCCTGCCGGTCCAGGCCGAGCACGTAGACGGCGCCGATGCCGAGCACGGCCGCCACCAACGACGCCGGCACGCGCGGCGCGAAGCGCTTGAGGGCCCGCAACAGGACGAACAGCCCCAGACCGACGGCGAGCGTCGCCAGGTGGGTTTCATTCAGATGCGACGCCACCTGGGCGAGCGTGCGGAAGAAACCCCCGCCCGCGACCTCGAAGCCGAGCAGCGTGTCGAGCTGGCCGGCGATGATGCTCAGCGCGATCCCGTTCAGATAGCCGGTGAGGATGGGGCGCGAGAGGAAGTTGGCGATGGCGCCGAACCCCGCGATGCCGCCAGCGATGCACAGCAGCCCGGTCAGGAGCGCGAGGACAATGGACAGGTCCGCGTAGTGGGCGGCGTCGCCGGCCGCCATCGGTGCCAGCGTCGCGGCGAGGATGGCGCAGGCGGCGGCATCCGGATTGACGATCAAATGCCGTGACGAGCCGAAGAGGGCATACGCCACGAGCGGGAAGATGCACGAGTAGATGCCGACGACCGGCGGAAATCCCGCCAGCCCGGCGTACGCGATGCCGACGGGGAGGGCCACCGCCGCCACCGACACACCCGCGACCAGATCGCTCCGGAGCCATGCGCTGCGATAGGTACGAAGGAGCCTGAGCCCCGGCATCCAGGAGATAAAGCGAGAGGTCGATGGAGTCGCCTCCCCCACCTCCGACATGTCCCGCCTCCTGCGGCATCTGCACCGCCGTTGCCAGCGAGACTAGTGACCGGCCTCGGAGCGGCCAATTGGACCTTGGGCCAACCCTCTCCTGCCGTTGGACCAAAGTCCGAGATCCGACCGATCGGACCCATCCGTCCGATCTGCTTCCCCTACAGCACCGACAGGAAGGTGCGAATGGCCACGGCGTTCAGCAGATCGATGAAGAAGGCCCCGACGAGAGGGACGACGAGGAACGCGATGTGCGAAGGACCGTGCCGCTGGGTGACGGCGGTCATGTTCGCCATCGCCGTGGGCGTCGCTCCCAGCCCGAAACCTAGGAAGCCGGCACAGATCACCGCGGCGTCGTAGTTGCGCCCCAGCGCCCGGAAGACGACCAGCCAGGCGAACAGGACGGCAAAGGCGAGCTGAAGCCCCAGCAGCACGAACAGCGGACCCGCGAGGTCGGCAAGAGTCCAGAGCTGCATGCTCATCAGAGACATCGCGAGAAAAACGCCGAGCGACACTTCGGCGATCAGCGCGAGCGCCGGTGTACGGCTCGGCCAGGAGACGCGGGGAGCGATCCGCGGCAGCGAATTGCTCAGGAGCAGCCCGGCGATCAGGCAGGGTACGAACAAGGGCAGATTGAATCCAACGCTCGCCAGCCACTCGTGAGCGACGATCCCGAGCGCGCCGCTGATGTGGATGGCGAGGATCGCGCGGAGGAACGAGAAGTAGTCGATGGTGGGCTCGGGATCGCCGTAGGTGACGCCGACGTCCGGCGCATCCCCTCTGGGGCCTTCCAGCTGGCGGCGCTCGATCAGGAAGCGGGCCAACGGCCCCCCGGCAAGGCTTGCGAGCACGAGCCCCGCGGTGGCGCACAGAACGCCGATCTCGAGCGCGTTGCCGATGCCGTGCTGGGTGCGGAAGACAGGCGCCCACGCGATCGCGGTGCCGTGACCGCCGAGCATGGAAACGCTGCCCGCGAGCACTCCCACCTCCGGTGCAAGCCCGAGGAGAGACGCGACCGCAACACCCACGGCATTCTGGAGCACCAGGAAGAGAGCCACGCAAACGAGCAGGAAGACCAGCGGCTTGCCCCCGGCCTTGAGGTCGCTGACGCGCGCGTTGATCCCGATGGTGGTAAAGAAGTACACGAGCAGCACGTCGCGTGCGTTCAGATCGAAGCCGACGCGAAGGCCGGTCGCGAGGTGAAGCAGCCACAAGGAGACGGCGACCAGCAGGCCACCCGTCACCGGCTCAGGAATGTTGTACTCGCGGAGCAGGCGAAAGCGCCCGTTCAGCGCTTTGCCGAGGAACAGCACGACGATGCCCACCGTCACCGCGAGGAACGGGCGCACGAACACGGCGCCGTCCGGCTGCAGCTCGAGCATAGGTTTTACGGCGGGGTCACGGCGTCGGCGGCGGTGGCTCCGGAGTCTGTTCCTGGGCCGGGGGCCAGCCGCCGCCCAGCGCCTTGTAGAGCCGGACCAGCCAGACCATGTGGCTGCCGAGGGTCGCCGCCTCATCGAGCTCGGCCCCGAAGAGCGAGCGCTGGGCGTCGAGCACCTCGCCGTAGGCGGTGACGCCGCCGCGGTAGCGCACGTCGGACAGCTCCAGCACCTTGCGCTCGGCGAGGACCCGCGCCGCCTGCGCCTGGCGCTGCTCGCCGGTCTTGCGGTAGGCCACCAGGGCGTCCTCGGTCTCCAGGAAAGCCAGGAGGATCGTGCGCTCGTATCTGTAGAGCACCTGGCGCTGCTGCGACTCGTTGATCTCCACGCGGCGCCTGTTCTGGCCGGCGTTGAAGATGGGCTGCAGCAGGTTGCCGAGGAGGTTCCAGGACACGCTGTCGCCCTCGAAGACGTCGCCGAGCTCCGAGCTGGCGAAGCCGAGAGAGCCGGTCAGCGCGATGCGCGGGAACAGCAGCGCCTTGGCCTCGCCGATGTTCGCGGTGGCGGCGGCGAGGGTCTGCTCGGCGGCGCGGATGTCGGGGCGGCGGTCGAGCAGGTCGGCCGGCAACCCGGCGGGCACGGCGCCCGGGAGCTTCTGCTCCTCCAGCGGACGGCCGCGCAGGATGGCCGCGGGGCTGCGTCCCAGGAGGACGGAGAGCTCGTTCTCCTTCATCGCGATCAGGCGCTCCAGGTCGAATACCAGGACCTCGACGCCGCGCAGCTCGGCTTCGGACTGGCGCATGTCCAGCTCGGAGGTGAGACCGCCCTCGAAGCGGTCCTTGGCGAGCTGCAGGTACTCCTGGTACGACACGATCGTGCGCCGCGCGATCTCGAGACGGCGGTCGAAGCTGCGCAGCTCGAAATAGGCCTGGGCCACGTCCGACACCAGCGTCAGCACCGTCGAGCGCCGGGCTTCCTCCGTCGCGAGGAACAGGGCGCGCTGGGCCTCGGTGGCGCGGCGGATGCGTCCGAAAAAGTCGATCTCCCAGTGCACGTCCGCGGAGGCGGCGAAGAGCCCGGTCTCCGTCCCGTCAGTGTCCGTGCTGAAGTCCCCCTCCGGCGTATGCACCAGGCTGCCCGTGTTGAAGCGCAGGCCGCCGGCGGTGGCGTTCAGGTCCACCTTGGGATAGAGGTCCGCGCGGACGAAGCCGTAGCGCGCTCGCGCCTCCTCGATCCGCTCGATCGCGATCGCGAGGTCCTTGTTCCCGGCCAGCGCGGCGCGGATGAGCTCCTGGAGCTGCGGGTCGTCGAACAGCTCCCACCAGGGGGTGTTCGCCAGGGTCTCGGCCTCGGCTGCGGGGATGTCGCGCCAGGTGGCGGGCGCCGGGACCTCCGGCCGCTGGTAGTCCGGTCCGAAGGTGCAGCTGGAGGCCAGGAGAGCGGCGAGGGCGGGTACGGCAAGCAGTCGGCGGGCCATCTCAGTGCGCCGCTCCGGGGGCGTGCGTGGGGTGGGCAGCCGGCTCGGCGGGCTCGATGGGGGGATGATGCCCCTTCTTCTTGCGGCCCAGCAGCTCCACGAACGCGTAGTTGCCCGGAATCAGGAACACGCCGAGAGCGGTGGCGACCAGCATGCCCCAGAAGACGGCGGTGCCCATGACGTTCTGCGCTCCCGCACCCGCGCCGCTGGCGCGCATGAGCGGGATGACGCCGAGGATGAAGGCGAAGGCGGTCATCAGGATCGGCCGGAAGCGCAGCCGCGCCGACTCGAGAGCCGCTTCCTCGATCCCCATGCCGTCCTTATCGTGCTTGGCCTTGGCGAACTCCACGATCAGGATGGCGTTCTTGGCCGCGAGGCCGATGAGCATGATGTTGCCGATCTGGACGTAGACGTTGTTGTCGAAGCCCGAGATCCAGACGCCGAAGAAGGCTCCCAGGGCCACCAGCGGCGAGCCCAGCAGCACCGCCCAGGGCAGGCGCCAGCTTTCGTACATGGCGGCCAGCAGCAGGAAGACGAAGAGGATGGCGGCCGCGAAGGTCGGTCCCGCGGGCGGCGCGATCTTCTCCTGGTAGGACAGCGAGGAGTAGGCGAAGCCCATCTCCGGCGGCATGGTCTGCTTGAAGACCTCCTCCAGCGCGGCGAGCGCCTGGCCCGAGGCGTAGCCGCGGGCGGGCACACCGTTGAGCTCGACCGAGCGCAGCAGGTTGAAACGGTTGGTGAGCTCCGTCCCGGACTGGGACGTGATCGTGAGGATGCTCGCCAGGGGGATCATGTCGTTCGTGGTCTTGCTGCGCACCCAGATCTGGCCGATGTCGTCCGGCTTGCGCCGGAAGTCGGCCTCCGCCTGGACGTAGACGCGGAACAGGCGTCCGAACCGGTTGAAGTCGTTCACGTAGCTGCCGCCCAGGCTCGAAGCCAGCGCCTGGAAGGCCTCGTTGACCGGCACGCCCAGCTTGCGCGCCTTCTCGCGGTCGAGCACGACTTTGACTTGAGGGTAGCGCGTGTCGAACGACGTGAAGATGTTGCCGATCTCCGGCCGCTTGCGGGCGGCCTCCGTGAACTGGCGGCTCATCTCGCCCAACTGCTCGACGGTCAGGCTGCCGCTCCGGTCCTGGAGCAGGAAGTTGAAGCCGGCCGAGGCGCCGAAGCCCGAGATGGTGGGGATGTTGAAGGGGAAGATGATGGCTTCGGGGATGCGCGAGACCTGGCCCTGCAGCGTCGCCATGATGCCCCGCGCGTGCAGCGCCGCGCCGTGCCGCTCCTCCCACGGCTTGAGCCGCATGAAGATCGTGCCGAAGTTGGGCTGGTAGGTGCTGGTCACGACGCCATAGCCGCCGATCGTCTGGTACGACTCGACGCCCTCGGTCTTGGACAGGATCTGCTCGACCTGAGTGAGCACGGCGCTCGTGCGCTCCAGCGATGAGCCGGCGGGCAGGGTCACGTTGACGCCGAGGATGCCCTGGTCCTCCTCGGGGATGAACCCGGCAGGCAGCTTGCTGCCGAAAAAGCCCGCGCCCACCGCCACCAGGACGACGATGCCGATGGTGAGGATGGAGCGGCGCACGAGGAGCCGGCAGCCCTTCACGTACACGTTCGTCGACTTCTCGAAAACCTTGTTGAAGCCGCCGAAGAACTTGCCGAGGATCCCGCGCGACGGCTTCGCGGGCTTGAGCAGCATGGCGGCCAGGGCCGGCGACAGCGACAGGGCGCTGAAGGCCGAGAGCAGCACGGAGATGGCGATGGTGAGCGCGAACTGCTGGTACATCCGCCCGGTGAGGCCGGGGATGAAGGCCACGGGGATGAACACCGCGGAGAGGATGATCGCGATGCCGATCACCGGGGCCGACACCTCCTTCATGGCCTGGACGGTCGCGTCGTGCGGGCTCATCCCGTGCTCGATGTGGTGCATCACCGCTTCCACGACCACGATCGCGTCGTCCACCACGATGCCGATGGCGAGGACCAGGCCGAACATCGAGAGCGTGTTCACGGAGAAGCCGAGCAGGGGGAAGAAGATGAAGGTGCCGAGGAGCGACACGGGCACGGTCAGCAGGGGAATGATGGTGGCCCGCAGGTTCTGCAGGAAGATGAACACCACCAGGGTGACCAGCACGATCGCCTCGACGAACGTGTGGACGATCGACTCGATCGAAGCCTCCACCGCGGGGGTGGTGTCGTAGACGATCTTGTAGTCCATGTCGGAGGGGAAGAAGGTCTTCGCCTGCTTCATGGCTTCGTAGATCCCCTCCGCCGCCTGGAGCTGGTTGGCCCCGGGCAGGAGGTACACGGCCATGGCCCCCGCCGGCTGGCCGTTGAAGCGGCCGAAGGAGTTGTAGTCCTGCGAGCCCAGCTCTACCCGCCCGATGTCCTTGATCCGGATCTGGGCGCCCGTCTCCGACTCACGGATGATGATGTTCGCGAACTCGTCCTCGGTGATCAGGCGGCCGGGGGCGCTCACCGTGTAGGTGAACTCCTGGTCCTTCGGGGAGGGCCGCATGCCCACGCGGCCGGCAGGGGCCTGGAGGTTCTGCTCCTTGATGGCCGCCATGACGTCCGAGGGGGTGAGGCCGAGCTTGGCCATCCGGTCGGGCCGCAGCCAGATCCGCATGCCGTAGTCGGTGCCGCCGAAGAGATCCACCTGCGCGATGCCGGGGATGCGCAGGATCTGGTCGCGCAGGTTGATGCCGCAGTAGTTGATCAGGAAGTTCGCGTCGTAGCTGCCCTTCGGCGAGAAGAGCGAGATCACCATCAGGATGCTGGGGCTCTGCTTCTTGACCGTGACCCCCTGCTGGATCACTTCCTGGGGCAGCCGGGCCTGGGCCGAGGACACCCGGTTCTGGGTGAGCACGTTGGCCATGTCCTGGTTGGTGCCCACCTGGAAGTTCACGTCGAGCTGCATGCGGCCGTCGCTGGTGTTCGACGACTTCATGTAGATCATGCCCTCGACGCCGTTGACCTCCTGCTCGACCGGCGTGGCCACCGACTGCTCCACCGCAATCGCGGAGGCGCCGGGGTAGGTGGCCGTCACGCGGATGGTGGGCGGGGCCAGGAAGGGGTACTGCTCGAAGCTCAGGTTGCGCAGGCTGTTGAGCCCCAGGAGGACGATGATGATCGAGATGACGATGGCCACGATGGGCCGGCGGATGAAGAAGCTCGCCATGGCCCTAGCTCTCCGCGACCGTGACGTCGGCCGGCTCGGCGGGGGCCGGAGTCGGCTTCACCTTGACCCCGGAGCGGACCTTCTGCACGCCCTCCACCACGACCCGGTCGCCCGCTTTCAACCCTTCGTCGATGACCCAGAGGGTGCCGACGCGCTCCCCGGCCTTGACCATGCGCAGCTCGATGGTGTCGTCCGGCTTGACCACGGCCACGTTGTAGATGCCCTGGAGCTCCGTGACCGCGCGCTGGGGGACCAGGATCGCGCCCTTCTTCTCGTCGATGGCGACGCGGACGCGGGCGTACTGGCCGGACCGGATGACGCTCCCGGGGTTCGGGAAGGCGATTTCCACGAGGATCGTTCCCGTCTGGGCATCGACCGCGCGGTCCACGAACACGAGATCGCCCTTCTCGGGATGGACCGAGCCGTCGGAGAGGAGCAGCTCGAACTTGAGGGGATCGGTATTCCCGGCGAGCTGCCTCTCCCGGCCCCGCCGGCTGTATTCGATGTAATCCTTCTCCGGAATGCTGACGCGGACGTGGATCTTCTCCACCTGGGAGATGTACGTGAGCAGCGTGCTCTGCCCGCGTCCGACGAGGGTGCCGGGGTAGACCTCCGTTTTCCCCGCGATGCCCGAGCCGGAAGCGTAGATCCGGGTATAGGAGAGGTCGATCTGCGCGCTCTTCACCCCCGCGTTCGCCGCTTCCACGGAGGCTTCGGCCGCCCGCTGCACCTGGACCGCCGTCTCGTATTCCTGGCGCGAGATCGCGTTCTTGGCGACCAGCGGCTCGTACCGCTCCGCGTCCTGGCGGGCCCGCGCGAGCTGCGCCTCGGCCTCGGCCCGAACGCCCCGGGCCTGGGCCACTCTCGCCTGGAAGGGGCTCGGATCGATCGTGTACAGGAGCTGGCCCTTGCGGACGAAGCTCCCCTCCTGGTAGTTCACGGAGTCCAGGAACCCCTCGACCCTTGCCCGCACCTCGATCTCCGTCGAGCCTCGCGTCTGGCCGATCACCTCGATATAGATGGGGACGTCACGCTGCACCACGGGGGTGACCTTCACCTCCGGCGGCGGCGGGGGGGGCGGGGGCTCTTCCTTGCCGCATCCGGCGAAGGCCAGCAGCGACGCCAGGGCCAGGGCCGTCGGAACCGTTGCTTTCATGACAGCCAAGCCTAGGGGGCTCGGCCAGGGGAGATCTATTGGACCTAAGCCTTAGGTTCGCGAGAGGTTTCACCGGCGTTTCCGAATCGTTCGTGCATGAGACCAAGGTCCAACTTGTAGCTCGTCGCTTGCGCTCCATACCCTCCGGAGGAGGAGGGCCTTCATGAAAGAAGCGCGCCGGATCATTGTCGACGGCAACGAGGCCGCGGCCTCGGTGGCCTACCGCACCAACGAAGTCATTGCCATCTATCCGATCACCCCGTCCTCGAACATGGGCGAGCACGCGGACGCCTGGTCGGCCAAGCGCCGGCCCAATCTCTGGGGCACGGTACCGAAGGTGATCGAAATGCAGTCCGAGGGAGGCGCGGCCGGCGCGGTCCACGGCGCCCTCCAGGGCGGCGCCCTCTCCACCACCTTCACCGCCTCGCAGGGCCTGCTGCTGATGATCCCCAACATGTACAAGATCGCCGGCGAGATGACGCCGTTCGTCATGCACGTGGCGGCGCGGACCCTCGCCACTCATGCGCTGTCGATCTTCGGCGATCACTCCGACGTCATGGCCTGCCGCCAGACGGGCTTCGCGATGCTGGCCGCGAGCTCGGTCCAGGAGGCCCAGGACTTCGCGGCCATCGCCCACGCGGCGACACTCGTGTCGCGCATCCCGTTCCTCCACTTCTTCGACGGCTTCCGCACTTCCCACGAGCTGGCCAAGATCGAGGAGCTGACCGACGACGATCTGCGTGCCCTGATCGACGAGGAGCTGGTCCGCGCCCACCGCGAGCGGGGCTTGACGCCCGACCGGCCGGTGATCCGCGGCACGGCCGAGAACCCCGACACCTTCTTCCAGGCTCGCGAGGCCGCGAACGGCTACTACACCGCCTGCCCGCGCATCGTGCAGGAGACCATGGACCGTTTCGCCGGGCTGACCGGCCGCCGCTACCGGCTCTTCGACTACACCGGCCACCCCCAGGCGGAGCGCGTGATCGTGCTCATGGGCTCCGGCGCCGAGGCCGCCGAGGAGACGGTGGACTGGCTGATCGGCCAGGGCGAGCGGGTGGGCGTGTTGCGCGTGCGGCTCTTCCGCCCGTTCTCGATCGCCGACTTCCTCGCCGTCCTGCCGGAGACGGTGCGCACCCTCGGCGTGCTCGACCGCACCAAGGAGCCGGGCGCCGTCGGCGATCCGCTCTACATGGAGATCGTCACCGCCCTGCGCGAGGCGCGCGAGGAGGGGATCTCCGCGCTCGATCCCAAAGTGGTCGATCCCAAGGTAATAAGCGGCCGCTACGGCCTGTCGTCGAAGGAATTCAACCCGGCGATGATCAGGGCGGTCTTCGACGAGCTGGCCAAGGAGCGGCCGAAGAACCACTTCACCATCGGCATCGTCGACGACGTGACCTGGACCTCGCTGCCGTACGATCCGGACTTCGACATCGAGCCGGACGGCGTGGTGCGGGCGCTCTTCTACGGCCTGGGCTCGGACGGCACGGTGGGGGCCAACAAGAACTCGATCAAGATTATCGGCGAGGAGACGGACAACTTCGCCCAGGGCTACTTCGTCTACGATTCGAAGAAGGCCGGCGCGGTGACCATCTCGCACCTGCGTTTCGGTCCGCAACCGATCCGCTCCACCTATCTCATCCGCCGGGCCAACTTCGTCGCCTGCCACCAGTTCGACTTTCTCGACCGCTTCGACATGCTGGAGGCGGCGGTGCCCGGCGCCGTGTTCCTGCTCAACGCGCCGTACGGCCCCGGGGAGGTGTGGGACCACCTGCCGCACGAGACGCAGGAGCAGATCGTGGCGAAGGGCCTGCGCTTCTACGCCATCGACGCCTACTCGGTGGCGCGCGCCGCGGGCATGGGCGGCCGCATCAACACCGTCATGCAGACCTGCTTCTTCGCCATCGCCGGCATACTGCCGCCCGAGGAGGCCATCGCCCGGATCAAGGAGTCGATCGAGAAGACCTACGGCAAGCGGGGCGCCGAGGTGGTCCAGCGCAACTTCCAGGTGGTGGACTCCGCCCTGGAGCACCTGCACGAGGTGAGCGTGCCCGCCGTGGCCACGGCCGCGCGCCACCGGCCGCCGGTGGTGGCCGCCGAGGCGCCGGACTTCGTGCAGAAGGTCACGGCCGTGATGATGGCCGGCAAGGGGGACCTCCTCCCCGTCTCCGCCTTCCCCATCGGCGGCACCTGGCCGACGGGGACCACGCGCTGGGAGAAGCGCAACCTGGCGCTGGAGATCCCGATCTGGGACCCCGACGTCTGCATCCAGTGCAACCAGTGCGCGCTGGTCTGCCCGCACGCCACGATCCGCGCCAAGGTCTATGAGCCCGAGGCCCTCGCCGGAGCGCCCGCGGAATTCCGCTCGCGCGCCTACAAGGCGGCGGACCTGAGAGGCCTCGCGTTCACCATCCAGGTCGCGCCCGAGGACTGCACGGGCTGCGGCCTCTGCGTCGAGATCTGCCCGGCCAAGAACAAGGCCAACCCGCGGCGCAAGGCCATCAACATGGAGCCGCAGCGGCCGCTGCGCGAGGTCGAGAGCGAGAGCTACTCCTTCTTCCTCTCCCTGCCGGAGGTGGACCGCTCGCGGATCGGGCGGCTCGACGCCAAGGGCTCGCAGTTCCTCCAGCCGCTGTTCGAGTATTCGAGCGCCTGCGCCGGCTGCGGCGAGACGCCGTACATCAAGCTGCTGACCCAGCTCTTCGGCGACCGCCTGCTGATCGCCAACGCCACTGGCTGCTCGTCGATCTACGGCGGCAACCTGCCGACGACGCCCTACACCACCAACGGCGAGGGCCGCGGTCCGGCGTGGGCCAACTCGCTGTTCGAGGACAATGCCGAGTTCGGCCTCGGGCTGCACCTGGCGACCGAAAAGCACCGCGAGCAGGCCGGGGAGCTGCTGCGCGCCCTCGCCGGACCGGTGGGCGACGAGCTCGCCGCCGCCATCCTGGCGAACGATTCGGAAGGGGAGGAGGGGATCCGCAGGCAGCGCGAGCACGTCGTTCTCCTGCGCCAGCGGCTGCAAGGAGTGCCTGGCGCCGAGGCGCGGCGGCTGGAGTCGCTGGCCGACGCGCTGGTGCCGAAGAGCGTCTGGCTGGTGGGCGGCGACGGCTGGGCCTACGACATCGGCTTCGGCGGCCTCGACCACGTGCTCGCCACCGGTCACAACGTCAACGTCATGGTGCTCGACACCGAGGTCTACTCCAACACCGGCGGCCAGCAGTCGAAGGCCACTCCGCTCGGCGCGGCGGCCAAGTTCGCGGTGGCCGGCAAGGAGATCGCGAAGAAGGACCTCGGCCTCCTTGCCATGAGCTACGGCCACATCTACGTGGCGCGCGTCGCCTTCGGCGCCAAGATGAACCAGGTGGTGCAGACGGTGCTGGAGGCCGAGTCCTATCCCGGACCGTCGCTCATCATCGCCTACAGCCACTGCGTCGCCCACGGCTACGACCTCATCCATGGGGTGGACCAGCAGAAGCTGGTCGTGGACTCCGGCATCTGGCCGCTCTACCGCTTCGATCCCCGCCGCACCACCGAAGGCCTGCCGCCGCTGCAGCTCGACTCCGGCCCGCCCAAGGGGCCGGCGGCGGCGCACGAATACATGCGCAACGAAACCCGCTTCCGGATGGTGGAGAAGCAGGATCCGGAGCGTTTCAAGCGCTTCCTCGACACGGCCAGCCGGCAGGCGGCGCAGCGCTATGCGGTCTACCAGCAACTCGCCGGCTTGACGGTTCCACAGATGGAGGAGTCTTGACCATGGACCTCTCGACCACCTATCTCGGGTTCCATCTGCCGCATCCCTTCTTGCCCGGCGCCTCGCCGCTGGTGGACGACTTCGACACGGTCCGCCGGCTCGAGGACGCGGGCGCCGCGGCCATCGTCATGCGCTCGCTTTTCGAGGAGCAGATCGCGCAGGAGGAAATGGCGGTGGCGCACTACATGGATGCGCCCAGCGAGTCCTTTGCCGAAGCGCAGACCTATCTGCCCGACCCCGAAACGTTCGTCCTGGGGCCGGACGAGTACCTGGAGCACATCCACAAGCTGAAGGCCGCGGTGTCGGTGCCGGTCATCGCCTCGCTCAACGGCGTCACGGACGGCGGCTGGCTCGGCTACGCCCGGCTGATGCAGGACGCCGGCGCGGACGCCCTGGAGCTCAACGTCTACACTATCGCCGCCGACTTCGACGAAAGCAGCGAGACGCTCGAGCTGCGCACCCTTCACATGCTGGAGATGGTCAAGCGGTCGATCGGCATTCCGGTGGCCGTCAAGCTCGGGCCGTTCTATTCCTCGTTCGCCTGCTTCGCCCGCCGCCTCGCCGAGAGCGGCGCGGACGGCCTGGTGCTCTTCAACCGCTTCCAGCAGCCGGACATCGACGTCGAGACGCTGGAGGTGGCACCCCTGCTCCGTCTCTCCGATTCCTCGGAGCTGCTGCTGCGCCTGCGCTGGCTCGCCGTTCTCTCGGGGAGGATCAAGGCCTCGCTGGCGGTGACCGGCGGCGTCCACACGGCTGTGGACGCCGTGAAGGCCGTGATGGCCGGAGCCGACGCCGTCCAGGTCGTCTCCACGCTCCTGCGGCACGGCCCGGAGTATCTGGCGAACCTGCGGCGGGACCTCGCCCTCTGGCTCGAGGAGCACGAGTACGACTCGCTCGCGCAGATGAAAGGCAGCATGAACCTCCAGCGCTGCCCCAACCCCGCCGCCCACGAGCGGGTCCACTACATGACGATCTTGCAGAGCTGGCGGGGATAGATCTCGTGCCGATGCCCGATGAGGTCCGAGCGGCCTTGGATCGCGGCGACCTGTTCGTCCAGTACCTGCCGACGGTGAGGCTCGCCGACGCGTGCTGCATCGGCGCCGAAGCGCTGGTGCGCTGGCGGCGCGGCGGGGACGTGCTGGCCGCCGGGGAATTCATTCCACAGATTGAAAACACGCCGCTGTCCGGGAGGATCACCTATTGGGTGATCGAGACCGTGGGCATGGAGCTGGGCGAATGGCTCGACGCTCATGGCGACGCGCACATCAGCCTCAACGTGCCCCCGGAGGTCCTGGGCCGCGGCGGGGTCGAGCACGCCGTGATCCGTTCCGGGCTGCGCGGCCGCGTCGGACAGATCGTGTTCGAGGTCACCGAGCGCGGCGTGCCGGACCGCCTCGGGATCGACACCCTCAATTTCGCGGCCTCCTGTGGGGTACGCCTCGCCCTCGACGACGCGATGCTGAGCGGCGTGAACCTGGCGCTGCTGGCCCGCTGCAACTTCAGCATGGTCAAGATCGCGCGCGAGGTTACCGCGCAACTGGAGCCCGGCAAGCCGGCGCCCGGCTGGATCGCCGGGCTCCAATCCCTGCTCAAGAGCTCCTCGCTGCAGGTCGTCGCCGAGGGGGTCGAAACCGACTACCAGGCGAAGTGGCTGCGCGCGGCCGGCGTGCAGATGGCGCAAGGGTATTTCTTCTCCCACCCCCTGCCGGCGAGCGGACTGAAAGATCTGTACGCGGCCGACCGCCGCGAAGGCAAGACCCCACCGCCGTACCTCAGAGGAAAACAGCAGCCATGATGAAAAGCGTTTCTGCAGTGCTGGTGTTGCTGTTGGCGGCCTGCCCGGTTCTGGCGCAGGCCCAACCGCCAGGGAAACAACCGCCCGGGAAGCAGGCGCCCGGAAAGCAACCGCCCGGGAAACAGGCGCCGCCGGCTGCCGCCCCGGCGCCGGTCCGGCAAATGGTGGTGAAGAACCAGCCGTGGACCGGCGATCTCGACAAGATGCTCGAGCGCCGGATGATCCGCGTGCTGGTGCCCTACAGCCGGACGCTCTACTACACCGACAAGGGGCGCGAGCGCGGCCTTACCGCCGACGCCGCCCGCGAGCTCGAGATGTACCTCAACCAGAAGTACAAGACCGGCAAACGTCCGATCACCGTCTACCTGCTGCCGACCACGCGCGACAAGCTGCTGTCAGGCGTCGCCGGCGGGTTGGGCGACATCGCCGCGGGCAATCTCACCGCCACGCCGGAACGGCAGCGCATCGCCCACTTCGTGCTGCAGGACAAGCACACGGCCAAGGAGGTCGTCGTCACCGGCGCCAAGGCCCCGCCTGTCGCCTCCCTGAATGCGCTCGGCGGCAGGACGGTCTACGTGCGGAAATCGTCGAGCTACTACGAGAGCCTGGTGGCGCTGAACCGGCGCAACCGCCAGGCAAAACGGCCGGAGGTCGCGCTCCGCCTCGTTCCCGACGCGCTCGAGGACGAAGACATGATGGAGATGGCCAACGCCGGACTGATCAACTTCCTGATCGTGGACGACTGGAAGGCGAAGGTCTGGGCGCAGATCCTGCCGCGCATCGCCGTGCATGAAAACCTTTCCATCCGCGAAGGCGGGCGGATCGGTTGGGCCATCCGCAAACAGAGCCCCCAGCTCGCGGCGGCGGTCCAGGATTACTACGCCAACTTCGCCAGCAAGCGCGCGAGCCATGAGTACCGGCTCACGCAGGCCATGCGCCGGGTCAAGCAGATCAACGACCCGACCCGGTCGGCCGACTGGAAGCGGTTCGAGGAGCTGATCGCGCTCTTCCGCCAATACGGCAATCGCTACCACTTCGACCCGCTGATGCTCATCGCGCAGGGCTACCAGGAATCCAAGCTCGACCAGTCGGCGAAGAGCCACGTCGGCGCCCTCGGAGTGATGCAATTGATGCCGGCGACGGGCGCGGAGATGAAAGTCGGCGATATCCGCGTCGTCGAATCCAACATCCACGCCGGTACGAAGTACCTCGACAAGCTGATGACTACATTTTTCCCGGACGCCCACTTCAGCGAAGAAAACCGGCCGCTGTTCGCCTTCGCCGCCTACAACGCCGGCCCCGGCAACATGGCGAAGATGCGCCGCGAAGCCAGGCAGCGCCAGCTCGATCCCGACAAATGGTTCAACAACGTCGAGCTCGTCGTGGCCGAGAAGATCGGCGCCGAGACGACGACCTACGTGCGCAACATCTACAAGTACTACGTGGCCTACAAGCTGACGCTCGAGATGCAGGAGACCCAGCGCAAGGCCCGCGAGTCGCTGGCGCAGAAACGATAGCTCACTGGGGCGGATTGACCACGACGTAGGTGACCTGAGTGCCGGCGTACTGCGGCTGGTACCAGGTGCCGCCGCACTGCTGGTAGGCGAGGCCTTGCACCATGATGGTCGAGCAGCTCGGGGGCAGCGAGTAGGCGATCGAGCCGATCGCCGCGGCCGTGATGGCGGCCGCCGTCCCTATGGCGACCCCCCTGGCCACCGGGTGATCGTCCCAGTCGTTGTCAAAGTCATTCCAGTCATTGTCTACGTCGACGTTGATGTCCCGATCGACGTTGACGTTCGTGTTGCGGTTCACGTTGGTGTTGCGGTTCACATTGGTGTTGCGGTTCACGTTCTGGTTGACGTTGGTGTTGCGGTTCACGTTCTGGTTTGCATTGGCGCTCCGGTTGGCGCTGGCGCTCCCGGCGTTGGCGGTCCGGCTGGCGCTGGCGCCCTGGTTGACGCTGGTGCGGGTGGTGCCGCGGGCCGCCGCGCGGCCGGCGGCTGCCGCGGAGGGGACGAAGCCCGCCAGCAGCGCGGCGAACGCCGCCAGGATGGAGAGGAAGCGCCGGGGGAAGCTGCGATGGGTCATGACGGATCTCCTCTTCAGTTGCCGGGTGCGGGCTCGGCCGTGATCTCGCGGATGGAGATGCGAGAGGAGCCCGGCGGCGGCTCGAAGGTGAACATCTTGTCGTTCAGCGCCGGCGCGAGGTTCCAGTCCAGCTCGCTGGTGTACTGCGGCTGCGCCTCTTCTCCGGTGGTAGTGATCACCAGCTTGCGGGGCAGGGGGGAGTCGCCCTTCTGGATCCACACCTGCCAGTCGACTCCCTCCTGGCGGAAGGCGAAATGGTCGCACGGGATGCCGCCGAGCAGGGCGGGGCCGACATGGAGCGCTCCCTGGATCGCCTCGCGGCGGGTGGGCTCGGTCCCCCAGCGGAAGAGATCGGCCAGGGGCAGGACGATCCCATAGCGGTCCTCGGCCCGTCCGACCAGCTCGAGCAGGGTCGCGGGGGCGGGGAAGGAGGCGTAGAGCTTGTTGCGCGGCCCCCAGAGGGTGAAGGTCTTGCCGTCGTAGAAGAACTCCCGCGTCTTGCGGTCCGAGGCCACCTCGACCCACAAGCGGTCGGGACGGCGGACGCGGAGGTGGACGGTGCTCGCGAACTGCAGCTTCTGGCCCGACTCGAGCACCTCGTCGGTGGTGGCGCCGGAGCGGATCTCGAAGCTGTTGAGCGTGCGCAGATAGGCGCCCATCCTGTCGAGCGCGTCGAGGGCCGCGGGCTCGACGGCCGGTGCCGCCGCGGTGCCGGCGGCGGGCTGCTGTGCCTGGCCCGCCGCAACGGGGCCGAGCAACAGGGCCGCGAGGACGAGGGCCGGAAGATCGGTTCGGTTCATCATGGAAAGCTCCTTCCTCAGACGACGTGGAGCCCGGCCGCGCGCCACACCGCGCACGCCTGCTCGACGGCGGCTGGCGCCGGCGGTTCTGTGGAATGCAGCGTGTACTTCAGCCCGAGGCGCTCCCACTTGTAGCGCCCCATCTGGTGGAACGGCAGCACCTCGACGCGCTCCACGTTGCCGAGGCTCGCGGCGAATGCCGCCGACTTCGCCATGTCCTCCGGATCATCGGTCAGCCCCGGCACCAGCACGAAGCGGATCCAGACCGGCCGCCGCCGCGCCGCCAGCCGCCTGGCAAAATCGAGCGTGGGCCCGATCTCCTGGCCCGTGAGGTCTGCGTGGCGCGCCGGGTCCCAGGTCTTGAGCCCGAGCATCACGAGGTCGATGGTGTCGAGCTCGGCGTCGCTCAGGCGGTCGCCGAAGAAGCCGTTCGTTTCGATCGTGGTGTGGAGGCCCATCGCCTTCGCCTCGGCGAGCAGCTTCACGGCGAAACGGTGCTGGATCAGCGGCTCGCCCCCGCTCAGCGTGAAGCCGCCCCCCATGATCCGGAGGCCGTGGCGGTACTTGCGCAGCTCGTCAGCCGCCTGCCGCAGGCTCACCGGGATGCCGTTCCTGAGCGTCCACGTGTCGGGGTTGTGGCAGTAGCGGCAGCGCCACATGCAGCCGGTCGTCCACGCCACGACCCGCACGCCGGGGCCGTCGACGGTCGAGCCGGTGGTGTAGGAGTGCAGGAATCCCATGTCGCCGGAGGCCAGCGCTTCCTGCACCGTCGGCTCAGGCATGTGCTCGCCGAGGTTGACGCGCAGCTCGAACGGATCCTTCGCCGCGAGTGGGGCCATCACGAAGGATCTCTCACCGGCCATCGCCTGGACTCTCCTCACCGGCCCCATGGAACGTCCGGTTGATCACGTCCATCTGCTGCTCCCGCGTCAGCCGGACGAAGTTGACCGCGTAACCCGACACCCGGATCGTCAGGCTCGGGTACTTTTCGGGGTGCTCCACCGCGTCCAGCAGCGTCTCGCGGTTCAGCACGTTGATGTTCATGTGATAACCCGTCGCACTGAAGAACGCGTCGAGGATGGCCGTCAGGTTCGTGATGCGTTCCTCGGCCGTGCGCCCAAGCCCCACCGGGACCAGCGTCGTGGTCAGCGAGATGCCGTCCGCCGCGTCGCGGTACGGGATCTTGGCCACGGACGCCGCCGAGGCGTGGATGCCGTGGCTGTCGCGCCCGTGCATCGGGTTGGCGCCGGGCGCGAACGGCTCGCCCTGCCGCCGGCCGTCCGGCGTGCTCCCGGTGGCCTTGCCATACACGACGTTCGAGGTGATCGTCAGGATCGACTGCGTGGGGATTGCATTGCGGTAGATCGGGTGCTTGCGCAGCTTGTTCATGAACGTGCTGACGACCCAGGTGGCGAGCTGGTCCACGCGGTTGTCGTTGTTGCCGAACAGCGGGAACGTCCCCTCGGTCCGGTAGTCGGTCACCAGTCCGCTCGCGTCGCGCACCACGTGCACCTTGGCGTACTTGATCGCCGACAGGCTGTCGGCGATGACCGACAGGCCGGCCATGCCGAACGCCATCGTGCGCATCGGCGCGTAGTCGTGCAGCGCCATCTCGAGCCGCTCGTACGCGTACCTGTCATGCATGTAGTGGATGACATTCATGGCGTCGACGTACACTCTCGCCAGCCACTCCATCATCCGGTCGAAGCGCGCGACCACGCCGTCGAAGTCGAGGACGTCGCCCTGCACAGGCTCGAACGCCGGCCCGATCTGCTTGCCGCTGAGCTCGTCGCGGCCGCCGTTGATCCCATAGAGCAGGCACTTCGCCAGGTTCGCCCGCGCGCCGAAAAACTGCATCTGCTTGCCGACCAGCATCGGCGACACGCAGCACGCGATCGCAGCGTCGTCGCCCCAGGTGCGCCGCATGATTTCGTCGCTCTCGAACTGGATCGAGCTGGTGTCGATCGCCACCTGCGCGGCGAAGCGGCGGAACCCCTCGGGCATGCGCGCCGAGTACCACACCGTGAGGTTCGGCTCCGGCGCCGGCCCCAGGTTGTAGAGCGTCTGGAGCATGCGGAAGCTCGTCTTCGTCACGAGCGAGCGCCCGTCGTCGCCCATGCCGCCGATCGACTCCGTCACCCACGTCGGATCGCCCGCGAACAGCTCGTCGTATTCCGGCGAGCGCAGGAAGCGCACGATGCGCAGCTTGATCACGAAGTCGTCGATGATCTCCTGTGCAGCCTCCTCGATGAGGTGCCCGGCCGCCAGGTCGCGCTCGAAGTAGATGTCGAGGAACGTCGAGCAGCGGCCCAGCGACATCGCGGCGCCGTTCTGCTCCTTCACCGCCGCGAGATAGCCGAAGTACAGCCACTGGACGGCCTCGCGCGCGCTGGTTGCCGGGCCGGAGATGTCGACCCCGTAGCTCGCGGCCATGGTCTTCAGCTCTTTGAGTGCGCGGATCTGCTCCGCCAGCTCCTCGCGGTCGCGGATGATGTCCTCGGTCGACATCTCGTCGTCGAGCGCCAGCTTCTCCTGCTTTTTCGCCTCGATCAGCTGGTCGACGCCGTACAGCGAGACCCGGCGGTAGTCGCCGATGATCCGGCCACGCCCGTAGGAATCCGGCAGGCCGGTGAGCACGTGCGAGCTGCGGCAGCGGCGGATCTCGGCGGTATAGGCGTCGAACACGGCGTCATTGTGCGTCTTGCGGTATTTTGTGAAGATTTCAACGACGTGCGGATCGGGCGTGTAGCCATAAGTCTGGAGCGCCCCGAGCACCATGCGGAAACCGCCGTTCGGCATGATCGCTCGCTTGAGCGGCGCGTCGGTCTGGAGCCCGATGATGATCTCGTTCTCCCGATCGATGTATCCCGGCGCGTGCGCCGTGATCGAGCTGGGATCTGCGAGATGTCGAGCACGCCCTTGCGCTGCTCCTCGACGAAGAGCTTCGTCAGTTGATCCCAGATTTTTTTCGTCCGCTCGGTCGCGGGCGCGAGGAAGCCGGCGTCGCCGTCGTAGGGCGTGTAGTTCAGTTGGATGAAGGCGCGGACACTGATCTCCTTCTGCCACAGCGCGCCCTGGAAGCCCTTCCATGGCGATGAGGTGCCCGCGTCCCGGGCCGTCTCCAATGCGGTCGTCATGCCATGCTCCCTTGCGCCGCGGCCGCAGTCACCGTGGATTGCCGCAGTCCGAGCAGATCGCCCGTGTGGCGGGCGATCATCAGCTCCTCGTTGGTCGGGATCACCCAGGAGGACACGCTGCTGCCCCGGGTCGTGATCCGCGTCGCATGGCGGTCGTTCGCGGCGGTGTCCAGCTCGACCCCGAGCCACGCCGACGCTGCGCAGATCCGCCGCCGGATCTCGGCCGAGTGCTCGCCGATACCCGCCGTGAAGACGAGCGCGTCCACTCCGCCGAGCACGGCCGCGAGCGCGCCGATGTGCTTCGCCGCCTGGTAGATGAAGTAGTCCACCGCCAGGCGGGCGCGCGGGTCGGCGCTGCGCTCCAGATCGCGCATGTCGCTGCTGATCCCCGAGAGGCCGAGCAGGCCCGACTTCTTGTAGAGGAGGTTCTCCACATCCGCGGGCGACATGCCGAGCGTCCGGAACAGGTGCAGTATCACGCCCGGGTCCGTCGAGCCGGGCCGCGTGCCCATGCACAGGCCGTCGAGCGGGGTGAAGCCCATCGTGCAGTCCACGCTCCTGCCCGCCTTCATCGCGCACAGGCTCGCGCCGCTCCCGAGGTGCGCGACGATCACGCGCTTTTCCGCGATCTCCGGCGCCGAGTGGGGGAGCACGGAAGCGATGAACTCGTACGAGAGGCCGTGGAACCCGTAGCGCTGCACACCGGCCGCGCGGATTTCCTTCGGCAGCGCCACGAGCTGCGCGACGGGCGGCTGGCTGCGATGGAACGCCGTGTCGAAGCATGCCACCTGCGGCACACCCGGCAGCCGCTCGGCGACCGCCTTGATCGCGTTCACACTGTGAGGCTGGTGGAGCGGCGCGAGCGGCACGAGCGCGCGCAGGTCCGCGATCACCTGGGGTGTGATCAGGCACGGTTTGGCGTACTTCGTACCGCCGTGCACCACGCGGTGGCCGACACCGGCCACCAGCGAGCCGCCGTAGCGCTCGCGCAGCCAGCCGGCCAGCACGTAGAGCGCGGCCCGCACATCCCGCACGTTTGCGGGGGGCAGCTCCCGGTCGGAGATGATGACCCCGGCTCCGTCGCGCGCGGAGAGCTTCGGCGAGGTGCCGATGCCGGAGACCTGTCCGCGCGCGGCGAGGGCCCACTCCCGGCCTTCCGGACGCCCATAGACGCAGAACTTGAGGCTCGACGAGCCCGCGTTGAGGACGAGCGCGTGCTCGGTCATGCGCTCACTCCCGCCACGTCGGCAGGCACCGCAGGCACCGCAGGCACCGCCGGCGCCCGCCGTGCGTACGCGGCCAGCACCGCGACGGCGCAGCTCGCGATGCGCGCCCGCGCGCTGTCGGCGCGGCTCGTCAGGATGACGGGCACGCGCGCGCCGAGCACGAGGCCCGCGCTGTCGGCGTTCGCCAGGAACGCCAGTTGCTTGGCGACCATGTTCCCCGCCTCGAGATCGGGCGCGAGCAGGATGTCGGGGTCGCCGGCCACCTCGGAGGTAATGCCCTTCATCACCGCCGCCTCGCGGCTGATCGCGTTGTCGAAAGCCAGTGGCCCGTCGAGCACGCCGCCCTTGATCTGCCCGCGCTCGGCCATCTTGCACAGCGCCGCGGCGTCGAGCGTGGCGGGCATCTTCGAATTCACCGTCTCGACCGCGGCAAGGATCGCCACCTTCGGCCGCACGACTCCGAACGCGCGCGCCAGGTCGATGGCGTTCTGGCAGATGTCCACCTTGTCTTCGAGCGTCGGCGCGATGTTGATCGCGCCGTCGGTGACGATCAGCACCTTGTGGTAGGTGGGCACGTCCATCAGGAACACGTGGCTGAGGCGCCTCCCGGTCCGGAGGCCGGTCTCCTTCGCGATCACCGCGCCGAGGATCTCGTCCGAGTGCAGGCTGCCCTTCATCACCAGCTCGGCCTCGCCCTTGCGCACCAGCTCGACCGCCTTCGCCGCGGCCGCGCGGCTGTCGGGGACGTCCACGATGCGGATGTCGTTCAGCACGAAATGCGCCGCGCGCGCGACCTCCGCGATTTTTTTCGCCGGCCCCACCAGGATCGGCGTGATCAATCCGAGCTGTGCGGCTTCGAGGACGCTGCCCAGCGCGGTCTCTTCGCAGGGGTACGCGACGGCCGTGGGCATCGGCTCCAGGCCGCGGCACCGCTCGAGCAGCCGTTCATAACGGCCGGTTCCGGTTTCGTGAATCATTGCGTGGCCTCCACCAGCGTCGAGACCGGCGGTCTTGCGACGGCCGGCCCTGTCTCTTTGAGAAGCAGCGTGAGCAGCACGGCGAGGCCCACGCCCGTGAGCATGGGGCTGAAGGCCGCCTGGTATTGCTCGAGCCCGGGCTCCGAGCCGGCCGCGGCGCGGACCAGCAGCCCCGCGAACACCGGGCCGAGCAGCGCGCTGAAGGTGAAATTGATGAAGTTGATGACGCCGGTCGCGGTGCCACCGACGCGCGGCGGGTTCGCCTCCTTGATCACCGTATAGGGGATCATCGCGGCGCCCGAGGCGATCCCCATCGCGAGGCCCACGGCGTACGGCGGCAGCACGCCGGGCCGGCCGTACAGCACCCAGGCCAGGCACGCGAGAAGCCCGAGGGCGCCGCCGAGGATCACCGGCTTGCGCCGGCCGATCCGGTCCGAGACGAAGCCGAGCAGCGGGCAGCCGATGATCCAGCCGAACGGCACGGCGGCCGAGCGCATCACGGCGGTCGCGTAGTCCATGCCGTGCGCCTCCTGCAGGTACCGCACGCCCCACACCATGTCGAGGATCGTGGTGGGGATGAACAGCAGGCCGGCGATGACGCCGCACAGGATCGACTGCGGGTTGCGGAACACGACGCCCAGGGCGCCGGCGGCCTCCCGGACCCAGTTGGGATTGCGCTCGCTGCGCTCCTGCTTCGGCAGCAGGAGCACGAGCAGCGCGGCGATGGCGAGCCCGGCGACGCCCATTCCGGCCCAGAAGCGGTTCCAGAGCAGGCCGCCGGCGATCATCGGCCCGGCCACGAACTGGCCGGCGGAGCCGCCGGCCATGCCGAACATCTGCGTGGCGCCGATCAGCGTGGCGGCGCTCGACGGCGGGAAGTACGTGGTGACGAGGTAGATGGCCCCCACCAGCGCGAAGACGCCTCCCGCGCCCTGCAGGAAGCGCCCCGCGCTGGCGAGAGTCTCGTCGCCCGAGGCGAACATCAGCGCGCCAATGCCGACCATCGCCGCCCCGATGGGCACCACGAGCCGGGGACCAAAGCGGTCCATCGCAACGCCGGCCACCAGGCTGAACGGCGAGTAGCCGAAATAAAAGATCCCCACCAGCGACGCCACCGCCGTGGCGCCGATGCCGAACCCCTCCGACAACTGAGGGATCATCACGGCCGGCGCCGAGCGCAGGACGTACTGGTAGAAGTAGTAGGTCGCCGTGACCAGCCAGGCGATGCTCACTGCTTTGCCGGTGCGGCTCATCGCGAGATCCTCGGGAAATATCCTCGGGAAAGATGCGATCAGCAGAGCGCCAGCGAGACGGCGAGGCCGCCTTCGGAGGTCTCCTTGTACTTCGAGTTCATCTCCTTCGCGGTGAGCGCCATCGCGTCCACCGTCGTGTCGAAGTCGACGCGGCGGTTCTCCGCGATCTCGTTGCTGGCGATCATGAACCCGGTCCAGGCCTTCACGGCGCCGAAAGCGCAGCGCTCGATGCACGGGATCTGCACGAAGCCCGCGACCGGGTCGCAGGTCATGCCGAGGTGGTGCTCCAGCGCCGATTCCGCGGCGTTCGCGGCCACCTGCGGCGAGAAGTCGTGCGCCTGCGAAATCATCGCCGCCGCCATCGCCGAGGCCACGCCGATCTCCGCCTGGCAGCCGCCCTCGGCGGCGGCGAGCGTCGCGTTGTGCTTGCAGAGGTAGCCGACAACGGCGCCGGCGAGCAGCCCCTCGCGGATCTTCTCCTGCGGCAGCTTACGGCCGCCCTCCCCGAGCGCATATACGACCGCCGGCAGCACGCCCGCCGAGCCGCCGGTCGGGGCGGTCACAACGAGGTGCCCGCGCGCGTTCTCCTCGGAGCCCGCGAGCGCGTAGGCCGCGACCACGCCGACGCCGCGCTGGCGCTCGTACTTGTCGTCCATGGCGCGCTTGTACACCTCGCCCGCCTTGGTCTTGAGCTTGATCGGACCGGGCAGCGTCCCGGTCGGCGCGCTGAGGCCCGACTTCACGATGTTCACCATCGCGGTCGAGATCTTGTCGAGGAACGCGTTGATCTCCGCCTCGCTCTTGCCGGAGACCGCAACTTCGTTCGCCATCGCCACCTGCGCGAGGCTGAGGTTGTTCTTCTCCGCGTGCGCCACCAGCTCCTTCATCCGCGAATAGGGGTACTTCGGCGCGCCCTTCTTCGGCGGCTGGTAACCTTTCCACTCGATGAATCCGCCGCCGACCGAGTAGTACTCCTGCTCGAGGAGCACCTTGTCGCCGGCCATGAGCTTGCACGTCATGGTGTTCGGGTGCGGGAAGTCGCCCTTCGTCGCGTCGTAGATGACGTCCTTGAGCGAGGCGTTGAACGTGGCGCTTCCCAGCTTCACCGGGAAGGTCTGGTCGGGCTTCGCGGCCATCTCGTCGAGGAACGCCGGGTCGATCGTCGCCGGCTCCTTGCCGATGATGCCCGCGAGCGCCGCGCGCTCCGTGCCGTGCCCCTTGCCCGTCGCGCTCAGGCTGCCGAACAGGTGTACGCGCAGCCCCGTCGCCTTCGAGAGCTGGTCGGCGGGCAGCTTGGTGCAGCGCTGGTAGAAGTCGTAGGTGATGCGCATCGGCCCGATCGTGTGGGAGCTCGATGGGCCCGGGCCTACCTTGTAGAACTCCTCGAGCGTGGTCATCACCGGCCCCTTGGTGCTCTTCTTGGCCTGGAGGTCCGGCGACACCTGGCTCAGCTTGCTCGGCGGCCCCTGCGGTGCTTTCGCGGAGGCCGCCTTCTTCGCGACCTCCTCCGGCGAGGCGGGTAGGGTGCCCGAGAGCACGGTCACCGCGCCGATCATCGCGGTCCGCATCATGAAGGCGCGCCGGTCGACTCCCTCCGGCGCCGCGGGCACTTCGATCGTGAGGGGGGCTTTCGCGTCGTCGTCAAACGCGCTCATGGCGTATCTCTCCCATTGAGTGGCGAACGCTTCGCCGGTGAGCCACTGCGGCGACCGACCCCGCGCGCCGCCGTCTGGCTCGAACAATGCTCGCGATACCCCTCCCGGTAAATTGGACTTAGGTCCCATCGGATGAGGGAGGGCACGCGCAGGTTGGACCAAGGTCCAGCTTGTGAGCCCCCGGCACCGCCCCTAGCCTGAAAGCTGGACTGCTCTATTGCCTGGAGGAAGCGATGAACAGACGCTGGATTGCAATGCCGATTTGTACACTGTGGCTGAGCCTGGCCGGAGCGGTGGTGGCGCAGCAGGTAGAGACCACCGTTGACCGCACGGTGGACTTCTCGAAGTACAGGACCTTCTCGATCGAGGTCGCAACTGCATGGGGCAATCCGATCGGTGAGAAGCACCTGGTCGAGGAGCTCAAGGCCGCCTTCGTGGCCAAGGGCTGGGCCCTGGACACGTCGGGATCTCCCAACCTGCACATCCTGGTGCACGGCGCCACCAAGGAGAAGAAGCAACTCAACACCTTCTATTCAGGCGGCTACGGCGGTTACTACGGGTGGGGCTGGGGCGGCGTCGGCTCATCGAGCACCACCGTGAGCGAGTACACCGAGGGCACCCTCGTCATCGACATCTTCGACGCCTCGACCAAGGCGCTCGTCTGGCGGGGTGTCGCGCAGGACGAGCTCAAGGCCAAGCAGAGCAAGCGGGAGAAGCAGGCCTCCAAGGCGATCTCGAAGCTGCTTAAAGACTTCCCGCCGAAGGTGAATGCTGGCTGACGTGGGTCCGGCCGGTAGGGGATAGGCCGCGAGATCTCCCCATACCGGCCCGTACGGCCCATACTGGCCCATACCGGCCGATATCTCCCTATATGCCGTGCCGCGGCGTTCCGCTCCTGGAGTGGCCGAAGGCAGGGCCCGGCTAGTGGTCTGCCAAGGCAGGGTTGGCCGGTTGCTGTAGAGCCCCCCTGGGAGCGCCGGCATCTCTGCCGGCCTGCTGACCTCGGCTCGTCCTTCCTCAAGGCGGCTTGCAACGTTCGCCGGGGTCCCTGAGACAACTCCAAGGGTCTCCAGGGCTTCCGCCGGAGCCTTTGCATCAACTCGCGGGCTCGCGAATCGTCCCGCCAGGGGCCTTGCAACGACTCGAAGCCTCTGCAGTTGTTGCGGCGGCCTCGTGACTCGGCGCAATGACCTCTGGACTTGTTGAAATGAGGTTTCCAGTTGTTGCAAAGCGCTCGCGAGTTGTTGCGGAGAGGCCGGCGAATGAGGATTCGGCCGTCTTGTGTGGATTCGCGAGGTCTATTGGTGTTGCAAAGCGGCCGGAGGATGGCCGTTGGAGGGCTGCGGCCGTTGCCGAGTCCGTCCCCGCTCTCCCAGTCCGGTGTGCCCCCAAAGGGCCGGCAGAGCCGCGCTGGCCCCCGCGAGTCTGGGCGTCGACAGGGCCTCTCGCCGGTCCCGGGAGCCGTCTGCGCAGGGGACCATTTCTTGCAATTCCCTGAATGCTGTAGACTTGGACCTAGGGCTTATACCGGCGAGCAGGCGGCCCGCCGGAGGGCTTACCTCTTCTTCCTTTAGGTTCTATACGACTAAAGTCCAATGGCCCCCCCTCCGGCGGCCGCCGTAAGCTCTCTCCGGGCCCCTTGAGACCGGTTCTGGAGGTGGGATGTATTCTCGTTAAGAAATCTCTTGACAAGTGATTGAATCGATGCATACTTATACTGTTTTAGCTTGTAGAGCCAACAACAGCGCCTCGGCGCCTCGGCGGAGTCATCCAGCCGAACTGGAGGGTTCTCATGTATGCCATGCCTTTCGACCCACTGATCTACGTCCTAGACGACGACGCTTCGATCCGCTGTTCCCTGGAGAGGCTGGTCCGGTCTGTAGGGTTGGAGGTCCGGAGCTTCCCGTCAGCCGCTGAGTTCCTGAACCATGGTCCGGAGGACCGGCCCTCCTGCCTGGTGGTAGACATCCGGATGCCGGGGCTTTCCGGGCTGGATCTCCAGGACACCCTGTCGACCTCGGGCTGGACGGCTCCCATCATCTTCATCACCGGACACGGTACGGTCCCCATGAGCGTCCGCGCCATGCGTGCTGGAGCCGTGAACTTCCTCCAGAAGCCTTTCGAGGACCAGGAGATCCTGGACTCGATCAACCAGGCCGTCGAGCGCGAGAGAGAATCTTTCCGCGACCGGGCCCGGCGCCTGGAAATCGAGCGGCGGCTCAGGTCGCTGACCCCCCGCGAGCGCGAGGTCTTCTCCCTGGTGGTCGCCGGCCTCCCCAACAAGCGGATCGCCGGCAGGCTGGGGACTAGCGAGAAGACGATCAAAGTGCACCGCGCCCGGGTGATGGAGAAGATGCACGCCGAATCGCTTGCCGCCCTGGTGCGGATGGAGTACGAGGCCGTGGTGCCGGCGGTAGAGCACTGAGCCCCGGAAGCTACGAGGCATGCGAGGCCCTGTGGGAACCCTCCCCGGCAGCTCAGAGCCTGTCACCGGCGGTGCCGGACTGCGGGCAGGGCCGGCTTCGCTGACCGCAGCCCACGCCGAAACCCGTTCTCTGCCTCCCGTGCAGATCCGCCCGCGTGCTCCCCCACCAAGATGTATCTTCGATCATCCTAGCTGATGCATTTGATTTTTCTTCGATAAATTGAGCCAACAAACCGGGGGAGGGTTCTAATCATGAACCCTGAGATAGTGCAGGCGCGCATGACCGACCCGGTCACGGGTCCGGAGTCGTCGATGTTTCTGCGCGGTAAGGTGCCGCGGACGGCGCTCGCCGGTGCTGCGGTGTCCGCAGGATACTTTCTGGGATCGCTTCTGGGACTCTCTCTGCGGTTCCCGTCGACCCAGATATCCGCCATCTGGCTGCCCAATGCCATCCTGCTTGCGGCCCTGCTGGTGACGGACCGGCGCCGGTGGTGGATCCCTCTGGCAGTGGCCCTGCCCGCCCACCTGCTGGCCCAGTCCCTGATGGGGATTCCCTTCGGGGTGGTGCTCATCAACTTCGCCGGCAACGCCGGCGATGCGCTGCTGGGCGCCCTGGCGATTCAGCATTTCATCGGCGAGCCGCGGCGATTCGACAGCCTCCGGGCGGTGACCCTGATCATGCTGTTCGGCGGGATTCTCGCACCGGCGCTGGTGAGCTTCGTGGTCTCCCAGCTGTTCGTGCAGCTCGGCTTGATCGCGGATCCCTGGCTGGCGTGGCGCCTGCGCCTGCTCACCAACACCCTGGCGGTGTGGACGCTCGTACCGCCGCTCGTGCTCGCCTTGACCAGGGCCGGGCCGCCAGGCCGCATGGCCGGGCCGCACCGCCGCGGCGAAGCGGGCGCTCTGCTCGCCGGGTTGCTGGTGGCTGGGATTTTCGTCTTCGCGATGCCCCAGGCGGGAGAAGGGGAGTCTCCGCTCCTCCTCTACGTCCCCTTGCCGTTCCTTCTTTGGGCAGCCATGCGGTTCGGTCTGACCGGGATCTGCCTTTCCGTGCCCACCCTCGGAGCGCTGGCGATGTGGGGCATCTTCCAGGGCCGGGGTCCCTTTGTCGGGCAGAATCCGGTGGAGAACGCCACATCGCTGATCCTTTTCCTGAACATCGTCAGTGCTCCTCTGCTGATGCTGGCGGCGCTGCTGATGGAACGCAAGAGCGTGGATGAGGGGCGGCGGCAGGCGGACACGCTGCACAGCGCGGTGCTCGCCTCGGTACCCGAGGAGATCGCCGTTCTGGACCGCGACGGGATCATCCTTGAAATCAACGAATCCTGGAGGGCTTCGGGCCGTGCCGGGGTGGGGGACAACTACCTCGAAGCTCTGCCAGGCGGCGGGCTGGCTTCCCGCGGAGGCCGCGTCACGGATGGTGGCGGGCATCGAGGCTGTATTGCGTGGCTACGAGCAGCGTTTCGAGATGGAGTTCGCCTGCCCCATGGGCTCGGGAAGCTGGTTCGAGATGTCGGCGGAGGGCTTGAAGCGGCCCGAAGGGGGAGCGGTCATCACCAACTCCGACATCACCAGCCGTAAGACAGCGGAGCAGGAGGCGCGGGAGCAGCGTCAGGAGCTGGCCCACCTGACCCGCGTCGCGATGCTCGGCGAGCTCTCGGGAGCGCTGGCCCACGAGCTCAACCAGCCGCTGACCGCGATTCTCAGCAACGCGCAGGCCGCGCAACGCATGCTGTCCCGGGAACCCGTAGACATGACGGAGTTGCGCGAAATCCTGCACGATATAGCCGTTGACGACCGGCGCGCGGGCCAGGTCATCCAGCGGCTGCGCGCCATGCTCAAGAACGACGAGCCGAAGCTCCTGCCGCTGGATATCAACGAGCTGATCAAAGAGGTTCTCAGTATCATCCACAGCGATTTGATCACACGCAACATTGCGGTGATCACCGAGCTCACACCCGGGCTGCCGCCGGTGTACGGGGATCGCGTGCAGCTCCAACAGGTACTGTTGAACCTGATTTTCAACGCCTGTGAGGCCATGAGCGGCCGGCCGGCGCGGGAGTGCAGGCTCACGCTGGCCACAGTTCGCGACGGGACGGCGGCAGTCCGGGTGTCCGTCGTCGACCGCGGCACCGGCATTCCGCCCGACCAGCTGGAGCGGGTGTTCGCGCCATTCTTCACCACCAAGGAGCATGGGCTTGGCCTGGGACTGCCCATCTGCCGTTCCATCGCCGTGGCGCACGGCGGGCGCCTGTGGGCCAGCAACAACCAGGATTGTGGTGCCACCTTTCATCTGATCCTGCCACTCCAGCCGGTAAAGCCGGGATGAGCGCCGCTCTCTCCCGGCATGGGACCAAGGTCCACTTTCCGACAGGAACGATCTCGCCCAGAGTGTCTCCATGAGCCGTCGCCTGCTGGTGGCCATCGTGGACGACGAGGAAGCGGTGCGGCGGGCGTTGCGCCGCCTTCTCCTCGTGGCTGGGATCGACGTCGAGACGTTCGCCTCCGGAGACGAGTTCCTCGAGTCCCTCGAGACGCGGCTCCCGGACTGTGCGTTGATCGATCTGCGCCTGCCTGGGCTGACCGGTCTGGATGTGCAGGAGCGTCTCGTCGAAGCCGGCATTCGCTTACCAACCGTGATCATTACCGGGCACGACGAGGCCGGGATCGCCGAGCGGGCGCTGGCGGCGGGAGCGTCGGCGTACCTGAGCAAGCCGCTGGACGAGGAAAGCCTGCTGGCCGCCGTCGCCTCCGCGGTGCAAAGTGGGGCCGAGCGTTGGAAGGAATCCACACGGAATTAATGGCGAGCGGCTTCTGGGGAAAAGAGGTTACGACCAAGGTCCAATGGCGGGATCCGGCAGCCGTTTCTTAGACTCCCTGCTAAAGACTGCGATCTGTAAAGGTCAGCCTGACACGCCAGGGGATAGAAGCCCAAAAGGCTTAATTCAGCAAGGGAGATGCGCTGAACGTGAAAGGCGCTCGGAGAACACCGATTCACGAGAGGGTCCAGCTGCAGCGGGCACTGGCGACCAGCGAGGACCGCTTGAGGTCTACTCTCGCGGAGCTCGAGGCAGCCCGGAGCCAGGCCCGCGAGGCCAGCGCGGCCAGGGACAGAGTTCTGGCAATGCTCGTCCACGAGCTGCGGGTTCCGCTGATGCCGATGCTCGCCATGACAGGGCTCCTCGAAAAGGATTTCTCCCTGTCGCCCCGGCAGCGCAAAGCCGCCTCCACCATCCGCCGCAGCGTTGAGCTGGAGGCCCGGCTCATCGAGGATCTGTTCGAGCTGACGCGGATCGCCTCCGGCAAGCTGACACTCGCTATCGCCGAAACGGACGCCGAGGACAAGCTCCGCGAGATCCTCGAAGGAAGCCAGCAACAGGTCCGTGAAAAAAGGCTTGCCATCGTGCTGCGGCTGCTGGCGGCCGACCACCGGGTTCATGCGGACCCGGTGCGGCTCCATCAGATCCTCTGGAACCTCCTCCACAACGCCATCAAGTTCACACCCGCGGAGGGCCAGATCACGGTCTGCTCGGCGAACACCGGCGGGCGGCTCCTGCTGGAAGTGGCCGATACCGGCATTGGAATCGAGGCGGACGTGCTGCCGCACGTCTTCGATCTTTTCGAGCAGGGGAGCCGCGAGGTGACGCGAAGGTTCGGTGGCCTTGGGCTGGGCCTTGCCGTCAGCAAGGACCTGGCGGAGGCTCACGGCGGCACGCTCACCGCCTCCAGCCCAGGACCGGGAAAGGGATCGGTCTTCACGCTCGAGCTGCCGCTGGAGGCCTCGTCCAGGCCCTTTTCGTTTTGATTATTGCGGTGAGTATTGCGGTGATTATTGCGGTGATTATTGCGGTGCTTATTATGTGATCACTGCGGTACGCGCCACACCAGAGCGAACTGCAGCAAGCCAAACAACATTGCATAAGCCGCGATCAGCGATGCGAGCGCCAGGACGCCGCCCAGGGGGATTGCGATCACGGCAAAACCGAAGAGCACGGAGAGGGCTCCCGCCAGGGAGATCAGCCACTCGCCGTTCAACAGCTTGCGCGCCCGGAACGCGAAGGCGATTTCCAATGCGCCGACAACGAAGGCCCGGATGCCGATCAGCACCAGCAGGGCAAGCCAGGTGAGGCTCGGCCGGAACAGGGTCATGAAGCCGATCGACATACTGAACAGGCCTGCGAAAAAGGTTTCCCACCAGTCCCCGTCACCCTTGCGATTCGCCGAGGAGAGATAGACGGTGGCCAGGCCATCCACCAGCGCGTAGGCGCCGAACAGCCGGGCCAGCGTCAGCAACGTGGGACGGGGCCAGATGAAGGCCAGAAGGGCCAGCAGCACGGCGGTGCTGCTGCGGAGGGTGAACAGCCAGTAGGCGCGCCGGAGCAGAGACTCCATTCTTTCAATTTTTCTGCCTGTGCACGTTCTGCAGCTGGATGGGCTCCGCGGAGTAGTTCTCGAGCTCGAAGTGCTGGCCATCCTTGCTGCGATGGATCTTGGTGGCGACCGACAGGCGGCCGTCGCCCTTGTCGTCCTTGTCGAGGTGCAGCTCGACAAGGGTGAACGGATAACCCGTCCGCTTGTCGCTGCCGGCCTGCCAGTGGCTCACCTTGCGCTCGGTGGCGACGATGACGCGCCGTCCGCCATCCTCGGTGGGCACCTGGACGGCATAGCGGAGATCCCAGCCCAGGGTGCTCGATGCCCGCAACGTGCCGAGACGCTCCATCTTTTGCAGCACGGAAAGCAAGCCGTCCGCCCCCTTCTGATCGAACGCCTGGATGAGCGCCTGGCGCTCCTGCTCGGTGGACCAGCGCTCGATGATCACGGTGACGACTTCCAACTGGCCTGTACCGCTGGCCCCGCCCGGCGTTCCCGGGTTGACGGCGACTCCGTTGAAAATCTGGGGAGCGGGCCCTTGAGCCGTTTGTTGTGCGTCCGAGATGGAAGCGCCGCCCAGGATTCCCGCGATTCCCGCGATTGCCGCGATTGCGACTGCGGCCGCGACCCCTTGCCTCCAGCCGTGGTGCGCTTCCAGCATGAGGTTTCTCCTTTGCGCAGAAAAGGACCCGGCCCGAGGTGCAGATCGCTCAGAAGCGAAGCCCACCGCGAACCTCTCGTGGCGCTTCGGGCTCCTCCTTGTCTTCCGTCTCGCGAGGCCAAGCGGGTCGCCTCGGCTCTCCCTGCCCACCCTCCCAGCGGAGCACCAGGGCCGGATCCATAGAGAGAAATATGAACGCTATGCCCTCCGGCGCAAATTGGACCAAGGTCCAACGGCAGGAGTCATCAGTCCTCAAACACCGGGACGGACGACGCCTTCCGGGCCGTTCAGGCCCGGCTGAAGAGAGCGGGCCTGGAGGCTCGGACCTTCAGCGGGTACTACCCGCAGCTTTTCGTCCAGGCTTTCGTCCTGCCAGTGTTGAAAGCGGCGGATTGCCAAATGCTCGTAGTGGCTCACCGGCTGGCCCGGATCCATGGGGAGGGCCGTGTGGAGGCGCGCATGGAGATGCAGGAGATCCTCGACCTGCCGCATCCAGGCGAGATAGTAGGGAAGGTCCGACCAGCCGGAGGCGGAGTGGGGGGCCGGCGGCAAGCGGACCGGAAACGTATTCACCCGCGAAATATCACGGCCGGTGATCCACCACACGGAGTGCCCGGACCGCAGCGTGCTCCTGATGGCACCGAGCACCCTTTGCAGGGGGGCGCGCGCGGTCATCTGCACCTTGACCAGGTCGTAGCGATGAAAACGGTGGTCCGGCAGGTCGGGTAACGTCATCCAGACCGCGGAACCCCGGTAGTAGCGGTTGAAGCTGACTCCGTAGAACCACTTGTCGACCAGCACGAGGTCGTGAGGGCGGACCTCCGAGGCCAGCCTGCCTGCCACGAGGTCGACGTTCGTCATCCGGACCCTCGCCTCTTTGATCGTGCCCGGCAGTGCGGCAAACACCATCAACACGGGAATCGCCAGGCGGAACCGCCGCAACCCTGGAGAACGCTCTGCCAGGGTGAAGGGACCGTCGAGAGCACAGGCGGTCAGTGCGAGCACCGGCAGGAGATACCAGGGGCGCGGCGTATAGCGCAACACCGTAAAGAAACCGAATTGTGCGGCCAGGACCGCCGGAATCACGAACAGATGGAAGAGGCGCGCGTCCGACGCCGCCGGGGCGCCGGCGGCGTCCGGTTCTGCCGCGGCCCTTGCGCGGACGACCATGATGACGGCAGCGACGATGAGGACCAGCCAGATCCAGGCGGTCAAACGGTGCGGCGAGGCCAGAGCGTCCAGGGAGCGGTACAGGATCTTCCGCGGGCCGATCTCCTGGATCAGCAGTATGTCCCACTGCCGCGCCGCTGTCAGAGGCCCGCGATACGGCAGGAGCGAGAGCGCAGCCAGGAACCCGATACCGAGCGAGGCGGCGGTCACGTGCCAGCGCCCGCGGACCGCGCCCACCACCGCCGCCGCCGTTCCGATCCCGAGGAGCATGGCTGAGTTGTGCAGCAGGCAGTGAACGCTGAGCAGAGCCAGCAGGGCGGCCACGGCGGCCGTACCCCAGCCTGGCCGCGCCACCAGCCGGGAAAAGGCGCCGAAGGTCAGCAGGATCAGGAGGACCCCCAGGCCGTAGCCGCGCAGCGAATCACCAAAGACCAGGAAGTAGGGATGGAAGCCGAGCAATGCCAGAGAGACGAGAGGGACGCTGCCCACCGATCGCGCATTGAGCCACAGCACGCCCAGGATCGCGATGCCGACGAGCATGCCGAACAGGCGGAGGGCGAAGTCGCCGTCGCCCGCCAGGGCGATGTACGACCGCAGGGTGCAAGGGAACACCAGCGGGAAGGCCTCGTGGGGAAAGCGGGCGTAGATCTCGCCGAGCGTGGGGAGCTGGGCGAGCTCCACCGCGCCGGCCTCGTCCCGCCACAGACCTCCGGCGTGGTTCAGACGGATGACGTGGAGTGTGAGCACGGTCAGGGTGATCAGGACGGCGGCCGCCGTTTCGGCTCGTTTCACTGCACACGCTCCTCCCGCTGGGCCGTGAACGCCCGGCTGGTGCTGCCCCCAAAATTATCGGAGTCGCCGAAGAGACGAGGGAATGGGACTTTGGTCTCATTGTCCACGCGGCAGGCGGTTTCTATCTTCGTTCATGCCGGGAGGTGTGTCCTGGCAGGGGCGTTCCAGCCCTAAAGAACTCTCTAAGAGGAGAAAGAGAATGTCAAGCCAGCGCATCCGTAGAACAGCTCTTCTCGCGGCCGGGCTGGCGCTTACCGCCTGCGCCTCCACGAGCCTCGTCCAATCCTGGAAGGCGCCGGAGGCCGGACCACTGCGCTTCAACAAAGTCCTGGCCCTCGCCGTCCTCAACAACGAGTCCGTCCGCACCCTGGCCGAGGACTCGTTGCGGGCCAACCTCAAGGGCGTTCAAGCCGTGCAGGGCTACAAGCTGGTCAGCACCGCGGAGCTCGGGAACCTCCAGGGGCTGAAGGCGCGGCTGCTGCAGGAGGGTTTCGATGGCGTGGTCGTCCTGCGCCTGGCCTCTACCCAGCAGGAGCTGACCTGGACGACCGCCTACGTGCCGCTGGACACTTTCATAGGCTACCCGCCCACCGACATGTCGGTCGACACCGTCGTCCGGGTGGAGATCAAGGTCTACTCCCTGGCCGAGGACAAGCTGATGTGGTCGGGCGTCAGCGAGACGTTCAACCCCAAGAACGCGGGACAACTGGTCGCCGATATCGTCGCCGCGGCCGGCAGGGAGATGCGCCGGCAAGGCCTGCTCAAGGCCTGACCTCACCCCCGGCCCCTCTCCTTTAGGAGAGGGGTTGGGGTGAGGATCAATAGGCAGAGATGGGCGCCAGGTCCTTGTTGCTCACCTTCTCCCAGCCTTCCGGGTTGAACGACGCCATCTTCTGAGCTTCGGCGCCGGTGTTCTCGCCCAGGTCCTTCTGGTAGACGATGCCGTCGTGGCTCAGCATGAAGGTCATGATCCCGGAGTCGCCGTAGGAGGCCGGAAAGGCGATGACGGCGAACCCGCCGATCTGATTCCCGCGCACGACGTAGTCGTAGGCGCCGCCCGGCGCGGCGGGACCTTGCGAGGTCACCAGCCTGTAGCGATACCCGTGATAGGCGGTATCCCCTGCCTCATAGCCCTCCTCCGCGGCACTGGCGACGAGCTCGCCGATCGGGCTCTGCGGCTCGCCCTCGCCGGCGGGCCAGTACAGGCCGTCCTGGTGTCCGGGGGAGCTGCGGAAAGCCTTCGCGTACTCGAGGACGTCGTCGCCGTCGCGGTCGAGGCGGTAGTACTCGCGCTCCGCGTCGCCGATCGCAAGGCAGGTCTGGATCGCGCTCAGCTCGTTGCGGCCGACGCGGCGGTTGAGGATCTCCTCCAGGCCCGCCTCGGTGTTGAACGTCCAGCCGGCGCTGGACCGGACGAGCGGAATCGGCATCGGCCATGCATCGGCGCCGACGACGAGGATCCGCGTCGATTCACCGTCCGGCTGGATCTCGTGCTTCTGATCGTACAGCCGCAGGAACTCCTTGCGTATGTTCTCGTCCGCGACCGGATCCTCCGTCACGAAGAGCCGCTTCGCGTCACTGCCGAAGATCTCCAGCAGCGCATCGAGGTCGTAGTTGCGGACCACTCTGACGAAGTCCTCCACCGCGGCTTCCGGCGATTCGTACGACTTCCGCTTCGGCGCGCCGCAGGACACGGACGCCGCGACGACGCAGAAGAGCAACACGGTGGCGATGGCACGGGTTGCACGCTCGTATGAAGTCTTCATGATCAATAGGCGGCCGGGATGGGCGCCATGTCCTTGTTGTCTACTTTTTCCCAACCCTCTGGATTGAACGACGCCATCTTGCGGGCCTCGGTTTCGGTGTTCTGGCCCAGGTCCTTCTGGTAGACGATGCCCTCCTGGCTCAGCAGGAACGTCATGACCCCGGAGTCGCCGTAGGCGGCCGGAGAGGCGATGACGGCGAAGCCGCCGATCTGGTTGTCGCGCACGGTGTAGTCGTAGGCGCCGCCGGGCGCGGCGGGACCTTGCGAAGCCAGAAGCCTGTAGTGATACCCGTGATAGGCGGTATCCCCCGGCCCGTAGCCCTCGTCCGCGGCACTGGCGACGAGCTCGCCGATCGGGCTCAGCGGCTCGCCCTCGCCGACGGCCCAGTACAGGCCGTCCTGGTGTCCGGAGGAGCTGCGGAACGTCTTCGCGTACTCGAGGACGTCGTCGCCGTCACGGTCGAGGCGGTAGTACTCGCGCTCCGCGTCGCCGACCGCGAGGCAGGTCTGGATCGCGCTCAGCTCGTTGCGGCCGACGCGGCGGTTGACGATCTCGTCGATGCCCGCCTCGGTGTCGAACGTCCAGCCGGCGCTGGACCGGACGAGCGGAATCGGCAGGGGCCAGGCATCGGGGCCGACGACGAGGACCTGCTTCGATTCACCGTCCGGCCGGATCTCGTGCTTCTCGTCATACAACTGCAGGAACTCCTTGCGCAGGTTCTCATCCGCGACCGCATCCTCCGACACGAAGAGCCGCTTCGCGTCACTGCCGAAGATCTCCAGCAGCCCATCGAGGTTGTAGTTGCGGAGCGCTCCAGTGAATTCATCCACCGCGGCTTGCGGCGAAGCGTACGCTTTCCTCTCCGGTGCGCCACAGGACACGAGCACTGAGGCGAAGAGGAGCAACGCGATGACGACGCCAAGGGATGCACGCTCGTAACGATCGTACGAAGTCTTCATGGTCGGTCCTTTCCCAGTCTCGTGGATCAACGCCGTCTTCCTCCCCCTCCCCCTCCCCGGCCTCCACCGCCACCTCCCCGGCTCATGCCGCCGCGCGAACCGTAGCTGCCGGCGCGCGAGCCGCTGCTCATCCCTCCGAAGGCGCCGCTCGACCCGCGCGACGACCCGCCGTACGACGACCCGGAGGAGCCGCGGCTGCCCGAGCCATACGACGACCCGGAAGACCCGCGGCTGCCGCTGCCGGTGGTGCCGGCGGAAGGCCGCGAGCTGGCTCCACCCCTGTCGCCGGTAGAAGGCCGCGATCCGGAGGATCCCCTGTCGGCAGTAGAAGGCCGTGATCCAGAGGTTCCCCTGTCGGCAGTAGAAGGCCGCGAGCCGGAGGCTCCCCGGTCGGCGGTAGACGGCCGCGATCCCGCTTCGCCCGACCGTCCGCGGTAGGCCTCGCGTGAGCCCGATCCCGCCGAAGCGCGGTCGTACTTGGAGGCCGTCGCGTTGTCGCGGTACGACACGCCTTTGCGGTGCTCGGGACTGTGGGACCACTTCTGGCCGCCCTGCCCGGCCTTGGTGGTGCCGGCCCGGTTGGTCGCGCCGGCGCGGTCGCCGGTCCGCGAGCCCCCTTCGCCGCGGCGCGAGTCCACCCTGTCTCCGCGGCTGCCGTCGCCGATGTTGACCCGGTCGCCGCCGCCGATGTTGATGTCGCCGCCGTTCCAGTCGATGTCGACGTCGCCGCCGCCCCAGCAGCAGTTGTTGCCCCAGATGGCGCCGATGGTGATGCCGGCGCCGACGCCCCACCAGAACCCCGACCCCGGATAACCGACGGGCGGCGGCCAGTAATACGGCGGATAGGACGGATACCCCCAGTACCCGTACATCGTCGTCGGGCTGTAGGTCGGCACGTAGACGACCTCCGGGTCGGCTGACTCGATGACGATCACCTGCGGCGGCTTCTCGTAGACAACCGTGCTCGAGGTGGCGGAGGCGGTGGCGGTGGCCTCCGCGGGCTTCGTGGAGACCTTCATGTGCTCGTCGCTCTTGAGGTTGCCCTCCTTCTGCGCCTTGCTGCGCAGCGTCTGGATCATGGCGAAGACATCCGCCTGCTGCGCCAGGAAGGCATCGCCGATCTTCTGCATCCAGGCGAGGTTTTCGTCCATCATCTTCAGGACTTCCGGCGCGGCCACCAGCGACTTGACGCTGTCCTCCCATTCCTGTTTCTGCACCTCGGCGACGAGCGCCTCGCCCTTGAGCTCCTTGTGCTTCTGGAGCCAGCGGTGGGCTTCGACGACCTCGATCGGATAGGTCGCAGCCATCAGGATCTGCGCGATGACGTTGTCGGGGTAGAGGGCGATGGGCGCCATCAGGGACGCCAGCTCGGCCTCGGAGAAGGTTTTTCCCGCCGGCGCCGCCGCCGCGGTGGCGGCAGCTGCAGGTTGGGCGGGAGCTGCCGGCGGGGCCTGTTGTGCGGCAGCTGCAGCCACCAGCGCGATGAGCAGCACTGGCATCCACGCCCGCCACGCTCGTGACGGAAACGATGCGGTCCGAGTTTTAGTCATAGTCCGGTCCTCCTGATTCCTCCAGGCATCTTAGAAATGGGCCTGAATAGAGGCCATTGGACATTGGTCTAGACCCATTGGGCCAAAGTCCAATACCGCCCTTTTCCGCGACGTACCAGACTGATGCAAAAGCAGCTCGGAAAGCCAAGCTCGCGAAGGAGCCTCATGAAATTCGAAAGCGAAGTCACGGCGCGAACAGGAACGCGACTCTGGAGGGCCGCCGCTGGGGGACTGTGGGTGGTTGGCGCGGCGGCCCTCTTTTTTCTTTTTCCGCGGCGCCCGCGATGGCGCAGACGCCGCAGCAGGCGGCGAAGCCCCGCGTGGAGAAGGATCTCCTCGGGGAGAAAACGATCCCGGGCGACGCCTACTACGGCGTGCAGACCGCGCGGGCGCTCGAGAACTTCCAGATCTCGGGCGTGAACACCAACCATTACCCCGGCTTCTTCGAGGCGTGGGCCATCGTCAAGCTCGCGGCGGCGCGCGCCAACACCGACGTCGGCGCCATGCCGAAAGAAAAGCTGGCGATGATCGAGAAGGCCTGCCAGGCCGTCCGCGCCGGCAAGTACCACGACCAGTTCCGCACCGACTGGTACCAGGGCGGCGCCGGCACCTCGACCAACATGAACGCCAACGAGGTGCTCGCCAACGTCGCCCTCGAGCTGGCCGGGCACGCCAAGGGCGAGTACCACATCGTCGAGCCGCACGACGATCTGAACATGTCGCAGTCGACGAACGACTCCTACCCCACGGCCATCAAGGTCGCCCTGCTGCTGCGCAACGATGCCTTGATCTCCGAGCTGCAGCAACTGGCCGCCTCCTTCCGTCGGAAGGGCAAGGAATATCTGCGTATCGTCAAGATGGGCCGTACGGAATTGCAGGACGCGGTGCCGATGACGGTCGGCCAGGAATTCCATGCCTTCGCCGCCTCGCTGGAGGGCGAGATCCAGCTCCTGCGCGACGCGGAGAAATATCTCTATGCGGTCAACATGGGCGCCACCGCGATCGGCACGGGCCTCAACGCGCCGAAGGGGTATGCGGAACGGTGCGCCGCGCACCTCGCGCAGATCACCGGCAAGCCGATCGTGCCGGCGTCCGACATGCTGGCGGCGACCTGGGACCAGCAGGGCTTCGTCGTCTACTCGGGCGCCTTGAAGAGTGTGGCGATCAAGCTGTCGAAGATCGCGTCCGACCTCATCCTGCTCGCCTCGGGGCCGCGGGCCGGCCTCGCGGAGATCAATCTGCCGGCCATGCAGCCCGGCTCTTCCATCATGCCGGGCAAGGTCAACCCGGTCATCCCGGAGCTGGTGAACCTCGTCGCCTTCCGCGTCATGGGCAACGACTACACCGTTACCCTCGCGGCGCACAGCGGACAGCTCCAGCTCAACGCGTATGAGCCGGTGGAAGGCGTCGCGATGATGGAATCGCAGCATCTCCTGTTCAACACGTCGAAGACGTTCCGGACGAAGTGCATCGACGGCATCACGCTGAACGAAAAAGTGCTCGAGCGCTACCTGGAGACCACCGTCGGCATCGTGACGGCGCTCAATCCCGTCGTCGGCTACGAAAAGGCCACGGAGCTTGCCGCCGAAGCCTACAAGAGCGGCAAGGGGATCCTGGAGGTCATCCGCGACAAGAAGATCCTCACCGAGCAGCAGATCGCCGACCTCCTCGATCCGGTCAAGCTGACCAACCTCGATCGCAGCGTCTATCCGCCAAATTAGAGGTCAATATTAGGGGTCAATATTAGTGGTCAATATTAGTGGTCAATATTAGTGGTCAATAATAGCGGTCCGCACCGGAAAGGGAAACTCTCATGAAAACCTTGTTGAAGGTCTATGTTGCACTGGCCGTGCTGCTCGCCGTCATGGGCATCGCGCTCATCGCGGGCGGGCAGAGCGCCGCCGCCCAGGGCAAGAAGCCCAACATCGTCATCCTCGCGACCGGCGGCACCATCGCGGGCGCGGCCGCCACCGGCACCCAGTCCGGCTACACGTCCGGCGCCGTGACCATCGACGCCATGCTGGACGCCGTCCCCGGCATCAAGGATCTCGCCAACGTCAAGGGCGAGCAGATCGCCAACGTCGGCTCGCAGGACATGTCGTTCGACATCATGCTGAAGCTGGCCAAGCGCATCAATGAGCTGCTGCCGACCCGGGAGGTCGACGGCATCGTCATCACGCACGGCACCGACACCCTGGAAGAGACGGCGTACTTCCTCAACCTGGTGGTGAAGAGCGACGAGCCCGTGGTGCTGGTCGGCTCGATGAGGCCCTCCACCGCGGTCAGCGCCGACGGTCCGCTCAACCTCTACAACGCCGTCGGCGTCGCTGCCGATCCGAAGGCCAAGGGGCGCGGCGTCCTGGTGCTGATGAACGACTGGATCCACGGCGCGCACTCCCTCACCAAGACCAGCACCACGGCGGTGCAGACGTTCATGTCGCCGGTGCGCGGCCTGGTCGGCGTCGCCGCCTATGGCAAGAACGACTTCTACTCCACGCCGGTCTGGAAGCACACCACGAAAAGTGAGTTCGACGTCAACGGCGTGACCAAACTGCCGCGCGTCGACGTCATCTTCGCCTGCGCCGACATGTCGCCGGACCTGATCGACGCCGCCGCGGCCAACGGCGCCAAGGGCATCGTCATCGCCGGCGTCGGCAACGGCAACATGAACAAGGTGTCGCTCGAAGCCGCCGCGCGCGCCGCGAAAAAGGGCGTCGTGGTAGTGCGCAGCAGCCGCGTGGCCACCGGCAGCGTCGGCCGTAACGTGGAGGTGAACGACGACGAGATGAACCTCATCGCCTCCGACGAGCTGAACCCCCAGAAGGCCCGGATCCTGCTGTCGCTCGCTCTGCTCAAGAGCCATACGCCGCAGGAGATCCAAGAGCTCTTCTATGAATATTGACCAAAATATTGACCGTTCCAGCTCGGAGGATTCGAGACCATGAACAAGCTCGTCAAGATTCTGCTTCTGATCACCCTGGTAATCTCGGCCATCTCGGCCATCCCCCTCATGGCGGAGGAGAAGACCACTTCGTATGAAGTGAAGAACGGCACCGTCATCGCCGTCTACAACGATCAGCTGGTGGTGAAAATGGCAAACGGCGAAACCCGGGGGATCACCGTTCCCGCTGGTTTCAAGTTCACGGTCGACGGCAAACAGGTCGGACTCGATGAGCTGAAGCCGGGAACCGAGCTGACTGCGGTCATCGCCACGACGAAGACCCCCCAGAAGGTGAAGACGGTGCAGATCAAAAACAGCGAAGTCGTAAAGGTGGCGGGAAATGTCGTCTGGCTCAAACAGGATGGCAAGTACAAGTCCTACACCGTCCCCGAGGGCTTCAACCTGTTCATGGACGGGAAGAAAATCCGCGTGGACGAGCTTCGGGCCGGTCAGAAGCTGACGACGGAGATCGTCTACACCGCCGAGCAGGCCCTGACGGACCGGGAGGTCCAGGTTTACGGCAAGGCCCCCGTGCCGCCCTCGTAATCCGCCGGAAAGGGTTTCTGGATGAAGGGGCGGGAGCGAGTCGCAGCACGATCCGGGGATCTGGGCCGCCAGTGGGTGCGCTCGGCGTGCCTCCTGGCGGCGGTGTTGTCGCTGAGCGCGGTCTCCTCCTGGGCCCAGGAGCCACCACCGAACAGCGCACCGAACAGCGCGGGCAGCACCCAGCCGACGCTCGACGACACGATCGACGCCAGCGAAGCGGACGGCGTCGAGCCGCCGCGGCGAAAGATGGTGAAGTGGAACGAATACGAGGGGCCGTATTTCACCATCCGCGTCGGCGGCGGGCTCCTCGTCGAAGGAGCGACCTTCTCGCAGGACGAGGAGAGCGAGCAGCAATTCGACCTCGAGCCCGAGTGGAAGGTCCGCGACGCGCGCTTCTCGCTCAAGGGGCGTTTCCCCAAATTCAAGCGGGCCGTCACCTGGACGTCCGGGCTCATGTACGACGGCCCGACCGGCGAGTTTCTCGTGCGCGAGACCGGTGTCATGGTCGAGGTGCCGGAGATCCGCGGGCACATCTTCGTCGGCCGCACCAAGGAAGGGTTTTCCCTCAACAAGGTCATGGTCGGATACGCGGGCTGGACCATGGAGCGCGCCACCATCAGCGACGCCACCATCCCCATCCTGGCGGACGGCGTCAAGTGGCTCGGCTACCTCCCCGGCCGGAAAATCCTGTGGAACCTCGGCGTCTACAAGGACTGGCTCTCCGAAGGGCAGGGCTTTTCCACCTATGACACCCAGATCGCGGGACGGCTCGCGTGGCTTCCCGTGGCCGAGGAAGCGACCCGCACGCTTCTGCACCTCGGCGTGAGCGGCCGTTACGGCAAACCCAATGAGGGTGAGATCAGGCTCCGCTCCCGGCCTGAGGCGTTTCCCGCGCCGTACTTCGTCGACACCGGCTCTTTCAAGAGCGACAAAACGGAGATGCTCGCGCTGGAGGCCTACTACCGGCCGGGTCCCTGGCTCTTCGGAACCGAATATTTCATGCAGTGGGCGGACGCGAAGGAAACCAGCGATCCCGTCTTCCACGGCGGCGACATGGTCGTCACGTGGCTCCTCACCGGCGAGACCCGCACGTACAACACCCGCGGCGGTTTCTTCAACGCGGTCTCGCCGGCCAGGACCGTTTTCGAAGGCGGCCCGGGAGCGTGGGAGGCCGTGCTGCGGCTCTCCTACATCGATCTGGACGACGGAACGGCGTTCCATGGCGGCAAATTCTGGAGATTCACACCCATGGTGAACTGGCATCTCAGCGACAACATGCGGCTCGAGATCGCTTACGGTTACGGCCAGCTGGATCGATTCGATTTGAAGGGTGACACCCAGTTCTTTCAAACCCGACTACAACTGCTGTTCTAGGAGCTGAGATGACTGGCAAGACCCTGTTGCTCATGACGTTTTTCGCCGCGCAGTCGCTGATCGCTTTTCCAGCGCGGCCGGACGACTTGAACAAGGTGATCTGTGAATCCAGGGAAGGAGAACGGCAGCATTGCGCCGCCGATACCTCGGCCGGCGTCGTGCTCGTGCGCGTCACCGGCTCCGCCGCCTGCCTGCTGGGCAGGTCGTGGGGTTACGACGACGAGGGAGTCTGGGTTACCGGCGGCTGCGGCGGCGAGTTCGCGGTCGCCGCGCAGCCCACGGCGGCTGTTCTTGCTCCGGGGGAGCCAGCACCGGCCGAGCCAGCTCCGCCTCCGGCCGCCGAGAAGAGTCCCGAATACATTCCGATGCGCGGTTTCCGGATCTATGAAGGCGAGAAGGGCGAGATCTACATGCGGCTCTTCACCTACGCGCGCTACCTGAATCAAGAGAGCCTCGACCCCACCTACGAGAACTTCAACGGTGACACGCTCACCGTGAAGCAGCGCGAGGACATTCAGCTGCTGAAGTTCTTCCTCCCGTTTTCCGGCTGGTTCATGACGCCAAAGTTCCGCTACTACCTCTATGTCTGGTCGGCGAACACCGCGCAGGGGGACCCGGCGCAGGTCGTCGGCGCCGGCAACATCAGCTACGTGTTCAGCCCCAGGATCACCGCCGGATTCGGCATCACGTCGCTGCCTTCGACGCGTAGCACCGAAGGTCAGTTTCCCTACTGGCTGGGTGTCGATGACCGGCTCACCTCGGACGAGTTCTTCCGCGGCTCCTACACCTCTGGCATCTGGGTCAAGGGCGAGCTTCTCGCCGGGCTCAATTACATGGCGATGCTCGGCAATAACCTGAGCACCCTGGGGGTGAGCGCGTCGCAGCTCGACAACGGGCTCAACACGACCTCGCTCATGATCAACTGGCTTCCCACCACCAAGGAATTCGGTCCGCTGGGGGCCTTCGGCGACTTCGAGGGACACACCGATCTGGCGACCCGGGTCGGCGCGCATTGGACGCGCAGCATCGAGGATCAGCAGGCGCAGCCGGGGTCGGAGAACATCGAGAATTCCCAAATCCGTTTGACCGACGGTAGCATCATCTTCACGGACAATCTCTTCGGACTCGGAATCGACGTCGATCGGGTCACCTACGAGATGACCTCGATCGACGCGGGTTTCAAGTACCGCGGCTTCGCCGTCGAGGCCGAGTACTACTGGCGCAACCTCAGCGACTTCTCGGGAGCGAACACGTCCGGCATCGCCGACATCGACGATCACGGCTATCAAGTCCAGACATCGGCGATGGTCTTGCCGCATCTCCTTCAGGTCTACCTGAGCGGCGCGGAGATCAAGGGGCGGTTCGGTGACTCCCAGGAGCTGCGTGCCGGACTGAACTGGCACTTCGTCAAGACGCGCGGGCTGCGCCTCAACGCGGAGTGGCTGAGCCTCGACAACTGTCCCGTCGGCTACACCGCAGTGCCCTATCCGGTCGGCGGCAATGGCGATGTCTACCATGCCAACCTGGAGATGAACTTCTAAGGGGGAGGCGCGCCATGCCTGTCCGCAAACGCTCCGGATTCCTGCTCGCAGCCACGATCCTCTTCGCGCTGCCTGCGCAGGCGCAGGAATATCTGTACAACGACGACCACTTCCACCTCACGAATTACGTGCAGGAAGGGACCGACGTCAAGGACTACGTGGCGATGATGGGAAACGTCGTCAAGCGGTCCACGCTTTTCGGCATCCCCCTGCAACAGATGTGGCAGTACGAGAACACCGGGGACTTCGCTCCCTATTACTACCTGCAGACGGATTCGCCGCTGTACTACTACTCGTTCGGCGACGCGTTCATCGCCATGGCCTACCGGTCGCTCACCCCGGAGCAGCAGGCCCGCCTCGATCCCATGATCACGGGCTTCAACCCGGCCGACATGTACGCCGCCGATCACATCCGGCGCGTGCTGCTCACCTTCCCGGGCGTGTTCAGCGGGATCGGCGAGTTCACCATCCACAAGGAGTTCGTCTCCTCCAAGGTGTCGGGCCCGGTGGCCACGCTGACCGACCCGGCCCTGCACCGGATCCTCGACTTCGCCGGCGAGGCCGGGCTCGTCGTGATCCTTCACAACGACGTCGACCTGCCGTATCCGAAGGCTGGCCAGGAGCCATACATGGTCGCGCAGCTGAGGGAGCTGCTGATCAAACACCCGAAGACGACGGTGATCTGGGCCCACTGCGGGCTCGGCCGCGTCGTGCAGCCCGTGGCGGGCCAGCTCGCCATGCTGGAGCATGCGTTGGCGAACCCGGAGCTGCGCCACGTCTACATCGACATCTCCTGGGACGAGACTGCCAAGTACATCACCAGCAGCCCCGAGACGGTGAAGGCGGCGGCGGACCTGATCAACCGGTATCCGGACCGCTTCCTGTTCGGCTCGGACGTCGTCGCGCCGGCCAGCATCGAATCGCCCCTGAAGGTCTACAGGGCCTATGACCCTCTCTGGGCGCTGCTCACGCCGGAAGCGAGCCGGAAGGTGCGGCTGGAGAATTACGAGCGTCTGTTCGACGCCGCGCGGGTCAAGGTGCGGGCCTGGGAGAAGGCGAACGTTGGCAAGAAGCTGCCGCTCCCGAAGCCCTCCCCGGCCTCCGGGTCGAAGGTGACGGATTAGAGGCGGTCCCATAAATGCTCAGGGGGGCATTTCTTCTCCTGGTGCTGGTCCTGGCCGCGGCAATGATCCTGGCCGCGGCGCCAGGGGCCTTTGCGCAGCCAGGCCCAGAGCAGGCCCAGCCGCGCTGGCCCTCGGACGCGGCCCTGCCCGTCAAATACGACTGGCTCCAGCTCGATTCCGACGAATGGCTCAAGGGCGAGCTCATCGCCCTCTACGACGACGAGCTGGTGTTCGACAGCGTCAAGATAGGCCCGCGGACCCTCGACTGGAAGGACGTTCAGCAGGTGCGGACGGCGCGAGCCATGACCGTCGGCCTGACCGGCGGCGAGGTCCTCGTGGGCAAGCTGGTGATCGACGGCGAAAGGGTCCTGGTCTTCCGCGATGAGCAGCGCGGCGACGGGCAACGCGAGCTCCAGCGGTCTCAGATCCTGTCGATCACTCCCGGAGGCCCGGAACCGTTGAGCCGGTTGGGCGGCAAGGTCAGCGCCGGCCTGACCGTCCGCCAGGGCAACGTCGATCAGGTCGACGCGAACGTCTCCGCGGAGATCGAATACCGCAGGGTCCGCGACCGCATCGAGCTCGATTACCTCGCGAACTATGACAGCAGCGAAGGGACCGAAACGGCAAACGACCAGCGGATCAAGAGCCAGTGGCATCACTTCATCACCGACCGCTTCTTCGTCAAGCCGGCCGTCGTCGAGTGGTACCGCGATCCGCTTCAGAACCTCGACTCACGGACCACGGCCGGCGCCGAGGCGGGATACTGGATCTTCGACACGCGGCGCACGGACTGGCAGGTCTCCGCGGGTCTCGCCTGGCAGCAGACGCGCTGGGTGGGCGTCGAAGCGGGGGAAGAGGCAACCCAGACCGCCGCCGCCTTCGTGGGCTCGACCTCGTTCGAGCAGGAATGGACCCGGGGCATCGACTTCAAATTCGACTACACGTTCTATCTCACCAAGGAAGACGCGGGCCGCTACATCCACCACGCCTTGATGAGCATCGAGACGGAGTGGACCGACACCTTGGACTTCGACGTGAGCCTTTACTGGGACCGCACGCAAAGCCCGCTCGCAGGCCGCGACGGCACGCTTCCCGATCAGGACGACCTCCGCATGGTGGTCAGCCTGGGCATCGAATTCTAGCCACCTTGGACCAAGGTCCAATTTCCTTCATCTCGCCCGGGCGCAATGATGGTTGTACCTGAGAAAGTGGAGGAGGATATCCAATGAGATCGAAAACATGGCTGCCCGCAGCATTGCGACGTGTGGGTTGGGGGTGCCTGATGCTGGCGGGCGCCTGGACGTTCATGGCCCCTCCGGCGATGGCTCAAGAGGCGCAAGAGGAGGGTGCGGGAGCGACGATGGAAGTCTACGGCTTCGCCATGCTCGACATGGGCTATCAGTCGAAGCAGAACGACCCGGACTGGTTCGACGTCCTGCGGCCCACCAAGCTCCCGGCGTTCGAGGATGAGTTCGGTGAGGACGGCCATTTCTTCGCCGGCGTCCGGCAGAGCCGCCTCGGCGTCAAGGCCAACTTTCCGACCAGCGCCGGCGAAGTCAAGACCACGTTCGAGTTCGAGCTCTTCGGCACCGGCGTCGACGCCGGCCAGACGACGTTCCGGCTGCGCCACGCCTATGGTGAGCTCGGGAAGTTCGGCGCCGGCCAGACGTGGAGCCCGTTCATGGACATCGACGTCTTCCCCAACTCGGTCGAGTACTGGGGTCCCAACGGCATGGTGTTCTTCCGCAACGTCCAGGTGCGCTGGATGCCCATTCAGGGCGATAGCCGGATGACGATCGCCCTGGAGCGGCCGGGCGCCTCGGCGGACGCCGGCGACTTCGCGGACCGCATCGAGATCCAGAACCTCCGCGGCCGGTTCCCGTATCCCGACCTCTCGGCCGAGTACCGCCACGCCGGCGACTGGGGCTATATCGAGGGCGCGGGCATCGTCCGCTACATGAAGTGGGACGACACCCTCGACGACCAGCTCGACCTCTCCGGCAGCGCCGTCGGCTGGGGCATCAACCTCAGCTCCAATATCAAGACGGGCAGCAGCGTGATCCGCCTGCAAGCCGTGTACGGCGAAGGCGTCGAGAACTACATGAACGACGCGCCGGTCGACGTCGGCGCCAAGCTCAACCCGGGGAGCCTGACGCGGCCCATCGAGGGCGAGCCCCTGCCATTGCTGGGCCTGGTGGCGTTCTTCGACCACAACTGGAGCGACAAGGCGTCGAGCTCGATCGGCTGGTCGATGCTCGACATCGACAACTCCAACGGCCAGACGGATGACGCCTTCTCTAAAGGCCAGTATGCGCTTGCCAACATCCTGTTCTACCCCGCGAAGAACGTCATGTTCGGGCCCGAGATCCAGTGGGGCAACCGCGAGAATTTCCGTGACGGGTTCACGTCTGATGATCTCCGGTTCCAGTTCTCGGTGAGGTACAACTTCAATCACAAGCTCGGAGGTAACTCGTGAACGCCCGCGGAACAGCTCTCCTCTGCAGCATCGCCCTGGCGCTCGTCCTGTGGCCTTGCGCCGCGCCCCTGGCGGCGCAGACCCCGGCCGAGATCCAGGCCGCTCTCGACGCCGCCTACGCGAAATACAAGGACATCAAGGAAGGCGCCAACGCCGACTACATCCCGGCGCTCGCCAAGGTCGATTCGAAGATCTACGGCATCGCACTCGTCACTACGGACGGCAAGGTCTACACCACGGGAGACATCAAGTCGCAGGTCTCCATCCAGTCGATCTCCAAGGTCTTCACCATGGCCAAGGTGATGGAAGACCAGGGCGCGGATGCGATCGCCAAAAGGATCGGCGTCGATGCGACCGGCATGCGGTTCAACTCGATCGTGGCGATCGAGATGGCGCAGAAGTCCCTCGGCGGCCCCGAGATGAACCCCCTGGTCAACCCCGGCGCCATCACCGCCACCAGCATGGTCCAGGGCAGTAGCCGCGACGAGATCTGGAAAAAGATCCTGACGTTCTACTCCGACTTCGCGGGCCGTCCGCTCAGCGTTGACCAGGAAGTGTACAAGTCGGAAGCCGACACGAACCAGCGCAACCAGGCCATCGGTTACCTGATGCTCGCCTACGGGTTCATCAAGGACGAGCCGGCCCGCGCCACCGACATCTACACCGAGCAGTGCTCGGTCGCCGTCAACGCGAAGGACCTCGCGCTGATGGCCGCGACCCTGGCGAACCATGGCAAGAACCCGGTGACCGGCAAGCAGGTCATGAAAGCGGAAAACGTTCCGGAAGTGCTCGCCGTCATGGCGACCGCGGGCCTCTATGACGACTCCGGCAAGTGGCTGTACCGGACCGGCCTGCCGGCCAAGAGCGGCGTCGGCGGCGGGCTCATCGCCGTCTCACCCGGGAAGTTCGGAATCGCGGTGGTATCGCCGCCCCTCGACGAAGCGGGCAACAGCGTGCGCGCGCAGAAGGCGATCACCGACATCTCGAACGCTCTCGGCGGCAATCCGTACGTACGTTGATCGAATGAACAATCTCCCCTCCCGGGAGGTGTGTGGTGGGGTTCCCCCGTCCGGGCAGCGATGCCCGGGCGGGGGAACGATTATATTTAGAAATCAGCCGGAAACCCTTTCAAAAGCTGCGCCCGAAGAGGAAGTAGAGCTGCCGCTGGCCGTCTTCGGCCTCGCCGTAGCCGAGATAGGCGGGTCCGATCGGCGTGTCGCAGGCGGCCACCGCGGTGAGGGCGAGGATCGGATTGCCGACGAGATCGGAGCTGACCTCCGATACGCGGCCTGCCTCGAAGTAGCCGCCGGCGTAGAGGGTCCGCCCGAAGCGGTGGAGGTAGCCGAAACGGGCGACGCCGAAGCTCTGCCCGCGCAGCTCCTTTTCCGCAAACCCGGACAACGAGAAGAAGCCGCCCAGGGTGAATTCGTCGAAGGCCGGAAGGTCGCTGCCCGGGCTGAAACCGCCTTCGAGCGTACCGAACACGGTATGGCGGCCCCGGGTGAAAAACCGGCTGAGCTTGAGGCCCACCTTGGTGTACTCGGCCTCGGCCCCCAGGCCGGGCACGGACTGGAAGGCGTCCAGGCGGAAGAGGCCGCCGTTATGCGGGATCTTGGCGTTGTCGAGCCGGTCGACCACGGCGGAGAGCTGCACGCCCCCGAGGTCGAGGGTCTGGTCGAGGAGCGGATCGGCCTCCGGCGGCAGCGCGCCGGCCTCCGTGCGGGCCAGGACCCATCGCCGCAGCACACCGAGGCGCGCCTCGCCGTACTCGTCGAAGGTGTAGCCGAGGTCGGCCGCGAGCCTGCCCTCGCGCACCTCCAGATCGGCGAGCTTTTGCCCGTCCTTGAAGATGCCGGTCAACCGGTTTTCATATCCCGCGCGAGCCGCCGCGAACCAGCCGGTCTCGAAAGTGAACGGTTGGTAGAGCTCGCTGTCGATCGAACGGTCGCCGCCGATCTGGAGCACCGTGGTCCATTCGGCACCCCGGCGATTCAGGCGCGTGACGTTGAGCTTGGTGAGCACGCCGAGGTCGTTGCGGCCATCGGCGTCCGTGCTGAGTTGGAGCCCGAGACGGAGATAGCGTGGCCCCCAGGATTTCTCCCGCAGGCGGTAGGTGGCGATGGCCCCGCCGTCCGGGGCGTCGGCGAGGTTGAAGTCGGCCGCCTCGAAGTCGCCGAGCCCGAAGAGGCGGCCGAGATCCTCCTCGGCCACGGCCAGATCGAGCGTTTGCCCGGGAGCCAGCCGGACGAGGCTCTGGAGCACCCGTGTATCGACTCGCGAATTGCCTTCAAAGCGGACTTCGCGGATGACCGGGAGCGGCCTGGTGGCCTGGCGCCGGGCCGCGCGCCAGCTCCGGTACTCTTCTTCCGGTATGGAAAAACGGTTGAGATCAGCCGCCATGAGGCGCGTCTCTTCGACTCCGCGCTGGATGATCTCGGAGGAGCGGTCGAAGGCCAGCGTGCCGAAGCCGGAGACGTCGGGTGCGATCACGAGGTCTGCCTGCTCGGCGCGCGATTTCATGTTCCCGCGGGTGATCGTGCCAAGGGTTTGCGAGAGGATGCTGAACAGAGACCTGCGCACCTGCTCCGTGGTGAGCAGCGGATCGCCGATGTCGATCGCGAGGACGATGTCGGCGCCCATGCTCCGCACGACGTCGACAGGGAGGTTGTTGGAGACGCCGCCGTCGACCAGCACCCGGCCGTCGATCTCGATGGCGGCGAATGCCGAGGGAATGGCCATGCTGGCGCGCAGCACGCGAGCCAGATCTCCCTGGCCGAGCACCACCATCTCGCCGGTTGAGATGTCGGTGGCCACGGCGCGGAAGGGGATGGCCAACTCGTCGAAGTCGCGCACCGAGTGGACCGGCAGGGTCAGGCGCCGGAGCAGGAAATTGAGCTTCTGGCCGCTGCGCAGGCCCGTCGGATAGAGCAGGCCGCCGCGGCCGATCCCCACCTCGAGGTCAGGGATGTAGCGAAGATCGTCATCCTTGCGGCGGAAGGAGAGGCGCTCGCGGGAAGGCCGGTCTTGCAGGGCGTCGTTCCAGTCGACCGCCACCACCGCCTGCTCGATCTCGCCGGGCGTCATGCCGCTGGCGTACAGGCCGCCGATGATCGCCCCCATGCTGGTGCCCGCAATATAGTCGACCGGGATCCGCAGCTCCTCGAGCACCTGGAGGACGCCGATGTGGGCGGCGCCCCGGGCACCGCCGCCCGAGAAAGCGATGCCGATCTTCGGGCGATCGCCAGCCCCGGCGGGGATTCCGGCGAGCAGCAGGAGCAGGCTTGCCGCCGCCGTTCTCGATGCTGATCGCCTGATGCCGCTCATATCCCGAATCCCAGCCCTCCGGCCCGCCTCCATGCATTACGGCAGTCATGATTGTTGGATCGGGCCTGCGGAAGAGGGAATCGGACCTTGGTCTCATAGATTTCACATTTTGGCCCGCAGCAGCGGCACGATGTGTTCGATCTCACTCTGCAGATGGCCGACGGTCTCCTCCAGGCCCGGCCATTCCGCCCTGCGCCCCCGCATCTCGAGGTCTGCACAAATCTTCGCCAGCCGGTGGGCGCCGAGTTGCGCGGCGCTCGCCCTGAAGGTGTGGGCGACGAAGGCGAAATTGAGGTTGTCCCTGGCGGCGAGAGCCTGCCGCAGCTCCGCGAGCCGGCGCGGAGCCTCGGCCAGGAAGTAGTCGATGATCGGCGACACAAGCTCCTGGCCGGTCCTGGCCTGGAGCTGCCACAGGTGATCGATGTACTCCGGATCGAACGCCGCGCCGCCGTTGGCAGCGGCGGCAGCCGGCGCCGCCACGGCGGTTTCCACCCTGCGGCACAGCGCCTGGCGCAGATCCTCCAGAAGCACCGGCTTGCTCAGATAGCCGTCCATCCCGGCGGAGAGGCAGGTCTCGCGGTCCTCTTGCAGAGCGTTGGCGGTCACCGCGATGATCCGCGGGCGCTCTTCGGCGGGCCATTCGTCCCGGATGCGCCGCGCTGTCTCGAGCCCGTCCATTCCGGGCATCTGGATGTCCATGAGGATGAGGTCGTAGCGCTGCCGGCGCAGAGCGGCCAGAGTCTCCTCCCCGTCGGCGGCCACGTCCGCCGCATAGCCCAGCCGCCGCAGCAGGAGCAGCGCCACCTTCTGATTGATCACGTTGTCCTCGGCGATCAGGATGCGCAGCGGCGGGAGCCCGGAGCCGGCGATCCTGTCCGCGGCTTCTTCGCGCGGGGCTTGCGGCAGAGGGGCGTCGCAGACCCGGCAGCGGATCGTGAACCAGAAGGTAGAGCCCTTGTCCGGCTCGCTCTCCACCCAGATCCGTCCCCCCAGCCCCTGGGCGAGCCGGTGGCAGATCGCGAGGCCCAGCCCGGTTCCGCCATACAGCCGGCTGGTCGAGGAGTCCGCCTGGCTGAACGGGCGGAACAGGCGATCCATACCGTCCGCGGCGATGCCGATGCCGGTGTCGCGCACGGCGAAACGGAGCTCCAGCGGCTCGCCCGGCGGCGGGGAGCAGGCGCCGATCGCCTCAACCATGACGAGAACCTCTCCCGAGGAGGTGAACTTGACCGCGTTGTCCAGGAGGTTGACCAGGATCTGGCGCAGCCGCGTGGCGTCGCTTTCGATCAGGGCCGGCACCGCGGGATCGATCACGCAGGCGATCTTCAGCCCCTTGTGCGCCGCCTGGGTGGCGATCAGGTCGGCCGCCTCCGCCACGCATTGGCGGAGGGCGAACGGAGACGCCTCGATGGCCAGCTTGCCGGCCTCGATCTTCGAGAAGTCCAGGATGTCGTTCAACAGGGCGAGCAGCGATTCGCCGCTGCTGCGGATCGTTCCCAGGTATTCGTGCTGCTCGGGGGTGAGCGGGGAGCTGGCGAGGATGCTGGTCATGCCGATGACCGCGTTCATCGGCGTACGGATCTCGTGGCTCATGTTGGCCAGGAACTGGCTCTTGAACCGGTTGGCCCTGTCCGCCTCCTCCTTGGCCAGGTGCGCGCCTCCTTCTCCGACCGCTCGAGCTCGCGACCGTTCGGCGAGCGCCGGGCCTCCCGGATTCGGCTTCGGAGGGCGAGGCTCTTCGTGCGCTCCCGGACGAGATCCTCCAGCCGCCGGGTGCGCCGCTTCAAGGCGGCGGTCCGCCAGCGTACCCCTCCGCCGGCCAGGAGGACGGCGGCGACGGCGTAGAGCAGATAGGCCCAGGCGGTCCGCCAGGGTGAACGAGGGATCACGAAGGAGACCTCGACCGGCCCGGAGACGACGCCGGCGCCATCGCGCCCCCAGACGCGGAACCGGTAGGAACCCGCGGTCAGATGCGAGTACCGTTGCACGGGATCGGGGAGCCAGTCCGAGGGCCTGTCCTGCCATCCTTCGAGCTGGACACTATAGCGGGTGTCCGCCTCGCGGAAGTAGCTGAGCAGCACGTACTCGAAGGCCACTTCCTCCGGCCTCTCGGCGAGGCGCAGCGGTGCGCCGCCCGGCGCCAACTCCCGGCCGTCCACGGTGATGCGCTCCACGTGCAGCGGGCTGGGGCCGAGGCTCGGCTCCGGCACGGAGGGATCGAGCCACGACACGGCGGTGCTCGTCCCCACCCAGAGCCGGCCGGCGCGGTCGACCAGGGAAGACGACTGATTGCACTCGTCGGACGCCAGGCCGTCGCGGCTCGTGAAGGTGTAGACGCCGTACGCGTTCGGATCGCCGCGGCGGGCGGTCAGACGGGCCATCCCACGGTTGGTGGCGAGATAGATCCTGCCGCGCGCATCCTCCAGGATCTGATAGACGACATTGCTGGGCAGGCGGGCCTGAGCGGCTCTTTTCGTCGAGGACGAGCCAACGCGGCTCTCCGGCGGAGAGATCGAGCCGGACGGCTCCGCATTCGTGCCGATCCAGAGAAACCTTTTTCCTCCGGACCGTGTCTCGCGGAGGGCGTTGATCCAGTTGTTCCGCAACGGTGAGGTCCGGGTATTGTAGAGGACCTGTTGGCCGGAGCTGGTCTGTTTTCCTAAGCTCCAGCGCACCAGCCCGCCGTCGCGGGTGCCGATCCAGAGGACGGGCCCTTCGGCCTCGCGGGTCTCCAGGAGGGTGTAGACCTGGCGGTCCGGCAGGGCGGAGTTTTCCGGGGTGAAGACCTGGCATCGCCCCGCGGCGCAACGCCCCAGGCCGTCGCGGGTTCCGACCCAGAGGACCGGACCGGCGGGAGTCCGGCTTTCGAGAAGCGACGAGCACCTCGGAGGCCGGCAGACCCGCGGCGGCCTCGCCCGCGCCTGCCCACCGGCCGCCCTCCCAACGAAACAGGCCGCGGGTCGTCCCGACCCAGAGGGCCGTTGCGCGAGGCCCGGATGCCGGCAGGGCGAGGTTGACCTGGTTGTGCTCCAGAGGAGTCCCTTTCCCGAAGACCTTCCAGGTCCCGGCCTCCCAACGGGCCAGCCCTGCCTCATACGCGGAGAACCAATAGACCGGCCGGCCGGGGGGACCGCTTTCGGCCAGGCCGTAGATCCAGGTCCACGGCAGGCCGGAGTTGCGGCGGTCGAGGACCCTCCACCCGCCTGGATTGAGGACGGCCATCCCCCCTGTGTTCATGCCGATCCACAGGAGAGACCTGCCGCCATGGCGGCTGGGGAAAAGGCTCACGATCCAATCGGACGGCAGGCCGGCGTTCTCGGTGTCGTAGACGGTCCAGGTCCCGCCGGTCCTGTGCGCCAGGCCCCGGGAGGTGGCGACCCACAGCTCGTCGCCCCTGCCGCTGTCCAGGAGGGCGACGCTGAGCACGCGGTCGCTGGGGAGTCCCTGCTCCACTGTCCAGCGTTCGCCGTCATACCGCACGAGGCCGCCGCCGTCGGTCGCGGCCCATAGGACCGGGCGGCTGCCGTCCCGCGTCACGAGCAGATCGTGCACCTCGGCCTCCGGCGGGCCGCTGCCCGCGCTGCCCGCGGGAAACGCCGTCCAGCGGCCCTTTTCCCGCCGGGCGAGCCCGCTGCCGGTGCCGACCCAGAGGACCGGTCCCTGGTCCGTCTGGAGAGCGAGAAGAGACAGGATCCGCTCGTTGGGAAGACCGGCGGCCTGAGTGTCCAGCACCGTCCAGGCCTTGCCGTTCCATTGCGCGAGCCCCTTGTCCGTCCCCGCCCAGAGCACCGTCCTCGCGCCCTCCTTCTCCTCAGCCAGGCTCAGGACGCGGTCGGAGGGCAGGCCCGCGTCCTTGCGGAACAGGGTCCACCGGCCCCTGTGCAGGCGCGCGAGACCGATGGTGGTCGCGAACCACACCGAACCGTCCGCGCCGGCCAGGATGTCGTGGATGTTGTTCGACTCCTCCCGGTTCGGCATGTCGACCGTCTTCCAGGAGCGGCCGTTGTAGACCGCCGCGCCATCCTGGGTGCCCGTCCAGAGGAAGCCCCGCGTGTCGAGGGCGAAAGCCTGGGGCGTGTTCTGGGGCAGACCTTGCTCGTAGCCGAAGAAGCGGAAGGACGGACGGCTTTCGGGGACGCCGGGGACTTCGGAGGGGACTTCGGAAATACGGGCGGCGAGGGCGGGAGCCGCGGCGAGCAGGGCCAGAGCCGCTCCAGCAAGGAAGCGGAGAAAGACCTGGTCGAGGACCGCATGGCAACGCACGGAAACGTACATGACGAAATTGCCCTCTCGCACGCAGGAGAGGCACAGCCTTTCATTGCTGAAAAAGTGACTCCTACATTGTGGGCGCCTTTCCTGGAGGGTGTCAACCTGTTCCGAGCCGTGCGTCACCGCTCCTCACCGCTCGGGCGCGGTAGAGATTCGATTTGCCGCTGGCGTTCGGGCCGGTGATGAGGTTGAGCTGGCCGAGCGGGACGATCAGCTCCCGCAACGAGCGGTAGCTCGCGACGGCGAGCGTCTCGATCATAGGTTCCGCCGATCCTGGGAGGAGGGGTTGCCGGCGTCAAGGCGGCGAGGAGGGCCCAGCCTCTGGGACATCCCTGCCGGCCTTCTTACTGTGCTTTCAGGAGGTGGCTCGAACGGGGAGGAAGGCCTCCCGGACCCTTCCAAAGCCTGGACCTGCGGGGGAAGCCTCCGTTCGGACACTTTGGCGGCCAAAGTGTCCGGGACGCGCGCCGTACGAGTGGGGACGGCTCCCGTACGAGTGGGGAAAGGGCCGTCCCCAGCTGTACGGCCGCCGTAGGAGTGGGGAACGGCCTCGGACTGTCCGGGAAAGGGCTCTCCCCACTGGGGACCGGGCTCTCCCCAGTGGGGCAAGGCCTTTCCCGGACACTTTCCGGGCTTTCCCCACTCGTACGGCGCGCGTACCGTACACTTTGGCCGCCAATGTGTCCGATCGGGGGCTTGCCCCGCGAGCCCGGACGCCGGAAGGGTCCGTTTCTGACCCGTTCTGGGCTCCCGATCCGGCGCAGAGCGGGTCCGGTGGGCCGCAGGGGCTGGGAGCCTCTCCTGCCCGTTCGATCCTCCTCTTGAAGAGCAGGTGAGAAGGCCGGCAGGGATGCCGGCGCTCCCAGGGGCGCTACGCCAACAGGGCCAACCTGCCTTGACGGAGCACGAGGCTCCAAAGGACACCAGGGACACCAGGGACATCAAGGACACCAAGGACATCAGAGTTGTCGTCCTTGGTCCTTGAGGTCCTTGGTGTCCCTGATGTCCCTGCTTCTGGTTTTCTGCCATGCAGACCCTGGTCGAGGAGGGTTGGAATATGCTCATGGGTATCGTCATGGTGACTAGCATCCATATTCCAAAGCCGCTCCTGGAAGCCATAGACCGCAAGGCGCGAGCTCTCAAAATCAGTCGAAACTGCCTGATCGTACGAGCTCTTGAGAAAGAGGTGACAGGAGGGGCCGACTGGTCGCCGGGATTCTTTGAGCAGCTCGGCGCCGTAACTCCTGAGACCGCCTCAGCGGTCGATGAGCTCCTGACGTCATTGCGCCAGTATGAACCTCCCCTCGCCACGGATCGAGAGTAAATCCCCTCAAGCAGGTAGGCCGGCTCCCGTCAACCGGGTTCCTCCTTGTTCCCCTTCGCCTTCCCTTTCTTCACACCCCGCGCTGCTTTGCCCGGGCTCTGGCTGGTGCCGAGCTTGGGTGTCTGGCCGCCGGTGCTGGATCCCTTGAGGCCGGCTTCGATGAATTCGGCCATGCGCTCGTTGCCTTGGACCCGGCGGTCCAGGGCCTTGACCCGCGGATCGTCCTGGCCGAGGGCTTTGACCAGCTGGTCCCGGACCCTGCGGAACGCCCTGGCTTCCTGCCTGCCTTCGTCGATGGATCTGCCAAGAAGGTCCCGCCGCGCGGCGTCGGTGGACTTGAGCGCCAGGCCGAGCCGGTCTGTGATTTCTTTGGATTTCGGTGTGTTCATGGGATCGATCCTCCTCGAGGCCTGGATACCTCAGGGCTGCTGGGACATCGACAGACTGCCGAATTCGTCTTTGCAATTGAGGCTCAGGTTGGGCCCGTTGATGAGCTGGGCAGGGTTGGCACACTCGACCCGAATGCAGTGGGTGGCCTCGTTGTGGGCGCCGATACACTGGAGAATCCCCCTTGCCCAGAGGGAGAGGGCGGTGAAGAAGAGGCTCTCGGTCAAGCCGTTGTCGTTGGCCCGCACGGTGAGCCCGAAGAGGAGGGCGTCGGTCATGAGGAAGTCCCGGAAGAGCGTGCACTCGGTCTGGTTGCCGTGGAAGGACAGGTCGTCCAAGGTCAGGATGCCCACGGCCGCGAACGCGATTTCGATCTCGCCGCGCACCAGGTCCAGGGAAACCTGATTGTTCGAGAATTCCACTTTCCCGCTGACGATGAGCTGCTCGTAATCCTCGGGAAGATCTGGCGCCTGCGTGGACAGGAAGCCGGCGGCCAGGAGCTGCCGCGCGATGTAGGCGGGCAGGCCGGCGTTCAGGATCAGAACGGCTCCGAAGAAATCGGAAAACACGTTGGCGTTACCCCCAGGTTGACCGAGCTGCCCGAGGACGTCCCGCGCGGTCAGGCGGTTGTCCAGGACCTGCATCGGACCCATCCCGGTGAGGAGGAGGGCCTGGCCGCGCGGGGCCACCACGAGGTTGCCCTGCACCGACGCCGCGGGCCAGCCGTCGGGCCGGATGGGGACCGGCGGAGGGCCAGCGGTGCCGGGAATCGTGATGTCCTCGAGCTCGACGATCACGGAAAGCTCTTCGGCCAGGATTCCTCCCTGGCGGCCGGGGATGCGATTTCCGTCCGGCTCCGGGCCGTTGCCGGTGATCACGTTGTCGCGCACGATCAGGCCCCGGGCGTTACGGACGTAGAGGCCGGCCACGGGGACCTGGACTTTGGTTTCAGCCCCGTTGTCCTCGATCCGGTTATCAGAAATCAGGGTGTGATCGACCCGGCCCAGGACGATACCGCCGAAGGGGATGCCGTTCGCGCGGGGCTTCAGGGCCGTCCGCACACAGGCGGTGATGGTGTTGTGCTCGATCCGCAGCCCGTCGATGCGCCCGGGCGATGGGAGAGAGATGGCCGCGAGCATGAGATGCTCGACGAAGACCTTGTCGTCGTGCTCCGGGAGGGCCCGGCTGGCGACGCTCGAGATGCCGCTGCCCAGCATGCCGCGGATCTCGTTGGCGGCGATCACGATATCCCGCTGGGACGCGACGGCCAGCGCGATGCCGTGGCTCAGGCCGGGTCCCAGGAGGTTGCCGATCACCCGGGCTCCCACGGTCCCGCTTTCGAGGAGGATCAGCCCCGGCTCGGTGTCCACGTTCGGGGCGACCATGGCCTGGGGAAAGTTGACCCTCCTGGGGATGGGGACATCCTCGGGCTCCGTGGGCTCGGAGGGTGTTCTCTGGCGGGGAACGTGGCGCATCTGGTTGCCCAGGACCCAGAGGCCCTGGACTCCCCAGGAGAGGACAGCCGGCGCGCCCGGTGTTTCGATTTCGTTGCCGTCGAGGATCACCGCCGTTCCCTCGCAGAAGATGGCCGCGTCGTCCGGTGCCTGCGCCGACAGGAAAACCTTTTCAATCTGGAGGTGGTTCCCCTGCAACCTGAAGGCCGGGGAGTCGTCCGGACCGATCACGGGAGCCGTCCGGCAGCAGCCTCGGAGGGTGAGGGAGTCCCGTTCGATGACCACGGTTCGTGAGAGCCGGTGGGTGCCGGGCAGGAGGCAGATCACGGCCGGGACCCATTCCCTGTCCTCTCCCTTCTTCCATTTATCTTTCGAAAGCGCGTTGACGGCCTCTTCCAGGCTGTTGAAGTCGCCGTGGCTCTCCTTGCCGTTGCCCACCTCGACGGTGCAGCAGCAGCCGCACTTGCAGTCCGGCCACAGGGGGCGGCAGTCGTCGACGTCCTTGCCGTTGACCGCGGCGAGCTGGCAGTAGAAGTGGTAGATGCCGAGCGGCGGCGCTTCCTTCAGCTCCTCGACGGAGCCGTCCACGGTGCGCGCGGCGAAGGACCAGTAATCCCCGGTGTGGTAGGTGCCCGCGTTGGGGGAGAAGAGCACCTCGACGCCGTCCTCCAGCGCGATCCAGGTGCCGGGGGTGACCGCAATCAGGCCGTCGGCGTCGAGGCCGTTCCTCTGGTCCCAGCGGCGGACCCGGGTGTGGCGGGCGGCGAGCTCGGCCGGGTTGGCGCCGAAGCCGCTGAGCGCGCCGTCGAGGACGAGGGTGCGGGTGGCTTCGACGACGTTCTTGACGCGCAGCATCTGGCCGGGCAGGCCGTTCAGCTCCCGGTTGTCGTCGAGGACCTCGACCCAGTCGTCGACCTGGAAGCGCAGGACGGCGTCGCGCCCGATGCGGGTGACGGTGAGCCTGCTCTCGGTGCCGGAGATATCCGTGCCGGTTACGGCCGAGACCACGGAGGCGTTCTCCCGCGACCACTTGAAGCGGGTGGTGCCGCCGGAGCTGTCGTGGACCTCCACGCGGTAGAGCCGGTTCTCGATGCCGCGGTAGCCGCCGGTGGGGGAGAGGATGCAAGGGTCGTCGCTCGCCGGCGGTGCGATGGCCCGGGTGCTCAGCCGGCCCGTGGAGGGCTCGCCGAGCGGGGTCCCGCATTCGGCGTCGCCCTGGACCCCCTCGGTCCGGACCTGCCAGACGGTCTGGATGCGGGTCGCGGTGTCCGGCCCGCCGAGGGCTTTTTCCAGGATGTCCGGGTCTTCGATGTAGGTGACCTCGCGGTCCCAGAGGTCGAGGTAGACCACGTAGTTGCCGCCGGGCAGGGGCGGAGGATCGGGCAGGAACGGCTGGTGGAGGTAGGAGACGGGGTCGTTCCCCACCGTCTCGCCGGGGAAGATCTCGGCGAGGTGGCCATGGACGTAGATGCGGCCTTCGCCGAGGGCGAGGTCGTTGGGCGCCTTCAGGCTGACCTTGAAGCCGTCGGGCGTGGTGGCCTCGGGCACGGCGCAGGGGCCGAAGGTGTCTTCCGCCTGGGTCTCCCAGCGCCGCTTGAGGAGGGCGACCTCTTCGTTCCAGTCGGCGTCGAGCTGCACCCGTCCCTGCTGCATGCGGACGCCGGTGTAGCGCCGCAGGGGCCGGTCGGTGAATCGTGAGTAATCGCCGCTCATGCCGATCTCCTATGTGACGTAGAGAATGCCCGGCTCCAGCCCGAAGGGCAGGTACTCTTCGAGGCGAAGGCGGAGGTTCGCTTCCCGCTGCGGCTGCTTCAGGTGGCAGAAGGCGCCCATCTCGGAGCCGTCCTCGGCCCCGGTGGCGATCTGGCGCGGGCAGGCCAGGTGGAGCTGCGCGTAGGCCGGCTGGCCGTAGCGTTCGGAGGTGAAGGAGGGCACCAGCCATCCCTGGATCTCCTGCCGCAGGGCCGTGCTCTCCGGCGGGGTGAGCTTCGCGCCCTTTTTCTGCTCGGTGTCCTCGGTGCGCCGCGCGATCTCCAGGTCCGGCTGGCAGCGGTAGCGGCGCGGCGTCTTCGATCCCACCGGGACGAAGCTGAAGCGCACGCACCCCGCCTGGCGGCGCCGGGAGACCACCGGCCCGGTGAAGATCACCTCGGTCGCGAGCGGCAGCTCGCGCATGCGGGACGGTCCGAAGAGGGTGACCCGCTCCAGCCACGCCGGAGGCCCGTCGGGATCGTCCGGCGCTCCGGTGGCGCCCGGGCCGGCAAGCGCGGGTGTGCCCACGCCGTCCACGATGCCGTCCAGGATCCAGACGCCCAGGACGTGCTCGGGGATGCGCAGGGGACCGGTGATGGAGAAGGCGATCTCCACCCGCAGCTCCTCGTTGAGGAGAGGGTCCGGTGCGCCGCCGCCATCCACCTCCAGGCTCGCGCCGTTCCCGGCCGGATTGCCCTGGTCCGGCTCCAGGGCGCGGCCCGGGACGAGGGTGGTGTGCAGGAGGCGCAGGCGGCCGAGCTCGCCGGTGACGTGGACCCAGCCCTCGATCAGGAGGCCGGAGAGGGTCACCGAGGCCTTGGGATGGTTCCCCGTGATCTCCAGCGGGGCGGTCAGCCGCAGGTGGGGACGGACCTCGTCGGCGGCTTCGATCACCAGCCAGCGCGATTTCTCCGGATCGGGATCGTCCGCGGGCTCGATCGTGATCGCCTCTGTGTAGGTCCGGCTGTCGAGGATGGAGATGACGGCGTTGGGCTTGCCGTCTATCCCCCACTGGACAAGGGCGGCGCCCACGGTGGTAAACGCGCCGCCCGTCCCGCTCTGGGCCACCTTGTAGACCTTGTGGTCCGAGCGGCGCACGAGCCAGGCCCGGCGCGGGTAAGAGCCGCCGCCGAGGCCGGCGCTGAAGCCGGAGTGGTACCAGACGTCCACGGGGGCGGGCTTGAAGCCGGTGCCGAAGGCGATGCGGCCCCGCTTCACGTCCACCCCCACGATCTCGCCAGTGGGCTGCGACCAGGTGGCGAGGTTGCGGCAGCGGATCTTCTCCGGCGGCACGGGCACGCCGTCGTGGAAGATCATGAAGCTGCTGTCCTCGACGTCGAAGGAGCCGTAGTAGTCGGTGAAGCCGTGGCGCTCCGCGAGGGGCAGCGCCAGGTAGCGCTTGAGATCCTCGTAGAAGGCGGCCGGACGGATGGGCCCGGGCACGTGCAGCTCCGTGGCTAAACCCGCCTCGTCCCCCTCGCGGCGCCAGCGGGTGAAGAGCGGTGCCGGATTGCCCAGGGGGCTGAAGTGGTAGCGGTAGTCGCCCGCGGCGCCCACCCGCTGGGCGGGGACGTTCTCGACCTCCTGGCTGCGCAGCCGCCAGAGGAAGAAGCCGATGTTCTTGATGTTGTACCAGCCCGTGAGCGCCTCGATGGGGCGCACGTCCACGGTGTGGCTGATGGTGTCGAAGGGGCCGTTCAGCCGGTCCACGGGCTCGACGCGCCGCAGGTCGGGTGTACGCGGGCTGTGCATGCGCAGGTGGTTGCGGACGCACTGGGTCCAGCCGAGCAGCTCGAAGAATTCCACGGCGTGCGCGCCCCAGCCGGTGACGTCGCGCGCCAGCTCCTCCAGCATGGGCAGGGTGCCCTTGCGGCGGCGGTAGTAGATGGTCTTGGCCACGTCCGCGCGGCTGCGCAGCGCCACTTCCGGAGCGAGCCGCGGACCGGTCAGGTCGGGGAACAGCTCCCCGGCCGTATCGGGCTGGTGGACCCGGCTGCCGTCGAACAGGGGGAGGTTCGCCACCAGGTCGCCCAGGTAGGGGATCACCCACGGCTCGCAGGTCTCGACGAAGAAGTCGTCCCAGAGCTGCCGGATGTCCTGCTCCACGAGGTCGGACTGCTCCTGGACGATGTGGAGCAGGGCCTTCAAGGGTCCGCCCAGCTCTTCGTCGCGCTCGCGGTAGATGGCCGGCAGGAGGCTGTAGAGGTCGCGGGTCATCCTTCCAGCCCTCCTTCGGGAGTCAGTTGGACGTCCTGGGCCTCGTTCTGGAGGAAGGCCTGCTCGGCGGGAAGGACCTGGGATCCAACGGGCCGGGCCGCGAAGAAACGCAGGTGCTCCTGGACGGGCGCGGCCGTGGCCCCGCGCAGGGTGAGCTCCCCGGCCGTCCACGATTCATGGCCCTTGAAGTGGAAGAGGTCGATGTCCACGTAGCTCACGCCCGTCACGTCCTGGAGCACCCGGTAGACGTCGCTCAGGTGGACGGGCCGGGCGAAGGTCACGTTCCGGAAGGCGAAGGCGCCGAGCAGGGCGCGCCGCGCGGTCTCGAGCACGGTGTCGCGGACGTACCGGCCGTCCACCACGATCCGGGCGTGGACCACGACGGGCACGCGGCTGGCGTTGGCCAGGATCAGGGGATGGTTGGGATCGCGTTGCGCGGTGAGGCCGGAGTGCAGGGTCTGGAGCGACTCGGGCGAGAAGATGCCGCCCTCCTGGCCGGCCACGGTCAGGTGGATGGCCTTTTCGAGCCCCACCCACACCCAGGTCGCCCGGGCCTGGGCCACGAGGCCCGACTCCAGGGCGAGCGACTCGAAGTCGAGGAGCGAGATGGCGCGGCCGAAGGTCTTGACGGTGGTGGGCGCGGCCTCGCGCGCACGGTCCAGGTTTTCGGGATCGGCGCCTCCTTCCGCCGGAGCGGGATTCACCACGGCCTTGAGCCCCGGCGGACGCTCCAGGAGGATGTCGATCTGGCGGGCCTTGACGCGCCCTTCGAGCCCGGCGCCCTGGCGGTAGGTGGCGATCACGTTGCCGCGGCCGGTGGGCAGGCGCGAGCCGGTGGCGCCGTCGCCGAACTGCAGCAGGGTCGTGCCGTCGTCCGCCTGCCGCGCGGTGTAGACCCGGGCCGTGGGCGGCTGGCCGAAGAGGCTCTCGACCTCGCCCCACTTCTCGCCGTTGATCAGCACGCGCAGGGCGGCCTCGCCGCGGGCGCTCCCCCCGCCGGGCACGTAGGTAAGGGGCTTCTTGCGCAGGGCGAAGCGCTGGAAGGGGGTGGCGGCATTGCCGTCGCCCAGGGGCTCGTGGCGCACGGTCTCACCGTGGGTGGCCCCGGCCACGTTGCCGAGCAGCACGGCAGTGCGGGTCTCGATCTGGATCGGCGAGAGGGACGACACGTCGAGGACGAGGAAGCCCTGGCCTTCGATGGATTCAAACGTGGCGCTGTTGAGGACGGCGGCCACGGGCTGGCGGGTGTGGTCCTCCAGCAGCACCTGGCGGCCTTCTTCGAGCTCGGTCAGGCGGATGGCGAACCCGGACTTGAGCTCCCGTCCCACGATGGTACGGCCGATCTCCAGGGTGGTGCCGGCGTCGTCCAGTTTCGCCGCCGGCACGTAGAGCGGGCTTGCGCTGATCACTGCGGGGACATCGGCGGTCCAGAGGGGGATCTCGGGGCCCGAGAGCCAGTAGACGGTGGCGCTGCGGCGGTCGATCGGGACGAACGGCGAGATCGTCGCCCGCGTCACGGTTCCGCGGTGGCGGTGGTCCCCCAGGGATCCGGACGGCAGAAAGCCCAGAACCTCTTCCCCTTCGGATACGGAGGTGACGGTCACGACCTGGGGCTCCTTGCCGGTCTCATGGATCAGAAGCTGGTCGCCGGCGGTGAGATCCTTGTAGGACCGGTCCAGAGGGAGCGGATTCTCGGTGAGCCTGAAGTCGACGTCCACCGAGGTCCAACTCGGGACCTGGGTGGTCGGGTCGGTCGAGAGGTCGGTGACCGTCACCACCGAAGGGTGTCTGGGGGGGGCGTCGTACCCGAACACCTTCATTTTCTGGCGGAAGACGCGGACCTCGGTGTCCTTCGTCCAGGCGTCTTTGACGATGGGCGTGTTCCAGACGAGGAGGAACCGGTCTCCGTCGACCCGTACCTCCTCGACCTCCTTCTCCTCGGGGGCGTTGGGGTCCTCGCTCGTGGCGGCCGCCACGGTGAAGACGGGCTGGGCCTGGATCGCCCAGCTGCCGAAATCCGTGGTAGGGGGACCCCAGGCCTGGGGCGCGGCAAAGGCGCGCGGTGGCAGTCCCCAGCTCAGGACGTCGGCGAAGGACCAGTCGAGGGAAGAGCCGCCTCCTGATCCTCCGCTCCCGGTGCCGCCGAAGAGCACCACCTTGTCCTTCGGCATCAGGGTCTTCGCGGCCTGCCAGCCCGCGGCGTCGTTGGTCAGGAAGGCCGACCTGCGGCCCTGCGCGAGCGGGTTGACGGCCACCGGCCGGGGGAGGACGGCGAGGCGGTTGAGCCGCCAGTCCGCGTTCACGGTCTCCACGGTCTCGAAGATCTGCGGCCGTTCGTCCTGCCCCGGCGTGCTCATCACCTTGAGCCCGACCGGGATGCGCACCGAGTGCCCCTCCTCGGTCGTGAAGGCGAGGCGCGCCGTGGCCGCGAGGCCCGGTCTGAGGTGGTAATCGAGCATGCGCACCAGGCGCAGCACCGAATCGCGGTGGACGGCCGTGCGCAGGAAGCTCTCGTTGGCGATCCGCTCCTGGTAGAAGGTGAGGACGTCGGCCACTGCCGCCCACAGCTCCAGCAGGGTGATGGCCGGATCGTCGCTCTGCCGGGTGGTGAGCCGGGCCAGGGCGGGCTCGCGGGAGATCGCGCGCAGCATGGCCTCGCGGAACGAGGCGAAGGTGCCCACGCGGTAGGCCACCGCGGAGAGGCCCGGGCGGTTCTCGATGCGGACCGGCGTGGGCGAGGCCGCGGTCTCGCAGCAGCCGCACATCCCGCTGCCGCATAGGCCGCAGCCGCACATGCCGGGTAGCAACCGTGCGTCCTCCATCTACAGCCCTCCCACGGGGATCAGCCGGAGCACGCCGTTCTCCGGCAGGCTCGGGTCGTTGTCCAGCCGGGCGATCTCGTCGTTGCCCAGGGGGATCACGCTGTTCTCCAGCTCCTGGTTGGCCACCATCCAGTAGCGCTTGAACACCCGGATCACGGCGGATTCGACCCCCTCGACCCGCTCGACGGCGGCGTAGAGCCGGCTCAGGTGGACGTCCTGGCCGAAGGAGAAGCGGCTGGGGTGGAAGAAGCCCGTATTGCCTCCCGTATTGCCGCCCGTATTGCCTCCGGTATTGCCGCGGGTATTGCGCCGGTTGCTCAGGGCGCGCAGGGCCGCGGCGAGCACGTCCCCCCGGAAGTGGCCGCGGGCGATGCAGAGCTGGATCTCGACCTCCAGCGGCACGTAGCGGGCGGCGCGCACCTCCAGGTCGTAACCGGCCAGCTTGTAGCGGGTCAGGTGGCACCGCACGGAGCGGGCCAGCTCGTCGCTCAGGCGCGTGCGGCCGCCGGGCTCGGTGATCAGGTCCGCCGGGTCCCTGGGATGGACGGCCACGAAGACCGTGATCCAACTGCCCGTCCAGCGGAAGGTGCACTTGGCCGCGTCCACGCCGGGGTGCTTGAGGGCCGCGGCCTCGTAGTCCGCCTCCGTGACGGCGCGGAAGGTCTCGGCGTGGAAGGCCCGGGGCGCGAGCTGGCGCACCTCCTCGACCGTCTCGGGATCGGTGCCGTCCTGGGCGGGGAGGGGATGGCGGACCCGGAGCGCGCCGGGCCAGGGAGGCGGCGGATCGGCCGGATGGGCGGGGTCCTTCATCTCCTCCGTGGTGGGCTTGACGATGTGGACCAGCGCCTCGCGCCCGAGGTTGCCGGCCTTGCCGTTGCCGACGCGGTAGCGGGCGGTGACCTTCTCCGCGGCACCGGGACGGTGGCCGTATTCGTCGTCGCCGAAGCGGAGGACGGCCCGGCCGTCGTTATCCACCTCGGCCACGAAGTGGCGGTCCAGGGGCCGGCTGTCCAGGAGATCCGGCACCGGCTCCCAGATCTCCTTCTCGGCGGGCGGGAAGTCCAGGGTCAGCACCACGGCCGGGCTGACCGCGCGGGGGGAGGCGGCGAGGCCGTGCCGCGACTGCTGGAGGCGGCCGTCGTCCGCGTAGGTGGGCTCGGCGGGCATGGCCTGGAAGGTCAGCGGTCCGAGGGGGAGCGAGGTCTGCATGCGCGCCGACCGGCTGCCGCCGGGGACAGGGAGCGGCAGCTCGTCGGTCACCGTGCGCCCGTGATCGCAGGGGACCACGTTGCCCCGCGCCAGGGAGACTCCGAGGATGGGGTCGCGGGTCTCCGGATGCAGAGCAGAGAGGCAGAGGGGGAAGCGCAGGGCGTCCATCGCGTCCCAGGTGACGCGGAGCAGCGGCAGCGGAGTCTGGCCGGCGGCCGTCAGCTCCTGGAGGTCGCCGCTCGCCAGCACGTCCCGGAAGACCGGGTCCTCGGCGGTTTCCACCTTGGTGAGGCGGACGGCCTGGCGGTGGGCGGGATCCGCGTCGGCCTCCACGCCCGTGGCCGGACCCTTGACCTCCTCGAAGAGCAGGTAGTCGCCGGCCACGAGCGGCGGCCGGTAGGCGGTCTGAGCCGCTTCGTCGATGCCGAAGAGGTGGAGGCTCGTGGCGCCGCGCGGCAGGCAGCAGTGGAGGTCGGCCCAGGTGTGCAGGTGGAGCAGGTTCTTGAGCGGGTCCAGGCTCAGCCGCGCCGTGGCCTCGAAGGCGGTGACGCCGTGGAGGGCGGGATCGGAGTCGAAGTCCAGCTTCTCGCGGGGGATCACGACTCCGGGGGGCGAGGTCTCGCCCCGCAGCGGCTGGTCCACGAGGCTCAGCAGGAGCGTGCCCTGGGGCACGACGCCCGTGCCTTCCACGTCGAGCTGCACGAATGTCCAGGCGTTGCGGCCGTCGTGCATCCGGTAGTCGATCATCCGGGCGTGGCGCCGGGCCGAGATCCGGTGCCGGGCCGTGTCGAGATAGGCCTCGGTGGCCACCGCGTCCTGGAAATAGCTGAGCTGGTCCCCCTGATAGGCGAGCAGCTCCACCAGCACCATGCCGACGTCCGCGGGGTTGCGCTCCGTCCAGCGCGGGTTGCGCTGCGGGATCAGGTCGAGGAGCAGGCGGCGGAAGCTCGCGTAGTCCTTGGCGAGGTAGTCGAGGGCCGGCTCGTCGAGGAGGTCCGGCGGACAGTCCGGCTCCTGCCGGCAGTCGAGCTCCGACGGACAGCTCGCGCGGAACCGGAACGGCGCGGCCGAGAGGCGCGTGTCCAGGACTCCCGGAGGCGCCGCGATCCGCAGCACATAGGTGGAGAAATCCCCTTCGGCGTCCAGGACCACCTCGAGCTGCTTGTCCAGCAGCGGATCGGCGGGCACGTTGACGGCGGTGGCGTGGATGCCGGTGATGCGCGCGCCGCCTTCGATCGTGAACGCGCCGGGGTTGCCGGCGAGGCCGGCGGGAGTCGGCCGGAGGAAGTGGACCTCCAGCCAGATCTTCGCCGGGATGACCGAGCGGTCCTCGAAGGACTCGACGAAATCGATGCCGTTGAGCGTCGGGTGCTCGCGGATGGCGGCCTTCCGCCGTTCGTCGAGGCATAGGGCGTCGGTGGCTTCAGGGTCCATTTCGTTTCCGTTCAGGCGGGGATTTCCCGGCTGAAGCGCTCTTCGCGGCGCTCCCCCAGGTCCCGCCGCATGTACACGACCGTGATCTCCAGCCGGGAATCGATCGATTGCACGTCCACCCGCTCCACGGAGATGACCTCGCCCAGCCAGCGCTGGAGCGAGCCCTGGACGAGCTGCTGGGTGGCCGTGGCCAGCACATCGCTGTTGGGCATGAACACGAGCTGCTTGAGCCCGCAGCCGAAATCGGGACGGTTGACCCGCTCGCCCGGGCTGGTGAAGAGGACCTGGAAGATCAGGTCGCGCACGTGGTCGTCCACGCCGGTCTCGGCCGAGCGGCCGCGGGCGTCGAGGTGGAACGGATCGTCGAGGAATCTCAGCTCGTGCACGGCGTCCTCCTCACTCCAGCATCACCTTGAGGGAGAGCAGGCTCGGGTTCGGCGGCGGCATGGGCGGCACGGGCGGCGCCGGAGTCACGGGCACCGGCCCGGCCATCTGCCCCGCGTGCATGTGGCTGTTGAACATGCCCACGATCTGGCCCAGGTAGGCGAGGAGCTGGTCGCCCAGCACCGCCGGGTGCGCCGAGGACGGGCTCCCGTGCTGGATCAGCGGGCTGTCGGTCACCACCCGCACGGCGCCCTTGATCGTCACCGTGCCCGTCATCACACTCACCTCGACCTGGTTCAATCCGAGGGCATCGGAGACCGCGATCGTCTGTGCCGTGTCGTTCAGGGCCACGATCAGTCCCATGTCGCTCCTCAGGATCTTGGTGGTGGGCTGCGCCGGCACGTTCCTGGGCTCCATGGGCACCTCGGCCGTGCCCCACCAGCCGCCCACCCAGATGGGGCGCGAGGTGTCGCCCGCCTCGAACTCGATCCACACGCCCGCGCCCGGCGGCGGCACGGCGAAGAAGCCGGCCACCGGCCCCGCGTAGGGCGCGCACGGCTCGGCCCAGCCGGTGGGGATCTCGCCCAGCACCTCCGGCACCATGGCCTGGATGCGCCCGCGGCTCGTGGGGTCCATGTTGTTGACCACCATGCCGCGGTACTTGCCATAAAAGCGATCGGTCTGCCGGTCCAGGGCCGATTCCGCCGCGCTGCTCTGTGCCATGCTCGTGCGCCTCCTTCAGAACGCCGCCGCGAAGGGGTCCATGAACACTTCGGCGCCGGTGAGGCCCAGGGCGTTACGCCAGGCCTGGAACCTCTGCGTGTAGCGATCATTCGAAAGTGAATGGGTGACCTCGGTGACGTAATAGGTCCCGCTGTACTCGCGGCCCGCGCCGCGCACCAGGACCGGCAGTCCCGGACGCAGCACCCGGGCGAGCTTCAGGCCGTCCACGTCGCCCGAGCCCTGGAGGCACCGGCTCGACTGGTTGGCAATCGACTGGGCCTGGGCCATGACCTCCGAGGCGTTGGCCGCGTCCGTGCCGGCGGGCCGCACCACCGGCGGCACCAGGATGCGCAGGAGCGCCGGCTCCCGTCCCAGCGGCGGCTCCAGGGCGGCGGGTGCGATCCCCTGCATGGGCGTCCGGGTCGCCGGATCGAGCGCCACCGCCAGGGCCGAGGTCGGCTCCAGCATCCCGTAGCTGACGTTGAACGAGTCCAGGTTGGTGACGAGCCCGAAGTCCGTCGAGAGCAACGCCTGCGGCGGCATGAGCAGCTGCGGCGGATGGAAATGGCCGACGTCCATGCCGAGGATCGGATCGGGCTGAACGTAGCATTCGAAAGCATTTCGTTCCGCCATGCGTTTGAGGGCGCGGATATCGGTCGTGCGCTGCGTGGTGGTGACGTCGAGGACCGTGCGCGAAGGCGGCGTCGGGAACAGGTTCGGCACGATGGTGTACTTGCCGAAGATGGTCGCGGCGATGGCGCTGTCCGGCAGGTTGGGCCACGGGAACGACAGTTCCTTGAGGTTCATCAGCGTGGCGGTGGCGTCCATGCCCGTCACCTCCAGAGTCGACGCTCCCGGCTGGCTGCGGCTGTCGAGCCGCGCCTCGTTGACATAGCCGTTGATGATCGTTTCCGGCCACGATCCCAGGAAGATGCCGATCTTGACCGGTACCAGCGGCTGGAAGATGTCGAGCTGGAGCACGTCCCAGTCGCCGAGCGGCGTCCTGCTGAGCTCGAAGCGCAGCCGGAAGATCGACGCCCGTTCCGTGGACGTTTCGATCTCGATCTCTTTCAAGGCCGAGAGCAACGGAGCGGGCAGGGGCGCGCGCGCCACCTCGACCGTGTAGTTGGTGGGCAGGAAAGGCATGGCTCTACACCATCGGAATCGGGATCAGCAACAGCCGTCCCGGCTCTTCGACCAGGTCCTCGGGCACCATCGCCAGATTGGCGTCGCAGATCCGCCAGAACTGCTCCGGGTCTTTATACGACTGATACGAAATGAGATCGAGCCGGTCGCCATCCTTGACCCGGTGACCGAACATCCCGCGCGCGTCGGAGATGAACCGCACCCGCTTGTAGCGGATCGTCCGCCCCTCGGGCGTGGTGATCTCGGCGTCAGGAACGGGCTCGTAGCGGCTGCCTCGGAAGAACATGATCGGATCTCCTTTCAGCTAAACCCGCCGGCCGAAAACGGCGGTGGTGAAGCGATGCTCCGTCGCCGCCCCCCCACCACCGCCGCCAGCGGGCTGCCTCTGCACCAGTGGCGTCTCGCCGCCTGTCTGCTGTACGACGTGCGTCAGCTCGTGTGCCAGCAGGCGCTGCCCGGCAGCGCCCGAGCCGTACTGGCCACCGCGGAAGACGATGTCCGAACCGTGCGTATAGGCCAAGGCGTGGAACGACCGCGCCGAAGCATCGGCCTCCGCGCCCGTGTGGACGCGCACCCCGCTGAAGTCGCGGCCGAAGCGCGATTCGAAGAAGCTGCGCTCCGGCGCCGGAAGGGGTTGTCCGCCGCCGCGCGGGACGGGAAACGCGTCCACCGCGAAATCCGGGCTGCCGGACTCCTCCTTGCGCTGGACCGTCTCCTCCTCCTCAGAGCACCCCGCGCAGGTCCCTCCGCCGCTCTCGCACGCCGCGCACTTTTTCTGGAGGCTGTGAGCGTCCAGGGGCGTGATGGCCGGTGCTCCGGGCTCCGGCATCCGCATCACCTCGTCCGCCACCCGGTCCGCCTCCTGTTCGTAGGAGTCTCCGGGCTGGCTGACGGTCAGCTTGGCCTGGACGGCACCGGAGAGCAGCAGGCGTTGCATCGCCTGGTTGCCTGACGGCGGCCGGGCCGGTTGAGCAACAGTGTGGCCCGGCCGCGACCGGATGGGTTGCGCCGGGCTCGTAGAGCGGGCTGAGGCGGCATCGCGGCGGCTGGCGTGGAGTTGCATGGCGCGGTCTCTCAAGGATGGCTTGGAGGCGTCAGGCCGAGCAGATCCACCCGGCCTTGGAAGTAGGCGCGGGCGAAGACATCGAACCCTCCCCGCGTCAGATAAGTACCGACATAGCTGAACTCGTCCGCATAGGTCCGCGGATTGATCTCGAAGCCAGGGACGTTGGCCAGACGAGTGTTGAGGACGTGCCGGGCCAGGAACTCCGCTCCTCCTTCCATCAATTCGTCCTCGCGCGGATCTCCGGATGCCGTCTGCGCGTAGGTGCCGTGAACGTAGAAGTGCAGGCCCTCGTGGACCACGATGTGCCCCATGTTCCGGTTCTCACTGGGGAGGTCGACGTGAGGGCGGGCCGGTTGAGAGGAGAGGCCCGTGGTCTGTCCGCCAACGTGAGCCTGCTCGTAATCCTGAACGAAGCTGATCCCGAGCTGTTGCAAGAGGGGAGCGTTGACGGCGCTCTCCAGCACCGGATGGTCGGGCTCTGTAATGCATTGGCTGGCGAGGACTTGCTCGTCTTCCGTATTCGCCAGGGCGGCCTGGCCGATTCGCCGGCGCGCTGTGGCGGGATCGGGAACCCGGAGCTGGGCGAGCTGCTGGGGAGTACGGATCGTGACGGACTGGGGAGCCGTGTAGCTCCGGCCAGCGGGCAGCAAGGGACCGAACTCCGCCCGGATCGCCCGGTCGGCCTGCCGGATCATGGCGGATGTGACCTGCGTCCTCGGCTGGTTGGTGGACTGTGTAATGGCGAACCGCATCCGGTTGCGGGTCCGTTCCAGAATTTGGTTTTGCTGGATCGCCTGGGCAGCCTCTTGAGCATTGGGGCAGACGGCCGGCGGCTGCAGCGCCTCATCCACGAGAATGGGGGGAGGCGAGATCGTAGGACTTGTAGGGGTGCGCTCGCGCAGCCTGGGCTGGTATCTCCGTGCGCGTTCGAGGGCCTCCGAGCCAAGAAGGCTCTGCCGGAAGATCGTTTCCGTCGCCCGAGAACCGTTCTCGACGGAGCGGAGCAGGCGTTGCACGGCCTGGTTTCCCGATGCTGGCCCCGGTGTCCCTCCGATCCGGCCTAGCCGCACCGAGGGCTGCACCGTTGCGGACGGGCGGGCCGGAGCTATCTGGCTGCGAGCGGAGTGGACGGGCATGGCTCTCATCTCCTCATCCGATCGACACCGACAGGCTGACGCTCGCGGAGAACGAGGCGCTGACCAGGTTCATGGCGGCCAGGACTTCCTTCTGAACGAAGGAGGCCATGTAGATCCAGTAGCCGGGATTCGTCACCTCGAGCTCGCGATAGGTCAATACCTTGAGGCTGACCTCGGCCTTGGCCAGGATCGGGTTGAGAATCGTGTCGAACGCCTGCTCGGTGACCGAAAGGCTGTTGACCCGCACCGGCAGCACGCGCGCCGGACCCCAGATGAACAGCGCCATGGGTGCCGGCTCGGAAAGGATCGCGGAGCTGCCGAACTGCGACAGCAACTGATTGGTGACGACGATGGGGAACGAGGGATACATCAGTTTTTCGAGCGCCGCGAGCACTGGGTGCAGGCCGAACACGGTGGTGATGCCGTCCTTCTGTTCGAGCTGATCGGCGGCGTCGATCTCGATGGAAAGGCTGATCGTCTCCTCGGGTGGACCGTCGGTGCGCTGGGCGTCGCCGCGCCCGCCGCCGGTCGCGGTGCGGGCCTGGAGCGAGCGGGTGAGCTGCTCCGGGTTGTATTGAAAAATGATCACCGTCGGCAGCAGGTCCGGGAGCTGATAGGCCACGATGGCGCCTTTGAAGATCCTGGGGCTTCTGGGGAAATCGGAGGGCATCATCGGCTCCTCGTCATGGACGCACGTCCAGGGTGTCCCTGTAGGTGATGGTGGTGGCTGTATCGAAGTCCTCGAAGCTCGCCTCGATCTCCAGGGTGCCCTTGTCCGTCGGCGCGAACCGGAGGTCGAATTGTGTGCTGAAGCTGGTCGTGAGCGGCCCGCCCATAAGCTGCGGGAACGAGGAGAGGACCACCGGCCGGCTCCGGGACCGGGCCGACAGTCGAATGGCATGAGATGCCATCAGAAGCTGCAGCTCTTTCGAAAGCCATTTCCACCTTGGGTCTCTCTCAAACGCACCAGGAGCCGATCACATTTTGATAGTTGGGACCATGGTTGCGGTTGGCGTTGCACGGATTACAGATCGGGGTGGTACCAGAAGCGTCGTCCCTTTGGGCATTGTTGCCACCACGCTTGTGGGACCAGGCGCGATCCGCGTCTTTGCGGTACCAGTGAAAATCCCACCGTTCGCTCGCGCTGACCATGGGTTGCCAGAACTGGAAGGTGAGCCCGCTCAAGACGGGAGCGAACCCGGCGGCGGAATTCGTCGCCACGGCAATGATCTTTCTCTGGGTGCCGGAGCAGCAGCGCGTACAGTCACTGGAAAGCGGTGTTCCGATGTCGGCCTCGGTGTTGCGCCGGACACCGGCAGGAGTGAAGTACGGCAGGATTCTGCCCAGCGTTGCGCGTGTGGCGGCGGCATTCGCGACCACCGCGTTAACAGTTGTGGCCTCCGCAGTACCTGCCCTGTTACCGGGAAACAGGAAGCCACTTGCTGGGCTGTTCAATGCATACGAATAGCAGTTGAAGGTTGTGTCGGACACCGGGACGAACGCTGGAGCACTCCCCGGGGGGCAGTTGCTGGTGCAGACCGGGGTGCGGAAGATGGCAGGCGTGGTCGGCTGGGGCTGCAGGACGTGGGCGACCTCATGCCGCAACAGCCGCTGGCCTGCCGGTGAGTCTGGACGATACGTACCCTCTCCGAAGGCTATGTGCTGTCGGAAGGCGAATGCCTGTGCGGAGAATTTTGCTGACAGATCGCTCGCGGCCGAGTCAGTGTGCAAGCGGACATGGCCGAGGGATTGCCCATGGCGGCTCTCCAGGCCCGAGCGGACGCTCTCGGGCAGAGGCCGTCCCCGGCCGAGAGCGCTTTCGAGCGCCTCTTCACTCATCCCGGTAGCGTAGGGAGTCTCTGCGGCGGCCTCCCGCTCCGGAGAATCGCTCCACGACGACTGGCCGGCGGCCTTGCGAGAGACCGTCGCTTCCTCCTCGGCTGGCAGTTGCTGGTCTGGAAAGGCGAAGCTCACCTCCGGTGTAGGTTGCACCGGAGGGAAGATGAGGGCCCCAGACGACGAATCCGGTTCCTGAGCCGTCTCAGGAGTGGCCGGGCCGCTCAGCGGCTCCAGACCTGGGAGCTCGCTGCTCGCCGCGCGTTGGAGACTTTCTGCTGGCCTTGAACTCCCAGCAGCCCCGCCCTGCTGAAGAGTATGGGTCAACTCGTGGGCCAGGAGACGCTGCCCTTCGCGGGTCATGGGAGCATACTCGCCGGCCCCGAATACGATGTCATGGCCGCGTGTGAAGGCTCGTGCCTGGACGGTCCGAGCCAACTCGGCCGCCCGGGCGTCGGTATGAGCTCGCACGGACCTGAAGTCCGCTCCGAAGCGAGGCTCGAAAAAAGAGCGGGTGGAGGTGGGGAGCGGAGAGCCGCCACCTCGCAGCGCTTCGATCTTCTCCTGCACGCCATGAGTAATCTCAGGAGTGTGACCTGGAAGCGCGCGGGTCTTGATCTCTTCCGTTCCTTCCTCCTCCTCTTCTGTCTCCTTTCGGTGCAGCTCTTCCTCCTCACACTCTGTACACATTCGCTGGACGCTCTGGACCGAAGGCCTCCCGGCGAAAGGAGCAGCAGGCGCTCTCAGGCCTGGATTGGACATCCGCATCACCGACTCGGCGATCCGGTCGGCCTCTTGCTCGTACACGTCCCCCGGCTCGTTGACTGTTAGTTTGGCCTGGATTTCTCGGGCGCGCAGCAGGCGCTGCATGACCTGATTGCCCCAGTTCGGGCGGACTTCGCGGGAAGGGCTCGCCGAAGTGCGATGTGGCACGCTCTGAATCGGGATTCTTGCGGCTTCCCTGGAGAGTACCGGCATTTTTACCTCCTTCCGAGGGCTTCGTGCAGCGCCGCCGCCACCGCCTCGGCGATCTGTCCGTCTGTTGCGTTCGCGGGCAGGCGCAGGTCCGGCAGCGAGATCCTCGCCACATCCCGTGGGCTCAATCCCTCGGACAATCCTCGGGATTCCAGGATTCTTCCCAGCGCGCGCTCGATCCCCCGTCCCACGGCCTCGCCGTTGCGGGCGCCTCCGGCAAGGCCGTCCACGGCGACGCTGCCGATCTCGATGGAAAGGTTTTTCATCGCCTCCCTCCCGCGTAGTAGGCGCCGAACTCGGACTCGGAGATCAGCCGCGAGAGCTTGGTGTACTCCCGGCGGGCGGCGCGCAGAACGTGATCCATTCGGACGGGTGTCCCCTCGCCGGCGGCCAGGAAGGAGGCGTTCAAGGCGATGTTGCGGATGTTGCCGCCCGAGATCTCCAGGCGGGACAGAGCGGTCCAGTCGAGGTCTTCAATCTCGGCTTGAGGAGGGAAGACCTGGCGCCAGATCCGCTGGCGCTGCGCCGCGTCCGGCTGCGGGAAGTCGACCAGGAAGCGCAGGCGGCGCAGGAAGGCCGAGTCGAGATGCGATTTGAGATTGGTTGCCAGGATCGCGAGGCCCCGGTAGTCCTCCATCCGCTGCAGCAGATAGCTGATCTCGATGTTGGCGTAGCGGTCGTGGCTGTCTTTGACTTCCGTGCGCTTGCCGAACAGGGCGTCCGCCTCGTCGAAGAAGAGGATGGCGCCGCCCTGCTCGGCACGGTCGAAGACCCGGCGCAGGTTCTTCTCGGTCTCGCCGATGTATTTGCTCACCACCGACGAGAGATCGATGCGGTAGAGGTCGAGCCGCAGGACGTTGGCGAGGACTTCGGCGGCCATGGTCTTGCCCGTGCCGCTCGGGCCGGCGAAGAGGGCGCTGATGCCCCGGCCGCGGGAGAGCCGGGCGCCGAAGCCCCAGGCATCGTAGACCTGCGCCCGCCAGGACACCTGATCGGCGATCTCACGGAGCTGGCGCAGGGTGTCGTCCGGCAGCACGAGGTCGTCCCAGGCATAGCAAGGGACGATGCGTTGCGCGAGCTCGTCGAGACGTCCGCCGGATTGCTCGCGGCAGGCCTCCCAGAGGTCGCCGGCCGAGATCTCCAGGAAGCTGTCCTGCGGGTTGCGGAGCCGCGCCCGGTCGCGCGCCGCGGCCACCGCCTGGGAGACCTCCTCCGGACCGAGCTCGAATTGCTGGACGAGGTCGTCGATCCGCTCATCCGCCATGCCGGCCGCTCCACCCAGGGCTTCCCGCCACAGGGCCTCGCGGCCTTCGGCATCGGGCTTGGGCACTCGGATGACGGAGACCTCCCTTTCCGTCCGCCAGCGGTCCGGGCTCCCGACGATGAGGAGGACGCCGAGGCGTTCGAGAAGCTCTTCGACGGCCGCGGAGACCGTGCGGTCGCCGGTATCGATCTCTCCGCCGTCGAGGTAGAAGGCCGTGGGGAGCAGGAGGGCTTCTCGTTCGAGCAGGCGGAGCATTTCCTCGCGGTCGGCACCCGGGGCCGGCAGCCGCGCGGGATCGAGCCGGTGGAGGGCCACGCCCAGCCCTTCGCAGAGGGCCCGTGCCACGGCGCGCAGCCCGGCGCCAGGAGGACCGGCGAGGTTCAGCACCGGCCGGCGCTCCGTGCCTCGGATGGATTCCATCCAGCGGCGCAGGCTTTCCGCGATCTCCCGCTGGGAGGCGGCGAGCGGCGCCCGAGGCACCCGCCAGAGCAGCGGGACCACCCGCTCGTCCATGCGGTTGATCCCCAGCAGGTAGTCGGCCACGCGCTCGTCGAGGCGCAGGGGACGGCCCGAGGGTGTGCCCGGTGCGCCCGGATCGAACGCCACCAGGTGGAAGCGCCGCAGCGGAGCCTGGGGGAGGAACGCCTCGCGCGCCGCGAGCCAGCTCTCGTCCTCGGTGTTCCCGCCTGAGAGGCCGCCGAGGAGCGAGAGGGCCAGGTGCGGCGTGGGGTGCTTGCGGGCCACGTCGTCCTGCACGTAGGCGTAGAGCCGCTCGAAGCCGGGGTCCAGCTCGGGGGCGAGGCAGAGGAGGAGGACGTCCTGCTCGAAGGGGGTGAGACCCAGCAGGCGCGAGAGGAGGTCGAGGGGCGCCGGGGCTCCTGCCTCGGCCAAGGCCCGCCGCAGGTCCGCCGCCTGCTGTTGAGCTTCCTCCAGGAGGGCGCCGAGCGGAGCGGCCTCCGGATCTTCCCGGTAGAAGATCGCCGCGGCCTGGGCGTCCTCTCCGGCCAGCAGGTTGTCGGCCTGGGCGTCGCTGATCACCGTCCCCTGCCAGGCCTGGAGGGGGTCGTGCTTCCATTGGCGGCGCAGCCAGAGCACGCGGCGCTGAAGGAGTCCGCGCAGCCGGCGCAGCTCGGCATCCAGCCAGGCCCGGTGGGCCTCGGTCCAGGAGAGATCCACCGGGGTGTCCGTCCGGTTCATCTCGTCCGCGAGGGTCGCCGCCGTCTCGTTCATGGCAGGGTGAGGGTTACCCCCTCCTCCAGACTCTGCGCTCCATTGGCGAGCACGCGCACGCGGTAGGAGCCGGCATCCAGGGCCGGGATTTGTACCTGGACGGACGTCTCCGTCGGCACGCTCCATGGCTCGGGCAGCACCGGCCGGCGGATCTCGATGGCGGTGTCCCCCAGCAGCACGTAGCTCTTGAGCCCTTCCCGGAACAGCCGCTTGCCGTTGACGGTGAGCAGGTCGCCGGCCCGGCTGGCAGAGGTGACTTGAGGCACCAGGAGGAAGACCGCCTGGTTGGAGATGGCGACCTGCTGGCCCGTACCGTGCGTTCCCGGACCGAGTCCGCCTTCGACCGTTTCCGTGGGCCGCTCGACGATCACCTCCAGGATCCGCGGTCCGGGCTGCAGGCGGTGTTCCTCCGCGATGTTCGGAGTCGGGTCGCCTGGGGGAAACCTGTCGTCGGGCACGGCGATGCGGAGGCGTTCGTCCGAATCCGGAGTCACGGGGAAACGCGGTGCTCCGCCGAACCGCACCCAGGTCTGGGTGCCGGAGAACCCTGAGCCTTCCAGGGTGAGCTCCTCGAGGAGCCGGACGCGCGGATCGCCCTTGGGCTCGGGAGGGACCGGAGTGCGGTATATGGCCGTGATCTCCGGCCGTTGCGCCAGGGTGACGTGGAGCCGCCGGGTCTTGACCGGCAGGGCTGGCCCGCGAGGCAGGCCGCCGTCGATCTTCACGACCGAGACCTCGTAGGCTACCGACCGGCGGAAGTGGGACTGGGGCAGCGAGGTCCAGATCTTCGAAAGCTCGTCCAGGTTCGTGGGCTGGAGCGTCAGCTTGACGCGCTCGCTCTCGCCGGTGAGGACGGAGTCCAGGAGCGACGGGTGGAGGATCGCGGAATCGTGCAGCACCAGCATGGCGTCGCCGAGGATCTGCTGGGCGGTCAGGTCGGCGTCCTGGCCCGTCTCGTCGCTGGCGTAGGCGGTCATGAGGTAGTGGAGGTTGAGGCAGAGCGGCGAGCTCGGCAGGTCCAGGTTCTTCAAGCTCCCGTTCTCCGTCACCTGATAGAGGTACAGGTTGAGCCGGTTGCCTGTGATGTTCTGGAGCGTGACGTCGGGCGGTGCGATGGTCACGGTGACGCTCTCCTGCATGCGGTCGCTCAGGAGGCGCTGGAGGGTCTTGCTCGCGGCGGCGATGGCCTGGTAGCTGCTCATAGGGGCCTCAGTACCACTTCCGCCTCAGATAGCGCCGTGCCAGCGCATGGTCTTCGAAGCCGCGCCGCTCGCGGGAGGGCGCCGGCGGCGGGGCCGGAGGAGGCGCCGTGCGCAGCTCCACCCGCCCGATCCGCACCTCGATGCGCGGCTCCGCGGGCTCCGGCGGCTCTGGAGCCACGGGCTCCGCTCGCGGCCGTGGAGGCAGGGCGGGCTCAGGCGTGCGCGGGCTGGAGAGCGCCAGAGAGGCCTGAGGTGCCGAAAGAGCTTGGGGCTCCGGAATGGAAGGGTTTTCCACCTTGGGAGTCGCGGAGGGCTCTGCCGGGGGCACGCTCTCCGGAAGAGGCACGGGAACGGTGACCCGCGGGGGCTCCGGCCTTGGTGTAGGAGCGACGGAAGCGAGAGCCGCGGCTGGGAGCGAACGCTCCGGCTCCGGAGTAACCCTTTGTACCGGTGACGCGGCGGGCAACTCCGGTGAGATCTCTTGCTCTCTGGGAGCGGGAATGGGAGGGGAGTCCTCCGGGATGGGCGAGAGCCCGCCATGCCGCTGCACGGAAACGACAGGAGGGGAGAGAGGCACGTGGGATTGCCGGGGCGATCTCACCTCGAATTCGACAGATACCCTCTTCTCTCCCTCTCCTTCCGGAGAGGGAACCGGAGGGTGAGGCCGTGCGGGCAAGAGAGCGCCCGTTGCAGGCTCGAGGGAGCCGCTCGGCGCTGGCGTCTTTTCAGAGACAGGAAAGGTTTCCAATCCACCCTGATCCGGCTCGGAGAAAGGAGCAGGATCGGAAAGGGGGATGACAGGGGAGACCTCCGCGCGCGGCGCCATTACGGGCGCGAGCCCCGCTCCCCGGCGCGCCAGATTGCCGAGGTAGCTGCTCACCGCCCGGACTCCCCACCGGCGGACTCGGCCAGCAGACCGAGATAGAGGCGGCGTTTGCGCACCGTCAGGCGCAGGATCTCCGCCTCGCTCCAGTGATAGTGGAGGGCCAGCAGATGGACCTCCCTCCACAGGCCCGCCGCCGCGCCCGCCAGCTCCTGGAAGAGCCAGGCCGCGGCGTCGAAGACGGAGGAGAAGTCCCGCCCGCAGACGGGGCACGAGAGCTGGAGCGTCACCTCGGCCTGAGGGTCCAGCTCCGCCATCCGCGCGGCGATGCGATCGGCCACCGCGGCGGGAATGGCGGGGATCTCCTCGACAGGTCCGGCGCCGTCCTGTTCGATGTGATCGATACAGCGCCGCAGCATCCGGCCCGCGGCGGCGGCCGGGTCCACGCGGACGAGCGCGGCGGCCTCCTCCTGATCGGCCCCGGTCGGCAGCCGGAAGCGGACCCGCCAGCGGGAGCCCGCCTCCTCGAAGTCCATTTCATGCGAGGGAGCCGCGTGCGGGGAGAGAGGGACCAGCAGGTCCCGCACGTCGAGGTCCAGGTCCATCCGCTCTCCACAGGCCGGCTCCGGGCAGCGAAGGACGACTTCCAGCCGGTCGCCCCGGGAGAGGCGGCGCAGGTGGAGGAGGAGGGCCTCGCGGTCGCCGATGGAGAGATCCCGCACCGCCTCGGCCGGCACCGGTTCCCAGGGTCCGAGCCGCGCCAGGCAGCGGGCGAGCAGGAGCGTGGTCCGCCGCGCCGGCGGCAGCGCGGCTCCGGTCTCCAGGAGGAAGGCCTCGTCCTCACCCGTCAGCGGGCGCAGCTCCGCCTCGCGGTGGTGGAGGCCGTCGAGCCAGAGCCCTCCCGGCAAGACGGCAGTGGCGGTCGCGGCGGTGCTCATCCCCGGCCTCTACCGGTTCAGACCGGCGGCTCGTTGACGCTCGGCTCGTCGTCGGGCTTGACGTCGTAGTCCCGCTCCCAGCCCTCGTTCTCCAGCTTGATCGTCTGGATGGCGATGGCGTTGGCGTTGGCGTCGAGGTCCGGTAGGGCCTGGTACTCCGAGACCCAGCAGCGGTAGACCTTGTAGGAGATCACCCGCTGCCCGGCCTCGTTGAAGACGTCGATCGATCACGTCCTTGCGGAAATCCGCCAGCGACGACTCGACCCCGAAGCCCGCGCCGAAGTTCCAGACCTTGTTGGCCCAGCGCTCGAACTCGGTGTCGTGCGTCACGCCGCGTTCCAGGGTGATGGCCTCGTACTTGGTGCGGCCGGGAGACTTGCGGCTGGTGCTCGGGTCGCCGCCTTCGCGGTGCTCGACCATCTCGGTGCTGCGCTTCAGACGCGCCCACCTTGCTGATGCCGGCCACGTAGCGGCCGTCCCACATCACCTTGAACTTGAAGTTCTTGTACGGATCGTAACGATTCGGTTTCGCGACCAGTTGCGCCATCGCTTCGGTCTCCCTCTAGCCCTAGGTCTGGATCTGGCCGGCGAGCTGCTGGATCTTCAGGATCACGAACTCGGCGGGCTTGAGCGGGGCGAAGCCGACGACGATGTTGACGATGCCGAGATTGATGTCGTTCTGGGTCGTCGTCTCCCGGTCGCACTTGACGAGATAGGCCTCGCGCGGCGACTGGCCCTGGAAGGCGCCCTGCCGGAAAAGGTTGTGCATGAACGCGCCGATGTTGAGGCGGATCTGCGACCACAGCGGCTCGTCGTTGGGCTCGAAGACCACCCACTGCGTGCCGCGGTAGAGGCTCTCTTCGAGGAAGAGGGCCAGCCGGCGCACCGGGATGTATTTCCATTCGGAGGCCTGCTGATCGGCTGCCGTCCAGCGTGCGCGCTCCCCAGGAGACGTTGCCGTAGACCGGGAAATTGCGCAGGCAGTTGATGGCCAGCGGATTGAGCGAGCCGTTTTCGAGGTCGGTCATCACGATAGTCGAGCTTCTGTGACGCCGCGCAGCACCGCCTCGGTGCCGGCGGGCGCCTTCCAGACGCCGCGCGCCACGTCGGTCCGCGCATAGAGGCCGGCCATGGTGCCGCTGGCGCCCAGCGAGCGCGGCCGGAACTCGTCCAGCGGATCGGCGATCTGCACGCGGGGGAAGTACAGGGCCGCGTTCTTGTGGCGCGGACTGGCGGCCATCCAGGTCTTGACCTTCGGCAGGGTATTCTGCGTTGCTCGGCGTGTCCAGGATCAGGAAGGCCCGCCGGCTCTCGCAATAGGTGGTGGCCGTGCTGATCACGGTATCGACCTGGCCTGCGACGAAAGCGTCCGTCCCTGTCACCTTGGCGATGCGGGGGAAGCTGAGGATGTTGAAGAGTGACACCTTGTCCAGCGCGTACATGCCCGTGGGCGGATTGGCCGCCGGCTGCCGAGCAGGTCCGTGGCATCGGGCGGAATGCCGTCGTTGCCGGCGGCCGTCGCGCCGACTTTATAGAGCGCGGCCACCGCAGTGGTGACCGGGCCGCCGGTCAGCTTGAGTCAGACCGGCCGTGGTGGCGTCGCCCGTGGCATTGGCGAAGGTGATGATCGCGTCCGGCGCCGAAGGACCGGCCGTCACCTGCAGCTGCCCCGTGGCGGCGCCCGCGAGCTGGGATGACGCGCACCGTAGCCTCGGCCCATCCGCGCTTCGCGGGATTGGTGCTGCGGATCGCGGCCTGCAGGCGGGCGGCGGCCTCGTCCAGCGAGCCGATCGCGCCTGACCCCAGGTCGACGTCGTCCTTGATGTCCGGCGTCCGCACCCGTGAAGGTGACTTTCACCTTTCGTGTGCCCGCCGCCAAGGTTGAAAGGAACGGCGATCGGATCGGAGACCGTCCCCGTGGGTGCGGGCAGCGCCGCGCCGTTGACCTGGACGGTGACCAGCCCCGAGGCACTCGTTGACGGTCTTTTCCACCGTGGCCAGCGACACATTGCGGAAGGTCTCCTGGCGAATGACGGCCCCGCCGCTGCTCACCTCGGAGATCGTGAGATTGAACTGGCCTGCCGGGGCCGCATGGTCGACGCCCACCCGCAGGCTGTCGCCCCAGACGCCCTCGCTCGCCGCGCTGACCGTGAGCGAGGTGCCCGCGGGGGCGAGCGCGACGGTCGCTTTGGCCGGGACGTTGGGTGCGGTGCCGTTGGAGGCCGCGCGCACCACCCAGGCCTCGCTGCCACCGTTCAAATAGAACTGCTGGATGGCGTAGCTGGCTTCGCTCCGCAGATCGAGGCCGCCGAATTCGCGCTCGAAGTCGGAGAAGCTGAAGATCTGCACGGCCGTGTTCATCGGCCCGCGTTTAAAGAAATCGACGAACGCCGCGACCGAGGTGGAGACGCCCGCGATCGTACGGACGCCGCTGGGCACCTCCTCGATATAGACACCCGGATAAGTCGGTGTGATGGGCATGAAATCGTTCCTCCTCGAGATCGTTTCTCGTTGACGCCGCTAGGCGCCGCCTCTCACCTTCGTCGCTCGCCGCCGCCTTCCGGCCACCGCCGCCGCCCCCTCGCCTTCTCCGCCGCCGGATCCCTCTTCCTCCTCTTCCTCGCTCGCCTCTGCGCGGCGGCGGTGTCGCCATCCTGCCGACAAGGATCTGCACGGCCGCCGTCGGGTTACCGTCCAGCTTGTTGCTGAAGAGGAGCTTCTTGGGCCCCGCTGGAGCAGGCTGATGGCGCCGGAGCCGGCGAAGACCGGTGCGGGCCGTCGAGCTGCGACCGCATGCGCCGTGCCCTCGACGGTGTAGGTGAGCTTTGCACCGTAGGGGCTGGAGGTGATGAGGAGGAACCGGACCTGATCGGCCGGTCCGGGCTGGACCTCGACGTCGGTCGTGCTCGTGCCGCTGCTCGGAGGGATCGCCGCCTCGATCATGTCGTAGGCGCATCGAGCTGGTGATGTCCGCGGTCCCGAGCTGCGGGCCGCCGCCGACATCGACGTTCAGGCTCCAATGGATCTGTACCGGCATGAAGCATCTCCTTTCATCGGACATTCCGAGCCAACGCGCATGCCTAGCCCTTATGGGCGCACAAATCTCGAAATCGTTACATCAGGCCGGAAAGGAGAGAGTCCCTGGAGAGCATGCCCAGCATCCGGCTCTTGCCGAGGCTCACGTTGGGCAGGATCTTGGCACGGAATTACTAAAACGCAACGTTTTTTGCCAACTTGGATATTTGATTATGTATAGATCGTGGGGGGATTCAAACTTTTTCAGAGTCGCGCGGCGGAGCCGGGAGCTTGCGGAATTTCTCCCCGTACGTCGCCAGAAGCTCAGGGGGAGGCGCCTCCACGGGCTAGGCCGCGGGTCGCTCCAAGGGCCTCGAGCTGCCCGGCGTCAAGGCGGACTCTGACACCGCCGCGAAGACACGGACTCTCCTGACACACCCCCTGACACAGGCAGGACCGCCGGATGCGGCCGGATCAGGGGCCGATCTTCGGGCATGCCGCTTGCTCTATCACGAGATTGTTCAGTTTTTCTGGCGGCAGGAAAAGCGAGCGATCCAGCGAGTCTTCTCGAAAGGAGCAGGTATGAGCGCGCATTCTTCGAGGGTAAGTGGCACCCTGGGCATGGTCTTCTGTGTGCTGGCGACGCTCGTGCCTCTGCAGGCAGCCCATGGACAATCGGGCACGGGCAAGGGGATGGGCCGGCCGCGGATCGTGATCGATGAAACCGGCACGCCGCTGCAAAAGATGATCGAAAAGTGGGCCGACGGCAAGAAGAAGAAAGAGATGGAGGACAACGCGGAATGCCAGGCCGCGATGGAGGCGGGCGATGCCAAGGAGATCAAGAAGAAGTGCAAGTTTCCTGGCAAGGAAGTGAAACACCAGGCCATTGAGGAGATGAAGAACCCGCACGGCAAGGTGAACGGAAAGAAGATCGCCACCGAGATGACCCTGGACTTCCCGGATCCACGGGCGAAGGACAAGGACGCCTGGGACCCGGTGCGGTTCAAGAAGATGGACAAGGGCAGCCAGGGCCGCGCCGCCGGCGGAGACCTCAATAGGCCCGGGGGCGGCACCAGGGTGCGCCGGGCCGGGCTCTTCACGGGTCCGGAGAGCAATGACGACAAGGACTGCATGGACACAAAGACGGGCGAGCACCGGGGCGGCTATCTCGATCCCGCCGGTCCGGCCACGCCGGCCAACCTGATTCCCGACGGCGATCCCCGTTCCTGCTTCGAGGCGGACGGCACTCTCAAGGCCGGCGTCGAGGAACTGGTGGACGAGGATTCCCCAGAGGCCGTCGACGATGATGGCGACGGTGTGGCCGGCGAGGACCCGCGCGGCGACGCCGTGAACAATGACCACGACTGCATCGACGCCGAGGGGACCATCTATCCCGCGGCCCAGTGCGCGAGCCAGCCGGGCGCCGTGGCGCTGATCGACGAGGACGGCCCGGAAGCCATCGATCACGACGGCGACGGCCGCGTGGGCGAGGACCCGCCCGCCGAGAGCGTGGAGGCGGCCTGCCACGATTTCGGCGCCGCCATGGGCCTGCCGCCGGGCCTGGGGGAGATGACGCCGGACGGCGAATGCGATCTGACGCGCGCGGTGACCGCGGCGGTCAACAAGGAGGCGATGAAGAAGCATGGCAAGAAAGCTCTCCGGTCCGGCGGGGATGGCGAGGAGGAACTGATGGAGCTCGGCCAGGCGCCCCGCCGGATGAAGCTCAAGGAGACGCTCACGGTGCGCTGCGACGAGGACGCCGAGTTGGTGGAAGGCGAGTGCGTGGAGCCGGCGCCGCCGCAGGGATTCGCCGCGGCGAGCCTGCCGCCGCCGCAGGGATTGGCCGCGTCCAGCGCTCCTTTCACCAGGAACGCGATGATGGGGTTCACTTTCGCGCCGCCCGTGATCGAGTGGGGGTACGAGGTCTCGGAGGAGGTCTGCATCGATCTGGTCTTCACGGAATTCTGCTTCGAGATCTTCGGGGCGCGCATCGGCTATGAGTTCGACGTCGCGGTGGGGCTGCGCCTGCCGGTCGAGGTCAACGTCACGGACGTGCCTTCGTCGGCTCTGGCCGGCAGCGAGTTCACCCTGCACACCGAGCTGGCGCCGCTGGACTTCACGGTGGGGGAGTACAAGGCCTTCTGCCAGGAGCACCACCTGGACCAAGAGCGGTTCATCGCGAGCTGCGACCGCTTCGCTTTCCCCGAGTTCCTCGACTCGCTCAATCCCTTTAAGAGCGCTGATGAGAAGGACGGTGCCGAGCTGGTGGCCGCGGAAACCATCTTCGCCGGCGTGCAGGTGCGCGTGGTCGGGGCTACGGTCATCGACTGGGCCATCGACTCCCACGTCGACCTGCCCGCCATGTGCACGATGTACAAGCTGCTGAAAAAAGTCCGCGAGGGTGACGTCAGCCTGAAAGACCTGGTCCAGTTCGGCGTCGGCGTGGGCACCGGCGGCAATGTGCTCGACGCGATCAAGGATCAGCTCGACAACTGCCAGAGTTTCACCACGCCGTTCGGCAGCGAGCCGGACCCGGACAATCCTTTGCTCTCCACCATCCGTGGCCTTCCCTTCACCGGCAGCTACGACATCCGCGCCGACTGTGACGTTGCGCGCGTGGAGAAGGAGGTCGTCACCATCGGCGGCAAGGTGTATCCCATCTGCACCAACCTGGTGCTCGGCGTCAGCGGCGCCAACCTGGGAGTCGGGCTCGGCTTCGAGGTGTCGGCCGGCTCGGACCTCATCACGGCGAAATGGGACGCGCGCGAGGACGGCAGGCCCGCCCTGGGGGCCGACCAGAACGTGCGCTACCGGCACTCGGCCGACGAGGGAGCGGCCGGCCTCGTGGCGCTGGGCCCCGTGAAAGTGGACAACTACGATGCCACCCCCTTCGCCGACAACGCCCGCCTCTCGCTGTCGGACCTGACCTACTACCTCAACAAGGTGCAGCTCGCGCTCAAGGCCACCTTCCAGTTCGGCGGCATCCTGTCGCCCATCCCCGACATCGCCTCGTTCACGATCTACAACTTCACCTTCAGCCTGGACGACTATGGAATCCCCATCGGCCAGCACGCGGGCACGGAAGACATCGAGGTCCCCGTTTTCGTCGAGAACTACGCGCTTGCGGTGGACGCCAGCCCGCTGACCACGGATCCCGCCCTGCGGGTGAGCGGCGATACGCTGAGGATCAAGCCTGGCGAATTCGGTGATTTTCAAATCGACGTCACCAATCTCGGCAGCGTCACGGACACCTTTGGCAACTTCGCCCGCGCGTTTCGAACCGTTCCGGCCAGCAGGTGCCGTTCACTTTTGTGATCGATCCAAACACCGATTTCGACTGCACGGACGGCGTGGGAGCCCGCTACCGGGGCGATCCTTACGACGGCAAGGCGGACGTTTGCTACGGGGCCAGCGGCGAGTTGCTCGCCGGCCGCACCGAATCGATCGACGAGGACGGTATCGGCCCCGACGGCGTGCTGTCCGTGCGTGACGAGGACAAGGACGGCTGGCCCGACGAGGACCCGCCGGACGTCTGGCTGACCTCACCCGAGGCCGCCATCTTCGCGCAGCAGGAGATCCCGGCGGTGCCGCCTTCACCAGGTCTCGAGAGACGAGCTGGCCTCGCGCCCGCTGTCAGACGAAGGAGCAAGCCCGTCTCCGCTCGCCGCCGACCGAGCCCGGCCTCTATCCCGTCGAGATCAGCGGTGACAGCCTGGGGGCACGGGCGCACGGGCTCCTGGGCCCAGACGCTTCCGGCCAGCCGCGTGTGGGCGCGGCGGATGTGGTCTTCATCGAGGTGACGGCGTTCTACGATCCCTACGTCGCCGTGCAGCCGGACCGCTCCGCGGCCAAGCCGGGCGTCGCGCGGACGTAACTCCGGCCGGCAGGCCGCCAACGGCGGCAACGTCGAGGACACCGTGCGGCTGGGCCTGGACTTTTTGGAC
>CAVXIV010000024.1:0-32563 GCA_963761805.1 uncultured Acidobacteriota bacterium | reverse complement strand
TCCCGGTGAGGGTGGGAGGGAGGGTTGGGAGAGGAGGCCGGGAGGTGAAGGCTTTGCCGCAGAGCGGCATAAACCGTGGTATATAGGCTCTCGGAAGGAGAGATCGCGATGCCCGAGAACGCCCCGCCTCGATCAGCCCCCCGCGCCGCTGCGCCCCGCCAACAAGGCCTCCGCCCTGGAGGAGATCACCGAGCGGGCCGACACCGTCTGGACCCGCCGGCGGCAAGCCGGTCAAGGTCCATCAGACCGCGCGCCGCGAGCTCAAGGGGCCGCGCGGCCGGGTCGCGATCGTCGACGGCTGCCGGACGCCGTTCATCAAGTCCGGCACCGACTTCCAGAACATGGACGTGATCGACCTCGCGAGCGTCGCCGCCGCCGAGCTGGTGGCGCGCACGGGCATCGATCCCGAGGAGATCGACCTGTCGGTCTTCGGCGTGGTGGTGCCGGCGCTGCACGCCCCCAACCTGGGCCGCGAGGTGGTGTTCCGCACCTCGCTGCCGATGCGCATCCCGGGGGTGACGGTCAACCTCGCCTGCGCCTCCTCGACGCGCGCCCTCACCTTCGGCGCCGGCGCCATCCTCTCCGGCGAGGCCGACGTGGTGCTCGCCGGCGGGGCCGAGTCGCTGTCCAACGTGCCGATCCAGTTCTCGCGCAAGGCGGCGCGCGTCTTCATGGAGCTCAGCAAGGCCAAGACCCTGCCGCAGAGCGTGGGGGCCCTCGGCAAGCTCCGCCCGGCGGACCTGGCGCCGGTGGCGCCGGCCATCGCCGAGTACACCACCGGCATGACCATGGGCGAGTCGGCGGAGAAGATGGCCAAGGAGAACGACATCTCGCGCCGCGCCCAGGACGAGATCGCCCTGCTGTCCCACCAGCGCGCCGCCGCCGCCACCGAGGACGGCCGGCTGGCCGCCCAGATCGCGCCGGCCTTCCCGCCGCCGCGCTACGACAAGGCGGTGACGCGGGACAACGGCGTCCGCGCCGACACCTCGCTGGAGGCGCTGGCCAAGCTCAAGCCGGTGTTCGACCGGCGCTACGGCACCCTCACCGCCGGCAACTCCAGCCCGCTGACCGACGGCGGCTCGGCCGTCCTGCTGATGAGCGAGGAGAAGGCGAAGGCGCTGGGCTACACGCCGCTCGGCTACCTCCGCTCCTACGCCTTCACGGCGCTCAACCCGGGCGACCAGCTCCTGCAGGGGCCGGCCTACGCCGCCCCGGCGGCCCTGGACGCGGCGGGCGTGAAGCTCTCGGACATCGACCTGGTCGAGATGCACGAGGCCTTCGCCGCGCAGATCCTCTCCAACATGAAGGCCTTCGCCTCGAAGAAGTTCGCCGAGCAGGAGCTGGGCCGGAGCGAGCCGCTGGGCGTGATCGACTTCGACCGCTTCAACGTCACCGGCGGCTCGATCTCGATCGGCCATCCCTTCGGCGCCACCGGCGCGCGCGTCGTCACGCAGCTCCTCTACGAGCTGCGCCGCCGCGGCCAGAACCTCGGCCTGGTCACCGTCTGCGCGGCCGGCGGCGTCGGCTTCGCGATGGTGGTCGAGCGAGAGTAGGCGTCCTCTCCGCTCTCCGGCCTCCTGGTCGTCGACCTCTCCCGCCCCTCCCGGGTCCGCTGACGAGCCGGCTCCTGGCCGACCTCGGGGCGCGGGTGGTCAAGGTGGAGGAGCCGGCGGCCGGGCGATCCGGTGCGGATGGCGCCGCCGGGGCGCGAGGGCGTGGGAGCGCTCGCCGCCCTCCTGCTCGCCGGGGTCGAGAGCGTCGCCCTCGATCTCAAGCAGCCGGCGGCGCAGGCGGTCCTGGAGAGCTCCTGGAGCGGGCGGACGTGCTCCTGGAGAGCTTCCGTCCGGGCACCCTGGCGCGGCTGGGCTTTCCGCCGGAGGAGCTGCGCGAGCGCTATCCCCGCCTGGTCGTCTGCTCGATCTCCGGCTGGGGCCAGACGGCCCCTACGCCGCGCGGGCCGGGCACGACCTCACCTATCAGGCGGTGGCGGGCACCCTCGCTCCGACGGCCGCCATGCCCGCCGTGCCGGTGGCGGACCTGGTCGGAGCCTGGAGCGCGGTGACCGTCCATCCTGGCCGCCCTGCTGGAGCGGGAGCGGACGGGGCAGGGGCGGCACATCGACGCCGCGCTCTACGACGCCGGGGTCCACGCGAACCTGGTCGCCTGGGCGGTGGAGGCGGGAGGCCAGAGGCGGGTTGGGGAGAGCCTGCCGCTGACCGGCGCGCTCCCCTGCTACAACCTCTACGAGACGGCGGACGGCCGGCGGCTCGCGCTCGGCGCCCTGGAGCCCCACTTCTGGCAGCGCTTCTGCGACGCGGTGGGCCGGCCCGATCTCATCAAGCGGCAGTACAGCGCCTCGATCGGCGTCCGTCGCAAGGTGGCGGACCTCATCCGCAGCCGCACCCGGCCGAGTGGATGACGCTCCTGGGCCGGGAGGACATCCCGGCCGAGCCGGTCCTCTCCGCGGCGGAAGCCCGGGAGCATCCGCAGATCCGGGAGCGCGGGCTCCTTTCTTCCGGTCCCGACCGTCTGCCACGGCTCGGCTTCCCGGCGAAGCTGGACGGAGAACGGCCACAAGCTGACGGCAAGGTCCCCGCTCTGGGGGAACACACCAAGAAGCTGTTGGCGGAATTGGGGATGACGGAAAAGGCCGGCCGCTCAGCCGGCGTAGGCCCTCGCTTCCGGTGGAAGCGTTGGCTTCTGCGGTGGTTTACCTAGGATTCCCTCACATCGAAGGGCGCCCTGGGACCGCCGGCGTCCCGCCGGCCCAACTTATCAGAAACCAGTAAGCTGGCCGGCGGGACGCCGGCGGTCCCAGGGCGCCCTCAGACGAGCACTGCCTCCGGGTGTTCTTCCCTGGCTTCGAGCTTCTTGACGTTAGGCAGCGGCGGCAGGCGCGCGATCACCACCAGGGTGAGGTCGTCCCGGATGGGCTCCTCACCCACATGGGCGTCGAAGCCGTGGAGGATGCGGTCGTGGACGTTCTGCGGCGTGCCGCCCAGCTCCAGGGTGTTCTGGATCCGCTCGTAGCCGAAGGCTTGCCGGCCCTCGGGGTCGACGGCTTCGGCCAGGCCGTCGGTGTAGATCAGGAGGAGGTCGCCGGGGTCGAGGACGACCTTGCGGCGGACGAACTCCAGCGGCTCGCGCATGCCCAGGGGGAAGCCGCCGCAGCCCAGCTCCTCGACCTTGCCGCCGTCCCGCCGCAGCAGGGGGAAGGGATGGCCGGCGCAGACGTAGTCCAGCTCGCCCGTCCCGGGATCGAGCAGGGCGTAGAAGACGCTCATGAAGGTGCGCTTGGTGCCGGTGCGGCAGAGGGTGCGGTTCAGCAGCGTGAGCGCCCGCTCCGGGGCTGGATCGAGGTCCAGCGCCGTCTCCAGGGTGGCGTTGGCGATGGCCATGACCAGCCCGGCGGCCATGCCGTGGCCGCTGGCGTCGCCCACGACCAGGGCGACGCGGCCGTCCGGCAGAGGCTTCACGTCGTAATAGTCGCCGCCCACCTCGTTGGCCGTGCGGTAGGAGTGGGCGAAGAGGTAGCCGGGCACGTTCGGCAGCACGTGCGGCAGCAGGTCCGCCTGGAGCTCGCGGGCGACCTCCAGCTCGTCGCGGACGCGGACCTTCTCGACCAGCTCCAGGGCCAGGAGGTAGACCAGGCCACCGACGCTGAGGGTGAACCAGAACGGGCTGAGCTCGAAGATCACCTGCACCTTCTGTCCGGACATCCTGACGCCGGAATCGCTGATCAGGGCCAGCACGAAGGCGATCAGCGAGCCCGCGAACAGCAGGCGCCGGGCGGGCGAGAGCTTGTAGGAAAGACCCAGGAAGGCGAGCTTGGCCCGGTAGAGGAAGCGCTTGAGGCCCTTCTCGGGCTCGGGCTGGTCGCCGTGCCCGCGGGTGAGGACGGCGTAGGCCCGGGCCGCGTCGCGGTCGAACAGGCGCTGCAGGTCGCGCGAGCTCATCCCCTCCGTGTACTCGCGGAAGAAGCTCTGGACGCGCTCCACGGTGCCCGGGGTCTTCCTCATGATACTGAGATACGCAAGCAGGTGCCTTGAGTTTACGCCAGCAGGTGCGCGATCGAATTGGCGTAGTAGCGCAGGACGTTCAGCTCCTCCGGCTTGGACGAATAGAGGCCGTCCTTCTCTTCCACGAGATGCCGCTGGATGAGCATGCGCAGACCGGCGACGATGGCGTAGTCCTGGTCGCGCCGGGGGATGTAGACGTGGGCGCCGGCGGCCTCCAGATCGGTCATCAGGCGGAACGCCCGCGCCTTCAGCTCCAGCTCCGAGAGAGGCTCTTCGGCCCGCAGGAGGACGCTGGCCACGAGCGGCACGGGCAGGACGGGGATCACCGCGCCGATGTCCGCCATCAGCTCGGCCCCGAGGCGTTGCAGGGGCTCTGCGCGCTCCTCTTTGGAGAGGTGGCGCAGGTCGAGGCCGCGCTCGGTCAGGTACCGGCGCATGGAGACCGGGCTGCCGAAGTTCACGCAGGCGTAGCCGAAGCGGTGCCAGCGGCTGCGCAGCATCAGGGCCAGGTTGTGAAGCGCGAAGCGGAGCGTCGTCGCCACGGCGTAGAGGGGGCCCCGCGGCTTGCGCTCAGTCTCCAGGTCCAGGAGCAGGGTGCGGTCCTCCAGGACGCGGTCGTAGTTGATCCCCACGGGGATGAACACCAGGTCGCGCTCGCTCTCCTTGGGATCGAAGGAGCGCAGCATGTAGTCGAGCACGCCCAGCTTGGGCTGGCGCAGCCGGCCGTCGCGCGACAGGCCCCCTTCGGGATAGACGGCCTGGGGCACGCCGGCCGCGGTGGCCATGTGGATGTAGCGTTCCAGCACCCGGCGATAGAGCGGGTCGCCCGAGCTGCGGCGGACGAAGTAGGCGCCGGTCGAGCGGATCAGGGTCTGGAGAGGCCAGATGCGGGCCCATTCGCCCACGGCGTAGGAGAGGGCGGTGCGGTCCGCGGCGAGGTAGGCCACCAGGATGTAGTCCATGTTGGAGCGGTGGTTCATCAGGAAGACCACCGTCGAGCCGCGGGCCACGGCGGCGAGGCCGGCTTCGTCGGAGAAGCCCAGGCGGACGCGGTAGAGGAAGCGGGCCACCTGCTTGGAGGCCCAGTAGCCGACGCGGAAGTAGAACTAGGCGTTGAAGGCCGGCACGATCTCGCGGGCGTAGCGCTCGACGCGGGAGGTGAGCACTTCCCGCGGCACTCCGCTCTCCCGCGCCTCGGCGTTGACGGCCTGCACGACCTTGGGGTCGTAGACCAGCCGGTCGATGAGCACCTGGCGGCGGGTGCGGTGGAAGTAGGGGATCTCCAGCTTGAGGCGGGTGTTGAGCCGGTCGATGGCCCGGTTGACCCGCCGCCGCAGATACCAGCGCACGCCCGGCACCAGCAGCCGGTCGAGAGCCGCCCAGGCGGCGAGCAGGAAGAGCAGCGCCGCCAGCCAGAAGGGGAGGGTGACGGGGTGGGTCATGGTCAGACTCTCAAGGCCTCACCTGGAGCTCCCACCGCGCCATCTCCTCCATCGCCTTCCTCTCATATCCCTCCCCCTGCACCACCTCCCGCATCGTTTCGGACACGGGGAAGATCATCGGCACCGGCCGCCAGATCACCGGCTCGCCGGTACGGGCGTCCACGACGCGGTTCGCCAGGACGGCCCCGGCGGCGTCGGCCAGCGGGACGCCCTCGAAGATCTTCTCGAAGGCGCGGTAGAGGCCTTCGTCCTCGGGCTTGAGGAAGCGCATGGTCTTCCGGCCGTGGCTCGCCACGTGGTACTGCGAGGGCACGAAGATCAGGCCGTCGAGCTGCAGGCGGTCGCAGACCAGGACCAGCAGGGCGACGATGTCGTGCAGCATGCCGAGCCCCGGGTGGGTCTGTCCCGGCAGTTGCGGGCGGTCCGGAGTGAAGCGGGAGCGGGGGTTCTGGAGCAGCAGCCACTCGATGCTGAGCAGCGCCAGGGAGGGGAGGCTGCGGCGGTCGATCCGCACGCGCAGCTCGACCAACAGCTCCCGCCTGTCCGGATCGCCAAAGAGGCGGACGGTGTCCCCGGCCGGGTTGTCGACGTCCAGCTCCAGCAGGGGGCGCTCGAAGCCGAGGCTCCGGATGCGGTCGAGCAGGCCGGCGCGCTCCAGGGCGAGCTCCAGCCCCTGGCGCGAGTAGAAGCCCAGCATGCGCTGCGGCGGGTGCAGGCCGCCCAGGGCGGAGGAGAGGTCCTCCTCCGAGAGCCCCCAGTCGTCCTGGGACTTCGACCCGTCGCCGGTCAGCTCGTGCTCCGCGAACTCGCGGGCCATGTTCCGGTACCGCAGCAGCAACAGCTCCTCGGTCGTCGGGGGCTCGACGGCCTTGCCGCGATTGAGCAGCGTGGAGAAGAAGCGGGCGCTGTAGCGCCAGGCGTTCAGGCCGTAGCCGCCGCCGAGGACGATCACCAGGGGAAGGTCCCGGCCTTTGCGGACGCAGGACAGCACGATGCGGTCCCGCTCCAGCAGGGCCTCGGCCGAAATCTTCCAGTCCCCGATCTGGTCGTCGTCGGCCGGATCGGTTCCCGCCACGTAGTAGACGAGATCGGGCCGGAAGCTCTCGAAGACCCTGGGCAGGTGCTCCCGCACGGCCGCGAGGTAGGCCGGGTCCTCCACGTAGTGACCGAGCTCGATCACCGTCTCCTCCTTCGCCTTGATGCCTGGCGAGGTGCGGTTGTGGATCGAGAAGCAATGGACGTCGGGATCGTTGGCGAGGATGGCGCGCGTGCCGTCGCCGTCGTGCACGTCGAGGTCCACGATGAGGATCCGGAGGTCGGAGCCGCGGGCGCGCAGGTCGGCGACGGCCGCGGCCACGTCGTTGTAGACGCAGAAGCGCTCGCCGCGGGAGGAGAAGGCGTGGTGGAGACCGCCGCCGAGGTTGACCGCCACGCGCCCGCCCTCCAGGGCCAGGCGGGTGGCGAGCAGGGTGCCGCCCACCATGGCCCGCTGGGATTCGAGCATCCGCTCGGCCACTTCCTCGGGGATCTGGAGGCCGACGATGCGCGCCAGGGCGCCCGGCTGGTTCAGCGAGTCGAGGTACTCGTCGGTGTGGATGCGCCGCAGGTGGCCGAAGGGGACCGGCACGGCCCGGTGGACGGCGGTCCAGTCCAGGAGGCCGGCGGCGTCGAGGGCGCCGAGGATGCGCTCGCCCCGGCGCGGGTCGTACAGGGCGCCCGGCAGCTCGACCTGGTAGCGCCGGCTGTAGACGAACCGCACGGCGGGCGGCCGGATCAGCCGGGAGAGGCGGCGCCGGCCGCGGCGGAAGTTCCGGATCAGGGATCGGAAGAGCATGGCCGGGGATCAGGAGGAGCGGAGGCGGACCCAGGTGGCGCCCCAGCCGCCCGCCTCCATGGGAGCGTCGCCGAAGCCCTCGACGCGGGGATCGCGCTCGAGCAGGGTGCGCACCGTCTGCCGCTGCACGCCGACTCCCTTGCCGTGGACGATCCGCAGATCGCGGAAGCCCTTCTCGTGCGCGGCGTCGAGATAGTCGCGGACGACGCCCGGGACCTCCGACGGCCGGAAGCTGTGGAGGTCCAGCACGTCGGTGATCGGCAGCTCGACGGTCTCGGGCTCCCAGGGAGCGTCGTCTTCGTCGTCTTGCATTGCGGGTAGTGTATCCCCGCCCAGGGTCTACCGCTGCGCGATGGGCCGGCCCGAGGCCGCTTCCCGCACCACTTGCACCAGGCCGTCCTTGCTCGGCAGCTCGCCGAAGACGTGGGGTTCCTTGCCCGGGCGGTACAGGAGGTAGAAGGGGATGCCGTAGCGGCCGTGCTCGGCGAGGAACTTGGCGATGGTGTCGTTCCGGTTGGTCCAGTCCGCCTTCATGGGAACGACGCCGTGCTCCTCGAAGGCGCCGGCCACCTCGGGCGTGTCCAGGATCAGCCGCTCGTTGATCTTGCAGGTGAAGCACCAGTCGGCGGTCACGTCCACGAAGACGAGCTGGCCGCCGGTGGCCATGGACTCGGCCTGGGCGCGGTCGAACTCCACCCAGTCGATGTGACCGCCGCCGGTCCTGCCGGCCACCTGCGGGGTGGAGGTGGCGCGGCCCGGGCTGCCCACGGCGGTGAACAGGGTCACGGCGATGGCGGCCAGGACTCCGGCGGCGGCCACGCTCCGGAAGGCCCGGCCGCGGGCGATGCGGTGGCCGAGCCAGGTGAACAGGGCGATGCCCAGCAGACCGAGCTGGATCGCCGCGAGCTGCTCCGGCGCCACCTGCGACGAGAGCACGTAGAAGAGCCAGACGGCCGAGGCGGCGAGCAGGAAGCCCATGACCCCGCGCACCGTCTCCATCCAGGCGCCGGGGCGGGGGAACAGGCGCGCGATCCCGGGCGCCACCGCGATCAGCAGGTAGGGGAGGGCCATGCCGAGCCCCAGGGCCGCGAACACGGCCAGGACCACCGCCGCGGACTGCGCCAGGGCGAAGCTGATGGCCGTGCCCAGGAAGGGCGCCGAGCAGGGGGTCGCCATCAGGGTGGCGAACAGGCCGGAGACGAAATGGCCGGCGGCGCCTTCGCGGGGACCGGCGCCGCCCAGCCGCGCCAGGCGCTGCGGCAGCGGGATCTCGAACAGGCCCCAGAGGTTCAGGCAGAAGAGCACCACCACCACGGCGAGAAAAGCGACAAAGCCGGGGCGCTGGAACTGCACGCCCCAGCCCACCGCCGAGCCCGCCGAGCGGGCCGCCACGGCGGCCAGGGCCAGGGCCAGAAAAGAGGCCAGGATGCCCGCCGAGGTCGCCAGGGCTCCCCGCGCCACCTCCGCCCGGCCGTGCCCGGCGCTGCGCACCAGGCCGAAGATCTTGAGCGAGAGCACCGGCAGCACGCAGGGCATGGCGTTGAGGATCAAGCCGCCCAGCACGGCCAGCAGGAGGATGCCGGCCAGACCGCCGCCGGGGCCCTTTCCGCTGTTCCCGGGCGCCGCCGCTCCCGCCTCTTCCTCTTCGGCACGCTCGGCCGCCGGCTCCGCGGCCGCTACCTCTTCTCCCCCGGGGACCGGGGGAGTCGCCACCGCGGCGGCGTTCTGGAACAGGTCGGGATTCTGCGGCTTGCCGCCGGGGCCGACGGTGAGCTGGATCTCCGCTTCCGCCGTCACCGGCGGCAGGCACTGCGAGTCGTTGCAGGCCTGGAAGCGCAAGGAGGCTCGCAACGCGTGGGTCCCCTGGGCCGCGTTGGCGGGGACCGAGACGTTGGCCAGGATCACCACGTCGCCGTCGTAGACCGCCAGGGGTTGCTCCGCGAAGGAGAAGGACTGCATCTCGGCCGGCGGGTACTGGACCGTTTCCTGCGCCCAGCCTGCCGGCAGCTCGAGGTCCAGGACGGTGGGGATCAGGTATTCGAACGTGGGCTTGTGGCTGTTGACGTGCCAGCCGGGATCGATCGTGACCAGCGCCGCGACCTTGGCCGGGCCGCCGGCTTCGTAGGCGGTGGCGTCCGCGCTGAGGACGAACGAGGCCTTTTTCGGCGCCTGGATCTGCGCCCCGGCGGCCGTCGCGGTCAGCGCCAGGAGAGCGAAAAGGCAGGGAATTTGCAGATAATTCTGTATTCTACTGGTCATGGAGTCGCCACCTCGCTGTGAGCCGGAAACAGGAACGACCTCCTTTTTATTCGCGTGATGAAGGCCGGCAATGCGGCCGGCGGAGGATAGCACGCGGCCTTCTCTCGTCCCCCGACGCCTTTTTGTCGTATCCTCGTCGTACTTTTGCCAATTCGCTGCACTGTATAGGGGAGACCCGCCAGCTTTCAGGTGGAGCCTCCAGGCCGGAGCGTGCTCAGGGCCCGGGATGAGGCCGCCGAGCATTCGTCCGCCCAGACTGGCCGGTCGCTTTGACCCCAGAAAGGAGAAGGGGAGATGGAGATCATGAAGAGAGTCTTTTTCTGCGCAGCCGCGTCGCTCCTCCTGGCCTCCGGGACGTGGGCGCAGGAGGGAGAGGGAGATCCCTACGTCCTCGCCACGATGAACGAAGTCAACGGGACGCTGAGGGCCGAATGGATGGACCTGCGGGCGGAGTGGATGGACCTGCGGGTCGAGCAGATCGAGATGCTCACCATCGGCAACGGCCGCTCGACCAGCCGCCTGCACCGCCAGCCGTTCCACTGGGTGGCGGGGGACTGGCGCCGGGAAGCCGACGGCGACAAGCTGACCTACCTCGTCGACCTCGCCGACGGGCTCGGGGCCACCGGTCTGGATCCGGCGGCGACCGAAGCCGCCGTCGATCGGGCCGTCGCGACCTGGAAGGCCGACGCCTGCCTGAACAAGGTGCCGGTGGTCAAGCGGACCGCCGGGAGCTCCGATCCCGACATCTTCGACGGACTCTTCGACTACGGCGGCTTCGGCAACTACCGCGCCGCGGACGTCGTCCACGCCGGCTGGCTGCCGCCGGACTTCTTCGACCAGGTGGGAGGCCCCGGCTCGGGCGCGGAGGTGGTCGCCCTCTCGGTGACCTTCATCTACGTCACCCGCGACGGCCAGCCCACGGACTTCGACAACGACGGGCGCCTCGACACGGCGCACAGCGAGATCTATTACAACCAGGGCTTCTCCTGGCTGACCGGGACGACCCACTCCATGGACGTGGAGAGCGTGGCTCTCCATGAATTCGGCCACGCCCTGGGGCTGGGCCACATCGGCCCGCCGCTCAAGGCGGTCATGAACCCGATCTACGCCGGGACGCGGCCTTCCCTGGAGCCGCTCGACCACGCCGCCCTGTGCCAGGTCTGGGGCGCCTGGCCGCATTGACGGGCCGGGATTGATCCCAGGCACGCGGCGCCGGTGATACGATCCGGCGCCGTGAAGCTCTCCGCCCGCGCCTCCCGGATCAGCGAGTCCGCCACCCTGCGGGTGACGCGCCGCGCCGCCGAGCTGCGGGCCCAGGGGGTCGCGGTCGTGGACCTCGGAGCCGGCGAGCCCGACTTCTCCTCGCCCGCCTGCGCGGTCGAGGCCGCCCGCCGCGCCCTGGCCGAAGGCTTCACCCGCTATACGCCGGGCAGCGGCCTGCCCGAGCTGCGGGCCGCGGTGGCGGACTCCTACCGCGCCCGCTACGGCGCGCCCTGGAAGGCGCCGACAGTCGGTCATCACCGTCGGCGGCAAGGCGGCCCTCTTCGAGCTGGCCCTCGCCCTCTTCGAGGAAGGCCAGGAGGTGGTCCTCCCCTCGCCCTGCTGGGTCAGCTTCCCCGAGCAGATCCGGTTCGCCGGCGCCACGCCCGTCACCGTCCCCACCGCGGGCGGCGACGGCTTCCGCATCCACGCCGGACCCCTGCTCGACGCGGTGACCGGCCGCACCCGGGCCATCCTCATCAACTCGCCGTGCAACCCCACGGGCGGGATCGTCACCGCCGAAGATCTGCGGCGGATCGTGGCCGGCGCCGCCGAGCGCGGCCTGCTGGTGATCTCCGACGAGACCTACGAGCGGTTCGTCTACGGCGGGTCCGCACGCCAGCGTCGCCTCGCTGGCCGCCGAGTTCCCGGAGACCGTGGTGCTGGTGGGCTCCTTCTCCAAGACCTACGCCATGACCGGCTGGCGGATCGGCTACCTGCTGGGTCCGTCCGCGGTGGTGCGCGCCGTCGAGAACGTCCAGAGCCACGCCACCTCCAACGCCACCTCGTTCGCCATGGTGGGCGCCCTCGAAGCCCTGCGCTCGGCCGAGCCGGAGGTGGAGCGGATGATCGCCGAGTACCAGGCCCGCCGCGACATGCTGGTGCCGCGGCTCAACGGCATCCCGGGCTTCCGCTGCCGTCCGCCGGACGGCGCCTTCTACGCTTTCCCCGAGGTCTCCGCCTGCTTCCGGCCGGGGCTGGCAGGGCTCGATGGCGATGGCCGAGCTACCTGCTGGAGAAGGCGGGGGTGGCGGTCGTCCCCGGGGCGGCCTTCGGCGCCGAGGGCCACCTCCGCCTCTCCTTCGCCTGCTCCCGGGCCACCCTCGCCGAGGGGCTGGAGCGGATCGCCGCCGCCCTCTCGGATTGATCCGGCCGGTATACTCGCCCTGCGATGGGAGTGAGGGTGGAACCCTTTTTGCGGAGGAATTCTATGAAGCGTTTCCCGTCATCCTTGCGCCGGTCCGCCTGTCTCGCGGCCGGCCTGGGACTCCTGCTGACGCTCGCCGTCTCCCCCTTCCCCGCCGCGGCCCAGACGGCCGCCCAGGGAGGTCCGCCGACCGTCGAAGAGGCCCGGAAGTTCCTGGAAGAGGCCGAGAAGCGCCTGCTCGACCTGTCGGTCGAGGCGGGCCGGGCGCAGTGGGTGCAGTCCACCTACATCACCGAGGACACCCAGCTCCTCGCCGCCGCGCGCAACGAGGTCGCCCTCACCGCCGGCATCGAGTACGCCAAGGCGGCGAGCCGGTTCGACGAGATCCAGCTCCCGCCGGACCTGCGGCGGCAGATGGACCTGCTCAAGCGCGCCCTCACCCTGCCCGCGCCCAGCGATCCCGCCAAGACCACCGAGATGACCCGCCTCGCGGCCTCCCTGGAGGCCCGCTACGGCTCCGGCAAGTACTGCCCGCCCGGCGGCGGCGAGTGCAAGAGCCTGCCCGACCTGGAGAACGTCCTGCGCGACAGCCGCGACCCCAAGGAGCTGCTGGAGGTCTGGGCCGGCTGGCACTCCATCGCTCCGCCGATGCGGCCCGAGTACCAGCGCTTGGTGGAGATCGCCAACGAGGGCGCCCGCGAGCTCGGCTACAAGGACATCGGCGCCCTCTGGCGCTCCAAGTACGACATGCCGCCGGACGCCTTCGCGGCCGAGCTCGACCGCCTCTGGGGCCAGGTCAAGCCGCTCTACGACTCGCTGCACTGCTACGTCCGGGCCAGCCTCAACGAGAAGTACGGCGACCAGGTCGTGCCGCTCGACAAGCCCATCCCGGCCCACCTGCTGGGCAACATGTGGGCGCAGCAGTGGGACAACATCTACGACCTCGTCGCGCCGCCGGACGCCGACCCCGGCTTCGACCTGACCGAGATCCTGGACGCCAAGAAGACGGACGCCAAGCAGATGGTCAAGTACGGCGAGCACTTCTTCACCTCGCTCGGCTTCGCGCCGCTGCCGGAGACCTTCTGGGAGCGCTCGCTGTTCACCAAGCCGGCGGACCGCGAGGTCGTCTGCCACGCCAGCGCCTGGAGCATCGACTACCAGGACGACCTGCGCATCAAGATGTGCATCGAGCCCGACGACGAGGACTTCCGGACCATCCACCACGAGCTCGGGCACAACTACTACCAGCGCGCCTACAACAAGCAGCCCCTCCTCTACCAGGACAGCGCCAACGACGGCTTCCACGAGGCCGTGGGCGACACCATCGCGCTGTCGATCACGCCGGAGTACCTGAAGCAGCTCGGTTTCATCAACGAGGTGCCGGATCCCTCCAAGGACCTGGGCCTGCTGATGCACTCGGCGCTCGACAAGGTGGCGTTCCTGCCCTTCGGCCTGCTGATCGACCAGTGGCGCTGGAAGGTCTTCTCGGGAGAGATCAAGCCCACCGACTACAACAAGGGCTGGTGGGACCTGCGGCAGAAGTACCAGGGCGTGATGGCCCCGGTGGCGCGCAGCGAGAAGGACTTCGATCCGGGCGCGAAGTACCACGTGCCGGGCAACACGCCGTACACCCGCTATTTCCTCGCCCACATCCTGCAGTTCCAGCTCCACCGCGGGCTCTGCAAGGCGGCGGGCTTCAAGGGTCCCCTGCACCGCTGCTCGATCTACGGCAACAAGGAAGCGGGCGCGCGCCTGATCAAGATGCTGGAGATGGGGCAGAGCCGTCCCTGGCCCGAGGCCCTGGAAGTCGTCACCGGCCAGAAGCAGATGGACGCCACGGCGATCATCGACTACTTCGCGCCGCTGAAGACCTGGCTCGATCAGCAGAACCAGGGCCAGAAGTGCGGTTGGTAGGCTGAGCCCTCACCCGCTAACCGCCGCGTCTCGCCGACCCCTCCCTCAAAGCCAATCATGGCCGGCGGGACGCGGGCGGTCCAGGGTGCTCCTACAGCATCCTCATCTCCAGCGCCCGCAGCACCGCGTGCGTGCGGTCCCGCGCTCCCATCTTCGAGAGGATGTTGGAGACGTGGATCTTCACCGTCCCCTCCGCCGCGCCCAGGGCCACGGCGATCTCCCGGTTCGTGTAGGCGGCGGCCATCAGGCGCAGCACCTCGGTCTCGCGGGGCGTCAGGGCTTCGACGAGGGCCGGCTCGGGCTGGCGCGGGAGGTCCCGGGCGGAGTCGAGGCCGCGCCTCAGGGACTCGGAGATGGCGGGCTGGAGATAGGTCCCGCCTCCCGCGAGCGTCTCGATCGCCTCCACGAGCTGCGCCAGCGAGACGTCCTTGCGGAGGAACCCCTTCGCCCCCTCACGGATCGCCTCCAGGATCAGCGTCCGGTCGTCGAACGTGGTGAGCACCAGGCAGGGTGGAGCCGCGGGGCGCTCACGCAAGGCGCGGAGGACTCCGAGGCCGTCGAGCCTCGGCATGCGGACGTCCAGAAGCACCACGTCCGGACGGCGATTCTCGATTTCCCGCAGGGCCTCCTCGCCGTCGGTCGCCTCGGCGGTGATCTCCATGCGCGGGTCCAGCTCCAGCAGGCGGCGGATGCCCTGGCGGACCAGGGTTTCGTCGTCCGCCAGCAGCAGCTTCACGTCCCTCTCCGCACCGGCACCAGCGCCGCCACGGAGAAGCCCATCCCCGGACCGGTCGCCACCTCCAGGCGTCCGCCCGCCCGCTCCAGCCGCTCGCGCATCCCGGCGAGCCCCCGGCCGGCGGCCACGGCGGCGGCCCCGTGCCCGTCGTCGCGTCCCCGGACCTCGATGGCGCCGCCTTCCTGCACCACGTCCAGCCAGAGGTTTTCCGCCCCGGCGTGCTTGGCCGCGTTGGTGACGATCTCCTGGCAGCAGCGCAGCAGCAGGTGGGCCAGCTCGGCGTCCTCCACCTTCAGCTCCGCGGCGATCCGCAGGTGGATCCGCGGGCGCGGGATCTCGCCGGCCATGGACTCCAAGGCGCGCCGCAGGTCGAGCCGCTCGGCCCGGCCCAGGGTGTCCACGATCTCGCCGATGTCCGTGAGGATCTGCCGCGAGAGGGACTGCGCCGTCCTGACCAGCTCCCGGGCCGTGTCGCCGGCCTGATGGGAGGCCAGCTCCAGGTTCAGGCTCAGGGCCACCAGCCGGTGCCCGACCGCGTCGTGCAGCTCGCGGGCGATCCGCAGCCGCTCGGCCACCCGGCTGCCGTGGGCCAGCAGCTCCCGGGCGGCCCGCAGCTCGGCGTTGATCCGCGCCAGCTCCTCCCGGCCCCGCGCCTCCCGGTCCAGGACCTCGAAGGTGAGGAAGGCCAGGATCTGGAAGCCGAGATAGGGAGGCGCCAGCAGCCAGGCGGAATGCGGGGCCCAGTGGAGCGCGACGCCCAGCCAGAGCAGCAGGGTCTGCAGGGCGATCCAGACGAACGCGGCCCGGCGCGGCATCCGGCCGGCGAGCTGCATGGCGATGAGCACCAGGAGCGTCCCTTCGAAGCCGTCGCAGAGCAGCAGGACCAGGGTGACCACGCACGCCCCCTGGAGAGCCAGCAGGGCCAGATCCACCAGGCAGGACCAGGAGCCACGGCCGGCGGTGATCCAGAAGGCGGCGGCGAAAAGGAGCCAGGCGGCCAGCCAGCCCGCGAAGGCCCGGGGCTGCGCCTGGTCGACCTGCACCCAGATCGGCAGGCCGACCCCGACCCAGACGGCGAGGCCGGCCCAGCGCAGGAGCCGGAGGTGATCGCGGAAGGGAGACATGGGCGCGATCTTACGCGCCCGCCGCCTCCGGCGTATCGGCCGAAAGGCATAGACTGAGCCTATCCCTCGCGCCAGATGTGGCCGCCGGCGGTCCTCTCTACGATGGAGATGAAAGGAGAAACACCATGAGCCTGTCCCGCAGACACCTGATCCAAGGAGGAATCCTGATGGCCGCCGGAACGATGATCGGAGCCCCGTCCCCCCTTCAGCCGCAGTCCTCTTCGAAATCGAAAATCGACAAGGGACCGCCCCTCGACGATGCGCTGGTCCGGGAGTTCGTCGGCGCCGCCCATGCAAACCTGGAGAAGACCCGGGAGCTGCTGGACCGCCAGCCGGCCCTGGTCAACGCCACCTGGGACTGGGGCGGCGGCGACTGGGAGACCGGCCTGGGAGGCGCCGCCCACATGGGAAGCCGGGAGATCGCCGAATTCCTGCTCTCCCGGGGAGCCCGCATGGACATCTTCTGCGCCGCCATGCTGGGAAGGATCGCGGTCGTCCGCGCCTTCCTGGCGGACGACCCGAAGATCGTAGACCTCAAGGGACCGCACGGCATCCCGCTGATCCGGCACGCGATGGCCGGGAAGCAGGATGCCGTGGTGGAGCTGCTAAAGACTCACGGGGCAAAGTAGCTGGACGGAGTAGGATCGGAGGACGGAGGGGGACCGGCCCGCTGTACGAATGCGGCCGGTCCGGAAGCGCGGCGGCAGCCGGGCTCTAGACGACCTCTTGACGCGGCACAGAGCTCCGGAACTGCTCCGGCGTCGCCAGGGCGGCGATCTCCCGCCGGACCGCTTCGAGCTCCTGGATCCGGTGTTGCCACGGGCGGACCTGCAAGCCCTCCCGCTTCCGGCGGGCGACTTCCTGCTCCGCTTCGCGAAGACGACGGTTGATGATCTTCATGCAGTCGTCGAGTTTCACGACTTGCCTCCTGATACTGCGTCGGGAAGTTGGAAAGCAAGTATACATCAAAACGCGGGCGGAAGAGACCCCCGCGGCTCGAAAAAAGGCGCTTTGTTCAGCTTTCCAGGCGATCGATGCGGCCCTTCGCGAGGGCCTTGGAGGCGGTGGCGCCGAGGATCCTCACCGCTCCGATCAATGACGCAAACCGCTCGTCGCGGGTGAGTCCCTGGCGGTATCGGTAATAGATCTGCTGCGCGATGACCGCGATCTTGAACAGCCCGAAGACGTAGTAGAAGAGGACGTCCGAGACGTCGCGGCCGCTCCGGGCGGCGTAGCGCTCGACGACCTGGGCGCGGTTCAAGTTTCCCGCAAGTGTGGTGGGTCCGGCGGGCAGGATGAGCCGCTCGGGGGAGTCGTCCGGGTCCACCCAGTAGCCGAGGCTGGTGCCGAGGTCCATCAGGGGATCGCCGAGGGTGGCCATCTCCCAGTCCAGAACGGCTACGACGCGGGAGAGGTCCTCCGGATCGAGCACGAGGTTGTCGTACTTGTAATCGTTGTGGATCAGCGCCGCGCCGCGTTCCGGCGGTTGATTCTCGGCGAGCCAGGCGGCGGCGCGGTCGATGTCCGGCATGTCGTCGGTGCGGGCGTTGCGCCACCGCTCGCTCCAGCCCGTGACCTGCCGGGCCACGTACCCTTCCGGCCGGCCGAGGTCGCCGAGCCCCGCCGCGTCGTAGTCCACGGCGTGGAGCTCCGCGAGGCCGTCCACCGCCGCCTCGCTGAGGGCCCGCAGGGTCGCCGGCGGGAGGTCGATCCCCCGCGGCGCGCTCTGGCTCCGGAGGATCACCCCGCGCACCCGTTCCATGACGTAGAACGGCGCGCCGGTCACCTCCGGGTCGTCGCAGTGGAGGAGGGCTCTGGGGGCCTTGGGATAGACGGCGTGGAGCCGCGAGAGGATGCGGAACTCGCGCCCCATGTCGTGGGCGGTCTTGACCTTGGAGCCGAAGGGAGGCCGGCGGAGCACCAGCTCGCGGTCGCCGAAGCGGAGCAGATAGGTGAGATTGGAGTGGCCGCCGGGGAACTGCTCGATCTCGACCGGCCCCTCGACGCCGTCCATCCGCTCGCGCAGCCAGAGCGCCAGGGAGGAAGCGTTCAGCTCCTCGCCGGGGCGGACGGGGCGGGTGGGGTCCAGAGGGGCCGCGCTCATTCCTTTCCTCCCCTCGCCATCCCATACCGCCCCAGGATCCGCTTCGCCACCGACGTCTTGTGGACCTCGTCCGCGCCGTCGTAGATGCGGGCGCCGCGCTCGTGGCGCCACCAGAAGGCGAGGGGGGTGTCGTCCGTGATCCCCAGGGCGCCGTGGGTCTGGATGGCGCGGTCGAGGACGCGCTGGAGCACGCCGGCGGTGTGGAACTTGATCAGGGAGATGTCGTCCCGGGCCGCCTGGGCGCCCTCGCGGTCGATGCGCCAGGCGGCGCGCAGCACCAGCAGGCGGGCGGCGTCGATCTCGGCGCGGCTGTCGGCGATCCACTCCTGGACGATCTGGCGCGATCCCAGCGGCTGGCCCGGCGAGAGCTCGCGGGTGGCCGCCCGCTCGCACATCAGCTCGAACGCCCGCTCGCAGATGCCCATCCAGCGCATGCAGTGATGGATGCGCCCCGGCCCCAGCCGCTCCTGGGCCAGCGCGAACCCCGCGCCCTCGTCGCCGATGCGGTTCGCGACCGGCACCCGCACGCCCGTGAGCCGCACCTCGGCGTGGCTCAGCCAGCCCTCGCCCCGTTCGCCCCCCACCGGGATGTTGCGGACGATCTCGAAGCCGGGCGCGTCGGCCGGCACGATGATCTGGCTCGCCCGCGCGTGGGGCTTGGGGGCGTCAGGGTTGGTCACCGCCATGACCACGCAGAAGGCCGCGCCCTCGGCCGAGGAGGTGAACCACTTGTGGCCGTCGATCACGTACTCGTCCCCCTCGCGGCGGGCGGAGGTGCCGAGTTGGACGGGGTTGGAACCGGCGAATTCCGGCTCGGTCATGCCGAAGCAGCTCCGCACGGCGCCGCCGACCAGGGGCCGCAGCCAGCGCTCCCGCTGCTCCGGGCTGCCGAAGTGGAGGAGCAGCTCCATGTTGCCGGCGTCCGGGGCCTGGCAGTTGAAGACGTAGTGCCCGATCAGGCTCCGCCCCATCTCCTCGCTGAGGGGCGCGAGCTCGGTCAGGGTGAGCCCGCCGCCGCCCCATTCCTTCGGCATGTGGGGGGAGAAGAGCGCCATCTCCCGGGCGCAATTGCGGAGGTCTTCGAGCTCCGCCGCCGCGGTGCCGAAGCCGCGCTCCAGGACGAGCCGCTCGACCGGCAGGACCTGCTGGTCCACGAAGTCGCGGACGGCGGCGGCGAGGCCGCGGATGCGGTCGGGAAGGGTGAAGTCCATGGGAGGGAAGTCTACCTCTTGACAGGCTCTGACATCGTAATATCCTTGTTAGTGAGGACTCACTAACGTGGGAGGCGCGATGACCGTCAAAGAAGCCACCCCTCGGCAGGAAGAGATCCTGGACCGCGCCTTCGAGCTGGTCCGCGAGTCCGGACTGACCCACCTGACGATGAAGAAGGTGGCCGAGAGGGTGGGCTTCACCGAGCCGGCCGTCTACCGCCACTTCCCCACCAAGCAGGCGCTGATCCTGGGGCTGCTCGGGCGCCTTGGGGGGATGCTGCTGGGGCCTGTACGCGCCATCGCGGCCGACCGGCAGCTCCCGCCCGTGGAGAGGTTGACGCGCATCCTGACCCACCACCTGGGGCTGATCGTCGACACCGACGGCCTGCCGCTCCTGATCTTCGCGGAGGCCTCGGCGGCCGGGGACGAGGTCGTGATCGGGCGCATGCGGGAGATCATCGGCGAGCTCCGGGGCATCCTGATCGGGATCGTGGAAGAGATGCCGGCCGTGCCGGGCACCCCGCCGCCGCCCCTGCTGGTGATGGCGCTGTTCGGGATCGTGGCCTCGACGGCGATCCAGCGCCGCATGATGCCCGACGCCAACTTCCCGAAGGAGGCGATCCTGGCCCAGGTCCCCGTGCTGGTGCGCCGGATCACGGGAGGTAAGGAGGAGGGAGAGTGAATTCAGGGTGGATTTCCTTCCGGAGGGCGTACCTTCTCCTCTTCACCCTCGCCCTGGTCCCCGCTCACGCGCAGGAGCCGCCGCTGACCCTCTCCGCCGCGGTGGAGAAAGCGCTGGCCCGCTTCCCCAGCGTGGAGATCGCCCGCGCGCGGCAGGAGGAGGCCGAGGCGGCGCTGAAAGAGGCCGAGGCCGGCCGGCGGGTCCGGGGACGTCTAACGGCCTCTGGCACGCAGTACCAGGAACCGGGGCTGGTCACCCCCATCCACAGCTTCGGCCCGCGGCTGTTCCCGGAGTTCAACGAGACCCTGTTCCAGGGCCAGCTCACGGTGAGCTACACCCTCTACGACGGCGGCGCCACCGGCGCCCGCATCCGTTCGGCCGGCGCGCAGCTCGAAGGCGCGGAGGCGTCCGTGGGCTCCGCCGAGCAGTCCCTGGCCCGCCGCGTGGCCGCGGCCTACCTGCGGGCCCTGGGAAGGAGCCGCGTCCTCGCCGCTCACGACCGCCGGCTGCGCGCCCTCGACTCCGAGCTGGACCGCGTCCGGCAGCGCTTCGACGTCGGCAAGGCGGCCCAGGTGGAGGTGTTGCGGGCCGAAGCCGCCCTGGCCAGCGCCCGCTCGGACCAGGTGAGCTTCGCCACGGCCCTCGACAACGCCGAGCGCGAGCTGGCCCGGCTGCTGGATGTCCCGGTCGAGGAGACCCGCGTCTCCCGGCTGGTTCCTCTGGAAGGTCCGGACCGGACGCCGCCCGACCGCGAGGCCCTGTCCCGGGCCGGGATCGAAATCAGCCCGGCGGTGCGGCAGGCGCGCGAGCAGATCGCCGCCGCCGAGGCCGCCGTCGCCCTGGCCGAGAGCGCCTTCAAGCCCGAGCTGCGGGCGGTGGCGCAACGTGAACGAATTCGGCTCCATCGAGGGGCACGCGGCCACGGAATGGAACGCCGGATTCCAGATCGCCGTCCCCCTCTTCGACGGCGGCGCCACCCGCCAGCGTGTCGCCCGCGCCGAGGCCAACCATCGGGCCGCCGCCGAGCAGCTCCGCCTCGCCGAGACGCAGGTGCGCGACGAGGTGGATCAGGCCGCCGGAGCGGCGGAGGAGGCCCGGGCCCGCGCCGAGAGCCTGGAGAAGGCGGTGGAGCGCTTCGCGGAGGTGGTCCGCGTCCAGAAGCTCCTGCTGGACAACGGCGCCGGCACCCAGACCGATTACCTGAGCTCCGAGGCCGACCTGCTGGCCGCCGAGGCCAACCTGGCCGAGGCCGAGCACGCGGCGGCCCTCGCCCGGGTGGACCTCGCCCGGGCCGCCGGGCAGCTCACCCCGGCCTGGCTGCGGGAGAACCTGCGGGAGAACCTGGAGACCCAGCCATGAATCCCAAGAAGATCGTGCTCCCCATCCTCCTCCTTGCGGCGGCCGGCGCGGGCGTCTGGTACTACGTGAACCGCCCGGCCGAAGCCGAGACGGACCTCGCCGCCTCCGGCACCGTCGAGGCCACCGACGCCCAGCTCGGTTTCCAGGTCCCGGGCCGCATCCTGGAGATCGCCGTCCGCGAGGGGGACCGCATCCGCGCCGGCCAGGTGCTGGCGCGTCTCGATCCCGCGGAATCCGACGCCCGGCGCGCCCAGGCCGCCGCCCAGGTGGAAGCCGCCCGCGCCCAGTTGACCGAGCTGGAACGGGGGGCCCGGAGCGAGGAAATCGTCCAGGCCCGCGCCGCCCTGAACGCAGCCCAGGACCGCCTCGCCAACGCCGAGAGCGACTACCGGCGGACCAGGACCCTCTTCGACGGCGGCGCCGTGAGCCGCGAGACCCTGGACAACGCGAGCCTCGCCCTGGAGGTGGCCCGCAGCCAGCGCACCCAGGCGGCGGAGCAGCTCCAGCTCGTCCAGAAGGGCCCCCGCGAGGAGCGGAAAGAGCAGGCCCGCGCCCAGCTCGCCCAGGCCCAGGCCGCGCTCCAGGCCGCCGAGGTCACGCAGGGGAACATGACGCTCGCCGCTCCCTTCGACGGCGTGGTCACCGTGCGCAACCGCGAGCCCGGGGAGATCGTCCAGGCGGGCTCGCCCGTGCTGACGCTGATGAACCCCGGCGACCGCTGGGTGCGCATCTACGTCCGGGAAGACCGCCTCGGCGCCGTGCACATCGGAGACCGCGCCGCCATCGTGTCGGACACCTTCCCGGGCAAGACCTATCCCGGCCAGGTGGCCTTCATCGCCTCCGAGGCCGAGTTCACGCCCAAGAACGTGCAGACCACCGAGGAGCGGGTGAAGCTCGTCTACGCGGTCAAGGTGCGGATCCTGGGGGATCCCGACAACGAGCTGAAGCCGGGTCTGCCGGCGGACGTGCGGCTGGAGGAACCCCCGAAAGTGGCGGGTCCGAACGGTGGCTGATCCCCACCTCCGCCTTGAAGGTCTGACCCGCCGCTTCGGCGACCTCACCGCCGTGGACGGCGTCAGCTTCGAGGTGGGCCGGGGCGAGCTGTTCGGGCTCGTGGGGCCGGACGGCGCCGGCAAGACCACCACCCTGCGCATGCTCGCCGGGGTGCTCCGCCCCACCGTCCGGCGACGCCTTCCTCGACGGCGTCTCCGTGGCCCGGGAACCGGAGCGGGTCAAGCACGGCCTGGCCTACATGTCCCAGCGCTTCGGCCTCTACACCGACCTTACGGTGGCGGAGAACCTGGCGTTCTACGCCGACCTCTACCGCGTCCCCCGCAAGGAGCGGCCGGCCCGCCTGGAGCGGCTCTACCGGTTCTCCAACCTCGAGCCCTTCAAGGACCGCCTGGCCGGCAAGCTCTCCGGCGGCATGAAGCAGAAGCTCGGCCTCTCCTGCGCTCTGATCCACCAGCCCGCGATCCTGCTCCTCGACGAGCCCACCTTCGGCGTCGATCCGGTCTCCCGGCGCGACCTCTGGCTGATCGTCCACGAGATGGTCGCCCAGGGCGTGACCGCCGTCGTCAGCACCGCCTACATGGACGAGGCCGAGCGCTTCGACCGCCTGGCCCTCCTCCACCAGGGGAAGCTCCTGGCGCTCGACACCCCCGAGGCGCTGCAGCGCGGGCTCTCCGGGGAGATCCTGGAAGTGCGGCTCGACCGCGCCCGCGAGGCCCGGGACTTCGCCGCCGGCCTCTCCGCCGTGCGCCGGGCCGCCGTCTTCGGCGACCGCGTCCACCTGACGGTCGCTTCCGCGGCGGCGGACGGTCCCGCCATCGAGGCCGCCCTGCGGCAGGCGGGCTTCGAGCCCCGGGAGGCGCATGCCATCACCCCCTCGCTGGAAGACGTCTTCATCGAACGGATCGCCGGCGCCGAGGCGGAGGCGGCGGCATGAACGGCGAGATCGCGGGCGGGATCGCGGTGGCGGTCGAAGGTCTGACCAAGCGGTACGGCGACTTCACCGCCGTGGATGCCGTCTCCTTCGAGGTGGAGAAGGAGGAGGTCTTCGGCTTCCTGGGTCCCAACGGCGCGGGCAAGACCACCACCATCAAGATGCTCACCGGCCTCGTCCCTCCGACCGAGGGGCGGGGGACCGTGGCGGGGCTCGACATCCGGACGCGGGGCCGGGAGATCAAGCGCCACATCGGCTACATGTCCCAGCTCTTCTCGCTCTACGCGGACCTGACGGTGGAGGAGAACATCGCCTTCTTCTCCGGCCTCTACGGCGTGCCGCGGGCGCGGCGGGCGGAGCGCCGGGACTGGGTGCTGGAGATGGCCGGCCTCGCCGGTCACCGCCGGCGGCTCACCGGCGAGCTCTCCCTGGGCTGGAAGCAGCGCCTGGCCCTGGGCTGCGCCGTGCTCCACGAGCCGCCCGTCCTCTTCCTGGACGAGCCCACCTCGGGGGTGGACCCCCTCTCGCGGCGGAGCTTCTGGGACCTGATCTACGCCCTGGCGGCGGCCGGCACCACCGTGTTCGTCACCACCCACTACATGGAAGAGGCCGAGTACTGCCACCGCCTGGCCCTGATGAATCGGGGCAAGCTCATCGCGCTCGACACCCCGGCCCGCCTGCGGGAGGAGATGCGCGAGCCGCTCCTGGAGATCCGGACGGAGGACAGCCCCCGCGCCGTGGAGGCCGTGGAAGGCGCCCCCGGCGTTGCCCAGGTCGGCCTCTTCGGCCGCGCGCTCCACGCCACCCTCCGGGAGGGGGAAGACGTGGCCGCCGCCCGCGCTCGTCTGGCGGGCCTTCTCAGTGACAAGGGGATCGCCGTCGAGAGCGTCGAGCCGATCGAGCCTTCGCTGGAGGACGTCTTCGTCTCCCTGGTGGAGAGGGCGGGAGGGGCCGTCGTCGGCTGAGACGCCATGCTGAGCCCCACCCGCCTCCTCGCCGTGGCCCGCAAGGAATTCATCCAGCTCCGCCGGGACCCCCGCAGCCTGCTCCTGGCCTTCGCGCTGCCGGTCCTCCTCCTCGTCATCTTCGGCTACGCCATCTCCTGGGACGTGCGGAACATCCGCATGGCCGTCCTCGACCACGACCGCTCCGCCGCCAGCCGCGAGCTGCTCCAGACCCTCCAGGCCTCGGGCTACTTCAGCCTCGTGGGCTTCCTGGAGCGGGACCGGGAGATCGGCCCTCTCCTGGAACGCAGCGGGGCGCAGATCGTGCTGGCCATCCCGCCCGGTTTCGCGGCCGACCTCGAAGCCGGCCGCTCGGCCCCGCTCCAGGCCATCGTGGACGGCAGCGACGCCAACACCGCCACCATTGCCTTGGGCTACATCGAGGCGGTGGTGCGGTCGTGGTCCACGCGCGTCCAGCTCCAGGGGCGCACCCTGACGCCGCCCGTGGTGGCCGAGACCGCGGGTCTGGTACAACGAGGAGCTGGAGAGCCGGAACATGATCGTCCCCGGGCTGGTGGCGGTCATCATGATGATCATCGCCGCCATGCTGACCTCGCTCACCATCGCGCGCGAGTGGGAGCGGGGCACCATGGAGCAGCTCGCCGCCACCCCCGTCTCCCGGCTGGAGGTGGTCCTGGGCAAGCTGCTGCCGTACCTCGGCATCGGCATGCTGGACGTGGTCGTCAGCTCCGTCCTGGGCGTCCTCCTCTTCGGCGTGCCGTTCCGGGGCAGCGCCGTCCTGCTGCTGGTTCTCTCCTTCTTCTTTCTCTGCGGCGCGCTCGGGCTCGGCATGTTCATCTCGGCGGTGGCGAAGTCCCAGGTCCTGGCCACACAGGTCGCGATGGTCGCCACCTACCTACCGACCCTGCTCCTCTCGGGGTTCATGTTCTCCATCGGACAGCATGCCGGTCGCCGCTCCAGGTGATCTCCCACCTGATCCCGGCGCGCTACTTCCTGGTGGTCACGCGGGGGATCTTCCTCAAGGGCGTGGGATTGGAGGTGTTGAAGGCCGACGCGCTCCTGATGGTCGCCTTCGCTTTCGCCGGTCTCGGGCTGGCCGTCCTGAAGTTCAGGAAGGAGCTGGAATGAACCCCGAGCGGGTCTTCGAGCTGGTCCGCAAGGAGTTCCGGCAGGTCTTCCGGGACCCCCGGATGCGCCGCGTCCTCTTCATCGCGCCGGTGATCCAGCTCGTCGCCTTCGGCTACGCCGTCTCCACCGACGTCCGCGACGCCCGGACCTTCGTGGTGGACGGCGACGGCACCCGCGCCTCGCGGGAGCTGGTGGACGCCTTCACCGCTTCGGGCTACTTCCGGGTCGTGGGAGGCTCCCGGCGGCCGGCCGATCTCGTCGAGGCCCTGGACCACGGCGACGCCGTGCTGGGCCTCGTGATCCCCACCGGTTTCTCCCGCGACCTGGAGGGCGGCGGCCCGGCCCGGATACAGCTCCTCTTCGACGGCACCGACTCCAATACGGCCACGGTGGCGCAGGGCTATGCCGAGCGGATCGTCCAGAGCTATGCGGTCCGGCACGCCCCGGCGCAGGGGTTGCCGCCGGCCGTCGACCTGCGCTCCCGGGCCTGGTACAACCCGGACCTCTCCAGCCGGGTCTACAACGTGCCGGCGGTCATCGGCGCGCTGCTGATCCTGATCTGCCTGCTGCTGACCTCGCTGGCCATCGTGCGGGAGCGGGAGATCGGCACCCTGGAGCAGCTCCTGGTGAGCCCGCTCACGCCGGGCGAGCTGATCCTGGGCAAGACCATCCCCTTCGCGCTGATCGGCCTGGCGGACCTGGCGCTCATCACCACCCTGGCGCTGCTCTGGTTCCGCATTCCGTTCCGGGGAAACCCTCTCCTGCTGCTCCTGGCGAGCGTGCTCTACATCGTGACCGCCCTGGGGATCGGGCTCTTCATCTCGACGATCTCCCGCACCCAGCAGGAGGCCTTCATGGCGGTCTTCCTGATCTTCCTGCCGACCATCCTGCTCTCGGGTTTCATGTTCCCGGTCACCAGCATGCCGGAGGTCTTCCGCTGGCTGACGCTGATCAATCCGATGCGGCACTACCTGGAGATCGTGCGGGGGATCTTCCTCAAGGGAGCGGGATTTACCGCCCTCTGGCCCCAGTTCCTGGCCCTGGCTCTGATGAGCCTGGGAATCCTCTGGCTGGCCTCGGCCCGGTTCCGGCGCGCGGCGGCGGGGTAGGGGGGGCTATCCCGTCGCCACTCGGAGCCGCTGGATGCTCTTGAGCTCCTCGGCTTCCGCGCGGCTGGCCTGGTACAGGTCCCAACGAAGCTGGAGGTTCATCCAGAGCTCCGCGGAGGTGCCGAAGAACTTCGCGAGGCGGAGCGCTGTGCTGGGTGTCATGCCCCGCTTCTTGTTCACCAGCTCGTTGACGCGCTGGTAGGGAACGTGGATGCCTTGAGCGAGATCCCTCTGCGTCAAGGCCATCGGCTTCAGGAACTCCTCCAGCAGCATTTCGCCCGGGTGGGTCGGCTCACGGTGTGTCGGTACTCGAATCATGGGCGCCGCCTAGTGATAGTCAACGATCACGACTTCGTCAGGACCCGAATCGGTCCATTTGAAGCAGATCCGGTACTGGTCGTTGACCCGGATGCTGAATTGTCCGGCCCGGTCGCCTGACAAGCGTTCCAGCCGGTTCCCTGGAGGAACCCTCAGATCCTCCAGATCCTGAACGGAATCGAGTTGATCCAGTTTGCGGGCCGCTACAGCCCAGAGATCCTGAGGACATGTGCGGCGGGCATCCTTCGTGTTCAGTCCATTGAAGATGTCTTCCGTCCCACGGCCTTTGAATGACCGGATCACGGAGACACGATAGCACGGATGTCATGCTATTTCGACGCAGGAGAGAGCAGGGGGACGATCTCCGCGAACGAGCCGACCACCCGGTCCGCCGCCGTGAGCATCTCCCTGCCGTGGGTGGTGGCGAGCCCGACCACCGTCATGCCGGCGCGCCGCGCGGCTTCGATCCCCCGCGGGGAGTCCTCCAGGACCATACAGCGTTCCGGCGCCGATTCCAACCGGGCGGCGGCATAGAGGAAGAGGTCCGGCTCCGGCTTGGCGCGGCCCCCTACATGGGAGGGGAAGTAGACACGGCCGTCGAAGAGCTGGGAGAGCCCGAGCTTCCGGTCCACGACGGCGAAGATCTCTTCGGACATCGAGGTGGCGATGCAGGTCTTGAACCGGCCCTGGACCCGCTCCCGGAAGAACTCCGGGAATCCCGCCGTAAACCGGATTTCGCGGGCGAACATCTCGCGGATGATCTCGCTCCGCTCCCGCGCCAGGGCGTCCAGGTCGCCTGCGAAGCCGTACTGCTCCTGCAGCAGCCGCAGGCTGTCCATCGCCCCGAGCCCGGTGATGAGGGGCTTGGTGCGCTCGGAGTCGAAGACGAGCCCCCGGCGCAGCAGGAACTCCGCCTCGCAGAGGCTCCAGGTGTCCTCGCTGTCGAGGATGACGCCGTCGCAGTCGAAGAGAATGGCTTCGATCATGGAGCGGTGAATTCTACACAGGACCACGTCTGCGAGGTGGCGGTGGCCGCCTGTCCGCCGTAGGCCGTCACCCCCGCGGGCCGGAGACCTTGGGATAGCACTCCCTGGGGATCCAGATCCAGCCTTCCTCGGCCGGCACCGGATCATCGGCCGAGTCCGGCGACAACAACCCCTCTCTGCGATGAGCGAACTCGAAGGCGACCAGGGCGCAGTAGAGGGCGTCCTTCACGTCGGCTTCGACGTGCCTTCTTTTCTCGCACACCTTGCGGAAGTCCTCGGCCTGGGCGATCTCGGCGACCGCGGCCTCGAACAACTGCCCCTTCTTGCACGGCGCCGGGTACGTCTCGATCGCGGTGACCCGTAAGGGTCTGGGCTCCTCGACGCCTCTCCAGATCCCCGGCTCGGTCTGCGTAAGCCTGGCCCTTTCCAGGAAGAACATCCCCTTCGTAGAGGCGCTGCTGATCAGGTCCTGGACGACGGACAGAGGCCGATGGCCGTTCGCGACCAGGATCTGGTCGGTCCGCCGGAACAGGATGTTGTTCTTATGCTGAATCTCCGGAATCGAGCCGGGGAGGCGCCGGTGCAGGAGCAGGTCCAGGAACGCGGCGGGCCATCCCAGGGGGGTGTCGATCGCCACGGTCACCGAACCCTCGGAGAGCGGCTGGATCTTCAGAAGGCCCAGCATCGCGTCCACCAACTCCGGGCCCTCACGATCGTTAAGGATCTTCCGCAGGTTGCCCCTCCACGGGCGCCCGGTGAGGACCGGTTCCCCGTGGGAATCCTGGATCAGGGCGCAAAGGGCGTCCCGGCTGTCTCCCGACTCACAATGCCAGGCCCCTACGTCCCAGCCAAGAAAGACTTCTTCCATCGCTTGCTCCTCGGCAAAGTCGAAGAGTGTAGCAGCAGGAACCTGGCGGAAGCTTTGGAAGTACGAGCAGGCGGCGCGGGGTGCCCCGCCGTTCTCCCCACTTTACTGATAGAATTTTCTCTTAAGCTCCATTGGAGGTCGGAGCCATGAGGGAACATCCGGATCGGGAGACCCTGAAGAAATTCATCAGCGGACAGTTGGCTTCCGAGGACGCTCGGCTGATTGACCGGCACCTCGCGGTCTGTTGGGAGTGCCGGGATCGGGCGGACGAGATCTCCGAGGAGGTAGCGCTCCAACTGTCGGATTCCTGGCTGCAGCCCAGTTACGACGAAGCGTTTGAAGACGCTGCCAGCAGGGCGGCGGACCGGCTGGCCAGTGTCCTTGAGGAGGCGCGGGATGTGGAGGATCTGTTCGCGCAGTTGATGCAAGAGCCCCCTTCCGAGCGTCGGCGGAAGGTTGTGGCCGAAGAAAGGTTCCGCACTCTGCAACTCAGCCAATTTCTGCGCTGCCGCAGCCAGGCAACGTGGTCCTCAGATCCGACCGAAGCGGGGGAAATGGCGCGTCTGGCGGTCGAGGTGGCATTGCACCTCGATGCGGGGCGTTATGGATCGTGTCTGGTTGAGGATGCTCGGGCCCTGGCCTGGGGATATCTGGGCAACTCCTTACGAATCAACTCTGATCTTTGGAGGTCGGAGCGAGCCCTCCAGCAAGCTTGGTTCCATCATGCGCAATCCGAGGATATGCTGACAGCAACCGAGATCCTCGGCTTCACCTCTTCCCTGCGAATCGCACAGAGTCTCTATGATGAGGCGGCCAAGCTTTCGAACCGGTCTATCGCTCTCTGCCGCAGAGCACATGATCATCATCGGGAAGGGGCGGGGTTGATCAGGAAGGGCATGATTCTATGTTATCAAGGCCTTTACAGAGCGGCGATCCAGACGACTCAGGCCGGTCTTGAGAAAATCGATCCACAGAGTGACGCCCGGTTGGTACTCGCGGGCAAACACAACTTGATCTGTGCTTTGACTCATACCGGAGCCGCTATGGAAGCCAGGGCGTCTCTCGAACAGAGCCGGCACCTGTATCAGGAGCAAATGGATCGGGTCCGACTCCGCTGGCTGGAAGGACTGATCGCAAGAGATCTTGGCGATCTCTCTGAGGTTGAAAGGGCCCTGGGCGAAGTGCGCGAGGTCTTCCTGGACCGCCAGATGGGAGTCGAAGTTTTTCTCGTCTCGTTTGATCTGGCCCAGGCCTATGCTCGGTTCCGACACTGGGAACCAGTGAAGGAAATCTTGAGCGAAATCATCCCTCTCGGCGAGGCTCTGGGGTTAGGCGAGAAGACCCTTATGGCCAAGCTATTGTATATACAGGCGGTTTGCTCGTAGGGACCGGTTGCTCTACACCGCCGCGAGCTGCTCTCGTCCCGCCGTCACCGCCATCACCTCAAAGCTCGGCGGCTCCACGATGTGCCGCTTGACCGCGCACTGGTCGGCCGCGCGAACGATCGCATCCCGGTACTTGTCCGGGAACCCCAGAGGGAGCTGAATCTCCAGACGTACGGTTCCCACGCGGGTGCCGCTGGGATCCTTCTCGGTCGTGAGGGTCAGGCCAAGGCCGGTGGTGTCGATCTCCCGTTGCTGACAAAACCGCAACGCGTACAGGCCGGCGCAGGTGCCGAGGGAGGCCAGGAACAGCTCGAAGGGTTCCGGTCCGGTGCCCTCGCCGCCGTGGCCCACGCGCTGGTCGGTGTGGACGGTCAGGTCGCGGAACTGGGCGTCCACGGCCACGCCGCCGGGGAAAGTGATCTGCATCGTGCTCATGGGACCTCCTTGATACTCGCGTCTAGAAGGTAGCGCAGAGGGCGGAGGCGCGCGCCGTCCGTTGGGTGAGGGAGGGGCTATACGGTGGGGTGGTACAGTCCCCCCTCGCCATGCGAGCCATGATCCTCCGCGCCCTCGCCAGCCTGGAGGAGAACCCCACCCCCTTGAAACTGGCCGATCTGCCCGTCCCGGTCCCCGGAGAAGGGCGAGGTCCTGGTCAAGGTCTCCGCGTGCGGGGTCTGTCACACCGAGCTGGACGAGATCGAGGGACGGACGCCTCCACCCCGTCTCCCAATCGTTCTTGGACATCAAGCGATCGGTACAGTCGAGGCTCTCGGACCTGGGGCAGGCGGCGCCCTGCGGATCGGCGACCGGGTGGGTGTCGCGTGGATCTTCTCGGCGTGCGGGCGATGCCGGTTCTGCCTTGAGGGGAACGAGAACCTCTGCCCGTTCTTTGAAGCGACGGGTAGGGATGCCCACGGCGGATATGCGGAGTACATGACGGTGCGCGAGGCGTTCGCTCATCCAATTCCGGACGTGTTTTCTGACGCGGAGGCGGCGCCTCTCCTCTGCGCGGGGGCGATCGGCTACCGGTCCCTGGCGCAGACGGGGCTTGCGGACGGCGAGAATCTGGGGCTGACCGGTTTCGGCGCTTCCGCCCACCTCGTCCTCCAGATGGTCAGGCATCGTTTCCCGAGAACCAGGGTCTTCGTCTTCGCGCGCAGCGAGGGGGAGAGGAGCTTCGCGCGGGAGTTGGGGGCCGCTTGGGCCGGAGACACCCTGGAGGAATCACCGGAGAAGCTCGCGGCCGTCATCGATACGACGCCGGCGTGGAGCCCTGTCGTGGAAGCCCTGAAGAACCTGGAACCGGAAGGACGGCTCGTGATCAACGCCATCCGCAAGGAGGAGCGGGACAAGGAGGCTTTGCTGCGCCTCGACTATCGCGCCCACCTGTGGATGGAGAAGGAGATCAAGAGCGTCGCCAACGTGGCCCGCAGCGACGTCCGCGAATTCCTGAAGCTGGCGGCCGAGATCCCCATCCGTCCGGAGGTCCAGGAATACCCCCTGGAGGAGGCGAACCAGGCTCTGCGGGAGCTGAAGGAGAGGAAGATCCGCGGCGCCAAGGTGCTGAGGATCGCATGAGGCGCGAGGTGGAGATCTATTACCTGGAGATGACCTCCCCGGAAGATCTCCATCCCGGCCGTCTCGCGGACGACCTCGAGATCCGCCAGGCCCGCATCCCCTCTCCGGAGCTGAATCGTTTCCTGTACACCGCCGTGGGCGGCGACTGGTTCTGGACCGACCGGCTGGGCTGGACCTACGAGCGATGGCTGGCGTGGCTGGAACGGCCGGAGGTGGAGACCTGGGTGGGCTACGTCGAGGGGACTCCGGCCGGCTATTTTGAGCTGGAGCGGCAGCCGGGGGACCATGTGGAGCTGGTCTACTTCGGACTGCTGCCGAGCTTCATCGGCCGCGGTCTCGGGGGCGCGTTGCTGACCGCCGCCATCGAGCGGGCCTGGGCGATGGGCGCGTCCCGCGTCTGGGTGCACACCTGCTCGCTCGACGGTCCGGCGTCGCTCACGAACTACCAGGCGCGGGGATTCCGGCTGTACCAGACGGAGACCTTCTCGAAGGAAATGCCCGACGATCCTCCCGAACCCTGGCCGGGCGCGCGGCCGGCCCGAGCCTGATCCGCTTACAATACGCAGGATTTCCGTACTGCCTATGCACGGGACAGGGGACGTGACCGAGCTGCTGCTGGCCTACAAGGACGGCGACCGCGCCGCCTTCGACCGGCTCGTGCCCCTGGTGTACAACGACCTGCGGCGGATCGCCCGGCGCCAGCTCGGCCGGGGCAACCCGGACCGCGTCCTCGACACCACCGCTCTGGTCCACGAGTCCTATCTGAAGCTGGTGGACGGCAGCCGGGTGGACTGGCAGGACCGTAGCCATTTCCTGGGTGTGGCCGCCCGGGCGATGCGCCAGGTGGTGGTGACCTACGCCCGTCGCCGGGGCGCGGCCAAGCGGGGCGGCGGCAGCGTGCAGACCACTCTGGATGAAGGGATCGTCTCCATCGACGGTCAGGCGGAGTGGCTGGTGGCCCTGGACGCGGCCCTCTCGCGTCTGGGGGAGAAGAATCCGCGTCTGGCCCAGGTGGTGGAATGCCGCTTTTTCGCCGGCCTCTCGGAGGAGGAGACGGCGGCGGCGATGGGGGTCTCGCTGCGCACGGCCCAGCGCGACTGGATGAAGGCGCGGGCGTGGCTGCAGGAGGAGCTGACCTGAGCCCTCACCTCCCGGCCTCCTCTCCCGACCCCTCCCTCCCACCCACACCG
>CAVXIV010000023.1:0-1591854 GCA_963761805.1 uncultured Acidobacteriota bacterium | reverse complement strand
ACCAGAGCCTGGAAGTAGCAGGCAGGCGTAGAAATACATCACCGGGACCGACAGCGGCGTGAATTCCCTCCGCCAACCAGGCCGGAACCCACGGGGACCACCCTGGACGGCGATTAATCGCCAAAAGCGTAGACCAGCGCCAGAAGACCCCGGCAGAGGAGAGTGATCCCATCGCCCCAGGTTGAAACCATGGGGCTACCGTCGATTGTCCCTGAAGGGACGGCTCAAACGGGAACCTGGAAGTAGCGAGGGCGCGTAGAAATACACCGCCAGGATCGACAGTGGCGTGAATTCCCGCCATGAGACCCCGAACGGCGATTAATCGCCAAAAGCGTAGGCAGACCCCCCTGGATGGCGATGAATCGCCAAACGCGTAGAGCGGGCCTCGATGATCCTCCTTGTCGATCCCCCTGGTGTATTCCTACACCGCCCCTGTTACCTCTTGTTCTCCGCCCGAACCGTCCCTTCAGGGACAACCGCGGGTAGTAGCTCCACGGTTTCAAACTGGGGCGAGGAGGGCCGACTCGCACCTCCCCGTCGATCCATGCGGTGTATTTCTACACCTTCGCCAGGAAACCTCCAGGGTGAGCGCTCGCCCAGAATGGGCGAAATTTGAATAGCCTGGCGCTTGAGCGCCAGGACCCGCCCCCACCAGATCCCCCATCCGCCCTGAATGGGCGGGACCCACCGTTCCAAGATCGGGAGATCGTCGCGAAAGGCACCGCCCCCTCGGGGCGGAAAACAATGGGGAAAATGGGGACCGTCGACTTGGCGCTGAAGCGCCAGGCTATTCAAATTCCGCCCATTCTGGGCGGGCGCGAGGAGGTCGCTTCACCGGCGCCGGGGCGGCTTCTCGATTTCCTGGCGACGGAGGTATCTGACGGTGGCCTCGATCAGCTCGGCGGTGGCGTCGTCGCGCAGCCGGAGGCACTCTTCGAGGTAGATCAAGGAGCCCAGGTATTCGCGGTAGATCTCGTTGGCCAGGAAGATCTCCCGGGCCGCGATCACTTCCGCCTCCGCGTCCTCGACCCTGCCCTGGCGCAGGAAGACCATCGCGAGCTCGAGCGAGACCAACGCCACATAAAAGCTCATCTCTTCCTTGAGTAGCCCTTCTTTGGCGTCGCTGAAAGCAACCTCTGCGCTAACCAATTCCCCCAGCCCATAGTAGATCTGCCCTTCAATACCACGGAGACGCAAGGCGGAGATCTGATCCTTGTAGATGATGAGATTCCGCCGGTTCTCGAAGAGGGCTCTTTTCGCCAAGGTGAACCGCCCCAGATCCACCAAAAAGAGGATGTGGTTATGGATCGCCTGCATAAACAGCTTAGGCTCTCTTTGGAAGTTGATCCGCTGCATCCCCTCTTCGTTGATTCGGAGGGCCTCCTCAGAGTCACCGCTGTAGTGGGTATATAGAGCCTTTTTGATCAGCACCCGCCCGGCGAGGTGAGAATCCCCAAGTTCTTGATAGAGACCGGAAAGACTCGTAAGGCGGCGGAGAGCCAGATCGAACTCTCGACGTACTCCCAGGAGTGAGGCTTCGAGATCCAGGAGACGTATCTTCAAATAGGGATCGTCCGAACCTTTTTGCCGCAGTGCGTAAGCCTTGCCGAAGGTTCGTTCGGCCAGATGCAGGCGGTCCGCCACACGATAAGCGTTCGCCAAGGCGCCCAGTGCCCAGGCCTGGAGGTCAGCAACCCGCTCTGCCCCGTAGCGCTGGGGGTCCAAATCCTGCACCACCTCCACCGCAACTTCGGCCAGATGAATCATCTCCTTCGGATTACTCAAGCGGAGAGCCCAACTCCACTGAAGAAGCGCTGCGTAGACGCCCAATCCCGTTACGGACATGTCGTTTCGGCAAAGGGAGTGCACACCTCCGCCAGAGGCGAGCAGAGAACAGGCTTGCCGATAGCGGACCCACTCGCGCGGAGGAAGGCGCTCCAAGGCACGGGGGAGCAAAGGCTGATCGCGCGAGTCCTCCCCCTCTATCGTCATAACGCGCTCTTCCACCAGCGTTCTCCTAGATTGGACCTGTAGTTTCGCACACGGCAAGCCAATTGTGCACTCCTCTGACGACACCAAGGCGCAGCCACGCGCTTGACGGGCCTACCCGTTCGGGTCGATGCCCGCTCCCTGGAGAGGCGTCATGCTTCCATCAGGATCCATACCATGCCCTTGCGGTGCCGGGGGCCCATTCGTATCCACCTCAAGCCCCGCCTTCTCCGTCCCGCGATCCCCCACCACAAGCGCCGCGATCCCACGCTCCCAAACACCCGTCAACCAGTCCCAAAGCTCAACAGTGCCACGGGTTTGCGTCGCCGCGTGGACAGGCGCGGGAAGGGTCAGAAGAGCCAGGAGGATTCCAGCCACGATGACGTGAGAAAGCTTGCGCTGGCGCATATCTTTTTTCCTCTCCTCCGCGGATCGCGCCCGAGCCCTCATGGCCGGCCGTCCGCGGCAATCTCCAGATGAAAAGGCCCGTGTGCCAAGACCCGGCTTCCGGGACGAAACTCAGACACCCGCGGGCGGAATCGCGGATTTTCCGATCGACGATACGAGGCAGGATCAGTATCCCCCGAAAGCGAGCGGTTCCAGAAGTCCGTAACCTCGGCAAGGACTTGATTTAGGATCTAGACGCCCAGCCTCCAGCCAGCGTAGAGTGAGTCGTTAGATTCGTTGGTGAGACGATCAGCATCAAATTGCCTCGTTCGGAATGAGGCTGAACGGGCCGAATTGTTCCAAGGAGGATCAATTTGAGTCATCGATGCGAGATGCGAGGTCTGAAAGAGCTGCTGCTGGCGGGCGCGGCGCTGGAGGAGTCCGAGGCGGCGCAGCCGCACGATCCGGAGGGGTCGGAGCGGCAGGCGGAGCTGGCGCTGGCGCTCGCCGGTCCATGGCTGGCCAGCCCCTGGCTGGAGCGGGCCTCCACGGCGCGGGCGCTGGTGCTGACGGCCAACGCGCGGCGTCTGCGCGGCGAGGCGGAGCAGGCGGAGGAGACGTTCCGGCGGGCGCTGGCGTTCCTCACCGGTCCGCCGGACTGTCCGGAGCGGGCGTTCTACGGCCGGCATCTGGCGCTGCTGCGGCGGGACGAGGGGGAGACGGCGGAGGCGTCGGAGCTGCTGTGGCGAGCGGCGACGGTCTGCCGCGCCGCGCTGGCGGAGATGCGAACCGAGGAATCGGTCTTCCGGCGCCCCTGATGGGCTCCGGAGTTTCAGAAAGGAAGAGGTGTCATGGCTAGAAACAGTTCGTACGCAAGCACAGTCGAAGGCCGGTTCGCCGGGGCGGCGCCGTTGCGGGCCGCGCTGGAGAAAGCCTTGGTGGAAACGGTCGGCCAGTTGGGCTTCCGGAACGCGCTGGCGGCGTCGGCCCAGGAGGCCACGCACCGGCTGCATCAGCGGCTGGACGAGGGCCGCGAGGCGGCGTCCCGCCTACGGGCGCTGGTCAAGGGTACGCTCGGACACCGGGCGAAGGAGCTGGAGGCGTTCGGGATCAAGCCGGTGCGGCCGCGCCGGCGGCCCAAGACCAAGCCCGCGGAGCACTGATCCTTCCCGAGGCCCGAGGTCCGGGGAGAGGGGCCCCTCTCCCCGGGTCTTTTCGCAGGGGGTACCGCTTTCGCCAATTCGTGGCACTTTAAACTTTGGAACCCTGTCCACCTTCTGCCGCCCAGTCCGGGCGGTGGACTTCCATTGGAGGACTACAAATGCAGAGACGGAGACTGTTCATGACGGCCGGCCTCGCCCTCAGCGCTTGCCTTTCGCTGGGCGCGGACGCTAACGCTCAGGGCAAGCCGGACGTGATCGTGCGGACGGACATCCTGGAGCGGCAGTGGGTGGTGCGGGAGGAGAAGTTGGATGCGAACTTCTGCAGCGTGATCGAGGGCGGCGTCCAGCCGGGCCTGCGCAAGCTGGTCCGTTTCACGGTGCAGACGGCCAACGTGGGCGACGTGGATCTTCACGTAGGCGATCCCAGAGTGCATTGGGAAGCCAACGACGGCCTGTTCGAGCTCGCCTCCTGCCACCATCACTTCCACTTCCGGAACTACGCCCTGTATGAGCTGATCGATCCGCAGACGGGCAAGGTGTGGAAGGCGGCCAAGGCGGGCTTCTGCATGCTGGACACCGATCCGAACCCGGCCTACCTGGGCCAGGCGCCGAAGAACCCGCAGTACCGGAGCTGCGGCGACCTCGACCACGCCGGCAACCAGGGGATCAGCCGCGGCTGGACGGACACCTACCGCTTCTTCCTGGGCGGGCAGTACTTCGTGCTGGACGGCGGCGACGGCCAGCCGCCGGTGCCGCCGGGCATCTACATCATCCGGATCACCGCCAATCCGCCCTACACGCCGACCGGCAGCGAGCCCTGCCGGGTGCTCGATCCGGCCACCGGCCTCTGCCACAACTTCGAGGAGGCCAGCTACGCGAACAACATCGGCCAGGTGACGATCACCATCCCGGACCGTCCGGGCCAGACCGGCTTCGGCCCCGCGGCCGGCATGGAGCAGCCCAAGGGCGAGCCCGCGGAGCACTGATCCCCCTCCTGTAATTCCCTCCTGAAACAGCCTTCCCCGGGACCGGCGAAAGGGTCCCGGGGAAGCCCCGGCATCCAGTTTGCAATCGAGGCGCAAAAGATCCGCCGCAGAAGGATGACCCCATCCTCCGCGGGACGGACCGGAGCGGTCCTACGGCGTTGCTCTGGAGACGACGATGAGTCAAGAAATGTTCCAAGGATTCCTCAGGGCCTCGACGGGCGTCGCGGGCCTGGACCAGATCATAGGAGGCGGCTTCCCGCAGCACCGGATGTATCTCGTGGAAGGAGATCCGGGGGCGGGAAAGACGACTCTGGCCTTACAGTTCCTGCTCGCCGGCCTCCAGGCCGGCGAAGCCGGCGTGTACGCCACGCTTTCCGAGACCGAGGAGGAGCTGCGGGACGTCGCCAAGTCTCACGGCTGGTCGCTGGACGGTATCACGATCTGCGAGCTGCAGACGGCCGAGGAGAGCCTCAAAGCGGACTCGCAGTATACGCTGTTCCACCCCTCGGAGGTGGAGCTCTCGGAGACCACCAGGGCGGTGCTGGACACGGTGGAGCGCGTCCGTCCCGCCCGCGTGGTCTTCGACTCCCTCTCCGAGATGCGCCTGCTGGCCCGCGACTCGCTGCGCTACCGGCGGCAGATCCTGGCCCTCAAGCACTACTTCACCGGCCAGTGCTGCACGGTGCTGCTGCTCGACTACAGCGGCGCCAGCAGCGGCGACTTCCAGCTCCAGAGCCTCACCCACGGGGTGGTGACGATGGAGCAGCTCGCGCCGGGCTACGGCGGGCAGCGGCGCCGGCTGCGCGTGCAGAAGGTCCGCGGCATCCCGTTCGTGGACGGCTACCACGACTACGAGATCCGCACCGGGGGCCTGCAGGTCTTCCCCCGGCTGGTGGCGGCGCACTTGGGCCGGGAGGAGACTCCGCCCCTCGCGAGCGGACTGCCGGAGCTGGACACCCTGCTGGGCGGCGCGGTCGACCGGGGTTCCAGCCTGATGCTGCTCGGCCCCTCGGGCGTGGGCAAATCGAGCCTTTCGGCGCAGTACGTCTCCTCCGCCCTGGCCCAGGGGGAACGCGCCGCGGTCTACAGCTTCGACGAGAACGCCGAGCTGTGGGTGGGCCGGGCGGAACGCCTGGGCCTTTCCCTCAGCGGGCCGATGGCGGAGGGACGGCTCGCCATCCGCCGCGTCGATCCGGCCGAGCTCTCGCCGGGAGAGTTCGCGGCCGACGTCCAGGCCGAGGTGGACGCCGGCACGCGGATCATCGTCATCGACAGCCTCAACGGGTACCAGCACGCCATGCCGGAGGAGCACTTCCTGGAGCTCCACCTCCACGAGCTGCTCTCGTACCTCAATCAACGGGGCGTGCTCACGATCCTGGTCATGGCGCAGGCCGGCATCCTGGGGGAGACCCTGCACTCTCCCCTGGACCTTTCGTACCTGGCCGACACGGTGGTCCTGCTGCGTTTCTTCGAGGCCTTCGGGGAGGTGCGGCAGGCGATCTCGGTGGTCAAGCGGCGGACGGGCAGCCACGAGCGGAGCGTGCGCGAGCTGCGTCTGAGCTCCGACGGCATACGCGTCGGCCGCGAGCTGCGGGAGTTCCAGGGCGTGCTGACCGGCCGCCTGGAATACCTGGGCGACCCGGAGCCGCTGATGCGCAACGCCCAACCCGCTATCGAAGGAGACGCCGAAGTTGCGTGAGATGGATCTACGTGAAGAACGTGTTCTGGTGCTCACGCCGACCGGGCGTGACGCCTCGCTGGTCTGCAAGCTCCTGGAGTCCGTGGACGTGCGCGGCCATGCCTGCGAGGACCCCGCCGCGCTGTTCCAGGAACTCGCGGCCGGCGCGGGAGCGCTGATCGTCGCCGACGAGGCGCTCCCCCCCGAAGTCGTCGAGAGCCTCCTGACGGCCCTCGGCCAGCAGCCGCCGTGGTCGGACCTGCCGCTGATCGTCTTCACCCACGGCGGCGAGACGAGCGAACGGGTCCTGGAAGAGCTGGTGCCGCTCGGCAACGCCACCGTCCTGGAGCGGCCGGTGCGGCTCACCACGCTGCTGAGCGCCGTCAAGGCCGCCCTGCGCGCCCGGCGCCGCCAGTACGAGGTCCGCGACCTGCTGCAAAGGCAGGCCGACGCGGACCGCCGCAAGGACGAGTTCCTGGCCATGCTCGGCCACGAGCTGCGCAACCCCCTGTCCGCCATCCGCAACTCGCTCTGGGTGTTGGACCAGGTCGGCTCCCAGGAGGAGCGGGCCGTCCACCAGCGGGAGGTCATCACCCGCCAGACGCGCCACCTCGTGCGCATGGTGGACGACCTGCTGGACGTCTCGCGGGTGACCCGGGGCAAGATCATCCTGAAGCGCCGCTACGTGAACCTCGCCGAGGTCGCCGAGCGCTGCCTCTCCGAGTTGGGAATGTCGGCCCTCGCCCGCAGCAACGGCCTCGATCTCTCGGTGCAGACGCGGCCGGTCGTCGTCCAGGGCGATTCCGTGCGGCTCGAGCAGGTGCTCTGCAACCTGCTCCAGAACGCCGTCAAATACACCCCCCGCGGCGGCCGCATCTGGGTCGAGGTCGGGGCCGAAGGGGAGGAGGCCGTAATGCGGATCCGCGACACCGGCGTCGGCCTCTCGCCGGAGATGCTGCAGACGATCTTCGAGCCCTTCGCGCAGGTGGAGAGCTCGCGCCAGCAGTCCGAAGGGGGACTGGGCCTGGGGCTGCCCCTGGTGCGCAGCCTGGCCGATCTGCACGGCGGCCGGGTGGAGGCGCACAGCGGCGGCCTGGGCCGCGGCAGCGAGTTCATCGTCCGCCTGCCCCTGGCCGCGGAAGGGGCGCGCCCCGCGATCTTCCGCAAGCCGGCGGCCGCCCAGAGGCCGGCCGAGCGGCCCGCCGGCGGCCTGCACGTGCTGATCGTCGAGGACAACCCGGACGGCCGGGAGACCCTGCGGGAGCTGCTGGAGATCTGGGGCTACAAGGTCTCGGTGGCGAGCACCGGCCCCGAGGGGCTGGAGCTGGCTTTCTCCGTGCGGCCCGAGGTGGCGCTCATCGACATCGGCCTGCCGGGCATGGACGGCAACGAGGTGGCCCGCCAGATCCGCGCCATTCTCGACGAGGATGAGATCTCGCTGATCGCCATGACCGGCTACGGCCAGCCGGAGGACCGCCGCCGCGCCTTGCAGGCGGGCTTCGACCGCTACCTGGTCAAGCCCGTAGACCCCGCGGTCCTCTCGCAGCTCCTGACGGAGACCCACCGCCGGGGGGAGGCCCGGGCCCAGACCGTCGCCTGATGCCTAGAAGTTGAAGGTCTGGAGCCTGGCCAACGTCACCAGCACGAACGGCATCAGGTTCGTGTTGACGAGGTCGTGGACGCTCGCCGTCCAGTTGTAGCCGTCCCGCAGGTCGAAGATCTCCATCACGATCGAGACCACCAGCCCCGGGATCAGCGCCGTGTAGGAGCTCAGGCGCCGCCGGAAGACGATCAGCGCGATCAGCAGGCAGAGGAATCCGATGTAGACGTGGATCGCGTCCTTGGTCAGCGGCACGGCCGCGAGCAGCCAGAGCTTGAAGAGCTGGTAACCGGATGCCATGCGGGGAGAGCCTATCAGAAGGCCCCGGACCGGGCCCTCCGGTGCCGCGCCACCGGGATCGCCTGCCGCACCCGGGCCACCCGGTCGAGATCGATCTCCGCCAGGGCCAGGCCGGGGCCGTCCGGCGCGGTGGCGGCCGGGATTCCCCAGGGATCCACGATCATCGCGTGCCCCCAGGTCTGCTGGAGGCCGCCGTCGTCGTGGCGGCCGTGCTGGGCCGGGGCGATCACCCAGCACTGGGTCTCGATCGCCCGCGCCCGGATCAGCGGCTCCCAGTGGTCCTTGCCCGTGGCGAGCGTGAAGGCGGAAGGGATCGTCAGCACGTCCGCCCCCCGGTCCACCAGCGCCCGGTACAGCTCGCCGAAGCGCAGGTCGTAGCAGATCGTCAGGCCAAAGCGGGCGAGCGGCGTCTCCACCACCGCCGTGGCCTCGCCCGGCTTGCAGGTGGCCGACTCGGCGAAGCGCACGCCGCCCGGCACGTCGACGTCGAACAGGTGGATCTTGCGATAGGTCCCCAGGATCTCCCCGTCCGGCGAGAAGAGCACGCTGGTGTTGTAGCAGCGGCCCGGCTCGCCGCTCGCCTCGTTGAACGATCCCAGCAGCAGATGGATGCCCAGACGCCGGGCCAGATCGGCGAAACGGGAGCAGGTCCGGCCGTCCAGGGGCTCGGCGCGGCGCGCCTTTTCCTCGTGGGGACCCAAATAATTGGTATTCTCAGGAGTGGCGACAAACCGGGCCCCGTGACCGGTGGCGCGCTCGATCAGCGACCGGGCGCTCTCCCAGTTGGCCTCTTCATCGGACGTGGACGTGAGCTGGACGGCCGCGGCGAGGAACATGCCGTCCTTGTAGCACACTCCTGACGCCCGCGTGACCCGGCCGTCACCCGCGGCTGCGACCCTATGTGCGGACTTTAAGGATCTGAGGGTAAAGACCGCTTGGAAAAGGCCACTCTCCTGCTCGCCGCCCTCGCCGGGCTCTCCCTGGCGGTGACGCTTCTGGCCACCGCGGGCGCCCTGCTGTTCCTGCGCCGCCGGCCGGCCCGTTCCGGGCGCCTGCCCCCGCTCTCCGTCCTCAAGCCCCTCTGCGGCGTCGACGAAGGCCTCTACGACAACCTCGCCTCCCTGGCCGGGCAGGACTACCCCGATTTCGAGCTGATCCTCGGCGCCGAGGACGCGGCCGACCCCGCCCTGGAGGTCGCCGAGCGCCTGCGCCGGGACTTCCCCGCCGTGCGGATCGTGATCGTCCGCGGCGCGCCGCCGCTGGGCTGGAATCCCAAGGTGCGCAACCTGGCCGCCATGGCCCGGCACGCCCGCCACGACCTTCTGCTGATTTCCGACTCCAACGTCCGCGCCCGGCCCGGCTACCTGCATGCCCTGGCCGCCGAAATAGCCGGGGGACAATCGGACGGAGAGAAGGTGGGACTGGTCTCCAACCTCCTCGTGGGTGTGGGCGAGACGAGCCTGGGCGCCCTGTTCGACAACCTGCACTTCAACTCCTTCGTGGCCGCCTCCGTGGCCTCGGCCCAGATCTGGGGCCATCCCGTGGTGGTGGGCAAGTCCATGCTCTTCCGGCGGAGCGACTTCGAGCGGCTGGGGGGCTGGGAGGCGGTCAAGGACGTCCTCGCCGAGGACTACGTGCTGGGCCAGCGCTTCACCTGCGCCGGCTTCCGGGTGGCCCTCTCGAACCACGTCCTGCCCGCCGTGCACCACCGCAAGCGGGTCTCCCAGTTCGCCGAGCGCCACCTGCGCTGGTCGCAGATGCGGCGCCGGCTCCACCCGGCCTACTTCGGCGAGCCGCTGCTCAACCCGGTCCCCTTCCTGCTGGCCCTGCTGGTCCTGGCCCTGGCCGGCGGCACGCCGGACGGCCGGCTCTGGGGGAGCGCGGCTCTGATGGGAATCGGCCTCAAGCTCACCGCCGACGCCTGGCTGGCCCGCCGCCTGCGGGGCGAGGCCCTGCCGCTGCGCTCGCTGCTCTGGATCCCCGTCAAGGACCTGATCGTCGCCGGCCTCTGGGCCGTGGGCCTCTTCCGCCGCACGATCTGCTGGCGCGGCCACCGTCTGCGGGTCAACGCCGGCAGCGTGCTCACCCCGGCCGACGAGCCGCCCGCCGAGGCTCCGGAAGGGCTGAGGAGACTGGTCTGATGTGGCAGCGGCTCCTCGCCTACGACCAACGCGTGCTGCTGAGCGTGCGCCGCCTGGAGTCGCGCCTGATGACGCGCCTGATGCGGTCGCTGACCCGCCTGGGCGATCCCGGCAGTTGGATCGTCATGGGCCTCCTCCTGGGTCTGGCGGGCGGCGAAGGGCCGCGCTACTGCGCCCTGCTGGGCACGGCGGCGGGGCTGGCCCTGGCGGTCTCGCTGCCCCTGAAGCGGCTCTGCTGCCGCAAGCGGCCCGACTGCGGCATCGGCGGCTTCGCGGCCCTGGCCGAGAACCCGGACGTCTTCTCCTTCCCCTCCGGCCACACGGCGGTGGCCTTCGCGGTCGCGGCGGCCTTCGCGGGACCGGGCAGCGCCCTGGGAGCCCTGGTGCTGATCCTCGCCGCGGGCATCGCCGTCTCCCGCGTCTACCTCGGCGCCCACTACCCCCTGGACGTGGCCGCCGGCGTGCTGGTGGGAACCCTCGCCGGAGCCATGGCGCGGCTGCTGGTCCTCCAGTTCCCCCTGATCGAATTGGTGGGATACGCCACGCTGGCGTCGGCGCTCTGATCGCCCCGATGAGATCGCCGAGACCGCCCCGGCCCGAGCCGTCATCCGGCGCCGCATCCGAAGCCCGTGATCGCCTCCGTGGAAATGGGCTACGGCCATCTGCGGGCCGCTCACGCCATCGCCTCGGTCCTGGACGCCGAGATCCTCCACGTCGACCGGCCGCCCCTGGTCTCCCCCGAAGAGCTGCGCCTCTGGCGGGCCTCCCGGCGCTTCTACGAGATGACCTCGCGGGCCTCGCAGATCCCCATCCTCGGCGCTCCCCTGCGCTCGGCCCTGGACACCCTGACGGACATCCCGCACCTCCATCCGGCGCGGGACCTCTCGGCGCCGAACTTCCAGGTGCGCTCGCTGCACCGGCTGATCGAAAAGGGCCTGGGGCGCGGCCTGGCGGACCACCTCAAGGCCACCGGCCTCCCCCTGCTCAGCACCTTCTTCGCGCCGGCCGTCAGCTCCGACCATCACGGCTGCGGCCAGATCTACTGCCTGGTCACGGACGCGGACATCAACCGCGCCTGGGTGCCGCTGCGTCCGGAGCGCTCGAAGATCTTCTACCTGACCCCCAGCTACAGGGCCATCCACCGCCTGCAGTCCTACGGCGTCCCGCGGGACCAGATCGAGTTCACCGGCTTTCCGCTGCCCCACGAGCTGGTGGGCGGCCCGGAGCTGACCGTGCTGCGCCGGAACCTGGCGGGCCGGCTCGTGCGCCTGGACCGCAAGGGGGTCTTCCGGGACCAGGCCCGCGGCGAGATCCACCACTTCCTGGGCGACCTTCCCGCGGACCAGGAGGGCCGGCCGCCGCGCCTGACCTTCACCGTGGGCGGCGCCGGCGCCCAGGCCGACCTGGCGCGGGACCTCCTGAAGGGGGTCCGCACCCTGATCGAAGAGGACCGCCTGCGCCTCTCGCTGGTGGCGGGCGCGCGGCCCGAGATCGCCGCGAAGTTCCACCAGTGGACGCGGGAAGCCGGGCTGGAGGGTCATCTCGGCCAGGGTGTGGACATCTTCCTCGCGTCGAGCCTCGAGGAGTACTTCCCCCGCTTCAACGCCCTGCTGGCCGAGACCGACGTCCTCTGGACCAAGCCGAGCGAGATGACCTTCTTCTCCGCCCTGGGCCTGCCGCTGATCTTCTCGCCGCCGGTGGGAGTCCACGAGCGCTACAACCGCCGCTGGGCGATCGAAAACGGTCCGGGACTGAAGCAGCGCGATCCGCTGCACGCCGAGTTCTGGCTCCGCGAGTGGCTGAACGAGGGAACCCTGGCCGCCGCGGCCTTCTATGGCTTCCTGCGGATGCCGAAATTCGGGTTGTATCAGGTGATCGAGACGGTGACGGGGCGGGCTCTTTTTCAGCGGGTCTCTTAGACCAGATCCAGCTCGATGCCAACCGCTTTTAAATCCCTGGCGAGCTCGATTTTCCAATCTCCCTTCATTTCTCTATAGAGAACGCCATTGTAGTTGGACGGCAGTTCTATTCTCTCCACCTCTTCCTCTTTGCAAAGCGCCACCACCCGATTCCGGCCAAGCTTCGCGAGGAAGAAACCAAGCTCAAAGATAACGTTCTGCCGGGCACGAGGTCGAAGCTCCCCACCATTTCTACTAGCACCGTGGTCGTCGGGTGTGACGAGGATGACAGCGAACTCCACGTTGGAATGCTTCTCGAACTGGTCGAGAAGCGACTGGCTGGATCGCGCCTGCTCTTTCAAAATCACTGGCCGAGCCCCACCGCTCTCAAGAAAACTGACCACTGCTGCTGTGGCATTCTCATCATGGCCATGGGAGACAAAGACTTTGGGGGGAATAGCCTTACGGATCTCCTTGAACAGCGTCTCCGGTCCCTGTCCCTTTTCCACGACCGAGGCAAAGTTCGAGCGCCTCCTGTCTCCCTGCAAAGCCCATAGGAGCGCCTTCTTGTTGGGATCAGCGCTCAAGATGATGATGGGGAGGATGCCTTGGTAATCCTCGGCGATTTGCAACCCGCTTTCATCTGATGGATCGTTGTCTCGCTCTAGGCGTAGATCCAGGATAGCTAGATCATATCCTCCCTTGTTCAGAGCTTTCTTCGCGGCAGACACAGAGGTTGTCTCACTTACGTCAAAACCTTCCTCGCGCAGCAGGGCAGCCCAGATTCCGCGGAACTTTCGGTCATTGTCCGCAAAGAGAATTCTTGGATTCGCCATGTTATGATCTCGTCGCCGAGAGCCTCCGTGGACTCGCGGAAGCGCTCTTCGCCCTGGCTCCTCGGCCCTTGATCGAAGCGCTAACCGCCTTCAAGAGTTCCGTCCTCAAGCGCTCTATGCTCCTACCGTAGATTATATGCTTCTGGTGCTTGAGGTCAAAGGGGATCTCTTCCGGCTTTTCCATGAGCAGTATGACCGACTTCTGCAGCGCATGGGCATAGCCAACTTCGTAGAAAACGTTTGGATTCCTTCCCGTCATATCGGCAACGATGACAGTTGCGTCCCGTATACATTGAAATAGCTTCTCCATGATGTTTCCGGAGAAGACTACATGGTCCACCCTCTCGCACCGTATCTTCACCGCCTCCAGCGGCTCCTTGATGCCTAGTAAATAACGCTTATCAAACTGCTTGGCGAATGGCATCAACACGAAGACATTGGGCCCTCCACTCTGATGTTGCCGCCGTGCAAGGCTCTGGTTGTAGGCGCGATCTAAAGTTCTACCGAAGTCCGCTCTATCGAAGCTGAGAGCCTCCTTATCCAGGACGGCAAAAGCGCCGGCCTTGATTGCTCGTTGACGCAAGTCCGGCCCCTTGTAGAAGGTTGAGTAGAGAATTGAGATGGAGGAATCCAAGCCTGAGCACTTGGCGATAAAAGAAAGCGAACGCCGCATATCCTCTTTGAAGTGGACAATAGCCACATTCGGCCTGTGGTCTTGCATGTATTTAATAGCTTCCTTGTCGGACTTGAATACCTCGACCTCGTACCCCTCTTGCTGTAGCACTCCTGAATAGATCTCTCGCCAGCCCTTGTCGTTGTCGACCACCATAGCCAGCTTTTCGGCACTCATGCCATTTCTCCCGTTCGGCGCTTCCCCTCGGCCAAAGAATTTGTCTGTGCCTGTTCGAGAGGCAGGGAAACCTTCATAGTTGTGCCACCTCCATCGCGGTCTTCCCAAGCGATTCTTCCATTATAGATCTGCAGGATGGACTGAGCAATGAGCAATCCGACTCCGTAGCCAGTCTCACTTTTAGCCTTCCTAACTGGCTCAAAGAGTAGGCGGTCTCGAAAAGCTTTAGGGATACCCTTTCCATTGTCACTTACGTAGATCTCGACGAGAGACTCTCGCAATCCGCTGCCAAGCACGATTTCAGGCTTGCGGCTTTTTGCAACAGCCGCCACTGCATTGTTGATCAAAATATCCAGCACCTTTTGCAGCCAATAAACGCTACCGCGGACCCGCACCGAATTTTCTACTTCACATCTAATAGTAACATTTATCAGTCGACCTTGGTCGGTCGCAATTCTTTTCTTCCGGGAGCGGATCAACTCATCGTTGACCGCGATTGAAACCAATGGGTCATCTAATGGGCCAGTAGCTCGCTCCTCTTTAAATTTCTTCACAGTCCTTTTCAAGCTCAACAGACGGCGATCTATATTCGAGCCACTGATTCCGGATTTCTGCAACTCTCTCTTAAGAAGAGATATATCGCCAAGAGCGCTACCCACCGAGTGCCCCATCTCGTGGCGCCTAACGGCTGTGCTAGTACCCATCCAGATCAGAGTCGTCCGGGTGCTGATCAGACGTCGGGCCTCTGAATTCTGGATAGCGACAACTACAAGCTCGGCTAAAGCTTGGAGAGCATCAAGGTCCTCCTCATCGAATCCCCCTATCTTGTCACTCTCGACATTCAATACCCCAATGACCTTTCCGCGATCTAGCAACGGGACTGCCAGCTCAGAACGAGTCTGCTGGGAATACACGATGTAATCGCGACTCCGTTCGACATCATCAATGAGTTGTGGCTTACCCGTCAGCACTGCGCGCCCGACAACGCCGATCTTCTCTGCTTTCTTTTCCAATCCAGAAACGGGACGGCGTTCACCGATGCGGCTTACCAGATCTGCATATTGGTCCCGAGGATAAACGCTCTCCAAGATGAGCTCATCATTTTCTTCATTGTACGACTGAACCGTGCCTAAAATTGGTTTAGGGCCCTGAACACCGACAATCCTCTCCATTGCCGGCTGCACGATCTCCTCAAGAATCTGTCGCCGCTCCAAGCCGACTTGAGCGGCAAGCGTCTTACTGGCTTTATAGAGCGAGTCAAGGTAATCGCCCTTCCGAGTGCTTTCATCGTACTGTTGCGCCCGCTCCAAGGCGGTTGCTGTTTGGTTTGCAATAAGACTTAACAGCACCTCGTCGTTTGGGGTGAAGTTTCGTAGACGCTTCGTGTGCACAAGCATCGCACCAACGATTCTACCCTCTCTGAACATCGGAACACTCAGGCCTGAACGGGCTTTCTCACGTAGGACAATGCGTGGTACATGAAAGGGAATCTGTCGATAATCGTAATAGTCGTAGACAACCACCGGCTTACCCTGCTGGATGGTGTAGCCTGTCTGAGAGCGCTTTCCGTGCCTTAGAACAAATGGTTTTTCAACTAAGCGGCGTGGCCAGCCGACCGCCGCGCTGAAGATCAACCGGCCTCGCCTGTTTGGGAGTACAATATTACAAAGCTCGGCATTAAGAGCCTTGGCTGCAAATTCCACTGCTCGATTCATCATCTCCTGACCCGAAGCAGCTGTCAGTAACTCCTTTGAGAGATCGGCGAGTGCCTTTTGCTGATCGAGTTGAGCCAAATGCTCGTCCAGCAGCTGAGCGTTCCGGATGGCCACGGCGGCCTGATTTGCAAATAACTCCATATTGGCCAACTCGTCAGGCATGAAGTGGCGGGCATTATGGTAATTGACGAACATGACGCCCACTCTACGACCTGCAGCCTTGAGAGGAAAGGCTACGAACGACTGTATATTGTAGGTCCGCGCAAAAGGGCTATCTTTGAAAATAGCATCAGTAGAAACATCATGAACAACATAGCGCTCATCTCTCGCTACCATGGCATATACGCGCTTGTAGTTTGAGACATAGCCCTCAGAAGGGCTCACTCCCGACATAGCGGGCTTAAGAACAAGCTCTTCGGCGTCCTGATCATATTCATATAGAACAACTGCGCTGCAATCTAGGGCTCCGTGGATCTCCTCAGCAATCGACTGAAGCGTGCTGCCCTGCTCTTCCAGTAAGGTAACTTTGGCTACAACCTCCGCCGCCTTCCGGGCGCGCTCTATTTGCTCGAACAATCTAGACTTCTGATCTATTAGGCGCCGATTGTCAATAACTACCGCCGCTGTCGCAGCGAAGGTCATCAAATCCTTGCAAGATTCGCTATTGATCGGCGCTTGGTTGAACTTGTTATCTGCCACCAGGATACCGATCACCTGTCCCTTCACGACCAGAGGGGCAATGGCGAGAGGAGTGGTCACATGGAACGTGTCGATAAAATCTTGCGGAACTCTCTTAAATTCCTCGATCCCGATCCGCCGGAAATCCCGGGAAATAAGTACTTCCGCAAAAAGGTGATCTCCTTGCGCCGGAATGCGCAGGCCGCCAATCTTCCTGCCAACTGTTGTTGTCTGCGGGCCGATCTCTCTGTTCTCCAGCAAGCGCTGGAAGTATTCAAAATCATTAGCGCCTCTTTCCTCGTCCTCTTCCCAAACGGCTCTGGCCCTTTGCTCATCCAGCTCACCAACCCCCATCTCCCCCACAAGCTGTTCCCCAGTTTCGTCCACCAGCATTAGCATCGCCCGATTGAAGCCTAGGCCGAAACTCGCTGTGACGCCGGTCAGTACAGTAAGGAGAACCCACTCCAGCTTGTCCGCCGCTTGGATGTAGTCGCTGATGCGATGGAGGATCGCGAGTTGATTGAGCAAACGCGTCCGCTTTTCCAACAGTTCCATACGATCCACAAGTATCGTGATCTGCCCGGCGATCGCCGAGACTAGCTCGGTCTCCTCTGAAGGAAAGGCGGCCTTTGCATCTCTCTGCAGATCGCCCAAGTCGAGTTGCCCCACCACCCGGTCTCCGATTTTGAGAGGCACCACCAGCAGAGAACGGATTTCTTCGTCAGCCGCCAGCTTCAGAGTACGCGCCAGCTTCTCCAGATTTGGACGAGCCTTGGGATCGCTCCGTTCCTTGACCGCGGGCACCCCAAGCCGCAGCAACTCCGGTAGGCCCGGCCAGTCAGCGAGCTCGATCGGTTGCCGTCCGGGATTCCACTCCAGATCTCCCCTTCGGCTCGCCGCCCGCAGGATCAAGGAATCACCGTCTCCCTCCTTGATCAGAATGCAGCAGAATGAAAGCCTGAGGAGCTCCACCATCATGCTGGCCAGCTTCTGCAGCCCATCGTCCAGCGCCTCCTCCTGAGCCACCACGTTGCTCGCCTGTAGCAACAGACTCTCACGGCGTTTCAGTGCCTGTTCCTGGCGAAGGTCTTCGAAATAGCCGACGCTGCCGATCCGCTTCCCCTCGGCATTGAACAGCCAGGTCGAGGAATGCCGGATGGGGATAGGTTCCTCAGCCTGGCTGCGGACGAAGGTCTCATAACCTCGCACGTGGCCGTCCGGAGACTCGTGCAGCATCCGACCGATCCGCCGAGGTTCCTTTGCGTCGTGATAGAGCAGCGAGACGGCTTGATTGACCACTTCCGCCCGCTTATACCCCAGAATCTCCTCGGCCGTCCGGTTGAATTCCGTTACGAGGCCTTTCTGGTCCACCGCGATGATGCCGTCTGGAGAGCTGGCGATCAAGCGCTCCTGCAGATCTCTTTGCTCCTTAAGGCGGTCTACCAACTCTGCGCTTTCAATGGCGATCACCGCAGCATCCGCAAAAACCGTCAGGATTTCCTCATCCTCCTGCGTAAATCTAACATCAGGACGGGACTTGTCCTCAGATCCCTTCTTGTTGTCTGCACGCAGCAGGCCGATCAGTTCCTCCTTGCCCTCTACCTGTCTCTTAAGCGGGATCGCCAACAGAGAGAAGCAGTCTTTTGTATGGGAAGGGTGCTCACCAGCATAAGCATAATGCTCTTTTAGAGCCGGGCCATGTTCATTGAACAGACTTCCTGAGTGGGCGATCCAACCTGTGAGCCCACCTTTTGGCTTGTTATGAATCTTGAGGCGTATTGTGCCGGCTTCGAACTCCCCCTGATGTCCGATACTGGCCTCTAGCACGAGATCGTTGCCACGGACTCGAAAGACACCCGAGGTCTCAGCCTCCAGCACGTCCGCAGCAGACTTGGCGATTGTTTCCAGGCGCTTACGTAAAGACATAGCATCAAGGTTGCCGACCATTTCCTGAGTGACTTGCGCCAGAAGTCCCAGCCGGCGGAGCTTGCGCTGATCCTTCTCGAACAGGTCCGCCTGAGCGAGACAGATCGCCGCCTGATCGGCAAAGAGCCGCAAAAGGCGGATGTCCATTTCCGAGAACTCGCGCCCTGCCGTATCGTCTACATAAAGAGCGCCGATTTCTTTTCCTTCCCAGACGAGCAGCACTACCAGAACCGCTCCGAAGGTTTCCTTTTCGTAGGTCTTCGCTCGGTTCTTATAGGTGCTATAGTCTGCTGTCCAGTCGGAAGTCTTACCGCTGCCCAGGAGATTTCCGGCCAGGCCCTCGCCGCGCTTGAGCGTCTTGTCCAGATGCTGCGGACGATTGAAATCTGCGATGACAACGAGCTCATCCGACTCGGACCGGTACTCGTACAGCCCCCCGCTTTTGGCACCCAGCAGTCTGACCGACTCCTTGACGATGGTCGTCAGCAGGGCGTGGCGGTCCCGCACCGCGATGATGGCGCGCGTGGTCTCCTGGAGCGACTCCAGAGAGCCGGCCCAGAGAACCGCCTGGGCCAAGGCCGCCAGATGAGCGAAGGGCATCACACGACCCAGACTCTCCTCATCGAGACATGACCCCGTCGAAGGCGCCGCGACCGTGATCTTGCCGATGACCTTCCCTTGGAGCAGAACGGGAACGCAGCCCCGCTGAACTGGGGCGGACACGACCTGAGGAACCGGATTGGCCTGGAGGGCCTGGAAGTCAGGATCGGAATCGGCCGACATCACCTCACCCAGATTGTCAGGCCCGAAGCCTCGCCACGCCACCGGGACAAGGACCTTGCCGTCTGTCGTCAGCAGATCCAGGCGGACGTGGCCGAATCCGAGCCCGTGGATTGCGCCAACGATTCGCTTAGGGACGTTCTCCCGAGACTGTCCCTCAGCGATCTCGGCGCTGATCGCTTCGAGCTGACGAAGAATCTGGCCTTCCTGCATCCTGTCCACCTCCCTTGGCTTGAATGACGCGGGAATGGTGAGCACCAAGAGACCCTGGGTAAGGTCCTCCCGCGAAGCTGCTTGTCTGCTTTCGATAACTCTACCGCAAACATGTACCAAAGGGACAGCCCGGCGTCCGCAGACGGCCAGTGAGCCCTTACCATAGCTGTAGAGCCAAGAAACTATCGATGACGGAAGGGGTTACACCCGCGGCGCCTTCAGCGCCAAGACGCTGCTCGCGCAACCGCCGCGAGGGGCACTCGCGAATCGCCCGGTTGTACTTCGGTTGTCAGGATACGTCAGGGGGCGTGTCCGGCAAGACGCGCTCCCGCGTCACTCCTCCGGCTTCGGCGCTTCCGTCTTCGCCGGCTCACCTCCTTCCTGCGGCGGCGGCTTCAACTCCGGCTTCTTCCGGCTCCGCTTCCGCAACGGCGCGATCCCGAACTGCCACAGGTGCTCGCTCTTGGAGCCCAGACGGATCATCACGAAAGCCTGGAGCTTGCGCTTCGCTTCCCGGCGGTCTTCGATCCTCTGCTGCAGCTTCTGCGTCGCCGACATCCGCTTCCCCTCCAGATCCTCCTGGAGGAGCTTCATCTCCTTGGCTTCCTGAAGGATCGCCACCAGCTCGTCCCGGAAAGGACCGATGTCCGGCAGCAACCCCTCATTCCGCACACAGGCTCCGAGGATGGCCTCCCAATCTCGAAAAACGTCCGCGTAGGCAGTCAGTGTGGGCATGGATTCTCTCCTCCTTGCTCGCCCGGCCGCATCAGCCGAGCAGCTCCGCGAAGTCGAGCAGCCCTTCGGTGAACTCCGCCTGATCACCCTTGCGGCGGCGCGCCCGCAGCGTCATGAGCACGCTGTCCTCCGCCAGCTCCGCACTCACCGGGATGCCGGCCTTACCGGCGAGCCTGAGGACGTAGATCCTGTACAGAGAAGCCACCTCCATCGAGGGAAACATCCGGGTGCGATTGATGATCCCATCCCGGCATCGGCCGGAGCCTCTCCTCCGCCCGCTCCGCCTTGAGCCGCATCTCTGGCCGGCTCCGCTCGATGACTGGCTTCTTCCGGATCCCCTTGAGGGTCTGAGGCTGGCCAGGCTCCTGCACTTCCACTTCCTGCGGTGCTTCCTCCATACAAACCCCCTGCGGAGGAGAGCGGACGGACGAATTCCCGCTGATGAAGGCGGGCCAGGAGTCGGGCTGGTTGCGGACCTTCGATCCGGATTGGGTGTTCGGGGCGAATCTGCTGGCCTCGACCGCGCGGTCGCCGGAAGACTCGCGGCGGTGGTGAGCACGGCCGGTTCGGAGCAGCAGCGGGAGCAGTGAGAGATCCTTGGCCGTCAGGGGCGGAGCGCGGATCCTGGCGGCGGTCCGGAAACCTTGGGGCGGGGCGAGGCCGAGGAGCCATGATTCCCGAGGAAATCCTCCTGCGGCGTCGGACGCACCGGCGGGCGCGCTGACATTCCTGGAGCAGTTCGTCGCGACCGCGAAATCGCACGCCGGCTCAGGCCTGGCGGACGCCTTGTCTCACGTGGCGCGAGCTCACGCAACGTTGGCGGAAGAGGAGCGAGCGCGGGCGGACGAACCGCCAAGAGAGGCGGTTGCCCGCGCAAGGCTGGCGGACCGGCCGCGTCCCGTGGCGCCCCATCCGCCAGGTCTCGCGCGTCGCCCGGGAAGACTGCCGGCGCATCCGCGAGCCTTCACGGCTCTCCCGCGATCGTTGCCGCTCGAGACGGGAAGGTTTGCGGCTCTCCCCGGAAGGTTCGCGGCTGGCGCGTCCACAGGGGCGGCTCATCCGCCGGCCTGGGCGAACGGCCTTAACTAGTTCCTGTCCAGAAATGGTCTTTTTCCGCGCGGCCTCCTGCGGCATTGAAGCTCATGCTGGATGATTCTGGGAGCTTCGTGGGGACTGGGGGGGCGGAAGTAAAGCGGGCCATGGGATCTTGGGCTCTCTACGAACAGGCGAAGCTCATTCCGCTGCTGCCAGCGGCCCAAAGGCAATGGAAGGGGGCCGCGAGCTCAGCTCAGCAGGTGACGGGCAAAGACCAAGAGGTTGAAGCTGAGGATCGAGCCCCAGACATAGCTCTGGAACGACGACCATGATTTCCAGGTGCAGCGATCCAGCCCGAAGATCCGTTTTAGAACGAGATGTTGCCTTCGATTCCGGCACGAAAGTCCCGCAGCCGCTTGAACACCCAACTGCTTTTGACCATGTCGCTGATCTCCAATCCCCGCCCCTTGGAGAACGCGAAATCTTGGACCCCGGCGGCTTTGAGGTCGCTCAAGTTCATCTTGGAGGCAAAGCCACCATCGAAAACGATCTGCCGGGGAGGGCGAGAGAAAATCTCGACTTGCCGATCTACCATCGTCTTGGCCAAGGTAGAGTCCGCAGGATTCCCTTCCAGCACCTTGCAATCAAGGATCATGGAGGACGCTCCGCCGGTCAGGCAGATCTTGTGGCCGTACAGGGTTTCACGGTTATCTTTGCGAATAATGTCGGTATGCTCCAGCGGAATGAGCTTCGCCTGTTCGTAGAGAGCCCAAGATCCCGTGGGCCGCTTTACATCCGCCCCCCCAGTCCCCACGAAGCTCCCAGAATCATCCAGCATGAGCTTCAATGCCGCAGGAGGCCGCGCGGAAAAAGACCATTTCTGGACAGGAACTAACTAAGAGGGTGACACCTACTCTCCGCGTTGCGGGCCGCCCGCGATCACCGCTGAAGCCTCTCCATAGCGACGGAGCCCTCGGGGAGGCTGCGGGATCGCGGCGGAGCTTCCGGGACGCCCGCGGAGCGTAAAAAACGGCTCCGGAGCATTAAAAACCTCTCCGGAACATTAAAACCGGCCCCGGAAGCTTAAAAACCTCTCCGGAAGCTTAAAAGCCGCCCCGGAGCATTAAAAGCCGCGCCGGAAGATTAAAAACCGCCCCGGAAGCTCCGCGACGATTTTTTAGGCTAAAAAACCGCGCCGGAAGCTCCGCGACGATTTTTCAAGCTAAAAAACCGCCCCGGAAGCTCTGCGGCCGCTTTTGGGGCTGTCGGAACGTTGCGCCGGCTCACCGCCTGTCCCGGAAGGCGGGCGGCGGGCTTCTTCCCCCTCCTGGGCTGAACATCCTGAGGACCGTCGAGAGAGCAGGGCCGATGAAGACGCTGAGCGAGTAGTCGTCGGTGTCCGATTGCCACTTGAACGAGACCCCGCCGTTCAGCTCCATCTTGGAACCGCCCACGCTTTGGAGAAAATAGACCGGTACCTCGACGGTCGTGACATTGGCCTGCAGATCACGGGTGAGGTGGCCCGCGACACCAAAGCTCCCGAACAACCTGCGGATCTCCAATTCAAACTCCTCCGCCGTCCCTTTCGTCGGCGGGGCGACGACCCGGTTCTTGCATTCGAGGAGGCCGCTGGACCCCAGGGGAGTACACAGATCCGCGGTCCGGCCGCTCTTGAATTCATTCCCCATGCGGTAGTTCAAGGAGCCATAGGCGCCCCAAAAGTAGGCTCCGGCCGAGGCGGTGAGATTGTAGTCGGTATGAGATTCCTTCCTAAGCGCCATGGTAGGGACATTCACGAACTCGAACTCCTTTTCTTCGGCATTGCCTTCCACGGTAAGGACTGGAATAGAACCCATTTTACTTTGCCAGTATTCGGCAAGGGCCTTATATTGCTCAGGTTCAAGAACAGCGGTGACCGAGGGTCCCATCATTACAGTGTCAAGATGCCTTTTCAGGCGGTGTTCTTTGGCAGAATCTAGTGATCGCAGATCGTCTGCAAGGCTTTTCTCTTTAGCATCCTTATAATCCCATTGTTGAATACATGGGTGATCATCCTGTTGATTGCCTGCGGGGTCTTTCCCTAAGGCCTCATGGGGATTGGGGTCCATATTTCTTATGACTTCACAAATTGCCATATCATATTTTTTCTTACGGATTATAAACCAGGACAGGGCAAGCTTCGCGGTACTCCCTTTGGACAACCCATCAAGGCTTGCCAGAGTTGTCTCCCCGGACGAGTCTCTTGGACTCGTCGCTTCGAGATCTAAAACGAGTCTTTTCGGCAGCCTCACGCCGATCCGCGCCTTCACCTTCGTGTCTCCCTCTTCCGAGGTTTCCAGGATCAGCTTGGGTTGCGGTAGCGCGATGGCGGATTTCAGAGTTGGATCTTCACAACTCCGCAAGAGAACATCCTCAAAGAGCAGGTTATCCCAATCCTCATATTTCATATCCTGCTTCTCCGGCTCCTGCGCCTCCGACGCTTGTGCCTCGGGTTCCTGTGCCTCCGATTCCGTCTTCTCCGATTCCTTTGCCCCAGACTCCTGCGCCCCCGATGGAACACCAAAGAGAAAAAGAGCCAAAAAGACAAAAGCTAAACCCTTGTATCTCATCTCGTCCTCCTTTCAAGGTCCGCCTTCAGCCCATGAACGCGGAGCGGACGGAAAGGCGGACACCTGTCGGAGGCCCGGGTTGAAATCTCCCCCGGTGGGAGGTAACCTCCTGTCCATCAGGATTTACAGGAAAGCGGGGAGCCGTTGCCGCAGAGCACGCAGAGCCCGACAGCCCCGGGAGAGGTGACGCAGCTCCTGACAGCCATCCGTCAGGGGGAGAAGGGCGCCATGGACCGGCTGATGACCGTCGTCTACGACGAGCTGCGCGCCGTGGCCCGCCGGCAGCTCCGCCGCTGGACTCCGGGTCAGACGCTCGACACCACCGCCCTGGTCCACGAGGCCTATCTCAAGCTGGTAGACCAGGCTGGAGCCACCTGGCAGGACCGGAACCACTTCCTCTCCGTGGCGGGGACCGCCATGCGCCACATTCTGGTGGACGCCGCGCGCCGCCGGATGACCAAGAAGCGTGGCGAGGGCCTGCGGATGACCTTCGACGAGCAACGGCCCGGCTGGAGCGGACAAGACGCCTCCCTCCAGGCTGTCGAAATCCTCGCGCTGGACGAGGCCCTCACCTTCCTGGCCGCAAGGAACGAGCGGCTGGTTCGTCTCGTAGAGCTGCGTTTCTTCGCCGGGCTGACCGAAGAGGAAACCGCTCAGACCCTGGGCACCTCCGAGCGGACCGTGAGGCGGGACTGGCTCAAGGCCCGCGCCTTCCTCTTCCATGCCCTGAGCGAGCGGGCCGCGGGATGAATCCTCCTCTGCCGACCGACCCCGAGCGCTGGCGGCGGATCGAGGATCTGCTGGACGAAGCCCTCGAGCGTCCGGACGGGGAGCGCCGCGCCTTCCTCGATCAGGCTTGCGGTCACGATCCGGAGCTCCGCGAGCAGATGGAAGCCCTGCTGACCGCCCATGAGAAGGCGGGAGACTTTCTGGCCCAACCTGCCTCCCAAGCCGCCACCGCGCTCCTGGCGGACACCTCCGGCGCGGTCACGTCCCCCGCGGACCGCGAGATCGGTCCCTATCGGCTGGTCCGCGAGATCGGCGCGGGAGGCATGGGCGTGGTCTACGAGGCGGAGGACGCCCGGCTCCGGCGCAAGGTGGCCATCAAGCTGCTGCCACCCGAGTACAGCCGGGACCGCGCCGCCAAGGAGCGCTTCCTGCGCGAGGCCCGCGCCGCCTCGGCTCTCGACGATCCCAACATCTGCACCGTCTACGACATCGGCGAATCCGACGGCCAGCTCTACATCGTCATGGCCTGCTACGAGGGCGAAACCCTCAAGGAACGGCTGGCGCGAGGACCGCTGCCGGTCGCTGAAGCGCGGCAGGTGGCCATCGAGGTGGCGCGCGCCCTGGACCGCGCCCACGAAGCCGGCATCGTGCACCGCGACATCAAGCCGGCCAACGTGATGCTGACCCGCCGTGGCAAGGTCAAGATCCTGGATTTCGGCATCGCCAAGATCGCGGGCGATACGACCCTCACCCGGACCGGCAGCTCTCCAGGGACGCCCGCCTACATGTCGCCCGAGCAGGCGCGCGGCGATCCGGTCGATGGCCGCAGCGATCTCTGGGCCTTGGGCGTGCTGCTCTACGAGATGCTCACCGGGCGCCGTCCCTTTCCCGGAGAGGACGAGCGGGCAATCCTCTCGGCGGTCCAGAACCGCGAGCCCGAGCCGCTCGCCCATCACCGTCCCGAGGTGTCGCCGGAGCTGGCCCGGACGGTCGCCAAGGCACTGGCCAAGGACCCCGCCCAGCGCTACACGGATGCCGCCGAGATGTTGGCGGATCTGGAGGCGAAATCAACGCCGCCGGTCATGACGCCACCCTTTGAGCGGCGAGGAAGGAAGTTCAACGCGGCTCTTCTGGCGGGAGCCCTGCCGATCTGCGTTCTCCTCGCGATCTTCCTCAAGATGCTTTTCTGGCCGGCGCCCGTGCGGGTGGCGATACTACGCCCGGTTATGACTTCGGCGGGGAACCACCCGGACCTCGCCTACGTTCCTTTGGATGTGGTTGAATCCCTCCTCGATGCCTTGATTTCCTTGAAAAAGGTGCAGCCGCTCGATCCGCCCGGAAAAGAGGAGAAAAGCGGCTCCTCGGTCGAAACGTTGCGGCGTGCTGATGCGGACGAGGTGATCGTCCCTCTGTTGGATTGCCGCGAAGACTGGTGCCGGGTGACATTGCGCCGCCTGCAACAACCTGGAGACGTGGTCCTAAAAACAGTCGGCCCCTTCGAAGTCCAGGCCGGAATCGAAAACGTCCAGCTACTGAGGGAGGGGATTCGCGTCCACCTGTACCAGCTCTATCCCAGCCGCAGCTTCTGGCTGGGATCTCCAGAAGGCAGGGTAAGGCCGGAGGACTACGCCGTCTTTGTCAGGCTCGAACGCAGGGTCAATGATGGCGAGCGCTTAGGGCGCAAGGAGCTTGAGCAGTTGGACAATCTCCTCCGGACTTCGCCCGATCTCCTCGGAGCCTACCTGCTGGCGGCGAATGTAGCTCGTGGACTGCAGGACATCGACCGGTCCCTCGGCTACGCCTCTCAGGCCGAAGTGATCGCACCTGAGGATCCGCGGCTCCTGTTCTCTCGCTTCCGTGCCGAGATGGCGGGAAAACGGTATCCCAAGGCTCAGGAAACTCTGACCCAGCTTTCCAAGCTGGCTCCCGACGACGCCCGCGTGCCCAGAGCCCAGGCAGACTTGTTGGAGGCTCAAGACCAGCTCGAAGCCGCTTATCCCTTACGGCTGAAGGTTGCGGGGAGGCGCCCTGTCTGGCCTCAGATCGTAGAGTTGGCGACTTTGGAATATCGCATTGGCAAGGGCGATAGAGCGCGCCACCGCGTTGAGGAGTTGCTCAAAGAACAGCCAGACAACCAAAACCTGCTGGAAGCGCTGGCGGTGACGGAAATTCTGTACGGGAACTTGGAGCATGCCGCGACGCTCTATGCAGAGCTGATCCGCCGGCGGGCGGAGCCGATGCAGCGGTCTTTTGCGAACCTTGCCTTTATTCATTACCTGCTCGGCGATTACGCCGCCGCGGAAGTCGCTGATCGCCAAGCCCTGTCCCTAGCGCCGGATCACATCATGAACCGTTTCAATTTAGCCACCGCCCTCGAAGCCCAGGGGAAGTTGCCTGAGGCCAGGCGGCTATATCGCACTCTTGCCGAAGAGCTTGCCGCCACCTCGACGCCACTGGACCTGCACACACGCATGCTGCACGCCCAGTGCCTCGCACGCCTGGGACGTAAGGTTGAAGCGACCCGTCTTGCTGAAGAGGTGCTCAAAAAAACACAGGATGATGTTCAGATCCTCCAGCAAGCCGCTCAAATCTATACGCTCTCAGGTGAACGGCTGTCAGCCCTCTACTACATCCAGCAGACCCTGAAAAAGGATGTACGGCGGGAATGGTTTACCATCCCCGAGTTCAACTCTTTGAAAGGTGACCCGGAATTCCAGAGACTTCTCAGCGCCCAGAGCACCTTGGGCAAGGGACCATCCGGGTCATAGATGGCCGCCCTTGCCCAAGTCTCCATGTTAGATCGGCTACTGCGGGGGAGGAACCTGGACGCCACCAAAGTTGTGCGCATTGCTAATCGGATTCAACCATGGCAGGGGTGCGGTACCACCATCGAAAATCTCGTAGAAATATATGCCTGGCAGCGCACCCGGGTCGATCGTTCCGCTGATCTGTCCATCGCTTGAGCTTGTCGAGAGCGGTGCGGAGAAGAGCTTCTGCTGGGGGAGGGGTTGCCTGGGAATATCCGTGTCCAATGGACTGCCCAGAGGCAGAAACTCTCTGAACCGGACTTCAAAGGTCGCTCCGCTAGGCCTGAATTCCCAGGTTACAGTGTCCTCCTTCTTGGCTTCCTTGAAGTTCTTCCTGGCTGCTACACCCTGATCCGTCACCAGGACATCTACGTGAACGCTTCCCATGAGATCCTCCTCTCTGCTTGAAGGTCCCGCCCGAGATAGGCGCCTCATCGACACGAACGCGGATCGCGACCGAAAGCGGTCACCCTAATGGACGGATCTGAGATCTACTTTCCGAGGAGACAGCGGGGGAAGGGAGAGGCACGTCGTCAATTCAGGCCGGATTGACTTCTTCGTTCACCTTCGCCAGCGTCAGCAGCAACTCCAGCTCCTGTTGGAACCGCTCCGGCGTGGGAATCCATTGCGGCGTCACGTCGTCGCTGTACTGAAGCTTGCCGTCGCGCGCGGAGTAGGCGATCTCCGGGCTTCCAAAGTTGGAAACGGCGAACAGGATGCCGGAGGCGTTCAGCCGGTCTTCCAGCGCCTTGTCCCTGGTCACGATCCGCCAGCCGGTCTGGCCGAAGCCCAGAATGGCGGTCTGGTACTCGATCTTCCAATCCCGCCCTCCGGGCACGTCCAACAGAGCGACGTCGAAATGGTTGTAGCGATGTCCGGACTCTCCGGAATAAAGATTCCGGTTCGGGGTCATGCTCGCGACCACCCGCCTCCCGCGCCAGGTGCCGGTCAGCCAACTGGTGGCCGCGCCGCCGCCGTCTTCGACGACCTTGCCGCCGATCAGCGGCGCCAGCGGCGTCCAGGCCTTCGCGAAGCGCGCGTTCTTGAACCGGCTGATGAGCATGCCGGCCAGGAAGATGAAAACCAGGAAGATGGCGAGGACCATCCCGCCGAAGAGCATGTCCCCCGGCGGGACTTCCTGATTCATCGTCAGAACCTGTACGAATATCCCGTCAACAGGATGTAGTCCGGGAACGTCGCGTCCCCTTCCCGTCCGCTGTAGGGGTTCGGCTCACGGTTGCGGTAGAAGCCGATCGGCACGTTCAGCGAAAAGGTCGAGGCGCCTTTCGAGTACGCGATGCCGGGCTCCACGAACATCTCGTATCCCGGCCGCCGCCAGCCGTGGCTGTCGCCGATCAGGTCGTAGCGCGGCAGTCCCTCGACGCGATAAGCGAGGCTGAGGCCGGCCCCCGTGTCGCTCACCGGCCACACGGCACCCATCCGCACCAGGTATTGATCCGGCACCGAATTGACCAGCAGCCCTTCATTGGCGAAGGTGGGATTGCCGCCGAGGCCCAGGCCGACGATGATCGAAGGCGTGCCGTTAGTGTCGCGCGGGTTCGCGAGATAGGTGCCGGAAGCGAAGAACGTCACCATGTTGTACTGGCGGAAGGCCTGGACGTCGAACAGGATGCCCCAGCCGCCGTCGCCCGGCTGCACCGACTGATCGACCGCCTTGACGGTGTTGTTGGTGCCGTCGATGTTCGGATACCGCTGGGTGGCGTTGTACTCGCCGGTGGGCGCCTTGATCCCCAGCCCGAGCGAGACGTTGTGCCGGCTCTCCGGAGCGAACGTCCAGTAGCGGCCGCCCAGGATGATGTCCCCCAGCCCGCTCGCCTCCTGCTTGGCGCGCGGCCCCGGCGCCGGCGCGATCGGCGTCGGCACCGCCCAGGAGGCCTTGATGACCGGGATGCCCAGCGAGAAGCTCAGGCGGTCGGTCACCGTGTAGTTGATGCCGATGTCGAGCGCTTGCTGGGTGTTGACGACATAGGTGCCCAGCGTCTCGCGCTGGACCTGGCGCTCGCTGCCGCTGTAGTGCGTGTTGGAATCGAGATCCCGATAGGAGATGTTCACCTGCCACTCCCCCTTCTCGGGGACCAACCTTCTGGCCACGCCAAACACGGGCGCGGTCTGGCGGATGAGCACTCAGCCCTGGCCGGCGGCGGGACGGGAAGCGATCAATCCGGCGGTGACGCAAAGGGCGGCGATCAGCGCCGGAGCGGAACGTCGAAGCATCTGCGGTCCTCCTTCAGAGCCGGTAATGATAGCCCAAAACGAATCCTTCTCGCCCTCGCGGCCCGCTGGACCCGGGCGCCGTGCTCACGGCCGTGAAACCTCGCCCGCCTCTCCCCGTACAAGCTCTACGACCCCGGTAGAGGAGATCCCATCGTGAGAGAAACGTTTCGCCGCTTCTTCGTCTTCGCTCTCGCCGTCATCGCCGCCGGCCCGGCCCTGGCCCAGCCACCGGCGCCGCCCGCCGTCAACGCTCAGGACCGCGCCGCGATCATCGACGACATCGCGGCCGCGCTGAACGAGATCTACGTCTTCCCCGAGACCGCCAAGAAGATGGAGGAGCACGTGCGGCGGCAGCTCAAGAGCGGCGCCTACGACCGCCTCGGGACGCTCGACGCCTTCACCGAAAAGCTGACGGAGGACCTGCAGTCGGTCAGCAAGGACCTGCACCTGCGTGTGGGGTGGAATCCCGCGCCGCCCGCCGGCGAGCCGGGAGGGCCGACCCCGGAGGAGCGGCAGGCGCGCTTCGAGGCCCGGCTGCGCCGTGACAACTACTGCTTCCAGAAGGTCGAGCGGCTGGCCGGCAACGTCGGCTACCTCGAGCTCGACTGCTTCGCGCAGGCCGAGCTGGCCGGCGGCGCCGCGGTGGCGGCGATGAGCTTCCTGGCCGGCAGCGACGCCCTGATCTTCGACCTGCGCGACAACGGCGGCGGCTCTCCGAGCATGATCCAGCTCCTCACCAGCTATCTGTTCCGCGAGCCGACGCACCTCAACAGCTTCTACGTCCGCAAGGGAGACAAGACCGAGCAGTTCTGGACCAGCGCCTGGGTACCCGGCGCTCGCCTGCCGGACGTGCCGGTCTTCGTGCTCACCAGCGGCCGCACCTTCTCGGCCGCCGAGGAGTTCACCTACAACCTGAAGAACCTGAAGCGCGCCACCATCGTCGGCGAGACCACCGGCGGCGGCGCCCACCCGGTCGACGGCCACCAGGTCAAGGGCTACCCCGTGACCATGAGCCTGCCGTTCGGCCGGGCGGTCAACCCGATCACCGGCACCAACTGGGAAGGCACCGGCGTCGAGCCGGACGTCAAGGTGCCGGCGCCGGAAGCCCTGGAAGTGGCGCACGCCCGCGCCCTGTCCGCCATCGCCGAGAAGGCTGTCGACCCTACACACAAGAAGGATTTGGAGTTCACGCGCGGCATCCTGGAAGACCGCCGCAAGCCCGTCAGCCTGTCCGCCGCCGAGCTCCAGGCCTACGCCGGCGCCTATGGCCCGCGCACGATCAGCGTGGAAGACGGCGCCCTCTGGTACCAGCGGGGAAGGGGGCGGAAGCTGCGGCTCCTGCCCGTCGGTCAGGACCGCTTCCTGGTGGGCGACCTCGACGACTTCCGGGTCCGTTTCGAGCGCGACGCCGGCGGCAGCGTCGCGCGCCTGATCGGCGTCTACCCCGACGGCAGGGAGGAGGGGCACGGCCGCGGCGGGGAGTAGCCGGAAACGTGCCCGGCCCTGCTGTAGACTACCGTCCTCAAGCAGGCGCAACGGAGGCAACATGCCCCAGAAGCCGTCCCTTCCTCCAGCGGTTCCGCCGGTCAGAGCGCAGGCGCCGCATGTAAAAACGGCTCTTGCGCGGGCCGCACAGGCCAAGATGCCCGAGAGGACGCCCGCCGTGGCGTCCCATGTCCAAGCCGTGCTCCAGGCCCGGCCGGCGGGTCCCCACCCACGGGTTCCGGCGCCGCACGTCGCGGCGATGACGATGCGGGCGACCCAGGCGAAGCTGGCCCGGCCGGTGGAACACCGACCCCCAAGTCAGAGTCCGATCCACGGACGCCGGCTCCATGGAGCTTCCATTCAACTCTCCTCATCTTCATCCTCAGCCGCAGCCCCGGTCGAAGCAGAGGAGTCGAAGCATGCGAGTGGCCCGCTGGACATCCCGAGCATTGAGAATTCTTTCTCCACCAAGGGCAGGAGAACCCGCGCGACGTTCCTTACGGAGTTGGCGGAGGTCGAGGCGCTGTACCATCAGACGGACATCAGGCACGTGAAGAACGCTAACTTCGACCTCGCGAACCTGTACACGAAAAAATCCAATAACAAAGTGTGGATTTCCGCGGCGTCCCCCTACCAATTCTCAAAGCCAAGAGACTATCAATGCTTGATCACCTTCAAGCTCAGCAAGCGTCTGAGAGTGTGGCTGGACAGATACGTTTATGAAGAAAACCAAGCCCCCGCCGACTATAAAAGGACTCTCGGTTTCAAGAATCCCGCCATCAAGAAGGAAGGGGGCGTGATCAACCTCGGGATCCCTCCCGATACATGGTCTGAATTTATCAGCCTCATCAAGAGTATAGACATCGATTATCCGGGCGCTGATGAAGAGTCCGAGGCCGAGGCCGCGGGATACATGACCGCTGAACAGGCTCTAGCGGCGGCGGACGCCAAAACACCGGATGCAGGGGTGAGCGCCAACAACTTGGCAGCCGCCTTTCAAAGCACCAAGCCGCCCGCGACGGGCTAGTCCTGAACGGGATGCTCACCCGCCCGCGGAAATCCCTCGTCGCCGGCCTGCTCCTCGCCGTCCTCCTCCTGGCCGGCTGCCGGACCCCGCCGCCCGTCGCTCCGCCGCCCCGTCCCGGCGCTTTCGAGGAGGTGGACCGCCTCCTGGAATCCTTCCGGGAGCGCGGCGCCTTTCCGGGCGGCGTCCTGGCGGTGGGGCCCAAGGGCTCCCTGGTCCACCTGCATCCCTTCGGCCGCCTCTCCTATGACGCGGACGCGCCGCCGGTGACCGCCGGGACGCTCTACGACCTCGCCAGCCTGACCAAGGTGGTGGCCACCACGACCATGGCGATGATCCTGGTCGACGAGGGGCGGCTCGATCTGGATCAGCCGGTGCGGGAGGTCCTGCCGGGGTTCCAGGGGACGGGCAAGGAGGCGGTGACGGTGCGCCACCTGCTCACCCATTCCTCCGGCCTCGCCGCCGTGGCGCCCCTCTACAAGGAGCTGCGCGGCCGGGAGGCCTTCGTCGAGCGCATCCAGGCCATGGACCTCACGTACCCGCCCGGCAGCCACTCCACTTACAGCGACCTCGGGATCGTCCTCCTGGGCGAGATCCTGGAGCGGAAGGCCGGCCGGCCGCTGGAGGCGTTCGTGCGCGCAAGAGTGTTCGAGCCGCTGGGGATGCGCGACACGATGTTCCGGCCGCCCGCCGCGCTGCTGCCGCGGATCGCGCCGACCGAGAACGATCCCTGGCGCGGCAGGATGCTGCGCGGAGAGGTGCACGACGAGAACGCCTTCGCCATGGGCGGCGCCGCTCCCCACGCCGGGCTCTTCGGCACGGCCGGCGATCTGGCGCGCTTCGCCCGCATGCTCCTGAACGGCGGCACGTTCCAGGGCCGCCGCATCGTCTCCCGCGAGACCGTGGAGCTGTTCACCCGCAAGGCCGGCATCCCCGGCTCCGACCGCGCCCTCGGCTGGGACACGAAATCCGCCGAAGGCTCCTCCGCCGGCACGCTCTTCTCCCCCCGCTCGTTCGGCCACACGGGGTTCACCGGCACCTCGCTCTGGATGGACCCCGAGCGCGGCCTCTTCGTGATCCTGCTCACCAACCGCGTGCATCCCACGCGCGAGAACAACCTCATCCGCGAGGTCCGGCCGGCGGTGGCCGACGCCGTGGTGCGCGCGCTGGGGGACCCCGTCAGGGGTCCAGGGGCATAGCCCAGGCATTCATGCCTGGGCTGGGGAGATGCGGCGCTCGGCGGCTCGGAGGCCGCCCCCCAATTCCCAGGAATGAATTCCTGGGTTATGTCTTGGCGCCCTCCGGGCGCAGATCTTCCCCCCTCTCTCCCGGTGAGGGCGGGAGGGAGGGGTCGGGAGAGAGGGGGCAGGGGGAGTGAGGGCCCCCAGCGGCACCTGTTTTGCGACACACTCCCCCCATGACACTCCCGCTTTCCGTCCTGGACCTGGCCCCCGTGGGATCGGGCACCAAGCCGTCCGAGGCGCTCCGCAGGACGGCCGAGCTGGCGCGCCTGGCGGAACGGCTGGCCTACACGCGCTACTGGTTCGCCGAGCACCACAACATCCCCAGCGTCGCCAGCTCGTCGCCCGAGGTGCTGATCGGACACGTGGCGTCGGCGACCGAGAGCATCCAGGTGGGATCCGGCGGGATCATGCTGCCCAACCACGCGCCGCTCCGCATCGCTGAGGCGTTCCACACCCTGGAGGCCCTGCATCCCGGCCGCATCAATCTGGGGATCGGCCGCGCGCCGGGCAGCGATCCCGTCGCCTCGCAAGCGCTGCGCCCGTTCGACGCCGAGCAGTTCCCCGCCCAGTTGGCCGAGATGCTGGCGCTCTCCCGCAAGGGTTTCCCGGAGGGCCATCCGTTCCGGTCCGTGCGGGTCATCCCGGACGACGTGGAGCTGCCGCCGATCTGGCTGCTGGGCTCCAGCGGCGCCACCGCCAGGCTCGCCGGCTCGCTGGGCATGGGCTACAGCTTCGCCCGGCATTTCAGCCCGACGCCGCCCGAGCCGGCGATCCAGGCCTACCGGGAGAGCTTCCAGCCGTCCGCGCAATTCCCGGAGCCGCACGTAATCCTGGGGACCTCCGTGATCTGCGCCGAGACCGATGAACAGGCGGAGCACCTCGCCTGGACGCTCGACCTCACCTGGCTGCGGCTGCGGCAGGGCTCGCCCGGTCCGCTGCCGACGCCCGAAGAGGCCAAGGCCTACCCCTACACGCCGCAGGAGCGCGCGGCCCTGCACAGCTACCGCGCGCTCCACGTCATCGGTGGCCCCGCCACCGTCCGCGCCCGGATCGAAGCCCTCGCGGAGGAGACCGGCGTGGACGAAGTCATGGTGACCTCGACCCTCCACAGCCATCAGGCGAGGCTGCGCTCCTACGAGCTGCTGGCCGCAGCCTTCGGACTGCCGGAAAAGCAACGCTCAACAATATGAAATTTTAGCTGGCCGCAATAACCACATTTTCCACTACTGACACGTTCTGCCTCGCGCAGGCACCTCTCTCTTTGATGGGCTGTTCATTGCCATCTCATAAGAGAAAGGAGACTTCGCGTGAGCAAGAAGAGCTTTCTTGTATCAGCGGCACTGGGCTTCTGCCTCTGGTTGACGGGCGGACAGATCATGGCCCAGCCCGGGCAGGTCAAACTCACGGTCGACGAAAAAGCCACTGAGGGGAAGAACAAAGGGGAATGGGTGGTCACGACGGAGGTCAAGAACACCGATACCGCCGCGGCGACCATCGCCTTCTGGAGCTGGCCGGCGACGGCGGCTGGCGACAAGATCGGCGATCTAAAATGGCATCCCGCCGGTACGGAATCCGAGAGTGCCGACTCCAAGGACCCAAAACACAAGCTTCCGAAGGCGACCAGTCCAGGCATAAGTATACCGGCGGGCGGCACCTTGACGATGCCCGCGACCCGAGACAAGAAGCCGGATACGAAATATACGAGGATTTTTAAGAAAAAAGCGGACGGTACCTGGGAACAGGTGAATGTCGTTGCTCACAATGTGCATTTCACGGCTTTCCACGTACCCGACACCGACCCGGCCTCCGAGTACCTGAAGCTTCCGGTGCGCATACCCTACCCGACCGATCTGGCGAACGCGACCAACGGTGCGCCGCTCAACTTCTTCGTCAAGAGCGTCTCTGTACCGCCCGGCTGGCAGACGACCTACCTGGCGCCGGCTCTCGGGGAGAGGTTCACGCTTCAGTCCACGCAACGGGAGTTCTCGGGTGTGCACGTGGTCAGGATGATCGACCCCCTGCCGGAGGGAGGACAGGCCGTCGTCAACGTGACCTGGGGAGTGGAGGATCTCGACGGTGAGATCATCGATTATGAAGTCACCATCCGGAACCTGGTGGTGAAGGACAACACGCCGCCCGTCGTCTCCCTGGTGACCGAGCCCAGGCCGGACGGAACTTTCGTGCGCATCACCGTGAGCGATCCCGGGGGGATCCACCACAACGCCCAACTGCAGGTCACGAGGAACGGACCCTCCGGCAGGAGCCATGAAATCCTCGTCGTCCCCTTCACCAGGGACCTGCAGCAGGATCCGCAATCGGAGATCGGCGCGACGGTTGCCCAGTTCGAGACGACCCTCCGCTCTTGCGGTCCGGAGACTTTGACCCTGATCGCGAGCGCCGTGGACCAGTTCGGGAACTCCGCCGTCAGCGGAACGGTCAGCACCGTCGTCGACGCCGATGCGGCCGATGCGGACGCTGTCGCCCAGGTACCGCGGAAATAGGCATCGCGCGGAGCGGGGCATGGTATCCTAAGCGGGTCCTTACGAACGGAAAACCGATGCCTGCCTCGCCCCGCCGCCGCTGATGACCTCACGCCTCCGCCGCAGGCTGCGGTGGAAGCACTGAACCGAGGGCCGCCGGATGAGCGCGGTCCTCATCCTGACGGAGCCGCGCGACTTCCACGCCTTCGCCGTCGCCGAGGTCCTGGAGCGCTGGGGCGTCGAGCCCGTCCTCTGGTTCGGCGCCGACTTCCCCGTCCGGCAATGCGCCTCGGTGTGGACTCAAGGGCCGGACTTCCATCTCGAGATCCGCGGCCCGGAGCTCGACCTCCGCGACCGGCGGTTCCACGCCGTCTGGAACCGCCGTCCCGCCGCTCCGGCGCTCCCGCAAGACCTCCATCCGGCCGACTGGGAGCCCGCGGCCCGCGACTGCCAGCACTTCGCCTGGTCCCTCTGGCACCTGGTGGCGCCCTCGGCGGTCTGGGTGAATCCGCTCGCGCCCCTTCACACGGCGATCCTGAAACCCTTGCAATTGCGCTGGGCCGGCGAGATCGGCCTGGAGATCCCGCCGTCGTTGTGCAGCAACGACCCGCAACGCATCCGCGAATTCCTCCGCGCGCATCGCGGCGAGACGATCTACAAAAGCTTTTATCAAGGCTCCTGGAAGACCGAGGACGGGATGGCCGCCGTGTTCACCCGGCTGATCGAGGAATCGGACCTCCCCGAGGACGACATGATTCAGGTTTCCCCGGGGATCTTCCAGGCGCGTATCCCCAAGGACCACGAGCTGCGCGTGACCTTCCTCGGCGACGATCCGGTCGCCGCGCGCATCCGCTCGCAGGAGGATCCGCGCGCCGCCGTGGACTGGCGGCGGGCCTCTTCCGGCCTGGCCCTCGAGCCCGCCGAGCTGCCGCCCGAGGTGGCGCGCAAGTGCCGGACCTTGATGGAGCGCCTGGGGATCTGCTTCGCCGCCTTCGACCTGATCGTGACGCCCGACGGGCGCCATGTGTTCCTCGAAGTGAATCCGGCGGGGCAGTTCCTGTTCGTCGAGCATCGGTGCCCCAAGATTCCCATGCTCGACCGCTTCTGCCGGTTCCTCCTCGACCGCGCCGGCCTCGCGCCGGCGCAGGGGACGGAAGTCGTCCGCCTCGAAGAGGTCCGGCAGGCCGCCGAGGAACGAATGCGGGCCGCGTCCGCGGCTCATACGGCCACGGCCAGCCCGCACGTCGATGAAACCGCGATGACCGAACCCGAAAGCGAAAGGAGGTGATTCCGAATGAAGAAGCGCACTCTGAGACGGTGCATGGCGGAAGAGATCAGCGATGATCAATTGCGCCAGATCGCAGGGACTCTGCAGACCGATCCGGAGGGGGTGCCCACGTACAACGAGAAGGGAGAAGAAATCGATTGAGGGCCGCCCCCCGACGTCCTGGCGACGAGGTCCACCACCTATAGGTGCTCGATCTCGACCAGGGGCTAGGGGACTGAGCGCGTGCCGCTCAGCTCGACCCAATCTCTTTCCTTCTTCTTCCCTACCCCGCCCCTGTCATCCAGGGGCGGGGAACCCCTGGATCACCAGGATTCCAGCGTCATCCACACGCCATGGCGGGCCCGGAGGGTGATCCCGGCCTTGGGGACGGGGCACGCCGCGAAAGGTCAGATAGCGCTCGTAATGGGCCACGTTGCGCGGGAACGAGATGCCTGGATACAGCGAGCGGAAGCAGGCCAGGGTGGGAGCGAACTCGTCTTCCTGCGGCGCGTCGAAGGAGAGCGCCACGTTGTCCATGGGCCGCGTATCGGGCAGCAGGGCGCGGAACCGCCGGGTGTTGAACGCCTCGGTGGTGAGGAACGTGTGCGGATTGACCACCTGATAGGTGTTGGCGAACGCGAACTGCTTAGTTGTGTCCCAGGCTCCACCGGTGTTTGAGCTTCACGGGGGCTATCTTAGAAGAATGGACGGGATTCGAAAGCCGATTCCAGGACTGCGCCGGTCCGGGCTCGCTCTCCAAGGCGACCCGGACAATTCTCAGGGTCGGACACCTGCCCATCGCCGATCTCGACGACCCTCGACACGCCATCCTCCCGGAGAGCGACGTCCACCGAGAAGAACGGCGACGGGATTCGCGAAGCCACCTTCTCCACCAGCGTCCGGCGCCGGACGCAGAACCCGCCCTCGATCTGTCCCTGGAACCGCTCCATTTCGGCCGCCACGGCCCCGGCGGCTGACGGCTCGCCGGGAGCGGCGAGTGGACATCGAACTTGCTATTGGGCAGGACCCAAGGCTTTGTGGAGGAGCCGGTCGAACTCGGAAACCCGTTCAGGTGCCCCCAGGATTTGAGAGAACTCACGGACGAAAGCACGCACTCTCTCCAGATCGATCCGGTCTCCGTGCAACGTGAGGAGCTGCTCAATATCGTATCGGTCCTGGTCCCTCCAGGCGAGCGCCTTATAGATCACGAGATCCTCAGGAACCGCCACCGGGATCTTCACCCCTCCGAAATCAACCTCGACGGCCCTCTCCAGAGCCTCCTGCTCGAAGGAGGAAAACGCGAAGCTGACTTCCAGGGTGACCCCCGTGGTCTTATGCACGAGCAAAAGAACCTGGCTCCTCTCCGCGAGCTCCAGGACGTCCGGTATCCGTGGATGGATCGAGCAACTTGCCAGGGCTGCGAGGATATGGGAGGGATCGAGGCGACTGGCGAGAATCGTTGCGTCGACGTCGATGGTCTGAGGAGCCACTCCATGAGCGATGACCGCGATGCCCCCGATCACCATGCTGGGGGCTTCGATCCGCTGGAGAGCTTTTGTCAGATCGGCAAGAGTCTTACGGATCTTCTGGCTTGGCCGCTTTGCCATGCGTTTGGTAGAAGTTGCGGACGAGGACCCAACGCGCCCTTGCTAGCTCTTTAGCACGACGGCGAGCTTCGTTCTCAGGAGGGGGCCAGACGTGCATTTCGCCAAACAGATCCATCAACGCCAAGGCTCCCTGAACGGCCTCCGCGGTGTCAGGCCCCGCCTTGCGGCGCTCTGCGCGCACTCGCTCCTCGGCAATCTGCCATCCCGTCACCATGCGGCGCACGTCTTCAGGCCTCATGGGGATAGGATATACCCTTCGAGCTCCTCTGGAACATCCCATCAGCTCACATCCGAAGAAGATGGGATCTTACCACCAAGCCCTCACAGGACTCCCTCCGCCCACATCGCCGCGAACGCCTCCGCCGACCATCCCACCAGGTCGGAGACCTGCTTGCCGTCGAACGTATACTTACCGGCGCTCACCGGAGTCCGGCCCAACGGGCCGGGAGAAATAGCCCAGGGCCGAGGCCGGAGGCCGACGCCCTGGGTCAGGGAGCCCCACAAACCCTGCGGCCTGAAAGGCCGCGAGAGGCGTGGGGGGTTCAGCATCCCGCCCTCCTCCGTTATCATCCACGCGTCCTGACGATGAAAACGCTGGACCCGTCCGGCCTCGCCGGACCTTCTCGGGAGCCCTATGCCTAGGAAGCGTGACGTTCTGGAAGCCTTGAAACGCGATGAGCTCCTGGCCGCCGCCGACCGTTTTGACGTGTCCGTGCGGGATCGCCGGGTGCGCGACAATCTGATCGACGCCTTGGCGAGCTCCCGAAAGGCCACGCTGAACGGCATCCTCGAAGACCTTAGCCGCAACCGGCTCAAGGAGATCTGCCGCGCCCTGGACCTGGACGACTCCGGCCGCGAAAAGGCCGTGCTCATCGAGCGGCTCGTGGGGCGGGACTCCTCGCCCTCAGGCACCCAGGGCGAAGATTCCGTCCCCCGAGGTGGAGAGAGCGTGACTCTGGAAGAGGGCCAGCAGGAAAACGGCGCGGGGTCCAATGCTCAACGCCAGGCAACCAGGACGCCCCGTGCCTCCTCGGCCGGCTCTACACCCCGACGCTCTGGCCGCCGGGGTGATCCGAGCAACGGTAGAGAGAAGTCCCTCGAGTCTTGGATTTGGGACGCCGCGTGCAGCATCCGCGGGGCTCAGGAGGCGCCGAAGTTCAAGGACTTCATCCTCCCGCTCATCTTCGCCAAACGGCTCTGCGACGTCTTCGACGATGAACTGGACCGCATCGCCGTGGAGGTCGGCTCCCGCGCCAAGGCGTTCAAGCTGGTCGAAAATGACCACAAGCTCGTCCGTTTCTACCTGCCGCTCAAGCCTCAGGACCCGGAGGAGCCCGTCTGGTCCGTCATCCGCAAGCTCGCCGGCAAGATCGGCGAGAGCCTGACGACCTACCTGCACGATATCGCCAAGGCCAATCCCGCGCTCGAAGGCATCATCGACCGGATGGACTTCAACGCCACCACCCACGGCCAGCGCGACATTGACGACGACCGCCTCTCCAACCTCATCGAGAAAATCAGCGAGAAGCGCTTGGGCCTGAAGGACGTCGAGGCCGACATCATCGGCCGCAGCTACGAGTACCTCATCCGCAAGTTCGCCGAGGGGAGCGGTCAGTCCGCCGGCGAGTTCTTCACACCCCCGCAAGTCGCCTGGATCATGGCTCTGATCATGGACCCCGAGCCGGGCATGAGCGTCTACGACCCGTGCTGCGGCTCGGCGGGCCTGCTCATCGCCTGCGAGCACGTGCTGGACGAAAAGATGAAGCTGCGCAGCCAGCCGAAATATGCGCCGCTGAAGATGCACGGCCAGGAGTACGTCGCCACCACCTGGGCCATGGCGAACATGAACATGATCATCCACGACATGGAAGGGACGATCGAGATCGGCGACACATTCAAGAACCCCAAGTTCCGCGTGGGCAACCGCCTCCAGACATTCGACCGCGTCGTTTCGAACCCTATGTGGAACCAGAAATGGTTCAAGGAAGAGGACTACGATGCCGACGAGTTGGGCCGCTTCCCTCAGGGGGCCGGTTTCCCCGGCGCGCAGTCAGCCGACTGGGGTTGGGCGCAGCACATCCACGCCTCGTTGAACGGCAATGGCCGGGCGGCGATCGTGCTCGACACCGGCGCCGCTTCCCGTGGCAGCGGCACTGCCCATAGAGACAAGGAAAAATTCGTCCGTCAGTGGTTTATTGAGCAGGATCTGATTGAGGGTGTCATCTACATGCCCGAAAATTTGTTCTACAACACCAGCGCATCGGGCATCCTGCTGTTCTTGAACAGGAACAAGGCTAAGGACCGCCAAGGCAAGCTCTTCCTTATGAACGCCAGCCAGGTGGTGGAAAAGGGCGACCCCAAAAACTTCATCCCTCCCACGGGCATCGAGCGGATCGCGGCGGCGTTCAAGGCTTGGCAGGAAGAGGAGAAGTTCGCGAAGATCGTCACGCGCGAGCAGGTGGCAAAGGAGGATTATAACATCTCTCCCTCCCGCTACATCCACGTAGCAGATGCCGAGACGCACCGGCCGATCACGGAGATTCTGGAGGAGTTGCAGACGTTGGATGCCGAGGCGGCAGAGGCTAATGCGGCATTGCGGATGGCACTTCAGAAGGTAGGGAGTTGGTGATGCCCTGGAAGAGGATTCCGCTTCCAGAATGCCTCATCCCTCATGCAGTGGGCCGGGAGAATCAGATCAACACGGCGGCCATTCGGTCTGCAGGACGATTCCCCGTCGTAGATCAAGGACAAGCCTATGTAGCTGGTTATACGGATGACGCAGAGCGCGTCATCCGAGATGGATTACCTTATGTGGTCTTCGGTGATCACACGCGGTGCTTCAAATATGTGGATTTTCCCTTCGTCCTTGGAGCGGATGGCACGAAGGTTCTAAAGCCGAACCCGGAGTTGTTCGACACGCGGTTCTTCTACCACGCGGTGCTCGCACTTGATATCCCCAGCCGGGGCTATAACCGTCATTTTACGCTGCTTAAAGAAAAGTTGATCCCACATCCGGAAATTGATGAGCAACGGCAGATCGCGGCGGTGTTGTCGACCGTGCAGCGGGCGATCGAGCTACAGGAACGGCTGATCGCCCTCACCACCGAACTCAAGAAGGCGCTCATGCACAAGCTCTTCACCGAGGGCACCAGGGGTGAGCCGCTGAAGGAGACCGAGATTGGGCCGGTGCCGGAGAGTTGGACCATAGCGGCATTGCGTGACCTGTGCGAGAGCATTATCGACTGTCCTCACACCACTCCTAAGTTCGTCTCTAGAGGTGTGCGGGTCACGCGCAACTACAACATCCGAGATGGCATGTTTGAGCCCTTTCCTGAGTATTTCACAAGTGAAGCCGAGTACACTCAGCGTGTACGTCGAACGGTGCCTAGGGCTGGAGACGTGCTATTCAGCCGAGAAGCACCTGTTGGCGAAGCCTGTGTCATTCCGGAAGGTATGCGCACCAGTCTCGGTCAGAGGCTAATGCTTATCCGCACTGATTCACAAAAGCTTGATCCACATTTCTTGGTGGCAAGCTTCTACTCATCAAACGTGCGTACTCGGATGCTCGCAATCGCTAGTGGGCTCACGACGCCGCACCTAAACGTTTCTGACGTTCGAAGCCTGAGCTTACCCTTGCCTCCAATTTCAGATCAGTCACTGATCTCTGCGGTCCTCAGGGTGATTCATAGTCGGGTTACCACTCTTCGTAAGGGCTCTGCTGTCTACAGAGATCTGTTCCGCACCCTCCTACACCAACTCATGACTGCCCAAATCCGCGTTCACGATCTCGACCTCTCTGCACTCAAAGAAGCTGAGCGGGAGCCCATAGGAGCAGAGTAAATGGCCCCAAGCCCGCTGAGCACAAGACAATCCAAGCCCGCCTCCTTGCCTGCGCCTAGGAGATCGGCTGACCCCACATGCCACGGGGCGAGGGAGGCCCGCAGTGCCATGGGGTTGCCTGAGGAGCAGTTTTCAGTAAAAATAGATGTGCGCTAGGAGAAACTGGGTAGTTGCCCTGCAATCCTACGGAGTTGAAAATGCAAGCGCGCGTGCTCAGAGGAACAAAGCAGGAAATCGCCGAGAACCTTGCCCGGATGCCCGGCGAGGTACGCGAGGCCATCGTCTTTGTGGAAGAGCCGGCACCGGCGGAGGCGCGGATGCCGGACAGCGAGGACATTTTCGCCGAAATGCGCCCCTATATGGTGGACGTTGAGGATCTGGATGACACGCGCGAAGCGGTCTATACGCGCGGGGAAGGCGAATGATCCTGCTCGGCACAAACCTGCTCACGACTCTCGACCCCGCTTCGCCGTGACCACGCCCGCCGAGCACAAGACCGTCCAGGCTCGCATCCTCGTCTATGCGCGGGAGATCGACTGGACGTACGTTCCTCGTGCCGAGGCAGAGAGGCGACGGGGGTTCGACCACTCCAAAGCCACACCAGCCGAGCAGGCTGCGGACGCGTCACCCTACTTCGAAGATCTCCTCGATGCGCAGGTGCGGAGATTAAATCCGAAATACGCCGAAGGCCCGGGCGCGCTGGTCGGCGATCTACGTAGACTCCACACGGACATCGCAGGCAATCGTGACTTCCTCGGCTATCTGCGCAATACGAAGACATTCTATGACAAGGGACAGGGACGCGAGCTGAACCTCGTCCTGATCGACTACGAGCATCCCGAGAACAACGTCTTCGAGGTGACCGAGGAGTTTTACTGCCACAACGGCAAGCACGGCACGCGTGAGGACGTGGTCTTCCTCATCAACGGCATTCCCGTGCTGGTGATCGAGTGCAAGAACGCGACCAAGGATGAGGCCATCGCGCTGGGCATCGATCAGATCCGCCGTTACCACACCGAGACGCCGGAGCTGTTCGTTCCGCAGATGGTCTTCACTGCAACGGAGGCGATCGGCTTTTCCTACGGCGTCACTTGGAACCTGATCCGCCGCAACATCTTCAACTGGAAGCACGAGCAGAAGGGACACCTGGAGGCGAAGGTTAAGAGCTTCTGCGGTCGCGGGCACGTCCTCGCGCTGCTAAAGGACTACATTCTCTTCGCGGAGAAAGACGAGGAGCTGCAGAAGTACATCCTCCGCCAGCATCAGACCACGGCTGTGGAACGGGTGGTGGAACGATGCCTCACCGCTCCGCCGAAACCCGAAGCGCGCCGAGGGTTGGTGTGGCATACGCAGGGAAGCGGCAAGACGTTCACGATGATCAAGGCCGCCGAGCTGCTGTTCAAAGCGGCGGGCGCGGACAAACCGACCGTGCTGGTTCTGATCGACCGCAACGAGCTCGAAGACCAGATGCTCCGCAATCTCGCGGCGCTGGGCCTGCGAAACGTCCGGCACGCAAACAGTATCAAGGAGTTGAACAAGCTGCTGAGGGACGACTACCGGGGCATCGTCGTCTCCACGATCCACAAGTTCCAAGGGATGCCGGCGGATCTCAACACGCGGCCGAACATCTTCGTGATGATCGACGAGGCCCACCGCACGACCGGCGGCGATCTGGGCAACTATCTGATGGCAGGCATTCCCAATGCCGTGTTCATCGGCTTTACCGGCACGCCGGTGGACAAGACCGCGTACGGCAAGGGAACGTTCAAGACCTTCGGCACCGCCGATGCGGGCGGGTACACGCACAAATACTCCATCCGTGAGAGCATCGAGGACGGCACGACGCTGCCCTTGTACTACAACCTCGCCCCCAACGAGATGCTCGCCAGCCCGGAGTTGATGGAGAGGGAGTTCTGGTCGGTCGCCGAGACCGAGGGGGTCACGGACATCGAGGAGCTGAACAAGATCCTCGACCGCGCGGTGAATCTCAAGAACTTCCTCAAAGGCGACGAGCGGGTGGACAAAATCGCGAAGTACGTGGCTGAGCACTACGTGAAGAATGTCGAGCCGCTGGGCTACAAAGCGTTTCTCGTGGGCGTGGACCGCCCGGCGTGCGCGAAGTACAAGGCGGCGCTCGACAAGTACCTGCCGCCCGAGTACTCGGAAGTCGTCTACACCGGCAACAACAACGACACGGCGGAGCTCAAGGCCCACCACATCGACGAGAAGAAGGAGAAGCAGGTCCGCAAGGACTTCGCGAAATCCGGCAAGCTTCCCAAGATCCTGATCGTCACGGAGAAGCTGCTCACGGGATACGACGCGCCCGTGCTGTACGCCATGTATCTCGACAAGCCGATGCGCGACCATACGCTGCTCCAGGCGATCGCGCGCGTCAACCGGCCTTACGAGGTGGACGAGGGGGACGGACGCGAGACGCGGAAACCGCACGGTTTCGTGCTCGACTTCATCGGCATCTTCGACAAGCTGGAGAAGGCGCTTGCGTTCGACAGCGACGAGATCAACGCGATCGTGAAGGACCTGGGGCTGCTCAAGGTCCTGTTCAAGAACAAGATGGAGCAAAAGGTTCCGTCCTATCTGAAGCTCATCACGCACGACTTCGACGATAGGGACGTGAACGACCTGATCGAGCACTTCCGCGACAAGGATCGCCGCAAGGAGTTTTTCAAGGAGTTCAAGGAGCTGGAGATGCTCTACGAGATCATCTCTCCGGACGCGTTCCTGCGCCCCTACATCGATGATTACACCTCTCTGGCCTCCATCTACCATACGGTGGCGGGGGCTTACAGGAAGCAGGTCTATGTAGACAGGGCGTTCCAACGGAAGACGAGCGAGTTGGTTCGGAAGCACGTGATGTCCAGTCCCATCGCCGCCGTCAACGACTTCATCGCTATCGACGCCCGGACCATCGACCTGATCCAGGAAAAGCACGGCGGCGACACGACGAAGGTCATCAACCTGATCAAGAGCATCGAGAAAGCGGCGGAAGAACAATCGGGGGATCCCTTCCTGATCGCGATGGCGGAACGAGCGAAACAGATCCAGGAGCGCTACGAGGAGCGGCAGACGACAACGCGGGAGGCGCTGGACGAACTGCTTGCCGAGATCAGCCGGAACGAGGAGCGGAAGAAGGAGCAGGCCGCCAAGGGTTACGACTCGCTGCGCTTCTTCGTGTTCGCCGCGATGCAGGACATTGGTGTCAAGGATGCGGAGTCTGTGAGTGGGAAGATCGCCAAGGCGTTCGTGGAGCATCCGAACTGGCTCGAAAGCGAGGCCGAGCTTCGAGAGTTGCGCAAAGCTGTGACCTTCGCCGTGTACGCGGAAGTAGACGATCTCGAAGAAGTGGCGCGAATCGTCGACAAACTCTTCTCACGCTTGGACAAGCCGACGGCCAACTGATCCGATGAGTGACACGATTACCGGCAAAGCCGAGTTCAAGAGACGCGTCCGCGGTTGGGCGGAGAAGCTCGGTGCGCAAGTGACGTCCATCTCAGTGCGCTCAATGTCGACGAAGTGGGCATCGTACTCCACCACCGGCAGGTTGACGTTCGACTCCCTTCTGCTGGAGCTGCGGGAGGAGCTACAGGATTACGTCATCGCCCACGAGCTCCTCCACTCCCACGCCCCCAACCACGGGAAGCTATGGAAGAGCCTCATGCGCGCGCACCTTGGGGATTACGAGCGGCTGGAAAGTGAGCTGCGTCGGGTGGCCCAGCACAACAAAGAACTGCAACGGAAGGCTGCCGCGAAAGAGACGCTACGGTAGGCCACACGGCTCAACTTCGATCCAGCCCAGCTTCTCGCGGCCCTTCAGGCCGCTGGAACACTGATGATTCCTTCCTTACCCAGGGAATCGGCCTTCGGCCTCATCCCTGGGCTATTTCTCCCGGCCCTTTGGGCCGGTTCTGCTGGAGACTCCAGACCGCTTACTTCTGGATCGAGAGCACGAAGGCTTCGATCTGCGAGCTTGCGATCTCCATCCCGAATCTCCTTGGAAAGATGGCTGGAGTCTAGCAAAAAGGGGTGGTATCGTCCCCTGCGCATAGTCTGAAGCAAACCGCTGTCCTTCCGAAAGGAGACCGAAATGCGTCTGAGAATCCTTGGACTCGCTGTCGCTCTCTCCCTGGTGGCCTGGTTGTCGCCCGCTCCGGCGCAGGCCGTCACGTACTGCAGTTGCACCTGTAACGAGGCCTTCGAACCCTGCACGAATCAGCATACCGGCCAGCAGACCACCTGTATCCGGTATTTCTATTCGTATTGCGTCTGAGGGGGCCACCCTGCCGGGAGGGCGGTAGACGACCCTGCCCGTTTCAGAACACCCCCCGTTGGCGGGAGACCCGCCAACCTTCGCGGTTGACACGGGAAGCTTCGAGGGTCAACCCGGAACCTTCGCGGTTCAACCGGGAAGTTTCGCGGGTCAACCGGGAAGCTTCGCGGGGCAACCCGGAAGCTTCGCGGGGCAACCGGGAACCTTCGAGGGTCAACCTGGAACCTTCGCGGTTCACCCGGGAAGCTTCGCGGGTCAACCGGGAACCTTCGAGGGGCAACCGGGAAGCTTCGCGGTTGACACGGGAAGCTTCGCGGGTGACGCGGGAAGCTTCGCGGTTGACGCGGGAAGCTTCGCGGTTGACGCGGGAAGCTTCGCGGTTGACGCGGGAAGCTTCGCGGTTGACACGGGAAGCTTCACGGTTGACCCGCCAACCTTCGCGGTTGACGCTGGAAGCTTGGCGGTTGATCCGCCAACGCGGGTCTGCAACAAATCAGCGTTGGCGGATCGTCCCCCGCGGCTGACCTGCAACAAACCAAGGTGGGCCTGCAACAAATCGGCGCAGATCTGCAACAAAATTCTCTTCGCGGCTGGACCGCCAGGACTGGCGGGCCGGCGGGGACGCCGGCGGTCCCAGGGAATTCCGGCGGCGGGTCCGGCGCCAGCTCTGGCCGTCGTCCCCGTGTCCCTCACCCCCTCCCCGCCATCCTCCTGTGCTATTCTCCGGGCATACATCTTTCCTGCTTTGGAGGTTCAGTTCATGCGCGAGGTGCGCTTCACCGACCGGCTTCGGTATGCGTTCGACAATAGTATGTCCCGGGGAGCGGTCGCTCTCATCGGTTATCTGGCACTGGCTTCTGTAGCGCTTATCGCGGTGGCGGCGCTGGTGCTGGTCCTCTTCGGCATCGCGCCGGCGGGGGAGGACCAGCCCGGATTCTTCGAGGCCGCGTGGCTGAGCCTCATGCGGACGCTCGACTCGGGCACCATGGGCGGCGACGCCGGACAGGGGTTCCGCGGCACCATGCTGTTCGTCACCCTGGGCGGCATCTTCATCGTCAGCGCCCTGATCGGCGTCATCAACAACGGCATCGACGAAAAGCTGACCGAGCTGCGCAAGGGCCGCTCCTTCGTGCTGGAGCGCGACCACACGCTGATCCTCGGCTGGTCGCCCAAGATCTTCACCATCCTCTCCGAGCTGGTGCTCGCCAACGAGAACCGGTCGAAGCCGCGGGTCGTCATCCTCGCCGAGAAGGACAAGGTCGAGATGGAGGACGAGATCGCCGACAAGGTCGGGGCGACGGGCAAGACGCGCATCATCTGCCGCACCGGCACGCCGCTCGACCTGAGCGACCTCGAGATCGTGAACCCGCACGCGGCGCGGTCCATCATCATCCTGGCGCCCGAGGGCGAGGAGCCCGACTCGCAGGTCATCAAGTCGATCCTGGCGATCACCAACAACCCGCACCGCCGCCCGGAGCCGTACCACATCGTGGCCGAGATCGAGGAGTTGCGGAACCTGGAGGTCGCCCGCATGGTGGGGCGCGACGAGGCGCAGCTCGTGGTCACCAGCGATCTGATCTCGCGCATCATCGTCCAGACCTCGCGGCAGTCGGGCCTCTCGGTGGTCTACACCGAGCTGCTCGACTTCGGCGGCGACGAGATCTATTTCCAGGAAGAGCCGAAGCTGGCGGGGAAGACTTTCGGCGAGGCCCTGGTCGCCTACGAGGAATCGGCGCTCCTGGGCCTGCGCATGAAGGACGGCCGCATCGTGCTCAACCCGCCCATGGACACCCGGATCGGGGAGGGCGACAAGGTGATCGCGGTCTCCGAGGACGACGACACGGTGAAGGTCTCCGAGCGCGCCGGGGAGATCGACGAGAGCGCGATCCGGCAGATGACGCCGACGCCCCCCCAGCCCGAGAGGACCCTGCTGCTGGGCTGGAACCAGCGCGGCGCCGCGATCGTGGCGGAGCTCGACAACTACGTCGCGCCAGGCTCGGAGCTGATCCTGGTGGCCAACGCCGACGGCGTGGAGACGTCGATCTCGGAGGAGGTCTCGCTGCGGAACCAGCGGCTGACGGTGCGCAAGGCCGACACCGCCGACCGCCGGGTGCTCGACACGCTCAACGTCGCGAGCTTCGATCAGATCATCATCCTCTGCTATTCCGACGACATGGAGATCCAGGCGGCGGACGCGCGGACGCTCATCACCCTGCTCCACCTGCGCGACATCGCGGAGAAGGGTGACCACGATTTCCGCATCGTCACCGAGATGCTGGACGTGCGCAACCGCGAGCTGGCCGAGGTCACGCAGGCGGACGACTTCATCGTCAGCAACAAGCTGACGAGCCTGATGCTGGCGCAGATCTCGGAGAACAAGGAGCTGAGCGGCGTCTTCGCCGATCTATTCGATCCCGAGGGCTCGGAGATCTATCTCAAGCCGGCGGGCGACTACGTCGAGCCGGGCCGGGCGGTGAATTTCTACACCGTGGCCGAGGCCGCGCGCCGCCGCGGCGAGGTGGCGATCGGCTACCGCCACGCCGCCCATTCCAAGGAGGCGGCGAAGGCGTACGGCGTCGCGGTGAATCCCAAAAAGTCGGAAAAGGTGACCTTCGCGGCGGGAGATCAGGTCATCGTGCTGGCGGAGGGGTAGAGCCGCTCGCTCAGGCGGCACCCTCTGTCAGCGCCACCTCCGGGCGGATGGAGTGAAGGGAAATTTCAACCTCCGTCTCAAGGGCGGCGATCTCGTAGCTCATACCCGGCGGAATCAGGGCCGCGGTGCCTCTTGGAAGCTCCAGCGCAGGTGGATCCTGGCGCGCGAGCTCCGCCTCGGTACCGAGCACGAGGCGGGCATCCCCCCGAGAAGCGAACAGGACCACGGCTTCCGCTTCGGATTTTTGCAGCGGGCTCCGCCTCTTGGCCTCCAATCGGATTCTCGACGCCCGAAGACCAGGAACTTCGCCGATGGTGGCGATATCGCCTCCAATGAAGCCCTGGCGCACGAGCCGGCGACGCTGCTGGTCCGGAACGGAAACGCTCTGGCTGTCGGGAGGTGATGGAACCGTGCTCAGAAGCTGCAGCGCCAATTCTCTGCAATAGGATTTCGGTATCGCCGCTCCCGCGTTTTGATCATGCAGCCTGTCGACCATATCGGTGGAGACGGTGGCAAACTCCTCGAGAATACAGCCGATGACAGTGTGGACGATCCCGGTTTCTTGAAGACAGATGACGTCTCCAGGGCGGAGCGGAATCCTCCAGTTCTCATAGGTTGGGTTATCGGCACCCTCAAGCCAGCGGGAGAACGCGTCTCTATCGTAGAAAGCGTTCCACTCGTCGAGCGTGCAGATCAGCGCGAACGCGCCCGGCATGACATCCAGTACGTGAAAGATCTCAACCTTGTGATGGCGATGCTGCTGAAAGCTGAACCCTTGCCCCGGCTCCTGAAAGAATACCGAGTAGCCCAGCGGACTGCTCGCCTTGATGGCGTAGCTCTTGTATTTGGGTAATAAACCGACGTCCCGCTGGAAGGCCGCAACGCGGCGAGCCTCGCTTCCTGAGAGGGAAGCGGCCATGATCTCCCGCAGGGCGGACTTCCAGGATGCTTCAAATTGTTCCAGCTTCTCGATGGCCATGTCAGAGGTGAGCGGCTCACGAAGCGCCTCGAGTCGCTCCAGCGTGCCTCCTGCTTGTGACGAGTCCCCTGACTCGATTCCGAAACTCTGCTTTCGATTCTCTCCAGACATCAGCCATCAACCTCGATCGTATAGGACAAGCCAGTTACATCCTTAGGACCGCAGTCCCCTGGGCACGCAAGCAAGAACTGAGCCGCTAATCGGCTCGGATTCTAACAGAGTCACGGTCTCGTCCAGAAATGGCGTGAGGGGAAGGAGGCGTCCGGAGCGTTCCCTCCTCAGTTACCGGGGAGAAGATCATGGAACACCCCCTTTCGATACAGACGCTTTCCGCCCCTCGCGGCGACGGCCCGGCCTCCGAGGCGCTCTTCTCGGCGCTCTACCGGGAGCTTCGCGGGGTCGCCCGCCGCGAGCTGGCGCGCTCGGGGCCCGGCGCCTCGCTCGGCGCCACCAGCCTGCTCCACGAGGCCTATCTCGACATCGCGCAGCGCGAGGTGGCCTTTCCCGACCGCGCCCGCTTCTTCACCTACGCGGCCCGGGTCATGCGCGGCCTGATCATCGACGGCCTCCGCCGCCGCCAGGCCAGGAAGCGCGGCGGCGGCTTCGAGCTCACCTCGCTCGACGGCAAGGACATGGGCGAGCCCTCTCCAGACGACGCCGAGGAGATCGAGCGGCTGAGCCAGGCCCTCGACGCGCTCGCCGCCGTGGAGCCGGAGATCGCGAACGTCGTCGATCTCAAGTTCTTCTGCGGCTTCACGTTCGCCGAGATCGCCGGCCTCCGGGGGTCGAGCGAGCGGACGGTGCAACGGCAATGGGACAAGGCGCGGATCTATCTCCGTCACGCGCTGCGCTCGGAGATCCTGAATTGAAGAGCGAGCGCTGGCGGCTCGCCAGCCCCCACCTCGACGAGATCCTCGATCTCTCCGGGGAGGCGCGGCGGCGCTATCTCGTCGGTCTCGCGGCGGAAGATCCCACGCTCGTCGCGGACCTCGAGCTGCTCCTGGGCGAAGAACCGGGCCTCCAGGACGAGCGGTACCTGGAGCACGACGCGCAGGACCTGCTCGCCGAGTCCCAGCTCGCGGGCCAGGTCTTCGGCGCCTACGCGCTGGTGCGGCCCCTCGGCGCCGGCGGGATGGGCAGCGTCTGGCTGGCGCGGCGGAACGACGGGCGTTTCGAGGGGACGGTGGCGGTCAAGCTGCTCTCCCCCGCGCTCCTGGGCGGCGCCGCGGGCGCTTCCCGCTTCCGCCGCGAGGGCACGATCCTCGCGCGGTTGAAACACCCCCACATCGCCCAGTTGCTCGACGCCGGCGTCTCCGAGGCCGGCCAGCCGTACCTGGTGCTCGAATACGTCGAGGGGGAGCCGATCGACCGCTGGTGCGACGAGCGCGCGCCCGACGTGCCGTCCCGCGTGCGGCTCTTCCTCGACGTGCTCGCCGCCGTGGCGCACGCGCACGCGAACCTGGTCGTCCACCGCGACCTGAAGCCGTCGAACGTCATGGTGTCGAAGGGAGGCCAGGTCAAGCTGCTCGACTTCGGCATCGCCAAGCTCCTGGAAGGGGACGACGCCGGGGCCTCCTCCGCGCTGACCCAGTTGACGCGGGACGCGGCGCGCCTCTTCACACCGGCGTTCGCCGCGCCCGAGCAGGTCACCGGCGAGAGCGTGACCACGGCCACGGACGTCTACGCCCTGGGCGCCCTGCTCTACCTCCTCCTCACGGGCCGCCATCCGATCGGCAGGCCCGGGGCCTCGCCGGTCGACCTGCTCCGCGGCATCCTGGAGACCCAGCCCGGCCGGCTGTCCGACGGGGTCCAGGACCCGCGCCTGCGGCGCGAGCTCCAAGGGGACCTCGAGATCATCGTCGCCAAGGCCCTGAAGAAGCGCCCGGAAGAGCGCTATGCGTCGGTCCCCGCCCTGGCCGAAGACCTGCGCCGCTACCTCGCCGGAGAGCCGATCCTCGCCCGTCCCGATTCCCTGGTCTACCGGACGCGGAAGTTCGTGTCCCGCCATACGCGGATCGTGACGGCCGCCGCCCTGGCGCTCGTCGCCCTGGGCGCGGTCGCGGCGTTCTACGGCGCCCGGCTCGCCGCCGAACGCGACCGCGCGACCCAGGTGAGCGGCTTCCTGATCGACCTGTTGAGCCACGCCGACCCGTACGAGGCCGGCCAGGGCGAGCCCACGGTGCGGAGCCTGCTCGACGCCGGCGCGGCCCGGGCGCGGCAGGACCTCGCCACCCAGCCCGAGCTGCGGCGCGAGCTGTTCGCGTTGCTGGGCCGGATCTACGAGCGGCGCGGCGACTACGAGCAGGCCCTGCCGCTGCTCGAGCAGGCGGTCGCTCTCGGGCACCAGACCCTCGGGCCGAGCCGCGAGCTGGGCCAGAGCCTGAACGACCTCGGCGTCGCCCTCGGGCAGAAGGCGGAGCTCGACGCCGCCCGCGCCGTGCTCGAAAGCGCGCTCGCGATGCGGCGGGAGGTCCTCGGCGAGGCCCACCCGGACGCCGCCCAATCCCACAGCGAGCTGGGCCGGACGCTCTTCGACCTGGGGCTCCTGGACGAGGCCGAGGCGCACTTCCGCGCGGCGTTGGCGATCCGGCGCAAGGTGCTCGGACCGATCCATCACGAGACGGCTACCAGCATGAGCGACCTGGGTCACCTCCTGCGGCAGAAGGGCGACCGGGCCGGCGCCGAGACCCTGTTTCGAGAAACCCTGGCGGTGACGCGGAAGTCGAGCGGCCTGAAACACCCGGACGTCGCCACATCGCTCGCGAACCTGGCCTTGACCGTCAACGAGCGCGGCGATCATGAGGCCGCCGAAGCGATGTTCGGCGAAGCGCTAACGATAGGCCGGGCCAGCCTGGGACGGGAGCACCCGGCGGTCGCCCGCAAGGAGGTGGGTCTCGCGCGCGTCTACCTCGCCCAGGGCCGCCCCGCCGCCGCGGAGCCTCTGCTCCGCCACGCGCTCGAGGTCCAGAGGCGGCGCTATGCCGCCGGGGACTGGCGGCTCGGCGACACCCAGAGCCTCCTCGGAGAGGTCTTCACCAGGCAGGCCCGCCTTGCCGAAGCCGAGCCCTACCTCCTCCGCGCCTTCGAGATCCTCCAGGCAACGCCCGGCTCCGAGGGGCTCAACACCCGCGAAGCCCGCGAGGCCCGCGACAATCTCGTCCGCCTCGTCAGGCTCTACGAGGCCTGGGGCCGGCCGGAGATGGCGGCGCGGTACCGCTAGAGCCCGCCCGAGCCCTCACCCCGACCCTCTCCCGACCCCTCCCGCCCTCCCTCACCGGGAGAGGGCGCCCCCACCCTACAAACATAAAAAGCAGTCTCCCCTCCTCTCCCGGTGAGGGAGGGCGGGAGGGGCGGGAGAGGAGGGGCCGGGGGTGGTGAGGGCCTGTCGTCTTTTCTCCGCGGTTTCCGATTTCCCCTATGTAACGAACGCCGCGGTCCTCTTCGGAGGCCGCGGCTTGACAAAAACCAAAACTGATGAGGAGAAGGATATGAAACTGAACAAGCAGCTTTCGAAGATTGTTGTGGTGGCGTTCATCGGGCTCATGGTGGCGACGGCGGCGTCCGCCGACAAAGTCGTCCAGCCTGGCGACAAGTACCAGGGCCATTCCTACAACGAGCTCGCCAGCGAGTGGACCAACTGGTTGACCGCGGAGCCCATCGCGACCAATCCGGCGTTCGATCCCGATGGCAGTCTCTGTGACAGCAACCAGCAGGGCGATGTGTGGTTCCTCGCGAGCACGTTCGGCGGCGTCGTGGACCGGACCTGCGCGGTGCCGGCCGGCAAGGCGATCTTCCTGTCTCTGGGAGGCGTGTTCCTGAGCTTCGCGCCCGAGTTTCCGGCGGCGGGCGATCCCTGCCTTCAGATGGCGACGGACGTGGAGCGGGTGCGGTGTGACGTCAACAACGACGTCCCCGTGGCGCCCAACGTCTCCTTCGAAGTCACTCTCGACGGCGTCCCGGTGGAGGACCTCCTGGCCTTCCGCGCCCAGAGCGAGCCCGGCGGCTTCACCCTGCGGGTTCCCAATCCGTCGTTCATCACCGATCTCGGCTTCGCTCCGGGAGACCGCTACCCCGCGGTGGCCGACGGCTACTTCCTGTTCCTGAAGCCGCTGAAGCCCGGCAAGCACGCCCTCAACTTCCGCATGATCCAACCCGGCCAGCCGGATGCGGGCGTCAACTACACCTTGATCATTCAGTAAACCTGACCTTGGCCTCAATACCGATCGGCGCCCTCCTCCAAGGAGGGCGCCTGTCATCTCCTCCGCGTCCCGCGTAATACTCTCCGCCCTCCGTCGTTGTTCCTGTTGATGTCCTCCTTTTCCGGGATTCTTCGCCACGAGATCAGCATGTCCCTTCGCCGGAAGGGCCTCTGGATCGCCTATGGCCTGCTGTTCGTCTTTCATACCGTGCTGCTGTTCTCCCCTCCTCCCATCGGCGAGATGGTCAAGGGGGAGGTCATCGCGAAACGTGAGGTCTGGCACGTGGCGGGGCGCTTTCTCCTGGCGTGCAACGTGTTCTTTCCGGTCGTGGTTGGGATCCTGTCGGCGGATCGGGTGCGGCGCGACTTCCGGCTGGGGCTGCGGGAGCTCCAGGACAGCACTCCGCTGAGCCGCCACGTCTACGTGCTCGCCAAGTATCTGGGGGCTCTCGCTTCGTCCCTGCTTCCCCTGTTCCTCTGGGTGATGGGCATCGCAGCCGTCATGACCGTCCTCGGGCGCGCGCACGCCAGTATGCTGTACGCGGTGCCGGTGGCGTTCCTCGCCATCACCGTGCCGGCGTTCGCCTTCGTGGTGGCGTTCTCCCTGGCCTGCCCCATGGTCATGCCGTTGAGCATCTATCACATTCTTTTCACCGGCTATTGGTTCTGGGCGAACTTCATCCCTCCGAAGCTCTTCCCGACCCTGAACGGAACGCTCTTGACGCCCAGCGGAATGTTCGCCCAGGAGGGATTTTTCGGCGGCGAAGCTTCGAAAGCCATCGAGAACGCCGTGCGGCACACCCCGGCCGACGCCGTGGCGAATCTGGCGGTGTTGGGACTGTGCGGCGCGGCGGCCCTGTTCCTGCTCGATCTCTATCTCGGCCGTCTGGCCCGCCGCGCTTGAGGACCAGATCATGAAAGGCGCCGGCCTGAAATCTTTCTGGAAATACTCCTGGCTCACCTACCGCCGCGATCAGTTGTGGTTTCCGCTGGCCTTTCTGGCGCTCTTCATCGTCATCCTCCTGATCCTGCGCCATCCCGTGCCCCGCTTCAGCATCTCGCGCGCCTATCTGGGATTCATCGTGCCGTTGGTCGGCGGCATCCTGGCGGCCTACAGCGTGCTCGACGATCCGGCGCTGGAGCTGCGCTTCTCCACGCCGGTCCGTGCCGAGCAGACCCTGCTGGCGCGCCTGGGTTTGATCCTGGCCGTTCAGGCGGTCTGCGCGGTGATCTTTCAGCTCTTCGCGGGCGCGCTGGGCATCGACCTGTCGCCGCTCGGAGGCCTGTTCCGCGTTCAGCTGGTGTGGTTCCTGCCGACGCTCGCCCTGGCCGCCCTGGGATGTGCCGGAGCCCTGGCGGGAGCCCAGACCGCGATGGGCGCGTTCCTGGCCGGAGCGGTGTGGCTGATCCATTTGCTGATGAACAGTTGGTTGAGGCTGAACGCCCGGCCTGTGTTCCTCTTCCTGGGCGTGATCGTTCCCGGCGACCCTGGCCTGACCTTGAATCAATCCGTGCTCTTTTTGGGATCGATTCTTCTCCTGCTGATCTCCTGGGCGCTGCTGCGCCGCCAGGAACGGTATCTCTGAGCGGAGGTTCTGTGATCGAAATCGCCGGTCTTGCCAAAACCTACGGCCGCGGAGCCAAAGCCGCGCAGGCCCTGCGCGGCGTCGATCTTCAGATCCCTTCCGGGATGTTCGGGCTGTTGGGTCCCAACGGCGCCGGCAAGACCACGCTGATGCGGATTCTCGCGGGCATCGTCAACCCGAGCCGCGGCGCCGTCCGCGTGGAAGGGCACGACCTCACGACGGAGACCGGCAAGCGCGGAGCCAAGTCCATCCTGGGTTATCTGCCGCAGGAGCTGGGGATGTATCCCGAGCTGACCGCCGCCCAGTTCGTCGATTACATGGCGATTCTCAAGGGACTGGACGATACCCGACAGCGCGCGCGTCGCGTCGCCGAGGTGCTGGAGATGGTCGCCCTCCAGGATGCGGCGCACCGCAAGATCAAGGGTTTTTCCGGCGGCATGAAGCGGCGCGTGGGGATCGCCCAGGCGCTGGTCAACGATCCAAGAGTCCTCATCGTGGACGAGCCCACGGCGGGCCTGGACCCCGAAGAACGCATCCGCTTCCGCAACCTATTAGTCAACCTGGCCGCGGACCGGACGGTGATCCTCTCCACCCACATCGTGGAAGACATCGGGCAGACCTGCCGCGACATCGCCGTGCTGGCCAAGGGACAGGTCCTCTTCCGCGGCAGCCCCGCCGAGCTGACGAACGCCGCCGCCGGCCACGTCTGGACGGTGATGGTGGATCGTCTCGTGGAGCCGGAGCGGGGCCAGACGGTCGTTTCCATGCTCCACCTGACCGATGGGATTCAATACCGTATCGTGGGACCGTCCGCGGACGGCCATCCTGCCGCCGAGCCCGTCAGGCCCAGCCTGGAGGACGGGTATGTGTGGTTGATGAAGGGGGGAACCCCGGCAGGGGTTCCGGGGCATAGCCCAGGGCTTCAGGGGCGTGGGAGGTCAGCCGCCAACCCCTGAAACCCCGACGGCCACCAGATGCCGGCGTCGGTGGACTGGAGCGAGCCGGTGGACGCCCTGATCCACCGGCGGGAGATCTGCGCCCTGGTCCGCCAGTGCATCGACCGGCTGCCGGAGAGCTACCGCACGGTGCTCCTGCTGCGGGACATCGAGGAGGTCTCCACCAGCGAGGCGGCCACGATGCTGGGCGTCACCGAGAACGCGCTGAAGATCCGCCTTCACCGCGCCCGGCAGGCGCTCCGCACCCTGCTGGACCCCCACCTGAGAGGTGCCGTATGAGCGACCCGACCCCGGAGACCCGTGCCCCGTTCGTCACCTGCCAGGAGGTGCTCACCTTTCTCTGGGCCTACCTGTCGGGAGAGCTGGAGACGGAGAAGCAGATGAAGTTCGACGAGCACCTCGAGCGGTGCCCCTCCTGCGTGGCCTATCTCGGCTCCTACCGCGCCACGATCGAGCTGACCAAGGGGGCCTTCGAGGACCCGGCCTGCGAGCCGGGGATCGAGGAGGTCCCGGAGGATCTGGTCAAAGCGGTGATGGCGGTGCGGCGGAAGGAGTAGGGCCTTCAGGCCTTCGCCCCCGCCCCCCAGATCTCCGTCAGCGCCCGCTGGAAGTTCTCCCCCAGGACCAGCTCGATGTGCCGGTCGGTGTAGCCCCGGCGGATCAGGCCTTCGGTGAGGGCGAAGACCTTGCGGGCGGGCTCCAGGCCCTGGATGGCGTAGCGCGGGAGGATGCCTCCCGTCTTCGGGTCCAGGGTCTCCAGGTCGGTGTCGCTGCCCAGGCCGACGTGCTCGATGCCCGCCACCCGGACCACCTGGTCGAAGTGGCTCAGCACGTTGTCCAGGGTCGCGGGACGGCGCGGGCTGACGAAGGCCGAGACGGCCGTGATGCCCATCACGCCCCCCTGAGCCGCCATCGCCTTGATGACCGCGTCGGACTTGCAGCGCGGATTGGCCACCAGGGTGCGGCTGTTGGAGTGGGTGATCAGCACCGGCTTGCGGGACACGTCGAAGGTGTCCAGACAGGTGCGATCGGAGCAGTGGGAGACGTCGACCGCCATGCCGGCGCAGTTCATGGCCGCCACGATCTCGGCTCCAAACGGGGTCAGGCCCGTGTCGCGGGTCTCGAAGCAGCCGGCCCCGATGCGGTTCCGCTTGTTGTAGGTGAGCTGCGAGACGCGCTGCCCCAGGTTGTGGAAGCTCCGCACGTCCGCCACCGTGCGGAAGTGGTCGGAGTTCTGGAAGCCGACCAGGATCCCCACCTTGCCTTCCTGATGGACGCGCTGGAAGTCGGCAGGAGAGCCGATCCGCAGCAGATAGTCCGAGCGCGCGGCCAGCAGCCGGTCCCAGCGGGCCAGCCAGTCCAGCGTGGCCTCATAAGGACGGGGGTTGTTGGGCTCCACCGCGGGGTGGAAGACCCGGACGCCGGAGCTCTGCAGCTTGCGGAAATCGGCCGGCCCGAAATGGCCCGGATCGCGCTGCCACGCGAAGAGCCTCGACCAGTCCAGGGTGAGGAGGCCGAGCATGTCGATGACCATCGACCGCCCGACGAGCTCGATGGCCCGGGCAGAGATGTCCGCGGTGTCGGCGAAGAGGCGGAATCGCCCCAGGTTGATCATGGGGCCGGCGAGGATGCCCGCCCCTGCAAGTAGACCCGTCCGTAAAAACTGCCTGCGATTCAACTGCTCTACCTCTTGAATTAGGTAGAGCATACACGCTCCCCCGGCATTCCGCCAGGGGAGCGGGAAGATTTTTACTCCATGGTTACCGGCAGCCTACCGCCGCTGCTCGAAACGCAGGGCCGGATCGACCCGCAGCTTCTCCAGGAAGGCCGCGATCTCGCGGGCCAGCTTGGCGGTAGCGCGCTCGCGCTCGGCCGCCTTTTGGAAGAACAGGAGGGCGGCGAGGCCCTCGCGGTGAACTTCGTGGACGCGGAAGATCTCCGCCATCTCCAGGGACAGCTCCTTGACCTCCTCGAAGTGGGCCTCCTTGGCGTAGAGGGCCGTCAGCTCGAGGGTGACCAGCGCGGCGTCGTAGGCGATGCCGCGGTCGGCGAAGTCCTGCCGGAGGGTATGGAAGACCTCGATGGCCTGCCGCGTCTGGCCCAGGCCGGCGAAGATGCGGCCTTCGGTCCAGCGGAGACGGAGCAGGTCCATGGGGTTGCCCAGCTCCTGGCAGAGGGTCTGGACCTCGGGAAAGAGCTCCCGGGCCTCGTCATAGCGCTCGACCTGGGTGAGATTCCACACCAGGTTGTGCCGCAGGCAGAGGACCAGGCGGGGATCGCGCTGGGCGTCCAACATATCCTCGGACTGATGGAGGAGATGGATGGCCATCTCGGACTCGCCCATCTCATCCAGCGCCAAGGCCTTCTTGACCAGGACCCGGCCGGCCAGATGGGCGTCCCGATGCTCCGGGCGCTCGCCGCGGGTATGGATGGCGAACAGCCGGTCCAGCACCTGGAAAGCCTCGCCGAAGCGCCGCTGGGCGATCCGCAGCGAGGCCTTGTGGTCGAGGATGACGGGCTCGTAGCCCAGGATGTCGCCCAGCTCGACCTCGCCGGCCTCCCACCAGGCGTCCGCGATCGAGAACGACTCGTCCGCGTTGCGCAGGTCACCCAGGACGCGGCGGGCGTTGCCGTCGTGCGCCCAGGCGTAGCCGCGGAGTTGGTAGAGGCAGTGGGTCTTCTCGGCGGCCTCTTCCTTGAGGAGGTCGGAGACGAGCACGGCCAGCTCGGCGCACTCGACGGCACGGGCGGGGTCGATCACCGCCAGCCGCGCGCTCTCCTTGCAGAACAGCTCGCACAGTCCCCAGGTCACGAAGCGCCGGTGCACCCGGATGAGCTGGTACTGGTCTTCAAAGCGATATGGTTTGAGCTCAGCCCACAGCTCCGGCGCCTTCTCCCGTGAGTCTGCCAGGGCGTTCGCCAGGTAGTCCATGATGAGTCCTCGTCCCCTTGAGCCTTGCTGATCGCAAATATTACCTAGGGCCGGCCGCTCGGATCGAGCGCCCCGCCGTTATCAGTCTCGTCGTCCGTTCCCGTCGTCGTGGTCGTAGAGGTGTCAGGATCGAGGGATCCGGGCTTCGGCGTACCGCTGGGATCCATCGCCCCACCATTCTTCTCAAACATACTCGTAAGCAAATTCCAGACCATACCGAAGAACCCAATCTCCGTATCCCGCGAAACGGTAGCGCTCTCCCACGCCCAATCCCGAGCCTGCGCCAGTCCAGGAGCCAGGAAGGCCGTCAGGAGGAGGATCACCGTCATCTTCTTCATCATGGAACCCATGGCTGCATCTCCTTTGTTTGTGGCACCTTCCGGTTCCGCTTGCCTGCCGCGTTCAGCCCATCGAACCGCAGCGACTTTCGAATAAAGCACAGGCCGTGCCAACCTCAAGACGAGGTTCGGGGAGATGTGGCGGTGTCATCAGGGATGGACGAAAATTGTCACATCGGGCCGGGATAAAATTTCAGAGCCCCTTCTCTAGATTTCAATCCGGACGGGCTTGCGGGCTTTGCGGATCGCTTCGGACCTCGAGCCCACGTGCGGTTTTTTGAAGACTGCACGCGGGGCCGGAGGAGAGCGGAAACCGCGGTAGCGGGTCCCCAGGGGGCCCTCCAGGAGTTGGCGGAGGCGTTTTCTTCAACCGGCCTCCGGACGCCCGTCGCATGGAGACTCGAAAGTACGATCTTCGTCATCCTGGAGGGTAGGCATGACAACGGCCCGGCTCCAACGAAAAGGGCGCCTCCAGGGGCGCCCTTCGCAGGGTGAGGCTGTCGGGAGATCTAGCCTTCCCCGCCAACCAGGTTCACCGTGCTCGCCTGCGGGCCTTCGAAGCCCTGCTCCTCGGCGTAGCGCACCCGCGAGCCCACCTCCAGCTTGTCGAACCCGGGAGGATCGAGGACGGCGTTGCGGTGGAAGTAGATCTCCCGGCCGTCCGGCGCCTGGATGAACCCATACCCCTCTTCGTCGTTGTTGAAGATGCGGATGACCTGCCCCTCGGGCGGCAGCACCGGGGTCTTCACGTCGCCGCGCCGGCGCTGGGCCCAGTTCTCCACCTGCCGCTCGGCGGCCTCGAACGCCTCGCGGACGGCCACGTACAGCTCCTCCTCTTCCTTGGAAGCCACGAGCTCGGACCCGGGGACCGTGACGTCCACCCGCACCCGGTAGGGACCACCTTCCTGGTGGTGGTTGCCGGTGGGCATCTCGACGGCGATCCGGCAGCTCGTGATGCGGCTGCTATGACGTTCCAGCCGCTCCGCCCGCCGCCGCAGCTCCGCCTCCAGGTCCGGGGTGAGGGTGATGTACTTGGTGGAGATCTCCAAGGGTAGCTGCATGCGCCTCTCCTTTCACTGAACGGCACGGGCCGCGAAGGACCTGTGGGAGGGAAGGTTGCCGCAAGGGGCGTGCCATCGACGGACTGAAATGACAGCGGTGTGACAGTCACTTACAAGTGAAGGCCCACCAACAGATGTCAAAAACTTCCGGTAATGGACTTCGTATCAATCCCCAGATGTGCCTCCTCCTAAAGGAAACCCAATGTTCGAATCCATGAAGACTCGTCGCTTTCGCGTGCAGTCTCCGTTCCTTCAGCAGGCCCGCGGCAAGCTCGGGAAGATCGGGTTCCTGCTCCTGCTGGTCCTGGTGCCGGTGTTCTTCCTGCGCGGCTGCGTGCTGACCTACGTGCCCCCCGATCAGGTCGGCGTGCGGCAGGTCTCCTACGGTCCGGGCAAGGGCCTGCACAAGAAGCCTGTGCAGCCCGGCTACCGGCGGGAGCTCTCCAGCTACGAGAAGATCCACACCTTCCCGCGGGACCTCCAGGTGGTGGAGTTCACCAACAGTCCCTCGGAGATGGGACCGGGGCACCGGCAGATGCCGGCGGTGAACGTCCCCACGGTGGACGGCTATCCGGTCAACGTGGACGTGTCCGTGCTCTACCGCATCAAGGATCCGTACAAGCTGGCCTCGAAGTTCGGCTTCGGCAAGGGCTACGAGGAGGCGGTGGTGATCCGCTTCACGGACCCGCTGGTCAAGCGGTACCTGGGCGAGCTGCGGGCCGAGCAGTTCTACCACGAGGCCCGGCTGGCCAGGGTCCGCGCCCTCAAGACAGAGCTGGCGCGGCGCTTCGAGCCCAACGGTCTGGTCCTGGCCGATGTGTTGATCCGCCAGTACGACTATCCGGAGACGTTCCAGTCGCTGACCGAGCAGAAGAAGATCCAGGACCAGTCGGTGCTGGCCAACCGGGCGCTCGCCAAGCAGGCCGAGGTGCAGACGCGGCTCAACCAGACCACGGCCGAGGGCCAGAACCTGATCAACGTCAAGACCTCGGAGTTCAACGCCCAGATCACCGAGATCCGCGCCCGCAAGGACCTCTACGAGAGGCAGCGGCGGGCCGAGGCCGACCTGCTGATCCGCACCGCGGAGGCCAGCGGCACCGAGGCCATCAACCGCGCCCTGGAAGGCCCCGGCTCGGCCAAGCTGCTGAAGCTGCGCCGCGGCCTCGCCCTGCTCAACAGCATCAAGGGCCCGATCTACATCAACGAAGACCCCACGGACCTCGGCAAGCTCGGCGGCCAGAAGTGAAGGCCATGGAAAGGACTATGAAAATGAGACGCTTCGCGATTCTCGCCTGCCTCGCCACCTTCGCCCTGGGCCTCGCCGCGTGCACCCCGCACACGACCGGCGCCACGGAGGTCGGTGTGAAGTTCAACAAGCTCACCCGGTCGTACGACGTGAAGGAGCCGGGCGCCACGCATTTCTTCATGCCGATCGTCAACGACTGGAAGACGTTCGACATCTCGCTGCGCAACCTGGTGATGACCAACAACAAGGGCTCCGGCCAACGGCAGGACAAGGACGATCTGCGCTTCAAGACGCGGGACGGCAACGACATCGAGACCGACGTGACCATCCGCTGGCGGATCGATCCCGCCAGGGTGGCCGACGTCTGGAAGCTCGTGGCGCCGGACAGCGACACGCTGGAGGAGCGGCTGATGCGGCCCCTGGCGCGGACCTACATCCGCGACGTCCTGAACCGCCTCGACTCCGAGGACTTCTACAACCCGACGCTGCGCTTCGCGGCGGCCAACGAGGCCACCGAGCTCCTGGCCGCCCACCTGCGGCCGTACGGTATCGTGGTGGAGCAGGTGCTGCTGGTGGACTTCTCGTTCAAGCCCGAGTACCAGCAGCTCATCAACGCCCGCAAGGAGGCGGAAAAGACGGCCGAGAAGCTGGAGGCCGAGATCCTCGCCACCCTGGAGGCCAACCAGGCCAACCTCCAGGGCAAGGTGGCCGAGCTGAGCGAGCAGCTCACCCGCTCCCAGGGCGACCTGGAGCAGGCGAAGCGCAACGCCGACGCCTACCTCGTCCGCCGGCAGCAGGAGGCGCAGGCCATCCTCACCGAGAAGCAGGCCGTGGCCGAGGGCATCCGCAAGGAGCGCGCGGCCCTCAACAGCAGCGCCGGCGACGCCTACGTCAACCTGCAGCTCATCGAGGCGCTGCAGAAGAAGGAGATCCGCCAGATCCCGAAGCTGCCCAACGGCAATATCATCATCGACGGCAACAAGCTGTTGCAGCAGCTCGGCGTCACCCGCTACGAGATCGAGCAGCATGAGCAGCGGCAGCTCGAAGCCGCGGGGAATCAATAAGGAGGCGTCGCCATGCTCAATCTCGCCGGCCCATCGTTCGATCTCGGCAACGTGCTGTTCGCCGTGCTCCAGGAGTGCGAGCACCAGCGGCTGGGGTTGTCCCCCGGCGAGGCGGCGGACCGCCTGCGGGAGACCGCCCGCCGCAAGCTCGCGGAGGTGCGCGAGAGCTACGAGGAGAACGGCGGCACGGAGCCGTACTGGCGGGACCTGGAGCGGGAGGTGTTGGAGACGGCCCTGCCGGCGTACATCCCGGCCGCCATCGAGCAGAGCCGGCTGGAGAAGACGGGCTACGACATCTGGCGCCGCGGGGACCCGCTGGCCCGCGCCGCGTTCGGACTGATCGGCCTGGCGATCGGAATCCTGGCCATCGTGGTCCCGCCCCGCATCTGGACGGTGGAGAGCACCTTCGCCTTCTTCGTGGCCCTGGCGGGCGTCCTCTACCCGGAGATCATGAAGATCTGGCACGACTCCCGCCACTCGCGCTTCCTCAACCGCCTGATCGCGCGGGCGGAGAAGTACCAGTACAACAGCCGCATCCACTACACCAGCGGCGCGCGGATGGAGGCGGAGCTGAACGCGATGGGGGCGAAGGACCCGATTCCGTCCCGCCCACCCTTACCGGGAGAGGGAGAAGGGGCCGGGAGAGTGGTGGAGCATCCGGCGGCGAAAAAAGACCGCGCCTGACGGCCGCGAACCGTTTTATACCTCCGGAAAGCGAGGTACACCCCTCCCCCTCCCGGGTACACCCCTGTACCTTGGAGGTACAGGGCCATACCCATCGGGTACGGGGGTGTACCTCATGGGTACGGGGGTCCCCCTTCGAGGTACGGGCCTGTACCTTTGAGGGGGAGGCCCGTACCTCGCGGGTACAGGGGTGTACCCGAGAGGGAGAGGGGTGTACCCGCCGGGTACGGGGGCGTACCTCGCAGGGAGAGGCCCGTACCCTGGCTGAACGGGCTATGAATCGAACGGCCGCGACAAAACGCAGGCGTTGATGCCGCCGATGCCCATCGAGAGCTTCCCCGCGAGCCCTTTGACCGTCGGACAGGCCTCGTCGAACACGTAGGCGTCGTGGATGCCCGCGATCTGGCGGTTCAGCTCCTCCCGGTGCAGCGGGGTCGGGTAGAGACGCCCGCGCTCGTAGCCGAGATACTGCGCCGTCAGCTCCCAGCCTCCCCCGGCCGACATGCCGTGGCCGAAGGTGCCCTTGCGGGCCGTCACCAGCACCGGGTCCGGCACCACGCCGCGCAGCGTCTCCACCTCGCGGTAATCCCCAGGCGTCGCGGTGGCGTGCAGGTCCCAGGTGGCGATGTCCTCCGGCCGCGCGCCAGCCTCCGCGAAGGCCTGCTGGATCGCCGCCGTCGGACCGTGTACCGAGGGGGTGATGATGTGGTCGGCGTCCGAGCTGACGCCCACGCTCACCGGCTCCATCCCGAGAGGACGAAAGCCCTTGGCGGTCATGTACTCCAGATCCCCGATCACCCAGACGATCGAGCCGCCGGCCACGTGGGTGCCGCGCAAGCCGGTCAGCGGCTTGGAGACGCCGGCGTCGCCCGAGATCACCCGGGCGGCGTAGAAGGCGCCCACCGAGAGCGCCATGGGCGGCGGATCCGTGGCGCCGATCACCACCGCCTTGGCCTCGCCGCGGCGGATGGCGTCCATCCCCAGCTTGAGGCAGAGACCGAAGGTCGAGCAGGCCCCCACAGGCGCGAAGGAGAGACCGGTGATGTGGCCCATCATCGAGATCTGCGCCGCCGGGGTGTTCCAGATGTTCCACACCACGTTCGACGAGACCGACTGCCAGGGCGGCGTGGGCTCCTGCCACTTCTCGTGCAGGTGGCGGAGGCGGCGCTGCTTCTCCTTCATCAGGCTCACCTTGCCCTTGTCGATGTCCCCCGAGACGTTCAGCCCCTCGATCTCCGCCAGCTCGCGGAGGTAGACATGGAGGTCCGGCGCGCCGGCGGCCCAGTGGTGCCACCAGGCCGCCTCGGCCGCATAGCGGTCTTCGGGGTCGGCGACCGTCTCTGGCCGGGGCGGCACGCCCTCCCGCTTGTCTCCCTCATCGGGGCCGGCATCGAGATAAGCCTTCATCTCGGGATTGCGCTCGGCCCAGAAGCGGTCCCACCGGCGCTGGGCGCGGTCGAGGGAGCGCGTGCTGTCCGCGAGGGTCTGGACGCAGCCGATGCCGGTGCCTATGTAGACGTGGGCCTGCGTGCCCAGGCCCTTCAACTCGGCTTCCAGCCCGGGGTTCTGCCCCAGGGACTGGATGAAGGCGGCGATGGCGTAGAGGACCGGCAGGTCCATCTTCTCCGTGAGCTGATGGAAGCGGGCCGGCGGGAAGCGGTCGTGGATCCAGCCCCGGTAGTCCTCGAAGGAGAAATCGGGGACGCCGACGAGGAAGTTGTCGGGGCCGAAGCCGTGGAACGGCTGCAGCCAGCTTTCCGTGCCATCGAGGTTGCGGGTGAAGGCCTCGATATTGGGCGAGCGGGGGGCCACGATGCCCCAACCGAAGATTCCGACTCTGCGCAAAGGCATCCCTCCGTCTTCAAAGTCGGGATTCTGCCACAGCCCGGCCTCCCCCGTTCGGGGGAGGGAAAAATCATCCTCTTGAGCGATGATCCGGGGGTACGCCGGACTCTAGGCTGAGGTCATGAAGACATTACGGAATCTCATCCTCCTCAACGCCGTCCTGCTCGTAGGCCTGGGGTTCGGGATGGCGATCGTCCATCCCCATTCGTTCCCGGTGATCCACAAGCAGTACCAGGAGATGTCCACGATCCGCGTCCTGGGGATGCTGGTGGGCGGGTTTGGGATCATGCTCTTGATGTTGGGCAATTTCGCCCTGATCGAGGAACGCCGGCGGATCGCCTTTGGGTTGAGCTTTGTCAATGCCCTGGCCGCCCTGATGGTGCTGGCGCAGCAAGCGGGGCCGGTCTTCGTATCCCCAGTGGGATGGATCCTCCTGTCGATCCCAGCCGTCATGGGCGCGGGCTTGGTCTGGGCCGGCGTTCGGCCCCTCAAGCCTGAGGAGGCGGCGGAGAGCCTCCCCATCCCGGACGAGGTGCGGCGAAGCTGGCTCCGGCAGATCGGAGAGGCCGCCGCCCAGGAGGAGCGGAACCGGCTGGCCCGGGACCTCCACGACTCCATCAAGCAGCAGCTCTTCACGATCAACGTCAGCACGGCGGCGGCCCAGGAGCTGTGGGAACGCGATCCTGAAAGAGCCCGGGGAGCCTTGGAGGACGTGCGGCGGAGCGCCAAGGAGGCGATGGTGGAGATGCAGGCGTTGCTCCACCAGCTCGGTCCCCAGGCCCTCGCCTCCGTAGGGCTGGTCGAGGCGATCCGGGAGCAGTGCGAGGCCCTGGGGTATCGCACCGGGGCTGAGGTGTCTATGGAGCTGGGCGAGGCGATCCCGGACGACCGGCTGCCCCCCGGCGCTCAGGAGACGCTGTTCCGGATCGCCCAGGAAGCACTCTCCAACGTGGCCCGGCATGCCCGCGCCAGGAACGTGCGGGTCTGGCTCGGTAGGGAATCGGAAACTGTCAAGCTGAGCGCCGAGGACGACGGGCAGGGTTTCCAGCCAGAGCAGGCGTTGTCAGGGATGGGACTGCGGAACCTGAAAGAACGGGCCGATTCCCTTCGCGGGAACCTGGCAGTCACCAGCGCCCCCGGGGTAGGCACGATGATCGAGGTGCGCATCCCGCTCACCCCGCCGCCTTTGCCTGAAGCGCCTGTCCACAAGGCCATCGAGAGGGAACGGAATGCCTGCATGCTGCTCGGCGTACCGGCATTGTTCTTTTTGTTCGATACTCTGCCGAGAGACTTCCCTTACCCTTACGTCTTCTATGCTCTTTTTATCCTCACTCCCTTGCTGTTGATCTTGCTGCCACTGGTCACCAGTTGGTGGATTGGTTACCGGTTTCTTCGCAGCTCTTCCGGCGTCCCCCTACAATCTCTCTCCCTATTGCGCTATGAGGTCCACCGGCACCGTGCCTTGTGCCTCTTTGTCGCCGCGTGGTGGGCACCCTGGCACTGGAACCTCGAGAAGGGCTGGACGAACGTGTGGCTGGCTGTGGCCGGAGTCTGCCTGCTCCTCTCTCTGTTGGAATTGATCAACTTCCACCAGGTCAGCCGATTCACCAATCCGCTCCGCAGATCATCCCCGACCGGTAGCCGTTTCGCTCTTTTCTTGTTGATCGGGCTGATCCTCCTTGGAACTTTTTCCTGGATTTTCTTCGCTGGAGTTTCACTTATCGATCCAGAAGGGACCCGGCTCATGATCCGCAGCTTTGAGAAGACCTTACAGCCCATTCCAATCAAGATCTCATTTCTCGCTTCAGCCACGGTGGCTCTCTTATATACCCTCTTCCGCGAGCCGCGCACCGAAGGGGCCCCGTCATGATCCGCGTCATGCTCGTCGACGACCACCGCGTGGTCCAGTCCGGCCTGCGGAGCTACCTCTCGGCCTTCGAGGACATGGAGGTCGTGGGCGCCGCCTCCAGCGGCGAGGAGGCCCTGGAGAAGCTGGAGGGATGGCTGCCGGACGTGGTGGTCATGGACCTCCGGATGCCCGGCGGCATGGACGGCATCGAGGCCACCCGCCGGGTGCGCGCCCTCTCGCCTCATACCCAGGTGGTGGTGCTGACCGCCGATCCCGACGACGCCCGGGTGGTGGCGGCGCTGCGGGCCGGGGCCATCGGCTACATCCGCAAGGACTCCGATCCCGAGTTCTTCCTGGCCGCCGTGCGCGCCGCCGCCCGCGGGCAGTCCGTACTCGACCCCGGCGTCGCCGGCTCCGTGCTCCAGGAGCTGGCGCGCGGCGGGCCGCTCGTCGAGGAGCTGAGCGAGCGCGAGAAGGACGTCCTTCGCCAGCTCGCCCACGGCCGCACCAACCGGGAGATCGGCCAGGCGCTCCACGTCTCCGAGGAGACGGTGAAGACCCACGTCGGGAACATCCTCTCCAAGCTCCAGCTCAGCCACCGCACGCAGGCGGTGATCTACGCCATCAAGCAGGGGCTGGTGTCGGTGGAGGACATTGATCTTTCGTAGGAAGGACCTGAAGGACACCAAGGACACCAGGGACCTCAAGGACCAAAGGACAACGACTCTGCTGTCCTTGAAGTCCCTGGTGTCTTTGGTGTCCTTGGTGTCCTTGGGATCTCAAGCCCCCTCTCCCGCTGGCGGGAGAGGGGGACGGGGGTGAGGCCTTAGAGCGGCTGGAACGGGTCCTCCTGGAGGGAGGAGGAGCCGCCGGCGACCTGGCCGTGCGGGAGGAGATCGTTGTGGTGGAGCGAGTCGCCGTGCGAGGCGAGCTCGCCGCTCTTGGACGATTCGCTGTGCAGCTCCGCCAGGCCGTTGCCGTTGCCGTCGTGCTTGCCGCGCCGGAAGAGGCCGCGGCGGATCCCGGAGCCGGCCTCGGAGATCAGGCCCTTGGTGCGGTTGCCCAGGTGGCGGGACTTCTTGCCCACCGCCGTGCCGCCCGTCTTGGCGAGGCTGACGGCCTTGTCGCGGGCCAGCGCCCGGCGGCTGCGTCCGCCCTGCGGATCGAGCAGATACATCAGCCCTGCCCCCAGGACGACGCCGAGTCCGGCGCTCCCCAGAAGAGTCAGCCTGTCTTTGTTCAGGGTTACATTCATGGAGACCTCCTTCAGTAAAAGGCGGTCCCCCGGCAGGCGCGGGATTAGTTCGCGACGCCGGATGTTGAAGCGCTTGCCGGCGGACCTGTAAAACAAACTCCGCGGACACGGGAGAAGCCCCCACGCCCACGGAGTCAGGAAGGTGCAAGTCCTGTACCGACTGCGGCCGGCCGCCTACAACCGGGAGAGCTGGATGACGCCGTTGACCGAGCGGATGGTCACCCTGTTGCCGCCGCCGTTGACGTCCCCCTTGAGGACGTTCGTCTTCCTCGGACTGTTGCCGGCGACCTTGAAGTCGCTCTGGACGACGCCATGGGCCATGGACGCGTCCAGGGTCAGGCGGGAGCTGGCCGGCAGGCGGATCTCCACGGCGCCGTTGACCGTCTCGAAGCTGAGGTCGCCGGGAACGCCGTTCAGATCGGCCTTGATGCCGCCGTTGACGGTGTTGGCCTGGACGCCGCCGTTCGTACGGGCGAGGGCGATCTCGCCGTTGACCGTCTGCAGCGTCAGGTCTCCCTGGACGGCGTTGACGGAGATAGCGCCGTTGACGTTCACCAGGCTTGCCTGGCCGCGGGTGCCCGCCAGCTTGAGGTCGCCGTTGACGTTGGAGGCGGCGATCACGGCCTCGCGCGGCACCCGGATGCGGTAGTTGGCTCCCAGCTTGACCTCCTTGCCCAGAAGCCAATCCATGAAGCCGCCGTTGTTCTCGGGCATCCTGGTCTGGATCTTCAACCCGCCAGGCGTCTGGCTCACCTCGATGCGAACCCTGGCCAGGGCCTTCTTCAATACGTCGGCGCGGCTCGACTCGGCCCACTTCTCCGCCTCGATCCGGACCTCGGCGCGGTCCCAGGCTTCGAAGATCACGGGGCCGTTGACGTTCTCCAACTCGACCCGGGCCCCCGGCTTGAGGGGGAAAGTCTTATCGAAGCGCTCCTTCAGCTTCTCCGCCCGGACGGCTCCCGCAACCAGCAGCAGCGCCAGGAAGATCGGCAGACCTTTGGCTGTTTTCACGGATGGCATGGGGGATCCCTCCTTCTGATCGATCCAATCCCCTTACGAGAGATGCCGCTAAATTGTTACAGGCGCCCGGGCACTGATCTTGCCTGAGCCCGACGGTGTAGCCTTGGAGGCCAGGAGAGCTCACGTGCCCGAACGACACATCACGGACGACCTGGAGTTGCTGCTCGACGTCCTGCCCCCCCGGCTGCGGGAGGCGGTCGAGGCGCAGCCGCGGAAGGAATCTCTGGTGGAGCTGGTGCTCGACCTCGGGCGCCTGCCCGAAGCCCGCTACCCCGACAACGGCGAGATCCTCTCCCAGGAGCCGGTCATTCGCGAGGACCTGGCCTACGTGGTGGAACGGGTGAGCCGCTTCGGCAAGGACAACCGCGCCGGCATCGAGCGCACCCTGCACCGCATCTCGGCGATCCGCAACCGCGTGGGGGACGTCATCGGCCTGACCTGCCGGGTGGGCCGCGCCGTCTTCGGCACGGTGGACATCCTGCGCGACGTCATCGAGGCGGGCGAGTCGATCCTCCTCCTCGGCCGTCCGGGCGTAGGCAAGACGACCCTCCTGCGCGAAGCGGCCCGCGTGCTGGCCGACGAGCTGAGCAAGCGGGTCATCGTAGTGGACACCTCGAACGAGATCGCCGGCGACGGCGACGTGCCCCATCCCGGCATCGGCCGCGCCCGCCGCATGCAGGTGCCCGCTCCCGAGGAGCAGCACGCGGTGATGATCGAGGCGGTGGAGAACCACATGCCGCAGGTGATCGTCATCGACGAGATCGGCACCACGGCCGAGGCCCTGGCGGCGCGCACCATCGCCGAGCGCGGCGTGCAGCTCATCGCCACGGCGCACGGCAACACGCTGGAGAACCTGCTGCAGAACCCGACCCTCTCGGACCTCCTGGGCGGCATCCAGGCCGTGACCCTCTCGGACGAGGAGGCGCGGCGGCGCGGCACGCAGAAGACGGTCCTGGAGCGCAAGGCGCCGCCGACTTTCGGCGTGCTGATCGAGATCCAGGCCAAGGACAGCCTCGCCGTGCATCACGACGTGGCCGAGGTGGTGGACCGCTTCCTGCGCGACATCCCACCCCGGCCGGAGCTGCGGACGCGCGGGGAGGACGGCCAGGTGGAAATTCGCCGGCCCGAACGGCGCGCCGCGGCGGTCCCCGAGCGCCAGCGGCCGTCAGGCCGGCCGCGCAACGGGCGCGTGTCGCGGGACATGCCGCGGGACCTGCGGAACATCACGCCCTGGGAGCAGGCGGCCCCTGAGCCCGAGCCGGCTTACGACGAGGACGGCGAGGCGCCGCTGCCGCCGCCGAAGGCGCTGCGGGGCAAGCCGCTGCGCATCTTCCCCTACGCCGTGAGCAAGGCGAAGCTGGAGCGCGCCCTACGCAAGTTCCGCGTCTCCGCCTATCTCGTGGACGACCTCGACGACGCCGACATGGTGGTGACGATCAAGTCCCAGGAGCGGCGCCAGCCCCGGCGCCTGCGCGACGCCCACGCCCGCGGGGTCCCCTTCTACGTGGTGCGCAGCAACACCATCGTCCAGATGGAGAACTTCCTGCGCGCCGTCTTCAAGGTGGACGAGGCCAACCTGGACGACGAGGAGGCCCTCCAGGAGTTGGAGGCCGCCATCGACGAGGTCCTGGACCAGGGCCACCCGGTGGAGCTGCCGCCGCGCAACAACCACCTGCGGCGGCTCCAGCACCAGATCATCGAACGCTACGGCCTGACCTCGGAGAGCAAGGGCGAGGAGCCGTATCGGCGGGTGGTCATCTACCCGGCGGGGGCGGCGCGGGCTCAGGGGTAGGCCGGAAGAACACGGACAGCCACGGACGGACACGGGTCAACCCGCCCCCTCCTCTCCCGGACGGGCGGGGGGGAGGCTGGGAGAGGAGGGCTGGGGAGGTGAGGGATCCGGCACCGGCTCCACCCGCGCCTCGGGCGGCTCGAGCTGGGGGAGCGCGGGCTCCCCTGGAGCCGGAGCCTCCACCTTGCGGGACCCCAGCGGCAAGGTCGCGTCCAGCGAATCCCGGAACTCCTCGCTGTAGATGTCCAGCAGCGAGAGGAACAGCGCGGCGACCATCGGCCCGATGATGAACCCCGAGGGGCCGAACATGGTGATTCCCCCCAGGGTCGAGAAGAACACCATCAGGTCGTGCATGCCGGTCTCCTGGCCGACCAGCCGCGGGCGCATCAGGTTGTCCACGTTCACGATCACGATCACCGTGACCAGCACGATCCCGATCCCCTGCCAGAGATGGCCGGTGGCGATCTGCACGATGGCCGCCGGGTAGAGCACCATCCAGGCTCCCACCAGGGGGATGATCGAGAACAGCGTCGCCACCACGCCCCAGAGGATCGGCGAGCCGACGCCGAACGCCCAGAGAGTCAGTCCCGAGAGGGTCCCCTGGACGATGGCGATCAGCAGCGTCCCCTTGACCGTCGCGCGGGCCACCGAGGAGAACCGCTTCGCGATGGCTTCCTTGTACTCCCGGTCGAGGGGGATCAGGAACCGCATCCGGCGCAGCAGGGCCTTGCCGTCCCGGAAGAAGTAGAACATCGTGAACAGCGTGATGAACATCGTGACCACGACCTGGACCGCCCCGCGGGAGGTCCGGTTGATGATCGTCCCCAGGACGCTCGCCGCCGAGGTCACCACGTTGCGCAGCGTCGACTGCCAGTCGATCCGGTCCAGCCCGAGGTCGCGCACGAAGGGCAGGTTCCGGATCCAGGCCAGCGGCCCCTGCGGCCCCTTCTCCAGGTAGGCGGGGAGCTGTCTCTGGGCCGCGTCGTAGAACGTGGCCGCCTCGACCACCACCATGTGCGCCACCGCGTAGAGCGGCACGATCAGCACCAGCAGCAGGATGAAGCAGGTGAGAAAAGCCGCCAGGGTCTTGCGGTTCCTGACTTTCCGCAGCAGGAGCTCGTACAGCGGATAGAACAGCGTCGCGAACACGGCCGCGAGCAGGATCGGCACCAGGAACACCCGCACCATCCGGAAGAAAACGATGGCGGAGCCGATCAGCGCGGCGATGAAGAAGTAACGGCTCAGTTTCTTGTCCATGGGTCTTCGGTCTCGCCCCTCATTGTTTCACGAAGCGGCGTGGCTCGGTGGTTGCATCCTTCTAGTCCGCGAGGTCCAAAAGATTGGATCTCCCCGAAAAGAGGAAGACATCATGAAGATACATACGGTGAATTTTGCGATCTTGTTCCTCCTGGCGCCGCTCGCTCTCGGAGCGCGTCCGCCGTTGCCCTCGGATAAGAAGCCCGTCCAGCAGCCGGCGACCCAGGCGCAGGTCCGGCCCCAGCCGGCCGCCGCCGCCCAGCGTCCCGCTCCGGCCCAGCCCGGACAGAAGCCGGCGCCCCAGCCGCAGGCCGCGATGCCCGCCGCCGGGACGGGCGGCCCCTCGGCCAACGCTCCGGGCGACGTCCAGATCCTCCTGGACCGCGCCGGGTTCTCGCCCGGGCTCATCGACGCGCAGTGGGGCTCGAACTCCCGCAAGGCCGTGGCGGCCTTCCAGGGGGCGAACGGTCTGCCGGCCTCCGGCCAGATGGACCCCTCGACCTGGCAGAAGCTGCTGGCCGCCGGCGGCACCCTGGTGGTCACCAACTACACCATCAGTCCGGACGACGCCAACGGCCCGTTCACGCCCCAGATCCCCGAGGACATGGTGGAGAAATCGCAGCTCAAGGCGCTCGCCTACACCTCCATCCTGGAGCTGCTGTCGGAGAAGTTCCACTCCAGCCCGGAGCTGCTGAAGCGGCTCAACCGCCAAGCCCGCTTCGCGGCCGGGGAGACGATCCGGGTGCCCAACGTGCGGGCGGTCAGTCCTCCCAAGGCGGGCCAGGCCCCGGACGACACGCGGGTGGTGGTCTCCAAGAGCCAGGGGACGCTGCGGGTCGAACGCGGCAACCAGGTCCTCTTCTTCGCGCCGGTCACCTCCGGCAGCGAGCACGACCCGCTGCCCATCGGCGATTGGGAGGTCACGGCCGTGGCCCTGAATCCCCCCTTCAACTACAACCCCGACCTCTTCTGGGACGCCGATCCCGAGCACTCCAAGGCCAAGATCCCGGCGGGTCCCAACAACCCGGTGGGCGTGGTATGGATCGACATCACCAAGGAGCACTACGGGCTCCACGGCACGCCCGAGCCGCGGACGATCGGCAAGACGCAGTCCCACGGCTGCGTGCGCCTGACCAACTGGGACGCGCTGACCCTGGCCGGACTGGTCCAGAAGGGGACGCCCGTCCTGTTCCGGGAGTAAGTCATGGCGGAGAGCCCTCACCACCCCGGCCCTCCCTCCCTCCCTCACCGGGAGAGGAGGGGGAAGGAAAGAATCCTGCTGCCGGGTTTCGCGGGCTTCGCCCTCGGGGCGGCCACCGTGCTGCTGATCGTGTGGCTCTACCGGAAGGAGGAGGCGCCGCCGGTGGTCCCGCCGGAGCAGGAGACCGTGGCCGTGCAGCCCGCGGAGCCGCCGGCCGCCCAACCGCCGCTCCCCGAGGCGGTGCCCCCGACGATCCGGGAGGCCCCTGGCCCGGCGGCGCCGGCGCCGCGGTCCGAGACCTCGGCGGAGCTGCCTCAGAACCTCGGCCGGCGCGACCTCATGATCCCGGTGCAGGGCATCAAGCCCGGCGAGCTCCAGAACACCTTCGACGACTCGCGGAGCGCGGGCCGGGTCCACGAGGCCATCGACATCATGGCCCCACGGAACACCCCCGTGGTGGCGGTGGAGTCAGGCCGCATCGCCAAGCTCTTCACCAGCAATCTCGGCGGGCTGACGATCTACCAGTTCGACCCCACGGAGACCTACTCCTATTACTACGCCCATCTGGAACGCTACGCGCCCGGCATCCAGGAGGGGATGCAGGTGAACCGCGGGCAGGTGATCGGCTACGTGGGAAGCTCGGGCAACGCCAACCCGGAAGGCCCGCACCTCCACTTCGCCATCTTCAAGCTGAACGAGCAGAAGAACTGGTGGAAGGGAGCGCCGGTCAATCCCTTCCACCTCTTCAAGGGCGGCGAGAGCGGCGGCGGGGAGAGGCTGGGGCGGTAGCACCGGTCGTCCCGCGAGCCCTCACCCCAACCCTCTCCCGACCCCTCCTTCCCTCACCGGGAGAGGGCGCCCCCACCCCTTCTCCAAAGGCAAGAGACGGCAATCTCCCCTCCTCTCCCGGTGAGAGAGGGAGGGAGGGGTCGGGAGAGGAGGGGCCGGGGGTGGTGAGGGCCCTCAGTGCTCCGATCCGCCCGCGAACTTCTTCTCACCCGCCTCGATGGCCAGGGCGAGCTTGTTCTGCGGCGGCGGCAGCGGACAGGTGGCGAAGGCCGTGAAGGCGCAGGGCGGGTTGTAGGCGGTGTTGAAGTCCACCACCACCTTGCCGTCCTGGGGCGGATCGGTGTCGATGAAGCGGCCGGCGCCGTAGGTCTCCTTGCCGTTGGTCTTGTCGGCGAAGATCAGGAACAGCTCCCCCTTGTCGCCGCCCGGGATGGCGTCGATACGGTAGGTCTTGCCCTGCCACTCGAAGACCACGGCGCCCGGCGAGGGAGTCTCGTCCACCTGCCCCAGGACGTTGGGGATGGGGATCTTCTTGTCCTTGTACGGCTCGAAGCGGGCGACCATGCGCCACTCCGGCCGGATGGGATAGGTCTCGAGCCCGTGGAAGGCGGCGCGGACGGGGCTCTGGCTGTCCTTGATGCGGACGCCGATCCGGTCGCCGCGCTGGATGAGGTAGAAGGTGAGGGAGCCGAGCTTCAGGATCGTGGGCTTGCCGTCGGCGTCCTTCTTGACCGTCATGCCGGGGGTGACTTCCTTGCCGTCGGCGGTGAGGGCCAGACCGGGCTCGACGCGCAGCGTCACCTGATCCCCCTCGCGCACGAAGACCCCGGCCACTCCGGGCACCTTGCCTTTGGGGAGGATCACCACGTTCTTCCCCGGATCGCTGCCGAAGCGGTTCTCGCCCGGCTTGAGCCAGAAAAGGCCGGCGAGGGTGAGCCAGCTATCCTCTTTCTTGAGGCTCTCGTTGCGCTTGGCGCGCCAGTCTTCGATCTCCTTGCGGTACGCCGCGGGATCGGGCTGGTCCGGGGCGGCCTTGCCGTCCGCGGCCCAGAGAACGCTCCCGGCCAGCAGGGCGGGGGCGAGGAGGATGGAAAGCGGTTTCAGGGATCTTGGCATCATGGTGAAGACCTCCAGGGACGGAGAGGATAACGCAGCGGGATCTCCAGGGCTTCCCGGTGGATGGGCGCCCCCTTCCGTAACCTTCCCCCGTCTCCCGTCGTACTACCTCCCAGACGGGGCCGCCACGCCCCCTCCCAAGGAGGCATTCCATGCTGACGATCCGCGATCTCGTGAAGGTATATCCCGGCCCCGTCACCGCCCTTCAGGGCGTCAACCTCGACGTGCCCGCCGGGCATGTTCGGACTGCTGGGCCCCAACGGCGCGGGCAAGTCGACGCTGATGAAGATCCTCGCCGGCCTCCTGGAAGCCACCTCGGGGCAGGTCGCCCTCGACGGCGAGGACGTGCTGGCGCGGCCGGAGCTGATCCGCCGCCGGCTCGGCTATCTCCCGCAGGAGTTCGGCTTCTACCCCCACCTGACCGGCGAGAAGATGCTCACCTACCTCCTCAAGCTCAAGGGCGTCGAGGCGCCCGGCGGCCTCAAGAAGCTGGTCCCCGAGCTGCTGGAGCGGGTCAACCTCACCGTCCGCGGCCAAGCGCCGGGTCAAGACCTACTCCGGCGGCATGCGGCAGCGCCTCGGCATCGCCCAGGCCATCGCGGGCGACCCGCGGCTGATCATCGTGGACGAGCCCACGGCCGGCCTCGACCCCGAGGAGCGGCTGCGCTTCTACCGCATCCTGGCCGAGCTGGCCCAGGACCGCATCGTCCTCCTCTCCACCCACATCGTGGAGGACGTGGCCGTGCTCTGCCCCCGCTTCGCGGTGATCCGCAAGGGCCGGCTGGTGGCCCAGACCTCGCCGACCGAGGCCCGCGAGGCCATCGAAGGCAAGGTCTACGAGGGGCGCCTGGGCCGCGAGGAGATGGAGGAGGTCCACCGCCGCCGCCTGCGCGTCATCCAGTCCGTGCTCGTCGAAGGCAAGAACCGCGTGCGGGTCTTCCAGCCGGACGGCCAACCGCCGGCCGGCTTCGAGCCCGTGCCGGCCGCCCTGGAGGATGCCTATCTGCTGCTGATGCAGGACGTCACGGAGTCGAGCCCGGCGCGGGGGGTGCAGGAGACGCCCCAGGCCGTGGCCGCGGGAGGGGCGGCATGAGCCTCGCCCGCGCCCGGATCATCTTCGTCCAGGAGTTTTCCCACACGTTCAAAAGACCCCTGTTCTGGTTCCTGATCCTCCTGCTCTTCTTGATGACCTGGGGCTTTTCGACAGGGTTCTTGAGCATCCAGTCGGGGGACACTTCGGTGGGAGGGACCCGGGCCTGGATGACATCCGAGTTCAGCTTCGCCATGGCCCTGGCGGTCCTGGTGGCGATGCTCTACGGCTTCTTCGGCTCCATCGGCTCGGGGATGGCCGTCGTCGCGGACGACGAAGCGAGGATCAGCGACATGCTGCTCTCCACGCCGCTACGGCCTTGGGAGTATGTGTGGGGCAAGTTCCTGGCGATCTTCGGCGGGTTCCTGGGCGCGCTCGCCGTCCATCTGCTGCTGACGTTCTTCTTCTACCACGTGCTGCCCGCCAGTGCCGATACGGAGGAGATGCGGGGGCCTTTCAATCTGATCAACTATCTGCGGCCGACTCTGGTCTTCGCCTTGCCGGCGCTCGTCTTCTACCTGGGCGTGGCCTTCTATCTGGGGGAGCGATGGCGGCGGCCGATCACAGTCTTCCTGTTCCCCACCGCCCTGCTGGTCTTCTGCGGCTTCTTCCTGTGGGATTGGTCGCCTACCTGGCTGGACCCCCGGATCAACCGGCTGCTGATGCTGGTCGACCCTTCGGGCTTCCGCTGGCTGAATGAGACCTGGATCAAGCTGGACCGGGGAGCGGAATTCTACAACCTCTCCCGGATCGGCCTCGATACGGGGTTCGTGGCCTCGCGCCTGGCGTTCTTCGTGCTGGGCATCCTGGGAGTGGTGCTGGCGCAGCGGCACCTGGCGGCCCACCTGCAAGGAGAGACCGGAAGCGGGACAGGCTTCTTTCGCCGCGACCAAGCGACGAGCGAGGGTGGCGATGTCGTGGCCTTCCCACGGTCCCTGACGGACATCGGGATGACCGGGAGAAAGCCGGGATTGCTCCGTGGGATGGCCACCGTAGCCGGCACGGAGCTCCGGAACCTCTTGTTCTCTCCCGGTCTCTATCTCTTCGGCGCACTGATCCTGATCCAGACGATCGGCACGAGCCTCCTGGCGACCGGAGCGCTGGAGACCGAGCTGCTCCTCACGCCGGGGACCATCGCGACGCGGGTAATCCCTCCAATGGCGTTGTTCGCGTGCCTGCTGCTGATGTTCTACACCGCCGAGTCCCTTGAGCGGGAGCGCACGACGGGCCTCGCCGCCATCTCCTACTCGACGCCGTCTCGGACCGCCTCGTTCCTCTTCGGCAAAGCGCTCGCCAACAGCGCCGCCGGCCTGCTGATCGCGTTCGCGACCTTCGTCGGCTGCGCCATCGCGCTGCTGATCCAGGGCACGGTAGCGCTCGACGTCCAACCCTTCCTGCTGCTCTGGGGCATCCTGCTGTTCCCCACCTTCCTGGTCTGGACCTGTTTCATCCTGGCCGTCCAGGCGATCGCCGGTCAGCGTTACGTCACCTATGGAATAGGCCTGAGCGTCATGGCCCTTACGCTCTACTTCCTGATCCGGGGCGACATGACCTGGGTGTGGAACTGGTGGATCTTTAACTCCGTGTCGTGGAGCGACATGGGAATGTTCGAGCTGGACGGGCGAGCCCTGCTGCTCAACCGGATTCTCTACCTGGGGCTCGCCGGCCTGTTCACAGCCCTGGCGGTGCGGGCCTTCGGCCGCCGGCAAGCGGACGCCATCGCCACCGTGCACCGGCTGGAGCCGGCGCAGCTCTGGCGGCGGAGCTGGCGCCTGGCCCCCTTCGTCGCCGTGCCCCTGGTGGCCGGCGTCGCGCTCTGGCTCGAGGTGGACCGGGGCTTCCAAGGCGAGAAAGCGGAGAAGAAGGGACGGGATTACTGGAAACAAAATCTCGCCACCTGGCTCGACGCGCCCAAACCGGCGATCGCCGCCGCCGAGGCCGACCTTCGCATCGAGCCGGCGGACCGCTGGCTGCACAGCCGTGGCCGCTACGAGCTGGTCAACGACCGGGACGAGCCCCTGCAGCGCTTCGCCCTCACCGGCGGGCTCCATTGGGAGAAGGTGCGCTGGACCCTGAACGGCAAGGAATACAAGCCCGAGGACCGCTCCGGTCTCTACGTCTTCGTCCCGCCCGTCCCCCTGCCCCCCGGCGGCCGGGCGCGGGTCGGCTGGGAATTCGAGGGGCGCTTCCCCCGGGGGGCCAGCCGGAACGGCAGCGGTACGGGCGAGTTCATCCTCCCTTCCGGCATCGTGCTGACCAGCTTCGGCCCCAGCTTCGCCCCCGTGGTGGGTTACATCGAGGGGATCGGAGTCAAGGAAGACGAGAACGACTACGAGCCGAAGAGCTATACCGACGACTTCTACAAGGGACGGACGGACACCCTCTTCGCCTCCGGCACGCCGTTCCCCACCCGGATCTCCGTGACCGGGCCTCAGGACTACATCTTCAACTCGGTAGGCACCAAGGTCGGCGACACGGTGAAGGACGACCGGCGGACCGTGGTCTGGAAGAGCGACCATCCCGTGCGCTTCTTCAACGTCGTGGGCGGGCGCTGGGCGGTGCGCCGCGGTCAGGGAACGGCCATCTACTACCACCCTGGGCACGCTTACAACATCGACGCGATGATCGGCACCCTGGACGCCGCGCGTCGTCACTACTCGGATTGGTTCCATCCTTTCCCCTGGCGGGAGCTGAAGATCTCGGAGTTCCCCGACTGGGCGGGCTACGCTCAGGGCTTCCCGACCAACATCCCCTTCTCGGAGGGGATCGGCTTCCTCACCAAGAGCGATGAGAAGACTGACGCCGTCTTCTTCGTGACCGCCCACGAGACCGCCCATCAGTGGTGGGGCAATCTCTTGACTCCCGGCGACGGGCCCGGCGCCAACCTCCTCTCCGAGGGCATGGCCAACTACTCTTCAGCCCTCCTCTTCGAGAAGGTCAAGGGCCCCAACGCCCGCATGGAGTTCCTGAAGCGAATGGAGGAGGGCTACGGCGAAGGCCGGCGGCCGGACGCCGAGCGCCCCGTCGTCAAGGTCGACGGCTCCAAGCCGGGCGACAGCCCGGCGGTCCTCTACGACAAAGGAGGCTGGATCTTCTGGATGATGGACCGCCACCTGGGACGGGAGCGGATGCTGGCCGGCCTGCGGAAGTTCATCGCCGATTGGGGCGACGGGCCGGACTACCCCGTCCTCCAGGACTTCACCGCCGCCATGCGGCCCTTCGCAGCCGATCCGGCGGCGTACGACGCCTTCGTGAAGCAGTGGTTCCACGAGGTCGTCGTGCCGGAATACCGGCTGAGCGGCGCCCACGCGGTCCGGACCGGGAAGGACTGGAAGGTGGCCTTCGAGATCAAGAACGCCGGCACCGCGAAGATGCCGGTCGAGCTGGCGGCCGTCCGCGGCGAGCGCTTCGACGACAAGGGCAAGCCGAAGACCGGCTACCGGGACGCCCGGACCCGGGTCGTCCTCGGCCCCGGCGAGGCCCGCAAGGTGGAGATCGTCTGCGGCTTCCAGCCGGAGCGGGTGGTGGTGGACCCGGACGTCCAGGTGCTCCAGCTCCGGCGCAAGGCGGCGGCCGTCAATCTGTAGGGATTTTTCCAGGGTTCTTTGAAGTTCTACGGTGAGTTGCGGGCCCTTTGCCCCCGGTGTGAGCGGGGGTGGTATAAAGTTCTCGCTCAAAAGATTCGCAGGAAGGCTCGTTTTTCTCGGGTCGCTGCACTTGAGTCTATAGGAAGCGCACTCTTTGCCTCGCCCGAGGGAGCGGCCGGCCACACTGGTGAATGGGACGGCTGCGCCCGGCGGGCATCGAATCGACAACCAGGGGCCTGGGCAACGGGGATCGTTGCGGGAAAGGCGCCGGGAACGAGCGGGCCGCCGGCGCCGGAGGGGCTCGTGAAAGGAGGAGGAGATGTACCGTAGAAACATTCAGCGAGGGGTTGGCGCCTTGGCGTTCGTTCTGGTCATGAGCGTGGCCGGAGCCGAGCCGGCCGCCGCCGCTCAGCGCCCGGGCTGGCTGGACCCGCTGGCCTGGTCGGCGGTGAACATCCCCGGCGGCCAAGCCGTCATGACTCTTCTGGACCGGCTCAGCGGCCGAGCCCGGCTCGCCGCCCGGAACGGCCAGGAGAGTCAGGAGAAGAAGGGCCTGGGAAGCGATCCCAATGGTCTCGTGGTTACCATCCAGGTGGAGGACGATTCCGACCCCACCGAGGGTGGCCAGTAAAAAGAGCGGGAGACATCTCGACCCCATATGTGCGAGAATCTCGAAAATTTCGTGAACTGATTGATTTGAGGAGATCCCGGATGAGCGAGCATCCACGCCGCGACAAGCTGGAGAGATTCCTGCTCAGCAGCCTCTCCACGCCGGATGTGAAGTCCATGGTGACTCACCTTCTAGAGGGCTGCGATCAATGCAGGGGGGACATGTCGCCGCTTGCGGGCGTCATGTTCACGCCCGATACCGGGCCGGAGCCTCGGCTCTCGGCCAACGAGGAAGCGGCATACGACCGCAGCATCGCGGCCGCCTTCGCCAAGGCCCTGGCGCACGACCGGCGGCTGACGCTGGAGCGGGAGGAAGCCGCGGGCCAGACCGAGGAGCTCCTCCGCGCCGTGCGCCGCTCGGACACCGCCGTCCTGCCCGCAGGTCCGGTCTCCTGGGGCCTCTGCGAAGCCTTGCTGGAGAAGAGCCGCGAGCTGCGGCACGCCAGCCGGACCGAGATGCTCCAGATGGCCACCCTCGCCCGGTTCGCCGCCGACCGGCTCGACGTCTCCGTCTACGGCAAGGAACAGCGGACGGACATGCAGGCGCGCGCCTGGGCCGAGTTGGCCAACGCCTGGCGCGTCAACGAGGACCTCGCCCAGGCGGAGGCCGCCATGGCCTGCTCCCTGGATCTGCGCGCCCTCGGCACCGGCGATCCGCTCCTCTATGCCCGGATCGCCGACCTCGACGCCTCGCTCCTCTGCGACCAGCGGCGGTTCAAGGAAGCCTTCCGCATGCTGGACATCGCCCTCGCCATCCACCGCCGGCACAGCGAGCCGCACGAGGTGGGCCGGGTGACCGTCCTCAAGGGTCTCTACACCGGCTACGCCGGCCGGCCTGAAGAGGGCCTCCAGCTCCTGGTCCAGGGCCTCACCCTGATCGACCGGGCGCGGGATGCCCGGCTGGTCTTCCAGACCCTGCACAACATCCTCCTCTTCCGGGTCGAGCTGGGCGAATACGAGCGGGCCCACGCCCAACTCCAGCGGATGCGTCCGCTCTACGCCGCCCACGCGGTGTGGCTCGACGTGGCCAAGCTGCACGGCATCGAGGGCGAGATCGCCGCCGGACTGGGTGACCTGGTCACGGCCGAGGCCACGTTCCAGCAGGTCCGGCAGGACCTCAACGACGCGGGCCTGGGCTATCAGGCGGCCCTGATCTCCCTCGACCTGGCCGGCGTCTGGCTGCGCCAGGGCCGCACCGCCGAGGTCCGCAGCCTCGCTGTGGAGCTGCTGTCCTCCTTCCGCGCCCTGGGCGTCGAGCGCGAAGCCCTCTCGGCCCTCTATATGCTGCAGGACGCCCTGGAGCGCGATCAGGCCACCCTGGAGATCCTCCGGTTGGTCAGCGGCATCCTCCGCCGGCTGCAGAACGAGCCGGCCTCCCGAGCGGGCCTCGACGAGCTCTGACGCGGCCCCTCGTCCCTGACGCGAGCCTGAAGGCCCGGGAGCTTCCCGGGCCTTCGCTTTTCTCCCGGCCTGCCTCTTGCACAGTCTCTGATCGGGGGCGCGGCTCAGCCGCCCGCCCTCCGGAAAAGACAACGCTAGGAGGCACTCCCATGCACCATGACGATGACCGGATCACGGGCCGTCTCGACGAAGCGCTCCCCACGCATGTCGCTCCCCTGCGCAGCCTGCACAACCACCGGATCAGCGAAGGCGATCCGGACGTGCGGGGCTGGGAGGTCTACGGGGCCGATGACCGGCGGATCGGGCGGGTGGACGACCTGCTCGTGGACACCGAAACCATGAAGACGCGGTATCTCTCGGTGACCTTGGAATTCGACGACGTCGCCGGCGGCGTGGTGGCCGACCCGGTGCCGACCGCGCCGGGACCGCTCGCCTACGGCGCGCCGCTGACCGCCACCACGGCCATGGGGGGCCTGGCCCCCGTGATCTCCGAGACGCTGGTGCGGAACACCCTCACGGCGGACGAGAACCGCCTGACCCTGGACGACCGTCCGGGCGGCCGCCGCCGCGTCCTGATCCCCATCAGCCAGGCCCGCCTGGACTCGCGGCGGGACCGCGTCCAAGTGGAAGGCCTGCGCGCCGAGGAGGCCGCCGGCCTGCCGGAGTACGACGGCGGGGAGATCCACCCCCACCACGAGACCGGCGAGGGCCACGTCCCGGCTGAGACCGCCCGCGCCGCCGGCCTGGAGCCCGGACGCGGCACTGGAGACCACGACGACCGCCCGATCACCGGCGAGTTGGACCGGGCCGTCGACGCGCCCGACCACAGCGCGCTGGAAGAGGCGCCGGTGCGGGGGCGGTAGACCCGACAGAAGAGGGGAGGTGGGATAAGCTTTCTCGGTGATCGCCAGCGAAACTTCCCCCCTCTCCGTAACCCTCACCGACGTCCAGGCCGCCCGGCAGCGGATCTTCTGCCATGTCCACCGCACGCCCGTGATGACCTCCCGGCTGGTCGACGAACGCGTCGGCGCCCGGGTCTTCTTCAAGTGCGAGATCTTCCAGCGGATCGGCGCCTTCAAGGCCCGGGGGGCGTTCTCGCGGATGACCCTGCTGACGCCCGAGGAGCGCGCGCGGGGCGTCGTGGCCTTCTCGTCCGGCAACCACGCCCAGGCTGTGGCCCTGGCCGCGCGGGAGCTCGGCGTCCGCGCCACCATCGTCATGCCCGACAACGCCCCGGCCGCCAAGATCGCGGCCACCCGCGGCTACGGCGCCGACGTCATCCTCTACGACCGCCTGGGCGGCGAGAGCCGGGAGGAGATCGCCCGCCGTGTGCTCGCCGAGCGGGGCGGCACCCTCGTGCCCCCGTTCGACGACGACGCCATCATCGCCGGCCAGGGCACCCTCGCCCTGGAACTCCTGGAGGACGTGCCGGACCTCGACGTGATCGCCACCCCGTGCAGCGGCGGCGGGCTGCTCTCCGGCACCGCCGTGGGGGCCAAGGGCCTGCGTCCCGAAGTCCGCGTCTGGGGCGTCGAGCCCGAGGCGGGGGACGACGTGAAGCGCTCCTTCGCGGTGGGGCATCCGGTGACCATCCCGCTCCCCGACACCATCTGCGACGCCCTCCAGACCACCGCTCCCGCGGAGCGGACCCTCGCCATCCTCCGCGTCCTCACCGAAGGCATCCTCACGGTCAGCGACCTCGAGGTGCGGCGTGCCATGGCCTTCCTCGCCTCCCGCATGAAGATCGTGGTCGAGCCGGGAGGGGCTGTGGCCTTCGCGGCCCTGCTGCACGGCAAGATCCCGGACGCCGACGGACGCCGGATCGGCATCGTCCTCTCCGGCGGCAACGTCGACCCCGACCGCTTCGGCGCGCTGATCTCGGGGTTGGACCTCTGATTTATAGCCAGGCAGGACGCAGCCGGCTAAGCCGACCTCCCCAGATACGCCTTGAGCTTCGGAGCCACGCTCCGGCGCACCAGGGCGTTCTGGGCCTGCCAGCGGGTGGCGGCGTCGAGGTTCACGAGGAAACGGGGCTCGCGGCCTTCGAGGACGGCGATGGGCTCGCCGTCCCGGTAGAGCAGACGGTTGCCGGCCAGCGCGGCGAGGCGGTCTCCGGGCGTGGCGATCCCCACCAGATTCAGCGGATCGGCGGCGCTCACCGAAACGAGGCCCCCTGTCTTGGGCCGCTTGCGCAGGGCGCGGAGACGGCCCACGGCCTCGGTCAGGGCGTATTGCTCGCCCGAGAAGCCGTCCACGAAGCGGCCGCCGCGGATCTCGCCACGGGCTTCCAGCCGGCGGAAGACGTGCAGCAGGTCCCGCCAGGGCGGCAGCAGGGTCTCCCGCTCCAGCAGCTTGCGGAACACCACGCCATAGCGGCGCAGCAGGGTCCAGGCCACGGCTTCGACGGCCTCTCGGGAAGCGGCGGCTTCCGTCGGCAGAGGACCGGGATGGAGCAGGGACCAGCGGCCGGCGTTCTCCATGCCGAACAGCGAGAGGGAGGCGCCGCGCCGGATGCGGTCCACGGGCGGACGCTTGTGGGCCGGCACGAGCAGCGCCCGCAGGCCGGTGAAGCTGTCCGAGGTCACCAGACCCCAGGCGACCAGCTCCGCCAGGGCCATCTCGAGCTGGGTGTGCAGGAGCCCCGCGCCGTGGGCGATCTCGCCGAAGAAGCAGGCCCCTCGCGTCCGCAGCACCTCGTAGGCGGCGCGGGCGCCGGCGGACAGCTCCAGACCGGCGGGATCGTGCGGCGGCGCGATCTCCCGCCAGAGGGGCAGGCCGCCGCGCGAGAGGAGCGCGATGGGGGTCGCCCGCACGGGGCCGGACTTCCGGCCGCCGCCGTTCTCCGGCGAGGTGGCGCGGCCCCAGACGTAGCGGCCGGCCAGGCAGAGGGCGTCCAACCACGCGGGGTCGTACTCCTTCATCCGCGCCGGCAGGATTCCCCCTCCCAGGCGGATGCCGCCGCCTCGAAGCCTTCGAGCTGCTCCAGCAGCGCGAGCAGGCTCTCCGGACCCTCGGCCCGCTCGTCGGGATCGACCCGCTGCCAGGCAAGCAGGAAGCGCAGGAAGTCCACCTGGGAGACCGGCTCGATCTCCCGCCGCAGACGGTCCAGGGTATAGCGGTGGATGCGGGCCAGCAGACGCCGCTCGCACCATTCCTCGCCGCCCATCCCCGGAGTGAACCGGCCGCGGAAGACGAAGCCCTCGCTCTCCAGGGCGGCCAGGGCGATCTCCACAGTGCTCCGCCGCACGCCCAGGCTCGCGGCGAGACCCTCGGCGGTGACCGGACCCAACGCCTCCAGACGGCCGCGCAGGATCTCGACCGGCCGCCTCCTCGGCTGGCCAATCCCGCGCGAAGCGGGCCGGCGCGGCGATCTCGGGATCGAGAGCGGCCTTCGGATGCAGGGCCAGGATCTGCGGCAGCCGCTCCGCCGCCACCCACAGACGCGGGCCGTCCGGCGGGCTGACGACCGTGACGCGCCGGGCCGAGGCCAGCGCGTCGAAAAGCCGCTCCCAGCCGGAGCGCATCCCCTCTTCGACGCTGAGGAAGCCGATGCGTCAGCAGGGCGTCGTGCAACTCGTCCGGGGTCTCGGCCTCGGGCCACGCCTCCTCGCGCACCCGCGCGATGGCCGCCGCGTCGAGCGCGCCCAGGTCCGAGGCGGTCTCCGGATCGAGCCAGCGGCGCAGGGCCACCGCCTGGGTCCGGCGCTCCTCCAGCGGAGCGTCGTCGAGGAAGGCGTACGGCTGGGCCTTGAGGATCTCGTGAGCCAAGGGCGAGGGCTCGACCACGTCGCGGGCCACCAGCTCGACTTCTCCGGCCTCCATCCGCCGCAGCAGGCGCTCCAGCCCCTCGATGTCCATGGCCTCCTCCAGGCAGTCGCGGAGGGTCTGCTCGACCAGCGGATGGTCCGGGACCTCGCGCTCGCCCACGATGTTCTCCAGGCAGGCGAGCTGATCGGGGAAGACCACGGCCACGAGGTCCTCGGCCGCCTGGCGCAGTAGCGGCGCGCGGCAGCCGGCGGCCGCCCCGCTGCGCGGGGGATCGCCAGGGCCCGGCTGGCGTTCCAGCGCCAGCGCACGCCGAAGAGCGGCGCGTCGAGCACGGCCTGGATCAGCACGTCGCGCACGGTGTTCGAGTGGAGGAAGCGGAAGGCGTCCTCCAGCGGAAAGCTGTGGGTGGGACCGAGGGAGAGCACGATGGCGTCCTCGGTGGCCGCGGCCTGCAGCTCGAAGTTGAAGGTCTGGCAGAAGCGCTTGCGCAGCGAGAGGCCCCAGGCGCGGTTGAGGCGGCTGCCGAACGGCGCGTGGACCACCAGGTGCATGTCCCCGGCCTCGTCGAAGAAGCGCTCGGCCACCAGCGTGTCCCGGCGTCGGCATCGCGCCCAGCGCCGCGAGGGCGGCGGCCAGGTAGTCCACGATCTGCGCCGCGGCGGCCGACGGCAGGTTGAGATCCTCTTCCAGCCACGCCATGGCCTCGGCCCGCGAGCCTTCCGCGATCCGCCGGGCTATCTCCGCACGCAGCCGCGAGACGGCCTCCGAAAGCTCCGTCGGTCCGCGCCGGCGCCTCGCCGAGCCAGAAGGGGATGGTCGGCGGCTGGCCCTGGGCGTCCTCCACCAGCACGCCGGCCCGGCTCGACCTTGATGATCCGCCAGGAGGCGTTGCCGAGCTGGAAGATGTCGCCCGGCCAGGCTCTCGACCGCGAAGTCCTCGTTGACCGTGCCGATGATCACGCCGGCCGGCTGGAGCACGACCTGGTAGTCGGCGAGGTCCGGGATGGCCCCGCCCGAGGTCATGGCCGTCAGCCGGGCGCCCTTGCGCGCCCGCAGCACGGCCGTTGACCGCGTCGTGGTGGAGGTAGGCCCCGCGCCGGCCCCGCCGGGTGGTGAAGCCGGTCGGCGAGCATCTCGACGACCTCGTCGAAGTCCTTCGCGCTCCAGGTCGCGGAACGGCCAGGCGCGCCGGACCAGGGCGAAGAGGTCGTCCTCCGTGCCACTCCTCGGCGGCCGCGGCGGCCACGATCTGCTGGGCCAGGATGTCGAGCGGCTGCTCGGGGATGATCAGGCGGTCGAGCTCGCCCCGGCGCACCGCGTCCACCAGGGCCGCGCACTCGACCAGCTCGTCGCGGGTGAGCGGGAAGAGCCGCCCCTTGGGCAGGCCGCCGAGATGGTGGCCGGACCGCCCGACGCGCTGGAGCAGGGTGGCGATCGAGCGCGTCGAGCCGAGCTGGCAGACCAGGTCCACCGAGCCGATGTCGATCCCCAGCTCCAGCGAGGCGGTGGCCACCAGGGCCGACAGCTCGCCGGCCTTGAGCCGGCGCTCCGACTCCAGCCGCTGCTCCTTGGAGAGGCTGCCGTGGTGGGAGGCGACCCGGTCCGCCCCCAGGCGCTCCGAGAGATGGCGGGTGACCCGCTCGGCCATGCCGGCGGGTGTTGGCGAAGACCAGCGTCGTCCGGTGCTCGCGGATCAGCTCGGCCAGCCGGTCGTAGACCTCGCCCCAGACCTCCGTGGGCATCACGGCTTCGAGCGGCGAGCCGGCGGCACCTCGACCGCCAGGTCCAGCCGCCGGCCGTGCCCGGCGTCCACGATGACGCAGCGGGGCGTGCCGTCCGGCTCCACGTTCGCCGGTCCCCACCAGGAAGCGGGCCACCTCCTCGATCGGCTTCTGGGTGGCCGAGAGGCCGATCGCGCGTCAGCCGCGCGCCGTACAGCTCCTCCAGCCGCTCCAGGGAGAGGGAGAGATGGGAGCCGCGCTTGTCGTCCGCCACGGCGTGGATCTCGTCCACGATCACCGTGCGGACGGTCCGCAGCATGCCGCGCCCGCCTTCGCTGGTGAGGAGGATGTAGAGCGACTCCGGCGTGGTCACCAGGATGTGGGGCGGCCGCTTGACCATGGCCGTCCGCGCCGAGGCCGGCGTGTCGCCCGTGCGCACCTGGGTGCGGATCTCCACGTCCGGCAGACCCATCGCCGCCAGCTCCGCGCGGATGCCGGCCAGCGGCTCCTCCAGGTTCTTCTCGACGTCGTTGGACAGCGCCTTGAGCGGCGAGACGTAGACCACCCGCGTCTCGTCCGGCAGCCCGTCGCCCAGCGAGCGCCTGCCGCACCAGGTCGTCGATGGCGGCCAGGAACGCCGCCAGCGTCTTGCCCGAGCCGGTCGGCGCCGCGATCAGCGTGTGCCGCCCGGCCTGGATCTCCGGCCAGGCCCGCGCCTGCGGCTCGGTCGGCAGACCGAAGCGCTTCTCGAACCAGGAGGCGACGGCGGGGTGGAAGTGGGTGAGTGGCATGGCGGTAAGTGGGCGAAAGATCCCGTGAGGATAACAGGAAAACGCCCGCCGGGATTCCGCCCTGTTCGACGCATCTCCGAATTAGGACCGCGATACGATTTTTAGTAACATCGATCCATCACAGTCATTAATCCGTCAGGAGGTCCGCGTGCCACGAGAACGAATCCGGCGGGCGGGGAGGAGGGGGGCTCTGGTCCTGTTTCTGATGTTCCACGCCGCCGGCGGCGTCTCGGCCGGGCAGGTCGAGCTGGTTTCAAAGGCCAGCGCCGTAGCGGACTCCAACGGGACCAACATCTCGGGCTCGATGAGCGCCGACGGCCGCTTCATCGTCTTCCATAGCGATGCGCCCAACTTGGTCCCCGGGCAGGTCGACACCAACCTCTTCGAGGACGTCTTCTTTCGCGACCGGCTGACCGGGACCACGATCCTGGTCAGCCACTCCGCCGGTTCGCCCCTGACCGCGAGCCCATCGGAAGGCGACTACCTGGTCCTGGACTCTGACATCAGCGCCGACGGCCGGTACATCGCCTACAGCAGTCTCGGGACCGGCCTGGCGCCGGGCGTGGTGGACAAGAAGAAGAACGCCGACGTCTTTCTCTACGACAGGGTCACGGGGACCACCACCCTGGTCTCCCACGCGCCCGGCGAGCCCAACGTTCCGTCGGACGGCGTCTCCTACAGCGCGCGGATCAGCGACGACGGCAACTACGTCGTCTTCACGCAGACCGGCGCCAAGAGCCCCTCCGGGTTCTTCAAGGATCTGTTCGTCTACCTCTATCACCGTCCTTCAGGCTCCCTCACCCAGATCGGCCGGAAGCACGCCCAGTCCAGCTCGGCCAACGACCTGCTCTTCGACTACCCCGACATCAGCGCCGACGGCCAGTACGTCGTCTTCACGAGCCTGGCGACCGACCTGGTTTCCGGCATGATGGACACCAACTCGGGTGTGGACGTCTTCCTCTACCAGCGCTCCACCGGGACCCTCTCCCTGGTCAGCCGCGCGAGCGGCTCGACGGCCAGGACCGCCGACGGCGCTTCCAGCCTCCCCGACATCAGCGCGGATGGACGTTGGATCGGCTTCGTCAGCCTGGGGCGGAACCTGGTCCCGAGCCAGGTCGAGGCCGGCAGCAATCAGGACGTCTTCCTTTTCGACCGGATCTCAGGAGAGATGCGCCTGGTGAGCCATACCAGCGCCTCCCCCAGGACCGCGGCGGGGGCGCACTTCTTCCAGATGAACGCGGACGGCCGCTATGTGGGTTTCCAGACCTCCGCGACCAACATCGTCCCGGGCCAGGTGGACACCAACGCTCAGATCGACGTGTTCGTCTACGACCGGCTTTCGGGTAACAGCAAGCTGGTGAGCCACACCCGGAATTCGCAGACCGCCACGACGAGGACCGCCCAACGGTCTGTGAGCCCCAGCCTCAGCGCGGATGGACGGTACATCGCCTTCCAGAGCTTCGCCGCTGATCTGATAGCCGGACAGACCGACACCCCGGGGACCGCCGACATCTTCCTCTACGACCAGATGTCCGGGAACACGATCCTGGTCAGTCACACCCGCGGCTCGTCCACGACGGCCGGGAACGACTGGTCGTTCGGCCAAAGGATCAGCGCGGACGGCCGCGTGATCACGTTCGACAGCTACGCCACGAACCTCGCGGAAGGGCAAGTCGATCTCCGCCGCTACCGGGACACCTTCGTCTACCAGCGCGGCTCGGGAGAAGTCGCGTCGGTCTCCAGGCGCGATCCGGGAAATCCCGGCGTCGCCGCGGACGGGCCGAGCTCGATCGGCGACATCTCCGCGGACGGCCGGTTCGTCCTCTTCCGCAGCCGGGCGAACGACCTGGTGCCGGGACAGATCGACAAGCCTTACTTCGACGCCGAGTTGGGAGAGGCCACGGGGACATGGGATGTTTTCCTTCTCGACAGGGTCACCAGTAAGACCCTCCTGGTGACCCGAACCGCAAGTTCGCCTGTCACCTCCATCGGCCTCAACTCCTTCTTTCCACCGATCTTCAGCGCGGATGGACGCTTCGCGGCGTTCTCACTTACCAGTAGCCGCAACGAGCTCTACTTCTACGACCGACTCGCTGAGACATCTTCCCTGGTCAATCAGGATCCTGCTTCGCCAGGCCAGGCCGCTGGCAACCACCGATGGTTCACCCTAAGCACGGACGGCCGCTATCTCACCTATATCTGCGACGGTTGCAAGGTCGTCCCGGGCCTAGATGCGAGCCATGGGCAGCTCTTGCTCTACGATCGCGTCATGCGGACCCACTCGCTGGTGAGCCACGCAAGCGGCTCGCCCACCACCGGAGGAGACAACGATTCCGAAGTCCCCCTGATCAGTGCCGACGGGCGCTTCGTGGTCTTCGCGAGCCGGGCTTCCAACCTGGTCGCCGGCCAGCCCACCGCTTCTGACTGGAGGCTCTTCCTTTTCGACCGGACGACCGGCGCGGTCTCGCTGGTGAGCCTTGACGCCGGTACTCCGGAGGCGATCAGCGCCGATGGGCGATGGATCCTTTTGTCCAGCATTGCGACCAACTTCGTCCCGGGCCAAACGGATACCAACCACGAATTCGACCTCTTCCTCCACGACCGGGTCTCCGCCCAGACTACCTTGATCAGTCACGCGGCCTCCTCCGCCACTCTTACTGCCAATGGATCGCACGGAGAAGCATCCATGAGCACCGACGGTCGCTGGGTGGTTTTCAGCAGCACGGCCACCGACCTGGTGACCGGAGCGAACGACGCCACCAAGACCTCGGACGTGTTCCTCTACGACCGGACTTCCGGCGTAGTGACCCTGATCAGCCAGCCGGACGGCTCAAACAGGTCGGCGGGTTTTGCCCCGCGGATCACCGCCGACGGCAGCCGGATCGCCTTCCGGTCCAACGTGCCTGTCCCAGGCCTCTACATCTATGACCGGAGCACGGGGACCAGGACCATGGCGGTTCAATTCCCGGCGATCTCCCCGTTCTACTTCGGTCAGGAGCAGGTCGATAACGACCTGCGGATGTCCGCCGACGGCCGCCAGATCGCGTTCACCAGCGCCAACCAGAACGTCCCCGGCGATTTCAACGGCAACTGGGACGTCTACCTCTTCGATGAGGCGGCGGGGCCGGTCACGGTGCCCGCCTGCACCCTCTTCGATTCCCGACGCGCCGCCGACGGCCCCGCCCCACGCTCGAACGTCCGGCGGACCGTCGCCGTCCACGGCGCCTGCGGCGTGCCGGCGGGGGCGAAGACGCTCACCGTCCAGGTGACCCTGCTCCAGGCCTCGGGCAAGGGGAACGTGCGGATCTACCCCGGCGGCGTCACCGCCACGCCCGCCGTCACGCTCCGCTTCCAGAAGGGGCAGACCGTCACCCGGAGCCTCACCCTTCCCCTGGGCTCCGACGGCAAGCTCGACCTGCTCCCCTTCGTGGCCGGCAACGGGACGGTCCACGTCGCCATCGAGGTCAACGGGTACTCCCGATAGCTCCTCTCCAGGGCGCCAGCCTCCCGGCGCCCCTCTTCCCTCCCCGGACATTTCATGCTGTAATCGCATTTATCTCGATTCTCAAGGAGGCTCCATGCTCCGGGCTCGCAGCTTCGCGTTCACCCTCCTCCTCATGGCCGCCGCGGGGCTCGCCGACGGCGGGCGGGTCGAGCTGGTCTCCAAAGCACCCCTGCGCCAGGCTCCGGACACCACCGGGGGGAGCTTCGTCCTTTCCGAGCGCTCGCTGAGCGCCGACGCCGGCGAGCACGCCACGGAGCGCGGCCGGCTCAGCGCCGACGGCCGCTATGTGGCCTTCAACGCCTTCCAGGACTTCGAGCCCGCCCCGGCGCCGAACCGGTCCGAGACGCTCGACGTCTTCCTGTACGACCGCGCGACGGAGGACATGACCCTGGTCAGCGGCTCCCTCGCCTACCCGGGCCGGGGAGGCAACAAGGCGTCGTACTCGCCCGTAGTCAGCGCTACCGGCGGCTTCGTCGCCTTCGTGAGCCAGGCGTCCGATCTGGTGCCCCGGGACTTCAACCTCGAATTCACGAACGTCGACGTGTTCCTCTACAGCCCGGACCCGCCGGCCGCCGCTGTGGAGGAGAAGGCCGCGACGCTCACGCCGGTCGGCGCCTGCATCCTGCTCGACACCCGGGAGGACTGCAACGTCGCGGTCCTGCCTTTCGTCGCCGGTGGAGGCGAGGCGCATGTCAAACTGGAAGTGAACGGCTACTACGAGTGAGGAGAGCTTCGTGACGACCTGGAAAACGATCGCATTGACGCTCCTGCTGGCCGCGGCCACGGCCGCGAATCTCGCCGCGCAGTCGCTGGAACTGGTCTCCCGCGTTCACTCCAGCCAGACCTCGGACACCGGAACCGGCGCGCGGCCCCTCCGCTACGAACAGTTTTTCGGTAATGGCATTCCCCCTTCTTCTTCCTTGAGCGCCGATGGCCGGTACGCCGTCTTCCTCAGCGCGGCGAACAATCTGGTGCCGGGCCAGAAAGACCTGAACGCTTTTGAAGACGTCTTCCTCCGGGACCTCGTCGCCGGGACCACGGTCCTGGTGAGCCACGCCATGAGCTCACCGGCAACCGCCGGAAACGCGAGATCCTCCGAAGCGGTGATCAGTGCCGACGGGAGATATGTCGCTTTCACCAGCAGAGCGACGGACCTGGTTCCGGGGCAGAGGGGTGACTTCCGTGGCCTGGATACGGATATCCTGCTTTATGACCGGGTGACAGGGACGACCACTCTGGTGGCCGAGACGGAGGAGGACTTTTCCTTCTTCGCGGACCTCGCGATCAACGCCGACGGCCGCTACATCGCATTCACCAGCGACGCCAGCGATCTGTTGCCTGGTAACCAGCGGGTCTCGAACAACGTCTTCCTCTACGACCGGATCGCGGGCACGATCCGGCTGGTGAGCCATACGAGCGCCTCGGCCACGGCGACGGCTGAGTCCGGCCACTCCGACAACCCGGCGATCAGTGCGGATGGGCGGTTCGTCGCTTTCTCCAGCAGCTCCCCCGACCTCCTCCCAGGGCAGCCTTCCACGCAGCACAACGTGTTCCTCTTCGACAGAGTCTCCGGGAACCTGGTCCTGGCCGGCTCGGGACAGGCGTTCGCCATGAGCGCCGACGGGCGGTACGTCAGCGTCCTGAGCTTCGGCGGCATGCTCCTTCTCTATGATCAAACCGCCCGGGAGACGACCCCTCTCACCGATTCCAGCGGCGCCGCTCTACAAGGCGGGGTGCCGGTCATGAGCGCCGATGGACGCTACATCGCTTTTGTTCGCTCGCAGGCTCTCCCCTCGAGCTCCTTCCTAGAAACGACCCTGGTCCTCTACGATCGGGTCTCCCGGGCGCTTACCCGGATCACCCAGCCGTCCACCACTCAGACCACTCAGGACGAAGTCGGCTCTCGCGCGATCAGCGCCAACGGGCGGTACATCGTCTTCACCAGCACCGATCGGGACCTGGTGCCGGGCCAGACCGACGTCTTCGGTCCGGACGTCTTTCTCTTCGACCGCTCCTCGGGAAAGATCACGCTGGTCAGCCACGCCGGCGGCTCCTCCGCCACAACCGGGGAAGCCCCCTCCTACAAGCCGGCGATCAGCGCCAATGGAAGCCGCGTCGTTTTCTGGAGCGCCGCCAGCGACCTGGCCGCGGGCGTGAACGACCGCAACGAGAGCTACGACCTCTTCGCCCACCATGTAGCCTCGGGAAGCACGAACGCGGTCACCCTCCGTGCCCCCGACCTGCCGTCTCTTTCTCCCAACGGAAGGAGCGAAGCCCGCGCCCTGAGCGCCGACGGCCGTTACGTCGCCTTCCAAAGCGACTCCTCCCACCTGATCGCCGGCCAGGAGGACGCGAACGACTCGACGGACATCTTCCTGTATGACCGCACGGCCAGGAGCACGATCCTGGTCACCCGGTCCAACGGTTCTTCCGTACGCACCGCCAACGGCCGTTCCACAACCCCGGTCCTCAGCGCGGACGGCCGATACGTCGCCTTCCTCAGCGCCGCCACCGATCTCGAGACCGGAACCGTCGATCCGAACACCAGTTGCGACGTCTTCCTTTTCGATCGAGTCGCGGGCTCCACCACTTTTGTCGGCAAGACCCATCTCGGTTGTGAGACGCCCGGCGCCTCCCCCCCTTCCGCCGAGCTGCGGATCAGCCCCGACGGCCGCTGGGTGGCTTTCACCAGTCAGGCGGGAGATCTGGTGCCCGGTCAACAGGAGCCGGAGGACCTCGCAACTCTGGATGTCTTCTTGTGGGATCGTGTCACCCGGAGCACAGTGCTGGTCAGCCGCTCGAACGCGGGCGCCGCGGTGGCCGGCAATGCGGAGTCCTTTGCGCCTGAGATCAGCGCCGACGGGAGGTACGTCGCCTTCGCCAGCGGGGCAAGCGACCTCGTCGCCGGCCAGATCGATAGCAACCACCGCAGCCTTGATCTCTTCCTGTTCGACCGTGTCACGCGCAGCACCGTCCTGGTGAGCCACCTCCCTAGCTCGGCCGTCACCGCCGCAACCGTAGACGGGAACCACTGTTCCATGAGCGCCGACGCACAGTTCATCGCTTTCGCCAGCGAGGAGAATCTGGACCCCTCCGTCACGGGGTCTGAAGACGGCGTCTATCTGTACGACCGGACCCACGGGACCAACCACTGGATTGCTCCCTACGGCTTCTTCGCGCAACCCGAGCTGAGTGCGGACGGGCGCTTCCTGGCGTTCTTCAGCTCGGTGGAGCTGATCCCAGGGTTCTCTCCAGGAAGCCGTCCTCAACTGTATGTCCATGACCGGCTCGCCAAGACCCTGACCCTGATCACCAAGCCGAGCGTTCCCAACGGCCGCGCCAGCTTCGGGTACTCTGGCAACGCTGTCATCAGCGCCGATGGCCGGTTCATCGCCTTCAACAGCGACGCCGTCGACCTGGTGCCTGGACAGGTTTCAGCGCCGGGCAGGGACTACGAAGACGTCCTCCTCTTCGACCGGACCTCCGGCGTGATCACGCTGGTCAGCAGGCTGCAGACTTCGCCGTTGACGGCGGTAGGGAGATCCGGGCCGCCACTCCTCAGCGCCAGCGGCCGGCAGGTGGCCTTCACCAGCGAGGTGAATCTCGGCGACGGTGACATGAACAATCTGGCGGACGCCTATCTCTTCCAGGTCAGTTCCCCTGTCGCGCTCCCGCCCTGCAAGCTCCTCGACACCCGCCGCCGCGCCGACCGTCCGGCCCTGCGCTCGGACACCCGCCGGACCATCCGCGCCACGGGCGTCTGCGGCGTGCCGGCCACCGCGAAGAGCGTCTCCGTCACGGTGACCGCCCTCCAGGCCACGGGCAAGGGCAACCTGCGGTTCTACGCCGGCAACGACACGGTCAATTCGTCCGGCATCCTCCGCTTTGAAAAGAACGCGACCCGCAGCGCCACCTTCAACCTGCCGCTGGCGACCAATGGCGCCGGCACTCTGGCCATCCTGCCGTTCGTGGCGGGCAAGGGGACCGTCCAGGTCGTGGTCGAGGTCAACGGCTACTCGCAATAGCATCCAGGAGAAGATCTTCGTGATGACTTGGAAAACGATCGTGTTGACGCTCCTGCTGGCCGGAGCCGCGGCCGCGGGCCTTTCCGCGCAGTCTCTGGAGCCGGCCTCCGCCACCGGCGGCGAAGCCCGCGCCCTGAGCGCGGACGGCCGCTGGATGGCCTTCGAGAAAGATGGAAAGGTTTTCCTCTACGACCGCAACACCCGGACGACCGTCCTGGTCAGCCGCGCCGCGGGCTCCACCACCCAGGGCGGCAACGGGGCCTCCAGCCAGGCGTCGGTCAGCGCGGACGGCCGCTACGTGGTCTTCGGCAGCATGGCCACGGACCTCGTGGCGGGGACCCCGAACCCGGAGTACCGGTTCTTCCTCTTCGACCGGCTCACGGGCGCCGTCCGGCTCGTCGGACGCACCGGGCCGTTCGACGGCCCCGGCCAGCCGAACACCGCGCGCATCAGCGCCGACGGCAACTGGGTGGCCTTCACCAGCTTCGCGTCCAACCTGGTGGCCGGACAGCAGGAGCCGCCGTCCTCCTTCGACACGTCCGACGTCTTCCTCTGGAACCGCGAGACCGGCGCCACGTCGCTGGTCAGCCGCACGGCCGCCAGCGCGGCCGTCACGGGCAACCGGGGCTCCGAGAACCCCCTGCTCAGCTCCGACGGCCGCTACGTCGCCTTCTACAGCTACGCCACCGACCTCGTCCCCGGCCAGTCCCCCAGCGACGCCGATCCGGACCTGCTCCTCTACGACCGCACCACCGCCAAGACGGTCCTGGTGGCGCGCATCGCCGATCCCCTGATCCTCACCGGACGCGGGACCCCCGCCTTCTCGATGAGCGCGGACGGCCGGTTCCTCGTCTTCAACGTCTGGGGAGACGAGGACCTCGAATCCTGGCTCTACGACCGCACCGTGGGCACCCCCGAGCTCATCCATGCCACCGGCGAGACGCCCAGGATGAGCGCCGACGGCCGCTACGTCGCCTTCCGGCACGCTCTCGATCTCCAGCTTTACCTCTGGGACCGGACCGCCAGGAGCACGACCCTCGTCAGCCGGCCGAATCCCGCCTCCTACACGATCAGCGCCACGGGCCGGTATGTCGCCTTCCTGAGCGCCGACCTGGTCCCGGCGGGACAGGCCGCCGCGCCGGAACGGGAAGCGCGGGAGGACAACTACGACCTCTTCCTCGTGGACCGCACCGCCGGCACGACCGTCCTGATCAGCCGCTCGAAGACCTCGCCGCCGCTGGCCACGGGCGGCGCCGAGGGTCCGCTCCTGATGAGCACTAGCGGCGAGCAGGTCGCCTTCACCAGCGCCGTGGACTCCGCGACGGGGGACGCCAATCACCAGCGCGACGCCTATCTGTTCAGCCTGACGGCCCCCACCACGGGCGGCGGCCCCACGCCCGTGCCGCCCTGCAAGCTCCTCGACACCCGCCGCCGCGCCGACCGCCCCGCCCTTCGCTCGGACACCCGCCGGACCGTCCGCGCCGCGGGCGTCTGCGGCGTGCCGTCGACCGCGAAGAGCGTCTCCGTCACCGTCACCGCCCTCCAGGCCACGGGCAAGGGCAACCTTCGCTTCTACGCCGGCAACGACACCGTCAATTCGTCGGGCATCCTCCGCTTCGAAAAGAACGCGACCCGCAGCGCCACCTTCAACGTGCCGCTGGCGACGAACGGAACCGGCACGCTCGCCATCCTGCCGTTCGTGGCGGGAAAGGGGACGGTCCAGGCGATCGTGGAGGTGAACGGGTACTCGCAGTAGCCGAAAGCGCATATCCCTTTGAAGGAGTTTCTCCATGGCTCGAACATCACGAACGGGAGGGAGGGGAATCCAGGTCGCTTTTCTTCTCTGGATGGCCGCCGTGCCGGCCGTCGCCGGACAGATCGAGTTGGTATCCAGAGTGGCGCCGCGGCGCGCCTCGGATTCGGCGTCCGGCACGAGCGGGAGCCCGATGCTCAGCGCCGACGGCCGCTACGCCGTGTTCGTCAGCGAAGCCGTCAACCTCGTGCCCGGCCAGATCGACCGCAACCGCGCTAACGACGTCTTCCTCTACGACCGCGTCGCCGATACGGTCACCCTGGTCAGCCGCACCGCGGGCTCGCCGGTCACGGCGGGCGACCGTATCTCGGAATCGCCCCAGATCAGCGCCGACGGCCGCTGGGTCGTCTTCCTGAGCGCCGCCCGCAACCTCGTGGCCGGACAGCAGGATGCCACCGTCCTGATAGACGTCTTCCTCTGGGACCGGATCACCGGGACGACGACGCTGGTCAGCCGCTCCAGACGCTCACCGAAGATCCCGGGCAATATGGAGTCGCGGCAGCCGGCCCTGAGCGCCGACGGCCGCTGGGTCGCTTTCACCAGCTTCGCCACCGACCTCGTGGAACGCCAGGTGGACGCCGGCTTCCCGCATCCGGACGTGTTCCTCTTCGACCGGGCCGCCGGCAGGACGACACTGGTCAGCCGCGCGGCCGCCTTCCAGAACCGGACGGGCGACGACGGCTCGGACGTCCCCTCGATCAGCGCCGACGGCCGCTACGTAGCGTTCCGCAGCCGGGCCAGAAACCTGACGTCCGGCCCTCTCGGCGCGGATTCCGGATGGAACGCCTTCGTCTACGACCGTGTCGCCAACCGCAACACTCTGGTCAGCCGCAACGGCGTATCCGGAGGCGAGCCCTCGCCGCGGATCAGCGCCAACGGCGAGTACGTGGCCCTCCTGGGTCCCTTCCGCTCCCAGCTCTTCCTGGTCCACCGCGCCACGGGCAGGACGACGCTGGTCAGCCACGCGAGCGGCGCGCCGGGGCAACCCGCCTCCGGAAGTGTGTGGGACTTCGCTCTCAGCGCCGACGCGAGCTGGGTGGCGTTCACCAGCTCCGGCGACGACCTCGTGGCAGGCCAGGCGCCGGTCACTACCTTCGGCACCTTTGCCGTATTCCTTTTCGAGCGGGCCACCCGGGAGAACCGCCTGATCAGCGAGGAGGAGCTCGACGGAGAAAGGGCGGCGTCCGCTCTGGGCGGGATCAGCGCCGACGGCCGGTGGACCGTCTTCACGACCAGCGGCCTCTCGGCGGTGGAGCCGGAGGTGTTCCTCTACGACCGCGACTCGGGAGAGGCCGAGCGGCTGACGAGCGACAGCGCTCCGGGGTTCTCGTGGGAGTCCATGATCAGCGCGGACGGCAAGTGGATGGCCTTCTCCAGTACCGAACGGGGCCTGGTGGCCGGCAAGAAGGACTTCAACAACCGGCAGGACGTCTTCCTCTACGGCCGCCTCACCGGCGAGCGCGAGCTGGCCTCGCGGCGGGGAATGCCCTCCGCCACGCCACAGGCCAACAGCATCCACACCAGCTTCAGCGCCGACGGCCGCTACGCTGTCTATTTCAGCGACGCGCCGAACCTCGTCCCCGGCGTGCGCGACGACAACGAGACCTTCGACGTCTTCCTCTACGACCAGGTCCTGAAGACGACCACGCTGGTCAGCCGCTCCGCCGCCGCCCCCTCCCGGCCTGGCAACGCGCTCTCCGGCCCCGGCCTGATCAGCGCCGACGGCCGCTTCATCGCCTTCTTCAGCTATGCGAGCGACCTCGTCCCCGGCCAGGTCGACTCGCCGCCCAATCCCGGCGAGGCGAGGCTGGGGAATCTGGACGTGTTCCTCTACGACCGCGTCACGGGACAGACCACCCTGGTCAGCCACGCGGCCGGCTCTCTCCTGGCCGCCGCCAACGGCAAGGAGCAGGGAAGCCTGGACATGACCCCCGACGGCTCCCTGGTCCTCTTCGGCATCGCCGCCGACGGCCTCGTCCCAGGCCAGGGGGAGACCGCCAAGGTCAACGTGTTCGTCTACGAGCGCGCCTCCGGCTCCATCAGCCTGATCTCCCACGGCGCCGGATCGCCCACAGAGCCGGCGGACGCCCACGTGGCGGGCCAGTTGAGCGACGACGGCCGCTTCGTTCTTTTCGACAGCCCCGCCACCAACCTTCCCGGCGCCCCGCCGGCCTCCACGGATCCCCTCGGCCAGCCCCTGAGGTCGATCTATCTCTTCGACCGCGCCTCCGGCGTCCAGACGCGGATCGCCGCCGGCGTGACTTCCGGCTTCAGCGCCGACGGGCGGTACGTCGTCTTCTACAGCTACGCCGACGGCCTACGCCCCAACGTCTTCCTCTACGACCGGGTGACCGGCGCGACCCAACTGGTGAGCCAGGCCGGCGCTTCGGCCCTGCCGCCGGCCCTCAGCGGGGACGGCCGCTGGGTCGCCTTCACAGACGGCGACGAACGCCTCTCGGAGGGGAACATCCGCCTTTTCGACCGCCTCAGCGGCGAGGTGCGTCTGGTGGCCGAGGACGCCTTCCTGCCCGCGATCAGCCCGAACGGCCGCTGGATCGCCTTTATCAGCTACAACGCGATAGCGGACGTGTACCTCTGGGATCAGACCACTGGAGCGACGGTCCGGATCACGGCCGGCGACGACACTTCGTACATCTTGCCGATCATCACCGACGGCGGGCGCGCCCTCTTCTCCAGCCGGGCCTCCAACCTCGTGCCCGCGGACTTCAACCAGGAATTCCTGGCTCAGCCGATGTACGACGTGTTCCTGTACGTGCCGTGAAACACGCGGACGGCCAGCTTCGAGCGAGTTGAGCTGCCGATCCCGCCGATGCGTTCATGGTTTAGATGACATGCTGGGCGTCGGGATAGGGATGTCTTTATGGGAGAGCGTCAATATACGCATGGCACCTACTGCAGCCCTGGGGCGCACGGTTGACAGCCACACCAGCGAGGAGTCCGTCTCGTTCGTCGCTGATCTTGTTGCCAGCCAGCCCGAGGGTCGGGAGATCCATGTGATTCTCGACAACCTGTCGGCCCACAAGTCGAAGAGGGTCAGGAGTTCTTGAGCCTGCATCCGCAGGTTCAATTTCACTTCACGCCAACATACTCCTCTTGGCTCAATCAGGTGGAGCTCTGGTTCTCCAAGATCGAGCGCGACGTAATCGCGCGTGGAGTCTTTAAATCGGTCAAGGACCTTGCCAAGAAGCTCCTGCGCTACATCCGCCAGTACAACCGCAGTGCTAAGCCAATCAAGTGGAAGTACTCCGCCCCCTCACGACGTATCAAGGTCGCTTTCACTACCTCGGAGACAGGCCACTAGAAGGCTAGCCTGAGGCCGGCGACTGCGTTGATCTGTATTGTGAGGCTCTGGAGAGCGAATCGCGCAGCCTCCCCGACGACCAACACGGCTCCTGTCACCGTCAGGATGTTCCGGTTCCTCTCGGGAACGGTATAAATGATTAGCCCGCTGAGCGGCGGCGTGAGGACGACCCGGCGTCCCTCCACAATGATCGAGGGCGGTGTCCGGAAGTTCTGCGCGCTGCCTACATCCCACCCGGAATCTAGGGAAGAGAGAGCCGTGAGGTAGATCGCGAGTTGTCCGAACCCTGAGATGGCACCCAGGAGCGGCTTGATCTCGTAGATCTCCTTCGTGTCGAGGTTCGCGAGGTCTGGCTTGAACGGGATCCGCACGCCGTAGCCGGTGGCGCCGGCCGCCCGGAGGATTGTGTTGATCTCCCGATTGCATAGCCGCCGCAGCGACCTTCCCGCAGGGCCCGAGGCGCAACCGAAGATCTCGGCGACCTTGTTGTGGACTTTCGTCCCGAAGACCGGATCGGAGACTTCGAAGAAACCCTCACCCGATGGGTCCACGCGGTTGATTGGATCGTTGCCGGCATACAGGTACCGGTGCAGAGTCACCGGTTCCTCGGGACTTCCTTCCCATGGATCGACGGAAAGGAATAGCCCCACGGCCGGGTCCATCCACCGAGCCCGGAGGTGATATAGCTGCGTCGCTGCGTCCAAGGGCTCGCCGGCGAACAGGAAGGAGTTCGGGTCGCTTCCGTCGTGACTGACAAGCTCCCCGAAGGCCGAAAAGCTGTAGCTGTCGTTGGTGGCTCCGGTCTCATCGGTGAGTTTGCGGATCGACCCAACGCCGTCGCTGTGAACGAATCGTGTGATGCCGGTCGGCCGCATGACCGCAAGGAGATCATCGCCGCGGACGTAGTAGGCCTTGAGGAGGCCACCGTCGTCGGTCTCGGCGACGACGTGGCTCAGTGAGTCCGAAGTGTCAATCAGGTAATTGGTGACGGTCGGAGGCCCGGTGGGTGGCGTGATCTTGGTCTGCAACCGGTTGCCGTCGGCGTCATAGGCGTATGTGACGACGCTCATGCTGCCCAACGGTCCGGTCTCGACACGAGCCAGCCGGTTTTCCACGTCCCAAAAGTATGTCGCCTCTCCGGACTTGGTGATCAGGTTCCCATTGTCGTCATAGCTGTACGTGATGCCGACCGGCTCGCCAGCCTGCGTGCCGCTCTCGGTTTCCAGTCGATCGCGCGTGTCATAAACGTAAGTCAATGTTCCGGCGGAAACCGGTGTGCCGGCAGCACCCGCACCATTCGTCGCCTGTGTCAAACGGTTGCCGGCGGCGTCGTAGGTGTAGGCCTTCTCGTACTGCGGCAGCGCGCCGATCGTGACCTTCTCAGAGGTAAGTCGATACAGGTCGTCGTAGCCGTACTCGAGCACGGTGCCGTCACCTTCGGCGATCCTCGTACGATTGCCTGCGGGTCCCAAGGTGAAGCCATAGCTCTGGATCGTCACGCCTGTGGCGGGATGAGTGGTAGCCAGGTTCCGAAGGCGATTCAGATCGTCGTAGTTGTAGGTGGTCCTCACACCATTCGGATACGCCAGAGCTTGCCGATTGCCCGCCGGGTCGTAATCGTGGTCGTAGGCGCGGCTGGCCGGATCGGTCACAAGGTCCAGGCGATTGGCGGCATCGTACGAGAACGATAAGGTGAGCGTCTGCCCGCCAACCGTCGCCCTGAGCATCGTGCGATTGCCGTTGCCGTCGAAGTCGTACTCGAGAGTTCGGCCGTCCGGATAGCTCAGCGTCTGCAGCCGGTCACTCAGGTCGTACTCGTACTGCGTGGTCGCTCCGGCGACTGTGACCGTCTTCCGTTGCCCGGTAGGCGTGTAGGTGAAGCTCACCGCGGGTAGCGTGCCTGCCGGATAGATCTGCGTCGTGAGCCGCTCGTTCTCGTCGTATTCGTAGCTCGTTGTCCGGCCCATGAAATCGGTCCGGGTCTTCAGCGATCCCGTCGGCCAGTAGGTCTTCGTCTCCGTCTTCCCGTCTGGCAGGGTGCGCGCGGTCTCCCGCCCGAGTTCGTCGTATTCGAAGCGGGTCTCATGGCCGTTGGCATCGCGCTGGAGGATGCGGTTGCCGACCTCGTCGTACTCGTAGTGGGTGACGAGATCCACGCCCTCGTTGCTCTGGGTGACCGTGGTCAACCGGCCCAGGCAGTCGTAGTCGAATTTCGTCAGCTTGCCTGCCTGGTCCCGCTCCGCCTGGCGGCGGCCCAGCATGTCGTAGATCGTCTCCGTGTATGTACCGTCCGGTAAGATCGTCTTTGTCTGCCGATTGTGCTCGTCGTACTCGTAGGTGACGGCGTGCAGGTTCGCATCACGGACGGTCTTCTGGTTGCCGTTCGCGTCATAGGTGAAGACGGTCTCCGCAAACGCGCCACCACCCAGCGGCACCTTGACAGAGGTTCGCCGGCCTGCCGCATCGTAACCGTAGAAGGTCGTGTTTCCCCGCGCGTCTTTGGTCTCCTTCAGGCGACCCGCCGAGTCGTAGACGTTCTCAGTGAAGGTTTCGTCGGGGTATGTCGTCTTCGTCCGCCGTCCGAGCTTGTCGTATGTGAACTTCGTCACACGACCAGCGCGGTTCTTGAACGTCAGCCGGTGGCCTTCTCCATCGTAGGTCGTCTGCTCGGTGGTCAAGTCGGGATACGTCGAGAGGACGAGGCGACCCATGTCGTCGTACTCGTACTTCGTGACGCGGCCCAGCTTGTCGTGGCTCTCCTTCTGGCGGCCCACCTCGTCGTACACCGTCCGGGTGAACGTGGTGTCGGGATCGGTGGTCTTCAGGAGGCGCCCCAGCTTGTCGTATTCGTAGGTCGTGGTCAGCGTCTCGACACCGTTAGGGGTGGTGCGCGTGGTGCTTTGGGTAAGTCGGTTACCACTCGCATCGTAGGTGTAGGACATCTCGTGACCGAGGCCGTCCGTTTCCTTGATGAGGCGTCCGGAACCGTCGTACTCGTACCGGGTGACGCACGCCACGCCGTCCACGACCTCGGTATGCGTTTCCAGATTGCCGTCCGCGCGATACGTGCTCGACACCTCGCTCAGCACCGGCGAGCCGGTGGGGGAAGTCGAGGTCTTCGTCGAGAACAGGTTTCCCTTGGCGTCGTACGCGTTGAGGGTGTACGTGCCCCGCGGGTCCTTCATCAGCACGATCTGCTTGCGCACGTTGTACGTGTATTCGGTGGTGTTGTTCTCCGGGTCGGTCACCGACCGCAGGTCGTCCTGGGCGTCGTAGAAATAGGTCGTCTTCGGCGGATTCGGCACGCCGGGATCGTGCGGCAGCGTCTCCGTCAGCCGGTTGTTGCGGGCGTCGAATGTGCGGTCCACGACCTTCCCTTCGGGGTCGGTCTCTCTCACCACGTTGCCGCGCTCGTCATACGCGAGGACGCGCACGCCGCCGTCGCGGTCTGTGACCACTTCCTGCCGGCCGGTCAGGTCGTGCGCGTAGGTGATCGTCTTCCCGAAGGCGTCGGTGTGCGACTTGATCCGCCCGTCGTCGTAGTACTCGTTGCGGATCGGCTGCTTGCCGCGCGGGTCCTTGATCGTCTCCAGCAAATGCGGCTGGTCGGGGTTGTAGGTGAACGTCGTGGTGTGCGTCTCGCGGTCGGTGAAGCTCACCAGGTCGCCCGCGGCGTCGTAGCCGTAGGTCATCGAGTGGTTGTCAGGATCGGTGACCCGCGTGATACGGCCCTGGGCGTCACGCGAGAAGGCGATCCCACGTCCGCTGGAGTGCGTGATGCCGCTGGACGAGACCGTCAGCGTGTTGCCGTTGAGGTCCTTCACCTGCTTGAGGCCGGTCGCCTGGTTGAGGAAGAGCTGGGTGCCGTCCGCAAGCGTCAGGACGTAGTCGTCGGGGTCGTAGATGTAGAACAGGGAGGCGTCGTAGAGCTCCATGGGCCCCGGCCAGCTCCCCACCACGAAGACGTAACCGTCCCCCGCGGCGGCCAGGCTCGCGTGCGTGCCCGGCAGCGGCTGGTACGTCACGGTGGCATCCTCGGGGGGCACGAACTGCTGGCAGCTCCGCGTGAGGACGGGCTGGAACTCGTAGACTGTGCCGTCGGTCAGAGTGACCGTAACGACCTGGGGCCGGATCGGCTGGAGGCAGTACGTCGGGAAGGGACCCGAGCTGCGGGTGCCTTCGAAGGCCTCGCCGACCACGCCCTTCTCGGCCAGGCGCACGTTGCTCATTTCGAGGCGCCAGCCGATGCCGAAGTCGCCCTTGCCCTTGTCGCGACTGTCGTAGGTGCGCGTCACCTGCATTGGCAGGCCGGCGACCGGCACGTCGAGGTCGACGAAGGAGACGGTGAAGTGGCCGACCTTGAGGTTGTCCTTCACTACCACTTTGACCGAGGTGTGCGAGTTGCGGCCCGCGGTGTCGGTCGCCGTCAACCGCACCTCGTAGATGCCGTTGAGGAGCAGGCTGGGATCGAACGTACCCAGCGGACTGCCGATTACCGGCGTCGTGCCCGCCGCGAACCGCGTGTAGGTCGTGTCACCTTCGAGGCGATACTCGAGCTTCCAACTCGCCAGTGAATCGCTGGTGGCGCTTCCCACAACGGAGATGGGCGAGGTCACACGCGCACCGTCCAGTGGCGCGGCCAGGGGCGCGACCGCCGGCGGGTTGCCGGAGGGCGCCGCCGCGCCGACCGTGACCTGCACCTGGTCGCTGCCCTTCGCCGTTCCATCGCTGGCGGTCAGCTTGAGCACGTACACGCCCGGATCGCTGAAGGTCGCGGTGGTCTCCAGGGCGGCCGGAGCGGCGAATGTGACCACGCCGGGGCTGACCACCGCGCTCCACTGGACGCTCAGCGTCGAGCCGAGCGGCAGGCCGTCGTCGGTTGCCGTGCCGGTGAGCGTCAGAGCATTGGCGGGCAGGGTCAGAGCACGGTTGGGGCCGGCGTCCACGACGGGCGCGTTGTTGGCGAAGGCCACGTCGATCTCGACGGTGTCGCTGCCGTCGGCCACGGAATCCGACGCGCTCAACTGGAGGACATAGCGGCCTTCCTGGCCGAAGGTGGCGGTGGTGTCCACCGCGCTCGCGTCGGTGAAGACCGCCGCGCCGGGACCCTGGAGCTTCGACCATTGCACGGCCACCACGCCGCCCGTCGGCAGGCCGTCGTCCGTAACCGTGCCGTCGAGGGCCGTCGTCTGCTTGGTGATCGATTGGTTCGGACCGGCATCGACAACCGGCGCCTGGTTGGCCGGCTCGACGACGATCGTCACGTCGTCGCTGCCCGTCGACTGACTGTCGTCGGCGGTGAGGCGCAGGACGTAGGCGCCGGCGGCGCTGAACATCGCCGAGGTATCGACCGCGGTGGAATCGGCGAAGGTGACCGCGGCGCCCACGGGCCCCTGCAGCACCGTCCACTGCGTGGTCAGCTCCCCAAGCGGCTGGCCGTCGTCGGTGGCGGTTCCATCCAGGACGGCCGTCCTCTGCGGATGGACCAGCCGCTGGTCCGGACCCGCGTCTACCGCCGGGGCCGTGTTGCCGGTCGGCGAGAGGAACAGCCGCGAGTTGTAGGCGTTGTTGGTCTCGTCGAATTCGGCGATCGTGCCGACAAGCCCGCCCTGGTCGTCGGCAACCACCCACAGCGGCCGCGCGACGGTCGTGGCGGGGACCGTCACCGACACGTCCACGAACTGGCCCGGAGCGAGCGCGCTGGAGGTCGCGACGGTTGCGATCCGCGTCCCCACCGTGGCGGGATCGCGATCGTAGAAGGAGACCGGCACGCCCGCGGCCACCGTCGAGCCGCCGCCGTTGCCGATGCGCGCGGTGAGGACCAGCGAGCCGTCGCTCTCCGCCGACCGTACGAACGACGCCGTGAGGTCGGGCTTGGCGAATTCGCAGCCGCCGGTCAGCCGGTTCTGGCGGTAGCTGTTGTACTTCGTCCAACTGTTCGTCTCGCGCGGCGGGATGGTCCCGTCGTCGTTGACGTTGGTGATGTGGTAGCTGTGTTGGTTCCAGATGCGGCGCGTGGCGACCCAGTTGTCGTCACCATAGACTCGAACACCCCAATTCCGCGCCACGTGGTCGTCGTGCACGGTGAGGATCTCCGCGTGCCCATCGCCGTCCACGTCCGCCACCACCGGGAGGTCGTAGGTCGTCTGGCTGGGTCGCGGGACCTCCCACAGGATGGTCCCGTCCGTGCCGCGGTAGACGCGCAGCTTCAGCTCGTCGGCATAGATGACTTCCGCGGACCCGTCGGCCTCGAAATCGAAGACCGACGAGCCGGTCATCTGCGAGCTGATGTCGTGCGTGGGGGACGACCACTTCACCGACCCGTCGGTCTTGAAGACGCTGTAGCGCGACGAGCCGGCGACGCCGATCTCCGGCTGCCCGTCGGCATCGATGTCCGCCACCACAGGGGCGCCGCCGAAGCCGCCGCCAGGCAAGCCCACCGGTCCCCACTTGATCGCACCCGTGTGCTCAAGCAACCAGAGCCGCCCTCCTGAGACGACTACGATCTCGGGATTCGGGTCGGCGTCGAAGTTGCCGGTCGCCGTGAAGCCGTCGCCAACGGTCGTGTTCTGCCAGTAGATCGTGCCTGCCGCGCGATACGCCGTGTTGCCAGCGATGACCTCGGGCGTGCCGTCGAGGTCGAGGTCGGCCACGATTGAGAGCGAGCCCTGGCCGATGTTGTCGCCGCGGCCAGCCGTTCCCGACCATCGCCGCGTGCCATTCGCGTTGAACGCCTGCCGGCCGATGACGATTTCGGGCGTGCCGTCACCGTCCAGGTCAGCGAGTGCGGGCCCGCCGTACTGGAACCCGCTCTGCGCCTCTATCGCGTCGCTGAACCACTTGAACGTGCCGTCGTGCTCGAAGGCGATGAGCTTCGACGTCTCATGAATGGTCACGATTTCCGGCCGGCCGTCGCCGTCGATATCACCCACCGCGGGCGAAGCGGCGGCATCGATGTCGTACAGCGGGTTTGTGACCGTGAACAGCTCCTGGCCGGTGGCACCGCTGACGGCTCGGAGGTGGCCGTCCACCAAGTAGTTGTCCGCGAATGTGTTGAAGATGACCTCGGGAATGCGGTCGCCGTCGAGATCGACAACGACGGGCGCCATCATGACCTGCACGGACGCAGGAATGTTCGCCGAGCTCGTCCAGGACCATTCAAGGCGGGGGGCGAACGGCTTCGACCCCGAAGCGTTCTCACACGGCGGCCCGGACTGCGCATAGTTGTTCGACTCGTCGGTCTCGGCGACCGTCCGGCCGCTGTCCACCAGCACGTGAACGGGGCTGCCCGCGAACTGCACGCCGCCGCTCACCGCCGCGGCCGCGGTCGTCGTCTCCCCCGCTCCCAGGCTCGCGATGGCAGCCGTGCCCAGGAGGCCGTCCGCCGCCGGGTCGAGCACGCCGTCGCCGTCGCGGTCCTCGAAGAACGTCACGTCGAACGCCCCGGCCGCGCCGCCGCCGTTCGTCACCTGCACGGAAACTGTTCCGCCCGCGGCGAGTGTCTGGCCGTCCACGGTGAGGCCGGACACGTCGACGGATGTGGGAGAGAGATCGGGTCTCGCGACGACCACGAGGGTGACTTCGTCCTGAACGCTGCGGACGCAGCTCGTGGCCTGGATGCGGAAGACGTACGTGCCCACTTGTGAAAGGGTGACGCTCGTCGTCGCCGAGGCCGGCGAAGCGATGGCCACCGGCGGGCCGCTCACCTGGGTCCACAGGAAGGTGGGCGGGGTGACGGGCGGGAGGCCCGCGTCCGTCACCGATGCCGTCAGCGCGACCGGGCCCACCGGCTGCGTGAGGGTCCGATCCGGCCCCGCGTTGACGACGAGCGGCTCGCCGGGCACCCCTTCGTAGATCTGGAAGAACAGTTGTCCGACGTTGTCGGAGTAGAAGTTGACCTGGTCCTGGATGGCCATGGTCACCGCGGTGGCCGTGGCCTCGAACCGGCGGACCGCCAGCGGGGCCGTCGACGTGAACGGAGAGGTGGTCGAGGTGAGGAGGATGACTGGGTTGCCGAAGCCGGAGACGAGCGTCTCGCCCTGCGTCCCCTTACCGATGACGCCGTTGCCGTACGCCCAGCTTCCCCACAGGTAGAGCGAGTAGGTCCGCCCGACGGTCAGGCCGGAGACGGTGACCGGCGCCGGGCCGTTCTGGCCGTTGTGCGAGGGCAGGGTCCCCGACGCCACGAAGCTGCCCGAGGGAGGCAGGAACCCGGACACGCGCACCACGGCCACGTCCTGCGCGGCCAGTTGGGAGTCCGAGCCGGTCAGGCGGAGGGTGTAGTCGCCGGCGGCGGGGAACGTCGCGGTGGTCGTCGCCGCGTTCGGGGTGGAGAAGGTGACGGTCCCCGGGCCGCTGACCGACGACCATGTCGTCGTGAGCGTCGCGCCCGCGGGCCGGCCGTCGTCCGTGACAGAGCCTTGCAGCGTGGCGACCGCCTTCCCGTCACAGCGCAGTGTGGCGGTGCGGTCTGGGCCAGCGTCGACCCGCGGCGGCAGGTTGATGCTGTCCTTGCACTTGCCGAGAGCGCCGGCGAAATAGATCTCCTGGATTTCCGCCGCCGTAAGAGCGCGGCCGACGATCGTGGCCTCGTCGATGCCGCCGGCGAACCGGAAACTCGTAGTCGGACGATGGCCAATGTTGAAGGGCAGGTTCGTCTTCGGCACGAACGTGCCGACGCCGTGCTCGACCTGGAGGCGGCCATTGGCGTACAAACGCGCCTTGCCCGAGGCGGGGTCATACGTGACGGCGACGTGGTTCCAGGTGCTGGGGACCAGGACGCCCGCTCCCGTCGCTAGGATGTGGAAGGTCCCGCCGGCGTCGATCAAGTTGGCGTAGAGGGCGCCGGGCGTGTCCACGATGGCCGTGTTCACGTTGTGCCAGAGGTGGATGCCTTCGCCCGCGAAGCCGTATTCGAAAATAGGTTGCCGGACCCGTGGGTTGGTCGGGAAGATCCACCCCTCGAGCGTGAGCGCCTGCACGTTGAGCGCTGGTGAGGCGGGAAGGGTGACCGCGTCGTCGACGCCGTCGAAGAAAAAGGCCTGTCCGACCATCCCGGCGCCATAGCCCATGCCCCCGGCGAGCGTTCCCGCGGGCCCGCCGAAGAGATCCGTGGCGAGGCCGTCGGCCGGCCACCAGCCCACGGTGCCGGCCAGGGGGGCTACACACTCCGGCGTGGCGACCGTGACCGCGACTTCGTCCTGAGCGCTGCCCACCGAATCGCTGGCCGAGAGACGAAGGACGTAGGTCCCGGCCACCCCAGCGGCGTCGACCGGCGTGACGCGCACGGCGAGGCCGGTGCTGTCGTTGTTGAAGTTCCCGTTCCCGAAGCCGACGCTGAAGTCCAGGACGTCCCCGGCCACGACGTTGCGGACCAGGGAGAAGGGCGTCGCCTGACCGAAGCTCGTGATGTTTCCGGTGAAGACGGCCGTGGCGTTGTGCAGGATGGCGACGTCGACCGTGGGGTTCGCCGTCGAGATTCCCTGAAACCGTCCGTCGATCCGGTAGGAGCCGGCCGCCGGCGCGGTCCAGCGCACGACCGCGTTCTGGCCCGTCGGGCCCGGATGGACATCGAGCAGATCCGCGGGCAGGAGAACGCTGCCCCCGAACGAGTAGGTCTGCCCGCGAGGACCCTGAGCGACGACCGGAAGGCCGTTCGGGTCGGGGACCTTCGCGCGCAGCCAGCCCGGCATCCCGTAGTACATCGATGGCACTCCGGGCGTGAACGTCCCTGTCCGCGTCGGTTTCCATCCATAGGACCAGGGCCCGGACGGGTTTTGGGTTCCCGAGAAGTCCTCGACGGCGTCGAAGCTGCCCGCGGCCTCGAAGCGCGCGCGCGTCTGCGGCTGGGCCGGATCGGAGAAACGCACGTCCCCCGGTCCGCTGACTTTCGACCACGAGACGTCGAGCGCGCCGGCAGGGCGCCCGTCGTCGCAGGCCGAGACGTTCAGGCTCGCCTCGTTCGGCGTCTCGACCGACTGATCCGGTCCGGCGTCGACCCGCGGCGGCTGATCGGCGTCATCGCCGGGGACCGTGAAGGCTTCCGTGCCGACCGACAGGTCGTAGAGGACGGGGCTCTCGCCGGTCGTCGCCCGCGTGAAGGTCACGGTCACCCGGAGGTAGCGGCCGTCGGGCACGGGGACCCTCTGCCCGCTCGCGGCCGGCTGATCGGCGGTGAAGGTCAGGCCGTCCAGGCTGCTCGCCACGCGCACGGAAAGCGATCCATCGCCGCACCGGGACTCGTTCCAGCGGATGAGCCCCCACTTCGCGCCCGCCAGCCCGCTGTCGAAGACCACGGACCAGCGGCCTTCGCGCGGCGCTCCGACGAGGGTGCTGCCCGTCATGTCGCTGTAGTTGTAGGGAATGCCACCCAAGTCCGGCGTGGTGAAGTCCACCGCGCCTACCCGCGTGACCCCGTCCGCTCCGATGGGGCCCGCATTGGGGTCGATGCGGGAGACGTTTCTCGAGTTGTGATTGCTTGTCCAGATCTTCCCGTGGAGGTCCACCGCGACGCCTGTCACGCCCGAGGGGAGCGTGACGTTGCCGACGAAGGCGCCGTTGTTCTTCACATGTCCGACCGTAACGCTGCTGTCCAGGGTGTGGGCCACCCACACGTCGCCGCGGGCGTCCACGGCGCATCCCTGCGCGCGCGCAAAGCCATGGCCGAAGGTTCCGAGAAGCGTTCCGTCCGCGGCCCATTTCCGCAGGATCCCGCTGGTCGCCGGATTTCCCGTCGTGGGGCCCTCCAGGTATGTCTCCCACACGTTCCCTTGCGGATCGATGCACAGGCCGTAACTGTCGATCGGGGCGAGGCCCCTCCAGTTCCCTCCGTTGGGACCGGCGAGGGGGAGCCTGGGGTCCCAACGCAAGAGCGGACGCGCGGACCAGATCACGCCATTGCGGTCGATGAGGCCGCCGTAGCCGCCGTAGCCCACCGATGGCTCGGACCGCTTGATGAGACCCGTGCGCCCGTCGACGAGGTCGAACGGCTGCGACACGCTGCCATCCTTGCCGCTCACCCAGACGTCATTGTCCTTGGTGATCGACAGGTGACGCGTGCCCCGCGCGCTGACCCGGGTGTAGTGGAGGATGCACTCGTCCGCCGCGGTGCTGATCCCGCCGTCGGTGTCGGCGCCGCCGGTGTTGGTCCAAGGTCGAAGGTCCCCGAAGCCGCGCGACGTGTCGATCACGCCGTTGCCGTTGCGGTCCACGCACTGCTTGTTCTCCTCGTTGCCGATGTGGACGATGCTGTTGCCGTCGCGGTTGGCCGTCCACACGTTGCCGTCGAGGTCGACCGTCGTACGCGAGGGATTGCGCGGCTGGCCGGCAGGCGACGAGAAGTACTCACCGAGGATCGCTCCCGTCCGCGCGTCGATCTTGACGATAGTCCCCTTGGAGGACACCGCGATCCAGACGAACGGGTACGCCCCCGCGGTCTCATCGAGCTGGACCTGATCGCCGCCGCCGTTGACGTGCAGCGATTGACCCGCGGCGAAGTCGGCGGTCGTCGTCCAGGTCCGGCCCGCCGCCGGCTCCGACAGGACGGTCACGGTCAACTCGTCCGACGCGCTGAGCCGCGAGTCGCTGACGGTCAGCCGCAGCACGTAGGTCCCCGGAGCCGTGAACGTCGCGGTGGTGACGGCCAAGGAAGCATCGGCGAAGGTGACCAGGCCCGGCCCACTCGCCGTCCACGTGAACGTCAAGGCGCCCGCGGGCAGACCGTCGTCGGTGCCCATTCCGTTCAGGGTGACGACGGAGGCCGGCAGGGTGATCTCTTGGTCCGGCCCCGCCTCCACCGAAGGCGGCGCGTTCGACGTGAACCGCCACGCCGTCGATCCGCGAGCCGCGCCGTGATCGTCGCGGCTGACGACGCGCCAGTAGTACACCGCGCCCGGTGTCAGGCCGACCGGGGTGAGACTCGTGGCGGTGTCGCTGCTCACCAGGGGCAGCGTGCCGATGGCGTCGGAGAGGACCCAGACCTCGTCTGTGGCCGGGGCCGTGCTCGAGGCTCCGCCGAGGACCGCCATCCGGTTCGCCGAGGCGGAGAACGCGCCCGCGGCCTGCGCCTGTCCGGCGGGGCCGGCGTTCGGGCTGAGGCGGATCCACTCCGGCGCGCCCACGCCCGCCGCGTCGGTGAGCATCCACACGTCGCGGAAAACGAAACGCGAGGCGGGGTTGGCGGACGCAGTGCTGCCGCCGTAGACGACCAGGCGGGCACTGACGGGGTCGTAGGCCGCGACGTGACCCCACCGTGCCGGTGGCGGCGTTCCCGCCGGCGCCAGGCGCGACCACACCGCGCCGCCGCCGCTGCCGTTCGCGTTGCCGAGCACCCAGGTGTCGCTCAGCGCCTGCGTCCCCGCGCGGCCGCCGAAGACGACCAGCACGTTCCTCTCGCCGTCGTAGCTCGCGGTCATGCCGGAGCGCGCGGGGCCGGTTCCGCCGACCGGCAGCGCCTGCCAGGCAGGCGGCCCATCGAGGTTCAGCAGCCAGACGTCGCCGAGCGATGCGCCGGCGCTGGACCCGCCGAAGACGATCAGCCGCCGGGTCGCCGGGTCGATCGCGGCCGCGTGATCCATTCGCGGACCCGGGCCCGCGCCCGCCAGCGGCGACCAGGTGGGCGGGCCGCCCACACCGTTGGCGTTCGTCAGGATCCAGGTCTGATCCGAGCCCTGGGCGCAATCGCCATCGCAGCCGCCGACCACGAAGAGGCGGTTCGTGGCCGCGTCGTACACGGCCGCGGCACGGCCGAGTCCCACCGGGCCGCCCGTGGTGGGGATCGACGTCCAACGCGACGGCCCGCCGGCGGCGCTCGCGTTGTCGAGGATCCAGAGCGAGTCGTCGGTGGCGCCCACGCCGCCGAAGAGGATCAGGCGGTCGCCGGCCTCGTCGTAGCCGGCGACCGGCGCCGTCCGCGGACCCGGGCCCTGGTTCGCCGGGCAGGTGCGCGTCCAGCTCTGGCCCGACGTGGCGAACGACGTGCCGAGATGGACGTCGTGGGTCAGGACGTCGCCCGCGTCCGGGTCCACCGCCGACCAGGTCAGGGTGGGCGGGAGCGCGACGCTGTTCGCGCGGTCCGCGGGCGAGCGGTTGGACAGCGCGTCCGGCGGCGAGCTCGCGGCGTCGTCGTTGAGGATCGTGAGCGTCGCTTCCGTGCGCGCCAGCGTCGCCTGGCTCACGTTGCCGACGCGGATCCCGACGGTCTCGTCTTCTTCGGGCGCCAGCTCGCCGGCGATCGGCACCAGAATCTCGGCCGTGGTCTCGCCGGGCGCGAAGGTGACCGTGCCGAAGGCCGTGCGGTAGTCGCAGCCGGCGACGGCCGTGCCGTCCTCCGTCAGGTAGTCGACGGTGACCGGCTGGGACCAGGCGTAGGAGAGCGCGAGAGTGACGACGGCGGCCGTGGTGCCCTCGTGACCTTCGGCCGCGGCCGCGTCCTCGATGCCGAGGACGGGCGGAGGCTGGGCATGGACAGTGATCCGCGCGTCGTCGCTGACGGCGAACTGCCCGTCGTCCGCGGTGAGGCGGAGGACGTACTCCCCGGCGCCGGGCAGCGTGGCCGTGGTCCGCGCCGCGTGCGCGTCGGCGAAGGTGACGGCGGCGCCGGCGGGGCTGAGCACGCTCCACGTGGCCGTGAGCGTCGAGCCCACGGGCCTGCCGTCGTCGGTGGCGGAGCCGTCGAGGGTGACCGTGGCCTGCGGCAGCGTGATCTCCTGGTCCGCTCCGGCGTCCACCTGGGGCGCCTCGTTCGCGACCGCCACGACGACCACGGCGTCGTCGCTTGCCGTGAACTGGCCGTCGTTGGCGGTCAGGCGCAGCGTGTAGGTACCGGTCGCGCTGAAGCTGGCGGTGGTCTCGGCCGTGCCCGGCGAGCTGAACGTGACGGCGCCGCCAGCGGGCCCGTCGACCTTCGACCAGCTCACCGAGAGCGTCCCGTTCGGCCGGCCGTCGTCGGTGGCCGTGCCGCGCAGGACGGCGGAGCCCGGGAAGTCGACGGCCTGATCGGGCCCCGCGTTCACCACGGGCGGGATGTTCGCGAGAGTCAGGACACCCTCGGTCAACTCAAAAAAGGAGGGCGGCGGTGCCTGGTGCGCGTCGCAGTACGCCTGGGCCGCGCCAGCCTGCGCGCTCACGCTGGCGAGGTCGGCCTGACTCCGGCTCCTGGGTACGACGACGGTGGCGCACGCCGTGCCCGCGGTGCCATCGGGGAGGGTGGACGTGGTGAGGACCAGGTAGACGCGGCCGTCGGCGTCTCCCTTGCGCTCCGAGCGGAGATAGAGGGTCGTCCCGTCGATCCGCGCGTCGCCCCGCACGTTGCCGTCGCCTGTCTGGTCCTCGTCCGGCTCGTCGGCAAAGACAGCGACGCGCGTGGTGACCCGTCCTTCGCAGGGCGCGGTGACGTTCACGCCCAGGCCGACGTCGACCAGCGGATGGTTGGGCGGCCACAGCAGCGTCTTGGCCAGCGAGACGAGCGGCGCGCGGTGCTGCGTGAGGCTCTCGGGGCAGGCCTCGGCCGCTTCACCCAGACCCACGGGTCCAGTCGCCGGCGCCACGAACGGGGCCGCGACCTTCCGCCGCACCCCGTCGCGAGAGGCAGGCGCACCCTTCGCGGTCGCGGTGGCCGGCGCCGGAACGGCGGCGATGGGCGAGGGCGTGCGCAGATCCTCCGCGGCGACGCCCTTCCAAGGGGCCGAGGCCGCCTGGATCCGCGCCAGGGCGAACGGATCCGCGAGGAACGAGAACACCAGGACATGGACGGTGAGACGGTGGAGCCGTGACGTCCTCGTAGCCATGTGCACACCTCAGCCCGAACTGGCGCGCGACGATCTATTGGTCATCCGATGGTGATGGGGATGATTGTAGTGACAGATTCCGTATCCGTCAAAATACCCAATTGCTCTAGGGGCTTGAATAGAGGGAATGCACTTACGTTCCCTCCCTCTCTCCCGGTTAGGGAGCGGAGGGAGGGAACGGATCGGGGTGAGGGCCTACTTCGTCAGCTCGACGTGCAAATCGCGGTACTCCCAGTTCAGCGTCGGCTGCTCGTCGGAACTCGAGCCGTCGAAACCGAAGTCGACGATCAGCCGGTCGTCGGCGGTGAAGCTGAACGAGGTGACGTTCGTGCTGCCGGAGATCCGATTGACCACCGTGCCGTTCACGCGGGTCACCAGCTCGAGGACGCGGGTGCCGGTGTCATAGGTGTATTCGAGGTTGTAGAGCGTGCCCGGCGTGGCCGTGAACGGCTTGAGGATCTTGATCTTCTGCGGATGGGTGAGGCCGATGCCGTGCCGCAGGAGAGACGTGTTGGCGTTCGAGGGATTGCCCGGACCCCGGAAGGTGGCGTAGCCGAACATGTCGAAGTTCCGGTTCTTCACCATCCAGAACAGCTCGTGCTGCGCGCCGGGATTGGCGGGGTTCCAGCCGCCGTGCAGGACGTCCACGGTCATCCGGATCTTCTTGTAGGTGCCCGCCGCCGGCGCGAAGGCCATCCGCTTGTACGGATCGGACTGCGTCGGCTTATGGAAAAGTCCCTTGGCGTCGAAGCACTGGGCGCCCACGGGGCAGGCGGCGCCGGCGCCCGGGATCTGCAGCAGCGACTCACCGCTGCCCGCCGGGAAGACCGTCGCGATCTCCCCCGTAGCGCTGTCGGTCAGCAGGGCGTAGGCGTAGAACTCGCGCGTGCAGCTCACCGCCGCCCGGATCTCCGTCACGGCGCCCGCGTTGCCGAGGGCGTTGGCGAAATAGACCTGGGAGAGCGGCTTGAGGTTGACCGTAGCGGCCGCGGCCAGGGCCGAGCCGTCGGCGCGGAACAGGCCCACCGTGCACACCGAGGCTTGATGGCCGAGGTTGATCAGCGCCAGGTCGGTGGCGCGGCCGCCGCCCGAGAGGAGCCCCTGCAGGGCCAGGCTCTGGTTGGCCTTGCCCAGGTTGTCCGAGGTGATGACCGGGAGCGGCGCGCCCAGCCGGGCGCCCTGGCCGGGAGAGGCCAGGCGCGCCGAGTAGCGCAGCTCCGTCGGGCCGGTCAACTCCAGCAGGCCGCGCACCGCCGCCCCCGGGTTGACCACCGAGGAGCGGCCGCCCTGCACCTGCACCGGGGTCGATGGGGAGACGCCGCGCTGGGTGCCGTCGGCGTCGTTCGCGATCTGGAAATGCCGGACCTCCCGGGGCTGCGCCGCCGTATTGGTGATCACGACCTGCGTCTCATAGTTGGCGGAGCCGACGGCGGAGACGCCGGGCGTGGGGACGTAGACGGTGCCGGCCTGGGCGGCGCCAGCCGCGAACAGGGCGGCGGCGAGCAGGCAGTGAACGAGTGGACGGGACATACGGGTTCTCCAGGATGATTCAGGATTGCGGATCCGGTGGACGACAAAAGTAGGGGGGCGATTATATACCAGAGGGGCCCTCACCCCCCGAACCCTCACCCCGGCCCCTCTCCCGACCCCTCCCGCCCTCCCTCACCGGGAGAGGGGAGAAAAGCACCCGCTGAAAACGTTGGACTCCTCATTTCTTGACTTCTTCAATCCCCTCCTCGCCCGGTGAGGGAGGGCGGGAGGGGTCGGGAGAGGAGGGGTAGGGGTGGTGAGGGTCTTGCTGTACCATATCTCCTAGCTTCCCTATCGCTCAGGAGACCCCCATGACCGAACCGACCCCGGAGTCCACCCGGGAGAAGATCCCGCACAGGCTCGGTGCGTCCCTTCGCCGGATGCACTGGAAGGACGCCACGATCGGCGTCCTCGCGCTGTTGTTCCTTTCCATGTCCGCCTTCGCGTTCCGGGAACCGCTGGCCCATACGTGGGCCAAGATGCGGGCCGGGGCTCAAGGGGGCGAGACGGTCGCGGTTTTCGATGTGGTGGTGGACCGGGAGAACCGGCAGTATTTCGACATCCTCTTTGACAAGCCGCTCGGCCAGGGCAAGGTCGGCGAGGTGCTCGATCCGGCGCCGGCTTCCATCTTCCCCAACCTCGGCGGCACGTGGAAGTGGCAGGACACCAACGCCCTCCGCTTCCAGCCCAGCGGCGGCCTCCCCGTCGCCAGCGAATACCAGGTGGAGCTCGACCCCGAGCCAGGTCGTCCAGCAGGGACAGGTCTTCACCGGCGACACCGACGGTCCAGGTGCGCACGGACAAGTTCCTCGTCGAGGAGGTCACGGTCTTCGAGGAGCCGGCCCTCGAGGGCAAGGCCAAGGTCTATTACCGGGGCGAGATCCGGTTCAACTACCCGGTCAACCCCGAAACGCTCGCGCCCCTGGTCAAGGTGACCGATCCGGAGACGGCCGAGCCCGTGCCGGTGACGCTGGAGACGGACTGGCAGAGCCGCGTCGTCGGCTACCGCACGGACCCGATCCAGAAGAAGCGCGACGAGCGGACGGTCCAGCTCGTCATCGCCCGGCACGCTCACCCCGTCCAACGGCAACGTCCCCCCTGGGCGAGGACTACGTCAAGGAGATCCCGGTCGGCTCCAGCACCAAGCTGGCGGTGCGCGGCATCGAGGCCACGCCTGGACCGCGGGAGTCGACGGTCAAGGTGACGTTCTCGTCCCCCATCTCGGCGGCGGTGGCGGAGAAGTACGTCCGCATCGAGCCGGCGGTGCAGCTCCGCTTCGCGGCGGAACGCAACGAGCTGACCCTCACCGGCGAGATGGAGCCGGGATCGAACTACACGCTGACGGTCGGCCAGGGCATGCCCGCCACCGACGACGCCGTGCTCCAGGAGGAATACTCCGAGGAGATCTCCCTCCCCGACCTCGATCCCACGGTGGGCTTCCAGAGCCAGGGGATGTTCCTCTGGTCCAGGGCCGGCACGCGGTGGCCATCGAGGCGGTCAACGTGCCCAAGGTGCAGATGGCCATCGACCGCGTCTATCTCAACAACCTCTTCTTCCTCTTCCAGTACGGCGGCTTCTTCGACGAGGAGTACGGCTACTTCGGCGAGCTCCCCCACGCCCTGGGCGACCGCCTGAAGGAAGAGTACGCTGGAGGTCGGCGGCCAGAAAAACAAGCGGCGGGTCACGCCCATCGACCTCGACCGCTACATCGATACCAAGGAGCCCGGCCTCTACCGCGATCTCGGTCGGCCAAGCCGGACGACTACGAGGCCGCCCAGCGGTGGCTGCTGCTGACCGACCTCGGCGTGGTGGCCAAGCGCGGGCCCGGCGAGGTCATGGTGTGGGTGTCGTCGGTCCGCGACCTGTCGCAGGTGGCGGACGCCCAGGTGACGCTGATCTCGGACCAGAACCAGACGATGGCCTCGGGGCGGACCGACGGCTCGGGCGTCTGGCGGACCCAGGACGCCAAGGCGCTCGCCAAGGGGCGGCCCTACATGATCACGATCGAGAAGGGGGACGACTTCACGTTCCTCCTGCTCGACTCGATGTCGGTCGACACGACCGGCCTGGACGTGGGCGGCGCCGAGGCCGTGGGCGAGGGCTACACGGCCTTCCTCTATGGCGAGCGCGACCTCTACCGGCCGGGCGAGACGGCCAAGGGCATCGCCCTGGTGCGCGACGGTCGGCCTGCGCGTGCCGCCGGCCATGCCCGCCGTGCTCCGCCACCGCGACCCGCAGGGCCGGGAGCTGGAGACGAAGCGGCTCAACACCGACGACCGCGGGCTCGCCGAGTGGAAGCTCGACCTGCCCGCCTACTCGCTGACCGGCCACCACACGCTGGAGCTGGTGGTGGCCGAGAAGGTCATCGGCCAGTACCGCTTCCAGGTGGAGGAGTTCGTCCCGGACCGCATCTCGGTCGAGATCGTTCCGCCCGAAGGAGAAGGTCGGGCCGGGGCAGGAGCTGAAGTACCAGGTGGAGAGCGCCTACCTGTTCGGCGCGCCGGCGGCGAACCTGCCGGTCGAGACCCGGGTGCGGCTGGTGGACTCCACCTTCGCGCCCAAGGGCTATCGAGGGGTTCTCCTTCCGCAACGACGAGCGCAAGCTGGAGGACAGCGAGGTCCTCGCCACCGACGGGCCAGCTCGACGAGGAGGGGCGGAGCGTCGTTCGAGGTCGACCATGCCGGAGGGGGCGCCGGTGCCGTCGTCGCTGGAGGCGGTGATCACGGCGCGCGTGCAGGAGCAGGGCGGGCGCGGGGTGGCGGCGCTGCAGCGGCTGCAGGTCCATCCCTATCCCTATTACGTCGGGCTGCGGCGGCCCGGCGACGGCGAGGGCGGCTTCGCCAATCCCGGCCAGCCGGTCGAGTTCGAGTACGTGGCGGTGTCGCCCGACGGCAAGGAGGCCGCCTCGGGGGGCCTGCGGGCCGACCTCTTCGAGGACCGCTGGAACACGGTGCTGCGCCGGACGCCGGGCGGCGGCTAGCGCTACGAGTCGACCCGCGACGCGGTGCTGATCGACCTCGAAGTCGATCGCCGCCGGCAAGACGCGCGGGACGTTCTCGCTTCACGCCGACGCGCTACGGCAGCTACCGGGTGGTGCTGACCGATCCCGAGACTCCAGGCCTCGGCCGAGGTCGAGTTCTACGCCGCCGGCTGGGGCACGTCGCCCTGGGCGATCAAGAACCCGTCGCGGCTGGAGCTGGACCTCGACAAGGAGGAGTACGCCCCGGGCGACACCGCCGTGGTGCAGGTGCGGGCGCCGTTCCCCGGCAAGCTCCTGCTGACGGTCGAGCGCGAAGGGGTGCTGGACACCCAGGTCCATACGCTCACGGGCAACACGGCGACGATCGAGGTGCCGATGCGCGGCGAGTACCGGCCGAACGCGTACATCACGGCGACGCTGGTGCCGCCGCGTGGGGGACCTGGAGCCGGGCTCGGCCGGCCGCGCCTTCGGGGCCGTGCCGCTGCCGTGGACCGGGCGGCCAACCACCTGACGCCGCAGATCGTGGCGCCGGAGATCTCGGCCCGAACCGCGAGATCGCCATCACGGTGAAGACGGCCCCCAGCGCCGTGGTCACGGTGGCGGCGGTGGACGAGGGCATCCTGCAGCTCATCGCGCAGAAGACGCCGGATCCGTTCGACTTCTTCTACCGGAAGCTGGCGCTGGGGGTGACCTCGTACGACACCTTCAGCCTGCTGCTGCCGGAGGTGCAAGACGCGCGCCGGCGGGCGGCGGCGAGGGCGGAGGGGATGTCCCAGTACGTGCGCACGGAGGGCATCCGCCGGGTGGAGCCGGTGGCGTTCTGGTCCGGCCCGGTGACGGCGGACGGCGAAGGCAACGCGAAGGTGACCTTCCAGGTGCCCGAGTTCCAGGGGGCGCTGCGGGTCATGGCGGTGGCGATCGACGGCGACCGCTTCGGCTCGTCGGACCGCATGACCCGGGTGCGCGATCCGCTGGTGCTGCTGCCCACGCTGCCGCGCATCCTCTCCTTCGGCGAGACGCTGCAGGTGCCGGTCACGGTGCGCAACGACACCGGCAAGCCGGGGACGATCCAGGTCGGGCTGACGGCGCAGGGTCCGGTGCAGGTCGAGAAGCCGGCCGCGCAGTCGGTGGAGATCCCGGTGGGCCGGGAGAGCGACGGTCTACTTCACGGTCCGCACCGGCGACGCCGAGGGCGACGTCCGGTTCGTGGCCACGGCGTCGGGCAACGGCGAGCAGTCGCGCTCGACGACCAACGTGGGGATCCGGGCCGACCTGCCCGAGATCTCCATCGAGGACGCCGGGGCCGTGGGCAATGCCACGCTGGAGGTGCCGGACAAGGACCTCGACCGCTTCCGGCCGGAGACGGTGCGGCGCACGCTGCGCATCGGCCCGCTGCCCGCTGGTCCAGTTCGCGGGCAAGCTGGAGCACCTGCTCCACTATCCCTACGGCTGCCTGGAGCAGACGATGTCCAGCGCCTTCCCGCTGATCTACATCGGCGACCTCGCCAAGGCGCTCGATCCGGAGCTGCTCGATCCCAAGAAGGGCCAGGGCGATCCGGCGGCGATGGTGCAGGCCGGCCTGCGGCGGATCGCCACCATGCAGCTCCCGGGCGGCGGCTTCTCGCTCTGGCCGGGCGGCCGGGAGGTCCACCCCTGGGGCAGCCTCTACGCCGCCCACTTCCTCGTGGAGGCGCGGCGGGCCGGGCATCCGGTGGACGACAGCCTCCATCGCGACGCTCTCGACTGGGTGGCCAGCGAGGTCAAGGCCAAGGCGGACGTACGGCAGCGAGGAGCTGCAGCGGACGGTCCTACGGGCTCTACGTGCTGGCCCGGGCCGGCCGGCCGGACGTGGGCACGATGGACTTCATCCGCCAGAAGCACGCCGGCAACCTGTCGGCCGGAGTCGCGGGCGCTGCTCGCCGCGGCCTACGCCTCGGCGGGCAATCCGCGGGCGACGGCAGGACCCTGGCCGCCAGCATCGGGGAGGTGCGAGCAGATCGAGCGGCAGACCGGCGGCAACTTCAACTCGACGATCCGCAACCGGGCGCTGCTGCTGCTGGCCCTGCTGGACGCCGCGCCGAAGAGCCCGCGCATCCCGCAGCTCGTCGACCGCCTGGCGCGCGACGCCCGCGACGTTCGGGTACTGGACCACCCAGGAGGAGAGCTTCACGCTGCTCGCCCTCGGGCAGTTCGTCCAGCGGCAGGCGGCAGCCGGCCTACAGCGGCACGGTCTTCGTGGGCGGCAAGAAGGTCGGCACCTTCAACAACCAGACGGCGACCTTCCAGCGGATCCGGGCGGCGGTCCGGTCCGCATCCAGATGAACGCCGGCTACAAGGCGCGGCGCGGCCTTCTACAGCGTGATGACCCGCGGCGTGCCGACGGACGACGCCTTCAAGCCGTCGAAGGCGGGACTGGAGATCGAGCGCCAGTTCCTGAACCGGGAGGGCCAGGCGCTCGACCTCTCGGACGTCAAGCAGGGCGACCTGGTGGTGATCAAGACGCGGGTGCGGAGCGTCTCCGGGCCGGTCCAGAACGTGGCGATCGTCAACCTCCTCCCCTCGGGCCTGGAGGTGGAGAACCCGCGCCTGTAGACCACCGAGCAGCTCCCGTGGGTCAGCGACGCCAACCTCCAGCCGGCGTACATGGACCTGCGGGACGACCGCATCCTGCTCTTCGCGGACCTGCCGGCGGATTCGTGGCAGACCTTCTACACCCTGGTGCGGGCCGTGGCTCCGGGCCAGTTCCGGCTGCCGCCGGTGCAGGCGGAGGCGATGTACAACCCGGCGCTCCGGGCGACCGGCGAGCGGGGGACGATGGAGGTGAAGGCGCTGCAGTGAGCGATCCGGAGATCCGTCGACGGCGGCGTTTCGCTTCCGCCGTCGCCGTCACCATCGCCCTCTCCCCCTGGCTCTGGCTGTGGACGCTGGACCGGCTCTTCCCCTTCCCCTGGGAGAGCCTCCAGCGCCCGCCCGCCGTCGTGGTCTACGACCGCACGGGCGAGCCCCTGCGCTTCTTCCTCCCGGCGGACGACCGCTGGCGCTTCCCGGTCCGGCTCTCCGAGCTGCCGCCGGAGCTGCCCGCGAGCGCTCGTGGCTTCCGAGGACCGGCGGTTCTACCGGCATCCGGGGGTCGATCCCGCCGCGATCCTCCGCGCGGCGTGGTCCAACCTGCGGGCGGGCGAGGTGGTCTCCGGCGCTTCGACGATCCCCATGCAGATCGCCCGCATGGCCGAGCCGGGGCCGCGGACGTCTCGCGTCCAAGATCCGGGAGAGCTTCCGGGCCCTCCAGCTCGAGCGGCGGTTCTCGAAGGACGAGCTGCTGGAGATCTACCTCAACCTCACCCCCTACGGCGGCAACGTCGAGGGGGTCGGGGCGGCGGCGTGGTTCTACTTCGGCAAGGAGCCGGACCAGCTCTCCCTCGGCGAGATCGCGCTGCTGACGGCCCTCCCCCGCTCGCCGGTCGGCTACGACCCGACGCTGCACCCCGAGGCGGGCGCGCCAGGCTCGCGACCGGGTCCTGGACCAGCTCGCCGAGCGCGGAGCGTTTCCCCGCAGGGAGATCGAGGACGCGGCGCGCCAGCCCCTCCCCCAGGCCCGGCGGCGGCCCCCGTTCGCGGCGCCCCACTTCACGGAGATGGTGGCCGCCCAGGTCCAGCGAGACGCGCATCCGCACCACGCTCGACCGCCGGACGCAGGAGGTGGCCGAGGAGCAGGTGGCGCGGCGTATCCGCGAGCTGCGGGACCAGGGGATCGGCAACGCCGCCGTGGTGGTGATCGAGAACGCGACGCGCGACGTGCGGGCCCTGGTCGGCTCGGCCGGGTTCCGCGACACGTACTTCCAGGGCCAGGTCAACGGCGCCGTGGCCCGGCGCTCCCCGGGCTCGACCCTCAAGCCCTTCCTCTATCGCCATGGCCATGGACCAGGGGCGGGTGCTGCCGGACTCCTATCTCCTGGACGTCCCCACCGACTTCTCCGGCTACGTGGCCGAGAACTACGACGAGCGCTACCGCGGCCGGGTCACGGTGCGCGAGGCGCTGATCCAGTCGCTCAACGCCTGCACGGTCCGCCTCCTCTCGCGAGGTCGGGCTCGCGGACTTCCAGAAGCTGCTCCAGCGCGGCGGCCTCGCCACCCTGGACCGGCCGGCGGGGCAGCTACGGCCTGCCGCTGATCCTCGGCGCGGGCGAGGTGCGGCTGCTCGACCTGACCAATCTCTACGCCACCCTGGCGCAGGGGGGCCTGCACCGGCCCGTCCGCCTGATCGCAAAACGGGAGACAGCCGGGAGGACGGCCTCGCCGCGCCCGAGCCGCGTCCCGCCTCCTCTCTCCCGAGGCGGCGCGGGCGGTGGCGGAGATCCTCACCGACGTCCGCCGGCCCGACCTGCCCGAGGCCTGGGACCTCACCCGCGACGTGCCGGCCGTGGCCTGGAAGACGGGCACCTCCTACGGCCACCGGGACGCCTGGGCGGTCGGCTTCTCCGCGCGGCTGACCATCGGCGTCTGGGTGGGGAACTTCGACGGCAAGCCGCGCAAGGGGATCGCCGGGAGCCAGCACGCCGGGCCGCTGCTGTTCGACCTCTTCCGCTCGCTGGACGGCGGCGGCCGGGGACCCGTGCGGAAGGACGGGGTGGTCCCGGACGAGATCGAGGTCTGCGCCCTGAGCCATGAGCTACCGGGGCCGTACTGCCCGGAGCGGGCGCGAATCGCCTATCTGCCGGGCCGTTCGAAGCTGACCGCCTGCGCGCTCCACCGCCGCATGCTGGTGGACCGCGGGACCGGCGAGCTGCTGGCCGGGGACTGCGTCGGCAGCCGGCCGTCCGAATTCCGGCTGTTCACGCTCTACCCGCCGGAGCTGATCGCCTGGTGGCGCTCGCAGGGGAGCCCGGTCCAGGAGGCGCCGCGCCCGTCCCCCGCCTGCTCGGGGATGCCCGACGCCGAGCCGCCCCGGATCGTCTCGCCGGACGCGGCCACTCCCTACCATCTGAGGCGGGACGCTCCGCTGGAGTTCCAGCGCATCCCGCTGCTGGCCCAGGCCGCGCCGGGCGTGCGCACGCTCTACTGGTACCAGGACGGCGCCCTGGTCGCCACCACCCCGGCGGACTCGCAGCAGAGCCGCTTCCTTCAGGCCGCCCGCGGGGAGCACCGGCTGGTGGTGACGGACGACCTCGGGCGGTCGGACGGGGTGACGTACCGGGTGGAGTGAGCGAACCCTCACCTCCCGGCCGCCCCAGAAAGCCATCTCTCCTGAAGACCCTCTGTAAAAACTGCCTACGGCCCTTTTTTACGCCGCACCGCGTCTCTATATTCTTCAACAGCTTACGCCATGGCTCGCATTCTGCATCTCCCCTTTCATGCCGCACTGCGGTATGATGGTTCCAGACGTACCAACCCAAGGAGGAGCGAGACCCATGTCTGAGCCAGTCCAGGTTGAACGAATCGCCGAAGCTTGGAAGAGCGACCCGCGGTGGGAAGGGGTCGTGCGCACGTACGGCGCGAAGGACGTCGACCGTCTGCGCGGCACCGTGCGGATCGAGCACACCCTGGCCCGCATGGGCGCCGAGCGGCTCTGGAACCTTCTCCATAGTGAAGACTACGTGGCCGCCCTGGGCGCCCTGACCGGCAATCAGGCCATCCAGCAGGTGCAGGCCGGACTGCTGGGCATCTACGTCAGCGGCTGGCAGGTGGCCGGCGACGCCAACGAGGCCGGCGAGATGTATCCCGACCAGAGCCTCTATCCCGCCGACTCCGTGCCGAAGCTCGTCAAGCGCATCAACAACGCCCTGATGCGGGCCGACCAGATCCAGCACGCCGAGGGGCACGGAGGGACCGCACTGGTTCGCCCCCATCGTGGCCGACGCCGAGGCCGGCTTCGGCGGCAACCTCAACGCCTTCGAGCTGATGAAGGCCATGATCGAGGCCGGCGCGGCCGGCGTCCACTTCGAGGACCAGCTCTCCTCGGCCAAGAAGTGCGGCCACATGGGCGGCAAGGTCCTGGTGCCGACCGCCGAGTTCGAGCAGAAGCTCGTCGCGGCCCGCCTCGCCGCCGACGTCATGGACGTGCCGACGATCCTCGTCGCCCGCACGGACGCCAACAGCGCCAAGCTCATCACCAGCGACGTGGACCCCCGCGACCGGGAGTTCATCGGCGAGGGGCGGACGCCCGAGGGCTTCTTCGCCTTCCGGGGCGGCATCGAGGCCGCCATCGCCCGCGGCCTGGCCTTCGCGCCCTACGCCGACATGCTCTGGTGCGAGACCTCCAAGCCCGACATCGAGGAGGCGCGGCAGTTCGCCGAGGCCGTCCACGCCAGGTTCCCCGGCAAGCTCCTGGCCTACAACTGCTCGCCGTCCTTCAACTGGAAGCAGAAGCTCGACGCGGCCACCATCGCCAAGTTCCAGCGCGAGCTCGGCGCCATGGGCTACAAGTTCCAGTTCGTGACCCTGGCGGGCTTCCACTCCCTGAACCTCAGCATGTTCGAGCTGGCCCGGGCCTACAAGGAGAGCGGCATGACCGCCTACTCCCGGCTCCAGGAACGCGAGTTCGAGAACGAGCGCCTGGCCGGCTACCGCGCCGTCAAGCACCAGGGCTTCGTCGGCACCGGCTACTTCGACGAGGTCGCCAAGGTCGTCGGCAACACCTCCACGGTGGCCCTCGCCGGCTCTACCGAGGAGGAGCAGTTCGAAGCTGCGGTCTAGACGGAGAGGGAGAAAGCATGACCATCCAGGCGACACGGATCCGAGTGAAGGGGCCGGGGTCCGCCCTGGCCGAGCGCGTCCTCACCCAGGAGGCGCTGGAGTTCGTGGCCGAGCTGCAGGACCATGTCGGCATCGCGCGGGACGACCTGCTGCAGCGGCGCGTCCAGCGCCAGCACGTCCTCGACAGCGGCGGCACTCTCGATTTTCCGGAGGAGACGCGGGAGGTCCGAGCCGCCGAATGGTCGGTCGCGCCGGCGCCTCCCGACCTCCAGGACCGGCGGGTGGAGATCACCGGCCCGGTGGACCGCAAGATGATGATCAACGCCCTCAACTCGGGGGCGAACGTCTTCATGGCGGACTTCGAGGACTCCCTCTCCCCCACCTGGACCAACGCCGTCGAAGGCCAGGCGAACCTGATCGATGCCGTGCGGCGGGACCTCTCCTTCCGCAGCCCCGAAGGCAAGGAGTACCGGCTCAACGACCGCACCGCGACCCTGCTCGTGCGGCCCCGGGGCTGGCACCTCCTCGAGCGTCACGTGACGCTCAACGACACGCCTGTCTCGGCCAGCCTCTTCGACTTCGGCCTCTACTTCTTCCACAACGCCGCCGAGCTGCTGCGGCGGGGCTCCGGCCCCTACTTCTACCTTCCGAAGCTGGAGAGCCACCTGGAGGCCCAGCTCTGGAACCGGACCTTCGTCGCGGCCCAGGACCTCCTGGGTATCCCGCGGGGGACCATCCGGGCCACGGTGCTCATCGAGACCATCGGCGCCGCCTTCGAGATGGACGAGATCCTCTGGGAGCTGCGGGAGCACGCCGCCGGCCTCAACGCCGGCCGCTGGGACTACATCTTCAGCATCATCCGCAAGCTCCCCTCCCGGGCCGTGCTCCCCGACCGCTCGCAGGTCACCATGACGGCGCCCTTCATGCGTGCCTACACCGATCTCCTCGTCCGCACCTGCCATCGCCGGGGCGCCCACGCCATCGGCGGCATGGCGGCGTTCATCCCCAGCCGGCGCGACGAGGAAGTCAACCGCATCGCGCTCGACCGGGTCCGCCAGGACAAGGAGCGCGAGGCGGGCCAGGGCTTCGACGGCACCTGGGTGGCCCATCCGGACCTGGTGCCGGTGGCGAAGGAGTCCTTCGACCGCGTCCTCGGCGACCGTCCACACCAGAAACACGTCCTGCGGGAGGACGTGAACGTCACCGCGGCCCACCTGACCGATTTCCGGATCGCGGACGGGAAGATCACCGAAGGCGGCGTGCGCACCAACATCGAGATCGCCCTCCAGTACCTGGACTCCTGGCTCCAGGGCATGGGCGCCGCCGCCATCCACAACCTGATGGAGGACACGGCCACGGCCGAGATCTCCCGCGCCCAGCTCTGGCAGTGGATCCACAACGGCGCCAAGCTGGACGACGGCCGTCCGGTCACCCCCGAGCTCTACCGGGAGATCCGGGACGAGGAGCTGCGCCAGTTGGGAGGCCCCGAAAGCGGCCGGCTCCGGGACGCGGTGGAGATCCTCGATGAGCTGGTGCTCAGCCGGGATTTCGTGCCGTTCCTGACGGTGGCGGCGTATGAGAGGTTGGGTTGAAGGACCGAAGGACCTAAACGACCTAAAGGACCCAAAGGACAAAAACGACCACACTTTGTCCTTGGTGTCCTTTAAGTCCTTTGGGTCCTCTCTGTCCTTCTTGCACTACCCTCAGCGAATCGTCGGCGAAGGCCGCTACGCGGCCCTCTCCACGAACGTGACCCGCGAGACTTTGGCACAATTGTATCCTATATGATACACTCATCGGGTGATCGAAGTGCGCCAGACCGCCACCTATGCCAAGTGGTTCTCTGGCTTGCGTGATCGGGCAGCCAAGGCTCGCATCGACATCCGGATCCGTCGTCTTTCCCTGGGCAATCCGGGTGACGTCAAACCTGTTGGCGAAGGAGTCTCTGAACTGCGTGTCGATTATGGGCCTGGCTATCGCATCTACTTCATTCAGAAGGGCCTCCTGTTCATCGTCTTGCTTGCTGGAGGCGACAAGTCCTCGCAAGAACGAGACATTCTTCAGGCCAAGGTACTAGCGCGTGACCTGTAGGAGCTCAACCATGGCAAAGACTGCAACCACCCCCTGGGATCCGGCCGATCACCTCAAAACTGAGGAAGACATGGCCGCCTACCTCGAAGCCGCACTTGAAGAGGGCGATCCCGCTCTAGTCGCTGCGGCCCTTGGCGATATCGCTCGCGCCAAGGGCATGAGTCAGGTGGCCCGCGAGGCGGGTCTCGGACGGGAGAGCTTGTACAAGGCTCTCTCACCTGCTGGAAATCCAGAGCTCGGCACAGTTCTGAAGGTCATAGCAGCGCTCGGCCTGCAACTTCATGCCGCCCCGGCTGGCGCCAAGGGTGCAGGCTAGAGAGTGGACAGAATTTCCGTCCACTGTTAGACTCAACGACTATGAGCACTGTCGGAGCCGCGAAGTTCAAGCAGGAGTGTCTCGCTATCCTCGACCGGTTGGGACCAGAGGGTATCGTCATTACCAAACACGGTAAGCCGGTAGCCAAGCTGATCCCCATCCAGGCTGAATCGGCCGCTCTCATTGGGACTCTCGCAGGCAAAATTCGGGTGCACGGCGACCTCTTGACCACGGGTTTGCGGTGGGATGCTGAATCTTGACACCCACATCCTGATCCATGCCCTCCAGGGTTCCCTGACGGCGAAAGAGCGCAAGATCCTCTCCTCGGACACCTGGAGCATCTCGGGAATCGTCCTGTGGGAGATCTCGAAGCTGGTCCAACTCGGTCGGGTCGAGATGGATCTGGCCGACCCGGAGGTGATCCGCGCCCTGTCGAATATCCACACCTGGCCTCTCACCTTCGAGATCTGCCGGGGCATCCACGACCTCGACTTTAGCAGCGACCCCGCCGACGAGATCATCGCCTCCACCAGTATCGTCCATCAGGTGCCCCTCGTAACGCGGGACGGCAAGATCCAAAAGTCGAAGCTCGTACCGCTAGCGAAGTGAAGGGGGCAAGGGATGGCCGTGTCTTCCATCGCACCCCAGGAGTACGCCCGCACTCCGGGCGAACCTGAAGGCGGAGACGAACCGATGATTCGAGAGATTATCCTGCGCCAGGCCGGTGGCTCTGTGGCGGCTACGCTACCCAAAGACATGGCCGAGCGCCTGCAGGTTGGCCCTGGCGATAAGATGTTCGTCATCGAAACCGAGAACGGGGTCTTGCTCACCCCTTACGATCCTACGTTCGACGAGGCGATACAGGCCTTCTCGGAAGTGCGCCGGCAGTACCGCAATACGCTGAAGAAGCTGGCGGAGTAGAGAATGAGGAGCATCGCCGGCTTAGCCGCACAAGATTCGAGTTAGAGTCCTCTCCACGAGGCGGACTGCGGCGTGGATGGTCGCCAGGTAGTAGTAGAAGATCCAGTTACGCCAGACGCTTTGGGGTTTCGGGATGGCGGCCCTGCCTCTCTGAGTAGTAGCGTTTGTCCATGTGCGTTATGAACGTCGGCTAACGCTCCACACCCTCAGAGACGTCCTGCTTCCGCGGCCGGGGGTCAATGGGCAGGTTCTAAATTCAATGTACGAAAGTCACCTCTAGAACAATGGAAGTTGTGGCTCTTGCCGGGCGCCCTTTTCCTCTTTTATCTTTGGCGACCATAGCCCCACAATCGTAAAGGTCTGCGGATGGGATGAAATATTACCGAGGAAGAAGTGGAGATCTCTATCTGCCCCACAGATTTCCCGAAGTTTGGCCACCACGTCACTAGCTGCCTGCTGAGCCGAACGCGACTGTTTTTGGCGGAAGTAGAGAGCATCTAGCTCCCAGTCAAGTACCGAAAATACGTGAGGTTTCGCGCAGCGCGGATCGTCACAACGGAACTTTATGCGGAAACGGTAGTCGGGTGGACTGAGCGGCTTGATCTCCCTGCCGGTCTCAGGATCGAGGGGGAGTTCCATCTGGGCGACAGCAGCGTTATAGCGCGACCAAAATCCCTCACGCTCATGGGAAGAGAGGCGATCTGCTACTACGTCAACTACCTCCAGTGGGTGCATGAGGGCGAGGGACCGACTGGTAGCCATCTGCTGTGCCTGTAGCTCTTCTACCGACGCGACAATATTCTCGGGGTTCATTATCCATGTGGCTCGCTTGTCCCAATTTCCTCCCCGTTCAGTCGGGATTTTGTCGAGCACTTCTATATCGCCGTATCGAATCTTGTAGCTCTCGGGCCTCGGGTCGCTTGGAGCCTTTGTGACGTACGCACGTATCCACTGGTATTTCCGAAACATCTTCTCATCATCTAGATATCGCAGGGGGACGGGATAAATCCGAACTAGGCGGCGATCGTCTCTAAACACCCCTCCGGTGCAGACGATTTCTCGATAGGACTGACTTATCTCGGGGCGCGTCTTCCCCCAAATCAGGATTTCTTTCTGTTCCCAGGTCATCACTCTTTTGCTCTTGAGGGCTTCACGGTGCAGAGCCTATGTCTTAGAATACGACTGCGGCTCGGTTACCACCGAGATTCTGGTCCGCTGGAATAGCCGCGTCATACGGCTCCTCTCTCCTTATAGCCACTGCGCTGAGTACAGTACGCGCAGCATTGAGCGAATCGCAAGCTTGGATGTCTCCTCTAGTTCTGACTCGTGGTAATCGGGCTTTTCGAGGAGGTGCTTATCCTCTGTGGGATACTCTACATGCACCCACCTGTTCCGGAATTTCCTAAGACGATGCAAATCGTCTTTTAGATCCACCGGCAGGGAGACACTATCTAACATCCTAGATAGTCCCCAGCCCTTCACCTCGACAGGGTCCAGGTACTCGTATCGGAGATGTGATTCAATGGCCGCCTGCGCAGCCAGGATGGAGGCCAAGTGTGCCCCTGAGCAAAAAGCTGTTTCCGCATCCCTTGCAAGGAAAGTAGACCATTCTGAAATCGCCACGCCTCCTTGAAGGAGCTCTTCATCGAGGGCAAGGATATAGTCCCACTTTTCCTGTTGTGTCATGGTCGATCCTGTCGTTAGCACCCCAGGTCCGTATAACCTTAGAGCGACCGGATCACCGCTTCCGTCCATCTCTTTTTGCAATTCACTACGACTCAAACTCCGGCAACCCCATTTCGGATAATACTTGAGCACATGATACGCCTTGCATCAGAGTCCGTCAACAACGAAACAGCGCCGTCCTCCGAGCGACAAGTGCGAAAAGACGACTCATGCGGTTGTTGGCATCTTGCAACACGCCGCTCCACCGCTCGCGGCGCGGCGTCGCCTTAAAGTCTCCAACAGAACCGGCCCAACGGGCCGGGAGAAATAGCCCAGGGCCGAGGCCGGAGGCCGACGCCCTGGGTCAGGAGAGACCATCTCAAACCCTGCGGCCTGAAGGGCCGCGAGAGCCCACCTTGGCAGGCCGGCGGATCGATGTTGGAGTCTGAGGCGCTGAGCGACGTTGAAGCTCCAACGATTAGCTTCGCAGCCGTGGCCTTCAGTTCGCAAACCTTTTCTGGAGAGCTCCCGCGACCTTTCAGGCCGCATGGTTTGCGGGGCTCCCTGACCCAGGGCGTCGGCCTCCGGCCTCGGCCCTGGGCTAATTCTCCCGGCCCGTTGGGCCGGTTTTTCTAGAGGCGTCTTGGTCTTCCAGCGCACAGGCGCGGAGAAACGAGGCACGAGGGGGCAATGCAATGCCTCGCGCGGATCCTCGACTCGAACGTTCTCAGACCGGATTTCGTACCGGTTCCAACGGTGGCGGCGTTTGGGGAACTGGATTCAAGGGAGCAGCGTCCGGAACGGCGCCAACCCAACCCTTGAGGATCTCGTAGGCAAGCGCCAACGCTGTCGCCCCCACAAACATCCCTAGAATTCCTCCGCTCGCCATACCGCCCAAGGCGCCAAACAGGATCACCGGCATCGGAACGTCGACGCCGCGGCCGAGCATCAGCGGTTTCAAAATGTTGTCCGCCATGCCGGCCACCAGCAGGATGATCGTATGTGTGATCGCCGCCGCGTTGCCGTAATCTCCGCTCGACCAGATGTAGACGACCACTGGCAGTGTAACGAGCAGCGCCGGCACCTGGGCAATCCCCAAGATGAGCGCGATGATCGCCAACACGCCCGCCGCAGGTATACCGGCGAGCAGCAGCGCCAACCCGATGATGATCGCCTGAATGAAGGCGACGCCGAGGACACCTAGCGCGACGGCGCGGATGATGGCCGTCGACAGTTTGGCGAGCGTCTCGCCTCTTGCCGAGCCGGCGATCCGGCGGAAGACCGCTCGGCTGCCCTGCGCACCCGATTCACCGTAGGCCATTACGATACTGGCGATGAGGAACGAGCCCAGAAACAGCAACAGACCGCCGCCAACGCTTGCGACGACGGCAAGTGCTTTCTGAGCCAAATGGCCGATCTTCGGCTGCAGGCTCTTCACGAGCCCAGGCAGGTCGGTATGAGCTTTTGACCAGAGGTCGTAGATCCTCTCGCCGACGATCGGCCATTTCGCCACTCCCTCCGACGGAGCGGGTATTTCCAGCGTGTTGTCTCTGACGCCGCCGATAAAATCTCGAACGGAGTCGGCAAACGAATTCATCAGCAACCCCGTCGGGATGACGATCAACAACGTGCCGATGACAAACAGGATGGTGGAGGCGAGCCATCGTTTTCCGCCGACCCTACGGGCGATCCGTTGATACAACGGGTAGAGCGTGACCGCCAAGATGATCGACCAGGCCATCAGCGACAGGAACGGCGAAAAGGCCCGGTAGCACAGGACCGCCATTACGGCAATCAAACCGACGCGAATCGCTCCATCCAGCAACTGGGAGAATCTGGCCGCGGAATCGGGTTCCTTGGTTTCTACGAGAGGCGGTAGGTCGCTCATGGCTCACCTTGCCTTTCTGAGACCTGCTTGGGGGTTCACCTATTCGCGGAAGTTTATCCGCCTATCTATTCTTGGAATTCACCATGGCTCAAACGCGGTAACTCCCTTCATGGCAACTATTTGTGCCCATGATACGCCTCACATCGGATTCCGTCAACCAATGAAATAGCGCGAACAGGACGTTACAGGATCGCCCGGAAGAATCCCTCGGCCGACCAGAAGCGGAACCAGGCCCTCAGCTCGGCGGCGAGCGCGTCGTCTTCGAGATCGCTGGCTTCCGCGGCGGCGACGATCGCCTCGCCTACCGTGGCGCCGGCCAGGATCTTCTCCAGCAGCGCGTGCTGCGGCGCCGTCAGCGGGTACCGCCGCACCACGAAGTCGCGGCGGGTCAGGGCGACCCGCTCGGGCGCGGGCTCAGGGAGCGGGATTTCTTCCTCGTCCTCCGCCTTGCGCGCCGCCGTGTAGTAGGCGTTGACGGGATATCGGAAGGAAAGCGCCCGCAGGCAGGGGACCGGCGCCAGCCGCGCCTCCGCGAACCGCTCGGCCGGGAACGACTGGAGCGCTTCCGGCGTCAGCAGGGGCTGGAATTCGACGCCAGGGCCGTCGAACACCCGCGCGATGTTCCATTCCAGGGTCGCCAGATCGATGAGGAAGTCCGGCCAGCTCGATCCGTCGTCAGGCCGGACCTCCTCCAGGAAGGGCGCGAAATGGTCTCCCAGGTGGTCCAGGGTGTAGCTGCCGGACGGGTGACGCTGGAGGTACTCGAAGGCGAAGTCGTGGAAGATCTCCTCGCCCAGGGCGCGCCGCAGCACCGGGTAGTACGCTTCCAGGCATTCCAACAGGCGGGCGTAGTAGGCGCTGGCGTAGATCGACATCCGCTCGGCCGCCGTGAGGTTGCGCGAGCGCCCGATCACCGCCTCCAGCTCGCCATGGTTCAGCCGGATCAGCTCCTGCGCCGCCTCCGAGCCCACGCCGCCTTCCACCCCGCCGGGGTGCGTGATCACGGCGTGGAACCAGCGCTGGATCACGTCGAGAGAGCGCGGTCCGCTCACTCCACCTCCGGGCGGATGGTGTGCAGCGGATGGAAGACGCCCGCTCCGGCCTCCACCAGGACCGGCTCGTCCTCCTCGGCCTCGGCCAAGTGCTCGCCCATGAAGCGCTTGGCCTTGAGCACTTCCTCATGGACCACCGGGAACGGCGGGATGTTGGCGTCCCACTCCAGCAGGGTCGAGACGCCGCCGGTGAGCTGGTGCGCCGTGCGGTAGAGATCCCAGACGGGATCGGTCACATGGTTGTCGTGGGTGTCCACGATGTGGGTGTCGTACCGGGTGTGGCCCGCCAGGTGGAACTGCACGATGCGCTCGTGCGGCAGGGAACGGATGAAGCGGTCCGGATCGATGTCGTGGTTGAAGCTCGACACGTAGACGTTGTTGACGTCCAGCAGCAGGCCGCAGTCCGCCTCCTCGGCCATGCGGGTGACGAACTCCCATTCGTCCATGGTCGAGTCCTGCCAGGTGATGTACGAGCTGGGGTTCTCCAGCACGAAGGGGCGCTCGAGGAAGTCCTGGACGGTGCGCACCCGCTCCACCACGTGGCGCAGGGTCGCCTCGGTGAACGGCACCGGCAGCAGGTCGTGGGTGTTGCGGCCGAGGACGCCGGTCCAGCACAGGTGGTCGGAGATCCACTGGGCGCCCACCTCCCTGGCCAGCCGCTTGAGCTTGCCGAGGTACTCGAAGTCCAGGGGATCGGTCGAGCCGATCGAGAGCGACACTCCGTGCATCACCACCGGATAGCGCTCGGCGATCTGCTGGAGCACGTAGCGGGGCCGGCCCTGGGAGTCGACGTAGTTCTCGCTGATGATCTCGAACCAGTCCACCTCGGGCTGGTTCTGCAGGATGTGCTCGAAGTGGACGGACCGCAACCCGACTCCGAGGCCGAGGTTGTCGTGTCCGAGGCGGGGGAGGGGCATGACCTTCCTTTCGCGGATGCGCGGGGCGGCCCTGGCGGGCCACCCCTGCTGTTACTACGTGCCGCAGCTCGCCGGGGCGGCGCCGAACTTCTTGCCGGCCTTGGTCATGGCGGCCTCGAAGCTCTTGCGGGCGTCCTTCCAGGCGTCGCCCTTGATCGGCACGGCGCAGGTGCCCTTGCCCTTGCAGTCGTTGATGCCCTGACCGCCCTGGTTCTTGCAGGCGTTGGCGCCGTGGCAGCCGTGGGCCTCGGTGGTGGAGCAGTTGCCCATGCCGGCGCAGTCGTTCTTGCCGTCCGCGCCCTGGCCCTTGCAGGCATTGAGGCCGCAGCAGGCGTGAGCCTCCTTGGCCATCTCCTTCTTCTCGTCCGCCGAGAGCAGGCTCCCGCCCAGCGCCGAGCCGGCCATCACGCCGCCGAAAGCGGCCAGGGCCAGCTTTCCGAAATCTCTCCTGCTGACGTTCTCTTTCTTCATCGGTTTCCTCCAAATGAGGTCGTTGAGTCTACCCCTAAATACGCAGTGAGCGGGGGAAAGGGATGGGTCACCACGTCATCCTATACAGCATCCAGTACACGACGACCCCCGTCACCGAGACGTACAGCCAGATCGGCAGGGTCCAGCGGGCGATCTTCATGTGCTGGGGGTAGCGCTTGCGCCAGGCGCGGACGACGGTGATTCCGGCCAGGAACGGCACGGCCGCCGCCAGCACCGTGTGGGTCAGGAGGATGGTCAAGTAGAAGGTGCGGGCGCCGCCGGTCCCGGGGAAGCGGCGGGACCCCACCTCGGCGTGGTAGACGAGATAGGAGATCAGGAACAGGACCGAGCAGGCCAGCGCGGCCGTCATGACGTTCCGGTGGGCGATCAGCTTCCGCCGCCGGATCAGGACGTAGCCGATCACCAGCAGCACGGCCGCGAGCGCGTTGAGGCTCGCGTTGACAGTGGGCAGAGCTTGATAGTCGAACATGGCGAGACGGGATTCTAGAGGAGAATCCGGGACACGCCGCGGCCGTTTTTTAGCCCTAAAATCGTCCCGGACGCTTAAAAACGGTCCCGGACGCTTAAAATCCGTTTTTCAGGCCTAAAAACGAGTTTTAAGCTTCCGGGATAATTTTTAAGCTTCCGGCGCGGCTTTTAAGCTTCCGGGACAGTTTTTAAGCTTCCGGCGCGGTTTGTAAGCTTCCGGCGCGGTTTTTTAAGCTCCGCGGCCGTTTTTAAGCTTCCGGGACGGTTTTTTAAGCTCCGGCGCGACTTTTAAGCTTCCGGGACGGTTTTTCAGGCTCCGCGGCGGTTTTTCAGGCTCCGCGGGCGTTCCGTCGCCTTGCCGGCCCTTTTCAGCCCGCGATGGCCCTTAGATCCCGCTTCAGCTTCTCCAGATCCTCCTCGGAGAACGCGTTGTAGTAGCCGCGGATCTGTCCCGCTCCATCCACCAACACGATCCGCGTGCTGTGGAGGATCGGCTCCGTGGGCGGCTCGCCGGGAGCGGGAGGCGGAGGATTGTCGTCGATCCCCAGCTTGAAGCCTTCCTTGGACAGGCGGTGGATCTCGTCCCGGCGGCCGGTGAGGAAGAGCCAGCGGTCCGGAGCCTTGAACGATTCCGCGTAGCGCCGCAGGACCTCGGGAGTGTCGTGCTCCGGATCGACGCTGATGGAGACGAGACGGAAGTCCACGCCCTCCAGGTCCTCGTTCAGGCGCGCCATCCGGGTGGTCATGATCGGGCAGGAGGCGGGGCAGCGGGTGAAGATGAAGCCGGCGATCCACGGCTTGCCGGCCAGGTCGGAGGACCGGACGGCCCTGCCGTCCCGGTTGATCAGCTCGAAATCGGGCGCCGGACCGAAGGCGAGCGGCGGCGGCTCGGTGCGGTCCTTCTTTTGGAAGAGGGCGGCCCCCGCCACCGCGAGCAGGGTGACGACCAGCAGGCCCCAGATCAGGCCCCGGCGCAGCTTGACGCGGGAATCGGTCATTCCACCCTCCCGCCGCGCGTCACCAGGAGGCCGGCGGCGAAGGCCACGATTCCCAGCCCGAAGGTGACCGCCAGCGCGAGCGGCGCGGGCGTCCCGTAGAGCGCCCCCCGGAAGGCCGCCACCCCGTAGGTCAGCGGGTTGATCCGCATGACCGCCGAGAGCCAGGCGGGCGCTCCGGACTGGGGGAAGAGCGAGCCCGAGAGGAGCCACATGGGCATGAGGAGGATGTTCATGATGGCGTGGAATCCCTGTACGGAATCCAGCACCCAGGCGAAGGCGAAGCCCACGGCGGTCAGGGCGACGGCCAGCAGCGCCAGGACCCCCGCCGCGCCGAGGAAGGACGCCGGGGTCAGGCGGATGCCCGTCAGCGGCGCCAGCGCCAGGAAGGCGACCGCCTGGAGCCAGGCCAGGAACGCGCCGCCCAGCACCTTGCCGGCCACGATGACCCAGCGCGGCACCGGCGCCACCAGGACGCCTTGCAGGAAGCCCTCGCGGCGGTCCTCGATGACCGAGATGTTCGAGAAGATGGCGGCGAAGAGCAGCACCAGGACGATGGAGCCCGGGAAGAAGTACTCCAGGTAGCCCACCCCCTCCGGCGCGCCGGGCATGCGGAACGAGCCCGAGAAGCCGCTGCCGATCAGCAGCCAGAAGAGGAGCGGGGTGACCACCGCGCCGATGATACGGCTCGGCTGGCGGAAGAACCGCGTCAGCTCCCGGCGGCAGAGGCTGAGGACGGCCCGGAGCATCAAGCTTCCTCTCCGCCGTAGAGACGGTGACCCGTGCGGTGGAGGAAGACGTCCTCCAGGGTGGGCCGCGACACGGTGACGGAGTCGATCCGTCCCGGAAACGCTTCGGCCAGCCGGGCCGCCAGCTCGTGGCCGCGCTCCCGCTCCAGGCGCACGAGGCCGTCCCGCACCACGGGAGACAGCTCGGGATGCCGGGCCGCGAGGTCGCGGGCGAGGGCCTCGGGGTCCCGCGTCGCCAGGGTCACCACGTCGCCGCCGATCTCGCGCTTGAGATCCGCGGGCGAGCCTTCGGCCACGATGGCGCCGCGGTCCAGGAGCACCAGCCGGTCGCAGCGGTCCGCCTCTTCCATGAAATGGGTGGTGAGCAGCACGGTCACGCCGGTCTGCCGCAGGTCTTCGAGGGTGGTCCAGAGGTCGCGCCGGGCGCCGGGATCGAGGCCCGTGCTGGGCTCGTCCAGGAGGAGCAGCCGGGGCTCGTGCAGGAGGGCCTTGGCGATCTCGGCCCGGCGGCGGAGACCGCCCGAGAGCTCCTTGGCGCGCTGCTCCGCCCGCTCGGTCAGGCCGAACCGCTCCAGGCCGGCGCCGATCCGCGCCGCCAGGTCCCGGCCGCTCAATCCATAGAGATGCCCCTGGTGGACGAGGTTCTCCCGGACGCTGAGCTGCAGGTCCAGGCTGGGATTCTGGAACACGACGCCGAGCCGGCGGCGGATCTCCCGCGCCTGTCGCGCCAGGCTGGCGCCGAAGACGCGGATCTCGCCGGCCTCGGGCCGGGCGAGGGTGGCGAGGATACGGAACAGGGTCGTCTTGCCGCCGCCGTTGGGACCCAGGAAGCCGAAGACGCTCCCCGCCGGGACGTCGAAGTCGAGGCCCGCGAGCGCCGGCCGCGTGGGGCTGCCCCGCCGCTGGCGGTAGGAGAACCGGATTCCCCGCGCCTCGACGGCGGAGCCCTCACCCCGGGAGAGGGGGGCAGGAATCGGCGTCGTCACTTTCTCAGGAGACCACCCGGTCCAGCAGCATGATCAGCAGCAGGGCCGGGAAGTACAGGAGCGAGGCCAGCATCAGGCGGCGCGCCCCCGGGTTGGAGCGGGCCTGGGAGAAGCCGAAGGAGAATCCCAGGTAGACCAGGCCGAACGCCAGCGCGCCCACGAAGTAGAGGGTACCCATCAGGCCCAGCAGCGACGGCATCAGGCTCAGCGGCACCAGCGCGGCGCCGTAGAGGACCGCCTGCCGGCCCGTGCGGATTCCTTCCGGATCGAGCACCGGCAGCATGGGGAAGCCGCCCTTGGCGTAGTCCTCGCGGCACAGCCAGGCGATCGCCAGGAAATGCGGCATCTGCCAGAAGAAGAGGATGCCGAAGAGCACCCAGGCGGCAAGGTCCAGATCGTTCCGCACGGCGCTCCACCCCATCATGGGAGGGATGGCGCCCGGAACCGCTCCGATGATGGTCGCCAGCGAGCTGTGCCGCTTGAGGGGCGTGTAGACGAAGACGTAGCCGGCGAGGGCCACGGCGCCGAGCAGGGCCGTCAGCAGGTTCACCCACAAGGCGAGCTCGAGGATGCCGCTGACCGCCAGCAGGACGCCGAAGAACAGGGCCACGTCGGGATCCGTCCGGCCGGTGGGCAGGGGACGGTTGGCGGTGCGCTGCATGAGCGCGTCCGTGTCCCGCTCCAGGACGTGGTTGAGGACCGAGGCGCCGGCGGAGACGAGGCCGGTGCCCAGGAGGGTATGGACCAGAAGGAGGAACGAGAACCCGCTCTGCTCGGCCAGCAGGAAGCCCAGGCCGGCCGTCAGCACCACCATGAGGGTGATGCCGGGCTTGGTCATCTCCCAGAAGTCCGCCAGGCGGACCGAGATGGGTAGATTCCGCTCCTCGCTCAACGTAACTGATTCTGTGGATTGGCTCATGAGGATTCACTGCGCGGGCGTGCCATGACGCCGCGCGGCGAAGTTTACCGCGAACGGACGGGGTTTGCACGGATCACCTCCACCATCCCCCGCCCCCCGTCCAGCCGCAGCCGGTCTCCGTCCGAGACGGCCCTCCAGATCCCCGCGCAGTTGACGATTGCCGGGCGTCGGGCCTCGCGGAGGAGGATCGAAGCGTGGCTCAGCTCGCCGCCGATCTCCGCCACCACGCCCGCGACCCGGGGGAAAACCACCGCCCAGGAGGGCTCCAGGGCGGGGACGACCAGGATCGTCTCCGGCCCGAGATCGTCCGGCCGGGCGAGCAGGGAAACCAGGTCGTCGGCTTTTACGGCGTTCCCCTCGACGACCTGCGGCCCGAGCGCGATCCCGGGGAACACCTTCCGGCCCGACGCTTCCGCCTGGATCTGCTCGGAGCGGACGACCGCCGTTTCGATCTCCTCGCGGGAGGCCGTCAGCGGCAGATCCAGAGCGGCGGCCCTGGCGATCCTCTCCCGGCCGGCTATCACAGCCTCGCGAAGCGGACGTCCAAGATCCTCTCCCCTGAGCCAGAAGACGTCCTCCGGTGCGTCCAACTCGCCCGCTTCCACGAGGCGCCTCCCCTCCGCCAGCATCGCCGTCCGCAGCGTCTGCCAGCGCCGCATCAGCTCGTCCCGGAACCGTTCCCGGATCTCGTCGATTCGATAGAAGGGACGGAGCAGCCTCGAAGGAGAGGTGGCGGACGTTTCGGATAGTGCCGCCGTGGACCGCTCGAGGTCTCGCAGCAGCACCTCCCGCAGCTCGGCGAAGCGGGGACGGGCCGGATCGCTCTCCAACGGCCCCCGGTGCCCGTAGCGGTCGAGCCAGCGGTCCAACGCCGCCTCCCGCTCCGGCAGGGCCGCCAGGCGCGCGTACTCCTCCATCATCTCCCGCGTCGTCACCCGGCCCGCTCCCCGGATCCCCAGGAGATCGCCGCGCGCGGGAGACTCCCGAGAGGGCGCCGTTGATGGCGAAGTTGGTGCGGATCGCCAGGGCCAGGGCTTCGACGTTGACGCGGTACAGATCCTGGAGACCCGACGCCGAGGCGATCCGACGATCGAGGCGGGCCAATTCGCGGTCCGCCCTGGCGATGGTGGAAAGGTTCAAAAACTGGAGATGGACGAGCCGCGGCGCGCTGCGGACGAACCTTCCGAAGATCAGCCGGCGGTCCGCCGGCCCGCCTCCCTCGCCTCCGATCCCTTCGGTAACGAACGACCGCGGCAACCCCCAGCGGTCCATCAGGCGGAAGAAGAAGGAGAAGTTCATCCAGGGCCGCTCGGCCAGATCCACGGAATAGGCCTCCTCCCATCGGTCCACCTCGGAGTCCACCGCCGCGAAGAACGAGAGGACTTCGCGGCCCGCCGCGCAGACGACCGAGACGATCCACGGGCTGGGCGGGTCCCCCAGGATCTCCTTGTGGTTCGCCAGGGAGAGCGTCTCGTTGCGGGCGACCGGGAAGAGCGCCGGCCGCACCTGCAGGAGGACGTAGCCCGCTCCGTCCCTGGCGAATTCGAGATCGATCCGGGGCGACTGCCGGCGGAAGGGACGGTGGACGGCGGCCAGCCAGTCCGACCAGGGATCGTCCCGCGCCAGATGGCCTCGCGTCACCTCGCCCCGCTCCTGGCCCGAGGTCAGGCTCCTCGTTGCCGCCGGACGCCAGGGTCCGCTCGTAGTAGAAGCCGTCGAAGAACGCGACGCCGGCCTCTTCCGCCTGGATCAGCGGCTGGACGAAGACCACGCCCTCGCGCGGCATGGCCGCCACGACCCGGGCCAGCGCATTGGGGAATCCCATGGGATCGCGCACCGCGAGGGAGAGGAGCTGGCCGGCGTTGGAGGTGGCGTGGGTGTCCTCGGTCGGCGAACCCGAGCGGACGATCAGCGGGCGGCCCGCCAGCGCGGCCGGGAAGGGCGCGCCCTTCTCCGCCTCGGACGCGGGCATCCACCAGGTCTCGGGGACGCGCAGGCCAGCCACCGCCGCGCGCCGGAGGTTGTCCAGCTTGGGGACCGACGAGTCCCTAAACCCCGCGAGCTTCCGCCACGGCACGGCGCAGCTCCTCGGCCCATCCTGTGGGATCGTCGATCATGGGATAGTGGCCCCATTCGGGGAACACGCGGACCGGCCAGCGATCCCCCAGCGCCAGCGCTTCCTTCGTCCACTCCAGCTCCTGAAGAGTGACCACCCGGTCCTTGCCGCCCCACCAGACCCGGATGCCGTCGAGCGCTTCCGGCCGCAGCGCCAGATCCCGCTCCAGAATCCGGAGCAGGCCCGGGTTGAGCCAGGCGAAGAAGTCAGGCGCCGCCGCGCACCGGGAGTAGCCGTCGAAGAAGGCGGCCAGCGTGGCGGGGGACGGAGGATGCGTGAAGTACTTCCGGGCGAACCGCCGCTGGAACGCCGGTCGGTCGAAGAGCCGCAGGAGCAGGGCCTGCGCGGGACCGAGCCGCATGACGCGCGGCATCCAGCGCCGCTCCAGCCCCCAGAGGATCGGCCCCTGCATCAGGAGGGGAGTCCCGGACAGCTCTCCCCGGGCGCGCAGGCAGAGGGCGATCAGGCCGCCGATGCCCATGGCGTAGACCAGGGGAGCGGAGACGGAACGGAGATGGCCGGAGACCGAGTCCAGGAAGTCGTCGAGGCTCCTGGCGCGGGGGCGGTCCTCGAAACCGGGATAGGGCACGTCGTGGACCTCGATTCCCTGGACCCCGGCCAGCCGTGCGGCGCAGTGACCGTTCCCGCCGAGGAAGATGACCTGAGCCATGGCGGCCCGATCATAGTCCGCCTCGCTATACTCCCAGCACCTGATGCCCTCCTCCCCGCGCATCCTCCCCGCGCTCGCCTGGGGGAACGTCGTCCTCCACGGCGCCGGCCTCGCCCTGGCCTGGTTCGGAATGCGGCCCGGCAGCGTCGTCGTCCCTCTCGCCGAGCGCATGTCCTATCTGGCCGGCCAGCCGGCGGGATGGATCTGGGGCTGGGGCGTCTTCATGCTCTGTACGCTCCTGCTCGTCGCCTACATGGCGGCGTTGCGGTCCCGGATTCCGGGCCAGCCGGTCGCGGCTCTCCTCGCCGTGGTCTTCACCGCGGCGGGCATGGCGGTGGATCTCCTCTGCGACGTCCTCCAGATGCAGGCGCTCCCCCTGGCGGCGCAGGCCGGGCCTGCGGACCCGGGCCTCTTCCTGGTCCTCGAACGGATCGCCTTCACGGGAGGAGCCACCGTCGCCAATGGGCTGTACACGACCGGCGTGCTGTTGATGACCCTCTGCCTCCGCGGCCTCGCGGGCGCTCCGGCGCGCTTCGCCGGATGGGCCACCGCCGTCGCCGGCTACGCCATGGTCCTCGCCGGCCTCCTCCCCTCGCCGGAGCTGCTCCTGATCACCACGGGGCCGACCCTCGGCTTCTACAGCCTGTGGACGGTGCTGGTGGCCCGGGATCTCTCCCGATGATCACAGTCTTTGGCGGGTACGGCACCTTCGGCGTCCACGTAGCCCGGAGCCTCGCGGAATGGGGCCTACCCCTGCGGATCGCCGGACGCGACGCGGCCAGGGCGGCGGGCTTCGCCGGCGAGTTGGGGAACCATGAGGCGATTGCCGCCGACGTCAACGATCCCTCCTCCTGCGCCCGCGCCCTGACCGGCGCCCGGGTGGCGGTCAACTGCGCCGGCCCGTTCGGCACCATGGCGCCGGCGCTGCCGGAGGCCTGCCTCGCGGCGGGGATCCACTACGTGGACATCGCGGACGACCGGGCCTGGTTCGCGCGGGTGATGGCGATGGACGGCCGCTTCCGCGAGCAGGGCCTTCTGGCCGCTCCCGGCTGCTCCTCCCTGCCGGGGATCTCCGGCGCCCTGGCCCTGGCCGCCGCCGCGCGGCTTCCCGCCGTCGATCGCGCCCGGATCACGCTCTTCATCGGCAACCGGAACCCCAAGGGCGAGGCCGCCATGCGGTCCGCTTCGGCGCAGCTCGGCCGTCCCTTCCAGGCGCCCCAGGGGAGGTTCCTCGGGCTCCGGGGACCCGAGAGCGTCGAGATTCCTCCGCCCTTCGGCCGCCGGACGGTCCGCGACTTCGACAGCCCGGAGTACGACCTGTTCCCGGACCTCATCGGCGCCCGCGAGGTCCGCGTCAAGGTGGGGTTCGAGGCGCGCCTGGCGTCAGCCTCGTTCGCGCTCCTGGCTCGTCTGGGCCCCCGGATCGGCGGCGCGCTCACCCGCGCCATCACGCCCTTCGCCCGGCTCGCCTCCGGCTTCGGCCACTCGGGAGGGTCTGTCCTCGTGGAGCTGTTCGCGCCGGACGGCGCCCGCGCGTCGGCCTCGATCGGCGGTCCTCGGGAAGGCCAGCGCATGGCGGCTCTGCCCGCCGCCTTCGTGGCCCACGATCTCTATCGGGGATCTCTGGAACCGCGGGGCGCGAGGACCGCCTACGAGGCGTTGGGAGCCGAGCCCCTGCTCCGGCGGCTGGCGGCGGAGGGGTTCGAGCTGGCGGTACCCTGACCGGCCTTTACCAACCCATCTTGTCGATCCCGTACGGGAGCATCTTCCGCCACCAGGGCCAGTCGTGGGAGACGTCGTGCCCCCACATTTCCAGCAGATGGGGAATGCCCTTGCGGTCCAGCATCTCGGAGAGGTTGCGGGAGGCGTGCGGAGCCTCGTAGGCGCCCTGGCCGGTCAGGATGAGGATCTTGCAGGCCGTCCGCAGCAGGTGGAGGGGATGGCCCTCCAGGTTCGGCAGGTACGACGCCGGGTTGTTGAAGTAGGCGTTGTCGTCGCCGTAGCCGTGGAGGTAGTCCGGCCCCAGGTCGTAGAAGCCGCTCATGGCGATGGCGGCGTCGAACAGGTCCGGCCGCCGGAACAGGGTGTTGGCGGCGTGGAAGGCCCCGAAGCTGGCTCCCGAGGTGGCGACGCGGATGTCCGGCGCCTGGCAGACGTGGCGGATGAAGGGGACGACCTCCTCCTCCACGTAGCGGGCGTAGAGGGCCTGCCGGCGCGCCTGCTCCGGCACGGGGAGACTGTCATCCATCCAGGCCTGGTTGTTGATGCTGTTGATCGAGAAGACCCGCACCCGGCCGGCGTCGATCGCCGGCTGGACGGACCCGATCAGCCCGAACCGCTCGTTCTCCAGGAAGTCCGCCGCGGCCGTGGGGAAGAGCAGCAGCGGATGCCCCCAATGGCCATAGGAGACGATGGGCATGTCCTGCCCAAGGATCGGACTGTGCCAGCCTGTGATCTCCCGACGGTCGCCGTTTCCCATCCGTGCCCCCTGCTGAAGTTTCGGCGGGAGGATAGCATCACTTGCCTCGGCGGACCGCCGGTGTCACAGTCCGGCGACCACCGAGGAGGAGCGCGCCTCATGGAGAGGATCCCGATCGTCGAGGACGGCCGCGAGATCTCCCACCTCGCCGTGCGTTTCGATCCCGCGCCGGACGACGGAAAGACCCGGCCCTGCTTCCTCTACCTCCACGGCTTCGGCTCCGACCAGTCGGGCGAGAAGGCGGATTTCTTCCGCGTCCAGGCCCTCGACGCGGGGTTCGGCTTCTGCTCCTTCGACTTCCAGGGCCACGGCGCGTCCGGCGGCGAGATCGGAAACGTCACGCTGACCCGGAACCTCCAGGACATCGCACGGGTCCACGCGCTCCTGCGGGACCGGGGGTACGACCGCCTGATCCTCCTCGGCTCCTCCATGGGAGGGGGCTCGGCCCTCTGGTATTCGGCGCTCCACCCGGAGGAGATCGTGGCGGGCCTCCACATCGCGCCCGCCCTGGAGATGGACCAGGGCCTCCTGACCTGGGCCGGCCCGGAGAGAACCCGGACCTGGGAGGAGACCGGAACGATCCATTTCCAGAACGACTTCGTCTCCTGCGACCTGGGCTGGGCTCTCATCGAGGACCTCCGGGCCCATCCTCTGGACACCCTGCTCGCCCGCTACCGCACCCCCTGCCTCCTGCTCCAGGGCAAGCAGGACACCTCCGTCTCCTGGTGGAGCGTGGCCGATTTTGCCGTCCGCTGCACCTTTGAGGGTATAGAGCTCCACCTCTTCGCCGACGGCGACCACCGTCTGACCGACCGCAAGGCCCGTCTCTGGGAGCTGATGCTGGAGTTCTTGGGCGGGCGGGGCTTGATCTAGTTCAAAGGTTATATGTCCGGAGATCCCGGCGGCTATGCTTCCGGAGCATTTTATTTGAGATTTCACATTAGAGTCTGTACATTGACTCGCCGGAAGGCAGAATAATCACCCTTTAGGGAGAGTGGCCCCTGGGCAGCTGAAGTGGCCGCCTCTTGTGGGCCGCTATTGGAGAGGAGACATGTCTATGCCTCGTACGACCCGCGTCATCGCCCTCGGACTTCTATGTCTGGCCTTGGCATCCAGCGTCCTGCAGGCCGCGCCTTCAACCTCCTACCCGCCAGCGATCCCACGGGCAGAATCCCATGGCTTCCTGGAGGCTGCCTGGAAGTGGCTTGTCTCGATCTTCGCCGCAACTCCAGAACCTTTGGGCAGCAAGAAGAACCAGAACCCGGTACCGTCCGAAGAGGGAAGTCAACTCGATCCCGACGGCCACGATTAGCTCTCCTCGAGCCCCCGGACTCGCGGGAGGGTGGCCGGGGCCAGGCCGTCCCGCCCTCCCGAAGAAGTGGGTACTTTTTTCCGGGCCCTCTTTGTCCCGTTTTGATGGCCAGAAGCAACCACTTCTACTGAAGAGGTAATTTTTCTTCCCATCATTTGGGATGTGAGGGCCCGATGAGGATTCACCCCCATGACCTGCTGCTTCAGGACTTCGCTACCGGAGATCTGGAGGACTACGAAGAGCTCCTGAACCACCTGGTTCTCTGCGAGAACTGCCGGAGGAGGCTTCATCTCCTCCTGCCCGCCCGGCTGGCCCCGAACAACAACGTAGTCGACCTCAGCCAGCGGCAGGATCTCCTGGCCAACTACGAGCCTTTCCTGAACCGGGCTACGTCACACCTGCGGGGTCTGGAGACCGCCTACTACCGAGAGAGGGCGGAGGCCAGGCTGCTCCTGGGGGAGCTGCTGGAGCATCCGGCCGAGAGGCGGACCCTTCTCGTACGGAACTCGCCCCGGTTCCAGACCTGGGGCCTCTGCGAGCTCCTCTTGAAACGCAGCCGCGAGCAGAATTTCAATGACGCGGTGCTGGGCGAAGATCTCGCCCGGCTCTCCCTCGAAATCCTGGACTGCCTCGACATCTCCTATTACGGGACCGAGCCGGTCGAGGATCTCCGGGCTCGGGCCTGGGGCTACATCGCGAACTCGCGCCGCATCAAGTCGGACCTGAGGGGAGCCCAGGAAACCTTCGCCCTGGCGTTTTCAGCCCTCGAACGCGGGACCGGCGAACCCATGGAAAAGGCTGTCCTGCTGGACCTCCGCGCCTCCCTGCAGAGGGCTCAGCGCCGTTTTGACGAGGCTCAGCGGCTCTTGCGGCGCGCCATCAAGATCTTCCTGGAAGTCGGAGAACGACACCGGGCAGGCCGGTGTCTGGTCAAGATGTCCAGCGTCCACCATTTCTCGGGCGAGCCCGAAAAGGCCATTCCGGTCCTTTACCAGGCCCTGGAGCTGATCGACCCTCAGCGTGAGCCTCGCCTCCTCCTGGTCGCCTGGCACAACCTCATCGACGACCTCGCCGAGACCGGGAACTTCATGCAGGCCCAGAAGCTGCTCGTGAAGGCTCGGCCCCTCTACCAACAGTTCTCCCAGCCATGGTCCGTGAACCCCCGCAGATGGGTGGAGGGCAAAATCGCTCGGGGACTGCTCCAGCGCACGCAAGCGGAGACTCTTCTGGTGAAAGCCCGGAACGGGTTCCTCGCCGAAGGCACTCCCTATGACGTGGCGCTCGTCTCTCTCGACCTTGCCTCCCTCTACGCCGAACAGGGCCGTTTCCCGGAGCTCAAGAGGGTCGCCGAGGAGATGGTCCCCATCTTCTCCTCCCGGCAGATCCACCGCGAAGCCCTGGCGGCGCTCTCATACTGGCGTCAGGCGGTCGAGGCGGAGACGGCTTGCCTTTCCCTGGTCACCCGGGTCTCCTCGTTCCTCAAGCGCGCCCGGCACAACCCGACCCTGCGATTCCAGCAAGAGTAGGCGGCCTCTCTCAGTAAAGGGGGGGCGCGCCCCCTCCTTCGGCGCATGCTCAACTACCCGGCCGGATAGTGCTCGGAGGCCGTTTTCAGGCGATCCTTTCTTCAGACAAGGGGGAGGGCCGGACGGCCGGGCTCAAACCGACACCCAAGAGCCAAGGACGCCCGCCTGTGAACTGAAAAGTTCCCCGGGGCGCTACACCGTCCATCGGTCTCAGATCCGGCAGAGCCTGCCGCCAGCGTCTGGCCGCCTCCTTCGATTTTGTCCCCCTGGGGGAGGCCTTCTTTCTTGCCTCTCCCGTTTCCGATAGCGGGCGGCGTCCACAACGCCGCCCGCGCGCCTTTTACCCGCCCGTCAACCAGTCCCGAGGCCGGAGGAAGTCCTCGTAGAGACGGGCCTCGGCGGTCCCCGGCTGCGGCCGCCAGTTGTGGCGCCAGCGGACGAGCGGCGGGAGGGACATCAGGATGGATTCCGTCCGGCCCCCGGACTGGAGGCCGAACAGGGTGCCGCGGTCCCAGACCAGGTTGAACTCCACGTAGCGGCCCCGGCGGTAGAGCTGGAAGTCGCGCTCGCGCTCGCCGTACGGCAGGTCCTTGCGGCGGCGGAGGATCGGCAGGTAGGCGTCCAGGAAGTGATCGCCCACGCTGCGGAGGAGCGCGAAACAGCGGTCGAATCCCCATTCGTTCAGGTCGTCGAAGAAGATCCCCCCGATCCCTCGCGTCTCCCCCCGGTGGCGGAGGAAGAAGTACTCGTCGCACTGCATCTTGAAACGGGGGTACACCTCGGGGCCGAACGGCGCGCAGGCCTCGCGGGCGACGCTGTGGAAGTGGACGGCGTCCTCCTCGAAGCCATAGTAAGGGGTGAGGTCGAAGCCGCCGCCGAACCACCAGACCGGCTCGCTCCCTGGTTTTTCGGCCAGGAAGAAGCGCACGTTCATGTGCGTCGTGGGGGCGTAGGGATTGCGGGGATGGAAGACCAGCGAGACGCCCAGGGCCTCGAACGACCGTCCCGCCAGCTCCGGCCGCTGTGCGGAGGCCGAGGGAGGAAGCCCCGGACCGAACACGTGCGAGTATCCGACCCCGGCCTGTTCGAAGACCGCGCCCTCGGACAGCACCCGCGTCCGCCCGCCTCCGCCCTCCGGCCGCTCCCAGCTCTCCTCCTGAAAGCGCTCCGCTCCGTCTTCAGCCTCGACGGCCGCGGAGAGGCGGTCCTGGAGATCGCAGAGATAGGCGCGGACGGCGGCGGTGTCGGGGCGGGTCATCGGGGGAGGAGTTTAGCCGATGGCCTCCCTCGAAGACTGACGGAGCTACTCCCCCTCCGCCCGGATCGGGAACAGCACCGCCTGTCGGCCGTCGCTCGGGGAGAGGGGCACGCGGTAGTCGCCCGTCCAGCAGGCGGTGCAGTAGCTGTCGCGGGGACCGGTGACGGCGGAGAGCATGCCGTCCAGGGAGAGGTAGGCCAGGCTGTCCGCCTCGATGTACTCGCGGATCTCCTCGACGGTGTGGCGCGCGGCGATCAGCTCGCCCCGGGTGGGAGTGTCGATGCCGTAGTGGCAGGGCCATTGGGTCGGCGGGGCCGAGATGCGGACGTGGACCTCGGCGGCTCCCCCCTCGCGCACCATGCCGACGATCTTCCGCGAGGTCGTGCCCCTCACGATCGAGTCGTCCACCAGCACCACCCGCCGGCCCGCCAGCAGCTCCTTGACCGGGTTCAGCTTGATCTTCACGCCGAAGTTCCGGATCGACTGCTTGGGCTCGATGAAGGTGCGGCCCACGTAGTGGTTGCGGGTCAGGCCGAACTCCATGGGCAGGCCCGACTCCCGGCTGTAGCCCATGGCGGCGTAGAGGCCGCTGTCCGGCACCGGGACCACGATGTCCGCCGGCGCCGGGGCCTCCCGGGCCAGGCGCGCGCCCATGCGCAGCCTTGTCTGCGCCACGGAGTCGCCGAAGATCTTGCTGTCCGGACGGGCGAAGTAGACGTGCTCGAAGATGCAACGGGTCGGCTCGACGTGCTGCGGCAGGTGGTAGGTCTCGATCCGGCCGTTGCGCGAGACCACCACCTCCCCCGGCGCCAGCTCGCGCACCTTGGTGGCGCCCAGCAGGTCGAAGGCGCAGCTCTCCGAGGCGAAGCAGGGCTGGCCGTCCAGCTCGCCCATGACCAGCGGACGGAAGCCGTGCGGATCGCGCGCCGCGATCAGGGCGTCCTGGGTCACCAACAGCAGCGAGTAGGCCCCCCGGACCTCGTTCAGCGCCACCATGAAGGACTCCACGAGGTCCAGGCGCGGATTGCGGGCCATCAGGTGGAGGATGACCTCGGTGTCGCTGGTGGTCTGGAAGATGGAGCCGTCCGCCTCCAGGCGCTCGCGGATCTCGTTCGGGTTGACCAGGTTGCCGTTGTGCACGATCCCGATCGCGCCCATGGAGGTCTTGACCACGATCGGCTGCGCGTTGGCCATCACGCTCGACCCCGCGGTCGAATAGCGGGTGTGGCCGATGGCCCTGCGGCCAGGCAGGCGGGCGATGACCTTTTCCCGGAAGATGTCCGAGACGTGGCCCATCCCCCGCTCCACGTGGAGCTGGGCGCCGTCCCAGGAGACCATGCCGGCGCTCTCCTGCCCGCGGTGCTGCAGGGCGTAGAGGCCCAGGTAGGTCAGATTGGACGCGTCGTTCGAGCCGTCGATTCCGAAAATTCCACACATAGCGAGCGTCGTCCTGCTGTGAAAAGGCGACGGGCCGGTCCTTCCCGGAACCGGCCGCGCACCCCAGTCAACGGAAAAGATCTCTACGAAATTCTCGCTACAACCCCACCGCCTTCGGCAGCGCCGTGGACCAGACCTCGTGCAGCCCGGCGACCGGAGCGCGCAAAGCGCTTCCGCCGGCCCGGACCTCCAGCGTGTCGCCGCCGACCTCGCCGATCTCGCGGGCGGGCACGCCCGCCTCCTCCGCCGCCCGCAGGACCCGGTCGAGGGAGGCGCCGGCGCAGGCGACGATCGCCCGGCCCTGCGTCTCCGAGAACAGGCCGGCCCCTTCCAGCGGGACCTCCAGCCGGGCGCCCAGGCGCTTGCGGCCGAAGCAGGCCTCGGCGAGGGAGATCAGGAAGCCCCCCTCGGAGAGGTCGTGCGCGGTGCGGAGCAGGTTCCTTCCGATCAGCGAGCGCAGCAGGCCCGCCAGCCGCAGCTCCGCGCCGAGGTCCACCTCCGGCGGCCGCCCCTGCTCGATGCCGTACAGCAGCCGCAGGTAGGCCGAGCCGCCGAATTCGGAACGGTCCTCGCCCAGCAGGACGATGCGGTCCCCCTCGCGCTCGAACCAGGGCGAGGGCAGGCCGGCGAGGTTCGGGATCACGCCCACCATGGCGATGGCCGGCGTGGGATAGATCGAGGTCCCCTCGGTCTCGTTGTAGAAGGAGACGTTGCCGGAGATCACCGGCACGCCCAGCGCCCGGCAGGCCTCGGACATGCCGAGGACGCACTCGCGGAACTGCCAGGAGATCTCCGGCCGCTCCGGGTTGCCGAAGTTGAGGCAGTCGGTGAGGCCCACGGGCTCCGCGCCCACGCACGCCAGGTTCCGCACCGCCTCGGCCACCGCCTGGGCGCCGCCCCGCCGGGGATCGAAGTAGCAGTAGACCGGATTGACGTCGCAGGTCAGCCCCAAGCCGGCCGGCGTCCCCTTGAGCAGCAGGACCGCCGCGTCGCCGCCCGGCCCCTGCACCGTGTTGGTGCGCACGCTGTGGTCGTACTGGCTCCAGATCCAGGCCTTGCTGGCGAATTCGGGCGTGGCGAGGAGCTTCTCCAGCGTCCCTCCGAGGTCGTCCGGCCGGGGGACCTCGGGCGCCCGCCAGCGCTCGGCCAGGTCGGAGGGCTCCGCCACCGGCCGGTGGTAGACGGGCGCTTCCTCGGTCAGCGGGCGGATCGGGATGTCCGCCGCCGTCTCGCCGTGCCAGTGGAGGACGGCGCGGCCGGTGTCCGTGACCTCGCCGATGTTGGCGACCTCCAGGCCCCAGCGGCGGAAGACCTTCTCCAGCTCCTCTTCCCGGCCCTTCTTCGCCACCAGGACCATGCGCTCCTGGGACTCGGAGAGCATCATCTCGTAGGGGGTCAGGCCGGGCTCGCGGAGCGGCACCCGGTCGAGCTCCAGACGGAGACCGGTACCGCCGCGGCCCGCCATCTCGAAGGTCGAGCTGGTGAGCCCCGCCGCGCCCATGTCCTGGATGGCCACGATGGCGCCCGTGCGCATGGCCTCCAGGCAGGCCTCCAGGAGGATCTTCTCCGTGAAGGGATCGCCCACCTGCACGGTCGGCCGCTTCTGCTCGCTCTCCTTGTCGAACGACTCGGACGCCATGGTGGCGCCGTGGATGCCGTCGCGGCCCGTGCGGCTGCCCACGTAGAGGAGCGGATTGCCGGCGCCGCTCGCCCGGGCGTGGAAGACCTTGTCGCGCCGCGCCACCCCCAGCGCGAAGGCGTTGACCAGGATGTTGCCGTTGTAGCAGCGGTGGAACTGGGTCTCGCCGCCGACGGTGGGGATGCCCACGCAGTTGCCGTAGTCGCCGATGCCGCGCACGACGCCGTCGATGAGGAAGCGCATGCGCGGCGCGTCGATCTCGCCGAAGCGCAGGGCGTCCATGCAGGCGATGGGACGGGCGCCCATGGTGAAGATGTCGCGCAGGATGCCGCCGACGCCGGTCATCGATCCCTGGTAGGGCTCGATGTAGCTCGGGTGGTTGTGGGACTCCATCTTGAAGACCGCCACCCAGCCATGGCCGATGTCCACCACGCCGGCGTTCTCGCCCGGCCCCTGGAGCACGTGCGGCCCCTCGGTCGGGAACTCCCTGAGATAGATCTTGGAGGACTTGTAGGAGCAGTGCTCGCTCCACAGGGCCGAGGTGATGCCCAGCTCCGTCCAGTTGGGATCGCGGCCGAGGATCTTGCGCAGCCGTTCGAATTCCTCCTCGGTCAGGCCGATCGAACGGGCGTTCTCGGCGTTGACCGCCGGCTCCTGCAGCACCGTCATCGCCTCATCCCCGCCCGCAGCAGGTTCCGGGTCACGGACTGGACGACGCCGGCGAACAGGTCGAGCCCGTCCGTGTTGCCCAGGATCGGCTCGGAGCAGCGTTCCGGGTGGGGCATCATGCCGAGGACGTTGCCGCGCTCGTTGACGATCCCGGCGATGGCCCGCGCCGCGCCGTTCGGGTTCCATTGCGGATCGTCGTCCGCCCGCGCGCCCTCCGGCGTCACGTAGCGGAAGACGACCTGGCGGCTCGCCTCCAGGGCGTCCAGCCGGCCCGCCTCGTCCTCGTAGTTCCCCTCGGCGTGGGCGATGGGCATGCGCAGCACCTGGCCCTCGCGGAAGCTGCGGGTGAACGGCAGGTCGGTCCGCTCCACCCGCAGGTGGACGTCGCGGCACAGGAAGCGCAGGTTCCGGTTGCGCCGCATGGCGCCGGGGAGCAGCCCGGCCTCGAGGAGAATCTGGAAGCCGTTGCAGACGCCGAGCACCAGTCCGCCGGCCTCGGCGTGGCGCTTGACCGCGCCCATCACCGGCGAGAGCGAGGCGAGGGCGCCGGCCCGCAGGTAGTCGCCGTAGGAGAAGCCGCCGGGGAGCACCACCAGCTCAGAACCCTTGAGGGTGTCGTCCTGGTGCCAGAGGAACGTGACGTCCTGTCTCCAGCACGTGCTTGAGCACGTGATAGACGTCGTGGTCGCAGTTGCTGCCGGGGAAGACGACGACGCCGCACCTCATGGATGCACCCCCGCGCCTCCCAGGATCTCCACGGAGTAGTCCTCCACCACGGTGTTGGCGAGGAGCTTCTCGCACATCTCGCGGAGCTGGCGTTCAGCGGTTCCGGGGTCGTCGGTCCCCAGGGAGATCTCGAAGCTCTTGCCGGCCCGGACGTCCTCGACGCCCGGGAAGCCGACGCGGGAAAGCGCGTCGCGGATCGCCTTGCCCTGCGGGTCCAGGATCTCGCGCCGCGGATAGACCGTCACTCGTGCCTTCACTCAGATCACCTCCAGCCAGGGGGTCGGATGATCCTGCTCGGTGACCGCCATCCGCGCGGAGCAGCCCTCCCGGTCGAGCGCCTCGCCGACCGCGGCGGCGGCCAGGGCGGGCAGGTTGTTCGTGCGGGAGAGGTGGTAGAGGACCACCCAGCGCAGCCGGTCGCCGACCAGCTCGGGGAGGCCTTCGGCGGCCTCCCGGTTCGAAAGGTGGCCGTGCCGGCCGGCCACCCGCTGCTTCAGGCTCCAAGGATAAGGGCCGTTGCGCAGCATGTCGAGGTCGTGGTTCGTCTCCAGGATCAGGACGTCCAGGTCGCGCAGCCGGCCCCAGGCCAGGCTCGTCCGGCAGCCGAGGTCGGCCACCAGGCCCACCCGCCGGCCGCAGGGATCCTCGACGATCAGCCCCACGGGCTCGGCGGCGTCGTGCGGGATCAGGAAGGACTCGACGATGAAGCCCGCCAGCTCCTGCGGCTCACCCGAGCGGATGTAGCCGCCGCCGGATTTCATGGCGTCCGAGATCAGGCCGGCGCTCGCCAGCGTGCCATGGGTGCCGTAGACCGGAAGCTTGAATTTCTTCGCGAGCTGCCGCGCGCCCTTGCAGTGGTCCTGGTGCTCGTGGGTGAGGACCAGGGCCCCGAGGGACTTGGGATCGCGGTCCAGCGTCTTCAGCCGCTTGACGATCTCGCGGCAGGAGAAGCCGGCGTCGAGCATCAGGCGGTGCGGCCCGTGCTCGACGACCACGGCGTTGCCGCCGCTCCCCGACCCCAGGATGCCGACGCGCAGAGGCGGACCGGCCCGCCGCGGCGCCGGGGCCATGGCCGGAGACCAGAAGTCGAAAGCGAACTGTATGTTGTTGTCCAAGGGGGGTACCACCGCAAGGGCTAGGGTACCACAGGGCAAGAGGCCCTAGAAGCTGTATTCCTTGCCCTGCTCCAGGAACTCGAGGTCCGGGTTCTTCAGCGCCTCGACCTCCTCGCGGATGCGCTGCACGCACGGCGGCTTCAGGTGGTGCAGGAGGACGGGCACCCGCTTGTGGAGCTTGCGCAGCTCGGCCTCCAGGGTCCGGGGCGTCAGGTGGAGGGAGACGTCCGCCACCTGCTGGAGGGCGTTGTCGAAGCTGGTGTCGATGCAGAGGGCCTTGAGGTTGGGCGTGCGGTTGGCGATCTCCCAGAAGCGGTGGGTCGGCCCGGTGTCGCTCGACCAGAGGATCGCCGCGCCGCCCTGCTCGATCAGGAAACCGTGGGTGGGGACGAGGTGGTCCACCGGGATGGGGGTGAACTTCACGCCGTCGATGATCACCGGCACCTCGCTCTCGAACTCGTGGAAGCGCACCGCCGGCACCAGGTGGTTCGGCAGGCGGGTGAAGTCCGGCCAGGTGGCGTTGTTGAACAGGTACTTCCGCAGCGCGTAGACCGTCGCCGGCGAGGCGTAGATGTCGATCGCCCCCTCGCTCTTGCCGTAGACGTTCTCGATGAAGAACGGCAGCGAGTTGGTGTGGTCCATGTGGGAGTGGGTGAGCAGGATCGACTGCACCCGCACCTGATCCTCGATGGACAGGGCCTGCGAGAGCGAGCCGGCGTCCAGCGCGATCGTGCCGTTGATCAGCAGGCACGTCATGCGGCAGTCCAGGCTCTCGCCGCCATATCCCCCTAGCACTTGGACGCGCATATATAGAAGGGATTGTATCGTTCCTGGAACCCAGGCGACAAGCAAGGGGCTGTCCAGGACGCCACTCTACTATGAAGCTGTTTCGGAAATGAAGGAGATGGGCGGGGAGCCGGGCTCCGGACTCCCCGCCGGAATCTTCAGAAGCGGGTGCCGATCCAGAAGACGGTCTCGAACGCGTCGTCCTCGTCCTCGTCGTTGGACCGGAACCTCTTGGCGAAGTCCCAGTTGAGGTCGAACCCGAGGAAGTGGACGGTGACGCCCCAGCCGTAGACGGCGATGCCGTCCTCGAACCGGTCGGTGTCCTCATCGTAGAAGTCGAAGTCCTCGAAGTCGTCGTACCAGGCGCCGCCGACGTCGGCGAAGATCACGCCGCGCACCCCCTGGAAGGCGAGGATCGGCGTGGCCACCAGGTCGATCAGCGGGAACCGGTACTCCAGGTTGAGGAAGAAGCTGTGGTCGCCTTCGATCGAGCGGAAGTCGATGCCCCGGATCGTGTCGAGGCCGCCGAAGAAGTAGATCGACGGCTGGTTGCCCTCCGAGATGCCGGCGAAGGCACGGAACGCGAAGTTGCTCCGCTGGGTGACCTGGATGTACTGCCGGAGCTCCAGCTCGGCGCCCGTGAAGAGCGTGCCGCTGTCTTCGAGGTCGGGCGCGTAGGAGAGGTCGAGCCGCCAGAGGCGGCCGTTGACCGGTCCGTAGTTGGCGTAGGTCGCCGAGTCGCCGACCAGCGCGCCCTGCAGGACCGGGAAGTCGTCCTCGAAGGGAAGGTACTCGACGCCAAACTGGCCCGTAAAGGGATCGAAGAATTCGACCGGGTAGTTGTACTTGCGGTAGAGATAGCCGAGGCCGAGCTCGGCGCGCTGGTAGAAGGTGAACGGGTAGGAGATCGCGCCGATCGCGCCGGTCACCTGGTATTCGAGGCGGCCGCGCACGCCCCGGTCGATGCTCAGGGAGTCGTCGGCGGTGTAGAACGACCGGGAATCGAACACCCGCCCGTACCAGAACCAGCGGCGGGAGTAGTCCGCGTAGACGATGTCGAAGTTCGAGAGGCTGTCGACGGAGCTGATGTTGGCGAAGATCCGCCGGTCCCCCAGGTAGTCGGAGAAGGTGAAGATGATCTGGCCGAGGTAGCTCTGGTCGGAGTTGACGCCGATGATCGTCTGGGCGTCTTCCAGGAAGAGCTTGTAGCCGCCGTACTTGTCCTTGTTGGCGTCGTCGATGGTGACCTGGATGTCGGGCTCGAAGCCCGGCAGGTCGGCCTCGCCGGCGGGCTCCGCCGGGATCTGGACCGTCTGCGGCTCGGTCACCGGCTCGTCGGTGTTCGTCACGTAGAGGTCGAAGGACCCCTTCCAGAAGCCCGTGTAGACCAGCCGCTCTCCCTCGGGCTCGCGCAGCACGGTGGGCATGAAGGCGCCGGTGACCACGTTGGTGTACTGCCGCAGCTCCCCCTTGGCGAGGTCGAGGCTGAAGATGTTCTCCGGGCCGTTGCGGTCCGAGGTGAAGTAGATCCGCTGGCCGTCGGGCGAGTAGACGGGATCGTTCTCGTTCGACTCGCCGGTGGTGATCGCGAACCGGGTTCCCGGCCGGCCGAGGTCGACGCGGAAGATCTTCTGGAAGCCTTCGCCGATCGTGGAGATGAACGCCACGGACCGGCCGTCGGGCGAGTAGACCGGGGCGCCGTCGAAGATCTCGTCGTTGGTGAGGTTCGAGATCGACCGCGACTCCGAGGTCCATCTGGAAGATGTCGAACTGGCCGTTGCGCCAGGCGGAGAAGGCGACGGTCCGGCCGTCGGGCGACCAGGCCGGCGAGGACTGCTGCTCGAGGTCCGGCATGTCGATGATCTCGCGCATGCCGTCCGTTGAGGACGTCGATCAGCAGCAGGCTGCGCCCGCTCTCGCGCTTGGCGAAGACGGCGAGGGTGTTGCCGTCCGGCGAGAAGGAGAGGTCGCGGCCCGTCTTGCGGCCCAGCGCGAGCTCCTGGGCCACCAGGTACTGGTACTCGTTCGACAGGCCGTTGGTCAGGTTGCGCAGCAGCCGGCGGTTCCTGGCGTCGAAGAGGACGACGTCGATGTCGCCCTTGTAGGCGGTCAGCGCGGCCACCAGGTCGCCGGACGGCGACGCCGCCGGCGAGAGCGAGGCGCTGCCGCCCCGCGCGGCCTCGATGCGGAAGAGGCGGCCGAAGTCGGAGGGCTCGCCGGTCTCGACGAGCTGCGGCAGGTACTTCCGGCGCAGCCAGCGCCGGAACTCGAGGTCGAAGTCCTCCGGCTGCATCTTGAAGGCGCGGATGACCGCGCGGTCCACCCGCGAGCCGATCGTGTTGCGCACCTCGTAGATGAAGTCGAGGAAGCCCTGCTTGCCCCAGCGCTCCTCGATGAAATCGAACACCGCGTGGCCGAAGCGGTAGGCGAAGAAGCCGCCGAAGTTGGTCTGCGTCACCGAGGGGATGCGGTCGTTGACCACCGCGTCGCGCAGGAACATCTTGTCGCGCTGCGGTCTCGTCCTTCGCCATGTAGCTCGCCATGCCTTCCATGAACCAGGTCGGAGGCGAGGTCGCGCACCGCCTTGGCCAGGCTCCCCTGGAAGAGCATGTGGTACTGGAAGATGTGGGTCAGCTCATGGAGGAGCAGCTCCATCAGCTCCGCGTCCGGCATGTCGATCGGCAGCACCATGCGGAACCGCACCGGGCTGGCGAACGCGCCCACCCCCTCGGGGATGAAGTTGGGGATGATGTTGTTCTGCTCGAAGGCCGAGTGGGTGGAGTAGTAGATGAGCGGGATCGGGTCCTTGATCTGGAAGTTGAACTCCCGCGAGAGCTGGTCGTAGGCGCTCTCGGCGAACGAGACCACTTTCTGGAGGTGCGGCTCCGCCGCAGTGTAGTAGTGGACGTTGAAGTGGGGCGAGCGGTAGATGCGCCAGTCGAAATCCCGGTACTGGATCTTGTTCTTGCCGAAACCGATGCCGGTGAGGTTCGGCGCGCCTCCGTACTGCGCCGCGAGGGGCGGCGCCAGGAGCAGCAGCCAGCCGGCGGCGAACAGTCCCGAGAGCAGGCGGTGCGATGAGCGGGTCAACGAGATCTCCTTTCCCCTACTGGGTGAACAGGATGCGGCTGGCCTCGACCTCTTTCTGCGCGAACACGTTGACGATGCGGTCCTCCAGGGACAGCAGGTTCTCGAACATGCCCGCGAGAGGATCGGTGTTCTCGCCTTCGAAGCTCTGGAAATCCTTGAAATTGTCCTGGTACAGCAGCTCGCCGGTCTTGCCGTCGTAGACCTGCATCAGGATGTCGTACTGGAATCCGGTCTGCTCGACCAGCACCTGGCGGAAGTAGGTGCGGCCGTTGAAGGGCGAGACGTACTCCTCCGTGCGGTAGCCGCTGCGGTCCTGGATGTCGAAGTCCAGGCCGCCGGCCAGGATCAGGTCGGCGCCCGTCCGCTCGCCCAGGGCGCGCCAGAAGTCCGTCTGCTTGGAGAGCTGGTCGAGGTCGTAGGTCGGGTAGTCGATGGGCCCGGTCTCCATGATCTTCAGCTCGGTCTCCCGGCGCATGACCTTGTTCAGGTAGCGGTCGAACTCTTTCTGCACGTCGATGTCGCGTCCCCTCACCTTCTCCGCTCCCTCCTGGCGTGACTACCAGGAAGGGGGCCACGGCCAGGTTCTTGCGCCCTTGCAGGTCGAGCTTCGCGCGCTGGGGCAGCGTCAGCTTGACCTCGACGCCGGCGAAGGCGGGCAGCGAGGCGAGGGAAAGGAGGGTCGCGAGGACGAGCGTGCTGTTGCGGCGGTTCATGATTCCTCCTTGGGTCGGGCCCGTCCGCGAACGGGAGGTCAGGATTGGCGGACGTTCGTCCGCTGGCGGGGGCGGAGCGTCCTCGGGCGTGGACGGCTCGTCCGGCGTCCCGGCGGGCGGCTTGGCGGCTCCGGCCTTGTCGCCGGTCTTCTCCCCCTTGAAGCCTTGGTAGAACTCGACGAACCGGGAGTAGTTGGCCCGGATGTCCTTGTCGTTGGGCGCCAGCCGCAGCGCCCGCTGGTACGCCTCCAGGGCCTGGTCGAACTGGCCGGAGGCCTCGTAGGCGACGCCGATGTTGCTCTGGATGCGCGGGTTCTGGGGATCGAGCCGCTCCGCCGCCTGGAAGCGGAAGAGGGCCTCGTCCCACAGGCCCCGCCGCGCCATGTCGACGCCGAAGGCGATCTGGGAGGACGCCTGGTCGGAGCGGCCGTAGCCGCTGCAGGCGGTGAGCGAAAGAACGACGACAAACAGCGCAGCGAACGATCGCATCGGCAGGGACCTCGACGTCGTCATATAGGTGGACATCATCGCCCGGTTTCCGCGAGGGGCCTAGTATACACAACGCGTGCCGGGGGTCAGGGAGCGCCAGGGCCCTCGGAAAACCTCCGCGGCGGCATGCCCTCCGAGGCCTCGCCCCCTGGCCCCCTCTCCTGGAAGGAGAGAGGGAACGAGATAGCCTCTTCCTGAAAAAAGTGCGGTGGTAGTAGAGTTCACCTTTTCCTCTTTCAGGAGAAGGAGACTCCGCGTCCAATGCCCGAGCCCACCCGCCGCGAGTTGCTGATCGCCCTCAACGCCGCCCCCGAGATCTCCCGCGCCGCCATCTACCGCCTGGCCCAGGAGCTGGAGCCCTGGGCCCATGGAGAAGGTCCCGCCGAACGCCTCGCGGCCGAGGCCGGAGTGCCCAAATCCCAGATGCGCAAGGCCCTGGCGATCCTCGGCGCCGCCGCCGAGACCGCCGCGCGGGAGACCGCCGAGGCGGACCGGCTGGGCGGCCGGATCGTCACTCTGGACGACCCCGGCTACCCGGCCGGCCTGCGCCAGCTCTCGCCGCCGCCCCCCGTGCTCTGCGTCCGCGGCGAGATCCCTGTAGGTCCCGCCGTGGCGATCGTCGGTTCACGGCGGGCGGACGCCTACGGGCGGGAGGCGGCCGAGCTGTTCGCGGGCACCCTGGCGGCGGAGGGCGTCACGGTCGTCTCGGGCTTCGCCCAGGGGATCGACGCCACGGCCCACCGGAGCGCCCTGGCGGCGGGAGGACGGACGGTCGCGGTGCTGGGCTGCGGCCTGGGGGTGGACTACCCGCGGGGCCACGGCAGCCTCGGGGACGAGATCGCCGCCCAGGGCGCCCTGGTCACGGAGTTCCCCTGCTCGCTCCCTGCCCCGGACCTGGCACTTCCCGCTCCGCAACCGCTGCTCGCGGCGCTGGCCGCCGGCACCCTGGTCGTGCAGGCGGCCCTCCGCTCGGGCTCGCTGATCACGGCCCACCACGCCCTGGACCTGGGACGGGAGGTCTGGGCCGTGCCCGGGCGGATCTTCGACGAGGGCTCCCTGGGGACGAACGCGCTGATCCGGGAGGGCGCCCATCTCGCCCAGCACCCCGAGGACCTCCTGGAGACGCTCCTCCCCCGCTCGGCCGCGCAGATCGCGTTGCCCCTGGCGCAGACGCCCGTCTCCAGCCCGGAGCTTCCCGAAGGATTCAACGGGCAGGTCCTCGCGGAGATCCCCCAGGGCTCCCCAAGGCTGGCGGAGGAAATCGCGGTGCGCCTCGACGCGCCGGTGGACAAGGTGCTCGGGGCGTTGCTGGAGCTGGAGCTGGAAGGGTGGGTGAAGCGGCTGCCGGGCTCGGCGTATGGACGCCCCCGCCCTTGACAGCCACACCACTCCCGGTGCTACTGTCCCGGCCCTGCCCCGGTCGCGCACAGCTCCAACCGAAATAATTGTCGGCGCGCCCGGCGTTGATTAAGCGCCATGGCAAAGAACCTGCTCATCGTCGAAAGCCCCGCTAAGACCAAGACCCTCAAGAAGTTCCTCGGCCGGCAGTACGCCGTCGAAGCTTCCGCTGGGGCATGTCCGCGACCTCGTCAAGAAGGACATGGGGATCGGCCCGGACTACGAGCCCCGCTACGAGGTCCTCGCCGCCAAGAAGGACGTGGTCAAGAAGCTCCGCCAGGCCGCGAAGGAGGCGGAGACGGTCTACCTCGCGCCCGATCCGGACCGCGAGGGCGAGGCCATCGCCTGGCACATCGCCGAGATCATCGACAAGGACGCCAAGGACATCCGCCGCGTCACCTTCAACGAGATCACCCGCGGCGCCGTCCTCAAGGCCCTGGAGAACCCGGGCACGATCGACCTGCGCAAGGTCGACGCCCAGCAGGCCCGGCGCGTCCTCGACCGCATGATGGGCTTCCGCCTCTCTCCCCTCCTGTGGGAGAAGATCAAGCAGGGGCTCTCCGCCGGCCGCGTGCAGTCCGTGGCCCTGAAGATGGTCTGCGGCCGCCAGGCCGAGATCGACGCCTTCCAGTCCGAGGAGTACTGGAACCTCGCCGCCGACCTCAAGGCCGCCCAGCCGCCGCAGTTCGAGGCCCGCCTCCACCGCGTCGACGGCAAGAAGGCCGAGGTCGACCAACGGCGAAGACGCCGCGAAGATCGTCCGCGACCTGGAGAGCGGCAAGTTCGTCGTCGCCAGGGTCGAGCGCAAGGAGTCGCGCCAGAAGCCCTTGCCGCCGTTCATCACCAGCCGCCTGCAACAGGAGGCGGCGCGGCGCTACGGCTTCTCGGTCAAGCGCACCATGGGACTGGCGCAGGGCCTCTATGAAGGCAGCGAGGTCGGCGACCGCGGCTCCATCGGCCTCATCACCTACATGCGCACCGACTCCACCCGCGTGGCCGACGAGGCCCTGGTCGGCGGACGCGAGCTCATCGCCGCCACCTACGGCGCCGGCGCCCTGCCCGAGAAGCCCAACGTCTACTCCTCCAAGAAGGGAGCCCAGGACGCCCACGAGGCGATCCGGCCCACCAGCTTCGACCTGCCGCCGGACGCCGTGCGGGCGTACCTCCAGGAAGACGAGTGGAAGCTCTACAAGCTGATCTGGGACCGCTTCATCGCCTCCCAGATGCTGCCCGCCGTCTTCGACGTCACCCAGGTGGACGTCGAGAACGGCAGCTACGTCCTGCGCGCCTCGGGCAAGGTCCTGAAGAGCCCCGGCTTCCTCGCCGTCTACCGCGAGACGCCGGACGAGGACGCCCCGGCCAGCGACGAGCCGCAGGAAGGCATGCTGCCGGCGCTGCGCGAAGGCGAGACCCTCGACCTCGTCAAGCTCCGCTCCGAGCAGAAGTTCACCCAAGCCCCCGCGCAGTACAGCGAGGCCACCCTGGTCAAGGCGCTGGAGGAGAACGGCATCGGCCGGCCCTCCACCTACGCCACCATCCTCTCGATGCTGACCGACCGCGACTACGTCGAACGGCAGGAGGGGCGGTTCCGTCCCACCCAACTCGGCCGGCTGGTCAACGAGATGCTCCAGAAGGGCTTCCACGACATCCTCAACGAGGGCTACACCGCCGCTCTCGAGGGGCAGCTCGACGAGATCGAGGAAGGGAAGATCGACTGGAAGCGGGCGATCGAGGACTTCGACGTCAAGTTCTCGAAGGACCTGGAGACCGCCGGCGAGCAGATGCCCAACGTCAAGCGCGAGGGCATCCCGCTGGACGAGAAGTGCCCCGAGTGCGGCTCGGGCCTGCTGATGCGCTTCGGCCGCTACGGCGCCGTTCGTCGCCTGCAGCAACTACCCGGACTGCAAGTACACCCGCAACCTCGAGGACCCGGCGGCGGACACCCCGGCGGCCGGCAACGGCACGGGGGCCGAGGAAGAGATCCCGCCCTGCGAGAACTGCGGCCGGCCCATGGCCCTCAAGCGGAGCCGCTTCGGCACCTTCTACGGCTGCACCGGCTACCCGGAGTGCAAGAACATCCGCAAGACCGGTCCCCAGGCCGCGCCGCCGAAGCCGACCGGCGTCGCCTGTCCGGAGTGCGGCAAGGGCGAGATCGTCGAGAAGCGCTCCCAGCGGGGGAAGACCTTCTGGTCCTGCAACCGGTATCCGGATTGCAAGTTCTCCCTCTGGAAGAAGCCGGTCCAGCGGGACTGCCCGCAGTGCGGCGCAAAATTCCTCTTGGAAAGCGTGACAAAGCGCCATGGGCTGCGGTATATTTGCAACACGGAAGCCTGTGATTACGTAGAGCTCGATGCCGAGGGTGAGATCCCGGCTTAATTTCCTCCTTGACGGTTGTGTAGGTCATAGGGCGGGGCTGGCCCCCCGCCCTTTCCTTATAATCCCCTCATGATGGCCTCGAAATCTCTCCCGCTCCGGCGGGCCGGCCTCGGTATCCTCGTCTGCCTGGCCCTCGCCTCCTGCTTCGATCCGCCGGTCCGCGAGAGCCTGCTCCTGCGCTTCCTCCCCAACGGCGCCGTGGTGGCGACCAGCACGGTGGAGATCGCCGCCGACACGGGTACGGCCAACGGGCCCCTGGAACGCCGGGTCAACGAGATGCGGCGGGCCATCCTGGAAGGATCGGACCCCTGGGCCTCCCGCTTCGCCGCCGCCGAGCCGGCCGCCGAGCGGTTCTCCTGGGAGAAGCGGCTGGGCGACCTGCGCGGCGCCTCGCGCTCCGCCGTGATCGCCGAGCCCAGGAATCTCGCCGCGGTCTTCGGCGACACCTCCCTCTCCGTCAATTACGAGGTGGACGTCGAGCAACGGATCGCGGAGCTGACGATCGTCCCGGGTCCCTCCACCCGCGCCAGCCGCAAGCAGCGCGAGGATCTGGACCGGGTGATGGAGACGTGGACCGCCGCCCTGGAGGAGTACCTGGCGGCGGCGCAGCAGCTCTACGCCTACCTGGAGGAGCGTCCGGAGCGCGCCCACGCCTGTTTCGGCACCCTCTTCGCGGAGCAGCTCTCCGACGACGACATCGGCTCCCTCGAAGAGCTCACCAAGGAGGAGGAGAAGGTCGTCGGCCGTCTGGACGAGGCTACGCGGCAGGTGCTGGAGGTCCTCGTGGTGCCGGACAACGGCCCGTACTCGCCGGACGAGGTCTCGCACCTGGTCTACGATCCCTTCCCGGCCCGGCTGGCGGTGAAGCTGCCGGGATCTCCGCTTTCGGTGGAGGGGTTCACGCCCGGCGCGAAGGGGACGCTGTCGGTGCCGAGCCTGGGCCTCTGGGAGGCCCTGAAGTCGCTGGAGGGGCGCTGGGTCGCGCCGGACCCCGTCGTCTTTTATGTGGCGAGCGCCCAGAGCGAGACGGAGAAGGTCGACCTCGACCTCTTCCTCGAGCAGGCCCGCAAGTCCGCGCCGGCCCATCTCCTCCCGTCCGCCCGTGAAGTGCGGGCCGCCCTCGAAGAGCGGCTGCGGCCCGCGCCCGTCTACCGGGCGGCGTGGAGGATCCAGCCGGGCGACGAGACGGAATTCCGGTGGGACGCGGCCGAGGGGCTGCCTTGAGCTGGATCTACCTGATCGTCGCCGGCCTGCTGGAGGTCGCCTGGGCGGCCACGATGAAGAGCACGCAGGGGTTCACGAAGCTGTACCCCAGCCTCCTCACCCTGGGCCTGATGGGAGTGAGCTTCTATCTCCTGGGCCTGGCGATGCGGGACCTCCCCATCAGCACCAGCTACGCCGTCTGGGTGGGGATCGGAGCGGTCGGCACCGCCCTGGTCGGCTTCTACGTCATGGGCGAGCCCCGCGGCGCCCTGCGGATGATCTCGATCGGGTTGATCGTGCTCGGGGTGATCGGATTGCGGGTGGCGGAGCGGGGATAGGGTCAGACCATCTTGGGCGTGTACCTCACGCCATCCAGGTCCTTGAAGTCCGAGTCCTGGGTCCAGACGGTCGCACCATAGAACTGCCCAGTAGCGTAGATCACGCTGTCGGCCAACGGAAGTTGGTGCTCCATCCCCAGCCGAGCCGCCAGAAGGATGATCTCAGTCGTCAATTGGACGACCCGGCCCTCCCGCATTAGCGCCAGCGTCTGGATAACCGCATCCTGTCCCCTCTGCCGGTAGAGTTTCCGAGCAACCTCCAGCAGACAGATGGTAGGGACCAGAAGCCTTTCGGGATCCTCCAGTGCCGGAGCGAAGAAATCCGCTCCTGGACCGTCGGCCAGGTATTCAAGCCACCCGCTGGAGTCGACAAGGTTCACACGCGGTCTGCGTCCCGCTCCACCGTGGTGTCGATCCCCCGCAGGAAGCCACGCATCTCATGGATAGGACGAACAGGAACCAACTCGATCCGATTCTCAAACTGGAAGACCTGCATCTTTTCGCCTGGACGGATACCCAACGCTTCCCGTACTTCTTGAGGGATTACGACCTGAAACTTCGGAGAGACGGTGACAGTCGGCATAGCAGTACCTCATCGATCAGGCCTTCAGCATACCAGATCCTTATCGATGCCGGCCTCAGGTCATCTATACTGATCGTGCTCGGGGTGATCGGATTGCGGGTGGCGGAGCGGGGATAGGGGTCTGCGCCCCGCGAAGGGGCGCCGTTCCCCCGGCGGGGGCGGCGCCGCAACCGGGAGGGGCGCTTCTCCCCTCGGGAGGGCGGCCTCTCCCCCCGACCGGGCCGCAACGCCCCCACGGGGGGCCGCCACCGCCCTCGCTGGGGGCGCCCCGAATCCGCGAGGGGCGCAACGCCCCTCACCGGGGCGACGGCAGCCTTGTCGAGGGGGGAACCGGCCCCACCCAGGGCTGGGCCGCCCTCGGATTCCCCGGTCCCGGTGTACCCTCTCCGCATGTCTCCCCCCGCTGTCTTTCTCCTGGCCCTCGTGTTCTCGACGCCGTCGGTTTCTCCCTATGACGTCCTGATCCGCAATGGCTCCGTCGTCGACGGCTCCGGCGCCCCCGCCCGCCGCGTTGACGTGGCGATCCAGGACGGCCGCATCGTCCGCATCGGGGATCTGAAGGACGCTTCCGCCAAGCGCGTCATCGACGCCTCCGGCCTGGTCGTGGCGCCCGGGTTCATCGACGTCCACACCCACGCGGACGACCTGGCGAAGAAGCCGCGGGCGGAGAACTTCGTGCGCATGGGGGTGACCACCATCGTTGCCGGGAACTGCGGGTACTCGCCGGTGGAGATCGGGAAGGAGCTGGCGGAGATCCGGAAGGCGGGACCGTCCATCAACTTCGCGACGCTGGTCGGTCATGGCACGGTCCGCGAGGCGGTGATGGGAACGGAGCGCCGCGCTCCAACGCAGGCGGAGGTGGAGAAGATGAAGGCGCTGGTGGCCAGGGCCATGGCGGACGGCGCGGTTGGCCTCTCCACCGGGCTCCAGTACGTGCCGGGGAGCTACTCCGAGGAGGGCGAGATCGTCGAGCTGGCGCGCGTGGCGTGCACGGCCGGCGGGCTCTACGCCTCCCACATGCGCAACGAGGGGACGGAGATCGAGAAGTCGATTACCGAGACGATCGCGGTCGGCGAGAAGGCAGGCTGCCCCGTCCAGATCTCCCATCTCAAGATCGACAGCCCGAGCCGCTGGGGGGCCGGCGCCAAGGCCCTCGGCATGATCGACGAGGCCCGCGCCCGGGGGATCGACGTGGAGGCGGACCAGTACGTCTACACGGCCGCCGCGTCCAGCCTGTCGATCCGGTTCCCTGACTGGGCATTGGAGGGTGGGCCGGAGGAGATCCGCAAGCGGCTGGACGATCCCGCCACCTGGGAGCGCGTCCGCGCCGACATGCGACAGATCCTGGCCGGCCGGGGTTTCCAGGATCTCTCCTTTGCGGTGGTGGCGTCCTATCCTCGCGATCCCTCTCTCCAGGGTTTGTCGATAAAGCAGGTAGCGGAGAAGGTCTTGAAAGACGGCTCGGCGGACTCTCAATTCGAAATGGCCCGGCGAATGCTGCGGGCCGGCGGGGCGGGCATGGTCTATCACCTGATGTCCGAGGAGGACGTCGAGCGCATCCTCCGCCATCCCCACGTCGCCTTCGCTTCGGACGGCTCGGTCCCCGACGCGGAGGGCCGCCCGCATCCCCGGGCGTCCGGCAACAACGCCCGCGTGCTGGCCCGCTACGTCCGCGAACGGAAGGCGCTAGGCCTCCAGGAGGCGGTCCGCAAGATGACCTCGCTGCCGGCGGCCCACTTCAAGCTCGCCGGGCGCGGCCTGGTCAAGGAAGGCTACGCGGCCGACCTGGTCCTGTTCGATCCGGCGGCGGTGCGGGACGAGGCCACCTTCGAGCAGCCGCGGGCGTTCGCGAGCGGATTCCGGTATGTGCTGGTCAACGGCGTCCCCGTCCTCGACGGCGGCGCTCCCACCGGCGCCGGCCCGGGTCAGGTCCTGAAATCCAGCAGCTCGTATCCCAGCTCGCGGAACAACCGGTAGGTCAGAGGCAGCGGCAGGCCCACCACGTTCGTGTAGTTGCCGTGGACCTCCTCCACGAACAGGGCGCCGATCCCCTGGACGGCGTAGGAGCCGGCCTTGTCCATGGGCTCGCCGGTGTCCACGTACCAGGCGATCTCCTCGGGCTTGAGGGCGGCCATGCGCACGCGGGAGGTCTCGATGCCGCTGGTCCGGCGGCCGCGGCCGGGCTCCTCCAGGGCCACGGCGGTGAGCACGACGTGCTCCCGGCCGGCGATGCGGCCCAGCATGCCGCGGGCGTCCTCCGGGTCCCGGGGCTTGCCCAGCAGCTCGCCGTCGATCACCACCACGGTGTCCGCGGCCAGCACCAGCTCGCCGGGATGGGCCTGAGCCGCCGCCTTCTCCTTCGCCAGCCGGAGCACGGTGTCGCGCGGGTCCTCCCCCGGCAGGGGCGTCTCGTCGATGTCCGTGGCCCGGACGGTGAAGCGCGCGCCGAGGCCCCCCAGCAGCTCGCGGCGCCGGGGGGAGGCCGAAGCGAGGATGAACGAGGGGAGGACGCTCAGGGGTAATAGCCCCGCAGGGTCTTGGCCTCGAGCCCGGGTTTGCCGACCTTCACCTCGACGGTGCGGAACTTGTCGGAGTCGCCGCCGCTCGACGACTGGTAGGCGAGGAGGTACTGCGAGCGCAGCTCCTTCTCGATGGCCTGGTAGACCCCCGGCAGGTCGCTGGCGCCGGTGATGAAGAAGAACCGGCCGCCCGTCTCCTCGGCCAGCCGGGAGAGCTTGGTGCGGACGTCCGTCTCCCGCGAGGAGAGGTCGATCCCCACGGTGTAGATGGCCACGCCGCTGCGCCGGGCGTACTCCAGGGCATCGTTGAAGGTGTAGCGGCTCCCCTCGTCCTTGCCGTCGGAGAGCACGACGATGGCCCGCTTGCCCTTGACGCCGCCGAAGTAGTAGAGGGCGTAGACCAGGCTGTCGTAGAGGGCGGTGTTGCCGTCCGCCGTGAGGCCGGAGAGGCCGCCGGAGAGCACCGGCTCCTGGTTGGTGAAGCGCACGGCCAGGGTCGGCGTGTCGGCGAAGGTGATCACCGCCGCCCGGTCCTTGGGGGTGAGCACCTGCTGGAAGAAGCGCAACGCGCCCTGCACGGCGGCGTCGAGCCGGTTGCCCTCGGCCATCGAGGAGGAGGTGTCGAGCAGGACGCCGGCGTAGATCGGCACGTCCCGGACCAGCTCGAAGCGGCGGACCTGCTGCGTCTGGCCGTCCTCGACGACCGTGAAGTCCTCCTGCTCCAGCCCTTCGACCGGCCGCCCCTTGCCGTCCACCACCGAGGTGTACAGCTCGACGAAGTCGACGTCCACCTGGACGCCGAAGCTCCGGCGCGTTGACCAGCACCAGGTCCTCGGTGGAGTTGCCGCCTTCCAGGTAGGCCACGGCGCGGACGTAGGTGATCTCCTTGCCCTGGGGGAGGAGGATGGGCTGGGCGTAGGGCGGCTGGAAGAGGGTCGCCATCAGGTCGTCGTTCAGGTAGAGCTCGACCCGCTCGAGCCGCTCCCCTTCCGGCACCTCGACCTGGGCCTGGGCGCGCAGGCTCGACTGGTACTTCCGGCCGGCCTGGGGCTCCACCAGCCGCACGGCGAAGCGGTGGGGGCCGACGTTGAGCAGGACCTCGTCCTCGGCGAGCTTGTCGCCGGACTCGGCCAGGGCCAGGGCGCGCAGGGTGTGGATGCGGGGCTGGTCGCCGAGGTTCAGCTCGACGCTGTACGGCGGCCGGCTCTTGGTGAGCACGGGCCTGCCGTTCAGCTCGAAGCGCACGCGGGCGATGCCGTCGCCGGTGGCCGTGGCCTCGACCCGCACCTTGCCGGTGATCAGGCCGGGGGGCGGCGGCAGGATGCGGATCGTCCGCTCGTCGGAGCCGATGGCGGCGTTGGCCTCGGCCAGGGCGGGCGCGGCCGGCGCGGGCGCCGACGCCACCGACGGGATCTCCAGCTCCCGCTGCTCGCGGAAGAAGCGCTTGCCTCCCAGGTCCTCGATCTTCAGGACCAGGGTGTAGGCGCCCGGCCGCAGGTAGCGCTGGAAGACCACCGGGATCTTGTCCGAGGCGACCTCCCCCTCGGGCAGGTTGAACCGGTAGCGGAAGTGCTCGAACAGCTCGCCCTTGTAGAGGACCTCGCCGTCCACCAGGAAGCTGTAGGACGCCGTGGAGCTGCCCTCGATGCGCTCGGGCCTGACCTCCTCCCGGGGCACGCTCACCAGCCCCTGCAGCACCGTGCGGCTGCCGTAGCGGCCGGGGAAGGTGACGTCGAGCTGGGCCGGGAAGGTGGCGGCGCCCTCGGGCAGGTCGGTCGAGTAGGAGGGGAAGCTGGAGAGCCACTCCTCGCCCGGCTTGGGCAGGAGCTGGATGTTCTGCTCGACCTTGCGCCAGTCCAGGGACTCGCCGATGCGCGCCGAGATGTCCTCGCCCCGGGGGCAGATCTCGGCGATGGCGCCGAGGGCGACGGCCGGGTCCGTGGCCCGGGCCTGTGTTTCGAGGGCGAAGAGCCGCTCGATGCCGTCGGCCGGGGACCAGAGGCGGAAGGGACCCCTGGGCGAGGCGCCGCGGAAGGTGAGGCTGAAGTCGCCGCGGACGCGGTCCGATCCCGGGTAGCTCCAGATCTCCAGCGGCAGGAGGATGTCGCAGCTCACCTTGAGGACCTCCGCCGGCTCGCCGTTGATCAGCATCATGCGGGCCTGGTCTCCGGTCAGGTCTTCGAAGCGCTCGCGGGCCTTGCGCGCCCGGTCCTGCCAGCGCTGCTGGAGCTCGTTCAGCGCCGTCTGCGGGAAGGGGTCGCGCACCTCCCAGAAGCGGCGGATGAAGGCGTCGCGCTGGTAGTCCTTGCGCAGCGCCAGGAACACCTCGCGCTCCTTGGGGGTCATCAGGACCGCGACTTCTTCGAGCCAGGCCCGATGGCGCTGGGAGAGGTCGTCCGGGAGCGGCGTAGGCGTCTTTTGCTGGGCGGCGGCCGCGAGGGCGGCGGGCAGGAGGAGGGCGGCGAGGAGGAGGGCGAGCGTACGGCGGTGAACGTTCAACGGCATCGGGTCGATCCTACATGAATCATGGGTAATACCCCCGCATCGTCTTCGCCTCCAGCCCGGGCTTCGCCACCTTGAGGTCCACCGCGCGGAAGCCGCCGTCCGTGCGGTTGCTGGTGGACTGATAGGCGATCAGGTATTGGGAGCGCAGCTCCTCCTCGATGGCGGCGTAGATGCCGGCGAGCTCTTCCGGCTTGCGGGGGAAGAAGGCCCGGCCGCCGGTCTCCTCGGCGAAGCGGGCCAGCTTCTTCTTCTCCACGTCCTCGCCCAGGCCGATGACGTAGATGGTCACTCCGGACCGGCGGGCGAACTCCAGGGCCTCGTCGTAGGTGAAGCGGCTCCCCTCGTCCCTGCCGTCCGAGAGCAGCAGGAGGGCCCGCCGCCCGCGGATGCCGTTGAAGTAGTAGAAGCAGAAGACGAGGCTGTCGTAGAGCGAGGTGCCGCGCTCGGCCTTGAGGCCCGCCAGACCTCCGGAGAGGGCCTTGACGTCCCTGGTGAACCGCACGTTGAGGATCGGGTGGTCGTTGAAGGTGATGAGGGCGGCGCGGTCCTTGGGCTGCACCAGCTTCTGGAAGAACTGCAGGGCGGCGGCCTGCGTGTCCTCCAGGCGGGTCAGCATGGAGGCCGAGACGTCGATGGCCACGGCGGCGTGGATCGGCAGGTCGTCCACCCGCTCGAAGCGGGCGATCTTCTGCCGGGCGCCGTCCTCGGTCACCGTGAAGTCCTTCTCCGCCAGGCCGCCGGTCACCGGCCGGCCCTTGCGGTCGAGGACGGTGGTGTAGAGCTCCACCAGGTCGACGTTGACCTGCTCCAGGTACTCGGGGGCGTTGACGAACACCAGTTCCTCGGTCGAGGTGCCGTCGGCGAGGAAGGCCACGGCCCGCACGTAGGCCAGCCGCTGGTCCTTCGGCAGGACCATGGGCTGGACGTACGGCGGCTGGTAGAGGGTCGCCACCCGGGTGTCGTCGAGGTACATCTCGACCCGCTCCACCGTCTCGCCGTCGGGGACCTCCACCTGGGCCTCGGCCCGCAGGCTGGATTCGTAGACCTTGCCCTTGCGGGGCTCGACCAGCCGCACCCGGAAGCGGCGGGCCGGCGCGTTGAGCAGCAGCTCGTCGCCGGCCAGGATGCCGCCGGCCGGGTCGTAGGCGGTGACGGCCAGGGTGCGGGTGCGGGGGACGGTGCCGAGGTCCAGCTCGACGCTGAACGGCGGCGCCTTCTTGGTCAGCACGGTCTTGCCGTCGAGCTGGAAGGTGACGCTGGCGATGGGGCCGGTGGTCAGGGCGTCGAAGCGCTGCATGCCGGTCTGCAGCTCGCCGACGGGCGGGATGAGCTGGACCGTGACCTCGCCGCTGCGCAGGGCGGCGTTGGCCTCGGCCAGGACGCGGGCGGCCTCGGCGGCCTCCGGATCGGCGGCGGACGGCAGCGCCGCGGGGGCCACGGCCTCCACGGCGGGCACGGCGAGCGCCCGCTCCTCGCGGAAGAAGCGGCCGCCGTTGACGTCCTCCAGCTTGACGATCAGGGTGTACTCGCCCGGCCGGAGCTGCCGCTCGAAGGCCAGGGGGAGGGACGCCGGGGGCTCGCCGCCGGCGGGCAGGTCGAACTTGTAGCGGAAGCTGTCGAACAGCGCCCCTTCGCGGAGCACCTCGCCGGTGAGCAGGAAGTTGTAGGAGCGGGCCTCCCCCATGGCGGCCTGGACGGCGGCCTCGGCGGCCACCGCCAGCAGCCCCTGGACCACGGTGCGGCCCTGCCGCCGGCCGGGGAAGGCGACCTCCAGCCTGGCGGACAGGGCGCCGGCTCCCTCGGGCAGGTCGGTCGAGTAGGAGTTGAAGGCGGAGACCCACTCGCCGGCGGGCGGCTCCGGCGGGTAGTTCATGCGGGCTTCCAGGAGCGGCCAGCGCAGCCCCTGCGAGGCCACCCAGGCGATGGCGGCCTTGATCTTCCGCGAGTGCTCGTATTCGCCGCAGTCGGGCAGCGGGCTCCCCTCCGATCCCCCCTCGCCCTGCCGCTCCGCCAGGTCCCTGGGACGGCCCGGCCCCTGGCCCGAGACCGGGGTGCCGGGCCGCTCCTCGAACACGCCCTCGGCGGCCAGGGAGCCTTCGGCGGGGACCCAGATCCGGAACCGGCGCTCGCCCCACTTGCGGAAGAAGACCACCGCGAAGGGCTCCCGGACGCGGTCGCTGCGGCTGTAGAACCAGGCCTCCAGCGGCTGGTAGACCTGCGGGCAGTTGGACTCCAGCCGCTCGTCGGGCGGGCCGTTCAGCAGGAGGACGCGGGAGCGGCCGTCCTTGAGGTCGCCGAAAGTCTCGCGGATCAGCCGGACGTTCCGCTCCCAGCCCTCGCGGAGCTCGTTGCGGGCGGTCTTGGGGATGGGGTCCCGCTGGTCCCAGAAGCGCTGGATGAACGCGTCGCGCTGGTAGTCCTTGCCCAGGGCCAGGAAGGCCGCCCGCTCGCTCTCGGAGAGCAGGACGTCCACCTCCTCGATCCAGACCCGGTACTTCTCCGGCAGCCCGGCGACCGCCGCCTTCTCCTCCGGGCCGGGCCGCCGGTCCTGGGGAGTGGCGGCGGCGGGAAGCAGGAGGAGCGCGAGGACGAGGAGGGCGGCGGGGCTCACGGCGAATCTCAAGGGTAATAGCCCCGGATCGTCTTGGCCTCGAGGCCGGGCTTTCCGACCTTCAGCTCCACGGTCCGGAACGCCGTGCCTCCAGTGGCGTTGTTGGACTGGTAGGCGATCAGGTACTGCGAGCGCAGCTCCTGCTCGATGGCCGAGTAGATCGCCGCCAGCTCGTCCGCGCTCTTGATGAAGAAAGCGCGGCCGCCGGTCTCCTCGGAGAGCCGGGAGAGCTTCTTCTTGTCCACGTCGTCGCCCAGGCCGATGCTGTAGATGGTCACGCCGGCCCGGCGCGCGTAGTCCAGGGCGTCGTCGTAGGTGAAGCGGCTCCCCTCGTCCTTGCCGTCGGAGAGCAGGAGGATCGCCCGCTGCCCGTTGATGCCGCTGAAGTAATAGAGCGAGAAGATGATGGTGTCGTAGAGCGACGTCCCCCGCTCCGCCTTGAGGCCCGCGAGGCCGCCGGCCAGGGTGGGCACGTCGTTGGTGAACTTCACCGCCAGGTTGGGGTGGTCGTTGAAGGTGATGAGCGCCGCCCGGTCCTGGGGCCGCAGCGTCCCCTGGAGGAACTGCAGGGCCGCCTGCCGCGCCTTGTCCAGGCTCACGTTCATGGAGGCGGAGACGTCCAGGGCCACGGCGGCGTGGATGGGCAGGTCGGTCACGGTCTCGAAGCGGGCCATCTCCTGCCGGGCCCCGTCCTCGAGGATCGTGAAGTCCTTGGCCTCCAGCCCGGAGACCGGCCGGTTCTCGCGATCGAGCACCGTGGTGTAGAGCTCGACGAAGTCGACCTCCACCTCGGCCATGTTCTCCGGCGCGTTGACGAACACCAGGTGCTCGGTCGAGTTGCCGTCGGGCAGGTAGGCGACGGCGCGCACGTACGACAGGGAGTCGTCCTTGTTCAGCAGGATCGGCTGCTGGTACGGCGGCTGGTAGAGCGTGGCGACCGGGGTCTCGTTGAGGAAGAACTCCACGCGCTCGACCGCCTGGCCGTCCGGGGCCGTGGCCTCGGCGCGGGCGAGCAGGCTGCCGTCGTAGCGCCGGCCCTTCTGCGGCTCCACCAGCCGCACCTGGAAGCGGTTGGGGGAGGCGTTGACCAGCAGCTCGTCCGAGGCGACCTGCACGCCGGCCGCGTCGAAGGCCGTGGCGCTCAGGGTGCGCGGCCGGGGAAGGGCCCCGAGGTCCAGCTCGACGCTGAACGGCGGCCGCTTCTTGGTGAGCACCGGCTTGCCGTCCAGGGCGAAGACCACCTTGTCGATGTTCTCGCCCGTGGTCAGGGTGTCGAAGCGCTCCATGCCGGTCTGGATCTCGCCCACCGGCCGCACGATCTTCACGGTCGTCTCGCCGTTGGCGATGACGGCGTTGGCCTCCGGAGGATGCGCAGGCTGACGCTGTTGGGATCGCTCATCGGGGCCACGTTGGCGACCCGCTCGGTGGCGGACACCGAGATCTTCCGCTCCTCGCGGAAGATCTTGCCGGAGTTGATGTCCTCCAGCTTGAGGATCAGCGTGTAGTCGCCCGGCCGCAGGAAGCGCTGGAAGACGATGGGCAGCGTCTCTCCGGGGTTGGGCGGGAAGTCGAACTTGTACCGGAAGTTGTCGAACAGCTCGCCGTTCTGGAGCACCTCGCCGTTGAGCTGCAGGTTGTAGGTGCGGGCCTGTCCCAGCGTCGCCTGCCCGGCGTTGGCGGTCTGGACGGTGACGAGGCCCTGCATCACGGTGCGGTTCTGGTAGCGGCCGGGGAATTCGACGTCGAGCTTCGCCGGCAGGGGCGCCGTCCCCTCGGGCATGTCGGTCGAGTAGGAGTGGAAGGAGGAGACCCACTCGCCGCTCCGCTCCTCCGGCTTCGCCATCATCCGCTGCTGGATCAGGCTGTACTGCAAGCCCTGGCGGAGCACCCAGTTGACGCCGGCGGCGATCTTCTCGCCGTCCAGGCAGCCGTTGGCGATGGCCTGCAGGCTCCTCTCGCCCGTGCTGCTGCCGGCGCCGTTCGCGAACAGCGAATCCAGGCCTTCCGTGGACGACCAGATCCGGAAGGGGCCGGCGCCCCACTTGCGGTAGAAGACGACGATCAGCTCGCCGCGGATGCGGTCGCCGCAGGCGTAGAACCAGACCTCCGTCGGCCAGATGATGTTGTTGCACGACGACGCGATCCGCGCCGCCGGCGGGCCGTTGAGCAGCAGCACCCGGCCGCGCTCGTCCTCGATCGAACCGAACTCCTGGAGGGCGACCTCGTAGTTGGCCTCCCAGCGCTCCTTGAACTCGTTGCGGGCGGTGGAGCGGTAGGTGTCCCGGGACTCCCAGAACTTCCTGATGAAGGCGTCGCGCTGGTAGTCCTCCTTCAGGGCCAGGAAGGTGTCGAGCTCCCGATCGGAGATCAGCAGCTCCACCATGTAGACCCAGCCCCGGTACTTCGCGGGCAGCGCCGCGACCGCTTCCTCCCGGGCCTTCTTCTCCGCCTTCCTCTCCGCCCGCGTCGGCTTCTCCTGCCGCGGCTCCGCGGGCTTCTCCGCGGGAGGCTTCTCAGCAGGAGGATCGGCGGAGACGGCGATGGCGGAGAGGAACGTGGCGAGAAGGAAGAGGGGCTTCAGACTTGAGCGCATTCAGTCACCTTCTGAGCTAAACCGGGAATCTCCCGGAGGTCGGGAAGGATTCAACAAACATGCCGGCTAGAATACTCCGCGCCATGGCTGTCTACCTCGATCACAACGCCACCACGCCGCTCCATCCGCGGGCGCGGGAGGCCATGCTGCCCTGGCTGGGCGAGCGGCACGGCAATCCCTCGTCCATCCACGCCTTCGGGCAGGCGGCCCGCGACGCCGTGGAGAGTGCGCGGGAGAAGGTGGCGGCGCTGATCGGCGGCCGGCCGCCGGAGGTGGTCTTCACCGCCTCGGGCACCGAGGCCAACAACGCCGTGGTCTTCCATGCCCTGAAGGGCGGCGGCCACCTGGTGATCTCCGCCATCGAGCATCCGTCGATCCGCGAGGCCGCAGCCCGGCTCGCGGAGGGAGGCGTGGAGGTGACGCGGGTGTCCCCGGGCGTGGACGGCGTCGTCCCCGCCGCCGAGGTCGTCGGCGCCCTGCGGCCGGACACCCGGCTGGTCGGCCTGATGCTCGCCAACAACGAGCTGGGCACCCTGCAGCCGGTGGCCGAGGTGGCGGCGGCGTGCCGCCAGCGCGGCGTCCCGGTCCTCTGCGACGCCGTGCAGGCCGTGGGCAAGATCCCGGTGGACGTCCACGCCCTGGGCGTGGACTACCTCGTGCTCGGCGCGCACAAGTTCCACGGCCCGCTGGGCGCCGCCGCGCTGTGGGTGCGCAAGGGGGTGGAGGTGACCGGCTACCTGGTCGGCGGCAGCCAGGAGCGCCGCCGCCGGGCCGGCACCGAGAACGTCCCGGCCATCGTCGGCCTGGGCGCCGCCGCGGCCGCCGCCCGCGCGGAGATGGAGGGCCGGGTGGCGCATCTCGCCGCGCTGCGCGACCGCTTCGAGGCGGAGCTGCCGCGCCGCGTCCCCGGCGTCCTCGTCCACTGCCGGACCTCGCCGCGCCTGCCCAACACCTCCCACGTCGCCTTCCCCGGCGTCGAGGGGGAGTCGCTGCTGATCCGTCTCGACCTCGCCGGCTTCGCGGTCTCCACCGGCGCGGCCTGCTCCTCGGGCACGGTCGAGCCCAGCAAGACCCTGCTGGCCGCCGGGATCTCCCGCGACGAGGCCCTCTCCTCGCTGCGGGTGAGCTTCGGGATCACCAACACCCGGGAGGAGGTCGACGCCTTCCTGGACGTCCTGGCGCGCGAGGTGGCCGAGCTGCGGCGCGTCAGCCCCGGCGCCCCCCGGGAGGCGGTGGCGTGAGCGCGCCCGGGCTGACCGCCGTCGCCATGAGCGGCGGCCTCGATTCCTCGGTGACCGCCTGGCTGCTGGCCCGCGAGGGCCGGCCCGTGGTCGGCCTCTCCATGCTGCTCTGGGACCACTCCGGCGCCGAAGCCCACGGCCGCTGCTGCGGCGCGCTCGACCTGGGGGACGCGAAGCGGGTCGCGCAGCAGGCCGGCATCCCCCACTACACCCTGCAGATGGACGAGGAGTTCCGCCAGAAGGTGGTCGATCCCTTCGTCGCGGACTACCTCGCCGGCCGCACCCCGAGCCCCTGCGTGCGCTGCAACACCTGGGTCAAGTTCGACCTGCTGCTGGAGCGCGCCCGCCGGCTCGGCGCGAGCCGGGTGGCGACCGGCCACTACGCCCGCATCCTGGAAGGGCCGGACGGCTACGAGCTGCACACCGCGCTCGACGCCGGCAAGGACCAGAGCTACTACCTCTTCGAGCTGACCCAGGAGCAGCTCGCCGCGTCGCTGTTCCCCCTGGGAGGCATGACCAAGAGCGAGGTGCGGGAGCTGGCCCGCGAGGCCGGGCTGGTGGTGGCCGAGAAGGGCGAGAGCATGGAGGTCTGCTTCGTCGCCGGCGGCGTGCGCGAGTTCGTGGAGGAGCAGGCCGCCGCGAACCCCGACCGCTTCGGAGCCGCCGCTCTCTCCGAGCCCGCGGCGCTCGTGGACACGGCCGGCCGCGAGCTGGGCGCGGGCCAGCCCTACTACCGCTACACCGTGGGCCAGCGCCGCGGCCTGGGACTGGCCGCGCCCAGCCCGCTCTACGTGCTGGCGGTGGAGCCGGAGCGCAACCGGGTGGTGGTGGGCGGGGAGGGCGACCTGATGGCGCCGGGCCTGCGCGGCGAGCGCCTCCACTGGATCGGCCCCGCCGCCGCCGGGGGAGGTGGAGGCCACGGTGAAGATCCGCTCCCGCCATCCCGGAGCCGCGGCGCGCATCCGGTCCCTTGGCGACGGCCGGGCCGAGGTGGAGTTCGCCGAGCCCCAGCGCGGGATCACCCCCGGGCAGGCGGCGGTCTTCTACCAGGGCACGCGGGTGCTGGGCGGCTGCTGGATCCAGGGCCGCCTCTAGTCCGATTCCCACGCAAATCGTGGAAGGATAAATCCATTCGTTGCTCCGGGCCGTATATTTCTTCGTAAAGATCCGCACATCCTGGTAACCACGATAAAGTAACGCGAAAGTCACGGCGCACAGGGTCTTTTTGTCCCTTTTCCCCGCACGGGTCGCACCTAAAACCGAGGAGGATGTGCTGTTCCATTCGTTCCTCGGAGGGTCGGAGTAACCCGTGGTTTTCCGCCACGCTGAACCCCGGCGGAGCGACCGCGCGTGACCTGGATATGAAAGAAAAAGAGACGGCGCAGGACGGAATCTTCGACGTCATCGGAATCGGCTTCGGTCCGGCGAACCTGGCGCTGGCCGTGGCCCTCGAAGAAGAGGCGGAGAACGGGGAAGACGTCCGCCGGCTGTTTCTGGAAGCCAAGCCGAACGCCGTCTGGCACCCGGGGATGCTGATCGAGGACTCCCTGATCCAGATCTCGGTCCTCAAGGATCTGGCGACCATCCGCAATCCGCGCAGCCGGTACACGTTCCTCAACTATCTTCAGGCCAAGGGGCGTCTGTTCGAGTTCCTCAACCTGCGGGACCTCTTCCCCACCCGCATCGAGTTCAACGACTACCTGAGCTGGGTGGCCGGGGAGCTCAAGGACCGCGTCCGCTACGGCCAGGAGGTGCTGGCCCTGGAACCGGTGCGGGAGGACGGCGAGGTGCGCCTGGTGCGGGTCCTGACCCGCGACGTGGCCACGGGCGAGTCCCGGACGTTCCTGACGCGCAACATCGTCCTCGCCACCGGCGGCGTGCCCTGCCTGCCGGAGGGCGTCCGGCTCCAGCCCGGCGGCCACGCCTTCCACTCCAACGATTCGATGCTGCGCATCAAGCGCGACTTCCCCGACACCCAGGCGCCCTACCGCTTCGTGGTGGTGGGCTCGGGCCAGAGCGCCGCCGAGCTCTTCTACTACCTGATGACGAAGTACCCGAACGCCGACGTGACGGCCACCGTCCGCCGGTTCGCCTACAAGCCGGTGGACGACAGCGACTTCACCAACGAGATCTTCTTCCCGCAGATGGTCGACTTCCTCTACGGGCTGCCGGAGGAGAAGCGCCGCATGGTGCTCGACGACTGCCGGGACGTCAATTACGCGGTGGTGGACCTGCCGCTGATCCGGCGGATCTACAAGTGCATGTACCAGGAAAAGGTGCTGGGCCGCGACCGGCTCCGCGTCCGCAACTTCATGAAGCTGGAGGAGCTGCTGGAGACGGGCGACGCGGTGATCGCCCGCTTCCGGGACCTGCTGCGCGAGGAGACCGTGACGCTGGAGGCCGACGGCCTGATCGTGTGCACCGGCTACACCTGGCGCCGGCAGCACCCCCTGCTCGAAAGCCTGGCGCCGTGGCTCGGGCGCGACGGCGCCGACGCCGGCTACAAGATCGAGCGCGACTACCGCGCGGCCACCGATCCTTCGTTCGCGGCCGGGGTCTACCTCCAGGGGTTCTCCGAACAGACCCACGGCGCCAGCGAGACCGTACTGTCGCTCCTGCCCATCCGGGCGGGAGACATCCTGAAGTCGCTCCTCAACGCCCGCGAGGCGGTGAGGAACTACGCGCTCTGAGGCGGACGAGCCGCGAGGAGATCCGAGGAATGCACATCCAGAGGCTGGATTCCGCGAAGCTGTTCGAGGCGTACGGGATCCAGGTCCAGATGCTGTACCCCTGGGAAGGGGTGGTGGAGCCGCCGTTCGGCGCCGCCTGGGCGGTGGTGCCGCCCGGGGGCAGCACCAAGCACCACGCGCACCAGGAGGGGGAGACCTTCTTCTTCGCCAAGGGGCGCGGCGTGATGCGGATCGGCGACGACTCGACCGAGGTCCAGGCCGGGGACGTCGTCTTCCAGCGCCCGTTCCAGCAGCACACGCTGGAGAACACGTCGGACGAGGAGCTGCTCTTCCTCACCGTCTGGTGGGAGGACCTGCGCCTGTGGGCCGGCCAGCGGGAGGAGAGCCCGGCGAAGCGCCCGGCGCGCACGATGGTGAGCGCCGCGCCGCCCACGCCCAACGGCGACCTGCACGTGGGGCACCTCTCGGGCCCCTACCTGGCCGGCGACATCCACGCCCGCTACCTGCGGCTGCGCGGGGTGGACGCCGGCTACATCTTCGGCACCGACGACAACCAGAGCTACACCAAGACCAACGGCGTCCGCCTGGGGCTGGGACCGCAGGAGGCCGGCGACAGGCTGGCCGGCGAGATCGCCTCGACGCTGCGGGCGGCGGGCGTCGAGCTGGCGGAATTCGTCCGCCCGAACGCCTCGCCCCACCACGTGCGGATGACGCGGGAGTTCTTCCGCAAGCTGTACGCCGACGGCCACCTGGAGGCCCGGGAGACCCTGTCGCCGTACTGCGAGGCCTGCGAGCGCTATCTCTACGAGGCCTACATCCGCGGGCGCTGCCCCCACTGCGGCTCCCCCTCGGGAGGCAACCTCTGCGAGGACTGCGGCCGGCCCAACGACTGCGTGGACCTGGTGGACGCGGTCTGCACCCAGTGCGGCAACCCGCCGGCGCGGCGGAGCTTCACCCGGCTCTTCTTCCCCCTCTCGCGGTGGGCGGATGAGCTCCGGGAGTTCCACCTCAAGGTCGGCATGAACCCCGGCCTGCGTTCCCTCTGTGAGCAGGTGATCGCGGCGGGCCTGCCCGACATGACGGTGACGCACGTGACGGACTGGGGCATCCCGGTGCCCGTCGAGGGCTTCGAGGACCAGCGCATCTTCGTCTGGTGCGAGATGGCGCCCCGCTACTTCTCCTACGCCCAGCATCTGGGCGGCTGGGAGGCGTACTGGAAGGCGGACGACGCCGAGTTCGTGCACTGCTTCGGCTTCGACAACGGCTTCTACTACGCGGTCTTCCTGCCCGCCCTGTGGATGGCCTACGACCGCGGCCTGAAGCTGCCGGCGGCGTTCATCATGAACGAGTTCTACCGGCTGGACGGCCTCAAGTTCTCCACCAGCCGCCGCCACGCCATCTGGGGCCGCGAGCTGCTGGCCGACGTACCGGCCGACGTCATGCGCTTCTATCTCTCCTGGACGGCCCCGGAGGTGGAGGGGACCAACTTCACCCTGGAGGACTTCCAGGAGACCTGCGACCGCGAGCTCGGCGGTGCCTGGGAAGACTGGCTCTCCGGCCTGTGGGAGCGGGTAGGCCGGAACTTCGGCGGCAAGGTGCCCTCGACCGGCGACTGGACGGAGGAGCACCGCCGCTTCTTCAACCGCCTGGAGGAGCTGTCGGCCGCGGCGGCGGAGGCCTACGAGGCGCGGACCTTCTCACCCCAGCGCGCCGCGCGGGTGCTCTGCGAGCTGGTGCGCGAAGCGCGGCGCTTCGGACGCGCCCAGGAGAGCTGGCGCCGGGTGCCCGCCCGGAGCGAGGAGCGGCGCACCGCCGCCGCCCTGGAGCTGCTGGCGGCCAAGACGCTGGCCACGCTGGCCGCGCCCATCCTGCCCGAATTCGCCGCCCGCCTGTGGCGGGACCTTGGATTCAAGTCGGAGCTCCGGGAGCACCGTTGGGAGGAGCGTCCTTCCTGGGTGCCCTCCGGTCAGATACTGGAAAACCCGGACGCGCCGTATTTCCGGAGCGTCCGTGAATCGCTTGCGGCGAGAAAGCAACCGGCGGCCTAGGGGGCCGGCCTGGGACCCGGAGGAATTATGGAGACGACGACCATGAGCGAGAGCATGACCCAGAGCGATCCCTGTTGTGACAAGACGGACCAGACGTCCTGGGGCTTCCAGCTCGTCCTCGACTGCTTCGGCTGCGACGAGGAGACCTGCTGCGATCTGGACCTGGGATACGAGTTCCTCGACAAGATCTGCGTCTATCTCCACATGACGAAGCAGACGCAGCCCTACATCTTCAAGACCTGCGAAACCACCTTCCCCGGCAAGCCGGGCTACAGCGGCTGGGTGCCGATCATCGAGAGCGGCATCCAGATCCATACCTCGTCCAACAACCGCTTCATCAGCATCGACGTCTACTCCTGCAAGCCGTTCAGCGAGGAGGACGTCACCGAGTTCGTGCGCAACTGGTTCAAGCCGCGCCTGATCGAGACCTGCTTCATCCACCGCGGCAAGGACATCATGGAGAAGCGGTTCCGGCGGGAAGAGGTGGCGGCGTAGGCCGTCAGAACGTCTCGGCCGCCGAGGCGTTCATCTGTCTCACCTTCCACCGGGCCCCGATCCCGAAGAAGGGCTCGGGGGGCAGCCGGGTGGGTTCCGGACAGGCGAGCATGTCGTCCAGCAGCCCGGAGCCTTCGCCGGCCGCCAGGTCCGCCAGCAGGATGCCGGCCGTGGTGCCCATCGCCAGGCCGGCCCCCGTGTAGCCGGCCGCCACAAACAGCCTTTCCGCGATTTCCCCGAAGCTGTGGCCGCGATTGGGGGAGCACCCCAGGATGCCGCTCCAGGTGTAGTCGAAGCCGACGTGGCGCAGGGCCGGGAAGCGGGCGTCGAAGGCCACGCGGTGGAGATGCCGCGCCTCCAGCCGCAGGGCCTCCTCGACGGCCAGCCGGGGCTCGTAATGGGCCGAGTTGCGGATCAGGATGCGCTGGTCCCGCGTCCGGCGGACCGTGGAGCCCATGGGGTCCTCGGCCAGCAATCCCCACTCGCGCTCGCCGCCCAGGATCTCCTGCTCCGCCGGCGAGAGCGGCCGGGTGAGGCTCCCGAAGGTGAACAGGGGGAAGACCCGCCGCCGCAGGAAGCCAAGGGCCGGGGTGCAGCCGTTGGCGGCCAGGAAGAGCCGGCCGGCCTCCACCGCCCCGCCGTCCGTTTCCAGCCGGAAGCGCTCCCCGCGCCCCCGCGCCCCCCGCGATCCATGGTGCGCACCGGCGAGTCCTCGAAGAGGTCGACGGAAGGGGGCAGCGCGGCGGCCAGCCCCCGCGCCAGCGCCGCCGGCTGCACCAGGACGCTGCCCGGCAGCCGCAGGCCGGCCCGGTAGTGCTCCGTGCCGGTCACGCGGGCGAGCCCGCCGCGGTCCAGCCACTCGTAGGGCTCGCCCAGACGGTCCAGCCAGGCGCGAAGGTTGGGCAGGGCGGCGGCGCCCTCCTCGCCGGCGGCGACGTGGAGCCAGCCGGACTCGTCCCAGTCGCAGTCGATGCCGTGACGCCGGACCGCCTCCCGGAGCCGGTCGATGCCGAAGCGGCAGAGCCGCATGTAGCGGCGGCTGGCCTCGAAGTCCAGGCGGGCGATGAAGTGGGCGCGGTCCACCACGAAGCCCGAGCTGCGTCCCGAGGCCCCCTCGCCGGCGCGGTGGGCGTCCAGCACGACGACCCGCCAGTCCGGCCGCAGCTCGGCCAGGCGGCGGGCGATGGCGAGGCCGGTGAAGCCGGCGCCCACGACGGCGCAGTCCGCCCGCTCGGGCGAGGCCAGCCGGCGGGGCGGCGGCGGCGGCGGCAGGACCTCGACCCAGCCGCAGGCGCCGTCGTCCGCCGGGACATGGCGCACGCGCCGGTGGCGGGATCGCGCCGGAAGCTCGTAGCGGAACATCAACGCACGGGCCAGAGGAGGGGGACCATCAGCAGGAGGACCAGGATGACCAGCGCCGTCAGGGGCAGGCCGGAGATCACGAAGTCTCGGAAGCGGTACTTGCCCGGCCCGTAGACGATCAGGCAGGAGGGCTCGAAGGGGGTCACGAAGGAGAGCGACGCGGCGATGGTGACCAGCACGGCGAAGGTCCGCGGATCGAGACCGAGCTGGGTCGCCGTGCTCATCGCCACCGGCAGCACCACCAGGGCGGCGGCGGCGTTGGACATCGGCTGCGTGAGCAGGATCGTCAGCACCACGAAGGCCAGCATCACGGCGGCCGTGCCCAGCGGCGACACCCAGGCCACCACCAGGCCGGCGACGTACTCGGCCGCGCCGGTCTTCTGCATGGCGAGACCGAACGCGGTCATCCCGGCGATCAGGATCAGCAGCCGCCAGTCGATGAGGTTGTAGGCTTCCTCCATGGTGATCAGCCGGGTGGCGATCACTCCCAGGGCGGCCAGCAGGAAGGCGACCGGCAGGGGGATCCAGCCCGCCGCCGCCGCCACGATGCCGAGCACGAAGATCCCCATGGCGTAGAGTCCCTTGCGCCGCCGGGCCGGCTGGTGCTCGGTCTCCTGGAGGAACCAGAGGTCGGCGTTGTCCGCCAGGGTCTGGAACCGCTCGGGCGGCCCCTGGAGCAGCAGCACGTCGCCGGCGCGCAGCGGCAGCCCGCCGATGCGGGTGGCCAGGGCGTGGCCGCTGCGGTACATGGCGAGCACGGTCAAACCGAAACGGCTGCGGAAGTCCAGCTCCTTGAGCGTGCGGCCGATCAGGTTGGACTGCGGCATCAGCAGCGCCTCGACGATCTTCATGGTGCTGGTCTGGAGGTCCCCGGCGCGCAGCTTGACGTCCGGCCGGATGTCGATCCCGGCGGTGTCCTTGACCTGGATCAGCGCCTCGCGCCCGGCCTGGACCAGCAGCAGGTCCCCCTCCTCCAGCACCGTCCGCGCCTCGGCCTCCAGCCGCCGCCCGCCGCGCAGGACGGCCCGCACCTGGAGCCCCAGTTGCGAGAGCTGCGTGTCGCGGATCTCCTGGCCGGCCAGGGGCGAGCCGGGGGTGATCACCACCTCGGAGAGGAACTCCCGGAGCTGGTAGCCCGTCCCCTCGCTCTCGCCGCTCCGCCGCGGCAGCAGCCGCCAGCCCAGCAGGGTCATGTAGAGGATGCCCAGCACCGACACCGTCGCGCCCACGGGCAGGAACTCGAACATCGAGAACGGCTCCAGGCCCGAGGAGCGGATGAAGCCGCTCGCCGCCACGTTGGTCGAGGTGCCGATCAGCGTGCAGGTGCCGCCCAGCATGGAAGCGTAGGCGAGCGGGATCAACACCTGGCTGGGGCTGACCCGGCTCTTCTTGCACACCCCCAGGACCGCCGGCATCAGCACGGCCGTGGTGGTGGTGTTGTTGGTGAACGACGAGACGAAGGTGGTGACCGGCATCACGCACATCAGCACCTTGGCCCGGCTCCCCCCGGCGATGCGGAAGATGGCGTCCCCCAGCTTGTCCATCACCCCGCCCTTCATCAGCGCCCCGGAGAGGATGAAGATCGAGCCCAGGATGATGATGATCTCGTTGGAGAACCCGGAGAAAGCCTCGTCCACGCTCAGGATGCCCGAGAGCACCAGCGTGGCCAGCAGCAGGAGGGTGGTGGCGTCCACCGGCAGCCATTCGAAGGCAAAGGTGGCGACGACGGCGCCAAGCAGGAAGAGGACGAGGCCGATCTCGAACGTCATGGCCGCGCCATCCTACCGGTTTCCGCGCCCCGCTGGACAACTCGGCGGCCAGCCCTTAGTCTCCACCCGCCATGGAATTCGTGAAGCATCTGATCGACTTCGTCCTCCATCTGGACAAGCACCTGAGCCCGATCATCCAGGAGTACGGGGCCTGGACGTATCTGCTCCTCTTCGCCATCGTCTTCTGCGAGACGGGGCTGGTCGTCACCCCCTTCCTGCCGGGGGACTCCCTGCTCTTCGCGGCCGGCGCCTTCGCCGCCACGGGTTCCCTCTCCCTATGGGTGCTGGTCGTGAGCCTGATCGTGGCCGCCGTGGTGGGCGACACGGTCAACTACTGGATCGGCCATTTCTTCGGCCGCCGGCTGCTCAACGCCAAGCGCTTCCGCGTCATCAAGCCCGAGCACCTGGCCTACACCCACGAGTTCTACGAGAAGTACGGCGGCAAGACCATCATCATCGCCCGCTTCGTGCCCATCGTCCGCACCTTCGCCCCTTTCGTGGCCGGGCTCGGCAGCATGAGCTACGGGCGCTTCATGAGCTACAACGTCATCGGCGGCGTGGCCTGGGTGGTGATCTGCACCGTGGCCGGCTACTGGTTCGGCAACCTGCCGTTCGTACAGGAGAACTTCTCGCTGGTGGTGCTGATGATCATCTTCCTCTCCGTTCTGCCGGCGGTGTGGGAGCTCTGGCGCGCCCGCGCCCGGAACCGTGGGCTTGGCAAAGCCAGGAAGGTGTGAGACCCTATAGGGGCTCGCCCCGGCGGGCACAAGGATTGGGCTCAACTCCTGAGCCCTGAGCGGCGGCCTCGCCGGCAAGTCCCCCGTTCCCTTCCCCTGATCGCCGGAAATGACCCATGGGCTCGTGCCTTTGCCGGAGGCTTGCGCGCCCTCAGAGGATGCGAAGATTTGAGCGATTTCTCTGGTTTCGGCCTTCACCCTGAGCTCCTTCAGGGCGTCCAGGATCTGGGCTTCGAACAGCCCACCCCCATTCAGCACGACGCCATCCCCCCCGCCCTGGAGGGCCGCGACGTGCTCGCCTGCGCCATGACGGGCAGCGGCAAGACCGCGGCCTTCCTGCTGCCGATCCTCCATCAACTGAAGGACAAGCCGCGCGGCGTCACCCGCGTCCTCGTCCTGGCTCCCACCCGCGAGCTGGCGGCCCAGATCGTCGAGCACATGCAGGGGCTCGCCAAGCACACCGGGATCAAGGGCGCCGCGGTGTTCGGCGGCGTCGCCATGGGACCCCAGGAAAAGGCGTTCCGCAAGGGCGTGGACGTCCTGGTGGCCACCCCGGGCCGGCTGCTGGACCACTTCCAGAACGACTACGCGAAGCTCGAGGGGCTCGAGATCCTCGTCCTCGACGAGGCCGACCGCATGCTGGACATGGGCTTCCTGCCGGACTGTCCGGCGCGTGCTCCAGCACCTGCCGCCCGTGCGCCAGACCCTGTTCTTCTCGGCCACCCTGCCGCCGCCCATCGTCGAGCTGGCCGGCGAGATGCTCAAGAACCCCGCGAGCCTGAACGTCGAGCGCAGGTCCGCGCCGGCGCATGGCATCACGCAGGCGGTCTATCCCGTCCAGGAGGAGCTCAAGCCCTACTTCCTGGTCGAGCTGCTGCGCCGCGGCGAGATCAAGAACGTCCTGGTCTTCACCCGCACCAAGCACCGGGCGAACCGGCTGGCCGACTTCCTGGCCCGCCACGGCGTCTCCTGCGACCGCATCCACGGCAACCGCAGCCAGACCCAGCGCACGGACGCCCTCACCCGCTTCAAGGCCGGGGACCTCCAGGTCCTGGTGGCGACCGACATCGCCGCCCGCGGGATCGACGTCGAGGCCCTCTCGCACGTCATCAACTTCGACGTCCCCAACATTCCCGAGGACTACATCCACCGGGTCGGCCGCACCGCCCGCGCCGAGATGGAGGGGGACGCCTTCACCTTCGTCTCGGACCAGGAGCAGGCCGAGCTGAGCGCCATCGAGCGGGCGGTGGGCCAGCGGCTGCCGCGCCGCACCCTGCAGGGCTTCGACTACACGGCCCAGCCCACCGAGCGTTTCGAGATCCCGATCCAGGAGCGCATCGCCGCCATCCGCGCCCGCCGCGCCGAGGAGCGCGCCCGCGCCAAGGCCAAGGCCGAGCGCAAGGCCCAGCTCCAGGCGGCGGAGAAGGCCAAGACCGACGAGAAGGCGCAACGCAAGGCCGGGCAGCGCGGCGACGCCCAGCCGCAGCCGCAACCCCGCCAGCCGCAGCACCGCCATTCGCAAGACCGCCATTCGCAAGACCGCCAGCCGCAAGACCGGCAACCGCAGGACCGGCAGCCGCAGGACCGGCAGCCCGGGGCCGAGGTCGCACGGCGGCGGGCAGCGGGGAGACCAGCAGCCGTCGCCCCGCCAGCGGACCCGGCCGGCAGGCGGCCGCCGCCGCGTCCCGGCGGGCATGGAGCCCGTGAACCTCACGCCCGAGCCGCCCACCCACGAGACGGCCGAGCAGCGGGCGGCGCGCATCCAAGCGACGTTCAATCCGGCGCGGTTCAACAGGTTCCGGCGGTAGGCAAAGGACGACACGGACGAACAACGACAGACACGGACAGACACGGCATCCCCGTTGTCCGTGTCCGTCTCTGTTCGTCCGTGTTCGTCCGTGTTCCCCTCCCCCTCTCCCTGCCCCCTCACGCCAGCTTCAGCTCCCGCAACCGCCGCGCCAGCGCCTTCCGCGACACCTCCAGGTTGTCCACCATCGCGTTGACGTCCCCGCCGCAGACCTCCCAGCAGCGGACGATCTCCTCGGTGGACAGGTCGCCCGCCTTGCGGACGTGGGGCGAGCTTTCGATCAGCGCGTACAGCGAGGGGCGGGAGATGCGGAGCTGCTCCGCCGTGGCCTGCAGGTCCCAGCGGTTGGCGCGCAGGGCGGCGAGCAGCTCGTCCTCGGAGACCTCCGACGGCTTGCGGCGGCCGGCGGCGGGAGGGGCGGGAGGCGGCTGGAGCGGGGGGATCTGGGGATTGGAGTCGCTGCCCCCCCGCTCCGCCTCGGCCCCGGAAAGCAGGCGCTCGACCGCCGCGCCGACCTCCATGCGGGGCAGGCCGCGGCTGCCGATGACGAGCTGGCGCACCACGTTGCGGAGCTGCCGCACGTTGCCCGGCCACTCGTAGCGGGCGAGACGGGCCAGCAGCCCCGGCGGCACCCACAGGTCCGTGAGCAGCCGGCTGGCCTCGCCGATGGCCTGCAGCTCCTGGCGCAGGAAGTGGAAGAACAGGCGGCCGACGTCCTCGCGGCGGTCGCGCAGCGGCGGCAGCCACACCTCGTAGCCCGAGAGGCGGTGCAGGAGCGGCGCCCGGAACTCCCCCGACTTCACCTTCGCCTCCAGGTCGGCGTCCGTGGCCCCGAGCACCCGCACGTCCACGCGGATAGGCGTCTGGCTGCCGACCGGGAAGAGCTCCCCGGTCTCGAGCACGCGCAGCAGCATCACCTGCACCTCGGCCGGCGCCTCGCCCACCTCGTCGAGGAACAGCGTGCCGCCGTGGGCCTTGCGGAAGTGCCCCTCCTGGCTCTGGACGGAACCCGTGAAGGCCCCCTTGACCGAGCCGAACAGCTCCGAGGCGACCAGCGTGGAGGGGATCGCCGCGAGGTTGACCGCCACGAACGGACCGGAGCGGCGCGGCCCCGCGTCGTGGACGGCCCGGGCCACCAGCTCCTTGCCGGTGCCGGTCTCGCCGCGCAGCAGCACCGGCATGTTCAGGTCCGCCACGCGCCGGATCTCCGCCCGCACCCGGGCCAGGCCCTCGCTCTCCCCCACCAGCCCGAACCGGCCCGCCGGCTCGGCCGGCAGGCTTCGCCGCCGGTGCAGCAGGAGGACGATCCTGCCGGCCAGCTCCAGCACCACGCCGCGCTCGATCTCGGCGGTGGAGATCTCCCGCGAGTCCGCGACGGTGACGCCGTCCTCCTCCACCCGGGTCCGGCTGCCCGCCAGCGAGAGCAGGATCCCGCCTCCGGGCGCGGGCGCGAACTTCACGGGCTGGCGGCTGATGTAACGGTCGGCCAGGGGCTCGCCGGCGGCGTGGTCGGGGGCGCTGAAGTCCGGGGTGTAGCGGCCGACCAGCGCCTCGCGGCCGAGCGGGACCTCGTGCAGAGGCGCCCAGTCGCCCACCCGCCGCGCGTCGGGGTGGTAGAGGATGGTCAGCGCCGGGACCCCTTCTGACGACCGCGTCTCGGCCCCCCACGCGCGCGGATCGAAGGTCCCCGACAGCCCCGCCGTCGAGCCGTCGGTCTTGGACTTCATTTCGCGCTGATTGTAGCAGCGTCCACCGGCGGGAGCCCCGGGTGCGGTATCCTCTCCGGACCAGACCCACAGGAGTGAAGGGCGGGTTTTCGCGCTCGGATAAAGGAGAAAAAATGTTGAGACTGGTTGCCCTGGCTGCTTTGCTGATGCTGCTGTCCTGGAACGGTACCCTGTCGTCCCACACCCTGGAATGTGAGGCCTACCAGGAGTGCACAAGGAACTGCCACTGCTGCGAGAGCTGTGGGCTGGCGCCGCCGGGATGCCCTGACGTGGTCCAGATCCCCTGCCCCTGATTGAGCCTCCCCATCCTTTACGGGGACGCCACCCTCCTCGCGGTCAACAAGCCCTCCGGTCTCGCCGTTCACCGGGGGGCCGCATGGGACCGGGTGGTGGCCCTCGGCATCGTCCGGGATCTCGTGGGACGCCAGGTCCACGCCGTGCACCGGCTGGACCGCGCCACCAGCGGCGCGCTGCTCTTCGCCCTCGATCCCGAGACGGCCCGCCTCATGTCCGCGAAGTTCGAGGCGGGCGAGGTGGAGAAGCGCTACCTCGCCCTGGTGCGCGGCATCCCTCCGGAAGAAGGGGTGATCGACCATCCCATCCCGCGCGTCGAGGACGGTCCCCGGGTGCCCGCCGTGACAGAGTTCCGCCGCCTCGCGACGTTCGAGCGCTACGCCCTGGTGGAGGCCCGGCCCCTCACCGGACGCCGGCACCAGATCCGCCGCCACTTCAAACACATCAGCCATCCGCTGATCGGCGACGTCCGCTACGGCAAGGGGGAGCACAACCGCCTGTTCCGCGAGCGCTTCGGCCTGCGCCGGCTGGCCCTGCACGCCCTGGAGTTGGCCTTCGATCACCCGGGAACCGGCGAGCGGCTGCGGATCCTCGCGCCGGTGCCGGAGGACCTGGCGAGATCATTTCGGGAAATGAACATATTTCCCTGACCTCGCTTCCTCGGGCAGGGTGGTCTGGTATATAGTCTCCGTCGTATCACTACAAAGCCGATTTGAAACTCGGGTCCTGAGACAAATTCATGCCCGCATAGGCGTTCTCTGCCTCGGCCCATTCTTGTAGGCGGTGGGAGATCATGTTGGATCGAGTTGTGTTCTTTCGCAGAAGTTTGATCTGCAAGCTGACCCTGGCCGCGGCGCTGCTCCTCGGACCGGCTCCGGTCTTCGCCGCCGCCAACCTCACGATCAGTCCCCTCACCTGGAACATCGTCGGACTGGACAGCAACAACGTCAACGCCGGTCCGAACCACTTCCCGGTCGGAGCGCGCGTCTGCAACACCGGCGACGCTCCCGCGACGAACGTCACCTCGGCCTTCGTCTGGGACTCGGCCAACCCCCTGATCGATCTGCGGGCCGGGACGCTCACCAACTTCAACGCCAACCCGGTGCCGAGCCTCGCGCCGGCCGCCTGCACCGACTTCTATTACGAGGTCGAGGTGACGCGGAACGCGGCCGCCTACGACACCGCCCGCCGCTACCACATCACCGCCACGGCGGACAGCCTCGGGACCGTGAGCACGCCGACCCCGCGGGAGCTCTACGTCGAGCATCTCGTCTCCCAGGCGCGCAACCACGTCACCGACGTCCAGCTCGACGGGGTCTCGGTCCCCAACGGCGGGACGATGACGCTCGTGGTCGGACAGACCTACTCCATCAAGCTCGTCGGCACCACGGCCACCAACGGCTATGAGCAGATCGAAAGCTTCATCAATTTTCCCAACACGATCTTCCAGGTGCAGTCGGTTACGACGACCTACAGCGCCGACACGTCGCCCTATGTGAACGGCGCCGGCGACAGCAAGCTGTACGGCGACGCCTGCCGGTGGGAGAACGACCCGAACAGCCCCTATTACCGCTCCTGCCGGGAAGTCGGCAAGGCTGGCGGCAATATCGAAGTCACCTACGTGGTCAGGATCCTGCAGGTGCCGAGCGCGCCGCTGGTCAACCCCGAGCCGCTCAGCACTCTGATCTACGACTTCTCCGGCAGCAGCTATCACTACAACGACGACTTCAGCACGTCCTCGCGCTTCGCGGCGATCGTCGATCCCACGACCCTCACGATCGACAAGAGCTTCAGCCCCGACATCACCAACGTCAACGGCGTCTCCGCTCTGACGTTCACGATCACCAATCCCAATCCCGCGGCGGTCTCGGGCGTGAGCTTCTCGGATACCTTCCCGACCTCGCCGGGCGCGATGGTGGTCGCCAATCCGGCGGGCGCCACCACCAACGGGTGCGGCTCCCCGACGTTCGCCCCGGTGGCGGGCGCGGGATCGATCTCGTTCTCGGGCGGCACGGTGGCGGCCAACAGCAGTTGCACGGTGAAGGTGAACGTCACCGCGCCCGTCGTCGGTTCCTACAACAACATCTCGAACAACCTTTTCGTCAACGGCATCGACACCGGCGACTCCGCGGCCGATACGCTGACCGTCGACAACGCTGCTTTTCCCACGCCGCCCCAGGTCTGCGGCCAGACCCTGGCGCAGTGGACCTTCCCGGTCGGCTTCTCGGTGACCTCGCCGGCGCCGGCCATCGACAACGTGACCGGCACGCCGTCGGCCAAACCGGGTGACGGCGTCAATGCGATGTCCTTCACCGAAGGCACCAACTCCTGGGGCTCGAACGGCAGCGTCACCACGGGCGCCACGCTGGTCACCGCCAACGAGGACTACCTCGAGTTCGCGGTCGACACCACCGGCTTCAGCAGCCTCACGCTCTCCTTCGACGCGGCGCGCAAGAACACCCCCAACAGTCCGCGCGGCATCGCCGTTTTCGCGGGCACGACCTCCCTGACCACCAACGGCGTCGCGGGCAACGGACCGGCGGCCGATCCGGGCACCTCCGTTCTCTCGAACGCCACGTTCCTGCCGACCGGGACGACCGCCTTCACGTCGACCGGCTCCCTCGCGCTCCCGGCGGGCACCACCCACGTGCGGATCTATTTCTTCAACTCCGGGAACGACAACTCGGGGTCCGACGCCTACGTCGACAACGTCACCTTCGGCGGCTGCCTGACGCCGAGCCCGCCGACGATCAGCAAGAGCTTCGCTCCCAGCCCGGTCGCGGTGGGCGGCACCTCGACGCTCACTTTTACGCTCACCAATCCCAACTCCGGGCTTGCTCTGACCGGCGTTCAGTTCAATGACACGCTGCCGGCCGGCGTCACGGTCACCTCCGGCAGCTCGGCCCAGTGCGGCGGCACGCTCACCCGCACCTCGCCGGACATGCTCGCCTTCACCGGCGGCACCCTCGCCGCGGGCGGCTCGTGCACGGTCACGGCGACGGTGACGGTGACCACCGCGGGACCGCATGACAACGTGAGCGGTTTCGTCTCCTCGACGAACGGCGGCACCAACACCGGGCCGACCGGCATCGCCACGGCCTCGATCACCGGCATCCTGCCGCCGGCCATCGACAAGCAGTTCGCGCCGAATCCGGTGCTCGCCGGCACGGCCACGACCCTGACGTTCACGATCACCAATCCCAACGTGAGCCTCGCGGTCTCGGGCGTGGCTTTCTCGGACACCTTCCCGGCCGCGCCGGGAGCGATGGTGGTGGCGCCGGCGCCGATGGCGACGACGACCGGCTGCGGCTCGCCCACCTTCACGCCGGCGGCGGGGAGCGGCTCGATCAGCTTCAGCGGCGGCACGATCGCCGCGGGCGGCACCTGCACGGTGACCGTCAACGTGGTGGCCCCGGTCGCCGGCAGCTATGCCAACACCAGCGGCGCCGTGTCGCACCTCGTCAACGGCGTTCCGGTCAACGGCAACACGGCCTCCGACACCCTGACCGTCAACCCGGCGACCCCGGCCATCGCGCTTCTCAAGCAGGTCGGGCCGACGGCCGCCGGTCCCTGGTCTTCGTTCATGGCGGTGCCGGTGGGCGGCAACGTGTTCTATCGCTTCACGGTCGAGAACATCGGCAACGTGCCGCTGAATTCGGTGAGCGTGAACGATCCGCAGGTGAGCACGGCCTCCTGCACCTGGCCCTCGCCGCTGCCGGTCGCCTCGGCCACCGCCGATCCGACCGCCATCTGCATCGTGGGACCGGTCACCGCCGTGTCCGGCGTCAATCCCAACACCGCGACCGCCTCGGGCACCAATGGGACGCCGGTGCAGGACACCTCCACCGCGACCTACGCGACCACCGGGCTGACGATCGCGAAAAGCGTCGCCCAGGCCAGCTTCGTGATGGCCGGGGACGTGCTCAACTACAGCTTCCTGGTGACCAACAGCGGCTTCGCGGCGCTCGCCGGGCCGGTCACCGTCGCCGACGACAAGGCGACCGACGAGAGCTGCCCGGCGGTCAACACCGTCGGCGATCTCGACAACTTCCTCGATCCTGGCGAGAGCGTCACCTGCACGGCGACCTACACGGTCACGGCCGGCGACGTGGCCGCGGGCTTCGTGACCAACATGGCCTCGGCGACGGCGGACGGAGTCACTTCCAACACCGACTCCGAGACCGTCCCGCTCTCGGTCGTTCCGCCGAGCATCGCGAAGTCGTTCGCGCCGGATCCGATCGCGGTCGGCGGCGTGAGCACGCTGACCTTCACGATCATGAATTCGAACCCGGGGGCGCCCCTCACGGGCGTCGCCTTCACGGACACCTTCCCGGCGGGCCTGCAGGTGGCGGCGACGCCGAACGCCACGGCGACCGGCTGCGGCTCGCCGACCTTCGCTCCGGCGGCTGGGAACACGTCGGTGAGCTTCTCGGGCGGCACCATCGCCGCGAGCAGTACGTGCACGGTGACCGTCGACGTCACCGCCACGACCGGCGGCGACAAAATCAACACGACCGGTAACGTGACCTCCACCAACGGCGGCACCGGCAACACCGGCACCGACACGTTGACGGTGATCGCCGCGCCGAGCATCGCCAAGGCGTTCTCGCCGAATCCGATTTCGGTCGGTGGAGTGAGCACGCTGACGTTCACGATCACCAATCCCAACGCCGGAACGGCGCTGACAGGTGTGGCCTTCACCGACACCTTCCCGGCGGGCTTGCAGGTGGCGGCGACGCCCGAGCGCCGGCAACAGCGGCTGCGGCTCGCCCACCTTCGCTCCGGCGGCCGGCAACACCTCGCTGAGCTTCTCGGGCGGCACCATCGCGGCGGGCGGCAGCTGCACGGTCACCGTCAACGTCACCGCCACGACCGCCGGCGCGAAGGTGAACACGACCGGCAACGTCACCTCCACCAACGGCGGCACCGGCAACACCGGCACCGACACGTTGACGGTGCTCTCGCCGCCGAGCATCGCCAAGGCCTTCTCGCCCAATCCGATTCCGGTCGGCGGGACGAGCACCCTGACGTTCACGATCACCAACCCCAACGCCGGGACGGCTCTCACGGGCGTGGCCTTCATGGACACGTTCCCGGCGGGCCTGGAAGTGGCGGCGACGCCGAACGCCACGACCACGGGTTGCGGTTCGCCGACCTTCGCTCCGTCCGCGGGCAATACCTCGCTGAGCTTCTCCGGCGGCACCATCGCTGCGAGCGGCACGTGCACGGTGACCGTCAACGTCACCGCCACGACCAACGGCGCCAAGGTGAACACGACTGGCAACGTCACCTCCACCAACGGCGGCACCGGCAACACCGGCACCGATACGTTGAACGTGGTCTCGCCGCCGAGCATCGCCAAGGCCTTCTCGCCGAATCCGATCGCGGTCGGTGGCGTGAGCACGCTGACGCTTCACGATCACCAACCCGAACGCCGGGACGGCTCTCACGGGCGTGGCCTTCACCGACACGTTCCCGGCGGGCCTGGAGGTGGCGGCGACTCCGAACGCCACGCACCACGTGGCTGCGGCTCGCCGACCTTCGCTCCGGCGGCGGGCAACACCTCGGTGAGCTTCTCCGGCGGCACCATCGCCGCGAGCGGCACGCTGCACGGTGACCGTCAACGTCACCGCCACGACCGGCGGCGACAAGGTCAACACGACCGGCAACGTCACCTCCACCAACGGCGGCACCGGCAACACCGGCACCGACACGTTGACGGTGATCTCGCCGCCGAGCATCGCCAAGGCGTTCTCGCCGAACCCGATCGCCGGTCGGCGGGACGAGCACGCTGACGTTCACGATCACCAACCCCAACGCAGGGACGGCGCTCACCGGCGTGGCCTTCACCGACACGTTCCCGGCGGGCCTGGAGGTGGCGGCGACTCCAAACGCCACCACGACCGGCTGCGGCTCGCCGACCTTCGCCCCGGCGGCGGGCAACACCTCGTTGAGCTTCTCCGGCGGCACCATCGCAGCGAGCGGTACGTGCACGGTGACCGTCAACGTCACCGCCACGACCGGCGGCGCCAAGGTGAACACGACGGGCAATGTCACCTCGACCAACGGCGGCACCGGCAACACCGGCACGGACACGTTGAGGGTGGTCTCACCGCCGAGCATCGCCAAGGCGTTCTCGCCCAATCCGATCGCTGTTCGGCGGAGTGAGCACGCTGACGTTCACGATCACGAATCCGAACGCCGGGACGGCCCTCACGGGTGTGGCGTTCACCGACACGTTCCCCGCGGGCCTGGAGGTGGCGGCGACTCCGAACGCCACGACCACGGGCTGCGGCTCTCCGACGTTCGCACCGGCGGCAGGGAACACGTCGGTGAGCTTCTCGGGCGGCACGATCGCGGCGAGCGGCACGTGCACGGTGACAGTCGACGTCACCGCCACGACCGCCGGGGACAAGGCCAACACCACTGGCAACGTGACCTCGACCAACGGCGGCACCGGCAACACCGGCAGCAGCACCCTCACGGTTGGCACGGCGCCGGGGATCAGCAAGGCATTCTCGCCCAACCCCATCGCCGTCGGCGGCGTGAGCACTCTCACGTTCACCGTGACGAATCCCAACGCTGGCTTCGCTCTCACCGGCGTTGCGTTCACGGACACGTTCCCGGCGGGCTTGCAGGTGGCTGCGACTCCGAATGCCACAGCCACGGGCTGTGGCTCTCCAACGTTCGCTCCGGCCGCTGGGAATACATCGGTAAGCTTCTCGGGCGGCACGGTCGCGGCGAGCGGCACGTGCACGGTGACAGTCGATGTCACCGCCACGACCGCAGGCACCAAGGTGAACACGACGGGCAACGTGACTTCGACCAACGGTGGCACCGGCGGAACGGGCACGGATACGTTGACGGTGATTTCACCGCCGAACCTTGCGAAGGCGTTCTCACCGAATCCGATCGCTGTTGGCGGAGTGAGCACGCTGACGTTCACGATCACGAACCCGAACGCCGGGACGTCGCTGACGGGCGTGGCCTTCACGGACACGTTCCCGGCGGGCCTGGAGGTGGCGGCGACTCCGAACGTCACCACCACCGGCTGCGGCTCCCCGGCGTTCTCCCCGGCCGCGGGTAATACGTCAGTGAGCTTCTCTGGCGGCACGGTCGCGGCCAGCGGCACCTGCACGGTGACCGTCGACGTCACCGTCACGACCGCCGGCGACAAGGCCAACACCACCGGCAACGTGACCTCGACCAACGGCGGCACCGGCAACACCGGGACGGATACGTTGACGGTGATTTCTCCGCCGAGCATCGCGAAGGCGTTCTCACCGAACCCGATCGCGATCGGTGGTGTGAGCACGCTGACGTTCACGATCACGAACCCGAACGCTGGGACTTCGCTGACCGGCGTGGCCTTCACGGACACGTTCCCGGCGGATATGGCGGTGGCGACGAATCCGAACGCCACCACGACCGGCTGCGGCTCTCCGACCTTCGCTCCGGCCGCTGGGAATACATCGTTGAATTTCTCGGGCGGCACGATCGCCGCGAGCGGGACTTGCACGGTGACCGTTGACGTCACGGCTACGACCGGTGGCGCCAAGGTGAATACGACAGGTAACGTGACCTCGACCAACGGCGGGACCGGCAACACCGGCACCGACACCCTCATGGTCGGCATGGCGCCGGTGATCAGCAAGTCGTTCGCTCCCAGCACGATCCCCGTCGGTGGAGTGAGCACCCTCACGTTCACGATCACGAATCCCAATCCTGGCTTCGCTCTCACCGGCGTGTCCGGCACGGACACATTCCCGGCGGGCATGCAGGTGGCGGCGACGCCGAATGCCACCACCACGGGCTGCGGCTCTCCGACGTTCGCTCCCGTGGCGGGGGCCACGTCGGTGAGCCTCTCGGGCGGCACGATCGCCGCGAGCGGAACGTGCACGGTGACCGTCGACATCACCGTCACGACCGCTGGCGCCAAGGTGAACACGACGGGCAACGTGGTCTCGGCCAACAGCGGGACCGGCAATACCGGCACGGACACGTTGGGGGTGATCTCTCCGCCCAGCATTGCGAAGGCGTTCTCGCCGAATCCGATCTCGGTCGGTGGAGTGAGCACGCTGACGTTCACGATCACGAACACGGACGCCGGGACGGCGCTCACAGGCGTGGCCTTCACCGACACGTTCCCGGCGGGCATGGAAGTGGCGGCGACTCCGAACGTCACGACCACGGGCTGCGGCTCTCCGGCGTTCACACCGGCGGCAGGGAACACGTCGGTGAGCTTCTCGGGCGGCACGATCGCGACGAGCGGTACCTGCACGGTGACCGTCGACGTCACCGCCACGACCAGCGGCGCGCTGGTGAACACGACGAGCACCGTCACCTCCACGAACGCCGGTACCGGCAACACCGGCACGGCGACCTTGTCGGTCAATCAGCCGGCGGGGCCGCTGGTGTCGGCGACCAAGTCGAGCAGCTTCGTGGCGGCGGTCAACGACCTCGACGGAAACGGCTCGCTCTCGCCGGGCGATACGCTCCAGTACACGATCGTCGTCTCCAACACCGGCAACGCCGATGCCCTCGCGGTGGTCCTGACCGATACGCCGGGAGCCAACACGACGCTGGTGGCCGGCTCGGTGACGACCTCTCAGGGCACGGTGACCACCGGCAACCTGCCGGGGGCGACCACCGTCACAGTCGATCTCGGCACGCTGCCGGCTACGACGGGACAGGCCACGGTGAGCTTCACCGTCCGGATCGCCAATCCCTTCCCGATGGGCGTCACGACGGTGTCCAACCAGGCGACCATCAGCGGGGACAACATCCCCGACATCTCCACCAACGATCCCAGGACGCCTCCGCCGGGAGATCCCACTGTGGACGTAGTCGCGGCCGTGGCGATCATCCCGACGGTCTCCGAGTGGGGCGCCATCCTCCTGGCGCTGCTCCTCGCCGCGGCCGCGGCCTGGCGCCTGCGGAACGAGCGCACGGCGTAGAGCTCTCCCAAGCCTGGGGCTCTGATTCGTAAGGATCAGGGCCCCCGGTCACTGGCGGGGTCGCTGCGGATGATGGAGGTAGACGTGCGGAGCTTCAGCTCTGGATTTCAGAGAGAACAAGACGCACTTGTGGGGTCATCCTGGGCAAATTTTCATGGATGGTGCGCCATAGGACTTGAAGATCGATCCCAAAGTAATCGTGAATCAACCGGTCGCGCATTCCTGCCATGAAACGCCAAGGTACATCGGGCGTTCGCTCTCTGAGAGACGGCGATACCTTTTTCGTTGCTTCGCCAATGATCTCGAAGGCGCGGACCACCGCGAATAGGGTCTTCCGGTCTACGGAAAACTCCTCATAGGACATTCCTTCGACGAAGCTTTGGGCAGCTTCGGCGGCATCCAGAATGTCCTGCAGGTAGACGGCATCCGTACGCGGTAGAGTCATAAGGGCACAGCCTCGCTGAGGATGCGCTCCCTCAGGAGAGGCTTCAAGGCGCTCTTCATGACAAGGTCTACTTTAATGCCGAGGATATCGCTCAGGCGGTACTCAAGCTCGATGAACTCAAAAAGGCCCGGCACCTTGTCGAAGGTCACCAGAACATCGAGGTCGCTCTTCTCGTTTTGCTCGTTCCGAACGTAAGATCCGAATACCTCCAGGGACTGCACGTGGAATTTCTCCCGAAGCTCCGGAAGGTGCTGCCGGAGGCTCCTCATGTAGTCGTCGAGAGAGAGATTCTTTTCCATGGTCCAAGTATAGAACAGCGCAATGTGATCCGGTCACCCACCATGCTACCCTTCGCCTCCATGACCGCGCTCACCCCGCCGCCCGCTCCCACCACCCTGCAGGCCTTCCGCGCCGTGCCCCGCACCGGCGTGGTCTACGTCACCAAGGAGGCCACGGCGCGGGGATACCGGCCGGGGGGCTCCGAGTGGTCGAACCTGGGACAGGGACAGCCGGAGACGGGCGCGCTGCCGGGGGCGCCACCGCGCATCGAGACCATCGCCATTGACCCCTCCGACCATTACTACGCGCCGGTGGCGGGGGTGTGGGAGCTGCGGGAAGCGGTGGCGGCGCTCTACAACCAGCTCTTCCGCAAGGGCATGCCGTCGCAGTACACCGCGGAGAACGTGGCCATCTCCGGCGGCGGCCGGGCGGCGCTCACCCGCGCCGTGGCCTCCCTGGACCACGTCAACCTCGGCCACTTCCTGCCGGACTACACCGCCTACGAAGAGCTGCTCGACATCTTCAAGCTGGTCACGCCCATCCCCATCCTCCTCCGCCGGGAGCAGGGCTACAGCTTCGGCGTCGAGGACCTGCGCCGCGAGGTGCTGGGCCGGGGGCTCTCGGCGCTGCTGCTCTCGAACCCCTGCAATCCCATGGGCAAGCTGATCTCGGGCGGCGAGCTGGCGGACTGGGTCGCCGTCGGCCGGGACCTGGACTGCACCCTGATCCTCGACGAGTTCTATTCGCACTACGTCTGGAACTTCGGCGAAGGCGAGCCCGGCCCCATGGTCAGCGCCGCCCGCTACGTCGAGGATGTGGACACCGATCCGGTGGTGATCGTGGACGGCCTGACCAAGAACTGGCGCTATCCCGGCTGGCGGGTCACCTGGACGATCGGTCCGAAGCGCGTGATCGAGGCGGTGGAGAGCGCCGGCTCCTTCCTGGACGGCGGCGGCTCGCGGCCGCAGCAGCGGGCGGCGGTGGACCTCATGCATCCGGACCTGGTGCTGGCCGAGACCAAGGCCATCCGCGAGACCTTCCTTCCCAAGCGGGAGCTGATGCTGCGGCGGGTCCACGAGATGGGAATGCGGATCTCGCCCGAGCCGGCCGGCACCTTCTACGCCTTCGTCTCGGTGCGCGACCTGCCCGAGCCGCTGGCGGACGGCCTCGCCTTCTTCCGCGCCGCCCTGGACCACAAGGTCATCTGCGTCCCCGGCCTCTTCTTCGACGTCAACCCCGGCCACCGCCGCTCCCAGCGCCTCTCCCGTTTCCACCAGCACGTCCGGCTCTCTTTCGGCCCCTCCATGGAGGAGGTCCGGCGGGGACTGGACAACCTGGAGACGATGATCCGGGCGGCGCGGGGAGCGTGAGCCCCCATCCGCCATGAAAATCTTTCGCCTCCTTTTCGCGGCCGGATATTCAGCGATCTCCCTGCTTTTCTACGGCTGCGGGATCGCCCTGATCGTCTTCGCCGTCCTGGAACTCTGGGAAGGCATCGCCGCTGTCGGTGGCCCGGACCCGAGGTCCAGCTTCAACGCCGTCCTCGAAGCCATCGGGCTGCTGACCATCGCCGTGGCCGCTCTCGAATTGGGGCAGACGATCTTCGAAGAGGAGGTCCTGCGGGAAGCGCACATGAGCGCGCCGACCCGGGTGCGGCGTTTCCTCTCGCGATTCCTGATCGTGATCATCGTCTCTCTCTCGATCGAGACCCTCGTCGCCATCTTCCGCTTCATCCATGACGATCCCAGGCTTCTGCCCCAGGCTTCCATGATCGGTGTGGCGACAGCCGCGCTGCTGGCCGCCTGGGGCGTGTTCATCCGGCTCAACCGCAGCGCGGAGGAGCTCGAGCCCGAGGCGATGGAGAAGGCCAAGGGCGAGGACGAGCAACTGGAGTAGCCCTGGCGGGGCGGGGTAGGCTGGATATCGGGAAATTGTTGCAACTTCCCAGGAAGCCGTCAGCTCGTCTCCGGACGACGCCGCAATGTCCGGAGAAGTTGGACCGTCTCTCCGGACGGCGTGGTGATATCCGGAGAAATCGTCAGCCCGTCTGCGGACGACGCCCCGACTTCCAGAGAAATCGCCGTGTCTCCGTAGACGGCGTGGCGATGTACGGAGAAATCGTCTGCTCGTTTGCGGACGGCATCACGATGTCTGGAGAAGTCGGCCCGTCTCCGCGAACGGCGCGGTTGATATCCGGAGAAATCGTCAGAATGTCTGCGGACGACGCCCCGACTTCCCGAAAAATCGGCACATCTCCGCAGACGGCACGGCGATGTACGGGGAAGTCGTCAGCTCATCTGCGGACGGCGTCACGATGTCTGGAGAAGTCGGCCCGTCTCCGCAGAAGTCGTAAAGACGGCTGCGGAAGTCGCAACGTTTTCCGCAGACGGCGCAACAATTTTTCAGGAAATTGCAACAAGGCCTCCCGGCACTGACGCAACGTCCCGAGACGTTGCATCGTCTCTGGAGACATCGCACATGCATTTCGAGCGACGGCGGCCAGCCGGCCGAGCGACTCGATTCCCAAGCTGCAGCGCACTATGAAAAGCGGGAGGACTCATCCTCCTGGAAGGAGATCCCAATGAAAGCTTGCCTGCGTCTTGCCCTGGCCGTCTTCATCCTGGCCGGCCTGGTGACGGTGCCCAGCCCGACGAGAGCGCAGATCGGCTCGTTCGATCTGCAATGCGCGCAGTTCTGCATGGTGGCCCTCTGCGCCCAACCCCAGACCTGTGGGCCCTTCATCAACGAAAACGGCCAGCGGGACTGTGGCTGTCACGATTCCTTCGGCGGCGTGGTCTAACCGCGAACGGCCCGAGGATCAGGCCCGGTCCGGGACTTCCCCGGGCTGGGTTGACCCTCCTCGGGGTGCGGTGGTATCTACGGCCCGGTGAGACGAGTCGTCCTTTACGGGTTGGCAGGCGGCGTGCTCATCGCGCTGCTCAAGATCCTCGAATACAAGCACTTCGTCCGCGCCTATCCTACCGAGATCTATGGCGGCCTGGTGGCGGTGATCTTCTCCGCCCTGGGCCTCTACTTCGGGTTGCGGTGGGCCCGGTCCAAAGAGGTGGTCGTGGTCAGGGAGGTACGCGTCCCGGAAGGCGCGCCCTTCGCGCTCGACGCCGGCAAGCTCAAGGAGCTCGGCATCACCCAGCGCGAGCATGAGATCCTCGGGCTCATCGCGGAGGGGCTGAGCAACCGGGAGATCGGCGGGCGGCTCTTCGTCTCCGAGAACACGGTCAAGACCCACTCCTCCCGCCTGTTCGACAAGCTGGGGGTCAACCGCCGGGTCCAGGCCGTCCTGAAGGGGCGGGAGCTCGGCCTGATCCCCTAGCGGGGGGTCACCCGGCGGGTCAACGAAAGTATGAATCCCGGGCTCCCGCCCGAAGATCACCCGAAAGTAGGACGACGGAGCGGCGCCACGAGGCCTAGGCTGCGGGGTAAACATAGGAGGAAACGGCAATGAAGAAGATCGTGCTCCGCTTCGGCTTCCTGGCAGGTGCCCCGCTGGTGGCGATGATGATCATCATGGTGCCCCTGTGCATGAACGGGACCAGCAACTTCGACAACAACGAGATCGTCGGCTACAGCTCCATGGTCCTCGCCTTCCTGCTGGTCTACTTCGGCGTCCGGTCGTACCGCGACAACGTCGCTGGGGGCATGATCAGCTTCGGCAAAGCCCTCAAGGTCGGCCTGCTCATCACCCTCGTGGCCTGCGCGATGTACGTGATCGCCTGGCAGATCGCCTACTTCAACTTCTTCCCCGACTTCCTCGACAAGTACAGCGCGCACGTCCTCGCGCAGATGCGCGAGGACGGCGAGAGCTTGGCGGCCATCGAGAAGACGACGCAGCAGATGGCCTTCATGGCGAAGCATTACAACAACCCGCTCTTCAACGCCGCCGTCACCTTCATGGAGGTGTTCCCGGTCGGGCTGGTCCTGTCGCTGGTCTCCGCCGCGATCCTGCGCCGGAAGCCCCCTCAGGCAGCCCCGGCTGAGGCTGTGACGGCCTGAAGCCCGAAAATCGCAGATGACCGCCAGACCTCTCCCGGACGCCCAGCGCTACCTGGAAGCCGCCCTCGCCGCCTGCCGGGCCGCGGGGGCGATCCACCGCGAGCATTTCCGCTCCGCCACGCTCCAGGTGGAGACCAAGCAGGACTCCTCCCCTGTCACCGTGGCGGACCGGGCTTCGGAGGAGGCGATCCGGGAGACGCTCCACCGGGCCACGCCCGAGCTCGGGCTGCTCGGCGAGGAATTCGGGCAGGAGGGCAGCGAGCGGGACCGGTGGATCATCGATCCCATCGACGCCACCCGGAACTTCGTGGCCGGGCTGCCCTTCTTCGCCACCCTGATCGGGCTCGAGCTGGACGGCGAGCTGGTCCTCGGCGTCGTCCATGCCCCGGTCCTCGGACCGGAGACGCAGGGCGAGACCTGGTGGGGGGCGCGGGGGCACGGCGCCTGGGCGGGCGCCGGCGCCACGCTGGAGACCTGCCGGCAGCGGCGGCTCCAGGTGACCGGGACGTCCGAGCTCGCGAAGGCCTTCATCGTCCATGGGGGGCTGAAGATCTTCCAGCGCAACGGCCTCTGGCCCGCGTTCTCGGACCTCGTGGCCCGCGTCCAACGAACCCGGGGCTTCGGCGACTGGTGGGGTCACATCCTGGTGGCGGAGGGGCGATGCGACGCCATGGTCGAGGGGGAGGTGGCCCTGCATGACATCGCGGCGATCCAGCCGATCGTGGAGGAAGCGGGGGGCGTGATGGTCACCCGCGGGGACGCCCCGCTGGTCACGGGATACGGGTCGGCGATGTTCTCGTCCAACCGGAACGTGGCGGACGAGCTACGGCAGATCCTCGGCTTTTGACAAGTCTCCCCCTCCTCCCTTTCCTCGGCTAGAATCCGCCTCCTCGTATCTTCCAGGGAGCATCATGCCTGCCTTCACGCATCTCGAATTCCATCGCACCGGAATCGGCCTCGTGCCGGACGGCCCGGGTCAGAAGGACACCGCCATCTACGTCGCCCAGGTGCCGGGGAGCGGCAAGCCGCTGCGCTCGTGCACCTGCCCGCAGAGCAAGAAGAAGACGTGCGACCACCTGCTCGACCTCTCGCGGGCCGTCGCCGAGATCGAGAACGCCTTCCTGGCCCGGAGCTGGGAGGAGACCTTCGCGGCCTCCGTCTGGCACCGCCTGGCGCGGCTGCTGTTCGAGGGGAACCCGCAGTCCTCGGCCAAGGTCCGGGTGCTGCGCATCCCGCGCGACCCCGCGCCGGTGATCCGCGTCACCTCGCCGGCCGGGGATGAGCTGGCGGAATACCTCGACGCCTCGCCGGCGCGGGTGCGGTTCCTGGAGCGGACGGGCAAGGCCGCGCCGGACGTCGAGGGGATCTTCGACCGCGCCGGCCTGCTGGAGCGCCTGGCCCTGTTCCAGTCCACCGAGCAGGAGCGCGCCTTCCACAAGGCCGGGATGAAGACCCAGCGCCAGACCTGGGAGGACAGCTTCTGGCACCGGCTGGCCTATCACTGCGTCCGCGAGTTCGAGGAAGAGGGCGGCGGGCGCGGCACCTTCCACCCCGCCATCGACGAGGCGAGCGGCCGCTTCACCTTCACCTTCCGGACGCCGAGCGGCGATCCGGTCGTCCAGTTCGCCGTCGCCCGCGACCGCGTGCGGGCGGCGTTGCAGCTCCTCGCCGAGGAATACCCGGAGCAGGAGAGCCTGGCGATCAAGCCGATCCCCCTGAAGTCGATCTTCCGCGTGACCCAGGAGACCGAGCTGGACCTGGAGGTGCGGCCGGTCATCCGCGCCTTGCAGGCGAACGGCGAAGAAAAGTTTTTCGAGCGCCGCGACTTCGAGAAGTTCCGCTATGGAAACCTGATCTACATCAAGCAGCTGGGCGTGTTGGCCGAGCTGGAGCGCGAAGGCAAGGAACGCAAGTTCCGCGCCCCGGTCCGCATGAAGCTGAAGCGCAGCCAGATCGCCAGCTTCCTCGACGAGCACAGCGAGGCCCTCGGCGAGGGGTTGCTGGTGCTCGACGAGCCGCTGCGCGACCGCCGGATCTTCCAGGAGCCCGACCGCCTCGAGATCGCCGCCCTGGACCTCGACGCGGCCTTGGAGCGGAGCTGGTACTGGCTGGCCGTCGAGTACGGCTTCGGCGGCGAATCGGTCTCCCTGGCGCGAATCCTGGAAGCGCGGCGCGAGGGGCTCCCCTACCTGGAGACCGCCAGCGGCTGGATCGATCTGAACGCCCCGGTCTTCCGCGCCCTGGACGGCCTGCTGGAGCGGTTGGACGGCGAGCGCCTGCGGCTGTCGTCGAGCGAGCTGCTGCGCCTGCAGGCGGAGACCGGCAAGCCGGTGCAGGTGGCGGGTGAGTCCGAGCATCCTCGGGCGCCTCCTGGACCTCCGGCCGGCCGAGCCGGTCTCCGAGGTCCGGGGGATCGCGACGCCGTTACGGGCCTATCAGAAGATCGGCGTGGACTGGCTCACTTTCCTCTGGGAGAACCGCCTCTCCGGGCTCCTCTGCGACGACATGGGCCTGGGCAAGACGCTCCAGACCATCACGCTGATGGCCTCCCTGCTGGAGCGCGGGGCGGCGCGCGGGCCGTTCCTGGTGGCCTGCCCCACGAGCGTGCTCAGCCATTGGCGCAACCAGATCCAGCGCCACGCGCCGGGGTCCTGCGGCCGGTGGTCCATCACGGCGTGGGCCGGCGCCTGCCCGAAAAGCTGGAAGCGGGAGACGTCCTCCTGACCTCCTACGGCGTGCTCCGCCGCGACGCCGAGGAGCTGTGCGCGCTGCCCTTCTCGCTGGCGGTGTTCGACGAGGTCCAGCAGCTCAAGAACCGTGGCACGCGGGCCCATCAGGCGGCGGACCACCTCGTGGCGGATGTCAAGCTGGGTCTCACCGGCACGCCGGTCGAGAACTCCCTGGGGGATCTGAAATCCCTCTTCGACCTCGTCCTCCCCGGCTACCTGGGGACCGACGCCGCTTTCGACGAGCGCTACAACCGTCCCATGGAGCAGGGGGAGATGGAAGCGGATGCGCTCGCCGAGCTGCGCCGGGTGATCTCGCCGTTCATCCTCCGGCGCCTGAAGTCGACCGTACTGGACGAGCTGCCGGAGAAGATCGAGGACCTGCGCACCTGCCAGCTCTCGGAGGACCAGGTGCGGCTCTACCGCGAGGCGGTGGCCGGCCAGGGCGCGGAGCTGGCGCGGCAGATCGAGTCGGCGGCGGACGGTCCTCTCCCCTACATCCACGTCTTCGCCCTGCTGACCCTGCTGAAGCGGATCTGCGATCATCCCGCCCTGGTGATCGAGGGGGCGGAGGAGCTGGCCTCCGGCAAATGGGATCTCTACCGGGAGCTCCTGGAGGAGTCTCTGGACAGCGGCCAGAAGGTGGTGGTCTTCACCGAGTTCCTGGGGATGGTCGACCTGATGGAGCGCCACCTGGCGGGCCTGGGCGTGGGCTGGGTCCGCCTGACCGGGAGCAGCGTCAATCGCGGCGGGATCGTAGACCGCTTCAACCACGATCCGGACTGCCGCGTCTTCCTGAGCACCCTGAAGACGGGCGGCGCCGGCATCGACCTGGTGGCCGGCTCGGTGGTGATCCACTACGATCGCTGGTGGAACGCGGCGCGCGAGGACCAGGCCACGGACCGCGTCCACCGCATCGGCCAGAAGCGGGCCGTCCAGGTCTTCAAGCTGGTCACCGAGGGAACGCTGGAAGAGAAGATCGGGGCGATCATCGAGAGGAAGCGCCGGATCGCCGCCAGCGTCGTCCAGGAGGACGATCCGCACCTGGCGAAGATCTTTACGCGGGAAGAGCTGTTGGAGATGCTGCGGGGGTGAAGAATGCCTAGAGCAAAACGTTACTGGCTCATGAAGTGCGAGCCCGAGGCGTACACGATCGACGACCTGGAGCGGGACGGCACGACCACCTGGGAGGGCGTCCGCAACTTCCAGGCGCGCAACTACATGCGAGACGACATGAAGATGGGGGACGGCGTGCTCTTCTACGCGTCCAACGCCGAGCCGTCGGGAGTGACCGGCGTCGCGGAGATCTCCCGCGAGGGATATCCCGATCCGTATTCCTTCCAGGAAGGGCACAAGTATCATGATCCGAAGAGCGATCCGGAGAACCCCACCTGGTACATGGTGGACATCCGCTTCGTCGAGAAGTTCCCCGACATCATCCCTCTGGCGGTGCTCAAGGAGACGCGGGGGCTCGAAAACATGATGGTGACGCAGAAGGGCTCGCGCCTCTCCGTGCAGCCGGTCACGAAGAAGGAGCTCGACATCGTGGCGAAGCTCGGCCGCAAGGGAGGTTGGACGTCATGAGGGAGCACGACGGCTACTGGGCGGACGACGTCGAGATCCAGTGCCCTTACTGCGGCGAGCGGATCGAGATGTCCTTCGAGCCGGACGTCTACGGCACGCTGGTGCAGGACTGCGAGGTCTGCTGCAACCCCATCCAGGTCATCGTGACCCGCGACCGCGACGGCGACGTGGACGTGCGGGTGGAACGGGCGCAATAACCGGGGCAATAAGAAGGCGGGGGCAGGGGCGGGAATCGAATCCCCGCCCCTGCGGGAGGTGGGAGGGGGGCCGGAGAGGAAACCCCGGCGGAAGGTCAGGCCGTCCCGAGCGCCTCTTCGAGACGCTCGCGGCAGCCGCGGCTGAGAGGGAGACGCTTGCCGCCGCGCAAGACCACGACGAAGTCGCCGTGGGGGCTTGGCACCAGCTCGCGGACCTTCTCCAGATTCACGATCGCCGAACGGTGGATGCGCAGGAACCGCTCGCGCGGCAGCTTCGACTCCACGCCCGACATGGTTTCGCGCAGGAGGTGGGACTCCCCGTTCGCGTTGAGGCGCACGTAGTTGCCCGCCGCCTCGATCCATTCGATCTCCTCGGGTGCCAGGAACAGCACGTGCCCGTTGTTGCGCACGGCCAGGCGGCGGAAGGGGGCTTCGGGTTCCGCCGGACCCGTGAGCGCCGCGAGCTGCCGTTGCAGCGAGGAGGCGGCGGCCAGCAGCTCGGCCAGCCGCCGCTCCCGGAACTCGTCGTCGATGTTCACGCTTCTCCAGCTCATGAGAACGTCCTCGCTCCTTACCGGAAGCTGATCCGCGCGCCGAGGCGGTAGACGCGGGGGCTCAGGACCTCCAGCACGTGGTCGGAGTTGTCCAGGCCCAGCACGCCCTGCCGCTGCAGCACGTAGGACTCGTTGAGAGCGTTGAACACGTCGAGGCCCACCGTGAGGCCGAAGTCGCTGAAGGCGAATTCCTTCTCGGCCCGCAGGTCGAGCACGTGGACGTCGTCGTAGCGGAAGGCGCTCGCGTCGGCATCGACGGGGATGGAGACGCCCGCGCCCGGCACGTCGGTGATCGTCGCGCGGGCGATCCGGGCGACGTAGGGGAGCGGATACCCCTCACGGCCGTTCACGTTGGCGGCGACGTTGAAGCCCCACGGCCTGTCGTTCGCGATCTGATACATGCCGGTCAGGCTGTAGGACCAGCCGCTGCTGATGAAGACCTGGGCCTTGGGGCCCGAACCGTTGCCGGAGTTCTGGAGGACGTCGGAGCCGTCCACGTTGCCGCCGCCGACGACGTTGGTGGGATCCTCGTTCTCGCTGTCGGGCACGTTCCAGGTCCAGTCCTGCCAGGAGACGTTGCCGCGCATCATCCAGCGGTTGGCGAGGCGCTTGTTGAACACGACGGACGCGCCCTTGAACTCCTGCTCGCGGTCGCCGTTCTCCAGGTAGAAGCCGTCGCGGGTGGTGAGGCCGGGCCGCAGCTCCCAGTAGCGGAGGGTGTACTGCCGGCCGTCGGGCGCGGTGACGGTGACGGGCTCGGCTTCGATGTAGTCCTCCCGACGGTGCGGCCGGCCGACCTGGTCGAGCGAGTCTTCGCCGTCGAACACCAGCAACTCGCCTTCGAGGATGCCGGTGTACTTGCGGTAGTTGAGGTTGAATCCGACCACGAAGTCCGGCCGCAGGGAGTGCTCGATGCCGAGCAGCACCTCGTCGGTGATTGGCGCTTCGAGGTCGGGATCGAGGGCGTTGTTCAGCAGCGTGCCGCCCGTCTCCGGATTGATGCTGCCGGCGTAGCCGAGGAACGGACCGATCTCGCCCGGCTCGATGCTCGGGCCGCCGGCATTGTAGGAGAGGAACACGCCGTAGCCGACGCCGCCGAGAGGGTTGAGCCAGCCGGCGATGCCGGTGCCGAGCTGGTCGGCGAACCGCGAGTAGCTGGCCCGCAGCAGGGTCTTCTGCTCCGCCCCCAGCGCGTAGGTCAGGCCCAGGCGGGGAGTGATCGATTCCCAGGTGAAGCCGATGTCGCCGCCCGCGTAGTCGACCTCGGGCAGGACCTCGGGGAGGATCGGGTTGGCCGCCGAGCGGGAGGCCTGGTTCTGGCCGCCCTGCCGGTCGTAGCGCAGGCCGAGGTTGGCGGTGAAGTTGCCCTTCGCGAAGGTGTCCTGCGCGTAGACGTTGGTGTACTCCGTCTCGATCTTGGGAGTGGCGTCCCGGGCGAGGAAGAGCAGGTACAGGTCGTTCGCCGGATTGTTGTCCTGTGGCACGGTGAGCTCGACGCCGCCGCCCGGCCAGTGGAACAGGGACGACTGCTCGACCGACCGGTAGCCGGCCCCGAACTTCAGCTCATGGGAGAGGGCGCCGGTGTTGAAGAAGGTCGCGGCGTCGGCCTTGAGCTGCTCCTGGGGACGGTCGACCTGGTTGAGCAGGAAGCTGTTGTGCCAGATCAGCTCGCGGTCGTTGAACGGCAGGGCCTCGCCGCCCTGGGGCGCGAGTTGGAAGCCGCCGTTGACCACCGAATACATACCGGTGACGAAGAAGCTGCTGCCGAAGAGCTGGGTGTCCTCCACCTTCCAGGTCGTGGGGTTGTCGCCGAAGCCGGACTGGTTCCAGGTAGTCTCCTGGGGGCGCAGCGGGCCGGCGTTGCGGCCGGTCTTGATCTTGTCGCTGTGGAACGCGAAGGCCGTGGCCGAGTTGCTCGGCGTGAGCTGGGCATTAAGCTTGACGTTCCAGTTCTCCAGGACGGTGTCGTCGCTGAAGTCGTCGATGGTCAGCAGTTGGATGTCCTGGTCGGAGTAGGCGCCCCAGACCCAGAGGCGGTCCCTGACGACGGGTCCGCCGATCTCCGCCCCCCATTCGGCGTTCTGGACGATCCGGTTGCCCTGCGTGAACTCGTCCTGGGCGTTGCCGTTGTTCCACTCGCCGGCCTGGCCGAGGTCGCCGCGGTCGAACGAGAGGTCGGCCTGGGTGCTGTCGTCCGTCTTGTAGTAGCGCGCTGAGCCGCGCCATTCATTGGTTCCCCGCTTGGTCACCATGTTGAGCACGACGCCACCGGTAGCGATCGAAGCGTCGCTGCCGCCGGTCGTCACCTGCATCTCCGTAAAGGCGTCAAAGTCGTAATAGGCCGGCGAGGAACCGATGGCGGACATGTCTGTGATCGTGACGCCGTCCAACGCCCATACCGCCTGAGCGCTGGTGGAGCCGGGGCCGGAGTATTGGGCCTGCTGGCCGCTCTCGTTGCCTCCGACGTTGACGCGATCGATCAGCACGCCTGGAACCGTCTGCAGGACGGACCAGGGGTCGCGAGCGGTGGGAATCTTCTCCAGGTCCTCGAGAGTGATCGCCTCGCTCGGGCCGTTCCGGCGTGGGTCTAACAGGGGAGCCCGGGACGCCTCGGCGGTGACGTCGAGAATGTCCGTAATGACCTCGGACCCCAGCGTGATCTCGACGGCGGTATTGCGTCCGACGTTGACCGCGAGGTCCCTGGCCTCGGCAGGAGTGAACCCCTGGACCTCTGCTTTGACCGTGTAGGTCCCGGGCGCAAGGCTGAGGAAGCGGAACCTGCCGTTCTTGTCGGTCGGCTGGGAAAGGGTGCCGGCGCTGCCTTGCTGAGCCGTCAGAGTGACTGTGACGCCGGCCAGGGGGGCGCCGTCAGGGCTGAGCACGATGCCATGAATATTGCCGCTCTGCACTTGGCCGAATGCCGGCAGGGCGAGGCCCAGGAGCACTACGGCGATCACGAGCGCGCGCTTTGAAATCAGATGCCATTTCATGAGATCAAGCCTCCTTTTGCAGAGTCTTGTGGTGCCCCCCTTGAGATCGCATATGCCTTCGTTGACTCGGCCGTCAGGCTTCACCTCCTTCCGCTGCGATCAACTACGATTACCGGCAAGAGCAATGGCCGTGCCGGATTGATTTAGCGAGCATGATCGATCATGAATACCGTTGTTTTCCTGGGGTTTGATCGATTCGGCGGCTGTTCCCAGGATCGTGGCCGATCCAATCCGATGGATCGTAGGAACGGCGTGAGGAGCCCTCCGCGAGAGCACCGGGCTTGGGGCCGCCCCAGGATTCCCGCGTTCCGTCACGATTTTTCGGCGCTCCGTCCCTCATCCGGGAAATTGAACGGGATTTTGGCGTTCCGATTCGAAAGCTTGGATCACGTTCCGGATGGATTTATAGACAGGTAGTGATCGATTTTTCGCACAGCCGCCGGTGCCGCCGGGAAAAATATTTCGAATCGTCCTCTGCCGTGGCCGGAGGCGTCCTCCGATTTTCCGGGGTTTTCGGGGGAGACGACCTCTCTTCAGGACGCCGGACGCCGTTCCGGGCTTCCCCCTCTTGACTCCCTCCGCCCCCGGCGACACGATGAGGGCGGCCATGTTCACGATCTTCAAGGACTTCCCCTTCTCCGCCGCCCACGCCATCCGGGGCCACACCCGCGGGTGCCAGAACCTGCACGGGCACAACTACCGCGTGCGGGTCCACCTGCGCGCCGAGCGGCTGGACGAGCTCGGGATGGTCCTCGACTTCGCCGACCTCAAGGCGATGATGCGGGAGATCGTGGGGCCGTTCGACCACCGGGTGATCAACGACATTCCGCCCTTCGACGAGCGGAACACCACGGCGGAGCTCCTCTCCCAGTACGTCTACGAGGAGGTGGAGCGGCGGCTGGCGGACCAGGACCGGGTGCGGGTGGCGCGGGTGGAGGTGTGGGAGACGGAGACCTCCTGCGCCATCTTCGAACGCTGACCCGACTCCGTCACGCGAGTCGGCTAGAATCCCTGGCGACGAAATCTTTCGGGTCCCGGAGTCACCCTCGGGGAGGAGAGGAGCGGTATGGTGTCGGAGAAGCCCTCGCTGGACGACTTGCGCATCGACCGCTCGGACGCGGAGGCCGGAACGGGCCGGGGCCGCCTCTGGGCGATCCTCGCCGTGATCGCCCTGCTGGGGCTCGCCGGGTGGTGGTGGCTCGCCCGCCCCCGTCCGGCCGAGGTCAGGACGGCGGCCGCGCAGGTGCGGGAAGGGGGATCGGCCGCGGCGGCCGGCGCGGTGCTCAACGCCTCCGGCTACGTGACCGCCCGCCGCCAGGCCACGGTCTCCTCCAAGATCACCGGCAAGGTGATGGAGGTGCTGGTGGAGGAAGGGATGGAGATCCGGGAAGGGCAGGTGCTGGCCCGTCTCGACGACTCGATCGCCCGCAAGGAGTTGGCGCTGGCCGAGGCCCGGCTGAACGCGCAGCGGCGGGGACTGACCGAGACCGAGGTGCGGCTGCGCGAGGCGAAGCTGAACCAGGGGCGCATGCGGCGGCTGCAGGAGCAGGGGGTCACGCCCCAGGCCCAGACGGACACCGCCGACGCCGAGGTGGACTCGCTCGCGGCCCGGCTCGACGTGGGACGGCAGGAGGTGACGGTGGCCGAGCGCGAGGTCGCGCTGCGGCGCCAGGACGTCGAGGACACCGTCATCCGCGCCCCCTTCTCCGGCGTGGCCGTCAGCAAGGACGCCCAGCCCGGCGAGATGATCTCCCCGGTCTCGGCCGGCGGCGGCTTCACCCGCACCGGCATCTGCACGCTGGTGGACATGCGGTCGCTGGAGATCGAAGTGGACGTCAACGAGAGCTACATCCAGCGGGTCCGCCCGGGACAGAAGGCCACGGCGACGCTCGACGCCTACCCCGACTGGCGGATCCCGTCGCGGGTCATCATGCCCGTGCCCACGGCGGACCGGCAGAAGGCGACGGTGCGGGTGCGCCTGGCCTTCGAGGCGCTGGACCCGCGCATCCTGCCCGACATGGGCGTCAAGGTCGCCTTCCTGGGCGACGAGCCGGCCGCCGGGGCCGCGCCGGCGCGGGTGGTGGTGATCCCGCGGGCGGCGGTGCGCAAGGACGGCGGCCGCGACGTCGTGTTCGTGGTCCGCGGGGAGAAGGTGGAGCGGCTGGCGGTGACCCTGAGCCCCGCTCCCGGCGACGAAGCGGTGGTGATTTCCGGGCTCGGCGGCGGCGAGCAAGTGGTCGTCGAAGGCCCGGCGGAGCTGAAGGACGGAGATCCGGTCTTCGTCCCGGAATGAATCGACAGGAGGCAACGATGGAGCAGAACGGAACGCTGGTCCGCGTCCAGAACGTCCATAAGGAATACCGGCGCGGCAGCGAGAAGGTGGATGTCCTCCAGGGCATCAGCCTCGAGATCCCGCGGGGCGACTTCCTGGCCCTGATGGGTCCTTCGGGATCGGGCAAGACGACGCTGCTCAACCTGATCGGCGGGCTCGACCGGCCCACCTCGGGGACCGTCGAGGTCGCGGGCGAGCCCGTCAGCCGGCTCTCCGACGGGCAGCTCTCCAGGTGGCGGGCGCGGCACATCGGCTTCGTCTTCCAGTTCTACAACCTGCTGCCGGTGCTCACCGCCGAGCGCAACGTGGAGCTGCCGCTGCTGCTCACCAGGCTGTCGGCGGCGCAGCGCAGGAAGCACGTGGCGACCGCCCTCGCGGTGGTCGGGCTGGCGGAGCGCGCCAGGCACTTCCCGCGGCAGCTCTCCGGCGGCCAGGAGCAGCGGGTGGGCATCGCGCGGGCGATCGTCACCGACCCCACGCTGCTGCTCTGCGACGAGCCGACCGGCGACCTCGACCGCAAGTCGGGGGACGAGATCCTGGACCTGCTGCAGGCCCTCAACCGGGATCACGGCAAGACCATCGTCATGGTCACGCACGACCCCCATGCCGCGGCCCGCGCCCGGCGCACCGTCTACCTCGAGAAGGGCAATCTGGTCTCGGAGCTGGCGGCATGAAGTACCTCCCCCTGCTGTGGAGCAACCTGAAGCGCAAGAAGGTGCGCTCCATCCTGACGGTGGCGGCGGTCACCATCGCCTTCATCCTGTTCGGCTACCTGGCGGCGATCCGGATGGCCTTCAGCGGCGGCGTCGAGGTCAGCGGCGCCGACCGGCTGCTGACGATCCACAAGGTGGCGATCATCCAGCCGCTGCCGATCTCCTACAAGGACCGCATCGCGGCGGTGGAAGGGGTCGAGCGGGTGACCCACATGAACTGGTTCGGCGGCGTCTACCAGGACCCCAAGAACTTCTTCGCGCAGATGGCGGTGGACTCCGAGACCTTCCTCGACCTCTATCCCGAGTATGTGCTGAGCGAGGAGCGGAAGAAGGCCTGGATGGCGGACCGGTCCGGCGCCATCGTCGGCCGGGTGACCGCCGACCGCTTCGGCTGGAAGGTGGGGGACAAGATCCCCATCCAGGCCGTGGCCTACCGGCATCCGGACGGCACGGACATCTGGGACTTCAACATCTCGGCCATCTACGAGGGCGCGAAGAAGGCGACGGATACGTCCGGGATGTACTTCCACTACGACTACCTGGACGAGGGGGTGGGAGGCGACCTCGGGCTCGTCGGCTGGTACGGCCTGCGCATCGCCGATCCCGCCCGGGCGCAGGAGATCTCCGAACGGATCGACGTCCTGTTCGCCAACTCGCCGGCGGAGACCAAGACGCAGACCGAGAAGGCGCTGGCGCAGTCCTTCGCCAACCAGGTCGGCAGCATCGGCAAGATCGTGACGTTCATCCTCGCCGCCGTCTTCTTCACCATCCTCCTGGTGGCGGGAAACACCATGGCGCAGTCGGTCCGCGAGCGGACGGGCGAGATCGGCGTGCTGAAGACCCTGGGCTTCTCCCACGGCCAGGTGCTGGGGCTGGTGCTGGCGGAGTCGTGCCTGCTGTCGGTCCTCGGCGGCGCCCTCGGGCTGGCCATCGCGTGGGGGCTGATCACCGGGCTGGGCGACCCCACCAAGGGGCAGTTGCCCGTCTTCTTCTTCCCGGGGCGGGACGTCGCCCTGGGAGCGGCGCTGACGCTCGCCCTCGGGCTGGTGACCGGCACGCTGCCGGCCGTCCAGGCCATGCGGCTGCGCATCGTCGAGGCGCTACGGAGGGCATGAGCATGTTCCAGTGGCTTTCACAGGTGGCGGCGGTGACCGCGCTCAACCTGCGCACGATCGGACAGCGGCGCGGCGCTTCCGCCGCGGCGGCCTTCGGTGTCATGGGCGTGGTGGCCGTCTTCGTGGCCGTGCTCTCCATGGCCGAGGGCTTCCTCAAGACCATGACCTCGTCGGCGTCGCCGGACACGGCGGTCGTCCTCCGCGCCGGCAGCGACTCCGAGATGATGAGCGGCATCCAGCGGGAGGAGACCCGGATCATCGCCGAGGCGCCCGGCGTGCTGCGCGGGCAGGGCCCGGTGGCCTCGTCCGAGCTCTACGTCGTGGTGGACGTCCCCAAACGCTCGACGGGGACCGACGCCAACGTCCCCCTGCGGGGCGTGCAGCCGGCGGCGTTCCAGGTGCGCGAAGAGGTGGAGATCATCCAGGGCCGCACCTTCCAGCCCGGCCGCAACGAGGTCATCGTAGGCAAGGCCGCGGCGGCCGAGTTCGCGGGGCTCGACCTGGGGAGCCGGCTGCGCTGGGGAGAGAGCGAGTGGACCGTCGTCGGCATCTTCGCCGCCGGCGGCGCGCTCTCGGAGTCGGAGATCTGGTGCGACGTGGGCGTGCTGCAGCCCGCCTACCGGCGGGGCAGCACCTTCCAGTCGGTCTACGCGAAGCTGGAGTCGCCGGAGGCGTTCAAACGTTTCAAGGACGCCCTGACGACCGACCCGCGCCTCGACGTGAAGGTGGTGCGCGAGACGGACTACTACGCCGAGCAGTCGCAGCTCCTCTATGGCATCATCACCGGCCTGGGCTTCGGCATCGCCTTCCTGATGGGCCTCGGCGCCATCTTCGGAGCGCTCAACACCATGTACACGGCGGTCTCCGCCCGCACCCGGGAGATCGCGACGCTGCGGGCCCTGGGGTTCCAGAGCGGCCCGGTGGTCGTCTCGGTGCTGGCCGAGTCGCTGCTGCTCGCCCTGATCGGCGGCGCGGTCGGCGCCGCCGCGGCCTACTTCGTCCTCAACGGCTACCAGGCCGCCACCATGAACTGGGCCAGCTTCAGCCAGGTGGCGTTCTCCTTCGCGGTGACCCCGCGCCTGCTGGCGCAGGCCCTCGTCTTTTCGCTCCTGATGGGGCTGATCGGCGGGCTGTTCCCGGCCATCCGGGCCGCGCGCCTGCCGGTGGCGACGGCGCTGCGCGAGCTGTAGGAAGCCGCTCTGGCGGTTTTCTTGCACCCCCGAGAAGGCAGGCGATAGAATCCGGCGACGCGCCCTTCTCCGGGGCGCGAAGTGTCGGTCGAGGGGAGACCTGATGTCCCAGCAAACCAAGGATGCAGTCGAAGAATCCGCCGCCGTCGCGACCGCGCCGGGGCCGGCGAAGCTCGTGCTGGACGGCAAAGAGCTCGAGCTGCCGGTGACCGTCGGGACCGAGGGTGAGGTCGGTATCGATATCTCTCAGCTCCGCTCCAAGAGCGGCGCCATCACCCTGGATCCGGGCTACGGCAACACCGGCGCCTGCGAAAGCGCGGTCACGTTCATCGAAGGCGATCTGGGGATCCTGCGCTACCGCGGCTATCCCATCGAGGAGCTGGCGGAGCAGGCGCGGTTCACCGAGGTCAGCTACCTGCTGCTCTACGGCGAGCTGCCGAACGCCCGGCAACTCAAAGATTTCGAGGCGGGCTTGAGCGAGCACGCCCGGCTCCCCGAAGGAGTCGGGAAGATCTACGAAGGCATCCCGCGGGACGGCCATCCGATGGCGATGCTGTCGGCCGTGCTCTCCGCGCTGTCGGCGTATTACCCCGACAGCGGCGGCAAGGAACACGCCGATCTCGACATGACGCGCATCCTGGCGAAGATGCCCGCCATCGCCGCCTCCGCCTACCGGCGGAACGCCGGCAAGCCGGCCGTCGAGCCGGGCCAGGACCTGAGCTACCCGGGCAACTTCCTGCGCATGATGTTCGCGGACTCCGGGGACTACGCAGCGCGGCCGGTGGAGGAGCGCGCGCTGGACCTGCTGCTCATCCTGCACGCCGACCACGAGCAGAACTGCAGCACTTCGACGGTGCGCATGGTGGGGAGCAGCCAGGCCAACCTGTACGCCTCGGTCTCGGCCGGCGCTGGCGCCCTCTGGGGCCCGCTGCACGGCGGCGCCAACCAGGCCGTGATCGAGATGCTGGAGCGCATCCGCGACGACGGCGGCGACTACAAGAAGTACGTGGGGCTCGCCAAGGACAAGGCCTCGGGCTTCCGCCTGATGGGCTTCGGCCACCGGGTCTACAAGAACTTCGACCCGCGCGCCAAGATCCTCAAGAAGATGGCCGACGAGGTGCTGGCTGAGCTGGGCGTCAGCCACGACCCGCTGCTGGAGATCGCGCAGTGCCTGGAGGAAGTCGCCCTCAAGGACGAGTTCTTCATCAGCCGTAAGCTCTATCCGAACGTCGACTTCTACAGCGGCATCCTCTACCGGGCCATGGGCATCCCCACCAACATGTTCACGGCGATGTTCGCGCTCGGCCGCATGCCGGGCTGGGTCGCCCACTGGCGGGAGATGCAGAGCGATCCCTCGACCCGCATCAACCGGCCGCGGCAGATCTACACCGGCCCCACCAAGCGGTCGTTCGTGCCGCTCGAAGAGCGCCAGTAGAGATCGGCGGGATGACGGGAAGCGGCCGGCGGCAACGCCGGCCGTTTTTCATTTGCGGCGGTGGAACCAGCCGTGCACCCGGTCGTGCGCCTTCTCGCGGAAGTGCTCGACCTTGTGCCACAGATGGGGCCAGCGCGCGAAGACCTTGCGCAGGCCGCGGTAGACCAATTGGTTGTCCAGGGAGAGCAGGGCGGCGCCGAGGACGATGGTGAAGACCCCCTGAATGCCGGGCAGCACCAGGCCCGCCACACCGACCAGGATCAGCACCCAGCCGAGGATGAAGATGCCGATGCGCGCGCCGAGCGGCAGCGGCGGGCGCGGCTCGACGCGGATCTCGAGAGGCAGCAGCTCGCGCGGCTCGATGTCTGTGGCCGGCGCAACCGGGATCTCGTCCGTCTCCGCTTCCGGGGGACGTTCATAGGGGTAGGGCGAGCTCATGACTTCTCGGGTTGCAGGTTCTATACCCAATGGCCCGTTGACAAAGCGTACCAAATCGGTCCAGAATAAATCTAGACTTGAGACGAAGTCTCAATAAAGCGCCATGACCAACGTTCGTGAGAAGGAACAGTTCCTCCGGTTCCTGCGGGACCGGGGGCAACGCGTCACCGGCGAGCGCCTGGCGCTCTTCGACGAGATCTTCTCCCATCACGACCACATCGACGCCGAGGCGCTGCTCGAGGCGATGAAGGCGCGGGGCCTGAAGATCTCCCGCGCCACGGTCTACCGCAACCTCGACCTGCTGGTGGAGAGCGGCCTCGCCCGCAAGCAGCGGCTGACCGGGCGGGGCTACCTCTACGAACACATGCACGCAGGCCAGCAGCACGATCACCTGGTGTGCACCGGCTGCGGCCGGGTCGTGGAGTTCGTCAGCCCCGGCATTGTAGCGCTGCAGGCGGAGATCTGCCGCGCCCACGGCTTCGTTCCCACCCGTCACACACTACAGATCGCCGGCCTCTGCAACCTTTGCGCGCAGGCGCCGTCCGGGGAGAGAAGGGTCCATGCTTGAGGCGTTGATCGTCACGTTGCGCGAGGGGGTCGAAGCGGCCCTGGTGGTGGGCATCATCGTCGTCTTCCTGCGCCGGGAGGGGTACGAGCGCTACCTCGGGGCCGTGGACTGGGGGATCGGCGTGGCGGCGGCCGCCAGCCTGGCCGGCGCCTTCGCCCTGTACCGCTGGGCGGTCAACGAGGAGGCTTTCGAAGGCGTCCTCTATCTCGGCTCGGCGTTGATCGTCGGCTCGATGATGGTGTGGATGTGGCGGCATTCGCACGCCATCGCCGGGGAGATGAAGGGGTCGCTGGGGCGCATCCTCCAGCGGGAGAACGCCGGCTCGGTCTGGGCGGGGCTCTTCCTGTTCACCTTCCTGATGGTCTTTCGCGAGGGGGTCGAGACGGTGCTGTTCCTCTCGGCTCTGTCGCTCACCACCAGCGGCCTGATGGCGGTGCTGGGCGTCCTGGTAGGACTGGCTCTGGCCATCGCCTTCGGCGTGCTGTTCGTGCGCGGCAGCCTGCGGATCGACCTCGGACGCTTCTTCAAGATCACCGGCATCGCCCTGTCCATCTTCGTCCTCCAGCTCCTGATCAACGGGTACCACGAGCTGTCCGAGGCCGGCTGGCTGCCCGCCAACGAGAGGACGATGGCCACGGTGGGGCCGCTGGTGCAGAACGAGTTCTTCTTCATCGCCGCGGTGCTGGCCCTGCCGCTGCTGATGCTGATCATCCCCGGCCGGCAGCGGGAGGAGGCGCCGGCGGCGGCCGGCGCGGCGGCGCGCCTGGAGCGGGCCGGGAGCCAGCGGCAGGCGCGCGCGCGGACGCTGGGAGCGACGCTGGGCCTGATCATCCTGGCCGCCCTCGGCCTCGGCTTCGTGTACGCCCGGCCGCCCGCGTCCCTGTCGCCGGCCACGCCGGTGACGGTGGGGGCCGACGGCGCGGTGCGCATCCCGCTCTCGACCTTCCAGGGTACGAAGATGGAGCGCTTCCAGGCGAACCTCGGCGGGCAGGCGGTCCGCTTCATCGCCATCCCGATCGAAGAGGGTGGTCCGTATGCCACGGCCTTCGACGCCTGCCTCATCTGCGGACCCAAGGGGTACTTCCAGGAAGGCGTCAACGTCACCTGCCTGCACTGCGGCTCGGCCATCTACCCGCCGACCATCGGCCAGCCGGGCGGCTGCAACCCGCTCCCCCTCGCCTCGCGAGTGGAGGGCGGGGACCTCGTCCTGTCGGGCGCCGACCTCGCGGCCGGCGCGAAACACTTCGGCTCCGAGGCGGGCTCCCACGAGGGTCACGGAGGCTGAGATGTACGCGCGCCTGCTCGCCGAGTCGCTGCGCCGGGGTACCCGCAGGAAGCTGCTGGCGGTCACCGCCGTGGCCCTGGGGACCCTCGGCGCCACCGCCCTGGCCGAGGTGGTGCTGGCCTCGGGGGACCGGCTGGCGGCGGAGATGGGCTCCTACGGCGCCAACCTGACCGTGGCGCCCGCCCGGGAAGGCGGCACGCTCCCGGTCGGGGACCTGGCGGAGATCCGGAAGATCTTCTGGCGCAACAACATCGTGGCCCTGGCGCCGCTCCACTCGCTGCGCGTGCGGATGGGCGACGTCGTGGCGCCCCTGGTGGGCACCTGGTTCGACCATGAGCTGGAGCGCGGCTGGCGCACGGGATTGCCGCGGACACGCCCCACCCTGAAGGTGGAAGGCCGCTGGCCCGCCGACGGCTCCAACGAGGTGGCGGTGGGGATCCGGCTCGCGCAGCGGCTGGGGCTGCGCGTCGGAGACGAATTGCGGGCCGGCCTCGGCACGCAAAGCGCCACCCTGCGGGTCACCGGTCTGGTCGCCAGCGGCGGCGAGGAGGACGAGCAGGCCTTCGCGCCGCTCGCCGCGGTGCAGCGGCTGGGCGGCCAGCCGGGGCGGTTCACCCGCGCCGAGGTCTTCGCCCTGACCAATCCCGAGACCGGCAACGCGCGCCGCGATCCGGAGCGCATGAGCCCCGAGGAGTACGAGGCCTGGTACTGCACGGCCTATCCCTCCTCCATCGCCCACCAGATCGGCCTCGCCCTGCCCGAGGCGAAGACGAGCATCGTCTATGGCGTCACCGAGGCCACGGCGCAGGTGCTCGGCCGGCTGCGCGGCATCCTGACCGCCTTCGCCGTCGTGGCCCTGGCCGGCGCCGCCGTGGGCGTGACCGCGGCCATGACCGCCACCGTGCTGGAGCGCCGGCTGGAGGCGGGGCTGATGGTGGCGATCGGCGCGCCCCGCTTCCGGGTCGTCCTCTTCTTCCTCAGCGAGGCCGCCCTTCTCGGCCTCCTGGGCGGGCTCGCCGGCGGCGGGCTGGGACTCGTAGCCGGGCGGCTGCTGGGCGCCGGCGCCCTGGGAGTGACGGTCCCCTGGATGCCCATCCTGCTGCCATTCGCGGCGCTGCTGGGTCTGCTGCTCGCCGTCCTGGCGAGCCTCGTCCCGGTGGCGCGGGCGCTCGAACGCTATCCCGCCGACATCCTCAAGAGGGCCACCGCCTGATGGTCGCCCGACTGGTGATCGCCAGCCTGCGGCGCCGTTTCCGGCAGCTCGCCCTCATCCTCGCGGCGGTGACGGTGGCGGCCGCCACGGTGGCGACCCTGGCGGGCTTCTCGTCCCGTGCCGGGGAGCGCATGGGCGACCAGCTCTCCGCCTTCGGCCCGAACCTGACCGTCCGCCCGCAGGTGGGCGGGCCGGCGGGGCTGCCGCCGGACGCCCTGGCCCGCATCCGGACGGTCCCGGGAGTGCAGGGCGCCGCGGCGGCCGTCCCGGCGCGCTACGGGGAGCCCCTCCTGACGCGGGTCGAGGTCCGCGCCGATCCCGATCGTCTGGAGGAGGTCGCCCGCGGCATCGAGTCGCGGGTGGAAGGGGCCGAGGCCGCGCCCCTGCGCCGGGTCAGCGAGTCCGACGCCCGCCTGACGCGCCGGCTCACCCTGGTGCTGGCCGGGGTCAGCTTCGTCTCCTTCCTCCTGGCGCTGCTCTCGGTGGGGGCGGCGACCACCGCCCTGATCGGGGAGCGCCGGACCGAGATCGGCCTCCTCCTGGCCCTGGGCTACACCGGCCGCCGGGTCGGCGGGTTCCTGGCCGCCGAGTTGCTCGTGGCGGCGTTGGTGGCGGGGGCGGCGGGCCAGCTCCTGGGCGAGATGGCGGCCGGGAGCCTGGCGCAGCGGCTGCTGGGCGGCGGCGGCGGATTGTCGTTGACCTGGACCGGCTTCGCGGGCGCCGTCACGGCCGCGGTGCTGGTCGTCGGCTCCTCCATGCTGGTGGCCCTGCGCCGGGTGGAACGCCTGGACGCCGCGCGGGTCCTGCGGGGTGAATGAGGCCTCCATGGCGCTGGTCGAAGTCGAGACCCTGAGCCGCTGTTTTGGGACGCTCCGCGCGCTGGACGAGCTGACCCTCTCCATCGACGAAGGGGAGTGGGTGGCGGTGACCGGCCCCTCGGGGTCGGGCAAGACCACCCTGCTCAACGTCCTCTCCGGCCTGGACCGCCCCACCTCGGGAACTGTGCGGGTCGGCGGCGTGGCTCTCTCGTCCTTGAGCGCCCGGGAGCTGGCGCGCTACCGCCAGCGCACGGTCGGCCTGGTCTTCCAGCAGTTCCACCTCATCCCCTACCTCACCGCCCTGGAGAACGTCATGCTGGCGCAGTACGTCCACAGCATGACCGACCGGGGCGAGGCCGAGGCGGCGCTGCGCCGGGTAGGCCTGGGCGAGCGGCTCCATCACCTGCCCAGCCAGCTCTCCGGCGGCGAGCAGCAGCGGGTGTGCATCGCCCGCGCGCTGATCAACCAGCCGCCCCTGATCCTGGCGGACGAGCCCACGGGCAACCTGGACGCGGTCAACGAAGCCATCGTGATGTCGCTCCTGGCCGACCTCCACCACCAGGGGCACACGCTGATCCTGGTCACCCACGATCCCGGCATCGCGGCCCGCGCCGGCCGGGAGATCCGCCTGGAACACGGCCGCCTGGCCCAGGTGGAGCAGCCCGGCGGCTTCGAGCTGCAGGGCATCCTGGCCGGGCTCTGGCAGGCCCTGGAAGAGGACGGGACGGGCGTGCCGGTGACCCGCCGGGGTGTCGCCGAGTTGCTGGCCGAGGGGCTGCTCACCTACGCGGACGGCCGGATCGCCTTCACCGACCGCGGGCGGGCCGAGGCCGCGGCGGTGGTGCGGCGCGTACGCCTCGCCGAGGTGCTGATCGAGCGCACGCTCGACCGCCGCCCCGACGAGGAGTGCGGCCGGGAAACGCCCGTCGCCGCCGGCTTCGAGGACCAGATCAGCGCCTTCCTGGACCATCCCACCGTCTGCCCCCACGGGCGGCCCATCGTGGAGGTGGAGGCGTGAGGCCCTCCTTCGCGCTCTGCCTGCTCCTCGCCGGCTGCGCCGCCTGCACGGTAATGCCGCGGACCGCAACCGTCGAGCGCCGGGTGGCGCTGATGGGGACCTCGCTGGAGATCGCGGTCGAGGCCACGGACCGGGAGACGGCCCTGGAGGCGAGCGAGCGGGCGGTCCGGGCCCTGGAGGCCGCCGAGGCCCGCCTCTCGACCTGGCGGGACGACACCGAGCTGGCGCGGCTGAACCGCGCGCCCACGGGCCGGTCCATGCCCCTCTCGCCCGCCCTCGCCGCCGACCTGGAGTCGGCGCGGCTCTGCTGGGAGGAGACCGAAGGGGCCTTCGATCCGGGCGTCGGCGCCCTGGTGCGGGCCTGGGGCCTGCGCTCCGGCGGCCGGCAACCGGACGACGAGGAGCGCCGCGCCGCCGTGGCGGCCGGAGGGCTGTACGGCCTGCGGCTGGAGGGCGGCGCCGCCGTCCGCGAGCGGTCCGATCTGGTGCTGGAAGAAGGCGGCTTCGGCAAGGGGGCCGGCCTCGCCGACGCGCTGGACGCCCTGGCGAAGTCCCCCGGCGTGGCCCGGGCCTCCCTGGACTTCGGCGGGCAGGTGGCCGTGCTGGGAGAGCGCTGGAGCGTCCCCGTGGCCGACCCGCGCCGCAGGGAGCGGACCGTGGCCGAGCTGACCATCGACGGCGGCTCGGTCTCGACTTCGGGGACGTCCGAGCAGGGCCGGCACATCCTGGATCCACGGACGGGCGAGCCGGCGCCGGACTTCGGCAGCGTGACCGTCTGGGCCGCCGACCCGCTGCGTGCGGACTGCCTGTCGACGGGACTCTACGTGCTGGGTCCGGAGCGGGCCCTGGAGTGGGCCGCATCCCACCCCGGCGTCGAGGCGCTGGTGCTGCGGCCGCGCGGAGACCGCCTGGAGGCCTGGGCCAGCCCGGGCCTGAAGGGAAGATTGAGAACGCTGGTTCCGGAAGTGAGGATCGAGTACCGGGATTGAACAGACCGAGGACGGCGGGCACGGCGCCAAACCGTTTCCGCCCGCCGCCCTCCCGAACCCGCGGGGCGCGTCAACGTCCCGCAAGCCCTGAGGAGATCTTACATGCCTTTTTCCACACGGAGGATCTTGAGAAGCCTGGCGCTGCTGCTGGCGTTGGGATTGCTCTTTGGAGCCGCCGCCTACGCGCAGACGGGCTCCAGCGAAGACCGGCTGCGCGAGCTGGAGCGCCAGGTGGAGCAGCTCCGGGCCGAGATCGCGGCGATGAAGAGCGGTGACCAGACCGGTGAAGCGGACCGCATGGCGGAGCTGGAGCGGCGGCTGGAGATCCTGGCCGGCGAGATCGAGAAGCTGACCATCGGCGAGGCCGCCTCGGCCGACCAGAGCACCTACGGCCTCGGCCCCGCGGCCTCCAAGGTCTACCGCACCGACCGGGGCGTCTCGATCGGCGGCTACGGCGAGCTGCGCTACCAGGACTTCGACTCCGACCGCAGCTCCGAATTCGACCTGCTGCGCGCCATCCTCTACTTCGGCTACAAGTGGAACGACCGCTGGGTCTTCAACAGCGAGGTCGAGTACGAGCACGCCGGCGAAGAGGTGGCCCTGGAGTTCGCCTACCTCGACTACCTGTGGCGTCCCGAAGCGAACGTGCGGGCCGGCCTGGTGCTGATCCCCATGGGCTTCATCAACGAGCTGCACGAGCCCACGGTCTTCCTCGGCGCCAACCGCCCCGAGCTGGAGCGGCAGATCCTGCCGAGCACCTGGCGCGAGAACGGCTTCGGCCTGTTCGGCGACGCCGGCTCCTTCACCTACCGTACCTACCTGGTCAACGGCTTCGACGCCCGCGGCTTCACGGCTGGCGGCCTGCGGGGCGGGCGCCAGAACGGCGGCGTCGCCAAGGCGGACGACTTCGCCTGGGTGGGCCGGCTCGACTACACCGGCGTCCCGGGCCTGCTGGTGGGGGGCTCGGCCTACATCGGCAACGCCGGCCAGGATCTGGAAACCGCGGCGGGCGAGTCCATCGACGTCGGCACCACCCTCTACGAAGGTCACCTGGAGTGGCGCTGGCGGGGGCTGGAATTCCGCGCCCTGGGCGTCCAGGCCGAGCTCGACGACGTGGCCGAGCTCAACCGCGCCCTCGGCCTCACCGGCACCCGGTCGGTCGGCGAATCGCTGCAGGGATACTACGTCCAACTCGGCTACGACCTGCTCGCGGGCCGCGAAGGGGACCGCGCCCTGATCCCCTACGCCCGCCTGGAGGAGTACAACACCCAGGACGAGGTGCCCGCGGGCTACCTCGCCAACCCGGCCAACGACATCGAGACCCTCACCGTGGGGCTGGCGTTCAAGCCGATCGAGCAACTGATTCTGAAGGCGGATTATCAGAATGTCGACAACGAGGCTGGCACCGGCGTCGATACCGTCAACGTCCTCCTGGGCTGGGTGTTCTAGCGCCCGCCGGGTCGCCGTCTTTTTCGCGCTCCTCCTGCTGGCCGGAGGGGCGCGGGCCAAGGTCTTCGTCACCGTGGACGAGGCCCTGAAGCTCGCGTTCCCCGGCTGCGAGGTGGCGCGGCGCACCGCGTTCCTCACCCAGGAGCAGGTGCGGCGCGCCAGGGAGCTCTCCGGAGCCGAGGTGCCCAGCGCCCTGGTCAACTACTACGCGGCCACCCGTGCCGGCAAGCCGGCCGGCACCGCCTATTTCGACACCCATCGCGTCCGCACCTTGCCCGAAACGCTGATGATCGTCGTCGATCCGCAAGGGAAGGTGGGGCGGATCGAGGTGATCTCGTTCGGCGAGCCGAAGGACTACCTGCCCCGGGGCGTCTGGTACGAGCAATTCCGCGGCAAGGCCCTGGGGCCCGACCTGCAGATCAAGCGCGACATCCGCCCGGTCACCGGGGCCACGCTGACGGCCCGGGCCACCACCGACGCGGTCCGCCGGGTGCTGGCCCTGCACCAGGTCGTCGCCGGGAAAGGCACGTCATGAGCCCCTTCGAGCGCTGGATGCTCCACGTCTCGAACCTCCTGGTGGGAGGGACGGGACTGGTCTACGCCTGGACGATCTACCTCGCGCGGCCGGCCGACCCCTACGCGCTGGCCAACCATCCATGGCAGCCCCACGCTCAGCACCTGCACGTGCTGTTCGCGCCGCTGGTGGTGTTCGCCGCCGGCCTGGTCTGGCGGCGCCACATCTGGTCTCATTTCCGGCAGGGGGTGCGGGGCCGGCGGCGGAGCGGCGTCTCGCTCCTCCTGACCCTGGTGCCGATGGTGGTCTCGGGCTATCTCATCCAGACCGCGGTGGACGAAGGGTGGCGGAAGGTCTGGGTGGCCGTCCACCTCGCGACCTCGGGGATGTGGCTGCTGGCCTACCTCGGGCACCAGATCCCATTGCTCATCGCCCTTCTGCGCCGGCGGCGGCTACTTCCTGGCGCGGCTGACGTCGGACCAGCGGTAGTCCACATGGAGCGGCGCGCCGGTGCCGGTGCCCAGGAACCAGAGGACGGAAGGCCGGGGACGCAGGGACCCCAGGCGGAGCTGGCCCTCGCGGGGGCCGACGATCAGCAGCGACACCGCTAGCCCCTGGGCGTCCGCGGCCAACTCGGTGACCGTGACGGCGGTCAGCACGCCCTGGGCCGGCCGGCCGCTCCGCTGGTTGAGATAGGCGGCGCGCCCGGCGGTCCCTTGAGGATGGTCCGACTGCGCCGCCACCGCCAGCGAGCGGTCGCGCAGGTGGACCAGGCCGGGCGGCTCCTCCAGGCCCGGCACCTGCGGCAGCCGCACCGGCCATCCCTTGCCGGCGGGACCCGGGCCGAAGGCCCGGTAGACCAGGCCGATGCGGACGAATCCGTTGCTCACCCCCTGCTGGCGCAAGACCTCGACCGCCCGGTCCACCGCGGCGCCTTCCGCGAATCCCCAGAGGTCCAGGCCCGCTCCCGCCGCCAGCGCCACCGCGCTCTTGGTCTTGTCGAGGGCAACGAGCCCGCAGGCCGCCAGGGGTCTCGCCTCGTCCACGCGCTCCGGCGCGGGCGGTTCCGGGACCTCGGCGCGCAGGCCCCAGAGCGCATAGAGCCCGCGGCCCAGGGGACCGTGGATGCCCTCGGACCAGAGGCAGAAGTTCCAGGCGCGGTCCAGCACGGCGAGCAGGCGGGCGTCCACGGCCTGGGGGCCCTTGCCGGCGGCCGCGTTCAGGACCGCCAGGCCTCCCTCGGGACGGACCGGGTCCGCCAGCTTCTCCATCTCCGCCGCCTCGGCGAAGGCGCGGTGGATGGCCGCCTCGGCCGCCGCGCGCGGCAGGTCCCGGACCTCGACCTCCATGGGGCGGCCGAAGGCCTGGCCGGCCAGGCGGAGCGGTTGGACGGGGGCTTGAGGATCGGAGGGCGCGGCCCCCAGGAAGAGCGCGAGCAGCAAGGGAAGCATGGGAGGATGATACGGCCTCAGCCGTCGGCGCGCACCAGGAAGCACTCGAGCACGGCGCGGAAGGCGGCGCGCAGCTCGGTCCCGTCGTAGTCGGCCGGGAAGCTGTTCGCGCGGACGGCCAGAACCTGGTCGCGCAGCAGACCCTCGTAGGCGCCCATCATCGCCGACCGGACCGCTTGCGGGTGGAGGTCCTGGCGCAGCACGCCCGTCTCCCGCATCTGCTTCAGCAGGCTGTCGATGATGCCGAGCACCTGCTGGAACCCCTGCGTCAGCAGCACCATGTGGCCGTGCTTCCGGATGCGGCGCCCTTCGAGGAGCATCAGGGTCCGCATCGCCTGGTCGTTCTCCAGGCCCGAGATGAAGAGCTCCGTCAGGGCCCGCAGCTTGTCGAGCGGCGAGCCGGGGCCTTCCTGAACGTTCCTGACGCCGAACGCCATCCGCTGCCAGGCCTTGTCGAAGATGGCTTCCAGCAACCCTTCCTTGCTGCCGAAGTGCTTGATGAGCTGGGACTCGCTGGTGCCCGCCAGCCGGGCGATGGCCGAGGTGGTGGTGTTCTCGTAGCCGTCTTCGGCGAAGAGCCGCCGGCCCGCCTGCAGGATGCGGTCGTGGGAGGAAAGCTCGGAGCGCGTGTCGTCCAGACTGGCGGCTGGAAATTGAACTTTTCCCATAAGCTCAAATATCTTAGTACGGCGCCTGGCGGAAGCAAAGTGGTAGCACCACTATTGACCGTGATGTTACAGCCGTGTGATAATCCGGGATCAAGGAACAACAAACTCCTCAATCCCCTCGGGGCCGTTCCTAGCCTTCCCTCGGCTTGACGGCCCACCTTTTTTAAATTCTCAGCGCAGGTGGATGCGGGCGAAACGCCGCTTGCCTACTTTGAAGAGGTAGGGCTCCGGTCTGGGGACCAGCTCCAGGAAGGGGTCGTCGATCCGCCGGCCGTCGACGGACACGGCCCCCTGCTGGACCAGCCGCCGCGCCTCGCCGTTGCTCGGCGCCAGCTCGGCGGCGGTCAGCAGCTTGAGGAGGTGCCAGGAGCCATCCAGGTCCCGCTCCGGCACGTCGTCCGGCACGCCGCCGCCGGCGAAGACATTCTCGAACTCGGCCTCCGCCTGCGCGGCGGCCTCCTCGCCGTGGAACTGGGCCGCCAGCCGCCGGGCCAGCTCCTGCTTGACTCCCTTGGGGTGCAGCTCCCCTTCTTCGACCCTCTTGCGGCGCTCCGCGATCTCGGCCTGGGGCAGGTCGGTGAGGAGCAGGTACCAGTCCCACATCAGCGAGTCGGGGATGGACATCGTCTTGCCGTAGATCTCCCGGGCCGGGTCTTCGACGGCGATGGCGTTGCCCAGGCTCTTGGACATCTTCTCGTGGCCGTCGAGCCCCACCAGCAGGGGCACGGTGAGGACCACCTGCGGCTCCATCCCCTCTTCCTTCATCAGGTCCCGGCCCACCAGCAGGTTGAAGATCTGGTCGTGGCCGCCCAGCTCGACGTCGGCCTGGAGGGCCACGGAGTCGTAGGCCTGCGCCAGCGGGTAGAGCAGCTCGTGGAGGTGGATCGGCCGGCCTTCCTGGAAGCGGGTGCGGAAGTCCTCGCGCTCCATCATGCGGGCCAGCGTGTAGCGGCCGGCGAGGCGGATCATGCCCTGGGAGCCGAGCTGGCCGAGCCAGCGGTTGTTGTAGTCGACCACCGTCTCCTTCTCGTCCAGCACCCGGAAGACCTGCCGCTGGTAGGTGAGGGAGTTGGCCTGCACCTCCTCCTCGTTGAGCTGCGGCCGGGTGGCCTTCTTGCCGGTCGGGTCGCCGATGCGGGCCGTGAAGTCGCCGATCAGGAAGACGACCCGGTGGCCGAGCTGCTGGAAATGCCGCATCTTGCGCAGCAGCACGGTGTGGCCGAGGTGGAGGTCGGGGGAGGAGGGATCGAAGCCGGCCTTGACCGTCAGCGGCTTGCCGGTCTTGCGGGACTTCTCCAGCTTGGCGCGGAGCTGCGCCTCGTCGACGAGGTCGACGCTGCCGCGCCGGAGCAGCTCCATCTGCTCCTCGACCGGGGGAAAGTCTCTCTCGGGCATCTAGAAGTTGATGTACTCGAGCTCGGGTTTGAACGCGGGGCCCGCCTGCACCCCGTGACGCAGGGGCGGCTGCTTGAACTGCAGCACCATGAAGGCCCCGAAGACGGCGCCGAACATCTTATACCGCGCCCGGAATCCCTGGATCAGGCCGCGCTTCTTCTCCTTGACCAGGTGCTTCAGGTTGTGCATCACCGTGGTGGTGGTGCGGCACCCGAGCTGGCGGCAGGCCCAGTTGAGGCCGGTCTCGACGGCGAAGCCCTCCAGGTGGCTGTCCGGCACGGCCTCGAAGATATTGCGGCGCAGGCAGCGGATGCCCGACAGCAACGGGCCGGTGCTGTCCTGGATCGCGTTGATCACCCGGCCCCGGTTGCGGATGCCGACGTTCATGTCGGAGCGGCCGGAGAGCACCGGCTCCATGAGGCGGCTCAGCAGGTCGCCCGTGAGGTTGGTGATGTCGCCGTCCACGAAGAGCAGGACCGGGGCGTCGGTGTGCGCGACCCCGACGGCCATCGCCCGCCCCTTGCCCTGGTTCTGGCGCAGGTGGATGGTCCGCATGCCCATGCCGCGGGCGATCTCGACGGTGCCGTCCGTCGAGCCGTCGGAGACCACGAGGATCTCGTCGATGCCTGGGGTGGACTTCAGGACCGAGAGGACCTCGGTCAGCGTCGCTTCCTCATTGTACGCGGGCACGATCGCGGCGACGCGAAGGTCTCCTCCAGAGGCTTTCCTCATCACAGCCCTCCCGCTCTCTGCCGACGTGCAAGAATCCGGCCCGCCCAGGCTTGGGGAGGCAGGCGGCGGAAGAATACCCAACCTCCGCCGTTCTGTCATCTACTGCAGCCAGGACGGCGGGGCGGGGGCCGCCAGGGCTGCCGGGAGCAGCTCGCCCTCGGCCACCACCCGGGCGTCGCCGGCCAGCAGCCAGCGTCCCCGCGCCGAGTCGCCGTCCACCTCCAGCTCGAAGCCGCTCTGGGTCTCGACGCGCAGCGGCAGCCGGGCCACCCCGGTCGCCAGGCCGACGGCGGCGCCGGCCAGGACGCCGGTGCCGCAGGAGAGGGTCTCGTCCTCCACCCCCCTTTCGAACGTACGGATCTGCATACGGTCCAGTGCCGGGAAACGGACGAAGTTGACGTTGGTCCCCGGCGGCCCGAAGGTCGGGTGAAGCCGGATCTCCCGGCCCAGCTCCCGCACGGGCGCGCCCTCCAGGCCCGCCGGCCAGGGCAGCACGTAGTGGGGTACCCCGACCACGATGCGGTAACCCTTGTAAGCGGTCCCGCCGATCTCCAGGGTCAGCTCCCGCGGCCCCTCCGCCGGAGCCGGGAGGCCGACGGCCACGCGGGAGTCGTCGATCCGGCGGGCCGAGACGGCGCCGGCCCCGGTCCGGATGCTCACCGTGTCCCGCGCCCACTGAAGGTGGAAGGCGAGCTGGGCGGCGCAGCGGGTGCCGTTCAGGCAGAGGTCGGCCGGGAAACCGTCGGAGTTGAAGTACTCCATGGTGGCGCCGCCTTCCGCCCGGCGGAGCACGAACAGGCCGTCCCCCCCGACCGAGACGCCGCGCCGGCACCAGGCGCGGATCGTCTCGGGAGAGGGGATCTCGGAGGGCTCCGCCAGGGCCAGGAAGTCGTTGCCGCTGCCGGAGACCTTGAAGAACCGCGTCATGGCGCCGCGGCGCGGACCTCGGCCGGACCGCTCTCGTTGCCGGCCGAATCCACCGCCGTGACCCGGTAGGTATAGGCCCGCCCCGAGGCGACCCCGGTGTCGGTGTACTCAGGGTTCTCCACCGGCTGGGCCGTGACGCGCTCGAAGCCGCCGTCGCCGTCGCGCCGGTAGACGACGTATCCAACCACGTCTTCCGCCTCGCTGGCCCGCCAGACGAGGCGCACGCGGCCCGCCTCGGCCAGCGCCACCAGCTCGGTGGGCGCCGGCGGCGCGAAGCGGTCCTGGTAGCGCACTTCGCGCTCGCTGGCGATGGCGCTCTCGATAGGCGGCGCCAGTTGCGACAGGGCCGTCACCGCGTAGATGTAGCTCTGGCCGAACGCCGCCGCGGCGTCCTGCCAGCTCCGCTCCTGGGCGCCAGCCGTGTGCAGCGGCTTGCCGTGCGCCCGTTCCTGGGCTCCCCGGCGGTAGATGTTGTAGCCGACGGCGCCCTCGACGCCCGACCACTCCACCAGGATGCCGTCCGCCCGCGCGGTGGTGGTGATCTGCTGCGGCGACGCCGGCGGCGCCTTCGGCACCACCGAGACCACGTTCGACAGCTCGGACGGATCCTCTTCCTTGCCGTAGGTGCGGACGGCGAAGTACCGCGCCTGCGGCGCCGCGCCGGCGGGGGCCGCGGGCAGGGGGACCAGGAAGTTGATCCGGCTGCCCTCGGTGGCCGAGGTCAGGTCGGCGCCGGCCAGCCGCTGGGTCACCTTGGCGGCGGCGCTGAACTGCCGGGGGTCCATGGGGGCCGCCTTGCCGTCCGAAGACGCCTCGCGGACGACCTCCAGCACCTCGACGGCCGTGACGCCTTCGAGGGCCGCGCCGGCCGGGGTGGTCTGCGGATAGCTGAAGCTCAGGAGCAGCCGCGGCCCCTGCTGGACAACCGCTAGGTCGGTCGTCGGAGCCGGAACGGCGCGCAGGGGAGGAACGGGGTCCCCCTGCTTGCCGCAGCCGAGGGGAGCCAGCGCGGCCGCCGCCATGAGGGCGGCCAGCGCCAATTTTCTATAGGACATAGCGTGAGAGATCCTGGTCCTTGACGATGCCCGCGAGCACCTGGCGGACATAATCGGCGTCCACCTTTATGGCGACGCCCGACATGTCGGGCGCCTCGAAAGAGACCTCGTCGAGCAGGCGCTCCATGATCGTCGAGAGCCGCCGCGCGCCGATGTTCTCGGTCGTGGAGTTGACCTCCACGGCCAGGCGGGCGATCTCGGCGATGCCGTCGGGGGTGTACTCGAGCTGCACCCCTTCGGTGGACAGCAGAGCCGAGTACTGCTTGGTCAGCGCGGTCTCGGGCTCCGTCAGGATGCGCACGAAGTCCTGCTCGGTCAAGGCGTCGAGCTCCACCCGGATGGGGAAACGGCCCTGGAGCTCGGGGATGAGGTCCGACGGCTTGCTCACGTGGAACGCGCCGGCGGCGATGAACAGGATGTGGTCGGTCTTGACCATCCCATACTTGGTGGAGACGTTGGTCCCCTCGACGATGGGCAGCAGGTCGCGCTGCACGCCCTCGCGCGAGACGTCCGGGCCGCGGGTCCCTTCGCGGCCGGCGACCTTGTCGATCTCGTCGAGGAAGATCAGCCCGCCCTGCTCGACCCTCTCGCGGGCCTCGCGGGAGACCTGGGTGCGGTCGATCAGCTTCTCGGACTCCTGCTGCTGCAGGATCTCCCGCGCCTCGGCCACCGTCACCTGCTGCTTCCGCTTGCGGCCGAAGAGGCCGGGGAGCATATCCTTGATGTTGATGCCCACCTCCTCGACCCCCTGCGGCGTGAACATCTCGAGACTGGGATAGGACGACTCGTCCACCTCGATCTCGACGCGCCGCTGGTCGAGGGCGCCGGAGCGGAGCTTGTCGCGGAACTTCTCGCGGGTCGAGGCCAGCTCGTCCTCGTTGTCCTCCTCGTGGCGCAGGTAGGCGTTGACCGGCCGGGGCGGCACCAGGAGCTGCAGCAGGCGGTCCTCGGCGCGGGCCGCGGCGGCCTCGCGCACGGCGTCCCGCTTCTCCTCCTTGACCATCGCCACGGCGATCTCCACCAGGTCGCGGATCATCGACTCGACGTCGCGGCCGACGTAGCCCACCTCGGTGAACTTGCTCGCCTCGACTTTCAGGAACGGGGCCTTGGCGAGCCTGGCGAGACGGCGGGCGATCTCCGTCTTGCCCACGCCCGTGGGGCCGATCATCAGAATGTTCTTGGGCGCGATCTCGTCGGCGATCTCCGGCGGGAGCTGCTGCCGGCGCCAGCGGTTGCGCAGCGCGATGGCCACGGCCCGCTTCGCCTGCCGCTGCCCGACCACGAACTTGTCGAGCTCGGCGACGATCTGCCGCGGCGTCATGTTGTCGATCACGAAGCCGGTCGTGGCCTCGCTGGAGACCTGGATGGTCATGGCTTCTCTCAAAGTTCCTCGATGGTGAGGCGGTCGTTGGTGAAGATGCAGATCTCGGAAGCGATCTTCATCGCCTCGCGCACGATCTCGGGCGCGGAGAGCGACGTGTGCCGCAGGAGGGCGCGCGCGGCGGAGAGGGCGAAGTTCGCCCCCGAGCCGATGGCCAGCACCGGCTCATCCTCGTCCGGCTGCATCAGCTCGCCCACTCCCGAGACGAAGAAGCTCTTGTCCTTGTCGGTGACGATGATCATGGCCTGCAACTGCCGCAGGGCGCGGTCCGTCCGCCAGTCCTTGGCGAGCTCCACCACCGCCCTCTCCAGGTTGCCGCCGAATTCTTCGAGTTTCTCTTCCAGGCGGACGAACAGCGCCAGCGCGTCGGCGCCGCCGCCCGCGAACCCCACCAGAACATTGCCCTTGCCGGCGCGCCGGATCTTCCGGGCGCCGCTCTTCACGATGGTGTTCTGGTTCATCGTAACCTGCCCGTCGCTGGCCATGCACACCTTGCCATCGCGCCGCACGAGCAGGACGGTCGTCGAACGAAACGTATCCATGGGCCGGGGATTGTAACAGCAGGACCACGGCCGGGGGGGAGCCGGGGTCAACCCCGGTCCCGCCGCGCCCGCGGATGGGCGCCGCGGTAGACCGAGAGCAGCCTTTCCACCTCCAGATGAGTGTATTTCTGGGTGGTGGAGAGCGAGCTGTGACCCAGCAGCTCCTGGATCGCCCGCAGGTCGGCGCCGTTCTCCAGCAGGTGGGTGGCGAAGGTGTGCCGCAGGGTGTGGGGGTGCACCCCCCGCGCCACGGACGCCGCGTCCACCCAGCGGTCGATGACCCGCCGCACCGAGCGGTCCGTCAGCCGCCCGCCGAAGCGGTTGAGGAAGACCGGCTCGCCGTCGCCGTCGTCCGTGGCGCCGCGGGCGGTCTCCCAGACCTCCAGCCAGGCCCGCAACGCCTCCGCCGCCGGCCGGCCGAAGGGGACCATCCTCTCCTTGCTCCCCTTGCCCATGACCCGCAGCACCCGGGCCGAGAGGTCGATGTCCTGCCAGTCGAGCCCCACCAGCTCGGAGACCCGCAGGCCGGCCGCGTAGAGCACCTCCAGGATGGCGCGGTCCCGCCGCTCCATGGGCCCGTCGCCGGAAGGCGCCTCGATCAGGCTCTCGACCTCGCCCGGCCGCAGATGGCGGGGCAGGGTCTTCGGCGCCTTGGGCGTCTTCACCCCCTGGGCCGGGTTGGCCTGGAGGATCCCCTCGCGGCAGGCGAAGCGGAAGAAGCTCCGCACCGCCGAGAGGGTGCGCCCCTGGCTCTTCTTCGCCAGGCCCTGGCGGGTCATCGCGGCCAGGAAGGAGCGCACCGCCAGCGGGTCCACGTCGCCGGGTTGGATCTGGTCCGGCTCCTTGCCCAGGAAGTCCCGGGAGAGGAACTCCAGGAACATGATCAGGTCGTGCTCGTAGGCGCGCAGGGTCTCGGGTGAGAGCTGGCGCTCCCCCTGGATGTGCTCCAGGTAGCGGTGGATCAGCCGGCGCATGCGGCCTCGGCCGGGATCCCCGCCGGCACGCCGTTGCGCTCCGCCCACGCGGCCAGAGAAGCCCGGGCGCGCTCGACGTAGGCGGCGCGGCGGTCCGCCTTGCGGAACCTCTCCCCCAGCTCCTCGAACAGGCCGTAGTTGATGTTGGCCGGCTGGAAGTGCCGGGGATCGGACTCGGTCAGGTGCCGCGCCAGGGCGCCCAGGGCCGTGGTGGCCGGGAACGGCTCGGGCTGGCTCCCCTGCCGCTCCAGGGCGATGTAGAGGGCGATGGCGAGCCCGGTGGCCGCCGACTCCAGATATCCCTCCACACCTGTGATCTGCCCGGCGAGGCGGACCCGGGGCTCGGCCTTCACCCGGTAATGCTTGTCCAGGTGGGTAGGCGCGTTGACGAAGGTGTTGCGGTGGATCTGCCCGAAGCGGACGAAGCGGGCCTCCTCCAGCCCCGGGATCATCTTCAGCACCCGCTGCTGCTCGCCCCACTTCATGCGCGACTGGAAGCCCACCAGGTTGAGCTGGCTCTTCGCCAGGTTCTCCTGCCGGAGCTGCACGACCGCGTACGGCCGCCGCCCGTCCGGAGCCGTCAGGCCCACCGGCTTCATGGGGCCGTAGCGCAGGGTGTCCACGCCGCGCCGGGCCATCTCCTCGATGGGCAGGCAGCCCTCGAAGAAGACCGCCTTCTCGAACTCGTGCGGCGCCACCACCTCGGCTTCGGTGACCGCCGTATGGAAGGCGAGGTACTCCTCCTTGTTCATGGGGGCGTTGAGGTAATCCTCCCCCTCGCCCTTGCCGTAGCGGGACTGCCAGAAGAGCCTGGAGAAGTCGAGGCTGTCCGCCTCCACGATGGGCGCGATGGCGTCGTAGAAGTAGAGGTATTCGCTCCCCAGGAGCCCCTGGAGCCTGGCGGACATGGCCTCGGAGGTCAGCGGGCCGGTCGCCAGGACGACCTCGCCTTCGGGGATCTCCGTAACCTCCTCGCGCCGCAGCTCGATCCGGGGATGCCGGCCGATCGCCTCCGTCACCAGCGCTCCGAAGCGGTCGCGGTCCAGCGCCAGGGCGCCCCCCGCCGGCACGGACGCCTCGCGGGCCTTGCCGATGATGATCGACCCGAAGGCCTCCATCTCCCGCTTGAGCAGACCGGCGGCGTGGAAAGGGTCGTCGCTGCGCAGGGAGTTGCTGCAGACCAGCTCGGCGAGATCCCCGGACTTATGGGCGGGCGTGCCCTTGACCGGCCGCATCTCGTGGAGGACGACGTCCACGCCGCGCTCGGCGAGCTGCCAGGCGCATTCCGATCCGGCGAGACCGCCGCCGACGATGTGGACGGGGAAGGACATGGCGGGATTATAGAGGCGCGGCCCCGCCGTCGCCCCCCTGGATAATTTCGGCGTAGAAGCGCTCGCGCACGCCGTCCGCGTTCATCTTGCACATCGGCACCATCTCGCCTTTGTAGGGGAGGCGGAAGACGCAGGCGGCGAGGCGCTCCTGGCCCACGGGCGTACGCACCTCCTCCGGGCTCATGAAGTGGTGGCTCGTGAAGGTGAAGCCGTCGACCCGCAGGCGGCCCCGGAGGCTGTCCAGGAGCAGGCGCCGCAGCGAGATCCCGGCCTCGTCTCGGAACCGGGCGTCCGCCCAGCGCCGCACGCGGCCGAGGAGCCAGCGCGGAGCGGTGCGCAGCATGCCGAGGAAGCGCGCCGCCTTCTCGACGGGCCGGTCGTCCCGGAAGGCCATGCCGCCCAGGCCGCGCGCGAAGAACTCGCTCATCACGGCCACGTCCTCGGGCTCGTCGCGGATGAACTGGAACAGCCGCGGCTCCTCCCCCCGCCGCTCCAGCGCCAGCACGGGCACGAAGCGCGTGCACTCGGTGTGGCCGAAGTGCATCGGCCCCGTCCCCCGCAGGTCCAGCCCGAACGGGGCGGTCCCCCGGCCCACCTCCCGCCACAGCTCCTCGGCCGTCACCCCGCGCTGGCTCCTACGCGTCCGGCCCACCTGCGCCAGCGGCTGGAAGCTCACCAGGCTGAAGGCGTCGCGGTTGCGCACCAGCCAGCGCACCACATCCGCGATCTGGGGGAGGTTGTCCTGGGTGACGGTCAGCGTCATGGCCGCCCGCAACGGCCGGCCGGTGCGGCGGCGCGCCTCCCTGACCATGGCGGCGAATTCATCCCGCAGCCCCATCAGCTCCAGCTCCGACTTCGGCGCCTTGTGGCCGTCCCGCCCCCTCTGGGTGATGTCCACATGGATCGAGACCTCGGTGAGCCCGCCTTCCGTCATCAGCCGCTCCAGCAGCCCGGGCCGGCGGCGGAAGTTGTCGCCGTGGGTCATCACCATGGGGACGCAGCCGATCGAGCGCGCGTAGCGCAGGATCTCGATCAGCTCCCCCTCGGGGCGCAGCGTCACCTCGCCGTCGGTGATCTGGACGTTGCTCTTGGGGCCCAGCCAGCGGCGCATCTCGTCGAGCTGCCGCAGGATCGCCGCGGTGGGAAGGGCCGGGATCCGGTTCGCCTCACGGCCGAGATAGCAGCCGGTGCAGGCGAAGTCGCAGCGCGGCTGGATGCCGATGGTGGCGCAGCAGCCGGTGGCCTTCTGGCCGAGGCCCTGCCCGGGAAGACGAAGGGCGGGGTCGAGCCCCGCCCAGCGTTGCGCCAGAAGCCCGCGCTTCTCGGCCGTGGCCGGATCGCGGAGGAGGTCCAGGGTTCCCCGCAGCGACCACGGCTGTCCGATCACGCGCCCCCTCCTATTGCGAGTTGTCGTTCAGCTTCCAACTGTATTCGTCGTACACCATGTCGATCTGGTTGCCGGCGTTCTGTATCAGCCGCCGCTTGTCCGGCGAGACGTAGCGGAAGAGGAACTGCACCGTGCCGCCGCCCCACTTGTCGAAGTCCCCCTGGAACCAGTCCATGATTTTGGTGGTGTGCAAGACGAGCTCCCCGCCCTTCTTCTCCAGGCGGATGCCCATGGGGCCGTTGAGGAACTTGCGGGTCTGATCGTCGAGCTGCTCGTTGACCCGGCTCCCCACGTAGGGCTCGGTCCGGATCGGCGGGCAGCTCTCGGCGGCGCAGTTGATGGCGAAGTGGATGCGTGGGTCCTTGAAGCCGTTGCGGATCTTCTCGTTCTCGATGTCGTTCAGCGACATCTTGCCGCGCTTGGTGTCCACCAGGTCCTTCTTGAAGATGTTCAGGCGGATCACAGGGTCGGTCGAGAGGTCGCGGATCGACTCCACCGGATAGTTGTCCACCACGATGCCGACGACCGAGATGTTGTAGAGGTTGATCCAGTAGGCGAGTTGGTCCTGCCGCGAGAGGGTCTGGGGGTCCACCGCGGCCATCTGGCGGCGCAGGTTGTCGAGCGTGGCCTTGTCCTGGGCCTTGAGGGCCTTGTAGTTCATGCCCTTGGCGGGGTCGTAGTGTTTGGAGAGCAGGTCCCCCCAGGGCTTGTAGTCCGGCGGCGCCGCGGCGCCGGCCGGAAGGGCCGTGGCCAGCAGGACGAGGAGGATCAGCGTGAGGTTCGTCGTCTTCATGGTCACACCTTTCTTACGCAGTGGCCCTCTGGAGCGGATGGTAGCGCGGTTCTACTGAGTCGGCTCGTTTAGCGCGAACGCCGGCCGCTTCGTCTTCGCGAGGCAGGAACCGTCGAGCCCCTTCACCGTGCCGGCCTCGACGAACCGGGCCATCAGGCCCGTGAGGCACGCCATCGTTTCGAGCCCGTCCAAGCTGTGGCCGGCGTGCGGTATCACCACGTGCAGGCTGTTCTTCAGCGTGCGCGCGGCCCGCTCGGCGTTGGACGGCGGGGTCACCGGGTCGCGCTCGCCCGAGATCAGGAGCGCCGGCACGTCGGAGGTCACCGGCTCCTGGAATTCACGGCCGACCGGAGGCACCGGCCAGGCGGCGCAGGCCGCCTGTTGGGCGCGGATGCGGTAGTCCCCCAGGAACGAGCCCCGGACCACCGCCGGGATCTCCTCCTCGCGGATGAACGGCAGGTCCTCCGAGCAGGTGAGGGAGAGATAGTAGCCGCGGGCCATCGTGCTCAGACCGGCGCCCGCGGCCTGGGCCGCCTCGGCCATCGGCTGCCAATTCCCCAGAATGGCCTGATGGACGCTGAACGGGATACGGGAGGCCCCCGTGGAGCTGTAGAGCATGGCGCGTAGGGTAGTGATCAGCGCGTTGCGCGTCAGCCGCACCTCCACCGGCTTGCCGGTCTCGCCGTCGGTCAGCGCCACCACGGCCGGCTCTTCCGCGGCCCGCTGGAGCATGATGGCCAGCTCTTCGCGGACCTTGGGGAATGCCGAGCGGCAGGCCTCGTCCCGGTCGCACTCGGCGAGCAGTCCGTCCAGGGCCCGCTGGACGTGGCGGGCCATGAAGAACGGTCCGCGTTCGTCGGTCGGGACCAGGCCCGAGAGGGTCGCCGTGCGCACCGAATCCGGATGCCGGCGCAGATAGATCAGGCCCGTCCGGCTGCCGCCGGAGCCGCCGACGAGGTTGACCTTTTCGTAGCCGAGGGCGGCCCGCACCTCGTCGAGATCGTCGACGGTCGTGGCGTTGGTGTACTGGGAGAGGTCGGCGGTCTTCGCCAAGCGTTCGGCGCAGGCCTTGACCTGGTCCGGCGCCAGATAGTGATCCAGGTAGCCCTGCAGCCCCGCGCTGGTCTCCATCTCGGGGCAGAAAAGGCCGCCGGAGCCGCCGGTGCCCCGGAAGTCCACCAGCAAGATGTCCCGCTGCTGGTTGATTTCCTTGAGCTCCGCGGCCAGCCAGGAAGCGGCGTCCACGTTGGAGTCTCCCGGGCCACCGTTCAGGTAGACCACGGGGTCGGGTTGGCGATCCGGGCTCTTGGCCGGAAGGATGACGACGCGGAGGGGGATCCTGCGGCCGGACTTCGCCGCCCGGTTCTCCCAGACCTCGTAGGTGCCGCAGCGCGCCTCCGGCGGCATATCCGGGATGCCCTCGCAGGGCTTCAGCTCCACCTGGGAGGCTGGCGCGGCGGTCTCCCGCGTCAGCGTCAGCGTCCCGCCCCCTTCCCGCAGGGTCATGGAGACGGCGCGGCCGCCCTGGAGGTCGAAGGCGATCAGGAACCCCGCCTCGCCGCTGCGCGGGCGGAAGCTCGTGGGCGAGGTGGCGGCGAGAAGCATGTTCCCGTTCGGGAAGGCCACCCGGAGGTATCCCCCCACGATCTCCGTCCTGATCTTGAGACCGTTCTGGCCCATCCAGGCGCCCGTCACACGCGCCAGCTCCTCTGGCTTCAGCTGGACCTCGGGGGCCAGGCTCAGGAGGAAGCCCGGCCGCCGCAGGCCCGCCACGCAGGAGGTGTCCAGCGATTCCGGGGATCCGGCCGCAAAGAAGGCCGCGACCGTCCGCGGTACGCAGTCGAACCCCTCCATGCCGTCGAGGCCATGGCCGGCGTCCGGGACCACGATGTGCCGGCTGCGCTTCAGCCCGCGGGCCACCCGGTCTCCCGAGGAGGGCGGGGTGACGGGATCGACCTCGCCCGAGAAGATCAGTGTGGGCACGTCGGAGGTCACCGCGGCGTGGAACTCCGGGCCGAGCTTCGGGGCCGGCCAGATCTGGCAGGCCTCCAACTGCTTGCGCACGCGCAGATCGCCGAGGAAGGTGCCGGCCACGGCGGCGGGGATCTCACTTTCGCGGACGAAGGCGAGGTCCTCGGAGCAGGCGATGGAGAGGAGGTGGCCGCCCAGCGAGCCCTGGCCCCCGCCGGCGGCCGGGGCCATCTCGGCCAGCGGCCTCCAGTCCCCGTTCGCCGCGAGATGGAGGTAGAGCGGGGTGAGGGAGATCCAGTTGTTGTAGTAGAGCATCCGCCGCAGCACCTGCCCGAAGCCGTTCTTCGACAGCGTGAGCTCGACCGGCTGGCCGGTGCCGGCGTCGACCGTCTGGACCTTCACCGGCTCCTTCGCGATCCGGCGGAGCACGGCGGCCACCTCCTCGCGGAGCTTCGGGAACGCCTTCTTGCACGCTGGGTCCCCTGCGCACTTGGCGATCAGGAGGTCCAGGGCCCGCTGGGAGTGGCGGGCGGTGACCAGGGGGAAGATCTCGTCGATGGGCACCGGGCTGATCATCGCCGCCGCGCGGACGCTCCCGGGGTGGCGCCGCAGGTAGACCTGGATCGGGCGCGCGCCATAGGAGGTCCCCATCAGGTTGAGCTTCCCGTACCCCAGGGCGGTCCGGATCTCCTCGGTGTCGTCCACTACGTTGTCGTTGGAGTACTGGGTGAGGTCGGCGGTCTTCTGGAGCCGGTCGCGGCAGGCGCGGACCCGGTCGGCGGGCATGAAGTCCTCCAGAAACCCCTGGAGGCCACCGGACTCGTCGAGCTCGGGGCACCCCAGGAGCGCCAACTGGGCGGACGGCCCGGTCCCCCGGGCATCGATGAGAAGGACGTCGCGGTCCTTCCGCAGCTCCGGCATGCTCCTCGCGTACCCCACCCCCTCGCCGATCGCGGAGCCCCCCGGGCCGCCCGCGAAGTAGACGAGCGGATCGGACTGCCGCTGGGGTCCGGTGGCCGGAAGGACCACGACCTGAAGCGGGATCTTGCGCCCCGATTTCGCGGCGCGGTTCTCGAAGACCTCGTAGACCCCGCACCGGGCGTCGTCGGGGAGCCAGGGGAGCGTGCAGGTGCCCAGTTCGACTTTCTTGACAGGCTCAGCGCTGGCGGAGAGTCCTACGGCAGGGAAACAGGCGAGAGCGATGAGTAAAGTTGATTTAGCTCGCATGAGGAGAACTACGAACGCGGTAGTCGAAAGGTTTCGGGCCGCGTTCCCCCGATTTCGCCTCTCCTTCCCTCCTTTTCAAGAGACGTGAAAGGCGGGGAATGCTCCATTCCCTCCCTTTCAGATCTCGTTCCCCGGAGGGAACGCGACCCGGAAGGCGGGGAACGCTTCGTAAAAGGGAGGGAACGAAACGGAAAAGACCTTTCACATGGCGTGAAGAGGAGGGCGCGAAATCAACTCAGCGGACCCGACACCGAGCCCAGGGCGCGGCATCGGCCGTGCGGCTTCCCGCAGGAGGCCGGAACGGGTCATGCCGTGGGACCGCGGCCGAGCTTCTCCGCGTTGAACGCCCGAGTCCCGCCCCGCGCCACCGAGAGGGTCTTCCAGTGGTCCGAGGCCAGGTGCTTGGAGAGGAAGACGATCTGGCCCACGTGATAGCCGTAATGCGTGAGCTGGCGGTTGATCGCTTTGATCACGCTGTGGGGCTCGGCGCGGATGAGGACGGTCAGCGACAGGTCCTCTTCCCGCAGGGCGGCCAGGGTCTGGAACAGGCACCGCCACCCCTCTTCCCAGCAGGCCAGGAGATCCTCGCGGGTGGTCCCCTCCAGGACCACGAACTCGGAGTCGCGGTCGCGGTCCGGTTTCTCGCCGTCGGTATGGAGGAAGTCGGTCCAGCGCGACCGCATGTTCCCGGCCATGTGCTGGATCAGGACCGCCAGGCTGTTGGATTCGGGATCGAGGGCGGCGTGCAGGTCCTCGTCGCGCACTTGGGCCAGGGCCCGGTCGGCGAGGTCCTTCAGCTTGCGGAACTGATCGACGACATCCTCGAGGTAGAGAGACTCGGGGGATCGGTTCAAGGCAGGGCCTCCAGAGACAAGCAGCGTATCACCCTTCGCGTCGCGGGCGAACGGGCCGGTCGGTCCGGCCGCGCTGGGGAGGGGACCGGCGCGGCCGGACCGGAACGACCCGGCCTTGTCCGGCAAAATACCGGACAGGGCCATCTGGTTTTTCCTTGGCTTCCCACTCTCTCCCCCCTAATATAGCGCAATATCTATGAATACGGCCATGAAGACTCCCGAATTTGTGTCGAGCCGTGTTACAGCCACGTATCGGACGGAACCGGTTATAATCCGCAGCCGGTCCCCGACAACTCGCCGGAAGAAGAGGAATCTCTTCAATGCGTGCACTTTTGCTCAAGGATGATGCTGTCCAAAGGAACCCTGCGGAAGCCGAGGAGGCGCTGCGCCTCACCCGGTTCCTACTGGACAGAGCGGGGGAGGGCGCGTTCTGGGCCGATTCCGACGGCCGGTTCTTCTACGTCAACGAGGTGGCCTGCGCCATGACGGGCTACACCGGCGAGGAGCTGCTCTCCCTGCGGTTGTTCGACCTCCTGGCGCCGGAGCTCAAGGAACAGTTCCCCGAGATGTCCCGGCGGGTGCGGGAGGAGAGCCCCCTCACCTTCGAGACGGTCCAGATGCGGAAAGACGGCGAGCGCTTCCCGGCCGAGATCACCATGAGCCATCTCGAATATCAGGGCCGCGAGTGCTTCTGCGCCTTCGCCCGCGACATCACCGAGCGCAAGCGGGCGGAGGCGGCGCTGCGGGAGTCGGAGGAGCGGTATCACGGGCTTTTCGAAGGGGTGCCGGTGGGGCTCTACCGCACCACCCCCGCCGGACGGATGCTGGACGCCAACCAGGCCCTGGTCCGCATCCTGGGCTATCCCACCCTGGAAGCCCTGCTGGAGACCAACGTCGCCGACATCTACCTCGATCCGGAAGATCGCCGGCGCTGGCAGAAGTCCATGGAGACGGGCTCGGTGCAGGCCTTCGAGGCGCCGGTGCGCCGCCACGACGGCGACCTGATCTGGGTGCGCTTCACCGTCAAGGCCGTGCGGGACGAGAGCGGCGAGATCCTGCGCTACGAGGGGGCGCTGGAGGACATCACCGACCGGCACCGGGCCGAGGAGGGCCTGCGCGCCAGCGAGGAGCGCTTCCGGGCCCTGGTCCAGAACGCCTCGGACTTGATTTCCATCCTCGACGGCGACGGGATCGTCCGCTACCAGAGCCCGTCGCACCAGCGGGTCCTCGGGCGTCATCCCGACGAGCACGTGAGCCACGGCATGCTGGAGCTCATGCATCCCGAGGACCGGCACGTGCTGGCGGAAGCCCTGTACCGGCTGGCCGAGCGTCCGGACGAGATCGTCACGGTCGAGTACCGCCTGCGTCACCGCGACGGCACCTGGCGGTTCCTGGAGTCCACCGCCTCCAACCTCATCGACCACCCCGCGGTGTCGGGCATCGTGCTCAACTCCCACGACATCACGGACCGCAAACAGGCGGAAGAGAAGCTCATCCATGACGCTCTCCATGACGAGCTGACGGGGCTCCCCAACCGGGCCCTGTTCATGGACCGGCTGCGGCAGTCCATGGAGCGCTCGCGCCGCGAGCCGGACCGCCTGACCGCCGTCCTCTTCCTGGACCTGGACCAGTTCAAGATCGTCAACGACAGTCTCGGCCACCTTGTGGGGGACGAGCTGCTGGTGCAGATCGCCGGCTTCCTCTCCTCGGCGCTCCGCCCCTCGGACACCATCGCCCGGGTGGGCGGCGACGAGTTCGCCGTGCTCCTCGAAGGGGGCCGCGACGTCAGCGACGCCGTGCGGGTGGCGGACCGCATCCACGAGCGGCTCTCGTCGCCCATCAACCTCGGCGGCCACGAGGTGTTCGCCACCGCCAGCATGGGCATCGCCGTCCACACCCCCGAATACGAGCGGCCGGAGGACCTGCTGCGGGACGCCGACACCGCCATGTACCGCGCCAAGACCTCGGGCCGGGCGTGCCACGTGGTGTTCAACCGGGTGATGCACCGCTTCGTCATGGCCCGCCTGCAGCTCGAGACCGACCTCCGGCGGGCAGTGGAGCGGCGGCAGCTCCGGGTGCACTACCAGCCGTTCGTGGACCTGACCTCCGGCGAGGTGACGGGCTTCGAAGCCCTCCTGCGCTGGCACCACCCCCGGCGCGGCCTGCTGCCGCCGGACGAGTTCCTCGCCGTGGCCGAGGAGACCGGCCTCATCGTGCCCATGGGCCGCTTCGTGCTCGCGGAGAGCTGCCGCCAGATCCAGGAGTTCCATCGCAAGCACCCGGAGCTGGGGACCCTCAAGCTCAGCGTGAACCTGTCGAACAAGCAGTTCTTCCACGCCGAGCTCTTCGACCAGATCCAGGAGGCGCTCGACACCTCCGGCCTCGACCCCGCCTGCCTGGGGCTGGAGATCACCGAGGGGGTCATCATCCGCCACGCCGACTCCGCGGCCAGCCGCTTCTCGCGCCTGAAGAACATGGGCGTGCAGCTCTACCTGGACGACTTCGGCAAGGGCTACTCCTCCCTCAACTACCTCCACCGCTTCCCCATGGACCTGCTCAAGATCGACCGCTCCTTCGTCTCCCGCATCGAGGAGGCGGAAGGGAACCTGGCCATCGTGCGGGCGATCGTCACGCTGGCCCACCAGCTCGGCATGGAGGTGGTCGCCGAAGGCATCCAGACCCCGGAGCAGCAGTCCAGGCTCCGCGCCCTGGGCGTCGAGTACGGCCAGGGGTACTTCCTCTCCGAGCCCGTGGCCGCCGACCAGGCGGAGCTGCTGCTGACGCGCCGGACGCGGGTGTAGAAGAATCCTTTCGGGAATACGCAACGACAAACCTCTGGTTCTCGTCTCTTGATATGGAGACCGGGAACCCGCCGCCGCGCGTCTTCCTCCTCTCTCCCGCCAGCCTGGACGGCGTGCGGGCCGCGCAGCTCACCTCGCCGCGGGCCCGTTTCGGGGCCGCCCTCCGCTACCGGAGCCCCGAGGGCGTGCCGGTGGAGGAGGCCTTCACCTTTATGAGCTCGCTCTACTTCCGCGGCAAGATCACCTACGCCCGGCACTTCGCCGCGCCGCCCGCGGATCTCGCCCTGGGGACGACGGACGACGGCATCCTGGTGATCGCCCCCGGGTTCGGTCTGGTGCCGCCGAGCTGGCCCATCACGCAGGAGCGGATGAAGAAGCTCCGCCGCACCCCGGTCGACCTCAAGCATCGCGGGTATTGCACGGCCATGCGGGACCACGCCGAGCAGCTCCGTGAGCTGGCCCCGTCCTCCTCCGTCATCCTGTTGGGGAGTGTCGCGACCGGCAAGTACGTGGACCTGCTCCTGCCGGTCTTCGGAGACCGGCTCCTCTTCCCCCGGGAGTTCGCGGGCGCCGGCGACATGAAGCGCGGCGGCATGCTGCTGCGGGCGGTGCGGGAGGACCGGGAGCTGGACTACGTCACCCTCGACGCTCCCCGCCGGCGCGGCCGCGCCTGATCCGATCCCCCGGATCACGCCGCCGGACAAAAAGAACTTTCAAGGCATAAAAACCCAAGAAAAAGGCGGGGAGCTTCTCCCCGCCTTTCTGATCGAAGCACTGGCTGTGCTCAGTTGTTCTTCGGCGGATCCTGGTCGCCGTCCGCCGGGGGCTTCACGTCCACGTCCACGGTCGGCACGGTGACTTCCCGCTTCTCGGTCCCGGTCTTGACGTCCACGTCGGCCGCATCCACGTCGTACTTCGGCACCTGACCGCCTTCGGCTTCGACCTTCACCTCGGGCATCTCGCCTTCCTGCGTCTGGCGCACGCGGCAACCGGTCGTGGAGACGGTCAGCAGAGCCGCGCTCAGAAGAAACGGCATGGCCAACTTCTTGTTGCGGATCATGGGGTATCTCCTTGTGAAATATACTCTCTTGGTTTGTGTTGAGCTTCGTTCCTCTTGACAGCCATACAAAATGCAAGGGCCGTTCCAGGTCTGGCCAGGACAGCTCGCGGCCGATAATTCTCCTTGCTAAATCTCCTTGCCCACGAAAACGGCGGCCGGGACGATCCCGGCCGCCGTCTGGGGGGAGAAAACGTTGTTGAAAGGGTTTTACTGCCCTACGTACCGCTTACTTGCCCGCTTCGGACGCGTCGACGACCTGGAACTGCTGCTGGTTGACCTTCTCATCGCCGATCCAGACCTCGGCGCGGTAGTCGCCCTTCGCCCAGGAAGAGGTGCCGGCCGCCTGGAACGTCAGGTACTGATCGCCCTGGTTGACGGTCTTCTCCTCCTCGTTGATCCGGGTCTCGCCCGGGCCGAACCAGACCACCTTCACCTTGGTGCCGGCCGGCGCGTCGGCGACCTTCATCGCGACGTTGACGGTCTCGCCGGGAGCGAAGTCGTCGCCCTGGGCCTCGGTGGGGATCATGCCGTCGACGACGTTCTTGCCGATCGTCACGTCGTCCACCATGGTCTGCGCCTCGACGGGGTTGAGGTCACCCGGCTGGTCAACTCCAGCGACCTCCTGCTCGGTGGTGGCGGTTGCGGTGTCGTCGGCGTCATCCGTCTCGGCCGTCTCGTTCGTCCGGCACGCGACCGTGAACGGCAACACCGCGGCGAAAAGCAATGCCAGAAGCTTTGAAGCCTTCATCGTTCTTCTCCTTGTGCAGTTGCTGTCCTTGAAAGCGGCCGGAAATCGAACCGCTTCTTACCCTCAGATAGAGCAAAGTCCGTACCAGCTTGGAACCTCGCGGCGGGAAGCGAGGCTTCCGAAACCTGTTATCGCTTGACACGTATAGACTTCAGGGGCCGGCTCGCCCGGCCCGATCCTCAGAACATCGTCCCGCCCCGCGGCGGGCTTTTCTCCGATGAGGAGGTCGCTGTGAAAGGAATGCTCTCCGGCTTGCGGAGCGCCGCCGCCTGGACCGCCCTGGGTCTCCTGGCCCTGGGAAGTCCGGCGAGCGCCGCGAGCTATCAGGACTACCACACGTTCGCCGAGGTCGAGGGGCAGCTTCAGAGCTGGAGCAAGAACCCCGCGGTGAAGCTCCAGACCGCCGGCAAGTCCATGGGCGGCCGGCCGATCTACGTGGCCCGCATCGCCGCGCCCGGCGGTGTAGACCCCGATGCCCGGCCCGCCATCTTCGTAGGCGCCAACATCGCCGGCTCCCACAACGCCGGCACCGAGGCCGCCCTCGACCTGATCCAGGCTCTGCTCGACGCCCCTGCCGGCAGCCCGGGGGCCAAGCTCCTCGCCGGCTACACCTTCTACGTCGCCCCGGCGCTGAACCCCGACGCCCACGACGCCCTGTTCGGCAAGGCGCGGGTCCGCCGCGGCGGCGCGGACGGCAAGATCGACCGCGACATGGACGGCCTCCAGGGCGAGGACCCGGCGGACGACCTCAACGGCGACGGCATGATCACCCGCATGCGCATCGCCGATCCCGCCGGCGGCTGGCTGGCCGACGGGACGGATGCCCGCGTGCTCGTCAAGTCCGACGTCATGGAGCAGCGGGCCGGCGCCTACCGCATCGAGATCGAGGGCAAGGACGACGACGGCGACGGCCTCTACAACGAGGACGGCGGCGACGGCGTCTGGCCGGACAAGAACTTCCCCCACGCCTTCGTCATCGCGAGCCCCGAATCCGGCCCCTGGTCCAGCTACTCCCCGGAGACCAAGACCCTGCTCGACTTCCTCCTCGCCCGCCGCAACGTGGCCCTGGCGGTGGTCTACGGCCCGGCCAACAACCTCCTGGCCGCTCCCCAGAGCCTGGGCGGCGGCGGCGACCTCGGCACGCAGAAGTTCAAGGTCCCGCCCCAGGCGGCCCAGGCCCTGGGCTTCGATCCCGAGGTCGAGTACACCATCGACGAGATCTGGGCCGTGGCCCAGAACTTCCCCTTCGTGCGCCAGAACAACATCACCAAGGAGCAGCTCCAGCAGTTCCTCGGCGCCGGCGCCGCCACCAAGGTGGACCCGGACGACCAGGCCTACCTCGACAAGTTCGCCGAGGCCTACAAGGAGCGCTTGAAGAAGGCCAACCTCTCGGCCGACCGCCCCGGCGCGCAGTACGGCAAGGGCGGCTTCACCCCCTGGCTCTACTACCAGTACGGGGCCATGGCCCTGGAGCTGGACGTCTGGGGCGTGCCCAAGGCCGAGAAGAAGGCCGAGGGCAAGGCCGAGGACGCCCTGACCCTGGACAAGGTGGCCGCGATGAGCGCCGACGACTTCGTCGCCCTGGGCGAGGAGAAGATCGAAGCCTTCCTCAAGGAGAACAAGGTCCCGCCCCCGTTCAACGCCAAGATGGTGGTCGGCGCCATGAAGGGCGGCCAGATCACCCCCAAGGCCATGGTGGACCGCATCAAGCAGATGGGCGGCGGCGGTGGAGCCGCGGCGGCCGGCGGCGGCAAGGCCAGCGAGGCCGGCGCCCGCGAGCGCGAGGTGCTGTCCTGGGTGGACGCCAACGCGCAAGGCTCGTTCGCGGCCTGGACCCCCGTCACCCTGCCGGACGGCACCAAGGTGGAGGTGGGCGGCCTCGATCCCTTCGCCGAGGCCAACCCGCCCATGGCCGTCCTCAAGCCGGCCCTCGCGGCCCACACCGAGACGGTCCTCGACCTCGCGGGCAAGCTCGCCAGGGTGGAGATCGTCTCCCTGGACGTCACCGACCTCGGCAGCGGCGTCTACCGGGTCAAGGCGGTGGCCGCCAACCGCGGCTATCTCCCCACCCACACCAAGCAGGCCGCCCGCGCCCAGGTCCACATCCCGGTCCGCCTGACCCTCAAGACCGGCGACGGCGTCGACATGGTGACCGGCTATCCCTCCGCCACCTCCGACCGCCTCGACGGCACCACCGGCACCCTCACGGGCGAGTGGCTCGTGCGGGCCCGCCCCGGCGCGAAGATCGTGGTCGACCTGACCACCGACAACGCCGGCCGCGACCAGAAGACCACCACCGTCGGAAAGGGAGCTTGAACCCATGAGACCGCGTGCTTCCAGAATCGTCCTCGGAGCCCTGGCGCTCCTCGCGGCGGCCTCTCCGTCCCTGCTCCAGGCGGCGGAGCCGCTCCGGCCCCAGGCCACCCCGCCCGCGCCGGCCTTCAACCGGCTCAACACCTACGAAGAGATCGTCGGCTACCTCAAGGGCTACGCCGCCGCCTACCCGAAGTGGGCGAAGCTCGAGAGCATCGGCAAGAGCGCCCAGGGCCGCGACCTGTGGCTGATCACCCTCACCAACCCCGACGACCGGCTCCGACCTCTCCAAGCCGGCCATGTACATCGACGGCAACACCCACGCCAACGAGGTGCAGGGCGCCGAGGCCGCCCTCTACACCGTCGACTACCTCCTCAAGAACTACGGCCGGCTGCCGCGGGTGACCGAGATGCTCGACCGCTCGGTCTTCTACGTCCTCCCCATGGTCAACCCGGACGGCCGCTCCCTCTGGTTCAAAGGCCCCTCCGACCAGGACTTCCCCCGCACCGTCATGGTGCCGGTGGACGACGACCGCGACGGCGTCTCCGACGAGGACGGCTACGACGACGTGGACGGCGACGGCTACGTCACCGAGATGCGCAAGAAGGTCCCCATGGGCCAGGGCGACCACCGGCAGAACCCCAAGGACCCGCGCCTTCTGGACGAGATCAAGCCGGGCGAGCTCGGCGACTGGATCCGGCTCGGCAAGGAGGGCTTCGACAACGACCGCGACGGCCGGGTCAACGAGGACACCATCGGCTACGTCGACCCGAACCGCACCTGGGGCTTCTCCTGGGAGCCCCCCTATGTGCAGGCCGGCGCCGGCCCCTATCCGCTGTCGATCGCCGAGACCCGGGCCATCGCCCTGTGGGCGCTCCAGCACCCCAACATCGCGGCCGTGCAGAGCTACCACAACAACGGCCAGATGATCCTCCGCGGCCCGGGCGCCAAGGCCGATCCGCCCTACCCGCCGCAGGACCTCAAGGCCTACGACCTGATCGCCAAGGAGGGCGAGAAGCTCCTGCCCGGCTACCGGTACTTCATCTCCTGGAAGGACCTCTACACGGTCCACGGCGGCACCACCGACCACTTCTACAACATCATGGGAGCCGTGGCCTTCACCAACGAGATGTACAACCCGCCGGCGGACTTCGACAAGGACGGCAACATCACCGAGGAAGAGTTGATGCAGTTTCAACGACAACCTCTCCCTCGGCCGCCAGTGGGTGGACTGGAAACCGTACAACCATCCGCAGTACGGCCCGATCGAGGTCGGCGGCTGGAAGCGGGACGTAGGCCGCGTGCCCGAGGGCTGGGCCCTGGAGGACGAGACGCACCGCAACAGCTCCTTCGTCCTCTTCCACGCCTACCACCTGCCGCGCCTCTCGATCGGCGACGTCGCCGTGAAGAAGGTCGGCGACCGCCTCTGGCGCCTGGAGGTGCCGGTGCTCAACGACCGGGCCATCCCCTCGATGCTGGCCGTGGCGGCCCAGGGCAAGCTGCACCGTCAGGACGTCGCCACCGTGACCGGCGGCAAGGTGATCTCCAGCGGCGTGATCGACAACGCCTTCCTGAACCGGGTGTCGCTGCAGTCCAAGCGGCCCGAGCGCCTGATGGTGCCCGGCGTCGACGGCCTCTCCACCCGCCAGCTCTTCTTCCTGGTGGAGGGGGACGGCGAGGTCACCGTCACCTACGACAGCCTGAAGGGCGGCAAGGTCTCGAAGAAGGTCGCCCTCAAGTAAGGCTCAGTTGGATTGGCTCTCAGGCCCGGGGGCGGCGGCGCTCCCGGGCTTTTCCTTTTCCAGCAGCTCCCGGTAGCGCTTCTCGGCCTTCTCCACGTAGGCCTTGTAGCCCTCGGGATCGATGAAAGGGTTATTCTCCGCCCCCTTGCGGAGCCGCTCCGCCTTGGCCGGGCCGTCGTAGAAAACGGCATGGGCGCCCAGGAAGATGCCGCACGGGAGCGACTTCAGGACCTGGAAGGTGCGCGCGTAGTCCTCGGCGATCTCCGGATAGCGTTCGTTCTTCGTCAGCGTGACGGCGGGCAGGATCGTCGCGCTGCAGACGAACACCACGTCGTGTCCCCCGGCCTTCATCGTCCACGTGGTGCACCCCAGGGTGTGGCCCGGCGTGAGATGGGCGGTCAGCGTGGTCCCGCCCAGGGAGACCCGCTCGCCGTCCTTCAGGGCGCGGTCCGCCCGCACCGGCCGGAAGGGGAACCGGTCGCCCAGATGCGGATCGCCCTTGCCGCCGCGGGCGAGCTGGGGGACGTCCTTCTCATGGACCAGCAGTTTCGCGCCCGTCAGCTCCTTGAGCGTCGCGAGCCCGCCCACGTGGTCGTAGTGGGCGTGGCTGGTGAGCAGGATCTTGACGTCCTCCAGCTTGAATCCCAGCTTCCTGAGATTCTCCCGGATGATCGGCACTGTCTCCTCGAACCCGCTGTCGATGAGGATGTGCCCCTCGGGCGTCGCGATCAGGTACGACGCGATGTCGCTCGCGCCGACGTAATACAGGTTGCCGGCGATCTTGAAGGGCTCGACCGGCTGGTTCCAGGAGCGGGAGGTGGGATCGGACTGGGCCGCCGAGACCGCCGGCCACAGGAGAACGAGTCCGAGAAGGAGAAGAAAACAGGCGTGGCGCATCAGAACCTCCAGGAGGCCAATACCGTATCACCCGCGACGGCGTATGCTTGAGATGATGAACGACAGCGCTTATTGGGATCTGCACTCACGGGCCGCCGAAGCCTTGTTCGAGGCGAGGCTCGTGGAGGCGGAGGCGATGTTCCTGGCAGCCCGGCAAGAGGCACAGAATCGAGGGATCTCCCCACTGGCCGACCGTGCCTACTGCAACTGGGCGGCTGTCCGGCTGGAGAACGGGAAGACGGCAGGGTTGCGCGTGGGCCTTTCCCGAGTCCTCGGTCAGAGCCCGGACGCGAAGGCGCGCCAGTTGGCGGCGTATCAGCTAGCGTTGCTCTATGACGAGGACCGGCCGAGAGCGGCCAACCTCTACGCAGAGATGTCCTGCCGCTTGGCGGATTCGCAGGGGGATCGGCAGGGAGGGGCGTCGAGCCGCCATCTCCTCGGCTTGATACAGCTTCGAGATGGCCGCTTGAGATCTGGCGGAGAGCGCCTGCGAGAGTCGCTGGAGATCAGTATGAAGGCGGGACTATACCTGCACTCCCTGGTCACCATGAGTGTTCTCGGGTACTGCTTCAGTCTTGTGGGCTCGGCGAACGAAGGCCTCTGGATGCTGGAGGAGGTGGAGGAGGCTCTGAGATCTCCCGGCTGGAAGGTCTATGAGCCTTCCGTCCGGCTGAACCTGGGCTACTCGTATCTGGAGATGGGGGATCTTGAAGATTCCATCGAGCAGGGGCGAGCCGCGCTGTCGGCGTTGAAGGATCGCCCGTCGTGCGGAGACGCCCGATTCGCCTATTACCTGCTCGGAGAAGCCCATGCCCAGAAGGCTGAGGATGAAGAAGCGATGGAGTACTTCGACACCCTTCAAAAAGCATTTTATCCGCAATATCCCGATCTCTCGGAGATCCTGCTCGACGTACGGACCTCGCGCTGGCTCAACTGGCTGGGGCGGTAAAGCTCAGAACGGCGAGTCCGGCAGCCGGAACGTCCACTCGCGCCCCTTCTCCACCGCGTCCATCTGAAGCAGCAGCATCCCGATTCCGGCCGCGCCCTGCATGTAGCCGGTCTGGGCGTAGGTGTACTCCGGCCGGACGCGGTGCTCGGCGTGGACCCACTTGAGGCCATTCCCGGGCGTGGCGGTGGCGTGGGCCAGGAGATCCCCGGCGACGCGGCGGGCGTGGGCGCGGTAGGAATCGTCCCCCGTGAGCTTCGCGAGATCGAGGAAGAAAGCGGCCACGCCGGCGGAGCCGCAGCACTGGCCGGCGTTGTTCCAGAAGCCGGCGGTCTTCTGCTCGGGAACGCCGCTGGCGAGGATCGACTTCGCACCCTTCCGCGCCCAGTCCAGCCAGCCGGCCTTGCCGTCGATCTGATGAAGGCGAATCCAGAGGCGGGCGGTCCCCACCGGGCCGTGGCACCAGCCCAGGTAGTAAAGGTCCTTGCCCTCGGGCTCGTTGTGGAAGACGAGACAGCCGTCCCCCTGCGTGCTGGCCGTGGACTGGAGATAGCGCGCCCCGGCCCGCGCGGCGTCGAGGAACTCCTTGCGTCCCGTCTCCTGGTGGAGAGTGGCGAGGAAATAGGAGATGCCCGCGGTGCCGTGCGAGAAGTTCGGCATCAGCCGCTTGAACTCGGGGTCCATCCGCCACTTGAGGCCGCCCGCCTCGGGGATGCCCAGCTCCACGAGCCGCAGGCCGGCGCGGACGGCGAGGTCGCGGGAAGCGGGATTGTCCGTCTCGCGGGCGGCGTGCAGCAGGTACAGGCCCGTGCCGGCCGCGCCCGCGATGATGTCGGTGACGTCCCCCCATTGGATACCCGCGCCGGCGGGCTGGGCCGCCGCGTGGATCAGGTCGCGGCAGCGGACAGCGGCCTTGAGGTACTTCTCGTCGCCGGTCTCCTTGTAGACCCGGTGCAGGGTGAAGGCGATCCCGGCGGCCCCGGTGTAGAGACCCGTCTCCGCCCTTGTGGGATCGAGCCGCTCGGGCAGGGTGGCGATCAGGTAGCTCGCGCCGGCCGCCGCCGCCTCGCGCCAGGCCTTGTCACCGGTGGCCCTGGAGAGCTCCAGCAGGAAGAGGACGATCCCCGACGTGCCGCTGTAGAGATCAGGCGTAGAGATCAACCCCTCCGGCCGTTCCGGACCGTTCAGCCAGAGAAGCCCTTGCGGCGTCCCGACCCGCGTGGTCTGAAGCCAGCGGGCGGCCTGGACGGCGGCGTCCAGGTAACTCACGCCGGGTGAGGGAGGCTCTGCCGCCATGGACCTGCCGATCCCCAGAGGAAGAGCGATGCCGGCGGTCATCCCGAGGCGCAGGAGGTCGCGGCGAGTCAGGGGGGCGCTCACAGGTAAAGCGTACTATGCCTGCGGGACGGAATGCAGGCTAAGTACACTATGCCTATCTTCCTGCCAACAGGCGAAACCTTGGGACCCCGTCAGGGGTCCAGGGGCCTTGCCCAGGCCTGAGACGGCGAGCCGCTGAAGGCCTGGGCTACGTCCCTGCGCCCTCCGGGCGAAAAACCTTCGCCCGCACTCCCTGTGGAAGCAGGCGGGCAGGAAGGACGAGACCTCCCCACCCTGATGCTTACGGCTGTGCGCGGCTGTATTTAAGCGCGAATCCTATTGTGGCAGGGCGTCAACACAATGTATTTAAGCCCGTTTCACATTGTAGGCGGCGCTCTCCACAATGCATTGCGACGCGTTTTCAGTGTCTTGCGTCGCCTCACATTGTGTCTTGCGTCGCACCACATTGTGGTTGCGTCGCATCACATAGCGGCAGACGCGAATCACAATGTGCCACCGCTTAAATACATTGTGCTGAGCCGCGTCTACATTGCAAAACGGGGCAGAGCCTAAAGCCGCGCCACCGTTTCCTTGTAGAACCCGTCCAGCACCTCCTGGTGCCGCTGCTCCACGACCTTGCGCTTGACGCTCATCTTTGGCGTCAGCTCGCCCGTGGCCTGGGAGAGGTCGTGGTCGAGGAGGTGGAAGTCCTTGATCCGCTCGTAGGAGGCGAGCTTCTGGTTGACCGCCTCGATCCCCTGCCGGATCAGCTCCTTCACCTCGGGACGGGTGGCGAGATCGGCGTAGTCCTTGAAGTCGATGCCCTGCTCGCGCGCCCACTTGCCCGTGGTCTCCTCGTTGAGGGTCACCAGGGCCACGCAGAAGGGCCGCCGGTCGCCCAGCATGACCACCTGCGAGACATAGGGGCAGCTCACCTTGATCTGGCCTTCGATGTTCTGCGGCGCGATGTTCTTGCCGCCCGCCGTGACCAGGATGTCCTTCTTGCGGTCGGTGATCGAGATGAAGCCGTCGGCGTCGATCTGGCCGATGTCGCCGGTGTGGAACCAGCCGTCGGGCTCCAGGGCCTCGGCGGTGTCCTCGGGACGGTTGTAGTAGCCCTTCATGATGTGGCGCCCGCGGATCAGGATCTCGCCGTCCTCGGCGATGCGGACCTCGACCCCCTTGAAGGGGAGGCCCACAGTGCCGAACTTGTAGCGCTCGATGCGGTTGCCGGTGCTGCCGGCCGAGGTCTCGGTGAGGCCGTAGGCTTCCAGGATCAGGATGTCGCAGGCGTGGAAGAACTCGGCGATGGCCCGGGAGAGGGGGGCGCCGCCCGAGATCATGAAGCGGAGCCGGCCGCCGAAGCGGTCCTTGATCTTGGAGTAGACCAGCTTGCCGGCCAGGCGGTGCTGGATGGCCAGCAGGCCCGACGGCTCCTTGCCCTGCTGGCGGAGCTTGGAGACCCGGCCGCCCACGTCGATCGCCCACTGGAAGATCTTGTACTTGAGCGTGCTCCCTTCCTTGGCGCCGGTGACGATGCGGTTGTAGACCTTCTCGAACACCCGGGGGACGCCCGCCATCACCGTGGGACGAACCACCGCCAGGTTGACCACCAGGTCCTCGATGACGCCGTCTATAGCCGTGGCGACGCCGGTGCGGATGAAGGCCTTCTCCAGGACGTTGGCGAAGGAGTGCGCCAGGGGAAGGAAGAGCATCTGCTTGTCGCCGGGGCCGAGGATCCCCAGTTCGGCGATGGCCTCCGCTTCAGCAAGCCAGTTCTCGTGCGTCAGCATGACCCCCTTGGGATTGCCGGTCGTCCCGGAGGTATAGATGAGGGTCGCGAGGTCCTCCGGTGCCACAGAGGCGCCCACCTCCTCGAAGCGGCCGGCGTTGGCGGCGTCCCACTCCGCGCCCCGGCGCTCCAGCTCGGCCATGGTGAGGATCCAGGCGTCCCCCGCCGGCGGCTCGCCGTCCATGAGGATCACGCGGCCGACGTGGCCGAGGCGGTCCTTCACCTGCCGGAGCTTGTTCGCCTGTTCGAGGTTCTCGACGAAGCAGACCTTCGCCCCCGAATCCTCCAGGATGTAGGCGCTCTCCTCGGCGGTATTGGACGTATAGATGGTGCTGGTGGCGCCGCCCGCCGAGAGGATGCCGAGGTCGGCGATCACCCACTCGGGGCTGCTGGTGGCGAGGATGGCCGCCCGCTCGCCCTTGGCCAGGCCCAGGCTCAGCAGCCCGCATCCCACGGCGCGCACCCGGCGGCCCGCCTCTCCCCACGTCAGGGAGTACCACTGCCCCTGGCGACGGCCCGACATGGCCTCCTGATTGGCCGAGGAGGCGGCACGGTGCTGGAACATCTGGACGACAGAGCGGAAGGCCGGATCGGGCATCGCGAGATCCTCCGGGACGTGACGTTCGGATTACGGCGGGATGATACCAGGGCCTTGCCGTTACGGGTTACCCCGGGGCGGGGGTGGATAGGTGAGCTACCGCTTCTTCTCCTCCCCGATCCACCACTCTACGTGCTTCTCCAAGACCGCCATCGGCATGGCGCCGCTGCCGAGGACGGCTTCGTGGAAGCGGCGGACGTCGAACTTCGCTCCCAGCTCCCGCTCGGCCTTGCGGCGCAGCTCCCAGAATTTGTTCGCTCCCATCTTGTAGGCCAGGGCGTGGCCCGGAATGTCCGCCGAATAGCGCAGGGTCTCGGTGCCGATCTGGGTGGCGGACTCGAAGGTGTTCGCCTCCATGAAGTCCATGGCCTGGTAGCGCGACCAGCCGAGGGCGTTCATCCCGGTGTCCACCACCAGGCGCGACGAGAGGAACAGGTCGTGTCCGATCCAGCCGGCGAGGTCGTAGGGGTCGGCGTAGCCGTCCATCTGCTCGGCAAGGCCGGAAGCGTACATGGCCCAGCCCTCGACGAAGGCGGTGGAAGAAGGGGTGCGGCGGAACTCCGGCAGGGCCTCGTTCTCCGCCTGGAGGGCGAGTTGGAAATGATGGCCCGGCAGCAACTCGTGATAGATCAGCGCCGCGGCGGTCAGCATGGACCGCTCCCCGAGGTTGGAGCCGTTGAACACGTAGACCCCACGCGGCCGGCCCGGCGTCGGCCCCCGATAATGTCCGTAGGTCACCGTCCCTTCGAGCTCGGGCTCCAGGCGCTCCACGCCATAGGGAGCTTTCGGAACGCGAAGGAAGAAGTCGCCGACCCGGGGCTCGATCCGGCGGATGGGTGCCATCAGCCGCTCCGCCACCTCCTCCGGGGTCCCGACAAAGAACCGGGGATCCGTCTTCAAGGCCTGACGAAACCCGGCGGAGCCGCCCTTGAAATGGATCTTCTGCCGGACTTCGTCCAGGCGCCGGTTGAGCCGGGCGACCTCCTGGAGCCCCTGCTGATGCACCTGTTCCGGGAGGACGTCCATCGTGGTGTAGAGCCGCACCAGATAGCGGTAGGCCGCGTCGCCCCCGGGGTACTGCTTCATTCCCACCTTCTCCGGCGCCGCCTCGCGGTAGGCCTTGGAGTCCGGGACGGCCGCGAGCGCCTCCAGGGCGGGGCTCACCTTGCCCTGGACCAGCTTCAGGATGTCGGCCTGGAACGCGGCGGTCTTCTTGGGATCGATCTTCGCCAGGCGCTCCGGTGCCACGGCAAAGAGGCTCTCCTCCGGCTTGCGTACGAACGCCCGGACCATGCCGGCCACCGGATCGATCTCCGACCTGGGGAGCAGGATGCCCTTGGACCGCTGGATCTCCAGGTTCGACCGGAGCTGGCCCACGGCCCGGACGTACTGCCGGAGGAGGTCGAGATAGCGCGGAAGGTCCTTGGCGTCGTCGAAGGTGACGCTGGTGAAGACTGCGTGAAGCGGCTCCTGCAACGGCGAGCTGTAAGGGGTGATCTGGAAGAAGGTCCAGAAATGGTCCCCGTATTCGAGCGTAATGGCGATCTCCCAGTCGAGGATCTCCCTGGAGAGCCACTCCTCGTGGGTGAGCCCCTCGGGGCTCACCCGGGCCAGCCGCTCGCGAAGGGCGCGGAGGACCGCCAGTTGTTTCATACCTCCTTCATAGGAGTAGTCGGGCAGCTTCGTGACGTCCAGCCCTCTCTGGATGCGGAGGAAGGGGCTGACCTCAAGCTGATGCTTGTCGTAGTCCGCCAGGATCGCCGCGAGGGCTTGGGAGTTGTTGACCGGTTTCTTCTGGGGGGCGGCGCCGGCGGCCAGGAGGAGCAGGAGGACCAGAGAGGGCAGGGCGAGAGCTGGCCTTTTCAAAAAAAGTTTCCTTCCTTCAATCTTCGAGGAATGCTTGCGCGGATGGTCCGCTGTCTTGAAGGGGCAGTCTAGCAGCTCAGCTCAACGCTGGCGGGAGAGCTAGCGTGGTCCAACAACCCGAACAGCCGGATCTCACCGCTCGAACTGCGTCCGGGTCGCCTCGCCGTGACCGGGGCGGTCGAGCTTGAAGATCTCCAACGGGGAGCCGCCGTCGAGGATCACTCCGGCGGCGTATTCGCCCAAGGCAGGGCTCAGCTTGAAGCCGTGGCCGGAGCCGCCGCCCAGGAACCAGATCCTGGCGTTCCGGGGATGGCGGTCGAAGAGGAGGTGGCCGTCGGGGCTGTTCTCGTATTGGCAGACCCGGGTCTCGACCAGGGGCGCGCCGGCCAGCGCGGGGAAGCGGCGGGCCACCTCCGCCCGCGCCGCCGCCAGCAGGGCCGGGGTGATCGTCCGCTCGCCCACCGTGGGATCGATGGGCTCGCCCCGGGTGTCGTCCGCCACCTTGAAACCGCGGTTCTCGTTGCCGGGGATGCCGTAGTAGATCCGCTCGCCCAGATCGATCCAGATCGGACAGCCGCCCTCCTGGAAGCGCGGATCGCCCGGCGGAGTGCCGAAGAAGAACACCTCCTGGCGGGTGTTGCGGAGGAACCGCTCGCCGATCACGTCCGGGAACAATCCCGCCAGCCAGGGACCGCAGGCAAAGACGTAGAGGTCGGCCTCCAGGGAAGGATCGTAGGCCGCCTGCCGGTACTCTCCGCCCTCGGCTTCGAACATCGCCACCACGGTCTGGCAGGCGCGCCGGGCGAAAAGCGCGCCGGCTTCCTCCTCGAAGTACGCCGTGCGGACGCCGTCGAAATCGATCTGGGGGAAGCGGCGCCGGGCCTCAGCCGGAGACAGCTCTGCGACGGGCAGCCCGGCATCCTCCAGATAGGGGAGCGAGTCGCGGACGTAGGCGTCGTCCTCGCCGCACATCCAGAGGACCCCCGTCCGCCGGTACAGCCGTTGTCCGGACCGCGCCTCGGCGTCCCGCCACAGCTCGAAGGAGCGGGCGACCCACTCCACATACAGGCGGTCCGGTCCGTAGGCGCCGCGGATGATCCGCGTCTCGCCGCCGGAGCTGGCGCGGGAGTGCCCGGGACCCCAGGCGTCCAGCAGGGTCACCCGGGCTCCCCGGCGGAGCAGGCACAGGGCGGTCCAGCCGCCGAAGGCGCCGGCGCCGATCACGGCGATGTGCGGACGGGAGGGCATGTCGGGCGTAGATTATCGCAGCCCCTCTCCCGGGGTGGGGGGCGGAAGGCGGAAGAGGGGGCCGGGGGGTGGGGGGTTCGGGTGGGGGCGAAACCCGGTGGCTTTGCTACAATGCAGCGCATCGGGAACGTCTGTCGTACTCAAAAAGGGCGGGTGAGCGTGTGTGACGATCCCTTCTTCTACGCAGTTATCCCACCGATCCCCTCCGGGATGGTTTCGGGCCCTGGCCTTCCTCAGGCCGCCGGCCCAGGAGGTTCTTCCATGCCAAGGCATGCGTTTCGATCCCTCTTACTTCTCTTGCTGCTCCTCGCGGCGCCCGCCTTCGCGGCGGACACGCCGGCGCCCCAGTTCGTGACGGTGGCCGGCAGCCTGCAGGAGGAGCTGGGGTGCCCGGGCGACTGGCAGCCCGACTGCGCCCAGACCCATCTCACCTTCGACGCCGAGGACGACGTCTGGCAGGGCACTTTCAACGTCCCGGCAGGCGACTGGGAGTACAAGGCGCCGCTGAACAATTCGTGGGACGAGAACTACGGGCTCAACGCCGCCCGCAACGGCGCCAACATCCCGCTGAACCTCTCGTCCGCCGCGTCCGTGAAGTTCTATTACTCTCACGAGACGCACTGGATCACCAGCAACCGCAACGCGGTCATCGCCACCGCGCCCGGCAGCTTCCAGTCCGAGCTGGGATGCCCGGGCGACTGGCAGCCGGACTGCCTGCGCTCCTGGCTCCAGGACCCCGACGGCGACGGCCTCTATTCCTTCTCGACCACTTCGATCCCGGCCGGCGACTACGAGGTGAAGGTCGCCATCAACGAGAGCTGGGACGAGAACTACGGGGCCGGCGGCGTCCAGAACGGCCCGAACATCCAGTTCACGGTCGCGGCGGACTGCGCCGAGACGATCTTCACCTACGACTCGACGACCCACGTCCTCACGGTTTCGCAGGGCGCCGGCGGCGGCCCGGCGCAGCCGGGCAGCGTGACCATTCCCGGCAGCCTCCAATCCGAAGTGGGCTGCCCCGGCGACTGGGACCCCGCCTGCTCCAACACCCACCTGGCGCTGGAGGACGGCGTGTGGCAGGGGACCTTCAACATCCCGGCGGGGAGCTGGGAGTACAAGGCCGCCCTCAACGATTCCTGGGACGAGAACTACGGCGCCAACGCCACCCGCGACGGCGCCAACCTCGGCTTCAACCTCTCTGGACCCGAAGCCGTCAAGTTCTATTACGACCACGCCACCCACTGGGTCACCAGCAACCGCAACGCCGTGATCGCCACCGCGCCCGGCAGCTTCCAGTCCGAGTTGGGGTGCCCGGGCGACTGGCAGCCCGACTGCCTGCGCTCCTGGCTCCAGGACCCGGACGGCGACGGCACCTACACTTTCTCCACGCGGGTCCTCCCGCCGGGGAGCTATGAGGTCAAGGTTGCCATCGACGAGAGCTGGGACGAGAACTACGGGGCCAACGGCGTCCGCGACGGCGCCAACATCTCCTTCTCGGTGCCCGCGGCCTGCATCGAGATCTTCTTCTCCTACAACGCGGAGAGCCATGTGCTGACCGTGAGCGCCACCGGCGCCCCTCAGGGCAACATCGACCGGGCTCAGGCCTACTGGGTCACGGAAGACACCCTCGCCTGGAACCTGGGCGCGGTGTCCTCCGATTGGAGCGTCAACCTCCACCACTCCGCCGACGGGGATCTGGCTCTCGAAGGCGCGGGCGTCACCGGCGGCGTGTCGATCCCGCTGACCTGGGACCCGGCCGGCCTCTCCGACGAGGTCAAGGAGAAGCTTCCGCACATCGCGGCCTACCGGGCCTTCAAGATCCCGGCGGACCGCCTGGGCGAGGTGCCGGACGCCCTGAAGGGCCAGCTCGCCGTCGACGCCAAGGACACCGGCGGCGCCCTGGTAGACGCCACGGGCCTGCAGATCCAGGGCGTGCTGGACGACCTCTACACCTATGAGGGCGATCTCGGCGCGGCCTTCGCGGGCAACGTCCCCACCTTTCGGGTGTGGGCGCCGACGGCCCGCTCCGTCAGCCTGCACGTCTTCGACAGCTCCACCGCGGCGGCCCCGTCCGCCGTCGTGGGCATGAACGTGGACCCGGCCACCGGCGTCTGGAGCGTCGCCGGCGACGCCTCCATGTACGGCAAGTACTACCTCTACGAGGTCCAGGTCTACGTGCGCTCCACGGGACAGGTCGAGACCAACCGGGTCACCGATCCCTACTCCGTGAGCCTGTCGCGCAACAGCCAGCGGAGCCAGATCGTCTCGCTGGACGACGCGGCCTACAAGCCGGCGGGATGGGATTCGCTGGCCAAGCCGCGGCTCGACGCTCCCGAGGACATCGTCCTCTACGAGCTGCACGTCCGCGACTTCAGCGCCACCGATCCCAGCGTGCCGGAGGCCATGAAGGGCACCTTCAAGGCCTTCACCCTCGACGATTCGAACGGCATGCGGCACCTGCGCTCGCTGGCGGAAGCCGGCCTGACGCACATCCACCTGCTGCCGGCGTTCGACATCGCCACCATCGACGAGGACAAGTCGCAGTGGCAGCAGCCGGCGGGCGACCTGTCGTCCTTCCCGCCGGACTCCCAGGAGCAGCAGGCCCGGGTGGCGGCGGTGGCCGAACAGGATCCCTTCAACTGGGGCTACGACCCGTGGCACTACACGGTGCCCGAGGGCAGCTACGCCACCGATCCGGACGGCCCGGCGCGCGTCGTGGAGTTCCGGGAGATGGTGCGGTCGCTCAGCCAGAACGGCCTGCGGGTGGTCATGGACGTGGTCTACAACCACACCAACGCCTCGGGCCAGAACGACAGGTCGGTCCTCGACCGCATCGTGCCGGGCTACTACCACCGCCTGAACTCGGACGGCAACATCGAGACCAGCTCCTGCTGCCAGAACACGGCGTCCGAATTCAACATGATGGAGAAGCTGCTGGTCGACTCGGCGGTGACCTGGGCGAAGCAGTACAAGGTCGACGGCTTCCGTTTCGACCTGATGGGCCACCACATGAAGCGCAACATCCTGAAGCTGCGGGAAGCGCTCGACGCGCTCACCGTGGCCGGCAGCGGCGTGGACGGCTCGAAGATCTACCTCTACGGCGAGGGCTGGAACTTCGGCGAGGTGCAGAACAACTCCCGCGGCGTGCAGGCCACCCAGGCCAACATGGCGGGCACGGGCGTCGGCACCTTCAGCGACCGCCTGCGCGACGGCGCGCGGGGCGGCGGTCCGTTCAGCGGCATCCAGGAGCAGGGCTTCGTGACCGGTCTGTACACCGACCCGAACGCCACCAACCAGGGCTCGCCGGCCGACCAGCTCAACACCCTGCTGCTCCGCAGCGACTGGGTGCGCACCGGCCTGGCCGGCGCCATCAAGGACTACCAACTGGTGGACCGCAACGGCAACCTGGTCGAGGCGCAGCAGATCGACTACAACGGCCAGCCGTCCGGCTACACCCTCGATCCCCAGGAGGTCATCTCCTACATCGAGGCGCACGACAACGAGACCCTGTGGGACGCCATCGCGGCCAAGCTTCCGGTGAGCGCCAGCATCGAGCAGCGGGTGCGCGTCCAGAACTTCGGGATGAGCCTCCTCGGCTTCGGCCAGGGCATTCCCTTCTACCACGCGGGCGTCGAGCTGCTGCGCTCCAAGTCCATGGACCGCAACAGCTACAACTCCGGCGACTGGTTCAACAAGCTCGACTTCACCTACCAGTCGAACAACTGGGGCGTGGGCCTGCCGCCGGCCACCGACAACCAGTCGAACTGGCCGGTGATGCAGCCGCTGCTGGCCAACCCGGCGTTGAAGCCGGGTCCGGCGGCCATCGCGGACGCCTACGCCCACTTCCGGGAGGTCCTGGCCATCCGCAAAAGCACGCCGCTCTTCCGGCTGCGCACGGGCGATCAGATCAAGGAGAGGGTCGGGTTCCACAACACGGGTCCGAGCCAGATCCCGGGCATGATCGCGATGAGCGTGACGGACGCGGACGGCGGCGTCGACCGCGGCCATGACCGTCTGGTGGTGGTGCTGAACGGCTCGGACGAGACGCAGGCCTTCACGCTGGCCGCCTTCCAGGGCGCGCCGCTCGTGCTGCATCCGCTCCAGGCCGCCTCGGCCGACCCGGTGGTGCGGACCGCCAGCTTCACCGGCGCGTCCGGCTCCTTCTCGGTGCCGGGCCGCACGGCGGCGGTGTTCTGGTCACTCCGTCCGATCACGGATCAGATAAGTCTGCTGATCGCGGACGTGGACACCCTGCTCGCGGCGGGCGAGATCTCGCACGGTCACGCCAACGCCCTGAAGGCGAAGCTCCAGGCGGCGCTCAAGCAGGCCGAACGGGGCCACCTGAACACGGCGGCCAACCAGCTCCAGGCGTTCGTCGACCAGGTGAGCGACCTTCAGGAGGATGGCGCCCTGTCGCAGGAGGACGCCCAGGCTCTGATCGACAACGCCAACGTGGCGATCGAGCAGATCAGGGGGTAGGTTCTTTCACCACTATCCTCCCCTCTCCCGGTGAGGGAGGGGGGAGGGGCCGGGAGAGGGATCGGGAGGGGGCTTTAAAGGCTCTCGCTGCCAGTATCGGTATCGGTCACTTCGGCCTCTTCTTCGCTCTCCCCTTCCTGCACCGTCCGCACCGCATCCTTGGGCCGGTCGGCGATGGCCGCCGCGAAGGCCTCGCTGAGCCGGCCGTCGATGCGCACCAGGGTCAGCTCGCTGTCGCTCAGGTCCACCACGAAGAGGTTGCGTAGGGCTCCCTTGCCGTCGTCGCGCAGGAACACCCAGGCGCGGGAGCCGGCCTCGCGGGTGCGCATCGTCATCGCCCAGCCGTCCTTGGCCAGGCGCTTTTCGAAGCGGAGCTTCTTGTCGAGATCCGCCAGGTCGGGCAGGTCGCTCACCCGGTAGGTGGCGACTTCGAGGCGGTGGACGGAGGTGAGGATCTCCTGCGCTTCCACCTCGCCGGGAACCATGCGGATCAACCCGCGGGCCAGACCCAGAGAAAGGCGGCCCAACGCGATGCGCTCCTCCTGCTCGAACCGGGCTTCGGGAACCCGCCGCTGGATCTCCCAGCGCACCTGGTCCACGGTGGGCGAGCCGGAGCATCCGGCGGCCAGAGAAGCCAGACCCAGCAGACCGATCAGCGAAACGGCTTTGCGCTTCATGACGAGCCTCCGTTGGAAATCAGGGTTTTTCCGGCTCACTCGGCTTCTTCTTGCTGTCCCCGGACGGCACCTTGTCCATGCCCGGCAGGTCCATGTCGATGTTCAGGCCCCGGCTGATGCGGCCGATCTCGGCGGGATCGAAGCGGCCCGCGATGTTGATCACCACCGCTTCCCCTTCTCCCATGGCGAGCACGGTCATCCCCATGACCTTGCCGTCCGTCTCCTTGAGGTAGATATGGGTCTCCTGGCCCTTCTCGCGGACCCGCACCGTCGACTTCCAGCCCTGCCCCTCCAGCCAGCGGACGGCGCGGCCGATGCTGGTCTTGACCAGGGACTCGTTCCCGTCCTCGAGCGGCATCACCTGGACGCGGATCGACCGCAGGTTGCTGAGCAGCGACGAGAGATCCGGATCCTCCCCCTTCACCGTCTCGGCGACCATCCGCAGGAGCGCCCCTTCGATGTTGATCTCGACGCTCAGCTTGTCCTCGGGGAAGAGGCCGAGCTCGTCCAGGGGCAGGAGCCCGGTCGCCGGCGGCGCCGCCTTCTGGGCGAACGCGCCGGGCGCCGCCAGGGCGAGCAGGAGGATCGAGAGGATCATGGTCTTACGCATCTTGAGCTCCTTCTAGCGCCGCCCGGGAGCGGACTCCTCCGGGGCCGGGCTGACGCCCAGCGACCGGGCAAAGCCGCGCGCGGTGGGATTCACCACGTGCTTCTGGAGAATCTGGTCCCGGAGGTCCAGGCCGGTCCGGCGGCTCACCTTGCCGATGTAGGCCAGGGCGTACCGCGCCTCCTGTTCCGCCTGGGCGATCTGCTGCCTCTCCCGCTGGACCTGCTGGACATGGAAGAACAGGGCGCCGCCGCCCACCGAGAGGACCAGCGCGGCCGCCACGGCGGCGATCCGCCGGCCCAGGGTCCGCTCCCGCCGGGGGAACGCCACCACCTCGCCCCTGCCGGCCTCGCGAACCTTCTCCAGGATCTCCGGCGGGCAATCGGGCAGCGGCAGGGTCCGCAGCTCGCGCTGGATCTTCTCCGCCAGGACCAGATCCGCGGCGCAGGCCGGGCATCCTTCCAGGTGACGCTGGAGACGGAACGACTCCTCCGCCGGCAGGTCGCCGTCCACATAGGCTTCCAGGACGTCCAGCGACTCTTCGCACAGCATGCGGTCTTCGTGTCGGTTCATACCGGGCTGACCTCCCGCAATCGTTCCCGCAGCTTGCGGCGTCCGCGATGCAGATGGACGCGCACGGTGGCTTCCGGGATTCCCAAAGCTTCGCCGATCTCCCGGTGCGGAAGCCCTTGGACCTCCCGCAGGATCACGACGCTCTTGTACGGCTCTCCGAGGTCCCCCAGCGCCTCCAGCAGGCGGCGGCGGAAGTCGGTGTCCCGCGCCCGCGCCTCGGGGCTGGGCTCGGTGCTGGCGACCTCGCGGGCGTCCTCCTCGTCCAGGCTGGCGCCCATGCCCGCGGCGGCCTCGGAGCGCCGCCGCCGGAGCAGGTCGTAGCAGGCGTTGCGGGTGACCCGCAGCAGCCACGACCCGAGGCGCTCCTCGTCGACGCCCTCCTGGTGCCGCCAGAGGCGGAGGAGGACCTCCTGCGTGACGTCCTCCGCCTCCTCCCGGTTCGAGAGGAGGTACCGCGCGAAGGAATAGACCCTGCGCCGGTATCTCTGGGCGGTGTCCTCGAAGGCCGTCAGCATGAGCGCTCCACCACATCATGACGGATGGGGGGCCGGAACGTTTCAATCGGCGTCGGATTCGGATAAACTTCAAGTGATACTTGAGGTGTCGACCTTGATCTACGTGCCTGCCTTTTCCCGAGATGCGCGAAATACGGCCACCTATGGGCTGGCCCAGGCGGCGCGTTACCTCGGACTTTCCACGACCACCCTGCGGCAGTGGGTGCTGGGGCGTCCCTATCCCGTGAAGTCCGGGGCGGAATTTTCGACTCCGCTGATCAAGCTTCCCGATCCTGGCAAGCCCGCCCTGTCTTTCACGAATCTGGTCGAGGCCTACGTCCTGGCGTCACTCCGCAGGAAACACCGCATCCGGATGCGCAAGATTCGCCTCGCTCTGTCCTATCTCGAAGACGAGCTCGGATCCGAGCATCCCCTGGCGACCGAACGGCTGGAGAGCGCGGGAGGCAGCCTGTTCATCAGGAAATACGGCCAACTGATCGATCTGCCGGAGAGCGGCCAGACCGCCATCGAGGAGGTCTGGCGGCCCTATCTCCAGCGGATCGAGCACGACGCCTCGGGTCTCGCGGAGCGCTTCTACCCCGTCCGGCGACTCGCGGACGCTTCCTCCCCCAGGGTCGTGGTCATCGATCCCGAGATCTCCTTCGGACGGCCCACCATCGCCGGGCGGGGAGTGAGCGTCGCCGTCCTGGTGGACAGGTTCAGCGCCGGGGAATCCATGGCGGATCTCGCCGAAGACTATGAACTGACCTCGCAGCAGGTCGAAGAGGCTATCCGCTACGGGCTCCCCGACGAGCTGGCTGCGTGAAGTAACCTTCTTCTGCGACAACGACCTCGGGACGAAGCTGTTCCCGCGCGCCCTTCGGGATCATGGGCTCAAGGTCGAGACGCTGATCCAGACCTTCCATCAATACGACACCCAGGACCGTGACTGGCTTCCGGAGGTCGGCAGGCGCGGCTGGGTCGTCCTGACGGCCGATTACCGGATGCGCTATCGCGAACGGGAACGCGACGCCATCATGGACAACAACGTTCGCGTGTTCGTACTTCGCGGACATCTCCACACCCAACGGATCTCCTACTTCCTGGACAACCTGCACCATGTGGAGAGATTCCTCCACACTTATCAGGAAGCTTTCGTGGCGAAGGTCTACCGTGATCGCGTCGAGATGTGGCTACGCCATTCCGAATGGCGGGAACGGGTGGGACTCGACCGGCCCGAGGAGGACCCGAAGGATCTGGCCTGATCACTACAATGCATTCTGTGATCGCCGCCCTCGCCCTCCTGACCGCCTCCGCCGCCTTCGCTGCCCCGCCTTCGATCGACCGGGCCATCGATCTCCATACCTCGGGACGGCTCCAGGAGGCGCTGCGGGAGTATAGGGCCGTGGCGGCGGCCGAGCCGGAGATGAAGGGCGTGGCGCTCACCAACGCCTGCGCTCTCCAGATGGATCTCGGGGAGTACCAAGCGGCGCTGCCGGACTGCCGCGAGGCCCTGCGGCTGAGCCGGGAGGCGGGAGATCCCGGGGAGATCGCCTGGGCGCTCAACAACCTGGCGCTGGATCTCCAGACCCTGGGGGAGACCGCCGAGGCGGAACGCCTCTTCCAGGAAGCCCTGGGGATCAACCGCCGGCGGGGCGACGCCGAGTCGCAGGCCATCAACCTCTCCAACCTGGGGACTCTCGCCCTGGCGGCCGGCCGCTACTCGGCGGCCCTGCGGCTCCAGGACGAAGCCGCGGCCATCGCCTACCGCCACCGGGACGAGCCCTGGGCGGCGGAGCAGGCCGCCATCGCCCGCATCAACCAGGGCACCGTGCTGGAGAAGGTCGGCGCCTACCGCGAAGCCCTCGACCTCTACAAGGGGAGGTTGGCCGACGACGCCGGCCTGGACCCCGGCCGGCGCGCCGCCCTGCTGGTCAACTCCGGCGTGATCTACCGCAACCTGGGCGATCCCGTGCGGGCCGTGGAGTCCTTCCGCGAGGCCGTCGAGGCGTACCGGCACGCGGGGGACCAGGCGGGACTCTCCAACGCCTGGCTCAACCTGGGGCTCGCCCATCACCTGAACCTGGAGCGGCCCGGGGAGGCCGAGGCCGCCTACCGCGAGGCCCTGCGGCTGGCCGAGGAGAGCGGCGACCGGACGGAGGAGATCCAGGACCTCTTCTACCTCGGCCGGCTCCTGCTGGAGCAGGGGCGGCTGGAGGAAGCCGGGACGGTCTACGGCCGGAGCCTCGCCATCGCCATCCAGGCCGGATCGGCGGAAGGCCGCTGGTCCGCCCGCGAAGGTCTGGGGCGGATCGCCCGCGCCCGCGGCGACCTGGCGGAATCCCTTCGGCACTTCGAGATGGCCCTGGACCAGATCGAGCGGGTCCGCGCCGGCCTCTCCCGGGGCGGACGCCGGGCCGGATACTTCGGCGACAAGCGGGCCGTCTACGCCGCCGCGGTCGGCGCCCTCGCGGAGCTGGAGCGCCGCGAGCCCGGCCGGGGCTGGGCCGAGAAGGCCCTGGAAGTCGTCCAGCGCGCCAAGGCCCGGGATCTCCTCGACGCGCTCGGCGAAAGCGGCGAAGGCGGCCGGTCCAACGCTCCCCTCGGCGCGGCCGAGCTGCGGCGGCGGGTGGGAAACGGCGCGGCGCTGGAGTACTTCGCGGGCGAGGACCACCTCTATCTCTGGGTGATCCGCGGCAGCGGCGTCCGCCTGCACGACCTGGGCAAGGCCGGGCCGGTCCTGGACGCCGTCGCGCGGGTCCATCGCGCCCTCTCCCGGGGCGACGAGCCTCCCGCGGCTGCGGTGGCGGCGCTCTCCCGCGTGCTCCTCGCGCCCGCCTGGCCCCTGCCCCGGGGGGAGGCGCCGCTCCGGATCGCCCCCGACGGCGCGCTGCACTATCTCCCCTTCGAGCTGCTGGAGGACCCGGCCGCCCCCGGCAGGCCTCTGGTGGAGCGGGCGGCGGTGAGCTATCTCCCGAGCGCTTCGATGCTGGCGGGATCGGAGAGGAAGAGGACGCGGGCCGAGGTCTGGCTGGCGGGCTTCGCCGATCCCCGCCTTCCCCGTTCCGGCTCCGGTCCGTCCTCCCCCCGGGATCTCCTCGTCGAGCGCTTCGGACTCGCGCCGCTCCCCGCCTCGGCCCGGGAGCTGAAGACGGTGGGGCGGCTCCTCAGCGGCAGCACGGCCTTGTTCACCGGAGATCTGGCCACCGAGCAGGCCTTCCGGAAGGCCGTGACCCGCGGAGCCCGGGTGGTCCACTTCGCCACCCACACCGTCATCGACGAGCGGCCCGGGAGGGGCGCGGCCATCCTGCTGACCGCCGCGGGGGAGGACGACGGCCTCCTCTACCCCGAGGAGATCGCCCGTCTCCGCGACCGCTCGGACCTGACCGTCCTCGCCGCCTGCCGCACCGCCCTGGGTCCCGGAGGAGAGGGGCAGGCCCTGGCCACGCTCACCGGCTCCTTCCTGGCCGCCGGCTCCCGGGGCGTGGTGGCGACCCTCTGGGACGTGGGAGACGCCGCCACCGCCGCCTTCATGGAGCAGTTCTACTGGGAGCTCGGACAAGGCCGCGAGCCGGCGGAGGCGCTGCGAAGGACCAAGCTGCGCCTGCGGCAGGACCCGCGCTGGCGCCGGCCCGATCTGTGGGCGGGGTATGTGCTGATCGGAGAGGCGCCGGCGGTGGCGCCGGGGAGGAGCGCCTGGTGGATGTGGGGGATCGGGGCTCTCCTCGCGGCGGTGGGGGTTGGGGTGGTGGCTTACTCGATCTCCACCGCCCCATTCTCAATCCTGATCTTCACCTTCCGCCCCTTCCGCGTCAGCAGCCACGTCCCCGCCGGGTCCAGGGTCACGGGCGACCGCGCTCCGACCTGCGCCGAGGCGGACACCGGCAGGTCCACCGCCACGATCGTCCCGGGGACGGTGTTCAGCGTCGCGTCCGGCGAGGTGAAGTTCACCACCAGCACGCCGGGCTTGGAACGGTCCACCGTGAAGGTGGAGCGGCCGTAGCGCGGGTCCATGCGGACCACGGGCTGGCCCCCCGCGAGGTTCTGGTTGTAGCGCAGCGTGACCCGGCCGCCGCTCACCGGGAACGGCTCCTGGGTCTGTACCCCCAGCTCGGCGACCTCGCCCGGCTCGACGTCGTCCCCCTCCGCCTCCAGGAGGAAGGGGGCCTTGGGGGCGCGTATGGTCAGGAACGCCGCGCGGGGCTCGATCGTCACCGGACGGCCCTGCGCGTCCACCAGGTTGGTCTGGGCCGGATCGATCTGCAGCTCGAATCTCTGCCCCGGGCTCACCGAGGGATCGAGACGGAAACGGAAGACGACCATGGGGCCGTCCGAGGCGTTGACGCCGCCCGAGGGGGACTCGAAGCGGACGGTGGCGGTCTGGCTGTCCGGCTGGCCCGTCAGGGCGGCCTGCGTCACCGAATCGCCGTTCTGGCTGTAGACCGTGGTGCTGATCATCGTCAGCGGCCGGACCGGCTGGGCGACGTCCTCGAAGGTGATCCCCAGCCTCGCATCCTTGGGACGCGCCGGCCGGCGGATCTTGACGTGGATCTGCCCCTGGCGGACGGGCCGGGGCGCATAGGTGCGCAGGACCACCGCCACCGTGCCCCCGGGCGCGCCGATGGCGTCGTTGATCCGCAGCGTGAGCTCGTCGTCCCCCTCCGCTGCCGCTGTTGTCGTCGCCGCCGCCGCGCGCCATCGCCTCCGGCAGACCGGCGAACAGCATCGACGCGGTCGCCGCGGCGATGAGCAGGGCGGAGAAGCGGAATCGGGATCTGGACATCATGGAAGCACCTCCCGGAACCCAGGGCGGAGAAACCCGCCCGGGTCACTGTAGCCGTCCGTTCCTTACAACATCCTTACAGCCATCTTTTTCTTCCCTCAAGGAGTAGGCCGCGCCTGGAACCGGACCGGCTCGGAGACCGCGACGCGCTCTCCCGAGGGTCCCAGGGCCTCGACGGTCCACGTGTAAGCCACCGCCGGATGGAGGCTCTTGAACACCTCCGCCGGCAGCCGGGCCGGCGGCGCCGGGACCGTGGTCTCCCAGAGCACCTCGTCGTCCACCGCCAGGAGCCGGACCCGGTAGGATCGCGCCCCTTCCGTCCGCACCCAGATCAGCTCGTCGGGGACCGCCGCGATCTCCCCCACCGGCGCCACCACCTCCACCTTGCCGCCCCGGAAGACGCCGCCGGATTCCGGCGCGGGCAGCGGCGGCGGTCCGCCCGGACGCGTGAGCTGGAAGAGCAGCGCCGCGCCCAGGATCACGAACAGCGCCGCGGCGATCCGCCAGGCCGGAGGGGACGTGCGCCGGGGAGCCGGAGCGGCGACCGGCGACCGGCTCGGAAACTTCACCACCCGCCCCCTGGGACCGCCGGCGTCCCCGCCGGCCTTCTCTTCCAACCTCGACACCACGAAGTCCACGTCCGCGGCGGGCAGCCCGGCCGGACCCGCGTCGAAGGCGCGCGCCAGATCCCGCTCGGCCGCGCAGGCGGGGCAGCGGTCGGCGTGACTTTCGAGGCGGCGGCGGTCCGCGGCGGAGAGGGCCGCCATCTCACTTTCCAGGAACGCCTCGGGCGGCGGGCAGCCGGCGTTTTCGTAGGACTCGCGCAGCCACGCGCCCAGGGTGTCGCTCATGACGCTCCTCCGGCGGACTGTCGGGCGAGCCAACGCCCGAAACGGCGCTTCAACTTCCGCCCGCCGCTGACGATGTAGGCCTTGGCGCCCGACTTGTTGTCGAGCTTCAGCAGATCGGTGATGACCGGCAGGGTGAGGCCGTCCACGTAATGGAGGTAGAGGACCTTGGCCTCCAGGGGCTCGAGGTCGCGCTCCATGGCGGACCGCAGCTCGCGCAGGATCTGGTCCTTCTCCACCACCTCGTCGGCTCCGGGCGACGGCTCCACCGGCTCCGGCATCCCCTCCTCGTCGAGGGGATCGGCCTGCCGGCGCCGGGCGGCCACGCCGCGGTTGATGACCACGCTCCGGGTCACCGTGTAGAGCCAGGTGGAGAAGCGGCTGTCGCCCCGGAAGGCGCCGAGCCGCTCGTGAACCCGCAGGAACACCTCCTGGGCGAGGTCGGCCGCCTCCTGCCGGTCGCCGCCGATGCGCAGGCACCAAGCGGCCACCTTCGGATAGTAGCGCCGGTAGAGCTGGGCCAGGCACGCGTCGGCCTCCGCCGGCACGCGGCGGACCCGCTCGATCAGCTCCTCGTCGCTCAGGCGTTCCAGGTCCATACAGGGGGGGCGTCTCGTCGGAACCCGTTGAATCCCCAACATATCCGACCCTGGCGCCAGCAGGCCAGCGAAAGGATGGGAGAGGACCGCCGCCGTGCTCATGTTGCTTGAGACAGCGGAACGGGGGCGAGGGAACAGAAAAGAGCCCTCACCACCCCGGCCCTCCTCTCCCGACCCCTCCCTCCCTCCCTCACCGGGAGAGGAGGGAGAGGTTAGTCAAGGAGTGAGGGCGGGGTGGGGGCGCCCTCTCCCGGTGAGGAAGGGAGGGAGGGGTCGGGAGAGGGTCGGGGTGAGGGGTCAAACACCGCCACCACCGGAGCGTGGTCGCTCGTCCCCACCTCCGCCAGCACCTTGCACGACGTCGCCGTCGCCGCCAGGGAGTCGCTGGCCAGGATGTAGTCGATCCGCCAGCCGATGTTGCGCTGGCGCATGTTCCGCCAGGGCGCCCACCAGGTGAAGAGGCCGTCGTTGTCGGGATCGAGCGCCCGCCCCACGTCCACCATGCCGTGGCCGAGGATGCCCTCGAAGACCTCCCGCTCCTCCGGCCGCTGGCCAATGACGAACGGCTTGCGTTCCTTGGGATGGACGTCCTGATCCGTGCGGGTCACGTTCATGTCGCCACAGAGCACGAGATGACGCCCGGCGGAGCGCATTCCGGCCACATAGCGCTCCAGGGCACGCAGGAAGTCCATCTTGGCCGCGAAGTCCTTGCCGCCGTTGGGGACGTAGATCGACGCGAACACGACGTCGCCCGACTCGGCGGTGACGATGCGCGTCTCGTGATCGAACTCCGGATGCTCGAAGACCGGCGTCTGGGGAAAGGTGTCCGTGCGCAGATGGAGGCTGACCCCCGAGTAGCCGCCCGCCCCGTGCCAGTAGCACCAGTAGCCGTCGAGGTTGCAGAGGCTCTCCGCGAGTTGGGCGGGCGAAGCCTTGATCTCCTGCAGACAGACCACGTCCGGCCGGTCGCGCCCCAGCCATTCGAGGAACTGTTCCTGCCGGGCGCGGATGCCGTTGACGTTCCAGGTGGCGACAGTCAGAGCCATAACGGGCGACATCATACCCACTTTTCGTGTGCGGACGTGCCGGCATGAGCCCCTTGGACACCCGCCGCCGTGTTTCCGTAGAATTTGGAAAGCAAGGAGGATCTCATCATGCTCGAACGGAAATGCGGCTTCCGGTTCCATGTCCCGATCCTGCTGTCCCTGTTCGCTCCGGCTGTGGCGGCCGCCCAGCCCCAGCCCGAGAGGCCAACCCCGCTCATCCAGCTCCAAGGCTTTGAGTCGATCTGCACCCGAGAGAGCGACATCCCGTTCGGACCTCGCTCCTGCGCCGCGGGAATCCGCCGGGAGAGGACGATCTCGATCTTCCGCAACACCCGCGCCCTGTCGGTGGAGGTCGAAGACGAGCTCGACGCCGGCGAAACGGAGCCGGCGCGCTCGGAGATCCGGGACGGCTTCCTGAGGAGCCGTCAGATCGAGGCCTTCGAGGCCTATCTGGAAAGCATCGTGATCTCGAGACGGACCGGCCGTTGCAACCCTTTCGTGGGCACGCTGGGCCCTATCGAGGACCTGTCCAGCGCGCAGTACACGATCTTCTGGTACGGCGAAACCGGAGCGAGGTCCACCATCTTCCTGGGGACCGAATTCACCCGCCGCTGCCCGCCGGAGCTGCTGGACCTCTACAACAGGCTGATCCGCCTGGGGGACTCCATCCGGCCGCGGTAGTTTTCGCCCGTAGGGCGAGGGGACGTAGCCCAGGATTTCAATCGATTTCAATCCTGGGAGGAGAGGTGCGGCGGCCTCTCCGTCCCCCGCCCCAGGATTGAAATCCTGGGCTACGTCCCTGGACCCCTGACGGGGCCGTGACCCCGCCCCGAAGGGATCCCCCCTGGGACCGCCGGCGTCCCGCCGGCCTTCTAGGGTCCATCTGGAGATATCGGCTGATGACGACCATCTCGCTCAAGGACGCTCAGGCCCAGCTTGCCGAAACCGTCAAGCGTACGGAGACGGGACCTGTGGTGTTGGAGGATTCGGGCCAGCCCGTGGCGATTATCCTGTCCGTCGAGGAGTACCGCCGCCTCTCTGTCGCCGAGGTCCGAGAGCGCGAGCGCCTGTCGCAAGAGTCCTACGATCAGATCCTTGGACCCTTTGACCGAGGCGAGTTCAGCGAGCTCACCGACCAGGAATGGCAGGATCTGATGGGCGGCAAGCGTAAGTTCCCGCACGACCCTCAGAGCCTTGCCCTGCCGCCAAAGGGCCAGGACGAGTGAGGCGCCGTCCTGCCCTCAGCCCCAAAGCCGCCGCAGACCTCGAAAAAATCCGGATCATTCACACAGCCCGCGAGCAGGAGTTCCAACGAGCGCTGGACCATCACCATCTCCAGACAATCTGTCGCTCGATTCGCGTCTTTCCTGTAAGGCGGCGCGAATTGCCGTACCCTGGACGAGCGATTCGCGCGGCACCGCCTCGCCTGCCTGGCAGCAGGGCCGCGTGCACCTCCGCAGGCAGAGTAGAGTCACGCAATAATTATTTTCCGACATCAGAAGGGCTAGCTGTCGATGTCGCGACGCGAAAGGCTACTCCGTTACGGGGAGCCTTCGACGGCTCCCCGTGCGCAGGGAGGCTCAGCAGAGGGCTTGGGTCACCAGCAGGGGAGCGATCCTTTACTGGCCAGGGCGCTGTTGCCGCAGGAGTCGGTGACCGTGATCCAGAAGAAATTCACGCTGCTGCTGCTGGTACCGCAGCCTGGGTAGTTGTAATAAGCGTAGGCGCAGTTGCCGCCCGGGCTCCAGGAATTGGCAGTTCCCGAGTAACTCCAGGATGAGTAGGTGAACGGGCCGCCGCAGCCTCCCTGCACGGGGTTGAGGCAGCAGGTGACCTGGGTGCTGCCCCTGTAATTGCCGTAGCAGTTGAGAGAGGCGGTCAGCTCGGGCGCGATGTTGTCGGTGGTCAGGGCGCCGGTATTGCCCGGGTCAAGCCAGTTGGAGAGCCGGGTGCTGTCGGTGCCGCCACCGGTCCAGGAGACGCTGAAGCGGCCGTAGTAGTCTGAGAGGTCGTTGCCCGTTTTGCCGCAGCCGGACGGCCCGCCGTGGAGCTGGCCCACGAAGCGTCGGGCGCTGTTGTAGAGCGGCGAGCCAGACGAGCCGCCCTCGGTCACGCCCGGAATGGTGTAGGGACCCGGAGGATCGGTGGCCCACTTGGCCCACAGGTGGGTGCCGTCGCCCGGCGAGGTGGTGCCGAAGTAGCTCGTGCTGTCCATCTGGGTGGTCACGTAGGTGATCCGCTTCTCATGTGTAGACGGATGGTGAATCGACGCGCAGGGCGAGGCCGCGGAGCATGCGTGGCTGCCAGTCGAACGGTCCCAGCCCGCCCAGAGGTGGTTGTAGGCGGCGACTGGCGGATCGTCGAGTTCCACCAGGGTGAAGTCCGACGCGGCGTTGGCGGCGCGGAAGAAGGAGCCGGTGTGGAACTGGTTGAGCTGGCCGTTGCCGGCCTGACCGCTGGCGGCGCTGCCGGGCGCGCGGCAGAAAGAGTTCTGGTAGTTCCAGTAGGCCACCAGCGAAGCGGCGTTGGAGGAAGTGATGCAGTGGTTGGCGGTCATGAAGTACATCTTCCGGTCATTGGCCGTGTTGTTGACGAGCGAGCCGGTACAGAAAGTGGAGCCGCCGGTCGAGATGACGCCGACGGCCCGCATGTTCTGGCGCCAGGCATCGCCTGGGTCGAGGCACTCGACATCGAGGTTGCAGCTTCCGGACTTGGCGTAGTCGTCGGCGGCGCGGGTGCCGAAGCCGCGGTAGCCCTGATTGATGGAGCCGATCGTCAGCTCGACGGCCTGCCGTTCCCGTCTCGGCACGGTGAGCTCGACAATGAGGTCGGCTGTAAGGATGACGGGTGTCCAGAGCTCGCCGTGGGCCTCGTTGTCAGCGGCGGTGAAGGGCCGCAGCACCTGGGTACCGTCGGTGGAGTAGAGCATGAGACGACTGTTGGGCGACATCTTGAAGCGGCTGAAGCCGAGGTTGAGGGAGGTCGTCCCCTCGCGTCCGAAGATGCGTAGGCGCCATAGCATCTGGCCGTTACCGAGGTCCTCCCAGGTGCCGCTTCTGGCGGGGGTGATGGACACCCGCTGAGGAATGGCAAAACGCGGGGGCAATCCCAGGCGATCCCGCTCGGCGTCTTCCTCGCCGACACGGAGCAGGTCCAGCTTTCCGGGCAGGACGGCATCGAGGCGGTTGACGTCGAGCACGGAGTGCTCAAAAGCGGTCGGCACGAAGGTCTCGGGGACGGTGTGAGCCACGCCGCGGAAGGCGAAAGCTAACAATCCGAACAGCAACAGCCAAGCAAGCTTACGACTCATATCACTCTCCTCCAACTCCACTTAGGGGTCACGGCGACCTTGCCGGGATCCCGAATCAAAGCACCGGGACGCCGCGTAGCGCTCCGAGGGAGCCGAGCGCTATTTCAGCATTACTTCATAAGGTGCTCGCGGGGAACTTTCGGGAGCCTCGCAGTCGCGCTGCCCGTGGCCAGGATGTGGTGCGGACCGCAGCGGCGGCTCAGTCCCTGTCCCAGCAGACGCTCGCCCTCCTCCATCAGTTGGTGGATGTGGCGCCCTTGTCGGCGGGTGAGGTCCTTTCATAAAGGAAGGGCAGACGGCCAGCGTCCCCCAGCGCCGGCCGTCTGTACGTCGGTTGTCAAAGAAGAGTCCCTCGTCTTGCCTTTCTCCCCTCTCCCGGTGAGGGAGGGCGGGAGGGGTCGGGAGAGGGGCCGGGGGTGAGGGGCCGTGCTACCATCCCCCCATCCCCGAAGTGGGAGAGGGCGTGTTGCCGCACGCCCTCTCCGGACCGTCAGGACTTCTGGGAGTCAGGATCCTCAGCCGGAGCCGGGTTGCCGCCCGGCTTCGGCTTTCTGAGCTCCAGGGAACGCGGCCGCGCACGGATCGGACGCGCTCCAAACTCCACCAGCAGCTCGCTGTCCACCCCGTACTGGGCCTTCAGCGCCGAGCGCAGACGCGAGACGATCTTCCCGCCCCGCTTCACCAGCTCCCGCCGGTCCTTCGACGCCTGCTGCTTCAGGGCCGCCTTCACATCCAGGTTCGCGCTCATGGCGCGGACCTCCGACAGCACCTGCTCCAGCTCCGGCACCAGGCTCGAGGTGATCGCCTGGAGCCCCGGCAGCTCCGCCGTGCGAAGCTGGATGTTGGTCAGCAGCTTCTGCCAATCGACGATGATGTCCGCCAATGCGTTCTTCGGCATTTCGTCTTCCTCCTTTCTCAGCCCAGGGAAAGGGCGAACCGCAGCACGCCCGGGGTCAGGGAGTCGAAGGACTGCCGGCGGCGCGGACCGAAGAGCGTCACCAGCACCGAGCTGTTCCAGCGCAGCGTGCAGGCCACCACGTTGCGGCTGCCCGCGTAGTCCTGCACGTAGGCCGCGTACTTCGCGGCCGCGCCGGTGTCCGGGAACTCCCGCATCCGGCTGATCGCCCGGCTGCCCTTCTCCTTCTCCCAGCCGGGCATCAGCTTGAGGAACTGCTCCACCCGCTCCGCCTTCAGCCGCTCTTCCAGATCCGGGAACGCCTCCAACAGGCGCTCGATCTCGGGCTTCCTGCGGATCGTCTCCGTCACCTCCACCTTCACCGTCTGCGTACTACCTTCCTGCTTCGTCATCTGAGACCTCCTTGGGTCGTCAACACCGGCGCTTCATGCGCCGGATAGGGATTCCTATTTCTTCTTCCGCTGACCCTCGCGGCCCGTCAGCGGCATCAGCAGCCGCGTGAAGCCGCCCAGCAGCATCACCAGTTGCTCCCGCTGGTCCGGCGGCAGAAGCGCCGGCGGCGCCTCCCGCCCCAGCACCAGCTCGTCCAGCGTCGCTCCCAGCAAGAAAGCCAGGAACGCCAGCTCTTCCAGGGAGGGCGCGTACAGGCCTCGCTCCCATTTCCCCAACCGGCTTCGGTCGATCCCCAGCCGGTCCGCCAGCTCTCCCTGACTCCAGCCTTTGCACCGTCTCAGTGCTACGATCCTCAACCCGAGGTTCTTTTGGAGGATCGATTGAGCAATTCGCCCGCTCTCGACGTTTTCAGCGCTCATGGTGGGCAAATGGTTCACCACATTTGATTCATGGTCAATAGCGCCGACGCAAAAGTCCCTCTCGCCAGTCTCCTGCCCTCCTGTTGACAGATACGTCCTCGCAGGGCTAAGTTTCTTTTATCGACAACCTGGATTGTGGCGGGGCGGGAGGAAACCGTCCCCGGCGGGAATCGACTGCCGGCGGCGGAGAGGGGAGAATTCCGCCCATGGAAGGGAAGATTCCGCCCCTGTTCGGGTGAGTTGGGGCACTGAGGTCAGGGGTCAGTTTGGGGATCGCGGGCGCCCGGCCAGTGGCGGACCGGGCCTGCTCCGCCGACTCGAGGGAGGCTCGAATGTCTAGGAAGAATCAGCGTTGGCTCGCCGCGGCCGGTCTGGCGACGGCGCTTCTGCTGGCGGTCCCGGCGCCGTCGCTGGCGGCCGGGCGCTGGAAGCCCGCGGCCAAGGCGCCCAGCCTCGCGATCCGCGTCTGGTCCTGGCTGGAGAGCCTCGGGATCGCGCCCCGACTCCAGACAGTCGTCGTCTGGGAGAAGGAGGGATCCGCGATCGATCCCAATGGTGTGCCCTACGTGCCGCCCCCTCCCGCGACCTCCTCGACCGCGACGACGCCCACGGGGAGCCCTGACGGCGCGCAGTAAGGGCCCGTTCTCGGCGGATCTTGTCTGTGGAGGTCCGGTTCCGCCTGTGAGAGAATGCCGCGGCAAGGGAGGGCTCCTTTCGTGGAAGAACATCCGACTCCGGCGGAGCTGGAAGGCTTTGTTTGGAACCGGTTGACCGCCGAGCGCGTCAAGGCGGTCACGGCTCACATCGTGCGGGACTGTGCCCGTTGCCGCTCGGTGGTGGCGCGTTCCTTCTGCGCCCTGCTGGAGGCGGGCGAGCTTCCCGAGGTAACACTGTCTCCGGAGGAGGACGCCGCTTACGACGCGGTCTTTGAGCGGGCCCTCTCCTCCGCCCTGCGCAAGGAACGGGAGAGGCGCGAGTCCGGGAAGAGGGAGGCTCTCTCGCTGCTCGCCGACCCCACCCTGGAGAGCCTTCCCGAGATCCCGACTCACCTGCAGGGCGTCCCCATGTTCGAGGCGCTGCTGGAGCGGAGCTGGTCCCTGCGGCATGAGGACCCGGAGCAGATGGTGCGCCTAGCGGACTGGGCCCGGGTGCTGTCCGAGCGCCTCCCCGCCCAGGAGGTCGGGAATCTTCAAGTCATGGATTATCGGTGTCGCGCCTGGATCGAGTTGGGAAACGCTCTTCGTGTGGCGGACAACCTCGATGAAGCTGACTTGGCCTTGGGCTGGGCAACAGACTTGTTCCTCCAAGGAACCCAAGACGAGCTGTTGGCAGCCCGGCTATTCGACGTTCAGGCGTCCCTTTACGGCAGCCGGCGCCGTTTCGATCTGGCGGAGACCGCCCTGGATCTGGTCTTTGCGATCCAACGGAGGCGAGGAGACGAGCATCTTGCCGGTCGCGCTCTACTCAGCAAGGGCACGTACGTTGGCTATCAGGGAAGAGCAGAGGAGGCGGTCGATCTGATCACTCAAGGCCTGCGCCTCCTGAATGCGGGACGGGATACGGAGCTCGTTTCGGCGGCGATCCACAACAAGGCTCGCTTCCTGTTGGATTGCGGCCGGTTGCGGGAAGCCCGGGTCGAGCTCTTCGACCTCTATCGGCGCGGCCCGGGTCCCGGCGGGCGCGTCAACGAGCTGAAGGTGCGCTGGCTGGAAGGCCAGATCCACGCCAGCGCGGGAGATCTGGACCGCGCCGAGAAGGCCCTGCGGGACGTGCACCTGGAATTCGAGGCCATGGAGCTCGGCTACAAGGCCGCCCTGGCCGGCCTGGAGCTGGGGGCTGTTCTGCTCCGGCAGGACCGCCTGGACGAGGCCTGCGACGAGATCGTCGAAGCGGCGCAGGTGTTCATCGCCCTCCGGATCGGACGTGAAACCAGAGCTTCCGTCCTGCTCCTCAAGGAAACCTGCGAGCTGAAAATGGCGGACCCGGTCCTCCTCGACCACGTCATCCGCCTGCTGCACGGCCTGGAAGGCTCGGTGAAGAACCCCGAGCCGCCGGTCCAAGAGTAAAAATACACCCCGGGGATCATCAGGGATGATCCCCGTCCGTCAGCCCTTCTTTTCCCCGTTCCCTTCCTTGGCCATCAGCTTCCGGAGCGTGGCAAGCATCATCTTCTCCATCCGCTCCTCGTCGATGGGCTCAGGACGCTTCTCCTCCTGGGCCTGGGGTAGCTGAAGCTCCTGGAGGACTTCGCGGAGCTGGAGGGCCGCCCGGCTGGCCGGTTCCGTCCGCCTGGGATAGGCGAGCTGGAAGAACTCCGCCGGCTCCAGGCCCATGGCTCTGGGGATCAGGATCAGGTGCTCCGCCTTCAGCTCGATGCCACCGGAGAAGACCCGGCTGAGATAGCTCGGGCTCTGGCCTAGCTGGCGCTCGATTTCACGGTTCGTGACGCCGAGCACGCGCATGGCCGTGCGCAGGATCTTGATGAGTCGTTCGACCTCGGGTTCCATGTTGCCGCTATTGTAGCCCAGATTCCGCAGTCCGCAATACCCTGATCTTCAAGAATCGTAGTTGACTATCCGGAACGTCTCGTGTAGAAATGCTCTCCGGACGGAATTGCTGGTTCCAAAGAATTCAGCCAAGGCATCGGCTACAAAACTGGCGAATTTTCCCGAGAGGAGGATTTCCGATGGCGAACGATCCTGAAGATCTTCTGAATGCGTTCTCGCGGGTGTATCTCGACGCGGTGCGGGAGGAGGACGAGCCCGCGACGGCGATCGAGGCCGAGATGTCGGAGCCCTGGGCGTTGAAGGAGGAAGCCGGCCGCTTCGGCCTTTTCCGTCCCTGGGAGAGCTTCGAGAAGGGGGACGTGCCCCTGGGGCTGTTCGAGCTCCAGGAGATCGGGCTGCTGTTCCGGGCGATCTGGCCGGCCCTGGGGAAGGACGGGGTCTTCCGGCTGCGGGAGACGCCCACGGAGGAGGGTTACGCCGTGCAGGTGGCGGACCAGACGGTAGCGCACCTGCGGAAGTTCCATCCGGAGGCGGTCTTCGCGGCGAATCTGGGGAGCTACCTGTTACGCTCCCCCTACGCGCTGGCGTTGATCGTCTGGCTCGCGGGTCCGGCCGCGCAGAGGGAGATCGGGAGGGCGCTGGCCGCCCTGGCGAGCGGCGGCGCGCGGGAAGCGGGGGCGGAATCGCCCCTGGCGGTTTGATCCACCGCCCTCGCGGGGGCCGGCTCTCCCCTTTCCGGGACGACAGCGCCCTCCCTAGGGGAACGCCGGCCCTCGCGGGACAGGGCTCAGCCCTCCGCGGGGGTGGAGGCGCCCAGCCGGGTACGGAGGAGCCCTCGCGGGGGGCAAGGGGCCTTCAGCCCCCCCACTGGCACCCATCTTGCTCTCTCCTCCTGTGAAGGAACCGGCCGGACCCCGTCCGGCCAATATCCCGTAAACGGAGATGAGTGAGGTCCTTATGAGAATAGCCAACAGAACCCTCCACACCGCCGCGGTCGTGGCGCTGCTGTGCCCGCTGTTGGCGGTCCCGGCCGAGGCGCAGTCCCAGAACCGTCCTAATATCGGGTCGGTCCAGATCCTGATCCGCGAGATCGGGACCCGCGAAGAGATCGCCCGGATCAATCCCGGCGAGACGGTCACCCTGCCCGAAGGGGCCCGGGTGCGCATCAACCTGATGGCCCTGCCGACCGGCTCGGCCCGCGGTCCGCTCTATCCGGCCACCGAGTTCACCGACACCGGCAAGGGCGGCACCCGCATCACCCGCTCCAGCCAGGAGAACGCCGCCGCCGACCTCGAGGTCGTCGCCAGCAAGAACTTCAACCGGGTGGAGACCATCCGCTACCGGGTGACCGAGGACTGGGTGCCGGCCAACCTGCGGACGGGGAGCTTCTCCATCCGCGTTTCCGGTGACGCCATCAACACCCCCGGCGCTTCCACGGGCGGCTGGTCCAACAACCCCGGCGGCGCCTGGACGGGTACCTGGACCGGCGACCAGGCGCTCCAGCTCACCAACGCCCTCTACCAGGGCATCCTGTTGCGGTCCGTGGACGACGGCGCCGCGGGCACCGCGGAGGCCATCCGCCGCGACGGCTTCGAGGGCCTGGTGCGGGCCGCCGTGGGCATCGCCAACAGCGAGGAGAGCCGCAACCGGATCTACCAGGACCGGCAGGTCAGCAACGACCAGCGGCTGGCCTCTCTCTACCGGCATCTGCTGGGCCTCGAGCCCAACCAGGTCTCCCGGTCGCAGTGGGCGTCCGATCTCGGCCGGCTGAACGACGGCCAGATCGGGCGGGTGGTCGAGGACCTTCTGCGGTCCGACCGCTTCCGCTCGCGCTACGCCGTAGCGACTCAATAAACCATCCTCAGGGACCGGCCGGTCCCCCGGACCGGCCCGGCCCCCTTTCCCTTTCCCGTCGTAGAAGAAAACGAGATCAGGATCTTTCCAGGAGGCTTCTATGAGGACACTCAGCAAACCGCTCTCCACGGCGGTGGTCATGGCGCTCCTGTGCCCCTTGATCGCGCAGCAGGCGGAGGCGCAGTGGCGTGACCGTTCGCGCGCCGAACGGAGCGAACGGAACGAACGGGTCGAAGCGGTCCAGATCCTGGTCCGCGAGATCGGGACGCGGCGGGAGATCGCCCGCCTCGATCCGGGCGACACGCTCAGCCTGCCCGAGGGCTCGCGGGTGCGGATCAACGTCATGGTCCTGCCGGCTGGCTCGGGCAATCCGCGCTATCCGGCCACCGAGCTCACCGATAGCGGCCGGGGCGGCGCCCGCATCACCCGCACCAACGAGGAGAACGCCGCCGCCGATCTCGAGATCGTCCGCAGCCGCAACTCCAACCGGCTGGAAACCATCCGCTACCGGATCACCGAGTCATGGGTGCCCTCGCGCCTGCGCACAGGGAGCTTCACCGTCCAGGTCGGCCCGGAGGGGAGCGTTGCCGGCGGGGTCTCCTGGTCGGCGGACCGTGCCCGTGACCTCACAAGGCGGCTGTATCAGGGCATCCTGATGCGGGAGCCGGACCAGGCGGCGGCGAGCACCACGCGGGCCATCCAGGAGGGCGGCTTCGACGCGCTGGCGCGGGCGGCCCAAAACCTCGCGGCGAGCGACGAGAGCCGCATCCGCGTCTACGACCGCGAAGGGGTCTGCAACGAGCAGCGCCTGATGTCGCTGTACAAGAACCTGCTGGGGATCTCCACCAGCCAGATCGACCGCCGGCAGTGGGACGAGGACCTGAGCCGGTTGAGGGATGGAGACATCGACGAGCTGGTGGAAGACATGGTGCGGTCCGACTGGTTCCGCTCCCGCTACACCGCGTCCTGGCGCTGACATCCGCTCTCTTCCCCCGGGGCGTCCTCCATCGAGGACGCCCCAGGCCGCTCCCGATCCCACCCCTCCCCGCCTGTCCCGACGTTAACTCTAGGAAAACAAAAGGTCCTCCGGTTTGGCATTTCGCTTGCTGTAGCGGCGATTGCGTGAAATTCTGATTTCCTGGGAGGAACCCATGAAAGCCAGGCCGACATCGTGAAGCGGTGACGAGAAATGTATTTCTCCCGCGCATCAAATACTATGGAATGGCATAAAACTCTAACCGGAGGGATCCTCATGCAACGCTGGTTTCGCTTCGCCCTGGCGCTTCCTCTGCTCCTGGCCCTGAGCCCGCCCGCCGCCACCCAGCAGCCGGCGCCCGCCGCCGAGCCGCCGGTGTTCGGCGAGGAGCTCGACGTGCGGGTGGTCAACGTCGAGGTGGTGGTGACCGACAAGCAGGGCAACCGGGTCTCCGGCCTGAAGCCGGAGGACTTCCGGCTGCGGGTGGACGGCAAGGAGCTACCCATCGAATACTTCACCGAGGTCAAGGAAGGACGCTCGGTGGCGCCCGCCGCGGCCGGCGGAAGCGAGCCGGCGGAGGCCGGTACGGCGCCGGGGGTGAGCGCGGAAGGGGCGGTGCCGACCTGGTATCTCGTCTTCGTCGACGACTACTTCTCGATCGCCGCCCACCGCAACGCGGCCCTCAAGGGCCTGAAGAACGACCTCGGCCGTCTGGGGCCGAACGACCGGATGGCGATCGTGTCCTGGAGCGGCGGCCGGCTTTCCCTGATGTCCAACTGGTCGGGGTCGCAAAGCGATCTGGCGCGGGCGTTCGACCAGGCGATGGACCGGCCGGCGCGCGGCTTCGACCGCGTCCGGGAGTACCAGACCTTCCAGCGGGACGAGCAGTTCGCCAGCACTGCCACGGCGGACGGCGGCATCCTCGACCTGGCGGTCACCTCGACGGGCCTCAACGAGCGGGAGTCCGCCTACGCGGACACCCTGGTCCGCCAGATCCAGGCCGCCGTGGGCGCGACGGTGAGCGCGATGCGCGGCTTCGCCGCTCCCGAGGGCCGGAAGGTGATGCTGCTGCTCTCGGGTGGGTGGCCGTTCTCGCCCCAGACCTTCGTCCGCGCCAACATCCCCCCCTCCCGCAGCATGGCGGACGGCGAGCAGATCTTCCGCCGCCTCACCGACACGGCGAACCTGCTCGGCTACACGATCTACCCCGTGGACGTGCCCGGCATTCAGCGGGAGGCGGCGTCCGCCCAGGCGGACGCTCCCGCCGACCTCTCGGTCCTCAACCTGGGCGAGCAGGAGATCGAGGGGTCGCTGGAGTACATCGCCCGGCAGACCGGCGGCAAGTCCATGGTCAACAGCAACCGCGCGGTCGCCCTGGCGAGGGCCAGCGAGGACACCCGCTCCTACTACTGGCTGGGCTTCTCGCCGTCCTGGCAGCGGAACGACAAGGCCCACGCGGTGAAGGTGGAGATGCGGCAGCGGGGGCTGGAGGCCCGCTCCCGCACCGGGTTCCTGGACCTGTCGCGCAAGGCCGAGGTCTCCATGAAGGTGGAGAGCGCCCTGACGTTCGGCAACCTGCCGGGCGCCCTGCCGCTCCCGATCCAGATCGGCTCCGTGGCCGAGACGAAGAGGCGCGGCGAGAGGGAGGTGACGGTCACCGTCGCCGTGCCCGTGGACCTGATGACGGTGGTGCCGGTCAACGGCAAGTACACGTCCCAGGTCGAGCTGCGCTTCGCGGCCTCGGACGCCGACGGGAACACCTCGGTGATCCCGGTGCTCCCCGTCACCTTCACGTCGGACAAGCGGCCGACGCCCGGCAAGGCGGTCAAGTACGAGACCAAGGTGACGTTGCGCGGCAAGGCCGACCACCTGGTGGTGGCCGTCTACGATCCGCTGAGCGGCCGCATCGCGACGGCGGAGACGGACATCAAGACCCGGTAGGAGCCCTTTCCCCCTCTCCCGGTGCGGGTGGGAGGGAGGGGTCGGGAGAGGGGGCCAGGGGGTGAGGGTTCGGGGGTTATCGGCCCCGGTGGGCGAGGTGGTCTTCCCGCAGGAGGCCGTAGAGGTAGTTGTCCACCCGCCTGCCGCGGAGCTTGAAGTAGCCGCGCAGGCGGCCCTCGCGCTCGAAGCCGCTCTTCTCGAGGACCCGTTGCGAGCCGACGTTCTCGGCGGCGCAGCGGGCCTCGATCCTCTCCAGCAGGGTGTTCTGGAACAGGTCGTCGAGGAGGCCGGCCAGGGCCTCGCTCATCACGCCGCGGTTCTGGAACTGGGTGGAGAGGGCGTAGCCGACCTCGGCCAGGCCGTGCTCCCAGTTGCTCACCACCAGGGTGACCCAGCCGGCGGGCTGGCCGTCCACCATCACGATCCACTGGAACTTCTCGCCCCGGCCCCGATAGAGGTCGGCCATGCGCTGGCTGGCGACGTCGGCGCGGAGCTGGGCGGTGGGAAGCTCGTTGAGCGGCTGGTAGCGCCGCACGCTCGGCTCGGAGCGCCACTGGCGGAGGAGGTCGGCGTCCCGGGGCGCCGCAGGCCGCAACGTCACCTGGAGCGGGCGGGGGTCAGGCAAGGCCATGACTTTATTTTAGCCGTATCGAGCGTGAGTTCGCGCTCTGCTCCTCTCTTCCCACCAGTCCCGCACCGACGGCATGTAGCTGAGGTAGGCCATGTAGCCGAAGCCGTGGACGAAGAGGGAGAGGAAGGGGATGGACATCCACATGCCGGCAAAGAAGGCGTAAACGGTGCAGCCCAGGAAGTAGAGGGCGAGCAGGGCCTCCACCAGCCGGGTGGGATCGGCGCCGGCCCGGTAGCGCTTGGCCGTCCACCTCTCCCCCCGCCGCTCGATGCGGTACTTGGGGGTGCGGTGGAAGACGCCGCCCTGCTGGAAGAAGCCGGAGATCACGGCGCGCGCGTTGGTGATGGAGAGGCCGATGCCGAGCCCCATCAGGGCGGGAAGGTAGAGGACCTCCCGCCGCCAGTTGCCGCCGCCGGCCACCTGGCTCATGAAGTAGAAGGTGAGCACCGAGGCGGTGGCGGCGAGGAAGAGCGGCAGATCCACCAGCAGCAGCATGCTGGTGGAGGTGCCCCGGCGCAGCATCATGGCCGGGAAGATGAGCAGGGCCAGCACCACCATCAGGGGATAGCTGATGTTGTTGGTGAGGTGGACGAAGCCCTCGAACTTCACGTGCCGAGGCAGGGGCGCCCGCATCAGCGGCCCCAGCAGCTTGCGGCCGGTCTGCACCGCGCCCTTGGCCCAGCGGTGCTGCTGGCTCTTGAAGCCGGTGACGTCCACCGGCAGCTCCGAGGGCACCTCCAGGTCGGGCAGGTAGAGGAACCGCCAGCCGGCGAGCTGGGCGCGGTAGGAGAGGTCGAGGTCCTCGGTCAGGGTGTCGTGCTCCCAGCCGCCGGCGGACTCGATGGCCGTCCGCCGCCAGATCCCGGCCGTGCCGTTGAAGTTGAAGAAGCAGCCGGTGCGGTTGCGGGCCGAGTGCTCGATCATGAAGTGGCCGTCGAGGAGGATGGCCTCGACGCGGGTCAGCAGGGAGTAGGCGCGGTTGATGTGCGCCCAGCGCCCCTGGACCATCCCCAGCTCGGGATCGGCCAGGAACCAGGGGACGGACTTGCGCAGGAAGTCCGGGAAAGGGACGAAGTCGGCGTCGAAGATGGCCAGGAAGTCGCCGCGGGCCTGGGCGAGCCCGGCCTCCAGGGCGCCGGCCTTGAAGCCGGTGCGGTCGTCGCGGCGGACGTGGTGGATGTCGATCCCCCGCGCCCGGTGCCCGGCCACGGCGCGGGCGACGATCTCGCGGGTCTCGTCCGTGGAGTCGTCGAGGACCTGGATCTCCAGCCGGCCGGCCGGATAGTCGAGGGCGCAGACGGCGTCGATGAGCCGCTCGGCCACGTACATCTCGTTGTAAAGTGGCAATTGCACCGTGACAACGGGCCACGCCATCGGATCGGCCGGCGGCTCGGGAGCCGGGACCCGGCGTCGCCGGGTCCACAGGTACTTCGCCACCATCAGCAGCCGGTGGAGGCCGAAGAACGAGAGCACCACCAGGACGGAGTAGTAGACGGCCAGCAAGGCCGCCGCCCATGGAATCGTCATCGTCAAGTCCCGGGGGGGATCGCCGGCGGCTGGGGCCGGCCGCCCTCTCTCTGCCGCTGGTGGCGGCGAACGTGGGTCTGCTGCTCGTCTACGATCTCGCTCATCGTTTGGCGCTGACGCTGGCCCTCCTGGGGGCCGCGTTCCTCGGGCTCCTCTGGGCGGCGCGGCGGCTGGAGGCCGTCCACGCGTCCACCGGCGGGGCGGTCCTCCTGGGGGCCCTGCTGCTGCGGCTCCCCCTGCTGCCGCTGCCGCCGACTCTGTCCGACGACGTTCTACGCTATCTCTGGGATGGCAGGGTGGCGGCCGCCGGCTTCAACCCGTACGCGCTAGCGCCGGCCTCCGAAAGGCTCACCCCTCTCCGCGACGAGGCCTGGCGGCGACTGCCCCACACCCAGGTCCCCACCGTCTATCCGCCGCTCTCGATCGCGGCCTTCAGTATAGCGAGTCGGACGCCGTTTCCGATCCTCTGCTGGAAGACGATGGCGGCCGCCGCCGACTTACTGGCCTGCTGGCTGCTCGTGAAGCTGGCGCGGCGGCTGGGTCTGCCGGCGGCCCGGGCGGCCTGGTACGCCTGGAATCCCCTGGTCGCCCTGGAGGTGGCGGGCATGGGCCACGTGGACGCCTTAGGGGTGGCGGCGGCGGTCGGCGCCGTCCTCTGCCTCGTCGCCCGTCCCCGGAAAACCGGGGAGGCGGCGGTCTGGGCGGCGGCCGGCGTCCTCGCCAAGCTGGCCCCCCTGGCGGCGTTCCCCCTGTGGGCGCGGCGTAGCGGCCGGCCCGGGCGGTTCCTGGTCATGGCCGGCGGTCTGGTGGCGCTGGCCGTCCTGCCGGTGCTGGCGGCCACGGGGGGGATCCCGCCCGGGCTGCCGATCTACGGCAAGTCCTGGGAATTCAACGGCCCCCTGTTCGAGCCGCTCTGGCGCCTGCTCGACGCGATCGGCGCCGCGCCGGCCCTGGCCCGCGGGCTCGATCATGTAAAAGGTTGGACCGGGCTCTACACGGAGCTGAACTTCGTCTATCCCTACCTCTATCCCCAACTCCTGGCCAAGATGCTGCTGGCGGCGGGGGTGGCGGCGGCCATCGCGCTCTCCCTGCGGGAGGCCGACGCGGCGGCGGGGACGGGGCGGCTCTTCGGGCGCGCGCTCCTCTGCTCGGCGACGTTCTATCCCTGGTACCTGCTGTGGGCGCTCCCCTGGGCGGCGCTGCGCCGGGACAGGGCCTGGCTGGCGCTTTCGGGGGTGATACCGCTGGCGTATCTGGCGCAACGCGGGGGGGTGGAGGTTTGGCCGTGGGTGTATGTAGCCGTCTGGGGACCGTTTTTCGCGATCCTGGTCTTCAGCCGCCGCCCGGACCCTCACCCCCCGGCCCCCTCTCCCGACCCCTCCCTCCCTCCCTCACCGGGAGAGGGGGAGAAGGAAGTCTGGGGGTGAATACCTACCGCCTCACCCTCGCCTACCGCGGGACCGCCTACGCCGGGTGGCAGCGGCAGGAGAACGCCTTGACGGTTCAGCAGGCCGTGGAGGAGGCCCTGGAGCGCCTGCTGGGAGAGCCCGTCCGGGTGACGGGGGCCAGCCGCACGGACACCGGGGTCCATGCGCGGGGGCAGGAGGCCCACCTGGAGCTGGCGCGGCCGTTCCCGGAGCGCGGGCTGGTCCATGGTGGGAACCGTTTCCTGCCGGAGGACGTGCGGGTGCTCGCCGCCGCCGCCATGCCGCCGGGGTTCCACGCCCGCAAGCACGCCTGGGGCAAGGAGTACCTCTACCGGCTGAGCCGGGCGCGGGTCGTCTCCCCCCTGGACTCCCCGTTCGTGGTCCAGGCGCCGGCCTCCCTGGACCTCGCAGCCATGGCCCGGGCCGCCGCCAGCCTGCCCGGCCGGCACGATTTTTCAGCCTTCGCGCTCGCCGGGGGTTCGCACGGACAGCCTTTCCGGCATATCTTCTCCGCGCGCTGGGAGGAAATCGGGGAGGAATTGCGCTTCCGGGTGGTGGGAGGGGGATTCCTGCGCGGCATGGTTCGTGCTTTGGTGGGGACCCTGGTCGAAGTCGGAACCGGCAAGAGGTCGCCCAAAAGCTTCGCCGGACTGCTGGCCGGCCGTCCGCGGTCCGAGGCGGGACCGACGGCCGCCGCCCACGGTCTGGTCCTGGAGAGGGTCTTCTACCCGCCGGAATGGCGGGCGGGAGGCGATCCGGAACCGCCTATGGTAATTTAGGGGCCTGTCATCATGATCGATCTGTCCAAACTCGCTGAGCCGGGTTCTCCCGAAGAGCTTCTGGTCCGCCGGATCGACATGGCCCGGCTGCCGCGGCACATCGCCGTCATCATGGACGGCAACGGCCGCTGGGCCCAGGGCCGCGGCCTGCCCCGCGTCGAAGGCCACCGGGCCGGCGTGGCGGCCGTCCGCGAAACCGTGGAGACGGCGGCGCGCCTGGAGCTCGAAGGCCTCACCCTCTACGCCTTCTCGGTGGAGAACTGGAAGCGCCCCCGCTTCGAGGTCTGGACCCTGATGAACCTCCTCAAGGAGTATGTGCGGAAGGAGCGCGAGGCCCTGGTCGACAACGGCATCCGCTTCAACGCGCTGGGCCGCTGGACCGAGCTCGACCCCTCGGTCGTGCGCGAGCTCGAAGCCACGATCGAGGCCACCCGCCACTGCCAGGGGTTGAGCTTCAACATCGCCCTCAACTACTCCGGCCGCTGCGAGATCGTGGACGCCTGCCGCCGCATCGTGGCCGACTGGGCGGCGGGCAAACGGGCGGACATCGACGAGGAGACCCTCGGCCGCTATCTCTACACCTCCGGCCAGCCGGACCCCGACCTGCTGATCCGCACCTCGGGGGAGATGCGCGTCTCCAACTTCCTGCTCTGGCAGATCGCCTATTCCGAGATCTGGGTCACCCAGACCTTGTGGCCGGATTTCCGGCGCCGCGACATCTTCGAAGCCATCCTCGACTTCCAGCGGCGGGAGCGCCGCTACGGCGGAGTGCTGCAGGCCGATCCGGCGGAGGAGGAAGTCTTCGCCTCGGGCCGGCAGGGGTAGCGGACCGCTCCGCCCATGCAGAGGATCCTGACCGCGGCCGTCGCCGCGCCGCTCACCCTCCTCGCGGTCTTCAAGCTGCGGGGCTGGTGGTTCTTCGGCTTCGTCACGGTCCTCGTCTGCCTGGCGGCCTGGGAGTACCTGCTCATCGTCCGCCCCCGCGCCCCGCACGCGCCGCTGCGGCTCCTGCTGGGCCTGGCCCCCATCGCCGCCTACGCCATCAGCTTCGCCCTGATGGAGCGCAACGACCTGCTGGACCTGCGGCTCCACCTCCTGGCCGGGGCGCTGGTCCTCTCGGTGGGCCTGGGCACGTTGCTGCTGTTCAGCCGCACGCCGCTGGAGGAGACCATCCCGGCCCTCGGCATCCTGGGCTTCGGCATCCCCTACTTCGCCCTGCCGATCGCCGCCGTCCACCGCCTGCGGGAGCTCGACCCCTGGCTGCTGATCCTGCTCTTCGCCATCGTCTGGCTGGGGGACACGGCGGCCTACTACATCGGCTCGCGGATCGGCCGCCACAAGATGGCGCCGGTGATCAGCCCGAAGAAGAGCTGGGAGGGGGCGGCCGCCGGTTTCGTGGTCTCCCTGCTCGCCGCCGCCGCCTGGATGTACCTGCGCCGGGACGGCCTGGACCCGGCGCTGCTGGCGGTGGCGGCCTTCACCGCGGCGGCGGCGCAGGTCGGGGATCTCGTGGAGTCGATGATCAAACGCGGCGCGGGAGTGAAGGACTCCGGCCAGATCCTGCCCGGGCACGGCGGCTTCCTCGACCGCCTCGACGCCCTGCTCTTCGCCGCGCCGGTCCTCCTCTTCGGCCTCTGGCTGCTGCAGGTCCGGACGGCGCCGTAGGACCGCCGCAACTTCGCCGGGACGGCTGCGTAAGCAGCGCGGGAATCTCGTCGCCGCGGGAGCCGTTTCATTATAATTGCCGGCCTTTCGACAACGCTTTCGACCACGGTCCGGACCGCGAGAAGATATGGAACACGTCACCGACATCCTCACCAACCTCCTGTCCTTCATCTTCGCGCTCGGCGTGATCATCGTCGTGCACGAGGCGGGGCACCTCCTGGTAGCCAAAGCCTTCAACGTCCGGGTGCTGACCTTCTCCGTCGGCTTCGGCAAGCGGATCTGGGGCCGGCAGCGCGGTGAGACCGAGTACCGCCTCTCGGCCATCCCTCTCGGCGGCTACGTGCGCCTGGGGGGCGAAAATCCCGACGAGGCCACCGACGATCCGCGGGAGTTCCTGAACAAGCCCCGCTGGCAGCGCGTCCTGGTCTACCTGGCCGGGCCCTTGGCCAACGTCCTCCTCGCCCTGGTGATCTTCGCCGGCCTGTTCATGGTCGGCATCGAGGTGATGAACCTGCCCAACATGCCGCCGCTGATCGGCGGCGTGGAGCAGGGCTCCTCCGCGGCCCAGGCGGGCCTGCGGCGGGGCGACCTCATCGTCGAGGCCCGGGGCGAGGCCATGGACGACTGGAACGACGTGGTCCTGGCCCTCATGGGCTCGCCGGACCGCCCGCTGCCGCTCACCGTCCGCCGGGATGGACAGATCGTCGAAGCGACGGTGACCCCGAAGCGGGTCCCGAAGTACGAGGTGGGCGACTTCGCCGGCCTGGTGCCGAGCATCCGCCCGCAGATCATCCAGGTCATCGCGGGCCAGCCCGCCGAGGCGGCCGGCTTCAAGCCCGGCGACGAGATCCGGGTGGTGGACGGCCGGCCGGTCGCCGACAGCCAGGCGTTCGTCGAAGCCGTCTCCAAGCGCCCCGGCCAGCCGACCCGGGTGGACCTCACCCGCGACGGCCAGCCGCTGACCGTCTCCGTGACGCCCAACGCCGCCGGCAAGATCGGCGTCCAGATCGGCTTCTACCAGCGCTACAGCCCGGGCCGCGCCTTCATCGAGAGCGCCCGCTACAACCTCCAGGTGGTGGAGGACACCTTCCGCATCCTGGGCAAGGTCGTCACCGGCGCGCTCTCCGCCAAGGGGGCGCTCGCCGGCCCCATCGAGATCGCGGCCCAGAGCGGCCAGGCGGCGCGCAGCGGCTTCAAGTACCTGCTGCACCTGATGGGCTTCATCAGCATCAGCATCGCGATCATGAACATGCTGCCGATCCCCATCCTGGACGGCGGCCAGATCTTCATCCTGATGGTGGAGAGCGTGATCCGGCGCGACCTCTCGCTGCGCCTCAAGGAGGTCATCAGCCAGGTCGGTTTCGTCATGATCCTCCTGTTGATGTTCGTGGTGATCTGGTTCGACCTGGCGAAGCGGCTGCCCGACAACCTGTTCGGAGGCTGATCCGGACCCTCACCTCCCCGGCCCTCCTCTCCCGACCCCTCCCTCCCTCACTCACCGGGAGAGGAGGGAGGAGAAGGTTTCGCCAGCCGGCGCAGCGTCCGCAGATCCCGCTTGTGGTGCTTCATGCCGTCGCCCGGGTCGGTCTCCACGACCATCGGGACCCGGGCGAGGCGCGGGTCCTGGAGGATGCGGGCGAAGGCGTCGAGGCCGATCTCCCCCTTGCCGATGTGGGCGTGGCGGTCCCGCCGGGAGTTGAACGGGCGGACCGAGTCGTTCAGATGAAAACCGCCCAGGGCGTCGAGCCCCAGCAACTCCTCGATCTCGGAGAGAAAATCGTCATATCCCCCCGGCTCGTGGAGGGCGTAGCCGGCCGCGAAGGCGTGGCAGGTGTCCAGGCAGACGCCCACGCGGTCCGGCCGCGACACCCGGGAACGGATGCGGGCGAGGTGCTCCAGGCGGTATCCCAGGCAGGAGCCCTGGCCCGCCGTGTTCTCCAGCAGCACGCGGGTCGGGACGTCCGGCACGGCCTCCAGGATGGCTTCCAGGGAGGCGGCCGCGCATTCGATCCCGGCCTCCTCTCCCGCCCCCACGTGCGCCCCGGGGTGCACCACCAGGCCCCCGACCCCCAGCCGGGCGCAGCGGACCAGCTCGTCGGCGAGCGCCGCGCGGGACTTTTCCACCAGGTCGGAGCCGGCCGCGCACAGGTTGATCAGGTAGCTCGCGTGGGCCAGCAGCGGCCCCACGCGGCTGGCGGCGTGGGCGGCCCGGAAGCCCGCGGCCTCCTCGTCCGTCATCTCCTTGCCCCGCCACTGGCTGGCGTTCTTGACGAAGATCTGGATGGCGGTGCAGCCCAGCTCCGTGGCGCGGCCGATGGCCGACGCCAGGCCGCCGGCCACCGAGACGTGGACGCCGAGCGGCGGCAGGGCGGGGGAAGGGCGGCGCACCATGCCGGGATTCTATTTGGTAGACTCCGCCTCATGCTGCCGAGGCTCCTCCGCGGCTGTGGCCTGATGGCCTACGGCCTGTTCGTCGTCGTCCTGTTCGTCTTCGCGGCCTACCTTTCCTTCAGCGCCTTCGTCCGCAGCGGCGTCACCAAGGTCCCCAACGTGGTCAGCCTGTCGCGCGCCGAGGCGGCCAGCGCCCTGGCGGACCAGGGGCTCGAGCTGATCGTGGCGGAAACGGAAAAGGACGGCCGCTACGACGAGAAGGTCCCCGCCGGCCGCATCGCCCGCCAGAACCCGGATCCGACGACGTTCGTCAAGCGCGGGCGCCCGGTGGCCGTCGTGTTTTCGCTCGGCCCGCGGCGGGTGCAGGTGCCGGACCTGACCGGCAAGAACCTGCCCGCGGCCCAGGCGGCGGCCTCCGGACAGGGCCTCGGCATCGGCAACATCCTGGGCGCCTTCGCGCCGAACCGTGAGTCCGAAGGCACCGTGCTGGTGCAGGACCCCGAGCCCGGCGCCTCCGTGCCGCCCGCCACCGGCGTCAACGTGACGCTGGCCATGGCCGCCCAGGGCGAGCGCTACATCATGCCCGACCTCGTCTACCGCGACTACGAAGCCGTGCGCCCCTACTTCGAGCAGGTCGGCTTCAAGCTCGGCAACGTCAAGTTCGAGCGCTACGAGGGCGTGGCCGAGGGCGTCATCCTCCGCCAGTTCCCCCTGCCCGGCCATCCGGTGACGCGCGAAGACGCCATCTCCCTGGTGGTGGCCACGGCCGAGGGCCTCCCCGGCGTGCCGGCGGACCCCGGCTCGCCCGCGCCGCCGCCGGCCGCTCCCCCCGCCGCGGCTCCGGGAGCTCCAGGGACTGGAGGCGCCGGAGGACGATGAAGCTCGCGCCTTCCATCCTCGCCGCCGACCTGGCGAATCTCGCCGGCGCCGTGGCGCTGTGCGAAGCCGGCGGCGCCGAGCTCGTCCATTTCGACGTCATGGACGGCCACTTCGTGCCCAACCTGACCTTCGGCATCCCGGTGCTCAAGGCCCTGAGCGCCCGCACCCGGCTGCCGATGGACGTCCACCTGATGGTCTCCAATCCCGACCGTCTCCTGGACGACTACCTGCAGGCCGGCGCGGCGCGGGTGGCGGTGCACTGGGAGGCCGCGTCCCACCTCGACCGCCAGCTCGAGCGCATCCGCAACGGCGGCGCCCTGGCCGGCGTGGCCCTGAACCCCACCACCCCGGTGGAGCTGCTGGCCGACACCCTGCCGCGGCTCGACTACGTCCTGCTGATGTCGGTGAACCCCGGCTTTTCCGGTCAGGCGTTTCTTCCGCACGTGCTGAACAAGGCGCGGCGGCTGCGCGAAATGATCGAAAACGGCGGTTTTTCCGTGGAGATCGAAATGGATGGCGGCATCGACCGGGTTAACATAGACAGTGTCAGATCCGCCGGAGTGGACGTAAGCGTGGTGGGATCCGCGATCTTCGGCGCCGGCGATCCTTTGGCAACCATGACCGAGCTGCGCGAGCGGGCTCGGCCGGAGAACGTATGAAACGAACCCTCCTGCCGCTGGCGGCCCTGTTGCTCGCCCTGGCGGCCACCGGGTGCCAGACCGGCGCCGCGGACGATCCGATCCTGCAACTCTCCGCCGAGGAGTCGCTGGCCCAGGGCAAGGAGCTGCTGGCCCAGGAGAAGTACGAGCGCTCCCGGCCCTATTTCACGCACGCCTACGAAGTCGAGCCCAACTCCGCCATCGGGCGCGAGGCGCTGCTGCTGGCCGCCGACACCTACTACCTCCAGGGCGGCTCCACCAACTTCGTCCAGGCCGAGGCCAAGTACCGCGACTTCCTCAACCGCTTCCCCACCAGCGAACAGGCGTCGTACGTGCAGTTCCAGATCGCCAACAGCCTGGCCAAGCGGATGGAGAAGCCCGACCGCGACCAGACGGTCACCCGCAAGGCCCTGGAGGCCTACGAGGAGCTGGTGCGGCTCTATCCGACCAGCGAGTACGCCTCGCAGGCCAAGGAGCAGATGAACGCCGTGCTCGCCAACCTCGCCGAGCACGAATTCGCCATCGGCCGCTTCTATCAGAAGTACGGCGCGCCCGTGGCCGCCGTGGAACGGTACGAGTTCCTGCTCAAGACGTATCCGGAGTATCCGGAGCCGGACAAGATCCTCTATCACCTCGGCATCGCCTACCGGGACATGAAGAAGGGCGACGAGGCCAAGAAGACGTTCGACCGGCTGCGGTCCGAATTCCCCAAGAGCCCCTACCTCGCGGAGTTGCAGTCAGGAAAATGAAGCGCTTCATCCCCACGCTCGCCCCTCTGTGCCTCCTCCTCCTCGCCGGCTGCGCGGGGAACGCCCTGCGGCCGGACGACTCGCAGCAGCAGGAGATCCAGGCCCTCAAGGCCCGCCTGCTCGCCATGCAGCAGGAAGCCGCCATGAACCAGGTGGAGCTGACCCAGCTCCGGCAGAGGGTGGCGGAGCTGGAGGCCCGCGGCGGCGCGCGGCCCGGCGGCACGGCGTCCGCTCCCACGACCGCGCCGTCCGTCTCGCAGCCCGCTCAGGCGCCGCGGACCGTGGCGGCGCCGCCCGCCGTGACCGCCCCCGCGCCGGAGACCCGCCGCGAGCCGTCCCGGCCGGCCGCGCAGGTGGCGGAGCCCATCGCAGAGGAGATCGAGGAAGTGGATCTCGAGATCCCCGAGGACCTGCCGCAGCCGCCGCCCCGGCGCACCCAGCCGGCGGCTCCGCCGGCCGCGGCCACGACGCCGCCGAAGAGCGCGCCCCAGGCCAGCGCTCCGGCCCCGAAGCCCACGGCGCCGCAGCAGCAGCCCACGGCGCCGGCGCCCTCGGCTCCGCAGACATCGGCGCCGCAGGCCGCGGCCGGCGAGCCCGTCCCCGAAATCCTCACCCCCGCCAACCAGGTGCTCTACGACCGCGGCTACACGCTGTACCACCAGGGCCACTACGTGGACGCCGAGGCCAGCTTCCAGCGCTTCCTGCAGGCGAACCCCAACAGCGAGCTGGCCGACAACGCGCAGTACTGGATCGGCGAATGCCGCTACGCCCGCAACGACGTGCGCGGCGCCCTCGCCGCCTTCCGGGAGGTGGTGGAACGCTTCCCCAAGGGGAACAAGGTCCCCGACGCCATGCTCAAGGCCGGCCAGTCCCTGGAGGCCATGGGCGACGTCGAGGGAGCCCGGGTGACCTACCGCGAGGTCGGCCGCCGCTTCCCCGGCTCCGCCGCCGCCGCCGTCGCGGAAGAGCGGCGGGCGAAGCTGCCGTAAAGGGAGCCCTCCCTCCCGCCCGACGACACGGACGAACACGAACCCGCACGGAACACGAAAGGGTGACAGTCCTTGCCGGTCCGTGTCAGTCCGTGTTCGTCGGGCGGGAGGGAGGGCAAAAAACTTGACAGATGCAGGCGAAGCATCTATTTTAAGGCATAGAGACTCGACTATAGTTTTCCCTCCCGGTGAGCAGGAGGTCTTCATGAGAGTGCGGCTTTCCCGTTTCGTGCTCGCGATGATTCTTGCGGGCTCCTCATCCGCCCTGGCCGCGGATCGTCCTCCCCAGGACCTCCATCTGGTCGACGGCCACTGGACCGCCTGGAATCCCCCCGTGCCGCCGCCGGGAGAGCAGGTCCACATCATTGCCAAGGGCGACACGCTCTGGGACCTCGCGGCGAAGTACTACGGCGATCCCTACCTGTGGCCGCAGATCTGGGAGAGGAACCAGTACGTCCTGGACGCCCACTGGATCTATCCCGGCGACCCGCTGGTGCTGGGTCCGCAGGTGGCGCCGGTGGACAACCTCTCGCAGGTGCCGGGCGGCTCCGGGACCGGCGGCGAGCCGGGCGCCGATCCCAACGCTCCGCCGCCCGATGGCGCGATCAGCGCCGACGACGCGGCCGGCGCCCCCATTCCCCTGGGCGCCGAGACCGACATCTATTGCCAGGGCTACATCGGCGAGCTCGAGGAGCCGTTCCCCTTCATCATCACCGGCTCCGAGGCCGAAGCCCAGGCGCTGATCCCCCAGTCGCAGGTCCCCGGGAGCACCGCGAACGTGCGCGGCGGCTGGAAGCTGCTGGGCTATGGTCCCCTCGGCTCCGTCAAGTTCGGCCTCTCCACGGGCGACATCGTCTACGTGGACGGCGGCCGGACGCGCGGCCTCTCGGCCGGCTCCCAGTTCACCGCCGTGGCGCCCAACGAGCCGGTGTACCACCCCGTCCTCCACCAGGTGGTGGGCCGCTACTACCGCTACCTGGGACGCCTGCGCATCCTCTCGGTGCAGGAGAACACGGGCATCGCCGAGATCATCCACGCCTGCGATCCCATCACCGTCGGCTCGTTCCTCGCGCCCTTCGAGCCGGAACCGGTGCCCCTGGGCCGCCCGACCGCCATGCGGCCGGTCAACTTCCCCGCCGCCGCCGAGAAGATCCAGACCGCGCCTTCCATCGTCTACGTCCGGGACAACATCTTCGCCCTGGGCGAGGACCACGTGGTCCACATCGATCTGGGGGAGGACGCGGCCACCCCGGGAGACGTCTTCACCATCTACCGGGAGAACCGGCCCGGCCTGCCGCCGGTGGTGCTCGGCGAGCTCGCCGTGCTGTCGGTCCACCGGCGCTTTGCGGTCGCCAAGATCCTCGAATCCCGCTACCCGATCCACGTCGGGGACCGGCTGGACCCTAAATAGACAGCGTTCCAGCGCACAGACGCCCCGGGGGGCGCGGGCGTCTGTGCTAAGCTTTGTTTTTCCAGCTCCGAGGGGTACCGCATTGGCCGACCAGACTTCGAATCTCAATGGGCGCCTGTTCCAGATCGTCGACGAGCTCGTCCGGCGCGGCGTGACTCTGGAGCAGGCCAGACGGGAGTTCGAGCGCCAGTTCATCGTGGCCTCCCTGAAGACGAACCGGGGCAACCTCTGCCGCTCCGCGCGCTCCCTGGGCGTGCACCGCAACACCCTGCGCAACAAGGTCTCCGACCTCGGCATCGCCGCCGAGGACTACGACCTGCCCGGCCGGCGCCAGCCGCGCCGCAAGGGCCGCTCCAACGGCACCACCGGCGCCGTGGTAAGCCCCGACACCACCCTTCTCTGACCCCTGCATTGTAAGAATTACCGGTCTCGCACAGGCCGGTGGCACCGATTTCGCAGACAAAACCTGTCGGAATTTGTGCACGCAGCGTGAGCCCCCGGCCACTACCGGCAGGGGTTTACGCGTTTTCTACCCCAACATGCGGCCGTGAGCCCCGTGCGTGTCACTCCCGGGGCTTGCCAGAGCTAGAGAGGAAGAAACCGGCCCCATGCAGCGACATCGACTTTCCCTCGCCCTCCTGTCGGCGATACTTTTCGTGCTCCTCACCTTCCAGTCCACCCGCTCCGAGACCACAGTGACCACTCCCTACCAAAAACCGCGCCAGGATGACGCGGCCGAGATGCGCGACCTGGCCCGCTGGGCGGTGACCGGCAGCACCCGCGCCAACGGCCCCAAGATCTTCCGCGCGGAGGACTTCGACGCCGCCCTCGATCCCGCCCCCCGCCGGCTCGAGATCTTCCAGCGGCCGGCGCCCGACTCCGAAGCGCGGCGCCGCGTCCTCTACGAGATCCCCTACGGCTCCGCCATTTCGATCGTCTCCGAGCGCCACGGCGTGGACGGCCTGCTGGTGGCCGCCGTGGTCTCGGTGGAGTCCAACTTCTCCCCCCGCGCCGTCTCTCCCAAGGGGGCCCAGGGGCTGATGCAGGTCCGCCCGATGGTGGGCCGGGCCTACGGCGCCGACAACCTGTTCGACCCCCATGCCAACGTCGACGTGGGCACCCGCTATCTGGGCCAGTTGATCGCGGAGAACGACGGCAGCCTGGAGCTGGCGCTGGCCGCCTACAACGCCGGCCCGGCGGCGGTGGCCCGCTACGGCGGCATCCCCCCCTATTCGGAGACGCGGACGTACGTGCGCAAGGTGATGGCCCGCTACGCGGCCTACCGCGAGCGCGCGGGAGTGTCCGAGCAGGCCCTGGCCCACGGGAACCGCTTCACGGCAACCGGACTGTAGGAAGAGTGGAAGGAAGACCGGCGCGCCATTCAGGCAGCCCCAAGCGCCAGAGAGGCGCCGTCTTCCTGAAAGGGCGGGGTTACGGGTTCGACGATCTGGACTTCTCGGCGAGCCGCTGCGGCTCGTCGTCCTCCTCGTCAGCCGCCTTCATGCCCTTCTTGAAGTTCTTGATCCCCTCGCCGATCCCCTTGCCGATCTGGGGCAGACGGCTGGCGCCGAACAGCACGATGACGATGACGAGGATGATGATCAGCTCCATGGGGCCGAGCGTCGGAAACAGAAGAGCCAGATTGAGCAGAGGCATCGCTTGGATTCTCCCGGGGCACCGCGGCTGCCCCTGATGTTGCGGGATTCAGTCTACCAGATCCTCAGTGCCGCGAAGGCTCCAGGATGGGACTCCAGGCCTCCCGCAGGCGGACCGCCAGACCTTCGCCCTCCGGGATGCGGGCGAAGTGCTCCAGGAACCGGGAGAGCGTCGGCGGGATCAGCGGCAGGTGGCGCGTCGCCCCCCGGCGGGCGAACGAGGCGTAGGTGCCCACCGCCTTGAGCGTGCGCTGGGCCGCGGCCCGGTGGTAGCCCGCACGGTCCGCCCCCACCGCCGCCAGCAACTCCTCTTCGGCCTCGGGCGGCGGGAACAGCGTGTCGTTGAGCAGCGAGGCCAGATCGTAGAGCGGCGGCCCCAGGCGCAGGTCCTGGTGGTCCAGCACCGCCAGCTCCGAGCCGCCCGGCAGCGGCATCAGGTTGCGCACCATGAAATCGCGGTGGCAGGGGACCGGCGTCGCGGATCCCAGGGTCTCGCACAGCGTGTCGAGGGCGGCGCGGAGCTCCACCGCCAATCCCGCGTCCCGCAGCAGCCCCTCCGGCTCCAGGTAGAGGTCCCAGGTCTGCTTCAGCTCCTTCTTCAGCAGCTCGGTCCCCAGACGGGGGTTCAGCTCCGCGAGGCCGTCCACCGGCAGGCGCGAGATCCGGTCCGCGATCTCCCGCGCGCGCTCGAAATAGCCGGCGAGATCGCTCCACGGCCGCCCGAGCCCCCACTCGCCCAGCGTGCGCAGGCCGAGGTCCTCGACCAGCATCCAGCCCGCCTCGCAGTCGCTGGCCAGCACCGCCGGCACGCGCACGCCCGCACGCCCCAGGATCTCCGTCGTCCACAGGAAGCGCGGGCAGACGCCGCGCACCTCCGGCGGATAGGTGGCGAGGATGGCGCAGGCGCCGTCGTCGAGCTGGACCCGGAAGTAGCGGCGGGGCGAGACGTCGCCGGTCAGCGGCTGGATCTCGCGCACCCCACGGCCCGTGGAAGCCAGCCACGCCTCCATCTCGGCGGGCCCGGCCGCGGCCTCGATCGGCTCGCTCATCATCTACATCCTCCTGCGCCTTCTGTACGCTGGACAGAAAGCGTTTAGGGTAGCACGCCGAAGCGCCGAAAAAGCGTCTGGGGAATGACGTTTCAGGACCGGTTGTTGCAGGCGCCAGAGTGGTTTGACACCCCGCTGGACGCGGGTGATAATCCGGCGGCGGCTAGCTCGAAGGATGTAGGAGGATTTGAAGCTGGACGACAAGCTCCACCTCATGTTGCGTGAGTTGCGGCGGGCGCTCTCGGACGCCATTTCGGAGTCCTCGGAAGTGAACCGCACCTTGCGCAAGATCCGCGAAGAGGGCTATTCCCTCTACCTGCTGGTGGACTGCAAGCGCGACGTGGAAGACCCTGAGCCGGTCGCTCTCACCGCCCCGCGCTGGAGATCCGGCGCCAGCGGTCCGGTGTTCCAGATCGACGGCCGCGACCTCAACTTCCTGAAGTCGATCGGCATCGATCCCACGCGGCGCCTGCGCCGCCGCCGGAACGACTGAAGCCTTGCCGCGTTGCCGCGGCGACCTCACCCCAGCCCCTCTCCTAAAGAAGAGGGGCTTTGAAGCATTCTGATGAGCATCACGACCCTTGAGACCCGACCCGGCGCGGAGCCCAAAGCCGCCGCGGTGTCCGCCGATGTGCGCGTCGACCTGCTGGGGCTCTCCCGCGAGCGACTGGCCGAGGTCCTCGCTCCGGTGGTGGACCGCCCGTTCCGCGTCCGGCAGATCTACCAGGCCCTCTACGAGCGGACCGTCCGCGATTTCTCCGAGCTGACCGATCTCTCCAAGGACCTGCGGTCCCGCCTCGCCGAGCGCTTCCGCATCGGCCATCCCGAGATCGCCGAGCGGCACCTCTCGTCGGACGGCACCTGCAAGTACCTCTTCCGTCTCGCCGACGGCGCAACCGTCGAGGCGGTGGACATCCCGGACGGCAAGCGCCGCACCTTCTGCATCTCCAGCCAGGCCGGCTGCGCGCTGGCCTGCGCCTTCTGCGTCACCGGCTACTGGGGCGCGGGCCGCAACCTCACGGCCGGCGAGATCGTCGGCCAGGTGCTCGCCATCCGCGCCGACCGCGGCCTCGCCATGGAAGGGCTCAACATCGTCTTCATGGGGATGGGCGAGCCGCTGATGAACGTGGAGAACGTCAAGGCGGCGCTGGACATCCTCATGGAGTGGATCTCGCCGCACCGCATCACGCTCTCGACGGTGGGCATCCTGCCGGGTCTCGAAGAGATGGCCCGCTGGGAGCGCCGGCCGAACCTGGCGATCTCGCTGCACGCTCCGACCGAGGAGCAGCGCGGGAAGATCATGCCGATCAACCGCACCTATCCGCTGGCAGAGCTGATGGCCGCGCTCAAGCGCTACCCGCTGGAGAAGGGGCGCAAGCTCACCTTCGAGTACATCCTGATCCAGGACGTCAACGACAGTCTCCGCGACGCCGACCAGCTCTCGCGGCTGCTCTCGAGCTTGCGGGCCAAGGTCAACCTGATCCCCGTCAACCCCGACCGCGTCCTCGGCGACCGCATGGTGCCGCCGAGCGACGACCGGATCGAAGCCTTCAAGGAGCGCCTCCGCCAGCGCGGCTGGATCGCCACCGTCCGCCGCCGCCGCGGCGACGACGTCAGCGCCGCCTGCGGCCAGCTCCGGGCGTTCGGAAAAGATCCGCGGGGATTCAGGAAGCGGGGATCGGCTTCGGGAGACCAAAGCGCCAGATGAAGCCGATGATCCGCCCCGCCGCTTTCCCTTCCCGGCGATAGCTCCACAGAGTTTCCTCGTCGCATCGCGTGCAACGGGGAAGCACGATGACATCTCCGACACCCGCTTTCTTCAGTTGAAACCGGGCCGCGCCGGCGAGGTCCAGATGGGGTCTGCCGGCCGACCCCGGAACGGCCACATCCGGCCCGCTCGCCTCCACCACCTGTCCGGCCACGTCCTCGCCCACCTCGTAGCAACAGACGCCGATCGTGGGGCCGATCCAGGCGGTCATCTCTTCGGGCCGGCCCTTTATCTTGCCCACAGCCTCGGGGATGACGCCACCCGCGATCCCACGCCACCCGGCATGGATCGCCGCCAGTCCCTCGGGACCCGCCACCAGGACGGGAACGCAGTCGGCGGTAATGACCGAGAGCGCGAGCCCGGCTTCCTCTGTATACAGAGCGTCCCCCTCGCCACACCATCCGGCCCGGGCCGGCAGCGCGACGGCGGAGTGGATCTGTTTCGCCCAGGCCAGGGGGGGAGCGTCCGGCTCGATCCTGCGCAGCACCTCTTCGCGTTCCCCGGCGGGCCCGCGGCCGGTGAAGCGGATTTCGACGTCGCCGTGCCGGGCCCGCCAGACCCAGGTGTCGTTGATGAGGGTTGGGCCTTGGAGGAGAGGGGGGGCCATCACCGACCTCGCGCCTCCAGGATCGGCTCGATCTCCTCCGCGATGGCCTCGGCCAGCACCTTCTGCCCCTCGGCGTTGGGGTGGATCGTGTCGGACTTGAGAGCGCGGTCGCGGAGGATCTCGCCCAGGGTCTCCTCGATCACGGGGATGCCGTACTCGTCTCCGAGCCGCTCATAGATCACCAGGTAGTCGCCACCGAAAGGCGCGTCCATCTCCACCAGCACCGGCACCGCGCGGGCGGAGATCACGCGGTCAATGATGCCGCGCAGATTTTGCTCCGTCTGCTCCGGCGGGACCCGCCGCAGGACGTCGTTGCCGCCGAGCTCGACGATGACCATCCAGGGGTCTTCATCGAGCACCTCGTCGATCCGGGCGAGCCCGTCCGCCGTCGTGTTCCCAGAGACCCCGGCGTTGACCACCTCGGTCCCGAGCCGCGCCGCCAGCAACTCGGGATATGCCTGCCCCGGTCCAGAGCCCACCCCGGCGGCGATGGAGTCTCCGAGGACCACGATGGTGCGGCCCGGCGAATCCAGGTTTGGCACATCCGGCGAACAGGCGAGGAGCGGGAGAAGAAGGGGGAACCAGAGTCGGCGCATGGTGGCAGGGATTCTATCGCCACGCCAGCCCCTGATCCCCTGACCCCGGGGAGTAAACCCCTTCCCAAGCCTGACCGTATACCTCTCGAACCTCTTCTCGGGAGGAAGCGATGAGAGCTCTCTGGCTTGCCCTGCTCCTTACGCTGCCTGGCGCCCTTCAAGCCCAGACGGCGGTCGGTCCGATCGAAGTGAAGCTTCAGCATGGCGATGCGGCCGAGGCACAGACGCGGGACCAGCTCCTGCGGCTCCTGAAGACCTATGACGTCGAAAAGTGGCTCTTCACCCGGAAGATCGTCATCGATGGCAGCCCCGACGTCATCCCCCACAGCCATCCCGTCCTCACATTGAACAACCGCCACTTGAAGGACGACGACCTGCTGCTCGCCACGTTCCTCCACGAGCAGTTGCACCACTTTCTGGAAGCGAACCCCGAAAAGAGGGAGGCCGCCATCAAGGAGTTGCGCGCCCTCTATCCCAAAGTCCCGGTCGGCGGTCGCGAGGGGGCGCGGTCGGAAGATTCGAGCTACCTACACCTCATCGTGAACTATCTGGAGATCCGCGCGGTCCGGGAGCTCCTCGGCGAGCTGCGGGCGTTCCAGATCCTCCAGTTCTGGGCCCAGGATCACTACACGTGGATCTACCACAAGGTCATGGAAGAGGGGTACAAGATCGGTCCGATCGTGAGGAAGCATGGGCTCTTTCCGGAGGATCGAAGCCGCAAGCCCGCCCCGGGCAGGTGACGAGCGGCGGGGGATAGGCCGGACGGGGAGGTGGGTTAGACTACCCCCGGCATGGCTCACGAAGACTTCGAAGCGGTGATCGGGCTGGAGGTCCACGTCCAGCTCCTCACCGAGACCAAGATGTTCTGCCGCTGCCCGAACCGGTTCGGGGCGGCCCCGAACACGCTCGTCTGCCCGGTCTGCCTGGGCTATCCGGGCACGCTGCCGGTGCCGAACCGCCACGCCGTGGACCTGGCCGCCGAGCTCGCCCTGGCGCTGGGCTGCGAGGTGCGGGAGACCTCGGTCTTCGCCCGCAAGAACTACTTCTACCCGGACCTGCCCAAGGGCTACCAGATCAGCCAGTTCGACAAGCCGCTCGCCGAGAACGGCGCCCTGCCGCTCTCGCAGCAGCGAAAAGAGCGTGCGCATCGAGCGCCTGCACCTGGAAGAGGACGCCGGCAAGCTCCTCCACGAGGCGCCGGGCGGCGGCGCGCTGCCGGGCCAGAGCCTGGTGGACTACAACCGCTGCGGCGTGCCGCTGGTCGAGATCGTCTCCCGGCCCGACATGTCGAGCGCGGCCGAGGCCCAGGACTACCTGCAGACCCTCCACCAGCTCCTGCTCTACACCGGGACCAGCGACGGCAACATGGAGGAGGGGAGCCTGCGCTGCGACGCCAACGTCTCGGTGCGCCGCCGTGGCGAGACGAAGCTGGGCACCAAGGTCGAGGTCAAGAACCTCAACTCCTTCCGCAACGTCGGCGCGCGCCATCGAGCACGAGATCGCGCGGCAGATCGCAGGTCCTCGAGTCCGGCGGCCGGATCGTCCAGGAGACCCGCAGCTTCGACGCCGACACCGGGGTCACCAACGGTGCAGCGGAGCAAGGAGGAGGCGCACGACTACCGCTACTTCCCCGAGCCGGACCTGCCGCCGCTGGTCGTCACTCCGGAGCGGCTCGAAGCCCTGCGCGCCGAGCTGCCCGAGCTGCCCTGGCAGCGGCGGGCGCGCTTCGTGTCCCAGTACGGCCTGCCGGCTGGCGACGCCCAGGTGCTGACCACCTCGCGCGAGCTGGCCGACTACTACGAAGCCGCCGCCGCCGCGCTGCCGGCGAATCCGAAGGGGATCGCCAACTGGGTGATGGGCGAGGTGCTGCGGGACGTGAAGGAGCGCAAGGTGGAGATCTCGGGCTCGATCCCGGCCGCCCATCTGGCCGCCCTGGTCGGGATGGTGGATGCGGGCACGATCTCCCACAGCGCCGCCAAGGAGGTGTTCGCCGCCATCTGGCGAGTCCGGCGAGGAGCCGGCGGCGGCGGTCGAGCGGCTGGGCCTCGGCCAGGTCTCGGACACCTCACAGATCGAACGCTGGATCGACGAGGTCATCGAGGCGAACCCGCACAGGTGGAGCAGTACCGGGCGGGCAAGGCGCAGGTGATCGGCTTCCTGGTCGGCCAGGTGATGAAGCGGTCGGGCGGGCGCGCGGAGCCCAAGACGGTGCAGCAGCTCCTGAAGCAGGCGCTGGAGCGCGAGCCCGTGGCGTGATCCAGTTCTTCCACGTCACCAAGAAGTACCCCGGGGGGCAGTCCGCGCTCGACGACGTCACGTTCGAGATCCCGCGCGGGCAGTTCGTGTTCCTGACCGGCGCCAGCGGCGCCGGCAAGACGACGCTGCTGCGCATGATCTTCCGCGAGGAGGTGCCGACGTCCGGCCAGATCCTGGTCAACGGCCGCAACGTCTCCTCGATCCCGCAGTCGCAAGATCCCCTACCTGCGCCGGACGATCGGCGTGGTCTTCCAGGACTTCCGGCTGATCCCCCGCAAGACGGTCTTCGAGAACGTCACCTACCTGCCGCGCATCCTGGGATCGGACCTCAACAGCCAGAAGAAGCTGGCCTATCAGGCCCTGCGCCGGGTGGGTCTCGCGCACCGGCTGAACGCCTTCCCGCCGGAGCTCTCGGGCGGCGAGCAGCAGCGGGTGGCGATCGCCCGCGCGCTGATCAACGAGCCGGACATCCTGATCGCCGACGAGCCCACCGGCAACCTCGACCCCGACCTCTCGCGGGAGATCCTCCGCCTGTTCCTGGAGGTCAACCTGCGGGGCACGACGGTGATCCTGGCCACCCACGACCGCGAGACGATCCACCGGATCGGCGGTCGGGTGCTGACTCTGGACCACGGCCGGCTGGCCCTGGATCAGGAGCTGATCGGGACCGATCCGCCGGTATTGGACCCGCTGGCGAACATTGACGAGGCCGTCGAAGTCCCTGAGGCGGCGGCGACGGACCCTCAACCCCCCGGCTCCCCTCTCCCCGACCCCTCCCTCCCTCACCGGGAGAGGGGGGAGATGGAATCCTCAGAGGAGACGCCCGGGTGAAGCTCGCGCAGGCTCTCCTCTACTTCTTCCGCGAGGCATCGGTGAATCTGCTGCGCGGCTGGAAGGTGAGCCTGCTGGCGGTGCTCACCATCGCCGTCAGCCTGTTCGTGGGCGGCGCGTTTCTGCTGGTGAGCGGCAACCTCTCGGGATCGGTCGAGCGCTGGCGGAACGAGATCCGGGTGGTGGTCTACCTGAAGCCGGAGGCGACGGAGGCGGACCTGCGGCGGCTGGCCGCCGAGGCGTCGAAGCTGCCGGGGGTGACCTCGGTGGAGGCGGTCACCGCCGCCCAGGCGCGCGAGAGGTTCAAGGACGTCTTCCCGGGCCTCTCGGACCTCGTGACCGGCTGGCAGGAGGAGCCGCTGCCCCCCTCGCTGGAGCTCGGGCTCGATCCCAAGGCCGGGCCAGGCGCCTGGCAGCAGGGCTGGCGCGGCCGGCCCGAGGTGGACCTGATCGACGACGACCGCGAGTGGCTGGGCCAGCTCGAGACGGCGGTGGCGGTGGTGCGCGCCGTGGGCCTGGCCCTGCTGGGCGGGCTGCTCGGCGCCTCGATCTTCACCATCGCCAGCGTGATCCGGCTGACGGCCTACCTCCATCACGAGGAGATCGAGATCCTGCGCCTGGTGGGCGCCACGGAGTTCTTCATCCGCGGCCCCTTCTATGCCGAGGGCTTTCTGCAGGGCCTCATGGGCGGTGCCCTCGCCAGCGGTGCGCTCTACGGCGTCTACCACCTGATCCACGCACGGAGCGAGGGCTCGCTGTTCTCCTCGGTCCTGGCGCTGGAGTTCCTGGACCTCCAGCAGGTGGCCTTCCTGGTGCTCCTCGGCGGCCTGGCGGGGCTGTTCGGGGCGGTGGTGTCGTTGCGGCGGGAGGCGCTGTAGGATGCCCGAGACCGTGAGTTAGCGGCCTTGCTTCGAACGAGGCACGGGCGTGCACTGCACTGAAACGGGATCAAGATACTGATCTTTAACTTCACACGTTAGTACTTCTATGCTTTTCCGGGTATGTGCCACTTGGTTGCGGAGATCTTCAAGTCCAGCCGCCACCTTGGCATGATCAGCCGTACATCCCCTGAGGAGAGCTTCGGCAGTATCTTTTTGCTGCCGTAGCTGTGCCACCTCTTCTGCGCGACGGGTATCGATCTGCGCCACTCGCTCTTCCAGCCGGGCAAACCTGTCAACTCCGATGAGGATTGCACCAGCCAGCGTAACCACAACTCCAACATCGTAGATGATCGAGAATATCTTCTTTAAACCAGACCACCTACCACTCGCCTGGGCAGGCACAGCGCTACCATGACTCGGCTGCACCGGGTTGTTTGCATTCATCGAACGCTTCTGCTTTACGAGGATCAGAAATCGCTAGGAGACATCGTGCAGATAGAGATCACTTTCTGCTCGCCGAGGCCGCGGACGGGACCTTTCTCAATGAAGGCCCAAGATCCAGACCCCGGAATGAGTACTAGATGATTGGAGCTTGTAGGTAAGGCCCGGGAGAAGCTAGCCTTTAGATCCGCATTCAGTTTTGTTAAGGTCCAGACTGTATTTTCGTTGCCCACAGGCTTTCTCGACAGGACAAATAGAGAGTTGTCCCAAGAATATAGACCCACCGGAAGGATTGCTTTCTCCAGCGCTGCGAACATAGCGGACGCGCTAGCGACGCCGCGTTTCTCTGGCAATTGGGGGCGCTTACCCAAGGAACTTGGGAGTTCGGTTACCCTGCTGACCGACGAGTCAGAGCCCAAGATCTCAACAATCTCAGGCCGATCTTTCATCAGAAGAAAATATAAATTTTCCCCCACCGCAGCAGTGTAAGAGTTCCCCATAAGATAGAAATTCCGAGCCGGGTCAGCAATTTCCATTCTATGAAGAATCTTGAAATTCTTCGGTGAATTGGCCGGAATCAACATCAAGCCACTAAACCAGTTCCCTGACCGATCCTGTAGATCACCGAAGGCCAGAATACGAGACTTAGAGGCAGATGCCTGCCAATTCCATACAGAACCAATCCTGTTGCCGTTGGCATCTGTTGTATCTAGGAGGTCGGCAAAGACCTTCGTCGCCTTGTACTGAGAGTCGAGTTGCACCAGCTTCCCGTCCTCATCCTCGACTAGGTAAGCGCCATCTCCAGCTTGACGAATCCAAGACGGCCGAGCAACTTGAATTGGGCCAGCTTTCAACTCGGTGAGATCATGAAGCATCTCTCCCGCCAGAGAGTAGATGTACACCTTGCTATACAGAGAATCTGACAAGACCAACCCTGCGCCGTCGTTGGCCCACTCGCCGGAAAATAGCCACGCCGGAGGCGAGTCCATGAAGGACTTACACTGCGTCTTGATAGTCTGAGCCGAGACGTGACCGACACTCGCTGCCAGGAGAACTCCCACCAGCACGAACTTGCCCTTTCTGAAGCCGCGCACTCCAACAGAACCCGACTTCTTGGCCATCATGCTGTCTCCCGCTTGGTTTTGAAAATTGTTGGTCATCATACAGGCCTCGGCCCCCTCGGAGAGTTCGATTCAGGGCAATCACTCGCTGGTCCGCTACAACTCCCCATGTAGTCTAGAGTGCCGGTGTACACACTGGCTTTGGTGCCGCAGGGGCTGAACACCGCCGCTGGCTCTGGGCCACAGAAACTGTCGAGCTTCGGAGATTGCGCCGAACTGGCGAAGGTGGCCGAACTCAGAAAGGCTGCGACAGCGATCCATAGAAGTCGCCTCATGTCTTCTTTTTCTCCCTCCAGGTAGAACGGTCTGACAACGGCTCTTTGTCCGCCGGCAGGCGGACAGAGCAGGGTCACCGTCCCGACCTCCATCGCCACATTGTATTCTACAACACTTTAGACGGAAAATCCTCGGGAAGTTACCACCCCTGCTCTGCCGATGTCAACCCGTGCCGGAGCAAAGCGCCTCATACGCCTGCTTCCCGCCGGGAGGTGTAACTCTCGTAACTAAGGTGCGCCTCCTGGCCCGAAACGCGCCGACGCCTCAGTGCTTTCTGGGCCTACAGCAGCAGAGTAGTGGTCTGTCGCAGCAGGCTTCCCATCAGTGGTCGGAAACCTTCGCCCTGAAGCCTGACGCGACAAACCTGGGCAACAAGGGCCAAAGTTCCTCATACCGACCAGGAAACCACAGGTGGGGATCTGTTGTCTAGATACAAGTTGTACATATGAGTGTTAGTGCAGTCCCAGGCACGGGGCAGGAAGCGGATGTGACCTCAGGGCGGGGCGAGAAGCTTGGCAGGAGAGCTGGCGCGGCCGGCCCGAGGTGGACCTGATCGACGACGACCGCGAGTGGCTGGGTCAGCTCGAGGCGGCGGTGGCGGTGGTGCGGGCCGTGGGCCTGGCCCTGCTGGGCGGACTGCTCGGCGCGGCGATCTTCACCATCGCCAGCGTGATCCGGCTGACGGCCTACCTGCATCACGAGGAGATCGAGGTCATGCGCCTGGTGGGAGCCACGGAGTTCTTCATCCGCGGCCCCTTCTACGCCGAGGGCTTCCTGCAGGGCCTGCTCGGCGGCGCCCTGGCGAGCGGCGCGCTGTACGGCGTCCACCAGTTGATCCACGCGCGAAGCGAGGGCTCGCTGTTCTCCTCCGTGCTGGCGCTGGACTTCCTCAGCCCTCAGCAGGTCGCCTTCCTGGTGCTCCTCGGCGGGCTGGCGGGGCTGTTCGGGGCGGTGGTGTCGTTGCGGCGGGAGGCGCTGTAGGTCTTCTCAGTAAAACAAAAGGCCCCGCCTTGCGGCGGGGCCCCCTGCCAACTTGCTACGGATACAGGCTTACGGGATGGTGAGGATGACCACGGCCGCCGTGCGGTCGGTGACCTGACCCTCGGTCGCGATCCGGCTCGGGTCGATCCCGTGCCGCGTGACCAGGTAGTTCTTCACCGCCTGGGAGCGCTGATCGGCGACCTTCTGGTTGCTCGACTGTGAGCCGGTCGCGCCGTCGGCGTAACCGATCACCTGCGCCGTCGAGTCGGGTTCCTGCTTCATCCGCAGCGCCACCTCGTCAAGCTTGGCCTTGCAGATGTTGGTCAACCGCGCGCTGCCCGACGTGAACTCGCAGACCACTTCCGTCCGCTCCGGAGCCGGCGGCGGCGGAGGCGGAGGCGGAGGCGGCGGCGGAGCGGGCGGCTCGACCGGCGGCGGCGGAGGCGGCTCGACCGGCGGCGGCGGAGGCGGCGGAGGCGGCTCGGGAGCCGGCGGCGCCAGCCGTGGGAAGAAGGTCAGACCCACCAGACCACCGAGCGGGCAGTGCTCGTCGATCGAGTCGAACTGGAGGAGGTCGGTCCGGAGCGCGAAGTTGAACGCCCAGTTCCCCTCGCCCAGCCAGAGCCGGCCGCCGGTGGTGAGGTCGACGGAGTCCTCGAAGAACGGGTCGTCGCCGGTCTGGAAACGGCCCTCGGCTTCGGTGATCCAGTCGAAGTTCTCGTTGATCGAGCCGACATAGCCCAAGCCGGCAACGAAGGCGTCGCGAGAGAATTCGAACTCGTCGTCATCGTCACCGAGCTGGAGGTCGCCTTGGCTCTCGTAGCCGACGTTGAACACCCAGTTCGTGGCCCGCCAGTTCAGGCCGACGCCGTACCCGGTATCCGATGCCGCCACATCGTCGTCACCTGTTGGAAGATCTACAAACAAGTTGAGAGCCAGACTGCTCGGGCTCCCAGGCTCGCCGCTCAGGCGGTACTTGGTGCCGAGGCGGACATTGCCGATGCCGCTGGCGTCGTCGGCGCCGGGGAGGTCGAACTTGTAGTCCTCATAAGGGGCCATCACGCTGACTTCCCAGCGGTCGGTCAGACCATAGCCGAAGCTGGCGCTCAGGCGGTTCCAGTCGACGCTCGCGTCATCCTCAGGGATGTCGACTCCCAGGTCCAGCAGGCGGTCCCAGTTATTGTAATAAAGACCAAATGACCACCCACCCCGGGGCAACGTGTCGCCGCTCAACAGGGTGAAGTACCCCGTCTCGCCTGTGACGCTGGCGGCATTGGCCTGCTCCGCCGTCTGCGCCAGGGCCATGGTGGGTGCGAAGCTCACCACCAGCGCAACGAGTAAAATACATCTCAGTTTCATAGTTCTCCTCCGGCTGTAAGCCAATCCTGCGAGGTTTTCGTACAACCTCTGCCACTTTCTTGACTGCAGCGAAGCTACCCCAAGCGACGGCGTCCCGATCGAGGCGCTCCGCCGAGCACGGCTCAGCGATACGACTTGACCGAGATGCGTGCCTGCACTCCCCCATCCCCTTTCAAAGCCTGTGCCACAATCCCGGAGAGAAAGAACCTGTACTTCTTCAGGTTGAAGGAAGATTCAAAGCCAATGCCTGCATCGGGGATGTAGGTGTCAAAGTTGGTGTAGACCTCGCGGTCCAGACCGATCGTTCCCAGGCCAGCATACAAGACCCAATACCAATTCTGGAAATCCAGCCGATAGACCTTCCGGTGGCTGTCCAGGAACCAGGGGAAAAAGTACTCCCAGGTCGTGACGAGCTGCTCGGTGCCGCGGTCGCTGTCGTCCAGCCCCTTCAGGTTCTCGCTGCCGTCGAGCTTGAAGGTCTCGGAGCGCGGAACGGCCAGGAAGTCGATGGCGTCGGGCTGCGGCGGCAGGGCGTCGGTCTCGGCGTCGGCGATGTGCGGAAAGGTGCCCCCGCGCACCCGGCCGACGAGGAAGGTGCGCCGCGAGATGTCGAACCGCTTCTGGATCTCGAGCTCGAACTTGAGATAGTCGAAGTCGCCCAGGGCGGGGAAGCCGTAGGTGAGCGCGGTGGTGGCGGTGAAGTCGCCCGGGCCGAACTCGCGGAAGGCGGCGAACAGCCGTTCGGTGCGCGCCCGGGTCTCGCCCGCGATGGCGCTGGACCGGGCCTCGTCCGGAACGCCGAGCTGGTAGCCCACCCGCATGAAGGTGTTGGTCTGGTCCCGGCGGAAGAAGAACTCGCTCCCCGTGGGCCGCTTGTTGGAGCTGATCCGGTCGAGCTCGACCATCCCGAAGGTCCGCTGGGAGTAGCTGTAGGGCCATTGCAGGAGCAGCAGGGTGCCCCGCACCCGGTCGAAGTCCTCGCTCACGCTATCGTCGATGTCGTCGAACTCGATGGAGTCGAAGACGGTGAACTGGGTCGTCCGCTTGAAGCCGTAGTGGCGGTAGCGCAGGAAGGCGGAGATGTCGCCTTCGATGAAGTTGTACTTGACCTGCCCCTCGAAGAAGGTCTTGTTGATGAGCCGGTGGACCCGCAGGTCCAGCTCCCCTTCCAGGAAGTCGAAGTCGATCCGCGGCAGGGAGAATTCGTCGCTGGACCGCGGCGGCGGGCTCGAGCTCTCGCCGCCGGCGCCGGACGGCACGGGCGACTCCGGAGCCGCCGGATCCTCCTGCACGGGCGCCTCGGACGGAGGCTGCGGCTCCGTGGGGGGCTGATCCACGGCCGGGGGCTGCTCCGCCGGCGCCGGCTGGGCCGGCACGGGCTGGGCTGGCGGCTCCTCCGAAGGAGGGGCCTGATCCCCCCCCGCGTAAGCCGGCGCCGAGAGCATGACGAGCAGAGACACCAAGGGCAGGAAAAGGGCCGTACGGCGAGGGGGATTCATGCGGGGGATTCTACGCCAAGGACCCTCACCCCGAGGGTGAGGGTCAGCGATTCAGGACCTGGGCGACCCGGTCGAGGAAGAGCTTGCTCTGGTTGGGCCCCAGGGCGGCGGAGACCACCTTCTCGTCGGCGCGGACGAGATCGAGGACGGCTTCGACGCCGCGGCCGGCGTCCATCTCGGCCTTGCTCATGCGGAAGGGCACGTCGAGCTCGCCCTGCCGCGTGTGGCCGTTGAGGAGGGTGTGCGCCTGCTGGTGGATGGCGTCGACCAGCGCCGAGAGCTGATCCGCCGACATGGCACGGAGGCGGTCGGTGCCCAGGCGACCGAGGTTCTCCTGCAGGGTCACCAGACCCGAGGTGATGAGGCCGTAGAGGAGCTTGCACGCCTCGAAGGGACTCATGTCGAGCCCGATGGCGATCTCCTCGATGGTGCGGCGCTCGTCGATCTTGCAGATCAGCGCCCACTCCTGCGGAGTCAGCGAGACCGAGGTGGTGGTGGCCTGCTGGGTGAACACCGGCACCAGGCGGGTGGAGGGGATGCGCTTGGAGAGGATCTGCCACTCGTCGATCCGCCGCGCCGCCTCCATCAGCAGGTTGGTGTTCGACTTGTGGATCGTGGTGACCTCGGTCTCCTGGCCGGGAGTGAAGACGAACTCGCCTTCCGGCCAGATCGCCAGCTCGTACATGGCCTCCTCGCCCTGGAGGTCGCCGACGTGGGCGTGGACGATCTGCCCGCCGCGCAGGTAGATCTCGCCCATGGCGTCGGCGCCGCGCCGCAGCGAGAAGACCCCGGTCTTTCCAGACACGGAGACCAACTGGATGATGTCGGGGAGCGGAAGCTCCTTCAGCGAGCCCTGGAAAGCCATAGTCGGATGACGGAGATCAAAGATTCAAGTTCAAACATCACAACGCACTTCCGCGAGAGCAGGGGCCAGATGGTAGCACACGGCTACTTGGCGGGCGAAGCCCGGTCCGCGAGGCGGTCCAGGCGCAGCCGCTGGGCGCAGCAGATGGCGAGGGCCAGAGCGTCCGTGGCGTCGCTCGCCCAGCCGTCTCCGCGCGCGGCGAGGAGGAGCCGCACCATGCGCGCGACCTGGTCCTTGTCGGCACGGCCGTTGCCGGTGACGGCGGACTTGACCTCGGCCGGGCTGTACTCGCGGATCTCGATCCCCCGGCCGGCCAGCACGGCGAGGAGGGCTCCCCGGGCCTGGGCGAGGACGATCAGGGAGCGGGCGTTCATGCCGTGGAAGGGGGTCTCCAGCACCGCGAGGTCAGGCTGGCGGGAGGCGACCAGCTCCTCCAGCCGGCCGGCGAGGTGGGCCAGCCGGCGCGGGAGGTCGAGGTCGCGGGGGCAGGAGAAGCGGCCGGCGTCGACAGCCACCAGGGCCGAGCCGTTCCTCTGCACCAGGCCGTAGCCGGTGTGGAGACTGCCCGGATCGATTCCCAGGATCAGCATGGAGGACCAAGATTCTACAGGACTTCCGTTAAATCCCTCAAAAATCAGGGATTTTCGCGCTGGTCCGATTGACTGGCGGGGGCTGGAATGTTAGAAAGGCTTACTGTCTTTCGCACTTGGAGATCTGTATGCCCTCCATCCTCGTCGTCGAGCGAGACCCGAACTATGCCGGACGGATCAACGCGGCCCTGAGCGCCGAGGGTTGGAGAGTGCGAGTCGTGCCGGCCGTGGAGATGGCCCTGCAGGCCGGCTCCGCCGAGAAACCCGACCTGATCCTGGCCGGCACCGACCTGCCCGGCTTCGAGGTCCTGGTCTTTTCCTTTTCGCGCACCTCGGGCGGCCCCGGCGTGATCGGCCTGGTCCCCGAGAACGGGATGGGCGGCGGTCCCGACGGCGCGGACGGCCGTCTGGCCAAGCCGTTCACCGACCAGCAGGTGGTCCTGGCGATCCGGCAGGCGCTGCTCTCCGGCAGGTCCGCGGCGCCGGCTCCGCCGCCCCGGGAACAGAAGCTGACCTCGCACGACATCTTCGGCGACGTGCTCGCCGAAGTGGAGGGGGACGAGACGCCGGGCTTCGGCGCTCCGGCCCCCCGGCCTGCGGCCCACGGGCCCGCTCCGCCGCCGCGGCCTACGGCCCCCGGTCCGGCCGCCGCGCCGATTGCTCCGGCGCCGCCGCCGAAGCCCGCGCCGCCGAGGCCCGCACCGCCGCCGCGCGCCGACGACGAGATGCAGCGCCGGCTGGAGAAGACCCTCTCCGGCATGCTGGGTCCGGAGCCCCGGCCGCGACCGGCCGCTCCTCCTCCGGCGCCCGCGCCGGCTCCCCCTCCGCCGCCGAAGAGAGCCGAATCGACGGCCGACAACGTGGACGCCCTGCTCAGCAAGACGCTGTCCAATCTGGAGATGGACCTCGGCCGCACCAAGACCGGAGTGCGGCCTCCGGCGCCTGCGGCTCCCGCGGCTCCGCCGCCGCGGCCCGCCACTCCCGCGCCCATGGCGCCTCCGCCCGCGCAACTCCAGGCTGCCCAGCCGGCGCCGGTCCAGCCCGTCGCGCCGCGGCCCGCGCCCGCCGCTTCCGCCCCACCGCGGGAGGCCACGGGCGTGGGCAAGGCGAAGGTGGTGGGGGACTTCGACTTCTCCGAGCTCGAGGACCTGATCCGCCCGGCCACGGTGGCACCGCGCCCGGCGGCACCGCCGCCGCCCGCGCCCGCTCCGCCGATGCTGGAACCGCCCCGCGCCTTCGCGCCCGAGCCCCAGCCGCTGCCCTTCCCGCCGCCCGTGCCGGCCTCCCGGCCGGCTCCGGCCGCGCCGGTCTCCGTGCTGTCGGACGCGGCGGCCACGCAGCGCATCCCGGTCTTCGCCGACGCTGACGGCGACGCCCCCGGCGAACGCTTCGGCCAGTACACACTCCTCGACCGCATCGCCGTGGGCGGCATGGCCGAGGTCTGGAAGGCCCGGATGCGCGGGGTGGAAGGCTTCCAGAAGACCGTCGCCATCAAGAAGATCCTCCCCCACATGACGGACAACGCCGAGTTCGTGGGGATGTTCATCGACGAGGCGAAGCTGGCGGCCCAGCTCAGCCATCCCAACATCGTCCACATCTACGATTTAGGGAAGATCGGCCGCGACTACTACATCGCCATGGAATACGTCGAGGGCAAGGACCTGCGGTCGCTGCTCAACGCCGCCCGCCGCCGGGGGATGGGCCTGCCGCTGGGTCTCGCGCTGCTGATCGCGGCCCGCGTCGCCAGCGCCCTCGACTACGCCCACCGCCGGCGGGACGACGACAACCGCGAGATCGGCCTGGTCCACCGGGACGTCTCGCCGCAGAACGTGCTCCTCACCCTGGAGGGGGACGTCAAGCTGTGCGACTTCGGCATCGCCAAGGCAGTCTCCAAGGCGAGCCACACGCTGGTGGGCGCGCTCAAGGGCAAGCTCCAGTACATGTCCCCCGAGCAGGCCTGGGGCCGGCCGGTGGACGGCCGCTCGGACATCTTCTCGCTCGGCGCGGTGCTGTTCGAGATGATCACCGGCGAGCGCCTGTTCCCCGGCGACAGCGAGATGTCCGTCCTGGAGTCGGTGCGCCAGGGCAGGACCCGCACGCCGCGCCAGATCGATCCGTCGGTGCCGGCGGAGGTGGACGAGATCGTGGCCCGCGCCATCGCCATCGACCCCGAGGCCCGCTTCCAGACCGCCGGGGAGATGAAGCAGCGGCTGGAGGCGGCGCTGGCCGCCCTGAAGCCCTCGCCCGGCCCCACGGACCTCGCCGCCTTCATCCAGCGGGCCGTGGAGCCCGAGCCCGCCGAGCCGTTCGCGACCCCCTACGTGGCCGCCGCGCCGGCGGCGGCGCCCGCTCCGTCCTCCTGGCCGGCGGCCGGGGCCGCCGAAGGATCGGCGCCGTTCGCGCCGTTCCCCGCCGGCCCCGAGCAGCCGGTGGAGGCCGTGGCGCCGCTGGGCGAGGTGGCGGTCGAGGAAGTGGAGGGCGGGCGCAAGAGCCGCACCCTGCTCTACGCCGCCATCGCGGCCCTGATCGTGGTGGCCGTCCTGACCTTCATCTTCCTCAACAACCGCCGCAAGGCGCCGCAGCAGGCCCCGCCCGCGCCTGAGGCGGCCGTTCCCGCCGACCCGGGCCCCCAGGCCCTGGTCCCGGCGGTCCGGACCCAGCCGGGCGATTCCTCATCCCTGGAGTTCGAGCCGGCCGGCCAGGACAAGGCCGCCGAGTTGGACATGCAGGCGATCGTGGACGAGCAGCTCGCCGCCAAGGAGAAGGAGTTGCGGCGCCAGCTCGAACAGAAGCAGCGGGAGCTCGAGCAGCAGGTGGCCGCCGCCAAGGCCGCGGCGCAGCCGCCGCCGGCCACGGCCCAGGCCGTCCCGGAGCCGGCGCCCTTCCAGCCGCCGCTGGCGGCGAAGCCGGCGGACCCCGAGCCGGCGACGCCCCCTCCCGCGGCCTCGGACCCGCCCCCGCAACAACGCGAGCCCGATCCCCCTCCCCCCCAGCCGGAGCGCCCCCGAGAGCCGGAGCCGCAACCCGAACCCACACCCCGCGTACGAGCCGGCGAGTTGGTGGCGCCCGGCCCCGGCGTCACGCCGCCACAACTTGTCAGCTTTCCGAAACCAGAGTATCCTCCGATGGCCCGGACCCTGCGGGTAGAAGGAATCGTGGTCGTCGCCGTGCTCGTCGACGAGAACGGCCAGGTCCAGGATGCCAGAGTAGCGGAGCCGATCCGGCAGAAGGTGGGCCTCAACGAGGCCGCCGTGGCCGCGGCGAGAGGTGCCCGCTACAAGCCCGCGACCAAGGAGGGAGTCCGGGTCAAGATGTGGACCCGCCTGAGGATTCCATTCAAGTTATGAGCCGGCGCGATGGCGCGGTCTCCGCGGTTTCCGCGAGACGGGCCGCCGCGGCGCGATCTGGAGGAAGAGCACAACGATGAGCCTCACCGACCAGCAGAGAAAGTTCTACGAGAATACGCTCGCCGTCACCCGGCAGGAGATGGACGAGCTCGATCGCCTGATCGAGGAGGAGCTCGCGAAGGTCAAGGACCGTCTCGCGGAGCTGCAGAACGCCAAGAAGGCGTCCCGCCAGATGTATGACGCGGCCTGCATGCGGCTCGGGGTCCCCAACGATCTCGAGGCGGAAGAGGCGGGCGGCGGCGAGGTCTGAGACCACTTCCCTCCATGGCCTGGTTCCGTAAAGCCAAGAAGCCCAAGCCGGTCCGCATGGACCGGCCCCGCAGCACCGTGCCCGAAGGGTTGTGGGTCAAGTGTGAAGGCTGCAAGGAGATCGTCTACTCGCGGGATCTCGACCGCAACCTCAAGGTCTGCCCCAAGTGCGGCTACCACTTCCGGATCGACGCCCGCAGCCGCCTTGCCCTGCTCTTGGACGATCCCCAGCCGCGGGAGTTGTTCACCAGCGTCAGCCCCACCGATCCGCTGAGTTTTCGCGACACCAAGCGCTACCGCGACCGCCTCAAGTCGTACCAGCAGGCTCTGGGCGAGCGGGACGCCGTGATCGTGGCGCAGGGGACGATGGAGGAGATCCCGGTGGTGGCGGCCGTCATGGAGTACCGCTTCATGGGCGGCTCCATGGGCTCGGTGGTGGGCGAGAAGATCACCCGCGCCGCCGAGCGCGCCCTGGAGCGGCGGTGGCCGCTGATCGTCGTCTCCGCCTCGGGCGGCGCCCGCATGCAGGAGGGCGTGCTCTCCCTGATGCAGATGGCCAAGATCTCCGCCGCCCTGGCCCGCCTGCGCACGGCCCGCATCCCCTACGTCTCGGTGCTGACCGATCCGACGACCGGCGGCGTGACCGCCTCCTTCGCCATGCTGGGCGACCTCAACGTCGCCGAGCCCGGAGCGCTGATCGGCTTCGCGGGCCCGCGCGTCATCGAGCAGACGATCCGCCAGAGCCTGCCCGAGGGCTTTCAGCGCAGCGAGTTCCTGCTGGAGCACGGGTTTCTCGACTTCGTCGTGCACCGCTCCGAAATGAAGGAGACCCTCGCCCGGTGCCTGCGGCACCTGACGTAGACCCCCTCCCGATCCTCGCCCGGCTCGAGTCCCTGGGTATCAAGCTCGGCCTGGAACGGGCCCGCGCCGTCCTGTCGGCTCTGGGCGAGCCGCAGCGGCGGTTCCCCGCCGTCCTGGTGGCCGGCACCAACGGCAAGGGCACCACCTCCGCGCTCCTGGACTCCATGGCCCGGGCCGCCGGCTACCGGACCGGCCTCTACACCTCGCCCCACCTTGAAACGGTCGAGGAGCGGCTGCGGATCGGCGGGCGGGCCATCGCGCCCGGCCGCTTCGGCGGCCTCCTGGCCCGCCTCGTGGACCTCGCCGAGCGGCAGACCGGCGAGCCGCCCACCTACTTCGAAGCGGTCACCCTCGCCGCCTTCCAATGGTTCGCCGAGGAGGAGGTGGAGCTGGCCGTGGTGGAAGTGGGGATGGGCGGCAGGCTGGACGCCACCAACCTCTGCGATCCCGTCCTGCCGGTGATCACGCCTATCGGTCTCGATCATCAAGAATTTCTGGGCGATACCCTCGCCGACATCGCCCGCGAGAAGGCCGGGGTCCTCCGGCGGGGTAAACCCGCCCTCGCCTGGATCGAGGAGCCGGAGGCCGCGGAGGCCGTCCGCGCCGCCGCCGGGGAGATCGGCGCGGACCTCCGCTTCGCTTCGGACGAGGTCGTGATCGAACGGCTCGAATCCCTCGGGTGGACGGGCCAGCGGGTACGCCTGACGACGCCGGAGCGCCGGTACGATCTCCTGCTCTCCCTCCTCGGCCGGCATCAGGCGAAGAACCTCGGCCTGGCGGTGAGGACCGCCGAGATCCTCGAGCTGGACGCCGCCGCCATCGCCGAGGGCGCCGCCGCCTGCCGCTGGCCGGGCCGGCTGGAGGCCGTCGAGCTGCCGGACGGCCGCCGCGTCCTCCTGGACGCCGCCCACAACCCGGCCGGGGCCGGGGTGCTGGCTGGCTTCCTGAGCCGCCTCGACCGGCCCGTGGACCTGCTCTTCGGGGTGCTGGCGGACAAGGATTACGCGGCGATGCTCGGCACGCTGAAGCCGCACATCCGGAGAGCGGTCCTCACCACGCCGGCGAGCCCCAGGGCCAAGGACCCGGCGGAGCTGGCCGGCCTGCTCGGCGAGGCGGTCGAGGCGATCGTGGAGCCCGATCCGGGGCGGGCGCTGGACCGGGCTCTGGAACTGGGTAGGGACGTCCTGGTCGCCTGCGGGTCGATCTACCTGATCGGAGAGATCCGCAAGGGGCTGCGGGAACGGTTCGGCGTGCCCGCGCCCCTCGTCTGAGCTACAGGTTCCCCTCCTCCAGCGCCCCCAGGTACAGGGCGTTCCACAGCAGCTTGAACGTCCGGTGGGGCTGCGCCCGGTGCTGGGGCCGGAACCCGATGAGGACGATCCGCCCCTTGCCGACGCCGTACTCCACCACCGCCGCCTTGTTCTCCAGCCGGTCCGCGCCCTTGAGGTAGCCGCTGACCAGGACGTCCTCGCCGTGCTCGGGGTAGGTCGCCACCACCCGGCGCCGGATGCGGGCGTCGGGCGGGCTGGTCTGGAAGGCGGGGGAATCGGCGAAGTAGGCCACCTCCTCGGCGCTCATGCCGTAGCTCAGCGGGTGGGAGGTGTCCAGGCGGATGCGCACCATGCTGCCGGGGGCGTGGAACTGCTCCTCGGGGACGCGGTCCAGGACGTTGCGCACCGGCAGGCCGAAAAGGTCGATCACGTAGCCGGTCGAGGCGTCCATGGCCACCAGGGTACCCCCCTCCTCGACCCACTTCTTCAGCTTCTCTCCCCCGGCCCCGCCGATCCCCCCGGCGTAGGGCGGCGGCAGCGGCTCCCAGAAGCGGCGGGACTCGGGCGAGCCGGGTTCCCCCTTCTCGATGATGCTGGCATCCACCGACGGCAGCAGAATGGCGTCCACCTTGCCGCGGTAGGAGCCGTCCTTCAGGGAATCGTTGCTCAGGTTCTCGAAGGCGAAGCCGTAGCGCTCCAGGAGGAAGCGGGTCCATCCTTCGTCCATGCTGGCGACCCAGGGCTTGTAGAGCCCCACGCGGACGGGCTTCACCCGGTACGCCGGTCCGGCGGGAGCCTGGGCCAGGGGCGTGACCGGGAGCCGCAGCTCGCGGGAGAGGCGGCTCATGGCCTCGGGCGTGACCTCGCCGGGCGGGACGTAGAGGTCCCCGGCCTCTCCACCTCCGACGTCGGGCGGCGCCTGCTTCAGCCAATACAGGCGCTTGCCCTCCTTGAGCAGGCGGTTCTGCGCCGTGATCGCGGAGTCGGCCCGGTGCGAGATCAGGTAGCCGCCGGCCCCGCGCGCCACGTCCCCGCCCGGCCAGACCGGAGCCTGGATGGCCTGCAGGGCGACGGCGCCGGGGAGGGGGACCTCGGCCTCGGTCACCTCGACGCCCATGGAGAGCGGCAGGGACCAGGCCGTCACGTCGTAGGGCGGCACGATCGGACCGCCCACGTAGGGGACGATCTCCGGGTAGCGCTGGCGGCGCAGCATGGTCAGGAGGAAGGACCGGTAGGGCTGCGCGGCGGGGATCACGTACGTGCCCGCTTCGTAGGCCGACCGGCCTACCGTGAACGGGGCGCCGGCCCGCTGCACGCGGACGCCGTGCCGCAGCAGCAGGTCCACCAGCAGGGCGGCGGCCACCGGATCGCGCTGGTCGGCCGGGATCAGGAAGGCGTACGGCGGCTCGCTCGCCCCCCGCGCCGTGGCTTCGCTGGCCATGCGGTAGACGTTGAACAGCAGGCTCTCCCGGTAGCGGGCGCCGGACTCCAGGAAGGCGCGGGTGGCCACCAGCTCGTACTCGACGATGTCGCGCAGCCGCCACCAGCCGCCCGGCCAGGGGGAGGGGAAGTTGGACTGCCGCTTGTACTCGGGGAGGCCCTTGACGCCGCCGCGCAGCTCGCCCGGCTCGATGTACATCGGCGTGGCGATGTCGGCGCTCGCCACCTCGGTCAGCAGACCGGTGACGTTCTTCCACCAGGCCGTGTTGCGGGTGCCCCCCGGCCAGTAGCTGTCGAAGATCATGTCGCTGCCCACGCCGAGCTTGCCAGCCTCTTCCAAGCGCATGCTCATCAGGGTGCCGAGCAGGTCGGCCTGCCGGAAGATCAGCGAATTGACCTCCGGGGCCAGGGGGTCGGCCTGCGGCGGCACGAACATCCGCGGGCCGGTGGAGCCCATCTGGTGCTCGTCCAGGAAGATCTGCGGGAACCAGCGGTGGTAGAGCACGCCGTTGACGGCCTGCGTCTCCTTCTGGGTGAGCATGTAATAGTCGCGGTTGTCGTCGTGCCCCACGTAGACGTGGTAGAGCCAGGGCATGGGGCCGCCTTCATAGGGGGTGCCCAGGTGCTTGTTGTACCAGTCGACGATCATCACCTGGCCGTCCGGGTTGATGGACGGCATCAGCAGCAGGATGACGTCGTCGAGCCAGGAGAGCATGGCCGGATCGCGGGTGGTGGCCACGTCGTGGATGAGCTCCATGGCCATCTGGGTGGATCCGACCTCGTTGGAGTGGATGGTGCAGGTGACCAGGGCGATGGTCTTGCCCTCGGCGGCCAGGGCGCGCGCCTCGTCCGCGGAGAGCCCGTCGGGATGGGCGAGCCGGCGGGCGATCTCGCGGTAGCGGTCGAGCCGCTTCTGGTTGTCCTCCGAGGTCAGGACGACCACCATCATGTCGTTCCCCTGGGTCGACTTGCCCGCCGACTCGATGGAGATGCGGTCGGAGCCGGCGTCGAGCAGGCGGAGATAGTCGAGGACCTTGGGCCAGGGGGCGAGCTTGCGGTCCGCCCCCACGGGATGGCCGAGGAACTTCTCCGGCGAGGGGAGCTCGGCGGCGTGGACGGGGACGGCCAGAGTCAGCGACAGCGCGATCCATAAAAAGCGGCGGGCCATGATCTCTCCTTCATGAACCCGTGAAGTCTACAGATTTCGCCGGTTTTCGGGCATGGCAGCGGCCTTGCTATTGTTATGGGGAGGGTTGACCTCCCCTGAAGAAGGTTTTTCATGAACAGATACCTCAAGATCGCGCTCGCCGCCGCCCTGGGCATCCTCCTGATGGCCCCGCCGGCCGGCGTCTCCCAGATCCAGCGGCCGGACGAGGAGTTCCAGTACCGCTGGCAGCTCCGCAACTTCATGGGCAACCTGGCCGGGCTGTTCCTGCCCAACCAGGGCGAAGGCCTGCTCACGTTCAAGGCGGACCGGAACGGGCGCATGCGGAGCGAGCTGACCATCACCTCGAGCGCCTCGCGGAACGGCGAGTATTTCCGCTACGGCTCCGAGGTCGACACCCGCACCCTGCAGCCGATCCGCGCCTGGAGCGCGTATTCCTGGCGGGGAGAGACCAAGTCCAAGAGCTCCGAGATCGAGCAGGACGGCGTCCTCGACGTCGCCTCCGGCATCTACTCCATCCGGCAGGACCCGCCGACCCAGACGCGGCGGATGGAGATCTGGTCGGACGGCAAGGTCTACCCCGTCGTCGTCATCCCCCTGGGGGTGGAGGCGCGCAAGCTGAGCGGCGGCAGGAAGATCGACGTGCGCCACTACTCGATCCGGGGCGTCGACGTGCCCGGCCGCCGCAAGTGGAAGGGCAAGCTGGACCTCTGGCTGGCCCGCGACGAGGCGGCCACCCCGGTGGAGATCGTGATCTCGCGCAATCTGGCGGACGTCCACATGGAGTTGAAGTCCCTCCCTAAATGATCTCAACAAGGAGGAGCGCTATGCACCGATCGAGGAACGCCTGGACCCTCGCGGCTCTGGGGCTCGCCGTCCTGACCGCCTGCGGCCCGCGCGTCGAGACGGCCAGGACCACGGACCAGCGGCCCAACGACGCCATGGACAACAAGGGCTCGATGGAGACCAAGATGCAGTCCGCCTCGCCCTTGAGCGCGGCGGCCACCCTGGAACCCGGCGCGGACGCCACCGGCTTCTCCGGCACCGTGACGCTCACGCCCGCGGGCAACGGCGTGCGCCTGGTGGCCGAGGTGCGGGGAGTGCCCCCGGGCCGGCACGGCCTGCACCTGCACGAGAACGGCCAGTGCTCTCACGACGAGGCCGGCGGCAAGCACTTCACCACCGCCGGCGGCCACTTCAACCCCACCGGCGCGCCCCACGCCTGCCCCCCCACGGCGGCCCGGCACGCGGGCGACTTCGGCAACATCGAGGTGGGCGCGGACGGCACGGGCCGCCTGGAGCTCACGCTCGACAACATCTCCCTGACCGGCTCCAACATGGTGACCGGCAAGGCGGTGATCCTCCACGCGGGGGCGGACGACTGCACCACGCAACCCACCGGCAATTCCGGAGACCGCCTGGCCTGCGGGGTGATCAACCTCTCCAAGAACGGCATGTCCGAATCCCAGGGGCACTGATTTGAGCGCCCTCCTTCTGGTGGCCTTGCTGGCGGCGGGAGGGCTCGCCTCCCAGCCGCTGAATCCGCCGGCCGGACCCGGCGCCCTGACGCCCAACGTGGCCCTCGCGGGCCAGGACGTCCTCCTTACCTGGCTGGAGCCCGCCGCCGAAGGGAAGGACGGGAAGACCCAAGGGCACCGGCTCCGCTTCTCCCGCCTCTCCGGCGGCCGCTGGTCCGCTCCGGTGACGATCGCCTCGGGCCCCCTCCTGCTGGCCAACTGGGCCGACTTCGCCGGCGCCGTCCAGGCGGCGGACGGCTCGCTCATGGCCCACTGGCTGGAGACCCGGGCCCCCGACGTCTTCGAGTACTCGCCCCGGCTCGCCGTCTCACGCGACGGCGGCAAGACCTGGAAGCCGATGGGCCGGCTTCACACCGGCGGCGGCGACCGGGCGGAGTACGGCTTCGTCGCCTGGGTTCCGGAGGAGACGGGCGCCCGCGGTTTCTGGCTCGACGGCCGGGACCTCCCCGGCGACGAGCGGAAGGGCGCCATGGCCCTGCGCACGGCGAAGGTCCAGGGCAAGCCGGGCGGAGAGGAGCGCCTGGACGCCCAGGTCTGCTCCTGCTGCCAGACCGACGCCGCCCTGGCCGCGGGCGGCCCGGTGATCGCCTACCGGGACCGTTCCGACCAGGAGATCCGGGACATCTCGGTCATCCGCCGCACGGCCCGGGGCTGGAGCCAGCCGGTGCGCGTCCACGCCGACAACTGGAAGATCCCCGGCTGCCCGGTCAACGGTCCGGCCATCGCCGCGTCAGGTCAACGGGTGGCGGTGGCCTGGTTCACGGCCGCGCCGCCCACCCCTCGCGTCCAGGTCGCCTTCTCCGAGGACGGCGGCGCCACCTTCGGGCCCCCCGCGCTGGTGGACGCCAACAAGCCCATCGGCCGGGTGGACCTGGTGCTGGATGCCGACGGCAGCGCCATCGTGAGCTGGGCGGCCGCCGACGGCGACGGCGCCGAGATCCGTCTCCGGCGGGTCGGCCCGAAGGGCGGGCTCGGCACACCCCGAGCCGTGGCCGCCACCTCCGCGGCGCGCTCCAGCGGCTTTCCCCGGATGGTGAGGAACGGCGACCGGATCGTCCTCGCCTGGGTGGAGGACAAGGAGCCCTCCAGGGTCCGGGCGGCGGCGATCCCGACGGCCGCCGTAAAGTAGGAGTCCTCACCACCCCGGCCCTCCTCTCCCGACCCCTCCCACCCTCCCTCACCGGGAGAGGAGGGAGAACGGCAGAAAAGGACATCAGGGACACCAAGGACCTCAAGGACGGCGCTTCTGTCGTCCTTGAGGTCCCTGGTGTCCTTGCTGTCCCTGGTGTCCTTGGTGTCCCTGGTGTCCCTGGTGTCCTTTCTCCCCTCTCCCGGTGTGGGTGGGAGGGAGGGGTCGGGAGAGGGGCCGGGGGTGAGGGTTCAGGTCACCTCAACCCATTCCAGCGTCACCCCCGGATCCTGGAGGATCCGGCGGGCGATGCGCTGGAACGTCTCGCCCACGTCGGTGACGCAGAAGTGGTGGGCGGCCTCGTGCGTGGCTTCGAGGTGCCCCTCCTGGAGCCCGCCGGCCACCATCTCCGCCACCTCGTCGGCGGAATCCACCAGCGTCACTCCGGGACCGGCCACCGCCTGGAGCACGGGCTTGAGCAGGGGATAGTGGGTGCAGCCGAGGACCAGGGTGTCGATCCCGGCGTCGAGCAGCGGACGCAGGTAGCGCTCCGCCACCTGCTCGGTCACGGAGTCGTCGTGCCATCCCTCCTCGACCAGGGGCACGAACAGGGGGCAGGCCTTGCTCAGGATCTCCAACTCGGGACGGATGGCCCGCAGGGCGCGCGGATAGGCGTCCGAGCGCACCGTCGCCTCGGTGGCGATCACCCCCACCCGGCCCCGGCTCACCGCCGCCGCCTTCCGCGCCCCGGGCTCGATCACCCCCCACGTCGGCACGTCCATCTTGTGCAGATTGGGGAGGCCCAGGGCCGAGGCCGTGTTGCAGGCCACCACCACGGCCTTGACCCCCCGCTCGGTGAGGAAGTCGATGCTGCGCTGGGTGTAGCGGGTGACGGTCTCAGGCGACTTGCTGCCGTAGGGGAGGCGCGCCGTGTCGCCGAGATAGAGGATGGACTCCCCCGGCAACCGCCGCCGCAGGGCGGAGACCACCGTCAGGCCGCCCACCCCCGAGTCGAAGACTCCGATCGCGTCGATCATGAGGATGCGCCCGCCGGAGATCAATCAGCGGGCGACCAGCGCCTGGTTCGGCGTCAGCGGATGGCTCAGGTCCAGATGGCCGGAGAAGCTGTCCCGCTGGAACCCGTTCCACAGCAGCACGACCCGGGAGGCCTGCGGGACGTTCAGGACGATCGAGTTCACGACGCTGTAGACCCGCTGCATCTCCTCCGTCGAGCCGCCGGGCGGGGGCTCGTTGTGGTCCGGCCAGCGGAGGTCGATGTAGGCCGTCCCGTCCGGGCTCAGTTGCACGGCGCCCACCGTGACTCCTTCAGGGAACGGGCGGACCAGCCCGCGGGTCTGGGGACCGGCGAGGAGGGCCTCCACGACCTTGCGGACGCGCTCCTTGGGAGCGCTTGGCACCGACAGCTCCCGGGGCTCGGTCCGGATCAGCCCGCCGTCGGCCGGGAAGTAGAGCTGGAAGCTCACCTTCTCCGCCGGCTGGCCGGATTCCTCCTGGGCCGTCCGCCCGCTCCCGCCACCTGTCCGCGAAGAGAGCCACCACCAGACGCCGCCGCCGATGAGCAGCGCCAGCGCCAGCCCGAGGACGAAGCTCGCCGCCCGCCGGTTCATGCGGGTCTTCCCGGACGGGCGGGGGGCCTGGCGGGCGGAGCGCCCGGCTTGGGAGCCTGCGGCGGCGCGGGCGCGGCCCCTCCGGCGGGAGGCTGGCCCTGCGGCGGTTGCTGTCCAGCCGGGGCCTGCTGCGCCGCCGCGGGGGGCGCCTGCTCACCTTCCACGAGGGCCTTGTAACTTCCGATCGCGCGGGCGAGGGCGTCGAGGAGCTGGTCCCGGTAGGCGGGATCCTGGAGCTTCTTCTCCTCCTCCGGGTTGCTGATGAAGCCGAGCTCCACCAGGACGGCGGGCATGCCGGCCCCCATCAGCACGCGGAAGGGGGCCTGCTTCACCCCCCGGTCCTTGAGCTGGAGGGCCTGGTTGAGCTCGCGCTGGATCAGGTTGGCCAGACGCTGGCTCTCCGCCATGTGGCGGCTCTGCGCCAGGTCCCAGAGAATGAGCTGGAGGTCCTGCGCGGCCGGGTCGGCCGTCGCTCCCGGCTCGCCCGCCGCCGGCTCCTCGGCGAGGTTCTCGGCGGCGGCCGCCTGGGCGGCGCGCTGGTCCGAGGCCTGCGGGCTGAGGAAGTAGGTCTCCGTGCCGTGGGCCCCGGCGCCGAGCGACGAGTTCAGGTGGATCGAGACGAACAGGTCCGCCTTGTTCTGGTTGGCGATGGCTGTCCGCGTGTCGTGCGGCAGGACCGTGTCGGCGTAGCGGGTCAGGAAGACCTGTACACCCAGGGTGGTCCCGAGCTTGCCCGCCAGCTCGCGGGCGATCTGCAGCGTCAGCTCCTTCTCCTGCACGCCGCTGGGGCCGATGGCCCCCACCTCCGAGCCGCCGTGGCCGGGATCCAGGACGATCGTCCGGATGCCCGGCAGGTCCCGCGGCCGCTCCGCCGGCCGGGTGGGCACGACCGCGGCCGAGGGGTGGACGTCGAAGACCAGCCGGAAGGGGTTCGCCAGCACGTAGCTCGCGGCCTGCACTCCCTCGGCGAGCTGGATGCGCACCTGCTGGGGCTCGATCGTGACGTTCTGGACCAGCGGGTCCTGGACTATCCGCGGCGGCGACGGCGGCGTCAGGCGGTCGGCGATCATCTCCACCACGATCGTCCCCGGCAGGCGCTGGATGCGGTAGCGCGGCTCCTCCGGGAACTGGAGCACGACCGTGGTCATCCCCTGGAGGTGGACGACGTCGAGGGACACGCCCAGCTCGCGGTCGCCGCGCCGGGAGATGACCAGCCGCGCCGTCTCGGGCTGCCACTCGAAGGCGTAGCCCAGGAGGTCGCCGTACGTCTTGCGCAGGAAGTCGACCGGCACCAGGAGCCCCCCCTCGCCCTCCGTAGGCGGCTGGGAGAGAGAGATGATCACGTCGCCCACCGTGATGATGGCGCTGCCCGGGGCGCTCACCACGTCCCGGTCCCCGAGGCGCAGGGTGACGCTCTCGCCGGACTCGTCGGTGGTCATCTGGCCCCCGAGGGCCGCGGCGATGGGGCCGAGGCCGAACATCGGCCCGTTGGGGGTGATGCTCACCGGCACGGCGATCTCGCGGCCGCCGAGGACGACCACGGGAGCGCGGGACGGAGCGGCGGGAGGCGTCTGGGGCTGCGGCCGCTCGCCCTGGGCGCCGACGAGCATGGGCAGCAGCAGGCCGAAGAATACGAGAGTGGCCCGGATACGGCGGTCTTTCACGCGGGAGAGGATACCATCGAGCCCGGACTTTGAAAGTCTCGCGGGGAGTGTGGTAAATGTCCGGGTTCAAAGGAGACGACGACCATGGAGATCCGGCAGTTTCGGGTGGTGATCCGCGCCAAGAGCTTCGAACGCGCGGTGAAATTCTATGGGGAGGCCCTGGCGCTGCCGGAGATCGGTCGCTGGGACCGCGAGGACGGCCGGGGAGCCGTCTTCCAGGCTGGCTCGGCCCTGATCGAAGTCCTCGGCCGTCCCGCCGGCGCGAACCCCCGGCTCAACGACGAGCGCTACGACCCCGAGGGTCCGCTGACCAAGACGGCCCTCACCTTCGACGTCGCCTCGGCGCAGCAGGCCTTCGACGAGATCTCCTTCCGCGAGAAGAACATCCCCGGCGGCCTGCGCAACGACGACGACGGCAGGCTGATGTTCGAGACCCACGATCCCGATGGGATCCGAGTCCGGTTCAAGGAAGGCTAGCGGTCTAGCCGTAGCCTTCGAAGTGCACCCGGTCGTCCGGTACGCCGATGACCTTCAGGGCCTCCAGCGTAGTCTCCAGGAAGCGCGGGGTGGGTTCCTCTCCGCGCTCCTTGGCGGCCTGGAGGTCGAACTTGGTCAGGCCCGGGCCGCAGGTGTAGACCTCCACGCCGGTGGGGTCGGGAATGAACTCCTGGAGCAGCGGCTCGCAGACCCGTCCCTTGCGGCAGTCCCCCTGGAACAGGGCCTGGTCCTGCTCCCGCGTCAGGGAGTGGATGACCCGCAGCTTGTCCGGATGCTTCAGCGCCAGCTCTGCGAGCTGGCGGCGGAAGATGATGTCCTCCCAGGTCTTGTTGCCGTAGACCAGCGTGTGCCGCAGGTTCATCCCCAGGTGCAGGCAGTGCTTGATGATGCTGAAGTTCGGCACGATCCCCGAACCGGCGCAGATGTGGACGATGTGGTCCGTCCGCGATTCGACGTCCGGGTCCAGCACGTAAGGTCCGCCGAAGCCGGTCACCATCATGCGCGTCCCCGGGACCGCGCGGTAGGTCAGGAACGGCGAGAGAAGGGGCGGGTACTTGGTCTGCCCGGAGATGTAGGTCTCCTCCTTCACCGTGAAGGCGATGTATTTCTCGTGCGGGGCGGAGCTGAGCGAGTAGGCTCGCGCCGGCTCCTTCTTTCCCTTGACGTCCTCGAAATAGCGGCAGAACCGCTCCAGCTCCGGGAACTGCTGGGGACGGACGGTCAGGAATTGACCCGGCTCGTACTCCAGGCGTTCGTTACCGACGAAAAGCACCAGCGTCGAGGAGTCCGGCGTCTCGCGGATCAACTCGGTGACGATCGCCTCCATGATACGGGGCCGGGGAGCCGTCCTGGGAGCGCGTTGCGACCGTGGCTCGCCGGCGGGGACTGAAACGGGAATGGACTCAGGTTCGGCCATGATGTCTCGTCCTTGATCTTCCCTTGCAAAGGGCCGGCGCTCACTGCGCCGTCTTCCCCTCCTCCCACTCTACGCTGTAGACCGGAACCGGCTGACTCTTGCCCCGGAGGGGGAGGGCGGGGAGCGAATGGACCGGTGGCGGCTGGCTGAGAGCCATGAAAAGAGGCAGTGCGATCAGGATATCACCAGGACCGGCCTCCGAGCACAGCCGGGCGGCGGTATTGACCGCGTCGCCAATGACCGTGTACTCCAGGCGACGCTGGCTGCCGATGTTGCCGGCGAAGACCTCGCCGACGTTGATGCCGATCCCCACCGAGATCGTCTGGCGGCCCTGCTGGCCCCATCTGGAGTTGAGGCGGGAGATCGCCCGCTGCATGGCGATGGCCGCCCGCACGGCACGGTCCGCGTCGTCCTCGCGGTCGAGGGGCGCGCCCCAGAGCGCCATCAAGGCGTCGCCCATGAACTTGTCCAGGGTGCCGCCGTGCTCGAAGACGATCTCCACCATCTCCGTGAAGTAGTCGGTGAGCAGGCTGGCGATCTCGTCCGGGCTCATCCGCTCCGAGAGGGAGGTGAAGCCGCGGATGTCCGAGAAGAGCACCGCCACCTGCCGCTTGGCGCCGCCGAGCTGGATCTCGTCCTCCTGGCCGGCGATCTGCCGCGCCAGGTCGGGCGCGAAGTAGCGCTGGAAGTTCGAGAGCACCACGGCCTCGCGCCGCGCCCGCTCCAGCAGGCTGCTGTTCTCGATGGCCACCGCCGCCATACCGGCAAACGCGGTGAAGAACTCCAGGTCCTCGACGCCGAAGGAGGGGTCCGCCCCGGTGTGGTCGAGATAGATGAGGCCGAGCACCGTCCCTTCCCTGCCGAGAAGCGGCGCGCAGAGGGCGCTGCGCACGCCGTCGCCGTCCTCCCCGGGCCGGTCCTCCTCCTTTTCGGCCAGCACCGCCACCCGCTCCCGCACCGCTTTGCGGACCAGGGCCCGGGGCACGCGCCAGCTCTCCACGGGAGATTCGACCCGGCTCCGCCAGACCCGCGGCTTGAGCTCTCCGCCGTTCACCGGCATGAGGATGGCCACCCGGTCCACGCTCATGAGCTGGAAGGTGAGCCCTACCAGCCGGTCGAGCAGGGCGTCGGATTCGGTCTGCTGCGAGAGCTCCTTGGCGATGTCCAGGAAGAGGTTGAGCTTGCGCTCCTGGCGGGCTTCCACGGAACCGCCGGCGATCTTGAGCAGCGACGCGCCGCTGGCCTCCGCGGCCACCTGCGAGGCGATATCCGCCGGCCCGCGCACCGGCACTTGGCGGAGGATGGTGGCGTCGAGCGAGATTTCGTCCGAGGAGTCGTATCGCGCGGGCGCCTCGACCGCGTGCACGTTGAAGTCCACCTTGCCGAAGGCCACGCGCGAGCCGGGGGTGGCCAGCGCGTCGATGACCCGGACGCCGTTCAGGTAGGTGCCGTTGGTGGAGCCGAGGTCGCGGATGCGCACCCCGGCGCCGGCCAGCTCGAGCTCGGCGTGACGGCGCGAGACCGTCGGGTCCTGGAGGGGGAGCTCGCAGACCGCGCCCCGCCCGACGACGAACGTCCGCCCGCTCGTGACCACGAGGGAGGGGCTTCCGGTTTCGGCGACGAGCCTGAGTGCCAAGAGAACCTCTCTCCGGGAGGACCCGCCTTCGGGATGTCTCCGGGGAATCGTTCTACGCTACTACAAAGCATAGGTGGGGAATACGGGCCTTACGGAGCCGGTTGAACGCTCCGTCCGTCCTGTGGTACCCTTCGCGGGTTCGATGGGACGGCCTGTCGGACATGTGGCGCATTCGTCTAGGGGTCCAGGACGCCGGCCTCTCACGCCGGTAACACGGGTTCGAATCCCGTATGCGCTACCAAAGCTGAGATCTTTCCGAGCCCGGTTCCCGCCGGGCTTTTCCATTGTGAGGCGTCGAACGTCCTGAGAGGGTCCAAGACGAAGTAGGGCCGGCTAATCAGGCCACGCCTCATCTCTGCCTTTTCTCAGTACCCAAGCCCCGAGCGACAACACCGTCTTGCGGTATCATTTGCCCCCAAGCATGTTCGGCGTGCCGAACTGGACATGTGATTCCGTGCCCGGTGCCTCGATGGACTCCGTCAAGCAACGACTTCTCGATGAGCTGGCGCGGGAGGAATCCTATCTCGCCGAGCTTGAGAGCCGCCGAGAGGCCGCGCACTCCCGGATGGAGCTGCTGCGCGCAAAGCTGACGACCCTCTCGGCTGAAGAACCGATTCAATCCACCTTGCCCGTCGCCTTGGACGTGCAAGCGACACCGGCAGACAAGGTCCGGCTCTTTCGGGCTCTGTTCAGGGGGCGCGAAGACATCTTTCCTACCAGGTTCACCAGCAAGAAGACCGGAAAGGCCGGCTATGCGCCCGCGTGCGCGAACAAGTTCGTGCGCGGCGTCTGCGACCTTCCGAAGGTCAAGTGCAGTGAGTGCCCGAACCAGGCTTTCGCGCCCGTGGACGACCGGGTGGTCCTTGACCATCTGCGAGGCCGCCATGTGATGGGTGTCTACCCCTTGCTCGCGGATGAGACCTGCTGGTTCCTGGTCATTGATTTCGACAAGTCTTCCTGGACGGAGGATGTCGGAGCGTTTGCCGAAACTTGTCGTGCGGTGGATGTCCCGGTGGCCGTCGAACGCTCCCGGTCCGGCGATGGCGCTCATGCCTGGTTCTTCTTCGGGGCTCCGGTGATGGCGGGTATCGCTCGCAAGATGGGGTGCTATCTCCTCACCGAGACCATGTCCCGGCGGCATGAGCTCAGTATGGAATCGTATGACCGGCTCTTCCCCAACCAGGACACCATGCCGCGCGGCGGTTTCGGGAACCTCATCGCACTTCCGCTCCAGTACGAGCCACGCCAGCAGGGGAACAGCGTCTTCGTGGACGCCTCATTCCAGGTGCACAGCGACCAGTGGAGCTATCTCGCTTCCCTTTCACGGATGGCTCCTTCATTCGTGGAGAGCCTCGCGGCGGAAGCCACGCGGCGTGGGCGGGTGATCGGCGTTCGTCTTGCTGAACCGCCCGACGAGGAGGAGTCGAATCCATGGAGGCGCCGGCCTTCAGGCCGCCCTCGGCAGGTGCCCATCACGGGGCCACTACCGTGCGAGGTGCGCGCTGTTCTCGCTCAACGTCTCTTCGTCGAGAAGGTGGACCTCCCTTCCCCACTTCTGAACGAGATCAAGCGTCTCGCCGCGTTTCAGAATTCCGAGTTCTACAAGAAGCAGAGCCTGCGGCTCTCGACGGCGCTGACGCCGCGGGTGATCGTCTGTGCTGAGGAGTTGGCGCATCACATTGCGCTGCCGAGGGGGTGCATCGGCGACTTGGAAAAGCTTTTCCAGGCACATGGAGTAGCACTGAAAGCTGAGGACCGACGGCAGGGAGGTGAGGCCTTCGATGCCGGGTTCACGGGCGAGCTCACTGCGGCCCAGCAGGAGGCCGCAGAGGCTCTCCTCCGGCACGATAGCGGCGTGTTTGTCGCGCCGCCCGGCGTCGGAAAGACGGTGGTGGGCACCTACCTCGTGGCGAAGCGTGGGCGGAGCACGCTTGTGCTCGTCCATCGTCAACCTCTTCTGGATCAATGGACGGCTCAGCTCTCGATGTTTCTCGGCATTGACGAGAAAGAGATCGGTCAAATCGGCGGTGGCAAGCGCAAGCCGAACGGGCGCCTCGACGTGGCCATGATCCAGAGCCTGGTGCGGCAAGGCCGAGTCGATGACTTGGTCGAGACCTATGGCCATGTCGTCGTGGACGAGTGCCACCATGTCCCGGCGGTCTCCTTCGAGCGCGTGCTCTCGGAGGTCAAGGCCCGTTATGTCTTAGGCCTGACCGCCACACCGCACCGCCGGGATGGGCACCACCCCATCCTGGAGATGCAACTCGGGCCCGTTCGTTTCGCCGTTGATCCCAGGAGCCAGGCGGCACGGCGGCCGTTCGACCACAGACTCATCGTCCGCGAGACCGCCTTCCGACTGGATGGTAACCGCGCCGACGCCGGCATCCAGGACATCTATGCGGCGCTTGCCGAGGACGAGGTGCGCAACCGCCTCATCCTGGATGACATTCTCCATATGCTGGAGGAAGGGCGCTCTCCTATCCTTCTGACGGAGCGAAGGGATCACCTCGAATACTTCGCGGAGCAGCTTCGCGGGTTCGTCCGCCATCTGATCGTGCTGCAAGGCGGCATGACGGCCACGGAGCGACGAGAGATCGGTGTCCGGCTTGCGGCCGTCACCGATGGGGAGGAGCGGCTTGTCCTCGCGACGGGCCGCTACGTCGGCGAAGGGTTCGACGATCGGCGGCTGGATACGTTGGTGCTGGCGATGCCCGTGTCCTGGAAGGGAACGCTAGTGCAATACACGGGTAGGCTGCACCGGCTTCATCCAAGGAAGTCCGAAGTGCGGATCTTCGACTACGTTGACCGCGAGGTGCCTGTGCTGGTGCGGATGTTCGAGAGGCGGCTGCGAACCTACCGGGCGATCGGGTATGTCCGCGGCGAGGCGCCGGTCGATGGGGTGGAGATCCGGGAGCGGACGGTGGAGTATGACGAGGAAGCGCTGCGGTATTTTGTGGAGGGGAATGACGAGCGGGTCGGGTCCGCCCGGAGTGGTTGCCACCCTGTATAAGACTCCTAACTTCCCTACCAGCTCTTCTCGCGCCGAAACCTGCTGTCATCTCCTCCGATGCCGTAGAATCGTGAGGTGGAAATCCGTTTTTACATTGACCCGGAAACTGGGGAACCTCACATCTATCGCCACAACGTGAGCGAGGAGGAAGTGGAGGACGTGCTTCGTCGGCCCGGGGAGGACCGTCCCGGAGAGGACGATGCCCGGATTGCTGTGGGGCAGACAGAGGCCGGACGGCACTTGAGGATCGTCTATGTTCCCGACCCGATTCCCCAAAGCGTATTCGTCATAACGGCGTATGATCTAGTAGGCAAGTCACTGGCGGCTTATCGCCGCCGGAGGAGACGAAAGTGAAGCAGAACAAGTTTCCCCCGGGCTGGGACGAGGAGCGGGTCCGCCGGGTCCTGGCTCACTATGAAGAGCAGACCGAGGCCGAGGCAGTCGCCGAGGACGAAGCCGCCTTCGAACACCGGACTCATACGGTCATGGAGGTTCCCACGGAGCTGGTGCCTGCTGTCCGGGAGCTCATCGCCCGTCACGGGCGCTAACGACTCTCTATCCCCGGACTACGCACCCCAGGTCAACCTCGCGCAGCCCCTCACCTCCAATCCATCCGGAAACAGTAGAGTCTGACCCCTGAGGGTTGGGCGAACGATTCTGAGCAGCAACAGGAGGTCCGAGATGAGCGCAGGATCTGGAGCCCGGGCATGGGCCCGTCGAGCCGGTCTCTTGATGGCGGTGGCTCTCGCGTCCTTCGGAGCCGGCGCCGCGGCGGCGCCCGCTGCCGGCGAAGGAAAGCCCACGGTCGAAGCCCTGTTCGCGGACTGGCGGGCCTTCGAGACGCCGCCTTCTCACAACGGCGCTCCGGACTACCGGGCGTCCACGTTCGAGCGTCGGAAGGCGGGTCTGAAGGAGCTGCGGGCCCGGCTGGCGGCACTCGATGCGAGCGCCACCTCCACCGACGCGCGCATCGACCTCGCGCTCCTGCGCGCCGAGATGAACGCCTTTGACTTCAACCTGCGCGTCCTCCAGCCCTGGTCCCGCGACCCCGCCTTCTACGCCACCGTCCGCGCCGAGCAGAGCGACACGCCGGCGCACGAGGGACCGAACGCCCACGGCTTGGCCGAGCTGTGGACGTACTCCTTCCCGCTGTCGCCACCGGAAGAAGCGCGGCTCACGGGAGAGCTGAGACCGATTCCCGCCTTCCTCTCCCAGGCGCGCGAGAACCTGACCGGCAACGCGCGCGACCTCTGGACGACCGGCATCGGAACGATGCGCGGGCAGGTTGCCGACCTGACCGATCTCGAAGGGAAGGTCGCCACCGCCGGCGCCGAGCTTCGCGGAGCGGTCGGCGAAGCGCGCAAAGCGACCGACTCCTTCGTCGCCTGGCTGGAGGAGAAGGCGCCGTCGAAAACCGGGCCCTCGGGCATCGGCAAGGAGAGCTACACCTGGTCGCAGCAGCACGTGCACCTCCTGCCCATGACCTGGGAGGACGAGGTGGCGATCCTCCGGCGCGAGCTGGCGCGAGCGCACGCGTCGTTGAAGCTGGAGGAGGAGCGCAATCGCAGCCTGCCCGCAATGACCGTGGCACAGGACGACGCCGAGTACCAGCGCCGCGCCGACCGGGCGATCCGCAAGCTCATCGCCTTCCTCGGCGAGCGCAACCTCTACCCGATGCGCGAAACGATGGACGCCGAGCTGCGCCAGCGCCGCGGCGCGTTCGTGCCGATCGAGCGGCGCAACTTCTTCGCCATCGCCACGCACTACGAGCCGCTCACTCTCTACACCCACTCCTCCCACTGGTGGGATCTGGCGCGCCTGCGCGACGAGCCCCATCCGAACGCCGTCCGCCGCGACCCGCTCCTCTACAACATCTGGGACGGCCGCTCGGAGGGCATGGCGACGGCCATGGAAGAGCTCATGCTCCACGCCGGCCTCTTCGACGACGAGCCGCGGGCGCGCGAGATCGTCTGGATCATGCTCGCCCAGCGCGCCGCGCGCGGCCTCGCCTCGCTCTACCTCCAGGCCAATGAATTCGACCTCGCGCAGGCGAAGGCGTTCCAGGTCCAATGGACCCCGCGCGGCTGGATGCGCCCCGACCTCGATCTCCTGGGTTTCGAGCAGCAGCTCTACCTGCGGCAGCCGGGCTACGGCACGTGCTACATCACCGGCAAGGTCCAGCTCGAAGACCTGATGCGCGAGCGCGCCCACCAGCTCGGTGATGCGTTCACCATGAAACGCTGGTTCGAGGAGGTCTACTCCGCCGGCATCATCCCGGTGTCCCTCATTCGCTGGCAGCTTACCGGGCAGGATGAGGAGATTCGAAAGATTGTCTCAACTGAGTGAGATCGCGCCTTAAGGTCGGGCGCTACAATGTCCCCGAGGAAACCTGGCTATGAATGAGCTGATCTTCATCGTAGAGGAAGCGCCCGAGGGCGGCTATACCGCTCGCGCTCTCGGAGAGTCGATCTTCACGGAAGCGGATGACCTGACAGAGCTTCAGGAACAGGTGCGCGATGCCGTCCTCTGCCACTTCGACGAGGACGAAGCCAGGCCGAAGCTGATCAGGCTCCACTTCGTACGCGAAGAGCTCATCGCTGTATGAGGCTTCCTCGAGACGTCTCGGGCCAGGACTTGGCTCAGGCGCTCGCTATACTCGGCTATCGGCTGACTCGCCAGACGGGAAGCCACCTGCGGCTCACCACGGAGGAGGCCGGACAGCACCACGTCACGATCCCGCGCCATGAGCCTCTTCGGGTCGGTACTCTCGCCTCGATTCTCCAGGACGTGGCCCAGCACTTTGGGTGGACACGCCAGCAGGTCCAGGAACGGATCTTCGGTAAGTAGCACCAGCTTCTCCAGTGAGCACCGATCCCCCCAAGCTGATCGCCGACGCCATGCTGGGCGCTCTCGCCCGATGGCTGCGGGCGCTGGACGTGGACGTGGCCTACGAGCCGGACATCGACGATGCCGAGCTGGTCGAGAAGGCTGTAGCGGAGGAGCGCGTCATCCTCACCCGGGACCGCCGCCTGACCGAGCGGCGCCTCGCCCGCAATCATCTCCTCATCCGCTCCGAGGTCGTAGAGGAGCAGGTACGGCAGGTGCTGGAGGAGCTGCGCATCCGCCCGGATCCCGGCCGGCGTCTGAGACGATGCCTCCGCTGCAACATGCCCCTGGAGGATCTGGACCCCGAGCTGGCCCGCGCCCGTGTCCCTCCCTGGGTCGCCAGGACGCGTCAGGACTTCCGCGGCTGCCCCGCATGCGGCCGGGTCTACTGGCGCGGGACGCACGTGGACCGGATGGCGCGGATCTTGGAGGGACTCACTTCGCCGGAGTAAGACGGACCGGGTTTTTGTTTGAGCTTATCTATGTCTCGCCGCACCGCCGTCATCGCCTTCCTCGTCGCCCTGGTGCTCGGCGCCCTGGCGCTGCGGGTCTGGCTTTCGACCCGGGCGGGAGGCGACGAGGAGGTCGTGGGCCTGTGGGACATCTTCCCGGAAAAGGACCGCCTGGTCCTGGAGCCCGCCGGATTCGGGGACCTGCCGGGATGGCGCGCGGACGAGGTGGAGAAGGCCGTGCCCGCGTTCCTGCGGTCCTGCGAGCGCATCGCCGCCCTGCCGGACGCCGCGGCCGTCGATGACGAGCCCTTCACAGGCACGGCCCGGGACTGGAAAGGGATCTGCGCGGCCGCTTCAGCCCTGCCGCCCGGCGACCGCGCCGCGGCCCGCACCTTCTTCGAGACCCGCTTCCGTCCCTGGACCGCCCGCAACAACCGCAACCCCCTCGGCCTCTTCACCGGCTACTACGAGCCCCTGCTCCACGGCAGCCGGAAGCGGAGCACCCGCTACAACGTCCCCCTCTACGCCCGGCCCCCCGAGCTGGTGATGGTCGAGCTGGGCCGCTTCCGCAAGGAGCTCGAGGGCCAGCGCATCGCCGGCAAGGTCGAGGACGGCGCCCTCCTGCCCTTCCCCGACCGCCAGGAGATCGACGCCGGCGCCATCCAGGGCCGCAAGCTGGAGATCGTCTGGGTGGACGACCCGGTCGCCGCCTTCTTCCTCCACATCCAGGGCTCCGGGCGGGTCCGGCTCGCCGAAGGGGGCGAGCTGCGGCTCGGTTACGCGGCGCAGAACGGCCATCCCTACACGGCGATCGGCAAGGACCTGATCGCCCGCGGCGCCCTGACCTCGCAGGAGGTCTCCCTCCAGACCATCCGCGACTGGCTCAAGACCCATCCGCAAGAGGCCCGGGAGGTGATGGAGAAGAACGCCTCCTACATCTTCTTCCAGGTGCTCGAAGGCGACGGCCCTCTGGGCGCGGAGGGCATCCCCCTGACCCCCGGCCGCTCCCTCGCCGTGGACCGCTCCTATCTGCCTCTGGGAGTACCCGTCTGGCTGGCGGGAGGGATGCCCTCGCCGAAGGACAACGAGCCGGACCGCAAGCTCCGCCGTCTCCTGGTAGCCCAGGACACCGGCGGCGCCATCCGCGGCCCCGTCCGGGGGGACGTCTTCTGGGGGTTCGGAAGCGAGGCCGAGGCCGTGGCCGGCCGGATGAAGCACCGGGGAAGGATCTGGCTGCTGCTGCCGAAGACGGTGACGCCGGGGGCGGCGTTTCGGGCGTAGTTGCCCTTTCGACGACCGGCCCTTCGAAACCTCACCCTCGGTCCCTCTCCTGAAGGAGAGGGAGGTCTCTCCGGCGCAGGCAAGGCGGCCGCCTTATCGTTCCCCCTCTCCCGGTGTGGGTGGGAGGGAGGGGTCGGGAGAGGGGGCCAGGGGGTGAGGCTTCGGAGGGCAGGCCGCCTCAGCCGGCAAGCCCTCCTGGAGCCCTCAGTTCACCCACGGTCCCTTCCGCACGTTCTGCCCCTTCTCGCCGGGGATCACCCGCAGGCCGCGCTTCCGCTTCTCGCGGTCCAGCTTGCGCTGGATCCACCAGCGCTCCAGCCGCAGGCGCAGCTCGCGGAAGGTCCGCTTGCCGCCGCGCATCGAGCCGCTGGAGCGGACGTAGAGATAGGTGAGGCCCACCGCCGTGCAGATCCCCAGGAACCCGGGAAGGTCCTTCGTTCCCAGGAACCCCATGAAGGCGAACAGGATCTCCAGCCACAGGAACCACCGGGCGCGGATCGGCAGCACGAAGAAGAGGTGGATCGTGGCGTCGCCGTGCGCCGTGGCGAAGGCGGCGATGAAGATCGCCAGCAGCATCCGCTGGCCCTGCAGGATCACGAAGGACTCGGGCACGACCAGCGCGCCGGTCAGGGCGATCAGGGCGTCGCACGGCCACCGCCACCACCCCGGCCATGACGGAGCTCCACACGATCAGCCGCCAGAAGTGCCGGCGGTAGAGGCCGAAGAACACGTCGCGGCCGAACATGTAGAGGATCAGCAGCTCCAGCAGGAACCAGAACCCCGCCCGGCCGTTGCCTACGAACGCATACGTCGCCACCTGCCAGACGAATCCGCGCTGCCAGGCCAGCGGCGTGAGCTGCAGGAGGTTGGGGATGATCTCCGTGGCCGGGAAGAAGCGCAGCGTGAAGGTGACGAACACGACCGCCAGGATCGCCAGGACGTCCCGCGGCGCCGGCCCGCTGAGGCCGAAGCCGCCGAGGTCCATCCGGGGATTGCGGGTCACCAAGAGCGCTCGCCTCTCATCGCGACCATCTTAGGACAGCGGGTCGTAAAGCGGGAAACGCTCGCACAGCTCGCGCACCTTCCGGCGCAGGCCCTCCTGGACCCCGGAGTCCTCCGCGGCGCGCAAGGCCTCGGCGATGAAGTCGCCCACCCGCTCCATCTCCGGCTCCTTCATGCCGCGGGTGGTCAGGGCCGGCGTGCCGATGCGGATGCCGGAGGCCACCATCGGCGGGTTGGGGTCGTACGGGATGGTGTTCTTGTTCACCGTCAGGCCCGCCTCCTCCAGCGCCTTCTCCGCCACCTTGCCGGTCAGCCCGACCTTGGAGACGTCCATCAGGAAGACGTGGTTGTCCGTGCCGCCGGAGACGATCCGCAGGCCGAGCTCCGTCAGCCGTCCGGCCAGGGTCTTGGCGTTGGCCACGATCTGCCGCTGGTAGGTCTTGAAGTCGTCGGAGAGCGCTTCCTTCAGCGCCACCGCCTTGGCGGCGATGATGTGCATCAGCGGACCGCCCTGGAGGCCGGGGAAGACCGCGCGGTCGATGTCCTTGGCGAACTCCTCCTTGCACATCACCATGCCCGCCCGGGGACCGCGCAGGGTCTTGTGGGTGGTCGTGGTCACGAAGTGGCAATGGGGGATGGGCGACGGATGGAGGCCCGCCGCCACCAGGCCGGCGATGTGGGCGATGTCCGCCATGAGCAGCGCGCCGGCCTGGTCGGCGATGGCCCGGAAACGCTCGAAGTCGATGATCCGGCTGTAGGCCGAAGCGCCGCAGATGATCAGCTTCGGCCGCTCGGCCAGGGCGAGGCGCTCGACCTCGTCGTAGTCGATCCTCTCGCTCTCCCGGTCCACGCCGTAGGAGACCACCTGGAAGTCGCGGCCGGAGTAGGAGAGGCGATGGCCGTGCGTGAGGTGGCCGCCGGCGGAGAGGTCCATGCCCATCAGCTTGTCCCCCGGCTTGAGGAAGCCGAAGTAGACCGCCGTGTTGGCCGAGGTTCCGCTGTGCGGCTGGACGTTGACGTGCTCGGCGCCGAACAGCTCCTTGGCGCGCTCGATGGCCAGGCGCTCCACCACGTCCACGAACTCGCAGCCGCCGTAGTAGCGCTTGCCGGGATAGCCCTCGGCGTACTTGTTGGTCATCACGCTGCCCGCGGCTTCGAGGACGGCGCGGCTGACGAAGTTCTCCGAGGCGATCAGCTCCAGACCGAAGTTCTGACGCGCGCGCTCGTCGGCGATGGCCTGGTAGACGTCCGGGTCGGCGGCTTTCAGGGAACGGAAGTCAGACATGGGGAGGCTCCTCGGCTAAAAAAGGAGACGGAGGACGCCGGAAGGCCAGCTTCCGGCGATCGCCTGGAGAGGTATGGACAAGGCCGCAGGATAGGTAAGGGTCCGGAAAGGTCAGGACACCTGGGGCTCCTCGGGGCCGGGCGACCCCTCGGCGTCGCCGCCTTCGGGCTCGGGTGCGGGCTCAGGTGCGGGCACGGGCGCCTTGCGGGCCGGCGCCTTCTTGGCGGCGGGGCGCTTCTTGGGAGGGGGCGCGGCCTCCTCGGCGGGACCCGCTTTGGCCGCGTTCCCTGAAGCGGCTGAATTCGCCTCCGCCGGCGCGGGGGACGCTTTCTTGACCGTGCGCTTGGAGCCCACGGGTCGCTCCGCGGTACTACGAGCCAACGCCTCTTCGTTGTGCCGCTTCTTCAGCCGCTGGGTCCGGCGGTGACGCCGGCGCTTCAGCTCCCGATCTCTCTCTCTCATGTCGTCTCCTTGGACGTCCCACGCCCGCCGCCCCGATCGATCGACTCGGCGCTTTCAGGCTGTGCCAGCTTGCCGTACGCGCCGCCTGAATGTCAATTAACGGCAACTACAAGGGGATGTTACCGTGCTTCTTCGGCGGCATCGTAGACCGTTTGGCCCCGAGCTGCCGCAGGGCGCGCACGATCTCCGGCCGCGTCCGGCGCGGCTCGATGATGGCGTCCACGAAGCCGCGCTCCGCCGCGATGTACGGGTTCGAGAACTTGGCCCGGTACTCCGCCACCTTCTCGGCCCGCACCCGCGCCGCGTCCTCCCCCGCCTCCTCCAGCTCCCGCCGGTAGAGGATGTTCACCGCCCCCTCGGGCCCCATGACGGCGATTTCCGCCGTGGGGTAGGCGAAGTTGACGTCCGTCCGCAGGTGCTTGCTGGACATGACGCAGTACGCGCCGCCGTAGGCCTTGCGGGTGATCACCGTCACCTTGGGCACCGTGGCCTCGGCGTAGGCGTAGAGGAGCTTCGCCCCGTGCTTGATGATGCCGCCGTACTCCTGCGCCGTGCCGGGCAGGAACCCCGGCACGTCCTCGAACGTCACCAGCGGGAGGTTGAACGCGTCGCAGAAGCGCACGAACCGCGCCCCCTTGAGCGAAGCGTCGATGTCCAGCACCCCGGCCAGGTAGGCCGGCTGGTTGGCCACCACGCCCACGCTCCGGCCGCCGATGCGCGCGAAGCCCACCACGAGGTTGCGGGCGTACTGGCCGTGGATCTCGAAGAACCGGCCGTCGTCCACCACGGTCGTGATGAGCTGCTTGATGTCGTATGGCTTGTTCGGGTCCTCGGGGACCAGGGTGTTGAGCGACTCGTTCTCCCGGTTCGGGTCGTCCTCGCTGCGGCTGGGCGGCGGATCGTCGAGGTTGTTGCTGGGAAGGTAGGAGAGCAGCTCGCGGATGGCGGCGAGACAGGCGGCGTCGTTGGCCACCGTGAGATGGCAGACGCCGCTCTTCGCCGCGTGGGTGACCGCCCCGCCCAGCTCTTCCTTGGTGACCTCCTCGTGGGTGACCGTGCGGATGACCTCCGGCCCGGTCACGAACATGTAGCTGGTACCTTCGACCATGAAGATGAAATCGGTGATGGCCGGCGAGTAGACCGCGCCGCCCGCGCAGGGGCCCAGGATGGCGCTGATCTGCGGCACCACCCCGGAGGCCAGGGTGTTGCGCAGGAAGATGTCGGCGTAGCCGCCGAGCGAGGCCACGCCCTCCTGGATGCGGGCGCCGCCCGAGTCGTTGAGGCCGATGATCGGCGCGCCGTTCTCCACCGCCAGGTCCATGACCTTGCAGATCTTGGCCGCGTTGGTCTCCGAGAGCGAGCCGCCGAAGACGGTGAAGTCCTGGGCGAAGACGTAGACCAGCCGGCCGTCCACCGTGCCGTAGCCGCAGACCACGCCGTCGCCCGGGATGGTGAACTTGTCCATCCCGAAGTCGCGGCAGCGGTGGGTCACCAGGGCGTCGATCTCGACGAACGAGCCGGCGTCGAGCAGCAGCTCGATGCGCTCGCGGGCGGTCAGCTTGCCCGCGGCGTGCTGCTTCTCGATGCGGTCGCGGCCGCCGCCCATCTCCGCGGCCGCCAACCGGCGTTTCAGCTCTTCGACTCGTTCGGCTCGCACCTGCGTCATGGCGGGCGCATCTTATCCCAAGGCCCTCACTCCCCCTACCCCCTCTCTCCCGACCCCTCCCTCCCACCCACACCGGGAGAGAGGGGAAATGCAAACCCGCTGGAACAAATCCTTCTGTCTTTTCTCCCTCCTCTCCCGGTGTGGGTGGGAGGGAGGGGTCGGGAGAGGAGGGCCGGGGAGGTGAGGGCTCCGATACAATCCGCGTCCCATGCCGTTCTCCCACCTGGACACCGCTGCCGTCGCCCGCACCCTCTCCCAGGTCGCCGAGCAGCCCGAGGACGTCGTCGACGCCTTCTTCGAGCGCCGCGAGGACGTGGAGCTGGCGCCCGAGGGAGACCCCGGGGCCTTGCGGGTCTGGCGGGAGGAGGGATTCGCCCTGCGCCTGGTCCGGCAGGGACAGACCTGGATGGCGTCCCGGGACGCTATTGAATCGAAATCGTTCGCGGAGGCCCTGCGCCAGGTGGCCCGAGCCTTCTCGGCCGCCACCTACCCTGAGCCGTCGCTGGAGATGGAGCCGCCCGAGCCGGTCGCCGCTCCCGAGCTGATGGAGTTCCCCGGCGCGCTCTCCCGCGCCGTGCGCGCCCACCACGTGGGCTTCCCGCTGCGGGTCAGCGTCCGCCGGCACCGCCGCTGGGTGCAGGTGGTGGGTCCCCGGCTGGTGGCCGGGACCGAGAGCGAGTCCTTCTACAGTTGCGCGGTCGAGTCCTCCTGGGGGCGGTACGGCGCGCTGCTGACGCGACTCGACGCCTCGGCGGCCGAAGAGGTGGCCGCCACCGTCGTGGCCCTGTTCCGTGCTCGGGCCGCGCCGCCGCCCGCGCCGTTCCGCGGTCCCGCCGTGCTGGGCCCCGCCGCCGTCGCCGTGCTCCTCCACGAAGCCGTGGCCCACGCCCTCGAAGCCGACACCCTGGCCCAGGGCGGCAACCCCGAGGCGGCGGTGGGAGTCGCCATGGCCGCGCCCTGCCTGGACGTGCTGGACGATCCCGCGGCGGCGCCCCCCGGCGTGCGCCGGACCACCGACGACGAAGGGGCCTCTGTGGTGCGCCGCTGGCTCCTGCGGGGCGGCGTCGTGGAGCAGCCCCTGGCGGACGCCCTGTGGGCGCGGACCTCCCCCGTTCTCCTACCCGGCGCGGGACGGCGGGGCACCCGCCACCTGCCGCCGGGGCCGCGCTCCACGCACCTGGAGGTCCTGCCCGGTGAAGCCTCCGACGCCGATCTCCTGGGCGGTTCCGAGGAGGGGCTGTACCTCCCGGAAGCCAGCCGGGGCGCCCTCGATCCGCTCTCCGGAGAGTTCGCCTTGCATCTCCCCTACGCCAAGCGGTTCCGCCGCGACAGCCTGGCCGAGACCGTCGGCCCCTGCGTGCTGCGGGGCCGGGTGGCCGACCTGCTGACCCGCGCCGTGGCGGTGGGCAGCGAAGCCCGCCCGGCCGGCGCCGGCTGGTGCGCCAAGGGGGGCCAGAAGCTCCCGGTCTGGGCCACCGCGCCCGCCATCCGCCTGGAAGGCGTGGAGGTCACGCCGTGAGCCCGGCGGCGCAGCTCGACCAGGTCCTGCGCGACCTCCTGCACCGGCACATGACCGAAGCCGAGGTCTACGTGAAGCGGGGCCGCTCCCGCCGGATGGAGCGCACCCCCGTCACCGAGACCTCCGCGGCCTCTCAGGAGCGGGCCTGGGCGGTGCGCGCCGGCAACCGCCGGGGCTCCTTCTTCACCGCCTCGACCGGCGACCTCGTGGACGGCTTCCCCTGGCCCGAGCCCGCGGCCGGCGCGCCGCTGGAGCTCCCCGAGCCGGAGCCGGTCCCCGACTGGAACGAGCCGTCGGACTTCGACACCCCGCTGATCGGCGAGCGGGAGGGCCTCAAGCTCCTGGAGAGCCTGGGCCGCGAGCTGGAGGGCGAGCTGCCGCGGGCGCGCGTGCTCCGCGCCGTCCTGGAGGACGGATCGAGCGAAGCCGAGCTGGCCAACAGCCGGGGGTTGCGGGCGCGTACCCGGAACCGGATCTCGACCCTATACGTAGAAGCCGCCGGACCGGGCCGGCCGCCGGTCACGGCCTCCCTCTACGTGGCCGCCCGCGAGCCCCGGCGGTTCCACCCCACGGCCCTCGCCCGCCGTCTGGCGGACCGCCTGGCCGTCACCGCCTCCGGGGCCGCGCCCGAGCGGGACACGGGCGAGATCCTGCTGGCGCCGGTGGTGGCCTCGCGCCTGATCGCGGGCCTGCTGCCGCTGCTGGTGGGACCCGGGCCGGGAACACGGCTGACCGGCGCCCGGGGCCGCTTCGGCAGCGACCTGGTGACCCTGATCGACAACGGCCGCCTCGCCGGCGGCGCATTCGAGTCCCCGGTGGACGGCGAAGGGGTGCCTACCCGCGAGGTGGCGCTGATAGAGGAAGGCCTCTTCCAGCAGCCCTTGCTCGCCTGGTGGCAGGAGGGGGCGGCCCACGGCAAGCCCTCCGGCTGCACCCGCCGGCACGGCTGGCGCGACCTGCCCACGCCCGGCCCCACCCATCTCTATCTGAAGCCGGACGCCCGCACCGGGGTGGCCCACCTCCTGGGCTCCCTGGCCCGGGGCTACTACCTGATCGACGTCACCGGCGCTGGCCGCTTCGATCTCAAGACCGACCGCTTCGCCCTCCCGGTCTGCGGCTTCGCGGTCGAGTCCGGCCGCGCCAGCGCCCCGGTGGCGAACGCCTGGCTCTGCGGCGGCATCGGGACCTTCCTGAAAGGGATCGCGGGCCTGGGGAGGGACCTCACCTTCCATCCCCTCGACGGGATGATCGGCGCGCCCACGGTGCTGGCGACAGGGCTGGAGCTACGGAGCGGGGTGGGGTAGGCCGCCCGGGCATAAATGCCCGGGCTACCGGAAAGCAGCCGGGTAAACCCGACTGATGGAGTCCCCTTCAGGGGGCTCTTTCGACTAGCCCAGGCATTTATGCCCGGGCGGGTTCGAGAGGCTCGCGGACTTCGTAGCTGCCCTGCTCCCCACGTTCGATTGGAGCGTCCAGCGTGCTGCCGTACATCTCGGCAATCCAGGCTTTCCACATATCAATCTCGGCTTTGAGGAGTTCTTCCGCGGTCATAAGTCCCTCTTTGACGCGCGAGAGTATAGCGGCACTGGACCACCCTTGCGCCGCCCCGCGCCCTTGGTGGTACGATCCGCCCCGGCCGGCGTTGTCACGGAAACGCCATTCCCCTGTCACACCCTGAGGAGGAGCCGCATGGCGAAGGTCGACGCCCTGATCCGCTGGTTCATGCCCAAGGAGGAGCGGTTCCACGAGCTGTTCGCCAGGGATACGGCGAACGTGCTCCAGGCGGCCCGCCTGTTCGCCGAGTTCGCCAACCTCGACGACCTCGAGACCCGGCGCGCGAAGATGCCCGATCTCAAGCAGCTCGAGCACCAGGGGGACAAGATCACCCGGCAGATCTTCGACGCCCTCAACTCCTCGTTCATCACTCCCTTCGACCGCGAAGACATCCGCTCCCTCGCCACCGACCTCGACGACATCCTCGACTACCTGGAGGGGGTCGCCCAGCAGCTCGTCAACTTCGAGCTCGGCGAATCCCCGGAGGGATTGCGGCAGTTCTCGGAGATCCTGGTCGCGATGGCCTCCGAGATCGACCGCATCACGGAGATGCTCTGGAACCTCGACAACCAGCGCCAGATCCAGGAGCGCAACGTCCGCCTCTCGGACCTGGAAAACCAGGCGGACGTCCTCTACAACACGCTGATCGCCGACCTGTTCCGGGCCAACGGCCGCGATCCCCTGCAGATCCTGAAGTGGAAAGAGATCTACGACGGGTTGGAGAACGCCTGCGACCAGTGCAAGGACTACTCGCACATCGTGGGTAACGTGATCGTCAAGAACGCCTGAGAGGGGACGCCCCTGACCACCGCTACCGTCCTGCTCGTCTTCATCATCGTCGTCGCGCTGACGTTCGACTTCCTGAACGGCTTCCACGACGCCGCCAACTCCATCGCCACGGTCGTCTCCACCCGGGTGCTCTCTCCCCAGAAGGCGGTGGCCTGGGCGGCGTTCTTCAACTTCGTGGCCGCTTTCGTCCTCGGCACGCATGTGGCCAAGACGATCGGCAAGGGGATGATCGACCTCTCGGTGGTGACCCAGGACGTCATCCTGGCCGGGCTCGTCGGGGCCATCTTCTGGAACCTGATCACCTGGTACTACGGCCTGCCGGTCTCCTCCTCCCACGCCCTGATCGGCGGCTACGCCGGAGCGGCGGTGGCCAAGGCGGGGTTCGGGTCCCTCATCCCCGGAGGGTGGACGAAGACGCTGTCGTTCATCGTCCTCGCGCCCCTGATCGGCATGACCCTCGGCTTCTTCCTGATGGTCGCCGTGACCTGGATCGTCCGGAACTGGCGGCCCTCCAAGGTGGACCGGCGCTTCCGTGGTCTGCAGCTCCTCTCGGCCGCCGCCTACAGCCTGGGCCACGGCGGCAACGATGCGCAGAAGACCATGGGCATCATCACCGGCCTGCTGGTGGCCTCGGGAATCCTTGCGGAGTTCGAGGTCCCTCTCTGGGTGGTCCTCATCAGCCACGCCGCCATCGCCCTGGGCACGCTGTTCGGGGGCTGGCGGATCGTCAAGACCATGGGCACGAAGATCACCAAGCTCCAGCCTATCGGCGGCTTCAGCGCCGAGACGGCGGGAGCCCTGACCCTGGTCGGCGCCACCCTGGGCGGCATTCCGGTCTCCACCACCCACACGATCACGGGCGCCATCATCGGGGTGGGCTCGACCAAGCGGCTCTCGGCCGTCAAGTGGGGCGTCGCCGGCCGCATCGTCTGGGCCTGGGTCCTGACGATCCCCATCTCGGCGGCGGTCTCCGCCCTGGTCTACTTCCTGGTCTCGCCGTTCCTGTAGCGTCCTCCTCCGTGAGACCGGCCGTCCCCGGGAGAGGTCGGTCTCCAGGACTCCTCCCGGGGAATGCTACGGCCATAAGGGGGCAGCTAGCACCAGCGGGACCCGCCGCTCGCCGGAAGCGGAGTCCCGTCACACGTCAGCTCGGTCACCTCCCCGCCCGCGAGCCCAGCGGCCGCTTGCTTCAGTTCGAGAAGGCTCAGGGTTTCCGTGGTCAGGCGAAGCTTCTTCCGGATCTCCTTCTTCACGGCGGCTCCTTTCTGGAAGGGCACGTGCCGAACGGCGCGCGCAAGGTCAGAATCATTAATTATAGCTGAATAGCAATTCTCCGGATCTCTTCACGGCACATCCATTGCTAAACTCTCTTCGGAGATCCCTGCCAAGGAGCGTATCGAATGACGATCGCCTTCCTGTCTCTGTTCTTCGGATTGATCACGGGGAGCTATCCCGTCGAGCTGTCGGTCAACGGTCCCGTGGCGGCGGTAGAGATCCTCGTCGACGGCCAGACCACCGCGCGGCTCAACGGGCCACCCTGGAAGGCCGACGTCGACTTCGGCCGCGACCTGCTGCCGCACCAGATCGTGGCCCGCGCCCTGGACGCCTCGGGCCAGGAGATCGGGCGCGCTCAGGCCTGGGCCAACCTCCCCAACTCGCTGACCAAGGTGGAGATCCTGACGGAAGGGTACCCGGGCGCTCCCCCGCGGGCGGCGGGGATCGCGTGGAAGCATCTCAAAGGCGCGAAGCCCCAATCCTTGAGCCTCAGCTTCGACGGCCTTCCAGTGACGCTGGACGGCGAGGGACGCGCCACACTCCCGCCGCACGACCTCAAGACCCTCCACGTGATCACCGCCGAGGTCCACTTCTCTCCTCTGGAGATCATCCGACAGGACATCGCCTATGGGGGAGAGTTCGGCAGCGAGGTCTCGACGGAGCTGACGGCGATCCCGGTACGCCTGCGCCGGGGCAAGACGCCGGCGCCTGAAGCGCTCAACGGCTGGTTCGCCTCCACGGGCCAGCCGCTCTCGGTGATCGCCGTCGAGGAGGGGCCGGCGCAACTCCTGGTCGTCCGCTCGCCGGATGCCAAGGAGATCGGGGGAAGGCTGGGAACGAGTGGAATCCGGGCGCACAATCCGCGGCGGCAGACGCTCGGCGAGGGGCAGGTCACCCGCTTCCTGTTCCCGCGCCCGTTGCGGTTCGAGGCTTCGGGGGAGCTGACGGACCTTTTCGACGTCTCTCCGGGGTTCACGGTCCGCATGGGCGGTTTCCTTCAACTGCTGGAAACGGTCCACCGCAGGATTCAGCCGGGCGAGAAGGTGCTGCCGGAAAAGCGGATCGCCGACGCGGTGGCGGTGGCCGGCCTCACCGCGATCAACGAGAACCGCCGTCGCGGCGTGCTGCTGATCCTCTCCGGCGACGAGAACGACCAGAGCCGGTATGACCCCGCCACCGTCCGCAAGTTCCTGGAGTCAATCCGCGTGCCGCTCTTCGTCTGGTGCCTGAAGAAGCCGGCCCCGGACTCGCCCCTGGCCGCCTGGGGCGGATGCAAGGACGCGAAGAGCGCGCAGACCCTCACCCTGGCGGTCGAGGAGATCCGCCTGGAGCTGGACTCCCAGCGGATCGTCCTGGTAGACGGCCGGCACCTGCCGCAGTCGATCACACTGACCCCGGCCGCCGGGCCGGTGGAGCTAGTGGGAGGAGCAAGACAATGACGATCACCTTCCTCTCTCTCTTCTTCGGACTGATCACGGGTCCCTATCCGGTCGAGCTGTCGGTCAACGGGCCCGTGGCCGCCGTGGAGATCCTCCTCGACGGCCAGACCGCCGCGCAGCTCAACGGGCCGCCATGGAAGACGGAGGTCGATTTCGGCCGCGACCTTCTTCCGCACCACATCGTGGCCCGTGCCCTGGACGCCTCGGGTCAGGAGGTCGGGCGGGTGCAGGCCTGGGCCAATCTCCCCAACTCCCTGACCAAGGTGGGGATCCTGACGGAAGGGGACCCCGGCGCTCCCCCGCAAGCCGCGCGGATCGTGTGGACGCACCTGAAGGGCCAGCAACCGGTCTCCATGAGCCTGCTCTTCGACGGCACCACTGTGACGCTGGGCGGCCGGGGTCGCGCCACACTCCCGGCACACGATCTCAAGAAGCTCCACGTGCTGACCGCCGAAGTCCATTTCTCGCGCCTGGAAGTCGTGCGCAAGGACATCGCCTACGGAGGCGAGCTCGGCAGCGAGGTCTCGACGGAGCTGACGGCCGTCCCGGTGCGGCTGCGCCGGGGCAAGCTGCCGCCGGCCGAGCAGCTCAGCGGCTGGTTCGCCGCCGCGGGCCGGCCGTTGCCGGTGATCGCCGTCAAGGAGGGGCCGGCGCATCTCCTCGTGGTCCGCTCACCGGATGCCAAAGAAATCGCAGGGAGGCTGGGGACGAGCGGGATCAGCGCGGCGGCCAATCCGAGGAAGGAGCAGCTTGGCGAGGGGCAGGTCGCCCGCTTCCTCTCCCCGCGCCCGCTGCGGTCCGAGACCTCGGAGTCGCTGACCGGCCTGTTCGACGTCTCGCCGGAGTTCACGGACCGCATGGGCGGTTTCGTACAACTGCTGGAAACGATCCACCGCAGGTTCATGCCGGGCGAGAAGGCGGTGCCGGGAAAGCGGATCGCCGACGCGGTGGCGGCGGCTGGCCTCCTGGCGCTCAACGAGAACCGCCGGCGCGCCGTGCTGCTGGTGATCTCCGGCGACGAGGAGGACGACAGCCGGCAGGATCCCGCCACCGTCCGGAAGTTCCTGGAAGCTATCCGCGTGCCGCTCTTCGTCTGGTGCCTGAAGAAGCCGGCTCCGAATTCCCCCCTGGCCGCCTGGGGCGAATGCAAGGACGCGAAGATCGCGCAGACCCTCTCCCTGGCGGTCGAGGAGATCCGCCGCGAGCTCGAGTCCCAGCGGATCGTGCTGGTGGATGGCCGGCACCTGCCGCAGTCGATCACGCTCGGACCCGCCGCGTCCGGCCAACTGGAGCTGGTCGGCGGCGGGTTGCGATAAGGAGAGGTTTTACTGGCATCATAAGGATGGCAATCCGGCTCGGAGGACTTCATGATCGCCTTTGTCACCTTGCTTCTCGGTCTGATCTCCGGCGTCTATCCCATTGAAGTCACTGTCAGCGATTCGGTGGCCGCCGTCGAATTCACTCTCGACGGAGCGCCGGCCGGCCGGATCGACGGTCCCCCCTGGATCGCCCGGGTAGACCTCGGCTCGGATCTCCAGCCCCGAACCCTGACCGCCCGCGCCCTGGACGCCGAGGGCCGCGAGGTGGCCCGGGTGACTCAGTGGTTGAATCTCCCGCGCCCCCCGGCCGAGGTGGACATCGTGCTGGAGAACGGGCCGGCGGGACCGGTTGCCGCCCATCTGACCTGGCAGAGCGTCAGCGGTGTGCAGCCGGTCTCGGTCGGTCTGACCCTGGACGGCGATCCGCTGGTCTTCGAGGGGACGATCGGCGCCGCGCGCGCTCCCCTGCCCTCACGGGACCTCAAGAGCCTGCACGTCCTCTCCGCCGAGCTCTGGTTCCCCCCGGGCGTGACGGCGCGCAAGGACGTGGTCTACGGCGGCGAGTACGGCAGCGAAGTCTCCACCGAGCTGACCGCCGTGCCGGTGCGGGTCCGGAAAGGAGAGTCCCTGCCGGGTCTCGCGGGACTGCAGGGATGGTTCTCCGCCGAGGACCAGCCGCTGACAGCCATCGCCATCGAGGACGGGCCGGGCAAGGCCGTCTTCGTGCAGGTACCGGCCGGAAGCACGGTCCTGAGGGAGATCTTCCCCGGGCAACGGCGAAAGTCGATCGATCTCTTCAAGAACGAGCTGCGTCTTGGCAAAGACGATCGGGTCCGCTTCCTGGCGTTGGCGCCTTCCGCATTCCGGGAGTCGAGGGTCCCGTCACAGCTCTTCGACATGTCGACCGAGCTCGCGCCCAAAGACGGAGGCGTGCTCTGGTTCTTGACCAAGCAGAAGACCATGCTCAAGAACCCTGAGAAAGAGCTCCTGCGCATTGCCGACGCCGTGGCCGTCGCGGGCCTGCAGGCCGCGGCCGAGAACCATCGCCGGGCCGTCGTGCTGGTCGTGGGCACAGAGGTGCCCGACGCCAGCCGTTACGATCCGGTCACGGTACGGCGCTATCTCGAATCGATCCGCGTCCCCCTGTACGTCTGGAGTCTCTACGGGACCGACGCCCCCGCGGCCCGGGCCTGGGGACAGGCCGAGGACATCTCGACTCTGGAAAAGCTGAGCAAAGCCGTGGCCCGGCTGCGGGCTGATCTGGCCGCGCAGACGATCGTCTGGGTCGAGGGACGCCACCTGCCGCAGTCGATCACCCTGACGCCGGAGGCGAAGGGGATCGAGCTGGCCGTCAGGCCCTGAGCGCCCGGGCCCTCACCCCCGGTCTCTCTCTGATACATTCCTCTCCCGCCATGTTCCGGGCCGCCTACCAGATCCTCCGCTACCGCGGCCTGCTCGCGACCCTCACCTCGCGCGAGCTCAAGGCGCGCTACCGGGGGTCGGTCCTCGGCTTCCTCTGGTCCCTGGCCAACCCGCTGCTGCTGCTCACGGTCTATACCTTCGTCTTCAGCGTGGTCTTCAAGCCGGACGAGCGCGGCGGCATGAGCCCGTACGCCCTGTTCCTGGTCAGCGGGCTCTTCGCCTGGATCTGGATCTCGGCCTCGGCGCTGGAAGGATCGATGTCCCTGGTCTCCAACTCGGGGCTGATCCGCAAGGCGGTCTTCCCGGCCGAGCTGTTGCCCATGGTCTCGGTGCTCTCCAACCTGGTGCACTTCCTGTTCGCCCTGCCGATCGTCATCGTGGCCCTGGTGGCGGGGCGGATCCTCGGCTATCCGGTAGGCGGCGTTTCGGCCCTGGCCCTCCCCGCCGTCATCCTCCTCCAACTCCCCATGGTCTCCGGGCTGGCGCTGGGGACGGCGGCGCTGACCGTCCACTTCAAGGACGTGCGCGATCTGCTGGGCAACCTGCTGACGCTGCTGTTCTTCCTCACTCCCATCCTCTACTCCCTGGACACCATCCGGCACCTGGCCGCGGTCTGGTGGGTGGTGCGGCTCAACCCGTTCACGCCGTTCATCCTGGCCTACCAGGAAGTGCTGTTCCGGGGGCGGTTCCCGGATTCCATGCTGTGGACCCAGATGGCCCTGGTGAGCCTCTTCGCCTGGATTCTCGGAGCCGGGCTGTTCGACCGGCTGCGGGAGACCCTCGTGGAGGCCGCGTGACCGAGCCGGTGATCTCAGCCGGAAACCGCCGAGGAGGCCATCCGCGTCGAAGGGGTCTCCAAGCTCTACCGCCGGACCCTGCCGGGGGATCGGCTGCGCACCCTCAAGAGTGCCCTCGTGGGGCGGAGCCTGACGCGCGGCCTGCGGCCCGAAGAGGCCATCACGGCCCTCCAGGAGGTGGACTTCACGGTCTACAAGGGCGAGGCCTTCGGGCTGATCGGCGGCAACGGGTCGGGGAAGTCCACCCTGCTCAAGCTGGTCGCCGGAATGCTCAAGCCCACCTCGGGCCGCATCGCCGTGACCGGCCGGGTGGCGGCCCTGATCGAGCTGGGGGCCGGGTTCCACCCCGAGATCTCCGGGCGGGAGAACGTCTTCATCAACGGCGCCGTGCTCGGGCTCAGCCGCCGGCAGATCGAGCGGAAGTACGAGGAGATCGTCGAGTTCTCCGGGCTCGGCGACTTCATGGAGGAGCCGGTCAAGAACTACTCCTCGGGGATGTACGTCCGCCTGGGATTCGCCGTGGCGGTCCATACCGATCCGGACGTGCTGCTGGTGGACGAGGTCCTGGCCGTGGGGGACGAGGCTTTCTCCCACCGGTGCCTGCGGCGGATGGAGGAGCTGCTGGCGGCGGACAAGACCCTGCTGCTGGTCAGCCACTCCCTGGACCTGGTGGAGGGGGTGTGCGACCGGGTGCTCTGGTTGGACAACGGCGTTCAGCGTCTGGTGGGCGAGCCGCGCCGGGTGATCGACGCCTACCGCCAGGAAGTGGCCGAACGGGAGGGGGAGGCCCACCAAGCGGCCAAGGAACGGCGCGAGGCCGCCGGCGAGGAGGTCGCGCCGGAGCTGCGCTGGGGATCGCGGGAGGCCGAGATCGTCTCCGTCCGCCTGCTGGTGGGCGGCGAGGAGCGGTACAACCTGGAGACCGGCGACGCTGTCACCTTCGAGATCCACGCCCGCACTGAGCGGCTGATGGAAGACTTCGTCTTCGGCGTCGCCGTCTCGACCCCCCGGGGGTTCGAGGTGTGGGGGACCAACACGGACCTGGCGGGCTACGCGCCGGACCGCTTCGAGGGCGAAGCGGTGGTCCGCCTGACCTGCCCGACGCTGCGCCTGGCCCCCGGCGAGTACGTGGTGGACGTGGCGGTCCATTCCAAGGAGGGGGTCGCCTACGACTATCAGAAGCAGGCCCTCACCCTGACCGTCATCGCCGGGACCGGCGGCGTGGGGGTCTACTTCCCGGAGCACCGGTGGGAGGCCGACGGCGGCGTGGAGTGGAAGAAGGAATAGTCCTTTGGACCTCCACGATCTCGCCCGGCGGCTGACGGCGGCGGCTTTCGCGGCCGTGGACCCGGAGCGGCTGGTCCGCGAGGAGCTGGCCCGGCGAGGGGAGCGGTTCGCCGCCGCCGTCGCCCTGGGCAAGGCCGCCGCCGCCCTGGCCCGCGGCGCGCGGGAGGCCCTCGAGCCCGGGGCGAAGGGGCTGCTGATCCGCCCTCACAGCGCGCCGGCCCTCCTCGATCCCGGATGGGAGCAGAAGACCGGCGGCCATCCCCTCCCCGACCGCCAGAGCGTGGCCGCCGGCGAGCGGCTGGAGCGCTGGCTGGCCGAGATCCCGCCCGGCTCTCTCCTGGCCCTGATCTCGGGCGGCGCTTCGGCCTGCGTCGAGGCGCCGGCCCCGGGACTCACCTTGGACGATCTGATCGCCACCCACCGCCGCCTCCTCGCCTCGGGCCTGCCGATCCAGCAGGTCAACGCCGTCCGCAAACAGATCTCCCGGCTCAAGGGAGGCGGCGCCCTGCGCGCGGCAGGCGGCAGGCTCCCCCGCGTCCTGGTCCTGCTCCTCTCCGACGTGCCCGGGGACGACCCGGCCGTCATCGCCTCCGGCCCTTTCGCGACCGATACCGCGACTTCGGAAGAGGCGAAGCGGGTGGAGACCGTCGTGCTGGGGAGCGCCCGGACGGCGGCCTCGGCGGCCGTGGCCGAGGCGCGGCGGCGGGGGCTTCACGCCGTGGACGGACCGCTCGAAGGGGAAGCCGTCCAGGCCGCTCGGGATCTGGTGGAGCGGGGGCGCGCCCTCGCCCGCACCCTGGGCGGCCCCGGAGTCGCGCTCGTGCTGGGCGGCGAGACCACCGTCACCCTGGCCGAGAACGCCGGCCACGGCGGGCGCAACCAGGAGCTGGCCCTGGCCGCCGCCCGCGAGCTGGCCGGGGGAACGGACGAGCTCGTCTTCACCCTGGCCACCGACGGCGAGGACGGGCCGACCCGCCACGCCGGGGCCACGGTGGACGGCGCCACCTGGGAGGCGGTCCGGCGGGCGGGGATCGATCCCGAGGCGGCCCTGGCGCGTCACGATTCCGGCACGGCCCTGGCGGCCGTCCCCGGCGCTCTGCTCCAGACCGGCCCCACGGGGACCAACGTCGGCGACCTGGCGGTCTACCTCCGGCTTGCGGTGGTAGGATCGCCAGACTCACGACAGGGAGAGCTGTATGGATGAGCCTGGGTCGGGCATCAACGTCAAGATCACTGACGACGAGTTGAAGGGCCGTTACTCCAACCTCCTGCGTATCACCCACACGCGGGAGGAATTCATCCTCGACTTCATCAACCTGGTCCCGCCGCAGGGGATCGTCACCGCCCGGTTGGTCACCAGCCCGGGCCATCTGAAGCGCATCGTGCGCGCTCTGAGCGCCAACCTGGAGCGCTATGAGCAGTTGTTCGGGGTTGTCGAGGAGACCCCCGATCCGTTCGGGGAAGACGGCGTGAACTGAACCGGGCCGCGTGCCCGGAGAGAGGCCGGACCTTGATGGAAGGCGGCCGGATGGACAAAGTCGGAGGCAACTTCGCGCGATGGCGTCTCGCCACCGCCCTGGCCGTGTTGTCCTGGCTCGCCCTGGCCTGCCAGTCCGCGCCACGCCGTCCCGCGGGAGGAGCCGGGCTGGACGAGGGCCCCACCCGCTGGCTGATGCTCCCCGAGGAGCAGAAGCAGTACCAGCGTCTCCGCAGCACCCGCGACGTGGTCGACTTCATCGAGCGGTTCTGGCTCCGGCGCGACCCCGACCCCGATCAGCCCGGCAACGAGTTCTCCAAGGTCTTCTATGATCGCGTCGAGGCGGCGGACCGCCTCTACTCCGACGGCAGCGCGCGGGGGAGCCTCACCGACCGCGGCCGCGCGCTGATCCTGCTCGGTCCCCCGCCCGTGCTGCGCTACAGCCAGAGGCGGGTCCCCACCTGGAATCCCGGAAAGCCGGGCGCCCCGCCCGCCGTCCACAGCCAGACGTTGTCGCTGGAATCCTGGGTCTATACAGTCCCGGATCTGCCGCCGGCCCTGCGGCAGCTCATCGAGGAAGACGATCCACGGCCGGAAATCGAGCTGATCTTCGCGGTCGAGCCGCGGCGGACCTACCTCGTCGAGGGCGAGGATTACCTGGAGATGGCGGTGAAAGCGGCCGTACGGGAATAGCGCTCAGAACATCCACCCCACCACCAGCTTCGCGCCCGGAAAATCGCCGCCCGTCAGGTTCAGCTCCAGATCCATCCGGTTGCGCCCCATCGGCCACTCCAGGCCTCCGGCGAGCATGGGAGAGATTTCGAACTCGGATTCCCCGTCTCCTCCGGCGTCCTCGTCCAGGTCGATCAGGCCCACGGTGAGCCCGCCGCCGCCGTACAGGGTCAGCGAGCGGGAAGCGGCGTAGCGGTAGTGGACCGGCAGCGTCGCCGAGAGGATGTTGGCGTCATCCCCGAATCCCACCTCGACGTTCGGCTGAAACCTGAGATTCTTGATGAATTCGCCGAAGTTGAACTGGGCTCCGAAGACGATCTGATCGGGATCGTCCGCGATTCCGGCGCGCAGCCCCCAGCCACGAAAACCGATGTCCTGGGCCGTCGCCGGGAGGGACGCCAGGAAGAACGCAGCGAGCAGGAACGCCGCCCGCCTCATGCCTGGTCCTCCTGTGTGGAGTACGCCAGTGGAGCGTTGACGCCGGACTTGTAGGGGGGGAGTCGCTGGGCCATGGTGCGATCCTCGCTGCCACACGCCCTTCCAGGAGCGGAGGGCGCCCGCTTGGCCCTGATGCGAGCGGTGTGCCATCCTAGGCGGGATGGACGGTAGAAGGGGATCGAGACCGAAAGGAGAAGGAATGGCCTTCATGAGGATCGCCGGGCTCACCGCCCTGGTCTGCGCTACGGCCCTCCAAGCCGCGTGCACCGACGCCAAGACCGAGACCCAGGCCGCGGAGCCGGCCGCGAACCAACCCGGGGAGGAGCTGCGCATCGTGCCTGACATCGACAAGAGAATCGCCCAGTTCGCCCCCACGCCCATGAAGCCGGACATCTCCGCGCTCTCGGCGGAAGACCGCCAGGTGCTCGCCAAGCTCGTTGAGGCCGCGAAGTACATGAACGAGATCTTCCTGCGCCAGGCCTGGACCGGGAACCCCGAGATGCGCCAGAGCCTCGCGAAGCTCCAGGGCACGGATGCCGAAGCGGCCCGCCTCTACTTCGACATCAACGTCGGCCCCTGGGACCGCCTGGACGAGCGCAAGCCCTTCCTCGGCGACAAGCCCCACCCGCCCGGCGCCGGCTACTACCCCGAAGGGATGACCAAGGAAGAATTCGAGGCCTGGATCGCCAAACACCCCGGCGACAAGGAGCGCTTCACCTCCACGTTCACCGTGATCCGCAAGGGAACGGATGGCGGTCTGACAGCCGTCCCCTACTCCAAGGAGTACGCCGAGTGGCTGAAGCCGGCGGCGCGGTTGCTGCGCGAGGCCGCGGCCCTGACCGGCAACGCCTCCCTCAAGAAGTTCCTCCAGCTCCGCGCCGACGCCTTCGAGAGCGACGACTACTACGCCAGCGACCTGGCCTGGATGGACCTCGACGCGCCGGTGGAGGTCACCATCGGCCCCTACGAGACCTACGAGGACGAGATCTTCGGCTACAAGGCCGCCTTCGAGGCCTTCGTGACCGCGGACGTGCCCAAGGAGTCCGTGGCCCTGGCGCGCTACAAGGAGCGCCTCCCCTGGCTGGAGCGCAACCTGCCGATCCCGGACGAGCACAAGAACCTGAACCGGGGCACCGAGAGCCCGATCCGCGTGGTGGACACCGTCTATACCGCGGGCGACACCCGGGCCGGCGTGCAGACCGTCGCCTTCAACCTGCCCAACGACGAGCGGGTGCGCGAGGCCAAGGGCTCGAAGAAGGTGCTGCTGCGCAACGTCATGCGGGCGAAGTACGACCAGATCCTGCTGCCCATCGCCGAGCGGGTCCTCGACCCCGCGCAGGTGAAGGACGTCGCCTTCGACGCCTTCTTCAACGAGGTGCTCCACCACGAGCTCTCGCACGGCCTGGGCCCGGGCACCATCACCGTGAACGGCCGCAAGACCGAGGTGCGGCTGGAGCTCAAGGACCTCTTCTCGACCCTGGAAGAAGCCAAGGCGGACGTGATGGGCGTCTACAACATCCTCGCCCTGATCGAGCGCGGCGAGATGCCGGCGGAGTTGCGGCGCACGCTGGAGCCCACCTACGTGGCCGGCCTGTTCCGCTCCGCCCGCTTCGGCGTCGACGAAGCCCACGGCCAGGGAGTCGTGGCGCAGTTCAACTACCTGCTGAACAAAGGCGCCTTGCAGATCGACGCCAACGGCCGGGTTCGCGCCGTCTCCGAGAAGTTCCCGGCGGGCATCCGCGACCTGCTGCACGACATGTTGATGCTGCAGGCCGCGGGCGACTACGAGGGGACGAAGAAGTTCCTGGACACCTGGGGCAAGGCCACCCCGGAGATCCGGAACGCCATCGCCCGCCTCGGGGACGTGCCGGTGGACATCCGGCCGATCTACGACGCGGAGAAGTAGGGCAGTTGTTTGAGGCCGGGGGCCGGCTCCCCCGGCGTGAACAACCGCTGGTACTATGGTTTCGTCATGAAAATTACTGCGGTCGCCCGGGCGTTGCTCCTCGCCCTCCTGGCTGCGCTCTCCACCGCCTCCACGTACGCGGCGGCTTCGGACCGGTGTCCGGTCAGCGGCAAACCGCTGCCCACCGCCAGGCAGCGGCAGTTCACCGTTCCCGCCAAGCTGCTCCCCTGTTTCCTGACAAAAGCCGAGATCGCCGCCATCCGTGGCTCCATCGGCCACAGCGCGCAGACGACCGTCACCGATCCGTCGTTCGAGAGCGGCGGGCTCAACCCGGACGGCTCGCCGCGTCCGCCGCTGACCGCCGAGCAAACCTCCGCGCTGGGCAAGATGCACGCGGTCCTCGACGACGACATGCGGGAGGGCTCCGTGGTCCGCAAGTTCGTCGCGAATTCGGATGTCGGCGGCGTCCTCTATGGCCGTACGGTGATCGGGTCGCCGGATGCTCCTGCCGTGGTGACCACCAATACGGTTAGAGGTTTCGTGGGGCTGGAGCGCAATACGCAGGGCCTCGACGCGGGAGAGACGATCGGGGCCCTCGGCCTCGATTACGAGACGACCGCCGCCGGACAGTTCACCGACGCCAGTCCTCTCCCCTTCCGCCGTCAGGTCTCCCAGGAAGTCCGCCTCCACGGCCTGCACTCGATCCGCCACCACGTGTCCGCGCAAGGGGCGATCGATGCCAAGATCCCGCTGGCCCGGGACCTCAACGATTACGTTCAGGCCCACGATCCCACCCTTGAAGACCGTTCGTTCGAGATGAACCGGCAGGGTCAGGACAATCCCTACACCGGCCTCGGGATGTCCGACGACATCGGCCTGCTGACCCTCGATGAAACGGATGGTGAGGACGCGATCTATCCGCTCCATATCAATGAAGAAGACGTGATGACCGTGCCCACACCCCTGGCGCGGGGAGACGTGCTCCTCCGGCGTTCCCTGGACGGCAAGGAGAAGCTGATCGCGCGCTACGTCAGGACCATCCGTCCGGATGGCACCGTCGCCAATGTCTGGTACCTCTCTCGCTGGCTGTCGGCCGCGGACCGCGACTACTATCGTGCGCTCGTCCGGCAGGCGGCGGCGCGGGTGGCGGCCGCGGGCGGCTGATGCCCCTCGTCCGCCGCGACACGCAGGAAGGGCCGGTCTGGGTGCGTCCTCCCTTCCGCCCCGAGGATTACGCCGTCCCCCCGGAAGCGCTACGCCTTTTCGAGCGCTGGAGCGGGCGTGAGGACGTCGAACGCACCGAAGCGCTCCTCGCCTTGCGCGACGGCCCGTTCGGCAACTACATCGCGGTGGATCGCCAGGTCCGCGACGGCAAGACATGGATCACGCTGCTGGAGGCCACCCGCGAATTCGCGATCGAAGTCGAAGCCAGCCGCTCAGGATTCGGCGCCGTCGCGCCGCTACCCCCGCGACGGGCCTACGAGCTCGCGTGCGCCCGGGACGCTCTGCGCTCGCGGCCGGTGATCCGAGAATCTTGAGATTCAGAGCCCCTGCCGGAGCCGCGTCGAGAAGTCCTGGCGCCCCGCGAGGCCCAGAGCGTCGTCGTCGATCCGGAAATGGCGCTTCGCCTCGAGGAACGGCATCTCGGTGTCGATCAGGCCGAGATCATAGGCCAACTCATCCGAATACCCGGGGAGCAGGACCTTGTAGCTGAAGGGGACCCGTGCGGGGACGAGCTCGTTGATGTGGTCGACGATGTTGGTCGTGCAGGTGTTCGTCAGCGTGTTGTAGAACTCGGGATTCTCCCGTAAATGGTTGGCCCGGCGGAGCATGCTCACGAACATCTGCTCGATGCGCTCGCGCGGCGCGCGCACCGGATAGAGAAAGACCTGGTCGCGGCGGTGGTTTGTCCGCAGTTGGATCAGATCCCGCTCGTCGCCGATCACATACATGAGCTCGTACTGGCGGACCAGCCCCTTCCAGGGCGAGAACTCCTCGCTTTTTTCTTTCCGGATCTCGACCGAGATCGCCAGATAGTCGTCCCCCGCGAACCCGAAGCTCATCAAGGTGTGAGCCGGTCCCTTCCGGTCCCCGAAGGGCTCGACCACGAACCAGGCCGACCGCAGACGGTCGAGGTCGTAGGAACGGTCCTCCCAAGTGACGTCGTAGTCGTCGACCGAGCGATAGCGCGCATGGCGGACGTTGTGGACCCGCACTTGGCGCCCGTCGATCTCCGCCCAGGCGAGGCGCTCCTGGTCGGGAGTCCAGTCGCGGTCGTTGGAAGGCCGGGGACCGAAGAGAAGGAACGCGACAACGCCGGCGGTCAGCAGGAGAGCCGTGAAGAGAACAAGCCGGAGGAGTCGGCGGAGCACGAAGCGATTCTACTCCTCAGCTCCTCCTCTTCCTGCTGCGGATCCGGTACAGGCGTTCCGTAAAGCCGCCCTCATTTTCGAAAGCCTGGGCCTGGGCCGCCAACTGGCGGTCGAGCAGGTGGCAGCAAAGGTTCAGCAGAGAGAGCACCGCGTTGGCCACCAGGGTGGAGGAGAGCACGGACGGACCACGGACTTCACGGACCAACATGGACGAGATCTTGGTCACGGTCTTCTCGTCCTTGCTCGTCCGTGTCCGTCCCTGCTCGTCCTCGACCCAAAGGCGTACGTCCTCCACTGTCGCGCAGCGCCTTGCTCTGAAGCGCACCAAGGTGGGGTGGTCCGAGGGAAAGAGAGGCAGCCCCCGCTGCCGCAGGAAGTCTTCATAGTCGAGCCGCAGCTCCTCCAGGCTGGCCCGCGCCACGTTGGTCAGCTTGAGCTCGGTCTTCTTGGAAGTCCCCGACGCCTGGCTGCCCTCGGCAATGTTCTGTGTCCCACTACGGGCCGCCTGCACCATCTGGTCGCGAGTCCGGCTCCGGGGATCGACGTATCGCTCACAGAAACGCACCGTGACATCGTAGATCAATTGCGCCAACTGGAAAGCTCTTCAGCTTCCGGTATCCGCCGTGCCTCGGAAGCAGCGATTCCTCGGTGCTCATGATCGACACTATATCTTGCCCTGCGGCGACGCGTAGTAGCGCCAGATGGCGCATAGCCAAGATCGGCGGCGCAAAGTAGGCATCGGCGACGCATAGTATGGATCGGTGACGCGTAGCACCGATCGGCGGCGCATACTATTCTCCGGTGGCGCGTAGCAGGGATCGGTGACGCGTACTATCGATAGCTGGCGCGTAGGAGGGATCGGCGACGCATAGCATCCATCGGCGGCGCATACTATCCGTAGACGGCGCGTAACAAGGCCCGGAGGCGCGTAGTTTGGGGAGTACGCGCCAATCCGGGCTATGGCGGCCTTCCCGGCTATTTCACGCCCAGCAGCTCGACCTCGAAGATCAGCGTGGCGTTCGGGGGAATGACGCCGCCCGCTCCCCTGGCGCCGTAGCCGAGGTTCGCGGGAATGGTCAGCTTGCGCTTGCCTCCGACCTTCATGCCGGCGACGCCTTCGTCCCAGCCGCGGATCACCTGGCCGGCGCCGAGGCTGAAGCTGAAAGGGCGGCCGCGGTCCTTGCTGGAATCGAACTTGGTGCCGTTCTCCAGCCAGCCGGTGTAGTGGACGTCGACCGTCTTGCCGGCCCGGGCTTCGTCGCCCTCGCCGGTCTGGAGGTCGGTGTATCTGAGGCCTGACGCGGTGGTGGTTTCCTGCTCTGCCATGCTTGCCCTCCTCTCGGAGGGCGAGCTTACCGCACTCCGAGCAGCTCGAATTCGTAGACCAGTACCGCGTTGGGCGGGACGACGCTGCCCACGCCCTGCTTGCCGAATCCCAGCTCGGACGGGATCACCAGTTTGCGCTTGCCGCCGACCCGCATGCCGGCGAGCCCCTCGTCCCAGCCCTTGATGACGTCGCCGGCCCCCAGGCGGAAGGTGAAAGGCTCGCCGTTGTCGCGGCAGGCGTCGAACCGGGTGCCATCCTCCAGCTTGCCGGTGTACCGGACTTCTACGATCTTGCCGGTGACGGCCTCTTCCCCCTTGCCGAGCTTGAGGTCGAGGTATCTGAGGCCGGAAGGAGTGACGACCTCCCGGGCGGGAGCGGTGGCCTGGGCGGGCTCCTGGCCGGACTCGGCCGGCGGGAGGAGCGTCAAGGAACCCGTGGCGGCCAGAAGGGCCGCGATCAGAGCGCGGGAAGGGATCCTGATACGCATGGCCGGTCCTCCTCTTTGGAATGTACGGCCCAATCTCGATTCCCTTCAGTTGAGGCGCGATTCTACGTCAAACCGCCCGCCGGACCACCCGCCCCCCCTTGACCACGGCGGCCACCGGGTTGATCCCGTAGTGGTAGACGAGGTGGAAGAGGTTGGGGGCGTCCAGCAGGACGAGGTCCGCCCGCTTGCCGGTCTCGATGGAGCCGATCTCGGCGCCCAGGCCGAGGCAGCAGGCGGAGTTCAGGGTGGCGGCCGCGAGGCTCTCCTCGATGGTGAGCCCCAGCTCGAAGACCGCCAGCACCACCACCATCGGCATGGACTCGGTGTGCGAGGAGCCGGGGTTGCAATCGGTGGCGAGGGCCACCGGCACGCCGGCCTCCACCAGCTTCCGCGCCGGAGCGTAGCGGTGCTTCATCAGAAAGAAACTTGTGCCCGGAAGCAGCACGGCCGTGACACCGGAGCGGGCCAGCGCTTCGACCCCGGCCGGCGAGACGGCGATCAGGTGGTCCGCCGAGAAGGCGCCCAGCTCGGCCGCCAGCTCGGCGCCGCCCGAATCCACGAACTCGTCGGCGTGCAGCCGGGGGGCGAGGCCGTGGCGGACGCCCGCCTCCAGCACCCGGCGCGACTCTTCCGGGGTGAAGACCCCCTCCTCGCAGAAGACGTCGCAGAAGCGGGCGAGGCCGGCCTCGGCGGTGGCCGGGACGATCTCCTCGCAGATCAGGTCCAGGTACCGCCGCCGGTCCCCGCGATGCTCGGGCGGGATCTCGTGGGCGGCCATCAGGGTGGGCACCAGGTCCACGGGGTGCCCGGCCGAAGCCCGCTGGATGGCCCGGAGCTGCTTCAGCTCGTCATCCCGCGAGAGGCCGTAGCCGCTCTTGGCCTCGGCGGTGGTGGTGCCGCAGGCGAGCATCCAGTCCATCCGGCGCAGGACGTTGGCGGCCAGCTCCTCCTCGCTCGCCCGGCGGGTGGCCTGGACGGTGGAGAGGATGCCGCCGCCCGCTTCCGCAATCTCCTGGTAGGTCTTGCCCGCCAGCCGCGCCGCGAACTCCTCCTCGCGGCTGCCGGCCCAGGGGAGATGGGTGTGGGGATCGACGAAGCCCGGGATCAGCGTGCCGCCCCGGCCGTCCAGCCGCTCGGCGTCCGGCAGCTCGCCGAACCGCCGCCGCCGCTCGTCCGGCGGTCCCACGAACGCGATCCGCCCGCCGCGGCAGACCACCTCGGCGCCGGGCATGCGGCGCACCTTCCGCTGGTCCGCGCCACGGAGCGGCTCGGAACCTTCAGGGGTCGCCACCTCGGCGAGATTGTGGATCAGCAGATCCATGGGAGGGGAATTCTGCGCCTTCCCTTCCAAAATCCCAAATCGAAAATCCCAAATAATCTAAAGTCCGACTCTGGCCCGTCCCAGCTCCCGCACCTGGGTGCGCAGCCACTCCTCCACCTCGCTCCACTCCAGAGGGACGGCGAGGCGCGGCATGGGGTCGCCCTCGATCTGCGAGAAGTCGGCGAGCCCCTTCAGGGCCTGGAGGGGGAAGTCCCGGACGTGGCCGAACTTGTCTTCGGCGAGATCGAGCAGGGTGGTCAGGGGGAGCCGCCGGCAGAGGAGGTAGAGGTCCACGAAGTCCCGGCGGCTGGCGCGGCTGATGATGGCGCCCAGCTTCATCAGGCCGAGGTCCACGGCGGAGACGACGGCGAGGCCGGCGAAGTCCTCGAACGGCTGGACCAGGGGATAGGGATAGTAGAAGAAGCGCAGCCCCACGCCGCCGGTCCGGACGTAGAGATAGCCGTCGCGGGCGGTCTCCACCTCCGTGCCGGGCTCCAGGGCCAGGAGCGCGGCGAGCAGGTCCCGCCGCTCGGGGCTGGTCAGCCGGTTGGAGTTGCCCATCAGGTCCAGGTCGGAGACCGGGCGGTGGCCGGTGTAGAGGGCCAGGGCGGCGGAGCCGGCGAGGTAGAAGTCCTCGGCCCAGGGCTCCGGGCCGAGCTTCGCGAGCAGCTCCTGGGCGCGGGGAGCGAGCGCCTCGGGGTGCGCCAGGGTCAGAGCGGCCATGTCAGAGTGGCCATAAGGCGCCGGCCTCCGGCACGGCCGGTCCGGCCTGGCGTCCGAGCACGACCTCCCAGAACGCGCGGCTGCGGACCGAGAGCTGGCGTCCGCCGTGGCGGGCGAGCCAGTCCGCGAGATCGGCCTCGGGGACGGTGCCGGTGAGCCAGGCCAGATCGGCCGCGTCGCCGTCCTCGAAAAGGCGGGCGATCAGGAGGGCGCCGCCCCGCTCCACGGTGAGGTCATCCTCCGCATAGACGGAGAAGAGACGCCGGGCACCGGGCGGCAGGGGGCTCAAGACGCTCCGGCTTCGCGGCGCTTGCGGGGCAGGGTGAGGACGGTGGCGGTGTTGCGCTCGTCCTCCATCTCCGCCTCCAGGATGCGCTGGAAGAGGTCGAGAGTGTTCTTGCACCGGAGCTGCATCTCCCGGCGGGCGGTGCGCAGGTCGGCGATCTTGCCCTCGAAGCGGGTGGACTGCTCGATGGCCTGCTGGACGATCTTGTCGGCCGCCAGCTCGGCCTCCTTGACCGTCAGCTCGGCCTCGCGGCGGGCGTTGGCGGTGATCTCGTCCGAGACCTTCTGGGCCCGCAGCAGCGTCTGCTGGAGCTGGTGCTCGCGGTGCTCGGTCTCCTCGAGCCGCTGGCGGTAGTAGCGGTTTTCGCGCTCCAGCTTCTCGGCGTGGGCGATGCGGGTGGAAAGCTCCTCGGCGATCAGGGCGAGGAAGCCCTCCACCTCGGTCGGGTCGTATCCCCGCATCTTCTGCGAGAAACGCATCTTCTGGATTTCAAGCGGGGTGATGGCCATGCCGGGACCTCCTCCTGCCAGACCGAGATTCATCTTCGGAAATGGATAGCCATCTTAGCATGAGCACTGGCAAAAAGCGTCAACGGCGAGGTCCGAACAGCGCTGTGCCGACCCGGACGTGGGTCGCCCCCTCCTCGACCGCCACCTCGAAGTCGTCGCTCATCCCCATGGAGAGCCAGCCGGGGAAGTCCCGCCACTCGGGGCGGGAGACCAGCTCGTCGCGCAGCTCGCGCAGGCGGCGGAACCAGCGGCGGGCGTCCTCGGGCGCCTCGCCCTGGGGCGGGATGGCCATCAGGCCCTGGATGCGCAGGTGCCGGAGGTCCGCCAGGGGGCGGACCGCCTCGGCGAGCCCTTCCGCGGGAAAGCCATGCTTGCTCTCCTCGCCCCCCACGTTGACCTCCAGGAAACCGGCGACGGCCAGGCCGCGGGCGCCAGCCTCGCGGTCCACGGCCTCGGCGATCCCTAGGCGGTCGATCGAGTGGATGGTGCGGAAGAGGTCCAGAGCCTGCCGGACCTTGTTGGACTGGAGGGGACCGATGAGGTGCCATTCCAGGTCCGGCGGCAGCTCGCGGCTCTTGGCGAGGCCTTCCTGAACGCGGTTCTCGCCGAAGACGCGGAGCCCGGCCTGGACGGCCTCGGCCACCGCCGCGGCCGGTTGCGTCTTGCTGGCGCCGACCAGGACGACGTCCCCTGGAGGCCGGCCGGAGCGGCGGCACGCCGCTTCGATGCGGGAACGGATACGGCCCAGGCGCTCCGCGACCGTCCCCCCCGGATGGTCGCTCAGACCGGCTCCTCCTCCGCCGCTTCTTCGTAGAAGAGGATGCGTTTGCAGGAGTCGCACTGCACGAGGCTGCTGCCGTTGCGGATCTCGACCACGGTCTGAGGCCGCACCCGGTAGTTGCAGGCCAGGCAGTGCCATTCGCGCTGGGTGCGGCCCGGACGCTCGAAGAGCCGCACCGGCGCGGCGGCGTTGGCGGGGTAGCGCTCCAGGATGCGCTCGAACTGGGCGACGATGTTGCGGGGAAGCCGCTGGCGGATCTCGCCGACATGGTTCCGCAGGCTCTCCACCTGCCGGGCCACCTCGGGCTTCTCGCTCTCCCAGCGGTCCATCTCCGCCTTGTAGCGCTCCTCGATGTCGCGGAAGCTCTCGCGCAGGGTCTCCAGCTCCTTCTCGGCGTTCTCGCTGCTTTCGAGGGCGGCGAGGGCCTGCGTTTCCCCCGCGGTGATCTGACCCTTGACGGTGTCGATCTCCTGCAGGAGGGCGCCGTATTCGCGCTGGGTGCTGACCTTGTTGATCTGTTGCTGGTATTTCTTGAGCTTTTCCTGGGCGTCCTGAACCGCCCCTTCGGCCTGTCTCCGCTGCCGCGCCGCTTCGGCCGCGGCGGCTTCGGTGGCCTCGATCTCGGCCTTGCGCGTCGTGTGCTCGGTGTGCAGCTCGCGCATCCAGTCAGGGATCCCGTGCAGCCTCTGTTCGGCTTCCCTGAGCTGGGTCAGCGTGGTCTGGAGCTCCAGGATGTTTTGGAGGTTCTGGTTCATCGAAAGACGTGCGCTCCTCTCACCGAAGAAAAAACCATCTCAGGCCCCGTGGCGCCCGCCGCCCGACGGCTTCTTCATCCTGCTCGGACTGGCTCGGAACGCCCGCGGAAGTGGGTCCACCTGGATTCGAACCAGGGACCAGCCGGTTATGAGCCGGATGCTCTCACCGCTGAGCTATGGACCCGGGAGAGACCCCGTTTCAGGGCGATTCGGCAGTATACCACTCAAGAGCTTCCTCTTCCGGCGGCAACTCCCCCGGCAGGAACCGGTTCCAGGTCCGCGCCAGCAGGAGCGCCAGCGCGGCCACACGCTTCGGATCGGAGACGGCGCGGCTCCCCGACCGGCCTTCCCAGCGCTCCAGCGTCAGTTTCGGGGCCTCCCGGCCGGTGAGGGGCGGCGCCGTCCGGAACCCGGAACGCAGCCGGGCCAGGATGACCTGCGGCGGCTCGGAGATCGTGGCGCGGGCGACGCGGGCGTTGCCGCGCACCATCAGCGCCAGGCGGGCCTGGTAGTACTCCGGCTGGGGCGGCGCGAAGCGCGACTCCCAGAGGAGCTGGTCGTCCCCCTCGACGAGCGAGAACTGGTTGGCGCCGTTGGTCAGGTAGAGCTCCGAAAGGACGGCCGCCCTGCCGCGCCGGAAGAGGCTCGGCGCCTGGGCCGGCGGCGCCTCGCCGCCGGCCGCCTCGACCAGCGTGGCCCACAGCCGGGCCGTGGCCACGCGCCGCTCCCGCGGCTCGGCGACGCGGCGGCCGAAGCCAGCCGGCAGCTTGACGGCGAGCGGCACCTCCAGGAGCTGGCGGCCCAGGTTGCCGCCGTTGAGGATCTGCCCCTTCTCGCCGAACTCCTCGCCGTGGGTGGAAGTGACGACGAGGAGCGTGCGGTCCCACTGGCCGCTGGCCCGCAGCGCCTCCAGCAGGCGCCCCAGCCGCTCGTCGGCCCAGGCCACGTTGAAGCGGTACATGGCCCAGAACCGCCGCTTCTGGCGCGGCGGCAGGACCACGGCGGGATCGAAGAAGGGCGCCAGGTGATGCGGCAGCACGCGGGCGGGCAGCTCCAGCCGTCCGGTCTCCACCCGGGACGCCAGCTTGGGCCGGTGGAAGTAGGGCGCCTGGGGCTCGGGGATGTGGATCCAGACGAACCGCCGCTCGGACCCGAGCCGGCGCAGCCGCCGGGCCGCGCCGGTGCCCTTGCCGAGCTCCTCCAGGACGTCGAACCCCTGGTCGTAGCCGGACTCGCGGGAGTACGACGCCTCGCCGCTGAAGCCGGCGGTCTCGTACCCCGCGGCCCGCAGCGCCTCGGGCAGGGTGAGGAGCGCGGGCGACAGCCGGGAGCCGTTCTCGATGACCTGGTGCTGCCACGGCCGGAGGCCGGTGAACAGGGAGGCCATGGAGGGCGTCCCCCAGCTCGAGGAGGAGATGGCCCGGCCCGCCCAGTCGGAGCGCCGCAGCAGGGCGTCGAAGTTGGGCGTCAGCCCCTTCTCGCCGCCGAGGCCGCCGACCACGTCGGCGCGCAGGGAGTCGAAGGTGATGAGGACGATGGGGCCGTCGTGCGGCGCCCGCTCGACGCCGCACGCGGCCAGGAGGAGCGGGAGCCCGAGGCCAAGGACAATGCCGAAGACAAGGGTCCGGGAGCGCCCGCGGATCAAGAGCGCACCCGGGTCATCCGGCGTTGGGATAGAGCTGGCGGTAGCTGTCCGAGAGGACCAGGATCCGCTTGACGTAGGTCTTCGACTCCTCGATGCCCAGGCCCTCGAGGAAGCGGTCGAGCTCGCCGTTGCCGGACTCGTTCCACAGCCGCTTGATGCGGTAGGGACCGCCGTTGTATCCCGCCAGGGACAGCTCCAGATTCTCGTCGAACATGTTGAACACCTGGCGGAAGTAGGTGGTCCCCAGCCGCACGTTGAAGGCGGGATCCGAGAGCTTCTCGTGCGAATAGACCAGGCCGTTCTTCACCGCCAGCTCGCGGGCGGTGGCCGGCATGAGCTGCATGAGCCCGCGGGCGCCGGCCCAGCTCTGGGCGTTGGTGTCGAACGCGCTCTCCTGCCGGATGATGCCCATCACCAGGTAGCTGGGCAGCCGGTTCTGCGCCGCCCAGGTGCGGATCGTGTCCTGGTGCTCGACGGGATAGTAGAGCCGGCGGGCCTCGTCCGGCACGGAGGCCTGGAAGGGGCCGCCCAGCGACGGGAAGACGTCGCGGATCACCAGGACGCTCTTGCGGCGGTCGCCCCGGCGGGCCAGGATCGTCGCTTCCAGGGCTTTCAGCGAGCGGTCCGGGACCTTGCCGCGGACCAGCTCGGTCTCGGCCGCCGCGAGATCCTCCAGCCCCAGGTCGGAGAGCAGCCGCGCCCGCTCCAGAGCCGGCACGGAGGGCCAGAGCTCTTTCGTAGCCTGGGCGGCCGCGGCCAGGACCGCCGGCTTGCCGCGCAGGCGGCCGAGGGCGCTGCGGCGGTAGAAGTCCGTGGTGTCGGCCTGGATGATGTCGTTGTAGATCTGCTGCGCCCGCTCCCCTTCGCCCAGGGCGTCGAAGGCCCGCCCCGTCCAGTACCGGCCGCGCCGGGCGCTGGAGTCTTCCGGATAGAGGGAGTAGAGCTCCGTCCAGTAGCCGATCGCGCCGGTGTAGTTGGCCTTGCCGTACTCCCGCCAGCCGGCCTGCCAGAGATGGGCGGCGCCGGTGGTGTCCCTGGCATCGACGCGGCGCAGGCGGCGCAGCGTCTCCATCGCGCGGTCGAAGAGATCGTCCTGCTGATAGTCGGCGTAGAGGGACTTGAGGGCCTTGGCGGCCAGATCGGGATCGGCGCCGCTCTGGGCCACCTTGTCGAGGTACTGCTGCGAAAGGAGCCGGAAGCGCTGGCGCTCGGCCGATCCCAGGTTCGCCCGGCCGCGCTGGGCGGTGGCGGCGTCCTCCGCCGCCATGGCGCGCTCCCAGGCCAGAGAGGCCGCCTGCCGGGGCTGGGAAGCCTCCTTGCCGGCGAGCAGCTCCAAGGCCTCGGTGCCGCGGTCCGCGGCCGTGAGGGCGCGGGCCTTCAGCAGGTACCAGTCGAGGTCGCGCTGGCCGAGGGGCACGGCGTCGAGGGTCGTCAGCGCGCTGGGCGCCAGCTTCAGATCGAGGAGCGACTGCGCCCGCCGCTGGAGCTGGCCGGCGGTGAGGACGCTCGCCCAGTCCAGGGACGGCCCGCCGCGGAAGATTTCTACCACCTGCAGCTCGGAAGCCTTGGAAGGGAAGTTGACCAGCAGCCGGCGGGCAGCTTCCGCGCGCACGGCGGCGTCGCCCCGGCTCGTGCCGATCTCCCAGGCGAGCGTCTCGAGCTGCATGGCCTCGCCGGCGGGCAGCTCCTCGCTGCGCGCGGCCTGGATCAGCTCCAGGGCGCGGACGGCGTCGCCGCGTTCCCAGGCGAGGCTCGCCGCCCTCAGCAGGGCGCGGGGACGCAACACCGAGCCCGGATAGTCGCCCAGCAGCTTTGCCAGGGACGCCTGGGCCAGAGCGAAGTGCCCCTGGGCGGCGGCCGCGTCGCCGAGGGTGAAGAGCCGCCAGTCCTCCAGCGCGCCGTCGGGATCGGCGGCGGCGAACAGGCGTTCCTCGGCATAGCCGGTCTGCCGGCAGGAATGGGCGTAGAGCCCGAGGAGGACCTGGGCGAACGAAGCCTCCGAGCCCTTGCCCCCCAGCACCGGCTGGAGGGCCTTGTAGGCGGCGGCGCAGTCCTTCCGGCGCACCGCGCCCGCCGCTTCGGCGTAGGCCAGGGAGGCGCGGTCGGAGTGGCCGGGGAGGGGACCCGCCGAGGCGGCGGAACGGGCGGGCGGCGAGGTGGTGGCGCCCAGGATCAGAGGGACCAGCAGGACGAGTGCGGCGCGGTACCGGATCGGCTTTCTACGTCTCACGAATACTCCAACTGCCGCTCCGGGGGAAAAGTTCCCCGGAGCTTTCGCGACGCGAGCTGGCGCGCGTCAGATGCCCAGCGCTTTCGAATCTCCAGCGGCCAGGATGCGCACCAGCTCCTGGTAGAAATAGTCCGTCGAGCGAAGGACCTGCGGATCGACGCGCTCGTCGTACATCTGCCGCGAGCGGTCGATGTCTTCCTTCAGACGCTCGTAGATGTCCCGGTTGCGCCGTCCTTCCTCGACCTGCTCCTCATTGTAAAGCTTGATCTCGCTGACCAGAAGCCTGGCGAGGCGGCGGGCCTCCTCGTGCAGGGACTCGGTGTTGGGAGCCACCGGGACGCGGGTGGTCGCGAACGCCCAACCCGGCCCGTCGACCCCGCTCGGCGGGCGCACCTCGGGGGTGCCCGACGCCGCGCCGAGGGACGAGGCGCCGCCGAAGGCTCCGGCGGGTTCGGGGGCGGGCACCGGCCGCAGCGGCGGAGGCGCCGGCGGCTCGGGCTCGGAAACCAGGGCGGAGCGCGGGAGCAGGACGGTCGCTTCCGGGCTGGCGCTCGGGAAGGCGGCGGCGGGCTCCGGCTCCACGGAACGGGGGTACCCCGGGACCTCCTCCTCCATGGCCGCCATGGCGCCCGGCGTGCTCTGCGTCCGCAGCTCTCCGGAAGAAGCGGGCGCCGCGGCCGGCTCCTCATAGGAAGGAAGAGCCCAGCTCTGGGTCGTCGCCGCGCTCTCCTGCGCCGGGGCGGCCGCGGGCTCTTCCTGCGTGGACCAGGGCGCGGGCTCGGCGACCGGAGCGGGCTCGGGCTCGGCCTCCACTTCGACTTCTTCGATCTCCTCGACCCCGGGCTCGGGAGCCGCGACGGCCGCCGGCGGCGGGGCCGGCGCGCCGACCACCTGGGGCTCGGGCTGCGGATCGGTCACCGGGGTGTCCCCGTCCAGGAGGACCAGCGTCGCCGTGGACGAGCGCTCGCGGAAGGGGAGCGTCTCGATGGCCTGGGCCGCAGCGTAAGCCAGCACCTGCAGGGCTTCGATGGAGAGCTCGCTCTCGTCCAGCCGGTCGGTGTAGAGACCGGCGGCGACGCGGTCGCGCAGGATCACGGGAACGACGGCGCCGCCGTGGGGCAGCGGACTTTCGAGGCGGCTGCACAGGTCGGCGCACTCGGACGCCGAGAGGCGCAGCGCGCCCTCGCCCTGGGCCAGGCGGCCCCAGGCACCCCCGGAAGCGTCCAGCGACAGCGCGCGGACGGCGGCCTCGGCGTCGCCGAAACCCTGGCTTCCCCAGCCGCGCAGCTCGCCGCCGCGGTTCAGCAGCACCGCCGCCCGCGAGGCGTAGCGGCGGGACTCCCGCAGCAATGCGTTGAGGATGTCCGCCTGCGACCGGGCGCGGTCGATGACCGCGACGGCGTCGCGCAGATCGCGCAGCGCGACGCGGCGCGTGCCCGGGCCCAGCTCGCGCTCGACGGCGGGCAGAAGGTCTTCGCGCGACAGGAAAGAGGCCGGCAGCGCGGGGACGAGATCGTCCAGGCGGCGCTGGATCTCGTCGTTGCTGGCGCGCAGCCGTTGTCCGATCTCCTGGCGCAACTCGCTCAGCGCCCGCTCGACCGTGGCGCTGATCTCTCGGTTCAACTCCTGAATTCGTTCCGAAAGGGACATCCCTAGCTCTCCGCGGCCGTCCTCTGTGAGTCCATACAACTGAAGAGAGACGATTATTCTGTACGCGCCGCGGGGTGTCAAGCGACAGCGGCGCGAAAAACTTTGTGAAACAAGGGCTTAGGCGGCCTGCCTTGTCCCCCTTCGGGCCCTGTGCTACCGTCCGGCCGCGCGGTATGAGACCGGTGATGTTTCCAAGGCCAGCGGCGCTTCTGAGCGTCTTCCTCTGCTTCGGCGGCGTATGGACGGCGTGCGGCCCCGAGCCGGGCGACGGCCAGGCGGTCCGCGGCGGCTCGGCCTCGGAAGCGGAATGGGCGTGGCTGCAGCAGACCCGCCAGACCCTCGACGAACGCCGGGCCCGCCTGGCCGGCGGCAAGGCGGACGAGGCCTTCGCGAAGGAGACCGAGGCCCTCTCCCGGGAGTTCTACCGCCGCCTCGTCGAGCACATCAACGCCGATCCGCCCGTCCAGGGCGAGCCCCTCAACCCCCGCCAGCAGGCGGCCATCCGCATGCGCAGCGACGAGGAGATCCGCCTCGCCCGCGAGTTCATCGAGCGCGGCGGCGACTACCAGCGCGCCATCGACATCTACAAGGAAGCCCTGGCGATCGACCCGGACAACCCGCGCCTGCGCGAGGAGCTCGCCCGCGCCGAAGCCCGGCGCTACATGACCCGGCAGACCTTCTCGCGGGTACGGGAGGGGATGGACCAGGAGGAGGTCCGCAAGCTGCTCGGCCAGCCCAACCTCCACAACGTGCGCACCTGGCCGGAGCGGGGCGTGGCCGGCTGGTTCTATCCCAAGGACGCCCGCGGCTCGGCCGCCGCGGTCTGGTTCCGTAAGGAGGGCGACCGCTTCCTCGTCTACCTCCACGACTTCGACGCCCTGCAGCCGGGAGGAGGGGCCGGGGGAGCCGCGCCGCCCGAGCCCCGCCGGCCGCCGCGCCAGCCCCCGCCGGCCCCCGCTCCTTCGCGCAGCTCGACTTGACTTTCGCCGCTCTTTGAGCGACATTTGATCCCCTGTCCCCTCGGAGGGACCATCAGAGCAAAGAAGGGATGGTGAGATTCGGATGCCCGTTGTGCACGTGCGCGAGGAAGAGAGCTTCGAGAACGCGTTGCGGCGTTTCAAGCGCAAGGTCGAGAAGTCGGGGATTCTGACCGAGCTGCGCAAGCGCCAGCACTTTGAGAAGCCCTCTGTGAAGCGCAAGCGCAAGGCCGTTCAGGCCCGCAAGAAGATCATGCGCAAGCTGCTGGAAGAGCGCCGCCAGGGTCTGGCCTGAGCCGTTCGCCGGCCTTCAGCTCGATCTGAAGACGGGAGGGAGCTTCACGAAGCCCCTCCCGTTTTCTTTTGTCTCAGAACCCCAGGAGCGGATTCGGGAAGAAGAGGGGCAGGACGGCGGCCCGCTTGCCCTCCTCCGTCTCCCACTCCTCGCGGCTCTTCGCCTTCAGCGGCTCCAGCTTCCGCTTCTCCAGCTCGCGGTTGGCGGCCGCCACCTCGCCGCGCTGGAGCGCCTCCAGCCGCGCCTCCGCCTTCTCCAACTCGCCGCCCAGGAACTTCATCTGGTCGAGCTGCGACTTCGACGGCCGGCCGTCGTAGCCGTTGACCGAGCCGTACAGCTTGGCCATGTTCTCCCGGAGCTGCTCGTCGCCGGAGAGCCAGCCGCCCGGACCGGTGGCGACCAGCGTGGCCCGGAAGGTCCCCAGCTCGCTCCGCAGGGATTCGAGCTGGCGGCGCAGGCGGTCCCCCTTGGGCAGGCTCTCCGCCCGCTGGGAGGCGGCCGTCTCCAGGCTCTCCACGGTCTCGGCGACGTAGGTGAGGCGGCCGAGCAGGGCGTAGAGGGCCATCGCCGTCTCGTGCTGCAGCCGGCGATCCTCGTCCGAGTGGGTGGCCCGGGGGTCGGGCACCAGCTCCACCTGCGTGGAGTAGGTCTTCTCACCCTGCGTGAGCTTGACGGTGTAGGCGCCGGGGAGCACCCGGGGGCCGAGCATCGCGAACATCGAGCCGACCACCAGGGAATTGGCGGGCGGCAGCTTGGGCGGCGCGAGGCGCATCGGCCACTGGACGCGGTTGATGCCCCGGCGCTTGCCCGCCGGCAGGGTCGAGATGAGCTTGCCCTGGGCGTCGAAGACCTCCACCTTGAATTCGCCGACGATGTGCCGCTTCTTCAGGTAGTAGGTGATGGTGGCGGCCTCTTCGGGGTTGAAAGCCAGGTACTCGTCGTCCCCCCCGAACTCCTGCAGCCCCGCGGGGATCGTCATGACGGCCTGGCGCGACGGCAGCGGCGCCAGGTCGGCCTCCAGCGCCTCGCGGCGCAGCCTCCGCAGCGGCGTGATGTCGTCCAGGATGTAGACGCCCCGGCCGTGCGTCGCGATGATCAGGTCCGCGTCCCGCGAATGGATCGCCAGGTCGCGCACCGCCACCTTGGGCAGCTTGCCCGTGAAGCGGGCCCAGCGGGCGCCGCCGTCCACCGAGACGAACAGCCCCGTCTCGGTGCCGAGGAAAGTCAGGTCCGGGTTCTCCAGATCCTGCCGCACCACGTGGGCGTAGCCGGAGAGGGCGGGAGTCGTCAGCGGCGTCCAGGTCTTGCCGAAGTCGGTCGTCCGGTAGACGTACGGCTTCATGTCGCCTGTCATGTGGCCGTCGAAGGTCGCGAACGCCGTCCCTTCGTCGTGGCGGCCGGCCTCGACCGAAGAGACCCACGTCCCCTTCGGCAGGCCCGTGACGTTGGCCGCCACGTTGGTCCAGGTGGCGCCGCCATCGCGCGTCACCTGCAGGTTGCCGTCGTCCGTCCCCACCCAGATCACCTTGCCGTTCTTCGGCGACTCGCTGATGGCGAAGATCGTCGTGTGGTTCTCGGCCGACGAGTTGTCGATGCTCAGGCCTCCCGACTGCCGCTGCTGCTGCTTCTTCGGGTCGTTGGTAGTGAGGTCCGGAGAGATGCGCTCCCAGGAGTCCCCCCGGTCCCGCGAGCGGAACAGGAACTGCGAGCCGATGTAGATCGTCCCCGGCTCGTTGGGGCTCATGTGGATCGGCGTGTTCCAGTTGAAGCGGTAGGGCGGATCGCCCGCCAGCGGCACCGGCTTGATCTCCTTGGTCTCGCCCGTGGAGATGCGCCGGCGCGTCACCTCGCCGCCCTGGTACTCGGAGAAGAGGAGGTCGGGGTCGGTGGGATCGACGAAGACGTAGAAGCCGTCGCCGCCGCCGACGTTGAACCAGTCGCGGTTCTGGATGGTGCCGATGGATGCCGAGGGGCCGGACCACGAGCCGTTGTCCTGCAGGCCGCCGTAGACGCGGTAGGGCCGCCGCATGTCGTAGCTGATGTGGTAGAACTGCGACACCGGCAGCGCCCGGACGAAGCGCCAATGGCGCGCGCGGTCATGGGAAACGTAGACGCCGCCGTCCGTGCCGAGCACCATCTCGTACGGGTTCTTCGGGTTGATCCACAGCGCGTGATGGTCGCTGTGCACGCCCGCCGCGAAGCTGTCCAGGCCGAAGGCGGAGGTGAAGCTCTTGCCGCCGTCCACGCTGAAGGTCAGGGACAGGCCCGGCTTGTAGACGCGGTTGAAATCCGTCGGGTCCACCGCCAGGTGGGAGAAGTAGAACGGACGCGCCTGGATGTTGAACGAGGCGTTCATCTCCCGCCAGCTCTCGCCCACGTCGTCCGAGCGGTAGAGCGCCGTCTTCTCCGCCTCCACCAGCGCGTAGACCACGCTGGGCCGCGACGGCGCCACCGCCACCGCCACCCGCCCTTTGTCGCCGGCCGGCAGGCCGTTCTTCACGGGCCGCCAGGTCTCGCCCCCGTCCGTCGACTTGAAGAGCCCGCTCCCCTTGCCGCCGGAATGGAACGACCACGGATTGCGGCGGAACTGCCACATGCCGGCGTACAGGATCGACGGGTCCTGGGGATCGATCGCGAGATCGGAGCAACCGGTGTCCGCGTCCACGTAGAGCGTCCGCTTCCAGGTCTTGCCGCCGTCGGTGGTCTTGTAGACGCCCCGCTCCTCGTGGCTGTCCCAGAGATGCCCGGTGGCGCAGGCCCACACCGTGTCGCCGTTGCCGGGGTGCACCAGGACGTCCGCGATGCGCTCGGAATTCTCGAGGCCCACCCGCTGCCAGGTGTCGCCGCCGTCGGCCGACTTGTAGAGGCCGTCGCCGACCGAGGTGCTGTTGCGCGTGCAGGACTCGCCGGTCCCCACCCAGACGTTCTTCGGGTTGCGGGGATCGATGGCGATGGCGCCGATGGACTGCGTGTGTTCGTCGAAGATGGGCTTCCAGGCTACGCCGCCGTCGGTGGTCTTCCAGACGCCGCCGCTCGCCGAGCCCACGTAGATGGTCAGCGGGTCCTCCGCCACCGCCTGAATGGCGGCGATGCGCCCGCTCATGGTGGCCGGCCCGATGGAACGGGCCTCCAACCCTCCGAAGGTATTCGAGTCGATCTCCACCTCGGCGGCCCGCGCCGCCCCGGCCGCCAGCGAGAGCCCGGCGGCCGCGAGACCGAGGATCATCCTGGATCTGCGCATACTCATCCCCTTGTCGAAATCAGGAAGTTGGAGGAGACGGAGCGGCGGCCGTCTCCTCCAGGAATTCTCACTGCTTGGGAGGCGCCGCCTCTTCCTTCTTGGTCGCGGCGGGCATGGCGAAACGGGAGTCCTCGATAGCGGGGTTGACCTCGATCTTCGAGAAGCTCATCACCATCTTGCCCGGCATACCCTTGAGCTGCGTCTCGATAGAGTGCGGGTAGAGGATGCCGTCCACGGCCTTGTAGTCGCCCATGGCGGACTCGCTCTCCATCTCCTGGTCCTGGACCTTGGTCTTGCCGGCCATCTTGACCATCAGATAGCTCTCGGCGTCCAGGTAGATGTAGGCAATGTCGCCGCTTTTGCGGGTCAGCTTGAGCTTGTAGACCGGAGTGCCCTCGAGCTCCTCCTTGCCCACGTACTCGATGGTGTGCCCCATCTCCTTGTACTTGGAGAGGGGGGCCATGGAGTCCAACTGTTGCCGGGCCTGCTTGATCTCCTCCTCGGACATCGGCTCCGGATCCTTCTTGCCCATGAAGGGCTCGATCTTCCAACCGCTCTTGCCGTCGAAGGCCTGCACCATGGTCATGCCCTGGAGCGTGGCTTCGGAGCGGAGCTTGTCGGGGTCTTTGAACTCGACGGTCACGGGGATCTCCATCCCCTGCGGGATCACCATCTTCCCGCTCATGCGGACCGACTTGACGGCTTCGATCTTCTCCTTGCCGCCTGACGCCTGCAGGTTCTTTTCGATCAGCTCGTCCGCGGTCTGCGCCGAAGCCGCGGCGCTCACGAAGCCGGCCACGAGCAGCCAGACAAAGGTCTTCCGGATCATTCCATCCTCCTCGGTTGAGTTGCGTATCGGGCTGAGATGAACTACTTCAGGATAGCGGAAGCCGGGACGATCGTCACGCCCGGCTTCCCCCTTGATACGCGGGAAGGCGAGGGAAGTTGCCCCCGGAGGAAGGCGGTCACCGATCGTGACCACCTCGATCTCCTGAAAGCTATTTACTTGCAGAGGTTTGCGCGGAGGTGGTCACAATCTGTGACCACCTCCCGGGTCCCGGAGTTCAATCGACGCGGAGGACGGCGAGGAAGGCTTCCTGGGGGATGTCGACCCGGCCCACCCGCTTCATGCGCTTCTTGCCTTCCTTCTGCTTCTCGATGAGCTTGCGCTTGCGGGTGATGTCGCCGCCGTAGCACTTGGCGAGGACGTTCTTGCTGATCGGCCGGATGCTCTCGCGGGCGATGATCCGCGAGCCGATGGCCGCCTGGAGCACCACCTCGAAAAGCTGGCGGGGGATCAGGTCCTTCATCTTCTCCACCAGGACCTTGCCCCGCACGTAGGCCTTGTCGCGGTGGACGATCAGCGACAGAGCGTCCACCGGCTCGCCGTTGATCAGGATGTCCAGCTTCACCAGGTCGCTCCGGCGGTAGCCGCTCATGTGGTAGTCGAAGGAGGCGTAGCCCCGCGAGGCCGACTTCAGGCGGTCGTAGAAGTCGTGGATCACCTCGGCCAGGGGGAAGTCGTACTCGATGAGCACCCGGTCCGTGGTCAGGTACTGGAGGCTCTTCTGCTCCCCCCGCCGCTCCTCGGCGAGCTTGAGGATGCCGCCCACGTACTCGGAACGGGTGATGATGGTGCCCGTGATGTACGGCTCCTCCAGGAACTCGAGCTTCCCCGGGTCCGGCAGCTTCGACGGGCTCTCGATCTCCCGCGACGCGCCGTCCGTGGTGTGGGCCACGTAGCGAACGCCCGGGGCCGTGGTGATGAGGTCGAGGTCGAACTCCCGCTCCAGGCGCGCCTGGATGATCTCCATGTGGAGCAGCCCCAGGAAGCCGCAGCGGAAGCCGAACCCCAGCGCGCCGGAGCTTTCGGGCTCGAAGGAGAAGGAGGCGTCGTTCAGCCGCAGCTTGTCCACCGCGTCGCGGAGGTCCTCGTAGTCGTCGGCGCTCACCGGGTAGAGGCCGGCGAAGACCATCGGCTTGACCTCCTGGAAGCCGGGGTAGGCCGACTCCGCCCGCCGGTTGGCGTGGGTCACCGTGTCGCCGATCTGCGCCTGGATCAGATCCTTGATGCCGGCGTAGAAGAACCCGGCCTCGCCCACCGACAGCTCCTCGACCGGGCTCGGCTTGGGGTTGAAGACCGCCAGCTCGTCCACGTCGTAGGTCCGCCCGGAAGCCATGAGGAGGATCCTGTCCCCCTTCCTCAGCGTACCGTTGACGACGCGCACCATGCAGGCGACGCCCCGGTAGGGGTCGTACCAGGAATCGAAGAGCAGGGCCTTGAGCGGCGCCTCCGGATCGCCCTGGGGCGGCGGGATGTCGCTCACCACCCGCTCCAGCACGTCCTCGATGCCGATGCCGGCCTTGGCCGAGGTCAGCACGGCGTCGTGGGCGTCGATGCCGATGACGTTCTCGATCTGCTCCTTGACCCGGTCCGGATCGGCCGCCGGCAGGTCGATCTTGTTGATCACCGGGACGAGGTGGAGGTTGCCGTTGACCGCCAGGTAGGCGTTGGCCAGGGTCTGCGCCTCCACCCCCTGGGCCGCGTCCACCACCAGCAGCGCCCCCTCGCAGGCGGCGAGGCTGCGCGAGACCTCGTAGGAGAAGTCGACGTGTCCCGGCGTGTCGATCAGGTTGAGCTGATAGGTCTGGCCGTCCCGGGCCTGGTAGAAGAGCCGAACGGCGCGGGCCTTGATGGTGATCCCCCGCTCGCGCTCCAGGTCCATGTCGTCCAGGAGCTGGTCCATCATCTCCCGCTCGGAGACGGCATGGGTCGCCTCCAGGATGCGGTCGGCCAGGGTGGATTTCCCATGGTCGATGTGGGCGATGATCGAGAAGTTGCGGATGCGCTCGTGCGGAGTCATGGCCACCTGGATAACGGTAGGAAACGCGGAGGAAAATCCGGCCGGGGCGGGGAGGGTATCAGAACAGCGGGAAAGACCCAAGAACGAGAAGCGCCCCCTCGTCCTTTGGGTCCTTGAGGTCCTTTACGTCCTTCAGGTCCTTCGCCTACGCTTCGTCGTAGGTGATCTCCATGTTCCGGATCTTCAGCGCCGAGATCGTCACCAGCGCCAGGGCCAGCACCAGCAGGCCGGGGATGGCCACCCAGGGCGACGGCGCGTCCGCCATGACGGCCAGCGGCCCCGCCGGGATGGGCACCGGGCAGAGGGACTGGAGGTAGTGGATGACGCTCACCTTCTTCAGCAGCGGCGGCAGCAGGAAGTGGATGCCCTCCCAGCCGAACACCACCAGCGCCGGGATCGCCGGGCTCTTGAAGAAGAACCCGAAGACGAGGAAGACCGCGCCGTAGCCCACGCAGGCCAGGAACGTCACCAGCAGGTAGGAGGCCAGATGGCCCAGCCCCGGCCCGCTGAAGAGGAGCTGCCGGACGGCGTTCGATTCATGGGGCAGATAGGCCAGGAGGAACGCTACCGCCGTGGAGATCGAGAAGAGGACGAAGGCGACGATCAGGCCGGTCAGGTACTTGGCGGCCACCAGCAGCTCCCGCCGCACCGGCGACAGGAAGTAGTAGTGGAGGCTGCGGTCGAGCATCTCGCGGCGGATCAGGTTGCCGAAGATCGCGACGCAGCCCAGGAAGATGACGATCCGCAGGATGAAGGCCTGATAGATGCCGGCGAAGAACTCGGTGGCCTCGGCCACGTCGCTGGGGTCCCGGACGACTTCGGAGGAAAGAAGCAGCCGCATGAACAGGATGAACAGCGGGCTCAGGGCCAGCAGGAAGAGGCCGAGCGCCGCCGGAAGCCCTTGCGCAGCTCCAGGCGCATGATGGCCAGGACCTGGCGCCACCATTGGCCCCAGGGAAGGCTGCTCCGGGCGGCGGACCGCCGCGGATAGGGTCGTCGGTCTCGCTCACGATTTTTCTCCGTCGAGCCGATCAGATATTGGTAGACGGCGTGCACGTCGGCGTCCGCCGGCATCCACGGATTCGACCGCCGAGGCCGTTGTCCAGCACGATCTCGTTGAGCAGCAGATAGAAGCGGTCGGCGTCGCGGGTGCGCACCAGCAGGCCCTTGCCGTCGTCGTGGATGCGCGCCTCGACCACGTGGTCCTGCTCGAAGACGCGCGCGGCCAGCAGCGACGGCCGGTCGCAGCGCACCAGCACCTGCACCGGGTGCTGCTCCTCCATCTCGTCGCGCACGCCGGGGATCTCGCCCTCGGCCACGATGTAGCCGCCGTTGAGCAGCACCACCTGGTCCGAGATCAGGTCCACCTCGTGGAGGATGTGGCTGGAGACGATCACGTGCAGGCCGCCGTCGGCCAGCTCGCGGAACAGGGCGATGACCTCGGCGCGGGCCATGGGGTCGAGGCCGTTCAGCGGCTCGTCCAGCACCAGCACCGAGGGCTGGTGGGCGATCGCCTGGGCGAGCTTGATGCGCTGGCGCATGCCCTTGCTGTAGCCGGCCACCTTGCGGCCGGCGGCCTCGGTCAGGCCCACCCGCTCGATCGCCTTCCAGGTCATGCGCTTCGGCCTCGGCTTGGCGCTGAAGCCGTGCACCCGCAGGTAGCGACTCGACGAACTGGAAGCCGGTCAGCCCCGGCGGGAAGGCGTCGAACTGCGTGGAGTAGCCGACCAGCCGGAACAGCTCCTCGGGGTCGTCCGGCGCGATGCCCAGCACGCGAGATCCGGCCCCGGCGTGGGGCGGATCAGCCCGGTCATCAGGTTCATCAGGGTCGTCTTGCCCGAGCCGTTCGGCCCCACCAGGCCGGTGATGCCGGGCGGGATCGACAGGTTCACCCGGTTGACCCCCAGCACCTCGCCGTAGAACTTGGAGACGTTCTCGAAGACGACCCGGCCCTCGCGCGCGGCGTTTTTAGCGCTCCTCTGAGCGATCATCGCACCACCTCGTACGCCCGGATGCGGCGGGAGAGGAGCCACAGGCAGAGCAGGCAGCAGGCCACGAGGGTCACCCAGGCGGACCAGACCGGCACCGCGAGCTCGCCGATCCATCGCCAGGCCGAACAGCGACGCCCAGACGTTCTGGATAGCCACCCAGATGGAGAGCATCCAGGCCCACCAGGTGTTCAGGGCCTCGTTCGATGGCCTCGGCGAAGCCGATGAAGACGAAGAACACCACGATCAGCGCCACCCGCGCCACCGGCTTCCACTTCACCCAGGCGGAGACGGCCAGCGAGACCAGGGCGAGGACCAGGATCCAGGCCCAGCTCCCCACGAAGATGGCGAAGGCGATGCCGGCGTTCTCGCGGAGCCAGCCGGCCTTCGAGGTAGCTCTGGAAGAAGAAGAGCAGCAGGCCGGGCACCCAGGTGATCGCGAGAGCAGGATCACCAGCACCGACATCTTGCCCAGCACGTACTCGGCGCGCGAGAACGGCCGCGAGAGGTAGAGCGGCAGCCCGTTGTTGCGCAGGTCGGGGGCGACCAGGGCGGGCCCCACGAACAGCGACGAGCAGGAAGGCCAGCCCGCCCTGGAACTCCAGGCCGAAAAGGAAGAACTTGCCGTTGATCGGCAGCGCGTTCTTCAGCTCGGCCAGCGGCAGGCTCATGAACTTCAGCGCCGCGATGTTGTGGTGCAGGTAGATCAGGATCAGCCCCACGAACGGCACGGCGAAGCAGAGCGTGAAGAACGCCACGAACAGACTGGCTCTGAAAGACGTCTTGAAGGCATAGCGGGGGAGGACCAGGAAGCGCGACCATGCCGGGGTCAGTCGGCCCCTGGTAGCCGCCGGTAGTTGCGCTCATAGACGGCCATTGGCGGGGACCTCCATATCCACTCCATCGCCTTCAGGAAGATGTCCTCCAGCGAATCCGGCTTGTAGTCGAGGCGGCGGATCTGCACCTGCCGCTCGGCGGCGAGCCGTAGAGGTCGCGGACCTCGACGCCCTCGGGCAGCACCAGCTTGATGCGCTGCTTGCCCCCGACGGCCATCTCGGCGCCCAGGGCCTCGACCGCCGCGGCGAAGGAGCCGTCCTCCCCGCCCCGCGAACTCCAGCTCCAGGAACTTGCGGTTGGCCCGGCGCTCCTCCTCCAGGTTGCAGTAGGTGGCGATCCGGCCGTCCTTAGGACCAGCACCTCCTCGCAGCACTCCTCGACGTCGCGCAGCAGGTGGGAGGAGAGGATCATGTGGATCTCGCCGGCGTCGCGGATGTCGCTGGATCAGCTTGAGCATGCGCTCGCGGGCGCGGGGTCGAGCCCGTTGGTGGGCTCGTCGAGGAAGAGCAGCCGCGGCCCGTGGACGAGCGCCTGGGCGAGCTTGGCGAGCTGCTTCATGCCCAGCGAGTAGTGCCGACCTTGCGGTAGCGCGCCTCGCCCAGGCCCACGTAGAAGAGCGCCTCGTGGGCGCGCTCGAGCGCCTGCTCGGAAGGCAGGCCCGAGAGCTCGGCCATCAGCCGGACGAAGCGCACGCCGGTCATGCCGGCGATGAAGGCGTCGTTCTCCGGCATGTAGCCCATCAGGCCGCGGATGGCCCGCGATCTCGGTCTGGATGTCCTGGCCGAAGATCGCGGGCCGTCCCGGCGATAGGCGGGTGGAAGCCGAGCAGGGTGTGGAGCAGCGTCGTCTTGCCCGCCCCGTTGGGTCCCAGGAGGCCGATGCAGCGGCCGGAGAGGGAGGCGGTCAACCCTTTGAGGATCGGCCGCCCGCAAACGGACCTCCAGGCCCTGGAGCTCGATGATCGGCTGCGTTGCGTTCGACATGACCATTCTCCTCCAGGGCCCGGGGGTTTCCCGTTACCGGGCTTCCTCCTGCTCGTAGGCCTGCCCGTGAGCGTCGTTCATCATCCCCAGCAGGCCGCCGACGCCGGCCAGCGTGCCGAGGTTGAGGCCCAGCGGGTTCTGGTTGCTGCCGGCGAAGACGATGCGGTCAGCCTCGGCGTAGGCGTAGTAGAGCGTCGGGCCCTGCGCCGCCAGGATGCCGACGATGTCGGGGCCGCCGTGCGGACCCTTCTTCGCCGCGTCCGGGATCACCTTGCCCGCCGACTTCGCCAGCGGCGCCAGGTTCTGGTAGACCAGCGCCGAGACGTTCACCTGGCCGTCCGGACCCAGGAGGTCGCGGAACTTGGCGTGCGTCGCCAGGGTCACGCCGGACTCGCGGTGCTGGATCGCCCGCTCGAGCAGCGCCCGGCTCGGGGCGGCCACCATGTAGCCGTCCTCGAAGACGTAGTTCAGCTCGAACTGGCGCGCCGGCCGAGCGGATCGCGTAGTAGGTCCGCCCGCCGGACTCCGTGGTCACGATCTGGAGCTGGTCGCCCTTGCCGTCCTTGCGCAGCTCGGTCGTTGACGTGGGCCACGATCTTCTCGAACGTCTGCTGGAGGCGCGCCGGGTCGTAGACCTCGGCCACCAGCTTCCAGGAGGGCTTGGGCAGCACCGGGCCGTCCACCCCGAACGCCACCTCGCCGCCCAGCGGCGCCGCGAGGTCGTTGCGCAGGTCGAAGCCGTCTCGCTCCGGAGCTTCTCCAGCTCCTGGGCGAACTCGGGGTTCAGGTTCAACAGCTCGTCCACGATGGCCACCGGGCTCTTTACGACGAAAGCCGCCGCCAGGTTTGTGTCAGGGCGAGAAGAAGGCGAGCTCCCCATGGGCGCCGGAGCGGCGATCCACGAGGCTACGCCGCGCCGCTGCTGGCTGAAGGTCAGGGCGGCGCGGGTCTCGGCCCGGCCGTCGATCTCCCGGCGGTCGACGATGAAGTGCTCGAGGTCCAGGATGCCCAGACGCTCGGCGGTCTGACGGTCCTCCTCGCTCTCCTCGGCCTGCCCCTTCTCGATCAGCGAGTGGAGGTCGGCCGCGAACAGCCAGCCGGCGCCGTCGTGGTACTGCTGGGCGATCTTGGCGCGGAACGGCGAGGAGGCGAAACCGCTGCCGCCGGCCGCGATCGTACGGATCTGGTCGATGCTGGGAGAGGCCACGAACAGGCCGTTGCCGATCCACAGCAGCATGGCGTCGCCGCCGGCCGGAGCCGTGGCGAGGTCGTCGACGATCACCAGGGACTGCTTGCCCTCGCGGGTGTTGATCTTGGCCAGCTCGGCTTCCAGCGTGGCGCGGAAGGCCGCCTCGTTGGCCACCTCGGCCAGCAGCACCAGGCCGTCCTCCCCGTGCTCGCCGTCGGCGTTGATCGCCACCGCGATCTCCTCGCCGAGGTTGCGGCCCAGGTCGCCGATCTTCTCGATCATCTCGCGGAACTTCTGCTCGTTGCCCGAGCTCCGCAGCGTGTCGGCCCACCACTTGGCCAGCGACGGGCTCTCGGCGATCTTCTCGTCGAGGATCGTCTGCGTCTCGGCTCAGGCTCTGCGACAGGTTCGGCAGGCCGATCCAGATGGTCGTACCGGCCGGGGCGAGGTCGAGCAGACGGGTCGAGTAGCGCAGGCCGGGGCGGGCCACCCGGGCGTCGATCTCCTTGCCCAGGGCGGTCAGCTCGGCCAGGAGCTCCTCGTACTGCTTGGCGTTGCGGCTCCAGGCGATCTCGCTCTTGACCGGGATCCGCTCCACGCTGGCGTGGGTCGTCACCTGGTCGCCGGGGTGGAGGATGGCGTCGCGCTTGGCCTGCTCGACGCGCACCTCGCCCTCGACCACCGACACGCGGGAGCCCTTGATGCCGGTATTGACGGCGAAGATGGTGCCGGCGACCGAGACCAGGGCGTCGCGGGTGGCCACGAACAGGTGGCGGTCCCGCTGCTTGGCGGCGTGGACGATGACGTTGCCGCGCTCCAGCTCGATGGTGTTGCCCTTGCGGCCGGCGTCGAAGACGAAGCTCGCCCGCTCGGCCATCTCGATGATGGAGCCGTCCGCCATGCGGACCAGGGCCGTCGAGCCCTTGGCCGTGCGGATCTCGTCGCCCTCGTCGATGCTCTCGCCGGCGCCGATCGGCTGGCTGGAATCGCCGGACACGCGGTAGAGGGTCCCCTCCACCGCCTGGACGCTCGCCATGTTGGCGCCGCCGGCCAGCATCTCCTGGATCAGCGTGAACACGCCGAAGCCCAGGGCCACGGCGAGCACCGCCGCCGCGGCCAACCACGCCGTGCGGTTCCGCTCCTTGCGGACGGGATGCCGCTCGGCGGCCACCTTGCCCTCGCGGGCTTCACGGAGCGCCCGGCGGCAGGGGACGCAGCTCCGCGTGTGATCCTCGACGAGCAGGGCGCGCGCCGGGGACAGCTCACCCCGCAGGTAGGCGGGGATCAGCGTCTGGAAATCCTCGCAGCCGTGCAGACTGCCGGCGACAGGAGCTTCGGCCACCGCCGCGGCGGGAGCCTCGGCGGCCGCGCCGTGCGACAGCCGCGCCCAGACGCGGGCCGCCGCTTCGTCGACCTGCTTGGGGTCGATCGGCTCGTTGGCCACCTGGGCGACGGCGTCGTCCAGGAGGTCGTCGTTCTTCTTGAACAGGCTCATGACATTTCTCCTTCAAGCGACCCCAGCTCTTTCTGTAGCCGGTGCCGCGCGCGGTGCAGTAACACGGCGATGGAGGTCTGCGAGGCGCCGAGCATCCTGGAGATCTCCAGGTTGCCCAGCCCTTCGATATACCGGAGAGTGAAGATCTCGGCCTGGCGGGGGGAGAGGCGGGACATCGCCTCCCGCAGCCGGGCTTTCAGCTCCTGGCTGCCCCGCGCGCGTTCCGGACCGGGCTCCTTGGTGTCGATCAGGTGGTCGCCCACCTCGTCCAGGTCCACGCTGCGGGTCCGCTTGCGCCGCCGCATCAGGTCGAGCGCGGCGTTGACCGCGGCCCGATGCAGGTAGCTCCCTGCGCTCTCCGATAGATCCGGCTGCTCCTCTCGCCGCAGTAGACGTGTGAAAACGGTTTGCAGGACGTCTTCCGCGTCCATGGCGTTGCCGGTGATCCGGTACGCCGCGCGGTACACCGCCCCATGGTGCTCCCGGAACAGGGTTTCCAGGCTTCCTGGGGCGACGTTGAGCGGTCTGTCATAGGCTGCGGCTTGCACGCCTCCTGCCCTCCTTTCTCCTTCGCCCATAGGAACGCACCTCCCAGAGATTTCTTACAGGGTACTCCGAAAGGGGGGCAAGGGGGGGCGGGGCTACCCGCGCCGGCTGCGGGGCGGCGGCCCTCCGGACCTTCCCGACGGCCGTTTCCCGGCAGGGCGGCGTTCCCCGCCGTCGTCGGGCCGGCGCCCCCGCCTCTCGGGCGGCCCGGGGCGCTGCCCCCGGTCCGGCCGCTCCGGCGTCGCCACCCGGATGTTCACCGGCCGGCCGCGGATCGTCGCCTGGGCCATCCTCTCCAGCACCTGGTCCCGGTACTGGGCCGGGATCTCCACGAAGGTGAAGCGGTCGTAGATGTCGATCGAGCCGATCGCCTTGCCCGGCACCCCGGCCTCGTTGGCGATGGCGCCGACGATGTCCCCCGGCCGCACCCCGGCCCAACTGCCGGCGCCGAGGAACAGCCGCACCATTCCATCCTCGGTGCGGGCGACCTGCTCCGCCTCGGGTTCCACCTCCACCTCCAGCGGCCTGTCTCCCCGGGCCAGACGGGCGGCGCCGGCGGCGATCTCGGCCAGCTCCAGCCCCTCCTCCACCAGCTCCTCCACCAGCGACAGATAGAGGTCGAGATCCCCCTCCTGCACGCTCTGGCGGATGCTGTCCTTGAACAGGGCGATCCGCCGCGCCGCCACGTCCGCCTGGGTCGGCATCCTCATGGGCATGATCCGCTGGCCGGTGTAGCGCTCGATCTCGTTCATCATCCGCCGCTCGCGCGGGGAGATGAACAGCACCGCCACGCCCGAGCGGCCCGCCCGCCCCGTGCGGCCGATGCGGTGGACGTAGACCTCCACGTCCGAAGGGATGTCGTAGTTGATCACGTGGCTGATCCGCTCCACGTCCAGGCCGCGGGCGGCGACGTCGGTCGCCACCACGATCTCCACCTGGCCCGACCGCAGGCGGCGGATCACGCTCTCGCGCTGCACCTGGTTCATGTCGCCGTGCATGGCCTCGGCGGCGTAGCCCCGGGCCTCCAGCCGCTCGGCCACCTCGGAGGCCGCGATGCGGGTGCGGGTGAAGATCAGCACCGCCTCCGTGGACTCGGTCTCCAGGATGCGCGCCAGGGCGTCCAGCTTCTGCTGCGGCGACACGTTGAGATACCGCTGCTCGATCGCCGGCACCGTCAGGGTCTTGTGCTCGATCTCGATCGGCACCGGGTCCTTCAGGTGCCGCTCGGCGATGCGCCGGATCTCCCGCGGCACCGTGGCCGAGAACAGGGCCGTCTGCCGCTCCGCCGGGGCCTGGGCGAGGATCCACTCGACGTCCTCGATGAAGCCCATGCGCAGCATCTCGTCCGCCTCGTCGAGCACCACGAAGCGGACGGCGTCGAGGCGGAGCGAGCCGCGCCGCAGGTGGTCCATGATCCGGCCCGGCGTGCCCACCACCACCTGGACGCCGCGGTCGAGCCGCTTGAGCTGGAGCTGGATGGGCTGGCCGCCGTAGACCGGCAGCACGCCCACGCGCCCCAGGTATCTGGAATAGGTATGGATCGCCTCCGCCACCTGGAGGGCGAGCTCGCGGGTGGGGGCGAGCACCAGCGCCTGGACCTCCGGGCTCCCGATGTCGATCTTCTCCAGCATGGGGATCGCGAACGCCGCCGTCTTGCCGGTGCCGGTCTGCGCCTGCCCAATCAGGTCCCGTCCGGCCAGCAGCGGCGGGATGGTCTTCTCCTGGATCGGCGTCGGCGCCTCGTACCCGACCTCCGTGATGGCCTTCAGGATCGGCTCCGAGATGCCCAGATCCGCGAACGTCACCGCATCGTCTTTCCCGTCTTCCATGTCTCCTCCTCCGGCGTGCACTCTATCTAAAAGGAAGCAAGATCGCCGCCGCGGCTCCGGGAGCGCCTTTCGGACGACGTTCTCCGGAGGGAATGGCACGTTTCCCGAAGGGAAGGAGACGCCGGAGGGAATGCCTGAAAATGAAAAGGGCTCCGTCAAGGAGCCCAGTTCACGCTAGCCCTTACGGGCTATCCACCTGCGGTGGTCGCCGCATTGAGGAGAGAATAGAGTACTTTCCCTCCGACGTCAAGCCTCTTTTCGCCACCTTCGGCGTTCTTCCCGAAGTCTTGTTCGCGTCTCCCCACGACACGGGCAGGGAGCCATGCTACCATGCGCTCGCTCAAAGACGACTCGCGACATGACCTTGCACGACTCGCCCCCGTCACGGAGCGACCCGGAGACACTGCGTCCGTCTTCGCTGGAACAGCCTGTCCGCGTGGACCGGACACGGCACCGCCTCTACATCGACGAGTCCGGCGACCATACCTTTCATCTGGCGGACAACGACAACCACCGTCACCTCGGCCTGCTGGGGATCTGGTTCGACACCGGCCTGCCGTACAAGGCCTTCGCCCAGGCCCTGAACGACCTCAAGGCGGACATCTTTGGCTGGCATCCGGACGATCCGCCCATCTGCCCGCTCCGGAGGGAGGTCGTAGCGGAACGGCGCGGCGAGAGCCCTCCGGCGGACTTCAGCTCGGCCCTCCTCGAGGCGGCCCGCCCCAAGATGAACTGCCATGTCTCGACAGGGCGGATCTTGGGCTACGGGAAGGTCTGGCTGGATTGAGCTACCATCCTCTAAACCCCTAGCCTCCCCCTACGTACTACCCTTACGGACGGGTGCGCGCGGGAGCCCAATCCCGGGGACGCGTCCCCGTCTGAAAAGGACGAACCACATGACACCCATTCTCGAACTGCGCAACGTCCGCAAGACGTATGGGGATTTCGTGGCGGTGGACGACGTCTCGATGGCGGTGCCTCCGGGCAGCATCTTCGGGCTGCTGGGGCCCAACGGGGCCGGCAAGACGACATCCATCCGCATGATCATGAACATCGTTCCCGAAGACTCCGGGGAGGTGATGGTGTTCGGACATCCCCGGACCCCCAAGGACCTGCGGAACATCGGCTACCTCCCCGAGGAGCGCGGCCTCTACAGGAAGATGACGGTCCACGAGCAGCTCGTGTTCCTCGGCGAGATCCGCGGGCTCAAGAAGGCCCGAGCTCGTGCCCGAGATCGACCGCTGGCTCGAACGGGTGGACCTCGCCAAGTGGGCGAAGTCCAAGATCGAGGAGCTGTCCAAGGGCATGCAGCAGAAGGTGCAGCTCATCGGCACCGTGCTCCACAAGCCGGACCTCCTGATCCTCGACGAGCCGTTCTCCGGCCTCGACCCCATCAACCAGGAGCTGTTTCGCGAGCTGCTGGAGAGCTATCGGCGGGAAGGCAAGAGCGTCGTGCTCTCCACCCACGGCATGGAGCTGGCCGAGCGGATGTGCGACCACATCTGCCTCATCTCCAAGGGCCGGGCCGTGCTCCAGGGCGAGCTCCGGCAGATCAAGCGCGAGGTCGGCGGCAACGCCTACCGGCTGGTGGCCGACGGCGACCTGGAGCGGCTGCGCCAGATGCCCGAGGTCGAGACCATGGCGGCCAACAACGGCGTGGTGAAGCTGATGCTGAAGCCGGACGCCTCGGGATCCGAGACGCTGCGGCGGATGGTCGAGTTCCTCCAGGTCCACGAGTTCCGCTCCGAAGAACCGGAGCTGGAGCAGATCTTCATGAAGGTGGTGCGCGATGCGGCTTGAGAACATCCTCGTGGTGCTGAAGCGCGAGTACCTCCAGCGGGTCAAGACCAAGGGGTTCTGGATCGCCACGCTGGCCCTCCCCCTGTTCATCGGCGGCATAACGCTGCTGCCCGCCCTGCTGATGTCCAAGTCGAAGACCAGCCAGGACATCGTGGTGGTGGACGAGACGGGGCGCCTCGGCGCGGAGGTGCAGCGGCGGCTCCACTCCCGTCAGGGTCAGAAGATGAACGAAGAGCGGGGCGTGGCGGTGGACGAGTCCCAGATGGCCCGCTTCAACGTCACCCTTCAGGAGCCGGCCGCGAACCGCCAGCAACAGCGCGAGGCGCTCGACCGGCAGGTCTTGGACAAGGAGATCGACGCCTGGGTGTGGATCAGCCCGGCGGTGTTCGCGGGCGAGCGGGTGGAGTATCACGCCCGGAGCGTGTCGAACGTGTTCACTCAGGACGCCCTGAAGGACGACCTCTCCTGGGTGGTGCGGCGGGCGCGCCTCCAGGAGGCCGGCATCGATCCGGAGCGGGTGGACGAGCTGACCAAATCGGTGAAGCTCGCCACGCAGCGGGTCTCGGCCAAGGGGAGCCGCGCCGAGGCGGGCCTCGGCGGCATGGTGCTCGGAGTCGTGCTCTTCCTCATGCTCTATATGTCGATCCTGATCTGGGGACAGCAGGTGATGACCAGCGTTCTCGAGGAGAAGGGCTCGCGGGTCGTCGAGGTGCTGATCTCCGCCATCACGCCCTTCGAGCTGATGATGGGCAAGCTGCTGGGCGTCTGCCTGGTGGGCATGACGCAGCTCGGCATCTGGCTCGGCACGATGGCGGTGCTCTCGGCGCCCGGAGTGGCCGCGTCGATCGCCCTGATGCCGAAGGACGTCAACCTGCCGCAACTGGCCGGCCCCATGCTGCTCCACTTCGGCCTGCTGTTCATCCTGGGCTTCTTCGCCTACGCGACGATCTACGCCGCGATCGGCTCGGCCTTCAACAACCTCCAGGAGGCCCAGCAGGCGGCCAGCATCGCGGTGATCTTCGTGGTCATCCCGGTGACGGTGATGTACCCGGTGATCAACGATCCGAACTCGACGATGGCGACGGTGCTCTCGCTGATCCCGATGTTCACGCCGCTGCTGATGCCGCTGCGGATCGCCATCGAGATGCCGCCCTGGTGGCAGCTCGCCCTGGCGTACGCCCTGACGATCGCCTTCGTGATCGGGATGGTCTGGTTCTGCTCCAAGATCTACCGGGTCGGCATCCTGATGCACGGGAAGAAGCCGACGTTCCAGGAGATCTGGAAGTGGACGAAGTACGCCTAGGCTAGAAGGGAAAGGGACGCAATGAATTACGCCCCTACAACTCCGTTCGCGTTGTAGGGGTGCGATTTATCGCGCCCTGCTTCTCGGGTCAGTCCCCGCCTTCTAAAACTTCGCGGACCTTGGCGGCCAGCTCGCGGCCGCTGAAGGGCTTCCGGAGGAGGTTGGCTTCGCCGCCGAGGTTCGCGCCTTCCGTGAGGCCCGCGGGGTAGCCGGTGGCGAAGAGGACCCGCATCTCGGGACGGCGGAAGGAGAGGCGCTCCGCCAGCTCGACCCCGCTCAGGCCGTCCATCAGGATGTCCGTCACCATGAGGTGGATCGGCCCGGTGTGCTGCTGGCTGATCTCGATGGCTTCCTTGGCGTCGGCGGCCTCCAGGACCTTGTAGCCGCGGTTGGCGAGGATCTGCATCAGCGGCTTGCGGACGTTCTCCTCGTCCTCCACGATCAGGATCGTCTCCCAGTCCCCCACCTCGCGGTGGGCCTCGGCGCCTTCGACGGCGGTGCCTTCCTCGGCGCTCGGGAGATAGATGTGGAAGCGGGCGCCGCTCCCCGGCTCGCTGTCCGCCACGATCTGCCCGCCGCACTGGGCGACGATGCCGTAGGCGATGGAGAGCCCGAGGCCGGTGATCTCCATGCCCCCCTTGGTGCTGAAGAACGGCTCGAAGGCCTGGCGGCGGACGTCGTCGGCCATCCCCGGACCGCTGTCGCTCACCTTGAGCAGCACCCAGCGGCCGGGCCGCGCGGTCTGCAGCGCGTTCGCGGGCAGCGCATCGACGTTCGCCGTCTCCAGGCTCAGCCGGCCCCCCTCGGGCATGGCGTCGCGGGCGTTGGAGACGAGGTTCATCACCACCTGCTCGAACTGCTCGGGGTCTATGGAGACCCGGTCGAGATCGGGGTAGAGCTCCATCCGCAGCTCGATCTCGTTGCCCAGGAAACGCCGGACCCTCTCCTCCAGCCCGGTCAGGACATGGTTGAGCTGCACGACTTTCGGGTGCAGGACCTGCCGGCCGCTGAAGGCCAGGAGCTGCCGCGCCAGGGACGCGCCGCGCTGGCCGACCTTCTCGATCTCCCGCAGATGCTTGCGGGCCGGGTCGTCGCCGGGCAGGCGGGCGAGCGCCAGCTCGGTCTCCATGGCGATGGCCGTGAGCAGGTTGTTGAACACGTGGGCGATGCCGCCCGCGAGCCGGCCCATGGCGTCCATGTTCTTCGCCTGCGCGGGAAGGTCTTCGCTCTGCCGCTGGAGGCGGCGCGCTTCCGCCAGGCGGGCAGCGTTCTTCGCCTCCTCGGGACGTAAATCTTCCACAGGCCGGACAACCGGGTTGGTGTTATTGGGATGTGTGCGCATAGGGGATCTCTTTCGTTCGGCGCCGCCGCACGGCGGCCCGGGTCCAGGAAACAAGGGAAGGATACTCCTCCCCAGGTCCGACCGCGTTCTCCCATGTCACACATGCAGGTTTTGGTCCAGCCTCGGGCCCCTCAGGAGCCTACCCGCTTCTGGAGCCGGGCCATGGAACGGAGGGCGAGCTTCCGGATGCTGGAGGGGCAGTATCCCAGCCGCTCGGCCACCTCGTCGGCGCTCAGGCCCAGCCCGTAGCGGAGCCAGAGGACGGCCCGGTGCCTCTTGTCGAGCCCGCGGGTCAGGCTCCGCAGGTCGCAGCGCACCTCTTCCCGCGTCTGATCGGGCGGCAGGGCCGGGGCGAGCCCTTCCAGGACCGGCGGGTCCACCGGCTCCAGCAGGTCGTCCTGCTGTTTCTTCCAGTAGACGTAGCACTTGTAGCGAAGGGTGCCGATCAGCCACGCCTCCTTGTGCCGGATGGTGTCCCAGCGGCTGAAGGCGCCGGCCAAGGTCTCCTGCAGGACGTCTTCGGCGTCCTGCAACGGGATGCGGCAGTTGCGGAGGAGCAGTTGGAGGCGGGGGCTCATCCGCCGCAGGAACTCCTCGAGGGTCTCTTCGGATCCGGGATCCCAGACAGGTTTTGTTTCGGCGGAACAGGTCACGCCGGGACTTTACCACGAACGGCAACTAGATGTCTGTTCCTAGAACATCCCCAGCGTCAAACGTGCCGCTTCCGACATCATGGACGGGTTCCAGGCCGGGTCCCAGACCAGCTCGACATCGACGGAGGTGACGCCGGGGACGGTCTCGATCTTCTCCTTGACCTCGCCGGGAAGACTCCCGGCCACCGGGCAGCCCGGGGAGGTGAGCGTCATCTTGACCTGGACCACCCCGCCCTCCTGGATGTCGATGTCGTAAATCAGCCCCAGCTCGTAGATGTTGACCGGGATCTCGGGGTCGAAGACGGTCTTCACGGCCTCCACGATCCCGTTCTCGAGGTCGGACGGATCGGCGGGATCGGCGGCTTCGGCCATGGTTTCTTCTTTGAGGTCTTCCATGCGATTTCACTCCGTGGAAACGGGCTGGCCCTTGCCTTCCACCGCCGCCAGCACGGTGTGCCATGCGAGGGTGGCGCACTTGACCCGCATCGGGAACTCGCGCACGCCGCTGAAGACGGCGAGCTTGCCCAGCTCCGGCGAGCCCTCCCTCGCCCCGGTGGTGACCAGCTCGTGGAAGTCGTGGAAGAGGCTGCGCGCCTCCTCCACGCTCAGCCCCTTGAGGGCCTCGGTCATCAGAGAGGCGGAGGCGGTGGAGATGGCGCAGCCCGCGCCCTCGAACCGGACGTCGCGGATGCGGTCGTCCTCCACGTCGAGGAAGACCGTCACCCGGTCGCCGCAGAGGGGGTTGTACCCCTCCGCCTGCCGGTTGGCCTCCGGCAGCGGGCCGAAGTTCCGGGGCCGCCGGTTGTGGTCGAGGATGACCTCCTGGTAGAGATCGCGCAGACTGTCGCTCATCCGAAAAGCTCCCGCGTCTTCCGCAGGGCCGCGGCCAGGGCCTCGACCTCCTCGGGGGTGTTGTAGACGCCGAAGGAGGCGCGGGTGGTGGCCGGCACGCCGAAGCGGGCCATAACCGGCTGGGCGCAGTGGTGCCCGGCGCGGACGGCGATCCCTTCCTGATCCAGGATGGTGCCGACGTCGTGGGGGTGGATCCCCTCCATGGCGAAGGAGATCACCGCCGCCTTCTCGCGGGCCGTGCCGACGATCCGCAGGCCCGGGACCTCCAGGAGCCGCTCCGTGGCCAGGCCCAGCAGCTCGCCTTCCCAGGCCGCCACGGCGGGAAGACCGAGGCCGGTCAGGTAGTCCAGGGCCGCGGCGAGGCCGATCGCGCCCTCGATGAAGGGGGTACCGGCCTCGAAGCGGTGGAAAGGCGGCGCGTAGGTGGTCTTCTCGAAGGTCACGGTGCGCACCATGCCGCCGCCGCCCTGCCAGGGAGGCATGGCGTCGAGCAGCTCGCGCCGCCCCCAGAGCACGCCGATGCCGCTGGGGCCGTAGACCTTGTGCCCGGAGAAGGTGAAGAAGTCGCAGCCCAGGGCCTGGACGTCCACGGCCAAGTGGGGCGCCGACTGGGCGCCGTCGATCAGGGTGACGGCGCCGGCCCGGCGGGCCATCCCGCACATCTCCCGCACGGGGTTGATCGTGCCCAGGGAGTTCGAGATGTGGGCGAAGGCCGCGATCCGGGTGCGGGGGGAGAGCAGGCGCTCGAACTCGTCGAGCCGGACCTCGCCCCGGTCGTCCAGGGGCGCCACGCGCAGGACGGCCCCGCGGTCCTCGGCCAGGAGCTGCCACGGGACGAGGTTCGAGTGGTGCTCCAGGCCGGTGATCAGGATCTCGTCGCCCGGACCGACGTTCCGCCGTCCCCAGCTCCCGGCCACCAGGTTGATCCCCTCGGTGACGCCGCGCACGAAAATGACCTCCTCCACGCTCGGGGCGTTGAGGAAGCGGCGGACGGTCTCCCGCGCCCGCTCGCGGGCCTCGGTGGAGAGCTGCGAGAGGGTGTGGACGCCGCGCTCGACGTTGGCGTAGTAGCCCGTGTAGCAGCCGGCGATGGCGTCCAGCACGGCCAGCGGCTTCTGGGTGGAGGCGGCGTTGTCCAGGTAGGCCAGGGGCCGGCCGTTGATCTCCCGCGAGAGGATGGGGAAGTCGGCGCGCACCCGCGCGAGGTCATAGGCCGGAGAGGGGACGGCCTGTCCGCTCTCCAGCACCACGGACGAATGGACGGCCTGGCTCATCAGACCGCCTGCCGGACGACGTCGCCCTGGGGCAGCCGGGCGAACAGGAGCTCCTCGAGATCGCGCCGCACGGGCTCGACCTTGATGCGCTCCACGATGTCGCTCGCGAAGGCGTAGGTCAGCAGGCTCCGCGCCGCCTCCGCGCCGATACCCCGGGAGCGGAGATAGAAGATGGCATCGTCGTCGAGCTGGCCCACGGTCGAGCCGTGGGTGCACTTGACGTCGTCGGCGTAGATCTCGAGCTGCGGGTTGGAGTTGGCGATGGCGTCCTTCGACAGCAGCAGGTTGCGGTTCGACTGCTTGGCGTCCGTCTTCTGCGCGCCGGGATGGACGTGGATCAAACCGTTGAAGACCGCCCGCGCCTTGCCGTCCAGCACACCCTTGTAGAGCTCGTGGCTGGCGCAGTGGGGCTTGGCGTGCTCCACCCGCATGTGGTTGTCCACGACCTGCCGGCCGTCCGCGAGGTAGAGACCGTTCAGGATGCAGTCGATCCCCTCGCCGTCGAGCACGGCGTTGACGTCGTTGCGCACCAGCGCGCCGCCGATCGAGATCGAGTGCGAGCTGGGCGTGCAGTCCCGGCCGCCCAGGAGCTGGAAGGTGGCGAGGTGGAAGGCGTCGCGGCTCTCGCGCTGCACCTTGTAGTGGTCGACGCTGGAATTCGGCCCCCACGGCCAGCTCGGTCACCGGGCAGTTGAAGTACTCGCCATGCCCGATGTAGGTCTCCACGATGGTGAGCTGGCTGTTCTCGCCGGTGACGACGAGGTTGCGGGGGAACGAGACCGTAGCCCGGCCATCTTCGGCGGACGACGAGTAGAACAGCAGGTGGACCGGCCCCACCACCGCGTTGCGGGGCAGCCAGACAAAGGCGCCGTCGTGCAGGAACGCGGTGTTGAGAGCCACGAACGAGTGGTCGAGACTGGCGAGCTGGCCCAGCCAGGGCTCCACCTTCTCCGGCATCCGCAGCAGGGCCTCGGCGAGGCTCGTCACCACCGTCCCCTGGGGCAGGCCCTCCGCCGACGACAGCCGGGAGGAGAAGCGCCCGTCCACGAAGACCAGCCGCGCGGCGGCCTCGAAGTCGAACGGCGTGATCTGTACCAGGTCCAGCGCGTCGGGATCGCTCTCCGGCCGGTGGAAGGTCCCCTTGACGACGGGGCTGACGTTGGTCAGCCGCCACTCCTCCTGGCGGAGGGAGGGGAAGCCGAGGGCGGCGAAACGCTCGGCGGCCACGCGGCGCAGGGCCTGGACCCAGGCCGGCTGGCCGTCCGGCTGCTCGCGCTGCAGGCGCTCCAACTCGGCGAGATAGCCGCCGGCCCCTTCGATGGCGTTTTCCCGGATCTCCGAAACGGTCATCGCCATCTCCTCACGCGCCCACCGGCACAGGCTTCTCAGGGGCCATCCCCTCGAGCCAGGAGTAACCCTTCTCCTCCAGCTCCAGGGCCAGCTCCTTGCCGCCGGACCGCACGATCCGGCCGTCCACCAGCACGTGCACGGAGTCCGGGACGATGTAGTTGAGCAGCCGCTGATAGTGGGTGATCACCAGGAAACCCCGGTCCTGCGAGCGCAGGACGTTGACGCCGTCGGCGACGATGCGCAGGGCGTCGATGTCGAGCCCGGAGTCGGTCTCGTCGAGGACGCACAGGCGCGGCTCCAGGACGGCCATGTGGAAGATCTCGTTGCGCTTCTTCTCGCCGCCCGAGAAACCCTCGTTGACCGGCCGGTTGAGGAGGGTCTCCTCCATCTGCACCAGCTTCATCCTCTCGCGTACCATCTTGAGGAACTCCAGGGCGTCCATCTCCGGCAGCCCGCGGTGCTTGCGCACGGCGTTGAGGGCCGCCTTGAGGAAGTAGGTGTTGCTCACCCCGGGGATCTCCACCGGATACTGGAAGGCCATGAAGACCCCCTCGCGGGCCCGTTCCTCGGGTTCCATCTCCAGCAGGTCCTTGCCGTCGAAAAGGACCTGGCCGGCGGTGACCTCGTAGTCCTCCTGACCGGCCAGCACGCGGGCCAGGGTGCTCTTGCCGGAGCCGTTCGGCCCCATGACGGCGTGCACCTCGCCCGCACCGATCTTCAGGTCGATCCCGCGCAGGATCTCGTTGCCCTCCACGGAAGCGTGCAGATTCTTGATCTCAAGCATTGCGGTCTCATTCTCCCTGTCAGACATATCAACCAACGCTCCCCTCGAGGTTCACCGCCAGCAGCTTCTGGGCCTCGACCGCGAACTCCATGGGCAGCTCGCGGAAGACCTCCTTGCAGAAGCCGCTGACGATCATCGACACCGCGTCCTCGGTCGAGATGCCGCGCTGGTTGCAGTAGAAGATCTGGTCCTCGCCGATCTTCGACGTCGTGGCCTCGTGCTCCATGCGGGCGGTCGGGTTCTGCACGTCGATGTACGGGAAGGTGTGGGCGCCGCACTTGTCGCCGATCAGCATCGAGTCGCACTGCGAGAAGTTGCGCGCGCCGTCCGCACCTTTAAGGATGCGCACCGCGCCGCGGTAGGTGTTCTGCCCCTCGCCGGCCGAGATGCCCTTCGACACGATGTTGCTCTTCGTGTTCTTGCCGATGTGGATCATCTTGGTGCCGGTGTCCGCCTGCTGGCGCCCCTTGGTCAAAGCCACCGAGTAGAACTCGCCCACCGAGTGGTCTCCCTTGAGGATCACGCTCGGGTACTTCCAGGTGATCGCCGAGCCGGTCTCCACCTGCGTCCAGGAGATCTTGGAATGCGCGCCCTCGCACTTGCCGCGCTTGGTCACGAAGTTGAAGATGCCGCCCCGGCCCTGCTCGTCGCCCGGGTACCAGTTCTGGACCGTCGAGTACTTGATGGTGGCGCCCTTGAGAGCCACCAGCTCGACCACCGCGGCGTGGAGCTGGTTCTCGTCGCGCATCGGCGCCGTGCAGCCCTCCAGGTAGGAGACGTAGGCCCCCTCGTCCGCGATGATCAGCGTGCGCTCGAACTGCCCCGTGTTGCGGGCGTTGATGCGGAAGTAGGTCGACAGCTCCATCGGGCAGCGCACCCCCTTCGGCACGTAGACGAACGAGCCGTCGGAGAACACCGCCGCGTTCAGCGTGGCGTAGAAGTTGTCGGTGTAGGGGACGACCGAGCCCATGTACTGCTGGATCAGCTCGGGGTGGTTGCGCACCGCCTCCGAGAAGGAGCAGAAGATGATGCCCATCTCCGCCAGCTTGCCCTTGAAGGTGGTGGCCACCGAGACGCTGTCGAACACCGCGTCCACGGCCACGCCGGCCAGCATCTCGCGCTCGTGCAGCGGGATGCCCAGCTTCTCGTAGGTCTTCAGGATCTCCGGATCCACCTCGTCCAGGCTCTTCGGGCCCGAGCCCTTCGCCTTGGGGCCGGCGTAGTAGGCGATCGACTGGAAGTCGATCGGCGAGTAGTGGACGTTGGCCCAGGTCGGCTCCTCCATGGTGAGCCAGTGCCGGTAGGCCTTGAGGCGCCACTCGAGCATCCACTCCGGCTCTTCCTTCTTGGCCGAGAGCATCCGGATGACGTCTTCGTTCAGTCCGGGCGGGAAGGTCTCCTGCTCGACCTCGGTGACGAAGCCGAACTTGTATTCCTGCGTCGCGAACTGCTCGATGGTGTTGGTCTCGGTCTGCATGTTTCCCTCTATCTCAAAAAAGCTTGAAAGCTTCAGATTTCCTGCGCGTGCGGGACGGCGGCGAAGGCGCCCCGGCCCAGCGTGACCAGCTTTTCCCGTGGCGGCAGCGGATGGGCCATCTCCGCCAGGGAGATGCCCTCCAGGGCCGTGCGCACCGCCTCGTTGATGCGGCGCCAGTTCGCGCTCACCGTGCAGAGCGGCGCGTGGGAGCAGTCGCTCTCGACGCTGATGCACTCGGTGATGGCGATCGGGCCTTCGAGCGCGGCGACGATCTCCGCCATCGAGATCTCCTCGGCGGGCCGGGCCAGGCTGTAGCCGCCCTTGACGCCGCGATGGGAGTCCAGCAGGCCCTCCTTGGCGAGGAGCTTCAGGATCTTGCTCACCATGGGCAGCGGCAGCCGCGCCTCGGCGGAGAGCTCGGGAGCGTTGTAATGCCGCCCCGGGTTCGCCGCCAGATGGGTGAGAAGCACGATTCCGTAGTCTGTCTGCTTGGTGATGCGGATCATTGCGCCCTGCCCTCTACTTCCCGATTCCCAAAACAGGACTGAATCGGTACGAATTCCAGCGAATCATAGCAGCGAAGGGGGGAAAGTCAACGGGAGAGACCCGCCAGGCTCGTCAGGACCGTCCCTTCAGGGACATCCGCAGGTAGCCCCACGGTTTCAACCTGGGCGGAAGCGGGTCCGTCGTGGCCGCTCCGCGATGCCGCCAGAGCGAGGTCCGCCCTGAGCATCCTGGCGAGGTCAGGTCCTGCCCTTCGCCGCCCCAGGTTGAAACCGTGGGGCTACCCACGATTGTCCCTGAAGGGACGGTTCGGAGGGCCTACTTGCCCACTAAAATGGCTTTAAAGGCGATGGCGGCCCGAACATCCTCCACTGTCAGCGGGGGATACTCGTAGACGATCTCTTCAGGAGAAAGCCCTTCCGCCAAGTTGTCGAGGATCACGGAGACCATGATTCTCGTACCGCTGATGTGAGGCTCGCCCTGGCAGACGTCATCTCTGGACTGAATCCTCTGTCGCCAGTCATCCATTCCGGGAATTGTATCTCTGCCCCGGAGAATCGCCCTGGATCCTTCACGAAGCTCCGGCGGACAGGAAGTGCGCCAGCGGCGTCCTGGAGGCTGCGGGGGAGTTGACGCTGCGGTTGCCCGCGACCGATCAGGTCGCCCCCTCGGCAGGGCTGGCCCGCCCCCCGCGAGGGCTGACCGGCCCCCGCCAGGGCAGAGCCGCCCCTGCCGAGGGCGAGGGCACCCCTTCAGAGGGCTGAGCCGCCCCTCACCTGGGCGGGCTGGCCCCAACGGGGGCGAGGACGCCCCCCGTCAGGGGAGATCCGCCCCTCCGGAGGGCGGGACCGCCCCCTCGCGGGGCGCAACCGCCCTTTTCGAGGACAGGGCCCGGGACCGCCGGGGCTGGGCCGTAGATCCCGGGGGCGCGGCGCGTCCCCAGCGAAGCTGCAGCCTTCGTCGGCCGGGGGCGATCTCAAAGAAGCGGGGGCTAGATTAACTTCCCGAGGGGGCCGAGGTCCAGATTGAGATCCTCGGGGTTCAATCCGAAGCGGCGGGCGATGTCGTGGAGGGTCTCTTCCAGTTTCATGAGGGCGAGGCCGAGGTTCTCGATCTCCTCCTCGTTGAGGGTGCCCGCCTCCATGCGCCGGATGGCCTGGCGCTCCATCAGCTTGCGCAGGAACTCGACCAGGGCCAGTACCAAGCGGGCCACCGAGCGCTGCACCTCCTCGGGGTCCGCGTTCCAGCGCGGGGCCTGGGACGTGGCCTGGCGCTCGATCTCGGCGCGCAGGTCCTCCAGCTCCTGGATCTGGAGGGCGATCTCCTCCCGCTGGCTCACGGCACGGCCTCCGGCGCGAAGGCATAGGGCGGCCAGGGACCCGTGGCGGCGATCCGGCGCCCGGCGAGCCGGCTCCTGGCATGTTCCAGCGCGGCGAGATAGGCGTCGGTCCGCGGCCGGGGGACGAGGTGGTAGGCGGTGCCCAGGAGGCGTCCCGCATCGTGCCGCCGGATCTTCTCCGCCCGGAGGAGAGGACGGAGGATCTCTTGCAAGGGCTCGATCTCCGGCAGGGAGCGCGACCTTTCGGCCTCCCGCAGCCGGGCGGCGAGGTAGCGCGCGCCCGGGCCGCCCTCCGGCTCCACCGATGGGACGGGCTCGGGCTCACCAAACACCCGCAGGGTCATCTGGACGCACCCCCGGACCAGCTCCAGGGCCGCGGCGATCTCCCCGGCGCGGGGAGCGAGACGGCTGGCGAAGGTGGCCTCGTCCGGCGCCCGCTCGCCGAAGCGGGCCGGCAGGAGAGCCGGGAAGCGGTCGGCCAGCCGGCGCGCCACGGCGCTCTGGGCCTGGAGGGTTGCCCGGTCCGGCCGGGGCGGCGCGGCCAGAGCTCCCAACACCGCCCACAGCTCGCCGAAGCGGACGAGGCGGAGAGGCTCGCCCGCGATTCCCTCCCCGAGAAGACCGGACGGCTCGCCGTCCACCATGGCATAGAGATAGAGGACGGAGCTCAATCCGCGGACTCCGGGGGCAGCACCCGGTCGGCGGCGCACAGCACGGCGGAGAGCCGCAGGTAGATCAGATCGACGCCGGCCAGGCCGATGATCACCTCGCCGCTGACGACGAGACCCTGGTTGAGCAGGTGATCCACGGTGTCGAGCAGGGAGATGTCGCTGGTCTCGAGCAGATCCATTCCCACGGGTCCCTCGGTCCGGCTCATCGCGCCTCCTCGATGAAGTGGTAGGGGGGCCAGGGACCGGTGAGGGTGACGTCGCAGGCCTGGGGAGCCAGGCGGGCGGCGCAGCTCTCGACGGCCGCCTCAAGCTCCGCGCCGCGCGCGGCGGGGATCAGGAACGCGGCGTCCAGGAGCAGCCGCCCGCCCGCTTCCGGGGACGCCGCCGGCTCGCGGCGGACGGCTTCGGACGCCACGGCGGCCAGGGAGGCGAAGACCGTGTCCATCTCCTCCCGGAGCTGGGCGATGAGCTCGCGGGAGGCGTCCTTCTCCACCTTCTTGCGCAGGAGGAAGCTGGTGCCCGCGCCCTGCCGTCCGTCGCCGCCGCGCGCCCGCTCGGCCATCACCTCGCGGGCGCGCGCCTCGTCCAGATGGATGCGCACGCCCCACTCGACCTGGCCGGCCACGCGGTCCAGGACCCGGTCGAGGCGCTCCCGGCTGCCGCGCACATGGGCCAGGGCGCGCTCATCCGACGAGAACAGGGTGAACAGCTTCATGGGGAGGACGGCTTCAGCGTCGGCGAAGTGCTCGACGACGGCCTCGTGGGCCAGGGCGCAGTCGGAGACCCAGGAGAGGTCGGACAGCTTTTCCTGGATGGACTCGCCGCTGTACCTGGGGAGCGGCGCGTCGGCGACGACGAGCCAGAGCCGATCCTCCACGGCCAGCGCGCGGGGAGGAGCGCAGTCCGGCAGCCCGCCGGGAGCCGCCGCGACGGCGGGCTCGCGGTCGCCGCGCACCAGACAATAGAGATAGGTCGCCGTGCTCATTCCGTTTCTGGTTCCCAGGCCCGCGCCCAATCGGCCAGCCGCCGGACGCCGCGCGGCGGAGGGAACTCGGCGGGGGCCTTGATGATAGCGCAGCGTTCAAGGCCGGCCCGGGACAGGTCTTTGCGCAGGGTCTCCACCTCGCCGGCCGGTCCGCCGCAGCGCGCGCACCCGGGCGGCGCCACGGCGTTGACGACCACGGCCGGGACGGCGATCTCCAGCTCCCGCAACGCCCGGAGCAGGCGAACGGTCTCCCGCCGGGGCAGCTCCGCGGCCCGCGTCACGGCCACGAAACGGGTCTTCTCCGGGTCACGGAGCAGGGCCTGAAGCCCCTTGAGGCTGCGCGAGAGGTCTACCAGCTCAGAGGCCATGCTGCCGAGCCGTACCGCCTCGCGGTACTTGAGCAGCAGGGAAAGGAGATAGTGGTCCCACGTGAGGGCGAGGCCGGGCATCTCCAGGAGACGCAGGGCGTGCCCGGTGGGGGCTGTGTCCACCACCACGAGGTCGTAGGCCGCCTCCCCCTCGCCGAGGACGGCGTCGAGGAGCGTGGAGACGGCGATCAGCTCGTCGAACCCCGGGGGCGTCAGGTCCATGAGGTCGCCGACGCCGGAGCTCTCGCCGGTGAAGACCCCCACGGCTTCCTCGACCTGACCGCCGTGCCGCTCGCGCCAGTCTTCGAAGGCGTGCCCTGAGTCCAGCTCCCGGAACCGGAGCCCCGGGGGAGCGCCAGGCAGGGCGCTCTCAGCGTCCCCGAGGGGCGCCTCCAGGACATCACCGAGAGAATGGGCCGGATCGGTGGAGATCAGAAGGATGCGCTTGCCCCTGCGCCGTTCCGCCAGAGCCAGGGCCACCGCCGCGGAGCAGGTCGTTTTACCGACCCCGCCTTTGCCGCCGAACAGGAGGAGGCGCGTGGAGGAAGGGACGAGATCGTCGAGCCAGGGCAACACCCGCCGCGACCGCGTCCCCCCTCTCCCGGTGAGGGAGGGAGGGAGGGGTCGGGAGAGGGGGATAGGGGGTGAGGGCCCGGGCGGGGGCATCCGCCGCAACGCCGCCACCCCTCTCGGTTCTTTCTCCATCTCCGGCAAGAACCGGATCTCGTACTCCTTGAAGACCTCCCGGATCTCCTCGATCGCAGCTCCCTCCACCGTCCGTCGCGCCCGACACAGGGGACAGCTCTCTCCCCCTGCCGGCAGCACACGATTGACCACGATCTCCCGCACCTTCAACCCGGCCTCGGCAAGGACCGCCAGAGCGTCCCGGGTCTCCTCGATGGAAAGGGCCTCGGGCAGCATCACCCACACCAGGGCGGTCCGTTCCTGATCGCGCAGCCTCTCCCCGATCTCGACCGCCTGACTTTCGAGACCGGCGATCAGCGCGTCGGCTTCGTCGGGTCTATAGGCCCCGCCGAAATGCGCGGCGAGCTGGCGGTGTCGACCCTGCATCCGGTCCAGGACCCCGGCGAACTTCCGGAGGGCCTCCGGCATCTCCAGCAGCCGCAGGGTGTGGGCGGTGGGAGCGGTGTCCACGACCAGCTCGTCGCAGCCGGTCTCCCGCGCCAGGCGGGCGAGCTCGATCCAGGCGATCAGCTCGTCCAGGCCGGGAGGGACGAGGGCGAGGAAGCGGTCCACGTCGTCTTCGTCCAGGTAGGTGCCCCGCCCAGCGATGGCGCGGAGAGTCTCCCGGTGCCCCGCCTTCCAGCGGTCCAGGGCCGAGCCGGCGGCCAGCTCGGCGGCGAGGAGCTCGCCGCGGCGGGTCTTCACAGGAGTGGGATCGCCGGAGAGGGGGAATCTCAGGGCGTCGCCCAGGGAGTGGGCGGGGTCGGTCGAAACGGCGAGGACGCGGCGGCCGGACTCGGCGGCGGCGAGGGCGGCGGCCGCGGCGCAGGTGGTCTTGCCGACGCCGCCCTTGCCGCCGAAGAGGCGGAGGGTCTCTATCCCTCCTCCTCGCCCCGGTACGTGACGTCCACCTCGAAGCCGCCGGAGCCGCCCAGGGAGACGGCGCCGGACTCCTCGCCCCGTTGGGCGTCGCGGATCTCCCGCAGCCGGGCGAGGATGTCGCGCTCCAGCTCCACGAAGTCCTCCTCGCTCATCTCGCCCAGCTCGACCCGCATCTGGGCGGCCAGCAGCTCCTCGCGCAGGGAGGTCGCGTCGTTCATCTCCTCCTCGACCGCGGCGGCGACCTTGTCGAGGACGAACTTGATGCCGCCGATGAGGAGGCTGTCGAGGATGATCATGGGGCGGTCACTCGGTGTCGGAGGCCCGCTCCAGCTTGAGGCGGATGTTGACGAAGTTGTACGGCGGCCAGGGGCCGGTGTACTTGAAGATCAGGTTCTCGTACCGGGTGTCGATCTCCTTGACCTTGGCGTCGAAATCGGCCTCGCGGTCCCGGGCCACCAGGAAGGCGGCGTTGAGGACCATCTTGTCGCCGATCGGCTTGTTGGTGCGGGAGGCGACCGAGACGCTGCTCAGGGTGTCGACGATCTCGAAGACGAGCTGCTCCGAGCGCTCCTGGAGGAGGGAGTCCACCAGCCGGCCGTACTGCATGCGGGCGAAGTAGGTGGAGCCCTTCTGGTGCGAGATCTCCTGGCGCAGGAGGCGGAGGTTCTCGTCGTCCTTCTCGATCTCGCGGATGACCGTCTCCGGCTCCCACAGGACCTTGAGGCCGAACTCCAGCTTGTCGCGCATCTTGACCAGGACGTCGCTGAAGGCGTCGTAGGCGCTGCGCAGCAGCTCGACGATGTCCTCCGAGGTCTTGAAGACGGTGCTGAAGGACATCGGGATCACCGTGAAGTCGCGCATCACGGCTTCGTTGACCCGCTCGTGCGCCAGCACGTTCTCCCGCGTCGGGTCGTAGACCTCCAGGGGGGTGTCGGAGACCACGGCGGCGATGTCCTTGTAGCTGACGGTGTGGACCTCGTTGGGCTCGCTGCCGATGCCGATCGGCCCGAAACGGAGGGGGTCCGTCGTCTGGATGATGCAGTAGACGTATTTGCCGCGGCTCCGGGCGGGCGGCTCGGGAAACGGGACCGGCGCGGCCGGGGCCTCCCGGGCGGCGGTCCTGGCCGGCTTGGGAGCGGCTTTCTTGGCGGCGGGCTTCTTCGCCGCCTTCTTGGGAACGTCGTCTTTCGCGGGGCTCATGCCTGATTGGCTCTCGCTTCGAGCTGGCGGCGGACCTCCTGCTCAAGGTCCTTGGGCAGGCAGGGTTTGGTCACGACGGCGTTGCAACCGACCTCGCGAGCCTTTTCGTGGGCGCTCGCCAGCGCGTGCGCCGTCAGGGCGATGATGGGGATGCTCTGGGTCCGCTCGTCCGCCTTGAGGCGGCGGGTGGCTTCCCAGCCGTCGATGCCCGGCAGCGACAGGTCCATCAGGATCACGTCGGGCCGCAGCTCGAAGGCCTTCTCCAGCGCTTCCAGCCCGTCGGCGGCGGTGGCGACGCGGAACCCCCGGAACTCCAGATACTCGGCGAAAATCTCGCGCCCGTGATCGACGTCGTCGACCACCAGCACGAGGGGTGTGGACTCCTCTCCGCTCATCGCGTCCTCGGATTGCATGGTAGAAACAAAGTAAAAGTGGAACCCTCGCCCAGGCGGCTCACCAGGGTGATGCGGCCGTCGAGGAGATGCGCCAGGCGGCGGCAGATGGACAGCCCCAGACCCGTCCCCCCCTGCCGCCGCGCGTAGGAGCTGTCCGCCTGCTCGAACGCTTCGAAGATGGTCTTCTGGTTGTCCTCCGCGATGCCGATCCCGGTGTCGGAGACGGCGATGGAGATCTCGTCGCTCCCAGCCCGCTCCAGGCGGATCGCCACCGAGCCCTGGGGCGTGAACTTGAGGGCGTTCGACAGCAGGTTGAGGATGACCTGTTTGACCTTCTGACGGTCGGTCTCGATCTCCGGCAGCTCCGGCGGCACGTTGCGGCTCACCTCCAGGCGGGTGCCCTGGATGAGCGGCTCGACCTCGGACATGACCTCGTCGACGAGCTCGGGGAGACGGATGCGCTCGATCTGGAGGGGCATCTTGCCCGACTCGATGCGGGCGATGTCCAGCAGATCGTTGATGACCGCCAGCAGGTGCCGGGCGTTGGCGTCGACGCGCGTCAGCTTCTCCCCCTGCGGCTTGTTCAGCTCGCCGGAGATCCCCTCCAGCAGCAGGTGGGTGTAGCCCATGATGGCGTTGAGGGGCGTGCGCAGCTCGTGCGAGACGTTGGCCAGGAACTGCGACTTCATGGCCGAAGCCTGCTCGAGCTGGAAGGCCTGCCGCCGCAGCAGCTCGTTCTGCTCGGCCAGCTCGGCCGTGGCCTCCCGGACCTTCTCCTTGAGCTCGTCGGAGTGGCGCTTGATCTGCTCGTAGAGGCGGGCCTTCTCCTCCGCCTCGGTGAGGTCGTGGAGGATGGTGACCACCGCCGTCTCCTCGCCGTGCCGGGAGACGATGCGGCCGGAGATGGCCTCCACCGGCACCGTGACGCCGGTCCGCGGATCGAGCAGGGTGAGCTGGCGCCGCCAGCGCCGGTTCTGGCCCGTGTAGAGGTTGGAGACGAAGGAGGTGAAGACCGCGTCGTTGGTCCGCACCCGGCGCTCCACCTCGACGTCCCGCGGGCCGGCGGGAAAGGTGAACATCCGCTCCGCCGGCGGGTTCATGCGCACGATGTTGCCGCCGGGATCGGTGACCAGGATGGGATCGAGCACGGAGTTGAGGATCACGTCCAGGCGGTCGCGCTCGGCGCGGGTCGCGGCCTCGGCCACCCGCAGGCGGCGGTAGTTCTCCTCGATCTCCTCGGTGGCGCGGTGCAGGTCGCCGACGTTGCGCAGCACCGAGACGACGCCGGTCTCGCCGAACCGGATGGGCACCGGCGTGCTCAGCACCTCGAACAGGAGGTCCTGGCCTTCGGAGGGATCGACCAGCAGCAGCTCCCGGCGGGTGGGCCCGGTCTCGGCGGCGTTGGTGAAGAGCGAGGCCGAGAACAGCATGTTGTTCAGGGCCACGGCGCGGCGCCAGCCCTCGCGCTTGTCGTCGCCCGCCGTCAGCAGCGTCTCGGCCCCTATGTTGGCGATCAGGATGCGGCCGTCGGCGTCGGTGAGCAGGATGGGATCGGTGACGGCGTTGAGGATGGAGAACAGCCAGCTCCGCTCCCGCTTGTGGCGCCGCTCGTCCGCCTGCACCCGCCGGTACCAGAGCGCGGCGAGGCGCATGCCCAGCAGCTCCGCCGCCCACAGGACCTCCTCGGAGAGGGGGCCTTCGTCCCCGGGGGTGACCAGGAGGAGCCCGAGCCCCGTCTCCTCCTTGGAGCCGCTCAGCGGCACGGCATGGAACGAGGTGTTGCCCAGCGGGGTCTCGAAGGGCCGCCGCACCGAGCGGCCGGAGTCGGGGAAGACGACGGGCTCGCCTCCCCCAGGGCCACCACCAGCGGATGGGCGCGGTCCGCCAGATCGATCTGGATGGAGTCGACGCTGGTCAGGCCGACGCCCAGGCCGGTCAGCCCGGACAGGCGCCCGCCGTCGGCGTCCACCACGGCGCATACGGCGCGCTCGATGCCGGCGTGGCGCGACAGCCAGCGCAGGACCAGCACCGCGCACGGCCTCACCTCGCGCTCCCCCAGCAGGGCGTCCACCAGGGCCAGCTTCACCCTGGAACCGACGCCGCCGCGGGCGCGAGGAAAGGCGTCGAGATGCGCGACGCTGGCCATGGGTCAGCCCTTCGATGAAGAACGGGGGCGGCGCGCCGGCGTCTCCTCGCGAGCCATCGAGGCGGCGAGCTGGGCGCGCAGCGAGGCGTTCTCAGCCAGCAACTCCTCGGAGGACCGGGATTCGAGCGTCGGCCGCGAGACCGACGGGACCTGCGAGACCGCTTCCGAATACTTGATGTAGGTGTCGATCGAGGCCACGACGATACGCGCTTCGACCGTCAGAAGGTCGATGCCGACCAGCGAGACCCGGACCCAGGCGTCGATCACGATGCCCTTGTCGAGGACGCGGTCCAGGACGTCGATCAGGCTGGTGCCACCGGATGCACGTTCAACCGGCATGTTCGCTTACCCCCTGGAATCCTTGGCAGGCCGCGGGGACCTGGCCCGCCGGGCCGGACGCTCCCGTTCCAGCGCCAGCGAGGCCACCCGCTCTTCCAAAATTCGGACCTGGTCTCTCAGGGCTTCGTTCTCCAGCGACAGCCGGCGGGCGGCCCCGGAGAGGTTCGGGTCCTGGCGCCACCAGTCGAGACCGATCTGCTCCGCCTTGTCGATCGAGCAGACGAGCAGGCGGATGCGGATCGTCAGCAGCTCGACCTCCGCGAGAGACACACGGATGTCGCCGGCGATGACCAGGCCTTTGTCGAGGACGCGGTCGAGGACGTCGACCAGTCCGCTGGAACGGCGATAGGTCGGTTCGATCGAAGGGCTCATTTTGTACGACGTTGCCTAGACAGACGCTTTGAGGTCCTGATCCTAGCCGACAACGGAAGTTGGTTCAATGCAAGAGCTTTGCCTTGCCTGCTACCATACCCCGGACACCGGGAGGTTCCGATGAAGCCCGCCGCGATGAGATCCGTCCTCGTCCTCGCCGCCCTGCTGCTCGCCGCCGTCCCGCCCGCCCGCGGGCAAAGCTCTCCGGCGGCCGATGTGGCCGCGGCCCGGGCGGTCTTCGAGAAGAACCTCCAGGCCATCCGCGACAAGAACCGCGACGCCTATCTCTCCTGCTACCTCCAGTCCGAGGGGCTCGCCCGCACCGGCCCCGAGGGGTTCGACCTCGGCTACGCCGGCCTCGCCGCCTCCGCCGGCGAAGCCTGGCCCGACCACATCGAGGCCGACGACATCCGCCTCACCCCGGTGCGGCCCGGCGTGGTCTACGGCACCTACCGCTACCGGGTGCGCTACGGCGGCCAGGAGGTCTCCGGCCTCTCCGAGCGGCTGTTCCTGCAGACGCCCGAGGGCTGGAAGATCGCCGTGAGCACCGCCTTCCCGGCCCTGCCGGGGGTGCCGCCGCCGGCCCGCGCGCTCGTGGGCGCCACCCTGGTGGACGGCACCGGCGCGCCCCCGGTGCGGGACGCCGTCGTCCTGATCCGGGAGGGGAAGATCGAGTGCGCCGGCTCCCGCGCCGCCTGCCCGGTGCCGGCGGGGGTGCGGGTCACCGACCTCGCCGGACATTGGATCACCCCCGGAATCGTCGACGCCCACGTCCACTTCTCGCAGACCGGCTGGGCCGACGGCCGGCCGGACTCCCTCGACGCGCGGGACCGGCACCCCTACGAGAAGGTCGTGGCCGACCTGGCGCGCCACCCCGAGCGCTTCGGCCGTTCCCATCTCTGCTCCGGCGTCACCGCCGTCTTCGACGTCGGCGGCTATGCCTGGACCCTCGGCCTGCCGGCCGCGGCCGAGCCCGACTCCGGCATGCCCCGCGTGGCCGCCGCCGGCCCGCTGCTCTCCACGCTGGACCACTGGCTCAACGTGCCGGGAGAACGGCAGTTCCTCCCCATCACGGACGAGGAATCGGCGCGGGCCGGCGTCCGCTATCTCGCCGAGCGGGGCTCCGCAGCGGTCAAGGTCTGGTACATCGTGGACGACGACCTGCCGGTCGAGCGGACCGCCCCCTTCGTGCGCGCCGCCGGCGAAGCTGCCCGGAGCCGCAACCTCCCCCTGATCGTCCACGCCACCGGCCTCGCGGAAGCCAAGGAGGCGCTGCGGGCCGGGGCGAAGCTCCTGGTCCACAGCGTCTGGGACCAGCCGGTGGACGACGAGTTCCTCCGCCTGGCCAAGGAGAGCGGCGCCGTCTACTGCCCCACCCTGACGGTGGGCCGGGGCTATCTCCGGATGTACGAGGCCGCCGCCAGCCAGAAGGTCCCGGCCGTAGACGATCCCAACCGGTGCCTCGATCCCGTCACCCGCGCCCGGGTGGCCGAGACGGCCCAGGTCCCCTCTCCGGTGCCCGCCGGCGCGTTGCAGTCCCGGGAAACGCGGGTCGCCGAGCGCGAGCGGATCGCCGCCGCCAACCTGAAGCGGGTGGCGGCGGCGGGCATCCCCGTCGCCATGGGGACCGACGCCGGCAATCCCCTGACCCTGCACGGCCCCTCGGTCTACGCCGAGATGGAAGCCATGCAGGCCGCCGGCCTCACCCCCGTTCAGGTGCTGACCGCCTCTACCCTCGGCGGCGCCAGGGCCATGGGGCGGGAGAAGGACCTCGGGACCGTCGAGAAGGGGAAGCTGGCGGATCTGCTGATCGTGGCCGGAGATCCCACGGCGGACGTCGCCAACCTGCGGAAGGTCAAATATGTCGTGCGGGGGGGCGTGGTGCGGTCGATCGCGGAGCTGTCGGCGCTGGCGACGGCGGAGCCAGAGGCGCCCTGAACCGTCACCTCCAAGTCACAGATCCGCTCCCCGAACGCCGAGGAATGGGGCTACGCTTCGGATTGTTGTAGAATTTATCGTTGTATCTTTTCGCCTCCTTTGCACAATTTCCATAGGAGTCTTCTATGCAGCTCTCTCCCCGCACCATGGGCGGCCTCCGTCTCGCCGTGGCGATGCTCGGTTTGGTCCTCCTTGCGCCGTCCCTCCAGGCGCAGCCTACCGAGCTCTTCATCTCCGAGTACGTCGAGGGCAGCTCGAACAACAAGGCGATCGAGGTCTTCAACGGCACCGGCGCCCCAATCAATCTGGCGACCGGCGGCTACTCGATCCAGATGTTCTTCAACGGCAACCCCGCCGCCGGCCTGACGATCAACCTCAACGGCGTGGTCGCCCCGGGCGACGTCTTCGTCCTCGCCCAGTCCGCCGCGGACCCGGCCATCATCGCCGTCTCCGACCAGATCAACGGCTCCGGCTGGTTCAACGGCGACGACGCCGTGGTCCTGCGCAAGGGTGCGGTGATCATCGACTCCATCGGCCAGAGCGGCTTCGACCCCGGCACGGAATGGGGAACGGGATTGGCCTCCACGGCGGACAACACCCTGCGCCGCAAGGCCGACTTCTGCGGCGGCGATCCCAACGCCGGCGACCCCTTCGATCCCTCCATCCAGTGGAACGGCTTCGCCACCAACATCTTCGCCGGCCTGGGCGCCCACGCCTGCGAAGACATCCCGCCGCCGATCCCCGAGGTCGAGATCTTCGAAATCCAGGGCTCCGGCCTGGCCTCTCCCTACGCCGGCCAGACGGTCCTCACCCGGAACAACGTCGTCACCGCCGTGTTCCCGGACAACTTCTTCATCCAGGATCCGACTCCCGATGCCGATCCGCAGACCTCTGACGGCGTCCACGTCTTCACCGGCTCGGCGCCAACGGTGGCGGTCGGGGACTTGGTGGACGTCCAGGCCGGCGTCGTCGAGTTCTTCAACATGACCGAGATGAGCGGCGGCGTGACGGTGACCAGGATCTCGTCCGGAAACCCGCTTCCCGCTCCGGTTCTCTTCAGCCCCACGGTTCCCTCTCCCAACCAGCCGCGGCCGGCGAACGAGATGGAGCGCTTCGAGGGGATGCTGGTGCGGGTCGAGAACGGCACCGTCTCCAGTCCCACCAACCAGTTCGGCGAAGCCTCGGTCGTGGCCGCGCCGCAGCGCGCCTTCCGCGACCCCGGCATCCTTTATCCCGGCCTGCCGGGGCTGCCGGTCTGGGACGGCAATCCGGAGATCTTCGAGATCGAAACCGACTTCTTCGGCTTCGTGCAACTGGCGGCCGGCGCGGTGATCATCGAAGCGGAAGGCCCGCTCGCCTTCTCCTTCAGCGACTACCAGATCTGGCCGACCAGCCTGAACGTGGCGGGCACGATCGAGCCCACGCCGGTGCGGGCGCGGGCGGCGGGCGAGCTCACGGTGGTAAGCCAGAACCTCTTCCGCCTCTTCGACACCACGAACGACCCGTCCTGCAACGACGACGTGGCCACCCCGGGGCAGTTCGCGGACCGGCTGAACAAGTTCTCGCTCCAGATCCGCACCGTGCTCGGCTCTCCGGACGTGCTGGCGGTGTCCGAGGTCGAGAACCTCGGCACCTTGCAGGCTCTCGCCGACAAGATCCACGCCGACGACCCGAGCGTCAGCTACACCGCCTACCTCGAGGAGGGCAACGACATCGGTTGCATCGACGTCGGCTTCCTCGTGCGCGACAACGTGCAGGTCGACTCGATCGCGCAGTTCGGCAAGGACGACACGTTCACGTTCAACAGCACGACGGCCATCCTGAACGACCGGCCGCCGCTGGTGCTCAACGGTTCCTACACCGGCAACGGCGCGCCGTTCCCCGTCACCGTCATCGCCGTCCACCAGCGGTCGCTCTCGGGGATCGACACCAGCGACGGGCCGCGGGTGCGCGAAAAGCGGCATCAACAGGCGTTGCGCCTCTCGCAGTTCATCCAGCAGCTCCAGACCGCCACGCCGGGGCTGCGCCTCATCGCCATCGGCGACTTCAACGCCTTCGAGTTCACCGACGGCTACGTGGACGTGATGGGACAGGTCACCGGCAACCCCGATCCCGCCGGAGCGCTGATCCCGGCCACGGACGAGGTGAATCCCGACCTCACCAACCAGACCTTCTCCGAGCCGGCCGACCAGCGCTACTCCTTCGTCTTCGACGGCACCGCGCAGACGCTCGACCATGGCGTCACCTCGCAGGGCCTCGCGCCCTTCATGCGCGGCGCCGAGCACTCGCGCGGCAATGCCGACGCCCCCTTCTCCTTCGACGACGACCCGACCACGCCGCTCCGCTCGGCCGACCATGACGGGCTGGCGCTTTTCGTGATGAGCGATTTCGACGCCGACGGCGACCCCGACGACGCCGACAACTGCCGGATCACGGCCAACCCCGACCAGGCGGACGTGGACGGCGACGGCGTGGGCGACGCCTGCGACAACTGCCCGACCACGCCCAACTCCAATCAGGCCGACGCCGACCACGACGGCGTGGCGGACGCCTGCAACGACCGCTGCCTCGGCACGGTCATCCCGGAGACGGCGCCTACGCAGGGCCTCAAGCCCAACCACTACGTCCTCGCGAACGGCGACGGCATCTTCGACACGACCGGCGGCGTCAGCGGTCCCTACACGATCCAGCAGACGGCGGGCTGCTCCTGCGAGCAGATCATCGTCCAGCTAGGCCTCGGCAACGGCCATCGCAAGAACGGCTGCAGCAAAGGCTCGATCGAGGACTGGATCACCCTGGTGAGCCAGTAGCACGGCTCCCGGACCCCGTCTCTCCGGAGACGGGCCGTTGAAGAATAGAGGCCGGAGGGGCGACTCTCCGGCCTCAGCTTTTATGGGGGGAATCCTCACCTTCCGCCGCCGGTTTTCCACAGATGAGGAGCTTCATCCGATGAAAGACGTACCCGTCTCCGGCGACACCGTTCCAACGAAGTACTGGCACGTTCTGGAGAACGGGCGGGTCCAGTGCGATCTCTGCCCGCGCTTCTGCAAGCTGCTGGAAGGCCAGCGGGGACTCTGCTTCGTGCGCGCCCGGCAGGACGACCGCATCGTCCTGACCACCTGGGGACGGTCGAGCGGCTTCTGCGTCGATCCCATCGAGAAGAAGCCTCTCAACCATTTCCTGCCCGGGACGCCCGTCCTCTCCTTCGGCACGGCGGGATGCAACCTGGCCTGCAAGTTCTGCCAGAACTGGGACATCAGCAAGTCGCGCGAGATCGACACCCTGGCCGACCAGGCCACCCCCGAGGTCATCGCCGCGGCGGCCCGGCGGCTCGGCTGCGCCAGCGTCGCGTTCACCTACAACGACCCGGTGATCTTCCACGAGTACGCCATCGACGTGGCCGGCGCCTGCCACGCGGCGGGGATCAGGACCGTGGCGGTGACGGCCGGCGAGATCTGCCCCGAGCCCCGGGAGGAATTCTTCCGCCACATGGACGCCGCCAACGTGGACCTCAAGGGGTTCACCGAGGACTTCTACCGGAAGATCTGCGGCGGCGAGCTCGCCCCCGTCCTCGACACCCTCACGTACCTCAAGCACGAGACGGACGTCTGGTTCGAGATCACGACCCTGCTGATCCCCGGCGAGAACGACTCCGACGCCGAGCTGGACCGGATGACCCGCTGGGTGGCGGAGACGCTCGGCCCGGACGTCCCGCTCCACTTCACGGCCTTCCATCCGGACTACAAGATGATGGAGACGCCGCGCACCCCCGGCTCGACCCTGACGCGCGCCCGCCGGATCGGCATGGGCAACGGCCTGCGTTACGTCTACACCGGCAACGTCCACGACGAGGAGGGGGCGAGCACCTACTGCCACGGCTGCGGCGAGCGGGTCATCGGCCGCGACTGGTTCGTGCTCACCGGGTGGAATTTGACGCCGGAAGGAAACTGCGCCGCCTGCGGCACGCCCTGCGCCGGGCGCTTCCAGAACGCCCCGGGGACCTGGGGCTCCCGCCGCCTCCCCGTGCGGCTCCGGGACTTCGCGATCCCGGAAAGCTCGATCCTCCCCCTCTCCCGGTGAGGGAGGGAGGGGTCGGGAGAGGGGGCTGGGGGGTGAGGGTTTTACGGGAAGATTCCGAGGTCCTGGTAGCAGATCGCGATCTTGTCGATCGCGTCGATGAAGGCCGCGGTGCGCAGGTCCACCTGATTGTTGTGCTGGAAACGGATCTCGCGCAGGCGATGGTAGGCGGTGACCATCGTGTCCTCGAGGCCGGAGTGGACCAGGTCGGCCTCGTCCGCGCCGTACGCGATGTCTTTCATCTCCTCATCGGTGAATCCCTTGCCGGTGCGGGAGCTAATGGCGCCGAGAATGCGCTGATAGGCCTGCTCCTCGAACCGGCGCTCCATGCGGCCGAAGCGCACGTGGGCGAGGTTCTTCAGCCACTCGAAATAGGAGACCAGCACGCCGCCCGCGTTGGCGTAGTGGTCGGGCACGACCAGCACGCCGGCCTTGTCGAGCATCTCGCTGGCGCCGCTGGTGACCGGGCCGTTGGCGCCCTCGACGATGATCTTCGCCTTGATCCGCGGCGCGTTCTCCTCGGTGATCTGGTTCTCCAGGGCCGCCGGGATGAGGATGTCGCAGTCGAGCTCCAGCCCTTCGATGGGGTTGGCGAGCCTGGTGACGCCCTCCGGAAGGACCAGCTTGTGGGTCGTCTTCTCCAGGCGAGGGATGGCGTTCCACTGCTCGACGATTGCCTTGGCATCGAGACCCTTGGGGTCGTAGAAGCCGCCGTCGAACTCCAGGAGGCCGACGATCGTCGCCCCCCATTGCTGGAGGAACAAGGCGGTGTAGGAGCCGACGTTGCCGAGGCCCTGGACGATCACCCGCTTGCCCTCGAGGCCCTTCGGTGAGGCCGAGCGCCTTCATGTCCTCCTCGACGCCGCAGACCTCCCGGGTGACGAGGGCGACGCCGCGGCCCGTGGCCTCGGTCCGTCCGCGGATGCCCCCCTGCGCGATCGGCTTGCCCGTGACGCAGCCGGCTCCTTCCAGCTTGTCGGGCGCGAAGGCGAGATAGGTGTCGACGATCCAGGCCATCTCGCGGGGGCCGGTGCCGAAGTCCGGGGCCGGCACGTCGATGCCGGGTCCGATGAAGTTCTTCTTGATCAGCTCGAAGGTGTAGCGCCGGGTGATGCGCTCCAGCTCCTGCCGGCTGTACTTCTTGCTGTCGATCTTGATCCCACCCTTGGCGCCGCCGAACGGCACGTCCACCACCGCGCACTTGTAGGTCATGAGCGCGGCCAGGGCCATGACCTCGTCCTCGTTGACCTCCAGGCTGTAGCGGATGCCGCCCTTGGTGGGAAGCTTGTGATGGCTGTGCTCCGCCCGCCAGGCGTGGATCACCTCGACCGTCGCCGTTGTCCCTCTCCAGCGGGAACGTGAAGTGGTAGACGCTGTTGCAGTTCTTGATGATGTCGAGCAGGCCGCGCGGGTGCTTGGTGAAAGCAGCGGCCCGTTCGAAGTTCCGGTTCACCTGCTCGAAGAAGCTGACGTGCGCGTTCGACATGCCAAATAGTCCTTTAGGGGAAGGGAGCGCCCGTAATTCAGGGAAGGGCCTTCGGAGCGACGGAGTGATAGCATTGTTGCCGGGCCGCCGCAACCCCCGGACGGCTTTTTGCGGAGGCCGCGCCGACTTTTTGTGCCCGCTGCGCCGGATTTCCTGACCTATTCCGTGCTGACCGCCCTCGGGATCGCCGCCGCCGTCTTCGTGGTGCTGCTCGCCGTCCGGCAGCTCCTCGTCCACCGGCTCGCCAAGAACGCCGAGCGGACCGCCACCGGGATCGACGACTTCGTCGTCGAGCTCGCCCGGCGGACCCAGATCCTGCTGATGGCCGTGGTCTCCCTCTACCTGGGGAGCCTCTACCTTTCTCTCCCCCCGAGGCAGGGGCTGACCCTCAAGGGTGCCGCCCAGGTGGCCGTCTTCCTCCAGGCGGCGCTCTGGGGGTCCGTGGCGATCGACTTCTGGCTGGCCCGGCAGCGCCGCCGCCTGGAGCACGACGCCACCTCGATCGCGCTCGCCGGCATCCTGCGCTTCGTGGCCAAGCTGGTCCTCTGGGCTGTGCTGCTGCTGGCGGCGCTGGACAACCTCGGGGTGGACGTCACCACCCTGGTCGCCGGCCTGGGGATCGGCGGCATCGCCGTGGCGCTCGCCCTCCAGAACGTCCTCGGCGACCTGCTGGCGTCGCTCTCGATCGTCCTCGACAAACCGTTCGTCATCGGCGACACGATCTCGGTGGACGACATGACAGGCACGGTGGAGAACATCGGCCTGAAGACCACGCGGCTGCGCGCCGTGGGGGAGAGCAGATCGTGCTCGCCAACGGCGAGCTGCTGAAAAGCCGCGTCCGCAACTGGGCGCGTCTGAAGGAGCGGCGGGTGGTCCTCGCCTTCGGCGTCCCCCTGGGCACTTCGCTGGACCTCGTGGAGCGCATCCCGGAGATGGCGCGCCGGGCCGTCGAGACGCGGGACCTCGTCCGCTTCGACCGCGCCCACTTCACGGTTTTCACCGCCTCGTCCTTCAACTTCGAGGTGGTCTACTGGATCCTCGCCGCCGAATACGCCGCGTTCATGGACCGGCAGCAGGCCGTCAACCTGGACCTGCTCCGCGCCCTGGAGGGGGAGGGGATCAAACTGGTCCCGGCGCCGCAGACGGTGGTCCTGCAGCGCCCTCACCACCCGAGGGAAGACCGGACGTAAACTTCGCGTTGGGAACGGCGTAAATCTTCTCCGTTTGGAGACCTGTGTCTCGGAAAGGAGTTTCTGTGCGCAAATCGATCTGGACGGCAGCCCTCCTGCTGCTCCTGCCGGCGCTGGCCGCCGCGCAACCGCAGGGGGACACCCGTCTCCTGCGCTTCCCCGACATCCACGGGGACAGCCTCGCTTTCGTCTACGGGGGGGACATCTGGCTCGCCGGCGCTCAGGGGGGCGAGGCGCGCCGCCTGACCTCCGGCGGGGGGCAGGAGCTCTTCCCCAAGTTCTCGCCGGACGGCCGGTGGATCGCCTTCACCGGGCAGTACTCCGGCACCCGCCAGGTCTACGTCATCGGCGTCGACGGCGGCACGCCCCGGCAGCTCACGTTCCGCAACGACGTCGGTCCGTTGCCCCCGCGCGGCGGCGTCGACAACCAGGTGCTGGACTGGACGCCCGACGGCAAGCAGATCCTCTATCTCGCCCACCGGGTCGCCTGGAGCAACCGCATCGCGCGCCCCTTCATGGTGCCGGCGGCCGGCGGCCAGGAACGGCCGCTCAAGCTGGTGGAGAGCTCCATCGGCGCTCTTTCCGCCGACGGCAACCGCTTCGCCTTCGCGCCCGTGATGAACGAGTACCGGGGCTGGAAGCGCTACTACGGCGGCCGGGCTTCGGACATCTGGATCTATGACCTGCGCAACGACAGCGCGGAACAGATCACCGACGATCCCGGCATCGACCAGCAGCCGGTCTGGATCGGCGACACCCTCTACTTCGCGTCCAACCGCGAGAAGGTGCTCAACCTCTTCGCCTACGACCCGAAGACCAAGGCGGTCCGCAAGGCCACCAATCACGACACCTTCGACGTCCTCTGGCCCAGCGGCGACGGCAAGCGCGTCGTCTACGAGAACGGCGGCTGGCTGTACGTGCTCGATCCCGCGTCGGGCCAGACCCGGAAGGTCTCCATTCACGTCGAGGGCGACCTGCCGCGCACCCTGCCCTACTTCAAGAACGTGGCCGAGGACCTCGACTGGTTCGAGATCTCGCCCACCGGCAGGCGGGCCCTCCTCACCGCCCGCGGCGACGTCTTCACCGTTCCGGCCGAGAAGGGGGAGATCCGCAACCTGACCGGCTCCGCCGGGGTCCGCGAGATGAACGCCGCCTGGTCGCCCGACGGCCGCTGGATCGCCTATCTCTCGGACCGCTCGGGCGAGTACGAGGTCTACGTCCGGCCGGCCGACGGCTCGGGCGACGAGCGGCGGGTCACCACGGACGGCCGCATCTGGCGCTTCCCGCCCGCCTGGTCGCCGGATTCGAAGAAGCTCGCCTTCAGCGACAAGGACCGCAAGCTCCAGTGGGTGGAGGTGGCGAACGGCAAGGTCACCCAGGCCGACCGCTCCAACCGGGGCGACATCACGGACTACAAGTGGTCCCCCGACAGCCGCTGGCTGACCTATACCAAGGTGGGCGAAACGCAGATGCCGTCCATCTGGCTCTACTCCCTGGACGAGGGCAAGGCCCGCCAGCTCACCAGCGGTCTCACCGCCGAGTTCGAGCCGACCTTCGATCCCTCGGGCCGCTATCTCTACTTCCTGTCGAACCGCGACTTCAACCTGACCTTCAGCGGCTTCGAGTTCGACTACGTCTATACCAACCCCACCCGGGTCTACGTCGGCATCCTCTCCAAGGAAGGCCCGGCGCTGTTCCTGCCGGAGAGCGACGAGGAGGAGCCGCGCAAGGAAGAGACTGTCGCTGCGCTCGTCGCCGATGTCGCCGATATCGCCGACGCGCAGGACCAGCCGGCGCCCCGGGGCGGCGGAGCCGCCGGCGACGAGGCCCCCGACGCGGCGAAGAAGCCGGCGGTGCGGGTGAAGGTCGACTTCGACGGTTTCGAGTCCCGGGTGCGGGCCCTCCCCGCCTCCGCTTCGAACTACCAGTCGCTGCGGACCGGCGGCGACGCCGTCTTCTACCTCGCCGGCGCCGGCGGCCCGCCGTCGCTCAAGATGTTCAATCTCAAGGACCGCAAAGAGCACACGATCATGGACCGCGTCCGGTCCTACGAGGTTTCGACGGACGGCAAGAAGGTCCTCTACCGGCAGGGCGACGATTTCGCGATCGTCAACGCCGCGGCGGGCGCCAAGCCCGGGGACGGCAAGCTGGACCTGGAGAAGCTGGAGCTGAAGGTCGATCCCAAGGCGGAGTGGAAGCAGATGTACACCGACGCCTGGCGGAGCTTCCGCGACTGGTTCTACGACCCGGCCATCCACGGCCTGGACTGGAAGGCGATGCGCGACCGCTACGGCGAGATGGTGCCCTTCATCGCCACCCGCTCCGACCTCGACTTCATCCTCACCGAGCTGGGCGGCGAGGTCTCGGCCGGCCACGTCTACGTGGAAGAGGGCAGCGAGCCCGGTCCCAGGCGGGTCGACGGCGGCCTGCTGGGCGCCGAGGTCGAGCCCCATTCCTCCGGCTACTTCCGGGTGGCCCACATCTTCCCCGGCGAGAACTGGCACTCCGATTTCCGCTCGCCCCTGACCGAGCCCGGGGTCCACGTCGAGGTGGGCGAGTACATCCTCGCCGTGGACGGCCACCCCACCGACAAGGTGGAGAACTTCTACCGCCTGCTCGAGGGCAAGGCCGACAGCGTGGTCACCCTCCTGGTCAACGACAAGCCTTCGACCCAGGGCGCCCGCACGGAGCAGGTGCGGCCGGTCGCCAACGAGCAGAACCTGCTCTACCTCGACTGGGTGCAGAAGACCCGGGCCAAGGTCGACAAGGCCTCCGGCGGCCGCATCGGCTACATCCACCTGCCGAACACGGCGGTGGAAGGCAACCGCGAGCTTTTCAAGTACTTCTACCCCCTGGCGCACAAGGACGCGCTGATCCTCGACGACCGCTACAACGGCGGCGGCTTCATCCCGGACCGCATGATCTCGCTGCTCAACCGGCCGGTGCTCAGCTACTGGGTGACCCGGGACGGCCGGCCCGGCTCGACGCCCGCCTTCGCCCATACCGGGCCCAAGGTCACCCTGATCAACGGCCAGGCGGGCTCCGGCGGCGACGCCTTCCCGTATTACTTCAAGAAGATGGGGCTCGGTCCCCTGATCGGCTCGGCCACCTGGGGCGGCCTGATCGGCCTCTCCGGCGGACCTTCGCTGATCGACGGCGGCTCGCTCAGCATCCCGACTTTCCGCTTCCTCACCACCGAGGGACAGTGGGCGGTCGAGAACGAAGGCGTGGCGCCGGACATCCCGGTGATCGATCGTCCCGACGCGCTCGCCAAGGGTCAGGACCCGACGCTGGAGAAAGGGATTCAGGTCCTGCTCGACGAGCTCAAGAAGAGCCCGCCGAAGAAGGTCACCGTGCCGCCCATCCCCGTGGGGGGAGCGCCGCGGTAGGCGAGCTCACCCATTTGAGCTCAACAGGGCCGCTGGGGGGCGATTTCCTGGCGGCCCTTTTCCTTCCGTCTCAGAACAGCCTTCAGCCAAAGGAATCCCACGGCCAGAAAAGGGATCGCGTAGAGCACCAGCGAGATCGGTCCGATGGTGCCGTCCGGCGTGGGCTCCACTTCCGCCTTCAGCTCGCCGCCGCCTCCCGGGCCCGCGAGGAGGATGCGCACGCGCCACATTCCGCCGCGGTCGAACTTCGTCTCCGCGAAATGGCGCTCGCCGTAGCGGACGGGCTGCGGCTCGGCTTTGTAGAGGGTTTCCTTGACGTGCTTGTCCAGCGGCTCGACGGCGATCCGCACCGTCGTGCCGCCGGGGAGCTTCTGCCCCTCCGGCGGCTCCAGGATCACGAAGAACGTCCCCGTCCCGATGTCCGGATCGGTCCAGACCGAGGCGACGTAGGGACCGACCCGCTGATCCACCAGGATCGGAAAGGGCGGACCTTCATGGGCCAGGGCCGGCGCGACGCTCGCCAGCAGGAGCGGGATCAGGAAAAACCTTTTCATCTCAGCCCCCCAGGAACGTCCCGCGCATCTCCATCGGCTGCGAGAGCAGCCACATCGCCACACCCCAGAGCAGGAGGCTGAGACCGGCCCAGGGCGCGAACGCCTTCGCCGTCCGCAACGGGATAGTCGCGCTCCGCGATCCGCCACGCCACCAGCAGCGAGCCCAGCAGCCCCAGGGCCAGGAAGCCCAGCTCCAGGGGAGTCACGAGCCGCTCGGGCAACCCGCCGAGCCCCCAGAGCGGAGCTCCGAAAATCGGCAATCCGAAATCCATGAAGAGATCCTGCACGACCGGTACGAAGGTCCACAGGCCGGTGAGCAGATGGAAGCAGTAATGCGCCAGCCAGACCCCGAAGCCGAGGGGGATCAGCGAATAGGCGAAGCGGGTCACCAGAGGCAGGAGCGGCTCCCGCGTTCCCGCGCCGCGGCGGGTCAGCCAGCCCGCGAGGCCCAGGAGCAGCGCCGGCTCCACCACCAGGAGGGCGAAGAACAGCACCCCGAGCACCGGCGCCTCGCGCGTCGTCCCCATCAGGCCGGCCAGCCACGACTGCACGGCGTAGACGGGGCTCACCATCCCGAACGCGTTCAGCAGCGCGCCGAACAGGAAGAGGATCGACAGCGCCGCCAGGTCTTTGCGCTTCGAAAAGAAGCCCACGCCGGACCGCCGCGCGTCGCTCCACAGCTCGCTCCCCGGCAGCCGCGTGATCAAGCCGACGTTGTCGTGCGGGCAGGCATGGACGCAGTCCAGGCAGAACGTGCAGTCCATGTTGCCCTCCTTCTTCGGCTGGAACAGCGCCAGCTCGCAGCCCCGCAGGACCACCAACGCGCTGTTTTCCGGATGCCGCGTGCCGCGGATACAGTCGCGCGTCTCGCACGTGGCGCAGAGGTCCGTGTCCCGGACCTTGACCTCCAGAGGCGACACCGTCGAAGCGGCGAAATTGAACTGGCCGATGGGGCAGACCCATTTGCAGAACGGCGCGTTCTTGAACGTGGAGTCGACGATCACGGCGCCGGTGAAATAACCGACGATCAGCCAGGCCGTCCACCAGGGCGAGCCCCACAGGTCGAACAGCTCGTAGGCGAACAGGACCAGGACGAAGAGGGTGATCGCCAGCCACTTGCCGCGCAGGGGCCGCGGCCAGTGCCGCACCGGCTTGAAGACGCGCCGGGCCAGCTCCCGGGGCAGCATGAACGGACAGGCCATGCAGAAGAGGTTGCCCGCCACCAGCAGCACGATCACCAGCGCTCCCCGGTAGTGCACCCAGGTCAGCAGGGTGGCGAGGTTCTTGGGGGCGAGCTGGGGGCCGAAGAAGCCGTGGACGATCATCGCCACGGCCACGGCGAACAGCGGGAGCTGCATTGCCGTCCGGGCGTGACGCCAGCGGAGAAACCGCCCCACCACCGGCCATCGAAGCAGGTCCATCCTTGAAACTTCCTATCGCGAACGGACGCCCCGGACGTCCACCTGCCGTTGCAGCGTGCGGCCGTCGCGGAGCGTGGCGTCGACCAGTATGAACCAGTCGCCTCCCATGGTGAGCTCGATCGGCGCCTCATACCGCCCCGGCCCCACTTCCCGGGCGGCGCCGAAGACCGGCTTCATCCCCGGGTGGGACATGTTGCCTTCCAGCCGCACCTCGGCGCCGCGCACCGGCCCTCCCGTCTTCGCGTCGGTCAGCGTCAGCGACACCAGGGCCGGCCCCATGACCGGCGGATCGGGCTTCACCGACCAGTCCAAATCGATCTCCGGGGGAGTCCGCGCCGGGGGCTGGCAGCCTGTCCACAGGACGAGGCAGGCCGCCAGCACGGCGGACAGGCGGGCTTCAGGCCGTGACAACGCGGGGGTGGAAAGCGCAGGAGCACCGCATCCGCGCCTCCTCTCCCTTCGGCGGGAACATGTGGTAGTACATCGCGATCATCATCGGCACGAACACCAGCGAGTTGTAGATCAGGTGCAGCTCGACGCGCGGGATCCAGAGCTGGGCGATGCTCGTCGGCACCGGCGAATTGAAGAGGTTCTGCCCGATCAGCGCCTGCCCCTGGAGCAGGCCATGCTCGATGTGATGCCAGAACTGGATGGCGAGCGCCGTGTTCCACCACACCCGCGACGTGCCGACGAACCCCGGCCGCAGCAGCCAGATGCCGACCAGCATCACCAGGGCATAGCCGTAGTGGAGCACTTCCGACTTCACCAGCCAGGGGTACCACAGACCCAGCACGCCGCGTGACTCGGGGACAGGCCAGCCCAGGGCGTAGATCTGGAAGGCCTGGACCAGGTGCTCGGCCCAGTGCGCCAGCACGATCACCATGAACCCCTGCAGGGCCCTTTCGTGCCAGACGCTGTTCAGCCGTCCCTGGAAGCTGGAGGTGTCGTGAATGTCCGCGTGCCGAGCCGCGGCGGTTGCTGTCAGGTCCATACTTCTGCCCCCTTTCCGCCGGCGTGAAGCCACCGTCTGTATATTAGGTGCAGCTCAAGGAAGAAAGCGAGCCCCAGGCGCTCCCGGGGTACCTTTTCAGCTCTTCCCTCCCAGCGCGAGGGGATCCAGGGACGCCGTTCGTTCTCTGGACCGAGAGAGACATCCTAGAGATTCCTGGGAACCTCGTTGATCCAGTGGAAGCCCCGGTTGATCAGCTCGAAGCTCTGCTCGTCCATCCGCCGTAGGCGGGCGCGGACCTTCTTCCCTTCGAAGACTCCTTCCACGATCAGCAACCCCGGCCCGGGCTTCTGATAGGCAAGAACCGATTTCGTCTTGGGAGCGTCGGACTCACCGAACCTGATGATCCTGAGCGTCCGCTTCGTGGGGTCCAGTTTCAGCGCGAAGCCCTCGCGGGGAGATTCCATGCCATAGATGCTCATCTGACCCACACGAGAGAACACCACCCGCCGCCAACGTTCCTTGTCGGTGAGCAGAGGCGGCCGCACCTCGCCGTCGAGCACGAACTCTTCGACGTTCCAGATCCCATACAAAGGCGGTCTCGGAGCGGCGTCGCCATACAGCTTGCGAGCCGACCAGGACTGGTACAACGCGAGACCCGCGAAACCGAGGATGAACAGAGCCCGGAAGACCATCGAGCCGCGGTGGAGCCAGGGCTTCGCGAAGAGCGGACGCATCTCGGCGGGCTCCGCCGTCCGGTTGAATAAGAAAAAGCTCGCGAGCCGCCGCAGATCCGGAAGGGTCAGGAACACCGCCATGGCCAGCAGGTGGGCCGAGAAGAGCTTGACCGGCACGTCATAGCTGAAGTTGAGCATCACCACATTGACGAGCACCGCGATGCAGACCAGCGCTCCCAGCAGCCGGGTGCGGCGGAATGCGAGGAGCAGACCGCCGAGCATCTCGCCAAGCCCGGCGAAGATGGTGTAGCTGTCCGAAGCCCCCATGAACGTCCAGAGAAGCCCCATGGGAGACATCTCGCCGACCGGCTGCATGAGACGATGCAGGCTGGGATTGGAAAACTGCGACTTGATGGCCTTGTACCCGCCGTAGGAGAGCATCGTCACGGCGAGATAGAAACAGACGTAGACCCGCAGCCATTGATAGAGGCGCGCGTAATTTTTTCGTTTCCTGTCGAGGATCGTCCAGCAGACCGCCGCCACCAGGGCCAGGACCGCGTAACAGAACATCAGCACGTAGTCGTAGGTCCGGTCCCCGCTGCCAGTGGATTCTACCTCGGTGATCTGGACGTCGAACACCCGTGCCCCGATCGAGGGCACCATAGAATCCCAGAATTCTTGGTACGGCTGCACGAGGGTCTGGACGCCGGGGATGATGTTCAATGGAAATGGGAAAATGAACAGCACGAAATAGGCAAACGCGAAGCGGAAGACGAACCGCTTCACCAAACCCCACTCAGGAACATCGTTCTTCAGTTCCATCATCCCTCCGACCCGCGAGTGAAGACGTACCGGCGATCCCGGACTCTGACCACGGGCGGCACCCGGTCCCGTTCGAACAGGTCGTATCCTTCCTGCAGGTTCAACCAGAAGTCCCGCCACTCCGAAGACCGGTGCCGGGCCAGGTTCTCCCTCGTCATCCGGAAGGGGAAGGAATGGACCTGGAACGATCCCTGGCCATTCCGGAGCGCCGCTTCCACCAGCGTGTAGATCTCTTCGATCCCCGGATCGGTCATCGCGTAGCAGCCGATCGAGACGCAGTCTCCGTGGACCATGAGGAGCGCTTCCCGGTCCTGCCATGAGCGCGATCGAAAGCGTTGGGGTAGCCCAGATTGAACGAGAGATGGAATTGGCTGTAGGGATTGAGCGCGGAAGCCGGAACCGAATAGAAACCCTCCGGGCTCTGTCGATCTCCCACCTTCAGCTTCGGCCCAAGGTTTCCGGAGAAGTAGCAGATCGGATAGCTCTGGAAAAGCTCGAACTTTTTCCCCGTTCTGAAGCCAGACCTCCAGGGTTTCTTCCTGCTTGAAGATCCGGAGGAAGACAGGCGCGCCGAGCCGGAGGCCTTTGCGGCTCAGGAGCGGCGCCAGCTTCTTCGACGTCCGTTCTACGGCCTCACGGGATCGATCGCTCGACGGCACCTCCTGTGCCATGAGGACCGCGGCTCCGGCCACGGCGAAAGCCGCCACGACCCAGCGGATCACCTTACTCATCAGTAGTCCACCTCTCAATGCCTCTATCATACCGGGATGGACCTCTTCCCCACTCGCCGCGGATGCCTCCATTTCGGCGCGGTCACCCTGGCCATCGTCTTCGCGGCCTTCGGGCTGGCGTTCGCCGTCTGGGGGTCCGTCCTCGGGGTGAAGATGTGGTCCAGCATCGAGAGGCGTGCTCCCCGCTTCACGGAGGCGGAAGTCCTCGCCCACCCGAAATCGTTCGTGGAGACCATTCAGGGCACCCGCGAGACCAACTTCCACGCCCTGAAGGCCGCCGCCTCGCTGTGCGCCGGCGCCACGCGCTTCCTGGCCTTCGTCCTGGTGCTGACGATCTTCAGCGCGGCGACCACGCCCGGCTCCCGGCGACGAAATCGCGCCTGGCTGGGCGTCGCGGGGATGGCCGCCGTCCTGCTCCTCTTCCATGTCGGCGCCCAGATGTCTCCTGCAGGCGATGACTTTGTGGATCCTCCCGTTCCCGCCGGAGGCAAGGAGATCTACCAGACACTGGTGACGGAGCTGGGCCGCATGAGGCTGACGGTCCGCGCCTTCTGCGTCTTCACTGTGGCCATGGCGATCTTCTTCGGAACCCTCACCTGCCGGTCAGCCCTTCGCCTGTGGAGGGGGATCCGGGAAGAACACAACAGGCTTCAGAAGGACTCCGAGGCGCTCCTCGTCTCGCAGTTCTGAAGGAAGGCGGAGTCAACGTCTCCAAGCCGGAGTCAATTGACTCTGAGCCGGAGTCAACGTCTCCAGACCAAAGTCAACGTCTCTGGGCCAGAGTCAACGTCTCCAGGCCGGAGTCAACATCTCCAAGCCAGAGTCAACTGACTCTGGGCTGGAGTCAACGTCTCCAGACCAAAGTCGCGAGACTCTGGCTCAGTCCTCTCCCGTCACTCTCCCCAGAGTCAACATCTCCAGGCCGGAGTCAACGTCTCCAAGCCAGAGTCAATTGACTCTGAGCTGGAGTCAACGTCTCCAGACCAAAGTCGCGAGACTCTGGCTCAGAGGCAACATCTCCAGGCCAGAGTCAACGTCTCCACGCCAGAGTCAACTGACTTTGAGTTGGAGTCAACGTCTCTGAGCCAGAGTCAACATCTCCGGCCCAGAGTCTCCAGACTCCGGCTTGGAGTCAATTTTCCCGAAGCCAGCGGGGCTCAAGGGCGGTAGTATGGCGGTAATTCGTGGCCAGGACCTTCAGCCGGGTCTGTACGGCGTTGAGGATCCTGCCGTAGCCGCTAAGACTCGTCGGACAGCCGCGACAGCACGTATCTGCGGATCTCCCGTGCCCCCCGGGCAAGCGAGACAACTTGGAGATGGGCGGTGCAGGATCGATCCACCCATTTTAGAAGGTCCCGAAGATCAGCATCCTCAGCAACCTTTCCACGAATAACCTCGCCGGTCTCCGAGACTTTATGTTCGAAGCGGCGAGAATCCAGAAGCACTCCCAGGAAGGTCCCGTGCGTCGGTTGATCCTGGATTTCGGTCCTCTCGGCAGAAGCCCGTTCAGAGGCGGCCGCCAGATCAGCGACGCTGAAAGCAACCTCCGTCTTTTCCGAAACCATACGGAACGTGGCCCCAGCTTTTTTCACAGTGGAGAGGAAGTCACGCAGGGCGTCGTAAACACGACTGTCGGTCGATGCCACCACATCTGCGAAAGCTTCGTCGCTGTCCTTCACGCCCTCGATAAGGGCTGTGACCTCTTCGAGTGCCCTCGCGAGGGGGGTTGGCGCTGGCGCAAGGGGCTCAGTCTCTGCAATCTCTTCCAACTCGAACCCGAAAGACCCATGGACCACATTCGTAATGTGAAGATGACTCTCCCTCTCCGCCCTGGTGGGTCCGGAGCGGCCTAAAGGTCCCAATTGCGCGGCCACTTGCTTGGAGACCAGGTCTTGGAAAGCTCCCAAGACCTCCGACGAAAAGCGGGCATCGATCCCGTGCTCCTCCACGACTGGATCGCCATAGAAGAAGAGCACGACCTCTCCAGTCAGGCCTGCCCTATCGCCGAGAGTATCGCTCTCGGAGAGAAGATCGCGGATTCTGGACTCGACACCCATTCGATCGAGCATGTGCATGTCGTCATCCGGGAGGGCTGACAACAATGCCCTGGCAGCGGCCAGATCTCCAGCCAGGTAACTCTTGCGGAGAATCCGGCTCATGGGGTCACCATAGCAGCAAGCAGGTCTTCCGCTCTCTTGTCATCATCAGGGCTGCCGACCTCGATCTCCAGCATGCCCACGGCGGGGACAAGCCCCGCCGCTAAAGTTTGCGTCAGGATAGAACGTCCAGGCGGGCCTACCGCTTGATCCGCGACCCGCCCTCTTCCGTCCCGAGAATCCAACCCACGACCTTGCCGGGCTGGATCACGTCCACCTTGTGCCAGAAGCGGCGGTTGCGGAGGTAGCGGCTGGAGGAGTCGCCTTCGGGGAGGGCGGACATCTCTTCGTGGATCTTCGCGAAACGCTCGATCCACTTCGCGCAGTTTTCGAGGCGGAGGTCCACCCAGCCATCGCGCACCCACTCCTCCAGCTTCTCGGGCGTGACCTGCTCGCCGTTGGCGTCCGGCGGCACGATCACCCGGGTGCCGCGGATGATCTCGCCGGAGTCGAGGAGGATCGGGACACCCACGGAGACCACCCGGTTGGCGACTTCGGGGTCCTCCCGCACCAGGCGGTCGAGGGCCTGGCAGACCTGCTCGGGCGTGGAGCGGCGGACGGCGTCGAGGTTGGGGAAGGCGAGGCGCAGCAGGTGCGCCTCGAAGAGGAGCTTGGAGTTGCGCGGCGGCCCCAGCATCTCGAAGGCCACGCTGTGCACGCCGTGCTCCCTCTCCATCTCGTTGAGCCGCTCCAGCGCCCAGTGGCGCAGGATGCCCGCCCGGTAGGTGGGGCCGAGCACCGCGCTGTCCAGGGCGTAGACGATGTCGTAGCCGGTGTTGCGGCCCTCGATCTCGAAGACGAGGTAGCGGGCGATCTCCTCGGGAGTGACGAACTCCATCTGCTCGTGGGTGGTGACCGCCGAGAACTCCTCCAGGCTGAAGACGCCGTTCTCGCCCGTGTCGATGAAGACGTTCTGGTAGGGCTCGTCCCGCTCCCGCGCGGCCGTGGAGTCCTCGGTCGAGAAGGAGCCGTTCAGGGAGATCGGCCGGGCGTCCATCAGCTTCAGTGGCCTGCCGCCGCGGACGATGGGGCCGTAGCCCATCCTCTTCCAGGCGATGGCCGCCGCCGGCTTGATCTCCTTGGTGATCGGAGCGCCGGGGGTGCGGGCCATCAGGAAGAGGAGCATGGACTGGGCGCCGGCCATGGCGCTCTTGGAGAGCAGCACCCGGCTCGGACGCTCCTCGGAGTGGGTGTAGGGGATGTTGAGGCCCATGCCCCCCGTACCCGTGGTGCCGACCTTGACGTAGACGCGGGTGCCGGCGTCGATCATGCCGCGGTACATGACCTGGATGTGGCGGATCAGGCGCGGCATGTAGAGAGCGTCGAGGAGGCGCTCGGCCGCCTCGTCCTCCATGCCTCCCCCCTCGAGCTGGCGCAGCAGCTCCTCGGCGGAACGGAAGATGTCGCCGTAGGCGATGCCGGTCGAGGTGTTGACGCAGTCGACGACGATGTCCGGCCGCGATTTCGCGAGGACGTCGTAGAGGACGAAGCCGCCGAGGTCCTCGTCGTCGAGGCGGCGCAGCTCGGCGCGGATGAGGTCGCGCTTGGAGCCTTCCTGCACCAGGCCGAAGAGGTTGCCGGCCGAGGTGGACAGGACCGTGGAGCCGGCCTCGGAGCGGAGCTCCTCGGCGGCTTTCTGGGATTCCTCCATCCGGAGGCTATGGATCTGGATCTCTCGTGGTTTGCGGACGAGCAGCTCCCGGCAGACAGCCATGCCGACGAGGCCGTATCCTCCGAGCACAAGGATCTTCCGATTCTCGATGTTCAAGCCAATTCTCTCCTCAAGGGGAATTCGATGCCGGGACGAATTGCGGGCGTCTGGGCGGCGAGATTCTACCCGAGGCCGCGCGCCACGGCATGCCGCACCGTGGCGAAGGGTCAAGCGTCCTTGAAAAGGGGTCCCGGCATGAGAAAATGGCGCGTCTGGGTATAAACTCGACGGGTTTTGACCGCCGTGCCGCGCGCCCGGAGGGATCCCCGCGCGCTGGCCGACGCCCACGTTCAGGAGGAGAACCGATGCCCGCTCGCCGGAGAGCGGCCCGCTTTGCGCTGGCCGTCCTCGCAGTCGTGGCCCTCATCCCCGGCTCCCGCCCGGGAGCCGCGCAATCCGCCGCCGACCCTCTCGCCGCCCGCATCGACCGCGAGACGGAGAAGGTCGCGCCGCGGATCGTGGAGCTGCGCCATCGCCTGCACCAGAACCCCGAGCTCTCGTACCGGGAGGCGCAGACCGCCGAGCTGGTGGCCGCCCACCTGCGGAGCCTGGGGCTGGAGGCGAAGACCGGGGTCGCCAAGACGGGAGTCGTGGCCCTGCTCAAGGGAGGCAAGCCGGGACCCCTCATCGCCGTGCGGGCCGACATGGACGCCCTGCCGGTGACCGAGGAGACGGACCTGCCGTTCAAGTCCACGAAGAGGGACACCTTCCTGGGCCAGGAGGTGGGGGTGGCCCACGCCTGCGGGCACGACGTCCACACCTCCGTGCTGCTCGGGGTGGCCTCGGTGCTGGCGTCGATGCGGGAGGAGATCCCGGGCAGCATCCTCTTCATCTTCCAGCCCGCCGAGGAGGGGCCGCCGCCGGGCGAGAAGACCGGCGCGCTCCAGATGCTCGCGGAGGGGGTCTTCGCCGGGGCCAAGCCCAAGGCGGTCTTCGGCCTCCACTCCTTCCCCGACCTGCCGGTGGGCCAGGTCGGGTTCAACCCCGGGCCGACCATGGCGGCGGTGGACCAGTTCGTCATCAAGATCCAGGGCAAGCAGGCGCACGGCGCCTATCCCCACCTGGCGGTCGATCCCATCGTGGTCGGCTCGCAGGCGGTCATGGCGCTGCAGACGATCCGCTCGCGGAACCTGCCGGCGCTGGAGCCCAGCGTGGTGACGGTGGGGATCTTCCGGGGCGGCGAGCGCTTCAACATCATCCCCGGCGAGGTGCACCTGGAAGGGACCGTCCGGACCTACAACGAGGAGATCCGCAACGAGGTGGAACGCCGGATGCGGGAGATCCTGGACGGCATCACCCGCGCCGGGGGCGCGACCTTCCAGATGGAGTACAAACGCAACGCGCCAGCCACGGTGAACGATCCGGCGCTGGCGGGCCAGGTGCGGCCCCTGCTCGAACAGATCATGGGGGCCGCAAACGTCAAGATCGTGGAGCCCAGCATGGCCGGTGAGGACTTCGCCTACTTTGCCAACGAGGTCCCTGGGTTCTATTACCGCCTCGGCGTGGTCAAGCCGGGGACGACATCCGGGGGCCTGCACACGCCCACCTTCCGGGCCGACGACACCGCGGTGCCGGTCGGCATCCGGGCGATGGCGCGGCTCCTGGTCGACTATCTTCGAGTATCCGATCGATAACGACTTCCGAGGTGAGGAATGCAAAACGAAGGGCCGGTAGTCAGCAGCTTTGGCGTGGAGAAGCACGGAATCGACGACGCCGGGACGGTGTACTGGAATCTGCCCCCGGCGCGCCTGGCCGAGTTGGCGGTTCTGCGCGGGGAAGCGAAGCTGGCGAGCGAAGGTCCGCTGGTCTGTGAGACGACCCCGCACACGGGGCGGTCTCCCAATGACAAGTTCCTGGTGAAGGACCCGTCGGTCGACGCCGACGTCTGGTGGGGTGAGGTCAACCGTCCCTTCGAGCGCGAGACGTTCGAGGCCCTGCGCGCCCGCGCGCTGGAGTACCTGAAGGGCCAGGACCTGTTCGTGTTCGACGGCTACGCCGGCGCCGATCCCGACTACCGCATCAAGGTGCGGGTGATCACCCAGTACGCGTGGCACAACATGTTCGCCCGCAACATGTTCATCCGCGAGGAGGACCCGGAGGTCCTGGCCTCTTTCGAGCCCAACTTCACGGTGCTCAACGTCGCGGAGCTCCAGGCCGAGCCCGAGCGCGACGGCACCCGCACCTCGACCTTCATCCTGCTCGATCTCGCGAAGCGGATGGTGCTGATCGGCGGCACGCGGTACGCGGGGGAGATCAAGAAGAGCATCTTCAGCGTGATGAACTACTACCTGCCCAAGCAGGGCGTGCTCTCCATGCACTGCAGCGCCAACTACGGCGCGGCCAAGGACGACGTGGCTCTGTTCTTCGGCCTCTCGGGCACGGGCAAGACCACGCTCTCGGCCGATCCCAACCGCACGCTCATCGGCGACGACGAGCACGGCTGGAGCGACCACGGGGTGTTCAACATCGAGGGCGGCTGCTACGCCAAGGTGATCCGCCTGTCGCCCGAGGGCGAGCCGGAGATCTACCAGACGACCCGCACGTTCGGCACGGTTCTGGAGAACGTCGAGTGCGATCCCGAGACCCGCAAGCTGGACCTCGACAGCGACCGGCTGACCGAGAACACCCGCTCGAGCTACCCGCTGACCCAGCTCGCCAACGTGGACCTGGGCGGCCAGGCCGGGCATCCGCGGAACATCGTCTTCCTGACCTGCGACGCCTTCGGCGTGCTGCCGCCCATCAGCCGGCTCACCGAGGAGCAGGCGATGTACCACTTCCTCTCCGGCTACACGGCCAAGGTGGCGGGCACGGAGCGGGGCATCACCGAGCCCAAGGTGACCTTCAGCACCTGCTTCGGCTCCCCCTTCCTGCCGCTCCATCCGGGCGTCTACGCGGGCATGCTGGGCGAGAAGCTGAAGAAGCACGGCGCCAAGGTCTGGCTGCTCAACACCGGCTGGACGGGCGGCCCGTACGGCGTGGGCCAGCGGATCAAGCTCGGCTTCACCCGCCGGATGGTCACCGCCGCGTTGACGGGCGAGCTCGACGACGTGGAGACCTGGACCGATCCGATCTTCGGCCTCGCCGTGCCGGCCCACATCGAAGGGGTGCCGGACAAGCTCCTGCGTCCCCGCGAGACCTGGCAGGACCCGGCGGCCTACGACGCCCAGGCCGGCAAACTGGCCGACATGTTCGCCGAGAACTTCAAGAAGTACGAGAGCGGCGTCGACGAAGCCGTCAAGATGGCGGGGCCGGGCCAGGTCAAGGCGTAGGCTTGGTTTGCCCAGGGGCGGGGTTCGCCGCCCCCGCCCCTGACTAGATGTCGTGCACCAGCGGCTGCGGGCGGCAGAGCCAGTAGCCCTGGGCATAGTCGACCCCCATCTCCTTCAGGGCCTCCAGGGTCTGGCGGTTTTCCACCCACTCGCCGATGGTCTGCAGGCCCATGACGTGGCCGATCTGGTTGATCGACTCCACCATGGCCCGCTTCACCCGGTCCTCCATCATGTTCTGCACGAACTCGCCGTCGATCTTCAGGAAATCGACCTGCAGGTCCCGCAGGTAGGCGAAGGAGGAGAGGCCGCTGCCGAAGTCGTCCAGGATGAAGCGGCAGCCCTTGGCCTTGAGGACCGAGATGAACCGCATGGCGCTGTCGAGCTTGCTGATGGCCGCCGTCTCGGTGATCTCGAAGCAGATCCGCCGGGGGTCGACGTGGCTCTTCTCCAACTCCTCGGCCACGTAGGTGAGGAAGCTCTCCTCCCCGATCGACTGGCCCGAGAGGTTGATGGCGAACAGCACCGGGCGCGACCATTCCCGCCGCTGGGCCTCGGCCAGGGCGTTGAAGGCGGTCTTGACGACCCAGCGGTCGAGGGAGCCGATGAGGTGGTAACGCTCCGCCGCGGCGATGAAGGCCGAGGGCTCGATGGCCTTGCCTGTGCGGTCCAGCATACGGATGAAGACCTCGCAGAGCAGGTCCCGCGAGCTGTTCTCGGCGCCCAGCGGCTGGATGAGCTGGTAGTACAGCCGGAAGCGGCGGTCCTCGAAGGCGCGATGGATGCGGTGGATCCACTGCATCTCGCCGTAGCGCTCGGCCACCAGGGTGTCGTCCAGCTCGTACTCGTGGACGCGGTTGCGGCCGCTGTCCTTGGCCACGTAGCAGGCGGCGTCGGCGGCGGAGAGGACCTGGGCGAGGTCGCCGCTGTCGGCGTTGATCGGCACGAAGCCGATGGAGACGCCGACCTCGAAGATCTGGTCCCGCCAGCAGAAGCGGAACTCGCGCACGGTGCGCCGCATCTCCTCGGCGATCTGCCGCGCGTGGTCGATGGGGCAGTCCTCCAGGAGGACGCCGAACTCGTCGCCGCCCAGCCGCGCCAGCAGGTCGCTCCGCCGCACGCGGGAGCGCAGCAGGGCGGTGATCTGCTTGAGCATCTCGTCGCCGACCAGATGCCCGCAGGTGTCGTTGACCACCTTGAACTCGTCGAGATCCAGATAGAGCAGCACGTGATGCCGGCGGTCGGCGCGGGCGCCGCGGATGGCCCGCTTGAGGCGCACCTCGAACTCGCGGCGGTTGATCAGTCCGGTCAGGGGGTCGTGGCTCGCGAGGTAGATCATCTCGCGCTCCATGCCCCGGAGCTGGGTGACGTCCTTGAACACCAGGACGGACCCGAGAGAGTCGCCCCGGCGGTCGTAGATGGGCGCCGCCGAGTCGCGCACCGCGTATTCCTTGCCGTCCTTCGAGAGCAGGAGCACGTTGCCCGGCGACTCCGCCACCCGCCCCTCGTCCAGGCAGCGGACCACGGGGTCCCCCAGCGGCTTGCGGGTGATCTCGTCCACCAGGCGGAAGACCTCGCCCGCGGTGCGGCCGATGGCGTCCTCGGCCTTCCAGCCGGTCAGGGTCTCGGCCACGGGGTTGAGGTAGTCGATGCGCCCCTGGGGGTCCGTGCGGATCACACCGTCGCCGATGGAGGCGAGGGTGACCTGGGCGCGCTCCTTCTCGCGGTAGAGGGCCTCCTCGGCCTGCTTGCGCTCGGTGATGTCCACCGCGATGCCCACGCAGCCGGTGATCTCGCCTTCGGCGTCCCGGAGGGGCTCGATACGGGTCTGGAAGGTCCGGCCTTCCAACTGCTGCTCGAAGGATACCGACTCTCCCTGCAGCGCCAGACGGTGGGCGCGGATGGGCAGGGCGTCCGGATCGTGCGTGCCGTAGTAGTCGAACAGGCTGGTGCCGGGCTTGGCCTGGAGGCCGAAGGAGGCGAGCCCGCCCCCCAGGCCGGAGCTGAAGCACAGGTCGAGGTCGGTGGTCCAGACGATGGCCGGGACCGGCTCGATCAGGAGGCGGAGCCGGGCGTCCACCGCCTCGGCGGCCAGGGCGGAGTCCCGCAGGCGCGCGAACGGCAGCCGCTCGTCGCCGCTGAAACGCACCTCCAGACCCGACGTGGAATCGTCGGAGTCATCGGGCGGGGGAAGAGCGGTCAGAGACGATAGAGGTGCCATAGCCCTTTTCTAGGAACGCGCATCTGGAGAAAGCAAGAAGCGCGCCCGACAGGTCTCCCGCCACCCCAGTCCTCCTTTCCCCGGAGGAGAGGGAGAAATCCAGGGGAAAATTTCTCTCCCTGGCTTGTAAAGTCGTTAAATCAAAGGCTCTGGCACCGATAAGCCGTAGCCCTGGGCATAGTCGACGCCGATCTCCCGCAGGATCTCCAGAGTGGCCCGGTCCTCCACCGACTCCGCGATGGTCCGGATGCCCATCACCCGGCCGATCTGGTGGATGGATTCCACCAGAGCGCGCTGGACCGAGCTGCCCGCCATGTCCCGCACGAAGCCGCCGTCGATCTTCAGGAAGTCTACTTCCAGGTTCTTCAGATAGGCGAAAGAAGAGAGGCCGCTGCCGAAGTCGTCGAGGACGAAGTGGAACCCCATCCCCTTGAGGACATGGATGAACTCCATGGCCTTGGCCAGGTTGCCCACGGCCGCCGTCTCGGTGATCTCGAAGAAGATCCGCTCGGGCGAGATGCCGGTGACCTCGATCTCGGAGAGCACGTACTCCAGGAACGCCTCGTCCCCCACCGACTGGCCCGAGAGGTTGATGGCGAAGCGGGTGGTGTCGCCATGGGAGAGGGTGCCGCAGGCCAGGGCCATGAACGCCGAGTGGATCACCCAGCGGTCGATGGAAGCGATCAGGTGGTACCGCTCGGCCGCCGGGATGAAGGCGGCGGGGGTGGCGATGCGGCCGTCCTCGTCGACCATGCGGATGAAGATCTCGCACAGCGGGGGCTCCTCGGCGGCCGCCGCGCCCAGCGGGTGGATGCTCTGCCGGTAGAGGCAGAAGCGGTGCTCGGCGAACGCCTTGTGGATGCGGTAGATCCACTGCATCTCGCCGTAGCGCTCGGCGAGGGCGCGGTCGTCCGGCTGGTACTCGTGCATGCGGTTGCGGCCGCTCTCCTTGGCCACGTAGCAGGCGGCGTCGGCGGCGGAGAGGACCTGGGCCATGTCGCCACTCTCGGCGGTGATCGGCACGAGCCCGATCGAGACGCCGATCTCGAAAATGCGCTCCTGCCAGCCGAAGCGGTACTGGCGGACGGCGGCGCGCAGGCGCTCTCCGAGCTCGCGGGCCACGTCCAGGCTGGCGTCCTCCAGCAGCACGCCGAACTCGTCGCCGCCCAGCCGCGCCAGGGTGTCGGTCTTGCGCATGTGGGAGCGCAGCAGGATGGTGAGCTGCTTGAGCAGCTCGTCCCCGGCCAGGTGGCCGCAGGTGTCGTTGACCACCTTGAACTCGTCCAGGTCGAGATAGAAGAGGGCGTGCTCCCGTCCGTCCTCGTAGGCGGTGTCGAGGCAGTGCTGGAGACGCTTCTCGAACTCGCGGCGGTTGATCAGCCCGGTCAGGGGGTCGTGGCGGGCGAGATAGATCATCTCCCGCTCCATGCCCCGGAGCTGGGTCACGTCCTTGAAGACCAGGACGCTGCCGGTGGTCCGCCCCTGGCGGTCCTGGATGGGGGCCACGGAGTCGCGGATGGCGAACTCGTGGCTGTCGCGCCGCACCAGCATCGAGTAGCCGGCGTGCTCGATCACCCGGCTTTCGGCGAGACAGCGCTCGACGGCGTTGGGAAGCGGCTTGCCGCTGCCTTCGTCGATCACCCGGAAGACCCGGTCCACAGGCTGGCCGCAGGCCTCGACGGCGTTCCAGCCGGTCAGCCTCTCGGCCACCGGGTTGAGGTAGTCGACGACGCCGGCCGCGTCGGTGCGGATGACGCCGTCGCCGATCGAGGCGAGAGTCACCTGGGCGCGGTCCTTCTCATGGGCCAGCGCGTCCTCGGTGAGCTCACGCTCGATCTCGGCGGCGGCGCGGGCGGCGAAGATCTTGAGGATGGAGATGGCGGACGAATCCTCCTCCATCGGATCGGCGCTCATGACCCCCATGTGACCGAGGGGACGATCGGCGCGGTCGAAGAGCGGCAGGGCGATGTAGCTCTCGATGGCGTTCTCCCGCACCCAGGGATCGCCGGGGAACCGGCGCCAGGTTCCCGCGGGGTGGAAGCAGATCTCCTTGCCCACCACGTCCTCGCACGGCGTACCCGCGAGGTCGTACTCGAAGGTCTCGGCATAGCCGTCGCCGGCCCAGAAGGCGAGGAGCCTCACCCGGCTCACCCCCTCGCCGACCACCTCGGAGACGAAGGCGTACTCCATGTCCAGGGCGGCGGAGAGGTGGCGCACGAGGGAGCGCAGGAAGTCCGCGCCGGTGGTGGAGGAGGTCCCCTCGACGATGGCCCGCAGCCGCTCCTCCCCCAGCTTGCGGGTGGTGATGTCGTGCGCCACGCCGATCAGGCGGACGGCGGCGCCGGCGGCGTCGCGCAGGGCCTGGCCGCGCTCGGAGAGCCAGCGCAGCCTGCCGTCCGGCCCGAGCACGCGCAGCTCCAGGGCGAGGTCGCGCCCTCCTTCGGTACAGTGCCGGAGGGCCTCCACCAACCGCTCCCGGTCTCCGGGATCGATCGCGTCCATGAAGGCCCGGCCAGTCGTCCAGAGATCCGCGGAGCGCACGCCGAAGACCTCGGCGGCGTGGGGCGAGACGATCATCTCGTCGGTCAGGAGGTCCCATTCCCAGGTCACCACGCCGGCCACGCGCTGGGCGAGCTCCAGGCGGGCGTTGCTCTCCCGCAGAGCGACCTCGACGCGCTTGCGCTCGGTGATGTCCACGGCGGTCGCCAGGACCGCCGGCTCCCCATCCTCCAGCCGGATGACAGCCGCGGTGAGGTCGATCCACTTCTCGCGTCCGTCCTTGGTGAGGATGGGCGCCTCGTAGCGCTCCGGCACCAGCTCGCCGCGCAGGCGGGCCATGCCACGGTCCCGCGCGTACGGCTGGCTGTCCGCGGGAGAGAGGTCCCAGGGAGCCTTGGTCCTCAGCTCCTCCGCCGTGTACCCGGTGAGCTCCTCACAGGCGGGGTTGACGTAGAGGAGACGGTCGGAGCGGTAGACGAAGATGGCGGTGGAGGTGGATTCGGCGAGGGTGCGGAACCAGTGGTCGGTATAGCGGACCGGAAGGTCCGCCGCGCCTGCCATTGGTCTGATCGAAACGTCCCGCCGTTCGCCAATCAAGGACCCGGTCTCCGGGGAACACGACGTCCCACTCGCGAAAATAAAGGTAACGCTCAGAATAAGCGTCTTTCGGAGTCAGCGCAAGGGAATCAATCCCCCGGCTCTGCGGTAGAGTTGCGGACCCATGAGCGCCCACAAGCCCGCCGCCGCCCCGGAGGTCGTGCCGGAGCCGGGATGGGTCCCGGCCGATCCCCTCAGGATCGAAGGCGGACGAGGCTCGTTCGTCTCCGGCGAGCCGGCGGGCGGCCGCCTGCGGGTGCGCTACTTCCGGCGCGAGAGCGACGGCCGGCTGGTGGGCCGGGCCTGGTTCGGCCCCGGCGCGGAGGGCCCGCCCGGCCATGCCCACGGCGGCAGCATGGCCGCCGTGCTCGACGAAGCCATGGGAGCCGCCGCCTGGATGGCGGGCCACAAGGTGGTGGCCGCCCAGCTCGACACCAGCTTCCGCCGCATGCTTCCCCTGGGCACCGACGCCACCCTGGAGGCCTGGGTCGACCGGGTGGACGAGCGGAAGGTCTGGACCCGCGGGGTGCTCCTCGACGCCGAGGGCCAGCCCTTCGCCGAAGCCCGGGCGCTGTTCCTGAAGATCGATCCGGCCCGCTTCAAGATCCTGCTGAAGAAGGTGACGGATCGGGAAGGCTAATCCCTGACCGCCGGCGCCAGCAGCGCCGCCGCCCGCTCCTCCCCCGCCAGCTCCATCAGCCCCTTCAACCCGCCCTTGAACTGGAAGGCCTCGAACCCCGCCTCGCGCATCTTCTCGGCGAGGTGCGCGCTCTTCAGCCCCACCTCGCAGACCAGCACGTACGGCCGCCCGCGGTCGAAGGAGGGGTAGGCCGCCAGGGCGTGGGGGAGGTCCAGGTGCAGGGCGCCCGGGTAATGCCAGCCCCGGAAGTCGTTGGCGGTCCGCAGGTCGATCACCGTGGCGCCCGCGGGGATCCGATCCACCTCGGGGACGATCTCGACGCTCTCGGGATCGAAGCTGCGCAGATGGGTGCCGCGGCGGACGTCGATCAACTCTCCCAGCCGGCCGAGGTCCAGGGCGGCCTCGTCGTTCAGGACGTCCTGGAGAGCGGCGCGGGTGGTGGGCTTCGGCGGCGCCAGGTCGCAATACTCGGAGACCGCCGCCGAGAGCTCGTAGATCCCGATCCGGCGGGCCAGGTCCATGATCTCCTCCTTGTTGAAGCCCAGGAGGGGCCGCAGGACCAGGACCTCGGGGACGGCCTGGGAGATCACCGCCAGGTTCTGCAGCGTCTGCGAGGAGACCTGGCCGATGGCGTCGCCGGTGACGATGCCGAACCGGCCGCCGCGGTGGGCCACCATGGCGCCGGCGCGCAGGATGAGCCGCTTCAGCACCACCTGCCAGTTGTGCGGCTGGACCTTCTCGCGCAGCTCGGGCGAGCAGCGGCGAGAGGTCCACCTCGTGGAGCCGCGGGGAGTAGCCGTAGCTCCACAGCTCGGTCATCCGCTTCATCACCTTGAGCACGCCCAGCCGGTGTGCCGAGCCGGCGAGGTTGCAGAAGACGTAGTCGAGCTGCACGCCGCGCTTGAGCATCAGCCAGCTCGCCACCGCGGAGTCGAAGCCGCCGGAGACCAGCGCCAGGGCCCGGCCCTCGACGCCGATGGGCAGGCCGCCCGTCCCTCGTACCTTGTCGAAGAAGAAGTGACCCACGCCCGGCTCCAGCTCGACGTGGGCCGTCACCTCGGGCTCGGAGAGGTTCACCCGCGCCGCCCCGGCGTCCAGGAGGGCGCGGCCGAGGGCGATCTCCACCCGGGAGGAGTCGAAGCCAATGCGGTCGCGATCCCCCCGGCGGGTGGCCCGCACGGCGAAGCTCTTCCCCCGTACGGCCTCCCCGAAGATCTCAACACCCGTCGCCACGACCTCCTCCAGCCGCTCCCAGGGGCGGCGCTGGACCTCGGAGACCGACTGCACGCCGAACACCCGCGCCAGCACCTCGGCCGCGCCGGGATCGGGCGTCTCCAGGTAGAGACGGCTCCAAGTGGGCTCCAGCCGGTAGGGGATGCCGTGCGCCTTGAGCGCGGCCTCCAGGTTCGCCACCAGGCGGCGGAAGAACCGCATCCGGGTCTTCCGCGCCTTGGTGTAGAAGTCGCCGGAGAGTCGAAGGATCAGCAAGTGGTCGGACATCGGGCGGATTCCAGGGCGGACCCCTGATCTTAAGGCTTCCACGCCGTGATCAGCCACCAGCGGGTGTCGCCCTCGAATTCCCGGAAGGGATCCTCCAGGATGTACGCCACGCCCACCCTTAAATCCATGGCCGGCAGGCGCCCGATGGGCGTGGGGCCGAGGCTGAACCGGTACTCCAGACCGGCCAGGGAGAGCCACTCCTCTTCCGCGCTTTCCGCGACGGGCTCGCTGAGCCCGCTCCAGACCCGGTGCCGCTCGTAGAAGAGCGGAGCCGGCAGGAAGCCGAGCGTCAGATCCGCCCGCTGTCCCTCGTGGTCCTCACCCAGCAACGCGCCGGTCGGCAGAGCCGGCACGGGGATGCGTCCCGAGAGGGACGTCTCCGGCAGGATCGACACCTCCGGGCCGCCGAGCTGGTAGAGATCGAAGGGGTAGGCGCCGTCGAGGTCCTCCGAGGTGTCGCGGCGCCAGGAGAGGGAGAGCAGGGTCTTGTCGTACCCCACGCCCAGCCGCGCCGCGCCGCCATAGCGGCTCCAGGAAGGGGCCCCTTCGGTGCGTCCCGACTCGTAGTGGACGGAGAGCGCCGGCTGCAGACGCCACTTGTCCCAGCGGCGGCCACCCGCCCAGGAAGCGGTCAGGGAGCCGATCCGCTGCTCCAGCGGCTCCGGGGACCGTACCGGCTCGACCTCGTTCCAGAGCCCGCGGGCGGCGACGGCAGCACGGCCGCCGCTCCACTGCCAGTCCCGGGCGGCCCACAGCTCGATCCCCTGGCGGTCGAGGTCCAGGACGTTGCCGCGCCGCGCCACACTTTCCTCCCGGGTGGGCCGCTCTTCGGAGCTGAAGAGATGGAAGCCCGCCTCCACCGGCCAGCCGCGCCAGGCCGCCGCCACGGCTCCGCCGGCGGGCCAGCCCTTCTCCGCCAGGGAGCCCAGGACCAGCCAGTCCAGACGCCCGATCACGTCGCCGCCCCGCACCCCGATCTCCACGACACCCCCCAGGGACGAGGCGCTGCCGCCGAGCAGGGGGAACAGCTCCTGCCGTCCCAGACCGTACCGCCGGCCCGGCGGCGCCTCCGCCGCCGCGAACGCCTCCGGCCTCTCCGGCGCGGGAGGCCGCACGGCCGGCGCCAGATCCGGGGACACCTCCGGGCGCGCCGCCGTCACCGTCGCGGTGGCCGGCAGCGGCAGGCGGCGGAGGTCGAAGCCGTCGGGCTCCAGGGCGAGGAAGAAGACCGCCGAGCCGTCCGGAACCAGGGCGGGGGCCAGGGCGGCGCCCAGCGTCCGGGTCAGCGGAATAGGCGTCTCCGTCCCCTCGACCGGAAAGGCGTAGAGGTCGATGAACCCGCCCTGTCCCACCGAGGCGTAGAGCGTCCGCCCGTCCGCGCTCCAGGCCGGGGAGTAGACCGTCGCCCCCGCGGGCGGGGACAGCAACTCGGAAACGCGTCCATCCTCGACCTCCAGGACCACCAGCCTCCAGGAGCCCTCGCGGTGGCGGGCGAAGGCCACCCGCCGGCCGTCCGGCGAGACCCGCGGCCGGTCGTAGACCTCCAGGACGGACGGCTCGGTCAACGCCCGGACCTCGCCCGTCTCCAGGTCCACCCGCACGATCTGGGATAAGCCGTCGCGGTTGCGCACCGCCGTGGCCCAGCGGCCGTCCGGCGCCGGGTCGGGATCGCGGAGGTCGGCCTCGCGCGTCAGCCGCCGGACCTCGCCGGTCTCGGGGGTCCACTGGAAGAGGTCGGGGTGCAGGAAGCCTTCCACGTCCGGCTCGAAGCGGACGAACAGGAGGGACCGGCCGTCCGGCATCCAGCGCGGCATGGCGGGCTTGACGCCGTCGTGGGTCTCCAGGGTATGGAGGATCTCGCGGAACGGCGGCGCCACGCGCACCGCCGGCACGTCCTCGGGGTCCGCCTTCTGGATCTCCTCCCGTTGCTCGCGCCACTCCTCCTCCGCCTTCTCGTCCGGCTCCGTGGACCAGACCACCAGCCGGGCGGGCTGGTCCCGGAAGTCGCGCACGGCGGCGAGGCGCTGGCCGTCCGGCGACACGGCGGGAGCGCCGGTGGTCCAGGAGAGGTCCTGCCACATCTCCCCCTGCCGCGGCTCGCCGCCCCGGCGCTCGGCCTCGATCGCCCGCCAGGTCAGCTCGGCCCGGAAGCGGTCGTAGAGATCGGCGGGCGAGTCCCCGAAGACCCCCTCGAAGGCCTCCTCGAAGCCGCGCGCCTGCCGGGCGGTCATGCGCGCCCAGAGGTTGCGCAGGCTGCCCGGCCCGGCGCGCTCCTCCAGCCATTCCAGGTAGGCGGAGCCCAGCAAGTAGGCCATGGACATCCCCCGCCAGGACTGGGAATCGGAGGCGAGCCGGCCGTAGCTCGGCAGCTTCCCCTGCTGCGCCCACCGCCGCAAAATGGCCGCCCGCAGGTCGCCGTTGGGCCGCCCCGAGCCGGTCAGCCGCCCCTCCACCACGGTCGCGTACCCCTCGAACACCCAGCGCGGCGCGCCGAGGGTGATGGGCCCCGCGGGGATCAGCTTGGTGATCAGTTGCCGCACGGGATTCCGGGAGGGCCGCAGCAGGTGGACGAGGTGGGTCTCCTCGTGGACGATCAGCAGCTCGGTCCACTCGCTGTAGTGCCCGATCTCCGACTGCGGTCCGGGCGGGCTCGTCCACAGGATCATCCGGGGCCATCCCAGGAACGGAAAAGCCGCGCCGTTGGGATCGGCGACCGGGTCCGAGACCAGCACGTCCACCACCTCCGGCGGCTCGTAGCCCACCTCGGCCACCACCCGCTCGCGGATCGACTCCAGCCGCGCCGCCGCCCGCCGCGCCCACTCCTCGGAAGCGGCGGGATAGTGGACCCGGAAGTGCGGCGTGGCCAGCGTGCGCCAGTCGGCGGCGGGGGACTGGGCGTGGAGCGGAACGGCGAGGAGGAGAGCGGCAAAGCGAGGAGGAGCAGGAAGCGGGTCTTCATGACGGTGGAAGATAGCTCAGAGGGCCTGCCCTTCGAGCCCTCATCCCTGCCCCTCTCCCAACCCCTCCCGCCCTCCCTCACTGGGAGAGGGGAAAAACAAACCAGCTCCCCTCCTCTCCCGGTGAGGGAGGGGGGAGGGGTCGGGAGAGGAGGGGTTGGGGGTGGTGAGGGCTCACACCTTCTTCGGCGGCAGATCCCGCGCCTGGGGCTCGTCCTGGAACCCGTGATGGTTGTGGCTGCCGTCGCAGAACGGCTTGTTGCTGGACATCCCGCAGCGGCAGAGCGAGACGACGGTGCGCCCGCCGAGCCCGAAGGCCGCGCCCGCGGGGTCGACGAGATTGAGGTCCTCCCCCTCCAGCCGGAGCGGCCCGTTCTTCATCACAGTGATCTTGACATCGGACATTGCGCCTCCCTCTCCAGACATCGGTGAGGCCCAAGCGTTCCTCATGGCGGCCCGGCCGTCAATCCCCCCCTGGCGGGGCCGGCTGGGTTATCCTTGGCGGCCCGCCCGTACACCAGGACGCGACTCCCATGAATCCCGAACCGCCTGTCCAGGAAGAAGCCGCTCCGAAGTCCTGGGGGTTGCGGCTGCTCAAGGGCGCCATCGTCGTCCTGAGCCTCTATTTCACCTGGTACTTCTTCACCCACACCGACTTCGACTGGCGCCGCCTCGCCGGCCAAGTCGGCGAGGCGCACGGGCCGTTCCTCGTCCTCGGCGTAGTTCTCCTCCTCGCCCGCTACGCCGTCTGGGACTGGCGGTTCCGCCTCGCGGTCCGGCAAACCCTGGGGCGCAGCTCGGGGGTGGTGCTGGGCTTCTTCGTGCTCCTCGGCTCCGCCGCCCTCAACCTCATCACCCCCACGGTGCGCGTCATCGGCGGCATGATGCGGGCGCGCTACTTCGCCCGCGCCAACAACCGCCCCTTCGGGCTCCTCTACGGCGTGGTCCTCTACGACCAGATCGCCCACCACGCGGTGATGATCCTCTGCACCTGGATCACCCTGATCGCCACCTCGTTTGCCCTGGACCGGAAGGCGTTCGCCACCGCCGCTCTGGTCGCCCTCGTGGCCTGCGCGGCGGCCCTCGCGATCTGGAGCCGGCGCCGCGGGCCCTACGAGAAGAACCCGATCGTGCGGTTCCTGGCGAAGCGGGCGGAGAAGAGCGAAGGGAAGATGCAGAACGTCTACGCCCATGGCCACGAAGCCATGGGCGTCCTCGTGCGCCTGCTGGGCTTCGGACGTCTCCACGCCTACGCCGCCGTGCTGGGGACGGCCTACTTCTTCGTCAATGCCGCCGCCCAGTGGGTCATGTTCCTGGCCATGGGCGTGCCGGCGGACCCCTTCGTGGTGATCGCCGTCGTGGCCCTCGGCACCGCCGCCGGCACCCTCACCGGCACGCCGGGCGGCATCGGCACCACGGAGGTGGCGATGATGGCGTCCTACAAGCTCTTCGGCGTGGACGAGATCCTCGCCGCGGCCGGCATCCTCCTCTATCGCGGCCTCCACTACGCCGCCGTGCTCGCCCTCGGCCTGCCGGCGCTGGCGTTCCTGGAGTGGCGCGGCGGAGGGGAAAAGGAAGAAGAGGAGGTCCTGCCATGACCGCCGAAGACCTCATCCTCCGGCTGCGCCGGGAGGAGCTTCCGATCACCGGCCGCCGCGCCTACCTCAACCACGCGGGCAACGGTCCGCTCCCCCGCCGCTCCGGCGCCCGCATGGCCGCCGTGGCCGAGGCCGTCGCGCTCTCGGCCGACCGCGACTGGCTCGACCGCATGCGTGAGGTCGAGCGGGTGCGCGAGATGGCCGCCCGGATGCTCGGCGCCCGCGCCGCCCACGAGGTCGCCTTCGTCGAGAACACTTCCGCGGGCCTCTCCCTGGTCGCCGAAGGCTTCGACTGGCGGCCCGGGGACAACGTCGTCGGCGCCGCCCTCGAGTTCCCGTCCAACGTCTATCCGTGGATGGGCTTGGCGGCGCGCGGCGTCGAATACCGGCAGGTCCCCGAGCGCGACGGCCGCATCGATCCCGAGGAGATCGTCGCCGCCCTCGACGACCGCACCCGCATGCTTGCCCTCTCCTGGGTGCAGTACGCCAGCGGCTTCCGCTCCGACCTCGCCCGCCTGGGAGCGGCCTGCCGCGAGCGGGACGTCCTCTTCGTCGTGGACGTGATCCAGGGGTTGGGCGTCCTGCCGCTGGACGTCGAATCCGGCCTCGTGGACGTGGCCGCCGCCGCCTGCCACAAGTGGCTGCTGGGACCGGAGGGCATCGGCCTCCTCTATATCTCCGACCGCGTGATCGACCGCGTCCGCCCCGTCCGCGCCGGCTGGCGCTCGATGAGCAACCCCTACCAGTGGACCGAGTACGACCTCGACTTCGCCAAGGGGGCGAAACGCTTCGAGAGCGGCACCCTGAACGTCTACGGCATCCACGCCCTGGGGGGATCGCTGGAGATCCTGCGCGAGGCCGGGCCCGCCACGGTCGAAGAGCGCGTCCTCGCCCTCGCTGACCGCGCCACCCGGGGTCTCGCGGACCTGGGGTTCACTCTGGTCAGCTCCCGCCTCCCCGGCGAGACCTCGGGGATCGTCGCCGCCACCCATCCCCGGCACGATCCCAGGATCCTGGTGAAGCGCCTGGGGGAGCGCGACGTGATGGTCGCCGCCCGCGCCGGACGGTTCCGGATCTCGCCCCACTTCTACAACACGGAAAGTGAGATCGATCGCTGCCTGACGGCGTTGGCGGGGATCGTCAGGCCTTAGCCCCCACTTCCACCACCGCCTCCGCCGGCAGCGCGAACGACCCCGCGATCAGGTCCGAGTCGGGCTCGGCGATCTCGGGCCAGCGGAGGCCGGGGAGGATCTGGACGTCGAAGATCTCCTGGACGATTCCCTCGAAACGGAGGAAGCCGGCGGTCTTGCCGGTGCGGACGTCCAGGACCCAGACGCCGCAGAGCTTCTCCTGGACCCTCTCGGCCAGCGGGATGCCCCCGAAGACATTGCTCTCCCGCACCTGCGAGAGCCCCACGAAAGCATACGGCCCCGCGAAGGCCAGGCCCCGCGTGAAGCCGGGGAGCTGCGCCACCGTCTCCACCCGGCCGGTGGCGAGGTCCACCACCCCCACCTCCCCCTTGCCCGACTCCAGCACCCAGAGCCGGCCCGCGTACCAGCGCGGCGAATGCGGCATCGAGAGCCCCCGCGCCACCATCTCCCCGGTGGGCACGTCGATCAGCACGCCGCCGTCCGCCTTCCGCTCGCGCCAGCCCTGCGGCGCGTCGGTGGCGCCCAGCGCCGTGACGAAGCGCACCCGGCCGGCGATCACCGCCAGGCCGTTCAGGTGGCACCGGTCGTCCGGCGAGACGGCGGTCACGAACGGCGGCCGCCAGCGCGGCACGAAGCTGTGCTCGCCGTCCAGCGCCGCGAGGCAGGAGAAGCGGGTGCTGGCGACCCACAGCTCGCCGCCGGCGAAGGCCATTTCATGGACGTTGATGTCGCCCGTCACGTGGCAGGTCCGGGGGAGGAAACACGCGTCGTGGCGGCCCGGCGGATCGAGCCGGCGGCCGGCCTCCGGCTGGTTGCGGTACTCCCAGACATGCCGCTGGACGCCCAGCGCCAGATAGCACGGCCCCACCGCGATCCCCATCGGACGCGGGAAGGCCCGGAAATGGGTGTTGAGCCGGTCGCCGTCCGCGCGCACCAGGATCACCCGCCCGCTCTGGTAGGTGGAGACGATCAGCGAGGATTCGAGGTCGCGCAGCAGTCCCGGCACGCCGGACGTGAAGGAGCTCCGGAAGGCCTCCGGGGAGACCGCCGGAGCCTGGGACCGCGGAGCCTCCGGAAGCGGCCGGCGGACCGGCCGCCGCGCCGGCGGACGCGCGAAGACCCCCCGCGCCCGCTCGGCCGTCTCGGTCACCAGGGGCATCGCCGGCTTCAGCTCCCCGGCGTTGTGCCGCCACTTGTCCGGCTGCGGCGAGGTCAGCGTGTGCCGCGAGAGCGGCAGCGGCGCCGTCAGCTCGCGGTCCCAGGCCAGGCCGGAGATGGCGCAAAGGCGCTTCACCTCGGCCTGCGGCTCGGCCACCAGACGGTCGTAGCTCGCCACGCACCAGCGGTCGGGAGGCAGCGCCTCCAGGTCGTCCAGCAAAATACGCGTGGCCGCCAGCCATTGCCGGGCGGCGACTTCGGCGGGACTCTGTCCGGCCATTTCCCGCCAGCCCGGCACCAGCAGCATGGACCAGGGGAGGCCCGTCCAGCCCGGCAGCTCCGGATAGGTCACGAAGCGGCCGGACTTCCAGGCGTCCAGGATGCTGGAGATGGTCTCCCGCGGATCCCGGTAGAGATAGATGAACAGGGCGTCCGGAAACGCCTCCGCCAGGAAGGGGACGCGCAGCGAATTCTTCGGCGTCTTCTCCAGCAGGCGCAGCCCCCGCGCGCCCGCCGGCGGGCGGTTCCGCTCGCGGTCCCGGGCCTCCGCCAGGAACCGCGCCTCCAACTGGCGCACAACCTCGGGCGTGGCGTCCGCCGCCGTGAGCCGGTTCGAGTCCCAGCCCCGGGAGGCGGGATGGAGTCCCTCGATCCCTTCGATCAACCCGTGGCTCTCGCCGCCGATCGTCCAGACGTCCGGCGACTGGGCCAGGGCCTCGAAGAGCAGGCTGGTGCCGGAGCGCGGAGAGGCGACGATGAAGACGGGGCGGCGAAAAATCGCCATTTTTCTCCCCTCTTCCTGGGGTCTCAGATCCGGGCTGACCCCCGGCATCACCACCGCGTGCCGGATCGCGTCCGCCGCCTTGGCCCCGTTGGACAAGCGCACGTCTCCGATCTCCGCCAGCCGCGCCTCGAGCGCTTCCAGCCTCTCCCGGTACGCCGCCCACCCTTCCGGGCTCTCCCCGAACCGCGCCCAGAGCGCCCGCCAGTCCCGCCGGAAGTCCTCGAGATCCCGAACCAGCCCCGGCGCTTCGGAGAGGTCCTCCACGACCGGCCGCAGCAGCGCCTCCTGCTCCCAGGGCGACATCACCACCGGCACGTTGACCGCCTCCGTCGCGATCTCCGGCTCCCGGTCCGGCCGGAAGGGGATCCACCGCGGCTCCTCCGCCGCCCTCTCCACCAGGCCCCAGAAGAAGGCCGAGCCCACGGTGTCGATCACCAGGTGGATGCGCCGTGTGGGGTTGGGATTGAGGACGTTGTGGACCTTCCACGTGTCGAAGATCCACGCCTCGCCCGCCGCCATGTGGACCTCCCGGCCGCCGCAGAGGAACCGTACCTCCGGCCGGGTCATCACCGGCACATGGATGCGCACCCGCTGCATCCAGTAGTAGTTGACGTCGCTGTGCGCGGTCGCCTCGGCGTTGCCGTCCAGGCGCATCAGGCGGGTCCGCCCGAGCGGGCTGCCGAACGCGGCCAGCACCTGACGCAGGTAGGGCAGGCGGGCGAGGTGCGGCGTCGGCCGCATCGGCCCCCGGGCGGCGTCGTCGGCCGGGTCGCCGCCGGCGGCGATCAGCGGCAGGGCCGAGTTGCCGGGATGCCCCTGGGGATGGGGGCGCCACTCGTCCTCGCCGATCCCGGCGACCTCCGCCGCCAGACGCTCCGCGTCGAAGAACAGCGGCAGTTTCACGAACTCCGTGTCGAGTCTCATACGTCCCCCGCGCCCGATCTTGGCTCCCCAGGTGAGTGGGCCGTATACTACGCCACCTCGCCGTACACATTGAGACGCAGGTCTGCAGCGGCTTCCGCCGCGGGAGATGGAGATGGGGGACCGGAAGCGGACTCTGAAGAGGCGCCGCAAGACTTCCCGGAAGGGCGCGGCCGCCTCGGGCGCCGCCCTGACGCTCGGCGTGCTGGCGGCCGGGGGGACGGCCGAAGCCGCCGTCTTCAACGTCACCAACCTGAACGACAACGGCGCCGGCAGCCTGCGCCAGGCCATCCTCGACGCCAACGCCGCCATCGGCGCGGACACCATCACCTTCCAGGCGGGGTTGACCGGCACCATCACCCTGACCACCGGCCAGCTCAAGCTCTACGACTCAGTGGACGTCCAGGGCCCTGGAGCCGCGGCGCTCACCGTCAGCGGCAACAACGCCTCGCGGGTCTTCTACGTCTACAACAGCGACTACCTGATTGACGCCACCATATCGGGCCTCACGATCACCGAAGGCAACGCGCCGATCGGCGGCGGCGTCTTCCTCTATGAAGAGAACCTGATCCTCGACAGCGTCGTCATCACGGAGAACACGGCCTCTGGCGACGGCGGCGGGCTCTGGGCCGACGGCTTCAACATGACCCTCACCATCCGCGACTCGACGATCTCCGGCAACACCGCCGGCAGCGACGGCGGCGGCATCTACATCGAGGACACGGGCGGGCCTCTCCTCATCCAGAACACCGTCATCTCCGGCAACCAGGCGGCGGACGACGGCGGCGGCATCTACTTCTACGATCCGGACGACAGCACGACCATCGAGGGCAGCACGATCTCCGGCAACACCGCCGGCGACCTCGGCGGCGGCGTCTATCTCTACGACACCGACGGCGGCACCCATACGATCCGCCAGACCACGATCTCGGGCAACTCCGCGCAGGCCGGCGGCGGCCTCTTCCTCTACGGGCCGGACAACCCCTTCGTCATCGAGAACAGCACCATCTCCGGCAACCAGGCCACGTCGGGCAACGGCGGCGGCCTCTATCTCTACTCCTTGTACGCCGGTTTCACCCTGCGGCACGTGACCATCGCGAGCAACTCGGCCAGCGGCAGCGGCGGCGGCATCCAACTGGGGAACGGCACGGCGACCCTCTTCAACTCGATCATCGCGGACAACACCGCGGCGGCGAACAACGACCTGAACAACGGCGTCGAAGCCGGCTTCGAGCTCAACTCCACCCTGGTGGAGAGCCCCGGGACCGCCGGCATCACCGACAACGGCGGCAACATCCTCAGCCAGGACCCGCAGCTCGGCCCGCTGCAGAACAACGGCGGCGCCACCCAGACCCATCTGCCCGCCACCTCCAGTCCGGTCGTCAACGCGGGGAACAACTCCGAGTCCCTGCCCACCGACCAGCGGGGCACCGCCCGGCCGGTCAACGTCACGTCGGACATGGGCGCCGTCGAGGTCAACCCCGGCACGATCCAGCTCACGGTCAGCGCCGTCAACGTCAACGAGAACGCCGGCACCGTGACGATCACCGCCACCCGCACCGGTGGCACGGACGGCGCGGTCTCCGTGAGCTACGCCAGCGCTCCCGGCACCGCCGCCTCCCCGGACGACTTCGCCGCCGCCGCGGGCGTCCTCGACTGGGCCTCCGGCGACGGCGCGCCCAAGAGCTTCCAGGTGACGATCGTCAACGACCTCCTGGACGAGCCCGGCGAGACCTTCACCGTCACCCTCTCCAACCCCCAGGGCGGCGCGGCCCTGGGCGCCATCACCACCGAGATGGTCACCATCCTGGACGACGACGTGCCGGTGGTGACCGAGATCCCGACCATGGGGGACTACGGCAAGATGCTCTTCGCGATCCTCTGCGCTCTCGGCGGTCTCCAGCTCCTCCGCCGGCGCCGCGAGCTGGCGGCTCCCGCGCTGGCGGTCAGCCTGGCCCTCGGCGGCGCCGCCGCCCCGCCGGCGGAAGCCGCCCGCAAGCCCGAACCGGAAGTCCGCGTGGCAACCCTCGCCCAGATCGAGGAGCGCGGCGACACGGTCGTCGTCCGCCTCGAGGACGGGACCTCCTATGAGGTCTCCCGCGACCAGCTCAAGATGGTCGATCGCCGAAAAGGCCAGAACGGCGGCTCCAAGGCCGCCGCCGGCCAGCCGGTCGTCCTCAAGGTCCGGCGCGGCCAGGACGGCCAGATCAAGCGTCTGAAGGTGGAGATCGTGAAGAGCCCCGCGCAGGCCCAGGCGCTCGCGAACGCAGAAGCGAAGAACTAGCGGTCGAGCAGCTTGAGAAGGAGGACCTGCTCCAGGCACCGGGCCAGGTCCAGGTTCTCCTTCGGCGTGAAGAGCCAGAGCTTCTCCCGCACCGTGCCGGGCACCCCCCGCAACGGGTGCAGGCTGCGGGTGCTGATCTCGATCGCCACTCTCTTGCGGCGGAACCAGCCCGGCCGGTAGAGGCCGACCCGCACGTCCTGGATCTGCTCGAAGGGGATCTTCCGGAACCTCGGCTGCACCCAGAAGAGGACGCGCCGCTGGAACTCGATCTCCAGACCGTCGTCCGCGACGGTCATCAATCCGCCGAGCCCGGCGTTGGGCTCCGGGAAGGTGAAGGGGAGGATGAGGATGTCGTCCAGCATGGCGGCGGCGCTCCTCGGCGCTTCACCATTCTACGGCACTCACCCGCCGAGCCGGCGAGCGAGATCGGCGGTCCGCTGGCGGTTTACGTCCTCGGCGGCCGGTACCTCATGAGGGCCGGTGGCCACAAACCGGCTTTGGCGTTCAGCCGCGGAGAGCCCGGGATCGTGAAGCGCGCTCCAGGCCTGGCTGACTACGACGGCCTCGAGGTTCTCGAGACGCCGGGAGGATTCCGCGCTCTCCGTTTCCAACCGCTGAACCTTCTGCTCCAACTCCCGGTTGGACACCCCCAGAGCCCGCTGCTCGGCCCGCAGCTTGAACCATTTGTTGGCAGCCCCGGACAGGATGGCGACAATCGGGATCGAGAAGACGAGGATGATCGACAGGATTGTTGGATCCATCACTTCACCTCCTGAGACATCTATACGACGTGACGACCATGGGGTTGCGAAAGAGCTGCCCAGGGCAGGGCTGGCGCGCCCCTTGCGCAACTCCGAGCCCCCTCTCCCATAGGAGGTACAATACTGTCACCTGGTATCCTCTCATGGCTCCTCTATGACCCTGTTTTCCAAGATGAGGCGCGGCGGCGAAGGTCCCCCGCCGGAAGACGAGAACGCGCGCGCTCTCAAGGAGCTCGTCCGCGCGGGGGAGTGGCGCAAGGCCGCCCAGCTCGCCGCCGCCATGAAGGACGATGCCAGGCTCGTCCAGTACGCCTTCATGTCCGGGCTCGGCCGGCTGCCCGACGGGCCGATGCCCGAGCCGCAAAAGGCGGCCGAGATCCTGGCCCGCCAGGGACGCCATGAGGAGGCCATCCTGCTGTTCGAGCGCACGGGCGCCCTCGCTCTGGCGGGAGAGTCGGCCCTGGCGCTGGGCCAGGTCTCGCGTGCCGCCCGCCACTTCCGGCAGGCCCGCGCCTGGGAGCAGGCCGCGCGGTGCTTCGAGGAGGCCGGCGAGCTGCGCGAGGCGGTGCAGACCCTGCAGGAAGGCGAGGAGCGGATCGGTCAGGGAGCGCTCCGGAACGCCGACCAGGGCCGCCTGGAACGGTTGAAGCTGCGGCGTGCCGAAATCCTCCTGAAGATGGGCCGCGCCGATCTGGCGGCGGCGCTGCTGGCCCCCCTTCCCGCGAGCCAGCGCGCGGCGGAGCTGCTGGAGCTCGCCGGGCGTCCCGAGGAGGCCGTGTACCGGTACCTCGACCTCGGCCGCGTCGAGGACGCCACCGCCGTGGCCGCGAGGTCGCACCAGCAGGAGCGTCTCCTGGCCAAGATCCACCTGCGCTCCGGCCGGCCGATCGAAGCCGGGCACCTGCTCGCCCGCCTCGGCTTCGCCTGGGAGGCCGCCGAAGCCTACGAAGCCGGCGGCGACTGGAGCCGCGCCGCCTACCGCTGGGAAGCCGCGCGCGAGCCGCGCAAGGCCGCGGAAGCCTACGAGAAGGCCGGACGGCTGCGCGACGCGGCCCGCTGCTACGAGGCCGCGGGCCAGCCGCACAAGGCCGCCGAGCTGCGCGACCGCGCGGCCAGCGGCGCCGCGCCTCCCGCCGGCCGGCAGCGCGCCAGCACGCAGGTCGCGGAGGCCCGCCAGCAACTGGCGGCGGGCGACACCGTCAAGGCGGCCTGGATCCTGATGCGGATGCTGCCGGAGGATCCCGGCTTCGCCGAGGGCGCCCTCCTCCTGGTCCCCATGCTGCTCGAGGCGAGCTTCTCCAAGGAGGCCTTCGACCGCCTGCGCCTGATCCCGGACAACGTCGAGCCGGCCCTCGCCCTCGACCGCGAATACTGGGAGGCCCGCTGCCACGAGGCCATGGACCAGACCGACAGCGCCCTGGCCGCCTACGCGCGGGTGCTGCAACGCGACCCCGCCTACCGCGACGCCCGCCAGCGGCAGGAACGCCTGCGCAACCCCGCCGGAACGGCGGAGCCCCAGCCCAGCGACGGCCTGCCCGCGGGCAGCCGGCTCGCCGGGCGCTACGAGATCGTCGCCGAGATCGGCCGCGGCGGTATGGCCCGCGTCTACAAGGCCCACGACCACGACCTCAAGGAAATCGTGGCCATCAAGACGGTCCTCACCGCCTCCGAGGGCGGCGCGGGCGACGAGGCGCGGCTCCTGCGCGAGATCCAGATCTGCCGCCGGCTCAGCCACCCCAACATCGTGAGGGTCTACGACCTGGGGAAGTTCGACCGCGGCCTCTTCGTCACCATGGAGTACCTGGAAGGCGACCGGCTCGACCACATCATCGACCGCGAGGCGCCGCTCTCCTTCGGCCGCATCCAGAGCCTGCTCGCCGACGCCGCGGCCGGGCTCCAGGAGGCGCACCAGCAGGGGATCGTCCACCGCGACCTCAAGCCGGGCAACCTCATGGTCACCGCCAACCGGCTCAAGATCCTCGACTTCGGCATCGCCTCGATGCGCGGGCTCGGCGCGCGGCTGACCCAGGTCGGCATGATCCTCGGCTCGCCCATGTACATGTCCCCCGAGCAGATCCGCGGCCGCGAGCTCGACGGCCGGTCGGACCTCTACTCCCTGGGACTGATCGCCTACGCCCTGATGGGGGGCCGCGAGCCTTTCGATCTCACCGAGCCCACGGTGCTGGTGCTGCAGAAGCTGCGGGAAGATCCGCCGGACATCCAGGAGATCCGCCCCGACACGCCCGAGGCCTGGGCCGCCTTCCTGGCGCGCCTCCTCGCCCGCGAGCCCGAGGACCGCTACGCCGACGCCGGCGAAGTGCTCAAGGCGCTGGCGAAGCTGCCGGTGTAACTCTGCTGAACCTCCACGCGCCCCAATGAGGCGCCCGGCGAGTCCTCATCCCGCAGGGCCAGCCCTCCTCCGCCAGCGCCCGCGCCAGAAGGCCCCGGAAGGTCGCGTGCGTCACCGCCACCACCGATCCATAATGCTCCGCGATCCCGATCAGCCACCGGGCCGCCTCCCGCGCCCGCTCGATCTCCGCCGGCGAGGCGTGCGCCCGCGAGCTCATGCCGCCGATGAGCCACCGCACACCGTACGCCAGCGCCCATCCCGCCAGGGGCAGGCGCCAGCCATGAAGCGCGGGCGGCGGGAGATCCATTTCGCGCAGGAGCGGCGACGTGATCACTTCGCGGTCCGGGGCGAGCAGGCGCGCCGATTCGATCGCCCGGGGCGCATCGCTGGCCGCCACGGCGCCCGCCCGCTCCGCGGCGGAGCGCAGCTCGGGCGGCGGCGTCTCTCCCACGAGGATGCCGGCCGCCTCGTACGCTTCGCGCCAGCGGTGGAATCCCTGGAGATCGATCCATCCGGCGTGGACATGCGCCGAGCGGCCATGGCGGACGAGGACGATCTCAGCCGCCATTTCAATGCTTGATATCCAGCACCAGCCGCGCCGGCTTCGCGAGCGCCAGCACGCGAAAAGCTTTGTGCGAGCCAAGCCCGAGGACCCAGGTGACCTCCGCCTCGAAATCGCAGGTGGATTTCAGCTCCTTGAGGCCGGGGAAGTCCAGGCGACGCTCGCGATCCCGGACTGTAGGCTTGCCGGCCTCGGTATGCGCCTGCGCCGGAGTCAACTGGACCTCCAGCAAAGCCTCCCCGGCGAGCTCCACCGGCTCCCCGGACCCGCACTGGACCGCCTTGTCCACGTAGGCGACGCGATAACCCGGGACGTCGTCTCCCTGGAACTCAAAGACCACCCTGTCGAACTCCTGGTGACCCGCCACGCGGACCTCGCGTAGGAGCACGACGCCGAGGCCTGGCCTGGCCGGCTTCTCATATCGATCGGGGGGTGGGGCGGGTTGGTCGGTCCCAGAGGTGCAGGTGATCAGCAGGAACAGCAGAGAACCGAGGGCGATGGCTCGGGGGAGGCGCATGTCAGCGAGGATAGCTCAGTCCGCGCACTCGGACAGCTTCGCGACAGCATGCCATAATCATGCTATGGCAAACCTCCAGGTCAAGAATCTGCCCGACGGCTTGCACCAGCGCTTACGTCACTATGCGCAGAAGCATCACCGCACGATCAGCGATATTGCCTTGGAAGCCCTCGAACGCGAGATGGCTCGCTACGAATGGCGCGAAAAGCTCTCGCGGCGCCCCGCTACCGACCTTGGAGACTCAGCGGCTTCGCTGCTGGAGCAGGAGCGGGGGGATTCGTTTCCCTCCCCCCTTTAAGTCCCTTTAAGTCTGCCCGCCCGGCAGCTTCGCGACAGCGCGCCGCCAGACCTCGGGATTGCCGAATTGCACCGCCCGATCGGCGCCCACATTCTCCAGCAGCAACGCGAGCATGTTGAGCCGGTCCTCCTCGGTCCAGAAGAGTTTCCCGTCGATCATCTCGATCTTCTCGGGAGTCCGATCATATTTTTCCTGAGCCTCGCCTCCGCGCCAGGCCCGGCCTTCGTTCTGGATGTTCCAGTCGGTGTAGACCCGCGGCTCGTAGTCGTCAGACTCCAGTAAGTGGGTGTCGTCGAATTCGTTGCTCATGGAGCCTCACTCCAGTCTTCAATTCTGAGTCCTTCAAACGGCTCGAAGTGCGACAGATTCGCGGTAACCAGGATCAGATGATTGGCTTTCGCAGTCGCTGCGATCTGAGCATCTGAAAAGGGTGGAGTCCTGCCAATCGCCGTCAATCGTGCCCTCTGCTTTGCGTGCCATTCCGCCGCCTCTTGACCATAAGGGACGATAGGCATGGTCGGTTGAACGACCTGAAACAGGTACGCTTCTATGGCTCTCTTCTTCCGTGACGCGGGCAGCCGCTCCCAACCGAAGAGCAACTCGTGCCAGACAACCGAGGCAATCCCGACCTCACCTTCGTGCTCCCGTAACCTGCGGAGCACCCCTGGATTCGGCGATGGCCTCACGGGCTCGGAGACGACGTTCGAGTCCAACAGATAGCGCAAGCTCACCAGTGGAAGTCCCGGCCAGGTGAAGGATCCCGGACATCTCCAAAGATCTCGTCGGGGTCAAGCTCAAGGCCGGGGCCAAGCTGACGGCGGAAGTCCTCGTAAGCCTCCCAGAAGCTAGGCCTCCCCTTCGAGAGCCGTTCGAAGTCCTCGACGCCGACCAGCACAGCTACCGGCTTACCCCTCCGGGTCAACTCCACCTGAGTTCCGCTCTCCGCTTCGTGGACTACGCTGGTGAAGTTGTCTCGGGCTTCCGCGATCGAATACTTCTTGACCATCAACCCTCTCCTTATGGCCATCTAGATGGCCATTTTAGCAGAATTACCGCCCACAAACTCCCCCGCCGGAGCCCGGGCCCACTCCGGCGAGAGGAAAGGTGAATCGTCTGTCAAAGATCCCGTCCGGCAGAGGAGCGGCGGACTCCACTACGAGCAGCCCTTGACCCTCAGCCCGGAACCTCCTATCATTGTGCATGTTGAACCTCTGGTGTCAATAGGGAATTGGTAGGTCGAAACGAGCAAACGCTCCGTTTCCTGTCTTTCAGTGGCATTCTCCCGGTTTCACGCCTCGTTGACCGCGTTAAACGCCTCGTGAAAGGCGGAGAACAGGACGTTTTCTCCCTTTCGCGTCTCGTTTTCCACCTTTCTCTTGACGTGAAACGGGGAAAACGGCACGAGAAAGACCGAACGCGAGACGTTATCTACCTTTCTCGCCTTGGAAAGGTAGAAGACGAGGCAGAAAAGGGAGGAAACACCAGGAGAAAGGGACGGGACGGCTCGTGAAACGTCTTTTCTGTCCCGCGAAAGGTGGAAGATGAGGCATTTTCCCGCTTCACGCCGCGGGAAAAGCAGGAGACGAGGCGGAAAAGGCGGCGGATGACTCGAAAAAGGCGGAGAACGAGCCGGAAAAAGGCTCTCTCCAGCCGCTGAAGGACGTTCTTTGAAAACTGAATCCATGACGGGAGCCGTCCCGAACGGGGCGGGAGGGCTCCCGTGCGCGTCCCGGAGGGTGGCGGCTCCGGGACGCGCGTTTCTTTCAGGATGTAGAATTGGAGATCGCTATGGACAAGCACGCCAAAAGAACGAATCTGAGCCGCAAGGGTGTAGACGAAGCGGGTGCAGAGAATCCGAAGGCGGTGCCGAACCTCTCCAAGATCGTGCTTGGGATCAGTCAGCGTTGCAGCGCCCTGCCGGATCTGGACACTCGGGAGCCCGACCAGATCCTCGATTACGGTGAGAACGGCCTCTTCGACTGAAGGCCGGCGGGACGCCGGCGGTCCCAGGGGCGCTACGCCCCGATCCGTCCCACCCTCACGATCGGACCCTCGGCCTCCTCGGGATTCCGCAGGTCGATCCAACCCTGGATGGCCCAGAGGTTGTCTCCTTGCGGATCGAGGAGGGTGTGGTTCACCTCCCATTGGCGGTCGCCGGTGGGACGGATCTGCGTCCACTGGTGGCGGCGGGCGTCGGGGGTGAAGAGGAGCTCGCCGTATTCTTCGAAGAAGGGCGCCATGGCAGCCTCGAAACGCTCGGCGTCCCAGATCGTCTCGGGCTCGTTCGGGTCCTGGTGGACGAGGGCGGTGGCTTCTTCCCAGTCCTTGATGGACAGGGCGCGGACGAGGAGGTGCATCTCGGCGCGGACGCGCGCGGCGAAGGTCTTGGGGTCGCGCCAGCAGCTCCTGCGAGCCAGAGGACCTCGCCGCGCCTTTTCGCGCTGCTTCGTGCGCACCATGATCTCGGGGTGGAGCAGGCCCTCCCACTCCTCCAGGAGGCTGGTGTCGGTGTGCTCGACCAGGGCGCGGAAGAAGCCCAGGGCGTCCCAGACCCCCTCGGTCTTGGCCAGCTCGGGGACGCTCTGGTCCAGGGTCTTGTAGAGCTGCGAGAGGTAGCGCAGCAGCACGCCTTCGCTGCGCTGGAGGCCGTAGCGCTTCACGTAGTCGCCGAAGCTCATGTAGCCCTCGAACATCTCGCGGCCGATCGACTTCGGCCGGATGTCCTCGCCCCCCACCCAGGGGTGCTTGCCGCGGAAGTGGTTGAAGGTGCCGTAGATGAAGTCCGAGAGCGGCTTGGGATGCGTCACCTCCTCCAGCCGCTCCATGCGCTCCTCGTACTGCACGCCGTCCGCCTTGAGCTGCGCCACCAGCTCCTGCTTGAGCTTGTCCACCTGCTTGCGGAGGATCGCGTCCGGGTCCTCCAGCACCGACTCGACCAGGGTGATGAGGTCGAGCGACGTAGGTCTCGCGACTCGATGCTCCAGGGAGCCGATCGTCTCCACCAGGTAGAGCGAGAGGGCCTGGTGGAGGGAGAAGTCCCACTGGAGGTCCTCGGCCACCACGGCCCAGAAGTAATCCGTGCTGGAGTCCCGCTTCATGCGGATGATCCCGGCGCGGTAGAGCGAGCGCACCAGCACGGCGGCCTGAGTGAGGAGGCGCTTCTTGGTGCCGTCGTCCTCGTGGCAGCGGCGGATGAGCTCGCGCAGCGAGTCGAAGTTGCGCAGGTTGGGATCGTCCAGCTCGGCGTCGCGCTGGAGCAGGTTGAGCACCATGCCGTGGGTGATGCGGAAGCGCGACTTCAGCGTCTCCGGCGGCCGGGCGATGAGCTTCTCGAAGGTCTCCTGGTTCCAGGAGACCTCGCCCTTGGCCGGGCCGCGGACGATCTTCGCCTTGCCGCCGCTCTTCTCGCTCTTGCGCTTCTCGATGATGTGCTCGGGCGCCTGCGCCACCACGCTGCCGCGGTGTCGAACCCCTTGCGGCCGGCGCGGCCGGCGATCTGCTTGAAGTCGCGCACCGAGAGGATCGAGACCTTCTGGCCGTCGAACTTGGCGAGCTTGGTGAAGAGCACGGTGCGGATGGGGATGTTGACGCCCACGCCCAGGGTGTCGGTGCCGGAGATGACCTCGCAGCAGCCCCTGCTGCGAGAGCTGCTCGACCAGCAGCCGGTACTTGGGCAGCAGGCCGGCGTGGTGGACGCCGATGCCGAAGGAGAGGAAGCGGCGGAACTCCTTGCCGTAGGGCGTGTCGAAGCGGAAGTCGCCCATGGCGTCGCGGATGCGCTCGCGCTCCTCGCGGGTGGAGATCTGCATGCTGGTGAGCGCCTGGGCCAGCTCGGCGCACTCGCGCTGGGTGAAGTTGACGATGTAGATCGGCGCCTTGGCCGTTCTTGATCAGCTCCTCGATGGTCTCGTGGAGCGGCGTCTCGCGGTATTCGAAGTCGAGCGGCACCGGCCGCTCCTCGGAGCTGACCAGGGCCACCTCGACGCCGGTCTGCTCCTCGATGCGCTCCTGCGATGGCGCTGACGTCGCCCAGGGTGGCGGACATCAGGAGGAAGCGCGTGCGCGGCAGGGTGATGAGCGGGACCTGCCAGGCCACGCCGCGCTCGGGGTCGGAGTAGTAGTGGAACTCGTCCATCACCACGTAGGGGGCGTCGAGGCGGTCCCCCTCGCGCAGGGCCAGTTGGCGAGCACCTCGGCGGTGCAGCAGATGACCCGGGCGTCGGGGTTGATGGAGGCGTCGCCGGTCAGCATGCCGACGTTCTCGGGGCCGAAGTCGTCGCAGAGGGAGAAGAACTTCTCGGAGGCGAGGGCCTTGATCGGGCTGGTGTAGTACGAGGTCTTGCCCTCGCACAGCGCCTTGAAGTGGAGCCCGAGGGCGACCAGCGACTTGCCGGAGCCGGTCGGCGTGTTGAGGATCACGTGCCGTCCGCCCATGATCTCGAGCAGCGCCTCCTCCTGGGCCGGATAGAGCTCGAACCCCGCCTCGGCCGCCCAGTCGATGAACAGGCCGAGGATCTCGTCCGGATCGCTGGTGCCGCCGCGCGGGACGCGGGAGATCAGGGTCGGGCGGGCGGCGGGGACGGAGACGGCGGGTTCGGCCATGATGGGGATTTTGTCATGGTCCTCGGGCCGGAAAGGACATAAGGGACCTAAGGGACCTAAGGGACGAAAGGACACCGAGTTGTCGTTGATGTCCTTTGGGTCCTTTATGTCCCTTAGGTCCTTTTTGAGCCTCCCATTTGACCTCCTCCCCTCCCCGCGGATAACCTCGCGCCGGCCTTAAGTCGGCCCTTTTCGGAGGGAAACACCCCGTGCAACTCGGAATCCTCGGTCTCCCGAAGTCGGGAAAGACGACGCTGTTCAATACGCTGACCGCCTCCCACCAGGCGACGGACAAGTACTCGACCTCCAGCCAGACCAACGTCGGCCAGGCGAACGTCCGCGACACCCGGCTGGAGACGCTGCGCGACCTCTTCAACCCCAAACGCTACGTGCCGGCCACGGTGCAGTACGTCGACATTCCCGGCATGAAGAAGGGGGAGAGCGCCGAAAGCCTGGACCTCGACAAGCTCAAGACGGTCGACGCCCTGGTCCATGTGGTGCGCGCCTTCGACGACCCGGAGATCCTCCACCCGGAGGGGAGCGTGGACGCGGCCCGCGACGTGGCGACCGTGGACCTGGAGCTGATCCTCGCCGACCACACCATCGTGGAGCGGCGGCTGGAGCGGCTGGAGAAGGCCACCAAACGCGGCCTCAACCCCGAGGAGGTGCGCGAGCGGCAGATCCTCTCGGAGATCATCCTCCCCGCTCTGGAAGCCGAGAAGCCGCTGCGCGAGATCGAGCTGGACCCTGAGGACGAGAAGCGCCTGCGCGGCTTCCAGCTCCTCTCCGCCAAGCCGATGCTGATCGTCATCAACGCCGACGAGACGCGGGCCGCCGAGGCCCCGGAAGCCTTCGGCGCCCAGCCCCGGCCGCAGGTGCGGGCGGTGACCATCAGCGCGCCCATCGAGCAGGAGATCAGCACCCTGTCCCCCGAGGAGCAGAAGGACTTCCTGGCGGATCTGGGACTGGCCGAGCCGAGCATCGACCGGGTGACCCGGGCGAGCTACGACCTGCTGGGGGTGATCTCCTTCTTCACGGTGGGCGAGGACGAGGTGCGGGCGTGGACCATCCGCCGGGGCACCAAGGCCCGCGAGGCGGCCGGCGCCATCCACTCGGACATCGAGCGCGGGTTCATCCGCGCCGAGGTGGTCCAGTGCGACGACTTGATCCGCCTCAAGACCATGGCCGCCTGCCGCGACGCCGGTCTCTTTCGTCTGGAAGGGAAGGAGTACGTGGTGAAGGACGGCGACGTGGTGCACTTCCGGTTCAACGTCTGAAGCACGGACCGGCACGAACTTTCAAGGACAGCTTCACCCGTCCGTGCTGTCCTTGAAAGTCCTTGTTTGTCCGTGTTCTTACGAGGTCTACCCCCGGCCGGTCCGCGACCGCTCGGGAACCACCTGCAGGTTCAGCCGGCCCGTGCTCTGCACGCCGGGGCGGTAGTACACGCCGCCGGGAGGCGGCGTCACCACCGGCTCGGGCTGGGCGCCTTCCTCGACCTCGTCGGGCGTCACACCCTCCGGGATCTCCTGGTAGGTCGGCTCCGGCCGGTTCCACTCGCGCAGGGACCGCGGCTGCGGGCTCGTGCGCGGCGGATAGTTCCCGCCACGGCCCTGCTGGGTCTGGCCGGCGGGGTTGCTCCGGTCGAGATCCCCTTCGCGGAGCACCGTCGCGCCCTGGCCCTGGGCTGGGGGACGGGCGGTGTTGGCGGGCTGGCGGCCGGAGGCCCCCTGCTGTTGTTGCTGCTGGGCGTTGGCGGCGGCCTGGTCGGTCTCGCTCTGGGGCGGGGCCGGCGTCGGCACCAGCATGCCGGCGATCCGCGAGGGCTCGTCGTAGATCCTGGGCGCCTGCGGCTGCGTGCCGCCGTTCTTGTAGGCGCGGAGCATGGCCTCGGTCACCAGACTGTTCTCGACGATGTGCGGGTTGATCTCCGGGAAGGCGAGCTGCGGATCGAGCGCGAACGCCTTGGCGTAGGACTCGATCGCCCGCGACTCCTGATCCCAGGCCTCGTAGACGGAACCCAGCTGGTAGTGAGCCCAGGCGTGCCCCGGCTCCAGCTTCACCACGCGGCGGTAGAGCCCGTGAGCCTCCCGGAGCTCGCCCCGCTGCTGCAGCAGCAGGCCGAGGTTGAACAGCGCCGAGACCTTGTCGGGATCGATCTCGACCGCCTTGCGGTAGGCCGCCTCGGCCTCGGCCGGCTGGGGGACCATCAGCAGCAGGTTCCCCAGGTCGTTAAGCACCGCGGCGTCCTGGGGACGCTCGGCCGCGAGGCGCCGCTGCGCCTCGATGGTCCGGGCGAGGTTGGGGGGCACCGCCGCCGTGGCCGTGATCGCGGCGATCACTCCCAGGGCGACGAGAATCGAGACGATGGTCCACGAAGTCCTTCTATGCACGATGTTTCCTTTCTAGGAGCCCTCGCCGGCCGCATCGGCGGATAACGGGCGGGCTTTGAGCTTGACCTTGCCGTCTTCCGTCGCCAGCCGGAACTGCACCTGCGAGCATCCGGTCTTCTCGCGGATGGCGGTCACCTGCTTCGCGAGGTAGGACTGGAAGCTGTCGAGATCGAAACGGGGGGAGTCCCCCGGAGCGGAGACGAGCCCCTGGTAGAGCGCCTGCACGGCCTCCGGCTCCAGGCGCTCGCCGAAGACAATACCCTGGGAGGCGTCGAAGCGCCGGGCCTCGGGCGCCGGGGCGTGGCGGACGTGATGGTGCCGGCCTTCTTCCTGGTCGCGCAGCCGGCGGTTGAAGAGCTCGTTGTAGCTGTTGTAGCGGGCTTCGAGGTCGCCCAGCCGGAAGTTGTCCACCGCGGTGTTGAGGGTGGCGCCTCGCAGTTGCCGGAGCTGGGCCTGCACGCGGTTCCGCAGCTCCTCGGGCGGGAAGGGCAGGGCGCCGCTGAAGAAGCGCTCGAAGTCGACCCGGAGCTGCTGGACGTCCCGGGCGAGCTGGTCGATGGCCTCGCTCACGCCAGGCCGTTTCGGCTGGCTCGGCGAGGCCGCGGGGCTCGGACCGGGTCGTGCGATTCGCTTGGGGTCCACGGATCTCCTACAATGCTCGGGGCCTTCGAACGATGGAAAGCTCCCAAACCTTCAATGCCAGACGCGGGCTTCCGCCCGTCGACCGGCTCCTGAGCCACCCGTCGGTGGAGTGTCTCGTCCCATTATACGGGCGAGATCAGATTAGGGTCCAAGTCCGGCTCGCACTCGACGAGCTGCGCGCCCGTTTCATCGCCGATTCCGCCGATTCCCCCTCGCCGGAGGAGGTGGAGAGGGCCGTGGCCGGGCTGCCGGACCGCATCGCCGAGGGGATCGAGGCCCGCCTGGGCGGCGCCTTGCGCCGGATGCTCAACGCCACCGGCATCTTCCTCCACACCAACCTCGGCCGGGCGCCCCTGCCGGAGACGGTCGCCCGCGCCCTGCCGCCGCTCCTGGACGCCTACTGCGACCTGGAATTCGACCTCGAGACCGGCAAGCGCGGGCAGCGCAACCGGCGGGCCGAGCGCCTGCTGGCGGCCCTCACCGGCGCCGAGGCCGCCACCGTGGTCAACAACAACGCGGCGGCCCTGGTGCTCGCGCTCTCGGCGCTGGCGAAGGACCGCGAGGTCGTGGTCTCGCGCGGCGAGCTGGTGGAGATCGGCGGCTCGTTCCGCATCCCCGAGATCATGGCCGCCACCGGCGCGCGCCTGGTGGAGGTGGGAGCCACTAACCGCACCCGCCTCGCGGACTACGAGAAGGCGATCGGCCCCGGGACGGCGCTGCTGCTCAAGGTCTTCCCCAGCAACTTCCGGCAGACCGGCTTCGTGGCCTCGGTGCCGCCGGGGAAGCTCGCGGAGCTGGGCCGGCGTGCCGGCGTGCCCGTGCTGGTGGACGAAGGGAGCGGCCTGTTGCGCCCCCACGCGGCGCCGCAGCTCGCGGAGCACCCGAGCCTGGCGGAGCTGGTGGACCAAGGGTGCGACCTCGTCTGCGGCAGCGGCGACAAGCTGCTCGGCGGCCCCCAGGCCGGACTGCTGGCGGGCCGGGCGGTGCTCGTCGAGCGCTGCCGGCGGCATCCGCTGTTCCGCGCCTTGCGGCCGGACCGCATGGCGCTGGCCGCCCTGGAGGGGGTGCTGCGGCTGCATCTGGCGGGAACGCCGCTCCCCGTCGACCGCCTCTGGCCCGACCCGGCGGCCCACCGCGCCCGCCTGGAGCGGGCCGCCGCGGCCCTTGGGGAGAAGATCGAAGCGGAGATCGTGGCCGCCGAGGCCTTCCTGGGGGGCGGCTCCGCGCCGGAGACGCCGATCCCGGGCGAGGCCCTGGCCCTGCCGGGCGGTGACGATCTGCTGGCCCGGCTGCGCGGCGGCGATCCGCCGGTGGTCGGCTACCTGCGGCAGGGGCGGCTGATCCTCGATTTGCGCACCGTGGCCCCCGAGAATGACGAAGCGCTCGTCTCCGCGGTGCGTCAGGCACTACAATCCTCCTAGCTTTCTCGCTGGAGTCTTCATGCCGACCGGGCGCATCCTGATCGTCGAGGACCGCGATTCGCTCCGCCGCATGCTGGAGCTGGCCCTCGGCCAGGAGGGTTACGAGGTGGCGACCGCCGCCGACGGCCAGACCGGCATCCGGTTGATCGGAGAGCGTTCCTTCGACTTCGTCCTCACCGACCTCAAGCTCCCCGACCTCTCGGGGCTACAGGTGCTGGAGGCGAGCCGGGCGGCCCAGCCGCGCGCGCCGGTGGTCGTCCTCACCGGCTACGGCACGGTGAGCGCGGCCGTGGAGGCCATGAAGCTCGGGGCCTACGACTTCCTGGAGAAGCCGCTCGAGATCGACGACCTGTCGCGGATGATCGAGCGGGCGCTCGGCGAGCGCGACGAGGCCGCCGTGTTCCGGGAGCCGGGCGCGCCCGCCATCGTGGGCGCCCATCCGCGCCTGCGCGCCGCCATCCGGATGCTGCGCAGGGTCAGCCCCACCGAGAGCACGGTGCTGCTCACCGGCGAGAGCGGCACCGGCAAGGAGCTCTTCGCCCGCGCCATCCACGCCCTGTCGCCGCGCCGGAGCGGCCCCTGCGTGGCGCTGAACTGCGCGGCCATCCCCGAGTCGCTGCTGGAGAACGAGCTCTTCGGCCACGAGAAGGGGGCCTTCACCGGCGCCGACCGGCGGCAACAGGGCCGCTTCGAGCTGGCCGAGAGGGGCACGCTGTTCCTGGACGAGATCGGCGAGATCCCCCTGGCGGTGCAGAGCAAGGTGCTGCGCGCGCTGGAGGAGCGCACCTTCGAGCGCGTGGGCGGCGGGCGGACCCTCCGCGCCGACGTGCGGCTGGTGGCGGCGACCAACCGCGACCTCGCCGCCATGGTCGAGGAGGGGGCGTTCCGGTCCGACCTCTACTTCCGGCTGAACGTCTTCCCCATCGAGCTGCCGCCGCTGCGGGAGCGGGCGAGCGACATCCCCCTGCTCTCCCGCCATCTGCTGGAGGAGATCGCCCGGCGGCACCGGGTGGAGCCGCCGCGGCTGGAGGAGGACGCCGCCGAGCTGCTTTGCGAGCAGCCCTGGCCGGGCAACGTCCGGGAGTTGGCGAACGTGCTGGAGCGGGCGGTGATCCTGGCGGAAGGGCCGGCGATCCGCGCGGCGGACCTGCGCCCCCTGCTCCGTCCCCTGGGGGGCGCGGGCGAGCGGGACCGCCTGAAGCAGGCGCTGATCGAGGCGGACGGCGACAAGCGCCAGGCCGCGGAGATCCTGGGGATGAGCTACCGCGTGCTCCTCCGCAAGGTGAAGGAGCACGATCTGGAGGGAGTGCCGAAGTACCGGGAGTAGGGGGGAACACGGACAAGCACGGACGGACAAGGACGACACGATGGACGTGCTCGTCCTTGCCGGTCTTTGTTTGTCCGTGCCGGCTACTGCGGCTGCGGCTCCGGAGGCGCCGCCGGGGTGATGTCCAGCGGCAGCCCCCTGGCCTCGAACTTCACGTCGCTGTAAGCGAAGACGCCGGGGAAGCTGGCCCGGAACTCCACCGTCCCCCTGGGGGTGATCGAGGTCGTGGTGAGGAGCGCGGGCGCCGTGCCGACGCGGTCCCCGGCCTCGTTGTAGAGCTGCACCTCCACGGCCGCGTTGACCACCATGTCGTCCGAGTTGTTGTGCAGCGATCCCTCGATGGCCAGGCCGTCCCCCTGTTCGGCCCGCTTCCAGGAGGAGATGGAGACCAGGCCGGCGGGAGCGGCCTGAGCGGCCTCCGGCGGCGCCGCCGCGGTCGAGCCCTGGGGCGTCGCCTTCTTGAAGTCCGCATCGGTCAGGACGGCCAGCTTCTTCTTCGGCGGCGCGGGCGCCGGGGGCTTCTCGGCCTGAATCCTGGCGCTTTCCGTGGTTTTCCGGCTCGCGTCGAGGTCGACCTCGGAGAGCCGCAGCGAGGAGAGGGCCCCGTCCGCCTGGGTGAAGACCACCAGCTTGCCCTTCACCTTCCAGGGCCCCTTGGTCTCCACCCGGCCGCCGTCGCGCGTCACCAGCCAGTCCGCCCGCGAGGGCGCGGCGGCGATCCAGAGGATGGCCAGCAGCCAGAGAGTCTTGTCAAAGCGCATCAGTGCTCCTTCCAGTTTCTCTCGATGATACCAACTGGAATGGTCGCATAGCGCTCATAGCCGGTGTCGGAGCGGATGCCGCTGACGCTGATCCAGTAGTTCGCGAACTTGGTTCCCTTGGGATAGAACTTCTTGAGCTCGTCGAAGATCTGCTTCTGCGTGTCGTCGAGCTGCTCCGAGTTGGCGCCCTCGTCGCCGGGATCGGAGGGGTTCTTGGTCGCGCCCTGCTCCACGTAGGGGTTGGTCACGAACTCGGGGACGACGCGGAAACGGGTCGCGGCGCCGTCCACGCTCATGATGGCGTTGCCGGTGTTGGCCAGCACCACGAAGATCCGGCTGTCGCCGCCGCGGGCGCAGACGGCGTCGTCCTCGTTGCGCCCGCCGCCGCTGTTGTTGCCGCCACTGCCGCCCGACACCACGACCTGCGGCTGGAAGCTCGAGAAGATCAAGATGCCCGAGAGGCCGAACGACTGGGTGATGACCCGCTCGTCGGGATCGAGCCGGAGATACCAGCCGCGGTCCTTGCCGGCGACGGGGCTGAGCACGAAGTCGGCGTTGACGCCGGCCGCCGCGCCTTCGGGATCGATCTGCTGGTAGTTGGCCTCGCCGCGGGGCACCATGCCGGCCCGGAAGTTGTCGTCGATGATCAGGTAGAAACGGCCCTCCTGGCCGTTGAAGGTCCAGAGGTCCTCGCGGTCGCCGGTGCCGAATCCCAGGGCGAAGCGGTTGAGGCGCGCGACGAAGAAGGCGGTGGGCGCGTAGTAGATCGGCCGCCCGATGGTGTCGAAGATCGGGAAGGGGCTCCACGCCGCGTCGTTGATGCGCACGACCCGCGCGTCCGCGGCCAGAGCCGGAAGCGCCCGCGTACTGGGCAGGACCACCTGCTGGAGGATGCCCGGCGAGCTGATGTCCACCTTGTAGAGGAAGCCCGCGGTGGTGCCGATGTAGATGGTGTCGAGATAGCCGTCGAGGTCCACGTCGAGCACCGCCGGGTCGGAGGGGGCGGCGCCCACCAGCGGGCGCTTGTAGATCACCTGCCCCGTCTCGATGTCCACCATGTAGAGCCAGTTGCCGCGTCTCGGGCTGGGCTTGTTCTCGGCGTCCATGCCGCCGCCGAAGATGGCCACGAAACGGTCCGCCGGGTTGTTGTCCAGGCCGATGACGCGGATGCGGCCGACGGTCGGCACCGACCAGGTCTGCCCGAGGTCGGGATAGCCGTTCTGGTCCTCGTCCAGGCGGGACGTGGTGATCGAATCGGTGAACTCCCAGAGCACGGCGGGGAAGGGCAGCGGGCCGCAGCCCGCGACCGCCTGGTTGTCGGTGGAGAGGCAGCTCGGCACCACCCGCTGGTCGATCGGGTTGTTGTCGGAGCCGAGACGGTCCGGATGGGTGATGTCGAGGGCGTAATAGCCGCTGACGAAATCGGCGAGGAAGCCGCCGCCGTCGCGCTTGCCGCCCTCGCGGAAGCCGCCGACCACCACGGTCCGCCACTGGCGCTCGTCCGCGTCGGGGACGCCGTTGTGCTCCGGGTCGATGAACACGTCGTCGATGCGCGGCGTGGCGTCGAGGCCGAAGATCTGCCGCGGCTGCTCGGCCAGCTCGCGGACGATGGGCAGGCCCTGGCGGGGGATGAAGGAGAAGAGCTCCCGCCCCGAGCCGTCGGAGAACTTCCTCTGGGCGGGGTTCCAGATGCCGGCGTCGAAGAAGTGGAGCTGGCCGTCGTTGCTCCCCACCATCAGCAGCTTGCGCCGCCGCTGGTGCCGCTCGGCGTAGCAGCGGTAGCCGGGGTCGCTGGTGCAGTCGATCGACGACGGGTTGCCGTAGAGGTTGACCGAGAAGAACGAGAAGTCGTTGGGCCGGTCGATGATCACCGGATCGGAGTGGAAGACGTCGCCCAGCAGGTAGGTGATCTGCTCGCTGCTGCCGTCCGCCTTCTCGACCGTCCCCTCCTTGACCCCCAGGGTCTCCTTCATGATCGTCTCGACGCGCGTCCGGGTCGCGGCGCGGGCGGCGACGGTGGCCGGGGCGGGGATGTTGAGCCCGGCCAGGAGGTCGATCCAGTTGGGATCCGACGCGACGTCTCCGCCCGGCGGAGCGAACAGGCGCAGAGACCGGGGGACCACGCCGCCGAAGCCGGCCTTGGAGTAGAAGACCCGCCGTTCGGTCGGGCCGGCGCCCAGCCGCAGCGCGCTGTCGTCGACGGAGCCGAGCGATTCGAGGGCGGTGCGCAGCGGCGCCTGGGTCTCGATGACCTCGCCGGCGTCCCAGAGATGGCAACTGCTGCGGGTCGTGCCGCTGCAGTCGCGGTCGCGGTCCGGCTTGCCGTCGGCGGTCAGCGGCAGCGGCTTGAGATAGGCGTCGATGTGGCCGTCCCAGACCGAGGCGGAGTTCAGCGGCGTGAAGCTGGAGAGGAAGATGCGGTCCGCCACCTCGGCCTGCACGGAGGGCACGGCGGCGGAGGCGAAGGCGCTCGCCTCCTCGCGGATCTGGCCGAAGATCGTGGTCAGGGCGGTGACCAGCTCCTGCTTGTTCTGCGGATAGATCGGGGTCTTGCTGCCGCCGTTGGCGGCCATGCAGTTGAGCCGGTTGCCGGAGGTGTTCTCGACGCCGAAGGCCACCACGTAGGTCTTGATGCCCTCCTGGGCGAACAGCGAGGCGGTGCCCGAGCAGGCGTCGGCGCCGGTGCAGGTCTCGTCGCCGTCCGTGATCACCAGCAGGAATTTCCGCCGGCAGCTCCAGTCCGGGTCCTGGGTGGCGGCGATGCCGCTCCAGCCGCCGCCGCGCGGGCAGGTGCCCTGGCCGCAGCCGGCGTACCAGGTGCGGAACGCCCGGATGGAATTGCCGAGCGGGGTCGAGCCCGAGGCGATCAGGGGCCGGGCGGCCTCGTTCTTCAGGCGGAGGAAATCTTCGCTTCCCTGCCGGTTGTCGGCGAAGTAGGTGGCGATGCGGAAGTCGGGGACGGCCGCGGCGTCCAGCCCCGTGTTCGGTGCCAGCCGGCGCAGGATGTCGCTCCGGTGGTCGGTCTTCCAGTCGAGGGGGATCACGTCGCCGAGGGTGAACAGCGCGCCCCGGGAGTCCGAGGAATCGGTGGGGAACCGGGCGCTGTAGCCGTTGTGCCGGTCGGAGCTCGTATCGTTGTTGGGGTCCCAGCCGCTGCAGGTGTTGCCGGCCTCGGGGTCGGCCGCGGCGGCCTGGGTGAAAAAGCTGAGCTGCGGGTTGTTCCGGTTGGGGTTGTTGTCGGCGTTGTCCCAGGAGAAGAAATCGCTGAGCGGCCGGTAGCGGACGGTCTGGGAGCCCACATCCGTGTTGCAGTTGCTGCCGCTGCACCGCCAGACGCGGACCGTCACGTCGAGGTTGCCGCCGTAGCTTCCGGACGAGGGCTCGTAGCGGACCCGGTAGGTGACGCCGGCGATGCGCGCGTAGAGATCCACGTTCTGGCTGAAGTTGATCCCGCCTTTGGGCAGGCGCTGCATGCGGCCGCGCTCCCAGGAGTCGTCGAGATCGGCCGGCCGGCCCGTGCCGCAACCCGCCTCATGGTCGCCGTTGCCGGTGTCGCAGCCCCAGAGGAAGCCGAAGACTTCCTGCGTGCCGGCGGCCGGGAAGCTGCCGAACCCCGGAATGTTCACGCCGCCGCCGGCCGCCTCGTAGAGCCAGTGCTTGGCCCGCAGGTTGAGGCCGTCCTGGTTGTAGGTGCCGAAGCCGAACTGGACGTCGTCCACGTCCTGGAGCACCTCGTAGAGCGCCTCCTTGGCCTGGCGGAACTTGGCGCCGGGATCGTCCGCCTGCAGCGCGGTGTAGCAGTCGCCGGTCGGGCAGAGGGGAGAGCACTCGCCCCGGTCGAACTGCGCCTGCGTACACTTCGGCGCCCAGTTCATCGAGCCGGAGGTGTCGAACAGGATGAACACGTACGGCTTGCCGATCGAGTTGCGCAGCAGGTCGCGGTCGTCGGCCAGGGCCGCCCCGGCAATGGTTGCGGCGAGCAGGGTGGAGAGGGCGAGGGCGCGGGTCCTGCGATCCATACGGCACGTCCGGTCCGGCATCGGAGCCTCCGAGCTAAAAAACGAGCTGCTTAGAACTTGACCTGCTGCAACGCCTCGGCCTCCGCGACGGATTCGACCGGCGGGGTGGGCCAAGGTTGAAACTCGAACATCACGCTGAGCGTCTTGCTGCCCAGGAGCGTGGCGTCGTCCGGGGGAGCGCCGCTGCCCTGCCAGGCGATCCTCTCCGCCGTGGCGGTGGCCGCGTGATGGACCTTCCAGAACTTGGGGACGCCGTCGTCGTTGGCCGGGCACCAGTCGCAGCGCACGGTCAGGATGGGCGCCAGGGTCGAGATCCGCACCCGGTCGGCCACGTTGGCGGTGCTGCTGCCAAGGCCGACCTTCGTGCGGTTCAGGATCACGGTGGTCGGCGAGTACCGGCCGCTGGCCAGGGCCTGGGCGGCCGCGATCCCCAACCCCGAGTCGGCGGCGTAGAACGTGCGGTGGATCGTCTTCTCGTTGCCGCCCAACTGCACCTCGGTCTGGGTCATCAGGGCCAGGGCCAGCCCCAGCACGGTGAGGACCACCAGGGCCATCAGGGTGAGGATGTAGGCGCTGCCGGCTTCGCCGCGGCGGTCTGCTTGCACGGTGCTCATCACAGGTTCCTCATGTCGACCACGGTCCGCAGCAGACGGCGGCGGAACATGCGGTCTTCGCGCGAGTTGGAAGGAGAGCCGGCGTTGAAGGCGCGGTTCTCGATGCGCATCAGCTCCGCCGCCTGGAACTCCTTGTCGCGGCGGTCGGTGCGCGCCAGGGTGTTGAGCCGGACGTAGTGGAGGTCGGCGTTGGCCAGGAAGGCCGCGTTGAAGGCCCGCTCGCCGTTCAGCAGCCAGTCGTCGTCCTCGCCGTCCGCCGTCTCGGCGATGACGCCCTGCGTCGGGTTGGCGGCGACGGTGCCGCCGGCGTACGGCGTGTCCAGCCCGAGGGCGACCTGGAGGTCGACGATGTTGTCGGCCACGTCCGCCCGCCAGTTGGCCTCCTCGCCCTCGTAGGGCGCCTCGGTGCCGGGATAGACGCGGGCCCGCGACAGCCTGGGGGTGAGGTCCGAGGCGGGATTGCCGTCCACGGCGAAGTCCTGGCGGACGTAGAACCGGTATTCCTCGACGATCCCCAGGAAGGCGGCGTTGGTCAGGTCGGTCGGGTACGTGCCCGGGCCGGCGGACGAGAAGCGGGCGTAGTCTACGGAATGGGAGCCGCCGGTGATGCGGAACGCGATCCGCAGCTCGTCCGGGTTCGAGACGACGTCCGAGGCCGCCGGATCGAGCTCGACGATCGCGTAGAGGTCGGTGTTCTGGGGACTCACCAGCAGCAGGCCCTCCGGCCGGTTCTCCGTCACCGCATCGCGGAGCGCCCGCAGGTCCTGGGGGATGCCCGTCGGGGTGGAGCTGCGCACCCGGATGGAGCCGCCCACCGGCGCGCCCCCCTGGAGGTCCAGTTGGAAGGCGGCCGGATCGGCCGAGGCGATCTGGTAGATCGGGGCGGTGAACACGCCGCGGACCGTCAGGACGTCCGACCCCGGGACCACCTCCGGCGTGTCGGCCCCGCCGCCGATGCGCGAGCCCGCCGTCACGTTGTCGCGCACGGCCAGGGCGGCGCCGTTCGGCAGCGCACCCACCGGCAGGCCGCCGCGGCCCGCCATGCGGATCAGCCGCGTGACGTCGTACTGGGCCACGCGCAGCGACTGCTGCATGTCGGTGATGTTCGACTGCACGCGGGAGAGCTTGTTGCTGAAGTCGAACAGCATCAGCACGCCCAGCATCACCGAGACGGTGACGAACAGGGAGACCGCGAGCTCGACGAGGGTGAAGCCTCTTTGCCTGGTCATGTCGCCGCTCCTCAGAAGGGTTTCACGACCCGCAGGGTGATCGCCTGGCTGCCTCCCAGGAAGGTCCCCTGCTTGCCGTTCTCGAGCTCGACCTCCACCTCCTTCAGTTGCACGAAGATGGGCTGCGTCCCGCCCGGCTGCGGGTTGTCCAGGACGCCGTCGTCGAGGTCGCCGATGCTGAACTGCTGCACACGGGTCCGCCGCCGCCACAGGACCTGCCCCGAGCCGGCCGGCGGCGTCGTGCCGTCCCACCAGCGCTCGTTGGGGTCGCCGGCCTGGTTCAGGGCCCCCGTCGTCCAGCTCTCGACGGTCCGCCCCTCGTCAGCTCCCCCCGGCACGTCCAGCCGCTGGTGGTTGAAGGGGAGCTGGATCAGATCCTCCAGCCGCGTCTTGCCGTGATTGGTAACCTGGGTGGCGTCGTTCCCCGAGTTGTTGTCGAGGATCGAGCGGGTGAAGAGCGGGATCAGGCCCAGCGCGATGATGAGCAGGATCGCGGCGGCGATCAAGGCTTCGATCATCGAGAAGCCCGCCTCCGGGCCGGACGGGCGCACCACGGGCCTCCCGCGGCCAACGAGTCTTTTTACCATTGGGGTTTCTCCCCCCTCCCGGAAACGGATCAACGCCAGGAACTACAAAGTGCCGAACTGATCGTGCAAAGCCTGTACCCAACAGCTTGGCACTGAAATGACAACTGCTTACCGTCTTATAGGTAGTTTGGCATGACAGACTTCGGCAGTCCAGACTGCCAATCTTTGGCACTGGGAAAAGAAAAGACGGCCGGCGTCGGAACCGGCCGTGGGCAAGGGAGTGGAGCCGGAACGGCTCCCCTAGCCGCCGCCAGAAGCGGGCGGCGGTTCGGACTCTTTCTGTTCGAGCCCCCGGGACTCGAACCGGACGTCGGAGTACGGAGGCGAGCCGGGGAACTCGACCCGGAAGCCGCTCTGCTGCCCCGCGTCCAGGTCCGTGGCCGTGAGGACGGCCTCGCCGGTGGCCACCTGCTGGCCGTCGGCACCGACGAGCTGGACGGCGAGGTTCAGGGCGGCGACCTTGGCGCCGGAGTCGTTGCGGAGCGTGCCGGTGATCACCAGGGAGCCGGCTTCCGTGTTCGGCGTGCGCTCATAGCCGGTCACGGTCAGGCGCGGCCCCGCCGCCGGAGCGGCGGAGTCGACGCGGCGGACGTCCTTGTCGGTGATCGTCCGCACCGACGGCTTCTTCTCCGGAGCGCGGCGGCGCACCTCCTCGACGGCGTGGCGAGCCCGCTCGGCGTCGGCGGTGAGCCGCCGGCTGGCGTCGAGGTCCACCTCCGAGAGGCGGAGCGAGGCCAGCTCGCCGGCCGGCGTGCGGAAGACTACGAGCTTCCCCTTCACCTCCCAGGCGCCGCGGGTCTCGACACGGCCCCCCTGGCGGGTCGCCAGCCAGTCGGCGGACGCCGTCCCGCCGAGACAGAGGCTGGCCAGGGCGAGAACCAGGGCGGCGCGGCGGCCGGTGCTCAATGCTCCCTCCAGTTCTTCTCGATGGTGCAGACCGGCACCGGGGCGATGCACAGCAGCCGGGTGTCGGCGGAGATGGTCTTGATGTCCACCGTCTGGTTGCTGAACTTGCACCGCGCCGGGAAGAGTGTCTGGAGCGTCTGCTTCAGCCGGTTCAGCGTCGGCGTGTCGCAGATCTCGGCCGGCGTCGTGGAGCCGCCGCTGCCGCCGCTGGACCCGGTGTTCTTGGTGAGGCCCGCCTCGGTGAAGGGGTTGGTGACGAAGTTCTTCACCTCGAGGTTCCGCACCAGGGTGTTGTTGGCGTCGTTGAGGAACGGGTTGCCGTTGACCGTCGACACCACGAAGATGCGGCTCAGCCCCGTCTTCGAGCAGAGCGGGTCCCTGCCGCCGGTGACCTCCACGTCCGGTTTGAAGGTGGAGAAGAAGCTGACGCCGGAGAGGGCGAACGGATCGGTGATCAGCCGCTCGTCCGGGTCGAGCACCAGGTACCAGCCCCGCTGGCCCACCGCGCCGCTGAAGAGGTACTCGCCGGTGGCCGCGCCCGAGGCCACCGTGATGCGCTGGAAGCGGCTCTCGTCCATCACCGTGCCGGCCGGCAGGGCGTCGGAGTCGTCGACGAAGATGTAGAAGCGGCCCGTGGTCCCGGAGTTGTTCCAGAGGTCTTCGCGGTCGCCGGTGCCGAAGGAGAGGGCGTACTTGCCGAGCTTGGTGGCGAAGATCACCGACGGCCGGTAGTAGATGGGCCGCGACTGGCCCGCGGCCATGGCCGCCCCGTTTTCGGTGTTGGCGTTGAAGATCGCCTTGGGCGCCCAGACGCCGGTGGGGATCCGCTTCACCGTGTAGGTGAGGCCGTCGAGGCCGCGCACCGGCTGGTCCACCAGCGACGGGTAGGCGCCGCTGAGGTCGGAGACCATGTCCACGCGGTACATCAGGCCGGCGGTGGTGCCGATGTAGATGCGGTCCAGGAAGCCGTCCTGGTTGGTGTCCACCGCGGCCGGCTCGCTGGGCGCGGCGCCCGTCAGCTGCCGCTTGTAGAGGGCCTTGCCGGTCTCGACGTCGATGATGTACAGCCAGTTGCCCCGCAGCGGGCTCGTCTTGTTGTCAGGATCGAAGCCGCCGCCGACCACCATGACGTGCTTCTCGACCGTCTCGCCACCCTCGGTGATCCGGATGCGCCCGACGTTGGGGATCGACCAGGTGTAGCCGAGGTCGGGCTCGCCGTTGGCGTCCTCGTCCAGCCGCACCTGGGCGCTGGCGGCGTTGCGCACGCTGTCGGTGAACTCCCAGAGCACCGCGGGGAACGGCAGGGGGCCGCAATCCGCCTCGCTCACCGAGCCGTCGTCGCCGCCGTGGCACGAGGGGATGTAGCCGCTCTCCACCTGGGGCACGTTCTCGACGCCGCCGACCGAGCTCAGCGTGTCGGGCTGGGTGATGTCCAGGGCGAAGTAGGTGGCGCCGCCTTCGCGCAGACCGCCGAAGACCAGGGTCCGCCACTCGCGTTGGTCCTCGTCCGGGGTGCCGGTGTGCTTGGGATCGATGAAGACGTCCGACACTGACACCGTGCCGTCCACGCCCCACTGGTGGACCGTGCCTTCCGCCAGCCGGCGGACGGTGGGCATCACCTCGCGGGGGATGTAGGCGAACACCTCCTTGCCGGTGCCGTTGTCGAACTTCTCCGTGGAGGAGTTGTACTTGCCGGCGTCGAAGGCGTGCAGCATGCCGTCGTTGCTGCCGACGATGAGCATCTTGCGCCGCAGCTCGTGCTTGCGGAAGAAGTCCCGGTAGCCGTTGACGTCGGAGCTGAAGTAGACGCGTGTTCGGCGGGCTGCCGATGACCAGCGGGTTGGAGTGGAAGATGTCGCCCAGCAGGTACTGGATCGTCTTGGTCACGGGCTTGCCGGTGGCCGTGTCGATCGTCGTGAGGGTATGGGACTTCACCGCCAGGGTCTTCTGGATGATGTTGTTCGCCCGCAGCTCCGCGAGGGTCTCGGGTGATCGGATCGCCCATTGATGAACGGGATCTCGAATGCTCTCCAGAGGTCCTGCCGCGGCGCCGGTGGGGGTGGTGCTCGGGGAGGTCGGGTCGAACAGCCGCCGGCTCTCGGCCAGCAGGTCGTCGGCGCTGTCGCGGGCATAGTAGACGCGCCGCTGGTTGCCGGACGAGCCCAGCGGGTCGGAGGCGTTCACCTGTGTGGTGCGCATCACCACGCCGGCGTCCCAGAGATGGTTCTCGTGGGTGGTGTCCGGCTTGCCGTCGGTCGCGCGAGGGGCAGCGGCTTCAGGAAGGAGTGGACGTGGCCGTCCCACACCGAGCTGGCTGTTGAGCGGCGTGAAGTTGGTCAGGAAGATCTTGTCCTCGACGATGGCCTGCACGGAAGGCACGGCGGCGGAGGCGAAGGCCCGCGCCTCCTCGCGGATCTGGCCGAGGATCTTGCAGCAGCTCGGTCTTGAGGTCGGTCGCCGTCTGCGGGCAGAGCAGCTCGCCCTTGCCGTTCTGGGCCATGCACTTGAGCGGGTTGCCGGCGGCTGGCGCAGTTGGCGCCGTAGGCGACGACCCAGGTGCGCGACGCCGCCCTTGGAGTTCAGGTTGGCGGTGTCGGCGCAGGGGTTCTCACCCGGGCAGGTGTCGCCGCCGTCGCTGATGACGATCAGGTACGGCCGGCGGCAGCCCCACTCGGTGTCGTAGCGCTGGGCGATGTCCTCGCCAGCCGGGGTTGTAGGCGGCGCTCGTTGCACTTGTTGCCCTCGCCCAGGTACCAGCAGCGGAAGTCGATCACCATCTTGCCCAGCGGGCGAGGCGCCGGTGCCGAAGAGCGGGATCTGGCCGTTGTTCAGCGGCCCAGCGCGCCGGTGGTCGCGTTCCGGCTGTCCTTGAAGTAGCTGGCGATGCGGAAGTCCGGAGTGCCGGCGGACGTGGTTGGGCGCCATCCGGTCCAGGAAGGCCTGCTTGTTGCTCGACCCGCCAGTCCAGCGGGATGACGTCGCCGCGTGTCGAGCGGCCGGCCGAAGGAATCGGAACTGCGTCGTCTCGCTTGATGTTGGAGCAGGTGGCGGCGTTGGCCGGGTTGAGGCAGTAAGGGTCCTCGGTGGGCTTGATGGAGGTTCCCGATGGAACCGGCGCGTTCGAAGCGCCGTCGTAGTTGCCCTCCCAGCCCTTGCCGGAGAACGGATGGCCGGAGCCGCAGGACGCTTCGTCCACGATGTCCTTGGCGTCCCAGAAGCCCGCCACGTAGTCGATGCCGCCCGCCTTGCTGCCGTTCGGGGCGGTCGCCGAGCCGGCGTCCTCGTCGAACATCAGGAAGTCGGTCCACAGCTTGAGGTCCAGGTTGGCGTTGAAGGACCTGGCGACCGCCGGAGCCGGTGCAGTCGTGCTGATCTGGTCCAGATCGAACCGGACGTTCATGCCGTCCACCGCCGAGATTGGGGTTGTCGCTGGTGTCCGGCTTGTTGCCCGGCCGGCTGACGGTCAGCCGGTAGGTCTTGTTCCGGCGCCGCGAGAGCCAGATCACCGTGGGGCGCTGCCCAAAGCCCCGAGCTTGGAGTAGCGGTTGATCTTCTCCCGTCTGGGTGCCGAGGGCCGAGGGGCAGCGGCGCAGGTGCCCGCCACGCCGGTGCCGTCGATGTGCGCTCCGAACGTCATCAGGTCGCCCTCGACGTCGCTCGACCGTCGTGCCGTCCGCCGCGGTCTGCACCGGGCCGTCGATGTCGGGCCGCGGGTAGGTGATCGGCCAGCCCGCCGGCAGCTGTGCTCCGCCGTGTAGTAGTAGAGCCAGTGCTTGTCTGACGATCGCCGACTTGTCCTGGTTGCCGTCGGCGAAGCCGAAGTGGATGTCGTCGACCTCCTTGAAGACCTCGTAGAGGACCCGCTTGGCCTGGTACAGCTTGGACCGCGGGTCGTCGCCGTTGGCGTGCACCCACTCGCCCTGCGGCGAGAGGGTCATCGAGGCCGAGGTGTCGAGCAGGAAGAACACGTACGGCTTGGCGGTGTTGAACCGCAGCAGGTCGATGTCGTCGGAGCGGACCGGCCGGACGCTCACGAAGGCCAGGACGGCCAGGAGCGCCAGGGTCAACGCAACGGCCTGCCGCGGCGCGAAGATTTCGGATGACGGATCATGGCAACGCTCTCCTCCTTGGGTCAGAACTTGATCTATTTCACTTCTCGGCCTCGGGACGCTCGAGCGACGGTCTGATGCTCGAACGGCTGCATCTCGATCATGGCGCTGACCGTCTTCTGCGCGAGCGGCGTCCGGTGGCGCCCGCGTTCAGGGTCGCGAAGCGGGTCGCCGTGGCCGTGACGGCGTGGGTGACCTTGTAGTAGTCCTTGCCACCGTAGCCGCCGGCCTTGTTGATCTCGCAGAGGTTGCAGGCGGTCTCCTGCGATCGGGTGGAAGGCCGACACGTCCACCTGGGTGCCGAGCTGGACCGTGCCGCCGGCCACCAGTTGCAGGCCCGAATCGGTGAAGAGGTAGGTGCGGGCGGTGAAGTCCTTGGTCACCAGCGCCTGGGCGACGGCCGCCTCGATGCCGGAGTCCGCCGCGTAGAAGACGCGGCTGACCGTGCGCTCGTTGCTGCCGACCTGCATCTCGGTCTGGGTGATCAGCGACAGCGCGAGGCCGAAGATGGCCAGCACGACGAGCACCAGCAGCACGGCGATGTAGGCGCTGCCGGCCTCGCCCGCGGAGCGGGCTTCGGGGAGTCGGGTTCCGGTGCGCATGGCAAGCCTCCTAGAGATTCCTCAGGTCGATGACCGTCTGCAGCCGCCGGCGGCGGAACTTGCGCTCGCTGTCGCTGTTGGCGGGGTCGCTCGAAGGATAGGCGCGGTTCTCGATCCGCGCCGGCAGCAGCGGGCTGCGGTAATTGGGATCCGGGTCGCGCCGGTCGGTGCGGGCCAGGGTGTTGATGCGGACGTACTCCGGCGGCAGGTTCTGCCAGACGGCGTCGGTGGCCTGGTCCTCGGGGGCGTTGAACAGCCAGTCGTCGCCCACGCCGTTGGCCGCTTCGGTGATCTGGTCGTCAGCCCCGATGTAGTCCGCGTCCTGCGCCCGGTTGCCCGAGTTCGTGGTGTCGAAGCCGAAGGCCACCTGCAGGTCCAGGATGTTGTCGGCGAGGTCCAGGCGGGCGTTGAGCGGGTCGCCGCGGTAGGGCTCGTCCATGCCGGGAAAGAAGCGGGCCTTGACGAGCTTGGGCGTCAGGTCGCTCGCGCGGTCGTTGGGGATCGCGTGGTCCTCCCGGATGTAGTACCGGTACTCCTCAAGAATCCCGGCATAGCCCACGTTCAGGAGTTGCGCCGGGAACACGCCGCCGGGGGACAGCGCGCCGTAGGCGTCGGCCATGGGGGTGCCGCTGACGCGGAAGGCCAGGGTGACGGACTTCTCCTCGATCAGGCTGGCGCCGGGGTTCAGCTCGACCACGGCGTAGATCGTGTCGTCCAGGGAGCTGACCAGCAGGATCGCCTCGGTCACGCCGTCGGTGATCGCCGTCTTGAGCGGCGTCAGGTCCTGGGCGGCGCCGCCCGGAGACGGGTCGGTGAGGGTCAGTGTGCCGCTCGTCGGGTTGACCGTAGGCAACAGGGTCAGGGCGCTGCCGACGTTGGACTGATACAGGGTCCTGAAGACGCCGCGCACGGTCAGCACGTCGGTGCCCGGCTGGATGCGCGTCTCGGGGTCGGTCGCCACCATCAACTGGTTGTCCGCCACGTTGTCGCGGAAGGAGACCGCGACCCCCGCCGGCAGCGCGTGGGTGGCGTCCGTCAGGAGCAGGCCGCCGCGCCCGGCCATGCGGACGGTCCGCACGATGTCGTCCTGGGCGATGCGCAGCGACTGCTGCATGTCGGCCACGTGGGTCTCGACCCGCGTGATCCGGCTGTTGAGGTCGAAGGTGGCCAGCACGCCCATGAGCAGCAGGGCGGTGATCGCCAGCGACACCACCATCTCGATAATGGTGAATCCCTTGTTCATCGCCTCTCTCCTAGACCGCCCGGAGCATCCGGAGCGTCAGCGACTTTCCGGAGCTGAGGATGTTCACGCTGGCGCTGCGGATCTCCACCACGATTTCCTTGAAATGGACCTGGCCCGCCGGCGTGCCGCCGTCCAGCGGCGCGTTGGCGACGCCGTCGGCGGTGAGGTCGCTCAGCGCGAACTGGCGGACGCGCGTGGTGCGCAGCCAGACGGCCTCGCTGCCGGCGGTGGGCGTGCCCGTCTGCCAGGTCTTGGTGCTCCGGGACCAGTAGTCCTGCACCACGCTCTCGGTCGAGCCGGCGGGGATCTCCAGGGCGTTGTACGGCACCTGCAGCATCTCCTCCACCCGCGACTTGGCGACGTGGCTGATGTCGGTGGCGTCGCGGCCGGCGACGTTGTTGCGGATCGACTGCACGAACAGGGGCAGCACCCCCACGGCGATGATCAGGAAGATCGCCGCGGCGATCAGCACCTCGACGACGGAGAAACCGCGCTCGCCCGTCTTTGTTTCCCGCCTCATTTCCACGTCCCCCAGGCGTCCCCGGACTTGCCGAAGCTGCCCGCGTTGTCGCCCGGCGCGTACCAGTCCGCCCGGTTGTCCGCGTTGGTGCAGAGCAGGCACTTGTGGAGCTCGACCCGCGCCGTGGCCTGGGGCTCCACCCAGACTTCGAGGAAGTTCCCGTTCAGGTCGCCCAGGCGGAAGCCGCCGACGTCGCGGATGGAGCCGTCGGGCAGGAAGACCGCCTCGTTCGGCCCGCCGTCGTCGTCCTCGGTGAGGCCCGCGACGGAGGCCACCCCGGAGAGGTCCGGCGGCGCGAGGAGGAAAACCCCGGCAGGCAGGGGGAAGGTGCCGACGATCGGCTCCTCCGGATCGCGAGCCCCGTTCGAGTTCCGGTCCGAAAAAGCCTCGACCCGGCCCGGCTCGTCACCCGTGGACGGCACGATGTAGACGATCCCCTGTCCCGAGAACTTGATGGCCTCCAGGCGCGCCAGCCGCATCAGGGTCATCGTCTGGTTGGCGGCGCCCCGGAGCTTTCCAGACCGCAACGCGGTCTGCAGCGTCGGAAACGCGAGCGCCATCAGGATCATCGCGAGGACGATGACCACCAGCAGCTCGATCAGCGTAAAGCCGCGTTCCGCTCTTTGAGTTTTCATGGCGCGCCGCCAAGGAGCAAGGGCGGTGCCACGCGGGGAAAAGAGGGGAAGAGAAAGCGTAAGACGATGATCTGTAGAGGTTTACGAGCTCGGATAGCCCCTCGTCGCGTACCCCTAGCCCGGCGCCGCGTCGTTACCTCCGGTAACGATCGTGTCGCGCGGGAAGAAGAGCACGGCCCGCGTCCCGCCGCCCGGCCGGTCCTCCAGCCGGATCCGCCCGCCGTGCAGGACGACGATGCGGTGGGCCAGCGCCAGGCCCAGGCCGACGCCGCCGCGGCGGCCGGTGGCGAAGGGATGGAAGAGCCGCTCGCGGATCTCCGGCGGCAGCCCCGGACCGCGGTCCTCGATCGCCACCTCGGTCCCCTCGGGCTGGAGGTCCACCCGGATCTCCACCGGCCCCCGCCGGCCCGCCTCCCGCTCGGCCTGGGCGGCGTTGTGGAGCAGGTTGCGGACGGCCCGCTCCAGGAGCTGGGGATCGCCGCGCAGCGCGGCGTCGCCGGCGGGCGAGCCGTGGACCTCGACCTCGACCCCGGCGAGCGCCGGATCGGCCGCGGCACGCAACAGGAGAGGGGTGAGGGAGATCTCGCGGAACCGGGCCGTGCCCGGCCGGGCGAAGGCGAGGAAGTCCTCCAGCACCCGCTCCAGGTGGTCCGCCTCGTGGCGGATCTCGGAAAGGTAGTCGGCGATCGACTCCTCGTCCGGCCGGCGCTCGATGAGGGTCAGGTAGCCGCGCAGGGTGGCCAGGCTGTTGCGCAGCTCGTGGGCGACGCCGCCGGCCATCTCCCCGAGCTGGGCCAGGCTCTCGGCGAGGCGGCTCTCCTCGGCCCGGCGCCGCACCTCGGTCAGGTCGGCGAAGAGGACCAGGTAGCCGCGTACGCTCGCCGTCGTCGCGGCGCAGGGGATGGACGGTGAGGCCCACGGTGAGGACGCTCGCCGCCCGGAGCGCACGGAGCATTCCCGGCGCTGCGGGGCGCTGCCCTCGCGCCACGGCCGTCGCGCAGGAGCTCCAGGAGCTCCGGCTGGCCGGCGAGGACCTCCTCCAGCGACGCTCCCGGCGCGTGCAGCCCGGTCTCGAGGAGCGCGGCGCCCACGGCGTTCAGGGCCAGCACGCGCCCCTGCGCGGTCCAGCAGCAGCAGGCCGCTCTGGAGGCTGGCCGAGAGGGTCCGCTCCAGGGCGGCGATGTCGTCCTCGGCCTTGCGCTCCTGGCCGGCGAGGGAACTCACCGCCTTCTCGAAGGTGGCGAGGAGGAACTCCACCTCCTCCCCTTCCTTCGGCGTCCCCCTCTCCCACCTCGCGGGCGCGGGCCAGCAGCGTCTCCCAGGGGGCCAGGAGGTGGCGCAGGAAGAGGAGGACCAGGAGCACCAGGGCGCCGTTGAGGCCGAGCACGAAGACCGTGAGCACCCGCAGGGCGCGGAGCTGCCCCGCCAGCACGCCCGCCGGCAGGTCCACCCGCACGTAGCGCCGGCCCAGCGGGCTTCCCAGCGGGGCGAAGCCGGCCACGGAGTCGGGCGAGGCTTCGTCCGGCCCGAACCCCGCCGGCCGCTCGATCGCCGGCAGGCCGCCGGCCGGCTCCAGCAGGTCCGCGGCGGGCAGCTCCCCTACGAACTGCAGCACTTCGCCGCCGGCGTCGATCAGGGCGACGCCGCGCGCCGCGGGAGCCGCCTCGCGCAGGTCCAGGGGACCCGGCGACGTGCCGCCCCCCCGCAGCGCCGCCAGGTGCTGGGCTACGCTCCCGGCCAGCAGGGCGGCCTCCTCCCGGCGTTCCCGGGCCAGCAGCCGCCAGGGCGCTCGCGGTAGGAGAACAGGGTGAAGGTGGAGAGGACGACCAGGAGCAGCAGCGCCACCGGCAGCAGGATCAGGACCTCGCGGCGCAGCCCCAGCCGGCGTCTCTCCCTCATAGGCGTCTCTCACTCATAAAAGCTGCGCGTAGAGCCTGGACGAGGGGCTCGCCGAAGAACAGCGCGACCAGCCCCCCCAGGGCCAGGAAGACGCCGAAGGGCAGCTTCGACCCCGCGCCGAGCCTCCCGAAGGCCATCAGGGCGAGCCCCACCACCGCGCCCGAGAGCGAGGCGAAGAAGAGCGCGACCAGCACCCCCTTCCACCCCAGGAACGCGCCGATCAGCGCCAGCATCTTGACGTCGCCCAGCCCCATGCCCTCTTCCTTGCGCAGCAGGTACCAGCCCAGCCAGACGGCCAGCAGGATGCCGGAGCCGAGGAGCGCGCCGAAGGCCGCGCCGGCCAGGGCTCCCCAGAGCCCCTCCCACAGCCGCGCCCAGGAGAGGAACGGCTGCAGGAGGATGCCCAGAAAGATCCCCGAGATACGTGATCCTGTCGGGCAGGATCATGTGGTCGAAGTCGATCATCGCCAGAGCCAGCATCAGGGCGCAGAACAGGGCGGCGGCGGGCGCCTCGAAGGAGATCCCGAAGCGCAGGAAGGAGGCCACGAAGAGCGCCGCCGTGGCGGCTTCCACCAGCGGATAGCGCCACGAGATGCGCGCCCGGCAGGCGCGGCAGCGGCCCCCGCAGCAGCACCCAGGAGAGCACCGGGACGTTGTCGACGGCGCGGATGGCGGCGCCGCACTCGGGACAGCGCGAGCGCGGCAGCACCGTGGAGATCCCCCGCGGCAGGCGGTGGATGACCACGTTGAGATAGCTGCCGACGATCAGCCCGAGGACCGCGGCGTAGACGCTCAGGAGGATCTGGAGCTGCACGCGCCGGGATTCTACGCCATGCGGGGCCGCCGCCCCGCCCGCGCGTACACCGCGACCCCGGCCAGGAGCGCCGCCAGGGTCACACCGGCGCCCACGGGGACCAGGGGATCGCGGAATGTCAGGACGAGCCGGTGGTCGCCCGGCGGCAGCCGGACGGCGAGCTGGCCCGCCGCGGTGGGGAAGGCGTTCCAGGGCCGGCCGTCGAGGGCGGCCCGCCAGCGCGGATCGAAGGTCATGGCGGCGATGAAGAAGGCGCCGTCCGCCGACTGGTAGCGGAGCCGCATGCGGGAGCCTTCGTCCTCCAGCTCCAGCGCCCGCGGCGGTCTCTGGAAGGTCAGGGTCTCCACGGGCTGTCCCGGCCGCACCAGGTGCTCGTGGCGGCCCACCTCCCAGCCTCCGGCGCGGGCGGCGGCCAGGGCGGCGGCGTGGTCCGGATGGAAGGTGGCCCGGGGCGCGAAGCGCAGGCGGGCGAGCACGTGGGGGTTGCGCACCGCGTAGAACATCCGCGCCAGCGGATCGGTCGCCGCCGGGTTCGGCTTTTTCCCCTGGATCACCAGGGTGCGCACGTTCCAGGCGCCCATGTAATGGTAGAACCGCGAGCCGTCGGTCCGCTCCGCCTGCAGGGTGGCGTCCGCCGTCCGCCCCCACCCGGTCAACATCAGGTCGAAGTCCGAGTTGAAGGCATAGGGGATATGCCAGAGCAGCCCCGAATAGGGGTCGAGCCGCGCCAGCGTCGTACGGGTGACGAGATTGCGCGGGTCCCCCACCTGCGGCAGCAGGTCCATGCCGCCGTCGGCCGCGTTCTCCTGGATGAAGACGCGGTCGCGGGCCGGCAGCAGCGACGCCGCCAGGGGCGGCGGGGCCCGGTAGGCCGCCGCCGGGATCGTCCGCGGCAGGCCGTGGCCGTAGTACCAGAGGTCCGTGGCCAGCAGGGCCACGGCCAGCGCCTCCAGGAGCCGCCGCGGCGGCCGCCGCCAGCGGCAGAGGCCCAGCAGGACGGCCACCAGGGAGGCCATGCCCACCGCGATCCAGCTCTGCCGCAGCAGGAAGCTCGCGGCGCGGGCCGCGCGGGCCGGCGAGAGGTGGACCGGCCCGTAGGCGGCGATGAACCAGTGGGCCAGCCGGGGGACGACGGTGACCAGCACGGCCAGGCTGAGGGCGGTGGCCAGCGTCACCAGGGCGATGGCGAGCGGGAAGTCGGCGGTCTCCGGCCGCCCCGCCTCGCGGTCGTCGAGGAGCTTCTGCCAGCCGAGGACGCCCGCCACGCTGAGGGAGAGCACGGCGAGGATCACGAACTTCTCGGGGAAGCGCAGGATGGACAGCAGGGGGACAGCCTCGCGCACCGCCTCGAACACCGGGTTGTGGCGCCCCAGGGCGAGGAAGCAGCCGGCGGCGAAGGCCAGCACCCAGGACGCCCGCCGGGGCACAGGCCCGCGCAGAAAGGCCGCGAGGCCCAGCACGGCCAGCAGGAGCCCGGGATAGAGAGACTCCACGTAGGGGAAGTTGCGGTCGTTGAGCTGCCAGCCGAAGAAGAGCCCCGACGTGTCCCGCTGCGAATCGCCGAAGAAGCGCGGGAAGACCGTCTCGGCCAGCCGTTCCGGCCGCATGGACCAGATGGTCGCCCGCTCCGCCGGCAGGCCGGAGCGCGGCGAGTCCACGAGGTGGCCCAGCGTCGGGACGAGCTGGACCGCGGCGAGGGCCAGCCCGAAGGCCAGCGGCGCCAGGACGCGCGGCGCCGACGCCGGGCGGCGGCGGGCGGCGGAGACCGTCAGCGCGAGCAACGCCAGGCCGCTCATCACCACCGTCGCGGGCTCGCCGTTGAGGAGCTGCAGGCCCAGCGCCCCCCCGGCCAGCAGCGCCGGCCGCGCCCAGGGTTCCCCACGCGGCGCCCACAGCGCCTCGTCCGCCCAGGCGAGCAGCCACGGCAGCCAGGCCAGCCCCAGGAACAGCGTGAAGGCGCTGAGCATGGAGAGGTAGGCGCCGCATCCGGCGTAGCCGATCCCCGCCAGCGCCGCCGCCCCGCGGCCGCAGCCGAGATGGCGCGCCAGCTTCCAGGCGCCCGCGAAGGCGATGGCCCCGTGCAGCAGAGCCATCAGGCTCAGCGCGTAGTGGGCCGGCGCGGCGAAGAGGAGCCAGCCCGGCGGGTAGAAGGCGCCGTAGTTGGGGTTCGAGAGCACCGGTTGGCCGCCGTTCACCCAGGGGTTCCAGGCCGGCGTCCCGAAGACGGCCAACTCGCGGAAGGTCTGCCGCAGCGGGAGGTGGAAGGCGGCGATGTCGCGGTTGGCCAGCGCCCGCTGGGGAGAGAGGATCGGGCCGAACAGGCTCAGGAGCCAGACCGTAGCCAGCAGGACCGGCGGGAGGACGACGAAACGGCGGCGCATGAGACGGAGATTCTGGCGCGGGGACCGCGCTGGAGTCGAGAGGGGGGCCGCGCCGGAAGGCGCCGCCCCCCGGGTCGGGCCCCGCTCCTACTTCTGCGGCCAGCGGACGAAGTAGCCGTCCACCCAGAGAATGTCCTGGTCGTAGTCGGTGGGATCGAAGGAGCCGATCGTGTAGCTGCCCGTGACCGCGTTCCTGTCCAGGCCGCCGCTGCCCATCCCCATCACCTGCTTTTTCAGCGGGTTGGCGGTTTCCAGGTAGAACTGGTACGGGGTCTTCCAGCCGTCCAGTTGCGGCACCACCTCGATGTAGTTCGGCACCAGGAGGCCGCCGAGGGCGGCGCGGGTGATCGGCTGGTACTGGCCGAGGTCGATGTCGGTCGCCACCTGGCCGGCCGCCGCCGCCCCCACCTCGTCGCTCAGCCAGGCCATCATGGCGGTGCCGGTGATGCGGATGTCCGCCACCGTCCGCTTCTGCTTGGCCTTCTGCATGGCGTCGATGAGGTTTGGAATCAGCATGGCGGCCAGGAGGCCGATGATGGCTATCACGATCAGAAGCTCGATCAGGGTAAAGCCCGCCCGTGCGTTCCCGAGTCTACGCGTCATCAGAAGTCCCCCCTAATGCGGTCCCCTGAGCGCAGGGGCAAGGGCTGTGCCAGCGGGAACGCCGCCGTAAGTGTTTGAATAGAAAGGCCGTTTATCCCAATCCGCCGCCCTGCTCTGTCAAAAAACGTCAGGCCTTCAGCACACGTTGTCACCGTCCTTGCTGAGATACGTAGAGAAATAGAATTTGACGCATCCGCGCAACTCCACGGTCGAGCTCCGCCAGCGGAATCCGCTCGTCCGGACCGTGGATGCCCCGCGAGTCCTCGGGGGCGAGCTTGAAGGGCGAAATGCCGTAGGCGGGGATGCCTTTCTCCCGGAAGAAGCGGGAGTCGGTGAAGCCGGCGATGAAAGTGGGGACCACGGGGCCGTCCGCCTTCAGCACGGTCTCCATGGCCTTGTAGAGGCGCCCCGAGGCCGGCGACGGCGGGGACGGCGGCGAGGAGACCAGGACCTTCACACGGAAGTCCGGGCCCAGCCGCTTCTTCACGTCGGCCAGGAACGCCGCCGAGTCCGTCTGCGGCAGCAGCCGGACGTCGATCTGGGCCGACGCCCGCTCCGGGACCACGTTGATCCGCTGCCCTCCCCGCAGCACGGTGACCTGCACCGTATCGAGGAAGAGGTTGGCCATGCCGGGCATCAGGAACTCCTTGGGCCCCTCCGGGGCGACGACCGAGTCGATGGTGGAGAAGATACGGCGCCAGTACGGGTTCTGGAGCGGCGCGATGGCGTGGCAGTAGGCCCGCGCCGGCGGGTCGACGCGCCAGCGGGGGGGCGCCGAGGTGAGGCGCGCCAGCCCCTGGAGAAGCAGGTGGGTGGCGCTCTGGGGGTTGAGCCCCGCGCCATGGCCGCCCCGGCCGGCGGTGGAAACCTCGAGCCAGAGCGGCCGCTTCTGCGCCACCTCGATCCCCCACCAGAGGAGCTTGTCCCCCGCTCCCACCTGGCTCCGCCCGCCTTCCCCCATCACCGCCTCGACCCCACCGAAGAGCTCGGGATGGTGGGCCAGCAGCCAGGCCGTGCCGTTGAGGCCGCCGTTCTCCTCGTCGGCCACGGCAAGATAGATCACGTCCCTCTCCATCGGCGTCTTCCGGCGCTTGAGGTCCACGAAGGCGGCGAGTTGGGCGATGCCCAGGCTCTTGTCGTCCACCGCGCCCCGGCCCCACAGCACTCCGTCGCGGATCTGGCCGGAGAAGGGCGGGACGGTCCATCCCGGCCCGGCCGGGACCACGTCCATGTGGTGCAGCAGCACCACCGCCCGGCCGCCGCCGCGGGGCGAGGACAGGCGCGCGTAGAGGTTCGCCCGCCCACCCGGCCCCTTGACGATCCGGGACGGGATCCCCTCCCGCTGGAGGATGGCGGCGAGAAAGGCCGCGGCGCGGTCCTCGCGGCCCGGCGGGTTCGTGGTGTCGATGCGGAGGTACTGCTGGAGCCAGCCCGCCGCCTCGGACAGCGGCGCCGCGCAGGCCGCGGGGGCCAGCAGGAGGACCAGGAGGACGGAGAGGATCGTCAGGCGAAGCATCCGGTGAGGCTCATTCTCCAACAAAAAAAGGCCCGCGCCGATCGCGGGCCTTGAAGAGAGAGGGGAAATCGTTTCTGCCGTTGCGTCTCTGCGACTGCGGTTACTGCTTCTGGGGCCAGCGGACGAAGAAGCCGTCGGCCCAGACGATGTCCTGGTCGTAGTCGGTCGGGTCGAAGCCGGCGACCGTGTAGGTGTCGCCCATCCAGGCGCCGGTGCGGCCGGCGGAGCGGATCGCCATGACCGTCTTCTTCAGCACGTCGGTGGTCTCCAGGTAGTACCCGTACTCCTTCTTCCAGCCGTCCTTCACCGGGATCGACTGCAGGTACTGGGGTACCAGGACCGCCGCGACCTCGGCCGTCGAACGCGGCGTGTACTGCGAGAGCGCCACCGTGTCCGTCGAGGTCTGGCCGGCGGCGGCGGCGCCGACCTGGTCGGTCAGCCAGGAGAACATGGCCGTGCCGGTGTTCCGCATGTCGGACACCGTTCGCTTCTGCTTGGCCTTCTGCAGTGCATCGAGGAAGTTCGGGATCAACAGGGCGGCGATGATGCCGATGATCGCCACGACGATCAGCAGCTCGATGAGCGTGAAGCCCTTCTGCCGGTTACGGATCTTCATCAACATGTTTGGGTCTCCTCCCCTGGTCACAATCTAGCCCCAGGATCATCCGTGAGGCGCGTCGCTTGGGAGTTAAAGCAGAGTCGGTGCCAGGGGTCCTTGGGTTGTAACTTATTGATTCCACATCACTTCACTTTTCGCCACGACAAAATTTGACATCGCTCGCTAGCACTAAGTGTCAGAGCGTCAGCCGCCGCACCAGATCCTCGTAGACCTCCACCCCCTCCACGAACCCCGGCAGCGCGAAGCGCTCGTTGGCCCGGTCCACCTGGAGGGTGTCGGTGTTCATGATCAGGAACGGTGAGAAGCCGTAGGTCGGCACCCCCGCCGCCCGGAAGAAGCGGGCGTCGGTGGCGGTCCAGGCGAGGAAATAGGGGCCCGCGGAAACGCCGGGATAGCGCTCGCTCAGGGTCGCCTGGATCTCCTCGAACACGGCGTGATCCAGCGGGCTGCCGGACCGGGCCGTCTCCGGCTCGTCGAGCAGGGTCGTCATGCCGAAGGTCAGCCAGCTCGGTACCAGCTTCTCCCGCACCGCCTCCAGATCCTCCCCGGGCAGGAGCTGGAATTTGATCAGCAGCTCGTAGCCTCCCCCCTCGGCCTCCTCGACCCGGAACGGCACGGCCTCGTTGCGGAGCATCGACCGGAGGTAGGCCGGCAGCTCGCGGAAGGACTTGAGGTCGCCCATCGCCACCTCCGGGCTCGCCACCAGCTCCTTGAGGTCGGCGCGGTCGCGGGTGGGGCCGTAGCCCGCGAGCACGGTCGCCACCTCCGGCGTCAGGCGCAGGTCGGTCTCGGTGGGCCCGATCTCCTTCAGCGTGGTCCGCAGCGCCTCCAGGCGTTCGCGGTCGCTGTCGCAGACGATCAGGTCCACGTAGCGCTTCTGGGCGAACTCCGTCCCCCAGAACTTGATGTCCTCGCGCGAGCGCGCCTCCACCACCCCGCCCTCGGTCAGCACCGCCCAGAAGTTGCGGACCATCTCGGGGTGGAGCTGCAGGATGCGGCGCACCCCCAGGCGGCTCCCCCGTTCCTCGCTGCTGGTGGCCAGGAAGAGCACCGACCGCTTCAGGGGCTTGCCGCTCTGCTTCAGGGCGATCATCGCCCGCATCTGCGCGATGGCGACGCTCTTCATGTCGAACACGCCGCGGCCGTAGATCCAGGGCATCTCGATCTTGGCCGCGAAGGGGGGCGAGAACCACTCCTTGGGATCGACGGGCGAGACGTCGATGTGGTTGTGGAGCACCAGCGGCCGGGAGTCCTCTCCCACCAGCCAGGCGTAGAGGTTCGCCTTCTTCGGGCCGACCTTCTCGATGCGGTAGGGGATGCCCGCCGCCGCGAACTGCCGGGCCAGGAACTCCGCCCCCTTGAGCTCGTCCCCGGTGGTCTCGCTGGTGTCGATCCGCACATACTCCTGGAGCAGCTTCACCTCCGGCAGGTTGGCGTAGTCGCGCTGCATCCACTGCTCGCCCTGGCGCGCCTTCAGAGGCGCGTTGAGCAGGGACACCGCGCCCCAGGTGAAGCCGGCCACCAGGACGAGACTGCCGTACAGGGCGATCCGCGCCGCCCGCCGGCGTTGGCGTTCAAGAATCTGCAATCGCATGAGAACGGGGATGATAAACCGTCTTCGCCAGTTGTGTATGCTTCGCCGCGCCATGGCCCGGTCCGATCGCCTTCCCCTCGCCCTGCTGCTGCTGGCGGGCGCGGTCGCCTGCCTGCGCTACCTCCTGGCGGAGATCGCGCGCCTGCGGGGCGGCCTCGGCTTTCCTCTGGACGACTCCTGGATCCATCTGCAGTTCGCGCGCAACCTGGCGGACGGTCTCGGGCTCTCCTACAACCCCGGCGAATTCGTGACGGGCTCCACCTCGCCGCTGTGGACGGCGATGCTGGCCCTGCTCTTCCCGCTGCCGGGGGACGTCGTCGTCTGGACCAAGCTCCTCGGGCTGGCCCTCCACCTCGCCGGGATCGCCGCCGCCTGGCGGCTCGCCCGGGAGCTGGATCTGGGTCCGGGCCTCTCCGCCCTTGCCGCGGGGCTGACCCTGTCGACGAGCTGGCTCGTCTGGTCGGCCCTGTCGGGTATGGAGATCCCCCTCTTCATCCTGCTTTCCCTGTGGGGGCTGGTCCTTCATCTCCGCGAGCGGGCGGACGCCTCGCGGCCTCCGCTCTCCCTCGCGGTGCTGGCCGTGGCCGTCCTGGCCCGGCCGGAAGGGCTCCTGCTGCTGCTCCTCGCCGTGCTCGACCGTTTCCTGGTTTTCGAACGCGAAGGGGAAGGGCTCCGCTGGCGCCGTCCATCTCCCCGCGTCCTGCTGCTCGGGGCGGGCCTCGCCGTCTGCGCCCTGGCCGGTCCCTTCCTCTTCTACGCATGGGCCGGCGGTTCCGTCCTGCCCACCACCTACGCCGCCAAGGGCGGCGGCGAGGTCCGCGGCCTGCTGCCCAACGGCCGCTATCTGCTCAACGTCTTCGGGATCTTCTTCCGTCCCCAGCCCTGGCCGGCGCTGCTGGCGGGGGCCGGCGTCCTCGCGCTGGTCCAGCGGCTCGGCACGCCCCGGGACCGGGGATTGCTGCCGGCTCTCTGGGTCCTGGCGCTGCCGCTGGCGTATTCGGTCCTGGCGCCCGGCCCCACCAAGATGCTCGGCAACTTCGGACGCTACTACTTCCCTTTGTTCCCCGTGCTGGCCGTCCTGGCCGCCGTGGGCCTGGAGGGCGCGGTCCGCGCGCTGGCCGGGCTGAGGCGCCCCCTGCGCCTGACCCTGGCAGGAATCGGGGCCGCCGTGATCCTCGCCCCGAGCGTCTACACGCTGCTCCAGGGGGAGCGGTTCTACGTCCAGAACGTCGCCAACGTCGAGGAGAGCGACGTGGCCATCGCCCGCTGGCTGGCCGAGCGGGTCCCCGCGGACGCCGTGCTGGCGGTCAACGACATCGGAGCCATCAAGTACCTGCTCCCCAACCGGGTGGTGGATCTGGCGAGCATCGCGACGCCGGACATCGGCCGCGAGGTGAGGGCCGCCGCCGCGTCCGGGACGCCCTGGGGCAAGGCCATGCTCGACGCCGTGGCCCGCCGCCAGCCGGAGTACATCGTGATCTTCCCCTCCTGGTTCCCCGACCTGGCCCGGGACCCGCGGTTCCGGCCGGTCCACGTGCTCCCCATCGAGGGGAACATCACCATGGGCGGCAATGAGATCGTGGTGTACGAGACGCCTTGGACGCGGAGACGGTTGGGGGACGGTTAGGCACCGGAGACCGCGCGATCCCGCGGAGGCTGGGAGACACGGGACAGGATTTCGAGCAACTGATCCCTTGCCTTGGAAGGCAAGCTGGGATCGGCCAGCAGGCTGGTGATTTCCCGCTCGGCAACGTCGTACTGACCCGACTTGAAGAGGAGAGCCACGAAGCTGACCGCGAGGATTCCCCGGGTACGGGTCCTCCCGGCGGGCGTCTTCTCATAGGCCGACTGCTCCAGCCTCGCCGCCTCGGCAAACAGCTTGCGGGCTTCACTGGTCTTCGACTCCTGCAGGTACAGAGCCGCACGTGAAGAGAGGTCCTGGGCTTGCTGATGTTCCGGGCTAAGCACCAGAGGTTCATCTTCCAGCTCTTCTGGATAGGGGAAGTCAGGCGCGCTTCCCGCAAGGTCCAGGAACTCTTGGCTCCACTGCCTAGCGGGCTCGTAACTCTCCAGGTGTATTCGAACCCTGCAACCCAGGGCCTTAGCCAGCTTTGCCATTGACTCAAGAGTAATGTCACAGTCCTCGAGCAACTCGCGCAGGTTAGAAACTGAGACACCCATGAGCCGGGCCAACTCGGTGTGCGTTGTACCCAACTGGCGCATCCGATCGTGCAGCTCGCGGGTAAAATCGGTGACCGCGATATCGCGCCAGTACTCCACGGATTGCTGAGCTTGCTCCAGAAGGTGAGAAAACTTCTCAGGAAGTCCCATTGACGCTCCCTCCGTACCAAGGGAAGGCTACACCAAGATGTTCTCACAGAACAATTGACGGCATTCCGCGAGCAGTCTATAATCGTCTTACCGCAGTCTTACGGGCTGGGGGATTGGAGGTGGGATGTCTTCTCCACAATCTACACGGCTTTCTACGAAGGGTCAGCTCATCATCCCCAAGGACATCCGGGAACGTCATGGCTGGACTCCCGGTATTGAGCTCCTCGTGGAGGACCATGGTGATTCGGTCGTCCTCCGCCGCGCCGAGGACATCCCGGAGACCAAGTTGGAGGACTTGGTGGGTTGTGCTCGCTACAAAGGCCCTACACGTAGTCTCGAAGAGATGGAAGCTGGCATCGCAGAGGGAGCTAGGGAAAGGCGGTGATTGCTCTCGACACCAACGTTATCGTGCGGCTTGTGGTAGCGGACGATCCCGAGCAGTTGAAGATCGCCCGCCGGGTCTTTCAGTCAGGTGATCTCTGGATCCCTAAGACCGTGGTGCTCGAGACGGAATGGGTCCTACGCTATACCTATAAGCTTGAGCGAGGCTCCATACATGAGATCTTCCTGGGGTTACTTGGCTATCGAAAAACACAGATCGAGGACCGTGGCGCGGTCTTACGAGGGCTGGATCTATATGAGAAAGGCTTAGACTTTGCAGATGCCCTTCACATTGCATCCAGCGGTGACGCCGATCGCTTTGCTACCTTTGATAGGGAGTTTGCGGAGGCCGCGCGGGCCGCGGGGGCCAGTCCTTTCGTGGAGTACCTGAAGGCACCTTAAGCATTGAAGGTCCCTTTCCGTTCAACTGCCGAGATGGCAATACGCTTCGCAGCGAACCCGACCACCGATGACGAACGGGACTCCATAGGAGTTGGGCGGCCACTCATGCGCCTAGACTAGGTCCAGTTTTCAATTGGATTCGCCTATGATGGTATTACCTGTTTAATCAAGTCGCCTATAGTTGGGAGATAGCCAAGGTATTGCTTCACGGTTTCAAGTGTTTTCTTCCGCTGCATCTTGCCGATGAAGTTTTGCTCACGGCTTACTGTTACAAGAAGATGAAGCAGCTCTAGCACCTCGTATTCAGTCTTCAGCTTCCCGAGCGGAATCGTTGTAATGGGATCCTCGCTCGCCTCCCACTCTGCCGGCCTGACATCAAGCATAACGATGTATGGTTCTGTTGCTCGCTCAAGACCAAAAGCCTCACGGGCTTCAGCTAGGCCTTCCCCTCGCACAACTCCCGTGAAGAGCACATCTTTACCCATCGAAGCTGCGGCCTCCCAGAAGTTTCGCATAATGAAGGTCTCAGCGGTTCCATCAAGGGAACTCTCGTTTGGCAAAAATATGATGTAGCATCGGTAGCCGGCAGGTATGTGACCTAGGATGCCGACAAAACCATTATCCATGACCGGTTCTCCTCGTCGTTTGCCGTAGCTGCCGGCTTGGCATTCTGCCACTCTATAATTCCTGCTACTCCTAGAGCCTAACTCAAGGGCCTAACCAAAGTCCTCCTGAGAAAGCGACCGATCTCTTCCAGCGGCCCAAAGGTCAGCATAGATTCCCAGGTTGAACGAAGCCGCAGGGGAGTTCAATTTGATTCTATCGAATTTCACCCCGCAAGTGGCGACTCGCGCCCCTACCCACCCACCGCCGTAGTCGAAAATCCAGAATCCCGCCGCGCGAAGAGAATTACCCATGTGGAGGATCTCTACCACGATTTCGTATCAGTGATTATATCTCAGGGGTTCGGTAGGGTGTACGGGTCTTGGCTCAGAAGCAAAGCGGTGAATCAGAGAAATAGGACCATAAGCAACAGAATCATAGCCAGCGCCGCTCTCATAGAGGCGGGTGAACTCAGAAATGGATAATCTGGACGCGCTCTGAGGTCAGCGGGTTGCTGGAAAAGAACACTTCTTCTACCTTCGAGGGCTGGCGCTGCCGCAGAGTTCCAGCATGCCCCTGGGTCATACCCCGGCTGGTAGGAGTAGATACGCTCAGACGCCCCATCTCGCGCTCGGCGTTGCGGCTGTAGTTGGTGAGGATGCCGCCCCCACAAGCTGGCTACAATCTTGCGCCCTGGCTCGGTTTCTTGCCCAGCACTAGGCCGGCGAGCAAGCCGAAGGCCATCGCTGGCGCCTGATGGGTTTCGTACCCGTGGTCCGGAAACATGGGGGGCCCCCATCCTCCTCGAAGGTACGGCCCCGTACCTCACGGGTACCGGCCTCCCCCTCACGGGTATACCCCTCCCCCTCGAAGGGGGAGGCCGGTACCTCGAGGGGGGAGCCCCATATCTTCGAGGTACAGGCCCGTACCTCAAGGGGGGAGGGCCGTACCCTTGAGGGGGAGGCCTGTACCTCGAGGGGGGAGGCCCGTACCTTTGAGGGGGAGGCCTCCCCCTCAAAGGGGGAGGGCCATACCCGCCCTACTTGCCGCCGCCCCCCGGTTCCTGGTAGAACGCGCGCTCCACGCGAAGGGCCATACCGTCCTTCCCTCTTCAGGAGGTGCGCCATGGTGAAGCACATCGACGCCGACGACCTCCCCCGCTTTCGAGGCGAGCAGTAAGCGCAAGCGGGGATTCCCCTCCGAAACGCGAGTCGGGCGCGGCCAACGCGTCGTCCACGGCGACAAGGAGCTGCTGGAGAAGCTCGGCCGCAACGATCCATGCCCCTGCGGCTCGGGACGCCGCTTTCAAGAAGTGCTGCCTGGAAGCCGGCCGCTTTTGAGGACTCCGAGCGGCATCACTACTTCAGGGAGTAGCTCGGCTACATCCGGAAGTGGTCCGCCCGCCAGCTCCGGATGGCCTTCTTGATGTCGTCCTGCGTGGAGAGCTTCCCGTCGAGGACCGCCCGCGTCAACTCGGGAAGCTCTTCATCGCCGGCGAAGCGGAGGGCGATGAGCTGGCCCCGCCGCAGCTCGCCGATCCGGGGCTGGAGGTCCGGGGGCAGGAGGCGCTGCAGGCGCTGGGTCTCCTCCAGGCGGATCACCCGGTCCTGCGCGCCCAGCGGGAAGAGCCGGAGATACCAGAGGAGCAGCAGGAGGGCGACCGCCACCGCCACGGCGAGGAGGCGATCGAAGACCGGCGTCCCCTCGACGGTGGGCCGGAACAACCGGTAGAGCGACCAGAGGAAGTTGATCGCCAGGATGCCGCCGGCGACGAAGTGATACCCCGGCACCCACTTCACGTGCTTCGCGTAGCTCTGCTCGGCCATCTCCCCTCCTCCGCCTGGCTTGTCAGGTCGTCCTGGGACGATCCTAGCATTAGACTCCGGCCATGGACGCCGAAGCCAAAGGACAGCAGTGCCTGGACGTCGCGGTCATCGCCGGATCGTGGGACCACTTCACGCGGTCGTTCCTGGAGGGGTATTTCGAGCGCCATCCGACCTTCGCGGCCGGGGCCGGACGCCATGAATTCGACGGCCGGCTGCCCGACTGGAGCCCGGAAGGCATCCAGGAGGAGATCGCCTGGCTGAAAGCGGAGCGGTCGCGGGCCGAGGAAGGGTTCGACTCCACGACCCTGGACGAGCGCCGCTGCTTCGAGCGCGAGGCCCTGATGGCCACCCTCGACTCCGAGCTGTTCTGGCTGGAGGCGGCGGAACACCCCTGGCGCAACCCCCTGTTCTACGCAGGCCCTCTCGATCCCAACCTCTATCTCACCCGCGAGTACGCCCCCCTGGAGCAACGGATGCGGGCCTACGTGGACTACGCGCGGGCAGTCCCCCGGGCGGCGGTGCGGATCCGCGAGAATCTGCGGACGCCCATGCCCCGCGCCTTCGCCGAGGTGGGGGAGATCTCCTTCGGCGGACTGGCCACCTATTACGAGGGCGACGTGCCGGCCCTGTTCGCCGGCGTGGAGGACCCGGATCTCCAGGCGGATTTCCGGGAGGCCAACGCCGAGGCGGCCCGGGCCATGCGGGAGCTGGGCGCCTGGTTCCATGACCAGATCCCGCCCGCGGGGACGGACGCCGGGGAGTTCCGCCTGGGCGCTGACCTCTTCGCCCGCATGCTGCGGGAGACCGAGCGGGTGGACGTCCCCCTGGCGGAGCTGGAGGCGGCGGGCCGGCGCGACCTGGAGCGCAACCTCGCCGCCCTGCGGGAGGCGTGCGCCGCCTGGGCGCCGGATCTCACGGTCGAGGAGTGCCTGGCGCGGGCCGAGGCCCGCAAGCCGGAGGGGGGTCCGGTCGCGGCGGCCCGCCGGCAGATCGCCGGGCTTCGCCGCTTCCTCGACGAGAAGGAGCTGGCCTCCATCCCCGGCACGGAGGAGGTACGCATCGAGGAGGCCCCCCCCTATCTACGGTGGAACTCCGCCTTCATCGACATCCCCGGCCCCTACGACCGGCATCTGCCGTCCATCTACTACATCGCGCCGCCGGACCCCTCATGGTCGCCCGAGGAGCAGGCGCGGTACATCTCCGGCGAGGCGGATCTGCTGTTCGTCACCATCCACGAGGTCTGGCCGGGGCACTTCCTGCAGTTCCTCCATTCGAACCGGGCGGAGTCCGAGCTGGGGCGCCTCTTCGTCACCTACGGCTTCGCCGAGGGATGGGCCCACTACTCCGAGGAGCTGATGTGGGAGACCGGCTTCGGGGAGGGCGACCCATTCCTCCACATCGGCCAGCTCCAGAACGCCCTGCTGCGCAACGTCCGCTACGTGGTGGCCCTGGGGCTGCACACCGGCTCGATGACGCTCGACGAGGCGGAGCGGATGTTCCGCGAGAAGGCGTTCCAGGACCCCGCCAACGCCCGGCAGCAGGCGGCGCGGGGGACGTTCGATCCGGCGTACCTCAACTACACGCTGGGCAAGCTGATGGTGCGCAAGCTGCGGGAGGACTGGACAGCCACCCGCGGTGGACGGACGGCTTGGCGGGAGTTCCACGACCGGTTCCTCTCCTTCGGCGGACCGCCGGTGCCGCTGGTGCGGAAGGCGATGATGGGCGGGGAGGATGGGGGACTTCTATAGCCCCCTCAACAGCTCCAGATAACTCTCCCCGGACATCGCCCGGGGATTGGACGGATTGGACCCGTTCCGCTCCGCCCGCTCGGCGATCCAGGGGTAGTCCTCGGCGGGAATCCCCAGATCCCGGAATCCCGGAATCCCCAGGTCCCGGTTGAGCTCCTCCACCGCCTTCAGGACGTCCCCGACCCCGGCCTCGGCGCCCAGGGACGCCAGCTTCTCCTCGCAGGCAGGGAGGTTGTAGCGCAGGACGGGCAGCAGGAGGACGGCGTTGGCGAGGCCGTGGGGGAGGTTCCAGCGCCCGCCCAGGGTCTCGGAGAGGCAGTGGACGGCGGCCACGTCCGCGTTGCCGAAGGCGAGGCCGGCGAGCGTGGAGGCCCGCATCACCGCCTCCCGGGCTTCGGCGTCGCCCGCGACGTCCTGAACCGCCCGCCGCAGGTACCGGAAGAGCAGCCCGATCGCGCTCGCCGCCAGGGCGTCCGAGACTTGGTTGGAGACGCGGCAGGTGGCGGCCTCCAGGGCGTGAGTCAGGGCGTCCATGCCGGTCCAGGCGACCAGGCGGCCGGGAAGGGTGCGCAGGACGTCGGCGTCCACCACGGCCCATTCGGGGAACATCGTCTCGCCCTTGATGCTGATCTTGGCCTGGCGCTCCTCCACCGTCAGCACCGAGACCCAGGTGACCTCCGAGCCGGTGCCGCAGGTGGTGGGAACGGCCACGAAGGGCAGCGGCTTCTCCGTGTAGCGGTTCCGGCCCTCGTAGCTTTCGACGGGACCGCCGTTGGGGATCGTCATGGCGGCGGCCTTGGCGGCGTCGAGCACGCTGCCGCCGCCGATCCCCAGCACCAGCGAGACTCCCTCCTCCCGGCCCCACTCCGCCAGCCGGTCCACGGTGGCGGCCCGGGGGTTCGGCTCGACGTCGTCGAAGGTGACGGCCTCGATCTCCCGCCCGGCCAGGGCCTGCCAGACCCGCTCCGGCAAGCCGGCCTCCTCGATGCCGGGATCGGTCACCATCAGGACCTTCTCGGGGGCGTAGCCGGCGATCACCTCCGGCAGGCTCTCGAGGCAGCCGGGGGACATCAGGACGCGCGTCGGGACGCGGAAGGGGCGATCCATCCGCCAACTATATAGACTCGGGGGACGTATAAGCTCTCCGGAAGCTCGCGGGAGGACCCTATGGAATCCGTCGCTCAAGTCCCCGCCATCCCTCGCCCACGGGCCGAGCGGGCCGCCGCCGTGCCGTGGACCCTGACCGCCATGCTGGCGGGCTCCACCAGCATCATCGTGGGCCTGCTGTGGGACATCTCCTGGCACATGACGATCGGCCGGGACACCTTCTGGACGCCCGCCCATCTGGCCATCTATCTGGGCGGCGTGCTGGCGGGGATCTCCTGCGGCTGGCTGGCGCTCCGGACCACCTTCGCCGGCACGCCGGAGGAGAAGGCGGCCACGGTCCGCTTCTGGGGATTCCGGGCTCCCCTCGGCGCCTGGGTGGCCATCTGGGGCGCCCTGGCCATGCTCACCTCGGCGCCGTTCGACGACTGGTGGCACAACGCCTACGGCCTGGACGTGGAGATCCTCTCGCCGCCCCACAGCCTGCTCGGGGCTGGCATGATCGCCATCCAGATGGGCGCCATGATGCTGGCCCTGGCGCTCCAGAACCGCGCGCCCGCCGGGGAGGTGCGCAAGCTCGGCCGCGCCCACCTCTACGCCGCCGGCATCGTGATCCTGATGGTGACGACGCTGCTGATGGAGTACAGCTCCCCCAACGAGCGGCACGCGGCGTTCTTCTACCAGGTGATGGCGGCCGTCCTCCCCTTCTTCCTGGTGGCGGTGGCGCGCTCCTCCCGCCTGCGCTGGGCGGCCACAACCAGCTCCGGCTTCTACATGCTGATCACCGGCGCCATGGTGTGGATCCTGCCGCTCTTCCCGGCCCAGCCCCTGCTGGGGCCGATCAACAACCCGGTAGACCACATGGCGCCGCCGTACTTCCCGCTGCTCCTGGCGATCCCCGCCTTCGGGATCGACCTCCTCCTGCAGCGCCGGGAGGAGAAGCGGGCCGGCTGGCTGGACGGCGCCGCCATCGCGGCCGTCTTCCTGGGCCTCTTCTTCGCGACCCACTGGCTCTTCGCCGACTTCCTGCTCTCGCCGGCCTCCCGCAACTGGTTCTTCGCCGGAGACCGGGTGTGGACCTACTCCTCGACCTTCGGGGACTGGCGCTACGAGTTCTGGGGCACGGACACCGACCCGGTGACCTGGAGGGCGATGGGAATCGCCCTCCTCTGGGCGCTCTTCTCCACCCGGCTCGGCCTCTGGTGGGGCCAGTGGATGGCGCGGGTGCAGCGATGAGAAAGACTCGGCTTCGTCCTCCTGCTCTTCCTTCCTGGCGGCGCCCGCGGCCGGCCCACGTCGGCAGCCCCAACGTCTTCTTCGACGGCGACGCCGGCCCCTACCCGGTGCGGGTCATCGTGCGGCCCCCGGAGGTGATCCCGGGCCTGGCGGAGATCACGGTGCGCCTCCGCGACGGCGCTCCCGGTCCGGCCGAGGAGGTCACCGTGCGGCCGGTGCAGTGGAAGGCGGGGCTCCAGGGCGCGCCGCCGCCGGACGCGGCCGTGCCCGTCCCCGGCGCTCCCGGCACCTGGACGGCGCAGCTCTGGCTGATGCGGCAGTCGTCCTACAGCGTGCGCGTCGAGGTGAAAGGTCCGGCGGGCGAGGGGATCGCCAACGTGCCGGTGACCGCGACGCCGCGCCGGGTGCTGGAGATGAACCGCGGGCTGGGCGTCGTCCTGGCCGGCCTGGGGCTGTTCCTGTTCGCCGGCGCGGTCTCGATCGTGGGGGCCGCCGTGCGGGAGAGCGTGCTGGTCCCCGGCGAGACCCCGGACACCCGCCGCCGTGGCCGCGCCCGGGCCGTGGCCGTCCTGACGGCCGCCCTCCTGGCCCTGGCCCTCTGGGGCGGCAAGAACTGGTGGGACAGCGTGGACGGCCAGGCGCGGGAGAGCATCTTCAGACCCTTCACGGTCGAGACCACGGCGCGCCTGGACGGCGGCCGGCCGGTGCTGGAGATGAAGATCGACGACTGGCGCCAGGCGGAGTGGTCGCCGCTGATGCCGGACCACGGCAAGCTGATGCACATGTTCCTGGTGCGCGAGCCCGGCCTGGACGCCTTCGCCCACGTCCACCCGGTGCCGGCGGAGGGCCAGAAGGAGTTCCGGCTGGACCTGCCGCCGCTGCCGGCCGGCACGTACCGCGTCTACGCCGACGTGGTCCACGAGAGCGGCTTCCCCCAGACCCTGGTGGACACGGTGAAGATCCCGGCCGGCTCGGGCGAGGTCTCCGCGGCGGCGGACCCGGACGATTCCTGGCTGATCGCGGAGCCGCTCCGGAGGGGGGCCGCCACCGCCGGCCCCAAGATCAGCCTTCTGGAGGACGGCGGGACCATGCTCTGGCATCAGGAGCCCCTGGCGGCCGGACGCGAAACGACGCTACGGTTCGAGGTCCGTGGCGCCGACGGCCAGCCCGCTCCCCTGGAGCCCTACATGGGCATGCTGAGCCACGCCGCCGTCACCCGCGACGACGGCCGGGTCTTCGTGCACCTCCACCCGTCCGGGAGCATCAACATGGCGGCGCAGCAAGCCTTCGCCGCGAAGGAGGGGAAGGCGGCCGCGATGGACCACGGCGCCCACACAGGGCACGCGGGCCATGCTCCGAACGTGGTCTCCTTCCCCTACGAGTTTCCACAGCCCGGGCGCTACCGGGTGTGGGTGCAGGTCAAGAGCGAGGGAAGGGTGAGGACGGGGGTGTTCGACGCGGAAGTCGCGAACACCCCCTAGAAACCTCTACCGCGCCGCCGCCGTCCCCCCGGCCACCCCGGCCGCGCGGTCGATCTCCTTCGCGTAGCCTTCGAGCACCCGCGACAGGATCACGATCTGCACCTCGGCCTCCTTCCACTGCCGCTGCTCGATGGCCTCGCGCACGCCGGGGAAGGTCTTCACGCCGTAGCCGGTGTAGAAGCCCGGGGCGTAGATGTGATGGACGTACCAGGGCCGGCGCGGCAGGCCTTCCTCCCGGGTCAAGGCGCGCTCCATCTTCATCAGGATGGCGTCGAGACGGGCCTGCGCCTCCGCCGGCGGGATCTTGCCCGCCGTGGCCTTGCCGTAGGCGGCGGCGCTCTTCTTCAGCGTCGCCACGGCGTTCTGGAGCGGCGAGAAGTTGAGGTAGGGCACCGGGTCCAGCCGCTTCGGCGCCACCCAGGTCTGGGTGGGATCGTCCACCAGCGAGAAGACGTTGTCGTCCAGCCGGCGGTTGCGCTCCTCGGCCTCCTTGCGCTGGTCGTCCGCCAACTTCTGCACCTCGTCGGCGTAGCGGCCCACGGTGGCCGTGAAGCGGTCGAACTCGAAGGGGAGGACGTCGGCGTTGGCGAAGCGGAGGATCATCCGGCCGCCGGTCTTCGCCAGGGCGACCCCGTAGTCGAACTTGGGGTCCATGAAGCGGACGTAGTGGTCGAAGGAGTCGTAGATCGAGTGGTACTGGCCGTACTCCTCCTCGCCGCCGTAGCCGATGTTCAGCGACGCGACCCCCAAGTGCTGGAAGAAGGGCGTGTAGTCCGAGCCGGAGCCCAGGGGGAAGATGCGGAAGGTCTTGCTCGCCCGCATCTCCTGGACCGCGTCGGGCGGGGCGCCGAAGACCACCGTGGCGGCCATGACGCGGTCGGCTACGCTGACGCCCTTCTCCGGGTCCATGATGTCGCGGGCGACCTGGTTGACGAAGGTCTCCAGGGTGTGGGAGCCGCCGGCGTAGAGGAAGCCGCGGGAGTTGCTGTCCGAGTTGATGTAGACGACCGCCTTCTGCTTCAGCTCGGCGGCGTGGGTCTCGGCCCACTCGGTGGAGCCGAGGAGGCCCTGCTCCTCGCCGTCCCAGCCGGCGAAGACGATCGTGCGCTTCGGCCGCCAGCCGGCCTTCGCCAGCTCGCCGATGGCCCGCGCCTCCTCCATCACGGCCACCATGCCGCTGATGGGATCGGTGGCGCCGTTGACCCAGGCGTCATGGTGGTTGCCGCGCAGGATCCACTGGTCCGGCCGCTCCGCGCCCGGCATCACGGCGATGACGTCGTAGGCCGGGACCATCCGCCAGTCGAACTCCAGCTTGAGGCGGACCTTGGCCGGGCCGGGGCCCAGGCGGTAGGGGATCGGCAGCCGGCCGCGCCACTCCTCCGGCGCCATGGGGCCGCTCATCGCCTTCAGCAGGGGCAGGGCGTCGCCGTAGGAGATGGGAAGGACCGGGATCTTGGTCAGCGTGGGGGCGTCCTTGACGGCCAGGCGCTTGGCGTCGGCCGTGGCGCCGATCCCCGGGGTGAGAGGATCGCCGGAGAAGGTCGGCATGTCGACCACCGAGCCGCGCTGGGCGCTCCACTCGTTCCGGAAGCCCCCCTTGGGGTAGACGTCGCCCCAGTAGTAGCCGTCGTCCTCCGGGTTGGAGTAGATGATGCAGCCGACGGCGCCGCGCTCGGCGGCCACCTTGGGCTTGATGCCGCGCCAGGAGCCGCCGTAGCGGGCGATGACGATCTTGCCCTTGACGTCGATGCCCCGGCGCTCCAACTCCTCGTAGTCCTTGGGCACGCCGTAGTTGACGTAGACGAGCTCGCCCGTGACGTCGCCGTCGATGGAATAAGCGTTGTAGACCGGGAGTTGCTCGGAGGTCTGGCCCGAGGTCGAGTCCTCGGGGATGGCGGGCTCGGCCAGCTTCGCCTGGTAGCGGGTGGGCGCCGTCATCTCCAGGATGCGCGTCTTCGGGACCGGCAGGAGGACCTTGAATTCCTCGATCCGGGTCTGATATCCCCAGGACCGGAAGAGCTCCGCCATGAGCTCGGCGTTCTCCTTGCCGTAGGGCGAGCCCACGTGATGAGGCCGGGCGGAGAGGCGCTTCATCCAGTCGCGCAGGTTCGCGGCCTTGAGATGGGAGTCGAACTTCGCCTCCAGCTCCCGCTGCTCGCTGGCGCGCTCATTGCTGAAGCCGAGCATGGGCTCCGAAGACGAAGCGGGGATGCCAGGCGCGGGAACGGCCAGCGCGGCGGCGAGGACCGGAATCAGGAGACGGTTACGTCTGGACATTGGACCATGACCTCCAGAAAAGTTCGCTCATTGTAGCTCCCCGTTCAAGGAAAGCGATTTGAACAGGCTCCGCCACCAGTTGTCCGTCGAAAGCCTTCTCTGGGCGATGAGCCTGTTCTGCGCCTTCGTCGGCGCGTTCCTGCTGGTCGCCCCTCATCATTTCCAGAGCCCGCCCTTCCGGGTGCTGCTCCCCTATTCGCTGGCCTGGGGCACGCTGTCCCTCGCTTCCGGGGTGGCTCTGCTGGCCGTGGCGGTGGTCCGGCCCCGGCGCTGGGTGTGCCTGGGAGTCCAGGCCATGGCTGGAGTCACCCTGCTGGCCCTGGCCGTCAGCTTCGGCATGGTGAAGGCCTTCACCGGAATGTTCACCTATACGATCCTGGGCCTGGGGATGTTGCTGGCGGGCCTGCTGCCCCGCGACAGCCCGGAGCACGCTCCCCGCGGCGATCTCTTCGCCCTGCTCATCAGCCTCGGCGCCACCGTCTCGGGAGCCCTGGGTCTCCTGCTTCCAGACCTGTTCCGGAATCCGTTCTACGGTCCCTTCGGCGGCTACTTCCAGGTCATGGCCCTGGCCCTCCTGCTGACCGCCCCGTTCCTGGCCTGGGCGCAACTCGCTCCGGTGTCCGGACGCCGCCGGCTCTGGACCGCTCTCCACGCCCTGACCGGGGCGGCCTATTTCTCCTTCGGAGCCCTCATCTCGATCCCCAGCCGGGTGTGGACCGGGGTCTTCCTCTACTGCGGAGGGGGCTTGCTGATCGCCTTCCTCCCGGCCGTGCGCCGGCGGCTCGCCGCCATGGACACCTCGGCTCTGCGGACGCGGCTCGCCCTGGCCCTGGCCATCGCAACCTCCCTGGCCCTGGTCTCGGCCACGGCGGTGACCTCCGGCCTCGGCTGGGTGGCGGCGGCGGAGGCGCCCCGGGCCGCGGCCCTGGAGGGGATGCGCCACGGCCGCGATCTGGCCTTCGGGCTGCTCCTGCTGGTCATCCCCCTGGCGGTCCTGATCGGCATCACAGCGGCGCGGCGCATCGCGCGGCCCCTGGACCAGTTGGCCAACGCCGTGGACGCGCTGACGGCCGGCGACCTCGCGGCGCCGGTGGCGACCGGCGCGGGGATCACCGAGGTCGCCCGTCTCTCGGCGGCCTTCCAGGAGATGCGCGACCGGCTGGCCGAGCGGACCCGCGAAAGCGAGCGGCTGGCCGCCGAGCTGCGGGCCCGCGCCGAGGCCCTGGCCGAGACCGACCGCCGCAAGGACGAGTTCCTGGCCATGCTGGCCCACGAGCTGCGCAACCCGCTCGGGGCCATCGCGAACTCCTCGTATCTGCTGGAGAGGCTCGGCACCGATCATCCCCAGAAGGCGCGAGCCGTGGAGATCATCCGGCGGCAGATCCAGCACCTCGTGGTCATGGTGGACGACCTGCTGGACGTCTCCCGCATCACCCGCGGCAAGATCGAGCTGCGGCGGGCGCCCCTGGACCTCGCCGAGATCGTGCGGCACTCGGTGGAGACGGCGCGCCCGCTGGCCGAGGCCAAGGAGCAGCGGCTTTCCCTGGAGCTGGCGCCGGAGCCCCTCCCCATGCGCGGCGACGCCACCCGCCTGGAGCAGGTGCTCTCGAACCTGCTGCGCAATGCCGTGAAGTTCACCGATCCGGGGGGCAACATCGGCGTCTCGGCCCGGCCGGACGGCGGCGGCGCGGTGGTGCGGATCAAGGACGACGGCATCGGCATGGCGCCCGACCTCCTGCCCCGGATCTTCGACCTGTTCGCGCAGGGCGAGCAGGCGCTGGACCGCTCCGGGGCCGGGCTCGGCATCGGCCTGACCCTGGTGCGCAGCCTGGTGGAGATGCACGGCGGGACCGTCGAGGCGCGGAGCGAAGGAGAGGGGAAAGGGAGCGAGCTCGAGGTGAGGCTGCCCCTCGAACCCGCCCCTCTCCCCCTCTCCCGGTGAGGGCCTAGTACCTCCCCACGATTCCGATCGAGAAGCTCCTGCCCCGGCCCAGCGAGGCGACCTCGTCGGCGGAGTCGTGGTAGCGCTCGTCGGTGAGGTTGCGGCCGACCAGCCGCAGCTCCAGCTCCTCGCGGATCCGCCAGCCGGCGCCGACGTCCACCAGCGAATGGCTGGGACGCTCGACCTCGATCGGACCGGGCCGGTCGTCCTCCTGGACCACGATCCCCCGCACGTACGCGAAGCCGATCTCGCCGCCCCAGCGCAGGGTGGCCGAGCCGTTGGGCGCGGCGATGTCGTCGATGGGCGAGCCGTCCGCGGCCTCGCCGCGCGCCCAGGCCGCCGCGACCTCCAGGCTGAAGTTGGCCGGCAGCGGCAGCAGACTCTCCAGCTCCACGCCGCGCACCTCCGCCTCGCCCTGGTTGCGGAAGAAGAAGTCCTGTCCGATCCGGAAGCGCTCGACCAGGTCCTCGATCTCATAGAGATAGCCAAAGAGGGCGACCGACCCGCCGCCCACGGCCCAGCGCACGGAGGCGTCGTACTGCAGGCTCCGCTCCGGGTCGAGGTCCGGGTTGCCGGTGATGAAACCGCGGCCGGAGGGACCCCGGAAGTAGCGGTCGGAGAGGAAGGGATCGCGGAAGCCCCGCGCCACCTGGAAGGAGGCGGTGACGTCCTTGAACGGTCCGACGGTCAGGGACGCGTGACCGGAGAGCGCCGAATGCTCGGTCGAGCGGTCGCCGAAGAAGCCCCCCTGGTTCTCGGTCTCCACCCGGTCGCCGCGCAGGCCGACCGAGAACAGCGTCTTGGCGCCGAGCGACCGGTCGAAGGTGGAGAAGACCGCGGCGTCGGTCTGCCGCGCGTCCTCGATCGCGGCGGAGCTCGTGAAAGAGATCCGCTGGCCCGAAGAGTCGAGGGTCTCCTGGGTGGTGAGGGCCTCCAGGCCGAAGCGGGAGACCACCTCGGTGCCGACCAGCAGCCGGCCGCCGAAGGCCTCGCGGGTGGCGACGGCCCGCAGCGAGCCGTCGTTGGCGTCCACGTCCGAGCTCTCGATCAGGCGCGGGGTGGCGGCGACGCGGTCGCGGTCGGTCACCAGGCCGTAAGTGCCCAGGAACAGGCCCAGCTCCAGGTTCTCCCAGCCGGACAGGGGGCCGGAGTCGAGCTGGAGGTTGAAGCGCCGCGAGCGTTCCTTGGGATAGGTCGTCTGCACCGTGTCCCAGTCGGACGCCGGCTTGCCGACGTCGTCGGCGTCCGCGGCGTAGAAGCCCGCCCGCAGGCGGCCGATCCCCGTGTCGCGGGTGTAGCGAAGGGCGCCGCTGCGGTCCTCGTACTCCGAGCCGGGGATGGTCTCGCCGCCCCCCGCCTCCTGGAGGCCGGATTCGCGCCAGGTGACCTGAGCCTGAATGGCGCCGCCCGCCACGTCGCGGGAGATGTCCACGCCCGCGGCCGTCTCGTCGTCCGCCGCGAAGCCCTGGTCGACCTGGAAGTGCAGTTGGGGATTGCCGGGCTCGGGGTACCGGGGCAGGGCGTTGATGACGCCGCCGAAGGCGTCCGAGCCGTAGGCCACGGAGCCGGGGCCGCGGGCGACCTCGACGGAGCTCAGGGTGAACGGGTCGAGGAAGCTGGCCGAGGCGCCGGCCCGCCGCTCGGTGGTGACGCGGGCGCCGTCGAGGAGGATCAGGGTGCGGCCCCGGCCGAGGCCGCGGAGGACCGGCACGCCGGTCGCGGTCTCGTCCGTGCGCGAGGCCCCGGCCACCCCTTGCAGCGCGTCGTGCAGCCGGGGGGGCCGGCGCTGCTCCAGCTCCTCCTGCCCGAGCACGAGGGTGGCGGCGGCGGGGGGCGCCTCGATGTTGGGGGCCACGCCCGTGGCCACGGTGATGCTGTCCTTGAAGGCGGTGGGGATGACCAGCACCAGCTCGGTTGCGGGGAGCTGGTCGACGTCCATCGGCGGCGAGACTTCCCCGCCGGGGCCGGTGGCGATGAGGCGGAAGGGCGGCCGGGGGTCCGGGACGATCCGGAAGCGCCCCTCGGCGTTGGTGGTCGCCGAGACCGTGAGCCCGATGACGGAGACCTGGTAGCCCACGGCGGGCTCGCCGCTGGGCAGGAGGAGCTGCCCTTCGATCCCCAGGGCGGCGGCGGGGAACAGCAGCCCGAGAGACAAAACGGCGACAAGGCCCAACGGGCCTTTTGAAAGCATGCGCATGACGAGACCTCGATCCTGAATCGATTCCAAGGTACGGCCGTCCTCCTACGCCAGGAGGGACGGCGCGGCTGCCGACGGGGATCCCGGGGTCTCGGTCTATTCGTTGAACCGGTGGATCAGCAGGCGGACGGGCACCGGGGCCGCCGCCAGGAGGGATTCTTCATCGCCGGCCCGCGGAGGGACGGCGGCGAGCGGACCTCCCTCCACGGCGGGAACCGGGAGGGCGACGCGCTCCCGGGCCGGCCAGAACAGCGGCAGCAGGAGAAGCGAAGGCTCCTCCACTGAACGCAGGGAGAGCGAGAACGGCGCGGCGGCCACCTGCCGGAGCCCGCTGCCGTCCCGTGCCCCGTGAACCCAGAAGACCACCCCTTCCTCGCCGGGACGCGCCTTCTCGCCCCGGGAGAGGGCGATCCTTTGCGTCGGGCTCCAGGAGGAGGGCCCGGCGAGAATCGAGAAACGCTGCGGCGTCTCCACCTCCACCTCCCGGCGCTCGTCTCCGAAGCGGAGGAGCACCCGGGCCGAGCGGGTCGGAAGCGGGGGGACCTGGAAGGCGAAACGGCGGATGGAGAGGTTCAGGTGGGGGGTGACGCGCAGGGGATACGTCTCGCCGCCGTCCAGGGAGAGGAAGGCCTCCCATTCCTCGGCGCCCGGCGGCGCTTCTTCCCACTCGACCACGGCGACGGAGCCCGCGACCAGCTCGGCGCCGTCCGCGGGGGCGAGCAGGTGCGCGCGCGGGGCGGCGGCCAGCGGCGACGCGGCAGCCAGCAAGGCCAGCAGCAAACCGCACGCGATCCGTCTGCACAAGTGGGACATCAGGGACTACTGTACGCCAGAGACCGCCTCCGTGTTGCGCCCTTCCTCGACCCTGCGGGCCCGCACGATGAACCGCTGCGGAGCGGGGCCCACATAGGAGAAGGGGTAGCAGGTCACCAGGGTGATCGCCGGGCCCTCCGTTTCGTCCAGCACATGAGTGTCCTGGGGTTGGACGACCTCCGTCCACTCCACCTGATAGTTGTAGGTGCCTTCCACCGTCTTCAAGGTGACGATGTCATTTTTACGAATGTCTCTCAATCCTCGAAAGAAACCGTCCCGGTGGGCGGCCAGGCCGATGTTCCCGTCCTCGCCGGACACGGAGGTCCCGGGGATGCGGCCGACGCCGCGGCGCAGGGTCTTCTTGTCCACGCCCTCCAGGACGATGGCCGAGACCCCGACCCGGGGGATCTCGATGCGGCCCACCAGGGAGCCCTGCGGCCCGGGCTCGCGGGGAGGCTCCGGCGAGCGGGCTTCCTGGAAGGCCCCCAGGCTGTCGCTCTCGGAAGCGGGCGTCACCCGGGCCTGTTGCCGGGCCAGCGCCTCTTCCAGGAGCTTCTCTTCTTTGTATTGCGTGTATTTCGCGTCCGCCCAGGCGTAGGCGTAGGCGCCGAGGCACACCAGGGCGACCAGCAGCAGCGCGCGCTCGATCCAGCGCAGGTGGGCTCTCTTCGTCGAAGTCGCGGCTTTCACGTTCCGGTTCCCCTAAACAGAATCACCTGGCGCCCAGGGCGCCAGGTGATCGATCGTCCGGCCTTGGTGGCCGAAAGCTTAGGCGTTCCGCACGCGGCGGACCGCGACGGCGCCGAACAGGGCCAGCAGGCCGAACATGGCGAGCGTCGGAAGCTCGCTGGCGGTCTGCGGCAGGGCGTCGGTGTCACCCGTGTAGGTGCCGGACTGGGCGTCGTTGTCCATGCTGCCCGTCTCGTCGATGCCCGAAGCGTCCGTGTCCGGGTCGCTGGTGCGGCTCACGTCCACGTCGATCAGGCCTTCGGCGTTCGCGCCGGTGTCCACGTCAACGTCCATGCCCTCCTCGGGCTTGTTCTGCATCGTGCCGGTGGTGGCCGTGCCCTGCTCCTGGACCGGCTGCTGCTGGGTGGTCGGAGACGGGACCGGGTTGCCCGGGTTGGGCAGGTTGTTATTGGTCAGGCCCGGCTCCTTCTGTATCGTCGGGCCGGGGGCCGTCGTATTCTGCGAGCTCTGAGCGAAAGCAGCACCGGCCACCAGCGTCAGGGCCAACACCATCAGGATCGTAAAAATCTGGCGTTTCATATCGAGCTCCTCTCCTACAAGGATGTAGTTTCTGGTTGGTACTCCCTGTGGAAGACGCTCACGGCATCCTCCGCTGCAACTTTTTGAGGGCAGGGGTGAAGGTTTCGGACTCTTCGAAGTTGGGCGCGCCGCGTCAGAACCCTTCACCGCCCACCACGTCTACACGCCAGAAAATAGATTGCAACGGGTGTGCCACCTCCGGCTACGCCGCCGTCAGCTTCTTGTACCGGATGCGGTGAGGCTGATCCGCCTCGGCGCCCAGGCGGCGCTTGCGGTCGGCTTCATAGGCCTCGTAGTTGCCCTCGAACCAGACCACCTGCGACTCGCCCTCGAAAGCCAGGATGTGCGTGGCGATGCGGTCCAGGAACCAGCGGTCGTGGCTGATGATCACCGCGCAGCCGGCGAAGGAGAGCAGCGCCTCCTCCAGGGCCCGCAGGGTGTCGACGTCGAGGTCGTTCGTCGGCTCGTCCAGCAGCAGGAGGTTGCCGCCGGCCTTGAGGGTGCGGGCGAGGTGGAGGCGGTTGCGCTCGCCGCCGGAGAGGTCCTTGACCCGCTTCTGCTGGTCCGCCCCGTTGAAGTTGAACGCCGCGGCGTAGGAGCGGGCGGGCACCTCGCGGCTGCCCAGAACCACCACATCCCGGCCGTCCGAGATCGCCTCCCAGACCAGCTTCTCGCCGTCCAGCGACTCGCGGCTCTGGTCCACGTAGGCAACCTTCACCGTCTCGCCGACCTTGAAGGTTCCGGCGTCCGGCGTCTCCTCGCCCACGATCATGCGGAACAGGGTCGTCTTGCCGGCGCCGTTGGGGCCGATGACGCCCACGATGCCGCCCGGCGGCAGGGCGAAGGAGAGGTCCTCGATCAGCAGGTTGTCGCCGAAGGCCTTGCGGATGTTCTTCGCCTCCACCACCAGGTCGCCCAGGCGAGGGCCGGCGGGGATGTGGATCTCGTTGGGGTCGGCGCGCTTCTCGTACTCCCGGTCCTCGGCGAGCAGCTTCTCGTAGGCGGTGAGGCGGGCCTTGCCCTTGGCCTGGCGGGCGCGGGGGGACATGCGCACCCACTCGAGCTCCCGCTCCAGGGTCCGCCGCCGGTTGGACTCGGCCTTCTCCTCCTGCTCCAGCCGCTCGCGACTTCTGCTCCAGCCAGGAGGAGTAGTTCCCCTTCCACGGGATGCCGGACCCGCGGTCGAGCTCCAGGATCCAGCCGGCCACGTTGTCGAGGAAGTAGCGGTCGTGGGTGACCGCGACCACCGTGCCCGGGTAGTCGTGAAGGAAGCGCTCCAGCCAGGCCACGGACTCGGCGTCGAGGTGGTTGGTGGGCTCGTCGAGCAGCAGCAGGTCGGGCTTCTGGAGCAGCAGCCGGCAGAGGGCCACCCGGCGGCGCTCGCCGCCCGAGAGCTTCTCGACGTCGGCGTCCGGCGGCGGCAGCCGCAGGGCGTCCATGGCGATCTCCAGGGTGCGGTCGATCTCCCAGGCGTTGACGGCGTCGATCTGGTCCTGCACCCGGCCCTGCTCGGCCATCAGCTTGTCCATCTCGTCGTCGGTCATGGGCTCGCCGAAGCGGGCGTTGATCTCGTCGAACCTCTGGAGCAGGGCGCGGATCTCGGCCACCCCCTCCTCGACGTTGCCGAGGACGTCCTTGGAGGAGTCGAGGCGCGGCTCCTGGGAGAGGTAGCCGACCTTGGTGCCCTTGGCGGGCCAGGCCTCGCCGCCGAACTCCTTGATCTCGCCGGCCATGACCTTCAGCAGCGTGCTCTTGCCGGCCCCGTTCAGGCCCAGGACGCCGATCTTGGCGCCGGGGAAGAAGGACAGCCAGATATCCCGCAGGACCTCGCGGTTGGGCGGGTAGACCTTCCGCAGGTCCTTCATGACATAGATGTATTGCTCGGACATGTAGACTCCTGACTGCGCGAACCTGATGCAGGGAAATAAGCGGTTCCAGGACGGCCGCCGGCAGATTGTACCGGCCGCCAGGGGGCGAGGCAACTTCACCATTTTCGCCGGGGGACGAAAAACATGAGCGACGTGCATGTCGGCAAGGTTCATTTCAAAGCTGGAAACCCGTGCAGGCCGAGATATGTGGATCTCTACCATGACCAGGAGCCGCTGGAGGATCCTCTGGTCCAGGTCGAGCCGGCTTTCCAGGTCGGGGGCTCCATCGATGAGCTCCAGGTGCGGATGGAGCTGGCGGGAGGAATCGTCGAATTCACGGACGATGGCGGCCAGCCGCTATGCCGGGAGCTGAACGCCCCAGAGAGACGGCCCAAGATCGAGTACGACGGCCCCTCCGCCTGCATTCTGACCTGGTCCCGGGAGATCCCGGCCCCCGCCACCCGGGTCTTCCGGATCTACTGCCACCGGCGCGGCCAGGACCCGACGGACGAGGAGAAGGTCTATGGGGGGATCTTCGTGGCCGTCACCACCTCCATCTCGGAGATATACCGCCACATCCCTCATCAGCACCCCGAGCACGTGAAGCTCCGGGACGTCGTCGTGCTCGGCACGGACCATCGCGGGCGCCCGGTCTACGACATCTTCAAGGAACGCGAAGCCCTACAGCCTCACGCGGTGGAGCTGGCGCCAGCTTTCCGGGCCCGGGAGGGGACGCCGCTGGAGTTCAAGATGATCATGGGGATCGAGGATGCGTGCTGGAACGGCGTGGTGGAGTACGTTCAGCCGAGAGGGAAGCAGCCACCCCATCTGCAAGGTGACTACAACCCTGAGCTTCCGAAGGAATACTCCTTCTTCTGGCAGACCCCCGGCCAGGGGTGCGTCGCCACCAAGCCCCTCGAGAGCTGTTACCTGGGAGAGATCGTCACCTTCCATCTGGAACCGCGGCTGGATCCGGATGTGTTCAACGCGGAGGTGGAGTTCCCCCGGCGATTGATCGAAGCGGGTTTCCAGGGCTGGGACGACTACGGCAACGCATTGAAGAAGATCAACTCCGATCCCACCATCATCCAGCCGCCGCCGTGCGATCCCGTCTACAGGGTCTGCGCGGTCTGAGCGAGGCGGCGGAATTCGGGATCGGCCAGGAGGGGCTCGAACCAGGGGAGGCGGAACCACGCCGGGGCCTCGAAGCCGAGGTCCCGGGCCCGCCCGGCGTTGACCACCGCCGCCGTGCGGTCGCCCACCAGGGCGTAGACCAGGGCGGCCTCGAACGCCGCCTGGCCGCTGCGGGGCGCCAGCCGGAGGGCCTCCTGCAGCTCGCTCACCGCGGCGCGGCGGTCCCCCAGGTGGGCGAAGGCCTGGGCGCGCACGGTCAGGCGCTGCCAGTCCTCCGGGGAGGGGTCCGCCGCCGAGAGGTCCAGGACCTTGCGGAACAGGGCGTCCGCCTCCGCCTTCCGGCCCTGGAGGCGGCGGGTCTCGGCCAGGTTGAGCAGGAAGAAGTAGCTGCCGCCGCCGTCCGCCGCCACCGCCCGCTCGATGGCCCGGGCGGCGCCGTCGTAGTCCTTGAGCAGCATGCGGGCGACCCCCAGGTTGACCAGCAGCCCGGGATCGGCCGAGCCGGCCGCCAGCTCCTGGTAGAGGCGGGCGGCGCGGGCGGGATCGCCGTGGGTCAGCTCCAGGAGGGCCAGGAGCTGCCGGCCGCGCTGGTTGCCCGGGAACGCCGCGAGCAGCCGGTCCAGGCTCTGACGGGCGGCGCCGACCTCCCCCTGCCGCCACTCCAGGTTGGCCAGCTCCTGGAGGCGCACCCAGGACGGCTGGCGGGCGGCGGCCTCGCGGGCGGCCTCCAGGGCCTCCTCGGGCCGCCCCTGCCGCTCCCGCAGGCGGGCGCGCAGGTCCAGCACGCGGACGTCCCCCGGCGCCTGCCGCTCGAAGGCCTCCAGGGCCGGCTCGGCCTCGGCGGGAGGGCCGGCCAGGGTCTTCACGTAGGCGCGCCGGTACCAGATCTCCGGATGGCCCGGCGCCCGCTCCTGGGCCTGGTCCAGGAGCTCCGAGGCGCGGGCCAGCAGCGCCGGATCGCGCGAGGCCGCGAAGCGGTTGACCAGGATCGTCACCTCCAGCAGCCAGGCGTCCAGGAGGTCCGGCGAGCTGCGGCGGACGGCGGCCAGCCTCTCCAGGAGCGGCGCGGGATCTCCCCCTGATCCCTGGCTCAGCTCCCGCTGGACCGCCAGGTACCTGGCGTAGTCCGCCGGCGAGACACGCGGCCGGGGGATGCCGGGCCGGGGCTTGCGCTCGGCGTAGGCCTCGCGCAGCAGGACGTCCACCGCCCGCGCCGCGGTCAGCGGGTCGTCCAGGGGGACCTCGATACGGCCGTTCCAGGCCGCGGCGCCGTCCCGCCGCAGCCGCGCGACGTCCAGGGTGCAGGAGCCGCCCTGGCAGGCGAAGCCGGTCTCGATCACCTCGTCCGCCGCCACGGCCCGGGCGACCTCGACGGGGGCGCCGGAGACCGCGTCCACCTCCGCCGCGCTCTTGGGGAAGACGCCGTCGAGAGAGGCCAGGCCGCTCTGGAGGGCGCCGCGCAGGGCGAAGGCCAGGAAGGCGGCCTTCTCGTCCGGCGGGCCGGCCTCGAAGCGGGGCGCGGTCACGGCCACCTGAAGGGTCCCCGGCCCGGCGAGGAGATGGAAGGCGGCGAACCCGGCCAGGATCAGGACCGCCAGCGCCAGCGCCGCGGCCGCCGGGCGCCGTGAGCGGCCGGAGGAGGATGCGGCCGCCGGCAGGGGCAGCGGCAGGGCCGGCGCCACGGGCGTTCCTTCCACGGAGGCCATGAGCGTGGCGTCCGCCGGGTCTTTGGCGCCCCCGGCCACGAGCTCCCGCAGGCGGCCAGCCACCTCGTTGGCGTCGCGGGGGCGCAGGACAGGGTCCTTCTCCAGGAGGTCCTCGACGATGTTGGAGAGCGCCGGCGGCAGCCCGGGATTCACCTCGCGCAGGGGAGGCGGCCGGTGCTGGAGGACGCGCCGGAGGGTCTCCGCGCCGCTCTCCGCCAGGAAGGGGGACCGCCCGGTGAAGATCTCGTAGAGGAGGATGCCGAACGAGAAGAGGTCCGACCGCACGCTCAAGGGGTCGCCGCACGCCTGCTCCGGGGACATGGCCCGGGGGGTGCCGAGGATGGCCCCCTCGCGGGTCAGCTCCTCGTCCCCCTCGCCTTCGCCGGGCAGCCGGCGGGCGATTCCGAAGTCCGCGATCTTGGCGTGCCCTTCGGGGGTGAGGAGGACGTTCTCCGCCTTGAGGTCGCGGTGCAGGACGCCGCGGCGGTGGGCGTAGGAGAGCCCCTCGGCCACGGAGACCGCGATGCTCAGGCCTTCGTCGAGGGGAAGGGCGTCGTGCCGCAGCACTTCGTGCAGAGTGGGGCCGGCCACGTACTCCATGACGATGTTGTCGGTCCCCTCCTCGCTGAGCAGGTCGTAGACCTGGACGATGGAGGGATGGCCGAGACCCGCGACGACCCTGGCCTCGCGCAGGAAGCGCGCCCGGCGCTCGGGCTCGGAGCCCCGCTCCGCCCGCACCCGCTTGATGGCCACCTCCCGCTCCAACCGGGGGTCGTAGGCCAGGTAGACCTCGCCCATGCCCCCCGCCCCCAGCCGGCGCAGGACGCGGTAGGGGCCGATGGCGGCCGGCCCGGGCCCGCTCAGACCTCACCCCAGAATTTCATGAGGTGACGAGTCTACACCCGGGGGCGACGCCACCACGCCCTATGCCGTATTACCATTCAGACGACATCTCAAGGAGGGCTCACGTGCTCCCACAGCGGTTCGGCATGGTGCTGTTTCTCTGGACGATCGCCACGGCGGCCGGCGCCGCCGAGGCCGAGCTGATCTCACGGATCCCGCCGCAACTGGCCCCCGAAACCGCTGGCGGCGCCTATCCCCTGTCGCGGACGGCACTCAGCGCCGACGGCCGCTATCTGGCCTTCGCCAGCTTTGCCCCCAACCTGGTCCCGGGACAGGTCGACGCCAATTCCGGCCTGGACGTCTTCGTCCACGACCGGGTCGCCGGGACCACCCGCCTGATCAGCCATGCCTCCGGCGCGCCGGCCACGGCGGGGAATCGGCCCTCGGGGCACCAGCCCGTGATCAGCGCCGACGGCCGCTTCGTGACCTTCGTCAGCGCCGCCAGCGACCTCGTACCCGGCACGGGCGACGTGCCGCCCGATCCGGCCGGCGGCAACGTTTTCCTGTGGGATCGGGAGACCGGGCAGCTCACCCTGATCAGCCGCCGCGCCGGCTCCGGCGAGGCGGGCGACGGCGCCTCCCTCTCGCCCTCGCTCAGCGCCGACGGCGGCGTCCTGGTCTTCACCAGCAGGGCCGTCGATCTGATTCCCGGGCTGACCCTGGCGTATCCGGGGGAGAACGTCTACGCCTGGGAGCGGGCCACCGGGACCCTCAGCCTCGTCAGCCGGTCCGCGGCCTCCCCGACCCGCTCGGGGAACAACACCTCCTCCGGCCCCGTGGTGAGCGCCGACGGCCGGTTCGTCGCCTACCTCAGCGGCGCCTCGGACCTGGTGGCCGGCCAGAACGACCTCAACGGCGCGATCCAGGACCTCTTCCTCTTCGACCGCCTCACCGGCGCCACCACGCTGGTGAGCCACGTCGGCGGCACCGCCCTGGCCACGCCCAACGGCAGCTCCCACGGCCCGACCCTGAGCGCCGACGGCCGCTATGTCGCCTTCGGCAGCCACGCCACCAACCTCGTCTCCGGCGTCGCCGACGATAACGGCAGGTCCGACGCCTTCCTCTACGACCGGCTGTCGGGCGTGGTCTCCTGGGTCAGCCTCTCCGGACCGGGCGCCGCCGAGGGGGGTATCGATCCGGAGGTCAGCGCGGACGGCGGTACGGTGGTCTACCTCACCAACGCCCCGAGCCCCTTCGCCGGCGGTCAGATCATCGCTTATGACGTCCTCACCGGCTCGCGGAGCCTGGTCACCCGCACGCCGGAATCGCCGTCCACTCCGGCCGACCGGGGCGCCACCAGCCTCTCCATTTCGGCGGACGGACGGCTCGTGGCCTTCGCCAGCGCCGCCACCGACCTGGTGGCCGGCCAGCAGGACTCCCTCCGGGGCGCCTCCGACGTCTTCGTGCACGACCGCGCCTCCGGGGTCACCGTCCTGGCCAGCCACGCCGCCGGCTCTCCCTCAAGGGCCGGCGGCTTGAGCTCGGTCGTGCCCGACATCAGCGCCGACGGGAGATGGATCGCCTACAGCAGCTTCGCCGCCGATCTGGTGACCGGTGTGCGGGACTCCCCCGCGACCCTCGATCTCTTCCTCTATGAGAAGGCCACGGGCGGGAACCGTCTCGTCACCCGCCACGCACCGGGCCTGGCCTCCCGCACCGCCCTGGACGACAGCCGCGCCCCGGCCATGAGCGCCGACGGGCGGTACGTGGCCTTCACCAGCGGCGCGGCCCTGCTTCCCGGCCTCGTGGTCCGCCCGGGCAGCCCCAACGTCTACCTCCACGACCGGGTCACGGGCCAGACGGTCCTGGTCAGCCGCTCCACCCAAGCCTCGTTCGCGGGCGGCGACGCCGCTTCCCTGGAACCCCGGATCAGCCGGGACGGCAGCGTCGTCGTCTTCAACAGCCTGGCCGGCGATCTGGCTCCCGGTCAGGAGGACCGCGGGGGCACCAGCGACGTCTTCCTCTGGGACCGCCGGACCGGCCGGACCATCCTGGTCAGCCACGCCCATGCCTCCCGCGTCCGGGCCGGCACGGGCCATTCCTCGGTAGCCGGCGTGAGCGCGGACGGCAACGTCGTGGTCTTCAACAGCTCGGCCCCCGCCCTCGCCGCCCGGCAGCAGGACGTCAACCAGAACACCGACGTCTTCCTCTGGGATCGCCGGACCGGCTCCACGGTGCTGGTGAGCCATCACGGCCTGCGGCCGGCGCGGACGGGGAACGCGGCTTCCGGCTTCTCCTCCATGAGCCTGGACGGCGCCTTCGTCGCCTTCACCAGCCGGGCCTCGGACCTGGCTCTCCCCACCCGTGACGTCAACGGGCAGTACGACGCCTTCCTCTATGAACGCCGGACGGGCCGCATAGCGCTGCTCAGCCGCGCCGGCGGCTCCGTCTCCGGGTCCTTTCCGCTGCTCAGCGCCAACGGACGCTGGGCCGCCTTCCTGGGCCTGAAGCAGCGGCATACCGGGAGGAGCGCCATGATCCTCCTCAACCGCGCCAACGGCGGGACCGTCGAGGTCGACCTCGCGGGCGAGCTCGACGGCTTCGCCCTGCCCCTGGGGCTCAGCGACGACGGCCGCTGGCTCCTGTTCAGCAGCGACGCCCCGGCCCTGGTCCCCGGCCAGACCGACGACGGGATCACCGACGACCTGTTCCTCTTCGACCGCGTCTCCCGGCAGGTGCGGCTGGTGAGCCATGTCCCCGGCGACCCCTTGCGGGCCAGCGGAGGCAATGTCTACGACGCCCGCCTCAGCCCGGACGGCCGCTGGGTCGCCTTCCAGAGCGACGCGCCGCTCCTCCCCGATCCGGCCTCCCCCCCGGTGATCGCGGTCTACCTCTACGACCGGACGACGGAAGACGTGACGCTGGCGAGCCGCTCCGCTTTCAATCCGCCCCAGCCGGCCAACGGAGCGTCCCTCGAGCCGGTGGTCGTCAACGGCGGGATCGTGGCCTTCTCCAGCCAGGCTTCGGACCTCGCCCCGAGGGACTTCAACGCCTTCTTCGATGTGTTCGTCTACGCCCCCGATGGGGGCCAGGAGTAGGAAGACGGGGCTCGGCCGCCCCTTCCCAGGGCGGCCGCGGGCCCGGCGGATACGGCCCGTCCCATGCGAGGGGGAACAGGGCCCCCGGCGGGGGCGGAGCGCAGTATCCGGGGGGCGAGCCAGCCCTCCCGTTGACGGCCCGGCCCTCCCGGGGGCGCTCTACGCCCTGGCTTTCCGGGCGACGAGCTTCGCGATCCCGATCAGGGCCAGACCGCCGACCAGGAGAGGAAGAGAGAGGAACTGGATCGAGAGCAGCACCACCGCCCCGACCGCCGTCTCGGCGAAGTAGTCCTTCGAAGCGTCTCTCGTCATGGCTCCATTCTACTCCAGAGCCCGGAGCCGCTCCGGCAACGCGGCCAGGAACGGCCCGAGGTCGTCCGTGTCCGGCAGGGTGATCTCGATCTTCCCCTTGGTCGTCTTCTTCACCTGCCCCTCCCCCTCCATCAACAGAGGGACGGTCAGGGCCTCGCGGTCGAGCGGGATCTCGTCGGTGACCTCGAACAGGAGGTTCATGATCTGCTGGTCGATGACTCGCATGGGCCGTTTATATGTCAGCCGCCCAGCATCCGGTAGGGCACCGTGCGCAGGATCTCCTCCAGCGAGGTGAGACCGGCCCGCGCCTTCTCCAGGGCGTTTTCGACGAGGGGCTGCATCCCCTTCTCGACGGCCGCGGCGCGCACCCGGTGGATGGGCGCCCCGTCGGCGATCTGGTCGGACAGGTCGTGGTCGAGGACGAACAGCTCATAGATCCCCTCCCGCCCCTTGTAGCCGATGCCGCCGCAGATCTCGCAGCCGGGCTTGGGGTCCGGCCGGAAGAACGGGCCGTCGAAGGCGCCCACCCCTAAACGGCGGACCTGGCGCTCGTCCGGCGGCGCCTCCACCCGGCAGCTCGGGCAGAGGCGGCGCACCAGGCGCTGCGAGACCGCCCCCAGGAGGCAGGAGGAGATCAGGCCGGCCGGCACCCCCAGGGTCAGCAGACGCGAAACGGTGCTCACCGCGTCGTTGGTGTGCAGGGTCGAGAGCACCAGGTGGCCGGTCTGGGCGGCCCGCACGGCGGCGCTGGCGGTGTCCTCGTCGCGGATCTCGCCGATCAGGATCACGTCCGGGTTCTGCCGCATGAAGGCGCGGGCGTAGTCCGCGAACCCCATCTTGGAGGAGACCTGCTTCTGGTTGGTCTTGGCGAAGTGGTACTCGATCGGGTCCTCGACGGTGAGGATCTTGATCGCGGGCGAGTTGATGCGGTGGATGGCGGCGTAGAGGGTGGTGGTCTTGCCGCTGCCGGTGGGGCCGGTGACCAGGAGCATGCCCTCGGGGTTGGCGATCAGCCGCCCGAAGGTGGCCAGGGCCTCCGCGCCCATCCCCAGCTTCTCCAGGGGCAGGGGCGCGGAGCTGTCGAGGATGCGCAGCACGGCGTCCTCGCCCCAGGGGCAGGGCACCACCGACAGCCGGAAGTCCACCCCGCGGCCCCTGGCGGCTTCCTCCTCCCGGTAGACGGCCTGCACCCGGCCGTCCTGGGCCTTGCGGCGCTCGGCGATGTCCAGGCCGGCGAGGACCTTGAGCCGCGCGATCACCGCCTGGACGTTCTCCACCGAGAGCGGGGTGGCGACCTGCCGCATCACGCCGTCGACGCGGAACCGGACGTCCACGTCGTTCTTGTAGGTCTCGATGTGGACGTCGCTCGCCTTGAGCTGTACGGCGCGGCCCAGGATCTCGTCCAGGAGCCGGGTGTCGTCCTCGTCGTTCTCGAAGGAGAAGTCGCGCACCGGCCGCAGGAAGAGGGTCGAGCGGTCCTTGTCGAGGGCCGGGACGCCATGGCCCTCGTCGAGGGCCTGGCGGATCTCCCAGCGGTTCAGGCGGACCGGCCGCACCGGCCGGCCCAGCAGGGACTCGATCTCGGCCACCAGCGAACGCCGGCCCGGATTCAACATCCCGACCGTGACGGGCTCCTGGCTCCGCGGGTCGACCCGGCCGAGGACCACGACGTCGTTGTCGACGCAGAAGTCGTGCTCCAGCAGGAGCACCGCCCGCGCGTTGATCTCGAACTGGGCGAGCTCCGCGAACTCCGGGCCCGCCCCTTTTCCTGGCTCCGCCATCCCGGCCTCCTCGAAAAGGTCCCCCTATTTTCGCATCCCGGCGGCCCGCCGCCGCCCTTTTTCTTTGCTACATTGCCCCCATGCAGCATCCGACGATCACCGAGACCGACCTCTTCCTCTCTCTGACCCCCGAGAAGGTGCTGGCCTCCGTGGAGGCCGGCGGCCTGCAGTGCAACCCGGTCTGCTACCCCCTCAACTCCTTCGAGAACCGCGTCTACGAGGTGGAGCTGGCGGACCGCACCCGGGTGGTGGCCAAGTTCTACCGGCCGGGGCGGTGGACCGAGGAGCAGCTCCTCGAGGAGCACCAGTTCCTGGAGGACCTCGCCGCCGAGGAGATCCCGGTCTGCACCATGCGCCCGTTCCCCGGGGGAGGCACCCTGCGGCGGGTCGACAACATCTACTACAGCCTCTCCGACCGCCGGGGGGGCCGCGCCCCCGACGAGCTCGACGAGGCCGCCGCCCGCCGGCTCGGCATGCTGGTGGGCCGGATGCACAACGTCGCCGTCCACCGCGAGGCCCGCCACCGCATCGCGATCACGGCGGACACCTACATCCGGGAGGATCTGGACTGGCTGGAGGCGCACGACGTCCTCCCCCGCCATCTCCAGGACCGCTACTTCGACGCGGCCCTCGCGATCGCCACCCTCGCCGACCGCCGGCTGGCCGGCGTGCCCGTCCACCGCCTCCACGGCGATCTCCACCTGGGCAACATCCTCTTCCGGGACGGCCTGCTGCGGGTGCTGGACTTCGACGACATGGTCACGGGTCCGGCCGTGCAGGACCTCTGGCTGGCCCTGCCGGGCCGGGACGCCTACACCTTGAACCTGCGGGAGCGCTTCCTGGAGGGCTACACCCAGTTCCGCGACTTCGACCGCGCCACCCTCTCGCTGATCGAGATCCTGCGCGGCATGCGGGTCATCCACTACGCGGCCTGGCTCGCCCGCCGCTGGCACGACCCCGCCTTCCCCCTCGCCTGGCCCCACTTCGGCACCCCGGACTACTGGGAGCGCGAGACCCAGGACCTGGAAGAGCAGCTCGCGGTGATCCGCGGCGAGATCCCGCCCGACGAGGCCGAGGCGGGCCTCACCGAGGAGCCGGTCCGGGAGGAGGAGCCGACGTTGACGAACAAAGATTATTTCTGGGACTGGGAAGACAGGTAGGCCCTCACCACCCCGGCCCTCCTCTCCCGACCCCTCCCTCCCACCCACACCGGGAGAGGAGGGAGACTACAAAAACACCCCTCACCACAAACGAAAACCCCTCCCCGTCTTTCCCCTCTCCCGGTGAGGGAGGGGGGAGGGGTCGGGAGAGGGGCCAGGGGTGAGGGTCCGACTATCTGCCGTCGCGATCGGCGTCGCCCGGCAGGTTGTTCTCGACCCGGTGCCAGGCGTCGCGCGTGGCGTGCTTGGCCTCGTTCCAGGTCTGGCGGGACGCGCCCTTGGCGGTGTCCCAGCCACGCTCGAGGTCGTTCTCGACGTCGTCCCACTTGCGGTCGCCGTAGCGGGCCCGGGACTCCCAGCCATACTTGTAGGCGGGCTGGTACTCGTCATAGGGCCGGGTGGTGTCCACGTACGAGCGGGTCTTGTAGTTGTCCCGCCAGTAGGCGTCCTCCACAGTGGGGTTGATCCCCTCGGCGATGCCGTGGCCCACCAGGCCGCCGGCCACCGCTCCCACCGCCGCACCCACCAGCGTCCCGACGGGGCCGCCCACCGCGGTGCCGACCGCCGCGCCCGTGGCCGCGCCCGCCGCGGCGCCGACGCCGCTGCCGACCGGGTGGACCTTGTCATGAGCGTGCTCAGTCGTCGTATCGTGATCAGCAACTACGGTTCCGTGGTGCTTGTCGTCCATGTTGTCTCCTCATGTGAGAGATGCTGCGATTATTCCGAGGTGCGTCCGCACACACGTGACAGCACGCGTCTCATGGAGAGTTGCAAAGCTGGGGCCAATGTCCGCCCGGCGGGCTGTGCTAGCATCCCGCCGCTCATGGAAATCTACGAGAACGTCCTGGAAACCCTGGGGAACACTCCCCTCGTCAAGCTCGGCCGCTTCCACCCGGGTCCCGCGACCCTGGCGGGCAAGGTCGAATATTTCAATCCCGGCGGCAGCGTGAAGGACCGCATCGGCATCGCCATGATCGAGGCCGGCGAGAAGGCGGGCCTGCTGAAGCCGGGCGGCACCATCGTCGAGCCCACCTCGGGCAACACCGGCATGGGGCTGGCCATGGCCGCCAACCTCAAGGGCTACCGGCTGATCTGCACCGCGGCGGAGAAGATCCCCAAGGAGAAGATCGCGCTGCTGGAGGCCATGGGCGCCACGGTCATCACCTGCCCGACCAACGTCGAGGCGGACGACCCGCGCTCTTATTACAAGGTCGCCGAGCGCCTGCGGGACGAGGAGGGGGCCTACCTTCCCTACCAGTATTACAACCAGGCCAACCCCGAGGCCCACTACCGGACCACCGGCCCCGAGATCTGGCGGCAGACGGACGGCAAGATCACCCACTGGGTGGTCGGCTTCGGCACCGGCGGCACGATCAGCGGCACGGCCAAGTACCTCAAGGAACAGAACCCGGCCATCCGCTGCGTCGGCGTCGATACGGTGGGGAGCGTCTTCGCCTACTACCACAAGCACCGCGAGATGCCTCCGGCCGAGCAGATCCACCAGTACCTGATCGACGGCATCGGCGAGGACTTCATGCCGTCCACGGTCTGGTGGGACTACATCGACGAGGTCGTCACCATCGACGACAAGACCGCCTACCGGGCGACGATGGAGCTGGCCCGCACCGAGTCGATCTTCACCGGCTCCTCCGGAGGCGCCGCCGCCGCCGGAGCCCGGCAGGTGGCCCGCACCCTGGGCGAGGACGGCCTGGTCGTCACCCTCTTCCCCGACTCCGGCGAGCGCTACCTCTCCAAGCTCAACAAGGAGTGGCTGGGGGCGAAGGGGTTGCTGGACGATTGATCCGACAAACCTGAGCCCCTCTCCTTTAGGAGAGGGGTTGGGGTGAGGTCGCAGGCCACCACCCTCTCCCCGTAACGAATCCGGCTGTCCCGCGCCTTAGAATTCAAGGAACATTCCTTCGAGGTCCGTCTCCTTACTCCTGGGAGGAAACAAAGCCATGGCCAGCCGAAAGAAACCCCGCGCCTCATCGTCCTCCGCCGCCCCGCCGGCCGAGCCGCCCACCGCGTCGGCGTCCGTCGAGCCCCCCGCCGAGGGCACGACCGGGCGGTACATCGTCACGTTCCGGGAAGGCTCCGAGAAGAGCGCGGTCAGCCTGATGAACAAGTCCGCCGGCATCCAGGCGGTCGCCAGGGCGTCGGATTTCGACGAGAGCGCCGTGCGCCTGGAAACGGTCGAGTCCGCCGACGCCCTGGTGTTCGACGAGCTGGGGATCGCCGTGGTGCGCACCCCGCCGGACTCGCTGAACGCCCTGACCGCCGCCGCGGCCGACGCCGACGAGAACCCCATCCTGGCCATCGAGCCCGAGCTCATCATGGAAGCCATCCAGGACATGCCCGAGGAGCCGCCGGCCGGGGGGCCCGGATTCTCCCTGAGCTACCTCCGGGGCTACCGCGACGCGGTGGTCCACCTCTACGAGCAGCTCTCGGGCGGGCCCGGCGCCGAGCAGATGGGCGCCGCCGCGGCGCTGAGCGACACCGACCTCGCCACCTGGGGGCTGGCCGCCACCAAGGCGCTGGGCTCCCGCTTCAGCGGCCGGGGCGTGCGCGTCGCCGTGCTCGACACCGGCATGGACCTCCAGCACCCGGACTTCGTGGGGCGGGCCATGACCAGCCAGACCTTCATCCCCGACGAGGAGGTCCAGGACCGCCACGGCCACGGCACCCACTGCATCGGCACCGCCTGCGGCCCCCAGCGGCCGGCGGCGGGCCGGCGCTACGGCATCGCCCACCAGGCCCAGATCTTCGCCGGCAAGGTGCTGCGCAACAACGGCAAGGGGCCGGACTCCAGCATCCTGGCCGGCATCAATTGGGCCGTCGCGAACGGCTGCCAGGTCATCTCCATGTCCCTGGGGCTGCAGGCGCCCGCCTCGCTGGCCTACGAGCAGGCGGCCCGGCGGGGGCTGGCGGCCGGCTGCCTGCTGATCGCCGCCGCGGGCAACGACAGCCGGCGCAGCCAGAACCTGATCCGCCCGGTGAGCCGCGCCGCCAACTGTCAGTCCATCCTGGCCGTGGCCGCCGTGGACCCGCGCTTCCAGGTAGCCAACTTCTCCAACCGGGGGACCGCCGTGGCGGGCGGCCAGGTGGACATCGCCGGTCCGGGCGTTGACGTCTTCTCCTCCGCGCCCCTGCCCCAGCGCAGCAAGTTCCTCTCCGGCACCAGCATGGCCACCCCGCACGTGGCGGGCATCGCCGCGCTGTGGGTCGAGGCCCGGCAGGTGACCGGAGCCGCCCTGTTCCAGGTGCTGACCTCCTCGGCCCGGCGGCTGGGCGCCCTCTCCATGGACGTCGGGGCCGGGCTCGTCCAGGCTCCCTGACCGAGGGTATAGTGACGCCATGGCGAAGAAAGACGGCAAGGTGCAGGTGCTGATCGCCCTCGACGACGAGCACCTGAAGGACATGGACCGGGTGGTCAAGGCCTGCGAGAAGGCCGGCCTGGAGGTGGAAAGCTCGCTGGAGTCGATCGGCACCATCACCGGCGCCATCGATCCCGACAAGCTCGCCAGGCTCTCCCGGATCCCCGGGGTGGTGGGCGTCGAGAAGGCCGGCGAGTACGACGTCGGTCCGCCCGATCAGGACCTCCAGTAGCTATAGGATGGAGGCCATGCGCGCCTCCATCCTTGCCATCTCTGCCGTCCTCTGCCTCCTGTCCTGCGCCTCCCCGGGCACGAAGTCCCCGGCAACCTCCGAGCGCTTCTTCGACAGCCGGCGCCGGTCGGAGATCCCCGTCGAGCAGATCCAGCGGGGAGCTCAGGCCGGCGGCATCGCCCTGGATTTCGCGCCGCAGGCGCGCGCCAGGATGGCCACCGGCATGAGCCTCGAGGAGCCGGTCTTCGGTGTCGAGATCAACGGCGACGCCCGCGCCTATCCTTTGCGCATCCTGGACTGGCACGAGGTGGTCAACGACAGGATCGGCGGCGTGCCGGTCACCCTCACCTGGTGCTCCCGCTGCGGCGCGGGCATCCTCTACCGGACCGACACCGCCCGGGGAACGCTCACCTTCGCCTCCTCCGGCCTCTTCTATGAGAGCAACAACCTTCTGGTCGACCGCCAGACGGACACGCTGTGGAGCCAGCTCACGGGCGAGCCGGTCAACGGCCCCCTCGCGGGCTCCGGCATCAAGCTCCAGCGCCTGCCGGTGGTCATCACCTCCTGGAAAAGCTGGGAGGGCGCCCATCCCGACACCCGGGTGCTCTCGCCGGAGACCGGGCATCCGATCGACTACTCCCAGCCCAGGCCCGAGGAGGCCCCGCTCCCGGTCCAGCGGCGGAGCCCGCTCCTCCCCGAGAAGGCCTGGATCTACGCGCTCCTGGTGAACGGCGTCCCCAAGGCGTACCCGCTAGATCGCTTGAACAAAGAGTTGGTGGTCAACGACGAGTTGGGCGGCCTGCCCATCTTGCTGGTGGCCGCCCCTGGCGCCGAGGGCCAGAACCGCACCGTCCGCGCCTACGAGCGGGGGGACCGCAAGCTCACCCCCGGCCGGAGCTTCATGGGCAGCGTCTTCGTGACCGATCAGGAAGGCCGCTCCTGGCTGGCCGGCGAGGAGGCCCTGGCCACGCCGGACGGCAAGAAGCTCCCCCGCCTGCCCGGCCACCTCGCCTACTGGTCCGGCTGGTTCTCCTTCTATCCCCAGACGCAGGTCTACGGGGAGGCGAAGCCCTGATGGGGGGACGAGTCCCGGCACGCCCCTTGCTTCCCTCCTTGACCCCGCCGCCTCCCTATCGAGGTCTGGCGTGGTCGAGATGCGCCGTCCGAAACCGCAGAAGATCTGGCACGTCCTCCGGGACACCTATACCAACTGGAGCAAGCATGGCGCGACGACCCATAGCGCGGCCATCGCCTACCTGTCTCTCTTCTCCATCGCGCCGATCCTGATCCTGGCCATCGCGGTCTCCGGCTGGGCCTTCGGCGCGGAGGCGGCCCAGGGGAGGGTCCAGCTCGAGCTCAGCCGCTTCATCGGGTTCGAAGGCGCCAAGATGGTCCAGGAGATCGTGGCCGCCAGCGCCCGCCCACGGGCCGGCAGGATCGCCGCCATCATCGGCGGCGTGACCCTGCTGATCAGCGCCACCGGCGTGCTGATGCAGCTCCAGGAGACCCTCAACACCGTCTGGGAGGTCACCCCCAAGCCGGGCTTCTTCCTCAAGCGGCTCCTCGTGAAGCGCCTGATCTGCTTCGGCCTGATCCTCGGCGTCGGCGCCCTCGTCTTCACGTCCCTCGCCGCCAGCGCCGGCATGGCCGCCCTCCAGCGCATCCTCGAAGCCCGGCTGGAGGTCGGCCTCGCCACCCTGGTGGGATGGGCGGACGTCTTCCTCTCGTGGCTGCTGATGACGGCTCTCTTCGCCATGGTCTACCGCGTCCTGCCGGACGTGGAGATCGGTTGGCGCGACGTGCTCTGGGGATCGGCCCTGACCGCCATCCTCTTCTCGCTCGGCAAGTACGCCATCGGCTTCTACCTGCAACAGACGGGAGTCACCACGACCTTCGGCGCCGCCGGGTCGCTGGTGCTGATCCTGGTCTGGGTCTACTACTCCTCGCTCATCTTCCTTTTGGGGGCCGAGTTCACCCGCATCCATTCGCGCCGCTACCGCGACGGCCGCGCCAAGGCCGAACCTGGGGCCGTGCGGGTGGAGACGGTGAAGGTCCCCGTGGAGGCCTCTCCCCGCTGATGCGAAACGCACGACTGATTCTCCGCTGGCTCGTCCCCGGACTCTGCCTCGCCGTTCCTCTTCATGCCGTGCCGCTGAAGGTCGAGGTCGAAGGGGTCGGCCGGGACCTGGAGCGCAACATCCGCTCGGTCCTGAGCCTGGAACGCGAAGACAAGGACGACCTGAACGAGGAGCGCATCCGCCGGCTGCACGCCGACGCGCCGGCGGAGATCGAGGAGGCGCTCCAGCCCTTCGGCTACTACAAGCCGCTGGTCCGCTCGCAGCTCCGCCAGGACGGCGAGCGCTGGATCGCCCGCTACGAGGTCGACTCCGGCCCCCGCATCCAGGTCGCCAGCGTGGACCTGCGGATCGTCGGCGACGGCGCCGGCGATCCCGACTTCCGGCGGATCGCGGCCGACTTCCCGGTCCAGCAGGGCCAGGGCCTGTTCCACCCGGACTACGAGACGGGCAAGAGCCGGCTGACGGATCTCGCGGCCGAGTCGGGCTATCTCGACGCCACCTTCACGGCCAACCAGATCCGGGTGGACCTGGAGCGCTACCGGGCGGACGTGATCCTCCACTACGACACCGGCCCGCGCTACCGCTTCGGCGACGTGCGCTTCCACCAGGACGTCGTCGATCCCGACCTGCTGACCGGCTACGTCAACTTCAAGAAGGGCGAGCCGCTGGACGTCAACAAGGTCCTGGAGCTGCAGAGCGCCCTCTCGGACAGCCCCTACTGGAGCCGCGTCGAGGTGGTGACCCGGCAAGAGGAGGCGCAAGGCCTGGAGGTGCCGATCGAGGTCAACCTGGTCCCCAGCAAGACCATGCGCTTCAGCGGCGGCGTGGGCTACGGCACGGACACCGGCCCGCGGGCCAGCGGCGCCTGGGAGCTGCGGCGGCTCAACCGCCGGGGCCACCATGCCCAGGCCGAGGTCACCGGCTCGGACATCGAGCGCAGCCTGGAGATGAGCTACTTCATCCCCGGCCCCTACCCGCGCACGGACGTCCTCTCCTTCAACGCCGCCTACGCCCGGGAGATCACGGACACGGCCGACAGCGAGACCTCCCTGATCGGCGCTCAGCGCACCCAGTCCCGGGGCGGCTGGCGCGAGGCCCTCTCGCTGTCCTACCAGCGCGAGGACTTCGAGGTCGGCCTCGACCAGGGGATCTCCAACCTCCTGGTCCCCGGTGCGAGTTGGGAGCGGGTGAAGGCCGACGACCGCATCGACACCACCCACGGCTACCGCCTCCGCCTGGCCCTCCAGGGGGCCGAGGGGAGCCTGCTCTCGGACTCCTCGTTCCTCCAGAGCTTGATCGAAGGCAAGGCCATCCGCTCCCTGGGCGAGCGCCACCGCCTGATCGGCCGCGCCCAGGCAGGCTATACCGCCACGGACGAGTTCCGCGAGCTGCCCCCCGCTTCCGCTTCTTCGCGGGCGGCGACCGCAGCGTGCGCGGCTTCGGTTACGAGGAGCTGGGCCGGGAGGACGAAGCCGGCAACGTGATCGGCGGCGAGGCCCTGCTGGCCGCCAGCCTGGAGTACGAGATCCGCTTCCTGGAGAAGTGGGGCGCCGCCGTCTTCTACGACACCGGCAACGCCTTCAAGACCTTCGGCGATCCCCTCGAATACGGGGCCGGCATCGGCGCCCGCTGGCGTTCCCCCATCGGACCCATCCGCGCCGACTTCGCTTGGGCGCTTTCGGAGGAAGGCCGTCCCTTCCGGTTCCACCTCAACATCGGACCTGACCTATGACCCCGGACGAACCGAAAGCTCCCGAGACCCCCGAAGTCATCCCCGAAGCGGCGCCTCCCGCCGCCCCGCCGCCGAAGCGGCGGCGCCGCGCCCTGCGCTGGCTCCTCGGCCTGCTCCTCACGCTCGTCGTGCTCCTGCTGCTGGTGGTCGGGCTCGCCTGGTACGGAGTCTCCTCCGAGAAAGGCACCCGCATCCTGCTCTCCCGCCTGGGCGGCATGCTGCCCGGCGAGCTGACCGTGGGCTCCCAGAAGGGCCCCCTCACCGGCCCGCTGGAGCTGCGCGACGTGCGCTACCGGACCGACGCCATGGACGTGCGCGTCCAGCGCGTCTTCCTGGAATGGGACGCCGGCAAGCTCCGGCGCCGGCAGGTGGACGTCCAGCGCCTGCACGCCGACGGCATCCGGATCGTCCTGCCGCCCGCCAAGGAGGAGGACGAGACCGGCGACGGCCGTCTGGTGGATGTCCACCTGCCGGTGAACATCGTCGTGCGCGACGCCCTGATCCGGAACGTCGAGATCGTCCGCCCGGGCCAGCAGCCCTTCCGGCTCGACGAGATCGCCCTCGACGGCCGCACCAAGCCGATGAGCGACACGCTCGAGGTCCGCAACCTGCGGGTGGTGGGCCCCACCTTCAACCTCCAGGCGCGGGGGGAGCTGACCCCGGTCGGTGCCTACGACGTGGACCTCCAGGCGCGGGCCACCTACGATCCGCCGGAGTATCCGCCCTTCGTGGTCGCCGGCGACTTCGACGGCACCCTGGAGCGCCTCGGCGTCTCGGCCCGCCTCACCCGGCCCTTCGACGCCCAGGTGAAGGGTCACGTCCTCACTCCCATGCGCGAGCTGGGGATGGACCTCGCCGCCGAGGTGCGGAACTTCGAGGCCCAGGAGATCAACCCCGAGTGGCCCCTGGCCCGGATCTCCGAAGGCAACGTCACGATCAAGGGCCAGCTCGACAACTTCACCTCCGAGGGCACCGTCGCCGGCGCCTACGAGGACTATGGCTCGGGCGTCGCCGACTACCGGATCGCCCGGCGCGGCGAGGAATACTTCTTCGAATACCTGAACCTCAAGACCCCCAGCGGCGTCCAGCTCGGCGCCAAGGGGACCGTCTCCACCGGCGGCGAGGACCTGACCCTCGACATGGCCGCCGACTGGCAAAGCTTCCGTTGGCCCTTGACCGGCGGCGCGCCGGTCGTGCTCAGCCGCTCCGGCGAGGGCACGATCCGCGGCACGCTGAAGGACTACGAGGTGGACGTCGACGCCCATCTCGCCGGCCCCAACATCCCGCCCGGGCGCTGGGCCCTCGCCGGCCGGGGCAACCAGGAGAGGATGACCGTGCGCTCCCTGCGGGGGGACGTCCTGCGCGGCCGCCTCACCGCCAGCGGCGCCATCGCCTGGAAGCCGCGGGTGACCTGGAACGTGAAGGTCAACGGCAACGGCCTCGATCCCGGCGCGCAGTGGCGCGAGTGGCCCGGCCGCGTGGCCTTCGCCGCCACCAGCGACGGCGTGCTGCGTGACGCCGGCCCCTACGGACGGGTCAATCTCCTGGAGCTGGACGGCAACCTGCGGGGCAACCCCTTGGCCGGCCGGGTCTACCTGGAGCTGGCCGGGGAGCGCTACCGCCTGCCCCGCCTCGACCTCCGCTCCGGCTCGGCCCGCCTCACCGCCTCCGGCGCCTTCACCAAGGACCGGGGGAACATCGACTGGCGGCTCGCCGCCCCCAACCTCGGCGAGGCCCTGCCGGACGCCGGCGGCGCCGTCACCGCCCAGGGCAACCTCTCCGGCCCCTGGAAGTCTCCCCGGGTGCGCGCCCAGGCGGACGGCCAGTCGGTCGTCTTCCGCACCTACAACGCCCAGACCGTCGCCCTGGCCGCCGACGTGGACCTCGCCAGCGACGGCCCGATGCTGATCGACCTCGACGCCGCCGGCGTCGGCGTCGACGAGCGCCGCTTCGAGACCGTGACCCTCGACGGCCGGGGCACGCGGCGGGCGCACGAGCTGGCCCTCGCCGTCCGCGCCCAGGAAGGAAATTTCGACCTTGCCCTGGCCGGAGGCCTCCAGGGGACCACCACCTGGACCGGCGAGATCCGCCGCCTCGACCTCGCCAACGAGCAGACCGGCGCCTGGACCCTGGCCGGACCCGCGGTTCTGACCGCCGGCACCACTCAGGCCGCCCTGCGCGGCTTCTGCTGGACCTCGGCCGAGAACAACGGCGCCCGCCTCTGCGCCGACGGCCAGTGGTCGAAGACCGGCCCCTGGAGCGCGGCGGGCAACATCGCCGATCTGCCGTTCGACCTCTTCAAGCCCTTCCTGCCGCCGGACCTGGAGATCACCGGCGCCGTCAACGGCACCTTCCAGGGCCAGGGGACCACCGCCGGCTTCGTCACCGCCGCCGTAGACCTGCGCCCCGGCCCGGGCGAGATCCGCTACCCCACGGGGAACGGCGAGACCGCCCGCGTGCGCTACGAGCAGGGCGCCGTGGTGGTGAACGCCGGGGCGGACGGCCTCGCGGGGACCGCGGCCATGACCTTCGTGGACACCGGCACGGTCCAGGCGAGCGTCACCCTGCCGCAGTACAACAAGATCGGCGCCCCGCTCCAGCAGCAGAGCCTGGCCGGCCGCATCCAGGCCAACTTCAGCAACCTCGGACTGGTCGAGGCCTTCGTGCCCGACCTCAACAACACCCGGGGCGTGCTCCAGGCCGACCTCACCCTGGGCGGCACCGTGGCCCAGCCGCGCGTCGCCGGCGCCGCCGAGCTGCTTCGCGCCCAGGTGGACGTGCCGAAATTCGGTCTCGAAATCCGCCAGATCGAGCTGGCGGCCCGCGGCGACGGCCAGGGCCCCATCCAGATCCGGGGCAGCGCCCGCTCCGGCAACGGCACGGTCGACATCGACGGCGCCGCCGCCATGGACGGCCAGCCGACCCGCATCACCGTCCAGGGCCGGAACTTCCTCGCCTCGGACACCAAGGAGGCGCGCGTCCTCGTCTCCCCCGACGTCGTGCTGGCCATGAACGGCCCCCGCATCGACGTCACCGGCGATGTCACCATCCCCGAGGCCAAGATCGAGCAGGAGGGGAAACGGGAGCGGGCGGCCATCCCGATCTCCAAGGACGTCTACTTCGTCCCTCCCTCCCAGGAGGCCGAGGACGCGGCGGCGCAACCCCGGCAGCTCTATGCCCGGCTCCGCGTGATCCTGGGCGAGAAGATCGACGTCAAAGCCCAGGGCTTCAGCGGCAAGCCCAGCGGCAGTCTGCTGGTGATCGAGCAGCCCGGCAAGGCCACCACGGCCGTGGGCCAGCTCGAGATCAAGGAAGGCGTCTACAAGTCCTACGGCCAGGACCTCACCATCGACCGCGGCCGGGTGATCTTCGCCGGCGGCCCGATCGACAATCCCGGCCTGGACCTCCGCGCCTACCGCCGGTCGCGGGACGGGAACGATCTGGCCGGCGTCAACATCCGGGGGACCCTCCGCTCTCCGCAGGCCACCCTGTATTCCGATCCTCCGATGCCGGAGAGCGACACCCTCGCCGTCCTCCTGACGGGCCGGCGCATGGGCCAGGCTTCGCAGCAGGACGCCGACCTCGTGGCCAACGCCGCCAACACGCTGGGGCTGAAAGGCGGCAACCTGCTGGCCAAGAAGATCGCCGCCCGCTACGGCCTGGAGGAGGCCCGCGTCGAGACCACGGGAGGCCTGAAGGAAGCCTCGCTGGTGGTCGGCAAGTACCTCTCGCCCCGCCTCTACGTCACCTACGGTCTCGGCCTCTTCGAACCGGTCAACACCTTCCGCATCCGCTACATCCTCGGCCGCGAGTGGACCCTCCAGGCCGAGCAGGGCGAGGGCACGGGCGCGGACATCCTCTACACCGTGGAACGCGGGAAGGGAGGGGAAGCGCCGGTGCCGAAGCGGGACAAGGGAGAGCCGGCGGAGCCGGCGCCGGGGACGACGGAGGGTGGGGGCGGGGGCCGCTAAAGCCACCCTGTATACAGATCCGGCCGCCGGTCTCTCCAGAAGAGCCGGCGCGCCGTGGACCTCCCGCAAGCCGAGAGATCCAGATCCGTGATCACGAGATCCTCCGCCAGGCTCTTACCCCGCGCGACCACGCGCCCTTCGGGATCGACCGCGAACGATTCGCCCGAGAAGTGGAGCTGCCCCTCCTCGCCTACCCGGTTCGCCAGGGCGGCGAAGTAGCCGTTCTGGAACGCGGCGGTGCGGACCTCGGCCTCGTAGAGCCCTTCGGGCCACTCGCCCACCGTCCCCGCCTGGGGGATCACTACCAGCTCGGCCCCGGCCACGCCCAGCGCGCGCATCACCTCGGGATAGTGGCGGTCGTAGCAGATCGCCACCCCCACCTTCCCGGCCCGCGTTTCGTAGACCGGCACACCCTTGTCGCCGGGGTGGTAATAGTCCTTCTCGTGGAAGCCCTCGTAATCCGTGATGTGGATCATCCGCGTGACGCCGAGCAACCGTCCGTCCGCGTCGATCACCGGCGAGCTGTCGAATCGCCGCCCGCCTTCTCCAAGCTCGTAAAGGTTGAAGACGGTGACCAGCTCCAGCTCCCGCGCCTGCTCCGCGATCAGTTCCGTCGTGGGCCCGGGGATGGGCTCGGCCAGGGCCAGCGCCTCCCTGTTTCCGGGGTAGTGGGGGAAGAAGCGGTCGAGGATGACCTCCGGGAAAGCGATCAGGTCCGCGCCGGCCTCGTGGGCGGCCGTCATGGCGTTCAGGCACCGGGCGAGGTTGGCGGCCCGGTCGTCCGAGGCGGAGAGCTGCGCAAGGGCGATCCTCATCGGGCTACCCTTTCGACCGCTTCTTGAACGACCAGGCGAAGACGAACCGCGCCACTTCGGTGCCGTCCTTCATGCGGCCCACCGACTCCAGCCGTGCCGTGGCGGCTTCGCCCGTGCGCAGAGTCTCCTCGACGGCGGCGAACGCCTTCGCCCCCTCCTCGCACGTGAAGTACGTCACCGAGGTCGCCTTCTTGCCGAAGCTCGCTTCCATGTTGACGATGAGCATCGCCACCGGCTGTGGAGCCAGCTCGACCGCCATCATGGCCGGCGCGCCGGTGGACATCTCCGCCGCCATGCTGAGGGCCGCGAAGTACGTCGAGCGGAACGGGTTCGTGGTCCGCCACCCATAGGGCACGCTGACCACGCACCGTTCACGGTCCAATTCCCGCACGCGCAGCCCGGCGATCAGGCCGAGCGGGAGCTTGGCCAGCATGAAGCCGCGCAGCAGCCAGGGGTTCCGCATCCGCGACGTGAGCTTGGAGGCGGCGGGTTTGGACGTGGGTGCTGCCAGGGATTCGGCCATGGGTTTCTCCTCGTGAGAAATATATACCCCGTCCCCACTGAGGGCTTTCCCCGCTTCCCTTCGTTTCTCCTGTTGCGAGCGTTCGCGCTCGCGAGGGTTCTCTGGTCTCGACGCTTTACCGCCGGGCGGTCCGGATGGACCTCCGCCGTCCGGCGCCTTCACGTGGTTTCCACCCCCGGGCCCGTCTTTCTCACGGGAGCCGGGTCCGGGGGTTCTTTTTGGCTCAAGTCGTAGACGCGCTCAGCGCTTGGCGAAGGGGTAGCGGTCCCGGATGCGCCGGGAGACGAACTGCCCCTTCGACGGCGCCTTCTGAAGCGCCCTCCAGACCTTGGGCGGGACGTCGAAGTAGTCGTAGACGGCGCCGCTCTGGAACTCCACCTCCAGCACCGACCGTTGCTCGTCGTAACCCACCGAGGAGATGGCCGAAGAGGACACATGGGTTCTCTGCATGGGCGACGCTCCGTTCCACCAGGGAAGAAATCCAGCCCTTGGGATCTCTTCGAAACGGAATCCCTGCAAGCAGTATACCGCGCTGGCGTTACGGCGGGGTCTTTCGAGAGGAATTAGAAACAAGAAAGGCGGGCCGAAGCCCGCCTTTCCATGTCACGGCTGGGGAGCCGTCTACAGAACGATGCCCTTGAGGTCGACCTCGATCATCGGGGCCTTGGGGCTGTCGGTCTTGATCATCAGCTTGCCGTTGAAGGGACCCTTGGGCATCCCCGGCGTCAGGGTGACGCGGACCTGGTACTCGCGGCCATCCTCCAGCGGCTCCACCTGGGCCTCGATGCCCTGGACGGTCTGCTCGACGCCGGTGACCTTGATCGGCTCGGTGGCGAAGTTCCGGATGTTCAGGGAGCGCTTCTTGGGCTCCTTGAGGTCGACCTGGCCGAAGTCCATCGACTGCGGCGTGGCCGCCACCACCGGGCGCACGAACCCGCTCACGGGGATCTGCACGACCTTCTGCTTCGGGTGATTGGTGTGGATGGTGATGTAGTCGGAGAGCGCCCCGACCTTGGCGTTGTTCGAGAGCGTCATCTCGACGCGCCACTGCTTGCCCTTGGCGGTGGGATCGGTCACCCGCTCCTCGGGCTTGGCCTCGCGGTACTTCACGTCGAGGAAGGGCCACGGCGACTCCACCTTGGTGATCTCCATGGAGGTGCCGTCGGGGACCCAGACGGTCTGGGCGATGGTGCCCTCCTGGGGCTCGCCCTGGACGGTGATGTACCGGGCGTAGCCGGGCTTGACCGCGATGTAGGGCTCCACCTTGGCGCGGATCGTCAGCTCCATCTCCGGAGCGGCCGGATCGTTGGTGAAGACGCTGACGCCCTTGGCGATGGCGCCGTTGAAGGTGACGGTGTCGATCTCCGCGTGCACCTTGCCGACCTTGCCGGGCGCGATGACCTTGTCATACTCGGCCACGGTGCAGCCGCAGGCGGGGCGGACGTTGGTGATCTCCAGAGGCGCGTCGCCGTCGTTACGGATCTGGAAGTCGTGGATGATCTTCTCGCCCTTGGGCACGGTGCCCACGTCCTTGATCGGCTCCACGGCCACGGCCTTCGGTTTGCCCTGGGCCAGCACGGCGCCGGCGACCAAAAGGGCGGCGCAGAGTGCCAAAATGACAGTCTTGTTATAGCGTCGCATACGGTCCTGCTCCTTCTTCCAAGTCGTATAAAAGCTCGGAGAGAATGCTACACTCCCCCGGCCAAAACGAGAAACTCCGCCAGTGAAGTCCTCAAAACTCGACATCTACTGCATGGCGATCGGCGGTACTGGAATGGCTCCTCTCGCCTGCCTTCTGCAAGAGCAGGGCCATCGGGTGCGCGGCACCGACGGCCCCCTCTATCCGCCCATGAGCACGCTGCTCGAGAGGGCCGGGATCCGCCCGAGCGTCGGGTACGATCCCGCCCACCTCGAGCCGCGTCCGGACCTGGTGGTCCTCGGCAACGCCATCCACCGCGACAACGTGGAGGCGGTGGAGGCCGAGCGTCTGGGTCTGCAGGTCGTCTCCATGCCGCAGGCCCTGGCCCGGTTCTTCCTGTCGAGCCGCCGCCCCCTGGTGGTGGCGGGGACCCACGGCAAGACCACCACCACCGCCATAGCCGCCTGGGTCTACACCGCCTGCGGGCGAGACCCCGGCTACCTGATCGGCGGCGCCCCCAAGCGATCTCCCCGCCAGCTTCCACGAGGGGCGGGGGGACCGCTTCGTGATCGAGGGGGACGAGTACAACGCCGCCTACTTCGACCGCGGCCCCAAGTTCCTCCACTACCTGCCCGAGACGCTGATCCTGACCAGCGTCGAGTACGACCACGCCGACCTCTACGCCTCCCCCGAGGTCCTCTGGGAGGCCTACGCGAAGCTGATCGCCCTGCTGCCCGAGAACGGCTTCCTGGTCGCCTGCGGCGACGACGCGAAGATCCGCGAGCTGGCGTCCGGGGCGCGCTGCCGCGTTCTCTTCTATGGACTGGGGGAAGAGAACGAGCTTCGTCCCCTGGGGGAGATCGAGACGCTGCCCGAGGCGAGCCGGTTCCGGGTGGCGGACGCCGAGGCGGGAGAGGTGGAGATCGCGCTGCCCCTCGCCGGGCACCACAACGTCTCCAACTGTCTCGCGGTGTGGGCCGCGGCCCGCCGCGACGGCATCCCGCCGGCCGACGTGGCCGGCGCCCTGTCGCGCTTCCACGGCGTGCAGCGGCGGCTGGACGAGCTCGGCACGGCCCGGGGCGTCACCGTGGTGGACGACTTCGCCCACCATCCCACGGCGGTCGAGAAGACGCTGCACGCCCTGCGGCAGCGCTACCCGGGCCGGCGGCTGGTGGCGCTCTTCGAGCCCCGCAGCCTCACGGCCGGGCGGCGGTTCTTCTACGAGCCCTACCGGCAGGCGTTCGCCGGCGCCGACCGCGTGCTCTTCGCCCCCATCTTCCACAACGGCCGCCTGGCCACGGACGAGAAGCTGGACTTCCAGGCCCTCGCCGGCGAGCTGACGGCGGCCGGCACCCCTGCCACCCAGTGCGCCGACAACGGCGAGCTGTTCGGCAAGGCGCTGGAGGAGGCCGGCGAAGGGGAGCGTGCTGGTGACGATGTCCTCGGGGTCGTTCGAGGGCATGCCCTACCGGCTGATGGAGGCGCTCAGGGGGTAGAAAAGGACCTCAAGTCCTTCAAGCGCTCTTCCAGGATGGGCAACGGCCCCGGCAGCAGCAGGTCCTCCGGCGCCATCCCGCGCACGGCCTCTTCCGGCACCAGGCCGATCAGCTCGGATTCCACGGCCTCGGTTCCCAGCAACGCCGCCTCCTCCCTCACCCGCTCGAAGGCCTTCAGGAGCGGGGTGCGGCGGTAGTCCACCAGGTTCATGCTCACCTGGGCGCGCCCGCGGCTGGCCAGGTAGACCCCCATGGCCCGCACCGCGGGCAATCCGCCTCCGGATTCCCGCACCCGGCGGGCGATGGCGCGGGCCACGGCCACGTCGGGGGTGTCGAGCTCGACGTTGAAGGCGATCAGGAAGAACCGGGCGCCGATCACCGTGACCCCGGCCGTGGGATGCACCCGCGCAGGTCCGAAGTCCGGCGCCCAGGCGGGATCGGCGATCTTCTCCCCGAAGCCCTCGAAGCCCCCCCGGCGGACGTCCGCCAGCAGGGTGCGCTCCGGCCGCCGGGCCGCCCGCTCGTAGAGATAGACCGGCAGGCCGAAACGGCGCGCCACCTCCTCCCCCAACCGCTCGGCCGCCGCGACCGCCGCCGCCATCGGCGTGTTCCCCAGGGGAACGAACGGCGCTACGTCCACCGCCCCGACTCGTGGGTGGACTCCCTGATGGAGCGTCAGATCGATGACATCGAGCGCCGATTCGTAGAAGGAGAGAAGCCCCGCATGCAGGCCCTCGGCGTCGCCGGCGAGGGTCAGGACGGAGCGGTTGTGGTCGGGATCGGAGGAGAGATCCAGGAGCCGGACGCCCGGAGCGGAGGACGCCGCGGCGGCCAGCCGGGCCACGATTCCCGGCCGGCGGCCCTCGCTGACGTTGGGGACGCATTCCAGGGTCGGCACGGAAACATTGTACGCCGTCGATATCCTCTGCTAGGATAGGTCCCGGCTTTTCAGAACCAGTTAAAAACGCGAGCTTTTCCCGAGATGAGCTACTCCGGTAATCCTTCTCTCTCGTCCGACGTCAAGCAGCGGATCCTCAGCACCTTCGACCAGACGCTGACCCTGGCCGGTGAAGGCAACCGGCAGGAAGCGCTCCTGGGCTGCGATTTCGTGCTGCGGATGGACCCGCTCTTCCAGCCCGCCCAGGTCCTCCAGGACCGGCTCAAGGCCAGCTCCGGCCCGGTCCGCGTGGACGACCTCCAGGGCCCGGCCGCGCCGCCCGATCCGTTCGCGGATCTCGACAGCCTGAGCCTGGACCTGCCCGACCTGCTGCCCGACACGGGCTTCGGCGCCCCGGCGACCCCGGCCAACCTGCGGAGCGAGTGGCAGTCCCTGCTGGACCAGCGGCGCTTCCAGGACGTGATGTCGGCGGCGATGCGGGAGCACGCCGCGATCGGCGCGGACCCCGAGCTCCAGCGCATCGCCACCTTCGCCCAGGAGCGGATGCAGGCGGAGCCCTACGTGCTCAAGTTCCTCGCGGCGGCCCGGCAGGCCGCCCAGGCGGGCCAGGCCGCCGAGGTCGCCCGGATGCTGGACAAGGCCCGCTCCCTGGACGCCAGCCATCCGGGCATCGCGGAGCTGGAGCGGGCGGCTCAAGCGCAGGCGCCCGCGCCGGCACCGCCGGCGGCGCCCGCTTTCAGCCTTCCGTCCCCCGCCGCCATGCCCGCCGCGGACTTCGGCTTCGCGACCGGCAAGACCCACGACTCGGAGACCGAGCGGCGCATCCAGGAGCTCCTCCTGGAGGGTCAGGCCGCCTTCGACTCCGGCGACGCCCAGGGGGCCATCGACTCCTGGTCGCGCATCTTCCTGATCGACATCGACCATCCGGAAGCCTCCCGCCGCATCGAGGCGGCGCGGAAGCTGAAGGCCGAGAACGAGCGGCAGGTGGAGGAGATCTTCCATGAAGGCCTCGGCCACCTCGAAGACGGCGACCTCGCGGGGGCCCGGCGGGCCTTCCAGCGGGTGCTGGAGATCCAGCCCGGCTACTACGCGGCCCGCGAGTACCTGCAGCAGCTCGCGTCCGGCAACGTGCCCACGGCGCGGCCGGCGGCCGGCCCGCGGGACATGGCGCCGCCCGCGCCCCTCCTCCCCCTCCCCTCGGATCTGGGGCTCGGCGGGCACGATCCGCTCAAGGAAGAGATCCTGGTCCCCCCGGACCCGAGCGAGCAGGCCGCGCCGGCCCAGCGCAAGCCGGCTGCCCGCAAGGCGGCGGCCCCGCGCGGCGACGGTCGCGCCCGGCGGCTCTTCGTGCTGGTCGGGGGCGCCGTGCTCCTGCTGACGCTGGCCGTGGCCGGGTACGTCTTCCTGAAGAAGGACGAGCTGTTCCCCAACTCGCAGGAGGCCGCGGCGCTCCCCGTCTCCGGCGGCCAGGGAAGCGATCCGATCTCCCGGGCCCAGCGGCTCCACCAGGCCGGCAAGACGGCCATCGCCCTCAACCAGCTCCGGCGGCTGGCGCCCAACGATCCTCAATACAAAGAAGCCCAGAAGCTGATCGCCGAGTGGAGCGGCGGCGCGGCCGTTCCCGCGGAGCCCGCCGCCGCGGTCCCCGGAGCCGCCGCCCCGGGCGCGGTCCCCGCCGCGACCACCGCCCCGGCGGGCGATCCGCGGCGCGACTCCCTGCTGTCCGCCGCCCGCCAGGCCTACTCGGAGGGGACCTATCTCAAGGCCAGCACCCGCTTCGAGGCCGCGGGGAAGCTCGGCAAGCTGGAGGAGGCCGACGCTCAGCTCCTCGCCGACGCCAGGCGCCGGCTCCAGCCGCTGGCCCCGCACATCGACCTCTTCCGCCAGCACGAGTACGAGTTCGTGATCCGCGGGCTGTGGGACCTCCATGAGTCCGACCCCGGCAACCGCGACGTCAAGCAGCTCCTGGCGGATTCCTATTACAATCTGGCGGTGCGCGACCTGCAGCGGAACGACGCGCCCAAGGCGGTGGAGAACCTCAAGGAGGCCATCCAGCTCCAGGGCGGCGACCCGGTCCTGCAGCGCCACTACCAGTTCGCCCAGACGTACCAGGACAGGCCCAAGGATCTGCTCTACAAAATCTACGTGAAATACATGCCGTTCCGCGGATGAAGCGACGCCCGGACAATCCCGAGGGCTCGGAAGAGCCGCTCCTTTTCGACCTCCCCCTGGGGGGGCCGGACCGGTTGGACGACGAGCCGGAGGAGCTTCCCCACGAACGGAAGCGGCCCGTCCGCGAAGCCCGGCGGGCGCCGGCCTCGGCCGAGCCTCCCCTGGCCCGGTCGGGCCCCGTCCCGGTCCCCAACCTGGAAGACGACTTCGAGGCGGAAGCGGCCGAGCGCGACGGCGCCGCAGGCCGGGCGCGGCGGCTCGCCGCGGGCCTCGCCGATCTCGTGGTCCACGCCGCCCTGGCGGTGGCCGCCGTGCTCGGCGTCCAGGCCCTGGGGATCCGGCCGGACCTGGCGCACTGGCCCGCCTACGCGACGTTCCTGGTGGCGTTCTCGTTCCTCTACACGGTGCTGCCGTTGGCCTTCTGGGGCCACACCCCGGGCATGGCCTGGGCGGGGACCACCTCCCGCAACCAGGACGGCGAGGCCCTGACCTTCGATCAGACGGCCCGGCGCTGGCTGGGCGGACTGGCCACCACGCTGCTGGCGGGACTGCCGCTGCTGGCGCTGGTGAAGGGAAGGTCCCTGGCGGACCTGGTCAGCGGCTCCGCGACCTACTTGGCGGAAGACGCCGAGTAGCGCTCCCGCCACACCCCCAGCGCCATCCACAGGTTCCCCGCCGCCGTGGCGGCCGCGAAGATCGCCAGCGAAGGCCCTCCCGGCCAGAGCGCGGCGAGCCCTCCCGCCTGATAGATCAGCCCGCAGACCCGGAAGGGGTCGAAGGCGAGCCCGCCCAGCATGTAGAAGGAGTGGCCGAGCAGCAGCAGCCAGACCCCGGGGAGCGCCCACGCCACGTCCTGCCAGACCAGCAGGACCGAGAACCCCACGGCGACCATGGAAAGGTTCCCCTGCACCCGCAGCACCCACGCCGCCAGGGTGCCGCCCGCCGCTCCGGCCCGCGAGCGCCGGATAGCCACGATCTCCACCGCCCCGCCCAGCAGGATCGCGCCCGACCAGGCGAAGAGGACCGCCGGAGGTCCGCCCAGGCGGAAGACGGACGGCGTGGCCAGGGCCGCCGCCGGCAGCAGCAGGGCCCACGCGAGCCAGGACCAGGGGGAACGGAGGAAGGGCCGGCTGGCGGCCCGGAACAGGTCCCGGACCGGCTCGAGGTCGTCGTCGCCGGTCCGGGAAGGTGAGAACAGCGGTTCGTATTCGGTCAGGCCGGGCTTCCGTGCTTTTCCACGATGTGGAGCTGCGCCTGGGCGCCGCGGATGGCCCGCTCGCGGGCGGCGTGGGCCTTCTCGTCGGCCGCGGGCATCGCCCGGGCCTCGGTCAGGGCGCGGCGCGCCGCGGCGGGATCGATCTCCTCCAGCCGCTTGGCCTGCTCGGTGAGCAGGGTCAGCCGGTTCTCCACCATCTGGGCGAAGCCGCCGGCCACGAACAGGACGTGGTTCCCCTGCGGCGTCTCCACCCGCAGCTCGCCGGCGCCCAGCTTGTAGAGCAGGGGCGCCCGGTTCCTGAGGATGCCGACCTCGCCGTCGTGGGCCGGGAAGGCCACGAAGGTCGCCTCGGTGTCGAGCACCGTCCGCTCGGGGGTGATGACGCTGCAATGGAAGGTCGCCGGCCATGGCTCTACCCCTGGGCCGCCAGGCGCTCCGCCTGGGCCGCCGCCTCCTCGATCGTGCCGACGTACATGAACGCCTGGTCCGGGAGGTGGTCCCACTTGCCGTCGCAGAGCTCGTCGAAGGAGCGGATGGTGTCCTCGCGCGAGCAGTAGATGCCGGGGAAGCCGGTGAACTGCTCGGCGACGAAGAACGGCTGCGAGAGGAAGCGCTCGATCTTGCGGGCGCGGCGGACGATGACCTTGTCGTCTTCCGACAGCTCGTCGACGCCGAGGATCGCGATGATGTCCTGGAGGTCCTTGTAGCGCTGCAGGATCTGCTGCACCCGGCGGGCCACCTGGTAGTGGTCGCTCGCCGATGTACTCCGGCGCGATGATGCGGCTGCTGGAGGCCAGCGGGTCGACGGCGGGGTAGATGCCCTTCTCGGCGATGCCGCGCTCGAGGTTCACCGTGCTGTCCAGGTGGGTGAACGCGGTGGCCGGCGCCGGGTCGGTGTAGTCGTCGGCCGGCACGTAGATCGCCTGGATCGAGGTGACGGCGCCGCGGTTGGTCGAGGTGATGCGCTCCTGCAGCTCGCCCATCTCGGTGCCCAGCGTCGGCTGGTAGCCGACGGCGGAGGGCATGCGGCCGAGCAGCGCCGACACCTCGGAGCCCGCCTGCGAGAAGCGGAAGATGTTGTCGATGAAGAGCAGCGTGTCGACGCCGGTCTGGTCGCGGAAGTACTCGGCCATGGTGAGCGCCGAGAGGGCGACGCGGAGGCGGGCGCCCGGCGGCTCGTTCATCTGGCCGAAGACCATCACGGTCTGGTCGATGACGCTCTTGCCGGTGTCGCCGATCTTGGCCTCCTGCATCTCCAGCCAGAGGTCGTTGCCCTCGCGGGTGCGCTCGCCGACGCCGGCGAAGCAGGAGTAGCCGCTGTGGAAGCGGGCCAGGCGGGCGATCAGCTCCTGGATGATGACGGTCTTGCCGACGCCGGCGCCGCCGAACAGGCCGGCCTTGCCGCCGCGGACCAGCGGGCAGAGCAGGTCGATGACCTTGATGCCGGTCTCGAACATCTCGGTCTTGGAGGACAGCGTCGTCGATCTCCGGCGGCGCGTGGTGGATCGGCCGGCGCTCCGTCGCGCTCGACCGGGCCGCGGTCGTCGATCGGTCTCGCCGACCAGGTTGAACACGCGGCCGAGCGTCTCTTCGCCGACCGGCACCGATGACCGGCGCGCCGGTGTCGACGATCTCGACGCCGCGCTGGCAGGCCGTCGGTCGAGCCCAGCGCCACGGCGCGCACGCGGCCGCCGCCCAGGTGCTGGGCCACCTCGCACCACAGGGTCTCCGTGGTGGTCTCGCCGAGCACCGTGCGCTCGGCACCTCGACGCGCAGGGCGTTGTAGATGCGCCGGCAGGTGGTCCTCCGCGAACTGGGCGTCGAGGGTGGAGCCGATGACCTGGGTGACCTTGCCGACGTTGGTGGCGTTTTCGACAATGCTCATAGATTTCAGTCCCTTGTAGAAGCCTCAGGACAGCGCGTTGGCGCCGCCGACGATGTCCAGGAGCTCCATGGTGATCTGCGTCTGGCGGGCGCGGTTGTACTCCCGCGTCAGCGCCTTGATCATGTCGCCCGCGGCGTCGGTCGCGGCCTTCATGGCGACCATGCGGGCGACCTGCTCGGAGACCGCCGCGTCGATGAAAGCCTGGAAGAGCCGGATCCGCACGGTGGCGGGCAGCAGCTCGTCGAGGAGCTGCCGCGGGTCGGGGGAGAACTCGTATTCGATGTTGCGGGCCGGCCGGGCGTCCAGGGCTCCTTCCTTCGGCGCCTCGGGCTGAAGGGGCAGGAGCTGCACGACCACCGGCCGCTGCTGGCCGGCCGAGATGAACCGCATGTAGGCCACGTGCGCCGAGGCGATCTCGCCGCGGATGAAGCGGTCGATCAGCGCGTTGGCGATCGGCTCGACCTGCTCGAAGCGCGGCGTGTCGCCGATCCCGAAGGTCTGCTCGGCCACCGCCTTGCGCAGGAACTTGAAGTAGGCGATGCCCTTCTTGCCGACCATGTGGACCTCGGCCGGGGCGCCGCGCTCCGCCTGCTGCTCCATGTGGTCGAGGGCCGCCCGCAGCACGTTGACGTTGTAGCCGCCGGCGAGGCCCCGGTCGCTGGTGAGCACCACCAGGGCCGAGCGGGGCACGTCGTCGTGCGTCTCGAGCAGCGGGTGGTCGACGTCGCCGGCAGCGCGGGAGAGGTCGGCCACCAGCTCGGCCAGCTTCTCCGTGTACGGCCGGGTCGCCACGGCCCGGTTGAACGCCGCCTGGAAGCGGGCGGTCGCGATGAGCTGCATGGTCCGCGTGATCTTGCGGATGTTGCGCACCGACTTGCGGCGTTTGACGAGGACTCGCCGGTTCGCCATCGTGCCTCCGCGCTAGCCGCCCGCCGCCACGGCGACCGGCCGGGACTGGGTCTTGAAGTCACGGACGATCCTGGTGATCTTCTCCGCGAGCTCGTTGGAGAGGTCCCGGGTGCGGTCCAGCTCTTCGAGGATCTCCGGTGCTCCTCGCGGAAGTGCTTGAGCATCGCCGCCTCGAAACGCAGGCACCTCGCGGACCGGCACGTCGTCGAGGAAGCCGCTGGGTGCCGGCGAAGATCGACAGGACCTGCTCGTTGACGCTGTAGGGCTGGTACTGCGGCTGCTTGAGCAGCTCCACCATCCGCTGGCCGCGGTCGAGCTGGCGCTGCGTGGTGGCGTCGAGATCGGTGCCGAGCTGGGCGAAGGCTTCGAGCTCGCGGAAGGCCGCGAGGTCGAGGCGCAGCGAGCCGGCGACCTTCTTCATCGCCTTCCGCTGCGCGTTGCCGCCCACGCGGGACACGCTGATGCCGACGTTGACCGCGGGGCGCACGCCGGCGAAGAAGAGGTCGGGCTCGAGGTAGATCTGGCCGTCGGTGATCGAGATCACGTTGGTCGGGATGTAGGCCGAGACCTCGCCCTCCAGCGTCTCGATGATCGGCAGCGCCGTCATCGAGCCGCCGCTGTCCGGGAAGCGGTGGACCTTGTACTTGTCGGCGTCCTGGAGGGTCGCCAGCCAGGCCTCGGCCTTGTGGCTGGCCGTGCGGCCGGTGGAAGAGGCCGTGGAGGTCGTCCGGACGGTGCTCGGCCGGAGCTTCCAGCCCCTGCGGATGCTTGACCGCCAGCGAGCGGTCGCGGCTGTCGGCCGGCGTGTCCTTCGGCACCACCGCGTACTCTTCGCGCAGCTTCACGCTGCGCTCCAGCAGGCGCGAGTGGAGGTAGAACACGTCGCCGGGGTACGCCTCGCGGCCCGGCGGCCGGCGCAGCAGCAGCGAGAGCTGGCGGTAGGCCTGCGCCTGCTTCGACAGGTCGTCGTAGACGCACAGCGTCGCCCGCCCGTCCTGGTACATGAAGTACTCGGCCATGGCCGCGCCCGCGTAGGGGGCGATGTACTGCAGCGGCGCCGGGTCCGCCGCCGAGGCCGAGATGACGATGGTGTAGTCCATGGCGCCGTTCTCGCGGAGCTTTTCCACGAGGCCGACGACGGTCGACTCCTTCTGGCCGATGGCGACGTAGACGCAGATCACGTCGCCGCCCCTCTGGTTGATGATGGTGTCGATCGCGACGGCGGTCTTGCCGGTCTTGCGGTCGCCGATGATCAGCTCGCGCTGGCCGCGGCCGATCGGGATCATGCTGTCGATGGCCTTGATGCCGGTCTGCAGCGGCTCGTTCACCGGCTGCCGCTCGGCGATGCCGGGGGCCTTGAACTCCAGCGGCCGGCGGTACGGCGTCTCGATGACGCCCTTGCCGTCCAGCGGCCGGCCGAGCGGGTCGACCACGCGGCCGATCATCGCCGGGCCGCAGGGGACGGAGAGCAGCTCGCCGGTGCGGCGGACCTCGTCCCCCTCCTTGATGCCCAGGTAGTCGCCGAGGATGACGGCGCCGACCGAGCTCTCTTCCAGGTTGAACACCTGGCCCTGCGCGCCGTTCTCGAATTCGAGGCGCTCGCCGGCCATGGCGCCGGGTCAGCCCGTAGATCCGGGCGATGCCGTCGCCCACTTCGAGCACCCTGCCGACCTCGCTGAGGTCGACATCGGTGCGGTACTTCCGGATTTCCTCTTCGATGACCGACGTGATCTCGTCGACTCTGAATTTCATAACGCTCCTTAAGCCTATGCCCTACTCGGCGACGTAGGCCGAGCCGCGAAGAATTTCTTCCGAGGCGCGCACCTGCAGCGCATCGCTCAGGCCCTGCAGCCGGTTGGCCACGCTGGTGTCGTACTTCCAGCCCGCGACCTCGACGACGATGCCGCCGAGCAGCCACGGCTCGACGCGCTCGATCAGCGCCGGCCGCCTGGCGAGCACCCTCGTGAGGACCTCGACGAGCCGGGCGCGCTGGCTGTCGGAAAGCGGCGTCGCCGTGCGCACGACGACGTCCACCTGGCCGCGCCGGACGCGGTGCTCCAGCCGGTAGGCCTCGGCGACGGCGCGCAGCAAGGCCAGCCGGCCGTTGCGGTTGATCACCTGGAGCGAGTCCACCAGCAGGTCGCTGCCCCGGCCCCGGAAAAGGGTTTCGATCACCCGCGCGCGGACGTCCTCGTCCACGAACGGGCTGCCAAAGAAATGGCCCAACCTGGGATCGCCGTCGGCGAGCGCCACGACATCCTGGAGCTCTTCGAGCAGCGCGTCCCCCTGGCCGCTCTCCTCGGCGAGGTCGAACATCGCCTCGGCGTACACACGGCCATTGGCCAGTTCGCGATCGTCCACTTTCGGCATGGCTAGTTCCGCCTGGCCTCGTCGATCCCCTGGATGCCCTCGGAGATCAGACGCTCATGGTCCTGCGACGTCAGCTCGCGGCCGATCACCCGCTCCGCCATCTGGGTGGCCAGCCGGGCGGACAGCGTGTACAGCTCCTTGGTGGCCGTGTCGGTGGCGATGTGGATCTCGCGCCTGGCGCGCTCGATCATCTTCGCGGCCTCCTCCTTGGCGGTCGTCTCGATCTGGCGCCTCACGAGGTCGGCGTCGCGGCGGCCCTCTTCGACGATGGCCGACGCCTCCACGCGGGCCGTCGCCAGCCGCTCCTCGTACTCGCGCAGCCGCGCCTCCGCCTCCTCGCGCTGCCGCTTCGCCTTCTCCAGCGACTCGCGGATGAAGCTCTCCCGCGCCTGCAGATTGCCGAGCAGCGGGCCCCAGGCGTACTTGCCGAGGATGAACAGCACGAGGGCGAAGATCAGGACCGTCCAGAAGACGTTGCCGATGTCGCCGGAGAAGAGGCTCGGCTCCGCGTGGCCTTCGGCGGCGTGCTCCTGCGCCATCGCCGGCAACGCCGCCGCCAGCAGGGTCAGTGCGAACAATGCTCTCTTGATCATCTGCGGTACTCACGGTTCGAAGGCCCCTCCCCCGGATCGGGAAGGGGCGGATTCTGGTGTCCGCCGATGCGGCTCGCCGGACTACAGCGAAGCCAGCAGGCCGACGACGACGGCGAACAGCGTGGCGCCTTCGATCAGCGCCGCGGTGATGATCATGGCCGTGCTGATCTGGCCGGCCGCCTCGGGCTGGCGGGCGATCGACTCCACCGCGCTGCCGCCGATGCGGCCGATGCCGGCGCCGCCGCCGATGATGGCCAGACCCGCGCCGATCGCGCCGCCCAGCTTGCGGGCGCCGTCCGTGGTCAGGAACGCGCCCTGCTCACCGGCCGCAGCCGCACCCACGCCGCCCTCCTGGGCGTGCGCCGGTATCACCGAGGCGAACATCAGCACGAAACCGAGCGCGATCATCGTCAACGCGAGCTTTGCAGTTCTCTTGCTCATCGAAAAATCCTTTCCTCTCCGGGTCTCTTTTTGCGGTCAGTTGAGTCGATCAGTGCGAATGCGCTTCCTCGCCATGGCCGTCGTGATGGAACACGATGGCCTGGCCGATGAAAAGCGTCGTCAGGAACGTAAAGATGAACGCCTGCAGGAACGCCACGAAGAGCTCCAGCAGATTGATCGCCACGCTGCCCAGCACCACCGGGACGGCGACGCCGACCCCGGCCATGGCGTTGCCCGCGCCCGCCGCGAAGATGAAGCTCAGCAGCACGGCCAGCAGCACGTGCCCGGCCACCATGTTGGCGCAGAGACGGACGATCAGGGCGAAAATGCGGGCGAACAGGCCGACCACCTCGATGGGGACCAGCAGCCAGGCCAGCCAGATCGGGCCGGGGCTGAAGTGCGCGAGGAACTCCCTGCCGCCGATCCTGAGGCCGTTGACGATCACCATGCCGAGCGTGATCAGCGCCAGCGTCGCCGTCACCCAGACGTTCGCCGTCGCCGTGCCGCCGAAGGTGAAGCCCAGGAAATTCGTCCAGCCGAACGGCAGCAGCCCCAGCACGTTGACCGTCAGGACGAAGAAGAACACCGTCCAGATGAACTTGATGAAGCGGTCCGTGTGCTGTTGCAGGTTGGGCCGCGCGACGTGTTCCCGCAGGTAGACGCAGATCGCCTCGATGGCGTTGCCCGCACCGCCGGGAACCAGCGAGCCGACCGCGTCGGTCCCCCGGCGCCGGCGCACCCAGGCGGGCACCAGCAGGATCAGGAGAACCGCCGCCAGCATCATCATCAGGATGTGGGTGTCCAGCACCGTGATCTTGCCATCCGGCGTCAAGGGGCCCAGGTGGGCCTCCCGCTGGAGGATGGGGTGCCGCACGATGTGCTCGAGCGGATTGCTAGCGAGGAATGCGATCAGCATTCAACTTCTCCCAGGCGAAAATCTCAGAGTCCTCGGATCGCGTACCGGACGTCGAGCGGCAAGGTGGCGACGTACCCGACCGCGATCCAGATCAACAAGGGACGAATTTCAAACCATCCGGAGAGCCCCGCCGCCAGTCCCAGCGCCACCACCGCGGCCAGGCGCATCGCCATCGAGAGCAGCATGCCCTGGAGTGGATTCCGGGAGCCGGAGCTCCGGGAGAAAAACACGGGCAGCGCTCCGGCGGCGGAGGCGAGGATCCCGATCGCGCACCCCGCGATCATCGCGGGGATCGCGCCTTCGCCCCCCAGCCTGCGGGTCGCAGGATATCCCAGCAGGACCAGCGCGATTCCGATCGCCGCCGCCATCGCCAGGAACCAGAGGTACTCCGCGGCCGGGGAGCGGGAGGCGGTCATGGCTTCCCGTCGCCGTGCTTGGCCTCGTCCTCGCGGGCGGCGTCCCGGGTGGCGATCAGCGACTGGCGAATCAGGTTGTACATCCCGCCGACCAACCCCAGCAGGGCGCCGACCAACACACCCCAGGGAGCGGTGCCGAAGTGGCGGTCCCACCAGTAGCCGACCAGGGTGAAACCCCCGATCGCCGCGGCGAGCTCGAAGCCAATGCCGGCCAGTCGGGTCCAGCTTTTTGACGAGCTCGGTTTCTCAGGCATCGCGAAGGCGCCGGAACCGCCCCAACCCACACCCACTCTCTCCAGGCGGGGGGAGCATACCAGCTTGTGCCAGTTTTCACAAGCTCGTTTTCGGACCTCAATCGTGGAGAATCGGCAGCAGCGGCGACGAGGGCGCGGGGAGGTCGTGGGGCACCAGGATGTGCTCGTCGAGGATCTGCCGCTGGCGGCTCGCCAGCTCCTCCAGCGTCGTCGTCGTGAGGATCCTCTCCACCGCCTGCTTGACCTCCAGGAAGACCTCGCGGATGGCGCAGTGGTCGGTCCCCAGGTCCATGGTGCAGGGCAGGGCCAGGATCATGTCGATGGCCGTGGTCTGCCCCTCCAGCGTCACCAGGATGTCCTTGAGCGTGATCTGGGAAGCCGGCCGGCCGAGCACGTGCCCGCCCTGGGGGCCGCGGTTCGACTGGATCAGACGGTCCTTGGAAAGCAGGGCCAGGATCTGGCGCAGGTAGGGCTCGGGGATGCCCTGGCGGCGGGCGATCTCGTGGCTGGTCACCGGCCCCTTGTCCGCGTGCATGCCGATGAAGAGCATGGCGCGGATGCCGTACTCGCCCTTGGTGGAGATTTTCATGGAATGGCCTTCCTTCAGAAGTCTAGCATACGGCCCGCCCACTGCCGGCCGGCGCGGCCGTTCCGCTCGGCCTCGATCAGGCCGGGCAGCGGCGAGAGATCGCGGAGGTCGCCGCCGCCGGTGTTGCGGGTGAGGTGGAGGGCGCGCAGGCCGGCGGCCACGGCCCCTTCGACATCCTCCAGCCGGCCGTCGCCCACGTGCAGGGCCGCGGCAGGCTCCACCCCCAACTCGCTCAGAGCCTGCAGGAAGATGCGCCGGTCCGGCTTCTCCGCCCCCACCCTGCCGGACCAGACGACGGTGTCCAGGAAACGGCCGAGCCCCAGCTCCTCCAGCACCTTGGGCAGGCGGCTGTCCCAGTTGGAGACGACGCCCAGCCGCATCCCCCGCTCCCGCAGGGCGGCGAGCACCCCTGGGACCTCCGGGTAGACCTCGTAGGCCTCGCGCGAGGCGAAGCGGTGGAAGAGCTCCGCCGCCGCGAAGGGGGAAGGGGGCGGCGCCTCCAGGTGCTCGCACATCCGCTCCAGCAGGCGCTTCCACCATCCCCGCTCGCCCTCGGGATGGGAGGAGAACCGGTCCCGGGCCGGATCGGCGGCGCAGGCGAGCTCCTGCCAGACCTCGATCACGAGCCGGCGCGCCCGCTCGGGAGGCACCGCGATCCCGTGCCGGCCCAGCACCTCGGAGTAGATCTCCCCCAGCCGCGGGACGTGGATCAGGGTGTGCGTGACGTCGAAGGTGACCGCCTGGATCATGAGCTCAGGATAGCGGACCCGCGCTGTGATAGGTTGCCCCGGATGCGATCCCCCGTAGCGCGGGCCCTGGCTTCCCTGATCCTTTTCTCCTCCTGGATGGCGCTGCTCTTCGCGGGCTACGCCTTCGGGGGCGGCGTCCACCTCCTGCTGCTGGGATCGCTGGCGCTGTTCCCCTGGCGGGCGGCGGGAAGAGGAAAGGCCTGAAGGCTCACCGCTTGCGGTAGCGGCCCGAGAAGACCTTCTCCCAGGTCTTGCCGGCGTCGGCGGAGACCTCCATCTCCTGAAGCACGCCGCCGTCCGGGAGAGGCGCCCACCGGATGCGCTCCCGCACGACGCCCCTGGGCGTCTTATGGTCGCCGCCGGTCATCACCATCGCCCCATTCTCCAGTCCGCCCTTCAGATGCAGCAGCCCTCCGTCGGGGCCGATCCATAGCTGGTGCCAGGAGTTGTCGGTGGCGTCGAAGTAGCTCAGGCTCGCGCCATCCCCTCCCATGGTCGCCTGCCACTTCTCCTGGATCGCGCAGCCGCCGGCGGCGCGGGTGATCTCGTTCAGGCCGACCGGCAGGTTCTTCGGGTTCAGCACCGTCCAGGAGCCGAGCCAGAAATCGAACTGCCGGTATTGCGGTCCGTCGCAGCGCGGCGGAGGCGGGGGAGGAGGCGCCGGCTGGGCCTGGGAAGGAGGGGGCGCCGGCTGAGCCGCGGGAGGAGCGGCGTCTTGTTGAGCGCCCGCGGCCACGGTCAGGCTCAGGAAGGCGCCAAGGAACGGAATCGTCGCTTTCATCATGGATTCGTCTCCTGAAATTCGCCCGCCGAGTCTATCCTGGCCGGACGGGCCCGGTGCTATCCTTCCCCCGATCTGTTCCAGGAGGATCGACGATGACGGCGACTTCGTTCCGCGGCGCCGTGGCCGTGGTGACCGGCGGCGCTTCCGGCCTCGGCCGCGCCCTCTGCGCAGAGCTTGGACGGCGGGGAGCCCGCGTGGTGGTGACGGACGTCCAGGAGGCCGGCGCCCGCGCCGTGGCCGACGCCATCGCCGACGCCGGCGGGCAGGCCACCGCGGCGGCCCTCGACGTGCGCGATGCCGCGGCCTTCGAGCGGCTCCTCGACGACACCCTCGCCGCCCACGGCCGCCTCGACTACCTCTTCAACAACGCCGGGCTGGCCGTCAGCGGCGAGACCCAGGAGCTCGCCCTGGAACACTGGCGCAAGGTGCTGGACGTCAACCTCTGGGGCCTGATCCACGGCGCCACGGCGGCCTACGCCCGCATGGTGCGCCAGGGCTGCGGGCACATCGTCAACATCGCCTCCCTGGCCGGCCTCGCGGGCATGGCGCTCGGCGCTCCGTACGCCACGAGCAAGTTCGGCGCGGTGGGCCTCTCCCTGACCCTGCGGGCGGAAGGGGCCGGCCTCGGCGTCAAGGTGACCGCCGTCTGTCCGGCCTACATCCGCACCGCCATCTTCGACAACGGCACGTACGTCCGGACCACCAAGGAGGGGCTGATGGCCCTCATCCCCTTCAAGTTCGTGGAGGTCGACGCCGCGGCCCGCGCCGTCCTGCGCGGCGTCGAGCGCAACAAGGCGGTGGTCGTCTTCCCGTTCTACGCGCGCCTTCTCTGGTGGTTGACGCGCCTCAGCCCCAATATCGCGGTCGCCGTCAACAAGGACACCGCGCGGGCCTTCCGGAAACGCGCGGCCTCGTAAAGAGACCGCCGGCTGACCCGTTGTATCGCCCCGCTCTCCGGCAAGAAACGGAGCGTTCCACATTGTTCCACGGCCTCCACACAATGTATTGAAGCGGAAACACATTGGAATCCGGCTTAAATACATAGCGATTCGCGCTTAAATACAAGTGAGACGGCCGTTTTCCAGGGTTGCGCGGTCGTTTTGCGGCAGGTTGGACCCGTTTCACAATGGGTGCGGGCCCGTTTTCGGTGGATCTCCGCTTAAATACATTGGAGTGCGCGCCGTTTCTATAAGGATGCGTGCTTAAATACATTGGGATTCAGGGTGTCAGATGCCCCGCCCCTGAATCCCCCATCTCCACCTTGCCGCTTGGGAAGTACTCCTTCCACCGGCGGCTGACCGTCGCGGCGGTCTGCTCGTCCGCGAAGAGCTCCTTGGGATACCAGGGCTTCATGCGGGCGTCGATCACGATCGGGGGCTTGTAGGAGATGTGGTGACGCACCAGCTCCGTGCCCGCGGCGTGGATGTCCGCCGCCGGCTCGAAACGGGTGAAGGTGGTCCAGAGGAAATTGATCGGGCTCGCGGCGGCGCGGCGCGGCTCGTCCGTGAGCACCACCAGCGGCCAGCCCGCGAAGGCCGGATGCGACGCGAAACGGGCGGCGGCGCCGGGATCGTCCTGATAGGAAGGCCCTCCCACCACCAGACAGCCCGGGCAGAAGACGTGGACGTCCGTGAGCCCCTGCGGGATCTCGGGCGCCGCGAAACCTTTGGGAAGCTCCCGTACCGGATCCCCCAGGCCGAGCCAGACGCCCTTCGAGCCTTCGTTCACCACCGGGCCGGTGTAGTCGAGCGTGTCCATCGAAAGGTTGGAGAAGACGTAGAGATCCGTCTCCGGATAGGTGCGCTCGAGGAGATGGATCAGCGTCGCGCGGAAATCCTTGAGATCGATGTTCCGGTCCACGACCAGCAGGAACTTGGTCAACGAAAGCTGGCCCTCGCCCAGGATGCGGAACGCCGAGGCCATCGCCTCCCGCTTGTAGCGCTGCTTGACCACCGCGCCCGCCAGCGAGTGATAGCCGGTCTCGCCGTAGGACCAGAGCTGCTCGACCGCCGGCATCACCAGCGGGAAGAGAGGCGAGAGCAACTCCTGGAGCAGGTCGCCGATGAAGAAGTCCTCCTGCCGCGGCTTGCCCACCACGGTGGCGGGATAGATCGCGTCCTTGCGGCGGGCGATCTTCTCCACCTCGAAAACCGGATAGTCGTGCTGGAGCGAGTAATACCCGTAATGATCCCCGAAGGGACCCTCGGGACGCCGCACGCGCGGCGGCACCTTGCCGATCAGCGCGAATTCGGCCGCGGCCACCAGCGGGTGGGGTCCCACGCCGGGCGCGACGAGCTTGAGGCGCTCGCCGGCGATCAGGGAGGCCAGCATCAGCTCGGGGACGTTCTCCGGCAGCGGCGCGATGGCGGCGAGGATCAGGGCCGGCGGGCCGCCCAGGAACACGGTCGCGGGCAGGGCCTGGCCCCGCGACTCGGCGACGGCGTAGTGGAAGCCGCCGCCCTTGCCGATCTGCCAGTGCATGCCGGTGCTGCGGGCGTCGTGGACATGCAGCCGGTACATCCCCAGGTTGTGCCCCTTGCCGTCCGGGTGCTCGGTGTAGACCAGCGGCAGGGTGATGAACGGGCCGCCGTCCTCGGGCCAGGTGGTGAGGGCGGGCAGGCGGTCGAGGCGGACGTCGGAGGTGACGACCTCGGTCACCGGTCCCGAGCCGCGCCGGGAAGAGCCGATGCGCAGCGCCTCGCGGGCCACGTCACGGGCGCCCCAGAGCTTGCCGGGCGTAGGGGGAAGCAGGGTCTCGGCGAGATGGACGAGCCGCCGGATGAGCCGCAGCGGGCGCGCCCCGAAAGCCATCTCGGCCCGGCGCTGCGTCCCGAAGAGATTGGTGACGGCGGGGAAGTCGGCGCCCTGCACGTTGGTGAACAGCAGGGCCGGCCCCCCGGCCGCGATCACCCGGCGATGGATCTCCGCGATCTCCAGCCGGGCCTCCACCGGCGCCTCGACGGTCACGAGGTCGCCGTCGCGGCGGAGCTGGTCCAGGAAGGCGCGGAGGTCGGGGTAGGTCGTGTCGGCCATGGCGGGGAGAGTCTATATCCGGACCCTCCCCGCCGAGAGGGGGCCTTATGGCCTCCAGTTGTAGAAGAAAAACTCCGTCGTATGAGAGGCGGAGCTGGTCTGCGCGGCGCTGTCCGTCACGTCCGCCCGGATGGTGAGGTCGAAATACCTGCCCTCCCGCGAGTAATCGTGGCAGACCTCCTCCGAATAAGTGGTCCCGGTCTTCTGGAACACGCCGTTGCTGTAGATCCTGGTGGTGTAGCCGGGAACGCCGCCGGAAGTGCTGACAGTCCATGTGATGGTGACGCATTCGTTTTCATCGAGCGTGATGTCGACAGGGCTGTCGGACACGATCGAGGTGTAGGGCGGCGCCGGCCACGGGCAGCTTTCATTTGTCTTCGACTTGCTGTACGAGGTGGAATTCAGGGAGCTGCTCGTCACGCTCGCGAAGGCGTAGGACTCGCACGGGGCCCCGCCGTTGCGGTTGGCGTCCGCGGCGGCGCTGACGTTCGCGCCGCTCCTGGGGCCGTCCGTCACCGTCGCGGTGGTGGGAGCGCCGCTCACCGTCGTCTTGGCGAAGGCGTACGCGTAGACCTCGCCGGTACCCGAGGTACAGCCCTCGGGAGGAGCGAAATCGGCGCTCGCGTCCGCCCAGGTGCCCTGGCGGTCCGTTTTATAAGAGGCGTCCGCGTTGTAGTGGATGATGGCGTCACAGCCGAACTTGAGCACAGCGGTCTCGCCGCCCGCCTCGGCGGCGCGGGCGCGTTCGATCATTTCCCGGGTGCTCGCGATCACCTTGCGATGGCTGGCGATGGCACGCCGCAGCTCAGGCGTGGGGCGGGCCTGGAATTCCTGTCTCAGGACCTGGAGCTGGGCCTGGAGATCCTGGAGCTTCCAAGTAAATCCGGCCTCGCCGAATACGAACGTCTCGACCTCGTCAGGCTTCAATTCGCGCCGCAGGACGCCGTCCTGCACGACCTCCCAGCCCTCCCTCTGGAGCTTGAGGAGAGGATCGTTTCCAGTGCCGCCGAATACCGGCAGTGACAAGAGGAGACAGGCAAGCAGGAACCTTTTATTCATCTCGAGCTCCTTTACGGTCTCCAGTGGATGAAGATGACGTTCGTCCTTTGGGATGCGGAGGTGGACTGCGCCGCGCTGTCCGTCACGTCGGCCCGGATCGTAATGTCGGCGCCCGCCCATTCGTATGTTCCTTCGTTGTCGTTACAGACCGTCTCGGAGTAAGAGGTGCCGTTCTTCAGGAACACATTGTTGCGGTAGATCCTGGACGTGTAGCCTGGAACGCCGCCGGAGATGTTGACCGTCCAGGTGATGGTGACGCATTCGAATTCATCGAGCCAGATCTCGTGAGGCTTGTCGGACTTGACCGACACGTAAGGCGGCGCCGGCCAAGCGCAGCTTTCATTGGTCTTCGCCTTGCTGTAGGAGCTCAGGCCCTCCGTGACGCTCGCAAAGGCGTACGACTCGCACTGGGGCCCGCCGTTCCGGTTGGCGTCTGCGGCGGCGCTGACGTTGGAGCCGCTCCTGGGACCGTCCGTCACCGTCGCGGTCGTGGGAGCGCCGTTCACGGTCGTCTTGGCGAAAGCATACGCGTACACCTCGCCCGAACCGGAGCAGTCGCCGGGGACGCTGAACTCGGCGCTGGCGTCGGCCCAGGTGCCCTGGCGGTCCGTTTTGTAGGAGGCTTCCGCGTCGTACTTGATCCCGGAGTAGCACAGCGATTTGAGCGCGACCGGCTCGCCGTCCTCCCCGGACGCCCGGGCGCGTTCGATCGTCTCCAGAGTGCTCGCGATCACCTTCCGGTGGCTCGCGATGGCCCGCCGCAACTCGGGGGTAGGGTTGGCTTCCAGCTCAGCCCGGAGTTTCCGGAGCTGCGCCCGCAGGTCCTGGAGCTTCCAGGTGAACCCCTCGACGCCGTAGACGAAGGTCTCGACCTCGCCGGGCTTCGGCTGGCGCTGCAGGACGCCGTCCTGGACGATCGCCCATCCTTCCTTCTGTAGCCTTGAGAGCGGGTCGTCGCCGGCGTCGCGGTCGGCCTGGGCCAGCGACGGACCCGGGGCGCCGAGAGCGCAAAGGCAGATCAGGAGACCGGCGAACAGCGTCTTCATCATGGCGAGCTCCTCCTGAGGGGTGTCCCCACCGGAATGGCCGGGGCTCAGCCATGATACATCGATGTTTAGGAATAAGACAGAAGTTGCGGAGAACCCTACCTGTTCCAGAAAGAAGGCGAGGGGCCGCCGAAGCGGCCCCTTGATCCGGTGGGCTTTAGTAAATGGGCTCCTGCGGGCAGTAAGGGAGAGCCGCCGACTTATAGGGATCGTATGGATCGCAGGTCGTGGTGTTGCGGAAGTAGTTGATCGTCGTGGAATGGGTGTCCGTGTCTGAGGTGCCCACGCTGTCGGTGGCGGTCACCGAAAGGTTGACGTACTCCGTCCAGGCGTAGTTGCTGCCGCAGAAGGTGTCGGAGTAGCTCGACCCCGAACCCACGTAGTAGCCGTCGCGATACCAGGCGTAAGAGTAACCAGGGGTGCCGCCCGAAGCCGAAGCCGTCCAGGTCAGCGTCCGGCAGTTATAGCCCAGGATGGAGGAGGATGTAGGACCGCTGATCACGACGTCGACCGGCGGCGGCGGGCACTGACTGTTGCTGTCCGAGACAAAATACGAGATGCCGAGGCCGGGGCTGCTCACGTACCCTGAGGCATAGGAGTAGCAGTTGGAGTTGCCCTGGAGGCTCCAACTGGCGTCGCTGCGGATGTTCTGGCCGTCCTTGGGATCGAAGACCGAGTGCGTAGAGGTGACGCCGTTCCAGGTAGCCTGAAGAGACACATAGGCTTCGGTGTGGCCGCTGTATCCACAGTTGTTGTAGAAGTAGGCGTCCGCGATCGCTCCGACTCCCTGATACGCCGTCTGATGGAAGGCGTCCGCGTGCGCTCCATAGGATATGTCACAGCCGTTGATGATGACCTTCTCCTGCAGGGTCGGGATCTCGTTGTTCCGCAGAGCCTGCTGGATCTTGACGATCTCCCGCTTCTGCCGCTCGATGGTCCGCGCCAGTTTCTTGGATGGATGGGCCTGCTGCTCCTTCTGCATCAGCTCGAGCTGCTTGAACAGCTCCTGCTCGAGCCACTGGAATCCCTCCGGGCCGTAAGCGAACGATTCAACCGCGCTCTCTCCCCCGCGCGTCCGCTGCAACACTCCCTCCGCGACCTGCCGCCACCCCTCGCTGGTCATCTTCTCGATAAGATCCGTGGTGGGGGCCTCCGGGTCAGCCTGGCCCGCGAAGGCCAGGGGCGCGCCGCCGAAGAAGAACAGGCAGAGCACCAGGGAGGCGAGCAACAACTTCTTGGACATTACATACTCCTTCAACGTGGAGAGAAGCACACAACCACTATGGCCGGGCTCCTGAGACGCCGGGTCGAGTAGAATCGAGGCTGAATCCTCTTTTAGAATTCAACGCGACGCGCATTCTAAGAAGGGGGGCGGCGCCTTGTCAAAAAGAAAATTAAATGCTGTCCAATCTGTGTTGCAGAGAGGAGGCCGGCATGTCCCAGCCCATGGCAACTCCTGATCCCGGGACGTTCCCGGACGCGCGTCCCCGCCGTGGCCAGCACGTCCTGCGCCGCGTCCTGACGGCTCTGCTGATCCTGCTCGCCGTGCTGGCCCTGGCCGCCGTGGCGGGCGGGCTGTGGTTCCGGGGCCGGATGAAGGCGAGCCTGCCGCGGCTCGACGGCGAGGTGGCCCTTACCGGGCTCTCCGCTCCGGTGGAGGTGGAGCGGGACGAGCTCGGCGTTCCCACGATCCGGGGCGCCAACCGGCTGGACATCGTGCGGGCGCTGGGATTCCTTCACGGCCAGGACCGCTTCTTCCAGATGGACCTGCTGCGGCGCCAGGCGGCCGGCGAGCTAGGGGAGATCATCGGCTCTGCGGTTCTGAAGGCGGACGGCCGCAACCGGGTCCATCGCTTCCGCGACCGGGCCCGGCGGACGCTGGCCGCGGCCTCCCCCGAGGAGAAGGCCGTCCTCGCGGTCTATACCGAGGGTGTCAACGCCGGATTGGCGTCCCTGGGCGAGAAGCCGTTCGAGTACCTGGCGCTGCGGACCGATCCCGCGCCTTGGCGGCCGGAGGACTCGATCCTGGCGATCCTGGCCATGTTCATCGAGCTGCACGACGAGGACGGCAGCAACGAGGGGGATCTCGGATTCCTGCACGACACCCTGCCGCAGCCGATGTTCGATTTCCTCACGCCGGTCGGCACGGAGTGGGACGCGCCGGTAGTGGGAGAGGTCATCGCCACGCCGCCCATCCCCGGGCCGGAGGTGTTCGATCTGCGGCAGCGTCCGGCGCCGCCGAAGGCGGCCTCGCTCCGCCGCCCGGTCCATCGGCGCGGCCGGGAGGAACGCGAGACGGCCGTGGGCAGCAACAACTGGGCGGTGGCCGGCACCCACACCGCCGACGGCCGGGCGCTGCTGGCGGACGACATGCACCTGGGGATCCAGATCCCGAACACCTGGTACCGGGCCTCGCTGACCTGGCCCGACGGCGCCGGCGGCCACCATCGGATCACCGGCGTGACGCTGCCGGGCACGCCCGCGGTGGTGGTGGGAAGCAACGGGCATGTGGCCTGGGGCTTCACCAACAGCTACGGCGACTGGACCGACATGGTGGTGCTGGAGGTCGATCCCCGGAACCCCGACATGTACAGGACTCCTCAGGGCTTCCGTCCGTTCACGAAAGTGAAGGAGACGCTTCGGGCCAAGGGCGGAAAGGACGAAGTCCTGGAAGTGAAGGAAAGCATCTGGGGGCCGGTGATCGACACCGACCATCGCGGCCGTCCGCGCGTCCTGGCCTGGACGGCGTACCACCCGGAGGCGGTCAACCTGGAGGGGATGGTCGGCCTGGAGCGGGCGCGCACGCTGGAGGACGCCATGGCGGTGGCGAACCGCTCGGGCATCCCGCCGCAGAACTTCGTGGTGGCGGACCGGACGGGCAGGATCGGCTGGACGATCATGGGCCGGATTCCCCGCCGCGTGGGCTTCGACGGCAGGGTCCCCACCTCCTGGGCCGACGGCACCCGCCGCTGGGACGGCTGGCTGGCGCCGGAGGAGGCGCCGCGCCTCGTGGACCCGCCGTCGGGGAGGATCTGGACCGCCAACGCCCGGGTGGTGGACGGGGAGATGCTGGCGGCGATCGGGAACGGCGGCTACGCCCTCGGCGCCCGCGCCCGGCAGATCCGCGACGATCTCATGAAGCTGGAGAAGGCGACGCCGAAGGACCTGCTGGCCATCCAGCTCGACGACCGGGCGGTGTTCCTGGAGCACTGGCGCGGCCTGCTCCTGAAGGTGCTGAGCCCGGAAGCCGTGAAGGGACATCCGCAACGGGCCGAGCTGCGCCGGCTGGTGGAGACGACCTGGACCGGCCGCGCTTCGGTGGACTCGGCGGCCTACCGGCTGGTGCGGGCGTACCGGAACTTCGTCACGGAGCGGGTCTTCGACTCCCTGCTGGGCCAGGCGGAGAAGCCTCCGGAGGAGCGCGTCGGGCCGACCCATCAGTTCGAGGGTCCGCTGTGGCGGATCGTCACCGAGCGGCCGGCCCATCTTCTCGACCCTGGAGTCAAGACCTGGGACGAGCAGCTCCTCGGCGCCGCGGACGACATGCTGGAGTACTACGGAGAACAGGGCGCTCTGGCGGACCGCACCTGGGGCGAGCGCAACACGACGCAGATCCAGCACCCGCTGAGCCAAGCCGTGCCGGCCCTCGGCCGGTGGCTGGACGTGCCGGCGCGGCAGCTCCCGGGAGATGAGGACATGCCGCGCGTCCAAGGGCCGGACTCCGGCGCCTCGGAGCGGCTGGTGGTCTCGCCCGGCCACGAGGAGGCGGGCTTCTTCCACATGCCCGTGGGCCAGAGCGGGCACCCGATGTCGCCTTATTACTTCAAGGGTCACGACGCCTGGGAGGAGGGCCGGCCGACGCCGTTCCTGCCCGGACCGGCGGTCCACCGGCTGCGGCTGACGCCGGCGCGGTGAGGAAACGGCGCGGGCTGTATACTCCCGCGCCGGAACCCGTTACCCCGGGAGGGATGTCATGCCGCAGGGTACCGTTCACGTGATCGCGACCTTCCTGGCCGAGATGGGCAAGGAAGACGAGATGGAGAAGGTCCTCCGGGACATCATCGAGCCCACCCGCCAGGAGCCGGGTTGCATCCGCTATGACCTTTTACGGTCCCTCAAGGGCGAGCACTACGTGGAGTTCGTATTCGTCGAGGAGTGGGAATCGGAAGCGGCCCTGGACGCCCATGGCCAGATGCCCTACATCCAGGGATTGAGGCCGCGCATCAAGAACCTGATGGGCTCGCTGCCGCGGGTGATCCGATACCGGCAGGTGGGCTGAGGGCCGGATCGTATGTGCTAGCATCCATGGGTTCTTTTCCCGAAAGGAGACTGCCTTGGCACACGTCCAGCCAGCACAGGCCGTGGAGAAAAGACCCGCCGAGTTCAAGCCGTACATCCCGCCGGAGCAGTCCATCCCCGAGTTCACGGCGAAAGCGGTGATCCTGGGGGCCCTCTTCGGCATCCTGTTCGGGGCCGTCACCGTCTACCTCGCCCTGCGCGCGGGCCTGACGGTCTCGGCGTCCATCCCGATCGCCGTGCTGGCGATCGCGGTGTTCAAGAGGCTCGGCAACTCGACGATCCTGGAGAACAACATCGTGCAGACGATCGGCTCGGCAGGCGAATCGGTCGCCGCGGGCGTCGTCTTCACCACCCCGGCCTTCCTCTTCATCGCCGGGGGCGCGGACTACTTCGCGAAGCTCCAGATCGCGACCCTGGCCGCCGTGGGCGGCGTCCTCGGCGTGCTGCTGATGGTGCCGCTGCGCCGGGCGCTGATCGTCAAGGAGCACGGCGAGCTGCCCTACCCCGAGGGCACGGCTTGCGCCGAGGTGCTGATCGCCGGCGAAAAGGGCGGCGCCATGGCCAAGACCGTGTTCGCCGGCTTCTGGGTGGCCCTCGGGTACACGGTCCTGCAGAAGATCCTCCACCTCTGGCGCGAGACCTTCGCGTTCACCACCGGCCCGACGGCGGCGTACAAGAACGTCTCGCTGACCTCGGAGGTCACGCCCGAGTACCTGGGCGTGGGCTACATCATCGGCCCGCGCATCGCCGGCATCATGGTCTCGGGCTCGGTGCTCTCCTGGCTGGTCCTGATCCCGCTGCTCTCGATGTTCGTGCCGGACTCGGTCGTGCACGAGGACCTCCTCAAGCTCAAGTTCACGCAGGATTGGATCAACAGCAACCCGCCGTCCGCCTGGTTCTACCGCGCCTACATCCGCTATATCGGCGCCGGCGCGGTGGCCATGGCGGGCCTGATGACCCTGCTGCGGACCCTGCCGGTGATCTACTCCTCGGTGCGCGACTCCCTGCGCGATCTGCGGGGCTCCGGCGCCGCCGCGTCCGCGGCCAAGCGGACCGAGCGGGACATCCCGATCTCCTGGGTGGCGATCGGCGCGGTGGTCCTGGTCCTGATCATCGCCTTCCTGCCCAACCTGCCCACCGGCGGCTTCCCCGGCAACCTGCTGACCGCGTTCCTGATCCTGGTCTTCGGCTTCTTCTTCGTGGCGGTCTCGTCCCGCATCGTGGGCCTGATCGGCTCGTCGTCGAACCCGATCTCGGGCATGACCATCGCGACCCTGCTGGGCACCACCCTGCTGTTCCTGGCCATGGGCCTGGGCGGCGACCTCTACCAAGGCGCGGCGCTCTGCGTGGGGGCCATCGTCTGCATCGCGGCGGCCAACGCCGGCGCCACCTCGCAGGACCTCAAGACCGGATTCCTGGTGGGCGCGACGCCGATCCGGCAGCAGATCGGCCTGCTCATCGGCGTGCTGGCCTCGGCGTCGGTGATCGCCATTACCCTCCATTTCCTGCACACCTCGGCGTACGGCCCGATCGGCGGCGAGCGCCTGCCGGCGCCGCAGGGCACCCTGATGGCGGTGATTATCCAGGGCGTGCTCTCCCAGGACCTGCCCTGGGGCTTCATCTTCGTGGGCGCGGCCCTGGCGGTGGTGGTCCAGCTCTGCGGCGTCTCGGGCCTGGCCTGGGCGGTGGGCGCCTACCTACCCATCTCGACGACCTTCCCGATCTTCGTCGGCGGCGCCATGCGCTGGATCTCCGACCGGCTGCGGGAGAGGAAAGGTGAGAAGCTGGCGGATGCCGAGTCGGAGCTCTCCTCCGGCATGCTCTTCTCCACCGGCTTGGTAGCGGGAGGCTCCATCAGCGGCCTCCTTGTAGCTGTCCTGATCTCCGTGGACGCCCTGTCGGGCTTCACCACGACGGCGGCCATCGGGCGGGAGCTGAACCTCCTCGGCATCTTCGGCGAGGAGGCGCGGTGGAGCGCGCTGGTGATGTTCGCCCTGCTCTGCTTCTGGCTGGTCCGGCGGTCGCTGAGGAAGCTGGAGATCTAGCGCGGACGACAGGCGATCCAGAGGCGCGCCGCCTCCCGTAGCATCCCGTGGGAGGTAGTGAGATGTACCGACGCGCAACCCTCTGGATCGCCGCCCTCCTCCTGGGAGGCCTCACCTTGACCCTGCACGCCGCCCCTCCGACCGAGACGGCGGTCTTCTCCATGTATTGCTACTGGACCGGCGAGGCCACGATCGGCCGCGTCCCGGGCGTGGTCCGCACCCGGATCGGCAGCCTGGGCGGCAACGAGATCGTGGCAGTGGAGTACGACCCGGCGCGGACGGACGTGGGCCGTATCGCCGAGGCGCTCAAGCGGCAGCGCTCCTTTTACGCCCTGATCGCCCCGGACCGGGAAGTCGCGGAGCGGGCGAAGAAGCACCTGCCGGCGTCCGAGGTCGAGGTCCGCGCCGGCCAGCCGCGCTTCATCGAACCCAAGCACTCGCTGCGGACGGTCCACCCCGAGTTGCTCGCCCTGGAGCTCACGGAGGCGCAGGCCATCGCGTTGAACTCCTGGAGCTATTTCGGCGGCCCCATGCCGGACGTGCTCACTCCGGAGCAGAAAGCGCGGTTGAAGGCGAAGGGGTAGGGAAGAACACGGACGAACACAGACAAACACGGACGAACAGGGACCGACAAGGAAGACCGTGATCGTCCTTGCCGGTCCCTGTACGTCCGTGTCGGGAGGGCGGCCTACAACCCCAGCTTTTCCAGCGCCTAATTCACCGCATGGGGGACAGCCAGCGAGAAGGGAGAGATCTCGGCCTCGAAGCTCTCGCCGGTCGACAGCACCATACGGTACGAGCCGTGCATGGAGCCGACCGGCGTGGGAAGGGGGCAGAAGCTCGTATATTCGAACTCGTCTCCAGGGGCCAGCACCGGCTGTTCGCCCACGACGCCGGGACCATGCACCCGCTGGGTGTCGCCGTTGCCGTCGGTGATGATCCATTCGCGGCTGACGAGCTGTGCGGTCTCCGACCCCTGGTTGGAGATCCGCACCTGATAGGAAAAGAAGTAGTAGCTCTCCTGGGGAGAGCTGCGATCCTCATCGTAGAAGCTCTGCGCCTGGACCCGGATGCCGCGGGTCGTTGTATCGCTCATGCAGCTTCACATTATGCCATGGGCTCCCGGGAGCCCCTGAGATAGAATCCGCCTCCCCGGCGGGGGCAGGCGGAGGAAAGGGAGACTTAGATGAGCTGGTTCGATTGGATGAGCAGTCCCGAGAGCTGGATCGCGCTGTTGACGCTGACGGTGCTGGAGATCGTCCTCGGCATCGACAACATCATCTTCATCTCCATCCTGGCCGGGAAGCTGCCCAAGGACCAGCAGGGGAAAGCGCGGAAGGTCGGCCTGGGCCTGGCCATGTTCATGCGCATCGCGCTCCTCCTCTCCATCGCCTGGCTCGCCCGGCTGACCGATCCGCTGTTCGAGGTGCTCAACCACGGGGTCTCCGGGCGCGACCTGATCCTGCTCATCGGCGGCCTCTTCCTCCTCTTCAAGGCCACGCGGGAGATCCACGACAAATTGGAAGGCGAGGAGGGGCATGGCAGTGCCAAAGTGGCGGCCTCGTTCGGCGCGGTCATCGCGCAGATCCTCGCTCTCGACCTGGTCTTTTCGCTGGACTCGGTCATCACCGCCGTGGGCATGGCCAACGAGGTGTCGGTGATGATCACCGCCGTGGTCATCGCGGTGGCCGTGATGATGTTCGCCTCCGGGCCGGTCAGCGAATTCGTCGACCGCCATCCCACGGTCAAGATGCTGGCCCTCTCCTTCCTGCTGCTGATCGGCATGGCCCTGGTGGCGGACGGGCTCGGCCAGCACATCCCCAAGGGCTACATCTACTTCGCCATGGGCTTCTCGATCTTCGTGGAGATGCTCAACCTGCGGCTGAAGAAGACCTCCTCGGCGCCGGTGCAACTGCACAGCCCCTTTGAGGGACCGGAGCCGTCCGCTCCGGCCCCCGAAAAGCGGCCCTAGCGCCGGAACTCCCGCACTTCCTCGGAGAACTGGATCACGAGGCTCCGGTCGTCCATCGACCGGACCTTCCCGATGCCGAACATCGGCAGGGTGACCGAGTCCCCGGGCTTGAGGTCCGCCGGATCGCGGACGCCCAGGATGGGCGGCAGGGGGAGCACCTCGCCGGAGTCGCGCGGCGGCCGCACCGGGATCTCGGCGCGCGGCGGGGCGGCCAATTCCCGGATGGGGTGCGAACAGTTGTCGCAGTTGCCGCAACGGTCCTTCCCCAGGTCCTGGCCGAAGTATTCGACGATGGCCTTCCAGCGGCAGAGCGCCGTCTGGGCGTAGAGCACCATGCGCCGCAGCTTGTCGCGGTCGGCTTCGGACCGCGCCTCGTAGCGCCTCGCCATCTCCTCCAGCTCCTCGTCGGAGAGGCCCGCCCGCAGCAGGCGGTAGAGCCCAGGCGAGGATTCGCTGACCATCTCCAGATCCTTCATCGCCGCCAGCACCACCTTCAGCTTGGTTTGCGGGACCTCCTTCGCACGGCGGTGGATCTCGTCGACGGCGACCTCCTGGCGGTCCGCCTTGGTCCGCTCCAGGGCCGCGTAGACGGCGTCGAAGTGCTCGACCTTGGGATAGCGGCCGTTGAGGAAGAAGATCTGGGTGTTCTTGTCCTCGGGCTGGTAAAGCAGGACACAGCGGGCGGGCTCGCCGTCGCGGCCGGCCCGGCCGGCTTCCTGGTAGTAGGACTCCAGAGAGCCCGGGAGGTTGTAGTGGAGGACGAACCGGATATCCGGCTTGTCGATCCCCATGCCGAAGGCGTTGGTGGCTACGATCACCTTCAGCTCGCCGGCCATGAAGCGGTCCTGGGTGCGCTTGCGCTCCCGGGCCCCAAGCCGGCCGTGGTAACGGGCCACGGAAAAGCCCAGGCTCTCCAGGTACTCCGTGACCGCCTCGCAGTCTTTGATCGTCGACACGTAGACGATCCCCGTGCCCTCCATCTCGCCCAGCAGCCGGGCCAGGGTCTCCCGCTTCGAGTCCTCGCGGGGGGCGGGAATCACCTCGAACCGGAGGTTCTCGCGGTAGACCCCGATGTCGACGACCTCCATGTCCTCGCGGCCGAGCTGGCGGCGGATGTCCTCCACCACCTCGGGGGTGGCGGTGGCGGTCAGGGCCAGGACGGGGGGATCGCCCAAGGCCGCGATGGCCTCGCGCAGGTGCAGGTAAGAGGGCCGGAAGTCGTGCCCCCACAGGGAGATGCAGTGAGCTTCGTCGATCACGAAGACGTCGATCCTGTTGGTCCGCAGCATCGCCAAAAACTCCGGCTGGGTCAGCCGCTCCGGGGTGACGAAGACGAATTCATGCTGCTCCTTCTGGATCCGCTCCAGGACCTCGCCTTCCTCGCTGGCGGTGAGCGTGCTGTTGACCTGGGCGGCGTCGATGCCCAGCTCCTGGAGCTTGTCCACCTGATCCTTCATCAGGGAGAGCAGGGGGGAGACGATGACGGTGGTGCCCGGAAGCTGGGCTCCGGGAAGCTGGTAGCACAGCGACTTGCCGGCGCCGGTGGGCATGATGGCCAGGGTGTCGCGCCCCTCGAGGATCGAGCGGATCACTTCTTCCTGGCCTTCGCGCAGGGACCGGAAGCCGAACGTGCGGCGCAGAGTGCGCCTGAGGGTCGAAAGCTGGATAGTCTCTGCCATGACAACCTTTCCGAAAGGGAGACGCAGCAGGTGCAGCAAGCCTCGTGCCGCAACGCTTCGGCCCCCTTCTCCGTACAAGGTCATGCCGCCGCCGCGACGCTTTCCCGGTTGACGCGGTGAGGGGGTGGAGGTTAGACTCTCGTTCTACAAAATAGGCAAAGGGGTATGGTAGGACTTGCACTGACCCCCTGCGTGAGTACCCGCTGGGGGTAGGGCTGAAGTCGTAGGACTCTTTTCTCTTTTTTACGAGGTGGTGTGATGTTGACTTTCGTCGGGACGTTGTTGGTTGGAGCTGTGGCCGGTTTCGCGATGGAGCAGCAGTGGGGTGCGAACCTGATGCGGTGGGGCCGGATGCAGCGGATGCGCGCGCGTGTGGCGCGCCGCCAGGGCATGAGCCCCCTGCGGGCCTGGTTCAGCCAGGAAGTGGAGTAAATCTCCCCCTATGCAGAAAGGGCGTCCGGCCCGGACGCCCTTTCCTCATCGGGATCAGATCAGCGCGGCGACCGCCACCCAGGCCAGGCCTGCGAGGATCGCGAACGGCAGAAGCGCCATTCCCACCACCAGCAGCACCGGGCCGACCACGGCCATCACCACCAATCCGACCAGGATCCCCACGAACGCCAGGGTCGCCTTGGCCACAGGTCCTTTATGTCCTTGTTTTCCGGCCGTGCTCGCCTTTAACCGCCCGTCGTGAACGCCAACGACAGCAGCGTCTGCTGCTCCATCGTGTGGGCCTTGGCGGAGCCGGTGGCGGGGCTGCCGCTGGCGGAGCGCTTCACCGAGCGGACGTGCCGTCCGAGCAGGCGCTCGAGGCGGGGTTGGACGAAGAAGAGCGCTCCCATATTGGCCGGCTCCTCCTGCACCCAGACCACGTCCCGCACGTTCGGATGCTTCGCGAACGCCGCCTCCAGATCCCGGCGCGGGAACGGGTAGAGCTGGTCGAGGAAGAAGACCGCCGTCGAGGTGTCTTTGCGGCGCTCGCGCTCCCGCCTCAGCTCGTGGCCTACCTTGCCCGTGCAGAGCAGCACCCGCCGGGCATCCTGGACGTCCGGGTCCTCGACCACCTTCAGGAAGTTGTCGCGGCCCAGATCCTCCACGGTCGAAGAGGAATCCTTGTGGCGCAGCATGCTCTTGGGGGTGAAGACCACCAGCGGCTTGCGCCAGGTCGTCAGGGCCTGCCGGCGCAGCATGTGGAAGTACTGGGCCGCGGTCGAGGGCTGGCAGACCTGGATGTTGTCCTCGCCGCAGAGCTGGAGGTAGCGCTCGATGCGGGCGCTGGAATGCTCCGGACCCTGGCCCTCGTAGCCGTGCGGGAGGAGCATGACGACGCCCGAGAGCAGGCCCCACTTGTCCTCGCCGGCGGTGATGAACTGATCGATGATGATCTGCGCGCCGTTGGCGAAGTCGCCGAACTGCGCTTCCCAGCAGACCAGGGCTTCGGGGTAATCGCGGCTGAAGCCGTACTCGAAGCCGAGGACGGCGGCCTCGGAGAGCATGGAGTCGTAGACCTCGAAGAGCGCCTGGCCCGGAGCCACGTGCTGCAGCGGGGTGTATTCCGAGGCCTCCTCGACGTCGATCAGCACCGAGTGCCGCTGGTTGAAGGTGCCGCGCCGGCAGTCCTGGCCGGAGAGGCGGACCGGGGTGCCAGCCTTGACCAGCGAGGCGAAGGCCAGGGCCTCGGCCATGCCGTAGTCGATCGGCCGCTTCCCCTGTCCCATCTCCGCCCGCTGGGCGAGCAGGGCCTGGATCTTCTTGTGGACGTGGAAGCTCTCGGGCGCGGTGGTGAGCGGCCCGGTCAGCGCGGCGATCTCCCCGGCCGGCAGTCCGGTCTTCACCTCGTGCTCCGGCAGCCAGCAGCCGCCCTGGTAGTGGTCCCAGTAGGACGGCAGGGTGCGCAGCAGCGGCTTCTCCTTGAGGGCCGCCGCCTCCTTGTGGGCGGTGTCGAGCTCGGCCCGGATGGCCTCGGCCCGCCGGTCGGCCTCGTCGGGCATCCCGATGGAGCGGGCGTAGAGCTTCCAGAGCGGCGGGTGCGCCTGGATCTTCTTGTAGAGGAGCGGCTGCGTGATGGTCGGGTCGTCCACCTCGCTGTGGCCGTGCCGGCGGTAGCCGATGAGGTCCACCACCACATCGCTCTTGAAGGCATAGCGGTATTCGACCGCCATGCGCGCCACCCGGGCCACGGCGTCGGGGTCTTCGGCGTTGACGTGGAAGATGGGCACCGGCAGGCGCCGCGCCACATCCGAAGAGAAGCGGGAGGACTGCAAGGCCCGCGGCTCGGTGGTGAAGCCGATCAGGTTGTTGACGATGACGTGCACCGTGCCGCCCACCCGGTAGCCGGAGAGGTCGGCGAGGTTCAGCGTCTCGGCCAGGACGCCCTGTCCCGCGAAGGCCGCGTCGCCATGGAGGATGATGGGGAAGACCAGGTCATGGTTTTTCTCGTCGCCCAGCCGGACCTGCTTGGCGCGGACGCGTCCCAGGGCCACGGGATCGACCGCCTCCAGGTGGCTCGGGTTGGAGACCAGGTGGATGCCGATCCGGTGGCCGTTCCTGCCCATGTGCTCGCCAGTGGCGCCCATGTGGTACTTCACATCGCCGCCGCCGAAGGTGCTCCGCGGATCGACGTCCTCGAAGCCGGCGAGGATCTCCGCCGGCTTGCGCCCCACCGTGTGGACCATCACGTTGAGCCGGCCGCGATGGCTCAGGGCCACGACCACCTGCTGGATGCGGTGCTCGGCGGCGCCCTCCAGCATCTCGTCCAGACACGGCAGCAGGGCGTCGACACCCTCGATGGAGAACCTCTTGGTGCCAAGATACCGGGACTGGAGGAACTGCTCGAAGGTGTCGGCCCGGGTCAGCAGCTCCAGGACGCGGTCCTGGTTCACCGGCGGGACCTCGCCCTCCATCCGCTCGCGGATCCATTTGCGGCGGGCGGGATCGCCGATGTGCATGAACTCGACTCCGATGGTGCCGCAATAGATACGGCGCGCGTACTCCGCGGTGGCGGGGTCGGTGTGCTCGAGCCCCGGCTGCTCCTCGGGCGGAATGCGGTGCATCGGGTCGAGGTCCGCCAGCAGGTAGCCCAGCCGGCGGTAGGCCTGCATCGTAGGCTCATCCAGAGCGGCGGGGCGCTCCGGCGTAATGGCGGCGGGGGGGGCGATCGTCTCCATAGCAGGGTGAGGATACCGCATGTGTCAAGGCGGACGCGGCGCCGGCAACTCCTAAGAGGGGCCGCCGTACGTTGAAGAATTGCCCCTTGGGACATAAGGAGAGCTTGATGTTCCGCAGGATTTTCGGCTTTGCTTTCATGAGGCCCTACACCGAGTACGGCCCTCTCTTTCTCCGGCTGCTGATCGGCGCGGAGCTGATCCGCGACACGCAGGACAACATCCTCGACTACGCGCGGATGGTCGAGCTCGCGCACTTCCTGCAGGTCCGCAGCGTTCCGTTTCCGCTGGCGGTGGCCTTCGTCTCCGTCTACTCCCGGGCCCTCTGCGGCCTCCTCTTCATCCTGGGACTGTGGACCCGGCAGGCCGGCGCGTTGATGGTCCTGCACTTCGTCTTCGTCTTCTTCGTCGGCTACGTCGGCGCTCCCTGGCAGGCCAGCTACCCCGTCTACGTAATGCTCGCCTCGGCGCTCTTCTTCCTCTTCCATGGCGCCGGGAAGCTCTCCCTGGACGACCGGCTGGAGCGGTGAGGCCAAGGACGTCGAGGACACCAGGGACCTCAAGGACTTTCATGCTGTCCTGGAGGTCCCTTTCCTTTACATCTGCTATGGGCAGGCGAAAGCGGTGGTGTCGAGCCGCGTCTGGAAGACCCGGCCGGTGGGGTTGGTGTAGGTCTTCGTCTGTTTCGCCTTGAGGTCGGTGACCGTGACCGTCACCGCGGAGCTGGTGAGGCCGCTCAGGAACACCCCGTAGCGGTTGTTGGTGGCGCAGGTGTTGAGGATCTTCACGGTCAGCTCGATGTTCGAAGGACTGGAGAAGGCGAAGAACCCGCTCTCGTCCGTCAGGGCCTGAGCCTGGGCGGCGCGGGTGGAGCCCTGGTTCTGGAAGGTCGCCGTCACCCTGAAGCGGCCGTTGTGCAGACAGAGGGTGTTCCCGCCGGCCACGCAGGCGGCCGTCCTCTCGAACGCGCCGATGTCACAGCGGAAGCTGCCCGGCCGGGCGGCTGCCCGCTGGTCGGTGGCCGCGCAGGCGTTGCCGCCGCTTCCCGGCGCCGCCGGGTTGGCGGAGTTGAGAGCCGGGCTGCCGTTGAGCAGAGCGTGCGTCGGCGTGGAGCCGCCGTTGTCGGCCAGGGGGCCGAGACCGGGGTTGCGGGGGCTCGACGGCGTGCCCACGATGTCCGACTTGGCGGCCGAGGGACCGGTGCAGCCCATGTTGTTGCCGATGATGTCGAAGCCCGAGTCGATGGCGCCGGAGCAGTCCGGGTCCGAAGACGCTGTGTTGCCGGCGAGGATCGAGTTGGTGATCTTCGGAGAGACGCCGATGAAAGCCGAGTTCTCGATGAACGCGCCGCCACCCTTCTGCGCCGCGGCGTTTCCCGTGACCGTCACATTGTTCAGGGTCGCCCGGCCGTCGGAGAAGATGTAGAGCCCGCCTCCGAAGCTGGCCGTAGACTGGTTGCCGGAGATCGTCACGTTGGTGAGGTTGACGGTGCCGCCGGCCGCCAGGCCGCCGCCGACGTCCTGGGACGTGTTGTTGACGATGGCGCTGTCGGTCACGGTGAGCTCGCCCTCGGAGGCGAGGCCTCCCCCCAGGCCGGCGCCGCCGGAGCCGGCGATGCTGGAATTGCCCGAGACGACGCTGCGGAGCAGGATGAGCTCGCCGTCGTTGCGGATCGCGCCGCCCGCTCCCGGCGACCGGCCGTTGCGCAGCGTCACGTCGCGGATCTCCAGGCTCCGGTTGCCGAAGACGTAGAAGATGCCGTCGACGTTGCCGCCGTCGATGATCGAGCGGGTGGCGCCGTCCCCGAGAACGATCAGGTTGTCGTCGATCTCCAGGTGGGCGGGATTGCCGGCGGGAGGCAGGGTGAGCGTATAGGTCCCGGCACGCAGCAGGATGACGTCGTCGCCCGCGTGCTGGTTGGCGGCGGCGACGGCCTCGCGCAGGGAGCAGTCGTTGGGATCGCAGGCGCCATCGTTGGTGTCTGCCGTCTTGGTGGGGATGTAGACCGCCGCGTGGGCGGTGGAGGCGCACACGGCGGCGATCAACAGGGCCGGGAACGCGCGTCGGACACAGTACATCATGATCTTTTGCTCCTTCAAATGTGATCCATTCGAACAGCTTGTCACGTTGTTGTCGAGGGCACCAAGATCCCGGGCTCCCGTGCGTCCCTCTCACAGCTTTTTGTAGATTCTTACGTCGGCCGGACGGCGGGTGTCTAGGAGAAGCCCGGTGCTAGACTCCCGGCGGCCTGCCCTGGCAGCTACGATCCCTGGAGAGCCCGATGACGCGTCGATCCGCAAAGCCGATTTCTATACTCCTCTTCTTCCTATTCCTGCGCGCTCCGATGCCCGCGCAGGTGGCCCCTTCGCCATCCCCCCTGGAACCGGCCGCGACCGGCGGCGTGGCCGCCGTCGAGCGGGCGCTGGCCAAGCTCTCGACCCACAAGCGGCTGCTGGTGATCGCCGCCCATCCGGACGACGAGGACACCTCCCTGATCGCCCTCGTCTCCCGGGGCATGGGCGGGGAGGCCGCCTACCTCTCCCTGAGCCGGGGCGAGGGAGGCCAGAACCTGATCGGTCCCGAGCTGGGTGTGGGGCTCGGGCTCCTCCGCAGCCGCGAGCTGCTGGCGGCCCGCTCGGTGGACGGCGGCCGGCAGTTCTTCACCCGCGCCTACGACTTCGGCTACACGCGCTCCCTGGAGGAGACCCTGACGCTGTGGCCCAAGGACGTGCTGGTGGAGGACGCCGTCCGGGTCATCCGCCGCTTCAAGCCGCAGGTGATCGTCTCGGTCTTCCCCGGCGTCCCCCATCCCAACCACGGCCAGCACCAGGCCGCCGGGGTGACCGCCTACGCCGCCTTCCCCCTGGCCGGCGATCCGGACGCCGTCCCCCAGCTCGCGGAGGAAGGCCTGTCCTCCTGGAAGCCGCAGGTCCTCTACCGCTCCACCTTCTTCGACCGCGACGCCACCACCCTGACGATGTCCACGGGCGGGGTGGACCCCCTGTCGGGCAAGTCCATCTTCCAGCTCGCCATGGCGAGCCGCAGCCAGCACCGCTCGCAGGACATGGGACAGATCCAGCGGCTGGGCCCCCAGGAGGCGCGGGTCGGCTGGGTCGAGGGCGGCGCCGGCAAGGAGGCCAAGGACCTCTTCGCGGGGATCGACACCCGGCTCGGCGCCATCGCCGCGACGGTGGCCGATCCGGCGCGGCGGCGGAATGTAGAGGAGCATCTGGAGGCCGCCCAGGCGGCGGCGGAGCGGGCGCGGACGGCCCTGAACCCCACCCGTCTGGGCGACTCGGTTCCGGCGTTCGTCGAGATCCTGAAGCGGCTGCGGACGGCCGAGGACCTGCTGCGCGGCACGGGCCAGACCGCCGACCGCCCGGCCCTGGAGCTGATCCGCGAAAAGATCGACGTGGCCGAAGCCGGGCTGGCCGCCGCCGCCGGCGTCGCGGTGGACGCCACCACGGCGGGCGAGGAGCTGACGGCGGGCGAGACCTTCACTCTCCAGGCGTCGCTATGGAACAGCGGCGCGCGACCGGTCTCGGCGGCGACCGTCACCCTGGAGCCGGCCCCGGAATGGGGGGGCGAGCCCATGGCCGGCGAGGCCAAGGAGCTGGCGGCGGGAGCGCTCGGGGCCTGGGAGCTGAAGCCCGCCGTACCGGCGTCGGCGCCGCCCAGCGTCCCTTACTTCCTCCGCAAGCCGCTGAAGGGGGGCCTCTACGACTGGAGCGAAGCCCGGGCGGCCGAGCGCGGAGAGCCCTTCGGCCCATTGCCGCTGACCGCCCACTTCAGCTTCCTGATCGACGGCGTGCCGGTCATCCTGGAACGGGAGGTCGTCCACCTGCACCGGGACCAGGCGCTGGGCGAGGTGCGCCGGCCGTTGCGGGTCGTCCCCAGGGTCGAGGTCGCGGCGGCGGACGACCTGCTGGTCTGGCCGGTCCAGAGCCGGGAGGCGCGGAAGCTCCACGTCACCCTCATCTCGCACGCCAAGGAGCCCGTGAACGGCCGCCTGGAGGCCACGCCGGAGGGCGGCTCCTGGCCGGCGGTCGCGCCGCGTCCCTTCACGCTGCCGGCCGCGGGGGAGCCCGTCGACCTGGAGCTGACGGTGGCTCCTCCCAAGGAGCTCAAGACCGGGCACACATCTCTGCGACTGGCCGCGGTCCTGGAGGACGGCCATCGGTTCGACCTCGCCGTTCCCGTCGTGAACTACCCCCATATCCGCGCCACGGTCCAGCCGCGGCCGGCCAGGGTGGAAATCCAGGCGGCGGACCTGCGCCTGCCGGCCTTGAAGCGGGTGGGCTACGTGCGGGGCGCCTCGGACCGCGTCCCCGAGACTCTGCGGGAGATCGGAGTGCCCCTGGAGCTGCTCGGCCCCAAGGATCTCGAAGCGGGGAACCTCAGCCGCTACGACGCGATCGTCGTCGGCAGCCGGGCCTACGAGACCGATCCCGCCCTGGCGCGCGCCAACCCGCGGATCCTCGACTACGCCCGCAACGGTGGCCTGGTGATCGTCCAATACCAGCAATATCCATTCATCGAAGGCAAGTTCGCGCCCTTCCCGCTGGAGATCGCCCGTCCCCACGACCGGGTGACCGACGAGACGGCGCCGGTCAACGTGATCGATCCCCACCATCCCGTCTTCACGACGCCGAACCGGATCGGAGCCGAGGACTGGAACGGCTGGATTCAGGAGCGCGGCCTCTACTTCGCGCGCACCTGGGATCCGGCGTACACGCCGTTGCTGTCGATGATGGACCCCGGAGGTCCGGAGCTCAAAGGCGGTCTGCTGGTGGCGAAGCTCGGCAAGGGCCACTACGTCTACACCGGCCTCGCCTTCTTCCGGCAGCTCCCCGCCGGAGTGCCGGGGGCGTACCGGTTGTTCGCGAACCTGCTGGGGTTGAAGTAACCGTTCAAAAGGGGACCGGCCGGCATCGTCGCCGGCCGGTCGAATCCGAAATCCTTTACATCTGCGGATCCGGATCGATGGGATCGGTGCAGGTCTTGCACTTGTACATGCGGTAGCCGTCCTCCTGGAACATGCCAGGGCTGATCTCATGGCACGCGGTCGTGAGGACGAGGTTTCCGAGGCAAGTGTAGGTCGGGGTGCCGCAAGCGGCGTAGGCGTCGGCCGCGGTGTTGGCCAGCAACTGGTTGCGGGCCTCCGTGCAGTTCGCGCCCTTGCCCCAGTTGGTGGTCGTGATGGTGAACGGCTCCGCGGGATCGCAGTAGCAGATGGCGTGGGCAGGCTGGGGCGCCGAAATCCCACCGACCAGCGCAAAGGCCAGCACCAACAGAGAGCCGGTCAACAGCGTCAGCTTCCTCATAACTTCGTACTCCTTCTGCAGCTTTGTACTGCCGAATGGGCCGGAACCGCTGAGGTTCCGGCGGATTAAGGAAGCCTGGCCAGGCTCGATTTGAATATAGGCACTCCTCGAAAATAAGGCTTGAAGGATCTTGCCAAGTTCAAGTGGAACGTAGGAATGACGACCGGCCGGCGATTCGGCCGGCGGGCGCTTCCGAGAACTTGCTGAGAACGGATAAGATCCCGCGGACGCCCTCATCGCCTGGAGGGGTCTTGAGAAAGCCATGAAAAAATCCAGCCCTCTGACGCGCGCTCTTCCGGCGCTCGCTCTGGCCCTCCTCACCTGGAGCTGCGGCGACGGCCGCACGCCCCTGGTGGTCTACTCCCCCCACGGCCGCGACCTCCTGACGCTGATGGAGAAGAGCTTCGAGGCCAAGAATCCCAATGTGGACGTCCGCTGGCTCGACATGGGCTCGCAGGAGGTCTACGACCGCGTGCGCTCCGAGGCCGCGAACCCGCAGGCGGACGTCTGGTACGGCGGACCGCAGACGATCTTCGTCAGCGGCGCCAAAGACGGCCTCCTGGCTCCCTATCGGCCCCAGTGGGCTGGCGCCGTGCCGCCGGAGAGCCGCAATTCCGAGGACCTCTTCTTCGGCGCCTACCGGACCGCGCCCGTGCTGGTCTACAACAAGGCGGCGGTGAAGCCGGAGGAGGCTCCGGCGGACTGGGACGACCTCCTCGATCCGCGTTGGAAGGGGAAGATCCTGATCCGCGATCCCCTGGCCAGCGGCACCATGCGCACGCTGTTCGGCATGATCCTGGCCGATTCCGTGAAGGAGACCGGGAGCCCCGAGCGGGGTTGGGAATGGCTGCGCCGCTTCGACGCGCAGACCAAGGAGTACGTCCAGAACCCCTTTTTGATGATGGAGAAGCTCAACCGCCAGGAGGGGCTGATCACCGTCTGGGAGCTGACGGACATGCTCTGGCAGGCCAAGCGGGGCGCCCCCCTGGGCTACCGGTTCGCGAGCAGCGGCGCGCCGGTGATCGACGACTCCATCGGGCTGGTCAAGGGGGCGAAGCACCCGGAGCAGGCCAAGGCGTTCATCGAGTTCGTGGGGAGCGTCGAGGGGCAGGAGCTGGCGGCCCGCGACGCCTTCCGCCTGCCGGCCCGGACCGACCTGCCGCCCGCGCGTCTGCCGCAGTGGGCACAGGAGGTGCTGCGGGACATGAAGCCGGCCGACGTCGACTGGGACCTGATCGCGAAGAACGGCCAGGAATGGATGTCCACCTGGGACCGCGCCGTCCGCAGCCGGGGCGGGGCGGCCGCCGCTCCCTGAGCCGCCGCCATGTCGTTCCTTGTCCTCGATCGGCTCGAAAAGAGCTTCGGCGGGCAGACCGTCCTCCGCGGCCTCTCCCTCTCGGTGGCGCGGGGCGAGGTGCTCGCCCTCCTGGGGCCCTCCGGCAGCGGCAAGACCACGGCCCTCCGCCTGATCGCCGGCTTCGAGCGGCCGGACGGCGGGCTCCTCACGGTGGACGGCGAGGAGATAACCACCGCCCCGCCCGAACGTAGAAACTTCGGCATGGTCTTCCAGCACTACGCGCTCTTCCCCCACCTGACCGTCGGCGAGAACGTCGCCTTCGGCCTCACCTCGCGGGGGCGGATGGACCGGGAGGAAATGGAGAAGCGGGTCTCCGAATCCCTGGCGCTGGTGGACCTGCCCGGGTTCGCGGGTCGGCGGGTGGGCGAGATCTCGGGCGGCCAGCAGCAGCGGGTGGCCCTGGCCCGCGCCCTGGCGCCGGAGCCGCGCGTCCTGCTCCTGGACGAGCCGCTTTCGAACCTCGATCCGACCCTGCGGGAGCGCACCCGCCGCGAGCTCAAGCGGGCCATCCAGCGGGTGGGGATCACCACCGTGCTGGTGACCCACGAGCAGGAGGAGGCCTTTCACCTGGGAGACCGCGTGGCGGTGTTGGAGGGGGGGCGGCTGCATCAGGTGGGCTCTCCCGAGGACCTCTACGAGCGGCCGGAGACCCGGTTCGTGGCCACGTTCGTGGGGCGGGCCGGCGTGCTGCCGGGCGTGCTGGAAAAGGACGGCGCCGTCTGGGTTCCCCATCCGGCGGGACCGAAGGGAGGCACGGCCGGTCCGGTCCGCTGGTCGGCGGTGCCCGCGCCCGAGCTGGCGGGCGCCGCGCCGGGAGAGGCCGTCGATCTCGTGGTGCGTCCCGAGTCGCTGGCCTTCCAGGAGACCGGCGATTCGCAGGCCCTGGCCGGCCGGGTCACCGAGCGGCGGTACGCCGGGCCGGTGAGCTACTACCAGGTGGCGCTGACCGCCGGCGGGGAGTTGGAGGTCCTGGCGCCCTCGGGGGCCGCGGCGGTGGGCGACACCGTCCGCATCGCACCCAGCGGGACCGGCCCGGCGCCGCGCCTGTTCCAGCGCGAGGGCTCCGCATGAGCCGCCGGTCCCTCCTCCCCGCGCTCGCCATCGCCGCCATCCTCGCCTGGCTGGTGGGCTATCCGCTTGCTCATGACCCTCATCGAGGCGCTCGGCGGGCCCGCGGACTGGACGCTGGCGCACTTCTCGGAGTTCTTCGGCCGGCCGGACGAGTGGCTGGCGCTCTGGCGGAGCCTGTGGATCTCCGCCGCGTCCGTCGTCCTGGCGGCGTTGGTGGGCGTGCCCCTGGCCTTCCTCTTCGAGCGGACGGAGTTCCCGGGCCGGCGCGTGCTGGGGGCCATCGTGGCGCTGCCGGTGGCCCTGCCGCCGCTGGTCGGCGTGATCGCCTTCCTCTTCCTCTATGGCGAGAGCGGCTTCGCCTCGCGGGCCGTCCAGTCCCTCCTGGGACTGCAGCAGCCGCCCTGGCGTCTGGTGGGGCCGGGGGCGATCCTGCTGGTGCACGCCTATTCGATGTACGTCTACTTCTACCTGTTCACCCGCGCCGGCCTCGCCCGCCTCGACGCGGCGCTCCTGGAGGCCGCGGCCTCGCTGGGAGCGAGCCGCACGCGCACCCTCTTCCGGGTCACCCTGCCGATGCTGCGGCCGGCGCTGGCCGGAGCGGCGCTGCTCACCTTCATGACCTCGCTGGCATCGTTCTCCGCCCCGTACCTCTTCGGCGGCGGGTTCCGGGTGATGACCACCCAGATCGTCGCCTCGAAGCTCAACGGCGAGCTGGCCCTGGCCCAGGTGGAGACGGTGATGCTCGCGCTGCTCGCCCTGACCGGGCTGGCGGCCATGCGCCGGGCGGACCGCGCCGCCGCCACGGGGACGGGGGTGCGCGGGATCGCGCCGGCCCGCCGCAGGCTGCAAAGCCCGCTGGCGCGGGCCGGCGCCGGCTTCTTCGGCTGGCTGCTGGCCGCGCTGCTGCTGCTGCCGCACGCCGTGCTCGCCCTGGTCTCGCTGGTGCCGGCCTTCACCTGGACGGCCGAGCCCTTCCCGCCGGTGCTCAACCTCGGCAACTGGGGATCGCTCTTCACCCAGCCCGAGCGCGTGCGCCCGATCCTCAACTCCCTCTGGATGGCCGCCGCCGCCACGCTCGCCGCGCTGGCCCTGGGCTTCGCCGCCGCCCGCATCGCCGCCGCCCGGCGCGACCGGGTGGGCGGGCTGCTCGAAGGGCTGATCGCCGTACCCTGGGCCGTGCCGGGCACCGTCTTCGCCGTGGCCCTGGCCACCACCTTCAGCGCCAACCAGCCGTGGCTCGGCCGCTTCGTGCTGATCGGCACGCCCTGGATCCTGCCCCTGGCCTACCTGGTGCGCAACCTGCCGCTCACCGGCCGGGCGGCCCTCGCCGGGCTGCGGCAGCTCGACCCGGCCCTGGAGGAGGCGGCGGCCTCGCTGGGCGCCGGACGCTGGCGGCGGCTTTTCAAGGTGACCCTGCCGCTGCTCCGGCCCGCCGTCGCCGCCGGCGCCGGGCTCGCCTTCATCACGGCTCTCGGGGACTTCGTGGTCTCCATCGTGCTCTACACTTTCGACACCCGCCCCATCTCCATCGAGATCCTCTCCAGCCTGCGCCTCCAGGATCTCGGGATGGCGGCGGCCTACGGCGTCCTTCTGATGACCGCGAGCGCCGCGGCGTTCCTGATCTGGGGACAAGGGGAAAAGGCGGCCCGCTGACGGAGCTCCGGTCCATGCAGTCCCGTACCCTGAAACAGCTTTCGATCCTGATGGCCACCGTCTTCGTGGACATGGTCGGCTTCACCATGGTGCTGCCGCTGCTGCCGTTCTACGCCACGGAGCTGGGGGCAAAGCCCCGGCACGTGGGCGCGCTGATCGCCACCTACGCCTTCGCCGCCCTGATCACCTCGCCGCTCTGGGGCCGGGCCTCCGACCGCTACGGCCGCCGGCCCATGATCCTCACCGGCCTGGTCGCGTCCGGGATCGCCTATGTGCTCTTCGGGCTCGCTCAGAGTCTGTGGATGCTGTTCGCATCCCGGATGGTGCAGGGGGCGGGCAGCGGCGGCATCACCGGCGTGGTGCAGGCCTACGTCGCGGATTCGGTCCCTCCCGAGGAGCGGGCTAAGGCCCTGGGCTGGGTGACCGCCGCCACCAGCGCCGGGGTGATGTTCGGGCCGGCCATCGGGTCGTTCGCCGCCGGCTTCTCCCAGAAGGCGCCGGGGTTCATCGCCGCCGGCCTCTGCCTGCTCAACGTCCTCTTCGCGTGGCGATGGCTCCCCGAGCCGCCGGCCCAGGAGAAGAGCGGCAAGCCGCCGACCCGGCTGCGGCGGGCCTTCCTCCAGATCCTGAGCCACCCCCTGGGGCCGGTGAGCGCGCCCATCTGGCTGTACGCCATCGGCATGATGGCCTTCATGGCGATGAACGGGGTGCTGGCCCTCTACCTCAAGGACGCCTTCGGCGTCACCGAGGCGACGATCGGCTATTTCTACGTCTATGTCGGCGGGGTGGGGCTGATCATGCGGGCGCTGCTGCTGGGTCCGGCGGTGCGCCGTTTTGGTGAGCTGGGGGTGGTGCGGCTCGGGGCGATGTCGCTGATGGTAGGCCTCGCCGTCATGCCCATCCCGGGAGGGCTCGACGCGCCGCTCCCGGTCCGCTTCACGCTCCTGGCCGTCATCGCCGTGCTGGTCCCGGTGGGCACGGCCCTGCTCTTCCCCGCCACCTCCGCCCTGGTCTCCCGCCGCTCCCTCCGCTCCGAAGTCGGACAGACCCTGGGGGTGCAACAATCGTTCGGCGGGGTTTCGCGGATGATCGGCCCCCTGGCGGCGGGTGTCCTCTACGAGATCGGCTGGGGAGTCCCTTTCTGGATCGCCAGCGCGCTCATGCTCTGCGGCACCTTCCTGACCCTGCGGCTGCGCGAGGAGCAGGCCCCCGAAACGGTAGTGGCCGCGGAGACCCCGGGCCAATAAAAAAGCAGGGAGCTTGTCGCTACCCTGCTTCGGAACGCCTTGCGGCGGGAATGTCGGAATTGGTTGCGGGGGCAGGATTTGAACCTGCGACCTTTGGGTTATGAGCCCAACGAGCTACCAGACTGCTCCACCCCGCGTCAGTGTTTTCAAGCCGCTCCTTTCGGAGCGAGGCGCGATCCTCTCATACAAACACGGGGTCGTCAACATCCATTCCCGCTACTGGATGTAGCCGAGCGACCTTAGCCTCTCCTCCGCCTCCAGGGCCTTGCGGAGGCTCTCGCTCTCCGTCGCCTCCCCTTCGCTCAGGCCGATCCAGTGGGTCAGGGAGTCCCGCAGCCGGAAGAAGGCCCGCCGCTCCCTGCGCAGGACGTCCGCCTTCTCGGCCGGATCGGCGGTCAGGTCGTAAAGCGCGAAGGAGCCGGCGCCCAGGTCCTGGATCAGCTTGAAACGGCCGTCCGAGGCGCTGCGGAAGGTCCCCTGCAAGGCGTACTGATGCCGCTCGGCCGGCGCTTCCTCCGCGTCCTCGCTATCCTCGATCAACGGCCGCAGGCTCCGGCCCTCGAACTTGTAGCCGCTCTCGGGCAGGCGCAGGTAGTCCAGGATGGTGGGGACGAGGTCCAGGTTCTGGACGGGCTTCGAGACCACCTGGGGATCGAGGCCGGGGATGTGCAGCAGCAGCGGCACCCGGATCGAGTTGTCGAACAGCGCCCGGCAGTGCTTGATGTGGCCGTGCTCCAGGAACTCCTCGCCGTGGTCCGCGGCGAAGACCACGATGGACTCGTCGAGCAGGCCGGAGGAACGGAGCCTCTCCATCAGCTCCTTGAAGTGCGTGTCGAAGAAGGCGATCTCCTCGTCGTAGAGGTCCGACAGGTAGCGCAGGTCGCCCGGCGTGAACCCGGGGTTCTCTTCCCCTTTGTAGAGCCAGTTGCCGATGGGGTTGGGATCGCCGACCCGCACCCATTTCTTGTCCGGCTGGCCCTTGGCGAAGCGGTGCCCGAAGCGCTTCGGCGGCTGGTAGGGCCCGTGGGGATCGATGTAATGGAGGTAGAGGAACAGCGGCCGGTCCCCCTTCTTCAGATGCTCCTCGGCCGCCCGGTTCACGCAGGCGGCCGACTTCCAGACGCAGTCCTCGTGGAACACCTCGAAGCCGCGGCCGAAGCCGGCGGTGGGATTGAAACGGCTGGGCGTTTTGCGCACGACGGCGCTGGCGGAGATCGCGACCGTGCGGAAGCCGGCGGGCCTGAGGAGCTCCGCCAGCGAGGGGATGCCCTCCGGGATGCCCAGCGCCTGGTTGGCCTGCCCCAGGAAGGCCGCCGGCCAGCGCGAGGTCAGGATCGAGTTGGCCGACGGAAAGGTGCAGGAGGCCTGGCTGCGGGCGTTCTCGAACTTGATCGATTCGCGGGCGAAGGCGTCCACGTTGGGGCTGGTGTCGCGGGCGTAGCCGTAGGTCCCCAGGCGGTCGGCCCGCAGGGTGTCCACCAGGACGAAGATGATGTTCCTGGGCTTCGGCGGCTCCCTCCGGCAGGAGGTGAAGGAGAGCGCGGCGGCCAGGGCGAGAAGGAGGATGGAAGTACGCTTCATGGTCGGGGCTTATTCTTTCAGATGATCCAGGATCTCGGTCCTCACCCGCTCATGGAGGGCCGCCAGGCGCTCCGGACGGAGCTCTCCCTTGCGCGCTTCGACCACCAGCACGTGCGGCAGGTCCGAAGTGTCGTGGTAGGTCTCGTGACGCTCGATCCCTTGGAAGACCGCGAGCGCGCTCTCGCCGTAGCGGCACCAGCGCACCTCGTCGAAGCCGCAGGAGACGAGGGCCTCCTCCAGCATCTCGCGGTTCCAGAGGAACTGGTGGCGCCAGCCGCGGAAGGCGCGGTTGATCGCCAGCGCGCCCTGGCGCTTGACCTCCGGATCGGAATCGAAACGGTAGTGCGTCGACCAGACCCAGTCGAGGTTGGGCGTCGAGAGCCGGATCCAGCGGCCGGCGGTCAGCGAGCGGTGCGCCTCGGCCAGGAACAGCAGGGCGTCGCTCAGCGTCAGGTGCTCCAGGAAATGCTCGGCGAAGATGGCCTCGACCTCCGAAAACCCGAGGCCGCGCGTCACATCCGTGACCAGATCCACCCCCGGCAAGGGCTGAGTGTCCATGTTCACCCAGCCCTGGAGCCGCGCCCGGCCGCACCCCACGTGCAGGCGGACGGGCGGCTTGGGATCTATTTCGGGCATCAGGCTTGCTAGAAATCCGCTCGAAAGCTGTGTTTTTCCTTGAAAGTGCTTGAGGCGGCGGGGGTTTACGGGATAACCTTTCCGCCGGAGTCTAGCGGAAAAATCTGCGCTCGGAGGAGAGGGATGTTTTGCATTGAAGAGATCGTCGCTCGCGAGATCCTCGATTCGCGGGGGAATCCGACCCTGGAGGTCGATTGCGTCCTCGACGGCGGCGTCGGGGGCCGGGCGGCGGTGCCGTCCGGAGCCTCGACCGGCAGCCGCGAGGCGCTGGAGCTTCGCGACGGCGGCAAAAGGTTCCGCGGCAAGGGCGTCCGGAAGGCCGTGGGACATGTGCAGGAAGAGATCGCCCCCCGGTTGCGCGGCATGGACGCGCGCGATCAGGCCCTGATCGACAAGACCCTGATCGAGCTCGACGGCACCGCGGACAAGAGCCGCCTGGGCGCCAACGCCCTGCTCGGCGTTTCCCTGGCCGTGGCGCGCGCCGCGGCCGAGGCCAGCGGCCTCCCGCTCTACGCCTACGTGGGCGGCCCGGCCGCCACCGTGCTGCCGGTGCCGCTCCTCAACGTGCTCAACGGCGGCGCCCACGCCGACAACTCGATCGACATCCAGGAGTTCATGGTGGTGCCGATCGGCTTCGACAGCTTCGCCGAGGCCCTGCGGGCGGGCGTCGAGATCTACCACACCCTCAAGGACGTGCTGAAGAAGGACGGCCTCGTCACCGCCGTGGGCGACGAGGGCGGCTTCGCGCCCAATCTCAAGAGCAACCGCGAGGCTCTCGACCGGCTGATGCAGGCCATCGAGAAGGCCGGCTACACCCCGGGCCGGCAGATCGCCCTGGCCCTGGACGTGGCGGCCAGCGAATTCGTGGAAGGCAAGGGGAAGAAGATCCGCTACGCCCTGGCCGGCGAGGGGCGGACGGGCCTCTCCAGCGCCGACCTGATCGCCCTCTACCGCGATTGGATCGGAGCCTATCCCCTGGTCTCCATCGAGGACGGCCTCGCCGAAGGGGACTGGGACGGCTGGAAGGAGCTGACCGCCGAGCTGGGGAGCCGCGTACAGCTCGTGGGCGACGACCTCTTCGTCACCAATCCGGAGATCCTCGCCAAGGGGATCGCCAAGGGTCTGGCCAACGCCCTGCTGGTCAAGGTCAACCAGATCGGCACCCTCACCGAGACCCTGGAGGCGGTGGAGATGGCGAAGACCCATGCCTACTCCAACATCCTCAGCCACCGCTCGGGAGAGACGGAGGACACCACCATCGCCGACCTCGCGGTGGCCACCCGCTGCGGCCAGATCAAGACCGGCGCCCCGTGCCGCAGCGATCGGGTCGCCAAGTACAACCGCCTCCTGCGCATCGAAGAGGAGCTGGAGGGCGTGGCCACCTATCCCGGGGCCAAGGCCTTCCCCCGCTGGTCTCCGTGACGAACCCCGACGCGCCCGCGCGGACCGATTCGTCCCGCCCGGTCCTGGGCGCGACCGTGCTGCTCGTGCTCGCCCTGCTGGCCATCGCCGCCTTGAAGAGCTCCCGCGACCTCGAGGCGGCGCGCGCCCGCGAGCGCAGCCTCGAGACGCGGATCGCCGAGACCCGCGCGCGCAGCGAGAAGCTCCAGTCGCGCATCGAGCGCCTGAAGCACGATCCCGGCATGCTGGAACGGCTGGCCCGCGAGGACCTGGGGCTGGTCCGCCCGGGCGACGTCATCATCGAGCTGCCGGATCCAAACGCCCCAGCTCCGAAGAACCCGAGACCGCCCGCGCCGGTCCCGGTCTCGACGTCTATCCCAGCGGCGGATTCGGCCGGTCCACCTCCGGCTCCGGCGCTCTCGGCGCCAGTCCAGCCCGCCGCCGCTCCCCCCGCGCCAGAGTGACCTTCAGCGCCGGCGGGGTGACCAGGGTCGTCACGATGACCATCACCACCACCGCCGCGAAGACCGGCGGCACGATCACCGGCACGCCGTGCAGCATGAGCTGCGACCCGATTCCCGCGAAGATCAGGCCCACCTCGCCCCGCGGAACCATCCCCACCGCCACGGAAGTGCGGTCCAGCCCCTTCTCCAGCACTCCGAACCAGCAGATCATCTTGCCGAGGATGGCCACCAGCGAGAGCAGCGCCGCGAACCCCAGCACATCCACCTGGCCGAAGGTGGAGAGGTCCACCCGCACCCCCATGACCACGAAGAAGATCGGGACCATGAACCCGGAGAGCGGCTGGATCAGCTCCTCGATCGAGTGCTTCGTTTGATCCCCCAGCTCCTTGTAGTGGACGCCGTCGAGCACCAGGCCGGCGGCGAACGCGCCGACGATGGTGGCGAGGCCGATCCAGTCGGCGATGTAGGACAGCAGAAAGCAGACCGTCAGGGCCAGCGCCAGCAGGACGCCCTGGATGTTCAGCAGGCTCGCCACCCGGAACACCCGCTTCGAGAGCCAGCCCCCGATCAGGATCGCGCCCACCAGGAAGCCGATCGCCTTGACGACGATCATCAGGCCGTCCATGGGGTCGAGGCTGCCCCCTGTATTGGAGGCGACGATCGTCCCCGAGACCACCGACAGGATCACCAGGCCGAGCACGTCGTCGATCACCGCCGCTCCGAGGATGATCTTCGACTCCCGGGCGGAGATCTTGCCGAGATCCTTGAGCACGCGGGCCGTGATCCCCACGCTGGTGGCGCAGAGCGTGGCGCCGATGAACACGTGGGCGAGCGTCTCCTCCTCGGGCAGCATCCAGGCCGAGAGCCCCCAGCCCAGGAAGAACGGCACGACCACCCCCAGGATCGCCACCAGGAGGCTCGACCAGCCCACCGAGAGCATCTCCCGGACGTTCGACTCCAGGCCCACCTGGAACAGCAGCAGGATCACGCCGATCTGCGCCAGGATTTCGATCCCCTGCAGGTTGCCCAGGAACTCGAAGGCGCCGAACCCGAACAGCGCCAGGTTGCCGAGGAGCATGCCCAGCAGCAGCTCGCCCAGCACCGCCGGCTGGCCGAACCGCTCGAAAAGCTCCCCGCCCAGCTTGGCGGCGACCAGGATCACCACGATCCCGAGCAGCACCGGCACCACCGGTCCACCGTGGCTCGTCCCCTCCGAGTGCTCCGCCGAGGCCGCGGGAGCCCCTCCCGGGGCCTCAGGAGCGGCCGAAGTCTGGCCGCCAAAAATGAGAACCAGTCCGAGCAGGACCAGAGCCGCCAAGGCTTTCCGCATCGCATCCTCCCCCTGAGAAACCGGCCCTGAAGGGCGTGGACCCCGAATCGTATCCGAGAACGTGTTCTCATTCAGCACCGCTGAATTGTCCTCCACTGAGGACAATCACGGGGGACATCGCGCGTGCTCCCCTGGGGGAGAAGGTATGGCATAGCTCTTGCCCTATAGGGTTCGCGAGGGGTTTTCCCCTCGTCGCCTCAAAACGCGGACGACAGGAGAAACACCATGAAGATGCAACCGCGAACCCGAACCCTTGCGCTGACCCCGGTCCTCGCGACCGTTCTCTTCCTTTCGGCCATCGCCGGCCCGGTGGAAGTCGCCGAGTCGAAGAGCTTCAACCTGATCTCGCTCGACCAGGAATGGAGCATGCGGGAAGACCTGCACGCCCAGGTGGGCCAGGAGGCCCGTCTGCTCAACGACCGGGCGGCTCTCTCCTACCTCAACACGGTGGGCCGGCGGATCGCCGCGCAGACTCCGATGGGGAACCGTCCCTGGGACTTCTTCATCGTGCAGGACAGCTCGCTGAACGCCTTCAACCTGCCGGGCGGCCTCGTCTACGTGAACTCGGGACTGATCGCCGAGGCGGAGAGCCTGGACCAGCTCGCGGGCGTGCTCGCCCATGAGATCGGCCACGGCGCGGAGCGCCACGGCACCCAGCTCATGACGCGCAGCTACGGCTACGGCCTGCTGGCCAGCCTGGTGCTGGGCAAGAACCCGAGCCAGGGGAAGCAGATCCTGGCCCAGCTCGTGGGCACGGGCATCCTGACCAACTACAGCCGCGAGGCCGAGCGCGCAGCGGACCGGCTGGGCGTGAACTACACCTACCGGGCGGGGTACGACCCGCGGGGCATGCTGGAGTTCTTCCAGAAAATGGGGAGTCTGCGCCAGCGCCAGCCCTCGAAGGTGGAAGCGTTCTTCTCCAGCCACCCGCTGACCTCGGAGCGCACCCAGATCGTGCAGTCCGAGATCTCCCGCCTCCCCCGGAGCGCCTCCCTGACGCGGGACACCCGGAACTACCAGCAGTTCCGCTCGCGGTTCCGGTAGGCCGTCCGGGCAAGCGATTGAAGGTTATGCGGGACAGCATTATGCTGTCCCGCATTGAAGATCCCCGCCTACCACATCGACGCCTTCGCCGGGGCGGTCTTCTCCGGCAATCCAGCCGTGGTCTGTCCGCTGGAGCGTTGGCTCGACGACGAGACGCTGCAGCTCATCGCCAGGGAGAACAGCGTCCCCGTGACAGCCTTCCTCGTCGAGGCCGGCGATCATCATGAGCTGCGGTGGTTCACCCCGACGCTCGAGCTGAACATCTGCGGACATGGCACCGTGGCTGCCGCTACGGTCCTCTTCGATCACATGGAGGGTTCCAGGGAATCCCTGGTCTTCAAGACAAAGGCGGGCACTTTCGACGTCGTCAAGGACGGTTCACTCATCGCCCTGGATTTTCCTGTCTACGAAGCGGAGCCGTGCTCGCCAAAGCCGGAGGATCTGGTCCGCGCCCTGGGCAGGGAGCCGAAGGAAATCCTCAAGGCCCGGAATTATCTGGCCGTGTATGAGGAAGAAGCGGAGATCCGCGTTATTGCTCCGGATATGGACCTTCTGAAAGAGATCGACTGCCTCGGCGCGATCGTCACGTCTCCGGGCGAGCGCTCGGACTTCGTATCGAGATACTTCGCCCCGGGGATCGGCATTCCTGAAGACGCCGCGACCGGTTCGACGCACTGCACGTTGGCGCCGTATTGGTCCAGGAGACTCGGAAAGCGAAAGCTCCACTCGATCCAGCTTTCCCAGCGTCGAGGCGAGCTGTGGTGCGAGGTCTTGGAGGACAGAGTCCGGCTTTCCGCGAAGGCCGTGCTCTTTGCTGAGAGCTTCCTCTATATATGAGGCAGGGGGAATGATTCCCCCTACCCTTTTCTTTCCGTCTCAGCAGCCGCAAGCCACGAGGAAATTCGCGGTTTCCCACTCCGTGCACGATTGGCCATACTGGTTGTAGCACACGCGGAAGCGCTCGCGCGGCTGGCGCGCCAGCAACGCGAAGATGAGGACGGACGTGGCTGAACATCGGAACGCTCGCTCGTTCATGGCATCCTCCTGATAAGTTGTAAAGAAGAGGCTCCTACCTACAATCTAGGGTGCTTGTCTTCTTGCCTATGTGACATGCGGAGGGCTGCCACTCTGTCGCAGGTAGGCCTCGCCGGCCGGAGCGAGGCGATAGCGCTGCAAGCGGCTGTTGGGCTTGTCGGGAATGGTCATCTGGATGAGCCCAGCCTCCAGAGAGCCGGCTGCAGGTAACGCTCGCGGAAGGACTTGCGGTCACTGAGAGCCAGCGCTTTCTGCAGGTCATCTCGATCCATGGGCTCCTGGAGGACCGCAAGGAGGCGCTCGACTTGGGGGGTGACTTGGGGGGTGACTTGGGGGGTGATCGTATAGGCACCCGCGAAGCGAAGCTCCACCCAAAGGCCGTTGTCCCAGCGCAATTCAGGATCCGGGCAGCCGTGCTCCTTGCATGCGCGGCGGATCAGGTCGATGCCACGACCCCAGGATTCCAGATAAGAGGCGGCGGGGTAGAGACCGCTAACGGATCTCGCGAATCAGGCTGTCTAAATCTAATAACTCCACGTCTCCCGTCGAACAGGCAGGCGATTGAGCTCGTCCCTGTGGAACTGCCACTTGGGCATGAACCGGTCCATGAGCGCGATGAAGCGGGCGTTATGGGTCGGCTCCAGCAGATGGACCATCTCGTGGACGACGATGTATTCGAGGCACTCCGGAGGCTTCTTGGCCAGCTCGGTGTTGAGGCGGATCGTGCGGGCTTTGTGGTTGCAGCTTCCCCAACGGGTCTTCATCCGTTGTACGAAGAACCGCTCCACGCTCACGCCCATGAGCGGCTGCCAGCGGTCCAACAGCGGGGGCACGGCCGCCTTGATCTGCTCCCGGTACCACTCCTCGACGAGAGCCTCCCGCTTGCCTTCAGCGGTTCCAGGCCGGACCCGCAGAATCATGCGGCTGTGTTTCAGCTCGATCGCGGGCGGCTGATCGCCTTCGATGATCGATAGCAGGTATCGCTTCCCCCATACGTAGTGGCTCTCCCTCTCCACGTACTCGCGGGGCGTCTCGCGCTCCTGTCCTCGAAGCTTCGCCTGCTGCCGCTTGATCCAGTCCAGCTTGGAGAGGGCGAAGACTCGGATCGTATCGAGGCTCATGCGCTTCGGAGCGGAGATGCGCACATGGCCTGCCGGAGGATGGACGCTGAGATGGACGTTCTTGATGTCCTTCAGAACCACGTCCACCGTGATGTCTCCCAGCTCGATCCGCGACGCCATCAGTACTCGCTCTGTTCGAAGATGATGAGAAAGATTCTCTCCACTTCGTCTGCGTCGCCCAGGACCCGATACATGGCGTCCTTGATCGCCTCCTCGCGCGCCTGCACTCCGCGCCATCCATCCGGCCGAACCTCTTTGATCCTGGCGTCGAGCTTCAGCGCCAGATCCAGGACCGGGTCGCCCGTGGGTGAGTCACCGGGCGGCTCCGCCACATGGCCCGCCTGCGCCGACGGCCGGCCCTCCCTCTTCAAATTGTTATAGAGCGCCCGCAGCGCCGGACTCTTCTTCAACGGCTCGGGCATATCGTCCGCCTGCCCGGTCTGCACCCGCCGCGCCAGCTCCGCGATGCTCTTCAGATACTCCTCGTATTCGATCGCCCTGGCCTTGCGCAGAGTGATGATCTCGTCGAGCAGGGCCGACATCTTCTCGTAGAACGCCGGATCGCTCAGGTGCTCCTTGATGATCTTGCGGCGGACGTTGTTCTCGATGGTCTCGGCGATGGCGTCACGGTTCCCCTTCAATCCGCCGAGCGAATCGATGGCGTTCGCGATCCCCGTCTTTACGATCAGCTCCAGCAGGCCCATGTTGTCGAACGGCGAGATCTTCCTCGGTTCGTCCGCCTCGATATAGGTGTCGATCAGATGCCGCATGTCGGCCTCGTACGACTTCAGGTCAAGGGTCTCGCCGCTGGCCTTGCGGATGATCTCGCGGAGGTTCAGGTAGTGGGCGAGCCGCTCCTTGATGCGGCCGGCCTCGGCGCCGCTGTAGCCGGCGCGGTCCAGCTCATCGGAAATGTTGGCGTACGCGCGCACCAGAACCACGGTCCCCTTGTAGAGCAGGGTCCGCCGCGGCTCCCGCTCTTGCAGGTCCGCCGGGATCTCCGTATTGCCGCAGAAATAGTGGATGTGCTCCAGCTCACCCGTCGGCGGCTCCACCGGCTCGCACAGCAGGTCGAGGGTCTCCAGCGCGTTGTCGAGCCGCTCCCTCCCTTTCGTGAGGCGGTCTTGCAGCAGCACCTCCGGATCAGGCCCGCCCGCGCTGTGATCGAGCTCCGAGGTGTAGACGGCCATCGCGTTCTTGACCTTCTTGAACAGGTCCTTGTAGTCCACGATATAGCCGAAATCCTTGTCCTCGCCGTCCAGCCGGTTGACGCGGCAGATCGCCTGGAAAAGCCCGTGGTCCTGCATCGACTTGTCGATGTAGAGATAGGTGCAAGGCGGCGCGTCGAAGCCGGTGAGCAGCTTGTCCACCACGACGAGCAGCTTCATGTTCGCCGGCTCTTTCCTGAACAGCGCCTTGGCCCACCCCTCGTAAGACTCCGTCCGGGTCATGCCCGGCCTGGCTTCGACGCCCTTCAGCAGCTCCTCGTAGGTGCTGTAGATGAATTGCTTGTCCGACTCGGTGTGAGCGCCGGTCTCCTCCAGTGTCACGTCCTTCGTCTGGGGATTGTAGGACGTCACCACCGCGCATCTGCCCTTGAACAGGGTCTTCTGGAACAGGGAGAAATACTTGCACGCTTCGTAGATGCTGGAGGCCACCAGGATGGCGTTGCCGCGATCGTTGGACAGCCGCGGCTTGACGTTGAAATCAAAAATGATGTCGCTCACCACCCGCTCCATACGTGAGCGGGAGCTCAGCACCTTCTGCATCGTGCCCCACTTGCCCTTCAGCTCGTCCTTCTGCCACTCGTTCAGCCCCCGGGTCTTCGCCTCGAACCAGGCGTCGATCTTCGCCTGCGAGCCGAGCCGCTGATCGATGTCCCGCGCCTCGTAGACGAGATCCAGCACCACTTCGTCCTCCACGGCCTCGCTGAACTTGTAGGTGTGGATATAGCCGCCGAAGACCTCCAGACTCGTCGCCTTGTCCTTCGCCAGCAGCGGCGTGCCGGTAAAGCCGATGAACACCGCGCTGGGCATCATCGCCTCCATAACCCGGTGCAGCTTGCCGCTCTGCGTGCGGTGGCACTCGTCCACGAAGACGAAGACCTCGCCCACGGTCCGGCTGGGCTGCGCTTCCAGCTCCCTGAGGAACGCCTCGAAGTCGCGCACACCCCGGCGCCCGAACTTGTGGACCAGCGAACAGAGCAGGCGCGGCTTGGCCTGACCGAGCAGCTTCATGAGGTCCCGGCCGCTGCTGGTGCGCTGGATGCTCACCCCCGACTGGGTGAACACCCTCTCGATCTGTTCGTCCAGCTCGTCGCGGTCGGTGATGATGGCAACGCGAGCGTGGGGATTATTCTCCAGGATCCACTTCGCGAGCAGCACCATCACGATGCTCTTGCCACTCCCCTGCGTGTGCCAGATGATCCCGCCCGTCCTCTCGCGCACATGCGCCTGCGCGGCCTTGATGCCGAAATACTGGTGCGCGCGCGGCAGCTTCTTCTCGCCGCCGTCGAAAAGCACGAAGTCGTGCATCAGCTCGAGCAGCCGCCCCTTCTCGCACATCTTGAGGAGGTACTTGTCCAGCTTGAACCGGCGGTTGTCTGCCTCGTCTTCCTTCCACTGGAGGAAATACTTCTCCTCGGTCAAGATCGTGCCGTACCGCAACCCTTCGGAGTCGTTGCCGGCGAAGAGGATCTGCACCGTGCTGAAAAACCAGGCGTTGAATTCCGGCTGCTGGTTCGAGAGGCTCTGGCGGATCCCGTCGCCGAGGCTCACGCGGCTGTTCTTCAGCTCCAGCACGCCGATGGCGATGCCGTTCACATACAGCACGAGGTCCGGCCGCCGCTTGTGCCCCCCCTTCAGCGTCACCTCCTCGGCGATGGCGAAGTCGTTCTTCTCCGGCTGCCGCCAGTTGACCAGGTGGACGGTTTCCGTCACCTTGCCCGCCGCGGTCTTCACCTTCACGCCGTAGCGCAGCAGCTCGTAGACTTTCTCGTTGTTGCCGTAGAGCGTGCGGTTATGATCGGTCGCCTCGACGCGGAGCTTGTAGAGGGCGGTGCTGATCTGGGTCTGCGTGCAGCCGTTCCGCATCAGCCACGCCGTGAGCAACCCCTCCTCGATATTGCTGTTGTGGTCGCGGTCCGACCAGTCGCCGAGATAGCGGTATCCCAGCTCGTCGCGGAACAGAGCGACGATGCGGTCCTGGGTGGCGCGCTCGGGCTGGCCGATGGTAGTCATTTCAAGATTTGCCAATACCCTGACTTGGTCGGCCCCCTATGGCTAATAACCTTGGCGGCCTTCAGCTTGTCTAGGTGGTACTTGACTCCATTCTCACTTATACCTAGCCTGTTGGCCAACTCCCTTCGAGTTAGGGCGGGATCGGTTCGCAACAGAGCAAGAACCTTTTCTTGGGTAGTGTCCAGGGCAGTTTCTTGGGTAGTACCCGGACGTTCTTGGGTAGTACCCTCAGGTTCTTGGGCGGTTTCTTGGGTAGTCCCCTGGGGTTCTTGGGTAGTGATTGGGGTAGTAAACCCCTTTTGCTCCGGGAAAGCCTCCGCCAGATGCGCCGGATTCGAGCGGAAGGTCAGCATCAGGCCCGCCATGCTGAAGTCGTAGAGCGGCGGCTCGATTCCATGCTCCCGGCACTCGCGCAGGATCTTCTGGATCCCCCGGCCCCAGGACTCGATGTAGCCGGCACGGAAAAACGCGTTCGCGAGCAGCGGGTTGAACGGACAGGACGGGTGCTTCCCCAACAGCTTTTCCAGCGTCCAGTTGTCCGGCAGGTCGCCAGGATTCCAGAACACGATCCGGTCCTCGTACACGCTGATCTGGATGGGGATGCCGCTGCTGTAGTCCTTGTGCACCACCGCGTTCAGCAGGGCCTCGCGCAACGCCGCCTCGGGGAACAGGAAGGTCTCCCGCCTCTGCAACCCCTGATAGCTGATGTACGCCTTGAGATACTTCGTTTGCAGCAGCTCGACCGTCTTCTCCACCTGCTCGAAGAGGTTGCCATGGACCTCGTCCTGATAGCGGAGGTCGTCGTCCGTCACGAAGAAACCGATCTTGATCCAGGCGCCGCTCACGTACTGCTCCGGACGGTCGGAGAACAGCAGGCAGGCGGCGCGTTTGAGGCCGTGCTTCTCGGTCAGCTCCAGGTTGCTGAGAATCATCTCCCGGCCGTCGCGTAGAACCGTCCGGTCCATGCGCCCGCTCTCGGTCGCCCGCTTCTTGAACAGACGCAGGGCCGCCGCGCTGCAGGACCGCGCGGTGAACGAGGGCTCCGGCGCATCGTCCCAGTGGCGTCCGCGCTTCTTCAGCAGGAACCGCTCCAGCGCCGCGCCCTTCAGCTCCTGCTTGGTGCTGCCGCTGCGGTAGTGGTATTCGCCCTTGTAGCTGATGGGGCTCGGATATGGCTCGACGCGGATCTCGACCAGCTCCTTGTCCGCTTCCTTGACGAGCCGGACATCGGCCATGATTCCCAGCACGTCTCGGATCTTGTTGGGCAGCTCTTCGAGAAGCCTGCGGGCGTTGCTCACGCCCACGGCCTCTCCCTTGTCGTTCCGCCCGATGACCAGTACGCCGCCCTCCGCATTGGCGAAGCCGCAGATCCACCTCAGATAGTCGTCACTCCACGAGGTCTTCCACTCGACCTGATGGTTCTCTTTCATACCAGGCGAATCCTCCCGGTCAGCAGCTCCTGCATCATGCCCTGCTTGATCTGGCGGGCTTTGGCGAGCTTGGATTCGAGGGCGGAAATCTCGGCGTCCATGTCGGAGAGGAGGCCGTTGATTGCAGTTTGTTCAGTTGGTGGCGGTACTGGTAACGGCATCTCGCGAAGCCTCTCACCGCTGATCTTGGGCATGCTTCCTGTCGAGCCTGCGGCAATACTGCGGAAAAAGCTTCGCCCACGATAGCTGTTTGCATAGCGCCAGAACCATAGGCCCGTCTCACGCATCTTGAAACGCAGACGCATCATTAGATCAGGATAGACGTAGGTAGCACCAGGACCATCGAAGACCGCGGTAGTCCCAACTAAATCTATCGTATTCGACCGCTGAACCAACACATCGAACGGTTCGAGGAATAGAGGCGAGTCGACGGGAATAAGCCGCTGCAGTCGCTTCACCGTTGCGTCATTCAGGATGAGCCGACCGCTCGATGTAGCGGTAAGGCTCAGCGTCGGTGTTCCACTCGCGCCGTCATTGCTCCGACCCGAATATCCATTCCGTGGTCCTTGTTCCACTAGGTCTCGGATTCGCAGCACCTCCCAGTCTACCGGGATTTCTCCCACCTCAGTCTGCTTGTATCCGCGCTTGGTTTCGAAACCCGGCAGGCGCTTCCTTCCAGTGAGCACTCTCTGAATAACACCTTGCTCGAGATGGCGCTTCTTGGCGATGGATTGCTCTAGAGATTCGATGAGGGCATCCGCGTCGCTCAGCGCCCCGGCGATGGCTACTTGTTCTATACGAGCGGGCGCAGCAATTGGCAACTGACCAAGTGCCGTCTTATTGATCGAAGCCAAATTCGTTGTCTGCTTGCCAGCAAGTATAAAATACCGACGAGCGGGGACCGCGCCAGTCCAAGCATTTAGATACTCAGGAGCGAGTGCTAAGCTGCATCTCACTGCGAACACGTGGTTTTGGTGAACGCATGGGCTGAATTCGCCATGCCAAATGGACCCACGCCCCAACTTGTCGCGGTCGCCGCCTTCATTCATCAACATGTCACCGGGCAGAACAGCGAAGCGTTTGATGTCCTTGCGGTTCATCCGGATCTTGCTGACTTCAGAGAGATCCAAGAAGCCATCTTGAACGTTAGCAACTCGTAGGTAGTGAACCCACACAGGATTATTAATAGAACCCTTCGAGTTCTTTGTGATACCGGATCGGATTTCCGCCATGTCCACAAGCTGCCTCACCTCCCAATCCTCTGGAATCACCCCGACTTCGGTCAGCTTGTAGCCGGGCTTCAAGTCCACGAGAACCCCATCCTTTCCAGATGGCCGCTCACCCTATCCTCCAACTCGACAACTCGATCGTTGAGTTTCGGCAACGGAGTCTCATAGCGCTCGGCCAGCTCCTTCACGCGCCGAGTGAGCTGCTGGCTTAAGCGATCCATCTCGCCATGGATGGCCATGTCGAGCGTGGCGAGCCACTTGTCGTCAACTACCACCACTTTGATCTCAGCCTCGGTGAGCTTCGGATACTTAGCCAAGGCCTGGGTGTCGAGCGCTGCTTCGGCCACTTTGAGGCACTTCTTGAGGTCCGCCTCCTGATCGCTGAGCTTCAGCCACTCGGTCAACACGGCCGCCTCTTCCTTCAACTCCTTGTCGCCTTTGATCTCCTTCAGCCGAGCGGCGACATTGGCCTTGTTCACCTTGTCCAGCTCGGAGAACGCCCCGTCCTCGCCGCCGTGCTCTTCCTCCAGCTCGTCAAGCCGAGCGGTGACGCTTTCCAACTCGGTGGCGAGTTGATCAATGGCGACCTGATCCTTGGCGAAGTAGCGGGCGACGATGAGGTCCTTCGGGATGAGATCGCAGGTCCAGCCCTTGTCCTTCTCTTTGCCCTTCTTGTCCTTCTCGATGATCCGCTCGGGCTTGGCCTTCCAGCCTTCGGCGGCGATCAGGTAGCAGTCGTCCTGCATGACATCCGACCAATAATCCATCAGGTGCTGATAGACATCGTACCGGTCGATCAACGGCTTCCCGGTGTAGTGGGTGAGCAGGCTTTCGGAGAGCTCCGCGATGACTTCCTTGGGATGGCAACTCTTCTCCAGATCCTTCAGCTTCGCGCCCCGCTTCTTCCGCCACGCGGCGAAATGGGCGTTCATGCCGGCGACGAAAGAGGCGAACTCGGGGTGCTCATAGATGGTGGACTTGATGGCGGACTTGTCCACCGCGAGGCTGAGATAGCCGCGCCGCTTCTTCTTGAACAAGGTGTGCCGGAGCTGCGGGCAGACAGCCCAGTAATCTTCGAGAGCATCGATGTCGGCCTCGGGGATGCCGCCCCGCAGATGGCCCGCGATGTCTTGAAGGTCCTCGGGCTCCTGGCTGTCGATGTAGCGCGGCAGGTTGAGGTTGTACTCTTTCTTCTCGATCTCCGCGGTGGGGACCATACGGGCGTATTTCGGGACGTCGACCCGCCTGTTGAAGACGTCCACGATCCTGTGGATGTCCATGTCGCGCAGGCGGTTCTTGGGACCGTCCTTCTTGAAGCCGGCGCTGGCGTCGATCATGAAGATGCCCTTGCGGGCCTGGGCGCCCTCCTTGTCGAGGATCACGATGCAGGCGGGGATGCCGGTGCCGAAGAAAAGGTTGGCGGGCAGGCCGATGATGCCTTTGATATATCCCTTGCGCACCAGGGCGCGGCGGATGTCGGCTTCGGCGTTGCCGCGGAACAGCACGCCGTGCGGCAGGATGCAGGCGCCTTTGCCGTTGGGCTTGAGCGAGCGGACGATGTGCAGCAGGTAGGCGTAATCCCCCTGTTTGGCGGGCGGCACGCCGAAAGACTGGAAACGCTCGAACGGATCGTTCAGGGGATCGAGGCCGGTGCTCCAGCGCTTGTCGGAGAAGGGCGGATTGGCCACGACGTAGTCGAAGGTCTTGAGAGCGTCGCCGTTCTTGAAAAGAGGGTTGGTAAGGGTGTTCCCTTGCTTGATCTCCGCCGTGGCGTAGTCGTGCAGGATCATGTTCATCCGGGCGAGGCCGCTGGTGGCGGCGTCCTTATCTTGCCCGGAGATCGTGACAGGAGTTCCGGCCTCGTCGGCCACCTTGATGAGCAGCGATCCGGAGCCGCAGGTCGGGTCATAGACGGTGGTGCTGGCGCTGGTCTTCGCGTTCCGGATGCCAAGGATCTGCGCGATGACGCGGCTGACCTCGGCGGGGGTGTAGAACTGCCCCTTGCTCTTGCCGCTCTCGGTGGCGAAGTGACGCATCAGGTACTCGTACGCATCTCCCAGGATGTCGTCGCCCTCGGCGCGGTTGCGGGAGAAGTCGAGGGCCGGATCCTCGAAGATGGCGATGAGGTTGGTGAGCCGCTGGACCTTCTCGTCTCCGTCGCCGAGCTTGACGGGATCGTCGAAGTCCGGGAAGTCGGAGAGAGACAGCATCTGATTGGCGCCTGCCAGCGGAGCGACGATCTTCTTGTTGATCTGGTCGCCGATGTCGCTCTTGCCCTTGAGGGCGACCATGTCCTTGAAGCTGGCGCCGGGTGGGACCTTGATCCCGGCGAAGGGGCGCCCGGCGTACTTGTCGCTGATGTATTTGATGAACAGGAGGCCGAGGACGTAGTCCTTGTACTGGCTGGCGTCCATGCCGCCGCGCAGCTCGTCGCAGCCTTGCCAGAGGGAGCTGTAGAGCTCTGATTTTTTAATCGCCATCGTCAACCCGCGAAACCGAGTAGAAGCTCATACCACCCCCCACGATCCCTCTTCAATTTGGCGAGGAGCATACGACGCGCCTCGCCGCCGGTCAAAGCCCATTCGCCATCCATAAAATGCAGATCCTGACGAACTCACTCACATTACGCCACACTTTTCCCTGTTGACAGGCCAGAAGCATCCAGGCATTCTATGCGCATCATAACACCTCGGGCGGGGCGCTCGCAACGGTTCCCGTCGGGTCAGCAGTGAAGCAGCACTCCTCGTTCAGCGGCGGTCCTGGCGGGATTCCAGGCGCTGACGGGGGCCGAGAACGCGGGAATCCGGTGCCATTCAGGTATCCGGCTAACAGGGGTCCGATGTGACTCCAGAAAAGGTAGCAGACCATGGCAAGACAGAAGACGTATGCAGGAATGCTGGGGGAGTGGCAGAAGTTCCTCGCCGCGATGGATGCCAACCCCGATCTCGCCTCCATGGCGGAGTGGCGGAACAAGCTCGCCAACCTCCTCGCCCAGGGCGTCGAGATCAGCCAGCAGCAGGCGGCAATGGCCGCGAGCAAGCAGGAGAAGTCCAAGCAGCTCCAGGCCCTCCTGACGGACGGCAACCGGCTGGTGACCGGGATGCGGAAGATGATTGCGGATCGGTATGGATTCCGGGCGGAGAAGCTCACCGAGTTCGGCATCCCGCCGTTCCGCAGCCGGCCCCGGAAGGTGAAGCCCGCTCCGGAGCCGGAGAACCCGGAAGCCCCCAGCACCACCCAGAAGTCCTAAGTCCCACCCCTGATTTCCCATCCAATCCGTATCTCCTCGGGGGACGTGCCCGGCACGTCCCCCCTTTTTTTGCGCGCCCAATTCCGCCCGTCAGAAGATTCCGGCGAGCCGCCGACAAAATCCGAGACGCGCCGACGAATTCCGAGGGCCGCCGGAAGAATCCGAGAGCCGTCGACAAAAGCCAGGGCGCTCAGATTCTTTCGACGGCTCGCCGACAAAGTCCGGGCCGCGCCGGAAAGATCCGAGAGCCACCGACAAAGCTGAGAGCCACCGACGTTTGCCGAGAGCCGCCGCAGGAATCCGAGGCCCGCCGACAAAGTCTGAGCGGCGCCGACGAATTCTGAGACTCACCGAATAAATCTGAGGGCCGCCGGAAAGATCTGAGAGGCGCCGCAAGAATCTGGGCGCCACCTATCCCGGTCCCGATCCCGGAACATCCAATCGGTTTGAAAGCGCCTGAAGTCCCGGATTTGAAACTTGTCCCTGCCGTTCTCCGAGGAGAGACGTGCTGGCACATTCGTTGCCCTCTCTCCTTGTCGCGACCGGTCGCCAGGAATCGAAGCGACGACAACGAAAGGACCCTCGAGTCCAATACAAGGAAGGAGCACGTCCGTGAAAAATAGAATGGTTTATATCGCTCTTCTATGCCTCGTCCTGGCGTCCAGCGCCTTCGCTGAAGAGCGGAAGCAGCGACCCCTGCCGGTCACCTATGGAGCCGCCATGAGCTTCGAACAGTTTCAGACGTGGCGCATCTGGAACGGCAACCTCTCCAAGAACGCCTGTGGTCGGGTTCTGAGGAGGGATGTCTGCGAAGAGGCAGACACGTGCCAGTGGTTCGGCGATCACTGCGGCGCCTGCCTGACGGGCCGGTTCTGCGAGGATACCTATACAGGTCCCTTCTCCAACTGAAGAGTGAACGCGGGGGCGACGCTCAGGAACGCTCCCGCGGCTCTCCCCTTCGCGAATGGGAAGCATCCCCTCCGGATGCGACGCGAAATCCGAAATCTACGCTTCTCCCCCCGGAAACCGCGCGTCGCGGTTTCCTTGGGGGGAGCCATGGATCGCGAGGGGCGCATCGCAATCCGCGGGGCTGTATCTCAGTTCGGGAGGGCCGCGTCCCAACTCCAGGAGGCGCGTTGCAAATTCGCGAGGGATGAGTCGAAAAAGGGGAGGGCGGGGCTCGTCGGTCTTCAGACGGCGACGCCCCGCCGGAAATGGGGAGTCCGGCAGGGCGACCTGTGACGTGCGAAGCGGCTCAGGAAATCTTGACGACGTTCTTGGCCTGGAGACCCTTGGGGCCTTCCACCACCTCGAAGCTGACCCGGTCCCCCTCACTCAGGCTCCGGAAGCCCTCGGCGATGATGGCGGCATGGTGGACGAAGACGTCCGCACCTTGCTCCCGCACGATGAAACCATACCCCTTGGCGTCGTTGAACCACTTGACGGTGCCTTGCTCAGACATTGTTCTTGCTCCTTGGCAGCAGCCTGCCTATTGGTTTTGCGGAAGCGGTTTAGGAAATCTTGACGACGTTCTTGGCCTGGAGACCCTTGGGACCCTCCACCACTTCAAAGCTGACACGGTCTCCCTCGCTCAGGGTCCGGAAGCCCTCGGCAACAATGGCGGCGTGGTGGACGAAGACGTCCGCGCCCCTCTCCCGCACGATGAATCCGTAGCCCTTGGCGTCGTTGAACCACTTCACTGTACCTTGTTCAGGCATGCTCTTGCTCCTTGCAACAGAAAACAGGTTGTTCTTTCGCCGCGTGACGCGGCGCTCCTCCACCCCACTAGGGGGGCCAATCCAAATCAGATGGGTGTCAGTCAGTGCTGACGGCTCTCCTCTGGATGAGTCCAGGGCGATCCGGCGCCAGATAGAGCTGCAAGGAGTAGTGCTGGGTGGCGCCAGCCGCTCGATCGACCATGGGATGTCCTAGCCGCTATGCTTCTTCCTCGTTGCCAGGATGATCCTCGTTCTTATATGGACGATGCGCTGTGAGCCGGGTTGCTGCGGGAGGGAATCGTAACGGGGTAGGGCTAATCGCTGAAACCGCTTCCAACCTTCCTCTGCGCCATTCATTGGTACTTTCCACGACTATCTCACTTCCCAGGAGGGAAATCAAGGGCTCCGAAGTAAGATCCTCTCCGTAAGGAGGCCCGATGTCGACCCGCATTCCCAGAAAGCTCGATCCCGCCGAGATTCGCGTGCTCGGCTCCCTGCTCGAGAAGGAGCAGACGAACCCCGAGACCGTGCCGATGACTGTCAACGCGCTCCTCCTGGCATGCAACCAGAAGACCAACCGGGAGCCGGTGATGCAGCTCACCGAGACCCAGGTGGTCGAAGCCCTGGACCGCCTGCGGGCGGAGGTGCTGGTCTGGCGCACGGAGGGGGCGCGTACCGAGCGCTGGCAGCAGAGCGTGGTGCGGCGCTGGGGCCTGGACCGGGCCGGCAAGGCGCTGATGACCCTGCTCCTCCTGCGCGGTCCCCAGACCCCGGGCGAGCTGCGCACCCGCAGCGAGCGCATGCACCCGTTCAACACCTTGGAGGAGGTGGAGGCCGCCCTGAGGGACCTCGCCGGCATCGACGAGCCCCTGGTCATGGAGCTCCCCCGCCGCGTGGGCCAGAAGGAGAATCGCTGGACCCACCTCGTGGGAGACCCGGCCGCGGAGCCCGAGCCGGAGGAGGTCCCGGAGCCCCTGACGGGCGAGCCCGGCGCGCCGCCCCGCCCCTCGCTGGCCTCCCGGGTGGAGCGCCTGGAGGAGATCGTGGCGGGGCTCGCGGCGGATCTGGAGGAGCTGAAGAAACAGTTGGGAGGCTGAGCCGCCCCCTGGGACCGCCGGCGTCTCGCCGGCAAACTTACTCCGTTTTAGTTAGATGGCCGGCGGGACGCCGGCGCTCCCAGGGGCCTAGACGACTTCGATCCGCGCCGGTCCTTCCAGCACCTCGCCGATCTCGGCCGCGCGATGGCCGGTGGCCAGGAGCTCGTCGAGCAGGGCGGCGGCGTTCCCCGGCGGTACGGAGAGGAGGAGGCCGCCCGAGGTCTGGGGGTCGAAGAGCAGGTCGCGCTGGGGCTTGCTCAGGGACGCGGGGGCCACGAGGACGGACCGGACGTTGTCCTCGTTGGGCACGGTGCAGCCGGTGGTCACCCCCGCCTTCACCAGCCGGAAGAAGCTCTCGTGGACCGGCAGCCGCTCGAAGACGATCCGGATCCCCGCCTTCGACGCCTTCGCCATGCCCAGGCCGTGGCCGGTTAGACCGAAGCCGGTCACGTCCGTGGCGGCGCGGGCGCCGTGCTTCAGGGCGAGGTGGCCCGCCACCGAATTCAGCCGCTCCATCTCCAGCAGGGCGGGCTCCAGACCGGCCTCGTCGATCTTGTCCGCCTTGAAGGCGTTGACGATCACGCCCGTGCCCAACGGCTTGGTCAGCAGCAGCCGGTCGCCGGGACGGGCGCCGGCGTTGGTGAGCAGGCGGTCCCTGTCCGCCTCGCCGACGACCGCCAGGCCGAACTTCAGCTCTTCGTCCCGCACCGAGTGGCCGCCCAGGAGGACCGCGCCCGCCTCCGCCAGGGTCGCGGCCGCTCCCTGGAGGATCTGGCCCAGGGCCTCGGCTCCCTCGCCGGCAAGCTCCGGGAAGCAGCAGAGGTTGAGCGCGAACAGCGGCCGGCCGCCCATGGCGTAGACGTCCGAGAGGGCGTTGGCCGCCGCCACCCGGCCGAAGCGCCGGGGATCGTCGCAGACCGGGGTGATGAAATCGGTGGTGGCCACGAGCGCCCGGCCGTGGAAGAGGTAGACCCCGGCGTCGTCGGCGGTGTCCGCGCCGACGAGGACCCTCTCATCCCGTCCAGCGAGCTGGACGAGCGGGCCGATCATCTCGGAAAGGTCCCCCGGACCTACTTTGGCCGCTCAGCCGCCGGTCGTAGCCTGGGCGGTGAGGCGGAACTTGCGTCGAAACAATGCCATGGCCCGGGATTGTACCCGCTGCGATAGACTAGAGGCCTATTTCATCATCTGCGCACAACACAGGGGGGACCATGTACCACAAGTTTTCGACGTCTCTGCTCGCGGAGTTCATCGGCACCTTCGCGCTGATCTTCATCGGCGCGGGAGCCGGGGCGCTGGGCCTCGGCGGACTGGTAGGGGTGGCGTTCGCCCACGGTCTCGTGATCGTTGGCTTCGCCTACGCCTACGGCCACATCTCCGGGACCCACATCAACCCGGCGGTGACCCTGGGCGTCTGGGCGGCCGGCAAGATCGACACCGCCCGCGCCTTCTCGTACATCGTCTTCCAGATCGCCGGCGGCATTGTCGGCGCGCTCGCCCTGCGCTGGGTGCTGGGCGGGACGGAGACCGGGCTCGGCGCCACGACGCTCGCCCGCGACCTCGTTGTGGGCAACGCCACGATCACCGTCACGCCGGTCATCGGGCTGGTGGTGGAGGCGATCCTCACCTTCTTCCTGGTGAACACGATCATGAACGCGGGCATCAGCGGCAAGGCGACGATCCCGGCGGGACTGGCGATCGGCCTCACGCTGGTCTTCTGCATCCTGATGGGCGGTCCGCTGACCGGCGCCAGCCTGAACCCGGCGCGCACGATCGGCCCCGCGGTCGCCACGGGCAACTTCTCGGACCTCTGGGTCTACCTCATCGGCCCGCCGCTGGGCGCGATCGTGGCCGGCCTGCTGTACAAGACGGTGTTCGAGGAGGAGAAGCACGGGAAGCGGTAGGTCCATCCCAAGACGAAGTAGCTGGTATATGATACCCGGGATTGCCTTTGGGTGATCCCGGGATAGTGCTATAATCTTGACTGAGGTTATCGATGAGCAACTTAGCGATCTCCATAGAGCCCGTCCCCCTGAGGGAGGACGCGCATGGTGTCATCCGGGTGGGCCGATCCCGAGTGACGCTGGATACTGTGGTATCCGCTTTTGGAGAAGGACTCCCAGCCGAGGAGATCGTTCGTCAGTATCCCTCCCTCCTGCTGTCCGATGTCTATGCCGTCCTCAGTTACTACCGGCTTCACAAAGCCGAGGTCGACCATTACCTGCAGGAGCAGAGGCGGCTTGGCGACGAGATCCAGAGACAGGCCGAGGAAAGATGGGACCCGCGCGGGATCCGCGAGCGGTTGTTGGCACGCCGCTCTGGTTCATGAGTAGGGTGTTCTCGTTACCCGCTCATGCTCTGTTTCGTCGCTGACGAGAACTTCAACAACGACATTCTTCACGGTCTCCTGCGGCGGCTGCCTCAGCTCGACATCGTGCGAGTACAGGACGTTGGTCTTTACGGAGCTGACGATCCCGACATCCTGGCCTGGGCAGCGCAGGAAGGTCGAATCCTGCTGACCCACGACTTCTCCACGATATCCCCTCTTGCTTACCGGAGGGTCATGGCGGGACACGCCATGCCTGGCGTCTTCAAAGTGAGACGGACCTTCCCGGTTGCGCGCGCTATCGACGAGTTGCTCCTGATTATCGAGTGTAGCCGCGAAGGCGAATGGGAAGGACGGGTCCAGTACCTGCCGTTGAGATGATTCTCACCCGGGCGGCAGCACGTCCGGCCACCATCCCTCGGGATCGCGGTTGACCGGCCACGGACAGGTCTGCTGGATGTGCAGCTCCCTCATCATCGGGTGGTCGTAGCGCAGGGGGAAGCCGTGGGCGTCGTCGCCGGTGTGGCCGGCGCAGCGGTAGTGGAAGCCCCCCAGGGCCAGCGCCAGCAACAGCGCGATCTCCAGCCCGGCGTAGATCCGCGTCCCCAGAGCCACCCGCGGGGCCAGACGGGTGCGGCTCAGCGCCCCCAGCCAGAGGATCACCGGCAGGACCGCCGCGTGGAGCAGGATCAGTCCCTGCCACATCATGATCGTCGTCGGTGAGAGGCCGAAGACGATCACCGCCGCCAGGAAGCAGAGCTTCGCGTAGCCCTTCAGCCAGGACCGGCCGGACCGCCCCGGCTTCAGCGGTCTCCGCCGCCAGCGCCGCCACAGCCGCCAGTTGGCGAGCAGGGGGATCACCAGCGTCAGGGAGAGGAACGTGCGCGCGAACGTCTGGACGGCCGAGCCCAGCCAGGGATCGGAGCCGAGGACGTCGGTGAAGTCGAACCAGGCCATGCGCTCCGAGATCGCCAGGGAGGGGTAGCGGAACCAGTACAGGAGGCCGCGCAGCAGGGGGTAGACGTAGAGCAGGCCCCGGCCCAGGAACCCCTTGTCCGCGTCGGTCAGGATCTCGGGCTGGCGGAGGAGGTCGATCAGCCAGGGGATCAGGGGCAGGGCGGCGAGCCCGCCGCCCAGGATCAGCCCCGCCCATTGCACCCGGAAATAGCGCCGCAGCCAGAGCAGAAAGGACGCCACGGCCAGCAGCAGGAAGGAGGCGTGGATCTGGAACGTCAGGGCCAGGGCCGCGCCGTGCACGAACGAGGACCAGAACCGGCCGCGCTCCCGCTGCGCCAGGGCGCTCCACAGGTGGAGCGCCGCGAAGAGGTAGAGGTAGTTGGGGTTCCAGAGAAAGGAAGCGAAATAGAGCTGCCAGGGGTTCAGCCAGTAGAACAGGGCGAGGAACACCCGCTCCCGGGGGGTGAGGATGCGTTTGAGAGTGCCGTCCAGGATCAGGTACGCCAGGACGTGGAACAGCAGGACCAGCGCGCTCGCCGCCCGGTGGTCCCGCCACAGCATCAGGGGCACGCCGACGAGCACGCTGGTGATCCCGCCCGGAGCCTTGCCGCCGGTGGACATGGGGTTGCCGTAGGAGATCCACCGCCCCTCGTCCGCCAGCAGCCAGCCGCGGGCCAACAGGTTGAGCTGGTCGCCGCCCACCTGGCTGCGGGCCAGCATCAGGAGGGCGATCAGCAGGCCGACCGTGAAGAGGGCCCAGACGGCGCGGGACTCTCTCATTAGCCGCCCAGCTCCAGCACGCCGAACCGGGCCGGCTTGTGGAAGTCGGCCGGCCGCGTCAGGGTGGGGGACCAGCCGCTGAATTCGGGCTCGCCGTCCCGGGGGCGCTCGATGCGGTAGAAGTTGGCCCGCCAGATTTTCCTCCATCTTGGGGGCGGCTCCCCCGGCGGCGCGATCCCGTTCCAGGGGATCGACAGCTCGGCCCACCAGTCCTGCCGTTCCGCTCCGGGGCCGGCGGCCCAGCGCAGGCCGGGGCAGTCCCAGGACCGGTCGCCGGTCATGTCCGCGCGCATCCCGGTGGGGTTGTGGATGCGGGCGTCGAAGAGGGTCCCCAGGGGACTCACCTCGATCTCTATATAGAGGATGGGATCCTCCCCGCCCGGCGCCAGGAAGACCTCGACCGCTTCCTCTTCATAGAGGGGGTCATCCCTCCGCCGATAAGTCCCCCAGGCGTCGCGGTCCTCGCAGTCGAAGCGGACATGGAACGCCGCGTCGTCCCAGCCCAGGCGGACGCGGGTCTGCTGGAGGGCCGGACCGGCACCGTCGGCGAGTTGGAAGGGAGGAAGGGAGGGGATCTCGTCCCAGCTCCAGGGGTCGGAGACCCGGGGGACGAGGTGGCGCGGAAGATCCATGGCGGGGGATTCTACGTGGAGTACACTCTTCGGCCGGACCCATGGCCAGACCCTTCCTCAACGACGAGTCGAGATCCGCGCTCTCCGCGGCGGTGCGCGAGGTCGAGGCGGCCTGCAGCGCGGAGCTGGTGGTGGGCGTCCGCCCGCGCTCCGGCTCCTACCTCCACGCGGACCTGATCGCCGGCGCGGCGGTGGCCCTCGCCGCCCTCGCAGCCCTCCTCTACTCGCGCTGGGAGTTCGGCCTGGTCTGGTTCCTCGTCGATCCGGTGCTGGCCGGGCTGCTGGGTGGATTCCTCGCTTCGCGGTCCTCGGCCCTGCGCCGGGCCCTCACCCCGCGGACCGCCCGCCGTCTCCGGGCCGAGACGGCGGCGCGGTCCCTGTTCGTCGAGCGCCGCGTCCACGGCACCGCGGGGCGGACGGGCATCCTGCTCTACATCTCCATCCTGGAGCGGGAGGCGGTGTTCGTCGTGGACGTGGGGGTCGAGCCCCTGGCCGCCACGGACGCCTGGCGCAAGGCGGCGGGCGAGATCGAGGAGGCGGTCCGCCAGGGGGCGGACGGCGCCGAGGTGGCGCGGCGGCTCCGCGGCCTCGAAAAGCTGCTGAGCCCGGCCCTGGAGCGCGGCGAGGACGACGTGGACGAGCTGCCGAACGAGGTCTGCTGACATGCGGCTGCGGACCCTCCTCCTGATCCTGGCGATCCTGACCCTGCTCCTGCCCGGAGCCGCTCTGGCGCGGCCGGGAGGCGGCCAGGGGTATTCGGGAGGCGGAGACGGCGGCGGCGGGGACGACGGCGGGCTGGTCTGGCTGCTGGTCCGCCTGTGGATCGAGTTCGTCATCCACTATCCCCAGTACGGGATCCCGGCGACGATCGTGCTGGTCGTCATCATCTATTTCTATCGGAAGAACAAGGCCAAAGCGGGCCCCCAGTCCTGGGACTCGGCCCCTCCCAAGGCGCCGCCCACGCGGCCGGCGTCCCGGGACCTGGACGCCATCCGCAACCTCGATCCCGAATTCTCGGTGGTCCTCTTCGAGGACTTCGCCTACGCCCTCTATGCCAAGGCTCACCAGGCGCGCTCCAACCCCCGCGATCTGGAGGCGCTCTCGCCCTACCTGAGCGAGGCGGTCCGCAACCACCTCGCCCAGCGCCGCCCGGTGGGGGCGCCGGTCTCGGGAGTGGTGATCGGAGCGCTGCGCGTCCTGGGGGTCGCGATCCCCTCCACGGCTCCCTCGCCCCAGGGAACCCCGCCGCCCCGCGTGGCCGTCGATCTGGAGATCGAGTCCAACATGACGGTGGGGATGTCCGGCGCCGAGCACGCGCACTACGTCATGGAGCGCTGGCGGCTGGAGCGCGACGCCGGGGTGCGGAGCCAGCCGCCGGAGAAGGTGCGCTCCCTGGGCTGCCCCAACTGCGGCGCCCCCTTCGAGCCGGACACCAACGGCCGCTGCGGGTACTGCGGCCAGGTGGTCTCCGGCGGCCATTTCGATTGGAATGTCGAGTCCATCGTGCTGGTGCGGCTGGAGGAGCGCCCGCCGGCGCTGACCGCCAACGTCCAGGAGGTGGGGACCGACTGGCCGACGATCTTCCACCCCGCCCTCAACGCCCGCTGGGCGGAGCTGGTCCGCGAAGACCCGGCGGTCACCCAGGAGGCCCTGAACGCCCGGCTGACCCTGATCTACAACGAGCTGAACGCGGCGTGGTCCCGCCGCGACCTCGGCGGCGCCCGGCCGTACGTCTCGGACGGGCTCTTCGACTACCTCCAGTACTGGGTGACCGCGTACGGGAAGCAGGGGCTGCGGAACGTGCTGGAGGGGATGCGCATCGTGGAGTGGAAGACGGTCAAGATCGTCCGCGACCGCTACTACGATTCGCTGAGCGTGCGCCTGTGGGGGTCGGGCCGGGACTACACCGTCCGCCAGGCCACGGGGGACGTGGTCTCGGGCAATCCCCGCAACGACCGTTTCTACTCGGAATACTGGACGCTGGTCCGGGGCGCGGGGGTCAAGGGCGCGCCGCGGGCCGACAAGAGCTGCCCGAACTGTGGCGCGCCCCTGGACGTCAACATGGCCGGCCGGTGCGAGCACTGCGGCGCCAAGATCACCAGCGGCGACTTCGACTGGGTCCTCTCGAAGATCGAGCAGGACGACTCGTACACGGGTTAGCTACCTTCTTTGCATTCCCCGTCGTGGTCCTTCTGGACGGCCGCGGCCCGGCGCGTGCAGTCGTTGCCGTAGGTCTTGCCGTCGCACCCGCAGACCGCCCGGTACTCCTTGGTGCAGACCTCGGGCCGCGGGACGCAGACGCCCTCCAGGTCGGCGGATCTGCACTGGCCGGCGGGCAGCTCGCAGAATTCCCCCTCCTTGCAGGCGAGACCCCGGATGCCGCCGCAGACCTGGTCCTTCGGCGGGTCCTTCGGCGGGACATTGTTCGCGCAGGCCACCGCCACCAGCGCCAGGGCGGCGAGCCAACGGATCGGTTTCCGCATCCTGCCTCCTTCCTCCGCCGCTATTCGGCGACGGCCAGATCGTCCATGGACATCCCCGCGGCCAGCGCCTCGTTCACCCAGGCCGGCCGCTTGCCGCGTCCGGACCAGGTGAGGGCCGGGTTGGCCGGGTGACGGTACTTCGCGGCGATGGTTCCCCGGTTCCTCTCCCCCTTGACGACCTCCTCCAGGGTGAGGCCCAGGCTGGCCGCGAGCTCGCGCATCTGGCTCAGGACCCGCTCCCGGTCCGCCTCGCGGCGGGTCACGACCTCGGTCTCGATGTCGCGCGCCAGGGTCTGCAGCTCCTCCAGGGACAGCTTCGAAAGATCGACGGTACCGCTTTTCGCCATAGTTCTCCTCTCCTCCTCAAAACGAAGGGGAAGTATATCCGCCCCCCGAGGCGGGGCAGAACGCCGGGCCCGTCCGTCTACCGGAGGCGAGACCGGAAAGCCCTGGTATGAAGAAGCCCCGCAGACGCCGCCGCAGGGCGGCCTTCTGGACGCACCTCCAACGGCTGCTCAAGAGGAGCCGCCGGTGGGTGAGTTGGGATTGGTTCTAGCGGCAGGAGGCGCCCGAGCACTTGCGGAGCCGGGCCAGGCGTCCCGCGAGATCCTGGCGGACGGCCGAGAGGGCCGGCGCGGCGTGCCGGCTGCGGAGCTGGCGGGGATCGGTCCGGATCTCGTACAGCTCGCGGTCGCCGGTGGCGTGCTCGACGTAGAGCCAGCGCGCGTCGCGGACCGCCTTGAAGCTGGGCTGGGCGCGGCTCTGGTGGAATCCCTCGATCAGCAGGGTGCGGTCCCTGGCCGGGTCGAGCAGGGACCGTCCGTCCAGGGTCCGGCGCGGACGCGCTCCCGTCAGGGCGGCGATGGTAGGCGCCAGGTCGATGTTGGACACCAGCGCTTCCACCCTGGCTCCCTCCGCGAAGCCGCCGCCCCGGACGATCAGGGGAACGCGGACCGCCTCCTCGTAGCTGAAGTACTTGCCGTCCGGGATGCGGTGCTCGCCCAGGAAGAAGCCGTTGTCGGAGGTGAAGAAGATGACCGTCTGGCCGAGCTGGCCGGTGTCCGCCAGCGCCTTCACCAGGCGCTCCACCATCTCGTCCACGGCGAGCAGCGAGGCGAGGCGCGCCCGGTGGTTGGCCAGGGCCCGGCTCTCCTTGGCCGGCGCGAGGGACGGCAGGCGGCGGATGTGGGCCGGCTTGTCGTCGACGTCGGGCTCGTCGAAGGACGGCGTGACCGGGAGGGGCTCTTCCACGAAGGCCTTTTCGTGGCGCGGCGCGGGCCGGGGAGGGGACGCCTTGCCGCCGATGCGCTCCAGATGGGGGGCGAGCGGGGCCACGCTCAGGAAGAACGGCCGGCCGGACCCGGCCCGGGAGCGGATGATCCTCTCCGCCTCGGCCGCGAGGACGTCCGTCTGGTAGTCGCCCGCGGCGTCGCCGTAGGTCACCGGCACGCCGTCCACGCTGACGGAGTAGCCGAAGTACCGGTAGGTCGAAGGGTCGATCAGCCCGAACCACCGCGACCAGCCCTTGGGCGCGTCCGGCGAGCCCGTCCCGTAGCCGTTGAGGTACTTTCCCACGTGGGCGGTGTAGTAGCCTGCGTCCTGGAGCCAGACCGCCAGGGTGTTCGAGGAATCCAGGCGGGAATAGCCGCCGTTGGGTCCGGAGTTGGCGAGAACGCCGTGGTTGTGCGGGTACTGCCCCGTGAGGAAAGTCGCCCGCGAAGGGCAGCACAGGGCGAGAGCGACGAAGCTGTTGGTGAAGGTGGTCCCCCTGGCTTCGAGCACCGCCCTGGTCCTGAAGAGGACGCGCTGGTCGTCCGCCCGTTGATCATCTGTCATGATGACCAGGACGTTGGGACGGGACGCTGCGGCGGGCGCGGGCGCCTGGAGCGACGGCGACCCCGGCAGCAGGAGCCCGGCGGCGGCGAGGACGATCCACAACAGACTTCTCATGGAAGCATTGTAAGCCGGCCATGAAAGAGACCCTCAAGAAACAGCGGCGGATCGCCGAGAAACTGGGGGTGCCGGCCATCCAGCGCCACATCTTCCTCTGCTGCGATCCCACCAAGGCGAAGTGCTGCGGCCGCAAGCGGTCGCTCGAGGCGTGGAAATACCTGCGCAAGCGGCTGAAGGAGCTGGGCCTCTCCAGGAACGGCGGCGTCTACGCCACGCGCGCCAACTGCCTGGACATCTGCGCCGGCGGCCCCATCGCGGTCGTCTACCCCGAAGGAACCTGGTACGGCCACTGCGAGCCCGAGGTCCTGGAGCGCATCCTCCAGGAGCACCTGCTCGGCGGCAAGGTGGTGGAGGAGTACCTGATCATGGAGCGGCCGCTGGGGGAGATCTCGGAATGACGCGGCTCCACCGCGAGGTTCTTCCTGAGGAAAGCTCCAGGAGACCCCTCATGAGCCAACGCCTCCCCTCCCACCCCCTGATCCGCTGGAGTGCCTGGGCCTTCACGCTGACCTTTCTCGGCATCGCCTGCGCGCCCCTTCCCGCGGACGGCGAGAACGCCAAGGCCGGCAAGCGCACTCCGGCCAACGTCATGAGCTTCGAGGGGGCGGCCTGGCTGGAGCGCGATGGGCGCGACAAGGAGGAGCGGCCCGACCTGGTCCTGCAGGCCATGGAGCTGAAGCAGGGGATGACCGTCGCCGAGATCGGCGCCGGCACCGGCTACTTCAGCCGCCGCATCGCCAAGGCGGTGGGTCCCACGGGCAAGGTCTACGCCGTGGACATCCAGCCCGAGATGCTCGAGCTGCTCAAGAAGTACGCCGCCCGGGAGGGGATCACCAACATCGTCCCCGTCCTCGGCGGCGAGACCGACCCCAAGCTGCCCTGGGGCGGCGTCGACCGCATCCTGCTCGTGGACGTCTACCACGAGTTCCAGAATCCCGAGCCGATGCTCGCCCGCATCCGCGAGAGCCTCGCGCCCGGCGGCACGGTGACCCTGATCGAGTACCGCGCCGAAGGGGACTCCGCCTCCCACATCCTCCCGGCGCACCGCATGTCCGTGGAGCAGGTGCTCTCGGAGTGGAACCCGGCGGGATTCGAGCTGGCCAACCAGATCGAGACCCTGCCCTCCCAGCACCTGTTCGTCTTCTCGACCCGCCGCGGCGCGCGCATGCCTCCGACGCCCTAGAACGGAAGGCGACCGGGAAGGCGGTCCCTGGATTCCGTGTTAAAGTCCCTGCGGCCCGGAGTGTGTCCTCCTCCTGGCCTTCCCTGAAAACGCAAAACGATTTTCCCCTCTCGAGGGGGGCGACGACAGGAGCTTCCGCACCGAGATGGCCACAGCCCCGATCTCCCGCCGCTGGACCCCGGCCGATTCCCTCGACCTCTACAACATCCGGGGTTGGGGGAACAACTATTTCTCGGTGGACGACGCCGGCAACATGGTCGTCCATCCCGGCGGGCCCGGCACGCCGGTCATCGACCTCAAGGAGCTGGTGGACGAGGTGCGCGAGCGGGGGATCGCCCCGCCGCTCCTCATCCGCTTCTCGGAGATCATCAAGGCGCGGGTCGTCGAGCTGAACGAGGCGTTCGGCCGCGCCATCTCCGAGTACGGCTACCAGGGCACCTACCGCGGCGTCTACCCGATCAAGGTCAACCAGGACCGCTACCTGGTCGAGCGGCTGGTGCAATACGGCCGGCCCTACCACTTCGGCCTCGAGGCGGGCTCCAAGCCCGAGCTGCTCGCCGTCATGGCGATGCTGGAGGACGAAGAGGCGCTGATCGTCTGCAACGGCTACAAGGACGAGGAGTACATCGAGACGGCGCTCCTGGCCTCCAAGCTCGGCCGGCACGTCATCCTGGTGGTCGAGAAGCCCTCGGAGCTGCCGCTCATCCACCAGATCTCCCAGCGCATGGGCGTGCGGCCGAGCATCGGCATCCGCTCGCGTCTCTCGGCCAAGCGGCGCCGGGCACTGGGAGGCCTCCGGCGGCGACCGCTCCAAGTTCGGCCTCACCGGGCGCGACCTGCTCCAGGCCGTGGCCTTCCTGCGGGAGAACGACCTGCTCGACAGCTTCGAGCTGCTCCACTTCCACCTCGGCAGCCAGATCTCGTCCATCCGCTCGGTCAAGGACGCGCTGCGCGAGGCCGCGCAGGTCTACGTCAACCTGGCGCAGATGGGCGCGCCGCTGGGCTACCTCGACGTGGGCGGCGGCCTCGGCATCGACTACGACGGCTCGCAGACGAACTTCACGTCGTCGCTCAACTACACCCTCCAGGAGTACGCCAACGACATCGTCTTCGGCATCATGGAGGTCTGCGACGCGAAGGGCGTGCCGCACCCGACCATCGTCTCCGAGTCCGGCCGCGCCACGGTGGCCCACCACGCGGTGCTGGTCATCGACGTGCTGGGCGTCTCCGAGTTCGAGGTCGGCAAGCTGCCGCGCCGGACGCCGCCGGACGCCGAGCCCTCGCTGCGCAATCTCCTCGAGACCTACAAGGAGGTCTCCCGCAAGAACTTCCTGGAGTCCTACCACGACGCCATGTCCTACCGCGACGAGTGCCTGAGCCTCTTCAACCTCGGCCACCTGTCGCTGGAGTACCGCGGGCTCGCCGAGGATCTGTTCTGGGCCACCTGCCAGAAGATCCTCCGCATCACCCGCACCCTGCAGCAGGTGCCGGAGGAGCTCGAAGGGCTCGAGCGGCTGCTCGCGGACACCTACTTCTGCAACTTCTCGGTGTTCCAGTCGGTGCCCGACTCCTGGGCGATCGACCAGCTCTTCCCGATCGTGCCGATCCACCGCCTGCACGAGGAGCCCGCGAGCCGCGCGGTGCTGGCCGACATCACCTGCGACTCGGACGGCAAGATCGACCACTTCATCGACCGCCGGGACGTCAAGGACGTCCTGGAGCTGCACGACTTCCGGCACGGCGAGCCGTACTACCTGGGCGTCTTCCTGGTCGGCGCCTACCAGGAGATCCTGGGCGACCTGCACAACCTCTTCGGCGACACCAACACGGTGCACGTCTCCCTCGATCCGGAGGACGACTACAAGATCGAAGGGGTGGTCAACGGCGACACGGTGACCGACGTGCTCCGCTATGTGCGCTACAACCGGGACGACCTCGTCGCCCGGGTGCGGCAGGCGGCCGAGCAGGCCCTGCGGGCCAAGCGCATCACCTTGGAGGAGTCGCGGCTCCTCCTCCGCCGCTACGAGGAAGGGCTCTCGGGATACACTTACCTGGAGCAGGAATAACCGGAACAGGAGACCTCTCCGATGAAAACGGCGGCTCCCGTAGTGGACCCCCTGATCGACAGGTTGTGCGAAGCGGCGCGTCTGGGCGAGGTCGCCGCCATCACGGAGCGGATCAAGAACGACCTGGAGTCGTTCATCCCCGCCGAGGGCCTGCGGCTGCCGGAGCGCTTCCGCCGGATCAAACCGGAGTCCTATGCCCGCCGCCTGCTGTACCAGGATCCGGAGCTGGGCTTCACGGCCGTGATCATGACCTGGGGGCCCGGGCAGCGCACGGCGCTCCACGACCACTCCGGCATCTGGTGCGTCGAGGGCGTCGTGGAGGGGGAGATGGACGTCCATCGCTACGAGCTGACGGAGGAAGGGGAAGACGGCGTCTGCCGCTTCGCCGATCAGGGTGGTGTGCACGCCTCCGCCGGCTCGGCGGGAGCGCTGATCCCTCCTTTCGAGCACCACGTGCTGGCGAACGCCCTTCCCGACCGTCCCTCGCTCACCCTCCACGTCTACGGCGGGGACATGGACCACTGCGACGTCTTCGAGCCCGCGGGCGGAGACGGCCTCTACCGCCGGCGCACCAAGCCGCTGGCCTACGACGATTGAGGAACCGGGGCCGCGTGACCTGCGCCTAGCGGATCTCTCCGACCACCACGCCCGGCAGCGCCGCGACGAAGTCCGCCCCGAAAGCGCGGGACGGCGTCCAGGCCCCGGGCTGGACCGTTCCCTGGAGGACCCGCTCCACGGCAGCCACGGCGGATATCGCCGTGAATTGATAGCCCTCGGGCGTCTCCAGCGTCGCGGTGACGGACCGGCCGGAGCTCCGGGCCTGCCCCCAGAGGTAGACGCGGGCGGTCTGCCGGACGCGCTCCGAGGGACCGGTCACCTTGCGTTCGACCCAGCGCTGGGCGAAGCGCTTGACCGGCTTCCATCCCGCCAGGGGGAGCAAGGGGGCGAGGCGCTTCATCTTGCGGATCGTCGCCGGCGGCGTCCCCGAGTAGACCCGGATGTTGGGGATGCCCGTCGAGTGGTACGCGGTGGAGACGTCGCCCCACGGGATCGTCATGGCCCAGCGCTTCCCGGCCTTGCCGCCGAAGTCGATCTCCCGGGTGTCGAAGGCTACGGGAACGGGAACGATGCGGCCGTTCCTGCGGATCGCTCCCGCGTGCGGCAGGCTCTCGATCATGGTCTTCATCGTGCCCCGGCTGACGCTCCCGCCCTCGGTGTAGAAGGCCAGCTCCAGCTCGGTCGCGTCCGGCAGCGCGGCGGCGAGCCGGGCTGCCAGGCAGTCGCTGGGGACGACGTCGAAGCCGACGCCGGGGAGCAGCGCCACCCCGGCCTTGCGGGCCTCCTCGCCGCGGGCCAGCACCGCCTCGAAGACGGGGATCTCACCCGTGATGTCCAGGTAATGCGCCCCCGTCGCCAGGCAGGCATCGACCATCGGCGCGCTGGTGTGGACGAAGGGGCCCGCGCAGTGGAGGACGGCTTTGACGCCGTACAGCTCGGCCGCGGCGGCCTGGGGGTCGTCCAGCGGGAAGGTGCGGACCGGGAGGCCCAGCTCCCGGCCCAGCCTGCCCAGGGCCTCGGCGTTGCGCCCGGCCAGGATGGGCGAAAGCCCCTTCTTCACCGCCTCGCGGGCCGCGAGGTCCCCGGTGTAGCCGTTGGCGCCATAGATCATCCAGGTCATGGCGGGCGGATTTTTTGGAAGGGAAGGAAATGGCTCCTGGGGAGGGATTTGAACCCCCGACCAATCGGTTAACAGCCGATCGCTCTACCGCTGAGCTACCCAGGAATGTAAGGAACGCCTCCGGCTTGCACCGGAGGCGGGGATTTTAGGCGGAACCCACGCCGCTGTCAACGTTCTACGCCGAGTCCAGGAACGGCTTCAGCTTGGTCGCCCGGCTGGGGTGACGCAGCTTGCGCAGCGCCTTGGACTCGATCTGGCGGATGCGCTCGCGGGTGACGTTGAACGACCGGCCCACCTCTTCCAGGGTGTGCTCGGAACCGTCGCCCACGCCGAAGCGCATCTTGAGGACCAGCTCCTCGCGCGGCGTCAGGGTCTTGAGCACCTTGCGGGTCTGATCCTTGAGGTTCGCGAAGATCACCGAGTCGATCGGGGAGACCGCGTTCTTGTCCTCGATGAAGTCGCCGAGGTGCGAATCCTCCTCCTCGCCGATCGGCGTCTCGAGCGAGATGGGCTCCTGGGCGATCTTCATGATCTTCCGCACCTTGGAGGCGGGCAGGTCCATGCGCTCGCCGATCTCCTCGGCGGTGGGCTCGCGGCCCAGCTCCTGCACCAGCGAGCGGCTGGTGCGGGTCAGCTTGTTGATCGTCTCGATCATGTGCACCGGGATGCGGATCGTCCGCGCCTGATCGGCGATGGCGCGCGTGATCGCCTGCCGGATCCACCACGTGGCATAGGTCGAGAACTTGTAGCCGCGGCGGTACTCGAACTTCTCCACCGCCTTCATCAGGCCGATGTTCCCCTCCTGGATGAGGTCGAGGAACTGGAGACCCCGATTGGTGTACTTCTTGGCGATCGAGACCACCAGCCGCAGGTTGGCGACGATCAGCTCCTCCTTGGCCCGCTCGCAGGTCGCCTCGCCCAGGCGGATCTTCTCGATCGTCGCGGCGATCTCGGCGTGGGTGGTGCCGTAGCGCTCCTCCAGCTCGCGAAGCGAGCCGCGGTACTTGTCGATGCGCCGGCGGTGCAGGGCCTTGAGCTCCTCGTTGGTCTCCCGCTTGAGAGCCGTCTGCGCCCGCTTGATGTCCTGCTCGAAGCGCGAGAACTGGCGGTCGATGTCCTTCAGGAAGTCCACCAGCCGGTTGCGGGTCTGGACGCTGAAATCGACCGTGCGGATGTCCTTGGCGATCTTGGCGACCAGGCGGTCGATCTCCCGCTCGATCTCCAGGTACTTCTCGCCGTCCGGCTTGCAGCGCTTCTGGCGCTTGCGGAGCTCCTGGATCTCGTGGTCGTTCGCCGCGATCTGCTCGAAGATCTTGAGGTTGCCCTTGATGCGGTCCGCGGCCTTGGGGTCGAGCGGCTCGTCGGGATCGGCGGAGACCAGCTCGCGCAGGATCCGCTTGTCCTTGGCCGCCATCTCGTTCAGGCGCAGGAGCTCCCGCAGGACCACCGGGTTCTCGCACAGAGCCTCGTAGATCATCCACTCGCCCTGCTCGATGCGCTGGGCGATCTCGACCTCGCCCTCGCGGTCGAGCAGCGGCACCGTCCCCATCTCGCGCAGGTACATGCGCACGGGGTCGTTGGTCTTCTCGTGAGTGCCGAGACCGAATTCCGTCGTCTCGTCCTCTTTCTTGTCGTACTCGCTCGCGCCGGATTCGAAGTCGTCCCGGTTCTGGTAGCGCTCGGGCCGGTCGATGACGTCGACCCCGAGATCGGCGAACCGGAGATAGATCTCGTCCAGCTCGTCCGGGAGGCTCACCACCTCCTCGGGCAGCATCTCGTAGATCTCGTCGTACAGGAGATAGCCCTTCTCCTTGCCCAGCTCGATGAGCTGCTTGACCGAGCTGTACTTCTCTTCGACGGGTGTCAGGCTGATCGTCAAGATATTCTCCCTCTACGCAGCGATCAGGGTCAGGAAACGCGAAAAAGGGCCCCTAGAGCCCGTGGTTCGCGCCCTGCCGGGAAGCCCGATGCAAGCTGCGGCTCAAACGTGTCTTCTCGTCCACGAGGCGGTCGCGGAGCGCATGGTCCCCCTTGCGCTGCGCCTCGTTGATCTCTCCCTGCAGTTCCTTGATCCGCTGCCGCCGCCAGCGGTCCGCCAGTTTGTCGAGGGACTCCAGAAGCCCGATCCTTCCGGATGTAACCTCCCTTTCTAGCACGATTTTCGCCAATCGGGCAACAGCCCCCTCGTCTTCTCCCAGCCGGGACCTCACACCGTGAAAGTCCGGGGGGAGGCTGGCTTCTGCATATAGAGCGCGAAAGACCTCGTAAATATTCCTGTAGGCGCGATCCAGGAAGACATCGGACGGAGGAAGGTCGTCCAAAGGAGGGATCTGGGCCCGGTTCTCCTCCCCGAGGAGCTGCTCGAGCGCCGTCTCCTCCAGGCTGCGGACGAGGCTGGGCGCCCCGTCCGGCGGCGAGGACGCCCGGGGCGGACCCACGGGCCGCTCGGCGCCGCCTCCGGTCCGCCGGGAGAGCATCTCGACCGGCACCCTCAGCCGGTCGGCGGCGAGCTGGCTGTACTTGAACCGCAGGATCGAATCCGGGATGGGCCGCAGCAGCTCGGCCACCTCCGCGGCGGCCTTGGCCTGGGCGCGCGGCTCCCGGGACGCGCCCGAGGGGATGAGCCGGTCCAGCTCCGCGACGACAGCGTCTTCGGACCCCTCGATCGCGGACCGCACGGCCTCCTCTCCCGCTTCCAGCCGCAGGGAATCCGGATCGTGCGAGCCGGGGAAGCGGGCCCGCCGCACCCCCAAGCCCTCACCCAACAGCAGGGGCAAGGCCCGGCGGAAGGCGTTCTCGCCGGCGTTGTCGCCGTCGTAGGCCACCACGACCTCCTCGGCGTAACGGGAGAGGAGCTTCGCCTGCTCCGGCGTCAGGGCCGTGCCCATCCCCGCCACCGCTCCTTCGAAGCCGCAGGCGACCGTGCCGATGACGTCGAAGTAGCCCTCGCAGAGGACGGCGCGCCCGGCGTCCCGGATCTCCCGCTTGGCCAGGTGGAGCCCGTAGAGGAGAGAGCCCTTGTGGAAGCGGTCCGTCTCGCTGGTGTTGACGTACTTGGCCTTGTCGTCCCCCAGGGCGCGCCCGCCGAACCCCACCAGCCGGCCCGAGGCGTTGTGGATGGGGAACATCAGGCGGTGGCGGAAACGGTCGTAGGGCTTGCCGCTGCGCTCGGAGCGTCCGGCGAGCCCCGCGGCTTCGAGGTCCGCCAGCGGGATGCGGGGATGGAGCGCCTGGAGCAGGTTCTCGAAGCCGTCCGGGGCGTAGCCCAGCCCGAAGCGCTCGATCAGCTCCGGGGGGATCTTCCGCTTCTCCAGGTACCCCCAGGCGAAGGGGGACTTGCGGAGCTGGTCGGCGAAGAACTGAGCGGCGGCCTGGAGCGCGCCTTCGAGATCGGCCTCGGTGCGGCCGCCGGCGAAGCGCGCCTCGGTGCGGCTCGGCAGCGGGATGCCGTAGCGTATGGCCAGGTTCTCGATGGCGGCCGGAAAGTCGTCCCCGGTGGTCAGCATGTGGAGCTTGATGGCGTCGCCGCCGGCCCCGCAGCCGAAGCAATAGAAGAGCCCCTGGGTGGGATCGACGCTGAAGGACGGCGTCTTTTCCTTGTGGATGGGGCAGAGGCCCTGGTAGCGCCGCCCGGCCTTGCGCAGCCGGGTGTGCTCGGAGGCGATGGCGACGATGTCCACGGCGTCGCGCACCGCCTGCACGAGCTGGGGAGTGATGTGGACGTTGCCGAGAGGCATGGCTCCGCCGTCAGGCGCCGCGGAAGGTCACCACGGTGGCGCCGTCGCCGCCCTCGTTGGGCGCCCCCGACCGGATGCCGGCGACCCCCCGATGACCTTTAAGGTGCTCGCGCACGGCCTGCCGGAGACGGCCCGAGCCATGACCGTGGATCACCCGCACCTGCTTGCGCGAGGCGAGGAGCGCCCGGTCGAGATAGGAATCCAGATGCTCCAGGGCCGGCTCGACGCGCATCCCGATGAGGTTGATCTCGGGCGACACGCCCTCGTCGATGTCTCCGCCGCCCTGCGCCGACACCGGCACCCCGGGGACGGCGCGGGGTTCCCTCTCCCGCTCCCTGCGGGCGGCGCGGTTCTCCGGATTGGCGGGAGCCAGCTCTTCGGGACGGCAGCGCACCCGCTTGCCGCGCACCACCACCTCGGCCCGCCCGTCCTCCAGCTTCTCCAGGACTCCCGCCCAGCCGAGCCCCCGGTGGCGGACGTTCCCGCCTACGGCCAGGGCGCCCTCGGGCTCGGGCTCCTCTTCCTCGAACACGGGGGCTTCCACGAAGAGGGTCTGGACCGCCTCCTCCGCCAGGCCCCGCCGCCGCCCTTCCTCGAAGCGCTCGCGCAGGCGGTCCACTTCGCGGCGCAGGCGCTCCGTGGTCTCGCGGCGGAACTGGTCGAGCTCGGTCTTCATCTTGCGGCCGACGTTCCGCCGCTCCTCCTCCAGGGCCGCCCGCTCCTCGGCCAGACGGCGGCGGAGCTTCTCGGCGTCCGAGCGCTCGACTTCCAGCCCCTCGCGGGTCTCGGCCAGCTCCTGGCGCACCCTCTCCACCTCGGCGATCAACCGGCGGAGGTCGCGGTGCTCGGACCCCAGCCGGGCCTCGGCCCGGTCCAACCACTCGGCGGGGAGGCCGAGACGGCGGGCCAGGGCCAGCGCCTCGCTGGCTCCCGGCGGACCGGGGACCAGCCGGAAAGTAGGCCGGCCGGTGCCCGGGTCGAACTCCATGGCCGCGCAGGCGGCGCCGTCCAGCTCCAGGGCCGCGGCGGCGAGCTGGGCCAGATGGGTGGTGATCACCCCCAGGCTCCGCTTTTCGAGCAGGCCTTCGAGCAGCGCCTCGGCCAGGGCCGCGCCCTCTTCCGGGTCGGTCCCGGAGCCCAGCTCGTCGAGGAGGATCAGGCTGTCCGGCCCGGCCCCCTCCCAGGCCTCCTTGAGGCGCAGCAGCCGGCCGCTGAAGGTGGAGCGGTCGGCGAGCAGGTCCTGCTCGTCACCCACCGTCGCCACCAGGCGGCGCAGGAAGGGGGTGCGGCTGCCGGCGCCGGCCGGGATGGGGAACCCGCACTGCGCCAGGAGCGCGAGGATGCCCGTGGTCTTGAGGGCCACGGTCTTGCCGCCGGCGTTGGGCCCGGTGATCACGAGGATGCGCCGGTCCGGGGCCTGCTCGATGTGGAGAGGCACGATGTCGCCGGAGTGGCCCGCCTGTCCCAGGGCCTCCTCGCGCACGTCCGCCAGACAGGGGTCGAGCAACGGGTGGCGGGCCGCCAGCAGGCGGAGGTCGTGCCGCGCGCCGATCTCCGGCAGGGAGCCGCCGCAGCGGTCGCCGAAGCGCACGGCCGCCTGGAGCAGATCCAGCTCGCCCAGGAACCGCGCGTGCTCCCGCAGGGCGGGGAGCGACGCCCGCGACGCCTCGATCAGCTCCAGGAGGATGCGCCGGCGCTCCGCCTCCTCGTCCTCCACCGACTGCTGGAGCGAGTTGTTCGATTCGACCACCGGCAGCGGCTCGAAGTAGAAGCTCCTGCCGGTGGCGGACCGGCCGTGGACGAGCCCGCCCGTGCGCCCCCGGGCGCCGGACTGCAGCACCACGACCAGCCGGCCGCCGCGCATGGGGATCGTCTCCTCGGAGAGGTCCTCCTTGTGGCTGGAGACGAATTCGCCCAGCTCGCGGTAGATCTGGTCGCGGACGGTGCGGATCTGCTTCCGCAGCGCCGCGAGCCGGGGGCTGGCGTCCTCGCGCACCTCGCCCCGGCGGTCCAGCGTCCGCTCGATCCGGCGCAGCAGCGGCTCGAGGTCCGGAAGCTCGCGAGCCATCTCCCCCAGCGCCGGGCAGGGAGGGACCGCCTCCCGGATGCGGACGACCGCGGCGCGGCTGGCCTTCCCGAGGTCCGCCAGCCGGACGAGGTCGATCCCCTCCAGCGGCGGCCTGCCGCTCGTCAGGCGGACCAGGAGGTCGCCCAGCGGCACCTCGAAGTTGGGTACTAGCGACCGCTCGCCGACCAGGCGGGAAGCCTCTTCGAACAAGGTCCGCCGCCGCCTCAGCCCCCCTTCGTCCTCAAAAGGCTGGAGCGCGAGCACGCGCTCCCTGCCGAGGTCGCTGGCCGCGAAATACGACACCACGGCCAGCAGGTTCGGGAACTCCAGCGCGTTGGCGGTCGCCTGGGAAAGGATCGAAGAAGACGGGACCTCGCTCACCACCCCCAGTCTACTACCGGAGACTCGGGCAACGGTCGGCGTCGGCGTCCAGGCTCTCCCGGGCCTCCAGGTAGGCGGCCGCTGCCGCGTCCGGGACTCCGAGCCGGTCGGCGATCCTCCCCTCCAGGTGCCGGAGCCGCGCCAGATTGGAGCCGTCCTCCATCTCCTGGTAGAGGGCGCGGGCGCGATAGAGGTTCCGCAGGGACTCCCTTTCGAGCCCGGTATCCAGGAGGAGCAGGGCCAGGCGATGGAAGGCGAATGCGGCCAGGGCAGGGTCTTCGTTGACGTCGAGCAGCGCCAGCCCCTCCCGGATCCGCTCAACGCCAGCCAGGGCGGAGCCCTCCCCCGGCATCGATCCCCGGACCGCTCCCTGCTGGACGAGGAGGCGCCCCTGGAGGTGCCGCAGACCCAGCGACCGGTACGTCTCCAGCGCCCGCCCGAGAAGGCGCTCCGCCTCCAGGGGCTTCCCCTGATCCGCCAGCAGGCGGGCCTTGAGCTCTTCGATCTCGGCGCGGTCGAGCGGGTCCACCCCGCCCCCTCCTTCGTCCAGCAGCCGTTCCGCCGCCGCCAGGGAGGTCTCGGCCCGCCACAGGTCCCGCTCGCGGCGGCGGCCGTTCGCGAGCCAGCCTTGAGAACGCGCCAGAAAGCCGCGGACCAGAGCGCTCCCGTACCGCCGCTCGTCGAGCCGCTCGGCCACCGCCACGGCCTGCTCCCCTCGGTCCACCGCGACGGCCGCCTCACCGGCCAGGCGGCTCTCCTGGATCAGCAGCTCACAGATCTCCGGGGTCTGGAACCGCGCGTCGCAACGGATGCGCTCCAGGCCCTCGGCCCGGGTCAGGTCCAGCAGCTCCGAGAGCCGGCGCGAAGCCCGACTGCGGGGGACGCCTCCACGCCTTGGGGTCTCCCCTCCGAGCGGCCGGGGCTCTCCGAGGCTCCAGATGCGGCCGGTCACCGCGACGCATTGAGGACAGCCGCTCAGCAGATGGCGTACGATCCGGAGACAATCCGGGGCGGCGGCCTCGCTCCGCATGAAGGCTTCCAGGAGATCGGGGGCGGGATGACCTTCCGTCATGCTTTGGAATCTCCCTGATACGCCACTCCAGATTATTGTTTCGTCCAATTGAAGAGCACGGAAACAGAGAACCTGAAGCCGGCGGCGCGGACCTATTATAGAGCACATATTGTCAGCAGGAACAACTTTACCGCGGGCGTGAACACCGCAAGGCGGGACAAAGGTATGCGGAGCAGGAACCTTTTTCTTAAGCCAAGTCATTGATCCACATAAGTTTGTGCTTGCCACGGGGCTTCAGAGAAGGTAGATTTCCGGTCATGTCGATCTTCAATGGACTTGGCAGGGCCTTACGCTGGCTCCGAGACAGACAGGGCAAGAGGCAGTACCAGGTCGCCGACGCGGCAGGGATCACGAAGGCGATGCTCTCCGCCTACGAGACCGGCAAGCAGAAGCCGTCGCTCGACACGCTGGAGAAGATCCTGGCCGCTCTGGATTGCGATCTCAACGATCTCCACAACGCGCTCCAGATCGTCAACGAACGGCCGGAGGCGATCCGCCGGCCGGGCTCCGGACGGGACAACTGGCAGGGTTACTACCGTGACTCACAGGAGTCTCTTCAAGACGCGGGGGACCTGAGCGGTCTGAACGTCTATCGCATCCTGGGGCTCAACCGTCAGCTTCCTCCCGAGGAAGAGCGGGCGCTGAGCGAGATGCTGGACGGCTTTCACAAGCTCGTCCGCTATCTCCACGGCTCGCTCTCCCAGCAGCAGCAGCCGCCGCAGCCGCAGCCGCAGTCCGGCGGCGGTGGCGGAAGCGAGCCCTCGGAAGAGATGGGTTGACGCCTGAGCGGCCGTCCAACGGCCGCTCACAACAGGCTTTTCTTCCTACCCCGAAGCTCTTGCTTTTCCTTTTTTCAGACGTTTAGCGGCCCTGCACGCTTCTTGCAGTCGCCTCGTCTGGAGCCGTTTTTGGAACGGCTCGCGGACGTGGAGGACGGAGTCGTGGACCGTGAGCTCGAACGGCGGATCGCCCGTATCAGACAGGGCGACCACCTTTGCCTGATCTATCACAGCGCCGCCGAGCAGATGGCGGCGCTGGTGCCCTATATCAAAGCCGGCCTCGCGGCGGGCGAGCGCTGCCTCTTCGTCGGCCACGCCGCCGGCGGGAAGCGCCTCGAACAGGCCCTGCGGGAAGCCGGCATCGACGTAGATTCCGCATTGGACCGGGGAGCCCTGGTCGTCATCGCCCGGCGCGAGCACTGGCTGCCGGCGGGACGGTTCGATCCCGGCACGATGATGGACGCCCTCCGCCAGACGGAGCAGCAGGCCCTGGACGACGGCTTCTCGGGCCTGCGGGCCACCTGGGGCATGAGCTGGCTCCTGGAGGGGACCCCGGGGGCTGAGCGCCTCGTCGAATACGAGGCGCATCTCAACCGCTTCCTCGACGGCAGCCGCACCAGCGCGCTCTGCCGGTACTCCCGCGAGGACTCGCCCGCCGCCTGGATCCAGGACGCCCTCCACACCCATCCCTTCGCCGTGCTCGGCGGCCAGGTCTGCCCGAACGCCTTCTACGAGCCCCCGGAGATGGTCCTCGGCGACCGCTCGCCCGGCGACCGGATCGACTGGATGATGGCCCAGGTGCGGCGCGCCCGCTCCAACGAGCAGAAGCTGGAGGAGGTGAGCCTGCGGCTCTCCCAGAAGCGGAAGGCCCTCGAGCGAGCCGACCGGGCGAAGGACGAGCTCCTCTCCATGCTCGCCCACGAGCTGCGCAACCCCCTGGGCACCATCAGCAACGCGCTGCAGGTGCTGCGGATGAAAGGCGAGGGGGACGAGACCTGGCGGCGGGCCCTGGAAGCGGCCGAGCGCCAGGTCCATCACCAGGCGCTGCTGATCGACGACCTTCTGGAAGCCTCCCGCGTCACCCGCGGCCAGGTCGAGCTCCAGCTCGAGGAGCTGGACCTGACCGACCTGGTCCACGACACGGTCGAAGGGTACGAGGAGGCCTTCCGGGAGGCCGGCCTCAAGCTCCGCCTCGACCTGGCCGGCGAGCCGCTCGGCGTCCGGGGGGACCGGCTCCGCCTCTCCCAGGCCCTCTCCAACCTGCTCCAGAACGCCATGAAGTTCACCAACCCCGGCGGGAGCGTGACCGTCCGGGCGCGGCGGACGGACGGCGACCGGCGGGTGGAGGTCTCCATTCGCGACAACGGCGCGGGGATCGAGCCCGAAGAGCTGCCCTACGTGTTCGAGGTCTTCAGCCAGGGCGACCAGAGCCTGGACCGCTCCCTGGGCGGCCTCGGGGTCGGCCTCGCGGTGGTCAAGGGCCTCGTCGAGATGCACGGCGGGGAGGTGGCTGCCCGCAGCGAAGGGCCGGGTCGCGGGTCCGAGTTCTCCTTCCGGCTGCCGCTGATCGCCGCCGTCGCCAGCCAGGTGGAGCCCGAGGACTCTCTGCCCCTCGCCGCGGCGGCCCCCGGCGCGCGCAGAATCCTGGTCGTCGAGGACAACCCGGACGCCGCCGCCACCATGCGCGACTTCCTGGAGCTCTCGGGGCACCAGGTCGAGCTCGCGGTCTCCGGCACGGACGGCGTCGAGGCGGCCCGGCACTTCCACCCCGAAGTGGTGCTCTGCGATCTCGGTCTTCCCGGGATGACCGGCTTCGAAGTCGCGGCCGAGCTCCGCCGGGACCCGGCCACCCGCTCGGCCAAGCTGATCGCGGTCACCGGCTACGGCCGGGAAGAGGACCGCAAGCGTTCCAAGGAAGCCGGCTTCGACCTGCACCTGACCAAGCCCGTCGATCCGGCCCAGCTACGGGCCCTCCTCAAGGAGGGCAACAGGCCCTGAAACCCCTCCGCTAGGCCGGCAGCAGGGCATAGCGGAGGAGGAAAAGCCCCGCCAGCACGTACATCAGCCAGTGCACTTCCCGCCAGCGCCGGGCGGCGGCCTTGGCCAGCACGTAGACCACGATCCCGGCCGCCAGGCCGTGCGAGATGTTGAAGGTCAGCGGCATCACCAGGGCGGTGAAGAAGGCCGGCGCGGCCTCCGTCAGGTCGGACCAGTCGATCTCCCGCACAGCCCGGACCATCAGGATCCCCACCAGGATCAGCGCCGGCGCCGTCACCGGCGTCAGGCCGGCCGCGTCCGCCTGTCCGACCATCCCCACCAACGGCGTGATGAACAGGGAAGTCAGCAGGAGCAGGCCCGTCACCACGCTGGCGAGCCCCGTACGGGCCCCCACCCCTACGCCCGAGCCGCTCTCGATGTACGACGTCACCGGCGACGTCCCGATCAGCGCGCCGCCGGCCATGCCCAGGGCGTCGGCCGTGAGCGCCCGCTCGATCCGCGGCAGCTCGCCGTCGCGCAGGAACCCGGCCTCATGCGCCACGGCGATCAGGGTGCCGAGGGTGTCGAAAAGGGCGAAGAAGAGGAGCACCAGCATCAGGGGCACGTACTCCAGCCGCAGGGCGCCCAGGAGGTCGATCTGGAGGCCCGGCAGGGAGAAGTCCGGGACCGACGCCAGCGTGGCCGGCGCCTTGATCTGTCCGGTGACCAGGGCCGCGATCAGGGTGGCCAGCAGCCCCCAGAAGATCGCCGTCCGCACGCCCGCCGCCATCAGGATCAGCGAGACCGCGAGGCCGAAGAGCGTCAGCAGGGCGGCCGGCGTGGTCAGGTCGCCCATCGCCACCATCGTGTTCGGGTCGGCCCGCACGATCCCGCCGTGCTGGAGGCCGATGAAGGCGATGAAGAAGCCGATCCCCACCGCCCCGGCGAGCTTGATGACCTCCGGAACGGCCCGCACCAGCACCCGCCGGGCGCCGGTCACGGTCAGCAGGACGAAGGCCACTCCCGCCCAGAACACCATCCCCAGCGCCGTCGGCCAGGGCACCCCCGCGCCCACGCAGATGCCGTAGGCGAAGAAGGCGTTCATCCCCATGCCCGGCGCCAGGGCGATGGGGTAGTTGGCGAGGAACGCCATGAGCAGGGTGGCGAGGGCGGCGCTCAGGGCCGTGGCCACGATCGCGCCCTCCTCCGGCATCCCCGCCGCCTTCAGGAAAACGGGGTTGACCGCCAGGATGTAGGCCATCGTGAGGAAGGTCGTCACACCGCCGAGGACCTCCCGGCCCGGCGTCGAGCCGGCCGCGCGCACGTGGAAGATGCGTTCGAGCATGGAGCGATATCTTACGCCGGACCCTGTGCTAGGGTGTGCCGCCGGGAGGCCCGAGACGATGAGCACGTTCGACGAGCCCAAGCACCCCGAGACCGGCGATCCCGCCTTCCTGTCCACCAAGACCATCCCCCCCGAAGAGCGGCTGATCTTCGCCCTCGACGTTCCCAGCGCCGAGGAGGCGAAGCGCATGGTCGAGACCCTGGACGACGCGGTGCAGGTCTACAAGGTCGGCCTCGAGCTGTTCGCGGCCGGCGGCTACTTCGAGCTGATCGACTGGCTGGTGGCGCGGGACAAGAAGGTCTTCGCCGACCTCAAGCTCTTCGACGTCCCCGAGACCGTCGGCTCCGCCGTCCGCAAGCTCCGGGAGCGGCCGATCACCTTCGTGACCGTCCACGGCAACGACGGCATCCTGGAAGCCGCCTGCCGGGAGAAGGGGGACCTGAAGATCCTCGCCGTCACCGTGCTGACCAGCCTCGACCAGGGCGACCTCAACGACCTCGGCTTCCAGGCCGACGTCCACCAGGTCGTCCTCTCCCGCGCCCGCCGCGCTCTGGAGATCGGCTGCGACGGCGTCGTCTCCTCGGGGCTGGAGGCCCGTGCCCTGCGCGAGCACCTGGGCGACAAGCTGCTGATCGTCACCCCGGGAATCCGGCCGGTGGAGAACCGCCCAGTGGACGACCAGAAGCGGGTCGTCACCGTCGAAGGCGCCCTCCGCAACGGCGCCGACTACATCGTCGTCGGCCGTCCCATCCGCAACGCCCCCGACCCCTACGAGGCGGCGATGCAGATCCAAGGGACGATCGAGGGGTTGTTCCTGTCCGGCTAGACCCAGCCGGGAGCTGAGAAAGAAATCGGCCGTTTTCTTTCAAAGCTCGGGAAACTTGGAACGGAGGCTTTCAAAGCTCCGCCGTAACGCCCGTCCCCTCCCCCGCGCCTGATCTCAGGGCGAGATCAGCGGGGGAGACCGACCATGGAGCGAGCAACGGCACCAACCCGGCCGGAAGCGTGGAAGGAACGGTTCGCGACGGGGCTGTTCCGGGCCTTGTCGCCCAGACTGGAGCGCACGGCGCCGCCGGAGCCGCCGGAGGAGCTCGCCCCCTTCGATCGCGTCTCCGTCGCGAAGTGGAAAGGCCGGCTCTCGGCGACCTGGTTCCCGGCGGCCGGCGAGCCCCGGGGGGCCGTCCTGCTCCTCCATCCCTGGATGCCCTGGGGTCAGGCCTACTTCCACCGGCGCGGCCGGATCGAGGCCCTGCGCGCCGCCGGATATCACGCCATGACCCTCGATCTGGGAGGGTTCGGCGCCAGTGACCGCTCGGAGGGATTTTTCGACCGTGACATCGAGGCCGGCCTCCTGGACCTGCGGAAGCGCGCCGGCGGCCTGCCCCTCCACCTCTGGGGCGTCAGCTCCGGTGGATATTGGGCGCATCCCGTCCTGGCCCGGACGTCTCTCGTCTCCGGCGCCATGTTCGAGGACGTCTCCCCTCACCTGCTGGAGTGGTCCTGGCGCACCGCGCCGCTCGGGCGCCCGTTCTACCTCTTCTACCGCCATGTCCTGCGCCAGGCCTACCGGTTCCTGGACGCCCGGAGCCACGCCCGCGCGATGTCGATGAAGGCGGCCGTCACCTATGTCAGCGGCGAGAAGGATCGCGGCGTGCGCCCCGAGGACACCCGCGCCCTGGCTGAGGCCGCCGGGGGGCGCTGCCACATCGTGCCGGGCACGGGTCACCTCGGCGCGATCAAGCTCGCGCCGGCAGAGATCATCGCGCTGGCGCTCGACACCTTCAGCCGGGCGGAGCCAGGCGCACAGGCTTGAATCTTGCTGGAGCCTCCCTGACTGGAGGTCGCCATGTTCACACCAGCGAAGATGATGGTCGCCGCGGTCGCCCTGAGCCTCGCGGGATGCGCCTCCTCGGCAAAGCTTCCCGTCTCCGCCGGCACCGGCCCCAACCCCACCCTGCCGCCTCCTGAGAAAGCGCTGATCCCGGTGGTCCACGTCGTCACGGCGAAGGGCTGGCCGGAGGGAGCCAAGCCGGTGGCGGCCGAAGGAACGGCCGTGGCCGCGTTCGCCCGGGACCTGGAGCACCCGCGATGGCTCTACGTCCTGCCCAACGGCGACGTGCTCGTGGCCGAGACCAACGCGCCGCCACGGCCGGAGGACAACAAGGGCATCAAGGGCTGGTTCTTCAAGCTCTTTCAGAAAAAGGCCGGCGGCGCCGTGCCCAGCGCCAACCGCATCACGCTACTCCGGGACGCCGACAGCGACGGCGTCGCGGAGACGCGCTCGATGTTCCTGTCCGGGCTCAACTCGCCCTTCGGCATGACGCTGGTAGGGAACACCCTCTACGTGGCCAACACCGACGCCGTCGTGAAGTTCCCCTACAAGGAGGGCGAGACCCGGATCGCGGCGCCCGGCGTCAAGGTCGTCGACCTTCCCGGGGGCTTGCGCAATCACCACTGGACCAAGAACGTCATCGCCTCTCCGGACGGAAAGATGCTCTACGTGGCCGTCGGTTCCAACAGCAACGTGGCCGAGCACGGGATGGAGGAGGAGGAAGGGCGCGCGGCCATCTGGGAGGTGGACACCGCGACCGGCAGCCACCGCGTCTTCGCCTCTGGCCTGCGCAATCCGGTCGGCATGGCCTGGGAACCCGAGACTGGAACCCTGTGGACGGCGGTCAACGAGCGCGACGAGATCGGCAGCGATCTCGTGCCCGACTACATGACCTCGGTCCAGGACGGCGGCTTCTACGGCTGGCCCTACAGTTATTACGGCCAGAACGTAGACTCCCGGGTGAAGCCGCCGCGCCCCGATCTTGTCGCCAAGGCCCTGAAGCCCGACTACGCCCTGGGACCGCACACCGCCTCCCTGGGTCTGGCCTGGTCGGAAGGGACTGCCCTCCCTGACCCGTTCCGCCGCGGCATGTTCGTGGGCCAGCACGGCTCCTGGAACCGCAAGCCCCGCAGCGGCTACAAGGTGATCTTCGTCCCCTTCGCCGACGGCAAACCCTCCGGCGAGCCGATCGACGTGCTGACCGGCTTCGTCAAGGACAACGGCGACGCCATGGGCCGCCCCGTCGGCGTCGCGATCGACAAGCGCGGCGCGCTGCTGATGGCGGACGACGTGGGCAACGTCATCTGGCGGGTGACGCCGGCGGCGGGCTCGGAGCGGGCGAAGTAGCGGCGTAGCGGGCCATCTTGCCGAAGAGGATGTCCGGGCTGAACGGCTTGCCGACGAACTCGTTGAAGCCCGCCGCGTCGATTTCGTCCTGCCGGCCCATCCGGGTCGAGGCGGACAGCGCGAAGATCGGCAACTTCGCGAACTTCTCTCCAGGCATGGAGCGGATCTCCCGCGCCGCGCCGTATCCGTCGAGCTCCGGCATGCGGAGATCCATGAGCACCATGTCGTAGTCCCGCGAGCGGACGCTCTCGACGGCCTGCCTGCCGTCGGACACGACGTCGAAATCGACGCCCCAGCCCCTCAGCAGCCCCGTCAGGACGAAGATGTTGACCTCGTTGTCGTCCGCCACCAGGACCTTGAGGCCCGCGAGCACGGAGCCCGCCTCGGCCGCGCCAGGTGTCCCCGCCTCCGCCACGGTCTTGAAGCGCAGCTCGAACGAGAATGTGGTCCCTCGCCCCAGCTCGCTCTCGACGAGGATGCGGCTGCCGTGCATCTCCACCAGCTTCCGGCTGATCGACAGCCCGAGTCCGGTGCCGCCGTACTTCAGGCCGATGTCGTAGTTGGCCTGTGTGAAATCGTCGAAGATCCGCGCCAGCCGGTCCGGAGCGATCCCGATCCCCGTGTCGCTCACCCGGAAGTCGACCGCCACCGCTTCCCGCTCGACCGCGCGCACCTCCAGGGCCAAGGTCACCGAGCCCTCGGAGGTGAACTTGAGCGCGTTGCCGACCAGGTTGGTCAGCACCTGGCCGAGCTTCAAAGGATCTCCGACGACTTCTCGTGGGACCCCCTCGTCCACGTGGACCTGGAGCGCGAGCCCCCTCTCCTGCGCCTTGAGCTGGTATCTCTCGGCGAGCTCCTCGACGAGCTGCCGGAGATCGACGGGCCTCTCCTCCAGCGACATCTGGCCTCCCTCGATCTGACCGAAATCGAGGATCTGATTGACCAGGTGCAGCAGGTTTTCGGAAGACGAGCCCAGGATCCGCACCAGCTTCTCCTGCGGCGGCGAAAGCTCCGTCCTCTTCAATAGGTGCGCCACGCCGTGGATCGCGGTGAGCGGAGTACGGATCTCATGGCTGATCATCGCGAGGAAATCCGACTTCGCCTTCGCCGCCTGCTCGGCCCGCTGCCTCTCGCGCAGCAGCTCGCGCTCGTATTCCTTGCGGTCGGTGGCGTTGAAGACGGTGGTGCGGATCAGCAAAGGATTTCCGGCGTCATCCTTCCTGAGCACCGAATTGATCAGCACCGGCAGGCGCCGGCCGTCCGCGCAGACCATGTCCAGGGCGATCTCGCGCACCGTCCCCTGCATCCGCAGCAACGGCGCATAGTGCGTCTCGTGAAAGATCCTGCCGCCGGCGGTGAGGAGCTCGTGGAAACGCTTGCGGCCGGCCAGATCCTCCCGCCGATACCCTGTCCAGGCCAGGAAGGTCTGGTTGACCTTGACGATGGTCCCGCCGGGAAGCGCCGAGAGATAGCCGCAGGGGGCGTTCTCATAGAGATCCTCGGTGCTCTCCTCGAGAAGAGCGGGCTGGACGGGTGGTGCTTCTTCCTGGTCTGGCACGGCGAGAGCCAACGGCTACAGAAATGCCTTGATCGCGGCGATCGTCTCCTCGGGAGCGCTCAAGTTGGGGCAATGCCCGGTCGCTTTCATGAGAACCATCTCGCTTCCAGAAATGTTCCGGTGCACGTACTCCCCGACGCATTGAGGCGCGATCGCGTCCTCCGAGCACTGCAGGACGAGCGAGCGGACCTTCACCTTCGGGAGGTCGGCCCGGCTGTCGGACAGGAAGGTGACGCGGGCGAAGTGACGCGCGATCGCCGGATCGGTGCGGCAGAAGCTGTTGGTCAGCTCGGCGCCGAGCTCGGGCCGGTCCGGGTTCCCCATGATGGCCGGAGCCATCGCGCTCGACCAGCCCAGATAGTTGCTGTCGAGGGACTCGAGGAGACCTTCGATGTCCTCCCGGCTGAACCCGCCGACGTAGTCCCCGTCGTTGATGTAGCAGGGGGACGGCCCCACGAGGATCAGGGCCTCGAACCGTTCCGGCTCCTGGATCGCCGCGAGCACTCCGATGGCGGCGCTCACCGAGTGGCCGACGAAGACCACCCGGGTCAGATCGAGCTCGCGGCAGATGTCGAGCACATCGCTCGCGTACCCCTGAAGCGAGCCGTACTTGGCCTGGTTATAGGCGGAAAGGTCCGATCGACCGGCCCCGACGTGGTCGAAGAGGACGATCCGGTACTCGCCCTCGAAGGCGGGAATCACGAACCGCCACATGTTCTGGTCGCAGCCGAAGCCGTGGGCGAAGACCATCGGTTGTCCCGCTTCGCGGCCGGAGACCTGGACGTTGTTTCTGCGCAGGACGTTCATGGGCGCCCATGATAGCTGGTACGTGGCGGCAGATCGGCTCACCGTCCCTCCGCGAGAGCACCTTATAGAGAGAAGGGCCGCTCATTCAGGCCCGAAAGGAGAGAACATGCGCAAAGTGATGCTTTTGATCCTGACCCTGCTGACGGTCGCGGGCGCGATCGGCACCTCCGTGCCTGCCGCGGAGGCGGTCGGAGGCGGCGGAAGCTCAAACTGTAGATGGACCTGCAACTGCGCCGGCACCCCGGTTTGCGTCTGCACGGGCCCCGGCTTCTGCGCCTATCCGTCCATCCAGTGTCCGCAGATCTACACCTGCTGAGCGGACGACGACCGCCGGTAACAGACCACCACTGCCAAGGCCCCCGGAGATCCCGATCTCCGGGGGCGCGGCGAAAGCGAGGTTGCCATGAAGAAGTTGTGCGTCGGCGTATTCCTGGCGTTGGCTTTGCTGTTCGCTCAAACGGCCTCCGCGGAGCCGTGCGGGCTCTGCCAGGCCTATTACCCCTGCGACTGGCCCTGTGAGCATTGCGTCGAGGGCCGCGGCGGTCCGGGATTGTGGGAGATCGGCGGCGGTTGCTGGGGCGAAATCGTCTCGGGGACCTGCGGCGACATCGGACAATGCGGCTGGGACCCCTGTACCTCGACTTCACCCATCGCGCCCCCAGCCGGGGATGACAAAGCTGTCACGCCGGAACAAGGCGCTCAGTCGTTGCTCTTCCTCCTGATGCCGATCGCTCCTCCGATCCCCTGAGCCGTCGCTCCAGCGCCGGCTGGCGAGCTGCCCGGGTACCCTGCCCCGCCGGCCGGCTGGTTCATCTGGATAGGATGCCGCGAAGGCGGCGGGGATCTCAATTCGGCTCGTCGAGGACCGCGGCGACCGAAGCGGCAACGGCGGCCTTCTCCAGCCAGCGCTCCAGCCGCTCCGGATCCTTCTGGGCCAGGATGCGCTCGCGGACGGCGTCCGGCACCGCGATGCCGCGAGCCCGAAGCACGGTCAGCAGAGCGCGCGCCGCCTCTTCGGTGCGGCCCTCGATGCGGCCTTCGGCGCGGCCCTCGACGCGGCCCTCGGTCGCCCTCACGATCCCTCGGCGCGTCCCTGCGCGACGTACTTTTTCGCGAAATCGCTCTGGTATTCGTAGCCCTTCATCATCGCCTCCAGCGCCCGGCGAGCCGCCTCATTCAAGGAATTGTATACGAGATCGTAGTACAACCTGGCCCTGTCGTCGTCGAGCCCCCGGATCGCGGGCAGCACCGCGGCGGCGATCGTCGCTCCCTGCTCGGTCTCGCCGTGCGCCATCGCGGAGAGCACCCCGAGCTCGGGCCGGCGGGCCGCTTCCTCGGGGTCCGTCACGACCGGAACGGCGGTGCGGCGCAGCACCGGCGGGCGCAGGACGAAGCCGGGGACGCCGGTCTCGATCGGCTCCGCGCACCACCCGGCGACGCCGGGATCGGGCGCGACGACGAGGAGATCCGCCGGGCAGCCGTGGATGGCGCGCGAGACGGTCACATAGGCGGGCCAACTGAAGCGCTTTCTGGGGTCGACCGCCAGTTGGACCTCGACGATGATCACCCGGACGGGGACGTCGCCGTCGAGAAGGACGACGACGGCATCGGCGCGGTATTCGGCGGGCTGGATCTCGGTCAAGTCGGTCGAGGCGAGGCGAGCTTCGGTGTAAGGCGGAAGCGAGACGCCCAGCACCTCGGCCAGGATCTCGGCGGCGAGCGACGGGCGGTTCTTGAAGAGATCCACGAGGATCTCGTGGGCCATCGAGGGCATGGCGGCGGTCTTCCTCCTTCAGGGTCCTTGTCCCCGTTCTGGATCGTAGATCCGGGATAAGATATCATGATCCTGCTCCCGCAAGCTCCGTGGAGAAGCGGATTTAAGGAATTCTCTATCACGGACGGGTAGATCTGAGGCGGGACCCGGTTACTTGGAGAGCTTGGCCGACCTCACCCAACTGCGCGATCTCGCTGATCAAGGTGCCGAAGCTCATCTGGTTCGACAGCGACGTTCAGCGCGCCTCTCCGGCGAGATCGGCGGGTTTCGCGGCGAGCAATACGAAAGCGCCCTCGTCGCGCGGATCCTGAACAGGGGATCAGGTTCTGCGGTTGTCTGAAACGGTCTTTGCCGTTCCGGACCGGGTGCTGCTGGGGTGAAGGGTGGCGGCGTTCTCTCGGGACCTCGCTAACATAGCGTCATGGCTCCAGGCCAGCGTTATGCCGTCGCCGTCGCGTACCCCAAGAACTCCTTATGAGGCGAACGTGCCTGCTTCCAATGCCAATCAGCGCCCTTGGGTTTTTCCCGATGCTCCGCAACTGTCAGGCACAGCCGCCGCTTCGCACGTGAAATAGCCACGAAATAGGCAGAACGCTCTTCCTCTGGATCGCCCCAAAAGGTCTCGTTCTCGACTCCCAAAACGATAACAGAGTCGAACTCATGCCCCTTGCTCTTGTGAATGGACATGATCCGTACAGTGCGATCTTCGGAGAACCGCGCCAGAGCGCGCGCTGTATCCTCATCAACCTCAAGAAGCTCCCTGATGCGATCAAAGGTCTGTGCAATGACTTCATTCAGGCGGTTACCATGCTCATAGTCGGCCGACAGCGCAGCTATGGCTTCGCGACCGAGCAGATCAAGAAACTCATTAGCGCATTTATGCAGTGCATCGGCATTCGTCGCTTCGGCACCGCCTTGGCGTACTTGAGCCCGCGCATCATCGATGAATCGAAGCCAGCGAGCACGCATTTCGTAGGCTGAATCCTCATCCAATCCACCAGCCTGCAGAACAGTCATCAACCGATCATAGGCGTCGGGCTCACGCTCGCCTGTCACAACGGAAAGAAAGTCAATAATTACCCGTGAAGCGGGTTCGGTTGCCAGATCTTGCAAGACCTCTTCGTTGCGGAAGGGAACATGACGTAGAGTCAATTCGGCCATAAGCCGGTCCGCATAAAGATGAAGCTGTTTGGACACCAGCACCGCGATTTCTGAGGGAGGCAGGTCCTCGTTGTCTATCCATTCCTGTATCATCGCCGCCAGAGCCTCGGCTTCTTGCTGGCTGTCCTCAAATGGAAGGATAGCGACCAAACCGCCTGCGCCTACGAGATCTGCGTCAGGTACGGCAGCTTCGGGGTCCATCACCTTGACCATCGCATTCTGCATCCTACGTAGGCGCGGTTGAGAACGGAAGTTTTGGTAAAGGTTGAGGGAAAGGGCTTTGAACTCGTCGGCAAAAGCCTGGAAAACTCCTTCCAGCGCTCCGGCCCAGCCCATGATACGTTGCTTCGTATCACCGACCGCGGTCAGGCGAATATCAGTGTCAAGAAAAGCGGTACGAATCAACTGGTATTGCGCCGTGGTGCAGTCCTGGAATTCGTCGAGAAACACGTGGCTATAGGTCTGCCGCACTGCATTGCGAGCAACCTCGCTGGACCGCAGGATCTGGACTGCTAGAGGCACCATGTCCCCGAATTCGATCTGCCGTCGCTGCACCCGTGGTGTGCCAATAGTATAGTCTGCGTCCAAGGCGTCTTTGCCCGTGAGCACAGGACGGAAGCGGTCGATTAGACGCTTGGCAAAAGCGTGGAAGGTGTGGCTGTCCAGCCGGGCAGCGAGTTCATAGCCGCAGCGCTTGCGTACTCGTCCCTTTAGATTGCGGCTTGCGTCGACTTTGAAGGAGATAGCCAGGATGCGCTGCGGATAGCGGCACGCGCCTGTGCGAAGCAGAAAGTCCGCGCGTTGCGCGAGCATCTCGGTCTTACCGGCCCCTGGGCCGGCTGTCAGAGCCAAGTTACGCTGAGTTTCCCGAACCGCCGTCAGCGCATTCGGTTCCAGATTGAGGCCGTCAGCCGGGCGCCAGCGTTCGGGTTTGATCATTCGGGCAGCTCCGCGAGCTTGACCTTCACCTTTTCGAGCAGGCGATCGATCGACTCGGGTAGGTTACTGTTGAGGGTGGCATCATCGAGTTTTGCCATTGCATCGAGATGAGCCGCCGGCTTGCTGCCGAGCTTGAAGCGTCGGTGATACGCATAGAAATACTGTCGTTCGCTCTCGCTGAACTGGTTGACCTCCCCGTGGCTCTTGCCGAGCACCGCAGTGACGACCTCTTCGTCCGGATCGTCGAGGTCTTTTTCGTCAACTCCGTAGGCGTCCGGAAACTGGCGCAGCATCGCAAAGTCGAGATCTAACGGTGACGAAAAAAATACCCCCATCGATTCGAGGAACTTCAGCCACTTCTGCCCTTTCTCTGATGTCAGCAGTGTCTGATCCTCGTTCCACTTCGGAATCTTGCTTAGATGCTCATCGCTCAGCTTACTCCCAATGACCGGGAACTTGAGCAGCTGTTGAACCGCATACCTGATACGCCCCCAGCCACCCTGGTAACGCCCCAAGTCAAGATCCAGCAACGTTACGTACGGTATGCCAAGGCCATGTAGCAGGCGCCAGAAGTGGTTAACATGCCTCCCTCCCAGTGGCGCAACAGAAATGGACGCATCGTCTTCGGCCATTCCCTTTGCCTGGAGCGATCGTGGCAACACAATCTCCTCGCTATCGCCTTCTCCCAGAACAACGAGTCGAGAGAAGTAGATTTCGGGATAGGCCTGAACCGCCTCACGCACGAACTTGTAAGCCTCGTCATTAGTCTCTGGCAAAACGACGGACGCGACGACAGTCTCCCGCTCCTTGTTCAGTCGCAGGTATCGCACATGCTCCGGGGCGACTCGCTTGAGCAGCGACGGAGTGTGTGTCGTGACAATTGCCTGCGCGTCGTGATATCCCGAGAAGGTGGTCAGAGCCTTAATTACCCTTCCGAGGTAGTGCGGAGACAAGCTGTTCTCCGGCTCCTCCATGGCCACCAACGTGAACACGGCGGGGCGCAATTTGTCTACATCGAACGCGGTGAGTTTTTGGGCTAGGACTTGGCGACCGATGGCTTGGGTCGATAGCACAAGCGAGACGTAGAGCAAAGACTGCTGACCATCGCTCAGACGCGAGAAATCGACGATCTGTTCGCCAGGGCCCGGCGTGAACCCGACCGTGAGATGCCGCAGCAGGTTATCGATCTCATTGCGTTCGAACGAGACGCTGGGATTCGCATAGTAGGTCCCCGTGTGTAGCGCGGCCCAGTGAGTGGTCAATTGTTCACCGATGCTGACAACGGCGGCATTCCCGACCAAGGCCTTACTGATGTCCTGGGTGAGCCCAGAGATCTCCTCGCGCTCGACCTGCCAGTCGGCCGCCCGCAAGGCACGGCCCAGCAGAGAGTTGGCCGCGTAGGAGATGTGGTCGGTGGGCTCGCGGCGAGCTGGCAGGTAATGAACCTGGATCGCGTTGCGGTCGTGCTTCTGCACGGGCACAGTCTTGACTGGCTCATCATGCTCATCATGCTCATCAGCCTGAACGATGTAGGACATCGTCTCTTCAATATCCCCGTCCTCGTCCATCGTTGCAGTCAACCGGAAGCGCACGCGGGGAATACCGTCGGCGGACTCCATTTGCATGTGGGCGTAGTTCGCCGGGATCGTGGCGTGCTTACCTTTGACCTTCTTGAGCTCGGGAAACTCGAACTGCGCCTCAATCCACAGCGTCAGCAGTCCGATGTCACCCTTAGCCACATCTTCGGAGGCGATGTGGAAATCGGTGCGCCGAACTCGCCGCAGTGCCGGATCAAAGCCGAACAGCCGTGCGAGTGCTTGGAGCACAGCCGTCTTGCCCGCGCCATTAGGCCCTAGCAAGAAGCACATCGCTTTCAGTGCGACGACAGTGGGACCTTGCCCGAAGGATTGGAAGTTGCTCAACCGTAGCCGCGTCAGTTTCATGATGTTCCTTTCCTTATGGCCGGCGGATCCTTGGACGAAGAAGGAGGGTACTAACCCAGTCATCAAGGGGTCAAGGTCCCAGCGGACAACCCTGCTTCATGTTGAAGGCGCTCTTCGAAGTAGGGGTAGGCCGCGAAGCACCCGCCGAAGATTCCTGCGCTGCTCAGAGTCTTCCAGCGCCTCTCAGAACTTTACGGCGGCGCTCAGATCCTTCCGGCGAGCCTCAGATCTTTCCCATGGGCCTCAGATTCTTACGATGGCTCTCAGAACTCGTCGGCGGCCCTCAGAACTTGTCGGCAGGCCTCAGATTCTTACGATGGCGCGCCGGAAGAATCTGAGGCTCCCAGATTTTGTCGGCGCCGCTCAGATCTTTCCGGCGGCCTCCAGAATCTTGCGGCGGCCCGTCGCAAGATTCTGAGCGCCTCAGAATTTGTCGGCGGTCCTCAGATTCTTGCGGCACGCCTCAGATCTCGTCGGCGGCTCGCCGGAACCTTCTTGGAGACGTTTCCGCAGAACCGCCCAAGGCGCACCGCCATCTCCGGCGAGACGGCCGAGCGTCAACCGGGCTCTCCGTCTCCTCCTCGATCTCGCTCGGCAAGAGGTGTCCTAGAGCCGCCGCCCCGGTGCTTCACCGGTTGGACGTCCTTCTTTGCGCGTGTCCGCACCGAACGCGGGACCGGTCGCGCCGTGGCTTTCGCGATCTTGATCAACCCACGGAGCGCTTCATTGACCGCCTTGTCATTGGGAAAGACTTTGGCGACCTTCGGCTCCAGAACAACGATATTGGTTTCCGCGGCAATCCGGGCGGCGTATTTGCCGCGAACCATGGCGCCGAAATCGGACCGCTGGTATTCGGGCCGTAACTCGTCGGCAGCTTTGGGTTTAATCTTTTTCATGTTTGCGCACGTTGCTGGTGGCCTTGTTCGATTCCCGGGCGAATCCTCACGGCGCAGGTGGGTCAAGCTCTAAGGAGAAGGAAGTTGGTGCAGCCAGGAGGAGTCGAACCCCCAACCTACAGATCCGTAGTCTGTCCCTCTATCTAGTTGAGCTACTAATTTCCCTCTACTTGCGTAGCGTGATCCTACTCGGGCTCGATGTCCTGCCAGAGCTGAGCCGCTATGAAGCGGGAAAGGTGGCCGACGTTTGTAGTCGCAATCAACACGTCCGAAGCTCCGATAGTCATCGCCTGACCTGCGAGAATTACGTCCCCGTCCAGCGCATTGTCGGCTGCGGTGGGCTGCCCCTGCTGCCGAGCTTTCGCCCATAGAACAGCGGCCTGACGTATGGCAGCGGTCGACAGCGGCAGGTAGTGCAGCAGGCCGGCCAAGGCATCCAGCCTCTCAATCCCCTTCAGCTTCTGAGCACGCAGCAACTCACGGCGCACCTCGTAGTCGGAGATTTCGGGCACGATGACCCGCGCCCCCGAGGCGACCAGCGCCTGCAGCCACTGGGCACAGGCCAGACTTTGGGGTGATTGCTTCGGGTTCGTGACCAGACCAAGAGGCCCGGCGTCCAGCACGATGGTGCGGCTCACCAGGTAGTGCCCTTGAGCTCCTGCGGGAAGAGGCTGCGGTCGGAGAGACGATCTTTATCCAAGGCCTCGATCAGGTATTCGCCGGTCTCCTTCTGCTCCTGGGCATCGCCACCTTCGATCCAGGATTGGAGCAACTCGACCAGTTCCTCTCGGGGGTCCGGGGAAGGAAGGTGCTGGTCCAGCAATCGAAGGGTCAGAGTATGAGCAGGCAGTCCTTGCCGCTCGGCCTCATGCAGGAGGCGCTCTTCCAGGTTCTGGGGCAGACTCAAGGTCAGCGTCATGATCGTGGGCTCCAAGCACCGGTGGGCGCAACTTTTCGGCCTGCGCCATGCACGGCTCAAATCATTATACTTCGAAAGCGGAGCCTGAGAGGTGCCGGCTGACTGAGCTAAGTTGTTGTAGGAAAGGAAGTTGGTGCAGCCAGGAGGAGTCGAACCCCCAACCTACAGATCCGTAGTCTGTCGCTCTATCCAGTTGAGCTATGGCTGCACGAGACGACTGCCGTCGTGCGGAGGACGGATTGTAGGGCAACCCGTCGCGACGCGCAACCCCCTCATTCGATGAGGCCAGTCAGGGGCGAGGAGGCCGAGGCGTAGAGCTTCCTGGGGATGCGGCCGGCGTTGGCGGCCAGCCAGCCGGCCTCCACGGCCAGCTTCATGGCCCTCGCCATCCGGACCGGATCCCGCGCCTCGGCGACGGCGGTGTTCAGCAGGACGCCGTGCGCTCCCAGCTCCATGGCGATGGCGGCGTCGCTGGCGGTGCCCACGCCGGCGTCCACGATCACCGGCACCTTGGCCTGCTCCAGGATGATCCGCAGGTTGGCCGGATTGCGGATGCCCATCCCTGAGCCGATCGGGGCGCCCAGGGGCATCACGGCGGCGGCCCCCAGCTCCTCCAGCTTGCGGCAGATCACCGGGTCGTCGTTGGTGTACGGCAGGACCACGAAGCCCTCCGCCACCAGCGTCTCGGTGGCCTTCAGCAGCTCGACGTTGTCCGGGAAGAGGGTCTTTTGATCTCCGATCACTTCCAGCTTGACCCAGTTCCAGCCGCCGAGCTCCCGCGCCAGTCTCGCGGTGCGGATCGCCTCGTCGGCGGTGTAGCAGCCCGCCGTGTTCGGCAGGAGCAGGTATTTCTTCTGGTCGATGAAGTCGAGGAGCGAGGCCCCCGAGCCCATCTCGCTCAGGTTCACGCGCCGCAGGGCCACGGTGACCACCTCGGTCCCGGAAGCCTCGTGGGCGGCGGCCATGGTCTGGAAGTCGGGGTATTTCCCCGTGCCCAGGAAGAGACGCGAGCGGAAGGTCCGGCCCGCGATGGTCAGCGGTTCGACTTGGTGGACGGCGGTGGGTACGTCTAGAACGGTCATGGCTGCCTCCGCGGGGATTCTAGTACACCCCTGATTCGTCCCGGGTCCGCAGCCCCGCCCGGGCATTGATGCCCGGGCGGGGACGCCAGGACGCTGATCCAGCGTGCCGTTCGCCCGCAGACGCCGCACGTGCACCGTATCGGGCAGCTCGCCCCAGCTTCGAACCCGGGCGGCGACTTCCGGGGTCAGCAGTCCCAGGGCCTGGGCGTGGACGGGATCGAAGGGCAGGGTCCGGCGCGTCCTCTTTTCGTCCCCCATCCGCAGCCAGCGGTTGAAGCTCGCCCGCGTCCTCTCCCGATGGAGCGAGGTGGGCGGGGGTTCGCTCCGCAGCTCGTTGAAGGTCCGGGCGGTCAGGAGCAGGACCAGGGCCGCGGCCATGGCGGCGGGGATCTTCCAGCGGGTGGTCTCCAGGAAGACTCCCAGGCCGCAGGCGAGGAGGACGAGGCAGAGGGCCAGGGGTCCCAAGTAGAAGCGGGAGGCGGGGTAGAAGTAGAGGGAGAAGACCACCACGTGCCCCACGGTCCAGAGCAGCAGGGCCAGGGCGACCCAGGGGGCCGTCTCCCACCGGCGCCTGGCGGCCCGGTACAGGGGGATCGCGGCGAGCCAGCCCAGGATCGGCCAGAGGAGGCCCAGGTAGTGGCGCTTCCCCAATCCCGGAATCCCCAGCAGAACCCGCACGGCCAGCTCGAGGTGCGAGATCGGCCGCCCCTGGACCTCCTGCCGGAAGGTGGTGTCCGGTTGGAGGGCGAAATAGAGGCCGAAGGTGCTGGAGAGCTCGCCGTAGCGCTCGGGCATCCAGAAGCTGTAGCCCGACCACTGGAGCGGCGGCCAGCCGGAGCGGAGCTGGAGGATGACGATCAGGGCCGGGAAGACTGCAGCGCCCAAGGCCCAGAGAGCGATCCGCCGGAGCAGGGTCCGGGCTCCGAGACAAGCGGAGGCCTCCCAGGAGGAAGACGGCCAGCGGCGGGATCATCAGGAGGGCGGCGACGGACCGCATGGTTGCCGCGAGACCGAAAGCGAGGCCGGCCGTCAGGACCGCCAAGGTTCCTTTCTCCTTGCGGAGGAATCCGGTCCCGGCGAGGACCAATCCGGCGACGCTCACCAAGGCGGTGGGCTCGTCGCTCATCAGCGTCTGGCCCAGGTCCACGGCGATCGGCGCCAGGGCCCAGACGCAGCCCGCAAAGAGGCCCGCGAGGAGCCCGGCACCACCCAATGACTGGCTGGCCCGCGCCGCCAGGAATCCCAGCAGCCAGGCCAGGCCGGCGCCGAAGAGGGCGGTGATGCGCCAGAGGTCCTGACCCTCGACGCCCAGCCGAATGGCCGGCGCGAGGAGCAGGGGCCAGCCCGGCGGGTAGCGGGGACGCACGCGGTGGGGGCCGATCTGGAGGTAGACCTGCCCGGACCGGGCCAGGGCCTGCGCCTCGGCGGCGTACTCGACGGTGTCCGGCCAAGGGTGGAACCGCGCCCCCTTGGGCTCGACGGCGCCGCTCCAGCGCGCCCAGACGGCGAGCGGGATCACCACCGCCGCGAGGAGGAGGTGCTGTCTCCAGGTCACAGGGGAGACGATATCAGCCGCAGGAGGTCTGCCCCCGCGTGACCTCGAACCGGACAGGCTCCGGCGAGCGCGGCAGGCGGACGACGTGGAGGGGGCGCTCGGCGGTGATGCAGACGCAGTTGGGAGCCGGCGGCGCCTCCAGGAGGTCCACCACCAGCTCGCCGCGCCGTTGTGAGATGCCCTGGATGGTGACCCGCGAGACGCACCCTTGAGTCGGCATGGCCGCCGCGATCACCATCTCGCGGTCGAAGTCGGCGGCCGGCGGCTCCTCGGGGAGCGTGGCGCCGGCTCCTTCCCGCAGGCGGGACCAGAGTGAGGCCCAGGCCGCGGCATCCCGTGCCGCTTCCCGGACCTCGCCCCCGGACTGCCCCGGGATGGATCTCTGGATCAAGGTCTCGAAAGCGACCGGCCCCGGCCCGGCTGGAAGGGTCGGCCCCGGGCGCGAGAGCCGTTGCAGGCCAGCGCCAGGAATCCCGCCACGGCGAGCGCGAAGGGCCGGGGACGCCTCACAGCATCTCGGCCAGCGCCGCTTCCTCGAGCCGCTCGTGGCTCTGCGCCACGATGCGGTTCTGCGCGTCCACGAAGACCAGGGCGGGCTGGTGGGACCGGCACTCCGCAGCCTCGTACTCGGCGTAGCTCGCGATGATGACGACGTCGCCGGGCCCAGCCTTGTGGGCGGCGGCGCCGTTGATCACGATCTCGCCCATCCCGGGCGTGCCGGTGATGACGTAGGTGGCGAAGCGCTCGCCGTTGGTGCAGTTGTAGATCTCGACCCGTTCGAAGGGAAGGAGATCGGCGGCTTCCATCAGCACGGGGTCGATGGTGCACGACCCCTGGTAGAGGAGGTTGGCGTCCGTCACCGTGGCCCGATGGATCTTCGACTTCAGAAGCGTACGCGTCATCTATTGGCTCCCGGCGGCCGGTCAGTCCCCGACCGTCAGTTGAAAATTGTCGATCAGCCTCGTCCCTCCGACCCGCACAGCCAGGGGAAGCGCCAGCCGGCCGGAGAGCATCTCGACCGGCTGGAAGCTCTCCGCGTCCACCACCTCTACGTACTCTACGTGCGCGAGGGGCTCCGATTTGAGCACTTCCCGCATCCGCCGCCGCACCTCGTCCCCCCGCCGCTCGCCCGCCGCGATCTGATCCGCCGCCGCCCGCAGGGAGCGATGGAGGACGGCCGCGGCCTCGCCGCTCGCCGGGCGAGAGGTAGGCGTTGCGCGAGGACATCGCCAGCCCGTCCGCCTCCCGGACCGTCGGCCCGGGCACGATCTCCACCGGGCTGTGCAGGTCGCGCACCATCTGACGGATCACGGCGAGTTGCTGGGCGTCCTTCTCTCCGAACACGGCTACGTCGGCCCGCGCCAGGTTGAACAGGGCGCAGACCACGGTGGCGACGCCCCGGAAATGGCCGGGCCGGCAGGCGCCCTCGAGCCCTTCCGCGGCTCCTCCGGGCTCGACGAAGGTCGCGTGCCCTCTCGGATAGATAGTGTCCACCTCCGGCAGGAACAGGACATCGCAGCCGGCGGCAGCCAGCATGCCGGCGTCCTTCTCCGGCTGGCGGGGGTAGCGGCCGAAGTCCTCGTTGGGCCCGAACTGGGCCGGGTTGACGAAGACGGACGCCACCACGCGGTCCGCCCGCCCGCGGGCGAGCTTCACCAGGGACAAGTGCCCCGCGTGGAGCGCGCCCATGGTGGGTACGAGCGCGATCCGCTCCCCCGCCGTCCGCCAGGCGTCCACCGCCCGGCGCAGCTCTTCCTTGCTCCTGGCCGTGAGCATCAGCCGTAGAGCCTGGCCGGCTCCTCGACCGGCCGCGGGGCGCCCCCGCCGTAGCTTTCCTCTGGGAGGGGGAAGCGGCCCTCGCGCACGTCGTCCGCGAAGCAGGCGATGGCCTCGCGGGAGAGCTTGCCCAGCTCGGCGTAGCGCCGCACGAAGCGGGGCGCGATCCGCTCCTCCATCCCCAGCAGGTCGTGGTAGACCAGCACCTGGCCCGTGCAGCCGGCGCCGGCGCCGATGCCGATCGTGGGGATCGACAGCCGCTCGCGTAACCTCGGCCGCGAGGGCGGACGGCACGCACTCCAGCACCAGCGAGAAGGCGCCGGCCGCCTCCAGCTCCACGGCGGCGTCGAGGATGAAGCGGCGCGCCGCCTCGTCCCGGCCCTGGACCTTGAAGCCGCCCAGGCGGTGCAGCGACTGCGGAGTGAGACCCAGATGGGCCATGACCGGCACCTCGGCCGCCGACAGCGCGGCGACCACGTCGGGCCGGTGGCCTTCGATCTTCACCGCCTGCGCCCCCGCCTCCTTGAGGAAGCGCATGGCGTTCGCCACCGCCTGCTCGGGCCCAGGTGGAAGGAGCCGTAGGGCATGTCCGCCACCAGCAGGGCGCGCTTGACGCCCCGGCGGACCGCCTTGGTGTGATGCAGCATTTCCTCCATGGTGACCGACAGCGTGTCGGGGTGTCCGAGCACGACCATGGCGAGGGAGTCCCCCACCAGGATCATCTCCACCCCGGCCGCGTCGGCGGCGCGCCCCTGCGGACAGTCGTACGCGGTGACCATCACCAGACGGTCGCCGCGTTCGGGAGCCGCGGCCACCCACGGAACCGTGACGTTCTTCGGTTCGCCAGCCATGCGTAACTCCTTTCGAGCCCGAGACCAGATGCAAAAAGCCCTTCCGCTCGTCGATGACGGAAGGGCCTTGGGCGGGCCCGCGGGTTCGCGGCTTCCCTGGCGCTGGTGCGAGGTGGCTGTCTCCGCCGGGAGATCAGGCCCCCGCTCGCCGGGGCCGCGCCGCAGGGGGCGCTGTGCAGTCCGTCCCAGTCCCGCGTTCAGCGGGATCCAAGCGGTTGAAAGTACTCGGTCCCCTTGATGGGCTTCGCGAGGCGGTGAAGCAGCTCGTCGAAGTCCTCGGGCCGCTGGGGGAAGTTGAGATGCCTCGTGTCCACCACCAGCAGCGGCGACCGGCTGTAGTAATGATAGTAGTGATTGTACGCGTCAATCAACTCCGACAGGTATTCCTCCGAAATCGTCTTCTCGTAGGACCGCGCCCGCTTCCGGATGCGCTCCATGCAGGTGGCGGTGTCCGCCACCAGGTAGAGCACCAGGTCGGGCACCGGCACCTGCGGCTCCAGCAGGGCGTAGAGCTTGTCGAACAGCATCAGCTCGTCGTCCGACAGGTTCAGGTAGGCGAAGATGCGGTTCTTCCAGAAGGTGTAGTCGGAGATCAGGACGCGGTCGAACAGGTCGCGCTGGGAGATCGCCTGCTGCTGCTTGTAGCGCGAGAGCAGGAAGTAGAGCTCGGTCTGGAACGCCGCGCCGGGCCGGTCCTTGTAGAAGTCGTCGAGGAAGGGGTTGCCCGCGTCCTCGAGGATCTTCACCCCCTCGAAGCGGCGGGTCAGCATCTCCACCAGGGTGGTCTTGCCGACCCCGATGGGGCCGTCGACGGCGAGGTAGTGGAACCCTGGGGTGTCGGGCTTCAATTCGCGACCGCGGCGGATTCGACCGGAGCCGTAGCGATGGGGTTGTAGAGCGTGTCGCGCTCGACCGGTGTGAAACCCGCCTCGCGCACGATCCGCTCGAGCTCCGAGCGGGTGAGCTGCTGCGAGGTGCCGGCGCCGGCCATGTGGTAGATCTTCTCCTCGACCACCGTGCCGTCGAGGTCGTCGGCGCCGAAGCGGAGAGCCACCTGGGCCAGCTTGGGCGTCACCATCACCCAGTAGGCCTTGATGTGCGGGATGTTGTCCAGCACCAGGCGCGACGCCGCGATGTGCCGCAGGTCGTCCTCGCCGGTGGTGTGGTACTTCAGCCCCATGTAGTTGTTCTCGGGGTGGTAGGCCAGGGGGATGAAGGCGTTGAAGCCGCCGGTCTCGTCCTGGAGGCTGCGCAGCCGCAGCAGGTGGTCCACCTTGTGCTCCGGCCGCTCGACGTGGCCGTAGAGCATGGTGCAGTTGCTCTTGATGCCCATCCGGTGGGCCGTGCGGTGGACCTCGATCCACTCGCCGGCGTCCAGCTTGCCGTCGCAGATGATCTCCCGCACCTCGGGGTGGAAGATCTCGGCGCCGCCGCCCGGCAGCGATCCCAGGCCGGCGTCGCGCATCCGCCGCAGGACCTCCTCGATGGAGATCTTCTCGCGCTTGGCGAACCAGCCGACCTCGATGGCGGTGAAGGCCTTGAGATGGGCGTTCGGGAAGCGCGCCTTCAGGCCCCGCAGCATCTCCAGGTACCAGTCCAGCGAGAGGTCCGGGTGGAGGCCGCCCACGATGTGGAACTCGGTGACCTTGTTGCCGCCCTGGTTGGCGGCGTGGGCGTAGACGTCCTCGTGGCTCATCTCCCAGGCGTGGTCCTCGCCCTTGAGCGCCGCGAAGCTGCAGAACTTGCAGTTGTAGGTGTAGACGCAGACGTTGGTCGGGTTGATGTGCCGGTTGACGTTGAAGTACGTGGTGTCGCCGTGCAGCCGCCGGCGGACGGTGTCGGCCAGCTTGCCGAGGTGGAGCAGGTGCGGCGTGGTCAGGCAGACCATGGCGTCGGCTTCGTCCAGGCGGACGCCGTCGCGGACCTTGGCGGCGATGTCGCGAAGAGGCGCGGGAAACGCCTCGGGGCGGATCGGGGAAGGGTTGGCTAGGTGCATCACGGCAGAAGTATATCAAGGGCCGTCGCGGCGAAGAGCCAGACCGACAGGGCGCCGTTGGCGGTGAAGAAGGCCGCGTTGAGCCGCGACAGGTCCCCCGGCCGCACCACCCAGTGCTGGTAGGCGATCAGGGCGAGGCACCCCGCCCAGCCGATCCAGTAGGCCGGCCCCAGACCCGGATACGCCCGCGGGATCAGGGCCAGCAGGACCAGCGTCCCGGCGTGGAGGACGGCCGAGATCCACAGCGCACCGATCACCCCGAAGCGGGCGGGGATGGAGTAGAGGCCCGTCCGGCGGTCGAACTCCAGGTCCTGCAGGGCGTAGAGGACGTCGAACCCCGCCACCCAGGTCAGCACCGCGCCGGCCAGCAGCAGCGGCGTGGCCTGGACGTCCCCCCGCACGGCGATCCAGGCGCCCAGGGGCGCGCCGGCGAGCGCGAGGCCCAGCACCAGGTGGGCGCCCCAGGTGAACCGCTTGGTGTAGGAGTAGAGGAAGAGAATCCCCAGGGCCACGGGCGAGAGCGCCAGGGTCAGCGGGTTGAGCCGCCAGGCGGCCAGCACCAGCAGCCCCGCGCTGGCGGCGGTGAACGCGGCCACCGCACCGGGCGCCACCAGCCCCGCCGGCAGGGCGCGCGTGGCCGTGCGCGGATTGGCGGCGTCGATCCGCCGGTCCACCAGGCGGTTGAAGGCCATGGCGGCGCTGCGGGCCCCCACCATGGCGACCACGATCCAGAAGACCGTCCGCCAGGCGGGCCAGCCGCCGGCGGCCAGGATCATGCCGAGGAACGCGAAGGGCAGGGCGAACAGCGTGTGCTCGATCTTGATCATCTCGAGCACGGTCGAGAGCGTGCGAAGGGGGCGCATGGGGATGATTCCCGGGCGGGGTCCGGAGGACGTAATCCTAGTCGTCGTCGGCGTAGGCGAGCTCTTCCTCGTCGTCGTCGTTGCCGAAGTCCGCGCTCTTGTCGACGCTGCCGGCGATCCAGTCGAGGAAGCCCTTCTCGCCGCGGCTGACGCTGAAGGAGAGGATCTCGGGGAGCTCGTAGCTGTGCAGCTCGCGGATGGTGGCCGCGACCCCCTCGAACTCCTCCTCCAGCGTCTTGACGATCAGCAGCAGCTCGCCGTCCTTGCAGATCTTCCCCTTCCACCGGTAGATGGAGCGGATGCCGGGGACGACGTTGACACAGGCGGCCTGGCGGCGGGCGACGATCTCACGCGCGATGAGGTAAGCCTGTTCTTCGGTGCCGACGGTGGTGACGACGACGATCGCCTGCATGCCGCCAAGGTACTGCACTCGTTTGGAGCGAGTCAATCACGCCAGGCCCGCACTTCCGCCTCGTACGTGAGCACCCGCATGCGTCCCACGCGGTTGAACACCCGCACCGCGGTGAGACGCCGCACGCCGTCCGTCAGGTACAGCGACCCCGGCGTCGAGGTGCCGAGGGGGCCGAAGGAGGCGAGGTCCGACTCGTTGAACCGGATGGGGTCGTCCAGGCCCCCCATCGGGCGGCCCGAAGAGGGATCCCGCGGGACGATACCGGGCGGAAAACCGAAGCCGATCCCCCGGCCCAGGTGGGTGAGGCGGCCGGGCGGCGCCACTTGCCGGTCGACGCCGGAGCCGATGTCGCGGTTGAGCACTCCGTCGCCGTCGCCGTCGCGGTACACCGTGAACGTGACCTCTCTCGTCTTCGCGTCGGTGCGGAACTTCACCGCCACGTTGGCCCCATGGCGGACGGCGTACGCCCGGGCCAGGCGGAGGATCCCCACCACCTCCTGCGCCGCCAGATGGACCCGCAGGTCGCCGGACATCCGCAACAATGTCGGAGCGCCCATCATGAGGAGCGACATCAGCACGCTCGAGGGACACCACCAGCTCGACCAGGTTGAATCCTCTCTGTCCGTCTTTCATGTCCGGTCTCCGGAAGGAGCGGGGCGGGACGCCGCGGTCCCGCCCCGTCCGCCGTTCAGCGGTCTTCCTTCTTCGAGCCGGAGCTCTTGCTCGACTTGACCTTCTCCTTGAGAGTGGTGTCGCCGGAGATGGAAGCGTACGGCTTGATGAGCTGGAACGTCTTCTCGCCGATCCCGGGCACCAGCATCAGGTCCTCGACCTTCTTGAAAGGGCCGTTCTCCTTGCGGTGCGCGAGGATGCGCTGGGCCACGCTCGGGCCCACCCGGGGCAGCAGCACGAGCTGGGTGGCGTCGGCGGTGTTGACGTTGACCTTCTTCCCTCCGCCCCCGCCCTCCGGCTTCGGCGCCTCGGCGGCCAGGGTGGGAACCGACAGGAGAAGCGCGAGGATCAGTCCGGCGACGGCGCGATACGTCTGTTTCATGGCAATCCTTCCTTTCACTTTCCACAGCGTTTGATGGTTCAGGCTTCGGCGAAAACTGCGGTCCCTTTCCGGTCTGGCTGTTTGGAATCCACCCTGCTCGCTCGCCACCTCCTCTCCGTGGTTGACGGGCGCCCTAGGGATCAAGCTCCCTGCCAGCCGGGGATTCCGGCGTAAGTGATTGAAAGGACTGGTTTTCCAGTGGTGGCTGGAGAACCCCGCCCTGTCCAGCGATTCAGCGGGGAGAAAGGGAGGGCGAGAGGAAACCCTGGTCCGGGCGGGGTTTCGGCGTGTCCAGCGATTCAGCGCCTGTCGTGATTTTTTGCGGGGCAGGGGGCTTTCGGGTACAGTAACGGCCCCATGGCGGAAGAACGTTCGGTCTGGCGCGAATACCTGGAGGCGTTGATCATCGCCGCCATCTTCCTGCTGTTCACCAACACCTTCGTCATCCAGACCTTCTACATCCCCAGCGGCTCGATGGAGGAGACCCTCCTCGTCGGCGACCACCTGTTCGTCAACCGGTTCATCTACGGGTCCACGGCGACGGGAGCGGAGGACCAGGCGCTCCCCTTCCGCGAGGTGCGGCGCGGCGACATCGTCGTCTTCCGCTCGCCCGAGGACCCGAAGCTCGACCTGGTCAAGCGCTGCATCGGGGTCGGCGGCGACACCCTGGAGATGATCGACCAGAGGCTGTTCGTGAACGGCAAGCCCGTGGACGATTCGAGCTACGTCGTGCACAAGGACCGCGACCGCGATCCGGGGACCATCTTCGGCGATCCGAACATGGGGAAGCGGGACAACTTCGGCCCCATCAAGGTGCCGCCCGGCGAGTACTTCTGCATGGGCGACAACCGGGACAACTCGTACGACTCCCGGTTCTGGGGCACGGTGCCGGCCCACCTCGTCAAAGGCCGGGTGCTGTTCATCTACTGGTCCTACGGCGGCAGGACCTCCACCGGGTTCGAGAGCACCGGCACCAAGCTCCGCAACCTGCTGGACACGGCGCTCGGCTTCTTCACCAAGACCCGCTGGGACAGGACGTTCCGCCTGATCCGCTGAGCCGGCCCATGCACCCCGAGAAGTCCCTGCTCCGGGAGTACCTGGAAGCCCTGCTGATCGCGGTCATCTTCGCCACCTTCGCCCGCACCTGGATCGTGCAGGCGTTCAAGATCCCCTCGGGCTCGATGGAGAAGAACCTCCTCATCGGCGACCACATCCTGGTCAACAAGTTCATCTACGGCCCGACCCTCTCGAGGATCGAGGAGGCGCTCCTGCCGGTGCGCCCGGTGCGGCGCGGCGACGTGGTGGTGTTCAAGTTCCCCGAAGACGCCAGCCGCGACTTCATCAAGCGCTGCATGGGACTGCCGGGCGACAACCTCCGGATGGAGGACCGGGACCTCTACATCAACGGCAAGTATGTGGACGACTCCTCGTTCACCTACTACGCCGACCGCGATCCGGAGGCCTCTCCCCGGGGCATCCTCTACCGGTCGCGCCGGGTGCGGGAGAACTACGGCCCGAAGACCGTTCCCGCCGGCAGCTACTTCTGCATGGGGGACAACCGGGACAATTCCAACGACTCCCGCTACTGGGGCTGGGTGCCGCGGGACTACGTCAAAGGCCGTGCTTTCGTGGTCTACTGGTCCTTCGAGAGCGAGCCGGAATCCATCGAGTGGCCGGGGTTCCTCGGCAAGCTCAGGCAGGTGGGCCGGGTGGCCGCCCATTTCTTCACCCAGACCCGATGGGATAGAACCTTTCGCATCGTGCGATAGACTATCTCCACTAATTCCTGCACGGAGGTAGCCATGCTTCGACGGAGGTCCGAACGGGGCGAGGGAAATCTCGGTTGCGTCTTCTGGCTGCTCGGGCTGGGTCTGACGATCCTGATCGCCGTGAAGATGGTGCCGGTCAAGGTCCAGAGCACCGAGCTCTACGACTACATGGATGAGCTGGCGAAGTTCTCGGCGGCGCGCACGCCGCCCGAGGATCTCAAGAAGATGATCCTCGACCGCGCCACTCAGCTCGAGATCCCGCTGGAGAAGAGAAACATCGAGGTCAGGAGGAACGGAGACCGGATCTTCATGCAGATCGAGTACACGGTCCCAGTGGAGTTCCCGGGGTACACCTACCAGTGGCACTTCCGGCAGAAACTGGACCGCACGATCTTCATCGTCTGACGCGCGGTCGCGGCTGGCTGACAGTCCTCGGGAGCGGCTTCGCTCCCGGGGCCCTGGCGGGGATTCAGCTCGCCGGCCTGATCTTCTTCCTCAATCCGGGGCTCCCGTTCTCCTTCGGCCCCGTGCTGCGGGGGAGCGCCGTCTACGGCTCTCTGCTCGGCCTGGTCAGCCTCTTCCTCCACCTGCCGTTCACCTGGGGACGCCCGCGGAGAGCCCGGCGCGCCCTGCCGTGGGCGCTCACCGTCGCCCTGGCCGCCTCCGCCGCCCAGGACTGGACCCATGCCTCCTATTACGCCTATTTTCTGCCCCCGGGCATCAACGACCGGCTGATCAAGACCGCGCTCTGGCTCTCCCTGGGCGCGCTGATCGCCTTTTACACCGCCCTGCTCCACACCCTGCAGCGGCGGCGTTACGGCATCCGCAGCCGCAGCGCCTACCTGCTGATCGCGCTGCTCTCCGTCTACACCATGGTCGAGCGGCGGGAGGCGTTCCGGCCGCCGCCGGCGCCGCTGCCCCGGCCGGCCGCGGTCGAGGAAGGGCAGCGGCCCTTGCTAGGGGTGGTCTGCCTCGACGCGGCCACCCTGGACGCCATCCTGCCTCTCGCCGGCCAGGGGCGTCTCCCGTTTCTCGCCAACGTGTTGCAGGGTGGAGCCTACGGCCGCCTCGTCACCTTCTCCCCCACCCGGAGGGAGGCGGTGCTGACGACGCTCGCCACGGGCAAGTATCCGTACAAGCACGGGATCATGGGACGGCGTCCCTATCCCGCGGACTTCCTGGCTTCCGGCGCCGAGCTGCGCCTCCTGCCGGCCGGCGTCTCGTTCCGGCGCTGGGGGACTTTCGGGAGGGGCCCCCTGCCGGGCCGCCCTCCCCGCAAGGCGCTGGCCCTGTGGGAGATCCTGCCCCGCCTGGGAGCTCCGTCGGGAGTCGCCGGCTGGCCGGAGACGACGCCCAGGCGGGGAGAAGCGCAGGCGACGTTCCTGCTGCTCCCCGAGCTGCGGGAGGTGTCGCGGCAGACGTTCGGCGGGTTCAACGCCGTGCAGTTCGAGGGCGAGCAGGAGAACCCGGCGGCGAGAGCGGCCGCCGAGCGGCTGGCCCGGGAGTACGTCCGGATCGACAAGATCCTCGCGGAGATCTGGGCGCGCGAGGAGGGCCAGCCTCGCATGCTGGCGGTGGTCTCGGCCTATGGGGTGCATCCCCAGGGAGGCTGGCGGCGGCTCTGGGGGCAGGTGAAGCCCGCCGCGGCCCTGGGCGGCGAGTTCCTGGACGCCCCGGACGGCGTCCTCCTCCTCTACGGCGAGGGGATCCGCCCGGGAGCCCTCCTCACCGAGGCCCGGATCGTGGACGTGGCGCCGACCCTCCTCTACGGCCTCGGCTTCCCGGTGGCCCGGGACATGGACGGCAAGGTGCTGACGACCGCGTTCGACAAGGGATTCCTGGCGCGGAACCCCGTCACTTTTTTCCCTTCTTACGAAGGTTTATCCCGCTAAGGAGAAAAACTAGGTCGCCGCCTTCGCCACCAGCTTGGGCCCGGTCGCCCGGACCTCCTCCCGGCTGGTCGCGCAGTGGCCTTCGACCGTGGCTCCAGGCTCGATCGCCAGCAGGGGCGCTTCGAGGTCGGCGTAGACCTTGCCGGTGGGCGCGACCTGGATCTTGCGGAGGGCGCGGACGGTCCCCCGCACCGTGCCGGAGATGAAGATCTGGCCGACGCGCAGCTCGCCTTCGACCTCGCCGGTCTCGCCGACGATCAGGTCGCCTTCCGACTCCACCACCCCCGAGAGCTTGCCATCCACCCGGAACGAAGTGTCGAAGCGCAGCTCGCCGTGCAGGTGGCTGCCCTTGTCCAGGAATCCGTTGAGATCGCTCTGCTTGCCGTCCGATTTGAAGATCATCGACTCTCTCCCCGCTCGTACAGGACGTCGTAGAGCCGCATCAGCTCCTCCTCCGAGTGGAAGAAGATACGGAGCTGCCCCCCCTTGCCCTGCCTCCGGATCTCGACCCGGGTCTGCAGGCGGCGGGTGAGCTTCTCCTCCGCGGCGGCGGTATGGACCTCGACCGGACGGTCCGGCTTTGTCTTGGCCTTGCTGGGACGCTGGGGAGCGGCGGCCAGCCGCTCGAGGTCGCGCGCCGACAGCCCGTCGCGGAGGGCGCGGTCGGCGAGCTCGATCTGCTCCTCGGGAGTGGCGAGGGCCAGCAGCGGGCGCGCCTGGCCGGCGGTCAGGCGCCCTTCCCGGAGCAGCTCCCGCACCTCCTCCGGCAGGCGCAGGAGGCGGAGGGAGTTGGTGACCGTGGTGCGGGCCTTCCCCACCCGCGTGGCGACCTCCTCCTGGGAGAGGCCGAACTTCTCCTGCAGGGCGGCGTAGGCCTCGGCCTCTTCCATGGGGTTGAGGTCGCTCCGCTGGAGGTTCTCGACCAGGGCCAGCTCCAGGAGCTCGCGGTCGTCCGCCACCTGGCGGATGACCACCGGCACGCTCTCCAGGCCGGCCCGCCGGGCGGCCCGCCAGCGGCGTTCGCCGGCGATGATGGCGTAGCCATCCCCCTCGGGGGTCACCACCAGGGGCTGGACGATCCCCTGGGCGCGGATCGATTCCGACAACTCCTCGATGGCCGACTCGTCGAAGTGGCTCCGCGGCTGAAAGCGGTTCGGGTGGAGGCTCGACAGCGGGAGCGTGCGCGCCGCCTCTTCGGCCCTGGGGGCCGGCTCCACCTTCTCGATCAGGGCGTCGAGGCCGCGGCCGAGGCCGCGCTTGCGGGGATTCAAGCCGCCCTCCGGATCAGCTCGCGGGCCAGGGCCAGGTAGGCCTGGGCGCCCCGCGACTTGATGTCGTACTGGAAGATCGGCAGGCCGTGGCTCGGCGCCTCGGCCAGCCGGATGTTGCGCGGCACGATGGTGTCGAAGACCTTCCCCGCGAAATGGCGAGCGGATCTCCTCGGCCACATCCTTCGAGAGGTTGGTGCGGTCGTCGTACATGGTGAGAACGATTCCGGCGATGGAGAGCCCGGGGTTCAGCCCGGACTGGATGCGGTCGACGGTGGAGACCAGCTCGCTGATCCCTTCCAGGGCGAAGTACTCGCACTGCAGCGGGACGAGCACGCCGTCGGCCGCCGTGAGCGCGTTGACGGTGAGGTGGCCCAGGGACGGCGGGCAGTCCAGCAGGACGGCGTCGTAGCGGTCCGCCACCTGGGAGAGGACGCCGCGGAGGAGCTTCTCCCAGCCTTCCTCTCCCACCAGCTCCACTTCCAGGCCCACGAGGTCGCGCTGGGACGGGACGATGTCGAGGTTGGGAAAGCCCGAGGGGCGGATGGCGGCCTCCAGCGGGACCTCCCCGGTGAGCGCGTGGTACAGGTGCGGCGGGGAGGCCTTGACGCCCAGGCCCCGGGAGGCGTTGCCCTGGGGATCGCAGTCCACCAGCAGGACGCGCCGTTCGAGGGCGCCCAGCCCGGCGCCGAGGTTGATGGCGGTGGTGGTCTTGCCGACCCCACCCTTCTGGTTCGCGATGGCGAAGATCATGCTCGTTCTTGCTCTCGAAGCTCCGGGACGCAGCGCAGCGCCAGAATGCGCCGCCGCTCGCTCCCCGCGAGCTGAACGTCGCCGCACGGGACGATTTCCGGCGGCAGATCTGGGTCTTGTCCGCCCGCCCAGAGAAGGATCCGGCCCTCTGGCGTCAGGCGTTCCGCCAGAGATCCCCAGGTTTTCGGATCGAGCCGGAGAGCCCGCGAGGTGATCACGTCGAGGGTCTCCGGCAGACCGTCGGGCAGCGGAATCTGGACTCTAGCATTGAGGCACCGGCAGGGCAATGAAGCCCTGCGGGCGGCGGCGAGCAGGAAGGCCCACTTGCGTTCCCGGGCCTCCACGAGGGTCATGGCGAGCCCCGGCCGGGCCGCCGCCAGGACCAATCCCGGGAAACCCGGCGCCGGACCCGAGATCCAACCCGACCCGCATCCCGGGCGGGATCCAAGGCAGCGCGGCCAGGGATTCGCCGAAGTGGCGCTCCAGGATCTCCCCCGCCGTTCCCGGGCCGACGAGGTTCACCTTCCGGTTCCAGCGGGCCAGCTCTTCGTAGATGGCATAGAGGGAATCGAGGACGGACGGGACCAGCGGCTCGGGAGAGAGAGCGGCCACCCTGGCGTCGAACTGGGGGCGGGGAATCGCGGGGAGACGGAAGGCCATGGAGGGGACAATTCTAAGGGTGTTTCACGTGAAACGTCGCCCCGGGACGTTTCACGTGAAACATGCCCTGGGGATCAGGCCGGGCGGATCATCACCCGTTTGAAGTACCCATCCCCCTCGCTTTCGGTCGCCACGCCCGGATCGTCGGCCAGGGTGGTGTGGATGATCCGCCGGTCCGCCGGGTTCATGGGCTCCAGGATGCGGGGCCGGCCCTTGCGGCGCACGTCCTCGGCGATCCGCTGCGCCAGGCTGCGCAGCCGCTCCTCGCGGATCTCGTGGAAGTTGTCGCAGTCCACCCGCACCGCCGGGGCCTCGCCGGCGAGGGTCCGGATCATCCGCGGCAGCAGGTGCTCCACCGAGTTCAGGAACTCGCCGTCGTCCGCGAAGCACCAATCCACGTCGTCGCCCAGAAGCTCGACCTCCAGCCGCTCCTCCCCCTGGAAGACCCGCGCCTCCAGGTCCAGGCCCGCGATGCGGATCAGCAGGCTGGCCGACTTCGACGCGGCCTCGGCCATCGCCCCCGCCGCGGGCGGATAGCGCTCCGAGATCCCGCGCGGCTTCTCCGGCAGCGTCACCAGGCCCTCCGCTCCCTCGGCCACGGGAGCGGCCGGCTGGCGCGCCTCCTCCACGTCGAGGGGCGAGCGGCGAGGACGGCGAGGCGCGTCGTCCCCCCGGCCCCGCCGGGGCCGGTCGCGGTCACCCTCTCGCCTCCCACGGTCTCCGCCCCGATCGCGGCCGCCGCGCTCGGCGCGCTCCGGCCGCTCCCGCTCCCGCCGGGGAGGCTGCTCCGCGGGCGCGGTCCGCGGCGGCGCGTCCATCGAATCCGGCTCGGAAGACGGCAGCGAAGAGTCCCGCGTCAGGTAGGCGGACGGCGGCGGCGGCGGGACGGCGCGCTCGGCCGGCGGCAGCGGCGGCGCCGGGGTCTCCCGCCGCGGGTTGTCCGGATCCACCTCGATGACCACCTTCCGGCGCGTCTTCAGGAAGCCGTGGCGCTTCTCCAGACTCTTGTAGGCCACGTAGGAGGGATCGAGGTTGAAGTAGTTGGCGGCCTGCACGAGCGCCTGCTGCAGGCTGTCGCCGGAAAAGAAACGTCTCTTGGCGTCGTTCATAGTGCTCTCTCGCGGAGGTTCCGCCCCGGGGATCACGCCTTCCCCGGCTGCGGCTGAAGACGGTTGTAGATCTGGAGTTGGAGGATGGTCAAGACGTTGTTGGTCAGCCAGTAGAGCACCAGGCCGCTGGGGAAGCCCAGGAACACGAAGGTCATGATCAGCGGCATGAGCTGGAACAGCCGCCGCTGCAACGGATCGCCCGCCTGCGGCCCCATCCGCACCTGGAGGAACTGCGTGAGCCCCATGACGATGGGCAGCACGTAGTAGGGATCGTTCATCGACAGGTCCTGGATCCACAGCATCCACGGCGCCTTGCGCAGCTCCACCGCCGAGGAGAGGAGGCTGTAGAAGGCGAACAGGATCGGCATCTGCAGCAGGAGCGGGAAGCAGCCGCTCGCCGGGTTGACGCCCGCCTCCTTGTAGACGGCCATCACCTCCTGGTTCATCTTCTGCTGCATCTCCATGTTCGGCCGTCCCTGCTTGTCCCGCAGCTTGGTCCGGTAGCGGTCCCGGATGGACTGGACCTTGGGATTCAGCTCCTGCATCTTCTTCATCGACTTCGTGCTGTGATGCGTCAGCGGCAGGGTCAGGATCTTGATCAGCACCGTCATGAGCACGATGGCCCAGCCGTAGTTGGCCACCATGTTGTCGTAGATCCAGTGCAGGCCGGCGAGGAGCGGCCGGGCCAGGAAGCCGAAGGCGCCGAGCTGCACCGTGTCCTGAAGGCCGTAGGGCAGGGACGCCAGCCGCTCGTACTCCTTGGCCCCCCAGTAGGAGACCAGGGTCAGCCGGTCCGCCTCCGGCTGGAGGGAAAGGAAGAACTCGCGCGGGAGATCCTTCAGCTCGGGCGTGATCTGGTCCTCCGGCGGCACCGGGATGAACCGCGCGCCCGTCTTCTCCACCGGCTGCACGAAGACCGGGGTCAGGACCGCCCGGTCCACCGTCCCCTGCGGGATCTGGGCCGACAGGAAATAGGTGTCCTCCAGCCCCGCCCAGCGCAGGCCCGTGCCCGGGACGGCGACCGGCGCCTCCTCGCCCGCGGCGTCCAGGCGCTCCACGTCGCCGCCGGCCCCATAGACCGCCCGGCGCAGCTCGAAGCGGCTCTCGAGCTCCTCCGGCGTGGGGTTGCGGATGCCCGGCCCCACCAGCACCCGCCAGTCGGTCCGGCCCGGCACGCGCACGTCCACTTCCAGCAGGCCCCGGTCGTTCAGCCGGAAGCGCTTCTCGGCGCTGCCCAGGGGACCGGTGTAGCGGAACAGGACCGCGCGGCCGTCCGCGCTCTTCTCGGCGCGGAACAGCGCGTCGTTGAGAGGATGCGAGAGCGCGCCCCGGACCACCAGGGCGTACGGATAGGGGCCGGCCACCCGCCGCCGCACCATGTCCAGCTCGCCGCCGGCGCCGCCGGATGTCTTCTCGGGCACGACCATGGACAGGAGCTGGGCGCCGCGGTTGGTCAGCACGGCGCGCTGAGCGCCGTCGGTGAGGGTGACCTTCTCCTCGGCGGCGGCGGCGACTTGTTGGACGGGAGCGGCCGGAGCCGCGGCGGCGCCCGGCGCGGGGGAAGGAGCGGCGCCGGGACCGGCGGGAGGAGTGGCCGGAGCCACCCGCTCCTGCCCGGCGGGCGGGCGCGGCGGCGCCGGCGCCGGCTTCGGCGGCGGGAAGAGCCAATACCAGGCGACGATGACCAGCAGGGACAGGGTGAATGCGACGAGCAGCCGGCGATTGTCCACGGAGCTTGTTTTCCTCTTCTATCTTTCTTCTAAGGCAGATCGATGCCGCCAGGATGGAAAGGTTGGCACCGCAGGAGCCGGCCGGCGGCGAGGAACGTTCCCCGCGCCAGGCCGTGCTTGAGGAGGGCGAGCCGGGCGTACTCCGAACAGGTCGGCGAGAACCGGCAGGCCTTCGGCAGCAGGGGCGAGATCCACCGCTTGTAGCGGTCGAGGCACCAGATCAGCAGGCGCGTCATCCAGCGACTCCTTCACGCTTGCGCAAACCCGAAAGAAGGCGGAGCAACTCTTCCTGGAAGGCGGGGAAGTCGCTCTGCCCGGCCTCCGGCTTGAGATGGACGACGAGGTCGAGGGCGGGGAGATGGGCGCGGCCCGGCCATCGCCGGTAGACCTCCTTGATCCTACGCTTGAGCCGGTGGCGTACCACGGCCTTGCCGACTTTACGGCTGGCGGTGATCCCGATGCGTGGATGCCCGAGTGGGTTCGGTGCGAAATACACGATCGCCAGCGGTCCATGCCGCCGGCGACCCGTCCTGTAGCACCTGAGGTAGTCCGTCCGCCGCCGCAGCCGCTCCTCGGAACGCAGGCGCTCGCCCGCGGCTCCGGAGAGCGGTACCGCCGGGCGCTCACGGCCCGGCATCAGACGCCCAGGCGCTTGCGTCCCTTCTGACGCCGCCGCGCGATCACCGCGCGGCCGTTGCGGGTGCGCATCCGCACCAGGAATCCGTGAGTCCGCTTGCGCCGCCGGTTGTTGGGCTGAAAAGTCCGTTTCACGTCTAGCCGCCTTCTTCGAAGTCGTCGTCATGGATCGCGGGACCACCGGCTCCACGGGAGCCGCCCGCCGCGTCGAACGAAATGGGTGATTCACGAGAGCGAATGGCGGAGAGGGTGGGATTCGAACCCACGGACCGGTTGCCCGGTCAACGGTTTTCGAGACCGCCCCATTCGACCGCTCTGGCACCTCTCCGGTTCTGCCTTCGTTATCTCGCGTCGATCATTGGCGGAGAGAGTGGGATTCGAACCCACGGTAGGGTTTCCCCTACACACGCTTTCCAAGCGTGCGCCTTAAGCCACTCGGCCATCTCTCCGGGATCTTTCCAAAGAACGTTGCGCTACGGCCTGCGCCGCAGCGACGCGAAGAAGCCGCGCAACAGCGCGGCGCTCTCGCTCTCCAGGACCCCCGCCGTCACCTCCAGGCGGTGGTTGAGCCGCGGATCCTGGACCAGATTGCCGAGGCTGCCGCAATAGCCGGCCTTGGGATCGGCCGCCCCGTAGACCAGCCGTTGGACGCGGCTGTTCACGAGGGCCCCGGCGCACATGGGACACGGCTCCAGGGTCACATACATCGTGGCTCCCGAAAGCCGCCACCCGCCCATCCGCGACGCCGCCTCCCGTATGGCGAGGATCTCGGCATGCGCCAGCGGATCGCCGTCGGTCTCGCGGCGGTTGTGGCCCCGGCCGAGGATCTCTCCTTCCAGGACCACCACGGCCCCGATGGGGACCTCCCCGATGTCGGCGGCGCGCCTCGCCTCGGCGAGGGCTTCCGTCATCCAGACCTGGTCTTCCGGTCTTTCCAAGGTTCGCCCGCCGAAACGGACGCGTATGTTACCCGAGAACGCTCCGGACGCAAAATCCCGCGGTCGCGCCGGGGGGCAACCCGGGGCGGGGCGGGCGTTATTCCGGAGGAACGGTCCTGTAACCCTGGTAGGGGTGGCTCACCGATTCCGGGAACCGCAGCCGGATCAGCCCTCTCCTGGCGAGGCTGTTCAGATAATGGACCCGAAGGGATTCGGCCCGCCGGCCCAGGAGCTCCTGGAGCTCTTTCAACGTCAGATCCCTCTCTCCGCACAGCTTGAGTATGGTCGTCTCGACTTCGTTGCGGGAAGTCTTCCTGCGGCTTCGAACCGGGTGGGCGAGCTCCAGCAGCATCGTCCAATGTTCGGGGTTGCCGCCCATTTGTACGGAGCTGCCGGGCCCCAAATGTTCGGAGCTGCCGGCCAAATGTACGGAGCTGCCGGCCAAATGTTCGGAGCTGCCGGCCATATGTTCGGAGCTGCCGGCCAAATGTACGGAGCCGCCGGCCGGCTCGCCCGAGCTCTCGAACAGGAGGTCGGCCTCCCTGCCGGACCCGGGGGGCTCGCCAGGAAAGAAATAGTACTTCCCGCGCGCCGCGCCGGCCGATTCCAGGAAACCTTCCCTGCAAAGAGACGACAATGCCGAGGTGATGTCGCGCGGGTGATCCGACACCATGCTCTTGAGCCTTCCATGGCTGACCCGGCCCTCCGCGGCCGCCGTCGCCAGGGCCATCCGCTGCGTCATCGGAAGGGTCCGGAACCGGGACCCGAAACGCTCCTCCAGCCTAGCCACCGTGTCGCTGGAAAGCAGGCTGATCATGGGCATCGTCAGAAGGGTCTGCTCGTGAGCGTCCCGCCGCTCCTGGAGGATCGGCGCCCGCCAGTGCTGTTCCGCCCAACCGGCGTAGATCCGGGGAATTCCGTGGCCCGCCTGCTCGGCATGCCCGGCCAGGCGGAACATCCGCTGCAGGACACGGTTCCGGCAGTCGCTGACGCCTCCCGCCATCGCCTCCTCGAGGGAGATCCGCATCGTGCCAGGATTGCGAAAACCGAAAAGGTCCGGCCGCTTCACTACCAGGATCGACACGCGACCCGTGAAGTCGGCATGGATCAGCGAGTTCACAAGCGCTTCGCGCAAGGCCTCGTGCACCGGCGTGACGTCGATCCGGTTGGGTCCCTCCAGACGAAAGGGAACCGGCAGGTCGGTATAGAGCTTCTTGAGGACGATCCGAAAGAATTCAAAGAGATTCCCCGACCACTCCCCGTCCGTGGTCAGACGATCCGTCCACCGGCGTTCGTTCCCGGGAGCGGGCCGCTCCTGGTAATCGAGCATGTAGTGCGGCACCGCCTCCTGAATGGCGGGCAGCCTGCCCAGCATCAGGAGCCCGCCCAGCGTCAGCCCCTCGGCTCCCGTCTCCCGGTCACGCCGGTACGCGCCGAGCGCGGACAGGAAGCCCTCATCGTCCTGCTCGTGCCACAACAAAGCGGGCTTGGCGGCCTTTACCGCGTTCCTGTAGGCGCTGACCGTGGCGGGGTCGAGATCCTTCAAAGCGAAGCCCGGAAGCAGCTTCGAATCCCGTTCGTCCTCGACCTGCTCGGCCAGCATCCTGCGGACGGTCTCTTCGTCGCACCGGTAGTCCCCCTCGTAGTGGCGTTGGAACGTGCCGGTCAAGGGATTCGAGCCCACATAGACCGGCCGCTGATTTCGCCGGGCTCTGGGGACCGCCACCTTCAGGACCGGCTTTCCATCCACGGGGACCACCTCGATCATAGAGGAACGAAACAGGTTGACGCTGACTTGCCCCTTGTCGTTGGCGCCGTCCCAGATCGCCTTCTGGACTTTTGCGACGTCCTTGAGGCCATGAACGCTGAAGCCGCCGCCCTTTTCCTCGATACCGAGAAGGACCACGCCGCCGTCCGAATTGGCCATCGCCGAGTAGGTCTCCCAGAAGGACCGGGGGAGCTGGCCGCGGCCGTCTCTCCCCAAGGCCGCCTTGACTTCGAGGTCGTTCCCTTCTGAGATGTGAAGCACATCGTCTGTCGAGAGATCCACGGGGCGATTATAGATGCCTAGTTGCTCTGCCGCGATACCACCAAGGAGACGAATGTCTTCGCGGCATTACGCGGATGGGGACCGTAAATCGCTCTGAGGCGTCGTCCCGAGACTCTGGCCCGGAGACGTTGACTCTGAGCCAGAGTCAACTGACTTTGCTCTAGAGACGTTGACTCCGGCCTGGAGATCTTGACTCTGAGCCAGAGTCAGTTGACTCTGGCTTGGAGACGTTGACCCTGAGCCAGAGTCCCAAGACTCTGGACTGGAGATCTTGACTCCGGCCTGGAGACGTTGACTCTGAGCCGGAGTCAACTGACTCTGGCTTGGAGACGTTGACTCTGGGACAGAGTCCCGAGACTCTGGACTGGAGATCTTGACTCTGAGTCAGAGCAGTTGACTTTGACCTGGAGACGTTGACTCTGAGCCAGCGTCACGGGACTCTGGCTTGGAGACGTTTTTGGCGCTCCACTCTCCCGATCCCTTTCCTCGCCTCCGGCGGGACAGGAAGGGGAACGGGGGAATGCCCGCTCCCCTCAGGACGTTGTTGAAGGTCCGGCTCGCAGACTTCGGGCCGCGTTCTTTACTTCCCCGCCCCCGCGACATAGCATGAGGGGCCTTGCAGTGGCCCACGAAGGGTTCGGGTCCTGTGCATCGGTCGTTACCGAACCTCGTCAGGCCCGGAAGGGAGCAGCGATAAGGTATCCGGTCGAGTGCCGCAGCTTCACCGGAACCCTTCGTTGACCACTGCCAAACCCCAATGACGTATCAGGTCCTCGCGCGCAAGTGGCGCCCGCAGAATTTCTCCAACCTCGTCGGCCAGGAACCGATCGTCACCGCTCTGCGCAACGCCCTCCAGGAAGGGCGCATCGCCCAGGCGTACCTGTTCTCCGGCATCCGGGGAGTCGGTAAGACGACCGCCGCCCGCGTCCTCGCCAAGGCCCTCAACTGCGAGCGCGGCCCGGCCGCCGATCCCTGCAACGAGTGCACGTCCTGCGTCGAGATCACCCGCGGGTCGGACCTCGACGTCATCGAGGTGGACGCCGCCACCTATTCCAAGGTCGAGCAGGTCCGCGACCTCACCGAGAGCCTCAAGTACGGCCCGGCCCGCGACCGCTACAAGGTGGTGGTCCTCGACGAGATCCACCGCCTGTCGCGCCAGGCCTTCGACGCCCTGCTGAAGATCGTCGAGGAGCCGCCGCCGCACCTGGTCTTCATCTTCGCCACCACCGAGATCGACGCCGTGCCGGCGACGATCCTCTCGCGCTGCCAGGAGTTCCACTTCCGCCGCGTGCCGTCGCCGGTCCTGGCCGCGCACCTGCGGAGCATCTGCGACGCCGAGAGCATCCGGACGAGCGAGACGGCGCTGCGGCTGATCGCCCGCGCCGGCGAGGGGAGCGTCCGCGACTCGGTCGCCCTGCTGGACCAGCTCGCCACCTTCGGCTCCGGCGCCATCGCCGACGAGGACGCGGTCCGGCTGCTGGGCGGGCTCGACACCGCCCTCTTCCACACTCTCCTGGAGGCCGTCCTCGCCGGGGACCCCCAGGGGGTGAGCGCCGCCGTGCGCCGGGTGGAGGAGGAGGGCTGGGACCCGCGCCACGTCTACGGCCAGTTCCTCGCCTTCTGCCGCGACGGCCTCCACCTCGCCATGGGCGGCTCGCCCGAGGCCGTGGACCTGCCCGGCGAGGAGGCCCAGGCGCTCGCCGCCCTGGTCAAGGCCAGCGGCTACGAGAACCTGCTGCGGCTGCTGAACCAGCTCCTCACCAGCGAGAACATCGTGCGCCGGAGCGAGACCGGCGCCCTGGCGGTGGAGATCGCCTGGCTGCGCGCCGCCGAGCTCCCGAAGCTGACCCGGGTCGAGGAGATCCTGGCCGGCGGCGGGGGCCGCGCCGAGGGACCGCCGGCGGCCTCGGCGCCGCGCCCCGCTCCAGCGCCCCGGACGGCGCCGCCTCACGCCGCCGCGGCTCCCCGGCCGCCCGCGCCGGCCCCAGCGCCGTCCCAACCGCTCGCGGAGACGCGGCCCGCTCCGGCTCCGCCGCCGTCCAGACCCGCGGCGCCCGTCCAGGCCCCGCCGGTGTCGCGCGATCCCGTCCGGGCCTTCCTCGACGACATCAGCAAGCGGAACCCGCGGCTGGCGGGAGCGTTGGAATCCGCCGAGCGCATTTCCTTCGAGGACGATATCCTTACGGTCATCGCGCCGGCAGGGGATTCCTGGCTGCGCTCCCGCCTGCAGGGAGACGCCAACCGCCAGGTCCTGGAGGAGGCCCTGGCGGCTGTCTGGGGGCCCGGTACCCGGTGGCGGCTCGTCGAGGGCGCGAGCGCGCCGAAAGCCGCCGCGGTGGAAACGCCCGCCGCCGAAACGGGCGCGGAGAATCCCGCGGTGCAGACCGTCCTGGAGATTTTCGGCGGCCGCGTCGAGACGGTTGAAGAGCAAGGACGCTACACGGAGGATCGAGAGCCATGAGCAGCATGCGGCAACTGATGAAGCAGGCCCAGGAGATGCAGGAGCGCCTGCAGCGCGAGCTGAAGGAGCTGGTCGTCGAGGCCAGCGTCGGCGGTGGGATGGTCACGGTGCAGATGAGCGGCCACAAGCAGCTCGTAGGCTGCAAGATCGATCCCGAGGCCATGGATCCGAACGATCCCTCCATGCTGGAGGATCTGATCGTCGCCGCCGTGAACGAAGCCGGACGCAAGATCGAGGAGACGATGCAGGGAAAGATGGGCGCCATGGCTTCGAGCCTGCCGGGCCTGTTCTGATCCCCGCCGGGAACCGATGTCCGATCCCCTGGCCCGGCTCATTGGCGAGCTGTCCCGGCTTCCGGGCATCGGTCCCAAGACCGCGACCCGCCTCGCCCATTACCTGCTGAAGGTCCCGGCGTCCGAGGCCGAGGCCCTGGCGCAGGCCATCGTGGAAGTCAAAGAGAAGCTCTTCCACTGCTCGGTCTGCAACGCCATTACGGCCGAGGACCCCTGCCGGTACTGCTCCGACCCGCGGCGCGACCGCAGCCGCATCTGCGTCGTCGAGGAGCCGTTCAACCTCGAGCCCATCGAGCGGACGGGCGAGTACCGCGGCCTCTACCACGTCCTCCTCGGCGCCCTCTCCCCGCACCGGGGGATCGGCCCCGACCGCCTGGCCATCCCCGGCCTTCTCGGACGCCTCGAAGGGATCGAGGAGATCATCCTGGCCACCAACCCCAACGTGGAGGGGGAGGCCACGGCCCTGTACCTCGCGAGGATCCTCAAGCCCCGCGGGATGCGGGTCACCCGCCTGGCCTTCGGCATGCCCGTCGGCGGCGACATCGAGTACACGGACGAGGTGACGCTGGGGCGGTCGCTCGCCGGCCGGCGGGAGATGTGAGCTTCGGCGATCAACTCCCCGAGATCGTCGTCCCGCCACCGGGACCCCGCGCCCGGGAGCTGTCGGAAGCCCTGCGGGAGCTCGAAGCGCCCGGCGTCAACACTCTCTTCGCCGGCGAGCCCTCCCTCCTCTGGGAGGAGGCCCGGGGCGCCAACGTCCGGGACGTCGACGGCAATATCTATATAGATCTCACGTCGGGCTTCGGGGTGGCGGCGGTGGGTCACCGGCATCCGCGGGTGGTGGAAGCGGTGCGGGAGCAGGCCGGCCGTCTCCTCCACGCCCTGGGCGACGTCCACGCCCATCCCTTGCGGGTGGAGCTGGCGCGGCGGCTCGTCCGTCTCGCTCCGGTGGACGAGCCGCAGGTCTTCTTCGCCATCTCCGGATCCGAGGCGGTGGAGATCGCTCTCAAGACGGCGCTGGGATTCACGGGCCGGCCGGGGATCGTCGCCTTCGAGCCCTCCTATCACGGCATGACGCTGGGAGCGCTCGCCGTGACCTCCCGGGAAGAGTTCCGCGCGCCGTTCGCCGCGCATCTCCACGGCCATGTCCATCGTCTCCCCTTCGCCGGGGATCTGGACCGGGTAGACAAGGTCCTGGCCCGAGGGGATGTGGGCGGGGTGATCGTGGAGCCGATCGTGGGCCGGGAAGGGGTGCTGGTCCCGTCCGCCGGCTGGCTCCCCGGTCTGGCGGAGATCTGCCGCCGGCGCGGGGCCCTGCTGATCGCGGACGAGATCTTCACCGGCTTCGGCCGCACCGGCAGGCTCTTCGCGGTCGAGCACGAGGGAGTGCGTCCGGACGTCCTCTGCTGCGGCAAGGCGATGGGAGGGGGGATGCCGATCGCCGTCGTGATCGCCCGACGGGAGGTCTTCCGCTGCTGGGAAACCCCGGGCGAGGCCCGCCACACCGCCACCTTCCTGGCCCATCCCCTCGCCTGCGCCGGAGCGCTGGCGGCGTTGGACGTCCTTGAAGAGGAGGATCTCCCCGGGAGAGCAGCACGGCTGGGAGAGGATCTCGGCCGCCGCCTCGCCTCCTGGCCGGACCGTTTCCCCGCTGTCGAAGAAGTCCGGGGCCGGGGCCTTCTCTGGGGCGTTCAGCTCCGGAGCCCGGAGACCGCCAAGAGGTGGATGCTGGAAGGATGGGCTAGGGGTGTGCTCTTCCTGGCGGGTGGATCGGAGGGGCGGGTAGGGCAGATCGTGCCGCCGTTGACGATCGGGGAGGAGCTGCTGGGAGCGGCGGTGGGGATCCTGGAAGGGACGCTTACCGGACTTCCATCATAAGACGCTCCTTTCAGGCTATACTTCCCCGGCTTGCGAGACAACCGCGACAGCCGATCGCCCCAATCGGTGACTCCTGAGGAGAGGCGGCAAGCCTCAGAGTGGTCAGCCGAGCACCCCTGGAGTCTGACGCTCAGGCAGTTTCTTGCCCGTGTGGAATCCTTCTATGGCTTGCGCCTCAGGCATATCGGCGCCGAGATCCAGTACCTGCGGAGCGAGGATGGGGTCATCTGGGTGGAACTCCCCGGGCTCGATCTCGACGACCAACTCACTCCGGAAACTACAAGGAGCCTGTGCCGGAGGATCAGTCATCCTGGAAGCGTACGGATCCCTCCCGAGGATTTCGGCCTCGAGCTCAAAGAGGATGACGGAGATTGACCTGGGACTAGGCCGCTCGAAGTTCGAGAGGAGGATGACAGCTAGTTGAAAGCTCTGCCTCACGGACGGGCTCAAGTTTCACACCAGCCTCCTGGTACATCTTCCAGAATCTCTTCGGCGCCTTGGGGAGGTTCGTAAACGGCTCAGCGCCCTCATGCCTGGCCACCAAGACATGGGCGGTGAGGATACGCTCCACTTCATACAAAAGAGCCCCGAGATCACGCGCCTGAGTCGCGATGTCATACTCCAAGCACTGTGCGACCAGCCATTCACCGCTGCGGAAGATTACGGCGTGGATCTTCTGCTCGTTCTGGTTCAGCATGACAAAAGTCTACCACGATCCTCCCTCAAGCGATCCTCTGAGGCTAGGAGCCCTGGCCTGGGGCGATCCGGTTCCCTCTTCCCGCAATCGCAGCAGCGATTATCGGCGCCTCACCGCTCCTTGAGCCACGCCTGGAAGCTGAGCCACATCTTGATCTCCCCTGGCCGTTGGGGTTCTCCCGGAGCCCTGTAGCGTTTGGCGATCCAAGGTCCCGGGTGGCGCTTGAGGAAGCGCAGAATCTGCGGCTTGGTCCTGACGAAGTTCTCCGCGAGATCTCTCGCGAAGACAGACTTCTCTCCGGGAGGATTCGGGCGGGGATCTCCGATCAACATGAACGCCCGGACGCCCGCCTCCTCCAGAATCCGAAGGAACAACTTGTCGGAGAGGTCGGCGTCGATGAAGAAGACGGGATCAGGCGGCGCGGGCGGACTCGTAGACGATCGCCTCCGTGACCTCGTCCTCGGTCAGGTCGTAGCTGTCCGCCAGGTCCTTGACGGACTCTCCAGCGTTCAGCCGCTCGGCCAGGATGGCTGTGCTGATGCCCTTCCTCTCGATGCTGGGCCGCCCGTAGGAGATCCTGGGGTCGATGGCGACGACCCGCCGGTCCTCCCGAATCCCAGGAGTGGTGAACGGGTAGAGCCGAACCGGCAGGCCTTTCGCGTCGCGGACGACCCGCCGCAGGAAGGCTTCGAGGATCTGCTCCATGGCGAACTGTCCGGACCGGCTGAGGCTGAGAAGACGGCCGTACTCCTGGAGGAAGACCTCTCCGGGAGCCGCCAACAGCTCTTCCCGGATCAGCAGACGGTCGATCCCAAGCTCCCGCTGCGCGTAGTCGAGGGCTCTCCGGACGTGGGCCATGGGGACCTGATGACCGACCCGCAGAGCGCGAAGGACATGGGCCTCGACCAGGTTGTTGAAGGAAAGACGAGCGTCCCCGGAGTCGGGCCGCTCGATCAGCGCGGCGGCGCCACCTTTCCCTTCCACCCAGTAACGGAGCGTGGAGACAGGCAGGTGAAGGTGGTGGGCAGCCTCGGTCAGCCCGTAGAGAGGGGCCTCCCGCGGGTCCTTTCCTCGATAGGGCTTCAAGGCGTCCGGCATCGTCGTAATGATAGCGCGGAGCGGTCTACAATCCTCCGCCATGCTCCGCACCCGCCGCTTCAAGGTCGCGTTCATCGGCAGCCACGGGGTGGGGAAGACCACGCTGTGCTACGGCCTGGCGGCGCGGCTGAAGCGCCATGACGTGCCGGTCGAGGTGGTGCACGAGGTGGCGCGGCGGTGCCCGCTGCCGATCAACGAGGAGACGTCGGTGGCGGCGCAGTCGTGGATCCTCCACACCCAGATCGCCGAGGAGCTGGTCGCCCAGGCGCGGTATCCCGTGGTGGTCTGCGACCGCAGCGTGCTCGACAACTACGTCTACCTGCTCCTCGCGGCCGGACGCCAGGAAGCCCCTCAGGCGCTGATCGACTTCTGGATCGCCGGGTACGATCTGCTGGTCCACGTCCCCATCGTCGAGGAGCTGAGCCCGGACGGCGTGCGCTCGCCGGACCCCGGATTCCAGCAGGCGGTCGAAGACCTCGTCATACGCGAGCTGGCCGAGCGGGAGCTGCCCGCCCTGCATCTCGATCCGGCGGCGCGGCCCGGATGGCTCGATACGGTCGAGCGCACCGTCTGGGAACGCCTGCGCCCGGCCCAGCTTCCGCTGCTCTCCATGTAATCAGGCACGCTCCTCCGCTACTTCCGCTACAATAGCCGCCACCTTGGGACTCGAGAATCTTCTCAGCCGGTGGGAGATGTTCTCCCATTTCACGGACGAACAGCTCGTCCTGTTGGCGCAGTGCGCCTCCCGGCAGCGCTATCCCCCCAATTTCTTCGTGGTCAAGGAGGGGGAGGAGACGCAGGAGGCCTATCTCATCGAGAGCGGCGGCATCCGCATCCAGCGCAAGACACCCTACGGGCTGTTCAGCCTGGCGGCGCTGGGGCCGGGGACGCTGTTCGGCGAGACCTCCTTCGTGGACCGCATCCCCCGCTCGGGGGACGCCGTGACCACCGCGGAGACGGAGCTGATCTCCCTCAACCCGGTGGCGCTGTCGACGCTGATGGAGCGCGACCAGCAGTTCAAGCTGGCCCTCTACTGGACGTTCTGGAAAAGCCTGTCGGCCAAGCTGCGGCAGACCAACGAGAACCTCTCCCACTTCTTCGCCGAGCCGCCGCCGCCGGCGAGCGTCCCGGCGCCGAAGCTGGAGCCGGCGGCGGACTTCCGCGTCGACCTGGCGTCCAAGCGCAAGCTCTTCCAGGAGCAGAAGCTCTCGAACATGGAGATCAACTTCCTCACCTCCCTCTCCAGGGAGAAGAAGTACGGGTCCAACCAGTTGATCTTCCGCGAAGGGGAGATGGGCAACGAGATGTACGTGGTGCTCGACGGCCGGGTGATGATCAGCAAGTTCATCCCCGGCGCCGGCGAGGAGGCCCTGGCCTTCCTGGAGCGCGGCGGCTACTTCGGCGAGATGGCGCTGATCGACAACGAGCCGCGCTCGGCCGACGCCAAGGCCCACGAGAAGGGCGCCGTGGTGCTGGCCATCTCCCGCGAGGTGCTGGAGGGGATCCTCGACATCCACAAGGTGTCGTCGATCCGGCTGCTGACCATCCTCTGCAACCTGGTGGCGAGCCGGCTGCGGGAGCTGGACGACAAGATCATCGGCTGGTTCATCATCGCCGGCGGGTCCGGGATCTCCTGGCCGGTGCCGCCGCCGCCGGCGTAGCGACGGCCTTCAGCACCTTTCCCACCAGCGAGGACAACGGCAGGCCGGCCCGCCCTTCCTCGTCGAACCATCCCGCGGCCATGCCGTCTCGGACCTCTCCACCCCAGCAGAGCTCCGCCCGGTGCACATCCGCTTCTATATCCCGGTGCGTGATGCCGTGGCGGACTCCGGCCGCGCGGGGACCCAGGGTCCAGACGCCGCCGTAGCGGGCGGCCAGGGCACTTTCGGGGGATTCCTCCGCGGCGACGCCGTCCCGCTCCAGGCCCGCCCAGGGCAGCTCCCAGGTGCCGGCGAGGAGGGAGCTGTCGTCCGGGCGCCGGAACAGCAGGACGCCCTGTCCGTTTTCCACCACTGCGACGAGGAGACGGTGACGCTCCACCTCCCTCTTCGCCTTGCGGGATGGGATAGCGCTCGGGGTCCCCCTCCCGGGCGGCCCGGCAGGTCGGGAGGAGCGGGCAGAGGAGGCAGCGGGGGCGGCGGGGCCCGCAGATCGTGGCCCCGAGCTCCATCAGGGCCTGGTTGCTGTCTCCCGGGCGCCGCGGGTCGAGGAGGCCGGCCGCCGCGGTCAGGAGCTGCCGGCGGGCGCCGCTGGAGCGGGGGTCTTCGTCCAGCGCCAGGACCGCGCGAGAGGACCCGCTCGACGTTGCCGTCGAGCACCGGGGACGGCCACCCCGAAGGCGATGCTGGCCACCGCCGCCGCGGTGTAGTCCCCGATGCCGGGGAGCTCCCGCAGGCCTTCCGGAGTGGAGGGGAAGCCACCCCTCTCGGCGACCTGGCGCGCGGCCGCGTGGAGCTGCCGCGCCCGGCGGTAGTAGCCGAGGCCGGACCAGAGGGCGAGCACCTCCTCCAGGTCCGCGCGGGCCAGGTCCTCCACGGTGGGGAACTTTTCCAGGAAGCGATTGTAAAAAGGGAGTACCGTCTCCACCCGGGTCTGCTGGAGCATGACCTCGGAGAGCCAGATCCTGTAGGGATTGCTGGTCCGGCGCCAGGGGAGGTCCCGCCGGTGCCGGTCGAACCACTCGAGAAGAGGGTCTGCCCGCCGCATCGCGTCATTCTAACCGTGCCAGGGGTGGCCAAAATGGCAGAGCCAAATAGCTATGGACCAAAAGAAAACGGCCCTTGGTGTTCCACCAAGGGCCGCCCTCCCCTCCGAGGAGGGGAGGATCGGGGGGGGAGGCCCCTTCTCTCCGGGTTGGCTATGAGGTTGTACCCCTGTGTGTAGGGGGATCAGGTCGGATGAAAAGAGGGTGAGATCTTACGATCTCGAAATCGGTAGGACTAGTTTGGTTGGTTTGGAACCTCCCCCTCATGTGTCCTGCCTACGCTTGTTGCAACAGCCGTGCCTGGTCTCTCATTCCCTGGGGCTCCGGCTGGCTGCCCAGAGGAACGAAGCGTCTCCGCTTCTCCCCTCACCCCCTATTGCCTGCAAGATCCACTCCCCGCGGTGCAAAAAGGGCGCGCAAAAAAGAAAAGCCCCCCGCCCTCAGGTGGGGGGCGAAGGGGGAGGTTCCTGCTTCGGGTTGGCTTTTGGTTGGATCGACCCCTGAAAAGGGGGATTCAAGGAAGGACTTTCAAGGAGTGAGATCATCGTTGTGATCTCAAGAAAAGGAAGGATATGGTTTGGGCTGGCTGGAACCCCCCCTCGTGTTCCGACGAACTAATGTGCCCTCTTCTATTTGCAACTATCGTGCCTGCTCTGGTGTATGAGAGAAGACGCCGCTGAAACGGGGGTTTGCGGCCCCGCGCGCCCGCTGGCAGGGGCGCGGGGGACCGTCGCAGGGTTTCCTTCGTACAATGGTCGTCCTGGGACTTTGACATTTCTACATAGTGCGTCGCTCTGAGGACCGGCAATGTCGGAGTTTCGCGAGAACCGGGTGGTGGGATGGAAGGAGTACCTGGACCTTCCCGAGCTGGGGGTCCACCGCCTGAAGGCCAAGGTGGACACCGGCGCCCGCACGTCGACCCTGCACGTGGACTCCCTGGTCGTCCTGGAGGTGCGGCCGGACGGCACGGAGATCGTGGAGCTGGTCCTCAGCCCCGACCGCCGCCGGCCCGAGCGGAAGGTCGTCGCCCGCGTCCGGGTGCTGCGGCGCATCCGGGTCGTCGATTCCGGCGGCCATCCGGAGGTGCGGCCGGTGATCGAGACGGAAATGGTGCTCGGCCCCCTGCGCAAGCGCATCCTGGTCACCCTGACCGACCGTTCCGGCATGCTGTTTCGTATGATCCTGGGTCGCAAGGCGCTGGAGGGTGACCTGGCGGTGGACGTCTCCACCAAGTACCTGTTCCGGCAGTGGCATCCCCGGCGGCGCTCGTCGCGCGGGAAAGAGGGAAGGGAGTAGCCCGCGGATGAAGATCGCCATCCTGTCGCGCAAGGCGACGCTGTACTCGACTTCGCGGCTGATCGAGGCCTGCCGGCAGCGGGAGGCCGACGTGGCGGTGATCGACCCGCTGCACTGCGTGGTGAAGGTGTCGAAGAAGCGCCCCGAGGTGTTCCACAACGGCGAGCGGCTCACCGGCCTGGACGGCGTGGTGCCGCGCATCGGCGCCTCCATCACCTTCTACGGCCTCGCGGTGCTGCGCCAGCTCGAGATGATGGGGGTCTTCCCCGCCAACGAGAGCCAGGCGATCTCCCGGAGCCGGGACAAGCTGCAGCAGCCTGCAGCTCCTCTCGCGCCACGACATCGGCATCCCGCCCACGGCCTTCGCCCGCCGCCGCGAGGACATCCGTTCCGCCGTCAAGAAGGTCGGCGGCACGCCGGTGATCCTCAAGCTGATGGAGGGGACGCAGGGGAAGGGTGTCATTCTGGCCGAATCGGTCAAATCGGCGGAGTCGGTGCTGGACGCCATGAGCACGCTGCGCCAGAACATCCTCATCCAGGCCTTCATCGAGGAGGCCGGCGGGACGGACTACCGGGCCATCGTGGTCGGCGGCCGGGTGGTGGCCGCGATGTCGCGCCACGCCCCCGAAGGGGAGTTCCGCAGCAACCTGCACCGGGGCGGCACGGCCGAGGGGATGGAGCTCGAGCCCGCCTACGCCGAGATGGCGGTCCACGCCGCCGAGGTGCTGGGCCTGAACATCGCCGGGGTGGACATGATCCCGTCCAAGGAAGGCCCCATGGTCCTGGAGGTCAACAGCTCGCCGGGCCTGGAGGGGATCGAGGGAGCGACCGGCGTGGACGTGGCGGGCGCCATGATCGACTTCGTGGTCGCCAACGCCTACCGGGGGCATCCCCTCCGGAGGGCGGGATGAAACCGGCGGCCGCCAAGCGGGGCGCCTTCTCCATCTGCGGCACCGAGGTCGCCCTGGGGGAGACGGCGGAGCTGCGGCTCAAGGTGGCCGAGTCCTATACCGCCGAGCCGGTCACCGTGCCGGTCACCGTGGCGCGGGGAACGCCGGGACCGACGCTGTTCGTGACCGCCACCGTCCATGGCGACGAGCTCAACGGCGTGGGCATCCTGCGGGGGCTCCTCAACGACGCCGACTTCAGCGGGCTGCGGGGCACCCTGATCGCCGTGCCGGTGGTCAACGTCCCCGGCTTCCTCAACCAGGACCGCCGCCTGCCCGACCGGCGGGACCTGAACCGCAGCTTCCCCGGCAGCCGCGGCGGCTCGCTGACCTCCCGCCTGGCCGACACCCTGTTCCGCGAGGTGATCCGCAAGAGCGACTTCGGCATCGACCTGCACACCGCGGGGGGGAGCGCACCAACTACCCCCAGATCCGGGCCGACCTCTCGAACCCGGGCGTGGCCGAGCTGGCCCAGGCCTTCGGCTGCTCCCTGATGGTGGACGGCGCCGGCCCGGAAGGATCGCTCCGGCGGGTCGCCGTGGAGGCGGGCGTGCCGACGGTCGTCTACGAGGCCGGCAGCGCCCGCCGGTTCGAGAAGCCTTTCATCGGCGTCGGCATCGCCGGCGTGCTCAACGTCCTCCGGTACCTGAAGATGATGCCGGGAGAGCCGGTCTCGCCGCCGCTGCTCTTCGCCGTCGCGCGCACCCATTGGGTGCGCGCCCACGCCGGCGGTATCCTGGACCTCAAGGTGGACCTGGGGCAGCCGTTGCGCCGGGGCCAGACCATCTCGGTCAACACCAACCCCTTCGGCCGCGAGCGGAGCCAGCTCAAGGCGCCGCACGCCGGGATCGTGCTCGGCCTGACGCAGCTCCCGCTGGTCCATCCGGGCGACGCCATCTGCCACGTCGCCCGCCTGGAGCCGCGGGATCTCGAAGCCTGGAGGGAGCACTGGAGTCAGAACGGTAGGATTCGGCCATGAAGAAGCTCTTCCTGATCTTCGCGTTCTTGTTGGGCGTCGCCGTCCTGGCGACCGTCGCGGGCGTCCTGCTGGGTGGGAAGGGCGGGGGGACCGGAGGCGACGGGGCCACGGTCCTGGTCTGGCGTCTGGCCGGTCCGGTCCTGGAGCAGCGGGCGCCGCGCATCCCCTTCTCCAACGAGCCCGAGCCCGGCAGCATCGCCGAGCTCTACCCGGCCCTCCGGGCCGCCCGCGCCGACGCCGGGGTGAAGGGCCTCGCCGTCTACATCCAGGACGCCAGCCTGGGACTGGCCAAGGCGCAGGAGCTGCGGCGCCAGATGGTCGCCCTGCGGCGGGCCGGCAAGTTCGTCGAGTGCTACCTCGAAACGGCCGGCGAAGGCTCGAACGGCACCCTCGACTACTACCTCGCCACGGCCTGCGAGAGGATCCACCTCGCCCCGGCCGGCGACGTCAACCTGCTCGGCCTCTACCTGGAGAACCGCTTCCTCCGCGGCACCCTGGAAAAGCTCAAGATCGATCCCCAGTTCAACCGCGTCGGCCGCTACAAGAGCGCGGTCGAGACCTACACCGAGAACGAGTACACCCCGGAGGCCGAGGAGGCGATCTCGGCCGTGCTCGACGGCTACTTCAACCAGGTCGTCTCCGCCATCGCCGAGGCCCGCCGCAAGACCGCCTTCGAGGTGCGCTGGCTGATCGACAGCGCCCCCTATTCCGCCGACGAGGCGCTGAAGCGCGGCCTGGTCGACAAGCTCTCCTATCCGGACGAGTTCCAGGATCACCTGGAGAAGCGGGTCGGGCGCAAGCCCACCTATCTCGCCGTCGAGGACTACGAGCCCGTCCAGCCCCTCGCCTCGCAGCGCGTCGCCGTGGTCTTCACCCTCGGCACGATCGTGCGCGGCGAGGGCGGCACCGCCCCCTGGACCGAGGAGGTCTACATCGGCTCGGACGACATGGCGAAGCTGTTGCGCGATCTGGGCGAGGACGACTCCATCTCCGCGGTCGTGCTCCGCGTCGACAGCCCCGGCGGATCGGCGCTCGCCTCCGACCTCATCCTGCGCGAGGTGGCGAAGCTGAGGAAGGAGAAGCCGGTGGTGGTGTCGATGTCGGACACCGCCGCCTCGGGCGGCTACTACATCGCGGCCAAGGCGAACAAGATCGTCGCCGAGCCGGCCACGCTGACCGGCTCGATCGGCGTCTTCGGCGGCAAGTTCGTCACCCGCAGATTCGAGGAGGAGACGCTGGGCATCGGCCACGACACGTTCAAGCGGGGAGCCAACGCCGACATCTTCTCTTCGCTCCAGCCCTACACCCCGCAGCAGGAGGCGCGCGTGCAGCAGCTCATGAACCGCACCTACGACGCCTTCGTGGGCCACGTCGCCGCCGGCCGCCGGATGACTCGCCAGGCGGTCGAGGGCGTCGCCGGGGGCCGTGTGTGGACCGGCTCCGCGGCACGCAAGGTCGGTCTGGTGGATGAGCTCGGAGGCCTCGACCGCGCCGTCGAGCTCGCCCTGGAGGAGGCCGGATTGAACGTCCGGGGGGCGACGGCCATCGAATTCCACCCGTCGCCGCCGTCGTGGCTCGATCTCTTCTTCGAGGACCGCGAGCCGCCTCTCCCGGCAGCTCTGGCGGAGGTTGTCAAGACTCTTGAAACGACCCCTCCCCGCCTGCTTCAATTGCCCCCGGAGATCGCCCGCCTGGCCCGGCCTTTTTAACCGGAAATCCTTGGCGGGAAAGAGTTTGCTGTTGATTTAGAGATTGGTTTAAAAAGTCTTGGCCGGGGGGGCTTGCGGGGCCGTCCGGGTGTGCTATGATGAGCCCCGTCGTAGTCACCTTAAACCGCTTCGGCAGCATTCCTTCCCGAGTCAAGGATTTCCACAGTCTGTGGAAATTCTGTGGAAATTTACTATCGCTCTGCCGGTAGAGGTCTCATGCCGCATTCGTTTTGGTCTCTTCTACAGAGACAACTCCAGAAGCAGCTCGATCCCGAGGAATTCGCAACCTGGTTCCGCCCGCTGAAGGTGGGCGACGAAGACCCCCAGCGGTTGGTGCTGGTGGCGCCGAACTCCCGTTTCCTGCACACGCTGGAGGAGAGCTACCGGCCGATGGTCGACCGCGCCGTGGCCGGCCTCGCGGGGTCCGCGTTCGAGGTCCTGTTCTCGCTGGAGGACGCCGCGGCGCCGCCGGACGAGCCGATCGCCACCACCTCGGCGTTCAACCCCAAGTACCTCTTCGCCAACTTCGTCGAAGGCAAGGGCAACGAGTTCGCCCTGGCGGCGGCCCGCAGGGTGGCGGAGAACCCCTCGCTCTCCTACAACCCGCTGTTCGTCTACGGCGGCGTGGGACTGGGCAAGACCCACCTTCTGCACGCCATCGGCCACGAGCTCCAGAGCAGCCGGCCGCAACTGCGGATCCTCTACCTGCCGGCCGAGACGTTCGTCAACGAGCTCATCAACTCCATCCGCTTCGACCGCATGCCGCAGTTCCGCGAGCGCTATCGGACGATCGACGTGCTGATGATCGACGACGTGCAGTTCATCGCCAACAAGGAGCGGACGCAGGAGGAGTTCTTCCACACCTTCAACACGCTCTACACCAGCCAGAAGCAGATCATCCTCACCTCGGACGCGCCGCCGCGCAGCATCCCGACCCTTGAAGAGAGGCTGCGCAGCCGTTTCGAGTGGGGCCTGATCGCCGACATCCAGCCGCCGGACCTGGAGACCAAGATGGCCATCCTCGAAGACAAAGCTTCGCAGGAGGACGTCCAACTTCCCAAGGAGGTCGCGGAGTTCATCGCCCAGCAGGTGAAGTCCAACATCCGCGAGCTCGAAGGCCATCTGAACCGTGTCCTCGCCTATGCCTCGCTGACGGCGAAGCCCCTCTCCCTGGCGCTCGCCCGGGAGACGCTGAAGGACATCCTTCCCGAGGAGGGGAAGAAGCCCGCCGCGGCCGAGATCATCAAGTTCGTGGCCCGGCACTACGACCTCAAGGTCTCCGAGATCAAGAGCAAGAGCAACTCGCGGCAGATCGTCATCCCCCGCCAGGTGGCGATGTACCTCTGCAAGAAGCTCACGGACCTTTCCTTCCCGGAGATCGGCAAACTTTTCAACGACAAGCACCACTCGACCGTCATGTACTCCTGCGAGACGGTGCAGAAGAAGCGCGAGGCGGACTCCGACTTCGACCGTACCCTCGCGAGCTTCGAGCAGCACTTCGCGTAAGCGCCCTCCCCTGGCCAGCCGGTACATCTCTTGCATTCTCACCTGCGGGGGCGAAGCCCTCTTGGGGAAAGTCTGTGGAGAGCGCTCCGGAAGACCTGTGGAGCGTCTGCGGATTTTTTTCCGGGTTCAGGATTTTTCCTCAGCCTCCTCACCCCTTCCACAGGATCTGCACAGCCCGGGGAAGAATTGTAAGATACCTTCCCTGAGGAACTTAGGGCCGTTTTCCTCGTTTCCGCAGCGCCTATGGACTACTACGGCTATGCTATATTCAGATGTCTTCTAGACGGAGAAGAGTGAATGGAAATCCGCGTTACCCGCAGCGAATTCCTGGGTGAGCTGGCCCCGATGCAAGGGATCGTCGAGCGCAAGACGACCATCCCGGTCCTCTCCCACCTGCTCCTGACCGCGCGCGAGGACCGGCTGCATCTGGCGGCCACCGACCTCGACGTGTCGCTGACCTCGTGGTGCGACGCGGACATCAAGCGCGAGGGCGGCATCGCCGTCCAGGCCAAGAAGCTGATGGAGATCATCCGCTCGCTGACCGGCGAGGAGGTCCTCCTGGTTCAGGAAGAGCCCCGGGTGCTGACCATCCGGGCCGGCCGGTCGCGCTTCAAGATCCACGGCCTCTCGCCGGACGACTTCCCGACTCTTCCCTCGGTGGAGGACGGCCGCAGCGTCCAGATCCCCTTCGCCGAGCTCCGGCGCATGATCGCCAAGATCCTCTTCGCCGTCTCGGCCGAGGAGTCGCGCTTCCAGTTGAACGGCGCCCTGCTGAAGCTCAAGGACGGCGGCCTGGAGATGGTCGCCACCGACGGCCACCGCCTGGCCCTGGTCGAGGGAGGCCTCGAAAGCGCCGGCGGCGAAGACTCCGTGCTCGTGCCCCGCAAGGCCCTGCAGGAGCTCCAGCGCTTCGAGGGTGAGGGGAGCCTGACCTACGGCCGCGGCGAGCACCACCTCTCCTTCCGCCTGGGGCGGCGCGAGCTGATCTGCCGCATCCTGGAGGGGACTTTCCCGGACTACGAGCGGGTCATCGCCAAGGACAACGACAAGAAGGTGCTCTTCGACCGCAAGGTCCTGGTCGACGCCGTGCAGCGCGCCGCCCTGATGACCGGCGACCGGGCGCGGGCCGTCCGCATGCAGTTCGCCACCGACCAGGTGGTGATCTCGGCCGTCAACTCCGACCTCGGCGAGGCCGTCGAGGAGGTCGTCTGCACCTATGAAGGCCCCGAGTTCCGCGTCGGCATCAATCCCGACTACCTGATCCAGTTCCTGGCCGCGGTGGAGACCGAGAAGATCCGCCTGGAGCTCAAGGACGAGAACACGCAGTGCGTCGGCTATCCCATGGACGGGGTCGACACCCGCTATCTCTGCGTGATCATGCCCATGCGGATCTGAAGCTCTGCTCACCCAGATCAGCGCCCGCGACTTCCGCAACCTCGAACCGCTCACCTGGCGGCCGGCGGAGGGCTCCCACCTCCTGCTTGGGGGCAACGGCGCCGGTAAGACGAGCCTTCTGGAAGCCATCTATGTCGTGGCCACGACCAGGAGCTTCCGGGCCTCCCAGATCGCCGACTGCGCCCGCCACGGCGCCGGCTCCTTTCACCTCGCCGCCGAAGTGGAGACTTTCTGCCGCGCGACCCTGGAGGCGGGCTGGCTCGAAGGGCAGCGGACGCGCTCCCTGAACGGCAAGGTCACGCCCCTCGCCGAGCATCTGGCCGCGCTCCCCGTGGTGGCCTGGACGGCCGCCGCCGAAGCCGAGGTCCTGGTGGGAGCGCCCAAGGCCCGGCGCCGCTTCATGGACCGCGGAGTCGTAGGCCTCCGTCCCGCCGCCCTGGAGGTCCTGGGGCGGTACCGCGAGGCCCTGCGCCAGAAGCGCGGCCTCCTGCTCTCCGACAATGCCGGCATCGAGATCTGGAACGAGATGCTGGCCGCCACCGCCGCGGACGTCATCGCCCAGCGGCACCGCTACGTCGAGTTGCTCAAGGAGCGGCTCGACCGGGTGGTCCGGGCCTCCGGCCTTGCTTTCCCGCCTATCGAGCTGCGCTACCGCCCTTCCCCTGTCAACGGCCTGGAAGGTCCGGTGCCTATCGCCGACGCCCTGGACCGCATCGCCGACCGCGAGCGCCGCCGCCAGCTCCCCCTCCTCGGCCCTCACCGGGACGAGCTCGAGATCCTGTGGGGGGGGCACGAGATCCGCCGCGTCGCCTCCGCCGGCGAGCGCAAGGCCCTCTCCCTGATGCTCCTGGCGGCCCACGGCGGGGTCCTGGAGGACGCCGGCAGGATCCCGCTCTACCTTCTGGACGACCTGGACGCCGAGCTGGCACCGGCGACGGTCTCGGCCGTCTGGGGGATCTTCCAGCGGGCGCGGCAGCTCGTCGCCACCTCGAACCGGCCCCAGGTCTGGCTGACCCTCGACGTCGGGCGCGTCTGGGAGATGGAAAAAGGGGCGTTGCGACTGAATTCCTGAAGGAATTCAGCTTCGCCTTTTTGGGTTGAAATGATGCCGGCGGCAAGGCCTCCGGGAGGCGCCGGAAATCAGAACCTAAGCCCTTGAATTTTCAGAGCTATAGGGCTCTGAAACAGAACCCTTCTGTGGTATAATTTGCACATCGCGGCCCCCCATTCTTTTCCACGGGGATCGGCCAAGCCCAGGACAGAACGGAGATCCAGTTTTGGCGAATCCAGAGTCGACATATACGGCTGACAATATCCAGGTGCTCAAGGGCCTGGAGGCGGTGCGGAAGCGCCCGGGCATGTACATCGGGGACACCGACGACGCGTCCGGCCTCCACCACATGGTGTTCGAGGTCGTGGACAACTCGGTGGACGAGGCCCAGGCGGGGTACTGCTCGCGGGTCGACGTCACCATCCACACCGACAACTCGGTCACGGTGGAGGACGACGGCCGCGGCATCCCGGTGGACCTGCACAAGGAGGAGGGCCGGTCGGCCGCCGAGGTCATCATGACCGAGCTCCACTCGGGCGGCAAATTCGACAAGAACTCCTACAAAGTCTCGGGAGGTCTGCACGGCGTCGGCGTCTCGGTGGTGAACGCGCTTTCCGAGACCATGGAGCTGGAGGTCAAGCGCGACGGCCGGGTCTGGTGCCAGACCTATCACCGCGGTTTCCCGGACGCGCCCATCCGGCCGGCCGACGCGACGGAGAAGACCGGCACCAAGATCCGCTTCTGGCCCGACGCGGAGATCTTCGCCATCCTGGAGTTCAACTACGAGACCCTGGCCCAGCGTCTGCGGGAGCAGTCGTTCCTCAACCGTGGCGTCCATATCCACCTCAAGGACGAGCGGACGGACAAGGAGGCGGACTTCGCCTACGCGGGGGGCATCTCCTCGTTCGTCGAGCACCTGAACCGCAACAAGACGCCGCTCCATCCGCAGCCCATCTACCTGATCGACTCGCGCGACGACGGCACCGGCCCGGAGACGGTCGAGGTGGCCCTGCAGTGGAACGACGGCTACCAGGAGCTCCTCTACACCTTCACCAACACCATCAACAACCGGGACGGCGGCACCCACCTCTCGGGCTTCAAGACGGCGCTCACGCGGGCCATCAACTCCTACGTGTCCGAGCACGAGCTGGCGAAGAACCTCAAGGAGAACCTGACGGGCGAAGACGTGCGCGAAGGCCTGACGGCGATCGTCTCGGTCAAGATCAAGGACCCGAAGTTCTCCTCCCAGACCAAGGACAAGCTGGTCTCCTCGGACATCAAGGGCTGGGTCGAGCAGGTCGTCTTCGAAAAGCTGAAGACCTACCTGGAGGAGAACCCGCGGGAGGCCCGCCGCATCGTCGAGAAGTGCGTCGAGGCCGCCCACGCGCGCGAGGCCGCGCGCAAGGCGCGGGACCTGACGCGGCGCAAGGGCGCGCTGGACGCCTCCAGCCTCCCGGGCAAGCTCGCCGACTGCTCGGAGCGCGATCCCGAGCGCGCGGAGCTGTTCCTGGTCGAGGGCGATTCCGCCGGCGGCTCGGCCAAGCAGGGGCGCGACCGGCGCTTCCAGGCCATCCTGCCGCTCAAGGGCAAGATCCTGAACGTCGAGAAGGCGCGCTTCGACAAGATGCTGTCCTCCGACGAGATCAAGACCATCATCACCGCGCTCGGCACCGGCATCGGCAAGGACGACTTCGACGTCTCGAAGCTGCGCTACCACAAGCTGATCATCATGTGCGACGCCGACGTGGACGGCAGCCACATCCGGACGCTGATCCTGACGTTCTTCTACCGCCAGATGCACGAAGTCATCCGCCGCGGCCATCTCTACATCGCGCAGCCGCCGCTTTACAAAGTCGCGCACGGCAAGAGCGAGACCTACTTGAAGGACGACCGCGAGTATCAGGCCTACCTGGTGGACCGCATCAAGGACGCGTGGGAGATGGAGATCGTCCACGGCGACGGCCATAACTCGAACGGTGGCAACGGCGACCGGATGACCGGGGCGAAGCTGGCGCACTTCCTGGAGAAGATCGCGCTCTTCCGCCAGAACCTCGACAAGCTGGTCTCGCGCGGCTACCCCGCGGACGCGATCAAGGTGGCGCTCCAGAACGGCGTCAAGGACAAGACCGCTCTCATGGACGCGGACCTGGTCGAGAAGATCGCCCGCATCATCGAGGCCTCGGGCTTCCACCAGGTCGTCGTCGGCCTCGACGAGGAGCACGGCACGCGCTACGTCCGTTTCCTCTCCAAGCGGGACGGCGTCGAGCGCGAGGTCCGCATCGACTGGAACCTGGTGACCAGCGCCGAGTACCGCGCCATGGCGAACAACCAGCTCGGCCTCGACGCGATCAAGGCCGACGGCTTCGTGCTGGTGAAGGGCGAGAATACGATCACGAAAGACACCCTCGAGGAAGCGGTCGAGACCCTTTACGACGGCGCCAAGAAGGGCCTTTCGATCCAGCGCTACAAGGGTCTCGGCGAGATGAACCCGACCCAGCTCTGGGAGACCACCATGGACCCGACCAAGCGCCGGCTCCTCAGGGTCCAGGTCGAGGACGACGTCGAAGCCGATGCGATCTTCACCATCCTCATGGGCGACGAGGTCGAGCCCCGGCGCGAGTTCATCCAGGACGAACGCGCTGGAGGTGCGGAACCTGGATGTGTGACGAGCAAGGTTCGAAATGAGAAATCGTATGAGCGATAACAACGAACAGGATCTCTTCTTCGAGCAGCCGATCCCGGTCGGCATCGAAGACGAGATGAAGCGTAGCTATCTCGATTACGCGATGAGCGTGATCATCGGCCGCGCGCTGCCCGATGTGCGCGACGGCCTGAAGCCCGTGCACCGGCGCGTGCTGTACGGCATGTGGGAGAGCGGCAACCGCTCCGACCGGCCCTACAAGAAGTCGGCGCGCATCGTCGGCGACGTCATGGGTAAATATCACCCGCACGGCGACTCGGCGATCTACGACACGGTGGTGCGCATGGCCCAGGACTTCGCCATGCGCTATCCGCTCGTGGACGGCCAGGGCAACTTCGGATCGCTCGACGGCGACAACCCGGCGGCCATGCGGTACACCGAGGTGCGCCTGACCAAGCTCGCCGAAGAGATGATCCGCGAGGACATCGACAAGGAGACCGTCGAGTGGGCCCCGAACTACGACGGCTCGGAGACCGAGCCGCTGGTGCTGCCCGCCCGCGTTCCCAACCTCCTGGTCAACGGCGCCACCGGCATCGCCGTCGGCATGGCCACCAACATCCCGCCGCACAACCTCGGCGAGGTGGTGGACGCCGTGCTGATGCTGATCGACAACCCCGAGGTGACGGTGAAGGACCTGATGACCGTGCTGCCGGGGCCGGACTTCCCCACCGCGGGATTCATCCACGGCCTGGACGGCATCCGCTCGGCCTACACGACCGGCCGCGGCATCATCCAGCTGCGGGCCAAGGTGGAGATCGAGACCAACGCCCGCACCGATCGCCAGTCGATCGTCGTCACCGAGATCCCCTATCAGGTCAACAAGGCGAAGCTGATCGAGCGCATCGCCGAGCTGATCCGCGAGAAGAAGATCGAAGGGATTTCCGACCTGCGCGACGAATCCGACCGCGAGGGCATCCGGATCGTCATGGAAGTGAAGAAGGACGCCATCCCGGAGATCATCCTCAACTCGCTGTACAAGATGACCCAGATGCAGACCACCTTCGGCATCATCCTGCTGGCGATCGTCGACAACCAGCCGAAGGTGATGACGCTGAAGGAGCTGCTCTACCACTTCCTCAACCACCGCAAGACGGTCATCATCCGCCGCACCCGTTTCGACCTGCGCAAGGCCGAGGAGCGGGCGCACATCCTGGAAGGCATCCTCAAGGCCCTCGATCACCTGGACGAAGTGATCGCGACCATCCGCGCCAGCCAGACCCCCGCCGAGGCCCGCGAGAACCTGATGTCCCGCTTCGCCCTGACGGAGATCCAGTCCCAGGCCATCCTCGACATGCGCCTGCAGCGGCTGACCGGCCTGGAGCGGGAAAAGGTGGTCGAAGAGTACAAGGAGCTGATGATCCTGATCGAGCGGCTGCGGGCGATCCTCGGCTCGGACCGGCTGGTGCTGGAGGAGATCCGGCGCGAGCTCACCGACCTGAAAGACGCGTACGGCGACAAGCGGCGCACCGAGATCATTCCCGAGACGCACGACATCTCGATCGAGGACATGATCGCGGACGAGCCGATGGTGATCACGGTCACCAAGTCCGGCTACGTGAAACGCTCGCCGCTCTCGCTCTACCGGGCGCAGGCCCGCGGCGGCAAGGGCCGCACCGGCATGGTCACCAAAGAGGACGACTTCGTCGAGCACCTGTACGTGGCCACGGCCCACAGCTACATCCTGGTCTTCACCGAGAGCGGCCGGGTGCACTGGCTGAAGGTGCACGAGATCCCCGAGGCGGGCCCGGCGGCGCGCGGCAAGGCGATCGTCAACCTGCTCAACCTGGAGCCGAGCGAGCGGCTGGCCACCACGGTGGCGGTGCGGGAGTTCGGGGACGACCGCTACCTGGTGTTCGCCACCGCCAACGGCACGGTGAAGAAGACCGCTCTCTCGGCCTACGCCAACCCGCGGGTGGGCGGCATCATCGGCATCTACATCGACGCCGATCAGGGCGACCGGCTCCTCTCGGTGCGCGAGACGGACGGTGAGAAGGACATCCTCCTGGCCACGGCCAAGGGCTTCTCGATCCGCTTCCCCGAGAGCGACGTCCGTTCCACCGGCCGCGCGACCTATGGCGTGAACGGCATCGCTCTGCGGCCAGGCGACCGGGTGGTGGGCATGGAGGAGCTCGACCGCAACGGCGCAGGTGCTGACCGTCACGGCCCATGGCTATGGCAAGCGGACGCCCGTGGAGTATTACCGGCTGCAGGGCCGCGGTGGCAAGGGCGTCATCAACCTGAAGGTGACGCCGAAGACCGGCGAGGTCGTGGGCGTCAAGCAGGTCGTCCCGACGGACGGCCTGATGCTCATCACCCAGGACGGGATGATCATCCGCCTGAACGTCTCCGGCGTGCGCGAGGTCGGCCGCTCGGCGCAGGGCGTCAAGCTGATGAACCTCTACGAGGAGGACCGCATCGTCGCCGTGGCCAAGCTCGCCGAGCAGGACGAGGAGACCGAGATCGAGCTCGCCAAGGACGACGGCGGCCCGATGTCCGCCGAGCTGGAGCTCGAGGCCGCCGACGTCGAGGACGTGGACGACCTGGGGGTCCTGGACGAGGCGGACTACGAGGAGGAGGACGAAGAGGAAGGCGGTCCGGACGAGACGGTGCACTGACCTGCTAACCTAGTCACGCATTAAGGGGGAGGAGGGCCGACCCATGCAGTTCTTTCTGGATACCGCCGAGATCAAGGAAATCGAGACCGGCCTCGCCTGGGGCATGGTCGACGGCATCACTACGAACCCGTCGCTGATCGCGAAGTCGGGACGGCCCTATCTCGCGACCGTGCAGGAGATCGCGAAGCTGGTGCCGGGGCCCGTCTCCGGCGAGGTGCTGGCCACGGAATACGAGGAGATCCTGGCCCAGGGCCGGCGGCTCGCCGGCCTGGCCGAGAACGTGATCGTCAAGGTGCCGCTGACGCCCGACGGTCTGCGGGCGGTCGCCACGTTCAAGAAGGAAGGGATCAAGACCAACGTCACGCTCTGCTTCTCGGCCGCCCAGGCGCTGCTGGCCGCCAAGGCCGGGGCCGCCTACATCTCGCCGTTCGTGGGGCGTCTGGACGACGTGGCCGAAGACGGCATGGAGCTGATCGACCAGGTGGTGACGATCTACCGGAACTACGGCTTCGACACCCAGGTGCTGGTGGCCTCGGTGCGGCATCCGGTCCACATGGTCCAGGCCGCGATGCTGGGCGCGGATGTCGCGACCCTGCCGTTCAAGGTGCTGGAGCAGCTCTACAAGCATCCCCTCACCGACATCGGGCTGGAGCGCTTCCTGGCCGACTGGAAGAAGACGGGCAAGAGCTTCGAAGAGTAGGAAGCCGCGGGAAGTCGTTGGAACCAGACTCTTTTCCCACCCCCGAGCCGGGCCGGCTCTACCGCTTCGCCTGGGGTCTCTACCTTTTCCTGGCGCTGGCCGGAGTCCTCTGGATCGGGATCCAGCGGGGGGTGATCCCCCTTTCGCTGTTCGTCGACACTGAAAGGTGGTGGCTCGACTTAGGGGTCGGGGTGGGGTTGGGCCTGTTCCTGCTGGCGGTCTGGTGGGGAGCCGAGCGCTCCTCCTCGCTGGCGCGCGAGCTCGGCGACCGTCTGGGGTCGCTGTTGGGGCCGGTCACCGGGCCCGAGGCGTTCGGTCTGGCGCTTCTCTCCGGCTTCGCCGAGGAGCTGTTCTTCCGCGGGGCCGTGCAGGGGACTCTGGGATGGGTGGCGGCGACGGTGCTGTTCGGGTTGTTGCACAGCGGGCCGGGGAAGGCGTTCCGGGTCTGGACCCTCTTCGCCCTGCTCGCCGGCCTGCTCTTCGGCCTGCTCATGGCATGGCGAGGAAATCTCCTGGGACCGATCGTCGGTCACGTGCTCGTCAACGCCGTGAACCTCCGGCGCCTCGCCCATCAGGCGAAGGGGGACTCTGCTAGACTGCCGCGGGGCGAAGCCCAGAGCGAAAAGGAGATCTGAGAACCATGGGAAGCGATTCGCGGGACGTGCTCGCTCGCATCGACGCGGAGAAGGAGAGATACCTCGAGGAGCTGAAGGATTACATCCGCATCCCCTCGATCTCGACCGATCCGGACTACAAGCACGAGGTGCTCCGGGCCAGCGAGTTCCTGGTGGGGAAGCTGCGCGAGGCCGGCCTGCAGGCCGAGCGGATCGAGACCGCCGGACATCCGCTGGTCTACGCGGAATGGATGGGAGCGCCGGGGAAGCCCACGGTCCTCTTCTACGGGCACTACGACGTACAGCCGGTCGATCCCATCGAGCTGTGGAGGAATCCGCCTTTCGAGCCGACCGTCGAAGGCGACAAGCTCGTCGCCCGCGGCGCCACGGACGACAAGGGCCAGTCCTATACCCACGTCAAGGGCGTGGCCGCCATGCTGGCGGAGCGCGGCTCGCTGCCGGTGAACGTGAAGTTCCTGGTAGAAGGCGAGGAGGAGGCCGGCGGGCAGGCGATCGAGGAGTACGTCCGGAAGGATGGCGGCAAGAAGCTCAAGGCCGACTGCGTCGTCGTCTCCGACACCTCGCTCTACGCCCCGGGCCAGCCGTCGCTGATCTACGGCCTCAAGGGCCTGTGCTACATGGAGATCAAGGTCACGGGACCAAACCGGGACCTCCATTCCGGGACCTTCGGCGGCGCGGTCTGGAACCCGCTCAACGCGCTGTGCCACATCGTCGACCGGCTGCGCGATCCACAGACGGGCAGGATCCTCATCCCCGGCTTCTACGACGACGTGCGGCCCCTGGAGGGCTGGGAGCGCGAGGAGTTCGCGAAGCTGCCGTTCGACGAGGACGCCTACCGCCAGGAGCTGGGAGTGCCGGAGCTGTTCGGTGAGGAGGGCTACTCCACCCGCGAGCGCACCTGGGGGCGGCCGACGTGCGACGTCAACGGCATCTTCGGCGGCTACATGGGCAAGGGCGCCAAGACCGTGCTGCCCTCCTGGGGTGGCGCCAAGATCTCCATGCGGCTGGTGCCGGACCAGGACCCCAGGAAGATCGCGAAACTCTTCGAGGACTACGTCCAGTCCGTCGCCCCGAAGGGAGTGACCGTCGAGGTCAGCAACCTGCATGGCGCCGATCCGGTCGTCGTGGAGGCGAAGGGGCCGATCGTCGACGCCGCGCTGGACGCCATGCAGGAGGTCTGGGGGGCGCGGCCGGTGCGCATCCGCGAGGGGGGATCGATCCCGATCGTTTCGACGTTCGCGTCCGTCCTCGACGCGCCGGTCCTTCTGCTGGGTTTCGGGCTGAGCGACGACGGTCTGCATTCCCCCAATGAAAAGTTCAACATCAGTCACTTCTACAATGGGATTCGATCCGTAGCGCGGCTGCTGGATCGCCTGGGCGATCTATGAGGAGCAAGGACAATCGGGAGCGGGAAATCAAGTTTCCCAGGGTGGAGCTGGAGAAGCTACGGGAACGTCTGCTCGAGCTGGAGGCGGAACGGGTCGGCCCGGGCGCCTTCGAGGACAACTGGATCCTGGACCGTGGGGACGAGCTCCTCTCGACCGGCCGCATCCTGCGCTTGCGCACGGACGGCGGCCGGGCGCGGCTGACGTTCAAGGGGCCGATGATCCTCGAAGGGAACGTCAAGGTCCGCGAGGAGCGGGAGGTGGAGATCGAGAACGCCGAGGAGGGCATGGCGCTCCTGGAAAACCTCGGCTACAGCGTGGTGCGCCGCTACCAGAAGGTGCGGGAGGAGTGGCATCTGGGCGGCGTGACCATCGCGCTCGACCATACGCCGATCGGCGACTTCGCCGAGTTCGAGGGGGACGGCGCGGAGACGGTGGCGAAGCGCTGCGGCTTCGATCCCCAGAAGGCCGAGCGCCGCTCCTATCTGCGCCTCTACCAGGACTACCTCAAAGAACATCCGGAAGCGCCTCCGGAGATGGTGTTCCGATAGGGCGCCGTTTCATCACGACTCATGCAGGGTAGGCGTATCCGCGCGCTCGTGCTCGCGGCCGGTCTGGGCACGCGGCTGCGCCCGCTCACCAACGCCACTCCCAAGCCGCTGCTGCCGGTGCGCGGAGTTCCCATCCTGGGGCACACACTGGCGCAGCTCGCCGCCATCGGGTGCGAGGCGGCGGCGGTCAATCTCCATTACCTGGGGGATCAGATCCGCCAGCGCTTCGGCGATTCCCACGCCGGCATGGCCCTGACCTGGTCCGAAGAGCCGGATCTGCTCGGGACCCTCGGCGCGCTCCATCCGCTGAAGGAGCTCTTCGCCCCGGCGGACCTCGTGCTGCTCATCAACGGCGACAGCCTCTGCCAGTGGCCTCTGCGGAAGCTGATCCGGAGGCATCTGTCCGGCGGCGCCAGGGCGACTCTCCTGCTCGCCTCGCGGCCGGACCCGGCGGGCTTCGGCGGCGGTGTGGGGACCGACCGCACCGGCCGGATCCTGTCCTTCCGGCCGGGGGATCCCGAGCGCGGAGAGGTCGTCCGCCGCTACGTCTTCGCCGGCGCCCATGTCTTCTCTCCGGACCTCCTGGCCCAGGTGGGGCCGGGCAAGTCCGACATCGTCCGCGACCTCTACATCCCCATGCTGGAGCAAGGGGAAAAGATCGCCTCGGTGGCTCACTCGGGCCGCTGGCACGACCTCGGGACTCCCCAGCGCTTCCTCGAAGCCGTGCTCGACTGGGCCCGTGCCGACTGGCCCGAGCGGCTGTGGCGCCGGTCCTGGATCTCGCAGGAGGCCAGCCTCGGGGCGGGCGCCAAGGTGCTGCGGTCCTCGATCGAGCCCGGAGCGCGGGTGGGAGAAGGGGCGCGCATCGAGAGGTCGGTTCTGCTGCCGGGCGCCAAGGTCGGCAAGGGTTGCGTGGTGCGCGAGGCGATCCTGGGGTCCGGCGCTTCGGTCCCGGCGGGCACCTGGGTGGAGCGGCGGATCATCATGCCGCAGCTCACCGGCTTCGCGCCGGGGCTCGACGACTCCGTCGTGGGCGGCGCCGTCTATACGCCGTTCGGACGGGACGACGAAGGTTGAAGCGGCCGTCGTCGTCTGTCATGATGCGCCCGCTCGGACCCTCTCCGAGCTTCCTCTCCATGGCGACCGAAACGAATCCCTTTCAGCTCCTGGTCTTCGATTGGGACGGCACCCTGATGGATTCCATCGGGACGATCGTGGCCTGCACGCAGGCCGCGATCGGCGAGCTGGGGCTGGGAGACCTGCCCGAGCAGACGATTCGCGGCACCATCGGCCTCGGTCTCCGCGAGACGATCGACATCCTGAGCCCGGGCTGCGACGATGCGCGGTACGGACAGATCCTGGAGTGCTACCGGAAGCATTGGGTGTCCACCTTCCGGGACATGCCTCTGATGTTCGCCGGGGTCCCCGAAATGCTGCGGGGGCTCGGAGAGCAGGGGTATCTTCTGGCCGTCGCCACCGGTAAGAGCCGCCGCGGTCTCGACTACGCCTTGGACCAGGCCGGCCTGCGCGACGTCTTCCACGCCACACGAACGGCCGACGAGGCCTTCTCGAAGCCCCACCCCCAGATGCTCCTGGACGTCCTGGACGAGCTGGGGGTGCCGCCGCGGCGGGCGGTGATGATCGGCGATACGACTTACGACCTGGAGATGGCGCGGAGCGCGCGGACGGCGTCGGTGGGGGTCTGCACCGGCTCCCACTGCCGGGAAGAGCTGCAGCGGTTCGAGCCGCTCGTCTGTCTGGATCGGGTGGTGGAGCTGAGATCCTGGCTGGCGGCGCGGCTGGCCGAGGTCCCGGCCAGCCGCTAGCGTCCTTCTCTACTTCACTTTCCCTTCCTCCAGTCCGCCACCATCGTCTCCAGGTCCTTGACCTGCTGCGGGTTCGGCGGCTGCTGGGCGGTCTTGGCGGCGGCCAGCGCCCGCTCTCCGTAGCTCACGGCGCCCTTGGTGTCGTTCTTCTTGGCCAGGAGCATGGCCTTGGCGCGCAGGTTGGTGAAGTTCTCCTGCAGGGCGATGGAGGCGTCGAGCCAGCGCGAGGCGTCGTCCAGGCAGGTGTTGCTCTGGATGCAGTAGTTCGCCGCCTGATACGGGGTCTGCCAGCGGACGGCGGTCCTCACCTTCTCCATCACGAGCTTCGGCGTGTCCACCGTCACCGTGAACGGGACCTTCAGCTTCTCCCAGTGCAGCACGACCTGGGCCGAATCATCGGTGACGTCCTCGAAGTCGAAGGCCATCCGCTCGCGGAGCTCGGCGGGCTGGGGCTTGACCTGGATGCGCAGAGCGTCGTTCTCGGGCTTGTAGCTGAAGGCGCCCCACTGGTCGGCGTCCTTGCTGAAGATGACGGTCCAGTCTCCTTCCGTGGGGATGGTCTGGAGGCCGTAGAGGCCGGCGGGCAGCTCCTGCCCTCCGATCTTCACCGGGGTGCTGAACTTGATGGTGGTGTTCTCGTTGGCGCCGGTGCGCCAGACCTCGCCGTAGGGCACCAGCCCACCCCAGATCTTGCGGTCCTTCACGCCGGGACGGCTATAGTGGATCGAGATCTCGGTGACGCCGACCATCTGGGTGACGGTCGCGTTGGGGCTCGGGCGGGGCAGGTCGAGCTGCTGGGCGAGGGCGGCGCCCGCAACGAGGGTCATCAGTCCGGCGGCCAGCGAGACCGCGCGGAGTCGCGGCATTGTCATTTCGGCTCCTCCTTTCATACGCATCAAACAGCGGTGGAAATCTAGCAGATCGCGGCTACCTGACGCCGTAGCCGGCGTCCTCCAGCACGGGCCGCGCTTGCATCGCCTCGGCCCGCCGCAGCGAGGCCTCCGCCTCCTGCTCGGACAAGAGCTCCGTCCATCCCTGGAGATTGCGCTCGATCAGGTCCGCCAGGGCCCGCACGTGGTCCGGCCGGTCGTTGAGGCACGGGATGTAGCGGAAGCGCTCGCCGCCGTTGTGCTCGAAGATCTCGCGGTTCAGCCCGTCGATTTCCTCCAGGGTCTCCAGGCAGTCGGCGGAGAAGCCGGGGCAGATCACGTCGAGGCTCCGGATGCCGGACTTCGCCATGGCCGCGATGGTCTTGTCCGTGTACGGCTTGATCCACTCTTCCTTGCCGAAGAGAGACTGGAACGAGACCTCCCAGCGTTCCTTCGGCAGCCCCAGCTCCGCGGCCGTGAGGAGGGCGAGCTTCTGGCATTGGCAGAAATAGGGATCGCCCGCGAGGAAGTAGCGCTTCGGGATCCCATGGAAGGAGAAGAGCAGCTTCTCCGCCGGCCCCTCGCCGCTCCAGGCGTCGCGGATACTGGCCGCGAGCGCCTGGATGTAGGCCGGATCGTCGTGGTAGTGGTTGACGAAGCGGATCTCCGGCACCCAGCGCCAGGTCTTGATCTCCTCCGCCACGGCGTCGAAGGTCGAGCCCGTGGTGGCGGCGGCGTACTGCGGATACAGGGGCAGGACCAGGATGCGCCGGCATCCCTTCGCCGCCAGTTCCCGCAGTGCCGAGCCGATCGAGGGATTGCCGTAGCGCATTCCCACCGCCACGTGCACGGGGGCGCCGATCTCCCGGCGGAAGATCTCCTGGAGGGCCGCTGCCTGCCGGTTGGAGATGACCAGGAGGGGCGAGCCTTCCTTCCACCAGATCTTCCGGTACAACTCCGCGGACTGCTTCGGCCGCCGGGTGAGGATGAAGAGGTGGAGGATCAGCCACCAGGTGACGCGGGGCAGCTCGATGACCCGGCGATCGAGCAGGAACTCGCGCAGGTAGCGCCGGAGCGAAGGGGTGTCCGGCGCGTCGGGCGTCCCCAGGTTCGCCAGGAGGACGCCCACCGCCGGGACTTCCCCGTGCCGGAAGTCGGGTTGGCCGAAGTACTTCATGATCCGTGGAGTCTACCCGAGCAGCCCGAAGACCTCCCCGACCTGCTCCCAGCCGATCCGCATCAGGAACGTGTTGTTCCGGCCGTAGGACTTGCTGCCCAGAATGAAGAAGCCCGGCTCTGGGTTGGCGAGCGTCTCGGCGCCGTGGGTGGTCTGCGCCATGCAGTCGCCGTTGCCCGCACCCAGAAGGGCCGCCGAGAGCTTGATGGGGCCGCAGGTGGCGTAGCACTCGTGGACCTGAAGCTGGCGATAGAGACCCTGATCGCCGACGAAGCCGGTCAGCGAGAGGATACGGTCGGCCTCCACGGTCTCGGTGCCATTGCCGTTCCTCAAGGTGACCGCGAAGCGGCCGTTCGGCCTGGAGACCTCTTCGACCACAAATCCCAGGCGGGCCTCGACAGCCGGCAGGAATCCGGCCGCGAACGCTGCGCCCTGGGCCGAGAGCTTCCCGCGCTCAGGTAGAGGATCGTCCTTCAGATGAGGACCCCAATCCGGCTGCGGGTTGCGGAGCACCCAGATCACCCGGGTGCCAGGCGCCCGCAGCGAGAGCATGGCAAGATCGCGCACAGCCGTCTGCGCCGAGTGGCCGGCACCGGCCAAGAGAACCGTCTTGCCCGCCCAGTCCTCCGCCTCGCGGGAGAAGTCGGGGATGTCGCGCCGGATCTCGTCGCCGAACGCGCGCTCGCCGGGAGCGGGGATGCCGGCGTCGCCCAGGGTGTTGGGATGGCCCCAGGTTCCCGTCGCGTCGATCACGACGTCCGCCGTCTCCGTCCATTCCCGGCCTGAGCCGTCGGCGAGGAGGAGGCGGAAGGGACGCTTACCGCGCTCGGGGCTGGCGATCTCCTCGTGCTTGAGCAGGCCCTGGCGGCCGACGGAGAGCACCCGCACACCCAGCCGCAGGTTCGGGGCGATCTCCGGGAGGGCGGCGATGGGCTCGAACACCCGTTCGGCGAGATCCCGGCCGGTGGGGCATTCCGGACCCTCGGGCGCCTCCACATGGCGGCGCATGCGCGGGGAGACGTTCATGTCCCAGGGCGTGAACAGCCGGACGTGCCCCCAGGCCCGTACGTTGCCGGCGACTGTCGGCGCGGCCTCGTAGAGGGTGAAGGGATTCCCCGCCTCGGCGGCGGCGAGCGCGGCTTCCAGGCCGGTGGGGCCGGCCCCCAGGATGGCGATGCGCGGTCTCGACATGGTCGATCTCTCCTAGAAGCGTGAAGCCGCCCGCTCGCGGGCCGGCAGGATCTCCAGACAGGTCGTCCACCAGCCGGTCAGGATGGTTTCCACGAACTCCTCCGGAAGGCCCTCGCTCCGCATCTCGGCGGCCAAGCCCTGGTGGTCGTAGACGAGCGGGAGCCGTTGGACGGCGAGCCCGTTCTCCCGGGCCTCGATCAGGGAGTACCAGACGTGGGTGTTGCCGTCATTGGCGGGCCGGCCGATCACGCCGACGTTGACCACGTCCCGGCCGGAAGGCAGGCGCCGATGCCACTGGAGCCCCGTGTGGGTGCAGAGGACGGCGTCGCAGCGCTGCTGGTCCAGGAGGACCTCCAGGAACGGCACGGGCGAGGTGCTGTGGAAGAGGAACTCATTGACCCGGCGCGGCGAGCCATGCACCAGGAGCAGCTCGCGGTCCCCGACCCGGACCCGCCGGCGGCGGGGGAGCGTCCCCATCCAGGCCTTGAGCCCGGGCGAGCAGTTGCGCTCGGTGTAGCGGTAGGAAATCTCCGCGAAGTGGTTGTCCCGCGGATCGGTGTAGCCGCAGTTGCAATCCTCGCGGCCCGCCGCCAGCGACTCCTCGTAGTTGCCCTGGATCGAGAGCACGCCGCCCTGGTCGAGGAGGGGCCGGATCTTCTCGGGATGAGGACCGAACCCGCTCAGGTCGCCCAGGCAGTAGACCGCCTCGGCCCCTCGCCTCGCGGCGTCGTCCAGGAGCGCGGCCAGGGCGCAGTGGTTGTTGTAGACGCCGCCGAAGACCGCGATCCGCGAGTACGGCCCCTCGACGGGCGTGCGGTCTTCCGGCGCCGACTGGTAGGAGAGCACGGCGGCTTCCCGCTCCTCGGGGGCGAGCGTCTGACCGCTTTCCGCCGCGGCCTTGCGGAACGCGGAGAGCGGGACGAGCTTCCCGCCCCAGGTGGCCATGCCTCGGTGGATTGTCAGCTTGCTCGACATCGCTCAGGTCCGGCAGCTCACGCCGTAGACGTGGCAGGTCCAGCAGGCGGAGTGCTCCAGAGGGAAGGAGCCGAGCGTATCGGCCAGGGTTTCACCCATCTTCGCGGAAGGCTCGTTGACAAGGATGGGACAGACCCAGACGCCCTGGTCGGTGACCATCCGGCAGGAGCTGCACTGGAGGTGGTCCCACCCGTTCTCGGGGACGTCCCCCTCGCGCAGGCGCTGCCAGCTCTCGTAGGCGCCGGCCCGCTCGGCCTCGGCGCCGATGCGGAAGACCGGCAGGATCTTGAGCCGGGGCCTCTCGATCCCTGACGACCGCAGCAGCTCGAAGAACCGCTCCTTGCCGCTCGCCGTGCCGGCCTCCTCGCAGACCTCGGTCACCGTGATGACCGGGTTGAGCCCTGCCTGATGGAGGTTTTGCACCCCACCGAGGATGCGCTCGAACGTGCCGGCGCCGCGGATGGGGTCGTTGCTCGCGGCGTCAAAGCCGTCCAGGGAGACGCGGAGATCGAGGGAGTACTCGGAGGCGTCCGCCAGGGCCTTCAGCCGGGCGCAGCGGGCCGGGTCCAGGAGGAGCCCGTTGGTCAGCACGTTGGCGGGTCCCACGGCCAGGGTGGCCTCCAGGATAGCCTCCATGTCGGGATTGAGGAACGGCTCGCCGCCGGTGAAGTAGTACTCCCGCACCCCGAGCCGCGCGGCCTCTTCGAGATACCGCTCCACCTCGCCGAGGGTCATCATCTCGTGCGTGTGGTTGGTGGGAGAGCAGGAGACGAAGCAGTGAGTGCAGGCCAGATTGCAGACCGTGCCCCCAACCTGGAACCAGAGGGTGTCCAGGCTCGTCAGCTCGACCCGGGGAGTGGCGAGAGCGGGTTCCGGCTTCTTTTGGGCGACTCTCATTTCAGGCTTTCAACAGCGCGATGCGACGAAGGCTTCCCTAGTCTATACGTGTCGCGGGGCGCTCCGGGATCGCCGCGGGTCGCGCTATGATCGGCGGGCTTTGAGAAGGTTTCTTTTCTTCGCCCTGCCCGTCCTCGTCCTCGCCATGGCGTTCTACCGCCTCACGCTGGACGTCTTCGGATGGGCTCCCGACCCGGCTCTCCTCTCGCCCACGTCGCCGCCGCGGCTCCCGGGCTGGATGCCGCTGGCGACCTGGGTGCTGGAATCCATCGGGCTCGCGGCGTTGTTCCTGATGATCCAGGGACGCGGCGGCTCGCGGCTGGCTTCGGGCCTCCTGGCCGGCTGGATCGCCTGGGTGTTCCGGGGGCCGTTGCTCGTGGTCACGGTCGTCTCCCTCGCCGGTCTGACCCCGGGCCCCTGGTGGGTCCTGGTCTTCTCCTGGTGGGTTCTCTATACCGTCTGCGGTCTGCTGCTCGGCGTGGTGGCCGTCTCCGCCGGGCTCCCACCCTAGGCTCGCGAGAGATTCGGGGAGCGAACTTGAGAATCGCCGCCGTCGGCAAAGCCCTTCCTCCACACTACTACGACCAGGACACGCTGCTCGCGGCTCTCCGCCAGCGTTGGTCGGACCGCTATTTCAACCTCGAACGTCTGGAGCGGCTCCACCACAACGTGCTGGTGGGAGGACGGCATCTCGCCCTGACCATCCCCGAGTACGAAGGGCTGACCACCTGGGGAAAGGCCAACGACGCCTGGATCCGGGTGGCCCAGGAGGTAGGCGGCGAGGCGGTCCTGGACGCCCTGCGGCAAGCCGGGCTTTCCGTGTCGGACGTCGACGCGCTGATCTTCGTCACCGTCACGGGCGTGGCCACGCCGTCGATCGACGCCCGCCTGATGAACCGCCTGGGGCTGCCGCCGCGGGTCAAGCGGATGCCCATCTTCGGCCTCGGCTGCGTCGCGGGGGCGGCGGGGATCGCCCGCGCCGCGGACTACGTCCGGGGCTTCCCGGACCAGGTGGCGGTGCTCCTCTCGGTGGAGCTCTGCTCCCTGACGCTGCAGCCGGAGGACCTCTCCATTCCCAACCTCATCGCCTCGGGCCTTTTCGGAGATGGCGCCGCCGCGGTCGTGGTGACGGGCGCCGACCGGCCGGCGGACGGGCCGGAGATCCTCGCCACGCGCTCGGTCTTCTACCCCGACTCCGAGCGGGTGATGGGCTGGGACATCTCGGAGAGCGGCTTCAGGATCGTCCTCTCGGCGGACGTGCCGGTCGTGGCCCGCGAGAAGCTCCGTCCCGACGTGGACGCCTTCCTGGCTGAGCACGGCCTGACCCGCGCCGACATCTCCTCCTGGGTCTGCCACCCCGGCGGCCCCAAGGTGCTGGAGGCCATGCAGGAAGCCCTGGAGCTCCCGCCTGAAGCCTTGGAGGTCACTTGGAGGAGCCTGCGGGAGGTGGGGAACCTCTCCTCGACATCGGTTCTCCTGGTGCTGGCCGAGACCCTAGAGAACCACCGGCCGGCTCCGGGGAGCTATGGGATGCTGATCGCCATGGGGCCGGGGTTCTGCTCGGAGCTGGTCCTGCTGCGGTGGTGAGGCGCTGCGCTATTCCGCGCTATTCGCCGAGAATAGCGCGGAATAGCGCAGTGAATAGCGCAGCGATTAGCGCGGAATAGCGCAGCGAAACGTTCCGAATAGCGCAGAATAGCGCGGCTAATAGCGCAGGATGGTGCCGCTCAGGAGCCGCTCGGCTGTAGCCAGTAGACCGCACCTCGCCCGTGTCCCCCAGAACCGATCAGCCCAAGCCTTTTTAGAAGAGACAGCTCTATCTGAAGAGTTCTATTCGAAGGCGGATTTTCCAGGCCGTTTCGGATTGCCCTCAAGGGTGTGGCGCCCTTTCCCGAGAGAAGAACGAGGATTTCCCGTTGTCTGGGGGTAAGGTCGTGAAACACGCGGATCGGCGCGATGTATCCGACCGGCAGGAACCGGACTCCCACCGCTGAATTCAGCTCCAGGAATTCAGGCTCGGGATGGCCGGCCCGGGTGCAGAGCTCGACGATCTTCTGGGTGCCTCTCCCCCATTGTTCTACCAGGCCTCGGCGGAAGAACGCCTGAGCGATCAGCGGGTTCCGCGGGCGCGAGAGGTGGTCCCGTTTGAGGTCCTCGATCGTCGTCCCGAAAGGCAGGTTGCCGTCGCTCCAGATCTCCAGGTGATCGTCGAACACCGCCAGGCTGACGCTGCCTCCCGGATAGGAGTAGTCCCGATGACAGAACGCGTTGACCAGCGCCTCCCGGAGAGCCTCCAGGGGAAACAGGGGTTCGTCGGCGCGCTCGAAAAGGCCGGGCTGCACGCGGCCGGCGACAGGGAGATGCCGACGGAGAAAGAGAAGCGCCTCTTCCAGGAGCTGGAATGCACACCCCTGAAGCTGCTTGTGGTCCAGGAACTCGTTTTTGTCCGCTCCCTTGAAGCGGGCCATCCGCAATTGACACTGAGGAAACGCGGGCAAGAACCTGCGGCCGAACGCGACCACCGCCGCATTGAGGATGCGTCCGTCGACCCGCAATCCGAGCCGGTCCAGGATCTCGGCTGGCTCCAGGATCGAGGATTCCGGCATCCGTCCCGAGGAGATGCCGAGCCGGGCGGCCCTCAGGATCTCCTCTTCGTCCAGATCCTGAAGGCTGTAGCCCTCGGCCTGCTGATTCTCCCAGCGATGCTGCGTGTGCATCCGGTTGAGCAGCAGTTCCTGGTACCGTACCTGAGGCATGAGGGAGACAGTGGTGCCGAGGCGCTCGTAGGCACGGCCTTCGAATACAAAGGGAAGCAGGTCCGCGCGGGTCTGGGCTTCGAGGACAATGACGTCCCGCGTTGACCCGGGAAGGGCAATCCGCTCGACCGAGATGGAGGGTTGCGGCTCGAAGCAGCGCAGCAGGCCCGCAATGTCCTGCAGCGTCTTGTCCGAGACAATCTGTCCCGTGATCCCGCCCCCGGGACTCACGCCGAAGATCAGCAAGCCCCCGCGGTGGTTCAGGAAGCCGCAGAGAGCCTTACCCGCCCGCGGGAGCTGGCCCGTGGTGGCTTTGAATTCGACCGTTTCGGACTCGCCTTGCGCGACGAGCCGCTCGATGTCCGCGAGATTCATCCGGGAGAAGGAACCTGTTTTCCTGAAAGAAGGCCTAGTATAACCGGCGCCGACGTTTCGGCAAGTCCCGTTTACACTAACCCCCATGGACGACACCCGCGTCCTCTATACCGCCTTCATCGCCCTGGTCGCCGCCGGCCGCCTTATCGAGTTGCGCGTCGCGAAACGGAACCTGCGCGCTCTTCTGGCCCGGGGTGGCGTCGAGGTGGCGCCGGAGCATTACCGCTGGATGGTCCTCCTCCACACCCTCTTCCTCCTGGCCTGTCCTCTGGAGGTCTGGCTCCTGGACCGTCCCTTCCTGACCTGGCTGGGAATCCCGATGCTCCTCCTGGCCGTTCTGGCGGCGGGGCTCCGGCTCTGGGTCATCCGGATCCTGGACGGACGCTGGACCACCCGGATCGTGGTCCTGCCCCAGGTGACGCCCGTCACGGGCGGGCCGTACCGGTTCCTTCGCCATCCCAACTACCTGGCGGTGATCACGGAGATGCTCGCGCTGCCCCTCATTCACACGGCCTGGCTCACGGCGATCGTCTTTAGTCTCTTGAACGCCTGGCTCCTCCGGGTGCGCATCCGGGCGGAGGAGGCGGGCCTGGCCAGAGTCTCCGACTATGATGCGGTCTTCGCGGACCGGCCGCGATTACTGCCGGGGAGACAGCCGGGGGGAGGAGGTGGGCGGTGAGGGACGAGGCGATCCTGGAGGGCATAGGGGAAGTGGCGCGGCTCTATCTCGGATGGGAGGGCGCCCTCACTCCGGAGATGCGGCTGGTGGAAGACCTGCGGCTGGATTCGATCCGGCTCCTGACCCTGGCGGCGGAGGTGGAGAACCGCTTCCGCATCCTGCTCGACGAGACCGACGAAGGGGGTATCCAGACGGTGGGCGACCTCGTGGCCGTGGTGCGGAGGAAGCTCGGTGTCTGACTCCCTGCTCGACTGGCTCGGACGGGCCGGCCGCCACCCGCAAGGCGGCCTCCGGTTCCTCGACCGCGCCGAGCGGGAGACCTGGTTCGGCTGGGCCGAGATCCGCGAGCGCGCCCTCGCCGTCTGCGGACGCCTCCAGGCCCTGGGGGTCGCCCCCGGGGACCGCGTCGCCCTCGTCTTCCCCACGGGTATCGAGTTCTTCGACGCCTTCTTCGGTGTCCTTCTGGCCGGCGCTGGACCGGTGCCCCTCTATCCTCCCGTTCGCCTGGGGCGGATGACCGAGTACCTGCACCGCACGGCCCGCATGATGGAACGGTCCGGCGCCCGTCTGGTCCTGGCGGACTCCCGCGTGCGCCGCGTGCTCGGCGAGGCGGTGGCCCTGGCGAAGCCCCCGCTCGGCTGCCTGACGCTCGACGATCTGCCGCGCGGGACGGCGAGCCCGGCCCGGCCGGCGCCCTCCGACCTCGCCCTGGTCCAGTTCTCCTCCGGCACCACGGTGGACCCCAAGCCGGTCGCCCTGAGCCACCGGGCGCTGGCAGCCCAGACGGAGGTCCTCAACGGCCTCTGGATCGACACCGACGAGCTGCGCCATTCCTGCGTCTCCTGGCTTCCCCTCTACCACGACATGGGGCTGATCGGCTGCGTCTTTCCGGCCCTCTCCCGGGACGCCACGCTGACGCTGATCGGGCCGGAGCTGTTCGTGGCCCGTCCGGCCCTCTGGCTGCGCGCCCTCTCCCGTTACCGCGGGACCATTTCGCCGGCTCCCAACTTCGCCTACGGCCTGTGCGTGCACCGCGTCGGCGACGACGAGATGGAAGGCGTCGACCTCGCCGGCTGGCGGACGGCCCTGAACGGCGCCGAGTCCGTCGCCCCTGCGGTGCTCCGGGCCTTCTGCGAGCGCTTCGGCCGCTGGGGGTTCCGCCCCGAGGCCCTCACGCCGGTCTACGGATTGTCGGAGGCGGCCCTGGCTGTCACCTTCTCGGACCTCGGCGCACCGTTCCGGACCGGCCGCTTCGACCGCGAGTCCCTGGCCCGGGAGGGCAAGGCCCGGACGGCCGAGAAGGGGCGCGAGATCGTCTCCGTGGGCCGGCCCCTCCCCGGATTCCGGCTGCGGATCGTGAACGAGGAGGGACTCGATCTTCCGGAGGGCCGGGTGGGCCGGGTGTGTATCCAGGGTCCGTCGCTGATGGAGGGCTACCTCGGCGACCCCGAGGCCACGGCCCGGGTCCTCCGCGACGGCTGGCTCGACACCGGCGACCTGGGGTTCCTCCACGGCGGCGAGCTGTATCTGACCGGCCGCGCCAAGGACGTGGTGATCCTGCGCGGCCGCAACTACGCCCCGGACGAGATCGAGCGGGCCGTGGAGGGGATCCCCGGGGTCCGCACCGGCTGCGTGGTGGCCGCGAGCTGGCTGCCCGAAGGGGCCGAGGGGGAGGTGCTGGGGTTGTTCGTCGAGACCTCCCGCCTGATCAAACCCGCGGAGCGGGAGGCCCTGCCCTCGTCCTGCCGGGAGGCGGTGCTGGGAGCCACGGGACTGGCGGCCGACCACGTGGTCCTGCTGGAGCCGGGCACGATCCCCCGCACCTCGTCCGGCAAGCTGCGCCGGGGCGAGACGCTGCGCCTGTATCTCGCGGAGGAGCTGGCGCCGCCGGACCCGGTGACGCCGTTCCGCCTCGCCGGGACGGTGGCGCGCTCCAGCCTGGCCTACGCCCGCCTGCGCTGGGACCGGAAGGGGGAGGGGTGACCGACCTGCTCGTCGTGGGCGGCGGGCCGGCCGGGCTTGCCACGGCCATCCGGGCGCGCCTCGGGGGGATGTCCGTGGCCGTGCTCGACCGCTCGCATCCTCCCATCGACAAGGCCTGCGGCGAGGGACTGATGCCCGACGCCGTGGCGCGGCTGCGGGAGATCGGCGTCGAGCCGCGGGGAGTCCCCTTCCGGGGCATCCGCTACTTCGACGGCGTGACGATGGCCGAGGGGGTGTTTCCGCAGTCCGGCGGACTGGGCGTGCGGCGGACCGAGCTTCATGGCGCGCTGGTCCGCCGGGCTGAAGAAGTGGGGGTGGACCTCCGCTGGGGGATCAAGGTTGAGCAGCTCCCCACGGAGGGACGCTGGATCGTAGGCGCGGACGGCCTCCGCTCGCAGGTCCGGCGCTGGGCCGGGCTCGACGGCGGCGAAGTGCCGCTGCGGCGCTTCGGAGTCCGCCGCCACTTCCAGAGGGCTCCCTGGAGTGAGTTCGTCGAGGTCTACTGGGGGTCGGACTGCGAGGCCTACGTCACCCCCGTCGCCGACGATCAGGTGGGGATCGCCCTGCTGTGGAGCGGCCGCAAAGCGGATTTCGACGATCTTCTCCTCAGCTTTCCGGCCCTGCGCGAGAGGATCGCCGGCGCTCCCGTGGCCTCGCGGGCCCGCGGGACCGGGCCTCTCCACCAGCGGGTCCGGAGGGTGACGCGCGGCAACGTGGCCCTGGTGGGCGACGCCGCGGGCTACCTCGACGCCATCACGGGCGAGGGGCTGGCGGTGGCGTTGCACGAGTCGGCGGCCCTGGTGGACGCCCTGGCGAAGGGGGATCTCGGGCGCTATGAGGCGGACTGGCGGCGGATCAACCGCCTGCCGAACTTCATGACCGGCCTGGTGCTGGCCCTGGAGCGCCGGCCCCGGTTGCGCGCCCGCGCCGTCCGGGCGCTGGCCGCCGAGCCGGCGCTGTTCTCCCGGCTGCTCGGAATCCACGCCCGCACCCTTCCTCCCCGCGACCTCGGCGTAAACGGCGCCCTCCGCCTCGCCTGGCGGCTGGTGCAGGCGCATGGTCTTTAAGCACGCGTTCTATTGTTTTTGGCGCTTCCCACAATAGGTTGAGCGTCAGAAACAATGTATTGAAGCCGGAACACATTGTAATCGGGCTTCAACACATTGTATTTAAGCTCGTATCGCTATGTATTCAAGCCGTGCCGCCTTGAATCGGGGAGCAGACCGGGTATTTAAGGCCGAATTCTATAAGGATACGGGCTTAAATACATTGTGGGAAGCGCCAGAAACAATAGAAGATGGGCCTTGGACATTGGGGAGAGCCCTGATTTCACTCGCCGGAAGCCGCGATCTCGTGGCGGCGCCGGCGTTTTCAAGGACCGAGAGCGTTTTTCCAATGAGAGCACCCGCTTCTACAATAGAGCTCGAAGGAATCCGAGGGGGTGTGAGATCTGTTCCAAGATCCGCCACCCTTGGAGCTGACCCTATGAAGAAACCCTCCCACGACTGGTCCCCCTTCCGTGCCGCCGAGCGGCCAGTGGAGCGCTTCGTGCCGCACGGCCGGTACAGCCTGGCCCTGGCCTACGCCAACAGCTACCACGTCGGCATGTCGAGCCTGGGGTTCCAGCGGGCCTACGAGCTGCTTCACCGCCGGCCCGACTGGTCGTGCGAGCGCTTCTTCACCGACGGCGCAGGCATGCCCCTGTCCGTCGAGAGCGGCCGGCCGCTGAGCGAATTCGGCTGCGTGGCCTTCTCGGTCTCCTTCGAGGAGGACTACGTCAACCTCCTCCAGATGCTCGAGCGCGCCCGCATCCCCCTGCGGCGCAAGGACCGGGGATCCTGGGACCCGGTGATCGTCATGGGCGGCTCCTGCGCCTCCATCAATCCGCTCCCGATGTCCGAGTTCGTCGACGTCTTCGCCATCGGCGCGGCCGAGAACGTGCTCCCGAACCTGATGGCGGCCCTGGAAGAGGAGGAGGACCGCGAGGCGGTCATCGAGCGGCTGGCCGTCCAGGACGGCTTCTACGTCCCCGCCTTTCACCGCCATGAAGACGAGGGTGATGAGCTGCCGAAGCTCAACAAGCTGGAGCTGACCGAGGAGCAGATGAAGCAGCCGGGGTTCCTGCCGACCACGGCCATCGTCACCCCGCGCACGGAGTTCTCGGAGAAGTTCCTGATCGAGATGTCCCGCGGCTGCCCGGAGAAGTGCCGCTACTGCTGGGCCACTTTCGGCATGGGCCGCTTCCGCTGGCACCCCACGGAGTACATCCTGGCCTCCCTGGACCGGGCCCGGTCGGTCACCAACCAGCTCGGCTTCGTGGCCACCGCCGTGGGCGACCACCCCGACATCGAGAAGATCCTCCGCGAGGCCAACGGCCTGGGCTTCCGCACCGCCGTTTCGTCGATCCGCATCCCGGCGGTGACGGAGGGGGTGCTCGACGCCCTACACGCCTCGGGCGACCGCTCCATCACCCTGGCCCCCGAGACCGGCACGGACGAGCTGCGGCGGAAGATGGGCAAGCCGATCCCGAACTCGTTCCTGCTGGAGAAGGTGCGGCTGATCTTCCGCCACGGCTTCACCCAGCTCAAGCTCTACTTCATCGTCGGGCTGCCGGACGAGGCCATGGAGGACGTCCAGGGCATCCTGGACCTCGCCGCGGAGTGCAAGGCGATCATGCTGGAGGAGCTGCCGAAGAAGGGGCTGATCGGCAACATCCACCTGGGGGTGAACGTCCTGGTGCCGAAGCCCTACACCCCCTGGCAGCGCGAGCCGCTGGACGACGAGAAGAGCCTCAAGGAGAAGCTGGCCGTGCTGCGCAAGGGAGTGGCGCGGACGCCCAACGTCTCCATGGGCTCGGTCTCCGCCCGCCAGGGCATCTGGCAGACCTACATCAGCAAGGCCGGCAGCGACGCCGCCGACGCCATCGAGGCGGCGGCGAAGGGCGAGCCGATCAACTCCATCCTCCATCGGTTCGCCCACAAGATCCATCCGGAGGTCTACCGCCGTCTGGACGGCGACCTCCGGTGGCACTTCATGCGCCAGGGGTAGCTATCTGTAGAGCGGCCGGTGCTTGTCCGATAGCGACCGGTCGACCGACAGCGCGCCGCTCCCCTTGATCAGCACCGCCAGGGCCATGCCGATGGCCAGCAGGTGATACTCGTACCCTTCCCCTTTCTGGTTGCCGTACCAGTTCATGAAGAAGCCGTGCTGGAGGTGGACCATGAAGATGGCTCCCGTCATGACGCAGAGCACGCCGAAGGCCCCCACCCGCCCCAGGAATCCCACGATCAGCGCCAGGGCGCCGAAGGACTCCGCCAGGATCACCAGGAAGACCACCACCGCCGGCAGCCCCATCTGGCTCGTGAAGAACTGCATCGTCCCGGCGAACCCGTGTCCGCCGAACCAGCCCAGCAGCTTCTGTGCTCCATGCGGAAAGATGACTGCCCCCAGCGCCAGGCGCACGATCAGCATTCCGATGTCGTCCTCCGTCTGGACCAGCCTCTTCAGCATCGTAGATCCCTCCTTTTCGGATTAGACCGGCGGGTCGCCGACCCGGAGGCGCGCGTCCACGGCGACGGCGCGGGTCCGGTCGGGCCCGGCGAGAAACGGGTTGAGATCGAGCTCGCGCACGCGCGGGTGCCGCTGGGCGAGCTGGGCGAGGCGCAGCAGGATCTCGGCCAGGAGGTCGAGGTCGGCTCCCGCCTCCCCCCGGACCCCCTCCAGCAGCTTGAAGCCGCGGATGCGCCGGATCACCTCCCGGGCCTCCTCGGCGTCGAGCGGCGTGACGGCGAAGCGGACGTCCTGGACGACCTCGACGTACTTGCCGCCGAGGCCGAACATCAGCAGCGGGCCGAAGCGGGGGTCGGTGGTGATGCCGAAGATCACCTCGTGGCCGCCGCGGGCCATCTTCTGTACCAGAAAGCCGTCGAGCGGATAGCCTGCCGCTCCCACCGAGCGCTCCATGGCGTCGATGGCATCCCGCAGCTCGTCGTCGCCCCGGAGGTCCACCCGGACGGCGCCGACGTCGCTCTTGTGCACCAGCCCGGGGGCCACGGCCTTGACCACCACCGGCCAGCCGATCTCCCGCGCCGCCGCGAGGGCCTCCTCGCGGGTCCGGGCCAGCCTCCAGGGCGTCAGCGGGATGCCATAGAGCTCCAGGACGCGGAATGCGTCCTCGTTCTCCAGATAGCCGTCGGCGACCCGGTCGAGGATCGCGGCCACGGCCCGGTCGTCGGTGTCGAACTCGGGCGCGGGGAGGCCGGCCGGCCGGCGGCGCCAGGCGCCATAGCGGACGAGGAGGGACATGGCCCGCGCGGCCGACTCCGGGAAGTGGTAGACCGGCGGCAGGTCGGCCGAGAGCTTCACCTTCTCGTAGAAGTCCTCGGTGGCCATCATCACCGCCAGCACCGGCTTGGTGTGCTCGCGGGCCGCGGCGCCGATGGCCTCCATCACGTCGAGCGGGCTGGTGAGGATCGGCGTGACGTTGATCACCATGACGAGGTCGGCGCCGGGGTCCTCCAGCACGGCGGCGACCGCGCGGGCGTAGTGCTCGGCCGTCGCCGAGGCGATCATGTCCACGGGGTTGTTCACGCTGGCCTCGGCCGGCAGGAACCCGCGGAGCCTCTCGCGGGTGGCCGCCGAGAGCTCGGCCATGGGCAGCCCGAGGTTGACGCAGGCGTCGGTGGCCATGATCGCCGGGCCGCCGGCGTTGCTGACGACGGCCACCCGGTCGCCCGCGGGTAAGGGGCAGCGGTCGAGGGCGCGGGCGACGTCGAACAGCTCCTCGATGGTGTTGGCCCGCAGCACGCCGCACTGGTCCAGGAAGGCCGAGACCGTGACGTCGGTGCCGGCGATCGCCCCGGTGTGGCTGCTGGCGGCGCGCGCCCCTTCGGCGGTGCGCCCCGACTTCACGATCAAGATCGGTTTCTTGCGCGTCACCCGCTTGGCGATCTCGGTGAACCGGCGGGGGTTGCCGAAGGACTCCAGGTACATGGCGAGGACCCGCGTCGCCGGATCGTCTTCCCAATACTCCAGCAGGTCGTTGCCCGAGACGTCCGCCTTGTTGCCCATCGAGGCGAACTGGGTGAGGCCGATCCCGAGGTCCTGGGCGACGTTGAGGATGGCCACCCCGAGGGCGCCGGACTGGCTGACGAAGCCGATCGACCCGGCGCGGGCCGGCGTGGGGGCGAAGGTGGCGTTGAGCCGGACCTCGGGGTCGGTGTTGATGACCCCCATGCAGTTGGGGCCGATCATCCGCACCCCGGCGGCGCGGACCCTCTCGCGCAGCCGGCGCTCACGGGCCGCCCCCTCCTCGCCGGTCTCGGAGAATCCGGCGGTGATCACCACCAGCCCCCGCACGCCTTGGGCCAGGCACTCCTCCACAACACCTTCCACCAAGTCGCGGGGGACCAGGATCACCGCCAGATCCACCGGATCGGGGATGGCGGCGACCGAGGGGTAGCACTTCAGCGAGTGGATCGCCTGGGCGTGGGGGTTGACCGGGTAGATGGCGCCGCTGAACTCGCTGACGACGAGGTTGTGCAGCAGGGCGAACCCCAGGGAGTCGCGGCGGCGCGAGGCGCCGATGACGGCGACGGAGCGGGGCGAGAAGACCGGGTCGAGCGCCCGCGGCGGGAGGCCTTCGCTCATGACGTCCTTTCTCCGGGAACGGGATCGGGCGCCAGCACCCGCAGGGGCTCCGGCGCGAAGCGGATGGACAGGGGGAGCGTCTCCGCGCAAGGGTCGCCGTCCACCTGGGCGCAGGAGCCGGCGGGGCCGTGGAGCACGACCTCGCGCACGCGGCGGATCTCGACGTCGCGCCGCCGCATGTGCGCCCCCCGCAGCACGTCCAGGGCGAAGGAGACGGTGGCGGCGCGGCCCGTGCCCCGGAAGCTCACCAGCTCGAACAGGCCGTCGTCCGGCTCCGCCGCCGGGGCGAGGCGGAACGCCCCCGCGTAGTAGGGGATGTTCGACACCGAGACGAAGGAGGCCTCCGTCCGCTCGCCGTCGGCCGTCACCTCCAGGGCGGGATACGGGTAGCGCCACCACTCCCGCAGCCCCTGCCCGACGATGGCGGCCTTGCCGAACCGCCACTTCAGCCGGGTGTCCAAGGCGGCGAGCAGAGCGGCGTCGAGCCCCGCCGAGACCATCATCAGGAAGGGGATGCCCCCCGCGAGGCCGACGTCGAAGCGGCGCGCCGGCACCCTGGCCAGGGCACCGGCGGCCCGCAGCGGATCGCCGGGCAGTCCCAGGGCCAGGGCCAGCAGGTTGGCCGTGCCGCCGGGCAGGAACCCCAGCGCGGCCGTGCCGCCCAGGAGGCCGGCCGCCACCTCCCTGGCGGTGCCGTCCCCGCCGAACGCGAAGACCACCTCGACGTCCCGGGACCGCTCGCGGGCCAGCTCCGTCGCCTGGCCCGCGAACGTGGTCGGGACGGGCTCCACGTCGAAACCGCCTCCCCGGAGGGAGGTCAGGAGGCCGTCCAGCACCCGGGCGTGCCGCTGGCGCCCCGACCGGGGGTTGTAGATCAGGGCGGCGCGGCGCATGGGTCCGGGGTCAGAAGAGGGTCCCCATGGTGCCGGGGGGGGCCTGATAGCCGAGGTGCTTATAGGCGCGGCGGGTGGCGACCCGGCCGCGGGAGGTCCGCTGCAGAAAGCCCTCCTGGATCAGGTAGGGCTCGTACAGGTCCTCCAGGGTGCCGGAGTCCTCGCCCACGGCCACGGCCAGGGCCTTGAGGCCGGCGGGACCGCCGTCGTAGTGCTCGATCAGGGTGCTCAGGATCTTGCGGTCGAGGTCGTCGAAGCCGAACTCGTCCACCTCCAGGAGGGTGAGGGCGCGGCGGGCGATCTCCAGGTCGATGCTCCGGGCCCGGTCCACTTGAGCGAAGTCGCGCACCCGGCGCAGCAGGCGGTTGGCCACGCGGGGGGTGCCCCGGCTGCGGCGGGCGATCTCCGTGGCCCCTTCCTTCTCGATCGGCACGCCGAGCAGCCGGGCCGAGCGCACGACGATCTCCGTCAGCTCCTCGGGCCGGTAGAAGTCCAGGCGGTGGACGATGCCGAACCGCGCCCGCAGCGGCGCGCTGATCAGGCCGGCGCGGGTGGTGGCCCCGACCAGGGTGAAGCGGGGCAGCTCGATCTTGACGGTCCGCGCCGCCGGCCCCTGGCCGATGACCAGGTCGAGCCGGAAGTCCTCCAGGGCGGGATAGAGGATCTCCTCCACCGTGGGCCCCAGGCGGTGGATCTCGTCGATGAACAACACCTCGCCGGGGTCCAGGTTGGTCAGGATGGCCGCGAGGTCGCCGGCCCGCTCCAGGATGGGCCCGGCCGTGGTGCGCAGGGGCGCGCCCATCTCGTGGGCGATGATGTTGGCGAGGGTCGTCTTGCCCAGGCCCGGAGGGCCGAAGAGGAGCACGTGGTCCAGCGACTCCCGGCGCTCGCGGGCGGCGCGGATGAACACCGAGAGGTTGTCGATGACCTTCCGCTGGCCGATGTACTCCTCCAGCCGCTGCGGGCGCAGCGACGGCTCGATCCCGAGGTCCTCGGACAGCGGGTCGCCCGAGAGGAGGCGGTCGTCGACGGCGGACATGCCGCCATTGTAGAGGAGGGAGCCTCAAGCCCGCGACAGGCGGTTGAGGCTGGCCCGCAGGAGGTCGTTGAAGGCGGCGTCGGGCTTCTCCCGGCGCGCCTCGGCCACGGCCCGCTCGGCCTGGCTCGCCTTGTAGCCAAGGTTCACCAGCGCGGAGACCACGTCCTGGTCGGCCGGCTGGGCGGCTGCTGCGGCCTTCTCCGGCAGCTCGGCCGCCATCTCCCGCATCTTCTCCCGCAGCTCCAGCACCATCCGCTCGGCGGTCTTCTTGCCCACGCCGGGGATGGTCGCCAGGCGGCCGAGGTCGCCGGCCGCGATGGCCGCCAGCAGGTCGTCGGGCGGCATGCCCGAGAGGGTCACCTGGGCGAGGCGGGGGCCGATGCCGCTGACCGCGATCAGGCGCTGGAAGATCAGCTTCTCGCGCTCGGTCCAGAAGCCGAACAGCGTGATGCCGTCCTCCCGCATGTGGGTGTGGATGTGGAGGCGGATGCGCTCGTCGCGGCGGCGCTCGATCTCATACCAGGTGGAGAGGGGGACGTGGACCTCGTAGCCCACCCCCTGCACGTCCAGGAGGACGCGCTCGGGGGTGGCTTTGAGGAGCTGGCCCTGGAGGTGGCCGATCATCCTTGCGGGAGCTGCGCCGCGGAGAGCGGTCAGCCCTCCTGGGGCGGGGTGACGCCGATCTCCTGCAGGAGCTGCCGGTCGTACTCGACGCCCAGCTCGCGCCGCCGCTCGGCCACCAGGGCGCTCTGCAGGTTGGTGAGCCGCTGCTGCAGGAGGGTCTGGCGGGTCTGGTCCTTGTTGGTGGCGTACTGCTTCGGGTCCCAGCCCTTGCGCTCGGTGACCTGGAACAGCAGCGCCCCCTGGGCGTCGGCCATGGGACCGCCGACCTGCCCGACCTTGGAGGCCAGGGCCGCCTTGGTCAGCTCGGGGTTGTAGCCGAGGCCGGGGATCGTCCCCTGGCCACCGAACTCCTCGGTGGTCTTGACCTCGACGCCCAGCTCGGCGGCCGCCTGCTCCAGGGTCTTGCCCTGGGCCAGCTCACGGCGCACGGCCTCCAGCCGCTGGGCCGCGAGCTGCTGTTGCTTGTCGCGGCCGGCCGCGGCGCGCACCCGGTCCTCCACCTCCTTCAGCTCCGGAACGCGGGGCGTGTGGATCTCCTTCAGGTAGACGACGGCCCAGCCCTGGGGCACCTGGACCGGCTGAGAGACGTCCCCCTTCTTGAGCGAGAAGGCGGCGGTGTTGATGGCCGGGTTGAAGCCGAGATTGGGGATGGGGTCCTGGGCGCCGACCCTGCCGGTCTCGCCGAACGTGGCGCCCGGCATCCCCTGGATGGCGGCGCGCACGGCCTCGGCGTTGCGGGGCTTGTCTCCGGAGAGCTTGGCGGCCAGCTCCTTGGCCCGGGTCTCGGCCAGCTCCTGGGTCCGCTCCGAGGCCAGGCGGGCGCGGATCTGCTCCTTGACCTGCTCGAAGGGCCGGGTGCCGCCGGCCTTCTTGTCGGTCACCTCCAGCAGGTGATAGCCGAAGGAGGTCTTGACCGGGCCGACCAGCTTGCCGGGCTGGGCGCCGAAGGCCGCGGTCTCGAACTCCGGCACCATCTGGCCGCTGCCGAAGTAGCCGAGGTCGCCGCCGTTGGCTTTAGAGGCGGTATCGTCCGAGAGCTCGTTGGACACCGCCGCGAAGTCGGCGCCGCCCTCGAGCCGGCGCTTGGCCTCCTCGATCCGCTGGCGCGCGGCCGCGTCCGGGCGCTGGTCGTCGACCTTGACGAGGATGTGGCGCGCCCGGACCTGTTCCTGCTGGGAGAACTCCTGCTGATGGGAGGTGTACCAGTCGCGCAGCTCGGCGTCGGCGATCTGCGCCTGGCCGGCGAGCTTGGCCGCGTCGATCAGGACGTAGGCGGCCTCGCGCTGCTCGGGGGTCCGGAACTCCTGCTGGTGGGCCTTGAAGTAGGTGGAGAGCTCGGCGGGCTGCACCTGGACCTGCGCGGCGAAGCGGTCGCGCGGCAGTTGGATGTAGCGGATCTTCGCCCGCTCGACCTGCTCGCGGTAGGCCCGCTGGACCTCGTCGTCGCTGACATAAAGGTTGGCGCGCAGGGCGTCGGCGAGCTTCTGCAGCAGGAGCTCCTCCCGCAGGTTCTCCTCGAACTGAGCCGTGTTGAGCTGGTTGTTCTGCAGGATCTCCAGGTAGCGCTGCTCGCCCACGAAGCGGCCCTGCTCGTCCTTGAAGACGTCCTCCTGGAGGATGCGCTGGCGCAGCTCCTGGTCGGTCACCCGCAGCCCGAGGCGGCGGGCCTCGGCCAGCATGATCTTCTGGTTGATCGCCTGGTCGAGCGCCTGCATGGGGAGGCGCATCTGCCTCTCCAGCTCGGGCGTGAGCTGCTCGCCGTAGACCTGGCGGTAGAGGCCGGCGAGGCGCTCGTAGTTACGCTGGAACTCCTGCATCGACACCGTCTCGTCGCCGACCCTGGCGGCGACCGACTGCCCGGCCCCGCCGCCGAAGCCGGTGCCGAAGTCGGCGGCCAGGGCGAGCACGAACAAGGCGATGATGACCCAGAGGATCCAGGCGAGATTTTTCAGATTGTCGCGAAACACCTTGAGCATGGACGGACTCCTTCTCCATTCATCCAGGAGGACCCGTCACTCTAACAGCCCCGCGCTGGCCGCACAACCCTTGCGCCGCTTGCGTCTGGAGGAAAAATGGTGTGATATATTGAGGTTCTTACATGAAAGGGAGTTGAGGTGTCTGCCCAGAGGGCCGTCCGAGCGGGTAAGGACTGGTACAGCGTTTCCGTGGAGACCCTCAAAGGATGGGGCCTCCTGCTGCTGGTCCTCTTGGTGCTGGGCGGCGGTTTCTTCGGCTACCGGATCTGGGAACGCAACTCGACCCGGACCCAGGCCGCGAAGGTGATCGGTGAGGCCGAGGGCCTCCTCGAGCGGCTCCAGGGAGAGAAGAAGGCCAGCGGCTTCGCCCGCGAGACCGCGAGCGCCCGGGAGAGCCTGGAGAAGGCGCGGAGCCTCTTCCAGGACGAGAGCTTCCCCTCCGCCCTCAACAGCGGCAAGCGCAGCCGCGACCTGCTGCAGTCGATCCTCGATTCGCTGGAGCTGCGCGGAGCGGGCGGGCAGGCGCAGTTCATCTCCCTGCAGGGCGAGGTGGAGTTCCGGCGCGGCGACGGCGGCGACTGGCAGGAGGCGCGCAGCCGCGTCCAGCTCCAGCCCGGCGACTACGTCCGCACCTCCGACGGCGGCTCCGCCGAGATCATGTTCAACGACGGCACCCTCTATACCGTGCGGCCCAACACCCAGTTCATCGTCTCGGCGTCGAGCGCCGGGCCGAGCGGCTCGCAGGAGCAGTCGATCCAGATGGAGTACGGTTGGGTCAACCTCAGCACCTCCGCGCGGTCGAGCAACATCAAGACGCCCGGGGCCGTGGCCCGGGTCAAGGAGTCCTCGGAGGCCTTCGTGGCCGTGGACAAGGCCACCAGCCAGGGGCGATTCGGCGCCGTCCGGGGCGGCATGGATCTGGAAGCCAAGGGTGGCATGCGGCGCGAGATCGGAGCCCTGGAGCAGGTCACGCAGACGGGCGACCTGCTCTCGGAGCCCAAGCCGCTGCCGGCCCCGCCGCAGCTCCTGGAGCCCGAGGACAACCTGGCCCTGGACCTCGACCGCACCAGGCGGATCGTCCTCGCCTGGTCGCAGGTCCCCGGCGCGCCGCGGTACGCCCTGCAGGTCTCCCGCAACCACCTGTTCGTGGACAACGTCATCGACGCCGAGAACCGGACGAAGACGCGGGCCACCCTGGGAGTACGGGGGGAGGGAACGTTCCAGTGGCGGGTGGCCGCCTATGGCCCCGATGGCCTGGGCCCCTGGAGCCGGACCGGCCGGTTCCGCGTCGGCTCCTCGCGCGCCGCCGGCGGCGAAGGAAAAGACGCGACGCCGCCGGAGCTTGACCTCGAAGAGATCAAGACCTACGGTAGTATCTTCTTCGTCGCCGGACGCAGCGAGCCCGGAGCGCGGATCGAGGTCAACGGCGAGCAGGTCAAGACCGGCGCCGACGGCGCGTTCACGAAACCAGTCCAGTTGTCGACCGAAGGTTGGAATATCATCGAAGTCCGCGCGCGCGACGTGTGGGGGAACGAGACCGTCCGCCGGCAGCGTGTCTTCGTCGAAAATCCCTGAATCAAGGAAGATCCAGATCGAATAATTATCAACTTCCCGCCGCCGGCTGGTGGCCGCGGCGGGCTTCAAAGAAGGATCAGGTAGGCCAGATGCCTCTCGCCTCGCTGTTACGCTACTTTTCCAAAGACCTCGCTATCGACCTCGGGACCGCGAACACGCTGGTGTTCGCCAGCAACCAGGGGATCGTGGTGCGTGAACCCTCCGTCGTCGTCATCAACAAGATCACCAACCGTATCGAGGCCGTGGGCAGCGAAGCCAAGGAGATGCTCGGCCGCACGCCCGGCAACATCGAGTCGATCCGGCCGATGAAGGACGGCGTGATCGCCGACTTCGAAGTCACCGAGCGGATGCTCGAGTACTTCATCAAAAAGGCCCATGGGCGCAAGATGTACGTGCATCCGCGCATCGTCATCGGCGTCCCGTCGGAGATTACGCAGGTGGAGAAGCGCGCCGTCCGCGACTCGGCGATGCGGGCCGGCGCTTCCGAGGTCTTCCTGGTCGAGCAGGCGATGATGGCCGCCATCGGCGCGGGGCTGCCGATCACCGAGCCGTCGGGCAACATGATCGTGGACATCGGCGGCGGCACCACCGACGTGGCCGTGATCTCGCTCGCCGGCACCGTCTACAGCCGTTCGGTGCGCATCGCGGGCAACGAGATGGACGTCGCGATCATCCAGTATCTCAAGCGCAAGTACAACCTGCTGATCGGCGAACGCACCGCCGAGCAGATCAAGATCGAGCTGGGCTCCGCCTATCCGCTGAAGGAGGAGCTCAAGATGGAGATCAAGGGCCGCGACCTGGTGGAGGGCGTGCCGAAGACCCTGACCATCTCGGACGAGGAGATCCGCGAGGCCCTGGCCGAACCGGTGGCGACCATCGTCGAGGCCGTGCGCATGGCCCTCGAGCGCACGCCGCCCGAGCTCTCGGCCGACATCATGGACAAGGGGATCGTGCTCTCCGGCGGCGGCGCGCTGCTGCGCAACCTCGACCAGCGGCTGCGCGACGAGACGGGCCTGCCCGTGGTCCTCGCCGAGGATCCGCTGGCCTCGGTGGTGCTGGGCACGGGGCGGGTCCTCTCCGACATCGACCTGCTGCGCAAGGTCTCCATCCGGTAACCGGGACCCGGCTTAGAATCGGTCGCGAAACCCGTGGACGAGCGCCGCACCGGCTGGGTGTTGATCGTCGTGCTGGCCGCGCAGCTCGTCTACCTGGCGATCCAGGGGGCGAAGGCCGGTGAGACGCGGCTGGAGTCGCTGGGTCTCCGGCTGCTCGGCCCGATGGCCCGCGCCGTCACCGGCGCCCCCCGCAGCCTGTCGGAATTCCGCGAGGGCCTGAAGCTGCGCGGCACGCTCCAGGAGGAGAACGAGCGGCTGCGCCGGGAGGTCGAGACCCTCCGCCTGCGCCTGATGCGGCTCAGCGACATCGAGGGCGAGATGCTGCGGCTGGGCGCCGCCGTGCGCTATCCCACGCCGCCGGCCGGGCGCATCCGGGCGGTGGACATCGTCTACGTCGACCACGCCTCCTGGCTGCGCACCCTGATCCTCTACCTCGGCGACGTGCCGGCGCGGCGGAACCAGCCGGTGCTGTCTCCGGACGGGCTGGTGGGGCGGATCATCGCGGTGTCGGGCTCCTACGCCAAGGTCCAGCTCGTCACCGACGGCGCCGCCAGCGTGGGCGGCATGGTGCTCCGCACCCGCCGCCAGGGAGTGGTGCGGGGCGGCCGCCGCGGCGGCCTCGAGCTGGAGTTCGTCCCCCTGCAGGCCGACGTGCGGCCGGGCGACCGCGTGCTGACCGCCGGCATCGACGGCATCTACCCGCGCGGCATCCCCATCGGCACGGTGATCAAGGTCGAACCGGGCGGCCAGCTCTTCCACCGCATCGAGCTCGCCCCGGCCGTCGATTTCGGCTCGCTGGACCAGGTCTATCTGCTGGACTACGAGGCGGCGCCCGAGAAACTCAAGGAGACCCTCCCCGGTGCAAGTCCTTAGACTCGTCGCGGCGATCACCCTGGCCGCCCTGGCCCACTTCGTGGGGATGAGCCTCTCCCCGCTCTTCGGCCGGGTGGTGGACGTCTTCCTGGTCGTCGTGGCCCTGCACGGTCTGCGGGGCAACTCGCTTTCGGGTCTGCTGGTGGGTCTGCTGGTGGGTCTGCTGCACGACTCCCTGACCAGCGGGCCCTTCGGCCTGTTCGGCTTCGCTGATACCATCATCGGGTACGTCACGGCGCGGCTGGCGCAGCGGCTGGTGATCCAGCGGGCGACGGGGGTGCTGGCCGTCGTGGCCTTCGCCTCGGCTCTCCAGCAGGCGGTCGTGGTCGGGCTGGCCCTGTTGCTGCTGCCGGCCCCGGAGCTGCCGAGCCCCCTCTGGGTCGCCATCCAGGCCGGGGCCTGCGGGGTCCTGGGCCTGGTTGTCCATATCGCGTCGGGGCACTGGCGCCGCACCGCGGACGCCCGGCGCCGGGGACGCATGAGCAGGCTTCGCCTGGAGTAGGTTCCCCATGCAAGTAGTCCGTGAGCATCGTGACGACCTGGTGAGCCGCGTGCGGATCATGACCGCCCTGGTGAGCGGCCTTCTGGTGGCCATCGCCACCGGCTTCTGGTTCGTGCAGCTCGTCCAGGGCGACTACTACCGCGAGCTGGCCGAGAACAACCGCCTCCGCAACCTCCCCGTCAAGGCGCCCCGCGGCCTGATCTTCGACCGCAAGGGACGGCTGCTGGTGGAGAACGTCCCCAGCTACAACCTGATGCTCGACCGCAGCCGCACCCCGGACCTCGGCCGCAGCCTCGCCTTCGCCGCGGGGGTCCTCGGCCGGCCGCCGGTCGAGCTCCAGGCCCTGCTCGCGGGATACCGGTCGACCCCGGAGTTCAAGCCGGTCCTGCTGGCCGAGAACCTGACCCTCTCCCAGGTCTCCCGCTTCGGGGCCGAGAGCCTCGAATACCCGGAGTTCGAGGTGGAGGTCCACCACCTGCGCCTCTACCGCCACCGGGAGCAGACCGCCCACCTGCTCGGCTACCTGGGCGAGGTGACCCAGGAGGAGATCGACGAGTCGAAGGGCGCCTACTCCCCCGGCGACCTGGTGGGCAAGAAGGGGATCGAGCAGACCTACGACGCCCAGTTGCGGGGCAAGGACGGCGAGCGGGTGGTGGTGGTGGACAGCCGCGGCGAGCTGCTGGAGGAGTACCGGCGGGTCTCCGCCGTCCCGGGCGAGAACCTGACGCTGTCGATCGATCTCGACCTCCAGCAGGAGGCGGCGCGCTGGTTCGAGGGGCCGGAGAAGGTCGGGGCCGTGGTGGCCATGGATCCCCGCAACGGCGAGATCCTGGCCATGGTCTCGGCGCCGTCGTACAACCCGAACATCTTCGCCCGGCGGCTCCAGCGGGGCGAGTGGAAGGCGCTGATCGAGGCGCCGTACAACCCGCTCCAGAACCGGGCGCTCCAGAACACCTTCTCGCCGGGCTCCACCTTCAAGATCATCATGGCCACGGCCGGCTTGACCGAAGGCATCTTCAACGAGCACACCCGGGTCGGCTGCGCCGGCGCCAAGGGCTTCTACGGCCGCTCCTTCCGCTGCTGGCGCAAGGGCGGGCACGGCTCGGTGGACGCCCGCGGCTCCCTCAAGCTCTCCTGCGACGTCTACTTCTACACCCTGGGCCAGAAGATGGGGATCGAAAAGATCGCCCGCTACTCGCGCATCTTCGGGTTTGGCGAACCGACCGGGATCGAGATCCAGGGGGAGAAGCGGGGTCTGGTGCCCGACAACGACTGGAGCCTGGCCGTGCGCAAGCACAAGTGGTATCCCGGCGAGACCATCTCCGTCTCCATCGGCCAGGGACCCGTGCTGGTGACGCCGCTGCAGATGACGGAGATGACGGCCCTGGTGGCCAACGGCGGCTACAAGGTGAAGCCGCACCTGATCAAGGACGCCGACCTTCCGCCGCCCGAGCACGTGCCCCTCGATGAAGACGCCCTGCGCATCGTCCGCGAAGGGCTCTGGGCCGTGGTCAACGAGGCGGGCGGCACCGCCTACGGCTCCGCCCGCCTGCCGGGCGTCGAGATCGCCGGCAAGACCGGCACCGTGCAGGTGATCGGCTATTCGCAACGCCTGGACGCCCGGGCCTTGCCGTTCAAGTACCGCGACCACGCCTGGTTCACTTCCTTCGCTCCGGCCGACAACCCGCAACTCGTGGTGGCGGTGTTCGTCGAGCACGGCGGCGGCGGCTCCCGGGTGGCGGCGCCCATCGCGCAGGCGATCTATGCTAAATATTTCGGAATCGATCACGGGAAGTCACCCGCTCCATGAGGACCGTCCGCGGCTGCGGACCCTCTCCTCGATCGACGGCGGGCTGATCCTTTCGGCCCTCCTGCTGGCGGCCATCGGCCTCGCCACCGTCCACAGCGCCAGCTCCGAGCTGCCCGTGGACTACTTCCCCCGCCAGGCCGCCTGGGTGGCCGTGGGGCTGGTGCTCCTGGTGGCGTCCATGAGCATCGACTACCACGTGCTCTTGGACTTTTCGCTGGTGCTCTACGTCCTGGGGCTGATCTCCCTGGTGGCGGTGCTGATCATCGGCGTCGAGCGAGGGGGCGCGGCCAACTGGATCGCCGTCGGGCCGTTCCAGTTCCAGCCCTCGGAGTTCGCCAAGCTGGCCACGGGGCTCTTCGTGGCCCGCTACCTGGCGGGCCTCAACACGCGGGTGCTGGAGATCCGCCACATCCTGATCGCGGTGGGCATCGTGGCCCTGCCCATGGTTCTGGTGGCCATCGAGCCCGACATGGGCGGCGCCGCCATGTACGCGCCGCTGATCGCCGGCATGCTGCTGGTGGCGGGCATCCGCGTGCGCCTGCTGGTGACCGTGGCCCTGATCGGCCTGATCCTGGGCTCCGGCGTCTGGATGTTCGGCATGAAGGGCTACCAGCGCCAGCGCGTGCTCACCTATCTGGCGCCGGAGACCGATCCCCTGGGCGCGGGCTACCAGGTCCGCCAGAGCAAGATCGCCGTCGGCTCCGGCGAGCTGCTGGGCAAGGGTTACATGCAGGGCACCCAGAGCCAGCTCCGCTTCCTGCCCGCCCGCCACACCGACTTCATCCTGGCGGTGCTGGCCGAGGAGTGGGGGTTCCTGGGGGTGGCCACGGTCCTCGGCCTCTACGCCGTCTTCATCTCCAGCGCGGCCCGGATCGCCATCCGAGCGAGGGACCGCGCCGGCATCTTGCTGGTGACAGGGCTGCTCTCGGTGATCTGCTTCCACGTGCTCTACAACAGCGCCATGGTGATCGGCTTCACTCCCATCACCGGCATTCCCTTGCCGTTCCTCTCCTACGGCGGCTCCTTCACGATGATCAACTTCATCGCGACGGGAATCATCCTGGGAGTGGACATGAGGAGGTACGTGAACCGGTAGGGCGTCTTTCCTCCTCCTCGCCGTGTGATCTACTTATGGCCGCCATGAGTCTGAAGATGCTGGTCGAGAGCGACCCTCACCAGACGCGGATCGCCGTCCTGGAGGACGACCGCCTGACGGAGATCTTCGTCGAGCGGCACCGGCACCGCGGGCTGGTGGGCAACGTCTACAAGGGCCGCGTGACCCGCGTCTTACCCGGTATGCAGGCCGCGTTCGTGGACGTGGGGCTGGAGCGCGACGCCTTCCTCTACGTCAGCGACGTGGCGGCGGACGTCGATTCCATGGAGGATCTGGAGCTGGACGACGCCCGCAGCGACGACGTCGCCAACGCGCACCAGACCGGCTCTCCCTCGATCGACGAGCTCCTCAAGCCGGGGCAGGAAATCATCGTCCAGGTGGTCAAGGACCCGCTGCCCAACAAGGGGGCGCGGATCAGCACCCACGTCACCCTGCCGGGCCGCTACCTGGTGCTGCTGCCCACGGTGCGCCACTTCGGCGTCTCCCGCCGCATCGAGGACGAAGCGGAGCGGGAGCGGCTGCTGGGCATCCTCCACCACCTGCCGGTGTCGAGCGGCGGCCTGATCGTGCGCACGGCCGGCGAGGGCAAGGGGCCCGAGGAGTTCGAGAGCGACCTGATCTACCTCTCCCGCCTGTGGGAGAAGACCCGGCAGCGCGCCGGCCGCGTCTCGGCGCCCACCCTGCTGCACCAGGACCTCGACCTCGCCCTGCGGGTAGTGCGCGACCTGCTGCGCAACGACTTCACCGTCCTCTGGGTGGACGGCGAGGAAACCTACGAGCGCATCGTCGAGTTCCTCGACCAGGTGCAGCCGGCCCTGGTCTCCAAAGTCAAGCTGTTCCGCCAGGGGGCCACCCTGTTCGAGCAGTTCGGCATCGAGGAGCAGATCGAGGCGGCCCTGAAGACCAAGGTCTGGCTCAAGTCCGGCGGCTACATCGTCATCAACCCCACCGAGGCCCTGGTGGCCATCGACGTCAACACCGGCCGCTTCGTGGGTCAGAGCAACCTCGAGGACACGGTGCTCCAGACCAATCTGGAGGCGGTGTCGGAGATCGTGCGCCAGATCCGCCTGCGGGATCTGGGCGGCATCATCGTCATCGACCTGATCGACATGGTGGAGGCGGCGCACCGGGAGCAGGTCTTCGCCAGCCTGGAGAGCGAGATCCGCAAGGACCGGGCGAAGACCAAGGTCCTCAACATCTCCGAGTTCGGCCTGGTGGAGATCACCCGCAAGCGCAGCCGCGCCAACCTGGAGCGCCTGCTCACCCAGCCCTGCCCCTACTGCTCGGGGCGCGGGCGCATCAAGTCCAACGCCACGATCTGCCTCAACCTGCGCAAGGAGCTCCTCCACATGCGCGGCCGCATCGGCAACGGCGAGATCCTGCTGCGCGTCCACCCCGAGATCTCGCGCGCCCTCCAGCAGGAGGAGCGGGCCATCTTCGACGAGCTGGAGCGCTCGCTCGGCGTCCACATCCTCCTGCAGAGCGACCCCGAGCTGCACCACGAGCGTTTCGACGTCGTGGAGGTCTGAGATCCTGCGCGAGCCCTTCTCGCTCCCCGGCTGGACCGGCGAGGTGGCGGCTGGCCTGCGCCCCGCCGATCTCCGGGAGGCCGACTTTCAGGAGGCGATACGGAAGCTGACCGATCCCGCCTCGGCCCTGAAGACCCTGCACTGGGGGCGCAACTACCTGTACATCGCCCGCCTGGAGACCGCCGCCGGTCCCCTGGAGGTGGTGGTCAAGCAGTTCCGCCACCGCTCGGCCAAGGACCGGCTGCGGCGCCGCCTGCGGGGCAGCAAGGCCGAGAAGAGCTGGCGGGTGGCCTGGGCGCTGGTGGAGGCGGGTCTGCTCACCCCCGAGCCGGTGATGTGGATCGAGTCGGAGACCGAGGCCGGCCCCGCCTTCTACGTCTGCCGCTACGTCCCGGACGTGACGGAGGCGCGCTACCTTTTCCGCGCCGCCAACGCCGGGGAGGAGAGGGAGCGGTTCCCGGACGTGGACTTCCCGGCCTTCGTCGAGGCGCTGGGCCGGACCGTCCGCCGCCTGCACGACGCCGGCGTCTGGCACCGGGACATGTCGGGGGGCAACGTCCTCCTCCGCTTCGCGGCGGACGGCAAACCCTCGCACCTCTACCTGGTGGACCTCAACCGCGCCCGGGTGGGCCGGCCGCCCGGCGTCTCGGAACGCCTCCGCGACCTCTCGCGCCTGGCCCTCTTCCGGCCCGAGCATCAGGAGCGGCTGCTGGCGAGCTATTGGGGAGGCCCGGTCTCGCCGCTGCGGCGCGGGTTGTTCCTGACCTACCACCGCGGCTTCCTGTTCAAGAACGAGTCGAAGAAGCGGGTGCGCGGTGGCCGGGACCGGCTGAAGGCCCTCCTGCTGCCGCGCCCGCCGCACGCGCACATCCCCGACGCCCCCGCCGGCGCCGGAGCCCGCGACAAGGCCGTCTGGGACCACCTGTCGGACCAGCCGCACCAGCACGCCGGGCGCTTCGACAAGCTCAAGGTGCGCGTGGCCGACGCCGGCGCCCACGCCTCCGAGGCCGCCGCCCTGGCCGGCGCCCTGCCCCGGATCTGGCGGCGGTACCGCGGGCTGAAGCGGGACCTCCACCGCCTGCCCGTGGACTTCGGGGGGATCGGCGTCTGCGTCCGTCCCTGGCCCGAGGCTCCCGGCGCCCCCGCCGCCCTGGTTCGCGAGCTGGGGGTCCGCCACGTGCTGCTGCGCCTCCACCCCTGGGAGGACGACCACGACGCCGAGGAGGCGCTGGCGCGGGAGCTTCACGCCCAGGGCTGCGAGCTGACGTTCGCCCTGCCGCAGAACCGGGAGCTGGTCCGCGACCCCACCCGCTGGCGGCGGTCCCTGGAGGAGATCGCCCCCCGCTTCATCCCCTACGGCCGGCGTTTTCAGATTGGACAGGCCATCAACCGCAGCAAGTGGGGGATCTGGAATGTCCGCGAGTACGTCGCCCTGGTCCGCGCCGCCGGGGAGATCCTGCGGCCCTATCCCGGCGTCGAGCTGCTGGGACCCTCGGTGATCGACTTCGAATACCACGTCACGGCCGCCGTGCTGAACCTGCGGGAGCCGGGGCTCCGCTTCGACGCCGTCTCCGCCCTGCTCTACGTGGACCGCAGAGGCGCGCCGGAGAACCGCCAGGCCGGGCTCGACACCGTCGACAAGGTGCTGCTGCTCAAGGCCATCGCCGGGACGGCCCGCAACTCGTCCGGCCGCTGCTGGATCACGGAGGTCAACTGGCCCCTGCGGGAGGGACCCCACTCGCCGGCCGGCCGGGACGTCTCCGTGGACGAGGGACCCCAGGCGGACTACCTCGTACGCTACTACCTGCTGGCCCTGGGGACGGGGCAGGTCGAGCGCGTCTTCTGGTGGCAGGTGGTGGCCCGCGGATACGGCCTGGTGGATCCCGCCGATCCCGCCAACCCCCGCCTCCGGCCCGGCTTCCACGCCCTCAGGACCCTGGTCCGCGAGCTGGACGGCGCCCGCCTGGAGGAGGTGCTCCCCACGCCGGAGCCGGTCCGCCTCTACCGCTTCGTCAAGGACGGCGGCGAGCTGATCGTCGGGTGGAGCGCCGCGGACGAGCCCGCGCGGGCTGTCCTCCCGTGTCCACCCGTGGCGGTGACCGGCCGCGACGGAGACGAGCTGCCTGTGCCGGGCAGCGCGGATGTGGAGGTCGACGGCTCCCCCCGGTATTTCCATTGCGCTAGACTGGCCTCGGACTTATAAGGAGGTTGAGTCATGCGCAAGATGATCTACCTGACGTTGATGCTGCTGGCCGTAGCGGGCGCGGTCGGCAGTCCGGTCGTGGAGGCGGCCGCCGCCGCCTGCTCCAATCTCCCTTCCAACTGCAACTGCCGTTGCAATTGCGGGCAGCTCGAGAGGTGCTGTAAGTCGGGCGGCGTGACCACCTGCCAGGCGGTCTACGACCCGAACATCCTCTGCCCGCAGATCGCCTGCTGAGCGCCGGAAATGAAAAGGGGGCTCGGAAGAGCCCCCTTCCATCAGCGCGGTCTCCCGCGCCTACTTCTGGAAAACCTGCCCGACGGGGACGACGTCGATCTTCGTCGGCTGCACCTTCAGCCCCTGGATCTTCTTGTCGTCCTCGAGGATCGCAGCCTCCATCTGGCTGTTGTACTGCTTGGGGCTCGCCTCGTCCTTCTGGAGCGTGTCCTTGAGCTGCGGCGCCTTGGCGGTGACCATGACGGCCTCGTAGGCGTCGGTGCGGAGGTGCTTCTTGATCGCCGCGTTGACGTCGTTCACCGTCATCTTCTTCAGCCGGGCCTCGATCTCGTCGATGTAGTACGGCATCCCGTAGAACTTGCTGTCCATGTGGAAGCCGAGACGGTCGCCGAGGCTCTGGGCCCAGAGCTTGGAGTAGTTGACCAGGAAGTCCCGCGTGAGGTTGAACTGCTCCTCGGTCATCCCCTGGTCGCGCAGGCGCTGGACCTCGAACAGGGCGGTGCGCAGGGCGAACTGGGCGTCCGTGGGCACCACCGGCCGGATCCAGACCGAGAAGTACTGCTGCCGGCGCGGCACGTTGGGGTTCGGGCTGGTGGTGAACGGCGCGCTCTCCCAGTACTCGATGTACGAGTAGTCGCCGTAGTTCAGGCCGCGGTCGCCGCGCAGCGAATTCATCAGCACGCCGTGGAACGTGCGGTGCTCGCCCAGGAAGCTGTTGGCCACCATCAGCGGGTAGTAGTCGGCATCGGCGCGGGTGATCGGCAGCGCGTAGCCGAAGTGGAGGCCCACCGAGCCGGTCTCCTTGTCCACCAGGGTGAAGTTGCGGCCGCCGGCCTTGGGCAACGCCGGCAGCGGCTTGGTCCCCTTCTCCCCCTTGGGCAGGGCCGAGAGGTCCTTCTGGAGCTGGGCGATGTAGTCGTTCGGATAGCCGCCGGCCACACCCAGCATCAGGTTTGCCTGGGTGTAGTTCTGCTGGTAGAAATTCTTCACGTCGTCCAGCGTGATGCTCTGGAGACCCTCGACGGTGCCGACCGGCGAGTGCCCGTACGGGTGGTTCTTGAAGATCTGCTGCTGGAGCAGCTCCAGGCCGAGCACCTCGTCGCTGCTGCGCATGGAGTTGGTGAGCGCGGCGGTGAGCTGTTCCTTGTTGCGGTCGAAGTCCTCCTTGGAGAACCCGGGCTGGAGCAGCGCCTCCTTGAGCAGGGCCGTGTACTCGGCCAGCTTGTCGCGATGAACCGTGCCGGCGACCAGCGTCACCTCGCGGTCGGCGCCGGTGCTGACCGACGCCGCCATCGGATAGAGGGCCTCGATCAGATCGGTGTAGGAGCGCTTCTGGGTCCCGGCCTGGCCGATCATCATCGACGTCAGCATGGCCAGGCCTTCCTTGCCGGCGGGGTCATGGATGGAGCCGACGTCGAACTGGAGGCGGATGGCCACCAGCGGCGAGCTCGCGTTGGGAAGCGCGACCACCTCGATAGGGCCCGCCGGCTGGGCCCCGGCCGGAAGCGCCGTGGCGCCGAGGGCCAGGGTCAACAGCAGCCCCGAAGCCGTCTTGCGGTCAATCATGGTTCGCACCTCCCTGAGATCCCTTCGCGCCCGGCGCGGCGTCCGCCGCCTTGTGCGACAGGGTCACCATGGTCTCCTTCTGGGTCTGGAACGTGTCGCGGGCCACCCGCTGGATGTCCGCGGGCGTGACCTTCTGGTACTGCGCGAAACGCCGGTTGATGTCGTGCACGTCGCCGGTCACCGCGATCGTCGAGGCCGCCTGGCCCGCCACGCTGCCGGGCGTGCTGAGGCCGAGGGCGAACGCGTAGCGCATGTGGGACTTGATGCGCTCCAGCCGTTGCTGATCGACCGGCTTGGACTGGAGCTCCTTCACGTGCCGGTCCACGGCCTCCTTGACCTTGGGGACCAGGTCCTCGGACTTCACCCGCGAGAAGATCAGGAACAGCGACGGGTCGCGGCTCAGGCCGGGGCTCCCCGAGATGAAGTCGACCCACTGGTTCTTGACCACGAGCTCCTGGTAGAGGGGCGCCGACTCGCTGAACAGGAGCTGCTCGATCAGGTCGAGGGCGGCCGAGTCGCTGGACGTGGCCGAGAACGCCGGGATGCGGTAGGCCAGGGCCACGTGCGGCCGGATCTGGTTCGGCCAGTCGATGTGGCCCGTCTGCCGCTGCTTCTGGGGCGGCTCGACCGGGACGTCCGGCGCCTTGTAGCCCTTCTTCCAGTCGGCGTAGTGCTTCTTCGCCATGTCGAAGGCGGCCTGCGGCTGGACGTCGCCCACGACCAGCAGGGTGACGTTCTCCGGCCGGTAGAAGCGGTCGAAGAACTTCAGGCTGTAGTCGTAGTAGCCGGGCATCGCCTTGATGTCCGCCAGGAAGCCCATGGTGGTGTGCTTGTAGGTGTGCTTCTCGAAGGCGAGGTCGCGGACCTTCTCGTACATGGGCTGGATGGGGTTCGAGACGTTCTTGTTGTACTCGCCCAGGACGGCCAGCGCCTCGGTGCGGAAGGCGTCCTCCTCGTACTTCAGGTTCTTGAAGCGGTCGGACTCGATGTCCATCATCGTGGCCAGCTCGCTGCTGGGACCGACGATGTGGTAGACGGTCTCGTCGTCGGAGGTGTAGGCGTTGGAGTCGGCGCCCAGGCGCTTGAGGACGTCGTTGTAGGCATCCTTGGAGTACTTCTCCGTGCCACGGAACATCATGTGCTCGAAGAAATGGGCGAAGCCGCTGTGGCCCGCCTCGACCTCGTCGCGGGAGCCGGTGCGCACGACGGTGTAGTAGGCCACCGTCCCCGGGCTGTCGTAGGGGATTACCACCACCTTCAACCCGTTCTCCAGGGTGGTCTCGTGGACCTTGAACGGGAAGACGTCACCGGACGCCGTCTTCTCGGCGGCGCCGGCCACGGTGGCGACGGCGAGCAGACCGCAGAGCAACAGGCTGATTCGAACGGACACGTTCAGAACCTCCTTTCGGTTCAGGGAAGGCCCCGAGCATGCCAGGGGCCAGGAAGGGAAACTTCGATTCCCTCGGCAAGGATTCCCATCTTACCCCAGGCGCCTGATGTCGTAGGATGAACCCCCGATATGCTCCACCGTATCGCCATTCTCGTCTCCGGCGCCTCCGGGATGCTCCTGCCCCGGCACGTGCTGGGCCGGCTCGCGGCGCATCCGGAGATCGAGCGCATCCATCTGGCGGTGTCCGCCGGGGCGAGCCAGGTGCTGCGGCATGAGCTGGGGGCGGAGAAGACCGGGGCGCGCGATCTGGCCGAGGCGGCGGTCCAGGGCGAGGCGCTGGAGAAGATCGTGGTCCACCGGGACAACGAGCTGGACGCCCCCGTCGCCTCCGGCTCCTATCGCCTCACCGGCACGGCCATCCTGCCTTGCAGCGCCGGCACGCTCGGCGCCCTCGCCACCGGCTCGGCCCGCACGCTCGTCCACCGCGCCGGCGCCGTGGCCCTCAAGGAGCGGTGGCCCCTGGTGCTGGGCTTCCGGGAGACCCCCTACAGCCTCGTCCACGTCGAGAACATGCGCCGACTCCTCTTCGCCGGCGCCGTCCTCCTGCCTCCCGTCCCCGCCTTCTACATCGGCGGCGAGGATATCGGCCGTTTCCTCGACCACTACACCCTGCGGGTGCTGGACTGCTTCGGCATCAGCGAGCCCGGGGCGCCGGGACTGCGCTGGGGAGGCGAGCCGGGACCTTGAACGATGTCGGTGATCGTCCTCTCGGGAGGACGAATTCTCTCCGCCTTCCAAAGCCAAGTCCTTGATTTACTTGAGCTTTTCTCCCTGGCACCGCGCTTGCCAAATAGAGGCGTGTCTACAAGGAGATAAACTCAGATGAAACGTACCACCCTGTTCGCCGCCACCACCCTTCTGGCTCTTTCCTTCGCTTCCGCCGCGCAGGCGCAGTACCGGGGCTATCCGGACCGCGACGATCGCGATCGTGACCGCTATGGCTACGACCGCAACGGACGGGTCGCCGACGTGGCACGCGAGATCGACGAGGCCGCCACCGCCGCCTATCGGGAGTACGCGCGTAACAACCGCCGTCCGAACCGGGCCGAGGCCCGGGTGCTCTCCGATCTCCGCGAGCTCGACCAGCGGGCCGAGCAGTTCCGCTATCAGGTCGGGGACAACCGCCGGGGCGGCCAGAACTCCCAATCCTTCGCGGCCCTGGAGAGCGCCTTCTTCGAGACGGCTGAGTCCCTGCGTTACATCAATAACCGGCCCTACGTCGACCGTGGCATGGACCGGATCTACACGCTCATGAACGAGGTCTCCCGCTACTACGGGCGGGGTTACAGGAGCGGGTACGACCGCTGGGACAACAACCAGGGTTGGAGCCGCCAGAACCGTTACGACCGGGACGAGTCTCGCTACGGCCGGGAACGCTACCGCGACTACTACAAAGACAACAACTGATCTCTGAAGCGCTCCACAGGCCTCACCTCACACCCTGGGGTGAGGCCGCGTGGGCGGTCCCGGCTCCCACCGGCTCCCCCCCGGTAAGCGCCTGATCCAGATCCGCCAACAGGTCGTCCACGTTCTCGATCCCCACGGAGAGCCGCACCATGCCGTCGGTCAGCCCGAGTTGGGCGCGCCGCTCGGGTGGGATCGACGCGTGGGTCATCGAGGCCGGATGCGAGATCAGGCTCTCCACGCCGCCGAGGCTCTCGGCGAAGCTCATCAGACGCATCCGGTCGAGCATCGCCTTGGCCGCTTCGTAGCTCCCCATCTCGATGGTGATCATGGCGCCGAAGCCGGAGGCCTGCCGCTTCTGGATCTCGTGGCCCGGATGGTCCGGCAGCCCGGGATAGAGGACGCGCTTCACCCCCGGATGCCCGACCAGGAAGTCGACGATCCGGCGGGCGTTCTGCTCGTGCCGTTCCATGCGTACCGCCAGCGTCTTGATGCCGCGCATCACCAGGAAGCAGTCGAAGGGGGAGAGGATGGCGCCGGCCGACTTCTGGACCAGGCGGAACCACTCGGCGTCCTCAGGATTGGACGCGATCAGCACGCCGCCGATCGAGTCGCTGTGCCCGTTCAGGTACTTGGTGGTGGAGTGGACCACGTAGTCCGCCCCCAGCTCCAGGGGGCGCTGCAGGTACGGGGTGAGGAAGGTGTTGTCCACCGCCACCTTGGCGCCGTGGGCGTGGGCCATCTCCGCCACCGCGGCGATGTCGGTGATGTCCATCACCGGGTTGGTGGGCGTCTCCAGATAGACCATCCGGGTCGCCGGCTCCAGGGCGGCCTCGACCGCCGCGAGGTCCGTCGTGTCCACCCAGGAGAAGCGCAGGCCGTAGCGCTCCAGGATGCGGGTGAAGTAGCGGTAGGTGCCGCCGTAGACGTTGCGCGACACCACCACGTGGTCGCCGGCCTGGACCGCGGTCATCAGGCAGGCGATGGCCGCCATGCCGGAGGCAAAGGCGTGGCCGGAGTGGCCGTGCTCGAGCTGCCGCACCTGCTCCTCGAGGGCCTCGCGGGTGGGGTTCTGCACCCGGGCGTACTCGTACTCGGCCCCTTCGCCGAGCCGGCTCTGCACGTAGGTGGAGGTCTGGTAGATGGGGACGGCCACCGCCCCGGTGCGCGGGTCCGGCGACTGGCCGGCGTGGATGGCGCGGGTGGAAAAGCCCAGCTTGGATGGATCGCCTTTCACAAAGAGCCCTCGAATGGGAACGAATGTTCGATAAGAGCTGGCAGTGCCAGGGGGAACAGGCCATAAGATACCAGCAATGAGCGATCCGCAACCATCCGCCGCGAACGCCGATTCGTTCTCCCCCATGCTCTGGGAGGGGCCAGGGCTCCGCCTCCTCGACCAGACCCGCCTCCCCCTCGAAGAGGTCTGGATGGACTGCGAGACCCCCGAGCAGGTGGCGGACGCCATCCGCCGGTTGGCCGTGCGCGGCGCGCCGGCCATCGGGGTGGCCGCAGGCTACGGTCTGGTCCTGGGGATGCGCACGGTCCGCGACGCCGCGGATCTGCCACACCGCTTCGAGGAGGTTTCGCGCCTGCTGGGGAGCACCCGCCCCACGGCGGTCAACCTGAGCTGGGCCCTGGCGCGGGGGCGGGAGGTCTTCGAGCGGAACGTCTCCCGGGGACCGGAAGCGGTCGCGTCCGCGCTGCTGGACTGGGCCCGCGAGCTCCACGCCGAGGACATCCGGATCAACCGCCGGATCGGCGAGCACGGGGCGGCCCTCTTCACCCCCGGCAACCGGGTGCTCACCCACTGCAACGCGGGGGCACTGGCGACGGGGGGCTATGGCACGGCCGTCGGGGTGATCACCTCCGCCTGGCGGGACGGCAAGGTCGGGCAGGTCTGGGTGGACGAGACGCGTCCCCTGCTCCAGGGAGCGCGCCTGACCGCCTGGGAGATGAAGAAGCTGGGCATCCCCTTCCGCCTGGTGACGGACAACAGCGCCGGCACCCTGATGGCGCAGGGAATGGTGGACCGCATCGTGGTGGGGGCGGACCGCATCGCCGCCAACGGCGACACCGCCAACAAGATTGGGACCTACACCGTGGCCGTCCTGGCGCACCGCCACCAGGTGCCGTTCTACATCGCCGCGCCGCTCTCGACGATCGACCGCGCGACCGCCACGGGCCGGGACATCCCCATCGAGGAGCGCCGCGCCGAAGAGGTGACGGAGGTCTTCGGCACCCGCGTGGCGCCGGACGAGACGCCGGCGCTCAACTTCGCTTTCGACGTGACGCCGGCGGAATTGATCACGGCGATCATCACCGAGGCCGGCGTGCTGAAGCCGCCCTACGAGCGGAGCATCGCGGAAGCGTTCAACAAAGATTGATCAGAAATTGTGGACAGGAAGGAAATTGGCTTTGGTGGAGGTGGTGGGAGTCGAACCCACGTCCGAGAAACGCGTCTCAAAGGCTTCTACGTGTGTATCCTTCTATCGAGGTCTCGTCATCCGCGCCTTGGAAGAAGGCCAACCCAGCGCGGAGACCAGCCTTGCTGTATATCAGGATGCGTCACAAGGCGATCCGCACCCATTGATTCACTTTAGCGTCGTCCTGAAGAGCGCCGCAAATCAAGGCTCTCAACAGCACGTCACGAGCCGTTTTTAGGCCGCGAGGGCGAAGTTATCGTTCGCAGTTATCTTTTCCAGTGTTACGAGCGGAAGCTCGACACGCTGCCCCTGCTCCGCTGTGTCCCCCGTCGAAACCGGTACACCCCCAAGTTGCCAAAGAACCGTACAGCACCAGTATAAACCAGGTCCGGGGGCGGGACATTCCAGGTCACCCCCCCGGCTCCTCCCGGTGGGCCGCCACCGCCGCCAGGAAGTCTTCCGGTCCGCTGCTGCGCAGGCGGGAGACCACCAGGAACCAGCCGCCGAGCGCGAGCACAGCCCCGAAAGGCGCCACAGGGAGCAGCCTGGGATAGAACGGCCACAGGAAGGTGAGGACGCCTCCGAAGGCGGCGAGGAGCAGGATCACCACGGCCGCGGTCTGGACATAGTAGATGGACTGTTCCGGCCGGAAGGTCACCCGCGATCCCGTTCCCTCCGGCTGGATCTCGACCGGGCCGCTGACGAGCCCCCGCCGGATGCCGGCCACCACCGGGAGATGGAGCGTCCCGCCCGATCCATTGCGCTGGAACTCGGCCCCCCACTCCTCCGCCGTCCGTCCCACCGCCGAAACCGCCTGCTCGGGAGGGAGGTTCAGCTCGATCGCGTGCTCGGCCATGGCCGCGGCTACGCCGCCTCTTCCTCGACAGAGATGTCGTCGAGGAAGGATTCCACCACCGCGAGGAAGGTCGGGACGTCCGGGAGTTGGTTGATCGCCTGGCGCAGCTTGCGGCCGTTGGGCAGGCCGTGGGTGTACCAGCCGGTGAACTTGCGCAGCTTGTGCAGGGCGAACGTGGAGTGCTCGCGCCCGGCCACCATCCGGAAGTGCTCCAGGATGAGGTCGCGCCGGTCGGCCAGGGTGGCCTCGGTGACGGCGCTCCCCGCCATGCGGGCCGCGATCTGGCGGAAGAGCCACGGGTTGCGGGTGGCGCCGCGGCCGACCATGACGCCGTCGCAGCCGGTCTCGGCCATCATGCGCAGGGCGTCCTCGGGCTCGCGTCACGTCGCCGTTGCCGATGACCGGGATGGAGAGGGTCTCCTTGAGGCGGGCGAGGTGGCGTCCAGTCGGCCTCGCCGCTGAACATCTGCCGCGCCGTGCGGGCGTGCATCGCCACGGCCGCGACCCCGTTGGCCTCGCAGATCCTCCCCAGCTCCAGGTAGTTGCGCCGGCTGTCGTCCAGCCCCAGACGGAACTTGACCGTCAGCGGGATGGAGATCGCGTCCTTGACGCTGCGGACGATCGTCTCGGCCAGCTTGAGGTCGCCCATCAGGGCGGCGCCGGCGCAGCCCTTGAGGACCTTGTTGGCCGGGCAGCCCATGTTGATGTCGCAGATGTCGGCGCCCAACTCCTCGACGACCAGGGCGGCCTCGCGCATGGTCACGGCGTCCGAGCCGTAGATCTGGATCGCCAGCGGGCGCTCCTCCGCGCTGAAGTACATCAGCTCGCGGGTGCGCTGGTTGCCGTTGACGATCGCCTTGGAGGAGATGAACTCCATGGACACCACCCCCACGCCGCCGATCCGCCGGACGATCAGGCGGAAGTCGCGGTCGGTCACGCCGGCCATGGGCGCGAGCCAGAGCGGGGGATCGATGCGGTGCGGGCCTACCTGGACCATGGCGGAATTGTAACCGGAAGCGGAGGTCGGGAATTTCAGCAGCTATGCCCCCCGCCGCACCGTCCGTCCCAGGAACAGCGTGAGCAGCGCGGCGATCAAGGCCCACTGGAACCCTCCGGCGAGCAGGCTCGCGGTCAGGAAGGGCGTGTCGTCCAGGTGGAGGTAGACGAGGGAGACAGGGAAGTCGACCCAGGTGAGGACGTTGGCCCGGCCCATGTCGCCCCAGGTGCGCCAGGCGAGGAAGGCGACCACGGTGTGGAGGAGGTAGCCCGCGAGGAAGGCGTAGGAGGCGGCGCGGCCCGAGGGGCGCAGGGTCATGGGGTCCTCCCGTCCGCGGCGAGGCGGAATCCGTAGTCGCTGTAGCGCATCTTCGGCGGGATCGCCGAGCGTGCCGCGCACCGGCTCACCTTGACCTCGTGCCGCCAGGCGCCGCCCCGCGAGGCGCGCCGGGTGCCGATCGCGGGCCCCCGCGGGGCGTCTACCGGCGAGACCTCGTAGTAACGGGCGTCGTACCAGTCCGAGCACCACTCGTGGACGTTCTCCCCCAGCCCCAGGAAACCCAGGGGATGGAGCGACGGATAGGCGTCCACGGGCTCCGGCCCGGTCAGCCAGCGGCGGTCGTAGTCGGGGAGCGATTCCGGGGGATCGTCCCCCCAGGGATAGAGGACCTCGCGGCCGGCCCGCGCTGCGCTCTCCCACTCGGCCTCTGTAGGGAGACGGACGGCGAAGCCCAGTCTGCCGCCCGCCCAGGCGCAGAAGGCGGCGGCGTCCACCCAGGAAGGGCCCACCGCCGGCATGCGGGGATGGGCGAAGGCCGGCTCGCCCCAGAATCGGCGGCGCCGGGTGGCCGGTCGCGTCCAGGAACTCCTGGTAGTGCTCCCGCGTCACCTGTGTCCGGGCCAGCCGGAAGGAGGCGACCGTCACCTCGTGCCGCGGGTTCTCGTTGTCCCGCGGCCCGCCGCCCATCCAGAAGCGGCCCCCCGGCACCTCGATCCATTCCACGGACATGGCGATAGCATATCCTTCCCGATATCCTTCCCGGCGCGGGCCTGTGACCGGCCCGTGACCCGATCCGGAACCCCGACCCGAGAACCTACTGATGGCCTGGTACAAGGAATGGTTCGGCGAGGACTACCTGGAGCTGTACTCCCACCGCGACGAATCCGAGGCCGAGGAGCACGTCGGCTTCGTCGAGCGTCATCTGGCCGGGCCGAAGCCGCGGGCGGTGCTGGACCTCGCCTGCGGCGCCGGCCGCCACACCGCGGCGCTGCGCCGGCGGGGATACCGGACGCTGGGCGTCGACCTGTCGCTGACCCTGCTCGTCCGCGCGGAGGGCCTGCCCCGGGTGGCCGGCGACATGCGCCGGCTGCCGTTCGCGGCGGAGAGCTTCGACTGGGTGCTGAACTTCTTCACCTCGTTCGGCTACTTCGAGAGCGAGCGGGAGAACTTCCAGGTGCTGGAGGAGGCCGTACGCGTCCTGACCCCGGAGGCCGGTTCCTGATCGACCTGATGAACCCCGGTCCGGCGCTGGCCAATCTGAAGCCGCGCGACGGGCAGGAGCTGGACGCCCGCCGGACCGAGATCGAGCGCTGGTATGACGCCGGAAGACAGCGGATGAACAAGCGCATCGTGGTGAGCGCTCCCGGCGAACCCCCCCGCGCGTTCCTGGAGAGCGTGCGGCTCTATCAGCCGGAGGAGGTGACCATCGGCCTGCGCTGGGCGGGCCTCGAGGTCGCCGGCCTCTTCGGCAATTTCCAGGGAGACCCTTACGAGCGTGACAGCGAACGCCTCATCATCCTCGCTACAAAGCCGGTCTGAGAGCCCCCTGACGCGGGTCGACCTGGCCGCGGCCGGGCTCCTCGCCCCATTGCCGGCGGCCTGGCTGGGCGGCCGGGACACCGACCTCCTGGAGCCGCTGCGCTTCCTGCCGCCGGGCAAGCTGCCGCTGGGCTTCCCTCCCCCGGCGCCGGACCGCCGCGAGCTGGCCGAGGCCCTGGCGGTGGCCAACCGCGGCTACGGCAACGAGAACGCCGACCGGCTCGCCCGCAAGCTCGCCGACCCCGCCACCCGCGTCGTGGTGACCGGCCAGCAGCCGGGGCTCTTCGGCGGCCCCCTCTACTGCCTGGCCAAGATGATCGCGGCCGTGCGCTGGGCCGCGGCCCTGGAAGAGGCCGGGGAGCCCGCGGTGGCCGTCTTCTGGGTCGCCACCGAGGACCACGACTGGGCCGAGGCGGCGTCCGCCGTGGTGCTGGCTCCGGAAGGCCCCCGCGTCTTCGACCTCGGCCCCGATCCCGAGCCGCTGACGCCGCTCGGCATGCGGACCCTGGGTCCGGGGATCGACGACGTGCTGCGCGGGATGGCCGAGGCTGTCCCCGGCGAAGCGCTACGCCGAGTGGACGCGGACCCTCGCCCGCTGGTACCGGCCGGACGCCCGCTTCGGCGAGGCCTTCTGCCGCCTGATGGCCCACATCCTGGGTCCCCGCTGTCCGCTGCTCCTCGACGCCATGCTGCCGGCCCTCAAGGCGGCCCAGCGCCCCTGGCTGCGCAAGCTGGTCGAGCGGCAGGAAGGAGCTGGAGGAGGCGCTGGCCGCCCGCGACGCCCAGATCGAGGCCCGGGGCTATCCGCTCCAGGTGAGCCCGCAGCGGGGGTTGAGCCCGCTCTTCCTGTTCCGCCACGGCGAGCGGCGGCGGATCGAGTGGCGCGGCGAGGACGGCTACGTCCTGCGCGGCCGGGAGGACGCGCCCCGCGGGGTCGAGGAGCTCCTGGAGACCATCGAGGAGAACCCCTGGGTGGTCTCCCCCGGAGTGCTGGCCCGCCCCGCCATCCAGGACGCCGTGCTGGGCTCGACCCTCCAGGTGCTGGGTCCCGGCGAGCTGTCGTACATGGCCCAGGCCGCCGCCACCCATGCCACGCTGGGGATCGAGGCGCCGTGGTCGGCGTTCCGGCCCCAGACGCTGGTCCTGGAGCCGAAGCAGGCCGAGCGCCTGGAGGAGCTCGGGCTTCCTCTGACCGTGCTGCTGGGGGAGCCGGCGGACCTCGACCGCTGGCTGGCCGCGCGGGAGGGCGGCGACCCGGTGGGACCGGTCCGCCAGCGGGTGGAGGAGGCCCTGGACGGGCTGCGGCCCGCCCTGGAGGCCGATCCCAACCTCGAGCGGCCGTATGAGAAGACACGGGAGCAGATCCTCCGCGCCCTCGACCTGTTCGGCGAGAAGGCGACGTCGGCGGCGGCGCGCAAGAACGAGGTGCTCAACCGCCGCATCCAGCAGCTCCGGGAGACCTGCCTGCCCCTGGGCCGGCCGCAGGAGCGGGTCGTCCTGTCGACCCACTTCCCGGGAAAGGTCGGTCCGTCGTTCGTAGAGAGCTGCTGGGAGCAGTTGGACCTGGACGCCTCGGCGCGCCTGCAGGTCATCGTTCCCTGACGAGGGAAATGAGGGAGGAATGAGGCTATGAAGCTGGACGTGCTGGCGGTCGGCTCCCACCCGGACGACGTGGAGCTGGGGTGCGGCGGCACCCTGGCCCTGCTGGCCCGCCAGGGGCGCAGGGTGGGGATCGTGCACCTGACGCGGGGGGAGCAGGGCACCCGCGGCACCCCGGAGGAGCGCGGCGTCGAGGCCCGCAAGGCCGCCGAGGCCCTGGGCGCCGAGGTGCTGGAGTTCCTGGACTGCGGCGACGGCGCCCTGCGCCACGGCGCGGCCGAGGAGGACGAGCTGATCGCCGTGATCCGCCGGCTGCGGCCGGACCTGGTCCTGAGCCCCACGCCGCGGGACCGCCATCCGGACCACTCGCGCTCCCACCAGCTCGTGGAGGCGGCCTGCTTCTATGCCGGCTTACGGAACCGCGCGCCCGAGGCGGGGCCGCCGCACCGGCCGGCCGCGACCTTCTCCTACATGCAGCACGACAGTTTCGAGCCCAGCTTCATCGTCGACGTCTCGTCGGTCTGGGAGGCCAAGCTGGAATCCCTGCGCGCCCACCGCAGCCAGTTCCACCAGCCCGGGGAGGACGACACCCAGCCGGCGACCAAGATCGCCTCGGCGGAGTTCTGGCACGCGGTGGAAGGGCGGGCCCGCCATTTCGGGCTGCTGATCGGCGCCGCCTTCGGCGAGCCGTTCTGGAGCCGGCTGCCGCTGGCGGTGGGCGACCCGATGTCCCTCCTACCGGGAGGAGTGCGATGAGGATCGGCATCAGTTGCTACCCGACCTATGGCGGCTCGGGGATCGTGGCCACGGAGCTGGCCATGGCCCTGGCCGACCGCGGGGACGAGATCCACGTCATCAGCTACGCCCTGCCCTCGCGGCTGTCGATGCTGAACCCGCGAATCACCTTCCACGAGGTGGTGACGCCCACCTACCCGCTGTTCGACAACTACCCGCCGTACTCGCTCGCCCTCTCGACCAAGATGGTCGAGGTGGCGCGGCACGCGGCGCTGGACGTGCTGCACGTCCACTACGCCATTCCGAACGCGGTCTCGGCGGTGCTGGCTCGGCAGATCGTGGACCCGCAGCCGCTCAAGGTGGTGACCACGCTCCACGGCACGGACGTCACCCTGGTGGGCAACGACCCCAACTACCTGGAGACGACCCGCTGGGGCATCCTGCAGAGCGACGCGGTCACCGCCGTCTCGGAGTCGCTGCGCCGCACCACCATCGAGCAGCTCCACATCCAGAACCACATCGACGTGGTCCCCAACTTCATCGATCCGGCCCGCTACGAGGCGGCCCGCACCGGCCCGGGGGCGCGGCGCTGGGCGCAGCCCGGGGAGCGCCTGCTGGTCCACATCTCGAACTTCCGGCCGGTCAAGCGCGTGCTGGACGTGATCGGCACCTTCGAGCGGGTCTGGCGCAAGGTCCCCAGCCGCCTGATCCTGGTGGGGGACGGCCCGGACCGCGGCAAGGTGGAGCAGTATTGCCGGGAGAACCGCATCTGCGGCGGCATCACCTTCGTCGGCAGCCTCCCCCTGATCGAGGAGGTGCTGGCGGGCGCCGACCTCTTCCTGCTGCCCTCGGAGAGCGAATCCTTCGGCCTCGCCGCGCTGGAGGCCATGTCCTGCGAGGTGCCGGTGATCGCCACCAACGCCGGCGGCCTCCCCGAGGTGGTGGTGGACGGCGAGACCGGCTTCCTCTGCGACGTCGGGGACGTGGAAGGAATGGCGGCGGCGGCGCTGCGCCTGCTCCAGGACGAGGACCTGCGGAAGACCATGGGCGCCGCGGCGCGCCGCCGGGCCGTCGAGGTGTTCAGCCAGGACGCCGTGGTGCAGCGCTACCGGGCCATCTACGACCGGGTGACCGGCCGGGCCTGAGACGCGATGGCCTCCTACCTCGCTCCCGGCGGGGAGGCCCGGACCGAGATCCGCGAGAAGGGCTCGGTGTTCCTGGCGGTGATGGGTCCGGCGGCGGACGAGGCCGCGGCCCGGGACCTCCTCGCCCGTCTCGAAAGGGAGTTTCCCGACGCCACCCATCACTGCTGGGCCTGGCGGCTGGGCGAGCCGCCCCGCGAGCGCAGCGCGGACGCCGGCGAGCCCGCCGGCACCGCCGGGGTCCCCATCCTCCAGGTGCTGCGCGGGGCCGGCCTCGCGGACGTCATGGCGGTGGTGGTCCGCTGGTTCGGCGGCGTCAAGCTGGGCAAGGGAGGCCTCGCGCGGGCCTACGCCGCGGCGGCCCGCGAAGCCCTCCAGACCCTGCCGGTGGTCTCCCGCGCGCCCACGGTCCGGCTGACCCTGGAGGTCCCCTACGACAAGGTCGGCGCCGTGAAGCGCCTGATCCGCCCGCCCGAGGTGGAGCTGGCGGCCGAGGAGTACGGCGCGGCGGCCCGGCTGGTCCTCGTCGTCCACGAGGAGCGCCGGGAGGCCTTGCGGGAAGCGCTGGCGGATCTCGGGGTCGTATTGGATATTTCTTAAACCGATGAAATGGAAGCGCTTTTCTTGTCCGGACCCATGGGGTTGTATAGACTGACGTCAAAGTTGCGCCGGTGATCACCCCCGTTGAAAGGAGAGGACCGCGATGAGTGAGCCGACCGTTCCGCCGCCCCCGTCCTACACCCCGCCTCCTCCACCGACCGGGACGCCTCCGCCGCCGGGTGGAACGCCGGGCGCCGTCAGCCCCAACCGGACGATCATGATCGTGCTGTCGTACCTCGGGCTTTTGGCGCTGATCCCGTTCCTGGTCGAAAAGAACGACCGCGAGGTGCAGTGGCACGCCAAGAACGGGCTGCTGATGTTCGGCGCCGAGGTGGTGATCTGGATCCTGCTCAGCATCTTCTCCACGGCCATCTCGTTCCTGGACCTCGGCTGCACGGGCTGCATGCTCAGCGCCGTGTTCTGGCTGATCGTGCTGGTGGCGCACATCGTCGCCATCGTCAAGGGTGTCAACGGGGACCGGCTGGTCATCCCGGGCCTCAGCCAATACGTCGATCGCTTCTGATCTTGAAAGGGAGGGTCTGAATGACCGTCGCGAATCCAGGGCAACCTCAGTCGTCCAGCAACCAGGCGATCACCGCGCTCGTTCTGGGCATCTTAGGAATCGTCTGCTGCGGCTTCCTGGCGCCGGTCGCCTGGTATCTGGGCAACCAGGAGCTCCGGGCGATCAGCGAGGGCCGCTCTGCCGCCGCCGGCGAGGGTCTGGCCAAGGCGGCGAAGATCCTCGGCATCATCGGCACGATCCTTCTGGTCTTCACGATCGTGTGGATCTTCTTCTGGGGCGGCATGGCCATCCTCCAGGGAGTCATGGCCAACCAGTGAGCCTCGGGTTGGTGAGACGCCGGCCTGTCCTGTCGTGGGTCCTCGCGGGCCTCTGCGGACTGGCCGGCCTCGCCGCCTTCCACGCCTGGACCCCCTCCGGCGACGCGTCCAACTCGATCTGCCTCAGCCGCAGGGCGCTCAATCTGCCCTGCCCCGGGTGCGGGATGACCCGCGCCTTCGCCCATCTCGCCAAGGGGGAGTGGGCCGCCGCCGCCGAGGACCACCCCCTGTCGTTCGTTCTCGCCCTGGAGCTGGGCCTGGGCTGGGCGGCGTGGGGCGCCACCCTGGCGGCGCGGCGGCCCTTCCGGCTGCCGGTCCGGCTGGACGTCCTGCTCATCGGCCATGCCTTCGCCCTGGTCGCCCTCTGGCTCGGCCGGGCCGCCACCGGCACGCTGCCCTGGTGACCGGCTAAGCTTGCGGCATGGAGGAGTCCCGCCGCCGCCGTCTCAAGAGATGGGGGATCGTCCTGGCGATCCTGCTCGTCCTGGTCCTCGACCTCGTCCGCGCGCCCCGGAACCAGATCTCGGCCCGCGTCCTTCTTGGCGCCATCCACCTCTATCAGGCGACCCTCTCGCCGCGGATGGGGAGCTTCGGGGTGAAGTGCCGGTTCCAGCCCACCTGCAGCCACTACGCGGAAGGGGCGATCCGGAAGCACGGCGCCTGGACCGGGAGCTGGAAGGCGGCGTGGCGGATCGCCCGCTGCGGCCCGTGGACGCCGGCGGGCACCGTCGACCCTCCCTGAGCGCTGGACGAATTGCGTTATGCTCCGCCCGTCGGAGTCGTTATTCGGTATGGATCCGGACAAGATCGATTACCCAGCCCTTCTGCAGCACGCCATGCGGGACATCGTGCGCCGCGTCCTGGAACAGGTCGCCGAGCACGGTCTGCCGGGCGAGCACCACTTCTACATCGGCTTCCGCACGGACGCGCCGGGGGTCGAGATCCCCCGCGTGATCCGCGACCAGTACCCGCGGGAGATGACCATCATCCTCCAGAACCAGTTCTGGGGCCTGGAGGTCTCGCCGGAGGCGTTCTCGGTGGTGCTGAGCTTCGGCGGCTCGCGCCAGCGGCTCCTGGTGCCGTTCGGCGCCCTCACCGCCTTCGCCGATCCGTCCGCGGATTTCGGCCTGCGCCTCGAATCGCCGTCCTCCGCCGAGGACGCCCAGCAGGCGGCCTCCATCGGACCGGAGGAGGAAGAGACCGGCGCGGAACCCTCGGGCGGAGTGCTCCGGTTCGATCCGTCCCGCAAGCGCTGAACCGCCCCCGATCCCATGGCACCGGCCTTGCTTTGCTCTCCCTTGGAGACGCAAAGCATTGAAGGACAAAGCCATGAGAAGCACCACAAAACGTTCCATCCTACCGGCGCTCGCCGCCATCGCCGCGCTCTTCGCCTTCGCCTGCGACCGTGGAGAGAAGGTCCGCGGAGAGCTGCCGTCCGACCACGGGGCCATGGCCGAGACGGCCCAGGCCCCCTTGACCACGGTCACGCCCGAGCTCAACGACCTGAACAATCCTCCGAAGTCCGTGGAGGTCCAGGACGACGCGGATCTGCGGACGCGGGAACGCGACCTGGCGGCCCGCCAGGCCGGGCTCGATGCCCGCGAGCGCCTGCTCCGGGAGCGCGAGGGCGAGACCCGCGCCGCCTTACGTCCCGCGCCGATCCGTCCCACGGCGCCGCGCCCCGAGGAGAGATCCGAGGAGAGAAAGGTCGAGCGCGCCGAGCCCGCGCCGGTCCCCGAGGCCGCGCCCCGCGAGGAGCCCGCCCGGGAAGCGGAGCCCGAGCCTGAGCCCGAGCCCGAGCCCGAGGCGGAGCGCGCGCCGGCCCTCGCCACCTACGCCACGGTCCCGGCCGGCACCCAGATGGACGTCGAGTTCACCGGCACGGTGGCGAGCAACACCAGCCGCGAGGGCGACGTCTTCCGCGTCCGCGTCACCAACGACATCCGCGAGGAAGGGCACGTCGTCATCCCGGCGGGCTCGGAGATCCTCGGTCAGGTGACCGAGGCGGCGCCCATCCAGAAGAAGATCGGCGGCCGGGCCCGGCTCGCCCTGGCGTTCACCGACCTGGTGCTGCCTTCGGGCACGCGGGTGCCGATCGAGGCCTCGTTCGTCCAGCAGGGGCGGAGCGAGACCGGCCGGGACGCCGCCACCATCGGCGGGGCCGCCGCGGGCGGCGCCATCCTGGGGCGCGTGCTCAAGAAGAGCGACCGCACCAAGGGCGGCGTCATCGGCGCGGTCATCGGCGCCGCGGCCGGGGCCGTCATCGCCTCCAGGACTCCGGGCGAGGAGGTCGTCTTCTCCGAGGGCACGGTGGTCAGCCTGCGGCTGGACGACCCGGTGGAAATCCGGGTGGCTTCCACCGCGACCCGGGGCCGTTGAGCGCCGCCAGGCGGGGAGGGCCCCGGGAATCCCGCCCCGTCCCCGCCCGGTTCTCTCCTTCATGGCCGAAACTTCCGCTCCCCGCCGGCCGGCCCGCCAGGGCCTGTACGGCGGGCTTGTCTCCTCGCGGCACCCTGGCGCCGCTGAATCCGAATCCGCCAAGACCACCAAGAAACCCCTGAAGCCGCGCACCATCCTCGACGATGCGATCGAGCTGGTGAAGGCCCGCAAGGGGCGTCTGGCCCTGGGGCTTCTGCTGATGACGATCAACCGGCTCGCGGGGCTGGTCCTGCCCGGCACGACCAAGTACCTGCTCGACGAGGTCATCGGCAAGGGCAACCGGCCGATGCTCACGCTGATCGTCTTCGCCGCGGGAGCGGCGACCCTCGTCCAGGCGATCACCTCGTTCGCCCTCGCCCAGGTGGTCGGCAAGGCCGCTCAGCGGTCGATCACGGAAATGCGCCGCCGTATCCAGCGGCACGTGGGGCGGCTCTCGGTGAGGTATTACGAGCAGACCAAGTCGGGCGCCCTGCTCTCCCGGGTGATGAACGACGCCGAGGGGATCCGCAACCTGGTAGGCACCGGGCTGATCGAGGTGGTGGGCGGCCTGGTGCAGGCGACGCTCGTCCTGGGCCTCCTCTTCTACCTCAACGTCAAGCTCACCTTCGTCGCCCTGAGCGTCCTGTCGCTCTTCGCCTTCATCATGCTGTGGGCCTTCAAGACCCTGCGGCCGTTGTTCAGGGAACGTTCGAAGATCAACGCCGAGCTGGCCGGCCGGCTCACCGAGTCCTTCTCCGGCGTGCGGGTGGTCAAGGCCTATCAGGCGGAGCAGCGGGAGGCCCTTGTGTTCACCAAGGGGGCGCACCGTCTGTTCCGCAACGTCGCCCGGACCATGACCAGCTTCTCGGCCATCGGCGCCGCTTCGACGCTCCTGCTGGGCGTCATCGGCGTGACCCTGATGGCGGTCGGGGCGGGGGACGTCCTGGCGCAGCGGATGACCGTGGGCGACTTCTTCTCTTTTACCCTCTACCTCGGCATGCTCGTGGGCCCGGTGATGCAGGTGGTCAACATCGGCAGCCAGATCACGGAGGCCTTCGCGGGCCTGGAGCGCATCCGCGAGATCCGCAACGAGACGAGAGAGGACGAGGGGGAGGCGCTCCGCCAGCCGTTGCGGCGGGTGGAGGGCCGGATCGAGCTCCAGGACGTCTGGTTCGAGTACCAGCCCGACACACCCGTGCTCAAGGGCATCTCCTTTGTGGCCTCGCCCGGCACCTCCACGGCGCTGGTGGGGCCTTCCGGGTCGGGCAAGAGCACGCTGATCGGGCTGGTGGCCGCCTTCCATCATCCGACGGCGGGCAGGATCCTGGTGGACGGGGAGGACCTCTCGGACCTGCGGCTCGGCGACTACCGTTCGCATCTGGGCGTGGTGTTCCAGGACAACTTCCTGTTCGACGGCACCGTGCTGGAGAACATCGCCTTCGCCCGGCCCCACGCCTCGGAAGAGGAGGTGCTGGAAGCGGCGCGCATCGCCCGCTGCGACGACTTCGTGGAGAAGCTCCCGGACAAGTACGACACCGTGGTGGGCGAGCGCGGCGTGAAGCTCTCGGGCGGCGAGCGCCAGCGGGTGGCCATCGCCCGCGCCATCCTGGCCGATCCCAAGATCCTGATCCTCGACGAGGCGACCTCGTCCCTGGACAGCGAGAGCGAGGCGTTCATCCAGGAAGGGCTGGCGGAGCTGATGAAGGGAAGGACGACCTTTGTGATCGCCCACCGTCTCTCCACCGTCCGCAAGGCCGACGCCATCCTGGTGCTGGAGGAAGGACGGATCGTCGAGCGGGGCCGGCACCAGGAGCTGCTGGCCCTGGGCGGCAGGTATCACGCCCTCTACACGCGGCAGTACGACCTGGAGTCCAACCTCTTCCTGAATCCCGGCGAGACCGCCGGCGAGGAGGAGGAGGAGGAGGCGCCGGCGGCCGCCGCCGACAACGCCGCCGTGCGGCTGCCCCTGCTGCCCGTCTGACCGCCGGGGTTTACCGGATCAGCCGCTCAAAGCCCTGCTTGCGCTTGATCACGAGCGGCTGCTCCCGGCTTCCCAGCATCCCCTCGTGGCCCGAGAGGTCGGTGGCGGCCACGTAGACCTCGACCGTGCCGTTCTTGTGGAAGTCCGGCCCGATTTCCACGGTGAAGTACAAGGCGCGGCTCTTCTCCGCCGGCAGCTCCTTCCACTTGCCCCCTTCGGGCCGGGCCATGATCTTGACGTCCTTCACCTTGTGGTCGTCCGTCGCCCGGAAGCTCAGCTCCGCCACGGTGCCGCGGGCGTACTCCAGGAGAAAGCCGTCGCGCAGCACGACCTTGGGCGGCTCCTTGTCGAGCCGGGCCAGGAGCTCTTCCAGGCGGGCGCGGGCCTCGGCGAAGCGGGGAGCCAGGTGGGGCGTCGGCGCGACTCCTTCCAACATCTGGAGGCCCTCCTCGGGCGACTTCCGGCGCTCGGCGGTGGGGAGGGCGGCGAGGATCGCCTCCTGCGCCTTCTCGTCCTCCTTGTACTTCCGGTACCGGGCCACCCGTTCCTCGTGGCCGGGCCGGTCGGGCCAGGTGCGGCCGACGGGCTCGATCACGGTAAGGGCCTTGTCGTAGCTCGCCTCGCGGGTCAGTGCCTCCGCCTGGGTTTCCAGGGCTGAAGCGGCCTTGCCCCGCAGATCCTCGGGATCGCTCAGCTCCGGGAGCTGGCTCTTCAGGGCGGCGAGCCGCTCCAGCACGGCTACGTGCTCCCCCCGGCCGGACGCCAGCATCGCCTCGGCGTAGGTCTGGACCAGGGCCCGGGCGCGGTCGAAGTCCGCCCGCACCTCCGGGGCCATCCCGGCCTCCTGCCCCGTGCCGGTGTCGATGACCCCCTGGAGCGCCGCGAAGTCGCCGTCGCGCAGGGCCGCCGCCAAGTCCGAGGGAAGCCGCTCGAGGCCGGCGAGAGCCAGGTTCTCCTCGATGGACGACAGGGTACGGCAGGCTTCCGGCGAGAGCAGCCCCTGCTGGCCGTAAGGGATCGCCCGCAGCACCTTGCGCGCCTTCAGGTCCTCTCCCAGGGACAGGTAGATCCGGGCCTGCTCCAGCTCCTCCATCGGGGGATCCTGGAACCAGTCCGGGAGGGCGAGCGGCGGCGGCGCGGCGGCGGTTTCAACCGCCGGCTTTGGGCGGCTCAGGAACCAGTACGCCGCCAGAGCGCCCAGCACAAGCACGCCGGCGATCCCCGCCAGCACGGCCGGGTGGCGCGCCAACGGCTTTTTCTTCGCCGCCGTTCTGGGAGCGTTCACCACCGGGATCGGGCCGCTGGGGAAGGAGACCACGTTCCCCTGCGCCTCGGCGCCGGACGGGAGCCGGGGCGGCGGCGCGGGGACGGAGAGGAGGGCGTTGAGGATCTCGTCGTCCACCGGCTGGAGGACCTCCCCTTCCTCCGCCAGCGGCGCGGCCGCCATGACAGGCGCGGGCGCCGGAGCCGTCACGGGCCTGGGCGGCGGTGGCGCCGGGAAGGGCGTCACGTTGTCCAGAGCGGGCGGAGGCGTCAGCAGGGGCGGAGGGGGAGGAGCGGCCTGGACCGGCGCGGGCGTCACCACCGGGGCCGGCGGCGGAACCGAGGGCGGGGCCGCCGCCGCGCCGCCGAGAGCCAGGCGGAGCGCTTCCCGGAACTGCGGCGGAGTGGGCCGCTCGGCGGGGTTCCGCCGCAGCGAGCGCTCCAGGGCCTGCCGGAGCGCTTCGTCGTTCTCCAGCTCGAAGCTCACCGCCAGCGGCAACTGCGCCACCGGCGGGTCGCCGAATCCCACGGTCGCCCCGATGGCGGCGCAGGCGACGAGGGCCAGGGAGTAGATGTCGGCCCGCCAGTCCGCCGGACCGGCCTCGGCCAGCTCGGGAGCGCGGTAGCGGGCGTTCTCGGCCGCCGCCGCTTCCGGGCCGCGGGGCCGGAAGATGGCCGCGCCGAGCCCGGTGAGCTTCACCTGCCCGTTCGGCAGGACGAGGACGTTGTCCGACGACAGGTTGTGATGCACCTGCCCGCGGCTCGCCAGCGCCTCCAGCCCGTCCAGGGCCTGCCCGGTCAGGCTCAGCATCTGGGCGGGAGGGGAGCCGGCCAGCGTGTCGAGCGTCCTCCCCTCCAGCAGCTCCTGCACCAGGAAGGCGCTGCCGTCCGTCGTGAACCCGAAGTCGAGGACGACAGGCAGGTTCGGGTGCTGGAGCCCCGCCAGCGTGACCGCCAGCTTCTGGAAGGCCGGCGCCCCGGCCATCAGCGCCGCGCCCGGCTGGACGCCCGCCTGCGGCGGCACGGTGATGAGCTTGACCGCGACCGTCGCGCCCGTGCGGGTGTCGGTGGCCCGCAGGATGGTCCCGAAACGGGTGGACTTCAGGATTTTCTGAAGCTGATAACGGTCGGTCAGCTCACGGAACTGCATCGTCGATCCTCCGGCGGAGACCCGTCGATGCGCCGGGGTCCTCCCCAGCGCGTCTGAGCAAAGCTATTCAGGCCAGCTTAGTATAGAGGAGACTCTATGGGGATCGTACCGGGGCGGGCAAGATCCCGGCTCGGATTCACGCCCAGTTGTGATACCTTCCCCCGGATCTTCACGCCAGGTCCGCTCTGGTACCCCTGTCTCCAGGGCTGGGATCGCGGGCCGGCGGAAGTCACCCGGGTATCAACCTGTCAGCGCGGCGCGGCCTCCCTCGGCCCGGGCTCTCCGGGATCTTGAGGTCTCGTCTCGCGCTGTGAAGGTCCGCTTTTTCCCAAGGGAATCGGAGTCTATTGGAGGAACTATGACGACACGCAACCTTCTCGCCCGCAGTGGGCCGGCGCTGCGCAAGCTGCCGCTCCTCGGGCTGATGGCGGTTCTCGCCATCCTCACCGCAACGCCCGTCTTCGCCGCCAGCGAAGCCGATCTCGTGCTCCCGGACCTCGCGAGCCAATCGTTCCTCGGGGGGATCGACGGGCACACCCTGCTGCTCGCCGGGCTGGTCGTCTGCGTCCTGGGGCTCCTCTTCGGCCTCTGGCAGTACGTGCAGCTCAAGAACCTGCCCGTGCACCGCTCGATGCGCGAGATCTCCGAGCTGATCTTCGAGACCTGCAAGACCTACCTGGTCACCCAGGGCAAGTTCATCCTGCTGCTCGAAGTCTTCATCGGCGCGGTGATGATCTTCTACTTCTGCTTCCTGCGGGACTTCGCTCCGGTCAAGGTGCTGATCATCCTGCTCTTCAGCCTGGTCGGCATCGCCGGCAGCTACGGCGTCGCCTGGTTCGGCATCCGGGTCAACACCTTCGCCAACTCGCGGTCGGCCTTCGCCAGCCTGAAAGGCAAGCCGTTCCCGACCTACGCCATCCCGCTGAAGGCCGGCATCAGCATCGGCATGCTGCTGATCAGCGTCGAGCTGGTGATCATGCTCGCCATCCTGCTCTTCGTCCCGCGCGACTACGCCGGCCCCTGCTTCATCGGCTTCGCCATCGGCGAGTCGCTGGGCGCGGCGGCGCTGCGCATCGCCGGCGGCATCTTCACCAAGATCGCCGACATCGGCTCCGACCTGATGAAGATCGTCTTCAACATCAAGGAAGACGACGTGCGCAACCCCGGCGTGATCGCCGACTGCGTGGGCGACAACGCCGGCGACTCGGTCGGCCCCACGGCGGACGGCTTCGAGACCTACGGCGTCACCGGCGTCGCGCTCATCACCTTCATCCTGCTGGCGGTGGCGAGCCCGACCGTGCAAGTCCAGCTCCTCGTCTGGATCTTCGTCATGCGCATCATGATGATCATCACCAGCGGCGTCTCCTACGGCATCAACGAGACGATCGCCAAGGCGCGCTACGGCAACGCCGACACGATGAACTTCGAGGCGCCGCTGACCTCGCTGGTCTGGCTGACCTCGATCCTCTCGATCGTCGTCACCTACGTCGCCTCCTACCTGCTGATCCCGGACCTCGCGGGCGACAGCTCACTGTGGTGGAAGCTCTCGACGATCATCTCCTGCGGCACGCTCGCGGGCGCGCTGATCCCCGAGTTCGTCAAGGTCTTCACCTCCACCGAGTCCGCTCACGTGAAGGAAGTCGTGACCGCCTCCCGCGAGGGCGGCGCGTCGCTCAACATCCTGGCCGGCCTGATCGCCGGCAACTTCAGCGCCTACTGGATGGGCCTGACCATCGTCGCCCTGATGGGCATCGCCTTCGGCGTCAGCACGGCGCTGCCCGTCACGCTGATGCTCGCCCCGGCCATCTTCGCCTTCGGCCTCGTGGCCTTCGGCTTCCTCGGCATGGGCCCGGTGACGATCGCCGTCGACTCCTACGGCCCGGTGACCGACAACGCGCAGTCCGTCTACGAGCTCTCCACCATCGAGACGATCCCCGGCATCGAGGGCGAGCTGCAGAAGGAGTTCGGCTTCAAGCCCGACTTCGAGACCGCCAAGCACCACCTGGAGGCCAACGACGGCGCCGGCAACACCTTCAAGGCGACCGCCAAGCCGGTGCTCATCGGCACCGCCGTGGTGGGCGCGATGACGCTGATCTTCTCGATCATCGTCGTGCTCACCAACGGCCTGACCGAGAACATCGACAAGCTCTCGCTTCTCCACCCGCCGTTCCTGCTGGGCCTGATCACCGGCGGCGCCATCATCTACTGGTTCAGCGGCGCCTCCATGCAGGCGGTCTCGACCGGCGCCTACCGGGCCGTCGAGTTCATCAAGCGCAACATCAAGCTCGATACGGCCTCGCAGAAGGCCTCGATCGAGGACAGCAAGAAGGTGGTGGAGATCTGCACCACCTACGCCCAGAAGGGCATGTTCAACATCTTCCTCACGGTCTTCTTCAGCACCCTGGCGTTCGCCTGCCTGGAGCCGTTCTTCTTCATCGGCTACCTGATCTCGATCGCCATCTTCGGCCTCTACCAGGCGATCTTCATGGCCAACGCCGGCGGCGCCTGGGACAACGCCAAGAAGATCGTCGAGGTGGAGCTGAAGGAGAAGGGCACGCCGCTCCACGCCGCCACCGTCGTCGGCGACACCGTGGGCGACCCGTTCAAGGACACCTCCTCGGTGGCCATGAACCCGATCATCAAGTTCACCACCCTCTTCGGCCTCCTGGCGGTGGAGCTGGCGATCGAGATGGAGCCTACGCTGCGGCTGGTCCTGGCTGGCGTCTTCTTCTTGGTCTCGACGGTCTTCGTCTGGCGTTCGTTCTACCGGATGCGCATTCCGGTCGAGGCGGGCGCTCACACGACGGCGACCAAGGCCGTCCAGGCCTGACCGGTCCGCGGGGCGCTGCTTCCGGGTGGCGCTCCGCTTCCCCTTCCTGTCTACTCCTCCGTCCGCAGTCCCACCAGCTCCATCAGCTTCAGAGCGTTGACGGTCGTCGCCACTCCCGGCCGCATTTTGTAGTCGAAGGTCATCGGCGGATCGCCGCCGGGATGGAGCGTCTCCTGGAAGTGGACCGGCACGGCCATGGAGACCAGATCCTCCACCTCGGCGAGCTGGAGGTCATGGGTGGAGATCGCGCCGAGGGCGTTCCGGCGGAGGAGGTGGAGGAGCACCCGGCGGACCGCCACTTGGCGCTCGTAGGTGTTGGTGCCCCGCAGGATCTCGTCCAGGAGGTAGAGGAGGACGCGGCCGCCTGACCGGTGGCGGTCGGCCTCTTCCACGATCTTCTGGATCCGCTTCAGCTCGGCCATGAAGAAGGAGACGCCCTCGGCCAGCGAGTCCTCCACCAGGATGCTCGTCGCCAGCGTGGCCGGCGGCATCCTTAGTCCCTCGGCGCAGACCGGCCCGCCCGCCTGGGCGAGCACCGCGTTGATCCCGATCGAGCGCAGCAGCGTGCTCTTGCCGGACATGTTGGAGCCGGTCACCAGCAGGAACGTCCCCGGCGGGCCCAGGGTCACGTCGTTGCTCACCCGAGCCTCGTCCCCGATCAGCGGGTGCCCCAAGCCCTGCGCATCGTAACGGTCGGTCCCGGGAGCCACCTCCGGGAAGGCCCAGTCAGGATGGTCGAAGCGCAGACCCGCGAAGGCCGAGAGGCATTCGAAGCGTCCCAGCGCCGCCAGCCATCCCCGCGCATGAGAACCGGCCTCCTGTTGCCATCTCTCCAGCCGGCGCAGGACGTGGAAGTCCCACATGAAGAGCGTCTGGAGCGGGAAGTGGAGGTAGGTCGAATGCCGGGTGCGGGACAGCTCCACTCCGCGATGGAGGACCTCCATCCAGTCGTGGGCGGGCCTCGCCTGAAGAGTGAGGTCCTCGGAAACCGAGGGATGTCCCGCGATCTTCTCCAGCGCCCGCGCGTAGAGCTGGAACTCGCCGTCCTTGGACTCCAGGAGATCGAAAGCGCCGTGGACCGGCGCCGCGAAGACATAGCTGACGATGAAGTTGATCGTGGCCAGCAGCAGAAAAGGCCACGCCGGCAGGGGCGTGAAGATGGCTCCGAAGAGCGCCGCCGGCGCCAGCACGGCGAAGATCCGGGCCACCCAGGTCAGCCCGGGACGCCGCAGCATCCACGGCTCCCCCTCGGCCCACCGGAGGAAGGACTCCAGGTCCGGCGGTTTCTGCTCCATGGGGCGGACGCCCGCCTGGAGCTCTTGCCGCAGGTCGATCCGCGGCGCGAGGTCGGCGACCGCCGCCTGCCGCCGTGCGATCTCCTGAGGCTCCGCCGGGTGGAGCAGCCAGTCCGCCAGGATCGACTTGCCGTAGGGGGTGTGGACCGTCCCCAGCAGATGGGCCAGGGAGGCCCGGCCGAAGAGATTGAGGTCGCGGGCCACGGGACGCTCGGAGTCATCAGGCTCGGGGAGGGCCAGCAACGGCAGACGCTCCCAGTCCCGGGCGAGCCGGAGCAATCCCTCCTCGTTGATCTGCCGCAGCTCTCCCTGCCGTCGTTGCCGTTGAATGATCCGGTCGTGCCACGGCAGCACCGCCATGAACGCCACGAACCAGAACGCCGCACCGGTCCACCACTCCCACTCCCGCGTCCGCGACTGGATCAAGATCACCGCCAGGCAGGCGACGAAGAGCAGGAACAGCGCGCCACGAAAGAGGGAGAACCGGAAGGAGATCCGGGCCAGCCGGGCCTCCTCGGCAGCGAAGGTGTCGCGGCGGTGGGTATAGATCTGGGACGGGGACGAGGGAGAGGCCATGCGGCGGAGTATATCGGCGGGGGTCCCGGGGGGACCCCGCCGGAGGAGCCTCACTCCACCGTCACACTCTTCGCCAGGTTCCGCGGCTGATCCACGTCCGCGCCGCGCCGGACGCCGATGAAGTAGGCGAGAAGCTGCAGCGGGATCACGTTCACGATCGGCTGCAGGCAGGCGGAGACGGTCGGGACCTGGATGATCTCGTCGGCGATGCCTTCGAGCTCCTCCGGATCGTGGTCGGTGAGGGCGATGACGATGCCGTCGCGGGCGTTGACCTCCTGCATGTTGCTCATCACCTTCTCCGCCACGTGGTCCCCCGTGGCGATGGCCACCACCGGCATGTTCTCGTCGATCAGCGCGATGGGACCGTGCTTCATCTCGCCGGCGGGATAGCCCTCGGCGTGGATGTAGGAGATCTCCTTGAGCTTCAGCGCGCCTTCCAGGGCGATCGGGTAGTTGATCCCCCGGCCCAGATAGAGGAAGTTCTGCGAGCGGTGATACTTGCGGGCCAGCTCGTCCATGTGCCGCTCCTGGAGGCGGATGACCTCGTCGACCGCCTGGGGCAGGCGCGTCAGCTCTTCCAGGAAGTGCGGCTCGACCTTGCCGGTCTTGACCTGCCGCAGGTAGAGGGCCAGCAGGTACAGCGCCACGAGCTGGGTGGTGAAGGCCTTGGTCGAGGCGACGCCGATCTCGGGGCCGGCGTGGGTGTAGATCACCCCCTCGCTGATGCGCGTCGCCTGGCTCCCGATCACGTTGCAGACGGAGAAGAGGCGCGCTCCGCGGTCCCGGGCGGCCTCCATGGCGGAAAGGGTGTCGGCCGTCTCGCCGGACTGCGAGATCCCCACCGCCAGCACCCGGTCGGAGACGATCGGGTCGCGGTAGCGGTACTCGGAGCCGTAGTCCACCTCGACGGGCACGCGGGCGATCTCCTCGATCAGGAACTTGCCGATCAGGGCCGCGTGCCAAGAGGTGCCGCAGGCCAGGAGGTGGAGGCGCTCGACCTTTTCCAGCTCCTCGTGGGTCAGCTTGACGGTGTCGAAGAGGATCTCGGCGCTTTCGAAGTCCACGCGCCCGCCGAAGGTCTCCTGCACGACCTGCGGCTGCTCGTGGATCTCCTTGAGCATGAAGTGCTTGTAGCCGCCCTTCTCGGCCTGGATCGGGTCCCAGTTCAGCCGTTGGACGGGGCGTTTGATCGTCTGGCCGGCGCGGTCCCAGACCTCGACCCCGGCGGGGGTGAGCCGCGCGATGTCGCCGTTCTCCAGGAAGATCACGTCCTTGGTGTAGGCGAGGAGGGCCGCCGGGTCCGAAGCCAGGAACTGCTCCCCTTCGCAGAGCCCGATGACCAGCGGCGGACCCTGGCGGGCGGCCACGATCTCCTGGTCGCTCTCGAGGGTCACCACGGCGAAGGCGTACATTCCCTCCAGCTCCTTGACCGCCTTGGCGACCGCGTCGCGCAGGCTGCCGTTCAGGTAGGAGGAGATGAGGTTCGCCACCACCTCGGTGTCGGTGTCCGAGGTGAAGGTCCAGCCCTCGGCGATCAGCCGCTTCTTGAGCGGCATGAAGTTCTCGATGATGCCGTTGTGGATCAGCGCCAGGCGGCGGCGGGAGTCCACCATGGGATGGGCGTTGCGCTCGCTCGGCGGGCCGTGGGTGGCCCAGCGGGTGTGGCCGAGGCCGTAGCGGCCGGAGAGGGGATGCTTCTCCAGCTTCTCCTTGAGCCGGTCCAGCTTGCCCTCGGCCTTGACGGTCTGGAACTGCCCGTCCTCGACCGCCACGACGCCGGCCGAGTCATAGCCCCGGTACTCCAGCCGGCGCAGGCCGTCCATCAGCAGGGGCACGACCTCGCGCTGCCCCACGTATCCCACGATTCCGCACATGGCTAGTCCTCTTTCTTGGATTGGCCGCGCTTGCGGCGCAGCCCTCCGGCCCAACCGTCCAGGTTCTTCTGCCGCACCCGGCCCACCGCCAGCGCCCCGTCGGGGACGTTCTTGGTGATGATCGAGCCCGCGGCCGTCGAGGCTCCGGCGCCCACTTTTACGGGCGCCACGAGCATGGTGTCGCTGCCGATGAAGGCGCCGGGGCCGATCTCGGTGGCGTGCTTCCGCTCGCCATCATAGTTGCAGGTGACCACGCCGGCGCCCAGGTTGGCGCCGTCGCCCACGGTGGCGTCGCCGACGTAGGCGAGATGGTTCACCTTGGCTCCCGGCCCGAGCTCTGAATTCTTCACCTCGACGAAGTTGCCCACCCGGGCACCCTCCAGCAAGCGGGATGCCGGTCGCAGCCGCGCGAAGGGACCCACCCGGCAGCCGTCCCCCACCTCCGCGGAATCCAGAACACTGTAGGGCTCGATGGTTACTCCCTCCCCGATCAGGGTATCCCGGAGCCAGGCGCCCTGGTGGAGGGTGCACTCGCGGCCGATGAAGGTGTGGCCGAGGAGGGACACCCCGGGATGGATCACCGTATCCTCGCCGATCCGCACGCCGGGATCGACCACGGTCCGCGCCGGGTCCAGGATGGTGACGCCGGACTTCATCAGGTCCAGCAGGCGGCGGTCCAGGAGCAGGCGGTGGACGCGGGCCAGCTCGGAGCGGTCGTTGACCCCCAGCGCCTCGTCCGGATCGCCGAGCTTCACCAGCCGCACGGGCTTCCCTTCGCTCGCGGCCTTGGTGACGGCGTCGGTGAGATAGATCTCCCCCTGGGCGTTGTTGGCGTCCACCTTCCGCAGGGAGTCGAAGATGTCCGGCGCGGGGAAGGCGTAGATGCCGGCGTTGATCCGCCGCTCGGCCAGCTCCTCGGGGGAAGCGTCCCGTGCCTCGACGATCCTCTGGAACGCTCCGGAGCCGTCCACGATCACCCGCCCCAGGGAGCCCGGCTGGTCCAGCTCGGCGACCGCCATGGCGCCCCAGCCTTCGGCGGCGCCCTCGGCGAGGCGCGCCAGGGTGGCCGGCTGGAGCAGGGGCACGTCACCGGAGAGGACCAGCACCGTGGCCTCGCCCGGGATCTCCGGCTCGGCCTGGGCCAGGGCGTGGCCGGTGCCCTTCTGCTCGGCCTGAAGGACCCAGCCGAGGTCGTCCCCGGCGATCTCCTCGCGGACGCGCTCGGCGCCGTGGCCGACGACCACCAGGATGCGCTCGCAGCCAGCGGTCCGGGCGGCGTCGATCACCCACTGGAGGAGCGGCTGGCCGGCCGCCCGGTGCAGGACCTTCGGCAGGGAGGACTTCATGCGCGTCCCCTTGCCGGCGGCCAGGATCACGGCGACGCGCGGGCGGTGGTCGGACATCGGATCTCCTAGGTCAGGCTCAGCACGGCGCGGGCGAGCTTGGCCGAATCATGGCGGATGTAGTCGCCCTCGGCCAGGAGGTCGGCCTCGACGATGCCGACCTCGAGCGCCTCCAGGGCCTCGCGGTCGCACTTGACCGGCTCCGAGCCGGTTTCGGCGTAGTGGGCCAGCAGAGGCTCGGGGATCTCGGTCGAGTTGACCAGCACGGCGTCGATGACGCCCGGACCGGTGAAGCGCAGCAGCGCCTCCAGGTGGTCGACCCCGGTCATGCCGTCGGTCTCGCCCGGCTGGGTCATCAGGTTGAGCAGCAGGACCTTGCGCGCCTTCGACTTGGTCACCGCCTGGCGGATGCCCGGGATCAGCAGGTTCGGCAGGATCGAGGTGTAGAGCGATCCGGGGCCGAGCAGGATGAGATCGGCCTTCTCCAGGGCCCCCACCGCCGGCGGGAAGGCCGGCGGCGCGTGGGGGTCGATCTCCACCGCCGCCAGCTTCTCGCCCGAGAGGCCCACCTCCGACTCGCCTTCGTAGATCCGGCCCGAGACGCCGCGCGCCCGCAGCCGGACGTCGTTGACGGTGGCCGGGAAGACCTTGCCGCGTACCGAGAGGACCGACTCGGCGGTGAGGATCGCCTGGTGGAAGTCCCCCGTGATGCCGGTGAGGGCGGTCAGGAACAGGTTGCCGAAGGAGTGGCCGAGCAGACCGTCGCCGTTGGGGAAGCGGTACTGGAAGAGGCGGGCGAGGAGGTCCTCGTCGTCCGCCAGGGCCACGATGCAGTTGCGGATGTCCCCCGGCGGCAGGACGCCGAACTCGCGGCGCAGCCGGCCGGAGGAGCCGCCGTCGTCGGTGACGGTGACGACGCCGGTGAGCTGGCGCAGCCGCTCGGTTCCGACGTGGTGCTTGAGGCCGCGCAGCAGGGCGGACAACCCGGTGCCCCCGCCGATGGCCGCCAGGGCCTTGCCGGGGGGGCGCGCCGGGTCAGGAGAGACCGAAGAGGGGGCGATAGTCCCGGTTCTTTCGGAGCTCGGCGAAGTCGGGGTCGTGGAAGGCATGGATGCGGTTCTTGGGGTTGAGCTCGGCCGCCCGGTTCAGCGCCTGCGCCGCCTCTTCGATGCGGCCCTCGACGGCGTGGATCGACGCCGCCAGATACGCGAAGCGCTCGTCCTTGGTCTCCCGCCCGTCCTTGCGGCAGAGGTCCAGGGCCGCCTGGAACTCGCCGCGGTTCTTCTGGTAGACGGCCAGGAGGTACGGATCGGCCTCGGGTTCCTTCGCCGCCTTCCCCCCTGCCTCCTGAGCCTTCTGCTGGGAAACCGCCAGCAACTGGCGTGCCCGCTCCCGCACTTCAGGGCGGTCGGTCTCCCCGACGACCCGCTCCAGCAGCTCCGAGGCTTTCGCCCAGTCCTTGCTCTGGAGGGCCGAGAGACCCGCGGTGAAGGCGTCGAGGTCCGGATCGCCGGCGGGCCGGGCCGGGACTTTGGGCTTTTCGGGCTGGGGCTTCGCTTTGGTGGCCTTGGCCATGACGTGACGTCCTCTCGCTAGCGCTTCTTGAGCTCGATCAGGATTTGTTTGGCGACCGACTTCAGGGTGTCGAACACTCCGACTCCCGTCGTCGCCACGGCCTCGAACGTGGGCTCCCGCTTGAAGTTCAGCGTGCGGTACATCTCATCCACCGGCGTGACGTTGGGGATGTCCCGTTTGTTGAACTGCAGGGCGTACGGGATCGTCGCCAGGTCGAAACCGTGCTCTTTCAGGTTCTGTTCCAGGTTGCGGATGGACTCGATGTTCGCCTCCATCCGCTCCTGCTGGCTGTCGGCGACGAAGACGACGCCGTCGACGCCCTTGAGGATCAGCTTCCGGCTGGCGTCATAGAACACCTGGCCGGGGACGGTGTAGAGGTGGAACCGGGTCGTGAACCCGCGGATGCTCCCGAGGTCGAGGGGAAGGAAGTCGAAGAACAGGGTCCGGTCGGCCTCGGTGGCCAGGGAGATCATCTTGCCCTTCGATTCCGGGGCGGTCTTGTTGTAGATGTACTGCAAATTCGTCGTCTTCCCGCACAAGCCGGGACCGTAGTAGACGATCTTGCAGTTGATCTCCTTGCTGGCGTAATTGATGAAAGTCATCTTCGATGCCTCGTTTATCACCCGGCGCCCATACGCCTCACCGGGTCCCGGGGGCTCCCGGCGGGACCGCGGCGCTCTCGGGCCGCCGTCTCGCGTCCGCGGCTACTCGCCGAACAGCGCGTCGATGTCGTCGTCGGTGATCTCGGAAAATGGGCTCGCGTGGGCCGCCCCTGGCGCTCCTCTTTCGCCCTTCTGCAACATCACTTCGAAAATCTTCTCCAGGTCCGCGTTGGCCCGCTTGACCCGCAGGCGCACGAGGCCGAGGGAAGAGCGGTCGTCGAAGATGACCACCAGGATGGCGCGCTTGGCGACGATGGAGATGTGGATATGGTCCTGCTGGCCCTCGTGGAACAGAACCGAGAACTCCCGTTCGCCGATCAGCTTCGCCAACCCGTCGGTCGCGGCCACGTTGCCGGCCGTCAGCGAGGCGAGCGACGTGGTGTCGAACTGCTCGATCTCCCCCGCGGCGGCGATCTGCTGGCCGTTCTTGTCGATGAGGAAGACGGCCTTGGCGTTGGCCTCCTGGCGCAGACGGCGCAGGGCCTCCTCAAGGTGCTTGAACTCCTCCTCGTAAAGCACGAAGTCGGCTGCGCACATGGCTACCCTTTCCGGACCGCGCGAAGATACAACATCGCGGGGCTAGCCGTCAAAGCTCTGATTCCACGTCAGTTGTCCCTGTCGAAAGCGCCCCTCAGCGGAAGAAACGCCAACCTTCGAGGATGTCGGACTCGGCCAGCACCAACTGCTCCCCCTCCAACTGGTGCCGGACCGGGACCGGCGTACAACCCCCGCCCCCCGAGTTCACCGTCGACAGACGGAACGACTTGTCACACTTGTTGCAAACCAGCCACTCCCCCTCGTGCCGGTACCCCCGCTTGGCCTTGAAGCACTCCTCGTTGGCGTCGAAGGCGACCTGCACGTGCCCGGCGTTGTCCCGCCCCACGAAGAACAGGACCTCCTGGTTGCCGGAGTTGAGGAAGCGGTAGTACCGGACCTCCTGGGGGCCTAGCTCCTCGACGCTGATCCGCACCTGCCCGCTCCGGTCGGGGGTGACCTTCTGGAACCCGGTCGGGTTCAGCCGGCCCTCCAGCGTGGTCTGGGCAACCCAGATCAACGCCATGAAAACCACGACGACTGCGAAAGCATGAACAGGTTTGAAGCGACGCATCGGTCCGGCTATTGTGGCTGAAGCCCGGGGGGAGGGCAACCCTACCCCCCGTTACCCCCCTAGAACAGCGTATAGATGAACGGCGCGGCGCCCTGGCTGGTGACGACCAGCAGGATCACCAGGCCCAGGATCAGCACCAGGGGGACGATCCAGTACACCTTGTTCTGCCTGGCGAACTGCAGGATCTCCCCGAACAGCGAGCCGACGTAGCGAAGCTTGCGCATGACCTTCTCCTAATCGAGCTGGAACTCCTGCCGCCAGTCCCCCTTCTCCTCCAGCCTGGGCTGGGCCTGCTTGTCGAGGAGGAAAGGACCGAGGACAAGATAGTCCATCTCGGTGCGCATGAAGCAGCGGTAGGCGTCCTCCGGCGTGCACACGATGGGCTCGCCCCGGACGTTGAAGCTGGTGTTGACGATGACGCCGTAGCCGGTGAGCTTCTCGAACTCCGAGAGGATCGCGTGGTAGCGCGGGCTGTCCTCCCGGCTCACCGTCTGGATACGGGCCGAGTAGTCGACGTGGGTGACGGCCGGCACGTCCGAGCGCGGCCGGTTGACCCACTCCAGCAGGGGCAGGTCCCGCTCGTCCCCCCGCTTGGGGATGCGCCGCCGCTCCACCACGTCCGCCACCAGCAGCATGTAGGGGCTCGGCCGGTCCAGCTCGAAGAAGTCCGAGACCCGCTCCTCCATCACGCTCGGCGCGAACGGCCGGAAGCTCTCCCGGTACTTGATCTTCAGGTTCATCACCGACTGCATCTTGGGCGACCGGGCGTCACCGACGATCGAGCGGCCGCCGAGGGCGCGCGGGCCGAACTCCATCCGCCCCTGGCAGAGGCCGATGACGTTCTCCCCGGCGATCAGCCCGGCGATCCGCGCCGCCCAGTCGGCGTCGGAGAGCTCCTCGTAGGGGTAGCCGTGGAAGTCCAGGTACTCCTGGATCGGGCCGCGGGGGAAGTCGGGGCCGAGCAGCGCGCCCCGCATGGCGTCCCGGGGCTTGCCGCCGGAGACCGTCACCCGCCGCGGGTTCCCCAGCGCGTTGTGCCAGACGGCGAGCGGCGCGCCCAGGGCGCCGCCGGCGTCGCCGGCCGCGGGCTGGATCCAGAGGTCCTCGAAGATCCCCTCCCGCAGCAGCACGCCGTTGGCCACGCAGTTCAGGGCCACGCCGCCGGCCATGCACAGGTAGCGCTTGCCGGTGATCTCCCGGGCGTGGCGGGCGAGCTTGAGGACGACCTCCTCGGTCACCTCCTGGATCGACTTCGCGAGGTCCATCTCGCGCTGGGAGATCGGCGACTCCGGCTTGCGGGCCGGCCCATCGAACAGCGCCGCGAACTTGCCGTTGGTCATCTCCAGGCCGTCGAGGTAGCCGAAGTAGTCCATGTTCATCCGGAACGAGCCGTCCTCCCGGATGTCGATCAGCTCTCGCCTGATGGCGTCGGTGTACTTCCCCTCGCCGTAGGGCGCGAGGCCCATCAGCTTGTACTCGCCCGAGTTCACCCGGAAGCCGGTGAAGTAGGTGAAGGCCGAGTAGAGGAGCCCCAGGGAGTGGGGGAAGTCGATCTCGTGGAGGAGCTGGAGCTTGTGCCCCTCGCCCACGCCGATCGTGGTGGTCGCCCACTCGCCCACGCCGTCGAGGGTCAGCACGGCCGCCTCCTCGAAGGGCGAGGGGTAGAAAGCCGACGCCGCGTGCGACTCGTGGTGCTCGGTGAAGAAGATGTCTTTCGGCTCGCCCACGCCGCACTCGTCCAGGGCGTCCTGGATCTTGGGCGGGATCCACAGCTTCTCGCGCAGCCAGAGGGGGACCGCCATGACGTACGAGCGCAGCCCCCTGGGCACGACCGTGAGGTAGGTCTCCAGGATGCGGTGGAACTTGAGCAGCGGCTTGTCGTAGAAGACGACCCCGTCGAGCTCCCCCTTGCCCACGCCCCCCTCCGCCAGGCAGTAGCGGACGGCGTGGAACGGGAACCCGTCGTCGTGCTTCTTGCGGGTGAACCGCTCTTCCTGGGCGGCGGCGACGATGCGCCCGCCGTCCACCAGGCAGGCGGCCGAATCGTGGTAGTAGCAACTGATGCCGAGCAGCTTCACGGCTAGAACTGCCTGCGGTAGGACTCGGGCGTCCGCGCCCGCTCCCGGGCCGGGACCCAGTAGGTGGGCAGGCCGCGGTCGGCGCCTCGGGTGATGCCGAGCTTGCGCCGGGCCCGCAGGAGCGCCCCCGTCGGCAGGAAGACAAGGTAGTACAGGAGGGTCATCAGAACCCAGGTGACCGCCGCGCCCACCCCGTGGGCGAAGCGCTGGAGGACGCGGGTGACCTTCTTGTGCAGCCCGAGCGGCGAGACCAGGGCGATTAGGGTCAGGACCGCCGCGATGGCGGCGACGGTCCCGGCCGGGACCGGGCGGCGGAAGAAATAATAGATGGCCGCCGCCACGGCAAGGCCGATCAGGCCGCCCACCACGCCCCGGGAGCGTGCGGAGGCGGCCTCGCGGGCACGGGCGCGCTCCGCCTGGCCGGCGCGGTCGCGCCAGCTCCAGGCGACGGACGAGGCTTCAGCCCTGGAGTGCATCATTGATTCCGGCATCGTGCTCTCTCGAAGCACGACAGGATAGTTTGGAAAGCCAGGCGTGGCAAGTTTCACGGCCGCCCCAGATAGAATCACCGGCCCATGGCCCCGTCCTCCTTCCCTCCGCCCACCCGTTCCCTCACGATCCCCGGTTTCAGCATCGGCCATGGCACGGACCGCGAGCGGCTCACCGGCGTCACCGTGATCCTCTGCCCCGAGGGGGTCCTGGCGGCGGCCGAGGTGCGGGGCTCCGCGACGGGCACCCGGCAGTTCGACTCCCTGGTCTCCGGGATGCACGTCTCCAGCAAGGCCCACGCGGTGGTCCTCGCCGGCGGCAGCGGTTACGGGCTGGCCGCCGCCGATCCGGTGATCGACTGGCTGGCGCGGCGCGGCTACGGCTTCCAGACCGGCATCGCGCCCGTGCCCATCGTTCCCACGGCCATCCTCTTCGACCTCGGGCTCGGCGAGGCGGTGGCTCCTTCCGACTCTCTCGTGGAGGCCGCCCTGGCAGGGGCCTCTCAAGGTCCCGTGGCGGTCGGGAGCGTCGGGGCCGGGACCGGGGCCACGGTGGGCAAGGCCTTGGGTCCACTCAGCGGCATGAAGGGGGGATTCGGCTTCGCCAGCCTGACCGTCCCGGACGGCCCGACGGTGGCCGCCGCCGTGGCCGTCAACGCCTTCGGCGACGTCCGCCGCCTGGACGGCTCCCTCCTCGCCGGTTGCCGGACGGCTCCGGACTCCCGGGAGCTCGCCCACGCCGAGCGCGTCCTGGCGAACCTGCCGCCCGACGCGGGCCATCCCTGGGAGGGGAACACCACTCTGGCCGTGGTCCTGACCGACGCCACCCTTCCCAAGGCATCGGCCCTCAAGGTCTGCCACATGGCCTTCGGCGGCCTCTACCGCACCCTCGTCCCCGCCCTCTCCCTCTACGACGGCGACCTGGTCGTCGTCCTCTCCACCGGCGAGCGCAAGGCCCAGGTCAACCAGATCGGCGTCCTGGCCGAGCGGGCGGTGGCGGAGGCCGTCCTCGCCGGCGTCGGGGAGGCGGATGGGTTCGGAGTGCTTCCGGCGGCGCGGGACCTCGAGGCAAGAACGACCTAAAGGACCTAAAGGACCCAAAGGACATAAAGGACGAAGACGAAGCTTCCGCCGTCCTTTAGGTCTTTTATGTCCTTTGGGTCCTTTAGGTCGTTGCTGTTTTTCCCCTCTCTTCCAGTGGCCGGGGGGAGTAAGGCCTCGCAGTGGTACCATCCTCCAGACCTCAGCCGTTATGAAGCGCTCCCGATCGCCCCGCGACCTCTGGGCGTCCCTGGTCCCCGTCCTGGGAGGGACCCTGGCGTTGGGCGTGGCCTATCGCGTCCCCGCCCTGAACGCGGCCGGTCCGATGCCGGCGTGGCTGCTGGTGACCCTCCTCTTCGCCGGGGCCGCTTCGGCGTGCCACCGGCCGGCGGCGGGGAGCGCCACCTTCGGGCTTGGCGTCATGATCCTCCCGGTGGCCTTCCGGCTCTCGGGCGCCGCTCCCGCCGCCACTCTGGCCGCCGCGGCCTTCCTGGTGTCCGAGCTGTCGCTGCGGTTCCTGCGGCGGATGAGCTCCACCCCGCCTCCGGAGCGGCGGGCGATCTTCCCTCGCATCCTGGAGGACACCGGCCGCACGGCCCTCGCCGCCCTGGCCGCCGGCTGCGCCTGGGCCTGGCTGGTGGACCGCTGGAGCCCCGTCGCGACCCTGGCCGCCGCGGCCGAGGCCTACTTCCTCGTGCGGATCGCCCTCGATCTGGCGGACCGCAAGATCCGGCGGCCCGAAGCCCCGATCCGATGGCCGCACGTCTTCCTTCCTCTGACCCTGGACCTGGGAGGCTGGCTCGCCGGCGCCGGCTTCCTCCTGGCGGGAGACGCGGCCGGCTGGGGGCTCGCCGGCTTCCTCATCGCCTGCTTCGCGGGCCTCGTGGTCGAGGTCACCCGCCACGGGCTCCTCCGCGAGACGGCCGAGCACCGCGCCCGGGACCTCGAGCGGCTGCGCCGCGCCGGCCAGCGCATGAGCACCCCGCAGGAAGAGATGGCGGCCGTCGCGGACCGCAGCCGCATCGAGTGCACGCGGGTCATCCCGACCCTCTTCTGGTTCCAGTTCGAGGCCATGGCCCCGGGGAGCGAGTTCAAGAGCTGGTGGTGGCGCCGCGGCACCGAGGAGCTGGAGGAGGGCGTCCCCGAGCCCGAGCGCTATCCGCCGGCCCTGCCGGGCTTTCATCGCCGCACCCCCTGGCAGATCGTGGAGCGGGCGCTCCGCTCGCGGCCGGACGGCACCGTCCTGGCCCGCATCCGCCTCTGGTGCGACCCGCGCCGCATCGATCCCCGCGAAATCGAGCTGCTGGACCGCCTGCTGCCGCAGATGACCAACTCGATCCAGCGCCTCCTCCTGGACCGGGAATCCAAAGAAGACCCCCTGACCGGCGTCGCCATGCGGCGCGTCCTGGAGAGGCGCCTGCACGAGGTCCACGCCCGCTGCTGCGAGACCGGCGAGGCGATGGCCGTGATCCTCTGCGACCTCGACCACTTCAAGAAGATCAACGACACCTTCGGCCACCCGGCCGGGGACGCCGCCCTGGTCGCCGTCGCCGGGGTGCTCAAGCAGATGCGCCGCACCGAGGACCTCTGCTGCCGCTACGGCGGCGAGGAGTTCATCCTCCTGATGGAGGGGACGGCCGGGGAGGACGCCCTGGCCGCGGCCGAGCGTCTCCGCCGGTCGGTGGAAGCGCTGGACTTCCAGGTGGACGACCGGCGCGTCCCTCTGACCCTGAGCGCCGGCGTGGCCTCCTTCCCGGAGCTCTACATCAAGACCGGCGCCGAGCTGATCCTCTTCGCGGACGAGGCCCTCTACGAGGCCAAGCGCCAGGGCCGCAACCGCTGCCTCCTCGACATCGGCCAGGGCCGCTACATGGATAAGGAAGGGAACGTCCTTCTGAGCGAAGACACGCCCGCTTCTGTGGAGCCGCCGCGGATTTTTGCGTAGAACCCCGCCTCTCCAGCGCTCTACCTCGCCTTTTCAGCACTCTACCTCGCCTTTCCAGCGCTCTACCCCGGAAGAATTCCGCTCAACCTTCCCGGATCGACGGAAATCCCCCGCTTCCAAGCGCTCGCGAAGCGTGCGGATTCACTGAACCCCAAGGGTTCAACGCAAAACACGGACGGTCCACCGCAAAACACGCCGGGTCGAGCGCCTGAATCGCGGGGTCTTGCGCTCGATCGACAGGGCTCAGTGCAATTTCGAGGCAGTCGAGCGCTCCATCGAGGCAGTCCATTCCTAATCTGGCTCGGTTATTGACTGGTACGGAAGTTTGCCTTAGACTGTTCCCGTATCGGTACTGTATATGTCTACAGTTGCAACGCTGAGATGTCGCGATTTCAGGAAAGGAGGATGCCGTGGATTGAACATGCCTTGGATAAGGACAGAAAGAGCTAACCAAAGAAAGGAGAGAACATGGCTGGATACACACTGGCGAAGTACATCGCGGACTGGGATCTGCTGTTGGGAGCCCTCAGGCCGCGCCTTGCGGACCTTCCGTATCTGAACCCGCACTCGCAGGAACTCGAAAGCCTCCTTGCGGAGGCGAGGTCGCTCGATCAGGAGCAGCAGGACTTGCGCGGTCGGTTGCAGGACACCGTGAAGAGGCGGCGCGAGGTCGAGCGCCGGGGTCGTGATCTCCGGACCCGCCTGGCGGCGCAACTCCGGGGCGCGCTCGGCTTCGACAACGACACGCTCCTCGGCTTCGGGGTCCCGCCCCGTCGCCCGGCGCGCCGGAAGAAGGCCGCGACAGAGCAGCCCAACCCGACCCCGGAGAACCCGGAGACGAAGGGCGCGGCTCAGCAGTAGAGGCAGGACTGGAGGGGGGAGGCCGCGAGGCCTCCCCTTGCAGTCCACCAGTTGAGGTCGCAGGCGCAAACGCCTCTGTGCGTGCTTCGTGACGTTCTGCATCTCCAAGGAGATGCGGCATTGACCTCCGGTGAGGCTACGAAGAACAAGAACGTCTGACGGAAGGTGGGAAAGTCCGTTGTCCTTGGGGTTGACCACGGGAGGAACGGCCTCAGATCGCAGCGTAGACTTCGTGCTCGGGCATAGGGTGTTCTCCTGTGCTCGGTAGGTCCGGCGGGGTGTTTACCCAGCACTCCGTCGGGCCGTTGGTCTCAGGGGAAGGGCATGCCCCCTCCCGCTTGCGTCTCATCTCTTCTTGTTCGCGACACCTCTCTTGAACATCCGCAGACCGGCGAGTATGGCGTAGCGATGTACCTACGTCAAGCTGTAGAGGTGCATATACGCCAAGCGTATAGGCGTAGGATCATACAGACGTACAGGCTTACCGCTGTACGTGCTGATAACGTACGGATGTACGCAGGAACCGGGATGCCTAAAAGCAACGTTGGGCCACGTGGCGGCACCACCACCATCAACAAATCGGGGATGGTGCGGAAGACCGTGTGGTTTAACCAGGACGAGGCAGAGGCGCTGCGGCTCCGAGCCTTCAATGAGCGCAGGCCCGAGGCGGAGATCGTCCGAGAGGCGCTTCGCCGGCTCCTGGACATTCCAGACTAGCCTTGCGGGAAGCGGTAGTCAGGCGTAATATGGGTGTAGCAAACGCAAAATTCACGAGGTTTTTAAGCCATGGATAAGCTGCTAGAAATCAAGATCGGGGGCGGCGAGGTCCGATCTGGTCTAGTGCCGCTTTCCGCTATGGAGATGGTGCGGGATCTACTAGCCGCCATCGCTGAGGAAGGTACGGATGAGGATCTCTGGCGTTCTCTTGACCCCCAAATTGAGGTTCTTGGCAAGGCTTCTACACTTCTTGCTATTCACACTAACTTCGCGGAGAAGCTCCGCCCTCAGGTCCAGACCTTCCGCAGGAAGGCTCAGCGTCACACCCTGAACCGCCAGGGCCGGCAATTCGTAAGGAAACACGTAGGCACCCCGAGCGCGAAGTGGTCCTACGTCACCTTGATAGAAGTACCGCCCAAGAGACCCAAGAAAGAGGTCCCACCCGCCAAGGAGCCTCAAACGCGGGTTTTGAAGTTTGATGCCCGCTACAAAGAACGCTTACTCCTCAAACAACCGGAGCCGATGCGCGGCATCGACGAGATATACGCGATTATCAAACGTGCAGGAGGGGATTCCCCGCCGACAGTCTCTCTTGAATTCTTGAGCGGCGGGACCGGCACGTATCACGTAAAGGGGCGGGACAGGAAAGGTATCGCCAAACGCTTGGGGGCACACCTGTATGACACTGTTAAACTACGTGTCGAGGCGACATGGAACGCGAGCACCCTAGAGCTTGAAGACCTCGCGATCCTTGATCTCCTAGAATGGCGGGATGTCCACCTTGCCGAAGTCTACCGCGAGCACGGCAACCGCCTTCCGGTTACCCTCACCGTCGGCAGCGTAGAAGAGTTGCTAGCCGAACGCGAAGAAGACAGGAGAGAGTGAGTGGCAAGAGAGATTGCGCTTGACTCTACAATCGTAGTGATTCTCGCGGGCGGCGGCTCGGCAGAACCCCGCGCCAGGGAACGAGCCGAGAGCATCCTGCTAGAGCATGAGGACGCGGGCGAGGTTATCGGCATTCCGGCAGCAGCTTGGGCCGAATGCTGTCACTGCGACCTAGACACTGAAACGTCCTTCATGATCTGGCCGCTCAACACGAAAGCCGCCGTGATTGCGAACCGCATTACCCGGCGGATGTGGGAACTCGGGAAGGCCAAGAAAGCCACGCGGCAACAGGTCAAAGTTGATGCAATGATCCTCGCGACCGCAGAGGCTCAAGGTTGTGCCGCGATTTATACAACCGACGGCTGGTTTAAGCCCGTCGCCCGTGAGTTGGGCCTGAGAGTTGAGGTCCGCCCGCTACCGCGCCACGTCCGCCCGGTTCAACCCCACCTACCCATCGAGACTACCGTGGACTACGATGCGGCTAAGAAGCCATCTTCCTAGCCCTTCTTAGGCCCCGTCCGCGCCTTGCCGCGCGGGCGGGGTAGCGGTTCGGGCTTGCTCGCAGTCCACGAGTTTAGCTTCACTCCAACTAAGCACCGGTTTTATGTTTATCTGAAAACGTGAGTGAGCCGGACTCCGTATACCGGTCCTGCGGAGGTCTCATGTTCAAGAGTGCGGTCGCAGCCCTGATTCTCTTCCTCCTAATTTCCCATCCCGTCCCCGCCCGCCCCGCCCCCCTCCCACCCGACGCCGAGCAGCGCATCGCCAAAGTCCTGAAGGGGACCGACACCGCCTTCGTCCTCTACGACACCTGGCAGGACCGCACCGTCCGCTTTGACCCGAAGCGCTGCCAGCAGCGATTCACTCCCTTCTCGACGTTCAAGATCCCCAACTCCCTGATCGCGTTGGAGACGGGGGTGGTCGCCGATCCGAACGCGGTCGTCCGTTGGGACCCGAAGAAGCGGCCGGCGCAGTCGCACTGGCCGGACGGGTGGAAGCGGGACCACAGTCTGCGGTCCGCGTTCCAGGCTTCCGCGGTCTGGTTCTTCCAGGAGGTGGCGGTGAAGGTTGGGCCGAAGAGGATGGCGGATCATCTGCGCCGGTTCCGGTATGGCAACCAGGACATCTCGGGCGGCATCGACCGGTTCTGGCTGGCCAGCAGCCTCAAGATCTCGGCGGATGAGCAGGTGGAGCTCCTGCGGGCGCTGCTGGAGGGCCGGCTCGGGGTCTCGCAACGGAGCCGGGACATCCTGCGCGACGTCATGCTCTACGAGAAGGGGGCGGCGTACACGATCAGGGCCAAGACGGGGGGCGGTCCTGTCGGTTCCGGCAAGGCGCTGGGATGGCTGGTGGGCTATGTCGAGTCCAACGACAATATCTATATCTTTGCCGTCAACACGGACGGGCCCAGCTACGCCACGATCAAGGACAAGCGGGTCGATCTGGCTAAGGCGGCGATGCGGGAGCTGAAGGTGTTGCGATAAGAGGGCTCAAGGCGGCGGCGCTTCCTCCTGTGGCGTCTCCTCCGGCTCCCGCCGTTCCTCCTCCTGCTCCTCCTGCTCGCCGAAGATCTTGTCCAGCCGCCCCTTGAGCCAGTCGCTGAAGCGGAGCCCGAACCCTTGCTCCTCCTCCGGCAGCAGGTGCTCCAGATCGCAGGCCTTCCGGGGCTTCTGGCCGGGGAGGAAGACCTCGCGCACGGTCGCCGGACATTCCGGACGGGCGCGGAGGCCGCTGTCCCGGCAGACGGTGGCGCGCTCGAGGCCCTCCGGCTCGTCGAAGTCGGCCTCCTCCGAGCCGCGCAGCGCCGCCTTCATGTAGCGGCCCCAGATGGGCAGCGCGGCCCGCGAGCCGGAGAGGGTCGTGGCGCCGGGGTTGTCCCGGCCCACCCAGACCACGGTGACGCGGTCCGGCCGGTAGCCGGCGAACCAACTGTCGCGGGCGTCGTTGGTCGTCCCGGTCTTGCCCGCCAGCTCGCCGGGGATGCCGTAGCGCCGCACCCCGCGGCCGGTCCCCCGCTCGACGACCCCTTCCAGGACCGCCGTGGTGACGTAGGCCACCTGCGGGGAGAGGACGCGCTCGGGCTTCTTCTTCCCCTGAGCCTCCTCGACCGGCTTCCCCTCGGGGGTGAGGACGCCGGCGAGGCCGTGCAGGACGGGGCGGACGCCGCCGCTGGCCAGGGTCGAGTAGACGGTGGCGATCTCCCGCGGGGTGACGTCCGCGCCGCCGCCGAGGGCCAACGCGGGCACCTCTTCCATCTCCGACTCGATCCCCATGCGGCGGGCGGTGTCCGCCACCTTGTCGAGCCCGACGTCCATGGCGAGGCGGATCAGGGGCACGTTGCGGCTCTGCTCCAGGGCTGTGCGGGTGGTGATGGGACCGAGGAAGGCGCCGTCGGCGTTCTTCGGCGACCAGCGGGAGCCGCCTGTCCTCAGGGTCAGGGGCTCGTCCCTGAGCGTCGTGGCCGGTGACGTCTTGCCGGCCTCCAGGGCCGCCACCAGCACGATGGGCTTGAAGGTGCTCCCGGCCTGGCGGTGGGCCTGCGAGACGCGGTCGAATTCGCTGCGCGAGTAGTCCCGGCCGCCCACGTAGGCGAGGATGGCCCCGGTGCGCGGATCGGCGGAGATCAAGGACGCTTCGAGCGGCTCGGCGTTGCGCCGGCGGCGGCGCCGGCTGTCGAGGCTCTCCAGAGTGTCGGCCACCGCCTCCTCGGCCTGGGACTGGTCCCACAGCGAGAGCGTCGAGAACAGATGCCGGCCGCGGTTGCCCATCCGGCGCAGCCCGAAGCGCTCCCGCGCCTCGTTCGCCATGGCGTCGGCGAAGTGCGGAGCGGTCCGGCCGCCCAGGCGCAGAGGCGAGGTCTCGACCGGGACGCTGAGCGCGCGCTCCAGGCGGGCGGCGTCGATCCACTCCAGCTCGGCCATGCGCCGCAGCACCTCGTCCCGCCGCTCCCGCGCCCGCTCGGGGTTGGCCAGGGGGGAGTAGGCGGCGGGGGACTTGATCATGCCGGCGATGACGGCCGCCTCTTCCAGCGTCAGCTCGGCGGCGTCCTTGCCGAAGTAGGCCCGCGCCGCCGTGCCCACGCCGTAGTACTGGATGCCCCGCGAGCCGCCGAGATAGATGCCGTTGAGATAGCCCTGGAGGATCTCCCGCTTGCTGTGCTGGACCTCCACCGCCACGGCGATCACGGCCTCGCGGATCTTGCGGAACAGGCTCCGCTCCGAGGTCAGGAAGACGTTCTTGACGAGCTGCTGGGTGAGGGTGCTGCCGCCCTGCATCACCTCGCCCCGCCGCAGGTTGACGAACAGGGCGCGGGCGATGCCGGTGGGCGAGACGCCGGGATGCCAATAGAAGTTGTCGTCCTCGGCCGCGAGCACGGCCTGGACGACGTGCTCCGGGAGGTCCTGCACCCGCACGGGCCACTTCTCCCGCGCCTCGCCGTCGTAGTACGTGGCGAGGACGGGCACGTCGAGCTCCGCCCGCTCGACCGGCTGGCCGTCGACGCGGAGGCTCTCGATCCGGCGCCGCCGGAGCTCGATCAGCAGGAGCCGGCCGGGGACCGGGCCCTGCGGGGACATGTGCCGCCGGAGCCGGACGGCGAGGGCGTCGTCCCCCTCGCGATAGCGGCCGTAGGGGAGGACCTCGCCGTCGAAGTCCCGGTAGCCGAGCGCTTCCAGGTCCTCCGCGAGGCGCTTCAGGGTGGTCGCCTCCCCGACCCGCACTTCGAGCGGGGCGGCGTACAGCCGCGACGGCGCGTTCTCCGGACCCGCGCCGATGTCGCCGAAGGTCCGCAGGTAGGGGAAGAGCAGCCAGGTCAGGACGCAGAGAAAGAAAACGCAGACGCCGGCAAGCGCGGTCAGGGTCCGGCGCACGCGAGGATGGGCGCGCAGATACCGCCGGAACGTCGCAAAGCCTCCCCGGGAAAAAGGGAGGGCCAGCCAGCGCAACCTCCGCCGGAGGGGCTTCTTCTCATCGGTCGCCATCGCGCCCGATGATGCCATAGCCGGGTCACGGCAGCGGCAACAGGGGAGACCAGGTCCATTCCGGCCGCTCGCCCGCCAGCGGGGATGCCTCCTGGCGGTCGGCCAGAATGTCGAACGGCTCCAGGGACTTGCGGAAGCTCTCGTACTCGGCGCGGTTGTCCATGGCCTCGAGCCAGGAGCGCTGGCCGCGGGCGAGATGGCCGGCGGATTCGAACGAGAGGAAGAAGACGTCGTCGGGCTCCTTCAGGAGCTTGTGGCGGACGGCGCTCGCGCTCAAGGCCCGGCAGATCGGCGCCAGCTCGCTCAGGGCGGCGCGCCAGGCCTCCCGGAAGCGTCCCCGGTAGCGGTCCAGGCCCGGCACGGAGTGGGGCTCCAGGGCGTGGCGCGCCCCTTCGAGCAGCACGGGCTGCTCCTCCCAGGAAGGAGCCAAGAGATCGGGGAGGCCGAAGCGCCGGAGGTCCCCCCGGCCGCGGGTGCGCAGGTTCCAGGCTCCCCGGCTGAGCACCGGCGGGACATCCTCCCCCTGCGCCCGCGCCGCCCGCCGGTCCATGGCGGAAATCAGGTCGGCCAGCAGGGCGTCGTGGGTGCGGACGAGCACGCGCTCCAGCCGCCGGCGGAAGTAGCGCCAGATCTCCTCCAGCGGCTCGTCGCCTGTGACCTGGACCCGGCGGCGGGATGGCGCACGGAAGGGCAGGAGCCGGAGGCGGTGGAACGAGAGCGCGTCCACCAGGGTCCGGGCCTCGGCCGGCCGGCTCCCCCGTCCGCCGGGCTCCAGCAGGGCCGCCACGACGTCGGCGCCTCCCGCCGCATGGGTGAGCAGCGAGCGCAGCGCCTTGGCGTCCAGGTAGAGACGCAGGCGGATGACCTCGACCGGCGGGGTCTCGGGGACGGGCAGCCCCAGATGGTAGAGGGCGTACCGCAGGCCGGAGCCCACGGCGTGCCGCAGCAGGCTCACGCCGAAATGGGACAGGGGAGGGAGCGGCCCGGGCAGCAGCAGGGCGCGGCTGTACGCGGGCCGCGGCTCGGGGCTCAGGTCCAATGGGGTCGGCGCGGCGGAAGGCATCGTTTCCTTCTTTTCTCGGCGGACCTGGATAGGCGATTCCTCCGGACTCTTCACATTCTGCTTTCAGATGCCATGCCAGCTATGTGCTCAAGAGTACATCTTTCCGCGCGGGCGGGCGGCGCTGAGCCCGGCTCCCGATTGACTTCGACATGGCGAGAAGGTATAAGGGTCACAAAATTTTCGTCTTTCTGTTTTCGGCTTTCCAGGTCGAACGGAGGTTATCAATGCGCGGCAAGTGGGTCTTCGTCTTGGCTGCAAGCCTTTTCCTTCTGGGGGCCGGCATGGCCTTCGCCCAGGAGGGGGGCCGAATCGAAGGCAAGGTGACCCGGGAGGACGGCACCGCCCTGGGCGGCGTCTCCGTCCGCATCCAGGACCTTGATGAGGCCGTCCTGACCGACTCCTCCGGGGCCTACGCGTTCGAGAGCGTAGCCCCGGGCACGTACACCCTCGTCTTCTCCCTGGTCGAGAACGAGACCACGGAGTCGGGCGTCCAGGTGGCGGCCGGGGAGACCCGGACGGTGGACAAGACCGTGGACTGGGACGTCAGCTTCGCCGAGACGATCACCGTCACCTCGGTGTCGCGCCGGGAAGAGCGGGTCACCGAGGCGCCCGCGTCCGTGACCGTGATCTCCGCGGAGGAGATCGCGCGCGAAGCCCCGTCCGGCCAGGTGCCGAAGCTCGTCGAGTTCGCGCCCGGCGTGGACTTCACCCAGAGCGGCCTCTACGACATCAACTTCAACACCCGCGGCTTCAACAGCTCGCTCAACCGCCGCATCCTGACGCTGATCGACGGCCGCGACCCCGCGGTGCCGTTCCTCGGCTCGCAGGAGTGGGCGGCGGTCTCGTTCCCCATGGACGAGCTCGCCAAGGTGGAGCTGGTGCGCGGCCCCGGCTCGGCCCTCTACGGCGCCAACGCCTTCAGCGGCGTCCTCAACATGACCACCAAGTCGCCCCGCGGCAACGAAGGCGGCAAGTTCCGCCTCACCGGCGGCGAGCTGAGCACCGTCCGCGCCGACCTCCGCTACGCCGGCGCCATCGGCACCGACTGCTACTGGCAAGCTGGTGGGCGGCTATCAGCAGAGCGACGACTTCACCGCTCGCGCAACGTCTCGGTGGAGTACAGCACGCTCTGCACCCCGACGCTCCAGACCAACTGCCTGCGCCGCGAGGCCGTCCCCCTGCGGCTCGACGGAGGCCGAGATCGGCTTCGGCGGCCTGCGCTTCGACCACTACTTCGCCGACAACCGCGTGCTCACGGTCGAGGGCGGCACCGCCACCATCGAAGGCCCGACCTTCGTCACCGGCATCGGCCGCGTCCAGGTGACCGACGTCGACCGCCCCTGGATGCGGGCGAACTTCAACACCCTGCACTGGAACTTCCTCGGCTACTACGACCAGCGCAAAGCCGAGGACCAGGTGGCCCTCTCCTCGGGCGCGCTGCTCTTCGAGGACTCCTCCAACCTGCACGGCGAGGTCCAGGGCAACGTCGGGTTCGCCGGCGGCAAGGGCTTCCTGGTGGGCGGCATCGCCTACCACGAGCAGGAGGTCGACACCGCCAACGACGCCGGCGTCCAGACCCTGATGGACTCCGCCAAGAAGGAGGACCAGCAGGCCGCCTTCGGCCAGCTCGAGTACAGCTTCACCGCCAAGCTCAAGGCGCGTGGTCGCCGCGCGGGTGGACGAGAGCACGCTGCACGACACGCAGTTCTCGCCCAAGGGCTCGCTGGTCTACGCGGCGACCCCGAGCCACACGCTTCCGCGCCACCTACAACGAAGCGTTCCAGGTGCCGAACTACTCGGAGTTCTTCCTGCGCGCTCCCGGCCGGCGCCCCGATCACCGCCTTCGCCCCCCTGGAGGCCGCCCTGGCGCCGTTCCTCGGCGGGCAGACGCTGGGCCTGCGCAGCATCCCGATCCTGGCCCTGGGCAACGACGAACCTCGAGGTGGAGGAGATCACCAGCTACGAGTTGGGCTACAACGGCATCTTCGGCTCCAAGCTCTACCTGACCATCGACTACTACCAGAGCGAGATCGAGAACTTCGTCACCGACCTGCTGCCCGGCGTCAACTCGCAGTACCCGGGCTACGCACCGCCGTCGTTCCTGCCGGCCTCCGGCGGCGGCGCTGGTGCTCGGCACCCTGCGGGCCGGCCTGGGTCCGAACTTCGTCGGCCTGACCACCCTTCCCAACGGGCAGCCGGCGCTGGTGCTCTCCTACGCCAACTCGGGCGCGGTGGACACCGCAGGGCTTCGACGTGGCCTTCAACTACTACGTCAACAACCGCTGGGTCGTGGACCTCAACTACTCCTGGTTCGACTTCGAGGTCAAGCAGCAGAACGTGCGCGACCAGCTCCTGCCGAACGCGCCGGAGAACAAGGTGAGCGCCGGCCTCTCCTACGCGGGCGACCGGTGGAACGGCTCGGTCAAGTACCGCTGGGTGGACGACTTCCCCTGGGCGGCGGGCGTCTTCGTGGGCAGCGTCCCCTCCTACGACCTGGTGGACCTCAGCGCCGGCTACCGTCTGAACGAGAACTGGGAGATCGGCCTGGACGTCAGCAACCTGCTGGACGAGGAGCACTGGCAGTCCTTCGGCGGCGACCTCCTGAGCCGCCGGGCGCTGGGCTACGTCTCCTTCGGCTGGTAAGCCTCTTAGGGGGTGCCGGAATTGACTCCGTGCACCCCCTGTTCTACACTCCGCGCCTGCGCGTTTTCCGTCGGGGCGTAGCGCAGCCTGGTAGCGCACCTGCCTTGGGCGCAGGGGGTCCCCAGTTCAAATCTGGGCGCCCCGATACCGACGGCGCCTCCTGGAGGCCGGTCGCGCAGCACGGCTGCCTGTAGCTCAGTTGGATAGAGCGGCGGCCTTCTAAGCCGCGGGTCGGGGGTTCGAATCCCTCCAGGCAGGCCATCCGTTCTTCTCATTTCCGCGCACGACGCGCCCTTAGCTCAGCTGGATAGAGCGACAGCCTCCGAAGCTGTAGGTCAGAGGTTCGAATCCTCTAGGGCGCACCATCTATCTCCTTCCAAAATAAGCACTTAGCTCACTCCGGGGGCAATAGCTCCATCCGGCTGGAGTACGCCGGGGGCGCACCGGGGGCGCATCAGGATCAGATCCGCGCCCCCCGGCTACGCGGCTCGGGCGAAGATTCCAGCCGGTCTTGGTCTCTGATGATTCAGCGAATGCTGTAGGAATTCGGCTATGCTTGTAACGGAAAGTAACAACGGCCCCAGCGGGGGTGGTCGCCCCCACCGGAGCCTAGCCGAGCAAAGGAGAGACCCCGATGCCCGACCACGTGGAGTGTACACCCGCCCCCGCAACGCCCCCTGACGTACCGCAGCCGCCCGCTCTACCTCCGATCCTCGATCCCGCCGCATGGGAAGACTTCCCCGTCTTCCGAGAAACCTTCTTGGCCTTCTTCACCGAGCCGCCCTCCAACACCGCCCTCCGGATCTTCGGCCGTCTCTTCCACGAGCTAGTCCTGGAGTACTACCATCACTGGCCCAATTGGCCCGAGGGGGTTACCGCGACGGAGCTACGCGCCGCGCTCGCCGATCTCCGTCACCTTGAAGGCTATCTCGCCGCCGTGGGGAGAGAGCACCAGGACGCTTCCCTCTCCGAGTCGGACACCGCCCTCTCCATTCTCGCCGGTCGGCTCGCGAGGGAGCTTTCCCGTGTCGCGGACGAGATCGAGCAGGCGCTAGGGGGGAGGACGTAGCTATGGCGCGCTCCAAACGAACGTCGTACTCGATTCGCGCCGATATCCTCCAATCACTTCGATGGTCCACGATGGCGAACCACCTCGGGTTCCGCTCCGTCGCGGCTTGGCTCACGTCCCTTGCGGAGAACGGGGTCCACGACTTCGATGAAGCGATCTACACGATGTCTCGTCGCCGGAAGGAGCTGTACGCGATCTCGGAGGAGGAGGAGCGCGAGAAGCCGCTCAAGGTCAACGTACGGCGAGCCTACCGGGTAGAGCTGGACCGGCTCTTCCAACTCGCGCTCTCCGTTCCCGAGCTACAAACGAGCAACCAGCGGGTCTTCATGGACAAGGGGGAGTTCAACCGCTGGCTCTTCGAGGTCATGAACACCGTTACCCTAGTCGCCGAGCGACGGGGGCGCATCCTGGGCTTCCTCTACGCGACGCTGGAGGAGACTTCGGCCCGCATCGTGTTCCTCGCCGTCCTTCCGGAGTACCGGCGGCGGGGGATCGGTACGGCCCTACACCACGAACTCAAGGCCCACATCCCGCGTGAGGTGGCATTCGTAGGCGTGTACGCCTTGCTCGACAGCCCGGTCATCCCTTTCCTCGAAAAGATTGGGTACTTTCCGGGTAAGCAGTATCTGTGGATGGACCGCTACGCGTGATTGCAGCTTGGGGGAGCTGGCATCTGCTGGTTCCCCTTTTCATCCTTAAAGCACCGCGCTTCCCTGCCGGCCCCTTCGCCCTCTCTGCGCACCACCTTTCTATTCAGCCCGTCTCGCGTCATACGTAAGCCGCGGAGAGTTGTACCCTGCTATCCTTACCTGGGCGGCTACAATGTGCGTAAGCCATACACTACGCGGGAATTTTTGATGGAGATACCATTGTGGATCAACATTTTGTCCCCGCATCTTACCTGAAGGCTTGGTGCGACCCTGAGACACCTCCGAAACAGGAGCCCTATGTCTGGGTATTTGATAAAGATTCGCGTTCGGGGAAACGCCGTGCTCCATCCAATCTCTTTTTTGAACCGGAATTCTATACGGTACCTGGAGAGGAAGGAGAACGAGACTTGGTTTTTGAAAACTTCCTAGGAAGAATTGAGAAGGGCTTTTCTGAATTGCGTCGCGACAAGTTGAACCAACGCCTTTCTCTCTCTAACCAAGACCGTGTAATTCTTTGCGCCTTCTGCGCAACCATGCACCGTCGAACGCGTGCTCAACGCGAGCATACACGAAAGCAATGGTCCGAGTTTTTGGAAACCGGCAATAAGCTTGCAGAGTGGGTGAAGACCGCATCTCCAGAGCAATTGCGATTCCTTACTCCCCCTAGACCATCTAGCCAAGACGCCACTCGTACAGGAAGAAGCCTCGACGACGTTCGCCATATAGTTGATTTTCCTGTACAGGCCAATATCGCTGAAAATTATTTCCCTGAAGCTACGATGCTCTGCCAAATGGACATGGCGATCCTTTGTGCCAACGACGATATAGGATTTATCACTTCAGATCACCCGTGCATTTGGTTTGACCCTGCTCAGCCCGATCTCCCGCCGGGACTTGGTTCTGAGACGATCGAAATCTCTCTGCCACTCTCCCCGGCGCAACTTCTTTTGTTGAACTGGAAGGGAATCTCAGATTACATACCTATTCCACGGAATTGGGTTGACGAGGTCAATCGAATGCAGCGATCTTGTTGCGATAGGCAGTATATCGTTCGCAGGAATTTGGTGCATCCACATTGGTTTTCCTGATGAAAAGAGCGACGTTTGAGGCCGCCCCCCAACCGGCTGTTGGTAGGCTTGGCAACTCTTCCGTGACTCAGGCCGAGCTACAGGGCCTTGATCCTAAGTTGGAAAGAGACCGCTTTCTGTTGGAAAAAGGGAGCGCTCATCCCATCCTTCGGTACTCGTCGCTGGTGTTACACGGTCTCCGCCTCCTCAACTGACTCAGGCGTGCGAGCTACCGGCCGGAGCGGAGGGAGATCTGGGAGCGGAGCGGAGTACAAGCCCGCTCCCTTTCCCGAGAAGATGACCGGTTCGCCGGAATCGACTTGAGAGCGGACGCGCTCCGCATCCACGAGCCGTTCGGCCTGGTTCGCGGCGTTGACGTCGTGATCGCCCGCCTTCGCGACACGGGCAGGGATGAGCTTGTTCGTCTCCTCGATCAGCGCGGTTCCGCTCTTCTGGATCGCGGCCAGAGCCTTCGTGAGGAGCCCGCGACGCTCGAATCCCTCCGGATCTGTCGCCCGGGCGAACCCCTCGGCCACTGTCTCCCGGACGCTCTCCGCGATCGGGAGAAGGATCGGCGGAGCGAAGAGAGCCGCCCGAAGGGTCACGATATCGCCCACCATCGCGGCTTCTCCGAGCTTCCCCGCGAGCTGGTGTTCCGGGAGTCTCCCCAGGAATGCCCGGACCTCGCTCTCCATCATCGTCTCCGCGACGTTCCCGAGCTTTGGCGTGTGCTTCTTCTCCAACTCGGAAAGCTCGCGCTTCACGGAGGCCGTCGCCTTGTCGAGTTGCGAGAGCGCCTGGGCCGTTTTCGAGTCGATGTACTTCGCCGCCGCTTTGATCCGACCAAAGGGAGTTTGGGTCAAGTCCAGCATCGTCCGGCGGTAGTGGGTGCGAACGTCGATCCAGACGTTCACGACGTTGTCGAGCGCCCGGGCCGTCTCCCGGAGAGCGCCGTCCGCGTCCGCATCCTCGGGCCAGACTCCAAACCGGCCCTGGGCGTATTCCTTCGTGGCTTCGAGCGGGATCATACAGTCTTTCTCCTCTCTGGATCTCCCGACAACGCGGCGGAGCACGGCGGGAGAATCTTCGATACGTCTACCCCAGGGGGCAGCTCTTCGGTGTTGGCTTTCGAGCAGTGGGGGCAAATCGCCTTGACGCCTCTACGATTACGGAAGAGCTTCCCTTCGCAACCCTTCTCACGGCACCCAAACCAGGAGTAAATCATCGGTCGGTCTCCTCGTATTCGCCCCACCAGGGCTGTTCGGTGCTGGACTCTGCTGTCTCGAGCGCCACGTCGTCGTCGTCCGGCTCGGGAGCGGGCCGCGTATCCAAGCGGATTACGATCGGTGAACGGGGCCGGCCGTCGAAGTCGTACCAGGGCTTTGGCTTCTCTCCCGGGGGAATCTCCCACTCGAAAAGGATGATCGGACCGCTGTCCCTTTTCGGGGGGACTTGGAGCTCCAGGTCGGCGACGCGACGCTTGAGAGACTTTCTTCCTGATCCGAGCATGGCTTCCTCTACCGACAGTCCTTCGATCTGTAATCTGACCGTATCAAACCCCATCGGCTATTGGTCTTTCGAAAGAGAACAAAACCTCGGGGGCGCGAGAGGGGCGCGGGCGGTCTGTAGTCGGGTTGTTTCATGCGCTGCGCTCAGAAATCCTTCGCTCGACTTCGGCGATACGCTTCTCCAAGTCCGCACCTTCGATGAGCTTCCCGATCAAGCTCAAGATGAACGCGAGCCGTCCCGCTTCCTGCACGGAAGTTTCTCCGCGACGGGCTTCCCGGTACACTCTTGCCATCTCTTGGCGAACGCTCGTCAGCGTGCAAAGCCTGCCGACGTTAGGCTTTCTGCGGGGGGAGGGGTTCAAGGAGTTTCCACTGTGCATAAGCATTTCGCTTCACTCTTCGACCCCGAAAATACGATAGATTGGGTCCAAAGTCTATCCTTTTGCCGTTATTTATTAGATGTTCCCTGATGAATATTAAGTCCAAGATGCGTCTTCGCTTCTCTCCTGAATCTACTCTTCCCGTCTTTCTCCCGAGAAGACCGAGAGGAAGCTGGTTGGTTCCCAACGGAACCCACCCGAATCCCAACGATCTCTTTTAGCCTGTACCCTTGCCTTGCCGAGACGGAGATCGTGGCTCCTGCTGGCTCTCCTGTTCGATTCCTTTTGGAAACTTCCTGCGATGCTGATCCATTAGCATTGGTGGGGTAGCTTCACCTGCCTAGCCGTGGTTCTGGACACACCCCTTCCCTCGTCAGTAGAGGGGAGAGATTTCAGCACGGGTTATGGAGGGGACTCTACTCAGCACCCGGAGAGACCGAGGTCGCCGTGTTCTACGACAATGTCTTCCCGGAAGACCGAGGAGAGAAACCATAAACGCCATTTTCAGGCGCTACTGACATGAGACCAGGACGTAGGGGTTTAATCCGGGATCCACTACCCGGCCGTTGCCTGGATTTCCCCGCACTTACCGACCCGTCTTTAGCTCTTTTAGGGCTCGTCACCCAAGGCATAGAGCTTTTGGTATCCTGACCTTCCTAGCCCCGACACATCTCTACTGATATCCTATTGCCGGGGATGGTAACGACAAACATACACACGTGATAAACAATCTGGACGCAAGACTTTATTTGAACGAAACTATTCGCTATATTCTCTGTCGTCCTATTGGGGGACAAAGACGTCGGGTTATAGGAGTTTATCCCGAGATTGTCCCCCACATCTTTTTCCTTCGCCTAATCGATCCTTCTATCTTCGTCGCGGTCCGCACCCCTCGACTGTTTGACCGGTTTACCGGCGGATACCACGGCGGTAGAATCTCTTGTGCAACTCGTGAGAGCGACCGGGGAAGAAGGCGAACGCCGTGGCTCGGCCTACCGCGTGTCGCCGGGCGATTCGCTCCTGTTCCGGCTCGGGCAGCTCGGACACGTCCGATACTCCCGCGCGGATCGGCTCGGGCTCGATGTTCGGGGTTTCGTCTTCGGTCTTCATCGCGTCTCCCCTTCAACTCGCCGCCGAGACGCGTTGGTCGCCCGGATCGCTCGTAGACCTACGTCGCTGACTCTCGATCCACGCCGAGAGGTCGCTTTCGAGATATCCCACCCTCCGGGCTCCAAGCCGAATGAAAGGCGGCCCATCTCCGCGAAGGCGCATTCCGGGTAGCGTTCTGGGGCTCAGCCCGAGGAATCGGGCCGCTTCGTCGTTGGAAAGAATCACCTGCTCTTTGTTCGCCATCAGAGCGTACCTCCTTACGCTTTCTATCGTAGTCTAACGCTCTAGATAAGTCTATATTTGTCAATAATTTAGAGGTTTATAGTTCAAAGTTCTTGAATGTAAATCCTCATGAATACGGGTCATAGATTGCAGGATTACGGAACGATTTCGAGCGATTGCCCGAAGGAGAGAAGAGGGCGGCCGAAACCGCCCTCTTGAAAGGCGGCTACGACGCTTTACTCGAAGGGAACGGCAACACCTCTGCCTCGCTATTGTCCAACGCGAGCGCGATCCGTCGCGAGATCGCCTCCGCCACCTGCCGAAGGGGGTTGCCGCCGACGTGGACGTATCCCTCTGTGGTGCTAAAGCCGGAGAGTCCCGCGACCCTCGCCCAGGATCGGTGACCCAAGAGGCCCGCTACGAAGATCGGGGAAAAGCCCATCTCGCTTCCCACGGTGGCGAAGGTGTGCCTCAATGTGTGCAAGGAAGCGTCCTCTAACTTGGCCTCGTCGCGAACCCGCTCCCAGCACTTCTGGAGTCCGACGAAATGGCCGCCTTCGCGCCTTCCTGGGAAGACGTAGGGATTGCCGCTGTGCAGGGGCAAGGCTCGGATCAACTCGACTGCGGGCGCGCCGAGATAGATGGTTCGCGGGCCGACCTTTGAGTCCTTCAAGCGCAAGCATCCGGATGGGAGATCGACCCCGCTCCATTCCAAGGTAAGAACTTCCCCGAGACGCGCGCCGCTCAGCGCGAGCAATCGGATCGCTTGTGCCGCGACCAGCGGGAGGCTTCGATTCTCTTCCGCCACGTCGAGAACGGCGCCGAGTCGAGCTAGCTCCTCAAAAGAGAGGTGACGGTCGCGCAGGCGCTCGGGATTGCGGTCTACGTCGCGGCATGGGTTCGTGCCTCTTGGGCGCCAACCCCACTTCTCGGCCTTGTTCATCATGCCCCGCAAGGCGGAGAGAGTCCGATTCGCTTCGATCGGGGTTGCTCGCATTGCCCCGTGCAGCCGGGCAATCTCTTCATACGAGATGTCTTGTACCTTGCGGGTACCGAGACGGGGGAGCAGGTTCCTCTCAATGAGCCGTTGCGTCTCGCGGGCTGTGCCCGCCTTGTGGTGAATCTCCACGTAGTCCTTCATGTAGCGCTCGGCTAGCTCGCGGACAGTAGGCGCGGCGCGTTTCTCCTGGCGATGGGCGGAAGGGTCCCCTCCAGCCTTGATCTCCGCGAAGCGATCCTCTGCGAGGTTGCGGGCCTGTTCGGGAGTAAGCTTGCCGTGTTGACCGAGGGTCAGCCGCCGCTGATCGCCGCTCAGGGTGCGATACCGGATGACGTAGCTCTTGACGCCGCTCGGTTTGACCCGAAGGCCGAACCCCGGGAGCTTGTCGTCCCAATGCTCGGTCTCTTTAGTCGTAGGAGAAATACTATCCACGAAGCGTTTGGTGATGCGGGGCATTGAAGAGGAACCTCCATCTCGAAGTCGTTTGCGGTTCCCGGGGGCGCGAGGGGCGCATCCGGGGGCGCTCCGAGAGGTATTCTAGCTTTCTTGCGCGCTGAAGTAAATATTTCAACGCATTGGAAATGCTGGGCTTAACGCTCTTCCGCTTGCCGTCGCGTACTACGAACGAGAGACTCCGAAGCTGTAGGTCAGAGGTTCGAATCCTCTAGGGCGCACCATCCATCCCATCTAGAATCAACAGGTGAGACCAGGGCCCGAAGCGGCTCCGGGGTGCTCTGCGCTTAGGGGGACCACTCGGAGACCACTGGCGCAAGTGCTTGCCTCGTTCTACGGAGGCGGTCCTTACCCGCTACGCACTCGCGGTCAACGGCCCGTGGTGTATCACCGGGAAGATTGCGACGCCCTACACGTAGACCTTGAGCAGTATCACTGAGGAGCCGGCCATGCCTGAGTATTCCGCCAAGCAACCCCCCAAGATGGAGCCCACCCACCCCGGGGCGATCCTGCGCCTGGACGTGCTCCCGGCGCTCAACCTCACCGTTGCCGAGGCGGCCCGGCAACTCGGCGTCTCACGGCAGATGCTGCATTCGATCCTCGCGGAACGCTCGGCTGTCTCGCCGGAGATGGCCGTGCGCCTCGGGCGGTTCTGTGGGAACGGTGCCGGCTTCTGGCTCCGCATGCAGACAGCCCACGATCTGTGGCACGCCGAGCGGAAGCTGGGCGACGAAATCCAAAAAATCCCTGAGCACGCCGCCGTGTGATGAGTGGGGGCCATCGGGGCGAGGCTGGCCGAGACGGCGGACGCATCGCTCCGGCATCTGGCGACGGCCGGCCGCACTCCGCCCCTCTCGTGGTTTTGGAACTGCGACACTAGCACCCGGCCCGAGATCACGCAGGAGATGGAGCTACGCGGCGAAGTCTCGGGGCCGTTCGGCATCTTCCGGGGAAGCCGCAACGGGCCGGGCTCCCCCGGTTGCGGTCTGCATGCCCTGGTGCACCTTCCCACCCGGCGCATTCTCGCAACGCTCCCCGTCCGGAAGTCCTGCAAGGCGCTGGCGTCGGAGCTGGCGGTGCTGCGCGTCGATTGGCAGGAGAAGGACCCAGAGAAGGTTCTAGGGAGCGCTCCGGATCGAGAGGCGGTGCAGGGAGTCATCCGGCTGTTCCAGGGGCTCACGCGCACGTAGCACGGATCGGGGGGCGGTTCCTTTTAGGGGGGCCGCCCTCCGCCCCCTGACTCTGCCCGTGTCCGCCCGGCGGTGTCTCATCGTCAAGCGCCAATCGTGGCCGCCTCCACCTTTTCCGGGTTATAGTATTAGTGAATGAGTCACAACTCTGGAGGTAAGTGATGAAGAAGCTCGTACGTCTGGGGCTCCTCGTTGGAGCGATCACCATGTCCACGTTAGCCACAGTCAAACCGACTCATGCTGCTCTTCCGGACTGCTCTACGGTCTGGTTCCAAACCTGTACAACCCAAGACTCTGTTATTTTCTGCCAAGAATACCCATTATCAGAATACCCATCATCAAGCTGTATTTTCTATAAGTGCACGTGCCAAAGGTTCTACGGTGGCTTGAGATGGAGGTGTGAGGTAGATCCGTCAGATCCGAATTACGGCCACTGCGCCTAGCACCACTTCACAACCCCTCGGACCCGGAGCGGGTTCTAGGGAGCGCTCCGGATCGGGAGACAGTGCAGGGACTTATCCGGCTGTTCAAGAAGCTCACCCGCACGTAGAAGATTCGGGGGCGGTCTCTCTTTTAGGACCGCCTCCATTTCGGTTTCCTTCCCGAGAAGGGTAGGCTTCTCTCTGCTGGTCCATTCGAGACTCCCCTCGGCATGGCGATGCGGAACAGTGAGCCTACTGGACATGTTACGGTTCTTTCTGCCGCAGCCTTGTGAGTCCGAAGAGTCCACAAATGGGTGACCACTACGTTCCGCAGGCCTATATACGCGGCTTCACTGATCCGCAGTCTATAGATAGGGTCTGGACTTATGACAAAGTCCAGAAAAAATTCTTCCCCAGCAATGTGAAAAACGTAGCGCAGGAGAAGGATTACTATGGTCCAGAAATCGAGAGTGCCTTACACGCGGACATTGAAAATCCCGCTAACCCCGTCTTAGAAAAGCTTCGGCGGAGAGAACCAATAACTGACACCGAGCGATACTACCTCTCCGCTTATATCGTCGTCATGCTTTCGCGCGGACCTCGCCGCCGCGCGAAGTTAAAAGAAATGCTGCCCGCAGAACTAGAGGCCTTACTTCAGAAATCCATTGATTCGCTTAGGCATACAGCGGCGACTACTGATACTGAGGCGGAAATCCAGAGCAAGTTACAAGAACTAGAGGAACTTCGTGCCAAGTACCGGGCCGAGCCGCCCGAGCTTGTAATAAAGAGTATGAATATCCCCCGACCAAATCAACAAATTGTGCAGCTCATCTATTCTATGGTTTGGCGGTTCTTGATAGCGGATCGCGGCCCAACCAGATTTCTCACAACAGACAATCCTGCCTTCTTCTTTGAACTCTATGGATTAAGTCGCAAGGAATCAGAGCTTTCTTTTCCAATCTCAAGCAAAGTGTGCTTGCTCTGCAATTGGCAGGCGGGCAAGAATGCCGAAGGATTCGTTGGAGTTCCGGAGATTTACGTCAAGGAAATGAACCGCCGTAATACTTCGACTGCCATTCGGTTCATTTTCTACCATAAGCGGGCGGATTGGCTTGCAACCCTGGCACACAAGAGGCTCGATCTAAATCGAATTCAGTGGTAGAGAGATATTGCCCCTCTATCTCTTCCGCCCTTTCCAAGGCTCCATTTAAATCAGGGGAGATCCCCCGGTGGGACGCCGAGGATCTGGGACAGAATAGAATCTGGATCTTTAGAGTGTCTAATAAAACCGGTGGCAGGCCGGCCCAACGGGCCGCGAGAACTAGCCCAGGGATGAGGGGCGAAGGCCGATTCCCTGGGTAAGGAGGAGGAGGCGTCAAAATGCGGCCTGAAAGGTCGCGAGAACCTCGGCTGAATAGAGTTTGAGCTGATTCCGGCGGAGATTCTCGCGGCCCTTCAGTCCGCTGAAATCTATAGGGCGTTCTTACCTTACCCTTACCCTTCGGCCTCATCCCTGGGCTTCTATGTGGGCCCGGTTGTCAAGGGTCTCGGGGTGGTGAAATTCCTTCCTCCTTGATACGCGTCGCGATAGCGAGGCGGCGCTCTCTGTCCCGTCTGGCGCTTGCCAGCGTGCCAGGACTTGGTCGTCCTTGCCAGCTTCTATCCGTGCTGACCACAACACCCACGTTGCGATCAAGACACCAAATGCAGCATGCGCTGCGAGCGACTCGGGCAAGCTTTCGGAGCGGCCCCATCTAGAGTTACGGTTCGGAAGCCGAACCAAGCCCAGGGCCGGGCACGCTCCACCAGTCGGAATTTTCTCAGTGCCACCTGTTTGAATCGGATCGTTTTCTGTTTCTCTTTACCGGCCCTATTCCGTGCCGCTTACTTCCCCTTCAACTCAGCACCTTCAGGAATCACTCCTTGGTCTAAATAGCGCCAGAGAGCGATCAGCAACTTCCGGGCTACGGCGACGATTCCCACCCGACGCGAGCGGCGGTTTCCGGGTCCATAGCGTTCCTGAAACCATAAGCTCAAGCGACTCTGGGGCTGGAACCGCAACCAGGCCCATGCGATCTCGATCGACATCGCCCGGACTCGACGATTCCCTGCCTTGCTGATCCCTTGCTCGGTTTTGACCGTATCGCCGCTCTGATAAGGCATCGGCGTCAGACCTGCCAAACTGGCCACCTCACGACGGTTGCGAAACTGCCGCCAAGCGAAGAATTCCACCACGAAAAGCCAGGCACTGTTCTCGCCAATCGCTTTGAGCTCTTGCAGGCGCCGCACCTTCTCGGTCGCTTCCACCTTGGCCTGACGCCGAGACCGCTCCACCTCCTTGATCTGACTCGCCAGAAGAGCCAGCCGCTCACACTCTCGCCTCAAACGCTCCCGCAAACTGGGCAGTAGCGGCTCACCGTTCCACTGCTTTACCTGGTCCAACTGCTTCAGGAAGCCCTTGTCGATCCTCGCCTTGGATCCAACGCTGACCAGGAAGGCCTTGATCCGATTGGTGTGGGCCGTTCGCTCCTGCTTCAGACACTCAAGCTCCCGAGCCCAGTGGCGCTCATCCTCCTGCACAGCGGTCGGCGCATGCGCCACCCCGAACACCTTTTTCTCCCGCGATCGAACCGGATCAATGAAGACAGCAATTTCTCCGCATCCAACCGATCCGTCTTCGCGCGGCGGAACCGCCGGCTCACCTCAATGCTCGAGGAATCGGTCACCACGTTCGTTATGCCCTCCGACAGCAGGAACCGGTGCAGCCAGAACCCGTCTCGTCCCGCCTCGTAGCAACTCACCACACGAGCCGACTCCGGCAGTTCGAAGCGCTGTCTGGCTCGCTCGATCTCTAGTATCAGACCGTTCAGATCTCCTGCCGCTACTTGCCGCAGGCGCGGCTTCTGACCAGCCTCCACAGCAAACGCCAACTTCCACTCGCTGGCACCGAGTTCCAGGGACATGTACAACGCCGCTTCCATTCGCGTAGACTCTGCTTTGCGGGTCGTCCGGTTCATCGGGGTTCTCCTTTCTGGATGCAAGTTCCCCGAAACATACAACCGGCGACCCGCTTTTGCATCCCCCGGCCCTGCATAGCATCTAGTTCTCCCGGCCCGTTGGGCCGGTTGGTAGCCGTTTTGTTAGGCGCTCAGGCTGCTGAACCCCTTCCCTCCGGTACCTGCTAAGACGTTTACCGCGACTCCTCCGGCAACTACTCTTTCGGGTGGGCTAGACGGTGTCTCTGGGAGCCGGCTCCTCCCGCCGTGATGGACTTTCCGGCGGGCCTACAAGGACGGCTATGGCAAGACCCGGCAAGGCTATAATTCCCCAGCTTCAGTCCCGCCGGCTCCATTTATGCGAGCTATGACCTCTACACCCTACAGCTACTGGAGCACCGATTACTGGGGCAGTATCACCCGCTTACAGAACCCGGATTTCGGATGCCGGGATGGTCGGGCGGCTGTTCAAGACGCGATTCAATCCCCGTATCACCTTTGCGGCCTGCGATCCCGGATTGGTTCCAGGTTTCCGAATAGTAGCCTGGACGGAAACAGGATGGGTGCTTGCATTTTGCAGGCAACAGTGTCATCGTGCAGGCATGAGTGTGCAGATCACCATTCGCGATGTGCCGGATGCGGTGAGGGACGAGCTGGCGGCGCGGGCAGCCCTCCAGGGCAAATCGATGCAGGAATATCTACGTGCCGAGTTGGAGCGGCTGGCCGCCCGACCGCCGATTGAGAAGGTTCTCGAGCGGATCCGGGAGCGCAAGGTGACGACAGGAACCAGACTCTTCTCCCGAGGAGATTCTAGGTCACCGGGACGCGGACCGCCGGTGAGCGCGGTCGTCGACGCGTCGCTCCTGGTCGCTGCCACGTCGGATTCGGGCCTGGAAGGAAAGTGGGCTGAGGACGTGGTATCCACCGGCGGCCTGGTCGCGCCCCACTTTGTGCTTGTCGAGGCTATGAACATTCTCCGCCGCTTCGAGATCGAGGGGCGGCTCGGGCGGATGGAAGCCGGCGCCGCGGCCCGTGATCTTGTCCTGTTCGACCTCGAGCTGGTTCCTTTTGCCCCGTTTGCGGAGCGAGTCTGGGAGTTACGGTCCAACGTCACGAGCTACGACGCCTGGTACGTCGCGGTGGCTGAACAGTGCGACCTCCCTCTGGCGACGCTCGATCGCCGTCTCTCCAGGGCGACCGGCCCTCGCTGCCGCTTCCTTCTGCCGCCCTGACCCGACATCCTCCAGTCGCTTCGATGGTCCACGACGGCGAACCACCTAGGGTTGTCCCGCCGCCGGACAGCTTTGCTGAGGCGCCGCGAGATGCCACGGAATTGGACCCTTGCCGAGGCGCAGACGGGGGCGCTTTCGGACGTATTCTAGCCTTCTCCTGCTTTGCCTCCGGAGCTGTAGGTCAGAGGTTCGAATCCTCTAGGGCGCACCATTATCCTCCCTCTTCAGATTAAGTCCTTAGCTCACAGGCGCGCTGGGCACACGCGTCGGCGCCGCTCTCCAGACCGGCTCGTCGCCGTGGCCGCCAAGCACCTTTATTTTTGATGTTGCGAACAAGCGCATCAGGGAAAGGAGGCTGTATGAAGCGCACTGGAGTTGGTGGAATCCTGGTATTGCTGCTTTGTCTCAGTTTGGTCTCTCTGGAGGTACGTGGCGACGATCTTCAGCAGTTCTTGGCGCAACTAAAGAGTGAGGCGGCGTCAAAGCCAATGGCCGGCCGGCCGCCCAAACCCTCAACCGGTGAGAAGGCGTACTGTAGAGCCACCTGTGGAGGGGGAACACCGGTCTCGGTGGACTGCCCGAACTCGAGCTGCATGGCGGTAGACCAGAACTGTTCCGCGGGCCGGCAGGGCTACGTCCAGTGCGAGGGCGGTTCTCGGGTTTACTGCCCCGATTGCCCGCAGCCTTGTACAAAAGCTACAGCCCAGTGTCTCGACGGGACGACGGTGTCGGTGAGCAACTGCACGGAAGGCTGCACGCAGGTGGACCAGACCTGCGATTCCAGAGAGGGCTATGCCCAATGCAACGGCGGCGCCAGGGTGGACTGCCCGCCTCTCGGACCTGACGACTGCATCTGTCATGCCTACGTAGCCTGTCCGGACGGAGGCTCTGTCGAATGCGAGGGGCATAACGACTCCTGCCAAAGCTACCCGGGTGGTTGTTGGGTATTGTGCGACGGTGTCCACACCAGTTGCCCTATCTGCTGGTAAGAGCCTGCGCGGCAGAGCCTTGATGCTAAGGACCTCAGGAGACTCCTTTGGGTGCGGGAGCTCCAAGGCGATGCCCCGCTCTTGCCTTCCGTACACACCCTTATAGAAGCGGAGGAAACCGCAGATTCTAGAAAAGGAGTTCCCGATGAATTTCACTCGTTCGCGCCGCCTGATGTATCTGGCTTGTTCTCTGATCCTGTTCTTCCTGGCCTTGTCGCCTTCTCAGGCCGCGGGCGGTGGCGGCATCAATGGGTGCCCGCCTCCGGGCGATGGGACCATCTACTACAGCGATGCCAGCCACACCCGAGAGGTGGGCTCCTGCTGGTCCGACTGCTGCAACTGCACCAGTTGCACCTGCGAGGGGCAGATCACTCCCTATGCTGTCCACGTCCCGGTGGACTGGTTCTGGTGCCCTGAAAGCTCCTAGCGAGCAGGATCGAAGGGGAGGGCGTCGGGTCAAGCCGGCTCGAACGCCCACCCCGGCCTCCTTGTAACAAACCCTATCGAATCCACGCCTCATCCATCGGCTCAGTAGATTCCCGCTGATCAGCCCAAGGAGGAGGAAATGAACAAGCCTCTGGCGACCGCATGTCTCCTGATCGCGCTTGTCGGTGCGGCTCCGGCCGGCGCGTACGAGATCAAGAACTGTCCGATCAAGCCGCAGAAGGACCTCAAGACCGCCGCCACGTTCCTGGAAGACAACATGAGCGCCCTGGTGGACCAGTACACTTTCCTGACCGAGAAGCAGCGGCAGGAGATCGTCCGCAAATGGGTCCGCCTCGACATCCGCTGCAGCGACAACGAGAGCCAGTGCGACAAGTTCAAAGGCTTCGCGCACGGCGGTCCCGGCAATCAGGTCAACATCTGCTACTACAGCTATACAACCTCCAACGATCTCTGTGATCTCGTCGGAACCATCATGCACGAGCAGGGTCACGCGCATGGCTTCCAGATGGTCCCCGGCCACAACGACCCGACGGACTACCACTTCGAGCACGATCCGATCTATCGCATGGGGAGCATCGCCGAGGCCTTCTGCCGGTCCAGCGCCAGCGCGGGCCTGTTCGCCAACGCCCCCTTGCGAGGCGGCGGCGACCGCAACATCGGCGACAAGTGCAAGGAAGACCTCCAGTGCAGGTCCAGCCGATGCTCGTCAGGCGAATGCGTCTGCAACGAGGACAGCGACTGTGCGGTGGGACGGCGGTGCTTCAAGCCGGCCGCGGGGAAGAACTTCTGCTCCAGCACGTCACTGGCCGTCGGAGAGTCCTGCGGCCGGGACGACGAGTGCCGATCCAATCAGTGCGAAGGCGGTGTCTGCGTCTGCCGCCATGACAGCGACTGCCCCAGCGGACAGGTCTGCAAGACGCCGGTCACCGGCAAAAACTCCTGCGAAGAAAGCGACGACCCCATCGGGGCGAAGGCGCTCGGCACGGCGTGCAAACGCGACTCCGAATGCCTTTCCAACAAGTGCGAGAGCGACAAGTGCGTCTGCAACAGCGACAGCGACTGCCCGTCCGGCCAGGAGTGCTATCGGCCGATTACGGGATCGAACGTTTGCCGGACCGTGGCTCTGGCGCTGGGAAAATCCTGCCAGCGGGACAGCCAGTGCCGCTCCAACAAGTGCGAGCAGGACGAATGCGTCTGCCGCACGAACGACGACTGCCCGAAGGGCAAGGTGTGCAAGACCCCGATCACGGGGAAAAACCGTTGCGAGGATTAGAGGAGCCGGCTCGGCTTCCCGCCAACCCCTCTTCTGGAGAAGAGGGGTTGGCTTACCGTCAGCAACCAGTGACACTCAGCAACTGCAGGTCCCGAAACACAGGGTGGGTTCGTAGCAATCCGGTCGCTCGTACGTTTCACAGCCACAATCCGTGGCCATGGGCTGGGGAAAACAGGTGGGGAACCCTGACGTCCCACCCGCCACCCGCCCGGCCTCCGCGTTCTGAAGCCTGCTGAGGGTCTCACGGTTCAAGCTCAGCTTCCTGGTACGCTTTTTCATCGGTTTCCTCCTCGAAAGTCCCGCCCTTTACACCCTTCTCCAATAGACAGTGCGTGCAGCCCGAGTAAAGGCGCCTGAAGGTGACAAGAGGGCCGCCGTGGCGAGGTGTCGGTGACACCCCTGACAGAGCGAACACGCCGGCGAAGCTCCGCCACCGTGGAGCGTCCCCTCTGTGGCTAAACCATTGATCTGAAAATGTTTTTCGCATCGCTTCCCGAGAGCCGCGCCGTCCCGACGGGATTGGCACGCCGGACGCAGAAGTGCCTGCCGTAACCTGCGGATTTCCGCGAAGACCCGAAAGAGAGGACGTCATGGCAAGCTCGAAGGAGAGATGCCTATGAGAAAACATTGGTTCCGCCTTGGCCTGTGCGTTCTTGCCGCGCTGTTCCTGCCGGCTGCCGCGCACGCCTGGAAACCCTACACCCACAACACCTCGGCGGCCGAAGCCTACTTCGACGCCCTGGACGGGTTCGTCACCATCGAAGGCCGCCTCTACGCGGTGTCGCCGGAGATCGTGGCGGCCCTGGGCAGCTATCCGCAGTTCTACAACGCGGGCGTCATCGGTCCCGATGGCTTCCCCGACCTGACCTACGGCCAGTCGGTGATCCACCCCGAGCAGACCGGCTCCTGGCTGCGCCACATGCTGGACTCGGCCCAGAGCGCGCAGAGCGATCCGGCCCTGTCGCAGGCCGAGAGGCGGCAGATCCTGGCCTTCGCCTACGGCTTCCTGACGCACGCCGCCGGCGACATGTGGGGCCACACCTTCGTGAACGACTTCGCGCGTGGCGTCTTCCCCGGGGTGAGCGAGATCCTCACCGACACCGAGGCGGCGAGCATCGCCCTCCGGCACATCGCGACAGAGGGCTATATCGGAGACGCCACACCGGGCTTCGACGGCTTCCAGGATGGGGACGACGCTCAAGAGGCACGAGCGGCGGCGCCGGGGACGGATTGCCCGGGCAACATCCTGTGCGACACCAGCGACGACAGCACAGAGGGCATCTCTTACGATGCCCCGCACGACTTCATCTACAGCACCCTCGTCGATCCGGACGCGGCGACTCCGCAACCCGATCGCGGTCCCATCATCGACTTTTTCGTCGACCTGCAGTCGGGGCTGGAGGATTTCGTCAGCTCGAACCCCGACCCCATTGGCGACGCCCTGGCCGCCTTCGACGACACGGCGGAGTCGCTGGATGCGCTCGGAAACGCCTGCAACTTCGGAGTCGGCATCGGCAACGATCTCGACGCCGCCGCGGACGCCCTTGCGGACCTGATCAACTGCCCCGCGGCCCTCCTCGAGCTGGGCTTCGACGTCGCGATCGACAGCTTCGAGGCCTTCGTCGCCTTCTCCGCCGGCGTCCTCGAGACGGCGGCGCTGGCGGTGCTGGACTCCTACCTCGCGGCCTGGATCGACGACATCACGACCGGCCTGACGCACTGGAGCGAGCTGGGCCTGGCCACTACCAAGGCGCTGTTCGATCCCCAGGAGCGCCGGAATCTGCAGAACCAGCTCTGCCAGTTCGACGGCGCGGAGACCTCGCTGCTACGCGCCCTCTGTGAGAACGGCGTAGGGCTTGTGGACGTGGTCTTCGACTCCCTCGATCCCTTCATCAACGCGTACCTGCTCAGCATGCTGGGAGCGCCCGATTTCGTGGGCGACGTCCGCGGGGCGGTGCAGGACATCCTGACAGAGGTGGACGCGGTCCTGGGCATCCTGCTCGGGCCGTTCAACCCGATCCGCGAGGCCCTGGCCACCATCGAAGAGTACGCCAAGGACCTGATCACGGACGCCATCAGCAGCGCGCTGGGAGTCGACATCGACGCTCTGCATTCGCTGCTGACCCAGCCCAGCCGCTGGATCTGTCTCGACAGCCAGGTGTTCGACTTCCCTCAGCCTCTCGGCACGCAGACGGTCAGCCTCTTCCCCGGTGGCGAGCACGCCCGGCTGGACGGCCTCCTGGGCCTCCCGTCCGGCCACCACGTCGCGGAGGATGGCCTGCCTCTGGACTGCGGCCGCCTCGCCGACAACGCCGAGATCAGCTTCGCCGGCGTCAAGGCCTTGCGCAACACCGTCACCACCGCCAAGCTGCTGCTGCTGGACGGTCCTGAGCTCAACCGCGTCCTGGGCGACATCCTGGGCCGCACCATCGTCCACTACAGCGCCGGCCAGAACCTCATGGTGCAGGCCCTGGCCCACAGCGACGACTGGCTGCTCTCCATCGACGGCGACCATGCCTGGCGGCAGGACGGCCTGCCGCGCTTCTGTGACCAGGGCGGCTCCTGTCCGGGTGACGCCGAGCCGCGGTCCGCGGATCTGAACGGCGGCGCCGGCAACTTCCCGCTCTGGGAGAGCTGCGTGCTCCGCCCGGCCTTCCGGGCCCTGTTCGCGGACTGGGAAGGGAGCAATTTCCCGGACCTGCAAGACGACGTCTCCGCCGACGCGGCAAACGATCCGCAGGCGCCGGCGAGCACGTTGGGACTGACCGGAACGACCTTCACTAGCGGAGGGCGCACCTGGGTGGCGGCCAGCCACCAGTTCACGCAGGCGGCGCACGACGCCCCCGCCGGCCTCGCCTACCGCGACGACCAGCTCGCGCTGCGCCGCCGCGTCTATCCGGCCAGCGGCTCCCCCGGCTCGTTCCAGGCCGTGAGCCAGAACAGCACCTTCAAGCTGGAGGGCGCGGACGGGATCTACCAGATCGAGATCCAGTCCGCCGACGACTGCCATCGCTTCGACAACCTGCCCTCACCGCCGGAGGACGTGCAGACGAGCGCCTTCACCCTCGACACCACTCCGCCGGTGGTCACCTGCAACACCCCGCCTTTCAACCTGGAATGGGACACCGACGACGCTCCAGCCGTGGACTTCGACATCACCGACGGCGTCGACGGCTCCGGCATCGCCACCCAGTCTTCCACCGTGGACGGCTTCCAGGGCCTGCCGGGGGTGGTGCCCACCAGCGACGGGGCTACCCTGGACCTGTTCTTCTTCTATCCCGGGACGCGCCGGGTGGTGACCTCCGCCGCCGACAACCTCGGCAACGCCGACGTGACCACCTGCGCCTTCGAGCTGCACGCCACCCCACAGAGCCTGCTCTCGAACATCAACCGCGCCCAGAGCCTGGGCCTGATCACCAACCACGGCATCGCCAACTCGCTACGCGCCAAGATGCAGCAGATCCAGAGCCTGCACGAGCGGGGGCAGCACGGCGCGGAAGCCAACGTGCTGCGGGCCTTCATCAACGAGTTGCAAGCCCAGCGCGGCAAGAAGGTGGACGCCGCTACCGCCGACCGGTTCATCGCCTTCGCGCTGGACCTCATCTCCCTGGGGAGGTAGAGCCATGAAAACTATCTTTACATTCGCCTTCGCTTTCCTGATGACTACCGCCGTCTTCGCCCACGGCAAGGGCCAGGGCAAGCCGGAGAAGGACCCCAATTCGGTGACCGCCGCCCTGGAGCGCGCCCTGATGGTCTACGACGACAACCGCAACGGCCGGCTGGACCCCGGGGAGCGGGAGCGCATGCGCGAGGACCAGCGCGCCCGCATCGAGGAGGTCAAGGGGCGCCTCTACGCGCGCTACGACACCAATCGCAACGGCGTCCTGGATCCCAGCGAGGACGAAGCCTTCCAGAGGGACAAGGAGCAGCTCAAGGCCCTCCGGGAGGGGAGCGAGAAGTCCGTCCTCGTCCTGCACCGCTACGACGCCAACAAGGATGGGCGGGTCGATGGCGCGGAACAGAAACGGATGAAGGCGGATCGCGACGTCTACCTGGCGCGGCTGCGCGCTCAGGTCATGGTGCTCTACGACGTCAACCGCAACGGCGTGCTCGATCCCAGCGAAAAGGCGGCCCTGCGCGCCAAGGCCGAAGCCGCCCGCGCGCAGCAGCGCAAGTAGCGGACGGATGACCTCCATGGCGTCCCCGGGGCGCGGCGCCTGCCCCGGGAACGCCGCTTCCTGGCGCCTCGGGGAACAATCCCCGATTGATTCACGACGAGAGGGAACCACCGCGGCGAGCCTTGACGCCCGGGCGATAATCAGAATAATCGCGAATTAGCATTGCCCAATAAGGGCATGCCTTCAAGGAGGACTGGTATGACCGTACGGATTCGCTTGCTGCTCCTGATGCTGTTTCTGCTGATCCTGCCCACCATCGTGCCGCTCGCGACCCCGGCCCGGGCCGACGCGTGTCACGGTGACGTCAGTTGTCCGAATCCCTCGTCCTGCGCCAACTGGTCGACCCTCTACAGTTGCGGTGAGCCCTATTGCGACTACGACCCCGTCTGTGCCAAGGAAGGCGATCTCGCGACCTTCCAACCGCGGGAGAGGTTCCGGGCCTGCACGCTCCAGGACGGCTCCACATGCCTGGAGTACATGGTGGCCCCCCGGGGGAAGAGCTGCGGCTGCTGAGATCAGGCGTTACACTGTCCCCCGTTCAACGGGGGACATGATGACCATCAGCTCGAAGGAAGACCTCGCCGGGATGAAGAGGGTGGGGAAGCTCGTGGGGGAGACGCTGCGGGAGATGAGCGCGGCGGCACGCCCCGGTATGACCACGGCGGAGCTCGACGCCCTGGGTGCGGACTACCTGCGGCGGCGCGGCGCCCGCTCGGCTCCCCAGATGACCTACGGGTTCCCCGGCTTCAACCTCATCAGCGTCAACGAGCAGGTGGTCCACGGCGTGCCCGGGCCGCGGCGGCTGGCTCCCGGGGACGTCGTGAAGATCGACGTCACGGCCGAGCTGGACGGCTACATCGCCGACGCCGCGGTGACGGTCCTCCTTCCCCCGGTCTCCCCCGTGGGACGCAAGCTGCGGAAGTGCGCGCGCCAGGCGTTCGAGCGGGCCCTGGGAGCGGCGCGGGCGGGCAATCCGGTGAGCGAGATCGGCCGCGCTGTAGAGGGTGAGGTGCGGAAGCACGGCTTCAGCGTCCTGCGCAGCCTCTGTGGCCATGGCGTCGGGCGCGGGCTCCACGAGCAGCCCGAGGTTCCGAACTTCTACACCCCTCAGACCCGCGGCATGCTCCACGACGGCCTGGTGATCGCCGTCGAGCCGATGATCTCCGCCATACCCGCCCAGCTCGTCAAGGAGCCAGACGGCTGGACCTTACGCACCCACAACCGGTGCCTCACCGCCCATTACGAGCACACCATCGTGGTCACCGGCGGCGAGCCGGTGGTGCTGACGGCGGCGTAGCCTTCGTGGATCTCTCCGCCGTCCTCCAACGTCTCTACAAGGGGCCCCGGGGCGAGGTCCCCGGGGTGGTGAACCCCTACCGCGAGGCCTTCCCCGAGCTGGACGGCCCGGCGGCGGCCCGGCGGCGGCGCGGGAACCTGGAGGCCTACCTGGAGCGGGTGGGGCCACCGCGCCTGATCCTGGTCGGCGAGGCCCTGGGCTTCCGCGGCGGGCGGTTCTCCGGGATCGCCTTCACCAGCGAGCGCCAGCTCGCGGGTCCCGACGGGCGCCGCCTCCCCTGGGCCGGCAGCCCCTTCCAGGCCACCAGCCGCAATCCCGATCTCTGGCTGGAGCCTTCGGGCAGCATCGTCTGGGGCGCCCTCGGCGGCGACGCCCGCGGTGCGCTGCTGTGGAACACCTTCCCCTGGCATCCCTACGGAGCGCGAGGTCCCCTCAGCAACCGCACGCCGGAGAAGGGGATGGTCCTCGCCAACCTGCACGTCTTGGAGGCGCTCCTGGCGGAGGTGGACGGCGCCCGCGTCCTGGCGGTGGGACGCACGGCCGCGGCGGCCCTGGCGGCCCTCGGGATCGAGGCGCCCGCCCTGCGCCACCCAGCCCACGGAGGGGCGATGATCTTCCGGCGGCAACTTCAGGCCCTCACGTCTCAGATCAGAATATGCACCGAATTCAGCTCCCCCTCCACCAAAGCCCTCTCCCGCCACCCCAACGCCACCGGTACGTCGTAAAGCCGCCCCGGCGCGAAGCGCGCCCGGAACAGCCGCATCCCCGGGACCACCACCCGTGCCACCGGCAGGCCCACGTCCTCGCGCGTCTGATCGACCACGAGGATCTCCAGGCCACGCTCCCGCGCGCGCTCCACGCACAGCTCGACCTCCTCCTTGAGATCGGGGCGGGTCAGGACGGGAAAGTCGTCGGCGCCGCGCGGCGGCCGGTCCGGATCGGGGGAGAGGTACGGCGCCTCGCCGGGGTCCTCCGACAGCATCCGCCGCGGATTGCCGGCGAGGAAGCCGAGCAGGCTCTGGTTGATCTCCGTCAGCGCCTTGGCCACCGCCACGGCGGGGTCGAGATGGGCGCCGGCGCCGAGGATGACGTCGCCCGGCCGGGCCGGGACTTCACGCGAGAGGGCGGCGAAGGCGGGGATGCCGAGGTCGGTGGTCAGATCCAGCAGCCAGACCTCGCGGCCCCGGCGGGCGAGCTCGCCGTGCAGGGCGGTGAAGTAGGGCTGGCGGAAGCTCTCCAAGAGGACGCCCGGGCGCGTCGCGCGGTTGTACCACCAGAGCGCCAGGGCGTCCCGCTCGACGATCTCGAAGAAGCCCTGGAGGATGGCCTCCTCCAGGCAGCTCCCGGCGGCGCAGCCGTTGGAGTCGGCGCGGCAGAAGCGGTGGTCCGCCGGCAGGGGGTAGCCGTAGAAGCAGTACGCCGCCGGCAGCCAGCGGACCTCGCGGCGGGTCAGGGACCACGCGGGCGTCCAGTCGACGGGCCGCCGTTCGTCGAAAGGCACGGGGATCCAGTGGAAGGGGAGGTCGAGCCGGTTCCAGGCCTCGCGGCCGGCATACTGGCGGTCGCTGATCCGCAGGCAGTCGTTGGGATGAACGGCCGCGCTCCCCAACTCCTCCAGGGTCGCCTCGATCCATCGCTCGGTCCCCCGGAAGAAGCCGGAGTGGCGCTCCAGGCATTCGCAGAGGGCGGCGGCGCGTCCTTGAGCCGGCGTGATGCCGCGGCCGGCGCTCAGCCGCCGCTCGCCGGGAATCCGGCCCGGCCCGGGCGGGTCCACGTGCCCGGCGGTGTAGATGTGCAGGAGGTCGTGCTCCAGCGAAGGGGTCAGCCGGTCCACGATCCCCGTGATCGGGCTGACATGGTGGCCGTAGTCCCGCAGCATGGCCTCGGGCGTGGCCGCGCGGTCGCCGCCGCCGGGCGTGAACGCCTTGACGCGGCTGGAGAGCGTCAGCTCCGGCGATGGAGAAGACGCGGCGGTCCCGCAGACCGGGCATCCGGGGAGCGGCGAGAAGACGTGGCGCGTGGATTCCAGGGTCCGGACATCCAAGGCGACCAGGGCGCCTTCGATGACCGGACTCGATCCCTGAAGCACCCACTTCAGGGCCTCGGTGGCGGCTAGGGCCAAGGCAGTCCGCGCAGTCGAATCGGCCACGGGCTGGGGGGGCGGCGCGGCGTCCGGACGGCGCCAGGGCCGGAGGCGTTCCGCGAGGCAGCGCCAGCAGCCCCGCCGCCCGGGATCGAAGAGCGGGCCGATCCAGATCTGCGTTCCCACAGGCTTGACCAGCATCCAGGGAGGCCCGCCGGCGCGGACCGCGAGGTCCTCGCGCAGGTAGTCGTCCGTGACCACGACCGTCAGCCCGCCGTCGCCGATCCGGACGCCGAGCGCGCGCAGGGACCGCTCCAGCGGTTCGACGTTGGCTCGCCCCGCCGGGACCAGCGCCACCGGACGTTCCCTGAGCCGGCGGCGGGATTCCCGGGGGTCGAGCCCCAGGGCGTCCACCAGGGACTCCAGGCCGCGCGGCGCCCGGCTCTCCGCTTCGACCACATAGCCCCGCTCCTCCAGCCAGGAGAGGCCGAAGGCGACGTCCACCGGCGACAGCTCGCCGTCGAGCCGCCGGGCGATCTCCTCGACCGGGGTCCGGCCGTCGATCAGCGGCGCCAGCCGCCGCAGGAGGGGAGCGTCGAGACGGACCGCGCCCGTCTCATCGGACAGAGTCACCCCATCCTCCGCGCAATGGACGCGGAAATGACCTCGGAACCGGGGCGTCTGGATCATGCGGGTGTGCTAGCCTTGCGGTCGATCCGGAATCATAAGGCAGTGCGTGAAGAACCGTCCAAGGCCGGCCCCGACGTGCTTCTGGCCGTCATGCCGTTCGGGCCGCTGCTCCAGCCGTCGCTCGGCCTCAGCCTGCTCAAGGCGGGCCTCGGCGGCGGCCGCGCGCGGATCGAATACCTGACCCTCCCCTTCGCCGATCGGGTCGGCGCCGATTTCTACCAGTGGGTCTCCAACGAGGTCCCGGCCGAGTGGGTGCTGGGGGACTGGATCTTCGCCGGCTCCCTGTTCGGAGACGTGGAAGAGGATCGTTATCTAAAGGATGTGGTCCGGGTCAGCGACGAGCGGCTGGAGGAGATCGCCCGCGCTCGTGCTCTGGCCGTGCCGTACATCGAGGAGTGCCTCGAACGCGTCCGCCGGGCCGCGCCGCGGATCGTCGGCTTCACCAACGCCTTCGTGCAGCAGACCGCCTCGCTGGCGCTGGCGCGCCGGGTCAAGGAGGAGATGCCGGAGGCCTTCATCCTCTTCGGCGGCGCCAACTGCGAGGGAGTGATGGGCCGCGAGATCCTGCGCCGGTTCCCGTTCGTGGACGCGGTGGTCTCGGGAGAGGGGGATCTGGTCTTCGCCCAACTCGTCGAGCGGATTCTGACGGGCGCGCCCCTTGACCTGCCGGGCGTCCACACCCGCGAGAGCGAAGGCGAAGGGAACGCGCCGACCGTGCTCGACATGGATGCGCTCCCTTGTCCCGAGTACGACGACTTCTTCGCGCAGTGGGAGGCGAGCGAGACCGGCCGCCGGATGACGCCGCTGGTGCTGGCCGAAACCTCGCGCGGCTGCTGGTGGGGCGCGGCCCAGCACTGCACCTTCTGCGGCCTCAACGGCTCCACCATGGCCTTCCGCAGCAAGTCGCCGGAGCGGGCGCTCGACGAGCTGCGGCGCCTGGCGGAGCGGTATCCGGACCGCTTCATCCTGGTGGTCGACAACATCCTGGACTTCCGCTATTTCGACACCCTGATCCCGCGCCTGGCCGGCTCGCCGCTGAAGCTCGACCTCTTCTACGCGCTGAAGGCGAACCTGCGCAAGGACCAGCTTCGGGCGTTGCGCGACGCCGGCATCGCGAAGATCCAGCCCGGCATCGAGAGCCTCAGCGACGACGTCCTGCGCCGCATGCGCAAGGGGGAGACGGCGCTGCAGAACATCCAGCTCCTCAAGTGGTGCCGCGAGCTGGGGCTGAAGACGGCGTGGAACCTGATCTGGGGCTTCCCCGGCGAGCCGCCCCAGGAGTACGAGCGCATGGCGCGCCTGCTGCCGCTGCTCACCCACCTGACGCCGCCGCAGAGCTCCAAATCGATCCGTCTCGACCGCTTCAGCCCCAACTTCGAGCAGGGGCCGGCGCTGGGCTTCGAGGGCGTCGAGCCCTGCCCGGCGTACCGGCACATCTACCCGTTCCCGGAGGAAGCGCTGCACAACCTCGCCTACCATTTCGCGTTCCGCTATCCCGACGATCGGGATGTCGAGTCGTACACCGCTCCCCTGATGAAAGAAATCGAGCGCTGGCAGGCGGTCCACCGGGACAGCGGGCTGTTCTGCGCCGACCGGGGCGGGGAGCTGTGGATCTGGGACCTGCGGCCGGCCGCGGCCGAGGCGCTGACCGTGCTGACGGGCCTGGAGCGCGACCTCTATCTCGCCTGCGACGGCGTGCGCGGCCTGCGGCGGCTGGCCGAGGAGACGGCGGCCCCGGCGGGCGAGATCGAAGAGCGCCTGGAGCCGTTGCTGGAACGGGGGCTGATGGTGCGCCAAGGGGACCGGTTGCTGAGCCTGGCCATCCCGGCGAGCGGACCGGCGAGTCCGTCTTGATCTTCCCCGTCCTGGGCCGGACCCTGGGCCCCTATCGCCTCCTGCAAGGGATCGCGCTCGGCGGCAGGGCCGCCGTCTTCCGTGGGGTCGACGAGCGTTCAGGCCGCCCGGTGGCGATCAAGGTGCCGGTCGAGGGGGCGCTGGCCGGACCGGCGGCCAGGCTGCGGCTGCGGCGGGAGGCGGCGGCGCTCGAAAAGCTCAGGCACCCGTCGATCGTCGCGCTGCTGGACTCCGGCTCCCAGGACGACCTCGACTTCCTGGTCCTCGAATGGGTGGAGGGACCGTCGTTGACGGACCGCCTGCCCCTGGAAGAGGCTGCCGTCCTCACCCTGGGGACCCAACTCGCCGCCGCCCTCGCCGAGGCGCACCGCCAGGGCGTCCTCCACTGCGACGTGAAGCCCGGTAACGTCCTCCTGCCGCCGGAGGGATCGCCCAAGCTCATCGACTTCGGGCAGGCGCGCTTGGAAGAGGAGGATGCCGCGATCCCCGACAGCCGCAAGGCCCTGCGGGAGGACGCGGGGACCATCCCCTACATGGCGCCGGAGTGGTATCAGGGGAGACGGCCGGACGCCCGGGTGGATCTGTGGTCCCTGGGCGTGCTGCTCTATGAAACGGCGACGGGACGGCGGCCGTTCGAGGGTGATGATCCTGAAGAGATCGTCGCCGTGGTCTTGGGAGAAACTCCAGCGCCCCCGAGCGCTATCCGGCCCGGACTCTCGGCACGCTTCGACCGGATCGTCCTGGGAGTGCTGGAAAAGGACCCGGCCCGGCGTTCCCTGGATTTTCAATAAAAAAGGGGGCGTTGCCGCCCCCTTTGAATCCGTGACGCTGCGGTTACGTCCTAGAAATCGTACCGCACGCCGAGCTGGAAGGTCCGCGGGATGCCCACGAACTGGTCCTCGTCACCGAACGTGGCGCGCGGGAACGGGTTCGCGGGGGTGGCGGTCACCGGATTGCCCATGATCGTGTTGTTGAAGCTGATGCCGGTATTCGTCCGGTTGGTGCAGTTGAAGCACTCAGCGAACAGCGCGATGTCTCCGGGTCCGAGACGGAAATCCTTGGAGAGCCGCAGGTCGAACGTCCAGAAGTCCGGCTGGCGCTCGCTGTTGCGTCCAAGATGGACACCGTTGACCGTCGGCCGGTCGGTGCCGGCGTTGCCGTCACCGTTCACGTCGGTGTTGATGATCGGGGTGAACGGCGAGCCGCTGGCATAGCGGAAAGAGCCGGCGAGGCCGATGCCCCACAGCGGCGTGTCCCATACGCCGTTGAGCACGACCTTCCACTCCTGGTCGCGGTTGGAGGGACCCCAGTTGTTCTCGAGGTTGTTGACGTCCTCCAACTGAATGCCGGCGAAGTTCCGCTCGTTGGAGTCGTGGTCCCGGTCCTCCGACCAGGTCACCGCGCCGTAAAGGCTGTAGTTGTCGGCATAGCGCCGCTGCAGGGTGAGCGTCGCCGCCGTGTACTCGGCCTCAGCGTCGGAGACGTCCATGATGACGCGGTTGTAGGCCCCGAACCGGCGGGTCGCGGGGCTGGCGGTGCCGGCGTTGTAGTGCGGCAGGCCGTTCGACGAGGTCGTGCCGTCCAGGATGCGGTTGATGTCGGTCAGGCGCTGCAGTTGGCTGCCCTCGGCGTAGGTGAAGTCGAAGCCCAGGGCGATGCGCGGCAGGATCTCACGCTCGGCGCCCAGGGTGATGCGGTCGGTGTAGGGGTTCTCGAAGTCCGGATCGACGGTGAAGACGTCCGGAGGCGCGCTCGGCACTATTGAAGTTGACGCGCTCGACGCCGACCGGATCCCATCCGGGCCCCCAGCTCAGGCCCGGCAGGAGCGTCGGCGGCGAGGTGCAGACGCCGGAGCTGTTCTGCGTGCAGATGATAGTGAGCTGCGCCGCCTGGATGCCGTTCGACGTGAACGGCTGCGCCCACAGCAGCGCCGGGGTGCGGCTCCAGTAGCGGCCGACGGAGAGGCGGACGGCGGTCTTGTCGTCCGGAGCCCAGGAGAGGCCCAGGCGGGGAGAGAGCTGGTTCTCGGAATCCGGGATCTGGCCGTTCAACTGCAGCGTGCCGTTCGGCCCGGGAGCGTTGGGATTGAGGATCGGGTCGTCCGGGTTGTCCAGGGTCTCGACGCGGAGGCCCGCGCTCAGGGTCAGGTTCGACCGGATGAACCACTGGTCCTGCAGGAAGAACGCGGTCTCCTTCTGCTCGAAGGCCGCGGTGCCGCCCTCGATCGAGCTGCGGCCTCCCAGGCCGCCGAACTGGCGGTACTCGCGCCAACGGCCGTTGATGAGCTCGGTGTTGTTGGCGAAGATGAAGACGCCGCGCCAGTTGCCCCGGAAGACCTGGTCGACGCTGGTCTCGTTGTAGTCGAAGCCGGCCTTGAAGACGTGCCGGTCGCGCAGATAGGTGAGAGTGTCGCTGGATCGCCTTGCGCTCGTTGGTGGTCTGGATGGGCAGGAAGGCCACCTCGCCGTAGCGGGAGCCGCCCACCTGGATCTCGGGCAGGTTGAGCCCCTTGTCGTCGCGCGGCGTCTCTTCGTCGATGTAGTTGATGTTGACGTCGTTTAGGAGGTTGGAGCCGAACTGGCCGGACCAGGAGCCGACGTAGGCCTTGGTGTCCAGCCCCTCGACGCCGTTGTAGCTCTCGGTCCGGGACTGCGAGTTCGAGGAGCCGTTGATCCCCTCGTAGTCGATGAAGTTGGCGCGCAGCATGAACCGGTGGGCGGGGTTGGCCTGATAGTCGACGCGGCCGAAGGCCACGGAGCCGTCCTGCGTCTGCACGTACTCGGGAGACGAGGCGAGCACGGGCCACTTGGCGAAGACGTCCGCTGGCAGGTTGGCGGCGAGGATCGGCACGGTCTCGCTCTTGTCCTGGTTGTCGTACGAGACGAAGTAGAAGAGCTTGTCCCGGACGATGGCGCCGCCGAGCGAGCCGCCGAACTGCTCCTTCTCCTGGTCGTTGGCCTCGCGGCCCGGCGTCGCGCCCACGGTGGGGAAGTCGGAAATCAGGCTCTGCGGCTGGTTGAAGTAGAAAGCCGAGCCGTGCAGGTTGTTGGTGCCGCTCTTGGTGACGATGTTGACGAAGCCGCCGCCGGAGCGCCCGTACTCGACCGAGGCGCCGTTGGTGACGACGGAGAACTCCTTGATCGACTCCTGGGAGATGGAGAGCGGGGCGCGGCCTTCCGCGCCGCCCACGGCGCCGCCGAAGAAGGCGTTGTTGTAGTCCATGCCGTCGACGGTGATGCTGGTGTTGATGCCGCGCTCGCCGGAGAGCGAGAGGTTGCCGCGCTCGCTCTCGAGACGGCTCTCGGGGGTGAGCAGCACGAGCTGCTTGAAGTCGCGGCCGGAGCTCGGCAGGTTCTCGATCTGCTCCTGCTGGATCGTGGTCGAGGCCGTGGTGTTGGTGACCTCGACGACCGGCAGCTCCTCGGCGGTGACGGTGATGGTCTCCGAGATGGTCGCGCTCTGGAGATTGAAGTTCACCGTCGGGGTCGAGCCCAGGAGCAGGCGCACGTTCGGGGCGGTCGCCGTGGCGAAGCCGTCGAGGGTGGCCGTGATCGTGTAGGTGCCGGTGGGCAGGTTGAGGACGCGGAAGAAGCCCTGCTCGTCGGTCACGGCGACCTGGACGAGCCCGGTCTCGGTGTTGGTCGCCTCGATGGTCACCCCGGGCAGCGGAGCGCCCGAGGCGTCCTCCACGGTGCCGGAGATTCGGCTCGTGGTTACGTCGGTCTGCGCGAAAGCCGGAACGGCGGCCAGGGCGAGCAGGATCGCCAGGACGCAGGCCCAGCCGTTAGAACGAAAACGCACCATAAGTGAAACCCTCCTTTTGTGTGCGTAAGTTTCGAGCGGATTCTAGGAGGCGGAGCGCCAACTTCCTGTGACAGGCCCGTGGCATCCGGGTGCCGTCCATCCCTATGCTAAGCTCCGCCCCCGATGCAGTCACTGAACGCCGGGATTATACTCCGGGTCCGGCTGCCGCGACCCTCCATCCTTTCGCCGAAATGCAAGATCACCCTGAAGACCGCCCCCTGGTGAGCGTCATCATGGGGAGCAAGTCGGACTGGGAGACGATGCGCCACGCCGACGAGGCGCTCACCCGGCTCGGCGTGCCCCACGAGTGCCGCATCGTTTCCGCCCACCGCACGCCGGAGTGGATGCGGGAGTTCGCCCGCGGCGCCGAGGAGCGTGGCGTGCAGGTGATCATCGCCGGCGCCGGCGGTGCCGCCCATCTGCCCGGCATGGTGGCCTCCATGACGCTGCTGCCGGTGCTCGGCGTGCCCGTCCAGAGTCAGGCCTTAAACGGCCTCGACTCCCTGCTCTCCATCGTACAGATGCCTTCCGGCGTTCCCGTGGGGACGCTGGCGATCGGCAAGGCCGGCGCGGCCAACGCGGCCCTGCTGGCGGCGCGGTTCCTGGCGACGACGCGGCCCGATCTGCGGGAGAGGCTCCGCGAGCTCGTCGAGGAACAGACGCGCAAGGTGATGGAAGACTCGCTCCCTTGAGCGTCATCCCTCCCGGCTCCACCGTCGGCGTCCTGGGCAGCGGTCAGCTCGGCCGCATGTTCGCCATCGCCGCCCGGCGGATGGGCTATCGCGTCCACACCCTCTCGCCGGAGTACGACACTCCCACCGGCCAGGTGGCGGACAAGGAGGTCCAAGCCGCCTATGACGACCTCGACGCGGTGCGCGATTTCGCGCGCGGCGTGGACGTGGTGACTTTCGAGTTCGAGAACGTCGCCGCCGCCGCCACCGCCGCCGCGGAGGAGCACGCACCGGTACGGCCGGCGGGCTCCGTGCTCCACACCACCCAGCACCGGCTGCGCGAGAAGGGATTCCTCTCGCGGGCGGGCCTGCCGGTGGCGCCGTACGCGGCGGTCCACTCCCTGGAAGACCTGCGAGCCGCCCTGGAGACGATCGGCACGCCGGCCGTGCTGAAAACGGCCTCCTGGGGCTACGACGGCAAGGGCCAGGCGAAGATCGGCGAGCCCGGGGATTCGGGCTCCGTCTGGCGGTCGCTGGGGACGGACGAGGCGATCCTGGAAGCCTTCGTGGATTTCGAGCGCGAGGTCTCGGTGGTGGCCGCCCGCGGGCTCGACGGCTCCTTCGCCCATTTCGGAGTGATCGAGAACCGCCACAGCCGGCACATCCTGGACGTCTCGATCGCCCCGGCCGGCGTCCCGCCGGAGGTGGAGCGGGCGGCGGTGGAGATCGCCCGCGCGGTGCTGGAAGGGCTCGGCGTCGTCGGGGTCCTGGCCGTGGAGATGTTCCTGACCCGCGACGGCCGGCTGCTGGTCAACGAGCTGGCGCCGCGCCCCCACAACTCCGGGCACCTGACGTTCGACGCCTGTCTGACCAGCCAGTTCGAGCAGCAGCTCCGGGCCATCTGCGGCCTGCCCCTGGGATCGCCGGAGCTGCTGCGTCCGGCGGCCATGGCGAACCTGCTGGGCGATCTCTGGCGGGACGGCGAGCCGGACTGGAGCGCGGCCTGCCGCTTCCCCGAGGTCAAGCTTCATCTCTACGGCAAGGCCACCGCGCGGCCGGGGCGAAAGATGGGGCACCTGACGGCGCTGGCGAAAAGTCCGGAGGCGGCGGTGAGGATCGTGACGTCGGCGCGGGAGGCCCTCACGCCTCCATCAAGATCCGCCGCAACAAAATCAGCAGACACGCCCCCGCGATCACCAGCGTCATCGGCCTGATCCACCCGCTCCACCACGGCTCTTTCTCGACGGACGAATCCTCCAGGTCCAGCTCCGCCGGCTGCCAGGGGTAGCTCAGCAGCCGGTCCCCCAAAGCTTGCACGTCGTAGGCGGGGGGCTCCAGCCGGTCGGGGCCAGCGACGAGGCGCACCGGCTCCTCGCTCTCGGGCCAGACGAAGAGGAGAGTGTCCGCCCGCCGCCACAGCGCCGCCTGGACGCCGGCAAGGGGCGGGTTGTCGCCGTCTGCGAAGCGCACCGAGACCTCCGGCGGACCCGGCGACGGCAGCGCCAGGCTCTCGCGGCAGGGGAGGGGCGGCTGGGGGCGGCACTCCCAGACGGCGCGGACGACCGGAGTGCGTTCCCGCGGGTCCTTGCCGCGGCGGGCACTGTCGGAGTCCAGATAGCGCACTCCCAGGGCACGCCTCAGGGGGGCGGCCGGGACGGTGAGGTCCAGCGCGGTCAGGGGCAGGCCGGGATGGGGCAGGCGGATCTCAGCCTCGCTCTCCCGCGCCCCCCGTCGCTCGTCGAGACTGAGAGCCCGCCGGAGGACCAGCGCGGGAGCGTCCGGCGACCAGCGGAAGAAGGGAACCTGCCGGTCTCCCGCCACGAGGCGGAGGTTCCCGAGGTCCTTCCGGACGAAGCCGTAGACGACGTCCGGCAATCCCAGGCGTACCAGGGTGCCCGCCTTCACCCCGGTGGCCGCCACCCTCCAGGACCCCGCGAGACGCCGCTCGTCCAGGCGCAGGGACGGCGCCGCCGCCAGGCCGGTCAGGGAAGGAGGGGCGTGCTCCTCCTCCGCTCCCAGCCTCACCCAGAGGGCCTCGGCCGGCGCGGGAGATCGCGGACGGCCCGCCTCCGCCCGCGCCGTCGAGCCGTAGGCGATTACGTAGACGCCCGGCTCCGGGGCCTCGAACAGCACCGTCGGCAGCTCCAGCCCGGTCTCATAACCGGCCAGGCGCGGGGCGGACCCGAAAAGCTCCAGCCGCAGAAGCCCGTCCGAGATGGGTGTCGAGCCGGCGTCCAGGACGTGGCGCGTCCGCTCCTGGTCCCGCTGCCACACCCCCTCCGCCAGGAGCCGCCAACGCCCTTCCTGGGGACGATGGAGCCGATATCCCATCATCCCCTTTCCTTCGATTTCGACGCTGAGGCGCCGGACGCGCTGGCCGGGAGCCGGGAGCGTCAGGACGCAGGCCAGGGCGCCGGATCCCTCCGCCTCGCACTTGGCGCTGCTCGTCGCGACTTCCAGAGAGGGCCCCGGAACCTCTCCCGGCAGCCGGAGCGGCGACGCCTCCAGCCGCGCCGGGATCTCGGCGCCCCCTGGCGAGAACACGCGGAGGTCGGCGCCGCCCGGAGCCATGTGCTGGACCGCCGGAAGATCGAGGGGAGCGCGCACCCAGCCGGGTGCCGACACCTCCACCTCGCGGGTGAAGTGGAAACCTTCGATGGAGAGGGCCGGGCTCGCGAGCCCGAGGAGAAGAAGAACCCAGAGGCTCCGCCGCCAGGGACGCGCCAGTCCGGAGAGAAGGAGCCTCAACTCGTTTATGCCATACCAGTCTATCACGGCTCCTCGCGCAAGGGGAGCCATTCGTCTATACGGAAGCGGAACGATGATCGTCCACCAGCTTCTCCACCACCGAGGGATCGGCCAGGGTGGTGATGTCGCCCAGCTCCTCATACTCGCCGGCGGCGATCTTGCGCAGGATGCGGCGCATGATCTTGCCCGAGCGGGTCTTGGGCAGCCCGGTGACGATCTGGATGCGGTCCGGCGTGGCGATGGCGCCGATGGCGTGGCGCACCTGCTCCTTGAGCATCCCGACCAGCTCTTCCGGATCCCAGCTCTCGTAATCGGGCGTGGGGTGGACGTAGGCGAAGATGCCCGTCCCCTTGATGTCGTGGGGGAAGCCGACCACGGCCGCCTCGCCCACCGCTTCGTGGGCCACCAGGGCGCTCTCGATCTCGGCCGTGCCCAGGCGGTGCCCGGAGACGTTCAGCACGTCGTCCACGCGGCCGGTGATCCAGTAGTAGCCGTCCTGGTCGCGGCGGCAGCCGTCGCCGGTGAAGTAGAGGCCGGGGAACTGGGTGAAGTAGGTCTGCCGGAAGCGGCTGTGGTCGCCGTAGATCGTCCGCGCCTGCCCCGGCCAGGTGCCGCGCAGGCACAGGTTGCCCGAGACGTTGTTGCCCTCCAGCTCATTGCCCTGGTCGTCCACCAGCACCGGGCGGACGCCGAAGAAAGGGAGCGTGGCCGAGCCCGGCTTGCAGGGGGTGGCGCCCGGCAGCGGGGTGATGAGGATGCCGCCGGTCTCCGTCTGCCACCAGGTGTCCACCACGGCGCACCGGCCCTCGCCCACGACGTCGTGGTACCAGAGCCAGACCTCGGGGTTGATCGGCTCGCCCACCGATCCCAGGATGCGCAGGGAGCCGCGGTGGTATTTCTTCACCCACTCGTCGCCGGAGCGGGCGATGGCCCGGATGGCGGTCGGCGCCGTATAGAAGATGTTGATCTTGAGGTCGTCCACCATCCGCCAGTAGCGCCCGGGGTCCGGATAGGTGGGGATGGACTCGAACATCACCGTGGTGGCGCCGTTGGCCAGCGGCCCGTAGAGGATGTAACTGTGGCCGGTGACCCAGCCGATATCGGCGGCGCAGCAGTAGATGTCCCCCGGGTGGTAGTCGAAGACGTACTTGTGGGTCATGGCGGCGTAGACGAGGTAGCCGCCGGTGGTGTGCAGCACGCCCTTGGGCTTCCCCGTGGACCCGGAGGTATAGAGGATGAAGAGGGGGTCCTCCGCGGCCATCCACTCCACCGGGCAGGTGGAGCGCTGCTTCTCGGTCTCCTCGTCCAACCAGAGGTCGCGGCCGGACCGCATGGGCACGTCCTTGTCCGTGCGGCGCACCACGAAGACCTTCTTCACCATGCCGAGGCCTTCGACGGCCTGGTCCACCGTCGCCTTCAGAGGGATGCGCCGGCCGCCGCGCAAGCCCTCGTTGGCGGTCACCACCACCTCGCAGCCGGCGTCCAGGATGCGGTCGCGCAGCGACTCGGCGGAGAAGCCGGCGAAGACCACCGAATGGACGGCGCCGATGCGGGCGCAGGCCAGCATGGTATAGGGCAGCTCAGGGGTCATGGGGAGGTAGATGCAGACGCGGTCCCCCTTTTTCACCCCGTGGTGGCGCAGGACGTTGGCGACGCGGGCGACATTGTGCTTGACCTCGCGGTAGGTGATGTAGCGGTAGTCGCCGGGCTCGTCGCCGGCCCAGATGATGGCCGTCTGCTCGCCGCGGTCGGTGAGGTGGCGGTCCACGCAGTTGTAGCAGGCGTTGAGGCGGCCGCCGGAGTACCAGGCGAAGTCCACCTCGTCCATGTCCACGTCCACGATGTTGCGCGGCGGATGGAACCAGTCGAGGATGCCGGCCTGTTCACGCCAGAAATTCACCGGGTCCTCGACCGACCGGCGGTACATCTCGCGATACTCGGCCAGGCTCTTGACGTAGGCTCGCTCGGCGACGTGGGGCTTGACGGGGATCATGGGCGTCGTTCCTCCAGATCGCAATCCTATACAATGCCGATCCCGTGAACGTACCCATCCTCGACCTCGGCCGCGTGCGGCGGCGCATCGACCCCCAGCTCCAGGAGCGCTGGAAGCGCGTCCTCGACGAATCCTCCTTCATCCTGGGCCCCGAGGTCCGGGAGTTCGAGAAGGCCTTCGCCTCCTATCTGGAGGTCGAGGCCTGCGTCGGTCTTGGCAACGGCACCGACGCCCTGATCCTCGCCCTGCGCGCCCTCGGCATGCACCCGGGAGACGAGGTGATCGTCCCGGCCTTCAGCTTCTTCGCCACGGCCGAAGCGGTGGCGCTGCTGGGCGGCAAGGTGGTCTTCGCCGACGTCGATCCCGAGACCCTGAACCTCGACCCGCGGGACGCCGAGGCGCGGGTGACGGAGCGGACGGTGGGGATCATCGGCGTCCATCTCTACGGCCGGCCGTTCGACGTCGACGCCATCCTCGCCCTCTGCGAGCGGCGGGGGCTCTGGCTGCTGGAGGACGCCGCGCAGGCCCACGGCGCCCGTTGGAAGGGCCGGCGGGTAGGCGGCTTCGGCCAGCTCGCGGCCTGGAGCTTCTACCCCACCAAGAACCTGGGCTGCTTCGGCGACGGCGGCGCGGTGACCAGCAACGACGCCGCGCTGGCGCAGAAGGTGTTCAGCTACGGCAACCACGGCCAGACGGTGCGCTACACCCATCACGAGATCGGTACCAACAGCCGTCTCGACAGCTTGCAGGCCGCCGTCCTGAACTGCCGGCTGGCCCTGCTGGACGAGGACAACGCCCGCCGCGGGGAGATCGCCTGCCGCTACCACGGCGCCCTCGACGGCGTGGGCGACCTGCGGATCATCCCGGACCCGCCGGAGGTGCGGAGCGTCTACCACCAGTTCACCGTCCGCAGCGCGCGGCGGGACGATCTGATGGCGCACCTCAAGGAGCGGGGAATCGCCTCCGCCGTCCACTATCCCTCGCCACTCCACCAGCAGCCCGCCATGGCCGGCCTGGTGGACGTTCGCGACGGCGACCTGCCCGTCTCCACCGCCGCCGCCCGGGAGGTGCTCTGCCTCCCCGTCTTCCCCGAGCTGGCCAACGAGGAGGTCGAGGCGGTGGGGTCGGCGGTGCGGGGCTTCTTCGAATGAGGGTCTCCCCTCTCCCGGTGAGGGAGGGAGGGAGGGGTCGGGAGAGGGGCCGGGGGTGAGGGCCATGGCGACGGTCCACCTGGTGGACGCCAGCCCGTACATCTTCCGGGCGCACTTCTCGCTGCCGTCCAGCATCAAGACGCCGGACGGCGGCCCCGCGGCAGCGTCCTACGGGTTCACCTCTTTTCTCCTCAAGCTGATCGCGGACGAGAAGCCCACCCATCTGGCGGTGGCCTTCGACCGCAACCTCAACGGCAGCTTCCGCAACGAGATCTATCCCGCCTACAAGGAGCAGCGGGTGGCGCCGCCGCCGGAGCTGGAGGCGCAGATCGACACCTGCCTGGAGATCGCGGCGGCCCTGGGCGCGGCCACCTTCATCGACGACCGCTACGAGGCCGACGACCTCATCGGCGCCCTCCGCCGCAACCTGGAGGAAGGCGGCCACGGCGCCGTCATCGTGACTTCCGACAAGGATCTGGCGCAGCTCGTCGACGAGCGGACCGTCCTGCTGGATTTCGCCCGGGAGACCCGTCTCGACCCGCAAGGCGTGTTGGAGAAGTTCGGCGTGCGGCCGGACCAGATCACCGACTACCTGGGACTGGCCGGGGACACGGTGGACAACATCCCGGGCATCAAGGGGATCGGCGGGAAGTCGGCGGTGGAGCTGCTGGTCCGTTTCGGCCACCTCGAGGACCTCTACCGGCGGCTGGACGAGCTGCCCTCGCTGCCCATCCGGGCCGCCAAGTCCCTACACGCCAAGCTGGCGGCCGGGAGGGAGATCGCCTTCCTCTCCAAGCAGCTCGCCACCGTGGCCCGCAAGGTTCCGGGGGTGCGGGGGAAGCTGGCGGACCTGGAGCTCCGCGGCGCCGACAAGGCCCGGGTCGAAGAGCTCTTCGGCCGCCTGGGGTTCAACCGGATCCGGGAGCGGGTGAGCTTCCAGCCCTGAGCTTCCTCAGCCCGTTTCCCGCAGCCGCCTCTCGATCTTGAGGGAGCCGAATTCCTGCACGATCCTCACCTGTCCCACACCCTCGACCAGGTACTTCTGTTCCTTGAGGCGGGTCCCCGTGCGCAGGCCGTAGCAGGAGATCCTCCAGGCGTTCTCGTACGTCTTCTCCGGCAGGACCGCCGGCGCCCGATCCTCCGCCCGGCAGGTCATCTCGGTCCCCCCGTCGTTGACCAGCCAGGCTTGTCCGACTTTCAGCGGCCAGGGGATGGAGAGATAATCCACGGGCCGGCCATCGACGTACCGCAGCTCATGGAGGCCGTCGGCGGCGAACCGTTGGTAGTAGGTGTCGGTAGCGTGTCCGGGGATCCCCTTCATGGCCATCACGACCCGGAAGTATTCCTGCCCGCCGATCTTCACCTTCTCCTCCACGCGCTCGACGGACTCGGCGCGCTGCACGGCGCCGAGCACATTCGAGTATTCGACCTCGTAGACGGTCCTGCGACCGGTCTCCAGCGGCATGAACCCCTTCGGGTCCTCCCGGCAGGCCACGGCCAGTGCCGCCGCGAGCGGAAGCGCGAGATGTGCGGACAGTCTCTTCATGGCGTCACCGGATGACGTCCTCTCTCCCTTTGCTTTGAACCTGTACTTGAAGAGACGCTATACCCTCCGGCCGGCCCGCGTCAATCGCCGGTCAGGGACCGGCTATAATGTAAGGCCCTTCCGCCGCGCCGCGGCGGAGGAACATCGATTCAAATCCGGAGAGAGTTTCATGGCCAAAGCCCGCGTCGCCGTCTTGAAGACCCAGCCCGAGAACGTCCTGGAGGACGTCGGGCGCACCATGGAGATGGCCGAGGTCAAGCGGCACCTCGCCCCTGGCGCCACCACCATCCTCAAGGACAACATCTCCTGGCACTTCCCGTTCCCCGGGGCGAACACCACGCCGTGGCAGCTCGAAGGGACCATCCTCAAGCTGCGGGCGGACGGCTACACGGACCAGGTCTGCGTCCAGAACAACACGGTCGTCACCGATCCCAAGAAGGGCGAGCGGCTGAACCGCTACCTGCCGGTGCTGGACAAGTACCACGTGCCGGTGCGCTACAACTGCTTCGAGAACGACCTGAAGTGGATCACCTATAAGCCCAAGGGCAAGATGCTGGTGCTGCCGAAGATCTATCCCGAGGGGATCACCATTCCCGAGTTCTTCCTCGGCAAGAACATCGTCCATCTGCCGACGGTGAAGTGCCACATCTACACCACCACCACCGGGGCGATGAAGAACGCCTTCGGCGGCCTGCTCAAAACCCACCGGCACTACACGCACTCGTACATCCACGAGACGCTGGTGGACCTGCTGACGATCCAGAAGGAGATCCACTCGGGGATCTTCGCCGTCAAGGACGGCACGACCTGCGGCAACGGCCCCGGCCCGCGGACGATGATCCCCGTGGAGAAGGACTTCATGATGGCCTCGGGCGACCAGGTGGCGATCGACGCCGTGGCCGCCAAGCTCATGGGCTTCGACCCGATGTCGATCCCCTACATCCGGCTGGCGCACGACGCCGGGCTGGGCGTCGGCGACCCGCGGGACATCGAGGTGGTGGGCGAGGACGTCTCGAACTGGAACTTCCGCTTCTCGGTGGGGGACAACGCGGTCTCCCGCTTCGGCGACCTGGTCTGGTTCGGGCCGCTGAAGGGTCTCCAGAAGCTGCTGTTCCGGACGCCGCTGGTCTACTTCTTCGTGTTCGGCTCGTACTTCTACCACGACTTCGCCTGGTACCCGACGGTGGGCAAGCGGCGCATCGAGCAGTACCGGAAGACCAGCCAGTGGATGCGCCTCTTCGAGCAGTACCCGGAGGCGGTGCGGGAAGAAGAGAAGGCGGCCTGATCTGATCCCGGAGACAGCGCCCGAGACGGGCGGCACGGGCCTGGAGCGGCTCGGCCGGCGGCTCCTCGTGCCGCTGGCCCTGGGTCTTCTGGTGGTCCTGGGGCTCGCCCTGACCGCGAACCCGCGGGAGCTGGCCGAGAGCCTCCGCGGGTTCGACCTCCGTCTCCTCGTCCCCGTGCTCGGGCTCTCCCTGGTCAACTACGTCCTCCGGTTCGTCCGCTGGCAGGCGTACCTGCATCGTCTGGAGGTCCCGCTGCCGCCGGGGAAGAGCCTAGCCGTCTTCCTGGTGGGATTCCTGCTGTCGGTGACGCCGGGCAAGGCCGGGGAGCTCGGGAAGGCCTGGCTGGTGCGGGAGCTGGGGGGCGGACCGGCGCTGCGGGTCATCCCGGCGGTGCTGGCCGAGCGCCTCACGGACGTGCTCGGCGTGGTGGCGCTGCTGGCCCTGGGAGCCCTCCCTTTCCCCGGCGGACCCTGGTTCGCCGTCGCGGGCCTGGGCGCGGTGGCCTTGGCGGCGCTCGCCCTGACCTGGCGGCGGGGGGCGGAGTGGGCCTTCCGGCTCCTCGGGCGGCTGCCTGTGATCGGTCCCCGCGTGCCGCACCTGGTGGAAATGTACGACCGCCTGCGCGACCTCTTCTCGCCGGGGCTCCTCCTGTTCGCGTTGGCCCTGGCGGTGGTGGCCTGGGGGGCGGAGGGAGTCGGGTTCTACCTGGTGGTGCGGGACTACGTGCCGGACGTAGGCTTTCTGCTGTCCGTCTTCAACTACACCGCCGCGAACTTCGTGGGCGGCGTCTCGATGCTCCCCGGCGGGCTGGGGGCCGCCGAGGGTTCCCTCGCGGCCCTCCTCCACGCCCAGGGTCTGGACACCGCCGACGCCAGCTCGATCACCCTGGTCATCCGCGGCGCCACCCTCTGGTTCGCGGTCCTGCTGGGCCTCCTGGCGCTGCCGGTGATCGTCCGCTGGCTGGCCCGGCGGCGGCCCTACGCGAACTTCTGACCGCACTCCGGGCAGAACCGGGGGCTGCCCTCGGCCTCGTGGCCGCAGCTCCCGCAGGCCTTCTTCTGCACGGTGGGGGTGCCGCACTCGGGGCAGAACTTCGCGTTGCCTGTCTTGGCCCCGCAGGCGCCGCAGACGGCGCCGGTGACCCGGCCGAGGTCGCGGCCCTTCATCCAGTCGACCGTCTGGGCCTTCTCGAAGGCTTGATTCTTCGCGGCCTCGGCCTGGGCCGCGGCGATCTCCTCGTCCATGTCGGGAGCGCAGCTCTCGCAGAGGCCGGCCCTCGTGTTGAAGCAGACCGGCTCGCAGACGTACTGGCCGCAGCGGGTGCACTGCTTGAAGAGAGGACGGATCTCCTCCACGGCCTCCCGCAGGGCGGCGTCGTGCGCCGGCCCGCCGACCGCCCGCTGGATCTCGTACGCGCCGGCCGCGGCCCGGCCGAAGAGGCCTCCGAAGAGGTTGCCCGCCACCTGGGCGGCCGAGGCCGCCATGCCGATCTTGCTGGCCTTGAAGGTCGACATGTAGCCGTTGTGGCACTTCTCGCAATAGAACTTGAACTGATATCCCCGGTCGGTGGAGAGATCCTCGTAGTTGCCCGTGAACTCGATTCTCGACATAGCTGTTCCTTCAGGTTTTCGGGGATGGTACCACGGCGGGATCTATCCCGTCGCGATGGCTTCCAGCAGCGCGGGGATGTCGTCGTAGTCCTCGAGCCAGACGGTCTTCACCCCCATGGACTCGAAGAGGTTGCGGTCATAGGAATCGGCCTGTTGAAGGACCGCCCCGATCGCCTCGGTGAGCTCCGGCGTCTCCTGGGGCGGCTCCATCCCCACCTCCCGCCGGTACCGGCGCGCCCGGGCGCGGATGTCGCGAAGCACGTTGCGGAATTCGGCCCGCGGGGCGATCTTGTGCCGCTTCTGGATCTGCCAGTGGGCCGGGATGTCCCCATGGACGTAGCTGGCGTCCAGCAGCCGGCGCAGGTTGGGGTCGAGCATCGACAGGCCGATGAACAGGACGGTGTGGTGCCGGAGGTTGTTGACCATGGAGGTCAGGGCCCAGTGGAAGACGGTGGTGGTCAGGCCGTGGTAGTCGTCCTCGGTGAAGACCAGCTCACAGTCCACCAGGTCCCCTTCCTGGGGCAGGAAGCCGTGGGGATGGAGGATGGCCATCCCCTTGTCGCGGCGTCTGCGGGCGTTCCAGACCGGCTGGAAGTCCAGGCCCCCCGCCAGCTTGCTCTCCAGGAGGTCGTCGTAGTTGAAGGAGACCACGGCCTCGACGCCGGTGTTCTCGCCGGACTTCTTGATGAGGTCCGCCACGGCGGTGAGCGTGGTCGGCTCGCGAGGGGTCGGGGGTTTCTCCGGGTAGAGGTGCTCGCGGACCTTCTCCAGGAACAGAGTGTGGGCGTCGATCTCCTGGCGGGAGCGGCGGCGGCTCGCGCGGCGCCGGATCTCGTTCTTCACCACCCGGGCCAGGATGATCGGGTCGTAGTCGTAGTAGTCGACCAGCCAGGCGGCCAGGGCCCGCCGGAAGGGGAGGTCGATCTTCTCCAGCCGGCGGGCCACGTCGGTCTGGTCGAAGAGGATCTCCAGGACCAGGTCGTTCCAGGTCGGGATGCCGTACGGCTTGGAAACGCCGGCGCCGAGGAACAGCACGAGGTCCTTCCGCCCCCAGGCCCGCTGGAGCCCTTCGAGATCGCTGCGGTTGACGACGCTGCGGCCGATCTTCTTCTTCTCGGGAGCGCGGCGCTCATTGGGCATGATCCACCCCGGGGAGGAGCTCGTAGACCAGGTTCGTGGGATCGGAGTAGCGGAGCGCGAAAACGGCCGGCATCGAATCGGTCCATTGCCGCTCCGGGGGGAAGTCGAACTGCGGGTAGCGGCTCAGGTGGACCCAGCGGATGCGCTTCTTCGCCAGGTTCTCCACCCAGGCCCGGGGGTCGGGATCGACCCGCGGCTGGCAGGCCGGATATTGGATGGCGTGGGTGCGGTCGGCGGCGTTGACGTTGACGTAGCGGACGTCGCGCTCCAGGCGGGGCCCCATGGCCGGATACACGAAGTAGTTGTTGGGCGAGTGGACGGCGGCGACGTTGCCCGTGCCGCCGTTCTCGTCCAGCCAGCCCCAGCCGCCCACGAAGAAGCGCGCGGAGGTCATGTGGACGACGTACTCGCGGGCCAGGGCGCGCGCCCGGTCCCGGACCCGGAACCGGGTGAGGAACGGCGCCCCCAGGATCGCCAGCGCGAGCGCCGCGACGGCCAGCCCGCGCCTCCGGCGCAGGGTGAAGGCGCGCAGCCCGGGCGAGAGGGCGAGGACCACCGCCGCCAGATCCAGGAGGGCGATCGCCAGCCGCACGCCCGGGGACATGTCCGCGTGGAGCTGCAGCATCCCCTGGATCGCAAAGGCGAGGGCGATCAGCTCCATCCAGCGGTCCCGCACGCCCCGCCGCTCCCCCAGCGCCACCAGCCCGGCGAACGCCAGCCCCAGAGCCGGGATCAGGTAGCGGACGTTGGCGAAGACGTGGAGGTTCTTGGAGAACGGGACCAGGAGCCAGAAAGCGAGCTGCGCCCAGATCTGGCCGGAGACCATCAGGGACTCCCGCCACCGCTCGCGGCCCAACCCGAACGGGAGGACGAGGACGGCAAGGAGCACCACGAAGCTCTGCGGCCCCAGGCCCAGCTCCATGGACTGCGGGCGGGTGACGCCGAGGAAGGCGTCCAGGAGCTGGCCCTCGCCGATCATCTGCTTGTGGAGGTCCACCACCGAGTTCTTTCGCGGGATGGTGGGCACATTGGCGTTCTCCTTGCCGCTGGCGGTCTGTTCGCAGTGCAGGGCCAGGGGGTCCGATCCGAGCGCGACGTTGCGGAGATAGAAGAAGCTCCCCAGGAGAAGGGCCACGGCCAGCGCCGCCGCCACCTGGGGCACACGCCGGCCCCAGCTCCCGCGCGCCAGCAGGACCGTCAGGCCGGCCAGGGCCAGGGAGAACACGACTCCGAGGACCTTGGCGCCGGACGCCAGGCCCAGCCCGGCGCCCGCCAGGACCGCGGCGCTCCAGAAGGGCTCCCGCATCCAGCGCAGGGCGAAGAAGGATGCGGAGACCAGGGCCGCGCCGGTGAAGATGTCCACGTATTCGGCCGCCGCGAACCGCACCACGGTCGGCGTCATCAGGATCAGGAAGGCCGCCAGGGGCCAGTGGCGCCGCGCCCCGAGCCGCCGCGCCACCGCGCCCGTGGCCAGGCCGAGGAGAAGCCAGTGCGGCAGGGTGGCGAGGTTGACCCAGAACTCGCTGTGCGACGGCGCCATCCACCACCAGAACCATACGGAGCCGTTGGCCGGCACATAGCCGTAGTAGTTGATCGGGATGTTGCCGAATACGGGGACGAGGTTCTGGTCGCGCAGCCAGGTCCCGGTGAGCAGCAGGTGGTACATCAGGCTGTCCCAGGAGAGGGGCGGGCGCAGCAGTCCCCGCAGGGCTTCGCTGCCCACGGCGTGCAGGGTCACCAGGGAGAGCGCCGGATGCTCCCGGACGAGGTCCCAGGTCCGCCGGAAGACCGCGGCCGCCGGGCCGCCGACGCCGTCGGGCGGCGGGGACTTGCGGAAGCCCAGCAGCAGGGCCAGGACGAGCCCCGCCTGGAGCGCCAGGGCGAGGTCGAAGCGCAGGAGCCCCAGCCCTCCCAACAGCAGGCCGATCCCCACCGCTTCGGCGGTGGCGAGGAGCAGGGAGGCCACGGCCAGGGCGAGAGGATCGCGGCCGGCCTCCCCGCCGAGTAGCCGGAGAGCCGCCAGATATCCTCCCAGGAGGAGGAACCCTGTCGTGATGAGCGTCAGGGCGGCGCCCATCAGGTCGATCAGAAACATGGGCGCGATTGTTAACACAGGCGCGAGGCAGGTGCTAGCATCCCGGCCCGTGCACGAGGCCGCCTACTTCGACCGCGAGTATTTCCAGCTCCACCCCGGCAAGGTGAAGTACCTGGACTATCTCGTGGGGCTGCTGCGCTCTCACGGGGTCCCTCCAGGAGGCCGGGTGCTCGACGTGGGCGCCGGCTACGGCTTCTTCCTGGAGGCGGCGGAGAGGGCGGGCTACGAAGCGCACGGCCTGGAGGTCTCGGCCCACGCCGTGGAGCAGGCGCGGCGGCGCGTCCGGGGGCAGGTGGTCGAGGGCGGGGCCGAAGAGCCCTTCCCGTTCCCCGAAGACCGCTTCGACGCCGTGACGATGCTGGACGTCATCGAGCACCTGCGGCACTACCCGGCGGCGCTGGCGAGCTGCCGGCGGTGCCTCAAGCCCGGGGGCAAGCTCTTCGTCATCACCCTCAATGCCCACAGCCTAGCCCGGCCGCTGCTGGGGAAGAAGTGGGCCTGGCACCAGGATCCCACCCATGTCCACATGTTCAGCGCCCGCATGCTGCGCGAAGGGCTGGCGGAAGCCGGGCTGGAGGTGGAGACCCTGATCACGGAATCCAACTTCTGCTCGGTGGGCGAGGGGACGAAGTTCCTCAAGCCCTTGCGGGTGATCGGGCGCGTGATCCATACGCCGGTCCTCGGCGACTCGCTGCTGGCGGTGGCGCGGAAACTGGCCTAACGCTTCCGCGGCAATTCGCCCGCGATCAGCTTCAGCGTCGCGTCCACCACCGCCGCCATGGGGCCGGCGTCGGCCAGACCGCGCCCGGCGAGGGGGAAGGCGGTGCCGTGGTCGACCGAGGTGCGCAGGAACGGCAGCCCCAGGGTCCAGTTGGTGGCGAGACCGAAAGAGGCCGTCTTGACCGCGATCAGCCCCTGGTCGTGGTAGAGGGCCAGCACCCAGTCGAACTCCCCCCTGACGGCGCGGGCGAAGAGCGAGTCCGCGCTCTCGGGACCGTGAACGTCGAGGCCCCGTCCGCGGGCCGCCTTGACGGCGGGGATCAGCACGGTCTGTTCCTCGGTCCCCAGCAGCCCGCCTTCCCCGGCGTGAGGGTTCAGGCCGGCCAGGGCGATCCGCCCGCCGGCATGGCGGTGGAGGCAGTCGAGCGCCTCGCCCACCGCCTCGGCGGTAATGCCGTCCAGGGCTTGGCGCAGGGGGAGGTGGACGTTGAGCAGGGCGACCTGGAGGTCGGGAGCGAGGAAGGCCATCAGGTAGTCCCGGCCGTAACGCTCCAGCCCGCAGACCTCCGCGAGGTAGTCCGTGTGGCCCACGAAGCCGGGGAGGTGGTGGCGGGCGATCGATTCCTTGCTGACCGGCGCGGTCACCAGGGCGCCGGCGACGCCGGAGCGGACCAGGGCGATTCCCGCATCGAGGGCGGCCATGGCGCCGCCTGCGTCCGCCGGCCCCGAGTCCCCGAGGGAGATGGAGCGGGAGGAGCCCACGGGATCGAGCACCGGGATGCCGTCTCCGGCCAGATCCGCCGCGGTGGGCGGGCCGGCGAGATAGCGCAGGCGGTCCCAGGGGAAATCCGGCAGGGCCGGACGGAGCGCTTCGAGAGCCGCGCGCTCGGCCACCAGCAGGGGTTGCCAGGCGGCCGGCGCGGGGTCCTCGCGGAGCAGCTTGAGGAGGATTTCGGGGCCGATCCCGGCGGGGTCGCCCTGGGTGAGGGCGAGGACGGGGCCGTCAGAGATCTCAGTGCGGTCGAAGTCGTTGTCGACGCGCTTGCCCCGGCCCGCGTTTCAGCTCCTCCTCCTTGAACATGTAGCGGATGCAGTGCTTCTGGATCAGCAGGTTCGGCCCGACGGTGCCGGTTCAGCTTGATGCGCCCCCTTGTCGTACCACTCGATCCAGCCGCGCAGCTCCTCGCCGTCGTCGAGGATGACCACCATCGGCGTCTTCGCCGCCATCTGCTTGAGGTAGTAGAACTCCTCGGCGTTGGTCTGCTCGGGCGGCGTCTGCTTGCGGCGCACGCTGCGCGAAGGGAGCTCCTTCTTGAGCTCGTTCATGTCCGGGCGGATCAGTTTGCGGTTGGCCATTTTGGGTTCCATTGCGGGTCGAGGACGATACGCTAGGACAGTCGCTGGCGCCGCAGACCGGCTGTCCGGGTTCCGCGTCTTGTAGTGCTCGTCCTCGTAGGCCAGGCAGCAGAGCAGCCGGCCGCACTGGCCCGAGATCTTCGACGGGTTGAGGCTCAGGTTCTGGCGCTTCGCCATCTGGATCGAGATCGGCCGGAAGTCCTTCAGCCAGGTCGAGCAGCAGAGCGTGCGGCCGCAGACGCCGATGCCGCCGATCAGCCCGGCCTCGTCGCGCGCGCCCACCTGCACCATCTTCACCCGCACGGAAAACCGGCTCGACAGGTCGCGCACCAGTTGGCGGAAGTCCACTCTGCCGTCCGAGGTGAAGTAAAAAGTCGCCTTCTTGCCGCTGAGCGAAAAATCCACCAGCGAGATCTTCATGTCCAGCCCGAGGGCGCGGGCCCGCTCCTGGGCGAAGAGCTTGCCGTTCATCTCGTTCTGGAGCTGCCGGTCGTACGCTGTCAGGTCGTTTTCGTCCGCCGGACGCAGGATCGGCCGGGCGCTCGACTTCTGGCAGGGCTTGAACACCGGCATCGGCGACTGCTCGACGTGGCCGAACGCCGGCCCGGACTCGAGATCCACGACCACCCTTTCCCCCCTGGCGTAGATCCGGCCGCCCGTCGAGCAGAGCGTCAGGTTCGTCTCTTCCCGAAACGCACGCCGACGAAGGCGTCCTCGACCGCCGTCGACATGCCCTTGAATGCACAACCGTTACAACCGCCCATCTTGACTTCCATTCCCTTCTGCGACAGCGGCTGGAGAGCCTATGCAGGAAAGGTACCAGCCGCCCGACGGCGGCCGGCCCGACTCTTCAGGCCGCGGGAAATTTCTGGTATTCAGGACCGCTGGGAGCATTCTTGCAGCGGGCGGCGCCGCCGTCAACGACAACTTTTCAGGCATCCGCCACCTCGACAAGGCGGCGTCCGATGTCGCGCCGGTAGACCTTGCCCGGCCAGTCGACCTCGGCCACGGCCGCGTAGGCCCGCTCGCAGCGCCTCCGCCGAGATCGGGAGCCGACGGCGCAGACCGAGAGCACCCGGCCGCCGGCGCTGACCAGCTCGCCGTCCTGCGAGGGCGGTGCCGGCGTGGAAGACCTCGACGCCGGGCAGGGCCGCCGCCCGGTCGAGCCCCCGGATGGGCTCGCCCTGACGCGGCCGGCCGGGATAGCCGGGGCTCGCCAGAACGACGCAGGCCGCCGCCTCCTGGCGGAAGGACAGGCGCCGCGTGTCGAACCGGCCCGCGGCCCCGGCGGCGAGGACCGGCAGCAGGTCGTCTTCCAGGCGCAGCAGGATCACCTGCGCCTCGGGGTCGCCGAAGCGGGCGTTGAACTCCAGGACCCGCGGCCCTTCCGGCGTCAGCATCAGGCCGGCGTAGAGGACGCCGCACGAAGGGACGCCCTTCGGCGGCCAGCCCGGCGACCGCCGGCCGCAGGACCGTCTCGACGATCCGCGCCGCCTCTTCGGCCGACAGCACGCCGGACGGGCTGTGGGCGCCCATGCCGCCGGTGTTGGGGCCGGTGTCGCCGTCGCCGATCCGCTTGTAGTCCTTGGCGGTGGCGAGAGGCAGGATCCGCTCGCCGTCGCCAGGCGCCATGAAGGAGACCTCCTCGCCCGGCAGGAACGCCTCGATCACCACGCGGTCGGCGCTGGCGCCGAAGCGGCGCTCCTCGAACAGGCCGCGGACGGCGTCCTCGAGCTCGGCCTCGTCTTGGGCCACGATCACTCCCTTGCCCGCGGCGAGGCCGTCGGCCTTGAGCACCACGGGATAGCCGAAGCGGCCCGCCTCGCCGCGGCGCGGCGCCGGCGTCGTGGACCACCACGAAGGGGGCGGTCGGGATGCCGTGCCGCTCCATGAACTGCTTGGCGAACACCTTGCTCCCCTCGATCTCGGCGGCGCGCTGGCTGGGGCCGAAGACGGCGAGCCCGCGGTTGGCCAGCTCGTCGGCGACGCCCAGGGTCAGCGGCAGCTCGGGCCCGACCACGGTGAGGTCGATCTTCATCTCGGTGGCGAAGTCCGCCAGGCGCTGGACCTCCTCGGCGGCCAGGGGCACGAGGTCGGCGACGGCGGCGATGCCGGGGTTGCCGGGCGCGCAGTAGAGCTCGGTCAGCAGCGGGCTCTGCCGCAGCTTCCAGCAGAGCGCGTGCTCCCGGGCGCCGCCGCCGACCACCAGGACTTTCAATTTCTCCGCCTCATACTCGCCTCCGCTCGGCCGCGTCCAGCGCGGTCACCGCCATCACGTCGACGATGTCCTCCGCGGAACAGCCCCGAGACAGGTCGTTGACCGGCCGGGCGAGCCCCTGGAGCAGGGGGCCGACCGCCCGCGCCCCGGCCAGCCGCTCGGTCAGCTTGTAGGAGATGTTGCCGGCGTCCAGATCGGGGAAGACCAGCACGTTGGCCCGTCCCGCCACCGGGCTGCCCGGCGCCTTGCGCTGCGCCACTCCCGGCACCAGCGCGGCGTCGGCCTGCAGCTCGCCGTCGACCTCGAAACCGGCCTGACGCTCCCTCAGAATTCCCAGGGCGGCCCGGACCTTGTCCACGCGGGGGTGGCGGGCGCTGCCATGGGTCGAGAAGGAGAGCAGGGCGACCCGCGGCTCTTCGCCCAGCAGGATGCGGCAGCTCGCCGCCGCCGCCTCGGCGATGTCGGCCAGCTCCTCGGGGCCGGGGTCCGGCACCACGCCGCAGTCGCTGTAGATCAGCCCACGGCCGTCCGGCAGGACCATGAGAAAGCAGGAGGAGACCACCTTGAGGCCGGGCCGGGGACCGACGGCGCGCAGCGCGGCCCGCAGGGTGTCGGCGGTGGTGGCCAGGGCGCCCATGACCGCGCCGTCGGCATGACCGGCGGCGACCAGCAGGCAGGCGTAGTGCAGCGGATCGCGGGCGAAGGTTCCGGCGAGGGCGGGGTCGAGGCCCCGGGCGGCCAGGCGGCCGGCCAGGAGCTCGGTCAGCTCCGGCAGCTCGGGTCCCTCCGCCGGATCGGTGACGGGCACGGTGAGCGCCACCCCGGCGGACTCGGCCGCCTGCTCCACCGCGTGGCGCGGCCCCAGCAGGGAGGCCTTGCAAAGCCCCAGGGCGGTGGCGCGCTCGGCGGCGGCCACGACCCGGGGATCCTCGCCCTCGGCGAGCACGATGGCGGCGGGCGTCTCCAAGGCGGCGGCTCTCTCCCGCAGGCGCTCCAGTGGATGATCGCTCCGCATTGAACGGGCAACTCTACCAGATCGGCGTTCTCACCCCTTGAGGACCATCTCCCCGGTCGGCTGGGGTACGCCGCCCTGGGGCTCGACCGTGACCGCCCAGGCCTGGATCCCCGCCGCGTCCCCGATCCGGTCCACCCGCAGGCTCCCGGCGCCGCGCTCGTCCACAGCGAAGGTCCCGGCCGAGACCGGCTTGCCGCCGGCGATGAACCAGAGCTGGTAGGTCTTGTCCCGGGGCAGATCCGGCAGCCCGAAGGCGTAGAAGAGGGCGTCGCCGGTCTGGGGATTGACGTAGGTGCGGCCGGCCGAGCTGGGCGCCGGCTTCAGGCCCGCGAGGACCACGGTGCGCACTCCCGGAGCGGCCACCACCTGGAGCGCCTGGGCCGCCCGCCGCGCCTCGTCCCGCGCCAACTGGGCCTCGTCCCGCGCCAGCCGCGCCTCGCGGTCCAGCGCGGCGATTTCACGCTCCAGGCGGCCGCGCTCGGCGGCCAGGCTCCTGACCTCGCCGCGCAGCCGCCACAGGCTGATCCCGCTCCCGATGGAGATCAGGAGCAGGGCGGCGATGGCGGGATAGACCCACCCCGGGACGCCGCGGAGCCGCGACCCGCCCGCCACCCGCAGGACGCGAGCCCTCGCCACCTCTGACGGCTCCACCGGGGGCGCCGACTCGGCCAGCGCCTCGAGGTCCCGGTTCCAGCGGTCGAGCTGGCGCCGGCATTCGGGGCAGCCGGCCTCCAGGTGCTCCTCCAGCTCACGGAGGTCCTCTCCGTCCAGCGCCCCGAGGGCGTAGGACGGGAGCAGCTCCTCGATGCGGTTGGAGTGCGGCTCGCTCATGTCATGCGCTCAACGCCTGCCGGAGCTTGTTCATCCCCAGCAGGATCCGGGATTTGACGGTGCCCAGCGGCGTCTCCAGACGCTGGGCGATTTCAGTATGGGTCAGCCCCTCGAAGAAGGCCAGCTCGATGCACCGGCGCTGCTCCGGGGTCAACAGCCCGAGGGCCGAGTGGATGCGGTGCCGGCGCTCGCGGGATTCCAGCCGCTCGGTGCCGACCGGGGAGGCGGCTTCCTCCCGGGCGCTCTCGACGGCGGCGGCCTCCGCCCGCCGCTGCTGGGACTGCCCGCGGCGGAGGCGGTCGAGGGCGCGGGAGCGGGCCAGCATCAGGATCCAACCCTTGGGCGTGCTCCGGGCCTCGTCGTAGCGGTCCGCCTGGGTCCAGACCTGGAGGAAGACCTCCTGCAAGGCCTCCTCCGCCTCGCTCCGCCGCCCGAGGATGCGCACCAGCAGACCCAGGGCCGCGGGCGCATGGATCTCGAACAGACGCGCGAAGGCCTCGCCGTCCCCTCCCGCCACCCTGCTCATGAGGTCGACCTCCCGCTCCATGCACCTCCCGCTCGGTCCGCCCGTTCAGCGCGCGGACTCGAAAGTCAGCGACGCCCAGAAGCTCTCCCAATCGGCGCCGGACTCCTTCGGAGCAGGAATCATATGCACAGCTTTTACCAACCAGACACCACCGCTGGCGAGACGGAGCCGGATTCTCCCTTCCCGGTCCGTGCGGCCCGCGACCGTCTCCCCGGCGTTACGGGGGTTCCGGGCCTCGACCCGAACGCCGGCCAGAGGCTTTCCCTGGAACAGGAGCCGGACGGGCAACTCGCCCCCGGGCGCCAGGAGGAACGGGTTCTGCTCCGGGATCAGCTCCAGGGGCAGGCCGGCGGACCGGTCGTACCCCTCTCCGCCGCCGCCTCCCACCGCGAGCAGCGCCTTGACGCTGCGCGAGTAGATCTCCCTGGCAGCGGCGGCGCTCTCGCCGTTCTTCTTCCGCGCCTCGCTGATCCGCTCCAGCCCCTGCTCGGCGAGGTGTTTCTCGAACGTCTCCCCGGTCAGGTCGATCGACGCGTGGTGGCTGTCATAGACGATCTGGTAGATCCCGGGCCTGCCCGCGACCAGATAACCGGCCGGATCGCTCCCCTCGATCCCTGCGACCTCCGCCTCGGCGACGCCGCCCAGGACCGCGAACCGCTCGATGCGCGCCGCGTTCCGCGGGAACGGATCGCCGGGGAAGTGGTCCGCCACCCGCAGCCGGACGGCCACGCGCTGGCCCGGAGCGGGGGCGTAGACCGAGAGGTCGATCCAGAAATCGTGGGCCCGGGCGGCCGGAGCCGCCGCGAGCCCGATCAGCAAGACTCCAAGGAAGCGACGCATCTTACGGCGCCTCGTCCACTCCGTTGGCCCCGTTGGGCGACCCCGGCAGCGGAGTCCTCAGGTAGGGGAAGGTGGCGTCGAACTGGCTGGCGTCCTGGAGCGTGCCGTCGGTGAACGGCAGGTTGCCCGAGGGCGCGTCCGCCGGATCGCAGAAGACGCCCGGGAAGGCGTGGCAGAGCACACCCATGGCCACGCGCAGCTCGATGTCCACCACGTCGTCGCCGGGCCGCCGGCCGTTGGGGAAGCCGGCGGTGTCGCCGCCGAGCACGCCGAGGTTGTTCTGCGCGCCGGCCGCCGTGGGCGGGGTGGCGGTGTTCAGACGGATCATCTCGTGGGGCGCGCCGTCGGAGAGGAAGTTCAAGCCCTGGATGCCGGTCGCGAAGGCCGCCACCAGGTCGGTGCGGGGGAAGTTGTTCGGCGCCCGCACGCCGGCCGCCCCGAAGAGGATCTCCAGGATCTCCGGCAAGGTCGGGTTCGTCACGTAGGTGGCGAGGGCCGCGTCGCCCGACGGGGTCGCGGCGTTGAACAGGTTCTTGTCCTTGAGGCCGATCACCACCTCGTTGACCAGCGGCATCCCCAGGCGCGAGACCTGGACGAGGTCGCCGCTCTGGTTGGACGGGTTGCTGTAGGTCGGCGAGTTGCTGAGCACGCGGGTGCGCGGCAGGTGCGCCGTGGACCAGCCGCCGATGACCGTGCCGCCGCCCCGGGTCAGGCAGGCCGCCGGAACCTCCAGGGCAAAGGAGGTGATGTTCTTGTCGTCCAGGATGTTGGGCTCGGCGTCCCGGGGTCCCAGGGGGTTCTCGATGTTGACGAGGTCGAAGACCTCCCCCAGGTTGACGGCGAAGGACTCCTTGCGCTGGCCGACGAAGATGCGGCCGGTGCCGGCGTCGCAGCCCGGTATGGAGATCGTGCGGATGAACTGCCGGGCATACGCGGCGTAGTCGGGGATCGACTTCTGGCCGATGTTGTCCACCGGCTTGCCGAAGCGGGTGCCGCCGGTGACCGCCTCCGAGGCGAAGTCCCAGCGCGTGCCGTTGGTGATGCGGCCCCGCGTCACGCCGAGCGTGCAGCTCTCCAGGATGTTCAGCTCCGGATCGCGGGCGCCGGGACCGCCCGAGATCTGCCCGACGTTGATCACCGGCACCGAGACCTGCACGCCGCCCACGGGAAGCTTGATGTCCGCCAGCGCCGCCGTGCAGCGGAACTGGAAGCTGACGTCCTCCACGCCGTCCCCGTTGTTGTCGATGAGGATGCGGTAGCGGGCGTCGGGGTCCAGGACGAAGTAGTTGGGGCCGCCGTAGGCGTCCTGGAGCGGCACGTAGTTGGCGATCAGGGTCACATAGCCGGAGCGTCCGGATTCGTAGCTGTTGAAGAGGTAGAAATCCGTTCCATCCACCTTCGGCATCTCGGTGATGGCCGGCGCTTCGCGATGGCTGGACGCGGCGGCGGGGACGCTCACCAGGACGGATGCGACGATCAGAAAGCACACTGGTATCAGGCAACGTTTCACGTTGAGCTCCTCCTTCCTCCTGCGAGGGAATCAGGTGGGCCGCGGTCTGGCCCATCTGTGGAGGAGTACGCAAATACCTGCCCGGTCAGATGACCCGATAGAATGCGTGACATGAACGACACCCGCTCACGCCCCGACGGCCGCGCCGCCGACGCCCTCCGCCCCGTCCGCATCCAGACCGGAGTCCTCAAGTTCGCCGAAGGCTCGGCCCTGATCGAGGTGGGGGAGACCCGCGTCCTCGTCGCCGCGAGCATCGAGAACCGGGTCCCGCCTTTCAAGAAGGACAGCGGCGAGGGCTGGATGACCGCTGAGTACGCCATGCTCCCCCGGGCCACCCACACGCGCTCCACCCGCGAGGTCGCCCAGGGCCGGCCTTCGGGGAGGACGGCCGAGATCCAGCGCCTGATCGGCCGCAGCCTGCGCGCCGCCGTGGACCTCTCGGCCATGCCCGACCGCACGCTCACCCTCGATTGCGACGTGCTCCAGGCCGACGGCGGCACCCGCACCGCCGCCATCACCGGCGCCTGGGTGGCTGCCGTCCTGGCCCTCAGCCGCCTGCTGCTGACCCGCGAGATCACCGCCTGGCCGATCCGCGACCAGGTGGCCGCCGTTTCCGTCGGGCTGCTCCGCGGCACGCCGCTGCTGGACCTGGAGTACGTAGAGGACCAGGTGGCCGAGGTGGACATGAACGTGGTCGCCACCGCCGGCGGCTCGCTGATCGAGATCCAGGGCACGGGCGAGAAGCGCAGCTTCAGCCGGGCGGAGATGGACGCCCTGGTCGATCTCGCCTTCAAGGGCGTCGGGGAGCTGGCGGCGGCCCAGAGCGCGGCGCTCGCCCCCACGCTGGAGGAAGTGGCCGCCGTCCTCGCCAAGAGCCACCGGCGGCCGGCGCCTCCGAAGTCCGAGAAGGACCTCTGGGGCCGGCCCTAGGCGGCTACTCCTCCTCGGGGGCTTCGCGGAGCAGGGAGTCGAGGTCCAGCCGCCGCGTGTACATCTCCAGCTCGCCTTCGGGCGTGAACGGCCACTCCTCCCGCGGGCGGTCGCGGTAGAGCTCCACGCCGTTGCCGTCGGGGTCGCGCAGGTACAGGGCCTCGCTGACGCCATGGTCGGCCGCGCCGTCGAGCGGGATGCCCGCCTTGACCAGCCGGCGCAGCGCGGCGGCGAGCGCGGCGCGCGAGGGATAGAGGATGGCGTGGTGGTAGAGCCCCGTCGTGCCCGGCGGGGGCGGGGGTCCGCCCAGGCTCTCCCAGGTGTTCAGGCCGATGTGATGGTGGTAGCCGCCCGCCGAGATGAACGCCGCGCTCGTCCCCCAGCGCTGCGTCAGCTCGAAGCCCAGCACGCCGCAGTAGAAGTCGAGCGCCCGCTGGAGGTCGGCGACCTTGAGATGGACATGGCCAATACGGACTTCCGGGTCGATCGGGTTCATGGCCGCGATTCTAGCGCGGCCCCGAGCCGTGCCAGAATCACCGCATGACCACGGAAGACCCGCTGGAGAAGCTGCGCAGCCTCTGCCTCGCGCTGCCGGAGACCACCGAACGGCTCAGCCACGGCGAGCCGACCTGGTTCGTGCGCGGCAAAAAGACGTTCGTGATGTACGCCAACCACCATCACGACGACCGGCTGGCCTTCTGGTGCGCCGCTCCGGACGGCGCGCAGGAGACGCTCGTCGCCATGAATCCCGAGCGGTTCTTCCGCCCGCCCTACGTGGGTCACCGCGGCTGGCTCGGCGTCCGGCTGGACGTGCCGCCGATCGACTGGGACGAGATCGCAGACCTCGTCGCCGACGCCTACCGCGTGGTCGCCTTCCGCAGACGGTCCTAGAAAGGCGCCGCTTCCGCTCCGGAGGCGTGGGCGCCGGGAGCCACCGCGATCGGGTCGTCCTGGATCAGGTCGGGGTCGGCGCCGAGGCTGGTGATCGTGAGGGCGCCGATCTCTTTGAGCAGCTCCAGGAGATCGGGGACCGGCTCGATCGCCCTGAGATCCTCCACCTGGCGGGCCCGAGGCCCAGCGCCGAAATCAGCTCGCCCGCAGCCGCGGGCACGAGGGCCTGCTTCCGCGTCATGACGTTCACGACCAGGATCCCTTCCACGCCGTCGTACTGGGCCTGCCGGGCGGCCGCATGGGGCGACAGGCACACCTCGCTGGCTCTGGAGAGGGCCATCGAATAGAAGCCCCGGTTGACCCGCGGCTCGGTCCTGCTGGGATGCGCGAGGTGGAGAGCCTCGATCTTCTTCAGGAAATCCTCGTGGGCCTGACGATTGAAGAAGGCTTCCGAATGACCGTCCGAATCGGCGAGGTTGAGCGTCAGGAATTCGATCGTGCTCTCATACTCGGCCCTCTCCTCGTCGGTCAGGATGAGCCCATGGGAGAGGCCTGTTTCGCTCTTGGCGCGTCCGAGATAAATCCCCTTTCCGATCTCCACCATGTCGAGGTTCGCGGTCGACCAGGAGTCCCCGTCCGCGTAGAGGAAGAGGTCCGGAGAGGTGGTCCGCCGATGGGAGGCAGTCACCGTCCGAGCGATCTGGAACTCGCCCAACCGGTCGAGGCCCTGATTCGGTCCCGTGACATGACAGTAGACGCCGTCCGTCAGGTCGCGGAACCGCGGCGAGATGTCCAGGTAGGGCTCGGCCCACCTGTGCGGCGTCAGGCCGTTCGCTTCGAGCTGGGAATAGAGCGGCTGCGCGGGCGAGATGATGAACGGCTCGACGTTGACGCGGAAGGCCTCCGGGTACTGCCGCCGGACCTCGCTGAGGACCAGGGCCGTATTGACGAAGCGCTCGCGGGTGTCGCCGGGGAAGCCCGGGATGAAGCCGGCCACCACGTGCCGGAGCCCCACGTCGAGGAAGGCGCGGAGGGCATGGAGGTTGTCCGCGTTGGTCCGCCGCTTGTTCATCAGCCGCAGGGTCTCGTCCGCGAGCGACTCGACGCCGATGAAGACGAAGTCGCAGCCGGCCCGCTTCAGCAGGTCGGCCGTCTCCGCGTCCATCTGGGCGCGCATGAACCCGCCCCACTTGACCTGGACGTTGCGGCGGAGGATCTCCTCCGCGAACTCGCGGAGCGGCTCCAGCTTGGCGTTCAGGAGCGAATCCATGAACCAGATCCGCTCGACGCCGTAGCGGCGCGAGAGCTCCTCGACGCCGGCGGCCACGCTCTGCAGGTTCCCCAGACGCATCCGCTTCCAGAAGACCCACTCGCTGCAGAAGGTGCACTTGTCGGTGCAGCCGCGCGAAAGCTCGTAGGTCACCGTCCGCATCTGGTGCTCTTTCGTCCAGTAGGAAGGGAGAGGCATCTGGTCGAAAGCCGGCAGGGGAAGGTTCGCGAACTTGAGCAGGGGCCGCTCCGAGGTCTCGAACTCCCCGGTCGAGGGGACGAAACGCATCGTGCCCGGGACGGCTTGCGACGGGATGCCGCGCTCCTGGCGGAAGGCCTGGTAGAGCTGGAAGAGGGTCTCCTCCCCTTCTCCCTGCGCGGCGAAGTCGGCGAGGCCCGCCCGCAAAGCGAGCCTGGCCGAGGTCTTGCTCTCGGTGACCTGCGGCCCCCCGAAGACGATCAGGGGCGGATTGCGGCGCCGCTTCAGGTGCGCGGCGGCCATGAGCGTGGTCAGGAGGTTGGAGCTCCAGACCGTGAACCCGACGAAATCGAGAGGGCCGAGCTGGTCGAAGAAGGACCCGAGGAACCGGTTCATCGACAGCAGGTAGCTGTAGAGGGAGTGCGCGTTGATTCCCCGCTCGAGGCAATACCGCTCGAACAGCTCGTCCATCTCCGGGGTGAGGTCCCGCGACTCGGCGAAGCTCTCCAGGAGCTTCAGGACCAGGGGCAGGTCCGGAACGTCGATGACATAGGTCTCGCCGAACACCCCGCAAGGACTGTAGGTGGGGGCGTAGGCGTTGGGGACCCAGAGCCGCAGATCGAGGAAGTCGAAATCATCGCAGCCCTGCGCCCTGAGATAGCCGAGCAGCGCCGCCGGCCCCAGAGGGGGAGCGCCCTTGGAGAGGTACGGCGGCACAATGCACAAAAGATTGGGCTTCAGAGTGGGATTCAGTCCAGGCATAAACAGCGATCTCCAAAGTGGCTCGGTTCCAGTCGAGAAGCGACCGACGTCCCTGCCCAATCCAAGTAGGTGCGCTTGTCTCCATCTAGGGTGAGTGCCTCAAGCGGGCCGAGAGGGGACGCGCCGGCAGAAAGCGGCGCCCTCGCGACCGGATTCCCGTATACTGATTCTGAACCCCGGTCCAGCACAGATAAATTCAGTCATTACGATAGTTACCGGCGAAAGGTGAACCCATGCGTGCCCGTATCCGATTTTCTTTGAGCCTCGGGATGTTCTTCCTGAGCGCCTGTCTCCTCTCCACGGCGGCCGAGGCGGTGATCACCAATTCGCGCTGCGTCGCCAACCTCCAGTCCCCGCTCGCGCCCGGCAACAGTTGCACGGCCAACGACGTGACGTTCATCCTGGTGGGCCTCGGGGACCAGACCAACGGCTGCGTCAGCCCCAACGACACCCTCTCGATCCATCTCGGCGCCAAGCTGCAGAACACCAGCGGCCAGACCCGCTACGACATCGGGCTGTTCATCTACAACGATCTCGGCACGGGCGACCCGACGCCCGACGCCTACGGCGGCCGGCAGTGCGCCGTCGAGACGCTCAAGCCGCCGCACTCGACGGTGAACACCTCGACCTGCCCTCCCCTCGACCTCTCGGGCGGCAGCGGACCCTTCTTCAACGCCGACGGCAACGGCTGCGCGGACCTCGTCAAGGGCCAGTGCAACGGCGTCGACGTGTTCATGAAGTTCCCGCAGCCGATCACCATCAAGTGCTCGGACAACGTGGGTGGCGGCGACGGCTTCGTCGACATCCCGACCTGCACCACCTGGGGCAACAACACGGGGCAGGTCGGCCCCGGCGGCGTGTGCGCCTCCGAGGCCGACGTCCACCCCGGCACCGGCTCGAAGTGCAACTGCCAGATCCTCAATTCCGACGTCCCCGTGGCGCGTCTCGCCCCCTCCTGCTCCTGCACGCCCACGGCGGTGCGGCCGGGCCAATCGTCGGCCTGCACGGTGAGCTTCACCAACACCATCCCCAACTGCACGGCCACCGCGGCCACGGCGGCTTCGCCCGAGCGTTTCCAGTGCGGCACGTCCAGCTTCCTGCGCTTCAAGGTCGGGTACTCCTCGGCCCAGGGGCAGGTGCTCAGCGCCTCCTCGGCGCTGGCGGAGAACACCGGCGGCACGGTCGCCGTGGACACCACCAATCAGCAGGTGGTGTGGACGCCGCGGAACACGACCGCCTCCGGCACCAGCCTGGGAGTGATCGGCCCCAACGAATCGGGCAGCATGACCTATCAGTTCTACGTCGATCCTTCGGTGGCCTCGGGCACCACGATCCAGCAGACGGTCACCATGTACTGGTCCGACACCGGACCGGCGGCCTGGACCAGCGAAGTCGCCCAGCCGGTGACCGCGACCTGCAGCTTCCAGGTCTCGAACGCGGCCACCTGGGCCCGCGTCTCCTCGTTCGCGGCGCGGGAGGAGGACGGCCGCGTGGTCGTCGAGTGGGAGACCGCCGCCGAGGTCGGCACCGCCGCCTTCGAGGTCGAGCGGCTCGATCCCGCCACCGGCCGGTACACCCGAGTGACGGAGCACGCCGTGCCGGCGGTCGAGCAGCTCCCCGGCGGCCGCTACCGCCTGGCCGACCCCACGGCTCCGCGCGGCGAGGCGCTGACCTACCAACTCGTCGAGATCGACCGCCAGGGCGGCCGCGAGGTCTTCGGCCCCTACCGGGTGAAGGCCGAGCGCGGACGCCCCGGCGGCGGTGACCGCGAGAGCCCCTTCGCGGCCCTGCCCAAGGACGTCTCGCCGCGGCTCGCGCGGGCCAAGGCGGCCCCCGTGGCGGCCGCGGTGGCGCCGGTCCCCGGCGGGCGGGCGCGCATCGAGGTCACGGCGAGCGGCATGACGAGGGTGCGGGCGCGGGACGCCGCGAGCGCCCTCGGCATCACGGCGGAGGACGCCGCGGGCCAGATCCGCGCCGGACGCCTGCGCCTGAGCCGCGGCGGCCAGGACGTCGCCTGGCAGCCCGCCGCGGACGGCGACGGGCTCGTCTTCCACGGCGAGGCGGTGAGCACTCCCTACACCGGGACCGGCGTCTACTGGCTGGAGCGCGGCCGGGGGACGGTCGCGGCCACCGTCGCGGCCCAGCCCGCCGCCGGTCCGGCCGCCGCCGCTTTCGACACCACGCTCCACCTGGAGACCGACGCCATCCCCGGCACCTCGGCTTCCCTGCCGGTCGAGGACTTCTGGATCTGGAAGAGCCTCTTCCCCGGCTTCCCGGGCTTCGATCGCGCCACCCTCACCGTGGACGTGCCCGCGCCCGCCTCCGGCGCCGCGACCCTCGCGGTCCAGCTCGTCGGCTTCGCGTCCACCCAGCGGGCCGACGTGCGGATCAACGGCCGTCCCCTGGGCGAAGTGTCCTGGACCGGGAGCGGCCCCGCCACGGTCACGCTGACCCTGCCGCCGGACGTCCTGCGGGACGGCGCCAACCAGATCGAGCTCGTGGCCCTCGAAGCCGCGCGGGGCCTCTGGCTCGACTCCTTCGACCTGACCTATCCGCGGCTCTACAGCGCGCGGGCCGACCGGATCGATTTCCGCGCCGCGACGGGGAGTGCGATCTCTCTCTCCGGCTTCCGGACCCCGGACATCACGGTCTGGGACCTCGCCCAGCCGCTCGCCCCGCGGCGTCTCGGCGGCCTCGCCGGCCAGCCCCGGCCGGACGGCACCTGGGGCGTCTCCTTCCTCGCCCCCGGTGCCGGCCCGTTCGTGGCGGTCGCCGGCGGCGGGCTGGGCACGGCGGTGGCGCGGGCCAGCGCCCCGGCCGACCTCCGGAACCCGGGACGCGGCGCCGAGTACCTGGTGATCGCTCCCGCCGCCCTCCGCGCCGAGGCGCAGCGGCTGGCCGACCTGCGGGCCGCCCAGGGGCTCTCCGTCATGGTCGTGGACCTTGCCGACGTCATGGACGTCTTCAACGACGGCGTCTACGATCCGCTGGCCATCCGGCGTTTCCTCGCCGAAGCCGTCCGCTCCTGGCCGGCGGCGCCCCGCTACGTGGCGCTCGCCGGCAAGGGCACCTACGATCCCCGCAACCTCCTGGGGCTCTCGACCAACCTCGTGCCGACCCTGCTGGTGACCACTCCGGACGGCATCGCCACGGCCGACGCCGCCCTGGCCGACCTCGACGGCAGCGGTCTACCCGCGGTGGCCCTGGGCCGCATCCCGGCCGCCACCGCCGCCGAGATGCGCGCCTACGTCGACAAGGTGGCGGCCTACGAGAGCGCGCCGGGCGGCGGCTGGACCTCGCGGACCCTCCTGGCGGCCGACGACGCCGACTTCGGCGGCGACTTCCCCGCCACCAGCGGCGGCCTGGCCGCCACCCTGCCGGGCGCCTCCCTGTCGCGGATCGACCTCCTCCCGGGGCAGGTCCAGGACGGCCGCGCCCGCCTCTTCGACGCCCTGCGCCAGGGGCAGGCGCTCTTCAACTACGTCGGCCATGGCGGCCTCGACCGTCTCGCCACCGAGGGTCTGCTGCTCACCTCCGACGTGGCGGGGCTTGGCAACGCCCCCCGGCTGCCGGTGATGACGGCGCTCACCTGCCTGATCTCGCAGTTCGCCTATCCCTCGGTGACCTCGCTGGGCGAGGAGCTGGTGCTGCGGGCGGACGGCGGCGCCGCCGCGCTCTACGGCCCGACCTGGCTCTCCCACAACGCCCCGGCGGGCGAGCTGGGCCGCCACCTCCTGCCGCGCCTCGCGGCTGCGGACGGCGGACGGCTCGGCGACCGCCTCCTGCGCGGCCTCAACGACTATGCCGCCGCGGGAGGCGAGCGCGAGACGCTCCGGGTCTATACGCTTCTGGGAGATCCGGCGCTGGTGGTGAGAAGGGGCGAATGAGACCGGCTTCGCGGGAGGCGGGGCATTCATTCAGCCCTGAGGTACCATCCCGCGCCATGGACACCTCCCGCCGCCAGGTCCTCGCCGGCGCCGCCGCCCTGGCGCTCGCCGGCGCGCTCCCCCGCCCTCTCGCCGCGCTCGGCCCCGAGGCGGCAAGGCCCCGCGTCCGACCCGGCCGCCTGCGGCCCGGCGACACCGTGGGCCTGGTGAACCCCGCCGGCGCGGTCTGGGAGCCGGTGAACGTCGAGATCGCCGAGGAGTCCCTGGCCGTGCTCGGCTTCAAGACCAGGCGCGGGGCGAACCTGCTGGCGCGCCGGGGCTACTTCGCCGGCACGGACGAGCAGCGCGCCGCCGACCTCAACGCCATGTTCGCGGACCCCGAGGTGCGGGCCGTCCACTGCGTCCGCGGCGGCTGGGGCTCCGCCCGCCTGCTGCCCCTGCTCGACTGGAAGACGATCGCGCGGAACCCCAAGATCCTCCTCGGCTACAGCGACATCACCGCGCTCCTGCTCGCCCTGCACGCGCGGACCGGCCTGGCGACCTTCCACGGGCCGGTGGGCGCCTCGCAGTGGAACCCGTTCAGCGTCGGATACATGAAACGGGTGCTCCAGGATGGCGAAGCGGTCACCTTCCAGAACTTGAAGGAAGTCGACGAGGACCACCTGACCGTGGTCGAGAACCGCATCCGGACGATCCATCCCGGGACCGCCCGGGGGCGGCTGCTCGGCGGCAACCTCACGGTGCTGACGAGCCTCGTGGGGTCGGGCTACCTGCCGGACTGGGGCGGCTGCGTCCTGTTCCTGGAGGACGTGGAGGAGGCGCCCTACCGGATCGACCGGATGCTCACCCAGCTCCGGCTCGCCGGCATCCTGGCCAAGGCCCGGGCGGTGATCTGGGGGCATTGCACCGACTGCCGGCCCGGCGAGGGCTTCGGCTCGCTGACCGTCTCCGACGTGCTCCAGGACCACCTGGGTCCCCTGAACGTCCCCGCCTGGCAGGGGGCGATGATCGGCCACATCGACCGCCAGTTCACCCTGCCGGTGGGGATCGAGGTCGAGGTGGACGCCGCGGCCGGGACGATCCGCATGCTGGAGCCCGCGGTGCTCGCCGCCTAGCGGTTTTTGTCGCGCCGCGCCGACTGTGGCATCATGACCTTTGATCAAGAGTGTCAAAGAGAGGCGACCTCTTTCCGTTGTCTCTTGGATTTGGAGCTCTTGGAGGGCAGATCCATGAAAAAGCTACTGGCTTGTTGGATTCTTCTGCTGTCTTCCGCTTTGCCCGCCGCCGGTCAGGGAATCGTGAGCACAACGATCGACGGCGACACGATCCGACTGGGGGTCGCGCTGCCCGGCGGCCTGGGCGCCGACGTGGCCCTCATCTTCGAGGACGCGGACGGGCTCAACCTCTCCAGCCTCGGGATCTCGGCCCAGGTGGCCAATCTCCTCGATCCCGCTCTCCTCTCCCGCCTTTTGGGAACACCGCTGACCTCGAGCTTCCCGGTGCTCCTGCGCATCGAGCCGCCGGCGAACGGCGGGCTGGTCTTCCGCGGCGTCGTGACCCTGGAGATCCATACCCACAATCTGCTGTACCTTCCCGCCACCCCCCTGCGGCTGTTCTCCGCCCCTCTCGGAGGAACCTTCAAGGACGTCACCACCTACATGGGGCCGGGCAGCTATCGCGTCCGCGGCCGCTCGGGCGGCTTCTCGGAATTCCTCATCCTCGTCGACCTGCGGCCGGTGAACCAGGTCATCACCGTCAAGCTCAATCAGTTGGAGCAGGTGCTGGACCATTGGGCCGCCTCCATGCCGGCGCCGCTCTACGCCGACCTCTCGGCGCGCCTGGACACCATTCGCGCCGACTTCGGGCGGGGCGCCACCACGACGGCGATCCAGGGGGTGGACGGTTTCCTCGCCGTGGTCGGGCAGCATGCCGGCACGGACATCCCGAACGAATGGCGCGCGACCCGCGACGTGTACAACCTGGCGGGATACCTGCGGGCCGGCGCGGAGACCCTGCGCTTCAGCCTCGTCCTGAAGAAAAACTCCCTCGGGCTCCTGGGGCTCTGAGGATGCGATGCCGGCGCGGCTGACCGTTTACTTCCCCTCCGCCCCGGCGCGGGTGTTCCTGCTGCCCGACGGCCGCCAGACGGTCGTCGGCCGCGATCCGGAGTGCGACGTGGTGCTCGACGACGAGCGGGTCTCCCGCCGCCACGCCGTCCTCTCCGGCGGCGAGACGGGCTGGTCGGTCGCCGACACCGGCAGCAAGAACGGCTCCCAGGTCGACGGCCTGCCGCTCGCGAGCGGGCCTCTCCAGGACCGGAGCTGGATCAGCTTCGGCGGCCTCCTCGCCCGCTTCGAAACCCTCCAGGAGCCGGTCGAGAAGCTTGCAGACGAACGGCTGCGCCGCTTCTCCACCTCGCTGGAAGTGCGGCGCGGCCTTGACCCCGGAGTCGGCCTCGCGGCGCTGCTGCCACGGGTGGTGGCGTCGATGCTCGAGCTGACGAACGCGGAGCGCGGCTTCCTGCTGCTGGCGGACACGGGAGGCGGCCTGGAAGTAGCCGCCCGCTCCGGGCTCTCCTGGGACGACCTCGAAGCCGCAGAGTTCGGCGGCAGCCTCGGCGCTGTCCAGCGCGTCCTGGCCACCGGTGGGCCGGTGGTCTGCATCGACGCCAGCGCCGACGCCGAGTTGGGCGCGCGGCCCAGCGTCGTGACGACCGGCATCCGCGCCCTCCTGTGCGTGCCGGTCCACGCGCTCGACCGGCTGATCGGCGTCCTCTACGCGGACAGCCGGCGGCCGGGCGCGGCGTTCACCGACCTCGACCTCGAGATCCTGCAGGCCTTGGCCGTCCAGGCCGGGCTCGCCATCGCGGTGGCGCGGCTGGACACGGAGCTGCAGGGCCTGGCCCACCGGATCGCGGAGGACCCGGAGGCCGATCCGAGGACGCGCACCCGCCTGGCCGGAGAGGTGTCGACCGTCCTGGAGCGCTCGCTGCGGGGGGCCCGGCCGTCCCTGGCCGCGGAGGGATGGCCGCCCGGGCAGGCGGCCCCCGCTCCCCTCCGCAGGATCGGACCGTGAGCCCCGTGAGCCCGGGCGCGGCAGGAACCCCGACTCCGCTCCCCCCGACCCTCACCTCCGACGACAACATCCGCAGCCTGCCCGCGGGATTGCGGCTCGCCGGGCGCTACCGCATCCTCGGGCTCGTGGGGGTCGGCGGCATGGGCCTGGTCTACCGCGCCCACGACGAGCAGCTCGACCTGGAGGTGGCCGTCAAGGTGCTCCGCCCCGACGTGGCGGATGTCCGGCGCGTCGCGCGGTTCAAGCAGGAGCTGGTGCTCGCCCGCCAGGTCAGCCACCCCAACGTCGTCCGCACCCACGACATCGGCAGCGACGGCGAGACCGTCTTCATCACCATGGACTTCGTGGCCGGCCATTCTCTGGCCCAGAGGATCGCCGAGCGGCGGCGGCTGCCCCCCGAGGAGGTGGCCGCCATCGCCCGGCAGATCGCCTCCGCCCTCACGGCGGCCCACGAGGCGGGAGTGGTGCACCGCGACCTCAAGCCCGGCAACGTCCTGGTCGAGGACTCCGGCCGGGCGGCGATCGGCGACTTCGGGGTCGCCCGTTCGCTGGCGGGCTCCGGGCTGACCCTGCCCGGCACCGTGGTCGGCACCCTCGACTACCTCTCCCCCGAGCAGGCGCGGGGCGAGGAGGTGGACGCGCGCACCGACCTCTACGCACTGGGCATCATCCTCTACGAGATGCTCACCGGCGAGCTGCCCTTCGCCGGCGGCTCCCAGGCCGAGGTGCTGGCGCAGCGGATCACCGGCTCCGCGCGCGACCTGGGCGGGGCCGGCGTCGCCGTGCCGCGGAGCCTGGCCGCGATCGTCCGCAAGCTGCTGGAGCGCGACCCCGACCGGCGCTACCAGAGCGCGCGCGAGGTGTTGGCCGACCTCGATCGTCTGGACGCTTTCCCCTTCCCCGCGTGGCGGTGGGCCGCGCTCGCCGCCTGCGGGCTCGTCGCGCTGCTCGCCCTGGTCTGGGGGATCCGTGCTTGGACGGCGCGGCCCGACGAGCCCGCTCCGCCGGCCACCGTCGCCGCGCCGCGCCATTCCGTGGCGCTCCTGCCCCTCGTGGACGAGACCGGCCGGCAAGACCTCGCCTGGGTGGCCTCCGGCCTGCCGGAGATGCTCGCGGCCTCTCTCGCCGAGGACTCCGCGGTGCGGGTGCTGGACGGCGAGCAGGTCTTCCGCACGCTGGAGAGCCTGAAGCTCCCCCGCGCGTCGCTCTCCGACCGGGAGGCGCGACGCCTGGCCGAGCTGCTCGACGCCGACCGGCTGGTCAGCGGCCGGGTGCGCGCCGCGGGGGGACGGCTGCGGATCGACCTGTCGCTGACGGCCACCGACCTGCCGGAGGCGCCGGTCCAGCGGCTGCACGCCGAGGTCGAGCCGCGGGAGGCCTTCCGCCTCGTCGACCGTCTCGGCGCCGACCTGCGCGAGCGCCTCTCCCTCCCCCCGACCCCCTCGGGACAGGCCGTCAGCCGTTCGCCGGAGGCGCTGGCGGCCTTCGCGAGGGGCCGGGCCAGGCTGCTGCGCGGCGACGCCTTGGACGCCGTCGGGGACCTGGAGCGGGCCGTGGCGAGCGATCCGGGCTTCAGTGCCGCCTGGGTGCAGCTCGCCCGCGCCCGCGACGAAGTCGGCCGGCGCGAGGACGCCCGCGAGGCCGCGCGCCAGGCCGTCGAGACCCTGGGACCGGGCGAAGGCCGCGGCGCCTACGAGGCGCGGGCGCTGGAGGCGCGCCTGGCCGGCCATCCTGAGAAGGCGCAGGAGATCCTCACCGGGCTCGTCCAGCGCTACCCCGGCGACGTCGAGACCCGGGTGGCGCTGGCCGAGGCCTACGGCGAGGCGGGCAGCCTCGACCGCGCCATGGCCACCCTCGGCGAGGCGGTGCGGCTCGCCCCCCATCATCCCCGCGCCTGGCTCCTGCTCGCCCAGTACTCGATCCAAGCCGGCAACGCCCGCCGCGCCATCGACGATTACCTCGTGCACGCCCTGGTGGTGCAGAACCAGCTCGACAGCGACAAGGGCCGCGCCGACGTGCTCAACGCCTACGGCGTGGCCTACGAGCGCCTCGGGGAGCTGGAGAAGGCGGCGGCGAATCACGAACAGGCGGCGGCGATCCAAAAGCGCATTGGCGACGACCGCGGCTACGCCACCGTCCTACGCAACCTGGCGTTCCTGCACATGATCCGCGGCGATCACGCCCGGGCCGAGCGGCAGCTCGAGGAGGCGCTGGCGCTGCTCCAGCGTTTGGGCGACGCGTCCGGGATCGCCGACGTCTACAACGATTTCGGCGTGCTGGCCGAGGAGCGGGGGGATCACGAAGCGGCCCTGGCCCAGTACCAGAAGGCCCTGCGCGCCCGCCGCGACCTCGGCAACGACCTCTCCCTGGCGCAGAGCTTCGGCAACGTGGGCTTCGCCTGCTACCAGCTCGGGCGTTACGACGACGCCCTGGTCTACTGGCGCCAGGGGCTCGAGTTGGCCGAGAAGAGCGGCGACCCGACCGGCGTCATCACGGCGACGCAGAACCTGGGTATGCTCGAGCTGGCGCGCGGGGACTGGGACGCGGCGGTCAAGTCTTTCGGCAAGACCCTGGGCTCCAGCCGCGAGCTGGGCATGAAGGAGGCGGTCGCCGTCTCGCTCGGCCACCTGGGGCGGCTGGCCCACAACCAGGGCCGGCCCGCCGTGGCGCTCGCGTTCTTCCGCGACGCCATCGCGGTGCTGCGCGAGCTCGACGACCGCCGGGGCCTCGCCGAGTTCACGCTCGCCCAGGCCGAGGTCGAGATCGAGATCGGGATGGAGAAGGCCGCCGGCGAGCGCCTGCGGGAGGCCGGGGAGCTGCTGGCCGGCGAAGGCAGCCGCGAGCAACGGGCCGAGCTCGAACGGCTCCGGGGCGAATGGCACCTGCTGCGCGGCGAACGCCGTCCGGCGCGGGAAGCCTTTCGCCGCGCGGTGGCCCACGCCGAGGCCAGCCGCGGCGTGGTCGTCCTGCTCGACGCCCGGATCTCGGCGGCGCAGGCGGACTTCTCCGGCGGGCCCGCCGCGATCGCCGAGCTGGAACGGCTGCGCGAGCAGGCCGAGACGCTGGGCCACGCCCGCATGCGGCTACGCGCCGCCGAGGCGCTGGCGCAGGCCACCTTCGCCGCGGGCGACCTCAAAGCCGCTCAGACGGTGGCGCGGGCGGCTCTTCAGGAGGCGGCCGACCGCGGCGGGTACTTCCGGGCCTGGCGCCTGCACCGGCTGCTGGCGCGCGTCCTGGAGCGCGAGGGCCGGCGGGACGAGGCCAAGGCCGAGAGCCGCCTGGCCGCCGCGGAGGTCGCCCGGCTGAGCCAGGGCCTGACGCCGGAACAGCGGCAATCCCTGAACCGCATCCTGGAGGGAAGCGAACCGTGAGAACCGAGGCGGAGGAAGATCCCGGCGACGCCACGCAGGTAGGACTCCCCGACCCCATGGTCGAGATCGTCGGCCGCGTGCGCCGCATCACGAGCGAGAACGAGCGCCTCTTCCAGCGGCTGATCGAGGGCGAGCGCCGCTTCCGCGGCCTGGCCAAGGCGGTCTGGAAGGTCCAGGAGGACGAGCGCCGCCGCCTCGCCCGCGACCTGCACGACGGGCTCGGCCAGACCCTGACCGCCCTGACCAACCAGTTGGAGCGCCTGCAGCGGAAGGCCGGCGACGGCGGCGAGCTGGCGGCCGGCCTCGCCGACGCGGTCGAGACGGCGCGGGTGGCCCTCAACGAGATCCGCGAGATGTCGCGCCTGCTCCGCCCGCCCGTGCTCGACGATCTCGGCCTGCCCGCCGCGCTCTCCTGGCTGACACGCACCCTGGAGCAGCGCACCGGCCTGCGCGCCGAGCTCGCCCTGGAAGGGCTCCACCAGCGCCTGGACCCGGACCTCGAGACCCTCGTCTTCCGTCTCGTCCAGGAGGCACTGACCAACGTCCTCCGCCACGCCGGCGTCGACCGCGCCGAGGTCGGGGTGTCGCGGATCGGCACCCTCCTCGAGCTGCGGGTGGCCGACGCCGGGAGGGGATTCGATCCCCGCGCCGTCCTCGACGGCGGCGAGGCCGCGACCGGCGCGGGACTGCGCGGCATGCGCGACCGGCTGGAGCTGTTCGGCGGCCGGCTCGAAGTTGTCTCCACGCCGGGTCAAGGGACCCTCCTCTCGGCCGAGGTGCCGCTCGTGGAAGCGCCATGAATACGGGGAGGGTGCGCGTGCTGGTCGCGGACGACCACACCATCGTGCGCAAGGGGCTGGTGAGCCTGCTCCTCGAGAGCGGCGAGTGCGAAGTGGTGGCCGAGGCCGCGGACGGGATCGACGCCGTCGCCCAGGCGCAGGCGACGCGGCCCGACGTCGCCATCCTCGACCTCTCCATGCCGCGCCTGTCGGGGCTGGAGGCGGTACGCCGCATCCACGAGGCCCTGCCGCAGACCCGCGTCCTGGTTCTCACCGTCCACGAGGAGGAGGAGTACGTCCTCCCCCTGGTGCGCGCCGGCGCCGCGGGCTACCTGATCAAGGACACCGCCGTCTCCGAGCTGCTGGCCGCCGTACGGGCCCTCCACGCCGGCCAGAGCTACTTCTGCCCCCAGGCGGCGCGGGTGCTCGCCGAGCACTACCGCCAGCCCGAGCGCGCCGCCGACGATCCCTACGGCGCCCTCTCCCCCCGCGAGCGCGAGGTCTTCCACCTCGTCGTCGACGGCCGCACCACCAAGGAGGTCGCCCGCGCCCTCGGCATCAGCGTCAAGACCGCCGACAACCACCGCTATCGCCTGATGGAGAAGCTGGGCGTCCACAACACGGCCGAGCTGGTCCGCTACGCCGCCCGCCGCGGCCTCCTCTCCTGACCGCCTGAGGGATTTCCCTCAAACGGTGGTGGGGGATTTTCCTCCCACCAGTTGAGGCTCCGCCCTCCTGCCGGCTGGCCCCGCCACGCGCTAACGTGCGAACGAGGGAGGGAGGAGGATGAGCTCATGAAGGCACCGCTTGTCTTCCCCCGCGCGGCTTCTCCGATCAACATCCAGAACGCGCTCGCTTCCCTGGCGTGGCTCAAGGGAGGCAAAGGGATCTCTTCGCCGCCTTTGACCATCCCTTGGGCCCGCCAGAGAAGTCTTTGGCCAACGCCGAGCACCGGGCCGGCAGCGGCACGCAATAGACGGTCCCACGGGCAGCGCCACCGGCGCGAGCCAGTCTCCTCATAGCCGGGAGAGCTCCCCACGCTCTCCCGGCCCTTTTTACTTCCCGTCTGGCCCCTTTGGCCCCTTTGCGGCCCCTTCACAGGAGCACGAGAACCAGCCCGACCGCCGCGGGGATCGCCTGGATGAAGAGGATCTTGCGGCTGGCGGTCGCCGCTCCGAACAGGCCGGCGGCCAGCACGCAGCAGAGGAAGAAGACCTTCACGCTCGTGCCCTCGGGACCGAGGAGGACGCCCCAGAGCAGGCCCGCGGCCAGGAACCCGTTGTACAGCCCCTGGTTCATGGCCAGCTTCTTGGTGGCGGCGGCCATCTCCCTGGAGAGACCGAACGCCCGGCGCCCGGCCGGCTTCTCCCACAGGAACATCTCCAGCACCAGGATATAGACGTGCACCAGCGCGATGAGGACGATCACCACGTTCGCGATTGTCGACACGAGATCTCCTTTGGACTGCGGTTACCAGCGGCCCGCGTTCGCCAATGATGGCCCCTTTGGCCCTTTTGCGCCCCCATGGCTGCACGGACACTTTTACGTGTGCTTCGGACGGATCTGGCTCCCCGGTGGCCACTCCGGCGGTGGGAGCTCCAACAGCCAAGCCCACATTTCCCGGGATCGTCCCAGATACCGGATCAGGCGAGGCCAGAGCTCGCGGATCTCATCGGCGGTAACGAACAACCAGACGTCTCGGGTGTTGGCCTCCCGCAGCAGGGCACCCATCCAGTAGGCCCGCTCCTCTAGATCGGCCGAGGCAAGGTATTCTTTGAATTGGCCGACGGTGAGGTCCATCCACCAGACGAAATAGGGTTTTGCGTTGTCGTCGAACAGAGAGTCCGTGGTCGGTGGCAGGCCACCCACCGGCTTGCTGAGGCGCGTGCGGCTGATGGGTGACAATCCTTCTTATTACCCGCGCAACTTGCCCCATACATCAGATAACCCCAAACGTAACGCCCATTCATCGATGTAAGAAAAGTCAATCTCAGCACCGCTGATCTTGAGGACTCCCGCGATGTCACGGAGGTGTTTTTCAGAGCCCCCTTCGCGGTAGTACTCGAGCTTCTTGAGGATGACATCCTCCGGCGAGGCGAACACGACGTCGTAGTCGGGAGCGGGATGCAGGCGTCTGACCCTTGAGAATCGGCTCCGATTGAAGGCATCTTCGCTCGGAACCATGATGTCGATCTTGAGGCCTGAAGACGGATGGATAACGTTGAATTGGCCTTTCTTTGAAACAGCCCTTCGAATTGATTCCTCACTGACATAGAAGTCAGCGGTTGGGAACGCTCCGCAGAAATCGGCGATTCCGCCCGGCGGCAGATCGACAACAATATCTATATCGTTCGTGAAGCGAGGCTCACCGTAGAAGATGGTTGCGACTGAACCCGTCACAAAATAGCGGAGGCCGAATTGCTCCAGGACCTTCGTGCAATACCGGAGCAGCTCAGACTGCTCCATGCGAAATCCTCCGCGAGGTCTCCCGCTGGATCCGCTCCTCGTCCCAATCGGGATGCTCCGCGGCGAGGTGGCTGGCGATCATTCGACGGGCCGAGGCGAACATGTCGCTAGCGATCTTCAGGCGCTCGGCTCCGGTCTTCTCCCGGAGGATGCGCGCCATGTCGTCGTCCACGACCTCGATCCGCAGGTCATCGAAGGGGTTGGCCATGATCCTATGGTAGCCCAGACCCTTACAGAACCAGCCCCGACAAGCCCCATCGCCAGGAAGATCTTCGCGAACCCAACCCTGAGCAGAGCCAAGCCCCCACCGGAATGCTCCTCGACTCAGAATTTTCTAGACGCCTTGTAAGGAAGCGCCTCCATCTCAATGTGCTCGGCGAGAGCGTCGTACTCCGGATCTTTGTGCAGGAGAACGGCACCTCGACGCTTCGCGAGCGCGGCGATGACCGCATCCGCGAACGAGAGGCGGTGCTCCGCCTTGAACCGGGCTGCGGTGAGAAGAGCAGGCTCGTCCATCTCCCAGACGATCTCCGCCGGAAGATGCCTCATCAGCGCATAGCGCCGATCCGCTTCCGGCTTCCCATTTTCCTGCTGACTGATGTAATAGACCTCCATCAGCACCAGCCACGGCAGGATCACGTCCCTTTCCCGAAGCACCTCTTGGACTCGGTCAGCCCCCTCTTCATCCTCGATCAGAGTGAGCAGGGCAGAGCTGTCAATTACGTACGGCTTCTCAAGAGCCACGCTCACGGTCCTCGCGGCGATTCTCCAGAAGCCGGCCGACCAGGCGCTCTCCTCTGCCGGCTCCACGAAGGGCCGTCAAGGGGTCCGATGGCACTGGGACGACGCGGATCGTCTCCCCATCATCGAGCCACACGATCCGGTCTCCTTCCTTGATGTGGTAACGCTTGCGGATCGCGGCGGGAATGTTCGTCTGTCCTCGCTTCGTGACGGCGGTCTCCATGGACTCCTCCCTGGTACCCCAGTCTACGCGCTCCACCTTCTCAAGCGCAAGGCGTCGAGTTTTTCCGCAAGGCGTTTGCCTGTCACGACATGCTCGACACTGAATTTCCTAAAGCACGATCCCGACAACCCCCATCCCTAGGAAGACCACCGCGAACCCAGCCCTGAGCAACGCCAGTCCCCAGAGCACGGCGAAGGAATCCACCTCCGCCTTGCTCGGATCGGACGGATCGTACCGGACCGCCACCGCCTCGCCCACTTGGAAGCTTTGAAGACCGGTCCCCATCAGCGATTCGGCCCTCTGGACCGTCCCCTCGGAGGTACGGAGCTCGAAGACGGGAAAGCTGAGGGCGTTGCGGCCCACTCCTCGGACATGGACCTCGATCACGGTGCCGGCGGCGGGTTCAGCGGTAGCGAGGAACTTCCTTCGCCGTGCGTAGATCCGCAGCGCGGAGACGAGAAAGCCGCAACCGACCAGGATGCACGTCACACCCCAGATGTCGAAGCGGTCCATGCAGGCTCCGTCTACCGGATAAACCCCAGATCCGCCAGGAACCGCAAGTGCTGCGAGACACCGTCTGCCACCGCTTCCGGATCGGGATCGTAGTCCGTATTCCTGCTGCGCGAGGTTGCGCGTCAGAAGATGGCCCACGCCCTTGTAGACGTGCAGCGCGCAGGTGCCTCCAGCCGCGGTCAGCCGCTCGCAGTACCGCTCCGCCCCGGAGAGCGGCGTCAGCGTGTCCTCGGCGCCTTGGACGATGCTGGTGGGCGGCGTCGAAGCGCGGACATGCTCCACCGGCGAGTAGGCCGCCGCCGTCGCGCGGCCCTGGAGCTTCCGCTCGAACCAGCCGTCCCTCACCACATCCACCGCCGGCGACCAGAGCAGCAGCGCATCCGGTTCGGCACGGACTCCCGGAGGATCCTCCAGCGGACAGCCCACGGTGGCGGTGCTCGCCACCAGTTGGCCGCCGGCGGAGACGCCGTAGCCAGCGACGCGCTCAGGGTCGAGACCGAGATCCCCCGCTTGCCGGCGTACCCACCGGAAGGCGGCGCAGACGTCGGCGAGGGCGTCGATCGGAGTGACGTCCCCTTCCGAAAGGCGATACTCGATCGGAACGGCGACCATTCCCCGGCCGGCGAAACGGCGGGCGGCGGCGAAGGTCCACTCCGGCGAGCCCGCTTCCCAGCCGCCCCCGTGGAAGAGGAGGATGGCGGCCGGCCTCTCCTTCGAGTGAGGAATCGCCGGGGGGAACACGTAGGCGTGCAGCGCCTGCCCGTTCACTTCACGGTAGATCTGGACGACCGGCTCCGCGGGGTTGGCGCTCTTCGGCGGCGGCGGAGCGACGGAGCCGCAGGCTGTCAGCAGGCCGGCGAGGAGGACGACTCCAAGGATCTTCTCAGCCATAGATCACCTCCCGCACCGCCCTACCGCCGGAACATTTGAAGGACACCCTTCAGCAGCACCGTCATCGCCATGAAGATCGTGGAGAGCCCCATCAGGCGGCCGAAGGTGAAAGCGGACCAGGGCCCGGCGAACCGCGAGCCCGGCTGGTCGATAGTGAAGAAGGCCAGGCCCAGACAGACAAACCCCAGGAGGAGGAAGCCGACCATGGCCCAGACCAGGACCTTCGAATCTCCCGAGGAGCCCGCCAGCTTCTTGACCTCTTCAGCTTCAACGGCCGGCTTCAGGGTACGCCGCTCACGGATCGGCCTCATGGTCGCCTCCCATCCCAGTTCTGTGGGCAGAGGATATCACCCCGCCGGGGCGGCCCTGGAAAACGCCCCGGCGGAGGAGGTAGGAAAACTTCGTCTGTCAAAGATCCCTGACGAGCGAGAGACGGCATCCCGTTCTCAATCCTCGTCGCCAACCATGAACGTCTTCAGGCGCCGGAAGAGGCGCCTCTGGTGGCCCTCGTTCGCCGTCAGGACGAGCACCCGGCCGTCCACCGACAGTGCGGTTCCCAGCTCCGGCCAGCCGGAGTTGGTCATGACGTGGGCCACCAGGCCGGACGCGCCCGGCGCCGTCTCCAGGATGGCCTGGTAGGGGCCGATCGTCCGCGCCGACCGGATGTAGCTGAACAGCGTCGGGAAGTCCTCGCCGACGATCGTCTCCAGCGGCAGGTGGTAACGCCCCTCCTCCCGGTAGACCCCCATGGCCTTGAGGTCCCGGCTGACGCTCGCCTGGGTGACCTCGAACCCCATCTCCGCCAGCCGGCGGACCAGGTCCTTCTGCTCCCGGATCGGCTCGTCGCCCGTGAGGATCTCCACGATGGCGTCGCGCCGGCGGTCCCGCAGGTTCATATCCCTGGGCATATCGCCTCCTTCGTTACGCATACGATAACTGAGATCCAGGATCGGAGCAAGATGCCTCTTGACAAACCGCCTGAGTCTAGCCGAATGTATGCGTATCGAAAGCAGCACCCCGGACGCCCTGTCAGCCTGGAACGGGAACCAGTGGGCGGGCCGGATTCCAGTGAAGTCGAGATCCGGGCTCCCATGAAGGGGGACGGAGTAACCCGAGCCCAAGGAGGCTCACGAAAGGTAGAAAGACCATGGCAAGAGAGACGTACGGAGAGACCCTCACCGGCTGGCGCGCGTTCTCGCGAACGGCCGGCGAGCTTTGCGGGGAAGCGCGCCCTCTCCGGGGGATTTCAGAGATCCCCCGGGAGCGCGCTCCGTGCGAAGGAAGGAGGCGCGCCCTCCTCCCGGGACTTGCCGGTTTCCCCATGGGAAACCGGGCGGTTCCGGAGGGAGGAGCGGGATCCCCGCGCGTTTCGCGGAGATCCCAGAGCCCGTGCTTCCTTCCACGCGGGGCACGGCCGCTTCCCCGCGTTCTTTGACAATTGAAGTTGACCCACCAAATTTCCCGCCGGGGTCTGGGCCACCCCGGCGGGCCCACCTTTACACGCCGCCAAGCCAGGACCTAAAGGACGTAAGCGACCTAAAGGACCTAAAGGACGTCAAAGTTGTTGTCCTTTGAGTCCTTTAGGTCCCTTGGGTCCTTTAGGTCCTTCTACCCCCGCCAAGCCTCAACCGGATTCGACAACACTCCCACGCCGGGGATCTCCACCTCGACGCGGTCGCCTTCGACGAGCGGTCCGACGCCGGCCGGGGTGCCGGTGAGGAGGACGTCGCCGGGCTCCAGGGTCATCATGCGAGAGACGTAGAGCAACAGGTCGACGATCGGGAAGGCCATCAGGCGGACGTGCCCGCGCTGGCGCTCGGCGCCGTTGACGCGAAGGATCACCTCCAGATCCTCCAGGTCCGCTCCGACCCGGATCGCCGGGCCGAGGGGACAGAAGGTGTCGAACCCCTTGGCGCGCGCGAAGCGGCCGTCCTTCTTCTGAAGATCGCGGGCGGTGACGTCGTTGGCGCAGGTGACGCCCAGGACGGCGTTCCGGGCCTCGTCCGCGGTGGCGCCGCGCGTCAGCCGGCGGCGCAGCACGACGGCGATCTCCCCTTCGTGCTCGACCCGCTGGCTCTCGGGCGGCAGCACGATGGGCGCGCCGGGTCCGATCACCGCCGAGACGGCCTTGAGGAAGAACAGCGGCTCCTCGGGGACCACGTTGCCCAGTTCCTTGGCGTGCTCCGCGTAGTTGCGGCCGATGGCCACGATCTTGCCCGGCCGCACCGGCGGCAGGAAGTGCGCCGTCGCGGGATCGACGTCCCCTCCGAGCTCCCAGCCACCCGGCAGGGTCTCGAAGGGATCGGAGAAGAGGGCGCGGAGACGGCCGGGAGCGTCCGGGTCGGCGGCGACGTAGAAGCCTTCAGGAGCGAGGCGGTAGAGGAGCATGGGCGGATTCTATGACGGCCGCGAGGGATCTAATCCCGCGCCCGCCACACCAGAAGCCAGAGGAAGAACGGTCCTCCCAGGAGGGCGGTGAGGATGCCTACGGGCAGCTCCGCCGGGGCCATGACGGTCCGGGCGGCGAGCGTCGCAGAGGGTCAGGAAGGCGCCGCCGCCGAGCAGGCAGGCGGGGGCGAGGAAGAGGTGGTCGTGGCCCACGAAGCGGCGCAGCATGTGCGGCACGATCAGGCCCACGAAGCCGATCGGGCCCGCCACGGCCACCAGGGCGCCGATCATCAGCGAGGTGGCGAGGAGCACCTTGAGGCGCAGCCGGCCGAGGTCCACGCCGCGGCTCGCCGCCAGCTCCTCGCCGGTGAGGAGCAGGTTCAGCTCCCAGCGCAGCGAGAGGAGCGACGGCGGCTCCTCCCAGCGACCCAGGGCAGCAGCCAGAGCACCTCGCTGTAGCCCACCACGGAGAGCCCGCCCATCATCCAGCGCACCATGCGGAAGGTCTGGGTGGAGTCCGCCAGGTACTGGAGGAAGAGGATGATGGCCGAGCAGGAGAGGGAGACGGCGATGCCCGCGAGCAGCAGGGTCGAGGTCTCGACCCCCTGCCGCCGCAGCGCCAGGCCGACGACCAGCGCGGTGGCGGCCGAGGGCGCCGGCGAAGCTGGACAGCGCCACCAGGGGGAGCCCGAGGAGCTGCGCCGCCTTCGAGGCGGAGCGCGAGCACCGCGCCCAGGGCCGCGCCGCCGGAGACCCCCAGGGTGTAGGGCTCGGCCAGCGGATTGCGGAACAGGGTCTGGAAGCCGAGCCCGGAGAGCGCCAGGCCGGCGCCGGCCGAGCAGGGCCAGCAGCACCCGCGGCAGGCGGAGCTGCCAGAAGATCGACGACGGCCGTGGGCTCGCCGCGCAGCGACGTCCGCCAGCGAGACGGCATGGCTCCCCACCAGCGGCGCGCCGAGAAGGACGGCCAGCCAGAGCGCCGCGATGACCAGCAGGGCCACGCGCGAGCGGGCGCGGGACGGCGGGCTCATGCGCCGAGGTCCAGGCCGAGGTCCAGGACAGTCACCGGCCGCTCGCCGCCGCGCACGATCTCGAAGCGGGCCGCGGAAGAGGCGTTCCAGCAGGTCGGGCCGCAGGATCTCCGCCGGGCTTCCGAGGGCGAGGACCGTGCCCCTCGGAGAGGGCCAGCAGCCGGTCGCCCAGAAGCGAGGCCAGATTGAGGTCGTGGGTGGCGAGGACGACCGTGCGGTCCGCGCCTTCGCTTGAGGCGGAGGAGGAGGACGGCGAGGTCGCGCTGATGGCGGGCGTCGAGGTGGATCGTGGGCTCGTCCAGCACCAGCAGCTCGGACTCCTGCGCCAGGGCGGCGGCGATGTAGACCGCCTGCCGCTCGCCGCCCGACAGCTCGTCCACCGGCCGCCGCCGCAGGTCCTCGATGCCCACCACGGCGAGGGCCGCGTCCACGGCGGCGAAGTCGCTTTCCCGCGGCGCGATCTGGAACGCGCGAGAGATGGGGATAGCGGCCCAGCAGCACGACCTCCTCGACGCGCGAGCGGCACGCGCGCGGGCCGGATCTGCGGCACGTAGGCGATGCGCCGCGCGAGCTCGCCGCCGGGAGAGGGACGCGAAGGAGCGGCCGTCGTAGCGCAGCTCCCCCCGCGAGGGCCGCAGCAGGCCGGTGAGGCAGCGCAGCAGCGTGGTCTTGCCCGCGCCGTTGGGCCCGACGATCGCCAAGCATTCGCCGCGCCGGACGTCCAGGTCGAGCGGACCGAGGACGGTGCGCTCCTCCGAGCGCCATTCGAGATGGCGGGCGGAAAGGAGGACGGTCACTCCCCCGGCCCCTCTCTCCCAGCCTTCATGAGCGCCGCCCTCATCTCCTCATACAACCGCGGCAGCCGCGGTCCGGGCATCACCACATGCCCGCCGGCCAGGATCTCGATCCGCCCGTTTTGCACCGCCGGGATCTGGCCGAGAGGCTGCCAGTCGCGGACGAGCTCGGCCGCCTTGTCCGCGGCGACGGGGTCCGCCCGCAGCTCCAGGATGACGTCCGGCTCGCGGGCCACCACTTCCTCCAGGCTGACCTCGGGTAGAGCGTCGGCCCGTCGGCGAAGGCGTTCACCGCGCCCAGTCGGTTCAGCAACTCGTCGAAGAAGGTTCCCTTCGAGGCCACCAGCATCTCGCCAAGATCGCCGGTCCGCCGGCCGATGGAAAGCATGACCTTCAGCTTTGGGCCGGGCAGCGGCCGGGGGGCCAGGCCCTCATGGAATTCCTTGGCCAGGCGCTCGCCCGCCTCGGGCACGCCGCAGCGCCGGGCGATGACGCCGAAGGAGCGCTCGACATCCGCCAGCGATTCGGCCTGTACGATCAGCAGGTCGACTCCCAGTGGCCGCAGGCGGGCGCCGAGGTCCTTCTCGCTGGGCATCAGGACCGCGAGGTCCGGCTTCAGGGTGACGATGCGCTCCAGGTTGGGATTGAAGAGGCCGCCCGAGCTTGGGCCGGTTCAGGGCCTCCGGCGGCCAGGTGGTGTAATCCCCCACGCCCACCACCCGGTCGCCCAGCCCGAGGGCGAACAGGGTCTCGGTCAGGCTGGGCGTGAGGACGATCACCCGCTGGCAAGTCTGGGCGGTGGAGACCCCCGCCCCCCGCTCCCGGCAGCCCGGGAGCAGGAGGAGGAGGCCGAGGGCGAGCGCCCTAGAAGCCGAACGCCACGCCACCGATGACCGTCCTGCCGGGGCTGGGGGAGCCGAGCACGGCGCTGTACTCCTCGTCCGCCGCGTTCTCGACGCGGGCGTAGGGGGAGAGCCACTCCAGCGCCCGCCAGCGCGCCGCCAGGTCGAACCGCGTGTACGACGGGTTCTCGGTCCGGAAGAAGAACATGGGATCGAAGTCAGCGCGATCTCCCACATAGCAGCCCCACGAGGTTGAAGGTCCACCTGCCCGGCCGGACGGTGAGCGACAGGCTGGCGCTCTCCTCGGGCCGCCGGAGCAGCGCGAGGCCGGTGTCCAGGTCCTCGGTCTCCAGCCAGGTGGCGGTGAGGAGGCCGGCGAAGATGCCGCGCCGGAAGCCTATCTCAGCCTCCAGGCCCCGGGTCTCGGCCCGCCCGACGTTGAAGTTCCGGAAGGTCGTGAGATCGAAGTCGATCAGGTTGCGCAGCCGGTTCTCGAAGCCGGTCAGGCCGAAGCGCCAGCCGCCGGCCTCGTGCTCGATCCCCAATTCCAGGCTCTCGCTGTCCTCGGGCTCGAGGTTCGGATTGCCGCTGCCCGGGAAGTACAGCTCGCCGAGCGAGGGGGCGCGGAAGGCCTCGCCGTAGCTCGCCCGCGCGCGGGTGTGCCGGCCGAGCCGGACGACGGTGCCGGCGCGCAGGCTGGTCTCGCCGCCGTAGGCGTCGTTGTCGTCCCGCCGCACCCCGGCCTCCAGCCGCACCGGACCGCGCTCCCAGCCCGCCTCGCCGAAGACCGCCCAGGTCCGCTGGTGGTCGCCGTCCAGGTTGACGAAGGAGTCGAAGCTGGCGGTCACCTCCAGGCGCTCCGCCTCGGCGCCGAAGGCGAGCCGCAGATCGTTCCCCTCCTCCTGGCCGGCCGGCCGCCAGGTCGCCACGGCGCGGCCGCGCAGGGCCTCGGAGCTCGGTCTCCGAGACGATTGCCCGAGAAGGATCGTCGGGATCGCGGAACGCGCCGTCGAACTCGGTCGGGAGAGCTGCGCCTCGACCTCCCAGGCCTCCCGCTCGGAACGGAACGGCACGGCCAGCTCGCGCTCCTCCCAGGAGATGCGCCGCGCCGGGGAGGGCTGGCCGCCGGAGAAGCGGGATGCCGGTCTCGGAATCGTTGGCCCGCGCCAGCACGCCGATGCTGGAGCCTCCACCGATGTCGGCCATAGGCCCGCACCACCGCCTCCTCGCTGTCGAAGAAGTCGTTCTCGAGCTCGCCGCCGCCGCGCCGCACGTTGCCGGTGACGTCGAACCGCACCCGCCCGAGGTCGCCGCCGGCGGCGACGCCGCCGCGGGCGTAGCTGTTCTCGCCCCCCTCCAGGCGTCACGGTGCCGCCCTGGCGGGAGCCGGTGAAGACCTGCACCACGCCGCCCAGGGCGTTGCTGCCGTAGAGGGCGCTGAACGGGCCGCGCACCACCTCGACCCGGTCGACGCCGTCCAGCGGCACGAACTGCCAGTTGGCGCCGCCGAAGTAGGGATCGTTGAGCTGGATGCCGTTCCACAGCAGGAGCGTGTGCTCGGAATCGGTGCCGCGGGTGAACAGCGAGGTCTGCTGGCCCGGGCCGCCGGCCTGGACGACGGTCAGGCCCGGGACGGTCGCGAGCAGCTCCGCGAGGTCGTGGGCCTGCCGGGCCTCGATCTCTTCGGCATCGATGACGGTGACGGAGGCGGGGACGTCCTCCCGTTCCTCTTCGTCGAGGGAGGCGCTGACGACGACGGTTTCCTGGAATGTGGGGACGGGCTCCGGTTTCTGCTCCTGAGCCATGGCCGGCCATCCGCCCCCGAGGATGCCCGCGGCCAGGATCGCGACGATCTGACGCATGTGACGTGCTCCTTGGAAAATGCGACGCCCCACCGCGGAGGGTGGGGCGTGGAGGGGGGAGCACGAGGGTCCCGTGCCGAGCCCGCACCCGCACCCCGCGGGAGGCATCGGACGGCAGGGCAGGTCTCCTGGCTTCCGGATCTTCCTACTCCCGGGCCTTCCCACGCGGGCAACCCTCTTGCGAGGACCCACCCGTGCAGTGGCTCTTTCCGGTTTCGTACCCGGTTACAGTGGCGGGGGCCGCGCCGGTTTCACACCGGCTTCCCTCTTCAGACGCGAAACCTCCCCGCTCGGGGAGGCTCAGGCGTCACCTCACCGTCTGGGTGTTGTCAAAGAGGCCCCCCACGGCGGGGGACCATGAAAACCCTGGGATCTTAGTACGGGGGCAGGCCACCGAGACCCAGGGGGATGCCCTGGGTGCTGTCGGTGCTCACACCCTGCTGGATCGAGTAGTCCTGGATCCTCTCGATGGCGTTGGCCACCCGGTCCATCTGATCGATCATCCGGTCCCGGTAGATGTCGTTCGGATCCGTGGGCGCGCCGGTGGCCTCGGGCATGTCGTTCGGCGAGAGGCCGAGGGCGATGGCGGTGTTGCTGATGCGGACGCCGAAGCCGGAGGCGGGATCCTCGGAGCGGATGCTCTCGATCTCATCCCGCTGGAAGCCGATCCAGTTGCCGACCTCGGACAGGAGCAGGACCATGTTCGGGTCCCAGCTCGCCTGCTCCGGCTGGCGCGAGGTCTCGACCACCGTGCCGTTGTTGAGGGTCACGAAGAAGACATCCGCGGACGCCGGAACGGCGAGCAGCGCCAGCGCGAGCAGCATCGGGCAGACTCGGAGGACGGAACGCATGGACAACCTCCCGCGGTTGCCTAACCGCATTGATGACCTGGAATAAGCTTAGCACTGAAAGACGCTAAAAGATAGCGCCCCCGCCCGGGGTCGGAAGAGGGGCCGGGGGTGAGGGCTCTGCGATAGACTCCGCCCCATCATGCTTTCCCGAGACCTCCTCCGCGACAACCCCGAGAAGGTTCGCCAGGGCCTGGCGAACCGGAAGACGGATCCCGCCACTCTCGACGCCTGGCAGCGCCTGGACGCCGAGCGCCGCGCCGCCCTGGTGGAGGTGGAAGACCTCAAGCGCCAGCGCAACGAGGCCAGCCGCGCCATCGGCGAGGTCAAGCGCAAGGGCGGCGACGCCTCGGAAGAGATCGCCGCCATGGGCCGGCTCAAGTCGCGGATCGAAGAGCTGGAAGCCCGGCTGGAGACCATCGAGCCCGAGCTGATGGGGATCGAGTACAGCCTTCCCAACCTGCCGCACGAGAGCGTGCCGGTCGGCAGAGACGAGGCGGACAACCGCTGCGAGCGGACCGTGGGGACGCCGCGCGAATTCGACTTCGAGCCCAAGGCCCACTGGGACCTCGGGCCGGCCCTCGGCATCCTCGACTTCGAGCGCGGCGCCAAGCTCACCGGCGCCCGCTTCACCGTCTACTTCGGGGCCGGCGCCCTCCTGGAGCGCGCCCTCATCAGCTTCATGCTCGACCTCCACACCCGCGAGCACGGGTACACCGAGGTCCTGCCGCCCTTCATCGTCAACCGCGAGACCCTGATCGGCACCGGGCAGCTCCCCAAGTTCGAGGCTGACCTCTTCAAGCTGGAGGGCCTCCCCTATTACCTGATCCCCACCGCCGAGGTGCCGGTCACCAACCTGCACCGCGACGAGATCCTGGACGAAGCGCGCCTGCCCGTCCGCTACACGGCCTACACCCCCTGCTTCCGCAGCGAGGCCGGCTCCTACGGCAAGGACGTCCGCGGCCTGATCCGCCAGCACCAGTTCAACAAGGTCGAGCTGGTGCAGCTCACCTCGGCCGAGACCAGCTACCAGGCCCTGGAGGAGCTGACCGGCCACGCCGAAAAGGTGCTGCGGATCCTGGAGCTGCCCTACCGGGTGATGACTCTCTCCACGGGAGACATGGGCTTCGGCGCCGCCAAGACCTACGACATCGAGGTCTGGCTGCCGGGCCAGCAGGCCTACCGGGAGATCTCCTCCTGTAGCAACTCCGAGGACTTCCAGGCCCGCCGGGCGAACCTGCGCTACCGTCCCGCCGAGGGCGGCAAGCCGCGGCTGCTGCACACCCTGAACGGCTCGGGTCTGGCCGTGGGCCGCACGCTGATCGCCATCCTGGAGAACTACCAGCAGGCGGACGGCTCGGTGGTGATCCCGGAGCCCCTGCGCCGCTACACCGGGGGGCTGGAGAGGATTACCGCGCCGCAGTAAGCTGTTGCAGCTCTCACCGGAGGGGTGGCTGAGCGGTCTAAAGCAGCGGTCTTGAAAACCGCCGGCCGTTTACGCGGCCCGTGGGTTCGAATCCCACCCCCTCCGCCATTGGTTATCCCCACGTTCTCAGATTACGCTACGCCGACACGGGACCATGCTACCCTCGCGCTGGAGAGGTACCATGATCCTGAACCTGTCCATCGATGAGCAGATTGTCCAGAGGGCTCAGAAGGTCGCTGCGAGCATGAGGATGAGCTTGGACCAGTTCATCCAGCACTGCCTGGGAGGATGCCACGTCTTCGGCTCAGCCCAAGCGTTCAGCGGAAGAGCGGATCGCGGAATTGCGTCGCCTCACCGAGGAGGGTCAGGGACACTCCGGAGGCTGGAACTTCAACCGGGAAGAACTCTACGACCGCGGAAGTAAAGATTGATGATCGACCATCCTTGGATTCTCAATCGGTCCTTGTCTTCTCTTTGGCAAGCTTTTCCTGACTCTTGAGCTGCTCCTGTATGTACCGCTTCTCCTCCTCAAAGCTCATGCCTCTGATTTCTCTACTAATTTCGTCCCGGATTTCACGCATCATCCGCACGGCATCGAAGTCCGTCTTAGTCTTCATATGGGAGTACCTCCTTGGGAGTTCTGATTTCGAGCAAGGGGTAACCATGGCGGAGATTAACTGAATTGTAACCCTGAATGCGCGCCAAGTTTATGATGTGCTTGAAATTCCAGCTTGCCAACACAGCGACTTGATGAACTGTCGCTGTCGCGATGTGCTGTGCATCCACGCGATGCAGCAGGCTAATGACTTGTGCCGAGATATAAGCATCGGCCAATTCTCGCGCCTCGTCTGTGAATTCTACCTCTTCCACATACTGGTATGGAACGCCGCTCAGCACTTCCCGGACGCCTTCTGGAGCCCGGCCCACCTCCAGACGAGTGAGATCGGAAACGATCAGGATGTCTTCACCAGCGGTAAAGCGCTGGAAGAGTCTCCTAGAGGCGTCTGCAAACTCTTCATCCAGGCAGCCGCCCACTACAGAGGTGTCGACATAGATCCTGCGTTTCATCAGCTCTCCCTACCGCCCCAACATCCCCGCCACCCGCTCCACCACCGCCTCCGGCGTAAACCCAAACTCCCGCGCCAGATCCTTATAAGGCGCCGACGCGCCGAACCTCTCGATCCCATGAATCGCTCCGCCGATGCCCACGTACTTGTGCCAGCCGAAGGGCGAGGCGGCTTCGATGGCCAGCCTCTTGCGCATCGAGGGCGGCAGCACCGTGTCCCGGTACTCCTGAGGCTGCTCGTCGAACAGCTCCCAGGAGGGCATGCTGACCACCCGCGCCTTGGTTCCTTTCTCGCCGAGCAGCTTGGCGGAATCCACGGCCAGCGAGACCTCCGAGCCGGTGGCGATGAGAATGACGTCCGGATCTCCCTCCGCCGGGTCCATGAGGACGTAGGCGCCCTTCGCCACACCCTCCCGGGCCTTCTCCTGCGTCTCCTTCAGGATCGGCAGATTCTGCCGGGTCAGCGCCAGGGCTACGGGACCATGACGGTGCCCGATCGCCACCCTCCAGGCCTCCGCCGTCTCGTTGGCGTCCGCCGGACGGATCACCGTCAGGTTGGGGATCGCCCGCAGCGCGGCGAGCTGGCTGATCGGCTGGTGCGTCGGGCCGTCCTCGCCCAGGAAGATCGAGTCGTGGGTGTAAACGTAGATCGTCTGCAGCTTCATCAGCGCCGCGAGACGGACCGGCGGACGCATGTAGTCCGAGAAGATCAGGAAGGTGCCGCCGTAGGGGATCCACAGGCGGGAGAGGGTCATGCCGTTCATGATCGAGCCCATGCCGTGCTCGCGCACCCCGAAGCGGAGGTAGAGACCCTCGGCCTTCGCGGCCGAGAAGTCGTCCCGACCCTGGATCTGGGTGTTGTTCGACGGCGTCAGGTCCGCCGATCCGCCTACCAGCATCGGCAGGCGCGGGGCGATGCCGTTCAGCACCTTGCCCGAGGCCGCCCGGGTGGCGATGGGCTTGTCGTCCGCCGAGAAGGAGGGGATGTCCGCGTCCCAGCCCTCCGGCAGCCGGCCCCCCAGCCGCGTCTCCAGGTCCGCCGCCAGGTCGGGATGGGCCTCCCGGTACCGGCGCAGCAGCTCGTTCCACTCCTGCTCCTGTTTCTGACCCCGCTTGCGCGCCTCCTCGAAGGGCTGCCGGGCCTCGTCCGGCACCAGGAAGGTGGGCTCCAGCGGCCAACCCAGGTTCTTCTTGGCGGCGACGGCCTCCTCCTCGCCCAGCGGCTCGCCGTGCGCCTTGGACGTCCCCTGCCGGCCGGGGCTGCCGTAGCCGATGATCGTCTTGACCACCACCAGCGACGGGCGGTCCCGATGCTCGTCGGCCGCCTTGATCGCCGCGTCGAGCGCCACCAGGTCGTTGCCGTCGTGGACGTGCAGCACGTGCCAGCCGTAGGCCTCGAAGCGCTTGCCCACGTCCTCGCTGAAGGAGAGGGAGGTCGGGCCGTCGATGGACACCTCGTTGGCGTCGTAGAAGACCTTCAGCCGGTCGAGCTTGAGATGCCCGGCCAGCGAGCAGGCCTCGTGGGAGACCCCCTCCATCATGTCGCCGTCGCTGGCGATCACCCAGACGCGGTGGTCGATGACGGGGAAGCCCTCGCGGTTGAAGTGAGCCGCTCCCATCTTTTCGGCGATGGCCATGCCCACGGCGTTGGCGATCCCCTGGCCGAGAGGCCCGGTGGTGGTCTCCACGCCCCGCGTCAGCTCGTGCTCCGGATGGCCGGGCGTCAGGGAGCCGAATTGCCGGAAGCGCTGGAGCTCCTCCATGGAGAGGCCGTAGCCGCCGAGATGGAGAAGCGAGTAGAGCAGCGCCGACGCGTGGCCGGCCGAGAGCACGAAGCGGTCGCGGTTGGGCCAGTCGGGATTGTCCGGGTTGTGCCGCATGTGGCGCGTCCAGAGCAGGTAGGCGAGCGGCGCCTGTCCCATGGGAGCGCCGGGATGCCCCGACTTCGCCTTCTCGACCATGTCCACGGACAGGAACCGGATGGTGTTGATGGCGACCTGATCCACGTCCTGCTTCACCTGCTCGGCCATTTGAGCTCCCTCCTCCAGAGGCCCCCCACGGGGCGGGCCTAGTCTATCCCGAGCCCTCACCCCCCGACCCCCTCTCCCGACCCCTCCCTCCCACCCACACCGGGAGAGGGGGAGTGGTTAGCCAGAGGTAGTCGGAAAAAGCTTTTTCATTCCCCCTCTCTCCCGGTGTGGGTGGGAGGGAGGGGTCGGGAGAGAGGGGGCAGGGGGAGTGAGGGTCCGAAATTCTGGTCCCCCTGAACGCGTTCTCTTTACTCCCGCCGGTCGAGCCCCTACAATGTGGCGTCCCTGACGGGCCTTTCTCGGAGAGGTGCTGGAGTGGCCGAACAGGGCTGCCTGCTAAGCAGTTGTCCAGGGTAAACCTGGACCGAGGGTTCGAATCCCTCCCTCTCCGCCATCGACTTTCCCTTCCTCGACAGATCCGGCCCGGAGGTCGCAGCTCCGAGGCCCTGTCTCGTTCCCTCGGATCGGGAGGTGTGGAGATGTCGATGAAAGCTGTGAACCCCGCCACCGGCGAAGTCCTTCGCGAGTACCCCGAGCACGACGACCAGGAGGTCCAGCGGAAGCTGGAGAAGGCCGAAGAGGCGTTCGCCGCCTGGCGCAAGGTCCCGTTCGCGGAGCGCGCCCGCCTGATGTCCCGCGCCGCCGACCTCCTCCGGGAGCGTTGCGACGAGTACGGCCGGCTGATGACCGAGGAGATGGGCAAGCCCATCGCCGCCTCCGAGTCCGAGGTGGACAAGTGCGCCTGGGTCTGCGACTTCTACGCCGAGCACGCCGAGCGCTTCCTCGCCCCCGAGAACGTGGCCACCGACGCCACCCGCAGCGGCGTCCGCTACGACCCCATCGGGCCGGTGCTGGCGATCATGCCCTGGAACTTCCCGTTCTGGCAGCACTTCCGCTTCGCCGCCCCGGCCCTGATGGCGGGCAACGTCGGCCTCCTCAAGCACGCCGCCAACGTGCCGGGCTCGGCCCTCGCCATCGAGGAGGTCTTCCGCGACGCCGGCTTCCCCGAGGGGTGCATGACCACCCTGCTGGTCCCCTCCGCGCGGGTCAAGGGGCTGATTTCCCACCCGGCCGTCCGCGCCGTGACCCTCACCGGCAGCGACCGCGCCGGCATGGAAGTGGCCGCCGAGGCCGGCCGCTGCCTCAAGAAGACCGTGCTCGAGCTGGGCGGCTCGGATCCCTTCATCGTCCTCGCCGACGCCGATCCCGCCGAGGCCGCCCGGCAGGCCGCCCGCGCCCGCACCATCAACTCCGGCCAGAGCTGCATCGCCGCCAAGCGCTTCATCGTCGAGGAGGAAATCGCGGACCGCTTCGAAGAGGAATTCGTCCGCCGCATGGAGGAGCTGAAGGTGGGCGATCCCATGGACCGCGCCATCGAGGTCGGCCCCATGGCTCGGCAGGACCTCCTGGACGACCTCGACGGCCAGGTGAAGCGCACCGTCGAAGCCGGCGCCCAGTTGCGGACCGGCGGCCACCGGCTCGACGGCGAGGGCTGGTTCTACGCCCCCACCGTCCTCACCGGCGTCGAGCCCGGCATGCCGGCCTTCGACGAGGAGACCTTCGGACCGGTGGCGGCGGTGATCCGCGCCCGCGACGCCGAGCACGCCGTGGAGCTGGCGAACCGTTCCCGGTTCGGCCTCGGCGCCAGCGTCTGGACCGGCGACGCCGCCCGCGGCGAAGCCCTCGCCGCCGACATCGAGGCCGGCTGCGTCTTCGTGAACGGCATCGTCAAGTCCGACCCCCGCCTCCCCTTCGGCGGCGTCAAGCACTCCGGCTACGGCCGCGAGCTGGCCGAAGTGGGGATCCGCGAGTTCGTGAACATCAAGACGGTGTGGGTGAAGTAGGCTCTACCTTCATGAGAGCCAGCGTTCCGCGCATCTTCTGCCTCCTGGTTCTGGGGTGGATTTCCGTGAGACCGGCCGCGGCCGAGGAGATCCAGGTGTTCGCCGCCGCCAGCCTGACCGACGCCCTGCAGGAGATCGCCGCCGCCTATGAGGCGAAGAGCGGCGACACGGTGCTGCTCAACCTGGCATCCTCCAGTACCCTGGCCCGGCAGATCCAGGAGGGCGCCCCGGCGGATCTCTTCTTTTCCGCCGACGAGGCGAAGATGGACGCGCTCGAGAAGCAAGGGCTGGTCCTCCAAGGGACGCGCAGGAGCCTGCTGTCCAACACCCTCGTGGTCGTGGTGCCGGCGGACTCCAACCTCAGGATCGGCTCCCCCCAGGACCTGGCGGCCTCCAGGATCCGGACGCTGGCCCTGGCCGAGCCGCAGAGCGTCCCGGCGGGCCTCTACGCCAAGGAGTACCTGCTCTCGGTGAAGCTCTGGAGCAAGGTCATCGGCAAGGTCGTTCCCACCGAGAACGTCCGCGCGGCTCTGGCCGCCGTGGAATCGGGCAACGTGGAGGCGGGGATCGTCTACAAGACGGACGCGCAGATCGCCAGGAAAGTGAAGATCGCCTTCGAGGTGCCGGCGGCCGAAGGGCCCAAGATCTCCTATCCGCTCGCCATCCTGACGGAATCCACAAAGCAGGCCGCGGCCCGGAAGCTTCTGGCCTACCTGGAGTCGCCGGCCGCCCTGGAAGTCTTCCGGCGGTATGGCTTCCTGACAGCCTCGTTTCCGTAGCCGCTAGTACGACGTGCCCCAAGCCCCGCCCGGGCATAAATGCCCGGGCTAAGCCAAAAGAGCCCCCTGAAGGGGACTCAAAAAATTGCGTCGGGTTCACCCGGCGCTTTTCAACTAGCCCGGGCATTTATGCCCGGGCGGGGGCGCGGTGATAGATACCTTGGCGATCCGGAACGAATTTGAGGGACGTCGTACTACTCCTGAGGCGCCCGGATCGTCATCACCGGACACGGCGCGTGTTCCACCACCCGCTCGGCCGTGCTGCCCAGCAGCAGGTGCCGGAGCCCGGAGTGGCCGTGGGTGCCCATGGCGATCAGGTCCGCCCCGCGCCTCTCCGCCTCGTCGGCGATCACGTGCGCCGGATCGCCGTCCCGCGCCACCGTCTCCACGCTCAGCCCCTCGCGCTGGAGCGGCTGCGCCATCTCGTAGAGACGCCGCTCGGCTTCCAGGCCGGTGTCCTCCAGATATTTGACCGAAGTCGGGATGGCCCCGTACGCGGTGTACTCGATCGGCAGGTTGAAGGCGTGCAGGAGGATCAGCCGCGCGTCCTGTTCCAGCCCGGCGAGCAGCCGGTGGGAGGCATGGATGGCCAGCTCCGCGTCCTTCGAGAAGTCCGTCGGCACCAGGATGGTGCGGATCGTCCGGTGCTTGCCGCTGTCGCCGGGATGGACCGTCAGCACCGGGCAGCGGGCGCCGTGGACCACCCGCTGCGTGGTGCTCCCCAGCAGCAGGTGCCGCAGCCCGGTGAGCCCCCGGGTGCCGATGACCACCGCCGCCGCCCGCGTCGCCGCCGCCCGCTCCAGGATCACCTGCGACGGCGTCCCGGGGCCCAGGAACGTCGAGGTCTCCACACCCCGTTCGCGCAGACCCGCCACCGTCTCCGCGAGGCGCGCCTCCGCCGCCCGCCGCACCTCCGCCTCGAAGTCGGCCCCGGCGGTCGGGACGTACCCCGGCACCGAAGGCGGAACGGTGACGGCGTGGACCAGCTCCACCCGTCCGCCCTGCTGGCGCGCCAGCTCCACGGCCCAATCCATGGCAGCGTTGGCGGTGTCGGAAAAATCGGTGGCGGCGAGGATGGTGGGAGAGGGTTGGGGGTCCATGGGGGGAGTATATCGCTGGGCCCTCACCCCCGGCCCCTCTCCCGACCCCTCCCTCCCACCCACACCGGGAGAGGGGAGAGGTTAGTTCTACGTTGTCAGACTGTGAGCTCGGCGCCCCCGCCCGGGCATAAATGCCCGGGCTAGGCAGAACAGCCGGGTGAACCCGACTGCTGGAGTCCCCTTCAGGGGGCTCTTTCGACTAGCCCGGGCATTTATGCCCGGGCGGGGGCTCGCGGATGACTGACAAAGTAGAGTTAGTCAGGATGAGTCTGGTTCCGTGGCCAAGCCAGACAAACTGTTTCTTGGACGACTTGGACAAACCCTTCCCCCTCTCCCGGTGTGGGTGGGAGGGAGGGGTCGGGAGAGGGGGCCAGGGGGTGAGGCCTCGAAGGGCGGAGCGCTCCGTCGGCAACCGGCCCTGGACGGCCCCCCACATCACTGATACCGTTTTTCGTTCCATCCCCCGCCCTCCGCGGGGCCGATTCGGAGACTCAACGCCATGACCGAGATCACGGGGCCTGTCCGGGTCCGTTTCGCTCCCTCGCCCACCGGTTTCCTGCACGTGGGCGGCGCCCGCACCGCCATCTACAACGACCTGCTGCGGCAGAGCGCCGGCGGCGCCTTCATCCTGCGCATCGAGGACACCGACCGCGAGCGCTCCGACGAGGCCATGACCCGCCAGATCCAGTCCGCCCTCGCCTGGATCGGCACCGTCTGGGACGAAGGTCCCTTCCTCCAGAGCGAGCGCCTCCCCCGCCACCGCCAGCGCGGCGAGGAGCTGCTGGCGCAGGGCAAGGCCTACCGCTGCTTCTGCACCCAGGAGGAGCTGAACGCCCAGCGCGCCGAGGCCGAGAAGCGCGGCGTCGCCTTCCGCTACCCGCGCACCTGCCTCAAGCTCTCGCAGGAGGAGATCGACGCCCGGCTGGCCGAGGGCCGCTCCTTCGCCGTCCGCTTCCGCATGCCGGACGACAACATCACCTTCACCGACATCGTGCGCGGCGACATGAGCTTCCCGACCGACGCCCTGGACGACTTCATCCTCCTGCGCTCGGACGGCACGCCCACCTACCACATGTCCGTGGTGGTGGACGACATCGACATGGGGATCACCCACGTCCTGCGCGGCGAGGACCACCTCTCGAACACGCCCAAGCACATCCCGCTCTTCCGCGCCCTGGGCGGCACGGTGCCGACCTTCGGCCACCTGCCGCTGATCCTCGGGCCGGACAAGAAGCGCCTCTCCAAGCGCTACGGCGCCACCTCCGTCGAGGAGTTCCGCAACGAGGGCATCCTGCCGCAGGCCCTCTACAACTTCCTGGCCCTCCTCGGCTGGAACCCGGGCAACGACCAGGAGATCCTCTCCCGCGAAGAGATGGTCCGCCTCTTCACCGTCGACCGCCTCAACGCCTCGGCCGCCGTCTTCGACCGCGAGAAGCTGGAGTGGATGAACGGGCAATACCTCACGAACCTTGATTACGACGCCCTGCGCCCGCACCTCCAGCCCTTCCTGGACGCCGCCGGCCTCGGGGGCGAGGATCCGGCCCGCCTGGCCGTGGTCGTCAATCTGCACCGGGGCCGCGCCCGCACCCTGAAAGAGCTGGTCGAGATGATTGGCATCTACTTCCAGGACGAGCTGACCTACGACCGCGACGCATCCGCCAAGTTCCTGAAGGCCCCCGGCCTGCCGGCCCACCTGGAGGCCCTGCGGGACCGCTACGCCCGTCTGGCGGATTTCAACAAGGAGGCCCTGGAGGCGGAGCTCCGCGCCCAGGCGGACGAGAGCGGGGTCAAGGCCGGCGTGCTGATCCACCCCACGCGCATGGCCCTCTCCGGAGCCACCGGGGGGCCGCCGCTCTTCGACCTCATCGAGGCCATGGGACAGGAGGCGACCCTGCGTCATTTCGCCCGCTTCATCGCCTTCCTGAGGGCCGCCGGCCAGGGGGAGACGGTCGGGAATACGGCGGGCGCCGCCCAGGGTTGACCCGTCCAGCGCGGATGGGGTACCCTTCCGCGCTGTCCTGCTGGGAGGTCGTTCAATGGTAGGACATGCGGCTCTGGACCGCAGAATCGGGGTTCGAGTCCCTGCCTCCCAGCCAAACTGATTCCAGACGAACAAGGCCGCGTGAAGCGGCCTTTGGTGTTTCTGGGACGGCCTCACGCTCTATCTGCAGCACTCGCTCCGCATCCAGGCGCAGCTCGGGGTTCCGACGCCGGCGCACGAGAAGGGCCTGCAGTCATACTCGACGCAGCCTACGTTGTTTGGGTAGGTGCAATAGTAGACGTCGCCGGCAATGCAGGCCCGCGTCGCTTCAGGGAGCGTGAACGCCATCAGGGTGAAGAGGGTCGCCACCAGCAGCATGAGGATTCGGGTCTTGGGAGATGTGGTCATCTTCTTCCTCCTTTCTAAAATCTATAAGTGCGCAAGACGGCCCAAGGCGAGCCGAACGGCGCGGTCCTCCGGCATCAACGGTGTCTTCGGTTTGGCGACCGCAGGGGCGCGGGGACGTAGCCCAAGGGCTTCAGGCAGCCTTCAGGCCTGGGAATGGAAAGCCCGGTGCTCGGCGCCTTCAGTCAGCCCAGGCCTTCAGGCCACCCTCTTACACACATCTAAGACAGATTGTCCCGAGCCTCAAGAGCCAAGGCAAAATCCTGGACTCGTTGGAGGCCTATCCAGAGTGCCTTCGGGCCTGGAGGCCCATCCCCTTTGCGCGCCAGAAAGCCGCCTAATCGAGCCACCATGGTGAGGATCAGGCTCAAAGCAGGAGGCTGTCGAGGCGGTTTCTCTCGCCGCAGTACCAAGAAGACGGCTTGCCACTCTTCGGGCGCAAAGACCACGCTGCAGGGTAGGTCTGGGCAGTTTCTGCCCAGCATCAACAGATAGAGCACCCGCCACGCCACAATCAGGTAGAGCGCGAGGGCAGCCTCCAGTCGATCCCGAGTTTGCAGTTGGAGTTGTTCGACCTTGCAGCCACTCTTGAGCACCCGGAAGTAGACCTCGATTTGCCAGCGGCACAGATACCATTGAATCTTCTCCCGACCGGCTTCAAGGGTCTCCACTGGCAAGTTGGTCAAGAGGAGCCACTGGAGTGGCTCCACACCTTCGGGAGGTGCTTCCTCTCGAGCCAGTAGCGCCGTTACCTCTATAGCTTCCAATGCTTTATCGCAGCGATAGGGCGGGGCCAGCTTGACTCGAACGGCTCTCAAAGTCTGGACCACATGCCGGGCGGAGCGCCCGGCTGTGGCTGGAAGATCGAACTCGATCTGACCCAACTCATGACCCTCTTCGGCGGCTTTCAACAACCGGACGCCGTCCTCCAACTTGCGGGGTTGACTGGAGCGGATCAGCCAAGCCACACCTTTCTGCTCCCCTTCGTCGAAGAGTTCGAAAAGGTCTGATTCCCGGTCGGCCACGTACACCAGGCGGGTCGTCTCTCCAATCTTTTTCTGGAGTCCACAGATGCGTCTGTAACCCTCCAACCAGCGAAAGCTCTCTTTCTCCTCGATAGGACGAGACGCCCGGCTGGCCCGGTCTTTCGTCCCATGCGTCTGCGCATCGCGAGCCCAGGTCCAAAGATCCACCACGCCCAAACACAGGCGCTCGGGCGTAAAAGCTACTGTCGGGTGGACGTACAGGCCCAAGGCCGCTTCATGGGTCAGGGGACCCAGACCTTCGATCTGCGGCTTGCTCGTGAAGTCCAACTGTGTGGTGTCCTGAACACACAGAACCACCGGATACTGCCGAGCCCGAGCCTTGACGGCCTCCACGTGTGCGAGAAGTACCCCCTCGGCCGTGACCTTCTCGTTGCTGAAGAACCGATACGCCGCCTGCGTTTCTGGCCAACCTTGGCATGCTCCCGGAATGCTTTGCTCGGGCCGCTGGGCGAGCTGACCGAGCAGAACACCCGCCCGACGGTTCAGACGTCCATCCCCCAAGTCAGCCGCACGCAGCTCCTCTTCGGCCCACAACTCCTCCTCCTGCTCCGCAGTTCTGGCTCCCATCCCCACTCCTTCCCGAATATTCCACCACTACGGAACAGATAAGCAGGTTTGGTCATGCTTGTCTAGTACAAGTTGTGTGTAAGAGGGTGGCCTGAAGGCCTGGGCTAGGTCCCAGCGCCCTCCGGGCGCAAATGCTAGGACGGTTGAAGCCGTCCTTTAGGTCGTTTATGTCCCTTGGATCCTTTAGGTCCTTGCTTTCCGGCGCCCACTCTCTTCATTGCGAAAGCACACCGCAGAGAGTACCCTTGGAACTCTCTACGTGCGGAGGACGCGATGCCTCATGTCTACCTGCCCGAGGGCCTGCCCGGCATCCTCGGCCCCATGGTCGCCTACCCTGAAACCGAGAAGCACCTGAACGGGCTGGCCGACGCGCTGCTGCGCGGCCCCTCCTCGCTGACCCCGGGCGAGCGGGAGACGATCGCGGCGTACGTCTCGTCGGCGAACGGCTGCGCCTTCTGCTCGCGGCTGCACGCGTCGACGGCCCGGCACCTGCTGGGCGGCGCCGGCGACGTGGTCGATACGGTCCTCGCGGAAGGGCCGCAGGCCCCCGTCGGCTCCAAGCTCCAGGCGCTGCTGGAGATCGCCAACAAGGTGCGCTACGACGGTCGGCTGGTGACCCTGGACGACGTGGCGCGGGCGCGGCGGGCGGGAGCGGACGACAAGGCCATCCATGACACGGTGCTGATCGCCGCGGCGTTCTCGATGTACACCCGGTACGTGGACGGGCTGGCGACCTGGGCGCCCCAGGAGCCGGAGCTCTACGACGAGATGGGGGCGCAGCTCGCCGAGAACGGCTACACGAAGACCCTCCATGGCTTGATGGGCCAGGCCGAGTAGGGTTTCAGGGCCGCCGCAGCTTCCCGGGTAGCTTCCCGAAGACGCGGAACAGGTAGACGAACGCCGGCAGGAGCAGCACGGTCCCGCCGGCGAGCGTTCCCAGCATCAGCCGCAGCGTCACCGGCGGCGCGGCGGCGTTGGCGAGGGTCAGGTCGGGCCGCACCAGATGGGGGTACTGCGAGAAGGCCCATCCCCAGACGATCAGCGAGACCTGGAGCACGGCCGCGATCCGGGCCAGCCCGTACCGCCGCCGCCACAGCGCGAAGAGGACGGTCAGCGCGCTCGCGGCGGTCACGGCGTGCAGCGCCCAGGACCACGGCGTACGGGTGAGATCGTGGAGGATCTCGGGCGCCCGGCTCCCGGCCGCCGCCAGCACCAGGGCCGCCATGACCCCGAGCGCCACCTCCGAGATCATGGCCCGCCGGCGGAAGTCCTCCCGCATCTCCCCCTCCTCCGCCTCCACCGCCAGGTAGACCGCCGCCAGGAACGCGAACATCGCCAGCGCGAAGATCCCCACCGCGAAGGGGAACAGCCCCCACCAGGACGCGAAGAAGCCGGCCTCCAGGGTCGCCCGGTCCCGGAGGCGATGGCGCCGAGGACCACCCCCAGCAGCAGCGGCGTCAGCAGGCTCGACACCGCGAACACCGGTCCCCAGGGGCGCTGCGTCTCCCGCGCCGGGTCGCCGTAGGCGCGGAAGCTGAAGGCGGCGCCGCGGGCGATGATCCCCAGCAGCATCAGGAACAGGGGGATGTGGAGGACCGTGGTGACGCGGGCGAACGCCGGCGGGAAGGCCGTGAAGAGCACCACGATGGCGAGGATCAGCCAGACGTGGTTCGCCTCCCAGATCGGGCCGATGGCGTGCGCGATCAGCTCGCGCTGCCGCTGCGCCCGGGGGCCGCGCGCCAGCAGGTCCCAGAAGCCGCCGCCGAAGTCCGCGCCGCCCGAGACCGCGTAGAGGTTGAGCGCCGCCACGATGACCAGACCCGCCGCCAGCTCCATCAGGCGTCCCCCTCCGGCACGGTGACGATCACGTGCCGCTTCAGCAGGAAGACCACGATGACCCCCAGGACCACGTAAACCAGCGTGATCGTCACCAGCGGCACAGTCAGCCCCGGCATGGGGGTGAGCGCGTCGCGGGTCCGCATCACCCCCTGGATGATCCAGGGCTGGCGCCCGACCTCGGTGACGAACCAGCCGGCCTCGATGCCGAGCACCCCGAGCGGCGAGGCGAGGACCAGGGCGCGCAGCAGCCAGCGCGCCGTGAGCGGCCGGCGGCGCAGCCGGAGCCAGCCCGCCGCCAGGGCCAGCGCGGCCATGACCATGCCGCAGGCCACCATGATCTGGAACGCCAGGTGGACGATCACCACGTTGGGCCAGTTCTCCCGCGGGATGTCGTTGAGGCCGACGATCTCGGCCTGCGGATCGTGGTGGGCCAGCAGGCTCATGCCGTACGGGATCTCGATCGCCCAGCGCGTCACCCCCGCCTCGGGGTCGGGCAGGCCGCCGATGCGCAGCGGAGCGCCGCGTTCCGTCTCGAACTGCCCCTCCATGGCCGCGAGCTTGGCCGGCTGCGTTTCGGCGACCATCCGAGCCAGCAGGTCGCCGCTGACCGGCTGGAGCAGGGCGGCCGGTCCGCCCACCGCCAGGGCGATCCCCAGGGCGGCGCGGTGGAAGCGGCTCTCCGGGTGGCGCAGCAGGACCCAGGCGTGGATGCCCGCCACCGCGAACCCCACCGCCGCGTAGGCCGCCAGCAGCATGTGGACGGCCTGCGGAATCGCCGCCGGGCTTAGCATGGCGGCCAGGGGATCGATGTTGACCATCCTGCCGTCCACGAGGTCGAACCCGGTCGGGCGTGTTCATCCAGGCGTTGGCGGCGACCACGAAGACCGCCGAGAGCCCGCCGCTCACCGCCACCACGATCCCGGCCAGGAAGTGCGCCCGGGGCGGCACCCGGTTCCAGCCGTAGAGATAGATGCCGAGGAAGATCGCCTCGGTGAAGAAGGCGAAGCCCTCCAGCGAGAAGGGCATGCCGATGATCGCCCCGGCGTGCTCCATGAACCGGGGCCAGAGCAGCCCGAGCTCGAAGGAGAGCACCGTCCCGGAGACCGCGCCCACGGCGAACAGGATGGCCGTGCCCTTGGCCCAGCGCTTGGTCAGCTCCAGGTGGACCGGGTCGCGGGTGCGCAGCCAGAGCCCTTCGGAGACGGCCATCAGCACCGGCATGGCCATGCCCGCGATGGCGAACAGGATGTGGAACATCAGCGAGACCGCCATCTGCGTGCGGGCGGCCAGCAGGTCTTCCATGCGAGACGCTCCCTAGGGCGAGACGGGCTGCGGGGACGCGGACCCGACGAGTCGGGCACGCGTGACCTCGATCCGTTTCGCGATCTCCTCCCCAATCATACTCAGCCGCCTTCGTTGCCGGACGAGCCGCGAAGGTTGACGGTCGAGCCGCCAACCTTGGCGGATGAACCGGGAAGCTTCCCAGGTGAACCCGGAAGGTTTCGGCGTCAATCGCGAAGCTTGCGGGATGAACCCGGAAGGTTCCAGCGTCAACCGCGAAGCTTGCGGGATGAACCCGGAAGGTTCGGAGATGAACTTTTAAGCTTCCCGGATGAACCACGAAGGTTTACGGTTGACGCGGGAAGGTTTCCGGATGAACTCCGAAGCTTCCGGGATGAACCCGGAAGGTTCGGGATGAACTCGAACTTTCCGGTTGAACCCGGAAGCTTTGCGGATGAACCACGGAAGGTTTGCGGTTGACGCGGGAAGGTTGCCGGACGAGCCGCCAACCTTCTCCGGAGAGGCGCGAACGCTGACGGCCGGACCACCACGCGGGGCGGGAGGACCGCCATCGATGATGGACGAGCCGCCAACCCTGGCGAACGGACCGCGAGCGTTGTCGGATCAGCGCCCAGGGCGGGCGGCCGTCACGAAAGCGTCGGCGTCAATTACAGACGCTCCGGCCTCATACTCTTCGCGAACAATTCCATGCAGAGAGGATCGGCGGGCGCCTGCAAGCCAGAGGAATGGCCGAAGGAGCCATCCTTGGAGCACCTGATGACCGGTGGCAGCCGGCCCAACGGGCCGGGAGAAATAGCCCAGGGCTGAGGCCGAAGGCCGATGCCCTGGGTCAGGAAAGGCGAGAGCATTAATGCGGCCTGAAGGGCCGCGAGAAACTCGTTTGAGCGCTACACCTACGCGACGGAGGCCACCGTCCACCTCTCTCCGCTCCCCTGCTGGCGACACCTGTCCTCCGACCAGTATCGCGGGCGCGTCGCCGCGCTGGCGGGGGACATCCAGCGGGAGGCCGCCGCGGCAAGAAAGGCAGCCGATACGGATGTCCTCGGAGCGGAGGCCGTGACCTCGACCGATCCTCAGTACCGACCCAAGACGCTCGCTCTGTCGCCGGCCCCGCGTCTCCATGCGGCCACGCGGGAGGCTTGGTTCCTGCTCTGAGAGGCCTACTCCCTGTTCGTAGCCGCCTTCCGGACCGCCGCCGCCAAACTCTGGGCCGGGGACCGGGCCTCGCCCTTTCCCATTGGAAGCTTCCCGCCGGCCCTCCCGTACGTGAGCGCCTGAAGACGGTCGGAGGACGATCGCCTTGCCCCGGGGACGATTCAGGGAAGAGGTGTGCCCGGAGCCCGGCAGTCAGGGGGGCACGAGGCCTGGCGAGTCAGGGAGAGGAGGCCGAGGGAAGGGATTCCGGGGAAATTCGCAGCGCCTCAAGACGGATACTACGTCACCGAGGCCGGTTGGGGGCGCAACTTAAAGTACTTTAAGAGAAGACCCCTCGCCAAGTGTCAGGCACTTTCCCGGAGCCATGGTATAATTCAGCCTTTCAAGGAGGACTCATGAAAAAACAGGCGAAGAAGCTGGCGTTGTCGAAGGAAACCTTGCGGGCACTTGCCGAACCCTCGCTCGCCAGAGCCATCGGAGGTAACAAGCCCCCACCCACCTACTTCGACAGAAACGGTTGCACCACCTCGGAGATTTGCGAACCCGATACCGACTGGTCTTGCGGTTCTCCTGGCATTTGCTAGCGGGGCGGCAATCCTGAAGCGCTGGACCCTTCGGACCCCCGAAGGGTACCAACCAACCCCAAGCCCCCGGGAGTAGAATAAAGCCTCTTCAAAGGAGACCTGAATGAAGAAGCAGGCGAAGAAGCTGAAGCTGGCGAAGGAGACACTGCGTAACCTGCACAACCTCAAGGAACTAGCGGACGTAAACGGTGGCTTCTCCATTGAGGGCTGCGTCAGTTTGGACCTTCCTTGTCAGGATCAGCCCGTAACCTGGGTTCGTTGCGAGGAGACTGTCGAGCGTTGTTAGACCGAGACACCGCACGGGACGCCCCCTCTACCACCAACAATGAGTTAGGACACGACCAGGTCGGAGGTCGCGTCAAGCTTGGCAGACGAGCCGCGAAGGCTGGCGGTCGAGCCGCCTAGCGGCAGAGGCGCGAACGATGGCGGCCGGACCTCCACGCGGGATGGACGAGCCGCCTACCCTGGCGAGCCGTACGCCAGAGACAGCGGGTGAGGTGCCGAAATGGAACTCCAAACTTCGGCACTTACTTCAAAGAACAGCGTCGGCAAGGAGCCGGCTAAGCCGTTCCTTCAAGGAGGACCGTATGAAGACCACCAGCAAGCTCGCTAGCCTGTCCATCCTCTTCCTTTTCTTGACGGCCTCAGTCACTTTCGCTGCAGACGATGGGAATACCAAGCCCCGGCTCGACAATGGCTCGGTAAATACTGGTACCGCCGACATCATCAACCAATCATCGGTTTCCGGAAATGTCAAAGGGGTCTCCTGCAACTTTGTCAACACCGCCATAGCTAACGTCATTTTCACGGTCAACGGCGGAACTGCACAGACGATCAACATGCCTTGGGGGATCCCCGATGTTAATGGAGATAGGCATACCGGCTGGATCCCGATGAACATCCGCTTCACCTCCAGTATTAGGGTACAGATTCAGTTCGCTGGCGGTATTGGGCAGGCCGACTGCGACGTGAGCTGGGCCTTGGATTAGTTGGCTACGAATCTAGCGAAAATTCGCCTCAAACCGATTAGAGCACCTGACAACCGTAGATAACCGGCCCAACGGGCCGGGAGAAATAGCCCAGGGCTGAGGCCGAAGGCCGATGCCCTGGGTGAGAAAGCCCCGTACACCCCCAGCCGCGCCTCACTACTGTCCTCTGTGGTAAGCAGATGGTGCACGCAGGTACATCGCCATCAGGCCTAACAGCCCATCGTGATCCACGCCGAAGAGCCGCGTCGAATGCTTCGCAAGCAGTCTTTGTGGTAGCCGCTGAGAATTTATAATTTGTTACCAGAATACCGGCAGTCACAGCCTTATCGAAGATCGTTCCCAATAGTTCTCTGGCGACTCCAACCCCGATCCTACGCTTAGGTGATTCACGATACTTGCACTGAACAACAAAGATTGGCGTTATTAAATGTAGATTGTAATCTAGATAGAGATCGACACCACCATCATGGCTTCTTTGGGTCGTCCTCACTTGATAATCCAAACCGCGAAATATTTCTGCTACAAACCGCTCAAAGCCTATGGCGGTCATCTTGTAGAGTCGCTCCGGCTCAGAGTAGACGCGGCTGACTGTTTCCCGGGTAATCTCCTCATCTCTCAGCTGCTCGGCGTAAGGGTTCGACCACCGGCTCATTGGCGGCCCCCCTTCCGTGAAGCGCTCCATGAGCAGTACAACGCCCGCCAGTGGAAATCTCCAAGGCCGCGTGGGGGTGCCGATGTTCGTTTTGTTGGTAGATTCTCAGCAGGCCGAGAGGGAAGGGAGTGCGTGGAACTCGTCCTCGGAGGGCCGCGAGCCTGGTGACGGCGCCCCGCCAAAACACGACCTAAGGGGGGGTCGCTGCTCGATTCGCCATCTGAGTCTGACATGATTCCTCCTTTCTTTCTTGTTGGATAGTACTATTCGGCTTGGCGCACGTCAAGGCTGCCTGCCGCAATTTTGCGTTAGTGAGGGCCCTCGGCGGCACCCCTGGCGCTCGGTATCCGAAAAGTGGCGGGATCGAAAGGATGGACTGATTCCGGTAGGGATTCTCGCGGCCCTTCAGGCCGCTGAAATGTTCGGGTATTTCTCACCCAGGGCATCGGCCTTCGGCCTCAGCCCTGGGCTATTTCTCCCGGCCCGTTGGGCCGGTTCGACCTTCCGGAGCTATGCGCCGCCGCGCTCACTCAGCAACCCGGCGATCTCCCGGAAACGCTGGAAGGACAACCCCGCCTGGCCAAGGTGGAGGGGGAGCGGGCGCCGCCTTGCCGAGGCGAAGCTCAGGGCCAGAGGGCGGGCTACCTCTTCGTCCGCATAGACGTCCAGGATGAGCTGGAGAATCTCGGCGAGCTTCTCAGGGACGGTTCGGACCAGGCAGGTGACGAGCAGGGCTCTCACGTCGTCGGCGTGTCGCCAGGCGATCGGGCGACGTGAATCATGAAGGGTCTCGAAGTCGAGCCAGTGGGCGGCTCTGGCTTCGAGGTCGACCAGGACGTTCTCGGCCATGGCGTCCCCGTGAGTGAATCCCAGATGATGGAGCTCGGCGAGGGCGAGGACCGCCAGCTCGACGGCCCTCTTCCGGGCCGGCTCCTCCAGCTCCGGGTCCTCCAGCAAGGCCGCCAGCGTCTTTCCGGCGAGACATGGCAGGACGAGCGTCCCGCCGGCATCGATCCGAATCGGAGTCCCGCGGAGGCTCTGGTAGATCCGGCGCTCCCGTTCCTCCCAATCCCGCTGGGGGAGGATTCGCACGCCGGTGTTCAGGATCCACATGAGCGGATTGCCCAACCAGACCAGGAGAGGCGCGTAGAAGACGCGGTGCTTGCGCACCTGAAGCTCGCCGTCCTGGTCGACGATCCGGGCCTTCGAGTACCTCGCGGACCGGAGCAGCCACCCCAGCGCCAGGCACAGGACGAAGTAGGAACGCTCCGCCAGCTCCCGCACGATCGTCAATCGCCTTCCTCGTGCCGAACCCGATCGTAGGCGTCGGTGCGCGCCCAGGGGAAGAGGACCGCCAGAGCCCATCTCAGGAAGGTTCGCAGGTAACCGAACGGCTGGAGTTCCATCCGCCGGCTGGAGGTGCGCGCGGTGAGGCTTCGATCGTAGAGGAAGCGCTCAGGATGGTACCGGTAGGCCGCCCCGGTCAGCGGCCATTCCTCGGCGATCACGCGGGACTCTTCGAACGGGCCGTAGCTCTCGAAGTGCGCCCGGTCACAGCTCATGAACGCCGGCATCGACTTGGCCCTCGCCAGGGGGAGGTGGCGCGCCAGTCCCCAGAAGGTCCACCAGAGCCAGGCTCGCAGACCGGGCTCTCGGGACGCGAGCCGATAGAGCACCAGGCACCTGCCCTCGCCCTCGTGGAGCTCCAGGATGCGGACGACGGCGTTCTCGGGAACGAGGGTGTCCGCGTCGACGAAGGCGAGCACCCGTCCGGAGCTGGCCGCGGCTCCGGCGTTGCGCGCCGCGGCGCAGGTCCCGCCGGCGCAGGGGACCAGCCGCACGCCGGCGTCGGCGGCGAGCTTCCCCACGATGGCAGCGGTGGCGTCCTCGCTCCCGTCGTCCGCCACGACGACCTCGAAGGCGGTGTCCGGGAGCCAGAGATCGTTCCGGGAGACGCCCGCAGCCCGGGCCACGCTGGCGAGAATGGCCTCCACGACTTCGCCGATCAGCGCCTCCTCGTTGCGCGCCGGGATCACGAAGGAGAGACGCTTCTCAGTCATCGCGCTCCAGGCTCCACGCGGCGGCGATGAGAGAGCGGCCGGGCAGCAGCGGCCGCTCCCGCCGCGACCGGATGCGCAGCCCGGCCGCCTCCACCTCCCGCCCGAGCGTCCGCGGCGGTATAGAAGCGACGGGTGTTCATGGTGAACTCCGCTTCCGGAGGGACGTAGCCGACGAGCTTCGAAACGTGGAAAGCCACGGTCGTCCAGAAGAGTTCCCGGATGCGAAGCCACGCGTAACCCAAGCGATTCGAATGCAGGGACTGCACGAGGATGATGGGTCCCCGGGTGACGCGAGCCGCTTCCGCCAGGAGCGCGGCCGGATCGTTCGGGTAGGCGAGCATGAAGACGAGAAGCGCGGCCGAGAACCTGTCGTCCGCGAACGGCAGGGCCCCGCCGGCGATCAGGACGGGCGGCCGTCCCACGACGTGGATGTCGCTCACGTCGGCGGTGACCACTTCGAGTCCGAGGTCCCGCTCCACCCGGGCCGCGAGGTGTCCGGTCCCCGAGCCGAGGTCGAGCACGGGTCCCTGGGCCGGCAGCCATGCGCCCACCTGCTCCATCAGCCGCCGGGCTCGCCGTTCCATGACGGCGTCGAGGATCGACCTCACGATCGCGCCCTCCAGCAACTCCCGCCGGTGTGCTCGGTTCGTACCCGGCCTCGCGGAGCTCCCGGATGAGCCGGAGAATCCGCGGCCAGAAGCCGCGCTCCAGATCCCGGGGGTGAATCGCCAGGGCGGGGACGCCGCGATGCAGGGACTGAAGCAGCCACCCGATCCCATGGCCGAGATGCCCGAGCCCGCCCCAGCGGCCACAGTCCCAGGTCCAGGTCGCGAGAGCGACGTTGCGGCCCGCCGCCGACTGGAGGGAGAAGAAGCCGAGGACGTGCTCCAGCCCCAGGGTCTTCGCATTGTCCGCGCGCACGTGCCCCGGCTGCCAGGCCGGCGCGAGAAAGCCCCGCGCCGGCTCCCCGAAGACCTCGGCGAAGACATGCTGTCCGCGCTCGAGGGTGCGTCGGGTTTCTTCGGGATCGAGACCGTTCATCTCGTCGCAGCCTTCGGTGAGAAACGTGATCGGTCCCCAGCCTCGCCGGCGCCGATGGAAGTAGCCGTGGAGGAGCAGCTCCTCGGAGCTCTCCCGAATCAGCCGGCAATAGTCGGGATGCGCCGCCAGCGGCCACTCGCCGTGCCAGTCGGGGACTACCGCGAAGGAGAGACGGCGCCCGAGCAGCGGGGCGAGGTCCCGGAGCATCGCCCGCGTCTCGCGGGCGTAGGCCGGAGTGGCGTCGTGGATGCAGACGAGGAAGGGCTTCATTTCACCTCGACGACGTTGTCCTCGCGGTCGCGGTCGATCAGCTTGCGGTACGGATCGATGCCGGCGCGCGCCGGCTCCCGCGGCACGGTGATGCGGATCGTCTGCTTGCCGCTGCGGATGCGGTGCCGCTGCAGGTAGAGCGGCGCGCCGAGGCCGTCGCCCGTGCCGGGCGCGAAGACGCCGATCTCGACGAAGTCGTTCATCGGCGTCTCGATCGCCTTGCCGACGCTGTCGGCCCGCAGCTTCCTCGCCGCCACGTCGAGCGTCACCTCGTACCGGCCATCGGCCGTGCGCGCGACGCCGGCCCGCCGGGTCTCGACGTCCCACAGCGTGATCGTTTCGAAGAGATCCGTGAGCAGGTATTGGAGCGGGCCGGGGGTGACGGCGCGCAGCTCCGCGAGCAGATCGCGCGACGTCGGGTACGGCGGCCCGCCATCGCGGTGCTTCTCCAGGAAGCGCCGCAGCGCCGTGTTGACCACCTTGTCGCCGAGGTGCTCGCGCAGCGTGTACATGGCGACCGCGCCCTTGCCGTAGGCGATGTGCGGATGGTCCTCGACTTCGATCAGCGGGACGTCGCGCGCGAAATCCGCGCGCCGGCTCAAGTAGCGGTCCATCTGGAAGTCGTAGACGCGGCGGGCCTCCTTCGGGCCGAGGACCTTCTCGGTCACCATCATGGCGCTGTAGTTCGCGAGCGTCTCCGACAGAACGTCCGCTCCTCGCGCATAGGCGGTTCCCTCCAGTTGCCCGGCCCACCAACTGTGCGCGACCTCGTGCGCCGTCCCGAAGAACGTGTGATCGACCCGGCCCGCGTCGGCGCGGGTGATGAAGTTCTGCTCCGAGAAGACGATCGTGGTCGCCGTGGCGCGGCCGTTGATCGAGTACGGCGGGATCTCGACGACGCGCAACTGGCGGAACTGGTAGGGCCCGAAAACCTTCGTGTAATAGTCGAGCGACGCCTTCATGCCCGCGACCATCCGGTCGATGTTGTACCGGTGCGCCGGGTGATGGAGGATCTGCAGCGCGACGTCCTGTCCCATCGCCCCGGGGGCGCGCCACCGGTCCTCGCGCACCGCGTACCTCGCCGAGAACACCGAGGCGGCGAACGGGCCTGGCACGTCGGTCCCGTAGTGGAAGTAGCGCCGGCCGTTCTCCGTCCAGCTCCGGCGCAGCGCGCCGGAGAAGACGGCGGTCTGGTCGGCGGCCGTGCCTACGACCACCTCGACGTGGACGCCGCGATCCTCGTTCCGCACGACGCCGGCGCGCAGCCTCGCCCCGGCGTCGTCCGGTCCCGGCAGCGACGGCCGGGGCGCGAGACCGAAGCGCTTGCGGGCCGCGTCGTCGGACAGCTCGAACCACGGCTGGTAGCCGATGAACGGCAGCAACCGACGGTCGAAGTAGCTGCCGTTGCCGACCACCGAGGTCGGGATCCCGCTGGCCCGGAAGCCGCGCGGCCGGAACGCCGCGTCGAACGAGAGCCGCAGCGAGTCCCCGGGCGCGAGCGCCCGCTCGAGCGCGAAGATCCGGTAGCCGTGCTCCTCGTCCACGACCACCGGCTTCGCCGCGCGGTCGAGCGAAATCGAGCGCACGTCGACGTCCGTATCGATCACGACGTGAACCGAGTCGATCGCCGCGCCGGTGCGGTTCACCAGCCGATACCCGCCGCGCAGGTCGACGGCCGGCTCGTCGGGATGGATCTCCAGGCGCAGGTCCGCCGCGACGAGGACCGGCTGCGGCGCGCCGTCGAACCGCTTGTACCGCCGCTCGTACTCGGCCCGCGGCCGTCCCGCCTCGTTCCGCGAGAGGCTGTGGTTCAGGACGCTCGTGTTGTAGAAGACGAAACCGCCCAGCGCGAGGACGAGCGCGGCGGCGATGCCGGCCATCCGCGCCGTCGGGCCGCGGAAACGCGCGCGCGCCATGGTGAGCCGGCGCCACATTCCGGGCTCCCGGCCGCGCACCCAGAACAGGATCGCGACGACGCCGAGCAGCAACGCCCACGCCGCCCAGTAGAGCTTGAACCCCAGGAACGGACGCGAGGAAGGGGCCGAAGCCGTTCATGTCCGAGTACGTCCAGCGGGGGCCGCCGTTGTAGGCCAGCAGGTACGGGATTCCCAGCGGCTCGGCGACGATACGGAGCAGGGCCGCCGCCAGCACGACGATGTAGCCGACGTACTTCTGGTTCACCAGCACGTGCACCGTCATCGCGAGCGCGGCGAGCAGCACGTGCTCGAGGAGATTGAGTCCGAAGAGGACGCGGACGTACAGGCCGAGCTCGAAGTCGTGGTAGCCCTGGAGCGTCTGGATCAGGAGGCCGCCGGCCATGAGCGCGGCGTGGAAGGCCACGATGATGGCGACGAGGGCCAGGAAGCGGCCGAGCAGCGCGATGCCGGCCGGCACCGGCGCGGCGTCGGCGATCTCGGCCGTCCCCATCTCGCGGGTCTTCCACACCAGCTCGCCCGCGTAGACGGCGATGACCAGCCAGGGGATGACGATGGACCGCTGGGAGAGAACCTCCCGCAGCACGAGGTGCGTGACCGGCCAGATGGGCGTGTCGAACGCCGTGTCCGCCGCGTTCCAGCCCCAGAGCATGACGAGGCCGACGGCCCCGGCGAGCGTCACCTGGAACGCGCGGCCCGACACCACCTCCGCCAGCGACTGGCGCGCGACGGCGAGCGTCTGCCGGACCCGGGTCCGGCTCCCGAACACCCCCGAGATACGGGGCACGATCCCCTGCCATCGCCCTTCCGGCGGCGCTTCGATCATGGCGCGCCGGCCCTTGCGCCGGCCGCCGCCGCCGTCCGCGTGCGCGAACCGGAACCTGTGGTGGAGCATGGCGAGCACCCCCGCCGCGACCGCGAGCCAGAGCACGCGGTTCCACACCAGCATCGCCGGGAAACCGATGAGCTGGGTCCCCAGCTCCGCCGGCGTCCAGTACCGGATCATCGCCAGGAGCGCGTTGATCCCGAACGGGTCCGCCAGCGCCGACAGGACCGGGCTCTCGATGGAGCTCCAGTAATTGGCGGCGACCATGGAGCCGATGAAGATGCCGGCCGCGCCGAGGTACACCGGAATCGCCTGCCGGGCCAGCGCCGCGATCGTGAACAGGATGGCGCCGACCAGCACGAGGTTGGGCAGCATGAAGAGCAGCAGCGGCTGCGCGTACGCGGCGAGGCGGTTGGGGCCGGCCGCGCCCGCCTCGGCGACCGTCACCGTGGCGACCCAGAATCCGAGCGGGATCGCGAGGATCACGATGGCGTTGATCGCCAGCGCCGCGAGGTAACGGCCGCCGAGGTATTCGGCCTTGCGGAGCCGCGTGGTGTAGAGCAGCGGATCCATGCCGGCCGCGACGTCGCGGATCGCCGCGTCGCCGAAGAGCGCCGCCGAGACCAGCAGCCCGAACAAGCCGCCGAACAACACCATGCCTTGCGCGACCTCCTTCGGCGCGTTGACCTTGACCGCGTCGGTGGCGTCGGCGGTGGCCGCGAGGCCCCACATCATGACGAGGAACAGAAACGCCGCGTAGGCCCAGGTCGAGGGGCTGCGAAGACGGTACCCGAATTCGTATCGAAAGATTTCGCGAAATCTCACGGCGCGGTCTCCGCCTGCGTCGCCCGGCGGCCGTGATGCCCTGTCATGACGCTGAAGTACACGTCCTTCATGTCCGGCTCGACCGGCTCGAAGCCCGCTCCCGGCGACGCGCCGGCGTAGACGTGCGCGATCGTCCGCCCCGCCATCAGCTTGGTGGAGATCACCGGCAGCTCCCGCTCGAGCGCCGGCAGCTCGTCCCGGCTCACGGTCCGGCGCCAGATGCGGCCCGCGCAGCTCGTCGATCGCGCGCGCCGGCTCCGCCTCCAGCAGGATTTCCCCTCGGTCGATGATCGCGAGGCGGTTGCACAGCTCCTCGACGTCCTCGACGATGTGCGTCGAGAGGATGACCGCGCTGTCCTCGCCGATCTCGCTCAGCAGGTTCAGGAAGCGGACGCGCTCTTCCGGGTCCAGCCCCGCCGTCGGCTCGTCGACGACGATCAGCTTCGGGTCGCCCAGCAGCGCGACGGCGACGCCCAGGCGCTGCCGCATGCCGCCGGAGAAGGTGCCGACTCGCTGCTTGCGCACCTCCCACAGGTTGGTCCGCCGGAGCAGCGACTCGACGACGTCGCGCCGTGCCCCGGGCTCGGCGAGCCCCTTCAGCACCGCGAAGTGATCGAGCAGCCGTTCCGCGCTCACCCGCGGGTGGAAGCCGAACGACTGCGGCAGGTAGCCGAGCGTCTCCCGCACCCGGTCCTTCTGCCGGATCACGTCGATGTCGCCGAGGCGGATCGACCCCTCGTCCGGCTCCTGCAGCGTCGCGAGAATGCGCATCAACGTGGACTTGCCGGCGCCGTTCCGGCCGAGCAGTCCGAACATCCCCTGGGGAATATCGAGCGAGACGTCTTTCAACGCCCGCGTGCCGTTGGGATAGGTCTTGGATACGTCGCGAATGTTCAATTCCATGGTCGTCACCTGCCAGGCGCCTCGTTGATTTCGATCCCTTCGATGTTGTCGCCCTCTTCCCAGTCGAGCAGGTTGTACGGGTCGATGCCGCCGCGGGCCGGCTTCTCCGGCACGACCATCGTGATCGTCTGTGTGCCGGAGCGGACGCGATGCTTCCGCACGTAGAGCGGCTTGCCCAGGATCTCGCCCGGTCGGGCTGGGGCGAAGATTCCGATCTCGATCCATCTCTACGATGGGCACCTCCGTTTCCTTACCGGCGATGTCGGCGACGATTTTGTGCGCCTCCACCTCCATCGTCACCCGCCAGTTGCCCGCCGATGTCCGAACCGCCGTCGCCTGCTTCGTATCGAACGTCCAGAAGGTGTTCCGCTCGAACAGATCGGCCAGCAGCGGCTTGAGCGAGTCCGGCGTGACCGCCTGGAGCTCGCGGTACAGGTCGAGCGTGGTGGCCAGGGACGACGCCTTCTTCTCCACCAGCGTGCGGAGCGCCCCGTTCACGCGGGCCTCGCCCACGTACTCGCTGAGCGCGTGCATCGCGTACGGGCCCTTGCGGTAGTTGGCCCAGGGGTCCATGGCGCGGAGCAGCGGCAGTCCCGTGCGGATCGGCGGCCACGGGTTGGGCTCGCGCATGAAGCTCATGAACCGCCGCAGCGCTTCCCGGTCCTTCTCGTGCTTCACGAGCTGCATCGCGGAGTACCAGGCGAGGCTTTCGGAGATGACGCCTCCGCCCTCGGCGAATGCGGGCTTGAGCTGCACGCCCCACCACTGGTGCCCCATCTCGTGCGCCACGATCTCGAAGATCGCGTCGAAACCATCGCCCTGCGGGTTCAGCAGGAAGAAGCCCTCGCCTCCGGTGACCACGCCGCTCCCGTCGACGCCCATGCCGATGAAGTTGCCGGGCTGCTCGACGATCTGCAGGAAGCGATACGGATAGGGACCGAACTGCGCCGAGTAGTAGTCCAGGGACGCGCGTACGCCGCGGAGCAGGCGCTCGAGGTGCTCCCTGTGTCCCGGGTGGACGAAGACCTGGATGTCGACGTGTTTCCAGCGTTCGCGATGCACCGCGTAGTCGGCGGAGAAGAAGACCTCCGTGCCGTTGATCGGAACGTCGCTGCCATAATGGAAGTAGCGGCGCCCCGCCTTCGCTCCACGTGCGGCGCAGCTCGCCCGGCGCGACCGCCACCTGATCGGCGTCGGTGCCGACGATCGCTTCGAAAGTCGCGGCGGGGACCGAGGCCAGATGCGGATCGATGTCGCCGGGCGGGGCGAGGGTGACCTGCCGCGGCAGGCCGTGCTTGCGCCGGTCGTCCGCGCTCCACAGCTCGCGAAGCGGCTGGTAGCCGATGACCGGCAGTGCGCCGCTCGTGAAGTAGCTGCCGTTCTCGACGATCGCCATGCCCGCTCCGCTCGCGCGCAAGCCGCTGTTGCGGAAACCGCGCCGCTCGAGCCGCACGTCGAAGTTGAGCGTCAGCGAGTCGCCGGGCTGGAGCGGCTCGTCCAGCGCGTAGATGAAGTGGCCGAGCTTTTCATCGGCCACGACCACTCTGGCCGGGCGATCGAACGTCACGCGGGTCTCGACATAGAAAGCCGGCTCCAGATGCACGGAGCCGATCGGCACGGCGTCGCGGTTGACGAGGCGGTAGCTGCCGCGGATCGTCGCCGCTCTCCGCTCGGGATGGATCTCGATGCGCAGCTTCGTGTGCGGTCCGCACGCGGCTGCGGCATACCCTCGTACTTGCCGTACCGCCGCTCGTAGTCGGCGCGGCGTCGCACCATCTCGTCGTCGGTGATGTACTCGTTGAGCACGTTGGTGTTGTAGAAGATGAAGCCGCCGAGGGTGAGGATGAGCCCGAGGTCTCGCGGTCATCGCGGCGCATCGCGGCCGTCGCGCGATTGAAGCGAAGCCGCGCGATCTTCAGCCGCGTTCCGAACCCACCTCCCGGCCCCGCACCCACAGCAGCCTCGCCGCCACGGCCAGCAGCAGCGCCCACGCTCCCCAGTAGAGCTTGAACCACAGCCACGGACCGACAGACCCGCTGAAGCCGCGCATGTCCGTGAAGGACCACGCCGGACTGGCCGTATAGACGAGCAGGTTGTGCTCGATGCCGAGGAACGGCGAGAAGATGATGAGGAAATACGCGACGAGCGACACCAGCAGGCCGACATACTTCTGGTTCACCACCACGTGCACCGTCGAAGCGCGAGCACCGCGAACAGCAGGTACTCGGGGAGTTGAAGCCCGAACAGGATCTTGCAGGTACGAGCCCGATCTGAAAATCGTGGATAACCCGCCATCACCTGGACGAACATTCCGGCCGCGGTCAGCATCGCCATCAAGGCGGCCAGCACGAGGCTCAGACCCAGGAACTTCCCGCCGAACAGGACCCACTCGGGCGCCGGGGTCGCGTCGACGTTTTCGCTGAGCCCCGCATCGCGCTCCCGCCAGACCAGCTCGCCGGCGAAGTAAACGATGAGGAGCGGTATGATGACGCGAAAATCCGCGGCCTGCGTCAGCGGCGACGTCAGGAACTTCGTCAGCAGGTAACCGGTTCGCGGCAGCAGTGGAACGCCCCAGTGCTCGGACTCCACCGTCAGCACCAGCACCAGGAACGCGGGGAAGGCCACCAGAAGAAAGAGCCCGGCCGGGTTCTTCGCGATCATCCAGAACGATGACCGGGCGATCGCGAGCGTTTGGCGCAGATGCGTCGCGAAGCCGAACGACTGGCGCGCCCGCGGAACGGAGATCGCGATCCGTGCGGGCGCCATATCCGCGATATCCGGCGTCGGCGGCGTCGGCACCGTCCTTGCGAACCGTCGCGTGAGCCGGCTCAAAAGGCCGGTTTCGGTACGGTGAGCGAATCGGAAGCGCAGGTAGATGAAGGCGATCGTAGCCAGCGAGATGCCGAGCCACAGAAGCCGGTTCCAGAGCATCGGCCCCTCGAGCGTGAACATGCGGACGTTCTTCTCGACGAGGGTCCAGTTCGACATCATCTCGTTCATGATCGCCAGGACGCCGATCGGATCGGTCAGGAGCGCGGGCTCTCCCGAGTCCCGAGAGATACAGCGTGAGCGTCACCGGGTAGGAGAGGAAGAAGAGGCCCATGCTGCCGACGTAGCTCGCGATGGGCCGGCCGCTCAGCAGCGCGGCTGAAAACTGGAACGTCGTGGCGATGAACGCGTTCGTCAGCCCGATGAAGACGTACGCCGCGAGATAGGCGGCCGGCCGGAACGGACCGATGATCTCGGGATTCGCCCCGGGCGCGTAGGCGGCGAGAAGGCTTCCCACCTGCACGGCGAGCAGGATCAGCGCATGGAGGACGAAGGCGGCGAGGAATCGCCCGCCCAGGTACTCGGCCTTGCTGACGGGGCTCGTGTACGTGAGGGGATACATCCCCGTGTGCACGTCCCGCGCGGCCGCCTCGCCTGCCACGGCCGGCGCCAGCAGGAGCCAGATCTGGCAGCTGAACACGGTGACGGACGCGATGATGAAGGGCGAGTTGAGGATGAAGTCCTGGGGAAGCGTGACGGGGACGATGGCCACCCTCGTGCTCACGAAGGCGAACACGGCCAGGACCGCCATGGAGAGCCAGGGCCATGGACGGCGTACCTGGTAGGCGAGCTCGAAGCGGAAAACCTCCCAGAGCTTCATGCGCATCGACCTCCGGCTGCTCGCGGCGCCGGCCGATGTGCCCCGCCATCGTGCTGAAGTAGACGTCCTCGAGGTCCGGCTCGGCGGGCTCGAAGCCGGGGCCGGGCGCCGCGTCGCCGTAGACGCGCACGACGGTGCGCCCGGCGAGGAGCTTCGTCGAGATCACCGCGTGCTCCCGCTCCAGCGCCGGGAGCTCTTCCTTCGCGATCACGCGGCGCCAGATGCGGCCGCGGAGGTCGTCGACGGCCCGCAGCGGCTCGGCTTCGAGCAGGATCTCGCCCCGGTCGATGATTGCCATCCGGGTGCACAGCTCGCTCACGTCCTCGACGATGTGCGTGGAGAGGAGGACGACGCTGTTCTCGCCCAGCTCGCTGAGCAGGTTCAGGAAGCGCACGCGCTCGGCCGGGTCGAGGCCGGCCGTCGGCTCGTCCACGATCAGCAGCTTCGGATTCCCCAGCAACGCCACGGCGACGCCGAAGCGCTGCCGCATGCCGCCCGAGTAGCCGCCGAGCTTCTGCTTGCGGACGTCCCACAGGTTCACCTGCCGGAGGAGCGCCTCGACGACCTCCTTGCGCGCCCGGCGCTCGGCGATGCCCTTGAGCATCGCGAAGTGATCGAGCAGCTTCTCCGCGCTCACCTTCGGATAGACGCCGAACTCCTGCGGCAGGTAGCCGAGCGTCTTGCGCACTTCATCCTTCTGGCTCACCACGTCGATGTCGCCGAGGCGGACGCTGCCCTCGTCCGGCTCCTGCAGCGTGGCCAGGATGCGCATCAGCGTGGACTTGCCGGCGCCGTTGGGGCCCAGCAGGCCGTACATCCCCGCCGGAATCGTGAGCGTGACGTCCTTCAGCGCCTGCACGCCGTTGGGATAGGTCTTGGAAACGTCTCGTATCCGGAGCTCCATGTCGTGTCCTCGTCGCAGGTCGATGAAGTGCTTTGCGTCGCAAAGTCATGCGGTACTTTACGCGATAAAGTGCAAAAGTCAAGGGGGTCTTTCAGAGCGTTGTTGTACGGCGCGCCCAGGTTCGTTCCAGATTCCTGAACTACGCCGCCGCCGGGCCCCCGCCCGGGCATAAATGCCCGGGCTAGTCGAAAGAGCCCCCTGAAGGGGACTCAACAATTGCGTCGGGTTCACCCGGCGCTTTTTGGGTAGACCGGGCATTTATGCCCGGGCGGGGGCGGAGGCTAGCATCGCCGGCGGGCGGTCGAAGTCGATCTTGCTCGATGTCGGTCCAGGGCACGTACTCGGGGCGCTGATTGCCCTCGGCGAAGATCAGCATGCCGGCGTTCCCCTCGCGGAGGTCGCCGGCGGGCTCGAGCCGCAGCTCCTCGCCGCCATGGAGGGTCACCCTGGCGGGCTGGGCGCCGTCCTCTTCACGGCCGGGGGGCACGATCGAGGCGATCAGGCCGAAGGGGAGGGTGTAGTCCACGCCCTGGGATGGGGCGTCGAGCGTGTCGGTGGTCTGGCTCTCGTCGAGATCGTAGACCAGCCGGCCGGCGAGGCGGCGGCCGTCGCGGGTGGTGACGCTGCCCGTGAGCGGGCGCCCCGGCGGGAAGTCGCCGTAGGCGGGGCCGCTGCCGCCGGGGCTGAAGTCGACGCGCTCGAAGGCGTCCCAGGAGATCAGCACCCGGCCGTAACGCCGGTCGTCGACGTAGATCCCGCGGTTGTCATGGCCGGCTTCGCGGCCGGAGATCTCGATCTCGCGGCCGTCGAGCAGCGTCACCAGGGAGGCGTCGCGCGAGCGGCGCGCGATGGAGCGGATGGTGTCGAAACGCACGCTCAGCGCCTTGTCGGCGGTGTAGCCGTCGAGCTCGTCGGTGCCGACGCCCTCATCCCGGTCCCACCCTACGAAGCCGGTGAAGTCGCCCAGCCGCGTGTGCACCGTACCGTGCAGCCGGTAGGGGGCGGCGCCGAGCGAAGGGGTGGGGAGGAGCTCGATCCTGCGGATCCGCAGACTGTCGAGGCCGACGGCGCCCCGCTTGCCGTCCCACACCCGCACGCCGTCGTCGAAGTCGCTGGCTTCGAGACGGTCGAGGTCGAAGGCGGTCCCGCTCTTGAGGGTCACCCGCACCTCACGGCCGCGGGCCTCGATGCGCGCGATCTCGCCGAACGGCACCATGAACACCCGGCCGAGATCGATCGGGCTCTCCCGCTGGGCGACCTCGAGCCCGAGGATCTCGATCGGGTGGCTCTCCTTGGGTAGCCGCTCGGGCGGCACCTGGGCGGCCCAGGGGTTCTCGCGCCGGGTGCCGTTGAAGTAGTCGCCCCAGAACGCCTCCTGGTCGCCATCTTCCCCCCAGCGCAGCCGCCCCTCGTAGGTGGCGCCGTCGACGGTGGTGATCCGGCCGTAAAGGAACCCCTGCTGGGTCGCCGCCGCCGGGTGGGTCTCCGCCGGCGCGGGTGAGGGTGTGCTCTCCGGCGACCCCGCCGCGGCGGGCTGGACGTGCTGCTTGATGGCCCGGTAGCCGGCGGCGAGTCCGAGGAGGACGAGCACGGTGGCGAACGCCCCGCCGGCGATCATGGCTCTCTTCATGGTTGGCGATCCTACAGAAGATACGAGTTTCATACCGTGTTGCGGCCAGCCTGTTTTACGCACGGGGCGGCGAGAGATTACGCTACAGCGCCGCCCGGGTGGTGTTCGGGGGGTGAAGCATCTATGATGCGTCTCAAAGGAGACAAAAACATGACTCGGAAGCTGTTCCTGCTCTTCGGTGTCCTGGTCCTGACCTTCTGGGCTTCTTCGGCGGACGCGATCGGACCCTGCAACTGCAACCTCTGCTTTGCCGGCTCGCAGGTGAAGTGCGTGTACAACGGGAGCGTCTGGACCTGCCCGAACTATCGCTCCGCCTTCTGTTGAGAGACGCCCCCGAACGCGATGATGTAACCGTCCGGGTCCTCGACGTAGAAGTCCTTCGTACCCCACTCCGTCGCCGTGAGCGGCCTGAGAATCGTCGCGCCGTTCGCGACGCACCGCTCGAAGAACGCTTCAATGCCGTCCACGCCAGCCGCCGCATCGAGATGCTCGTGCTCGCGCCGGTGCTGCCGCTCGACGTCGCTCTTCGGCGCCTCCTTCAGATGGAGCTCCAGCCCGTCCAGCTCCCCAATGGCGTAAAACCCTTCCCACGGCTCGCCGAACGTGAAGCCGAGCTTGCGGTAGTACGCGATCGAACGGGCAAGGTCATCGACCAGAAACTGGGGCGCGAGCGACGTCAGTCGCGGCTTCGTTCCGAGAGCGCTCATGGGTTTCTCCTGGTCGGCACCCCGAAACAATGCGAGTAGCCGTCGTCGTCGGTCAGGAAGAACTCCGTCTGACCGTAGTCTCTCTCACAGATCTCTGACACCGCGTATCCAAGCTGAATCAGACGCTCTCTCGTTTCGTGAATGTCGATCGGGTTCCAGTACAGTCGAATGCCTTCGTAGTCGTCGGGTTTGGCAGGTGCGCCCGCCCGCTGATTGAGAATGAAAGACAGATTGCCCTTGTGGAGCATGCAGAAGATGAGTCTGCCCTCTTCCCGCATCTCCGTGTCCATCTCGAATCCGAGACCCTCCACCCACAGACGCAGGCTCTTCTCCAGGTCCGCGCTGGGAATGACCGGAATGCACGATTGGACAGTCATCCTGGTCTCCTTATCGAATGACGTTACGCTTGGCCGAAGGCGGCCTTCCACGTCGGCGGGGAGAGAGCGATCATGCGCAACGGTTGGAGTATAGTCCCAAATGGGACGTACGCCACGCGCCAGAGCCCTCGATTGCGGCCGCCGTCAATAAAGACGCCGCGCGGGCTTTCCGGAGACGTGCCGCCCTCCAAGAAACCGCCGGCGGACCCGTTGTCCCGCGCCGTTCTCCTATAGAGAATGGCGCGTACCACATTGTTTCTCGACCTTCACACAATGTGTTTAAGCCGCGCCACATTGGAATCCGGCTTAAATACATAGCGATACGGGCTTAAATACGATGTGGGACGGTCCGTACTCATGGTTCCGCGGCCGTCTGACAGTGCATTGAACCCGTCCCACAATGTATTTAAGCCCGTATCGCTATGTGTTCCGGCTTAAATACATTGTGGTACGCGCCGTTTCTATAAGGATGCGCGCTTAAATACATTGATTTCGTTCCCGTTTCCGCTCTGGAGACCGACTCCCTCGTCGTCGCCGCTTTCCGCACGCCGCCGCCAAGCTCCGGGCCAGGGACCGGGCCGCCTCCTTTCCCCGCCGGCAGCGTCCCCCCCGGCGCTCCCATTCGTAACCGCGAGTCGAGTCGTCCGCAGCCCATGGACTGAAACACGGAACCAGGATAGCCTCTGTCCATGGCTGAGGAAGCAGCAGACATTGTTCTTGTCGAGAAGAAGATCGAGCCTGCCGAGCTCGCGCGGCTGGTCGGCGCCTACTTTGAGGGTATGGTCAAGTACGTGGTAGACATCGAGCGGAAGATCGCGGCCGTGGGCGGCGAGCTGCATGCCGACGCGGAGCACCTCTTGCTGGAGTCCGGGAGCCGTCAGGCAGACCTGTGGGGGGCCAACTACTATCCGGGCAGAGGCCCGGAGGAGTGCATCGAATACACCTCCCTCATCAATATACGCCCCGCCCAAGGGAACCGAGCCATGGAGATCGCCGATCCCGAGATCCGCGAGCGGGTCCGCGAGATCACCTCTACCTTGATCGGCCAAGGGGAACCGCTGCCATGACCCAACACGCCTCCCTCAGCCCCGAGCGCTGGCGCGCGTTCACTCTCGATCAACAGATCCTGATGATCGGCAACGAGATGAACCGGTGCAAACGGTCCATCAGGCTTGGTGAAACGGCGGAGCTCAAGCGGTCCTACGAAAGGGTCTTGCGGCTGGTGGATCTCACGGTGGAGGTCCAGAAGAGGTATGGGCTGCGGCGGGAGCTTCTCCGCTGGCGGGACCTGGTCGCGGAGATGTACATCCAGCCCGAGGCGGACCCGGTGCAGCACGCGGCGGCGTTCCGGGCCCTGCTACTGCTCACGCCGGAGGCGGCCAAACAGATTCCTTACTTGTTCAACGAGCACGGCTGACCGCTTTTCAGCCCCAGCACCGCCGACACGAGCAAGGCGGCGACCGTTTTTCTGTTCTACGCCCGCCTTCTATAGTGGCTCACGCGTCAGAGCCCTCGATCGCGGTCGCCGTCAATAAAGACACCGCACGGGCTTTCCGGAGACGCGCCGCCCGCTAGGAGATCGCCGGCTGACCCAATGTCCCGCGCCGTTCTCCTATAGAGAACGGCGCGTTCCCCATTGTTTCTCGGCCTCCACACAATGTGTTGAAGCCGCGGCACAATGAAATCCGGCTTAAACACATAGCGATACGCGCTAAATACAATGTGGAACGGTCCGTATCCATGGTTCCACGGCCGTCTGACGGTGCATTGAACCCGCTCCACAATGTGTTGGAGTCCGTTTTCAATGTGTCTCCGCTTAAACACATTGTGGTACGCGCCGTTTCTATAAGGATGCGCGCTTAAATACATTGGATTTCGTCTGGCGTGTCAGGAGTGCCCGCGAACTTTCTCGATGGAGCCTAAATTACAGACTACAATGAACAGCGGAATGGCCACCTCTCCGGGTGGCAGGCACTTTCCTGGTGGGTTCCTGCTCTGGGAGGCCTACTCCCTGTTCGTAGTCGCCTTCGGGACCACCGCCGCCAAGCCGGGCCGGCTACCAGGGCCTCGCCCTTTCTCGCCGGAAGCTTCCCGCCGGTACCCCCGTACGTGAGCTGTTACAATTGAGTCTTACAGTTATTGGTCTTCCAGATCCAGTAACTGTTGTTCGTCCTTCCACCAGAGGAGTGATAGCACCATGTTGTCACCGATTGCGATGGAATCCTCTACTAGGACGTACCGCTCGGAGCCAGCCTGATCAATCCAGCCGCTTGCAGAGACCTCAAGGGGCTTCTCCACACCTTGGCCTCCCCTGAGGAGATCATATGCGACCGTGTATACGCCAGGTTGATCAGTAGGCCATAGGGAGTTGGGAACATCTGGACCTACAAAAAACCACTTCCAGCGCTGTCCTAATCGGCTGCATACGATCATTGCAGGAAAGGAGCCGAACTCGACGAGCCGGATTGCAGTCGCCGTCAGGCTGGTTCTGTATTTCTCTGATAGCTTTTTAACACTCCCGAAAGTCATTTCCCTATTGCGGGCGTCGGATTTGAACATCCTTTCTGGGAGCAGCAAGTCTGCCGCGTATCGATTCGCCCGGCGCTCAGGGTTGTCCTCTGACCACTCGCTTGCAAACATTTGCTCGGTGCAAGCAAACGCAATCCTGCCGCGATCACGAATCCAGTGGCCTAGCTCATGACCGGCCGAGAAGCGCTGGCGGTATGGATGAGACCGGGTATTGACGGTTATGATCGCCCTATCTCCATAGCCAACGATTCTAGCCTCGCATCCAGTGAGCGGCTCATATACAACGGTCGCCCGACAGAACTGAGCGATGGCCTCAACATCGATATCCTCGGGCTCTTCGATGCCGAGTTCTTCTAGAAGGTAGGCAGGTGAATAAGGAGAGGGGTTATTCCTCGCTTTCTTCATCAGGAGGTAGAACTCCGAGTTCTTGAAGTTGTTGAAGGTAACTTACGACATCATCGTCTGTTAGTGACTTGAGTTCACGATGCTGTGCAGTAAGAAGCGATTGTAGCTCTGGGCGCATTTGGAAGGTTGCGGATAGTAGCTGTAGGCGTTCCTTTGCTGTTTTGGGAAGGCTATACACCTTCTCCTTCATTGCAGTGACAGCGCGTTGATACTGTTCTTTGGCTTCCGCCAGTTTACGCTGGCGGTGAGACTTTACAGCTTGACGGAGGATGGTTCGAACCTGTTCGGCTGCCTGCTTAGGATCTTGGCCCTGCTGTCGGATTTCTTCAAAGATCTCCGCATCAGCCTCTTTGAGGGTAGAATCCGCAACTGCATCCATGATTCGGACGAGTTCGTCTTCGGAGCGGGTTTTCTGATCAGACACGAATTCTTCCTCTACTTCTATTTACTAAACTACACTGCGCCGGATGCGTCGGACCGCCGCCTGGTGCTCCTTCTCCGAGATCCCGCTGAGTTCCTGGATCTCAGGCCCGTCTAGCCCCATCTTCCAGCCGGCCAATACCTCTGACGCGATCCTGTCATCAGCAAATTGGCTCGTGATGCGCTCAACCTCCTGTTTGGCGAGAAGCTCGTGCTCGGGATCGGCCTCGCGAGAGAGGGCTTGTTCCAGAACAGAGTCGCCTTCATCCATGAGCCCGAGCCGTGCGGACGCGGGGATCTCATTCCCATCTTCCCGCTCAGCCCTGGAGGCACTCTTCCGCCAGCTAGAACAGATGCTGCGCATTGCTTGATCGAGGTGGAACACGAAGCTGATGCCTTTCTTCCAGGAGCGCTCGCCTGAAAGTGTTCGCGTAATCGCCTCCTGAAGCAGGTCCTCGGGGCTCCTCCCCAGTTTGAGGTGCCCCACCTTCTTGAGGTGCGCTCCAGCTGCCTTTATGAGTCGCAGCGCGTCGGCGTCGGAGAGAGCCTCGATCGCCTGCGACACCTCAGCGGGGCTGGAGCTCGTCTGTTCCGCCACTTGTCGCCTCCGCCCTAGATCCTAATGCTTCGCCCCTGGAAGATTTTGACAGGACCCGGACGGCAGTGTCCAACTGGCCCGCCACCGGAGCATAAGGGGACAGGAGGGCTTGGGGCACGCGCTGCTCGACGCGTGGACGGCTGGAAGCTAGTCTCCCCGGCACTGGCTTCGATGACAAAAATCATTGACAGGAGGTACGTATGACCAAGTCAACGCGGAACAGCGGCAAGCCTTGGACGTCTAGGGATGAGAGCACGCTCCGGCGGCTCGCTCGCGAGAACACTCCGACCCGAGTGATTGGCCTCAAGCTCGGAAGGACGGAGGGCGCGGTTCGCTCGAAGGCGAGCGAGCACGATGTCTCTCTCAAGCCGACCAATCAGTCGCCGTACAGCCGCCGGAAGCCGTAGAAGTGTGAGAGGAAGGGGCTGGAGGCTGCGCTGCGCCTCCGCTTACTGCCTCCTTGAAGAACGCTTTCCGCCGTACCCGTCCGCATCAATTGCGGTCGGATGTTACTAACCGCAAGCTCAAAGGAGAGCAGTTTATGGCACAGGAAGCTAAGAACCAGGAGAAGGGCCCGAAGTTCCACCTCGACATTGAGGGAGTTTTGAAGCCGTGGGACAAGGATACCATCACGACCGATGAGATCATCGCACTCGGCGGATGGGACCCGTCGCAGGGCGCTATCTTGATCGACAAGGACAATAACGAGCGGACCCTCCAGCCGGGCGAGGTCATCGAAATCAAGCCAGGCATGGGATTCTCCAAGAAAGTGAGCTTCAAGCGGGGCTAGCGTATGCAAGAACGGATCGAACAAGAGATCGAGATGCTGCGTCAGCGGTACCCGGAACTGGAGAAGAACGGAAACTGGATTCGCATTCCGAACTACCCACTTCCTGAGGGGTGGAACCGGACTACGACAGACGTCGCGCTCCAGATCCTCCCCCAGTACCCGGGCACTCCGCCCTACGGGATCTACGCTCCCGAAGGGCTCTTGTTTCGGGGAGCGTCTCCCGACAATTACACAGCGGCTAGTACACAGGTGCCGTTCTCCGGAACATGGTATGTCTTCTCATGGACACCGGCAGACGGGCAATGGAGAGCAACCAGTGACCCGCGCTCCGGCTCCAACCTTCTCAACTGGGTAATCGGGTTTGCGCAGCGCTTCAAGGAGGGGAAATGACAGATACAGTACATTTTTACATTCCGCCTCGGGTGTTCGAAAGAGTATGGGATCACCTGCACCCAGATATAGCAGAGTCCGAGGAGGCCGCCTTCATCTTTGCCCGACCGGAAGAAACTGATGGTCGGATCGTATTCCGTTGCATAGACTGGTACCCGGTTCCGCTGGATGGCTTTGTCATCCACTCCCGGTACCATATTGAGCTGACGGACGAGACGAGGGCAAAGGTCATCAAGCGGGCTCACGATCTTGGCGCATCTCTGGTTGAGCTGCACTCTCATATGGGATCTGCGCTCGCGGGATTCTCTCCAAGTGACCTCGCCGGGTTTAAGGAGTTTGTCCCCCATGTAATATGGCGCCTTAAGGGGCGGCCCTATTTGGCCCTCGTTGCATCAAAGTCAAGTTTCGACGCGCTAGTCTGGATGTCGGACCCGGCCTCTCCGCAGCGACTCGATGGACTCGTGGCAGGTGAGACGCTTTTGTTGCCGACGAAGCTATCACCTCTAACCTTGGAGTATGAGTATGACTGAGCGTTTCGAACGAAATACGCGCTTCTTTGGTGAAGAAGGACAGCGTATCCTTCGAGAGACGCTTGTCGCGATCGTGGGAGTCGGTGGTCTCGGCACGCACGTTGTCCAGCAGCTTGCACTCCTCGGAGTGGGGGAACTGTCACTTGTCGATCATGAGGAGTTGGACCGAACAAACCTGAACCGCTATGTAGGTGCACGACATTCTGACCCAATTCCCGGCACGCCGAAGGTCAATATCGGAGAGAGGGTTGTAGCTGATATTGATCCAAGTATTCGGGTCAATAAGCACCCTGTCTCGTTTCTCACAGAAGAGGGATTCGCAGCGGTCAAGAGCGCGGATTACGTCTTCGGCTGCCTGGATAGCGAGGGCATACGCCTTGTGCTAAATGAAGTCAGCGCCGCCTATGCGAAGCCGTACTTCGATCTCGCTTCGGATATTTCCGGTAGGGGTGAGTACGGAGGGCGTATTTGTGCGGCCATCAATGGAGGGGGTTGCATCATGTGCCGGGGCCTCTTGGATATCATCGAGGCTCAAAGGGATCTCGCCAGCCCGAGTGAAAAGCAAGATCGCGATAATATCTATGGTGTTAATCGCGATGTCCTAGGTGAAGCCGGTCCATCAGTGGTCTCAATCAATGGTGTCGTCGCTTCTTTGGCAGTGACGGAGTTCATGCTCCATGCAACGGGCATTAGGAACGCCAAGCCGCTGATATACTATTATGGACATCTTGGGAGGGTGACATTGAACACCGATCCGCCAATGCCAGACTGTTATTATTGTAAGGGTCTATACGGAAAGAAAGAGCCAGCAGGCGTTGAAAGATATTTAGCCTAAAGACAACACACTCCTTCCACGTAGATCAACTCCTCCTATTCACTAAGAGCGCCTAACAAACCGGTGACAAACCGGCCCAACGGGCCGGGAGAACTCAGCCCAAGGGCTGAGACCGTAGGCCGATGCCCTGGACTGGAATCTCCCGGCCCGTTGGGCCGGACATCTGGCTCAAAATCGTTCGCGCAGTGACGTCCGTCGCACGGTGCGCTACCCTTGGTAGAATGGCTGAATCGATAACCCAGCGCGAGCTCCGCAATAAGAGCGGCGAGATCATACGCCGGCTCGATCAAGGAGAGTCCTTCATCATCACTCGCAACGGTGTGCCGATAGGCGAGCTCACTCCTTTGCGGCGCCACCGGTTTGTAGCCACGGCGGCGGTTGCGGCTCTCTTCAGGAATGCGCCCGGTATCGATCCGGACCGCTTCCGTGCGGATGTCGATGCGTGGACCGACCAGGAGATCTGGCCTCGTGCCTGACCAGCGCCCCGCTCGAAGGGCAGCCCCTACTCCTCATCCTGCTCACCCGCCGCTCGTAGAATCTCCTCGATTAGTGCTGGTGCGGCACGGAATCCCCCACGCCGGAGTCGATCGATCTCGGCGCGGAGGGACGGAATCTCACCTCGCAGTTTGGCCGTGAGGAGAAGACCCAGAGTTCCAACCACTTTCAAACCGAGCCGATCGGCCAGCCGGCGAGCATCCAGATCGTCAAGCACGATTCGCGCTGCATGGTTTTCCAAGGCAAGCGTGATCGCTTCAGCCTCTCCGTCCCCCAACTCGCGCTTCAGCACGGCCGGCAGCCGCAGATCCTTCACCGGCCGCACCTGCAGCCACGTCCGTCGAGCCTCTTCGACCCGGAAAGCCGCCTCGTCGTCTTGCCCGGCGATCTCTCCAAGAACGGCAGGAGGAGCAAGAATCTCCTCGGCCTGCTTCCGCAGGAGATCCAACCGGTTGAGCTTCGCAAGAAAAATGAGGGGACTGGAATCGGTGACCCAGAGGCTCATCCGGCCAGCTCGCGCGCTGCTCGGATCTCGGCCTCGATCTGCTCGTCCCGGAGGTTGATGGCAGGGACACCGATCCGGTCAAGCTCGCGGAGGAAGGTCATCCGGTCCATTCCCGCCAGACGAGCCGCTTTTCCGGAGGACAGACGGCCGATCTCATAGAGCTTGGCCGCTGCCAGAAACGGCAGCTCGCGGGCGAATTCGAGGTCCGACAGCTTCAAGAGCTCGGGAAGCCCGGAGGGGTACTCGATGACGGCTTGCTTGACGTTGGTTTCAGCCATGGCGCTGACCTCCATGGGGAGTATAGCCGAGGGGGCGCCGCCGCTACGGCGAAACCGTCTGCGGAGCCGCCGACCCGATGAGCCGGGCGCACGTGGCTTCGATCCGCCGCGCGATCTCGTCCCAGTCGTACTCCGCCGCCCGGGCCAGGGCGTTGCGGCGGAGGCGGGACCATTCCTCGTCGTCCGTCATCAGCCGCTCCAGGACCGCCGCCAGGGCCTCGGGCGTGGGCGTGGAACAAATCCCCTCGACGCCGTCGCGGACCAGCTCGGGGACGGCGCTCTCGGGCGACTCGCAGTAGACCACCGGCAGCCCCGCCGCCATGGCCTCCAGGGGGAAGAGGCCGAAGCCCTCGCGCTCCGAGGGCTGCACAGCCACCCGCGCCCGACCCAGGTTGCGCCAGACCTCCGTATTGGCCTCGACGTGCCCGCGGAAGTCCACCCGGTCGGCGATCCCCAGCTCGTCCGCCAGCCGGATCAGGTTCTCCTTGTAGGGACCGTTGCCGAAGACGGTCAGCAACACGCCGGGGTGGTGATCGGCCAGGAGGCGCACGGCGCGGAGCAGGAGGTCGATCCGCTTCTCGCGCAGGATGCGGCCGGCGTAGATCAGCGGCGGCCCCCCGCCGTGGCGGTGCTGGTCGACCTCGGCGGCGCGCCGGACCTCGTCCACGTGGATGCCGCAGGGGACCAGCTCCACGTCGCCGCGCCGGCGCTTGCGGGCCAGCCGGTCGCGGGTGAGGAGGCTGGTGGCGGTCACGGCCGTGCCCACCTGCCCCGTGCACCACTCGATGGCCTTGTAGACCGGGGCCTTGAGCGCGCCTACATAACCTTTCCAATAATCCCCCCAGTATTCGTACCAGGTGACCAGCAGAGGCTTGCCCGCCAGGGCGCACTTCAGGGCCAGGGGGAAAATGTGGATGTACGGCATGTTGGCCGTCTCCACCACATCGTAGCCGCGGACGTCGATCCTGGGGACGGTGAAGGCGAAGCGGATGGCCTGCCGGGTGCTGCGCTGGCCGGCCTCGTTGTAGAGCGCTCCCAGCTCCCCGAGCGATTGGACCTTGAGGCGCGGCGGGATGCCCGGCAGCGGCTTGCAGAAGCCGGTCAGGGTCACCTCGTGGCCGCGCCGGCAGAGCGCCGCCGCCAGCTCGTAGTTGCGGTGCTCGACGCCGCCGATGAAGTCGGGGTAGACCGTCTCGTAGACGATGAGGATCTTCAAGGGTGTATCTACTTCCAGGGGATGCGCGCCGCGATCTCCGCCGCGCGGCGGTTGATCGTCGACAGCAGCACCCCGCAGGTGAACGACAGGGCGGCCAGGATGAACAGAGCCGCCGAGAGCACCGCCAGCGGTAGCCGCGGCACCAGTCCCGTGCGCAGGAACTCGGCGATGACCACGCCGCCGCCAGCCAGCGATAGGGCCAGGAAGAACAGGGCCAGCAGGCCGAAGCAGGTCATCGGCTTGTAGTCCCGGAAGAAGGTCAGGATGGCCATCAGGATGCGGTAGCCGTCGCGGTAGGTGTTGAGCTTGCTCGGGTTCTCCTTGGGCCGGGCGCGGTAGCGCACCGGCACCTCGGCCACCGGGAAGCGCTGCACCGTGGCCTGGAGCGACAGCTCGGCCTCGACCTCGAATCCCTGGGAGATCAGCGGCGTCGCCTCCAGGAACCGGCGGGTGATCACCCGGTAGCCGGAGAAGAGGTCCCTGGTCTTCACCCCGAAGAGCAGGCGCACGATGGTGATGAAGAGCTGGTTGCCGAAGGAATGGCCGGCGCGGAACGCCCCTTCCTCGAAGGTGGCGAGCCGGGTGCCGATGACCATCTCGGCGCCGTCCTGGGCGGCTTCGAGGAGGCGCGGCGCGTCCTCGGCGGGGTAGGTGTCGTCCCCGTCCACCATGACGAAGTACTCGGCGCCGGCGGCACGAGCGTGGCGGAAGCCGGTCAGCAGGGCGAACCCCTTGCCGGGACGGGCCTCGCGGATCACCTCGGCCCCGGCCTCCCGCGCCACTTCCGACGTGCGGTCGCGCGAGGCGTTGTCCACCACCAGCACCAGGGCGCCGGGCAGGGCGGCGCGGAAGTCCGCGACCACCTTGCCGACCGTCAGCTCTTCGTTGTGGCAGGGGACGACCACCGCGACGCGGGAAGGGTCGAGGCGAGGCATGGGCGCGAATCCTACTGCAATCTCAGCGGCCATAGACGATCCACACCACGGCGAGCCCCCAGAGGAGGATGTTGAGCAGGAACGGCGCGTCGCGCAGGATCGCCTCCGTCGGGTTGCGCTCACCCGGCCGCTGGTACATGAGATAGAGATAGCGGAAGATACCGTAGAGCACCAGGGGGATCGTCCAGACCAGGTCCTGCGTGCCGAATTTGGCCACCGTTTCGGGGGCCACGGCGTACAGGGCGTAGGAGACCACCGACGAGGCGGTCACCACGTTGATCATCTGGTCCAGGAAGGCCGGGCTGTAGTGGTCGAGCACGGGCCGCTGCCCGGCGGCCTCCCCGGCGAGCAGGGTGATCTCGTGCCGGCGCTTGGAGAAGGCGAGGAACAGGGCGAGGAAGATGGTGCACAGGAACAGCCACCGCGACACCTCGACCCCGGTCGCCTCCGCGCCCGCCTCCACCCGCAGCACGAAGCCGAGGCTGATGGACATCACGTCCAGGATCACCATGTGCTTGAACCAGAAGGTGTAGAGCAGGTTGAGGACGAGATAGGCTCCGAGGATCAGCGCGAACCCCGAGCCCAGCCAGACCGCCAGGCCCGCCGCCACGGCGGCGAGGACGGCCACGGCGGCGACCGCGGCGGGGACGCTCAGCGTGCCGGCCGCCAGGGGGCGCAAGCGCTTCAGGGGATGCCGGCGGTCCTCCTCGCGGTCGCGGAGGTCGTTGATCAGGTAGACGGAGCTGGAGGCGAAGCAGAAGGCCAGCAGGGCGAGGAAGGCCCGCAGGCTGGTTTCGGTGTCCAGCAGGCGCCCGCCGAAGACGAGCGGCGCGAGGACGAAGAGGTTCTTGGCCCATTGCGCGGGCCGCAGGGATTGCAGGAGCGGTCGAATCACGCGGGGTATTGTATGGGAGACGGCAAAATCGACAGCCGCGCCCTCGGGGCGGTGGCCGCGGCGGCCCTGCTGCTCTGGCTCTGGGCGGCCGTCCCCATGGCCCTGGGACAAAGGACGCTCTTCCTGCGGGACGTCTTCACCACCCACGTGCCGCTGAAGGCCTTCGGCGCGCAGGAGCTGCGCCAGGGGCGCATCCCCGCCTTCGACACCGCCTGGGCCTTGGGGCAGCCGTTCCGGGGCAATCCCAACGCGCTGCCCTTCTATCCCGGCAACCTCCTCTACCTCGTCCTGCCGTTCTGGAGCGCCTTCAATCTCCACTACGCGCTGCACTGGCTGCTGGCCGCGTTGACCATGGCCGCCCTCGCCCGCGCCCTGGGCCAGGGGCCGGCGGCGGCGCTGACGGCCGGGATCGCCTACGCCGGCTCGGGCTGGATCCTCTCGGGACTGACCTTCTACAACCTGCTGGCCGTCTCCGCATGGTGGCCCCTGGTCCTGCTCGGCTCGGTGCGGGGAGGGAGGCGGGGCATCGCCCTCGGCGGTGTGGCCTGCGGCCTGGCCCTGCTGGGCGGGGAGCCGGTGACGGCCACCCTCGGGCTGGCGCCGCTGCTGCTGGTGGCGATCCGGAAGCATGGCTTTCGGCGCGGCTTCCTGACGCTCGCTGGGGATCGGCGTCCTCGGGCTCCTGATCGCCCTGCCGCAGATCGTGGCCACGGCGCGCGTCCTGGGCTTCACCTCCCGGGGAACCCTGGGCGTAGGGGGCGGAGAGGACAGATTCCATCTCGCCGCGGCCCGGCTGCTGGAGCTGGTCGTTCCCTTCCCGTTCGGCCTCCCCTGGGAGCTGGGGAAGACCGGCTACTTCCCCTGGGACGACCAGCGGGGCCTGCCGTACGTCATCACCCTCCACTTTGGGGTCGCCGGGCTCTGGCTGGCCTGTCTCGGAGCGCGGCGCGCGCGGGGCTGGGCGGCGTTCGCTCTAGCGGGCGTCTTCCTTGCCTGGGCCGGCGCGTTCGGGGGAGACGCCCTGGCCCTGATCTCCGGGGGGATGATGCGCTATCCCGAGAAGCTCCTCTTCTGGTTCGCGCTCGCCATGCCCCTGCTCGCCGGCTGGGGGTTGGAGCGAGCGATAGAAACTGGAATCTGGAAGCCCGCTGCCGCCGGATCGGGGATCGCGCTGCTCCTGGCGGGTGGCGTCTTCGCGGCGGGTCCGAGGCTGGCCGCCTGGCTCGCGGGTCGCGTCTCCCCGATGTATGCCGCCGAAGCTCCTCCGGTCCGGATCGGGATGTGGATCGTCTCCCTGCTGCTGGCGGCGGCGTTGTTCGCCCTGGCCGCCGTGGCGGCCCGCCGCCGGAGCGGTCCCGGGCTCGCCGCCGTCCATCTGGCCGCCCTGCTTCCTCTCGCCGGGCTGGTGGCGACGGCGCCCGTGGAGTCCTTCGAGCCCTCCCCCTGGATCCGTCGCCTGCCGCCCGGGTCGGCCGTCGTCACTCCCTCAGCCCCCGAGCATCCGCTTTCCGATCCCTCGTATCTGAACCTGGTCCGGCTCCGCTCCTACGATCTGGGGCCCGCCCCCGGGGTTCTGCACGGGCTGACCTACCCTCTGGCCCGCGACCTCGACGGCACCCACTCCCCGATGTCGGTCTTCCTGAGCCTCAACCTGGAAGGGCTCGACGGCGACGCCCGGGCCAACTGGATGCGCGCGCTGGGCGTCCAGGCGGTCGTGATGGAGGAGATGCCCCTGACCGCCAAGCTCCGCCTGGTGGATGAGCACGAGCGCTTCGGAGGCGTCAGCCGGCTCTTCCTGGTGACCGATCCGGCCCCCGCCGCCTGGTGGCCCCGCGCGGTCACGCCCGCCGTGAATCCGCCGGAAGCCTTCCGCATCGTCAGCCTGTCGCCCGACCCGGTGGAGGACGTGGCCGCCGCCCGGCCGGTGGTCCACCAGCCGGGAGCCCGGGTGAGGCTGATCCGCGAGACCCCGGACCTGATCGAAGCCGAGGTCTCGGGGGGCGGCGGCCTGCTGGTGCTCCGCCGGACCTGGCAGCCCCTCTACGAGGCGAGGTCGGGAGACGCGCCGCTGGCGACCCTGCCCGTCAACCTGTCCCTGCTCGGAGTCGAGGTCCCGCCGGGCACGCACCGGGTGCGGGTGGAGGTCTCCTCGGGAATGGAGACGGCGGCGGGGATCGTGGGGCTGCTGGCGCTCGTCTTCGCTCTCCTCTCCTCTGTTAGGCTTCCCCGGCTTGGAACACCCCGACATCCATCCTGAGGAATCCCCGCGCGCCTGGAGGACCCATCTCCTCTACGCCGGTCCCCTGCTGCTTCTGCTGATCCTGGCCATGCTGCCGCTCCTCCGCGGCACCGAGACCCTGATCCTGCGGGACGTGCTCAACTCGCACTTCCCCATGAAATGGTCCCAGGCCGAGGCGATGCGGAACGGCGTCTTTCCCCTGATCGACCCCTACCGGGCCGGGGGGCAGCCGCTGGCGGGCAACCTCAACGCCTCGCCGTTCTATCCGGACAATCTCCTCTTCCTGGTGGGCTCCACCTTCTGGGCCTTCAACGCCCGCTTCTGGCTCCATCTGCTCCTGGCGCCGTTCGCCTTCTTCTGGATGGCCCGGAGCTGGGGCCTGGGGCGCGAGGCCTCCTGGGCATCGGCGGTCTGCTGGACCGTTTCGGGCTTCTACTTCTCCCACCTGAACTTCTTCAACCTGATGCCCGGCGTGACCCTCGCCCCGGCTTTGATCGCCGCCTGCCTGGACTTCCTCCGTCTGGAGCGGCGGCGCGCCAGGCTGGCCCCGGTGATCGCCCTGCTCTGGACCCTGCTGATCCTCGGGGGCGATCCCCTGTTCGGCCTGCTGGCCGCGCTGATGACCGGCGCCGCCCTGGTCCTCAACCTGCGGGAGCGGGCGGCCGGCACGGGCTGGAAGGCGCTCGCCCTGCTGGCCGCCGCCTTCGTTTGCGGCACCCTGATCGCCCTGCCGCAGATCGTGGAGTTCCTGCGCGTCCTTCCTGTCTCCATCCGCGGGTACCGGGGATACGGTCCCACGAGCGTCACCACGTCGAGCTGGGACCCCCGGCAGGCGGCCGAGTGGCTCCTGCCCTTCCTCTTCGGCCGCCCGGACGTGATCGGCCATGGGAGCCTCTGGGGGAACAAGTTCTTCACCGGCGTCCCGCCCTACTACTTCTCCCTCTATCCCGGGCTCCTGTGCTTCGCCCTGCTGGCCGCCGCCGGCCGGCCCCGCGGGCGGGCCTCGGTGTGGGCGCTGGGCTGGATCGCCTTCGGCGTCTTCTTCTCCCTCGGGCGGTTCAATCCCGTCGCCGAGTGGCTGTTCATGCGCCAGTCGTCGTTCCGCTACCCGATCAAGCTCTGGCTGCCGGTGGCGCTGGGGGCCGCGCTGCTCTGCGGCGTGGGGTTCGAGCGGCTGCGGAACGGCGAGGAGGGCGCCCGGCGGCGCTTCCGCTGGACGCTCTTGATCCTGGCCCTCGCCGGCGCCGCGTTCTGGGCGTTCCTCTCCTTCGCGCCGGGGACCGCGGAGGCGTGGCTCAACTACTTTATCCCCCGGCCGGCGCCGTTCATCGCCAACGAGCGGCTGCGCTGGGCCGGCCTGACGCTGATCTCCCTGGGCGTCCTGGCGTCCCTGGGGATCGCCCTGCGGATCTCCCGCCGCTCCTGGGCTGTGGGGGGAGCGCTGCTGGTCGCGGTCCACGCCGGTTCCCAGCTCTGGCTGCTGCGGCCCCTCTATCCCATGGACGCCGTGCAGCCGTACCTGATCCCATCGCCGGCCCTCGCCTGGGTGCCGGCGGACGCGCTGGTGGTGAACCCCGACTACAACTACCTCTTCGGTCCCTCCTCCCTGCGCCAGGGCCGCTTCCCCGAGCCCACCATGGCCTGGCTCGAGCGCCGTTCCCACTTCGAGCTCTACCCGCTCAGCGGTCCGCTCTGGGGACGGCGGTACGACCTGAATACCGCGCCGGAGGGGCTGGACACCTATCTGACCCGCAGGGCGCAGATCGAGGTCACCCGGTCGGCCGACCCGGAGCGTCTCCGTCTCCTGGCGGCCTGGGGCGTCGGCCGGCTGGTGATGAACCATCCGCTGAAGGAGGCCCCTCCCCAGGTCCGGCTCGTCGCGAGGGTCCCGAGCTTCGGCCGGGAGCTGCTCATCTACGAGGTGACGAACCGTTCCCCGGAAGTCTTCCTCGCCCGCCGGGTCTTCCGCGAGCCCCGGGACCTCCGCCAGGCCTACCGGCGGCTCAAGGATCCGGGGTTCGATCCGCGGACGGACGCCGTGATCATGGGCGAGAGTGAGAATGAGAGGCCGTCGCTCCGGACGACCGGCGGCGGCACGGCCCGCGTCCTCCGCCAGGGTCCGGAGATCCTGGAGATCGAGACCGCCGCCGGCCCCGGCGGCGCGCTCCTGGTGGTCCAGCGCGCCAACCTCCTCTTCCAGGCCGAGATCGACGGCCGGCCGGCAAGGGTCCTCACCGCCAACGCCCACCACATCGGCGTCGAGGTCCCCGCCGGCCGGCACCGGGTGCGGCTGTCCGTGGACCGGAGGCCGCTGCGCAGGTCGGTGGTGGGGGCGGCGGTGGGCCTGCTTCTCCTGCCCGTTCTGGCATGGTGGGGAAGAAAAGAAACCCGAGAGGGGCTAGACAGCCTCGCGCCTTCCAGGTACGATGTCGCCAGTCCAGGAAATCTGGAGGTGGAATGGAAGACCGGAAAATGGAAGAACTTGCTGACAGTCACCAAGGAAGGCTTTGCGGGGCTGCATGGTCGATTCGACTCGCTGCATGGTCGATTTGACGCCTTTGGCGAGGGCCTGCTGTTCGTAGCTCGTAAGGTGCTGGCCGAGCCTGAAGTCCGGGAACTGCGGAAGATTCTGGACGGCAATCCCACAGCGGTGAAACGCTCCGCCTAGATCTCTTCAGCCGTCGGTCTCCGGCCCTGAGAGTATGGATGCGCTCTCAGGGCCGTTGTGTATTGGGCTGAGGTAAGATACCGGCCCTCACCATGACCGACACCATTCCGAGAAAGCGCATCCGGAAGGTCCTGATCGCCAACCGCGGCGAGATCGCGGTGCGTATCCTGCGCGGATTGCGGGAGATGGGCATCCGCGGCGCCGTCATCTACTCCGAGCCCGACCGCCTGGGACTGCCCGTGCTGCTGGCGGACGAGGCGTATCCGATCGGTCCGGCGCCGTCGCGGGAGAGCTACCTGCGCGGCGAGGCGATCGTCCAGCTCGCGAAGGAGATCGGCGCCGACGCCATCCATCCGGGCTACGGCTTCCTCTCCGAGCGGGCCGGGTTCGCCCGCCTCTGCCGCGACGCCGGGATCACCTTCATCGGCCCGTCGCCCGAGGCCATCGACGCCATGGGCTCCAAGGTCGAGAGCCGCCGGCTCATGATCGCGGCCGGCGTGCCGGTCGTGCCCGGCGGCAAGGACCCGCTGCCGGACCTCGACGCGGCGGCGGCCGCCGCCGAGGCCATCGGCTATCCCGTGATGCTCAAGGCCGCGGCCGGCGGCGGCGGCAAGGGCATGCGCATGATCCCCTCGGCCGCCGAGCTCGCCAGCTCCTACCGCGCCGCCCGCTCCGAGGCCGGCGCCAGCTTCGGCGACGACTCCGTCTACCTGGAGAAGTTCATCGTCGATCCGCGCCACGTGGAGATCCAGGTCATGGGCGACCTCCACGGCCGCGTGGTCTCGCTGGGCGAGCGCGAGTGCTCCCTCCAGCGCCGGCACCAGAAGGTGGTGGAGGAGGCGCCTTCGCCCGTGGTGTCGCCCGACCTGCGCCGCCGCATGGGCGAGGCGGCGGTCCTGGCGGCGTCCGCCGTGGGCTACAGCAACGCGGGCACCTGCGAGTTCCTCCTCGACGCCGAAGGCAACTTCTACTTCCTCGAAATGAACACCCGCCTCCAGGTCGAGCACCCCGTCACCGAGCTGGTGACCGGCATCGACCTGGTCCAGGCGCAGATCCGGGTGGCCGAGGGCGAGCCCCTGGGACCGGAGTTCGACGACGTCCAGCCGCGCGGCCACGCCATGGAGGTGCGCCTCTACGCCGAGGACCCCTTCCAGCGCTTCGCCCCCTCGCCCGGGCGCATCGAGATCCTCCGCTGGCCGGACGGCCCCGGCGTGCGGGTGGACAGCGGCGTCTACGAGGGCTCCGAGGTGTCGATCCACTACGACCCCATGCTGGCCAAGCTCATCGTCTGGGCCACGGACCGGGAGAAGGCCCTGAACCGCCTGGAGCGCGCCCTCTCCGAGCTGCGGGTCGAGGGCATCCGCACCACCGTGCCGCTCTTCCGTGCCCTCCTGGCCGACGCCGACTTCCGCGCCGGGAACATGGACATCGGCATGCTCGACCGCAAGCTCGCCGCCGGCGAGCTGCATCCGGCGCCCCGGCGGACGACGGCAACGGGGCGGCCGACCTGCCCCTGGTGGCCGCCGCCCTGGCCCACTACGAGGCGGCCCACCGGACCGCGGCCGGGCCCTCCACACCCGGCGCTTCCCGCCGCTCCCGCTGGGGCGCCGCCGGCCGCCAGGGGGCGATGCGAGGGGGATCATGGATCTGGTCGTCCGTTCCGGAGAGCGCGAGGAGAAGGTCGAGGTCCGCCGGATCGACGGCGGCTTCGAGGTGACCGTCGGCGGACGTGCCTATCACGTGGACGCCGCCGCCGCCCGCGCCGGCCTGCACAGCCTGCGGATCGACGGCGCCCAGCACGAGGTGGCCGTCCGCGCGCAGGGCGAAGGGGCGTGGTGGGTGAGCACGGCCCAGGGGGCGGCGCCGTCGCGGTCTCCGATCCCCTCACCCATCTGGCTTCCCAGACCCGGGGCGGCAAGGCGGGCCGGCGGCGCGAGCGGGTCGCGGCCTACATGCCCGGCCGCGTGGTGACGCTGCTCGTCCAGGAAGGGCAGGAGGTCGCGGCCGGCCAGGGGATCGTGGTCCTCGAAGCCATGAAGATGGAGAACGAGATCCGCGCCGAGCGCGACGGCACGGTCAGCAAGATCTTCGTCCAGCCCGGCCAGGCGGTAGACACCGGCAATCCGCTGTTCGAGCTGGAGTAACTGAATCTCCCCTCCTCTCCCGGTGCGTGAGGGAGGGAGGGGTCGGGAGAGGAGGGGCCGGGGGTGGTGAGGGTCCTCCCCGTGCTAGGATCGATCGTCCAATTCTGTGTCCATCGTCCCGCGCGCCCGCGACGGGTGCCGGAGACCCTGGAGGGAGGCTTTCTCATGGCTCGGAAACTCCAACCGCTCCTCTGGCTTCTGCTTCTTCTGTTCCCGCTCGCGGCGTTCGCGCAGGAGACCGGGTCGCTCTCCGGCGTGGTCCGCGGCTCGGACGGCGCGGCGCTGCCCGGCGTCACGGTGACCATCAGCGGGCCGCTCCTGCCGGCCGGCAAGACGGCCGTGACCGATGAGAACGGCGCCTTCAGCTTTCCGCGCCTGCCGCCCGGCGACTACGAGGTCCGCGCCGAGCTGTCCGGGCTGGGCAGCGTCCAGCGCCAGGCCGTCGTCGCTCTGGACAAAGACACCCAGGCGGACCTGGCCCTCAACCCGACGCTCCAGGACGAGATCACGGTGAGCACGGCGCTGCCGATCATCGACGTCAAGTCGAGCGACGTCCAGGTCAACTACACCAGCGAGCAGATCGAGGACCTGCCGGTGCCGCGCACCTACCGGGGGCTCTTCCAACTCGCGCCGGGCGTCGCGGAGAACGGGCGGAACACGCCCAACGCCGGCGCCTCGCGGATGGACAACACCTACCTGATCGACGGCATCAACGTGACGAATCCGCACTACGGCGACATCCTGCCGGACGTCACCGAGCTCGACATCGCCGAGGTGAGCATCAAGCGGGGCGGCATCTCCGCCGAATACGGCCGCTCGGCCGGCATGGTGGTCAACGCCATCACCAGGTCGGGAACGAACGACCTGGCCGGCGAGGTGCGGCTCGAATACCAGCCGGCGGACTTCGTGTCCGACAACAAGGCCGCCAACATCCAGAACACCACCGACCGCGACCTGATCGCCGGCTCGCTGGGCGGGCGGATCGTGCGGGACCGCTTCTGGTTCTACGGCTCGGTCAACCTGCCGGCCACGACCACGACCGATCGCCGCAACAACCTGGGCGCGGTGCCCGATCAGGACCTGGAAACCCAGGAGCTTTTCGGCAAGCTCACCGCGCAACCCGGGTCGACCCATCTCCTCAATCTCGCCATCCGCTCGCGGGACACCGATACGGAGAACGCCGGCATCGGGGTCAACACCCATCCGTCGGTCGCGACCACGGATTCGACCGACTACCTGCTGGGGACCTTCTCCTGGGTGTGGAACCTCACCGCCGACAGCTTCACCGAGCTGAAGCTGAACCACAACGAGGAGAAGAACTCCAGCATCCCGATCACCGACCGGGGCTACCGTCCGGCCTTCAACGCCGCCCGCCCGGACCTCGTGGGCCGGTTCACCACCGCGACGGGCTTGATCGTCGGCGGCGCCACGGCCGCGGGCCAGAACGTCGGCGGCGGCGACCTCTACAACTTCCAGGATTTCGAGCGTGACGAGGCGAGGCTCGCCTATCAGAAGTTCGCCACCTGGGGCGGCACGCGCCACGACCTGCGCGGCGGGGTGACCTACGACCGCAGCGAGGAGAGCCTCGAGCGCAGGGCGAACGGCTGGGGGGCCATCACCTTCGTCCCCGCGACGGCCACCACGGGCCCGCGCCTCTCCGCCTCGTACGTCTCCATCCAGCCGCCGCACACCGGCCGCGCCGACACCTTGGGCGTCTTCCTCCAGGACCAGATCACCTTCGGCGAGCGGACGACGTTCACCGCCGGCCTGCTGGTCAACAAGGACGAGTACTTCGGCGAGGGGCTGGGCTCCACCCCGGGGACGAAGACCAAGGCCAAGATCCTGACCTTCGACTGGGACCAGCAGATCCAGCCGCGGCTCGGCTTCTCGTTCGTCCCCAGCCCCGAGCGGGGCGACAAGATCTACGCCAACTTCGGCCGCTATATGAACACCGAGAACAAGTCGCTCACCCGCGCCGCCTCGCCGACCCGCATCTTCACCACCCGGGCCACCTTCGACGCCGTCACCGGCGCCCTGATCTCGGACGTGCCGGCGGCCAACACGCAGAGCAAGACGATCGACGACGGGCTCGACCCGATGTACACCGACGAGATCCTCGTCGGCTACGCGCGGCCCCTCGGCGCCGTGTGGTCCGCCGAGATCTGGGGGATGTACCGCGAGGTCAGCGACATCTTCGAGGACGTGAGCGCCGACGGTCTGGGCAACGGCCCGTTCCGCGTCTCCCAGCTTCCGGACGCCTTCCGGGAGTACACCGCCGCCACCCTGCAACTGAACCGCCGCGCGGTGGACGACCGCCTCATGCGCCTGCGGGTCAGCGCCAGCTACACCTGGAGCCGCCTGGAAGGGAACTGGGATATCGACTACGCCGACCAGCTCTTCTACAACTCCTCGATCCTCCAGGACGGCCCGGGCGTGCTGATCAACCAGAACCGCGAGGGCCTGCTGCGCGGCGACCGCACGCATCTGGCCAAGCTGTTCGCCACCATCGAGCCGCTCGACCGGCTGAACGTCGGCACCTACGTCCGCTACCAGAGCGGCGGCGCCTGGGAAGCCCGGGCCCAACCCGCGACCAACGTCTCCTCGGGCTATCACTATTATCTGGAGTCCGCCGGCTCGCGGCAGATGGAGGACTGGCTCAACGTCGACCTGCTGACCTCCTATGAATTCCGCTTCGGCGGCGTCGGCCTGGAGCTCGAAGCCCGGATGATCAACGTGTTCGACGAGCAGGCGACTCTCGACGTGGACAACCGGTACCTGCTCAACACGCCATTCGTCGTCAACGACCCGGTCCGCAGCCCATCCCTGAGCAAGCCGTCCAACAACCCGCTCTTCGGCACGGGAACGCAGTTCTCCTCGCCTCGGACGCTGGTGCTGTCAGCCATTTTCCGCTACTAGACCGCTCTCCAGGAGATCGCAAGGGCGGGGGGACAAGTCCCCGCCCTTTTGCTTTTCGGATAAGGTTTCCTCCCCATGTTCTTCCTGTGGATCGTTCGCATCGTGGCCGGGATTCTGCTGTTCCTGGGGCTCGCGTCCGACTTCCTGGGCATCGGCCAGCCCGGCTTCGGCGAGCGGCAGGCGATCCTGACCCTGTCCGGGCTCGTCCTGCTGGCGAGCTCGTTCCTGCGGCGGAAGGGAGGAGAGGAAGGGCGCTCCACCTACGCGACGGTCGCCGTCGTCCTGCTCAACACCGTCCTCGGGTTCGTCCTGCTCAACCTGCTGATCGCCGTGGGCTACGCGCTGACGGATTCCGGGGGGATCACGAAGCGGCCGGAGCTGGGGATCGACTCGCCGCTCCGGCGCATCCCCCTGATCCGCCTTGCCCAGGGCGTGGGCGGCGGGATGTGGAAGCGGACCGTGCCGACGCTGGCCCTGGACGACCGTGAGCTGGCCCGGATCTATCCCGGCTGGTCCCGCCAGCGGGTGGAGGACCTGCTCGCGGAATCGCGGCGACGGCCGCTGCGCTTCCATCCCTACACCCAGTTCCAGGAGAAGCCCTTCCGCGGCCGGTTCGTGAACGTCGTCGAGCCCGGCTACCGGCTGGGCCGCGATCCCGGTCCCTGGCCGATGGCGCAGGGGGTCCACAACGTCTGGGTCTTCGGCGGCTCCACGACTTTCGGCTACGGCCTGCCGGACGAGGAGACGATCCCGTCGTTCCTCCAGGGGGCCCTCCGCCGCCGCTTCCCCGGCGCGCCGATCCGCGTCTACAACTTCGGCCAGGGGTACTTCTACAGCGCCCAGGAGCTGGCCCTGTTCCAGTCGCTCCTGGCGGCCGGGAGCGCGCCGCCGGAGGTCGCGGTCTTCATCGACGGCATCAACGAGCACCAGCGCGACCCCTACTACAGCGATCACCTGCGCAAGCTGATCGAATCCCCTATGGGGGCGATGCTGTCCGCCCCTCAAGGGTCCTCCTTCGGCAACGGCGAGGACACCGTGGCCCGCTGGCTGCGCAACAAGCGTTCGATCGAGGGCATCTGCGCCAGCTTCGGCGTCAAGCCGCTGTTCGTCTGGCAGCCGTCCCCGGACTGGCGCTACGACCTGCGCCATCACTTCCTCTGGTGGGAAAAAGGGGAAAAGCCGCCGGCGGGTCCTGTCTTCGGGGACTCCGTCCATTACGCCGCCATGGAGAAGCAGGGCCTGCCGAGCCTGGGCCGGAATTTCCTCTGGCTGGGGGATCTTCAGAAAGACGAGCGGCGGCCGCTCTACGTCGACCGCCTCCACTACACCGCCGCCTTCTCCAGGGAGATCGCCGAGCGCATCGCCGGCCGCGTCCAGCAGGGACTCTGAGATGGAGATCCGGGAATTCGCCAGCGCCGTGGTCCTGACCGAGGACCTGGACGTCAAGCTCGCGCCGCCTCCCGCCGGGTTGACGGACGATGAACCGGGTCCCCCCCTGCGGATCGAGACCCCGGGCCGGCCGCCGCATCTCCGGTTCCAGCGTGTGGAAGTCCCGTCCATCGAGGGCTTCCACGACCCGGCCCAGAGGGCGCGCATCCTCCACGCGCTGGCCAACTTCGAGCTCCAGGCGGCGGAGCTGTTCGCCTGGGCGCTTCTCGTTTTCCCGGACACGCCGCCGGAATTCCGGCGCGGCTTGCTCCGCATCCTCCAGGACGAGCAACGGCACACCCGCATGTACATCGCCCGGGCCGAGGACGCCGGCGCTCGCTTCGGCGACTTTCCGGTCAACGGCTATTTCTGGAAGAAAATCGAATCGATCACCACGCCTCTGCGTTTCCTCTGCGCCATGTCGCTGACGTTCGAGAACGCCAATCTCGACCACACGACGGAGTACGCCGAGGCGGCCCGCCGGGCGGGGGACCTCAAGACCGCCACCGTGATCGAGCGGGTCCATCAGGACGAGATCGAGCATGTACGCTTCGGCTGGACCTGGCTCCAGGTCTTCAAAGGGGAAGACGAGTCCGCCTGGGATGCCTTCCTGTCGAACCTGACCTGGCCCCTGCGTCCGATCAGGGCCCGGGGCCGCACCTTTCATCGCGAGGGAAGGGAAGCCGCCGGGCTGGATGCGGAGTTCATCCGGCGGCTGGAGGAGAGCGAGGGGTAGCCGCTACTCGTCCCCTTCCGCGTGGGAGTCCTCGCCTGAGGCTTGCGTCGACTCGCCTTCCGCATGCTCCTCTTCCGGTTTCACCAGATCCGTAATCTGATCGTTCACCTCGGTAGGATCTGCCATCTTGTCCCTCCTGAAACGGAATGGATTGGGCGTTGATTGTACGATGAGGATCGTGGCACGGCGCATCCTCGGCAACCTCCTGGGTGAGGACGACCTCGCCGGGCGGCACGGCCACGCCTTCCCGGTCCGTCCTCGCCAAGGCTTCGCGGATGGCCACGCTCCTCCGGGTCTTCGCCCGCGAGGGAGACCGGCTCTGGCTTCCCGCGCTCCCTGGAAACAGAGCTTCCGGAGGTCCCCGGATTCCCGCTGCCCGGTCCTCGAGATCCGGGCCGCTTCGCGATCTCCCTCCCGCTGGACGAGGTCCTGGCCTGGTGCGAGACGCCCGATGTGGCCGCCCAACGGCGTCCGGCCTCGCGTGCCGGTCTCCTTGGATGCTCCCCTCCACGAGCTTCTCTGGCGCCTGCCAGTCCCCGCGCCTTCTGTAGTCGCCAGGGTCCACCACCGCGCCTTCTGTCTCCGGGTCGCCCGGGATCTCGGCTGCGCCCTGCCGGGAGCGAGGATGGTGGAGTCCCTGGCGGATCTCGACGGCGCGCCCCCGAGCTGGATCGTGAAGGCGCCTCTCTCGGCCGCCGGCCGGGACCGCTACATCGAACGGACCGACTTCTCCGATCCTAAGGCGCGCCGGACCGTCGAGCGCCTCTTCGAACGGCACGGCCCGCTCCTCTTCGAGCCCTGGATGGACCGCGTCGCCGACTATGGCGTCTCGGCCCTGCTGACCTCAGAGGAAACGCGGATCGTCGGAGTCCATCGGCAGTGGGTGGACAGGAAGGGGCAGTTCAGCGGGATTGATCTCACCTCTCCGATCTCTTCTGAGATCCGGGACCGCCTAACGGAGACCGCCCTGGCTGTCGGAGACGCTCTTAGACGAGAGGGTTATGAGGGCCCGTTCGGGATCGACGCCTGGGAGTACCGCTGGGAGGACGGCTTGACGGCCCTGCATCCCCTGGGGGAGATCAACGCCCGCATGACTTTCGGGCTGGTGGCGTGGGTGATGGCGAAACGGTTGGGGGAGCCAATCACGCTTTATAATCTGCTGCCATGAATATGAACATGGCTGCACGGACCGGTTTCCTCTGCCTGTTCTTCACCGTTCCCTCCTTCGCCGCCGTCTCAGGCGGGGGCCTCTTCACACCCAGCTCCGCCAAGGCCGCCGTCCAGTCCGACGAGATCGGAGTGACGCGCAGCCGCGCGGTGCGGGTCGACTTTGAGCGTTTCGCGGTCAGTGCCGGCAAGGCCGCGGGCTCCGAGCTTCGGCTCGACCTCTTCCCTGGCGCCACCTTCACGGCTGTCCTGGACCGCGTCGCCTTCGAGACCGCTGACAGCGTTTCCTGGGTCGGCCATCTGAAGGGGATGACGGAAACCCACGTGGCCCTGGTGGCCGGCGGCGGTTCCCTGGTGGGCAGCGTCACCCTGCCAGGCGCCGCCTACCGGGTTCGCTCCACCCCGAAGGGCTTCCACGTCGTCGAGCAGTTGGACCTCACAGTGTTCCCGGACGGCGCGGAGCCGATCGAGGTAGAAGCGGACACCGTCCGGCGCCCCCGCCGCCCGGGCAGGGTAGAAAAGGCCGACGACGGTTCGACGGTAGACCTGTTGGTGGTCTACACCCCCGCCGCCCGCTCCGCCTCCGGCGGCAGGCGGGGGATCGAGAACCTGATCTCCCTGGGAGTGACGGAGACCAACACCGCCTTCGCCAACAGCGGCATCCAGACGCGGCTGCGGCTGGTTCATCGGACCGAGATCCAGTACACGGAATCCACGGAGCGCATCGGAATCGACCTGCAGCGCCTGCGCATCACCAACGACGGCTTCATGGACAGCGTCCATGCTCTGCGCAACCAGTACAAGGCGGATCTGGTCATGCTGGTGGGCAACAGCGTCGCCAACGGTTGCGGCGTCGCCTATGTGATGTCGACGATCGGTCCCGACTTCGAGTCGTCGGCTTTCAGCTACATCGCCCGCCAGTGCATCAGCCCGACCTACGGGTTCGGTCACGAGCTGGCGCACAACATGGGCAGCGATCACGCGCCGGATGATCCGATCGGTCCGGCGGCCTACAGCTACTCCTACGGTTACAAAGATCCCCTCTTCAGGTTCCGCACGATGATGGCCTACGCCTGCTCGCTACCGTGTACCCGGATCCTCCGCTTCTCGAATCCGCGGATTCCCTACAACGGCTGGCCAACCGGGACCGCGTCCCAGGACAACGCGCAGTCCATCAACAACGTACGGCAGACCGTGGCGAACTTCCGCGTCAGCCAGTAGTAGATACGATCCCCAGGATCTCCCGGCCATACTTCTGCACGATCGAGGGGCCGATCCCGGGGACGTTGAGGAGGTCGGTCTCGTCGCGGGGGCGGGCGGCGGCGAGGGCGGTCAGGGCGCGGTCGGTGAGGATGCGGAAGGCGGGGATGTGCCGGCGATTGGCTTCCTGACGGCGCCACTCCTTGAGGGCGAAGACCAGTCTGGGGGAGGCCGGATCAGGGGCCGACTCGGGCACGAAGGACTCCTGGACCGGCCGCCGGGACTTCCCCTTCCCAGGCCTCTCGGCTCTTTCCTTGCGGTCCCGCTTCTTGCGGGTCTTCGGCATCTCCTCGGCCATCTCCACCCGGTCCAGGGCCGCCTCGTCCGCCCGGTTTCCTTCGGGAGTCAGGCTGGCGCGCTGGAAGCGGATGGTCCGCCCTTCCTTCTCGAAGGCGTCCTCCGCCAGCCGCAGCAGGCCCGCCCGCGACCATGCCGCCCAGGAGGCGCTCGAAGGACTTGCGGTCCGACAGCTCCTCGGGGCAGACCTCACGGTAGAGCTGGCCGGTGGACTGGCCGTCCCGCCACTGGAGCGAGGTCACGATGCGGCCCGCCAGGTCCCGTTCCAGGTTGTTCAGAGGACGGAAACGGCGCAGCGAGCAGTCCTCGGGAACGCAGACGTCGCACAGGCCGCAGGGCGCGCCCGAGTCCTCCTGGTCGCCGAAGTGCCGCACCAGGTGGAGCATGCGGCAGCCGTGGGACTCGGCGTAGCGGATCATCCGGTCGAGCTGTTCCAGCTTGTGGTCCCGCTGCGCCAGGTAGGTCCGCTGCCAGCCGTCCGCTCCCAGGGCGACGTTGCCGTCCGCGTCCACCAGGGCGCCGCCGTGGATCCAGAGCTTCTCCAGGGCGCGCTCGAAGAGCTCCTCGTCCATGGCGAGGCGCTTGCGGAGCTGGCCGTCGACCTGGGACTCCTGCCGCAGGGTGCGGAAGATCCGCTCCAACTCGTTCACCTCGGGGTAGTCGCGGCCGTGGAAGAACTCGTGGTTCCGGCGGTCGGCGAAGGAGTAGAGGAGGATGGCCCGCGAGAGCTGGCCGTCGCGGCCGGCGCGGCCGATCTCCTGGTAGTAGCCCTCGACGCTGCCCGGCAGGCCCGTGTGGATGACGGTGCGGATGTCCGGCTTGTCCACCCCCATGCCGAAGGCGATGGTGGCGACGATCACCTCCAGCCGGCCGGCGAGGAAGGCCGCCTGGACCTTGTCGCGGGCGGCGGTGGGCATGCCGGCGTGGTAGGCGGCGGAGGGGAAATCCTCGCCCAGCTCCGCACCCAGCGCGTCCGCCTCCTTGCGGGTGGGCGCGTAGACGATGGCCGGCCGCCGCTCCCGGTCCGCCAGGACCCGCCGCACGGTCTGCCGGCGCTCCGAGGGGAGCATCTCCACCACCTCGACGGCGATGTTGGTGCGCCGGAAGCCGTGGATGAACCGCCCCTCCCGCGCGAAGCCGAGCTGGGCGGCGATGTCGTCCTGCACCTGCGGCGTCGCCGTGGCGGTCAGGCCGATGACGGGCGCCGGCCGCAGCATGGGGAGGCGCTGGCCCAGCAGACGGTAGTCCGGGCGGAAGTCGTGCCCCCATTGCGAGATGCAGTGCGCCTCGTCCACCGCGATGAGCGCGGGCTTGCGCTTGGCGAGCATCTCCGGGAACCCGGGTACGGCCAGGCGCTCGGGGGCGATGAAGAGGTAGTCGAGCCGCCCCGCCAGGTAGTCGATGCAGACCTGCCGCGACGCCGACCGGTCCCGCCCCGAGTGGATGCGCTCCGCCCGCAGACCCAGCTCCCGGAGCTTGGCGACCTGGTCTTCCATGAGAGCGATGAGCGGCGAGACCACCAGCGTCGTGCCCCCCCGGGCCAGTCCCGGGAGCTGGTAGCAGAGCGACTTGCCGGCGCCGGTGGGCATCACCAGGAGGACGTCCCGGCCCTCGACCACGGCGCGGCAGACGGCTTCCTGGTAGGGACGGAAGGATTGGAGGCGGAAGACGTCGTGGAGGAGGGTTTCCAGAGAGCCGCCGTTGGCCGGCCCCCCGCCCGGGCCCTCACCCCCCGGCCCGGTTGATCCCGCATGGGCCCGACCCCTCCCTCCCTCCCTCACCGGGAGAGGGGGAGAAGTTAGTCTGGTTTGAGACCCCTCTCCCAGGGGGAGAGGGGCAGGGAGGCGGGTCGGCGGCGCGCCACCATTCCGACTAGGCTCCACCCGCGGATCGGGCTCCCCTCTCCCGGTGAGGGAGGGAGGGAGGGGTCGGGAGAGGGGCTGGGGGTGAGGGCCCGGGCGGGGGGGCCGCCGAGCCGTTCCCGCCCACCACCCCTCCACGTACTCCTCGATCCCCCGCATGAACTCCCCAAGCTCCCCCTGCCCCCGCTGGATCCGCTGGAGCTGCGCCTCCCACTGGCCGGTCATGGCCGGGCTCTTCACGTGGGGATGCACCACCTCGATCAGCCGGATTCCCTTGTCCGTGGCCTCCAGGGACTTGCCCTGGCGGACGATGTACTCCCGCCGGAGCAGCGTCTCGATGATCTCGGCGCGGGTGGCGGGGGTGCCCAGGCCGGATTCCTTCATGGCCTCGGAGAGCTCCTTGTCGTCCAGGGTCTTGCCCGCCGTCTCCATGGCGGTCAGCAGGGTGGCTTCGGTGAAGCGCTTGGGAGGACGGGTCTGCTTGGCCACGGCCCTGGCGTCCAGCACCTCCTGCCGCTGCCCCTGGGCGAGGCCCGGCGGCAGGTCCTGGTTCTCCTCGGGAGAGGCGGCGCCCTCGTCGTCCTTGTTGTCCTTGCCGTCCCTGGTGTCCTTGGCGTCCATTTTCTTCTTCTCGACGTCCAGCACCTTCCACCCTACCTGCTCCACCAGCGTGCCGGTGCTGTGGTAGCGGTCCACGAACGGCTCGCCGACCCCGGAGCGGGGCGGGTTGGTGATGGCGGTGATCACCGTGGTGACGGACCAGACGTGGTCGTCGTGCCAGGCGGAGAGGAGCCGCCGGCAGATCAGGTCGTAGATCTTCCGCTCGTCCTCCGAGAGGCCGGCCCCCTCCGGCGAGGTGGGGGTGGGGAGGATGGCGTGGTGGTCCGTGACCTTGGAGTCGTCCACGAAGCGCCGGCTCAAGGGCCGCTCGCCGGTGCCGGGAGCGAGCTTGTCGAGATAGGGGCCCTGGACGGCCCGCACGATCTCCCCCAGGGTGGCGGCCACGTCGGTGGAGAGGTGGCGGCTGTCCGTGCGGGGGTAGCTGATGAGCTTCTTCTGCTCGTAAAGGGTCTGCGCGAGCCCCAGGGTCTTCTTGGCGCTGAAGCCGTAGAGGCGGTTGGCGTGCCGCTGCAGCTCGGTGAGGTCGTAGAGCAGCGGCGGCGCCATCCGCTTGGTCTCGGAGCGGATGGACTCGACGGCGGCCTGGCCGTTTTTCGCCCGCTGGACGATCCGCGCCGCCTCCTGGAGGTCTTCCCCCTCCTTGCCGGGCTCGGCCTTGATCCGCTTGGCCTCGGGATTGGGCGTCTCGCCGCGGAACCAGGTGCCCTTGTAGCCGGGGCCGCCGCCCGTGGAGGAAGTCGTGGGCGAGAAGGTCGCGATCACTTCCAGGTAGTCCTCCGGCACGAAGGCGCGGATGGCCAGCTCCCTTTCCACCACCATGGCGAGGGTGGGGGTCTGCACGCGCCCGACGGAGAGGTCCTCGTTGAAGTCCAGGGCGTAGGCCCGCGAGAGGTTCATCCCCACCAGCCAGTCGGCCCGGCTGCGGCCCCGGGCGGCGTCCGCCAACGGGTCGAGATCGCGGCCGTCCCGCAGCTTGCGGAAGCCGTCCTGGATGGCCTTGGCCGTGAGGGAGGAGATCCACAGCCGCTGGACCGGCTTGCGGCAGCCGGCGGCCTCGTAGATGTAGCGGAAGATCAGCTCGCCCTCGCGGCCGGCGTCCGTGGCGCAGACGACCCGCTCCACCTCCGGCGCGTTGATCACCTTGCGGACGGCCTCGAACTGCGCCCGGGTCTCCTCGGAGACCACGAGGGGCCAATCGCGGGGGAGCATCGGCAGGAGGTCCCGCCGCCACTTCCGCCAGTCCGGATTGATCTCATGGGGCTGCGCCAGGGTGACCAGATGGCCGATGGCCCAGGTCACGACGTAGCCGTTGCCGCGGAGAAACCCCTCTCCCCTCTCGGTGGCGCCGAGCACACGGGCGATGTCCCGGGCGACGGCGGGCTTCTCGGCGAGGACGGCGACGGTGGCTGAAGGACGGTTCACGGGTTTCGGCAGGCCGCGGAAATCTTACGTCAGATCGCGACGCGCCGGACACCCCCTGGGAGGCGGCGGACGGTAAGGGAGGGAACTCGCGTCCCGCCGCCGGGCCCCCCTAGGAACAAGGCCGGCGGCGGGGCGCACTACCACTTCAGCGCCTTTGAGGATCAGAGGACTTCAAGAGAACTTGGAATGCTGTCTATGTAGTGCGCGCCCCCGTCGGAAACGGGACATCCCCTCGGGGGGGGCGCGGAGGGGGGAGGTCAGCCCTCGAACTTGATCGGCTCCCCCAGCCGGTCGCGGTGGAAATTGGTCATGATCTGGTGCCCGTTGAAGTCGAGCACCCGCATGTCCTCGACGCCTTCGAGGTCCTTGGCCACGGTGTCGAAGGAGGCGGCGTAGCGCTCCTTGACGGCGTCCATGTCCACCTCGTAGGCAAAGAACTTGTCGATCCCCTTGTAGCGGAGCTTGCTGACCAGCCGCTCGTCCGTGAGCTTGGGGAAGCTGGACAGCAGCAGGAGCGGGCCGCTTCCGCTGAAGACCAGGTAGGCTCGCAGGCTGCTCATCCCTATCTCCTTCCTCAGGCCACGAAATAGGCGCTGGCGCGGATCTGCAGGCGCGCCCGCGCCTCGAATCCGCTGCCGACGACGGCGAAGGCGCTGGTGCTGCCCAGGATCGGCAGCACGATCCAGCCGTCGAAGCTCTCTCCGCCGGCGTAGGGCGGGACCACGGGCTCGATCTCGGCGATCTTGGTCCAGTGGTCCTCGTCCGGGTCGAAGTTGGCGCGCAGCTCGACGTAGGCGCGGTCGAGGTCGATGGTGCGCTGCCCCGAGGGGTGCCAGATCGAGAAGACGAAGCGCACCTCGTCGTAGGAGCTGGTGCCCAGGAACGCCTTGCCGGCCACCAGCAGGGGATAGGTGAAGGAACCCGCGGTGTCGGTGGCGAAGATCTCGGGCGTGGCGTCGAACACGACCTGCCGGGGCGGGGTTGAGCTCATTTCTCCTCCTCAAGAGTAGCGGCGACGGACTCGCCCCGGGCCAGGGCGAGGGCTCGGGCGATGCGGCGCCGGGGCTCGTCCTCGCCGGCGCCCACGCCGAGCAGCGGGGCGCCGAGGCCGAACGCCACCGCGCCGGCCCGGGCGTAGGCCGGGATTTCCTCGACGCCGAAGCCGCCGGCGGCCAGCATGGGGATGTCCCCCAGCGGCCCGCGGATGGTCGAGAGGTAGGCCGGTCCGCCCACCGTGGGCAGCGGGTAGACCTTGATCAGGTCCGCCCCCAGCTCGCTGGCCGTCACGATCTCCGTGCAGGTGAGCGCGCCCATGACCAGGAACAGTCCCGCCTCCCGGGCCACCGCGGCCACCTCGGCGCTGACGTTGGGCGTGACCAGGAACTCGGCGCCCGCCGCGACCGCCTCGCGGGCGCGGACGGCGTTGGTGGCGGTGCCCATGCCGAACCAGGGCGGTCCCTCGCCGCCCCGGGCCGCCAGCAGCTCCCGGACCAGACCCGGGGCTCCCGGCACGGTGAAGGTGATCTCGACCAGCTCGACGCCGCACTCGGCCAGCGTCCGGGCCTGGGAGCGGGCCTCCTCCAGGGAGGCGGTGCGCACCACCCCGATGACCGGCGCACGCCGGAGGCTCAGAGCGACGCGGGAACGGTTCTCGGCGGTCGTAATCATGCGGGGCTGGAGTCTATCACCCACTTCCCGCGCTGGAATCCAGCACAACGTCTGGGAAAGAGCACCCTTCCGGGTTATCATTGCCGGACGCGAACGGTGGGAGCTTTCCTCGGCAGGACGACGAACGGCAAATGGCAGTGTCCAGACAACCGACGGAAAGAGAGTCGCTGGACCAGCTTCTGCGACGGCTCCGCCCGAGGCTTAAGCAGGTCCTCGGCCGCTATCGCATTCCCGCGCATGACGCGGAAGACCTGGTCCAGGAAGCCCTGATCTCGACCATCCAGAAGTGGGACGTGATCCAGGACCCCGAGGCGTGGCTGCTCGTCACCCTGCGCAACCGCTGCGTGGTCTACTGGCGCAAGCGGCGCAACAACCTCTACAACTCGGTCGACACCGCCATCCTGGAGCTGCTCTCCGAGCCGGTCGCGGCGCCGCAGGAGCGCTCCGAGCTGCTGTGGGACCTCAACAACCTCCTCGAGGAGCTGCCGCCGCGCTGCCGCAAGCTCCTCCGTCTGCGCTACGGCCTCGGCTACGACTCCGGCGAGGTCGCCGAGCGCATGGGCTACCACCCCTCCAGCGTCCGCAAGGTGGCCCGCCGCTGCATGGCCGCGCTGACCTACCAGATGGTCACCCGCGGCTTCACCAAGCTGGCGGTCCCGAAGGAAGACGACGACGACGAGGACGTGAGCTAGCCCGGTTCTTCCCCCTCTCCCGGTGAGGGAGGGAGGGAGGGGTCGGGCCCATGTGAGATCGACCGGGCCAGGGGGTGAGGGTTCTTCCCCAACGCCCCCTCCGTCCGCCGGCAGATTCCCCGCAGGATCGCCACGTCCCGGCTCGACGGCGCCGCCCTCGCGGCCAGGCGCCGCAGGTCGCGCAGCACCCCTTCGAAGGAAGAGTCGCGGGCGAAGCCGACCCGCCGCATCACGCCGGCGGCGTGGCCCAGCAGGCCGTCCAGCTCGGCGGCGGTGGCGGGAGCCTCGGCCCCGGCGGACGGGACGAGGGCTTCGCCCCGGGACTGGAACAGCTCGTAGGCGAGGATCAGCACGGCCTGGCCGAGGTTCAGGGTGGGCTGGACCGGCGAGCAGGGGATGGTGACGACCGCGCTCGCCAGGGCCAGCTCCTCGTTGGTCAGCCCCCCGACCTCGGGGCCGAAGACCAGGGCGGTCGGGGTGTCCGGCGGGTCCTGAGCCAGCCAGCCGGGGAGCTCCCTGGGATCGAGGACGGGGACGCCCAGCCGCCGGTCCCGCGTCGAGGTGGTCCCCACCACCCGCCGGAAGGGGGCCAGGGCCTCCTCCAGGCTGGCGGCGCGGACGGCGCCGTCGAGCACCCGCTTCGCCCCCACGGCGAAGGCGACGGCCACCTTGCCGAAGGGCGCGGCGGGCTCCACCAGGATCAGGCGGTCCAGGCCCATGTTGGCCATCGCCCGCGCGGTGGACCCGACGTTGCCCTCTTCCCGGGGGCGGACCAGGACGACGGCGGGCGGCAGCCGGTCGCTCAAGCCGCTACCGGAACCCGCGGCGCAGCTCGCGCTTGAAGACGTTGAAGGCCTCCTCGCCGTGGAGGCTGAGGACCACCCGTTCCAGCTTGGTGCCCCCCTGGAGGAAGCGGTGGATCTCGGTCAGCATGATGCGGGCGGCCCGCTCGATGGGGAAGCCGAAGTTGCCGGTGGAGATGGCCGGCAGCGCGATGGACTTCATGCCCCGCCGGTCCGCCAGCGCCAGGGCGGCGCGCACGGCCGCGGCCAGCTTCTTGTCCTCGTCCCCCTGGCCCATCATGGGCCCCACGGCGTGGATCACCTGCTTGGCTTTGAGACTGCCCGCGCCGGTCATCACCGCCGTCCCCACCGGAGTGCCGCCGATGCGGTTGCACTCCTCCTGAATCGAGGCCCCGCCCTTGCGGCGGATGGCCCCGGCCACTCCGGTCCCGAGCTGGAGCTGCTCGTTGGCGGCGTTGACGATGGCGTCGACCTCCAGATCGGTGATGTCCCCCTCGATCAATTCGAGCTGGGTCCGGTCCATCGTCACGACCACCCTGTTGTCGGCCCGGTCGCCGGCTTTGTCCTCAGCCATTTCCGCCATCATCCCTCCCCCTGGGATGATATCAAGGCTCGCCGATCCTCATAGTGTAGACTCCACGCCGCAATGTGGACGGAGCTGAAGAAAGGACTCGCGGCCGCCCTGGCCGCCACGATCCAGGAGCGTTTCGGCGTCGAGCACGAGCCGGTTCTCGAGGTGCCGCCGCGGCGCGAGCTGGGCGACCTTTCCTCGCCGGCCGGCCTGCAGCTCGCCCGGGTGCTCAAGCGCAACCCCCGCGCCATCGCCGAAGAGCTGGCCGCCGCCCTGGAGCGGCCCGGCATCGTGCGCGACGTGCGGGTCGAGGGGGCAGGCTTCCTCAATTTTTTCCTCGACCGGCCCGCCTTCGCCGCCGCCCTGCTGGACGCCCCCCTCGTGGACGGCGGCGGCGCTCCGCGCGGCGGCAAGGTGGTCATCGAGCACACCAACATCAACCCCAACAAAGCGGCCCACATCGGCCACCTGCGCAACGCCGTGCTCGGCGACGTCCTCGGCCGCTCCCTGAAGAGCCTGGGATACCCGGTCGAGATCCAGAACTACATCGACGACACCGGCGTCCAGCTCGCCGACGTGGTGGTGGGCTTCGTCGACTTGCGCGGCCTCTCGCTGGCGGACGTGGCGGCCATCCCCGAGCCTTTCGACTACTACTGCTGGGACCTCTACAGCGAGGTCGGCCGCTGGTATGAAGAGGATGCCGAAGGAAAGGCCGGGCGCCAGACGCTCCGCCGCGATACCCTCCACCAGATGGAGATCGGCCAAGGCGAGCGGGCGGAGATGGGCCGCCTGATCGCCCGGCGGATCGTCTCCCGCCATCTCGCCACCATGCGCCGGATCGAGGTCTCCTACGACCTGCTGACCCGCGAGAGCGAGATCCTGGGGCAGCGGTTCTTCGAGCACGCCTTCGGCCTCCTCAAGGAGACGGGGGCCGTGCGGCTGGAAAAAGACGGCAAGAACGCCGGCTGCTGGGTCATGCCGCTGTCGCAGGCCGAGGAGTTCGCCGGCCTGGAGGACCCGGACAAGGTCATCATCCGCTCCGACGGCACGGTGACCTACGTGGGCAAGGACATCGCCTACCAGCTCTGGAAGTTCGGCCTGCTGGGCCGCGACTTCGGCTACCGCTTCTGGGCTGAGGAAGGGGTCTGGGAGACCGTCCACGACGGTGTCGAGGTGCATCCTCTCTTCGGCCGCGCCTGGCGGGTCTTCAACGTCATCGACGTGCGCCAGAGCTATCTCCAGAAGATCGTCCGCGCCGGCCTCCAGGCCCTGGACCACACCGCCGAGGCGGAGCGTTCGGTCCACTTCGCCTACGAGATGGTCGCCCTCTCGCCGGCCACCGCCCGCCAGCTCGGCTATATCGAGGAGTCGGCCGAGGACGAAAAGCGGCTGGAGATGTCCGGCCGCAAGGGGATCGGCGTCAAGGCGGACGACCTGATCGACCAGCTCATCCTCAAGGCGCGGGAGGAGACCCAGAAGCGCAATCCCGACCTGGGGGACGCCGAGCTCGACGCCCTGGCCCGCCAGATCGCCACCGCCGCCCTGCGGTTCTTCATGATCAAGGCGACCAACAACCGGGTCATCGCCTTCGACTTCGACGAGGCGCTGTCCTTCGAAGGGGAGTCCGGCCCCTACCTCCAGTACTCCGTGGTGCGGGCGCGCAACATCCGCCGCCGGCTGCAGCAGGAGGGGATGCCGGCCGACGTCTTCGCGGACGAGGTCGCCGCCGTCGGCCACGAGCTGTGGGGCGAGGACATGTGGGACCTGATCCTCCAAGTCGCCCAGACCAGCGAGACGGTCGAGAAGGCGGCGGAGTCGCTGGAGCTCTCCCTGATCGCCCGCCACGCCCTGGAGGTGGCGCAGCGGTTCAACACCTTCTACCGCACCAATCCGATCCTCCAGGAGAAGGATCCGCGGGTGCGGGCGGCCCGGCTGGCCACGGCGCAGATCTTCCGCCGCTGCCTGGAGACGTTGAGCGAGCTGCTCGGCGTGCCCGTTCCGGATAAAATGTAGCCATGGATCCCTACAGCGGACGTCCGCAGAAGAAGGCCACCTCTCCCTGGATCTACGTGGTCGTGGGCTGCGGCCTCGCCGTGGTGCTCGCGATGTTCGCCATGGCGGGGCTGACCTGGTGGGGCTACCGCACCGCCAAGGACTTCGGGGAGTCGATGAACGACCCGGTCAAGCGTGAGGAGAGGGTGAAGGCGGTGCTTCCCTACGACCAGCTCCCCGCCGGCTACCATCCCGCCTTCGCCTTCTCCGTCCCCATGGTCATGGAGATGGCCATGCTCTCGGACCGCGAGTTCGCGCCCGGCGAGAACCCCCAGGACAGCAGCGACGGTTTCAAGGAGCGTGGCTTCATCTTCTTCAACATGCGCGAGATGCGGAACAACCGGCAGGAGATGGAGCGCTACATCCGCGGCGAGGGGCCGCCGCCCAAGGACACCAATTTCGACGCCAACGTGCGCTTCGATCCCGAGGACGTGATCCGGCGGGGCGAGGTGCAGGCCGGCGGCACGAAGGTCCTCTACGCCGCGAGCCGCGGCTCGATCTCCGGCAAGGGCAGCGACAGCGGCAACAGCCGAGGGATCGTCACCATGGTGATGCCCGACTGCGGCGCCGGCCGCCTCCGCACGGGCATCTGGTTCGGCCCCGATCCGGCCCCGGACCAGCCGGTCCAGGAAGCGAGCTACGCCGGCTCCGCCGCCGATCCGGCGAAGATCGCGGAGTTCTTGAATTACTTCCAGCTCTGCGGTGGGAAAAAGTAGGGAGACGCGGCCAGGAATTCCCAATCCAGGAGTCGCCGTTGTATCCTATGCTTGGAGGGAAAACATGGCCGCAGGATATGGACGACTCGGAATGACGCACCCGGTCGAGGACCCATCGCTTTCCTGGGAGTCTTTCGTCCGAGGACTGGCTCAACCTCAGGGGCCACTCACACCCACGTGCGCAAAGCAGATCCGGGATCTCTGGAGCGCTCTCGAAAGAGGGGATGAAAGAGTGCGCCCTCCCCACGCGGCGGTAACCCCGACGGGGGGGCTCTCCATGACCTGGGACAAGGGCCGGCATCATTTCGAGATTGACGTCACGCCTGACGGCAAGTACGACTGGTTCTACATGGACCGCGAATCGGAAGCCCGGGCCAGCCAGGAAGACATCCAGGTCGGCTTCTTTTCCCCCGAGATGTTCTCGTATCTGCGGCGGACTCTCGAGAAAGGGTGATGGAGGAGCTAGAGCGGGGCACCATCTTCCGGCTTGCGACTCTCAAAGACACCTTCCCACCGGACTCTGAAAAACTCCACGTCTCGCACTTCGAGTTAAGCGAGAACGACAAACGGCGCGCCGAGGAGACAGGTTCTCCTCCTCTGCTTTCCGTCTTCGAGGGTGTCAGGACCACAGTGGCGCAAGCCCTGGTCATCCGAGGAGTGCAGGCTGAATCCGCGGCTTTCGGGCTCCGGGTTGAAGCCGTCCGGCAGATTCAGGTCGCCGGCCTCGACCGACGCCTGAAGAGTCTTGCGCGATCCGCTGGATCCCCCGCTCTCGGAGTTGCCTGGAGCGGACGGGCACTGCGGAATCGAGGGCCTGGATCGCCGGCCCTTTGAGGAGAAGCGGCTTTATCGCGAGCTGCGAGTCCATCTGGCAGACAGGAGTTTCCGGTATCGCGACGAGATGAATGAGCCGTAACCTCACTTCTTCCGCTCATCCCACCGCCGGTGCATCCACAAGCCACATCTCCGGATGCGCCCGGATGTCCTCCTCCGCTACCTCTAAATACCGGCGGGTGAGGGCGGCCACGGCTTCGTCCCCGTCCTCTCCTTCCAGAGGGAGGATCGCCGGGCGGACCACGATGCGGTAGCGGCCTCGCGGCTCGGGGTAACAGGTGATCGGGACCACGGCCGCTCCGGTCCGCAGGGAGAGGCGGGCGAGGACGGGGCTGGTCAGGGCGGGGCGGCCGAAGAAGGGGACCTGGATGCCCTCCTTCTCCTGCACCCGCTGGTCGATCAGGATGCCCACCCGGCCGCCGGACCGCAGCACCTCCAGCATCTTGCGGGCGGCGCCACGCTTGGGGATCACGGCGTTGCCGAAGCGCTCGCGGAGAGCGCGCACCTCGCGGTCCAGCCAGGGGTTGTCCGCCGGACGGAAGACGGTGTCCATGCGGCCGCGGGTGAGGCCGATCATGGGCGGGACCAGCTCCCAGAACCCCAGGTGGGCGGAGAGGATGAAGGTCCCCTTGCCCCGCCGCTCCGCCTCCTCGAGGTTCTCCCAGCCCACCAGCGAGCATCGGTGGCAGAGATCGCGGGCGCCGTAGCGGGTCGAGGAGATGGCGTCGCAGAGGGCCGCGCCGAAATGGCGGAAGCAGGCCCGGACCAGACGCCGCCGCTCTGCCTCCGGGATCTCCGGCAGCGCCAGGGCCATGTTGCGCAGCGCCACCTCGCGATGCCGGCGGTCGAGGCGGTGCGCCAATCCCCCCAGAGCGCGGCCGAAAGCGCGGGCGCCGTCCGGAGAGAGGGCGCGCAGGAATCCCTTGATGGCCAGATAAAAGCCGTACTCGACGCGGTGGCGGACGGGACGGTTCTTCATCGGAGGATTCTGAGCGCCGCCGGAAAAATCTGAGAGGCGCTGTAAAGTTCTGAGAGCATCAACGTTCCTCCCGAAGCTCCCCGATCCTCCCCTCCAACCACTCCCAGAACGCCGGCTCGGGCTCGGCGCGGATGGGCAGCTCGGCCAGGGGGACGTCCAGGCGGCCGTGGAGCTTGACGCGGTCCTTGGAGGTGGTGAGCACGGTCTCGGCGCCGCTGGACCGGAAAGCCTCCTGGATGCGCTGGAGGCTGGCGGGGGGATAGGCGTGGTGGTCCGGGAAGCGCATCTCGCCGGCGACGTCGAAGCCGAGGCCGCGGACGGTCGCGGCGAAGCTCTCCGGCCGGGCGATGGCGGTGGCCAGGAAGACCCGGGCGCCGGGGGCGAGACGGGGCTCGCCCGGGCGGGTGGCGCTGGCGAAGCCGGGACCGGTGAAGCCGTAGGGACGCAGGGCCTCAGTCAGCTCCCGGGCCGCGGCGGTATCTTCAGAGCCGGTCAGGATCGCCGCGTCCGCCCGGGCCATCGCGGCCAGGGGCTCGCGCAGGCGGCCCGAGGGGAAGAGGCGGCCGCCGCCGAAGGGATCGGCGGCCGGGAAGGCGACAAGATCGAGGTCGCGGGCGAGGCGCAGATGGGAGAAGCCGTCGTCCAATAAGAAGAGGTCGGGAGCCGGGTCCAGCCGCCGCAGGGCCTGGAGCCCGGCTTCGTGGCGGTCGGGGCCCACGACCACGGCGACGCCCGGCAGCTCGCCCGCCAGCAGGACCGGCTCGTCCCCCGCCACCCGGGGACCCAGGAGCGGACCCTCGCCCGTGCTGACCACCCGCACCCCCTCCCCTTTGCCGCCGTAGCCACGGGAGAGGACGCAGACGGCGAGCCCTCGGTCCCGCAGATGCCTGGCGACAGCCGCCACCAGGGGTGTCTTCCCGGATCCTCCCCAGTGCAGATTGCCGACGCTCACCACGGGCCGGGGAAGCCGCTTCGCCCGTTCCCGGTACCACCGCCAGCGCAGCCGGTGCGCTCCGCCGTAGACGAGCTGCCAGGGAGAGGAGGGCGGGACAGGAGCCTTCATCATTTCCTGACTTCTTTTTCCCCCTCTCCCGGTGAGGGAGGGAGGGAGGGGTCGGGAGAGGGGGCCAGGGGGTGAGGGCTCGGGCGGGGGACCGGCAACACTCCCGCCAGCATCTCCACCGTCCGCGCCAAAGCCCCCCGGTTCTCCTCGACCAGCCGCAGGGCGCGCCCGCCGGTCTCCCGGGCGGCGGCGGGATCGTCCAGCCACTCGCGCCAGACCGCCGCGAGCCCCCGCGCGTCCGCCACCCGCCGCCAGGCGCCGGCGCGGTCGAAGGCCTCGGCCATCTCCCGGAAGTTGTGCATCGAGGGACCGACCGCCAGCGGCACCCCGAAGCGGGCCGGCTCCAGGGGGTTGTGGCCGCCGGTGGGGACCAGGGTACCGCCGATGAAGGCCGCCGCGGCCAGCCGGTAGAGGCCGGCCAGCTCGCCCAGGCTGTCGAGGAGGATCACGGCGGGCTTTCCCGGCTCCGGCAGCGCGCTTCGCCGGACGAAGCCGATCCCCCGGGAGCGCAGGAGGGCGGCGACCTCGTCCCAGCGCTCAGGGTGACGGGGCGCGACGACCAGCATCGCCCGCTCGCCGCCGCCGATCTCCTGGAAGGCGTCGAGCACCTGTTCCTCCTCCCCGGCCATGGTCGAGCCGGCGAGGAGGATCGGCCGGCCGCCGGCGAGGCGCCGCAGGGCGTCCTCCAGCTCGGGCCTGGCGGGCGGCTCGGGGGTCTCGTACTTGAGGTTGCCGGTGACGGTGACGCGGCCGGGATCGACGCCCAGGCTGACCAGGCGGTCGTGGTCCTGCCGGCTCTGGACGCCGAAGCGGTCCACTCCGGAGAAGAGGGGGCCGAGCAGCGGGCGCAGGCGGCGCATGCGGCGGAAAGCTGCGGTCGCCCACCCGGCCGTTGACCACGGCGACGGGGAGCCCCCGGCGGCGCGCCTCGCGCAGGACCAGCGGCCAGTAGTCCCCCTCGACCAGCACCAGGGCGCGGGGCTCGTAGCGGCGGAAGAAGCGTCCGACGGCGAAGCCGAGGTCGAAGGGAAGATAGGCGACCTCGGCGCGGTTGGCGAAGGCGGCCCGGGCCCGCTCCTGCCCGGTGGGGGTGACGGTGGTCACCAGCAGGGGGAGGTCGGGCGGCAGGGCGCGCGCCAGGGTGGCGGCCACCCCGACCTCGCCCACGGAGACGGCGTGGATCCAGAGAGCGCCCCGGGGGCTTACGCCGGCCGTTGCCAAGCCGTCCGGAGAGCGTGGGGAGGTAGTGGCTCCCCCGCCGGGCGAGCAGGAACGGCCCGGCAAGGAGCAGGGCGGCCCCGGCCGCGAGCTGGTAGAGTCCCCAGAGAACGGAACGCATCTCGGGGCGGCAGTATAATGGTTGGCTTCGGAGGCCGTCGGCGTCGGACGGCGTACGTCGGCGGATATAGACGCCCGGAGGCCGGCCCCCGTATATAGGTCCAGATATGCTGAAACTCGTCCACTCCAGCCGCCAGTCCAGCAGCCCCCAGCGCGCTCCGTGGGCCGAGGTGTCCGACCGCGACCTCCTGCTGGCCGTCCGCGAAGGGGACGAGTCGGCGCTGGACGAGCTGATCGGGCGCAAGACCCGGCCGCTCCTCCAGCTCTGCCAGCGCATCCTCGGCGGCGACTCCGAGGAGGCCCGCGACGTCGTGCAGGTGACCTTCTTCAAGGTGTGGGAGAACCGCAAGAAGTTCGACGAGCGGTGGAGCCCCAACACCTGGATCTACCGCATCGCCAGCAACCTGGCCATCGACCACCTGCGGTCGCGCAAGAGCCGGGAGCGCAGCCAGGAGCCGGTGCGCCAGCACCTGCTCCATGTGGCCGACGGCCGCGCCAACCGCGACCTCTCCCGGGTGCAGCAGACCGAGGTGGCGGCGATCTTCCGCGAGCTGTCGGCCGGGCTCTCCGAGAAGCAGCGCATGGTCTTCCTGCTCCGCGAGCTGGAAGGCCTCTCCTCCCCCGAGGTGGCCGAGATCCTGGAGTGCCGCGAGTCGACGGTCCGCAACCACCTGTTCAACGCCAGCAAGTATCTGCGCCGGGAGCTGCTGCGGCGCTACCCCGAGTACGCCGGCGGCTTCGGGCTGGTGGCGGACGACGCGGAGGAAGCGCTATGACGGCCTGCCCCGACTGGAAGGACCTGACCGTCCGCCGCGAGCGCGACGGCGCCGATCCGGAAGGCTGGACGGAGGCCCTGGCGCACTTCGACGCCTGCCGCGAGTGCCGGAGCGCCGCCCTCGAGGCCGATCCCCTGCTCGTCTTCCGCCGGCTGCCGGCGCCCGACCTGCCGCCCGACCAGGAACGGTCGGAGGTGGAGTCGATGCGTCAGGCGGTGGCCGCCATGCGCACGGCGAAGCGGCTGGAGTCGGGACGGCGCTTCGCCAGTTGGCGGCGCTGGGCGGCGGCCGCGGTGCTGGCGGTGGCGTCCCTCTCGCTGAGCTGGGACAAGGCCCCCGAGATCGAGCTGGCCGCGCTGGAGACGGCGGCGCCGCCGCGCGGGGCCGCCATCCCGGAGATCGGCGAGCCGCCGGTCGAGGGGCTGGACCGCGACTCCCGGATCCACATCGAGATGAACGGCGGCCGGATGCCCGTGGTCATGGTGTTCAACGAGAACGTCCCCGAGAAGCTTTGATGTCAGACCGGAGCCATGATGCCTGCCCCCGTCCGCGGCCTGGCCGCTCGTGCCTCCTGTCGCGATAAACTCCCGAGAAACTCCGTGTTGCCGATGCGGCGCTCCATCGCGAGCTTCCTGGGGCTTCTGGCCCTCGCTTCCATGCTTTCGGCGCAGCCGCAGGCCGAGATCGTGGTGCGGGCCTACACGTTTCAGCACCAGCGCGCCAGTGAGGCGCTGGCGCTGGTGCATCCGCTGCTCTCCCCGCGGGGAACGGTGGAGCTGCAGCCGGCGGGCAACACGCTGATCGTCCGCGACGTCCAGGCCGCGATCAACCGGATCATGCCGGTGCTGCGCAACTTCGACCACCCGCCGCGGCCGCTGCGGGTGGAGATCTTCGTGGTGCGGGCGAGCAAGTCGGTGGTGTCCCCCCAGGTGCACCGCTCGGACCTGCCGGAGGCGCTGACCCAGCGCCTGCGCGACCTGCTGGGATACCATGTCTTCGAGAAGCAGGCCCAGGCGCAGCTTGCGGGGGTGGAAGGGCAGTCGGTCGTCTACGAGCTGGGGACCGAGTACAAGGTGAGCTTCCGCTTCGGCACCCTGCAGGACGGCCAGCGGGCGAAGCTGGTGAACTTCCGCATCGCCCGCCGGGGGGAAAACCGGGTGGAGAGCACGCTTCTCAACGCCCATCTCAACCTCTGGATGGACCAGCCGCTCAGCCTGGGTCTGGCCAAGAACGAGGAGAGCCGCGAGGCTCTGATGCTGGTGCTGACCCTGCGGGAGGGCGACTCCCCCCGCCGGAACCCATAGAGAAGGAGACAAGGGTCCAGGATGCAGTTCTTCTGTCGAGTGGGTACGCCGGACGGCCGGGTGCTGGAGGAGGTGTTCACGGCCAGCGACGAGACGGCGCTGCGCAGCGACCTCGGCAAGCGCGGGTACCACCTGTTCGAGGTGCGCCGCCGCGGGGTGGCGCGCAAGCTGCCGGGGCGCTCCCTGCGCCGCCGCCGCATTCCCGACCAGGAGTTCCTGGTCTTCAACCAGGAGCTGGCCTCCCTGCTCAAGGCGGGCCTGCCGCTGCTGCAGACCCTGGACCTGATGCTGGAGCGGATGCACAACCCGCACTTCCGCTCGGTGCTGCTGGAGGTCCGCGACAGGGTCAAGAGCGGCGTCGACCTCTCGGAGGCCTTCGCCGAGCACGGCGACCTGTTCCCGCGGCTCTACCCCGCGTCGCTCAAGGCGGGCGAGCGTTCCGGCGAGCTGGAGCTGGTCATCCGCCGCTTCATCCGCTACATGCGGCTGGTGCTCGACGCCCGGCGGCGGGTGATCTCGGCGCTGATCTATCCGGCGGTCCTGGTGTGCCTCTCCATCGCCATGATCGCCGTGATGTCGATCTATGTGGTGCCCAAGTTCATGGGCTTCTTCTCCGAGCTGGACGCGGAGCTGCCGCTGATCACCCAGATCGTGCTCGCCATCTCCCGGTTCGCCAACTCGAACTGGGTGCTGATCGTGCTGGGGACCGGCGCCGGGGTGATCGCCCTGCGCTCCTGGGGTCGCACGGAGACGGGCCGGCTCGCCCTGGACCGCCTGAAGCTGCGCGTCCCCCTGATCGGGCCGATCCTGCAGCGGTTCGCCCTGGCGGAATTCTCACGGTCCCTCGCGACGTTGCTCTCCGGCGGCATTCCTCTCGTGCCGGCCTTCGAGATCGCCGTCTCGTCGGTCAGCAACGCCTACGTGCGCAGCAAGCTGGAGCCGACGATCCAGATGGTGCGAGAGGGCAAGCCTTTCTATACCGCGATCGAGAAGAGCGCGGTCTTCACCGACATGGCCATCGACATGGTCAAGGTCGGCGAGGCCACGGGATCGTTGGACGACATGCTGAACAGCGTGTCGGAATTCCTGGATGAGCAGGTCGAGACCCGCATGCAGCGTCTGCTGTCGCTGGTCGAGCCGATGATGCTGGTGTTCATGGGCATCATCATCGCGATCCTGCTGATCTCGATCTACCTCCCGATGTTCTCGATGCTCGGTCAGTCGAAGTTCTAGCACTACTTGTTGCGGAGAGTCTGGAGAGATGGCAGTCATCAACGGCAGGACGACGGTACAGGAGAAGGAGCTCGGCGCGGAGACCGTCGAGCAGGCGCGGGCCCGCCTGGCCCAGGAACGGGTCGAGGCGGAGCTGTTCGCCGACCGCTACGGGCTGGAGTTCGTCGATATGACGCACTTCCGCATCGACAACGACCTGTTCCGCCGCGTCCCCTTCGAGCTCATGCTGCGCTACGGCTTCATCCCCGAGGCGCAGCTCGACGGCCGCATGTCGGTGGTGATGGCCGATCCGTCGGACGTGGTGAAGATCGACGAGATGGAGCTGCTGCTCGGCCAGCCGGTCGAGGTCAAGGTCGGCGTGCGCTCGGCTATCGAGGAGATCCTGCAGAAGTCGGAGAGCGCCCAGCGGGTGCTCGACGAGGCGTCGGAGGACTTCCGCATCCAGCTCGTCCAGGAGGACGAGGACAGCGGCGAGGTCCTCACCATCGACAGCATCACGGCTGACACCAGCCCGATCATCAAGCTGGTCGACTCCACCATGTTCAACGCCATCCAGCGGCGGGCCTCGGACATCCACATCGAGACGCGGGACAACGAGGTCATCATCAAGTACCGCATCGACGGCGTGCTCTACCAGGCCATGGAGCCGATCGACAAGCGGCACCACCAGACGATCATCAGCCGCATCAAGGTCATGTCCGAGCTGGACATCGCCGAGAAGCGCATCCCCCAGGACGGCCGCTTCAAGCTGCGCCTCAAGGGCCGCACGATCGACTTCCGCGTCTCCATCATGCCCTCGGTCCACGGCGAGGACTGCGTCATCCGCATCCTCGACAAGGAGTCGATGAACAAGGAGTTCAAGAACCTGCGCCTCGACATCCTCGGCTTCGACGAGGAGATGATGCGCAAGCTCCGCAAGTTCATCCGCGAGCCGTACGGCATGGTGCTGGTCACCGGCCCCACCGGCTCGGGCAAGACGACGACGCTCTACGCCTGCCTCTCCGAGATCCAGACCTCGGAGGACAAGATCATCACCATCGAGGATCCGGTCGAGTACCAGCTGCAGGGGATCACCCAGATCCCGGTCAACGAGAAGAAGGGGCTGACCTTCGCCCGCGGGCTGCGCTCCATCCTGCGCCACGACCCGGACAAGGTGATGGTCGGCGAGATCCGCGACGAGGAGACGGCGCAGATCGCCATCCAGTCGGCGCTGACCGGCCACCTGGTGTTCACCACCGTGCACGCCAACAACGTGGTGGACGTGCTGGGCCGGTTCCTCAACATGAAGGTCGACCTCTACAACTTCGTCTCGGCGCTCAACTGCGTGCTGGCCCAGCGCCTGGTGCGCAAGATCTGCCTGCACTGCAAGCATCCGGTCAAGCTCTCTCCCCAGATCCTCGAGGAGAGCGGCCTCGACCCGGCCGTGTACTCGGACTTCACGTTCTACGAGGGCCGGGGCTGCATCGAGTGCAACGGCACGGGGTTCCACGGCCGCGTGGCCGTCTCCGAGCTGCTCGACCTTTCGGACCATATCCGCGAGCTGATCCTGGACCGCCGCCCGGCCTCCGAGATCAAGCGCGCGGCCAAGGAAGAGGGAATGACCTTCCTGCGCGAATCGGCGCTCGAGATGGTCTTCCGGGGAGTGACGACTCTGCGTGAGATCAACAAAGTTACCTTCGTGGATTGAGAGCCTGCTGGGCCTCGATCCGATTCCGGCGCCGCCGCACGTCTTCGCGCTGGACGCCGGACGGCTGCGCTATGGCCAGTTCGCGCGCGACCGCCACGGCTTCCGCCTGCGCGCGTTCCGCGAGGCGGCCCTGCCCCGGGATCCTTTCCAGCACGGCCTCCTGGGCGGCCCGCCGCGCGACCCGGCGGCGTTCAAGACGCTGGTGGCCGGCCTGGTGAAGAGCGTCCCCGGCGGGCTCCGCGACGCCTCCCTGGTGCTGCCGGACGCCTGGCTGCGCGTGACCTTCACCGAAAGCGGCGACCTGCCGCCCGCCGGCGACGCCCTGGACGAGGTCCTGCGCTGGAAGCTCAAGCGCCTGGTGCCCTTCCGCGTGGACGACCTGCGGATCGGCGCCACCGAGGTCTCCCCCATCCCGGGCCAGGCCGAGCCCCGCCGGCTGCTGCTGGGCTTCGCCGTCGAGCAGCTCCTGGCGCAGGTCGAGGAGGCCTTCGCCGCCGCGGGCGTGCGCCTGGGCCAGGTCTCCAACGCCAGCCTGTCGCTGCTCTCCGCCGTGGCGCCGGCGCCGCCCGGCTCCTTCGCGGCCCTGGTGCTGGTGGAGGAGGAGGGCTACACTCTGATCTTCGCCCGTGCCGGCGAGCCGGTGCTGCACCGCTTCAAGGGGTTCACCGGCAGTCTGCCCGAGGGCTCGCGGACGAGCTTCGTGGCCCGCGACCTCAAGCTGACCCGCAACTTCATCGACGAGCATTTCCCCGGCTCCGGCCTGGGGCCGGTGCTGCTGCTGGCGCCGCCGGAGCTCGAGCCGGTGTGGCTCGACCGCCTGGAGGAGGGCTTCGGCATCCCCGCCTCGCCGCTCGACGGCCGCCACCTGCCGCCGCTGCGCGTCGAGGACGCGGGCACCCCGGCCTGGCGCGACCTCGCGCCCATGCTCGGCGCGGCCCGGCAGGAGATCGCGGCGTGAGCATCATGGAGAATCCACCCCAGAGCCAGACCTCTCCTCCGGAGCCGGCGGCCCCGGCGGCGCGGCCGTCTCCGGCTCCGCCGGCCGGTCCGGTCCGCTACGAGGGGCTCAACCTCTCGCGCCGGCCGTTCCTCAACACCCGGCCGGTGGTGCGGGTCTCGCTGCTGCTCTGGCTGCTCGGGCTGGTCCTGCTGCTGGGCAACGTCTCGCTGTTCTGGAGCTACCTCTCGGAGTCCGAGGACAAGCGCGCCGAGGTGGCGCGCGGCGAGGAGGCCGTCCAGAGGCGGCAGGCGGAGGCGCGGGAGCTCGAGAACCGCCTCGACGGCATCGACCTCGAGGACCTCAACGCCGAGATCCGCTTCCTGAACCAGAAGATCGCGGACCGCACGTTCTCCTGGAACCGTCTGTTCGACCACCTCTCGCGGGTGATGCCCAACGACGTGCGCCTCTCCCGGCTGAGCGCCGGTGACCGGCGAGCAGGCCCGGCGGGCGGGCCGGAGCTCGGGGAAGGCTGCCCAGGCCCGGATCCGGGAGGGTCAGGTGACGCTGCAGATCTTCGGCGAGGCCAGGAGTGACGAAGCGCTCGACCGATTCGTAGAAAATCTGTTCGCGCATCCCTTCGCGGAGCCGAACCTGGCCCGCGAAGAGCGTCTGGAACAGGACAACATCTTGAGGTTTGAGCTCACCGTACAGTACATCCCGGGCGCCGAGGCCCAGAACGTGATCGTCGAGGAGGAGGCGCCTGCGGCGGCTCCTCCGGGAGGCCGGCGGTGAGGTCGCGCGGCGAGGCCTGGCGCCTGCGCGTGTGGATCTGGGCGCCCGCCCTGGTCTTCTTCCTGGCCAACGCCGCCGGCTTCGTCGTCTACCGGCTCGGCTACTCCGGCCGGGTGGCGACGCTGGAGAGCACCCTGACCCAGCAGGAGAAGGATCTGCGGGACCTGGAGACCAAGAAGAAGGATCTGCAGACCCAGCTCACCCGCGTCAGCATCAACGAGCGGCAGGTCCGGCAGCTCTACACCGACCGCCTCGCCACCCGCAGCCAGCGCGTGACCCGCTTCACGTCCGAGGTACGGAGCCTGGCGCGCAAGGCCGGGCTCGAGCCCAGGGCGTACTCCTATCCGGAAGAGGACATCGACGACTACGGCCTCATCAAGCGGTCCTCCCTCTTCCAGGTCGAGGGCACCTATGCCGAGCTGCGCCAGTTCCTCCACCTCCTGGAGGCCTCCCGCTCGTTCCTGACGGTCGAAGAGATCAACCTGGCGGGCGCCTCCGGCGGCGGGCCGGAGCTGCGCATCGACATCGCGATCTCGACCCTGTTCGCCAGGGAACCGGAGGCCGCGGCGCCGGCTGAAACCGGCGGGACCGGCGCGGGAGGCGCGTCATGACGCCCGCCGAGCGGCAGAAGCGATTGATGATGGTGCTCGGCGTCCTGGCGCTGATCGTGGCGTGGCGCTACGGGATCTCGCCGCTGCTGGGCGGCGGCGACGAAGTCGTGGTCCCGGCGCGAACGGCGCCGGGCGGCGGGCTGGACGAGGATGGGCCGGCGCCGCCGGCCTCCTCCGGCTCCGGCGAGGAGAGCCGGGGAGCGCGGCCCGGAGACCGGGTGGAGATCCTGCGCGTGGCCGAGCTCGACCGCCCGCCCGGGCCCCTGGTGGCCGGGCGCGATCCGTGGCGGTTCATCGATCCGCCGCCGCCGCCGGTCAAGCCGCCGCCGCCGCCGCGGCCGCCGTCGGACGAGGATCTGAAGCGGCTCGAGGCCGAGCGGCTCGAGCGCGAGCGGCTGGCCGAGCTGGAGCGGCAGCGGCCGATGAAGCGGCCAAGCCGCGTCCGCCGGAGTTCACCATGGAGTACATGGGCTTCTTCGGCCCGGCGGACAAGAAGATCGCCGTCTTCATCGACGGCAAGAAGCAGATCAACGTCCTCGAAGGGGACAAGATCCAGAATCAGTTCATCGTGGAACGCATCGGCTACGAATCCGTGGATATCCGTTTCGTGGGCTTTCCTGACGTGCCCGCGAAGCGTGTAGGCGTCCGTCGCCGCTAGCGCGGAGAGGAATTTCGAAACATGCGCCAATTCATCGTCCGGATGTCGATCCCGCTGCTCGTCCTCGGGCTGCTGGCCGGCTGCACCAGCCACCAGAGCTACCGGCAGGGCGACATCGCCTTCCAACTGGGGAAGTGGGATGACGCCGTTCTCCACTACATGCGGGCGGTCGAGCTGGAGCCGGACAACATCTCCTACCGCGCCGCCCTGATGCGCGCCAAGATCAAGGCCTCGCAGGCCCACCTCGAGAAGGGCCAGGAGTTCGAGAAGGCGGGCGTGCTGGAGCGGGCGCTGGTCGAGTACCAGCAGGCGGTCCAGCTCGATTCCACCAACCAGTACGCCAAGGCGCAGCTCGAGAACACCCACCGGGCCTATGTGGCCCAGCGGCAGAGCCAGGGCGTCGAGACCATCGAGCAGATGAAGCTGAAGGCGCGCGGCGCCCGGCCGCAGCCGCCGGTCCTCAACCCGCGCTCGGACAAGCCCATCTCGCTGGAGTTCCCGCAGCAGGCCTCGATCTTCGCCATCTACCGCGCCCTCGGCCAGGCGTTCGGGATCAACATCCTGTTCGATCCCAACCTGCGCGACCAGGAGATCGCCATCGACCTCAAGGACGTGACCGCCCAGGCGGCGCTCGAGACCTTGATGCGCGCCTCCGGCCACTTCTACAAGGTGATGGACGAGCACACCATCATCATCGCCCAGGACACGCCGCAGAACCGCCGCACCTACGAGGACCTCGTCATCCAGACGTTCTTCCTCTCGAACTCCGAGGTCAAGGACATGCTGACGATCCTCCGCAGCCTCATCGACGCGCAGAAGATCGCCACCAACGAGCAGCTCAACGCCATCATCCTCCGCGACACGGCGGACAAGGTGAAGGTGGCCGAGCGCATCATCGAGGCCAACGACAAGTCCAAGGCCGAGGTGGTGATCGACGTCGAGCTGCTGCAGATCAACACCGCCCGCCTGCGCGACCTCGGCGTCAGCCTGTCGCAGTACTCGGTCACCCAGAGCCTGGACTTCGGCAACTCCGGGGAGGAAGGCTCCAACAACGGCGTGCGCCTGTCGGACCTGGAGTTCATCAACTCGAGCAACTGGATCCTGACGCTGCCCAACTTCATCTACAGCTTCGTCAAGACCAACACCGACGCCCAGCTCCTGGCCAAGCCCCAGCTCCGCATCACCGACGGCGAGAAGGCGAGCCTGGTGATCGGCGACCGCGTGCCGATCCCGCTCACCACGTTCAACACCCAGAACGTCGGCGGGCAGGGCGGCATCGTCCCCATCACCTCGTTCCAGTACCAGGACGTGGGCATCCGCATCGACCTGGAGCCGCGGGTGCACCACAACCGCCAGGTGACGCTGAAGGTCAAGGTCGAGGTCTCGAACCTCGCCGGCAACGTCCAGGGCTCGGGCGGCCAGTCGCAGCCGATCATCGGCACCCGCACCATCGACTCGGTGATCCGCCTCCAGGACGGCGAGACCAACTTCCTGGCCGGCCTGATCCGCAGCGACGAGAGCGACTCCGAAGCCGGTGTCCCCGGGCTGTCGGAGATGCCGGTGCTCGGCCGGCTGTTCTCGCGCCGGAACACCCAGAACCAGCGGACGGACGTGATCCTGACGCTGACGCCGCACATCATCCGCAACGCCGAGATCACCCAGGAGGACCTGGAGCCGATCTGGGTGGGCACCGAGGCGAACATCACCTTCCGCGGCGGCAGCCCGCGGGTCGAGTCCCCCGAGGAGGGGCCGTTCGACGGCAACGAAGGGACGCCGGAGGAGATCCAGGACGCCATCCGCCGCCGCCTCCAGCGCCTGCCCCGCGGCCTGCGGCCGGGCGAGACCGGCGAGGAGGGCGAGGTGGTCCCGCCCGAGGAGGAGCCGCAGCAGCCGCCCGGCGGCGTCAACCTCGTGCCGTCGGCGCCGCCCAGCGACATCTTCCGGCAGCCGCAGCCGCAGCAGCCCACCGAGCCGCCGCCGCCACCGCCCGAAGAGGAGGTGCCGCCGCCGGGCGGCCTGGTCTCCGGGCGGACGGCCTCCGGCACGGCCGCGCTGGCCGTTCCCGCCTCCATCAAGGCCGGCGAGGCCGACACGGCGGAAGTCATGACCGCGGAGACCGCCGCCGCGGCGCCCGCCGTGCGGCTCTGGCTCACCCCCGGCAAGCTCTCGGTCTCCCCCGGCGACACCTTCGAGGTGCGGGTGCAGGCCGAGGCCGGACGGGCCGTCTCCCATCTGCCGCTCTCCCTGTCGTTCGACCCCAAGGTTCTGGAGGTCGAGCGGGTGGACGCCGGCGACTTCCTCGGCGGCACGGGCCAGGCGCAGGTGATGTCCGACTTCGGCCGTCCCGGCTCGCTGGTCATCGGCGCCAGCCGGCTGGGCCAGGTCCCGGGCGTGAAGGGCAAGGGAACCGTGGCCCGCGTCGTCTTCCGCGCCGTGGCCCAGGGGCGGAGCGACCTTGCTTTCGAGGGCAAGGCTCTGGACGCCAGCCTGAAGCCGCTGGCCGTGCGCACCCGCCCGGCGCGCATCGAGGTGGACGGCGACGCCGAGCCGCGCCCGCGTCCGGGCAACCGGGAAGCTTCCCCGGTCAGCGGACGTTGAAACCTCTAGGGAGTCGGATTGGAGGTCCGGTCATGCCTTGCACGGAGCATCGCCGCCGCGAAAGCGGATTCACCCTGGCCGAGCTGGTGACGGTCGCCGCCATCCTGACGATCCTCGCGACGGTCACCCTGCCGGTGGCGAAGTTCACGGTCAAACGCCAGAAGGAGGCCGATCTCCGGCTCGCCCTGCGGGAGATGCGCTACGCCATCGACGAATACAAGCGCTACGTCGACGCGGGGATGATCCAGAAGGACCTCGGCACCGAGGGCTATCCCAAGAAGCTCGAGGTGCTGGTGGAAGGGGTGGAGGTCGTCGGCCAGGTCGACAAGAAGCTGAAGCTGCTGCGCCGGGTCCCCGTCGATCCCATGACCGGCAAGGAAGAGTGGGGGATGCGCAGCTACGACGACGAGTGGGACTCAACGTCGTGGAACGGTAACAACGTATACGACGTGTACTCCCTCTCCCAGGGCGTCGGGCTGAACGGCGTCCCCTACCGGAAGTGGTGAGGGAAGGAGGACCCATGCGCAAGCTCGGCGGACAACGGCAGAGCGGTTTCACCCTCCTGGAGCTGATCGTGGTCATCGCCATCATCGGCATCCTGGCCACCATCGCCATGCCGGCCCTGAAGGACGTCCCCACGCGGGCCGCGGGAGTCGGTCCTCAAGACCGACCTGCGGACCTTCCGCGACGTCATCGACCAGCACTACGGCGACAAGGGACGCTATCCCAAAAGCCTGCAGGCCCTGGTGGACGAGGGTTACCTCCGCAAGCTCCCCATCGATCCCATCACCAAGAGCGCCGAGACCTGGGTCCCCGTCTACGAGGAGCTCGATCCCGACAATCCGCAGGAGGAGACCGCCGAAGGCGACGAGCTCGCGCCCGGCATCGTCGACGTGCGCTCCGGAGCCGAAGGGAACAGTCTGGACGGCACGCCCTACAGCGAGTGGTGATGAAGACCTCGCCCCACGCCGCAAGGTCCGAGGCCGGCTACAACCTGGTCATCCTGGTGGTGGCGATCACGGTGATGAACATCCTGCTCGCGGCCGCGCTCCCCTCGTGGACCCAGATCATCCGGCGGGAGAAGGAGGAGGAGCTGGTCTTCCGCGGCCTCCAGTACGCGGAGGCCATCCGCCTCTTCCACCAGCGCTACCAGCGCTATCCCAACAAGCTGGAGGAGCTCCTGGAGGTCAAACCGCGCTGCATCCGCCAGCTCTGGAAGGACCCCATGACCGAGGACGGCAAATGGGGCCTGATCTTCCAGAACGACCCCCGCTCCAACCTGCAACGCCAGCCCGGGGGCGATCCGAACGTTCCCCCGGACCCGAACGTGCCTCCGGATCCCAACGTTCCCCCCGATCCCAACGCTCCCGGCGGGGAGGACGGGGAAAGCGACGGCCGGCCCGGCTTCGGCGGTCCCCGCAAAGGGGATGTCGTCCAGGTCGGCCCCATCGTCGGCGTCCACAGCAAGAGCCCCAAGAAGTCGATCCTGATCATGTTCGGGCGCGAGCGCTACGACGAGTGGCGGTTCACCGAGGATGTCGTCACGTCTGGGCGGCAGGGCATCCCGGGCAACCCGAGCATCGGCAACCCGGACCCGAACGCCGTCACGAACATGTCCCTCCGCTGGGTCGGCCGGCCGATGCGCTTCGTCAACCAGGTCCCCGGCGGCAACCTGCCCGGGGGCGGGGAGGGCGAGATCCCGGGCCCGGACGGACGGCCGAATTCCTCTCCGAACCCGCGCGGGCAGCGGGGCGGGAACGGCGCTCCGCGCGGCCCGCGATGAAGGTACGGATCAAGCGGCTCCCCGCCGCCCGCGATCTGCCGCTCCCCACGCAAGGCTCTCCCGGCAGCGCCGGGTTCGACCTGCGCGCCGCCCTGGAAAGCGAGGTCGTGCTCCGTCCCGGCGAGCGCCTGCTGGTTCCCACCGGCATCGTGCTGGAGATCCCGCCGGGCTGGGAAGGCCAGGTGCGGCCCCGGAGCGGGCTGGCCCTCCGGCACGGCGTCGGCGTCCTCAACGCCCCCGGCACCATCGACAGCGACTACCGCGGCGAGGTGGCGGTGATCCTGGTCAACCTGGGCGAGGCGCCGTTCAGCCTCCGCCGCGGCGACCGCGTCGCCCAGCTCGTGATCACCCGCGTCGAGCCCGTCGAATGGGAGGAGGCCGACTCCCTGGAGGACAGCTCCCGGGGGAGCGGCGGCTTCGGCTCCACCGGGACCGCGTAAGATGCGTCCATGCGACGCTCCAGCCTCCCTGTCCTCCTCGCCCTTCTCGCGGCCTGCGCCAGCGTTCCCGCTCCTCCCGGACAGACCCCGCGCCGGGTCGTCCTGCTGAGCCTGGACGGCGCCGGCGCCGACGAGCTGCGGCGGCTCTGGCGCGCGGGCGTCCTCTCCGAGGGGGGCTTCGCCCGCTTCTTCCAGGAGGGCCAGGTCGCGGAACGGCTGGTGAACGTCAATCCGACGCTCACCGCGCCGAACCACATCAGCCTGGCGACCGGCTATCCCGCCGACCAGACGGGGATCGTGGGGAACACGATCCAGCTCCCCGGCGCCCCCTTCACCACGACGGTCCGCGGCTTCGACCACACCATCGAGACCGAAACCCTGTGGGAGGCGGCCCGGCGGCAGGGCCGGCGCGTGGCTGTCAACACCTTCCCGGGCGCCGACGACCGGGGCGAGCGCCGGCGGGCCGACTGGGGGATGGTCTACGTCAACAACCCAGACCGTCCGGCCCAGCTCGTGACGCTGGAGCAGGGGCAGTGGGCGTCCGCCGGAGAGGCCGGGAAGCGGGTCCGGCTCGAGCTGTCCCGGGGCACGCCCGCGGCGCAGACGTTCCATATCCGGGTGGCGAGCGGCGGCACCCTGACCGTCCAGGGCCGGCCGCTCGTCCTCAACGTCTGGCGGGAGATCCCCTGCAGTCTCGGCGGCAGGGACGCCGTCTGTCCCGTCAAGCTCCTGGAGGCCTCTCCCGATCTGCGGCGCGTCCGGATCTACTTCAACGGGGTCTACCCGCTCAAGGCCTACCCGGCCGACTTCGCCGCCGACCTCGCCCGGCGGGGGCTCTACTGGCCCGGCGCGCCGGACGATGAGAACGGGATCGATCTCGGCACCTGGACCGAGCAGGCCGAGCGCTTCGCCCGCTTCTTCGGCGACAGCCTCCTCGCCGCCTCCGAGCGCCCCGGCTGGGATCTGCTCATGGGCTACATCCCCGTGATCGACGAGGCGGGTCACGAGCTCACCCTCGCCGATCCCCGCCAGCCGGGCTTCTCGCCGCAGCGCCGCGCGGAGCTGGAACGGGCCCGGCACCGCGTCTGGAAGGCGGTGGATCGGGAGCTCGGCCGCCTGCTGCGCTCCCTCGATCTGCGGAACACCGTGGTCGCGGTGGTGAGCGACCACGGCATGGCGCCCGTCCACACCGCGATCGACCCCAACGTCCTCCTGCGGCGGGAAGGCCTTCTGGCCGCCGACGCCAAGGGGAACGTCCTGGCGCAGGGAACGGTGGCTCACGCCGTGGGCTCGGGAGGGATCAGCCACGTCTGGGTGGCTCCTGGCCGCCGGGACCTCCTGCCGCGATTGCGCGAGCTGTTCGCCGTCTGGACGGTGGACGGCGAGCGGCCGGTCGAACGGATCGTCGCCCGCGAGGAGGCGGCGGAGCTCCAGTTGAACCACCCCAACAGCGGCGACCTGATCCTGCTCGTCCGTCCCGGCTTCGGCGTCCAAGACGGTCTCCTGGCCGGCGGCGTCCCGGCCGCGCCCACTACGGTCTACGGCAGGCACGGGTATCTCAACACCTACCCCGCGATGCACGGGATCTTCCTCGCCCTCGGCGGCGGCGTCGCCAAGGGGAGCACCGGTCCGGTGCGGACCACGGAGGTGGCCGGCCGGGTGGCGGACTGGCTGGGGATCGAGAAGCCGCGGCCCAGACCGGTGGAATGAGCCACGACCGCCTCGACTCCTGGTTCGCCTCCCGCGGCTGGACCCCCTTCGCGTTCCAGCGCGAGGTCTGGGCCGCCTACCGGGCCGGCGAGAGCGGCCTGATCCACGCGGCCACGGGCACGGGCAAGACCTACGCCGCCTGGATGGCCGCTCTCCTGGAATGGATGGAGGACCATCCCGAGCCCGAGAAGCGCCCCCGCCGCCGGGCCGCCGCTCCCCCGTTGCGCGTCCTCTGGCTGACGCCCCTCCGCGCCCTGGCCGCGGACACCGAGGCGAGCCTCCGCGCTCCTCTCGCCGGGCTGGGGCTCCCCTGGACCCTGGAGCGGCGCACGGGCGACACCACCTCCACGGTCCGCGAGCGCCAACGGGAGAAGCTCCCCACCGCGCTGGTCACCACACCCGAGAGCCTCTCGCTCCTCCTCTCCTTCCCCGGCGCCCGCGGCCGCTTCGACGAGCTGCGCCTGGTGGTGGTGGACGAGTGGCACGAGCTGATGGGGAACAAGCGGGGCGTCCAGACCGAGCTGGCCCTGGCCCGCCTCCGCCGCTTCCAGCCGGACCTCCGCGTCTGGGGCCTCTCCGCCACCCTCGGCAACATCGACACCGCCCTCTCCTCCTTGGTCGGGACCGGCCGCGCCGGGAGGCTCGTCCGCGGCGCCGCGCCCAAGGAGATCCGCATCGACTCCGTGATCCCGGAGACCCTCGAGCGCTTCCCCTGGGCGGGCCATCTGGGGGTGCGGCTCCTGCCGCAGGTGATCGCCGCCGTCGAGGAAGGACGCACCGCCCTGGTCTTCACCAACACCCGCTCGCAGACGGAGATCTGGTACCAGTCGATCCTCGAAGCCCGGCCCGACTGGGCGGGCGAGATCGCCCTCCACCATGGCTCCCTCGACCGCAAGGTCCGCGACTGGGTGGAGGACGGCCTGCGCTCCGGGCGGCTGCGCTGCGTGGTCTGCACCTCCAGCCTCGACCTGGGGGTGGACTTCGCGCCCGTCGACCGCGTCCTCCAGGTGGGGAGCCCCAAGGGGATCGCCCGCCTGCTCCAGCGGGCCGGCCGCAGCGGTCACCGGCCCGGCGCACCCAGCCGGGTGACCTGCGTCCCCACCCACGCCTTCGAGCTGATCGAGGTCGCCGCCGCCCGGCGCGCCCTGGAGACCGGCCGCATCGAGCCCCGCACCCCCTACGAGAAGCCGCTCGACGTGCTGGCCCAGCACCTGGTGACGGTGGCGGCCGGCGGTGGCTTCCGCTCGGCCGAGATGCTGGCCGAGGTGCGCGGCGCCCACGCCTACCGCGACCTCGGCGAGGCGGAGTGGGAGTGGACCCTCGACTTCGTCACCCGGGGCGGTCCGGCCCTGGCCGCCTATCCGGAGTACCGCCGGGTCGAGGAGAGGGAGGGCCTCTACGTCGTGCCCGACCGCGTCGTGGCCCGCCGGCACCGCATGGCCATCGGCACCATCACCAGCGACGCCTCCGTCTCCGTCCAATACCTCTCCGGGGGCAAGCTGGGCACGGTGGAGGAGTCTTTCGTGGCCCGCATGCGGCTGGGGGACCGCTTCGTGTTCGCCGGCCGGCTGCTGGAGCTGGAGTCCGTCCGTGACATGACGGCCTACGTCAAGAAAGCCAAAGGCCGCTCCGGGGCCATCCCGCGTTGGATGGGCGGCCGCCTCCCCCTCTCGACGGCCCTGGCCGCCGCCGTGCGCGAGCGGCTGGAGGAGGCCCGGCGGAGCGTCTTCCAGGGTCCGGAGATGGAGGCGGTGCGCCCCCTCCTGGAGCTGCAGGCCGCGTGGAGCGCCGTCCCCGCCGTGGACGAGCTGATGATCGAGCGGCTGAAGACCCGGGACGGCCACCACCTCTTCCTCTATCCCTTCGAGGGCCGGCTGGTGCACGAGGGGCTGGCGGCGCTGTTCGCGTACCGGATCTCGCGCCTGACCCCCATCACCTTCACCCTGGCGGTGAACGACTACGGTATCGAGCTGCTCTCGCCCGATCCCGCCCCCTTCGAGGACGCCTTGGAGGCGGGCCTCCTGTCGCCGGGCAACCTGGCCAAGGACATCCCCGCCAGTCTCAACGCCGCCGAGATGGCCAAGCGCCAGTTCCGGGACATCGCCCGCATCGCCGGCCTCCTGTTCCAGGGCTTTCCGGGCCAGCGCAAGACGGCCCGCCACCTCCAGGCCTCCAGCGGCCTCTTCTACGAGGTCTTCGCCAAGTACGATCCGGGCAATCTGCTGCTCCTCCAGGCCCACCGCGAGGTGCTGGAGCAGCAGCTCGAGCGCAGCCGCATGGGCCAGGCCCTGGCCCGTCTCGCGGGGACGCGGGTGAAGCTGGTGGAGATCGCGCGGCCCAGCCCCATGGCGTTCCCGCTGATGGTGGACCGCCTGCGGGAGCAGAAGATCAGCTCGGAGAAGCTGGCGGACCGCGTGCGGCGCATGCAGGCGCGGCTGGAGAAGGCGGCGGGATGATCCGCGCCGAAGTCCAGGGCGAGCCCCTGGTCCTCCTCCCCGAGCGCGCTCTGTTCTGGGAGAGGACCGGCACCCTGATCGCGGCCGACGTCCACCTCGGCAAGGCCGCCTCCTTCCGCGCCGCCGCCATCCCGCTGCCCGGCGGCACCACCACGGAGACGCTCGCCCGATTGAGCTTGGCGATCGAGCGGACAAATTCGGAACGTCTTCTCCTGCTGGGAGATTTCTTCCATGCGAAGTCCGGAAAGGCCAGCCGGACGCTTGCGGCGATCTCGTCCTGGAGGGACCGCCACAAGGAGCTGGAGATCGTTCTCGTGCGCGGCAACCATGATCGGGCAGCAGGGGACCCGCCTGTGGAATGGGGCTTCACCTGCTGTGACGAGCCCTGCTTCGAGCCCCCCTTCGCCTTCCGTCACCATCCCGCCGAGGAGGCCGGCGGCTACGTCCTCGCCGGGCACATCCACCCGGCGGTCTCCCTCTCCGGCCCCGGCAGGCAGCGGGAGAAGCTGCCGTGCTTCTACTTCGGCGAGCGGGTGGGGCTCCTCCCGGCTTTTGGGGACTTCACCGGCGGCGCCTCCGTCCGCCCCCGGCGTGGAGAGCGGGTCTATGTGGTGGCCGGGGATGAGGTGGTGGAGATCGGCGGCGGCTGAGGCTGTTCAGCCAAGACCACCCAAATGTTTCTTCGCCCCTGGCGGCGGATAGCGCCCGACTTGGCGAAGAGCTTCGCGTTCAAGGAGGCGAGGGCTTTCATTCATTCGAAGGGTTCGACAGGTGACCTCACCGATAGTCGTCAGGGGAAGGATTGTGATGCCGTCCGGACCGAGACTGAAGTGGTCACTCCATCGATCCGTGCGTGGGTTGAAGAGGCGGACCAACTCGCCCGATTCAGGAACGATTGACGCGACATCGCTTCCTTTGTAGCGGTTACAGTAGGCGCAGGCAAAGGCGAGATTCTCTTCCTGCGTTCGTCCCCCGTGCTTTTCGCTGATGATGTGGTCGATCTGGCCACCGAAGAACATGTCTTCTGAATGCAGAAGGCAGTATTCGCAAAGATGATCAGCTCGTGTCGCCACGAACCATCTAAGGCCCGGGGATATGCTGCTCACTGGGGCTGGGATGTAGAAAGATACTGCCGAGCCCGTGCCTTGGCCAGGCGCATGAGGTGTTCGATCAGAAGATAATGGTCGAGCTCGGACTTCTCTTCTGCCGTCAACCCGGAACTCTTCTCCCGAGAGATCAAGGCCTCTACCCGGGCTTGGGTCTCTTCCGATGGATGGAAGGCGACAACACGCCCGGGATCGCTCCCGCGCGCTATAAGATCCACTACTTCCTCGTAAGCTTTAAGCGCCACTAGTGCTCCTGGTCTCCTATGTCCCAAGGCTCAGGAAGTCTACAGGGAATAATACCGCAAGTGGGGTTGCCGCACGCAGGATCGCGCTTTGATGCCCTTCGGTCGTGTGGAGCGGGGAATCCGGAAAGGCCGTCCTCTTCCTGGCATGCTTATTGCCGCATCTTCTTGGTGTAAAGGAGGATAGCCACCATGCCTCAAGCCACCAAGGAAAGGGCTGTTTATCACGTCGTACCGAACTCGTCCGGCGAGCGCTGGGTGGTTTCCCAGGAGAACGCCGAGTACCGCAAGGAGTTCGCCACCAAGGAAGAGGCCGTGGAGCACGCCCGGCAGAAGGCCCAGGAGGGCGAGCTCGGGCAGATCAAGGTCCACAAACAGGACGGCAACATGGAGTACGAGTCAACGTACGGCGAGGATCCGAGCCGTTATCCGAGCTAGCCTGCCTCAAGGCCCGCCTGGGCATCACTGTCCGGGCGGGAGCTCGCCAGGACAACGTTGCTTCCTATAGCGAGAGTACGCGCCTCCGGCGCGGATGCTCTGACGTAGCAGGTCCGTCACCGCGCCCCCCGAAGCTTCCAGTGCCGCGCTCAACCGTGCCGCATCGTTCGCCTGCTCCTTCTCGATCTTCTCCAGTCCCTCCAGCAATTCGGGCGCGGCCTGCTTCAGCCACATCAGCCGGACGTTGTGCAGGTGCGCGAACTGCTCGGCGACGCTGCGTCCTTTGGAGGCTGAGACGGCGGAGAGCGCCTCGGGAGGGATGGCGTCCAGGACATAGCGGTTGATGCGGTTGTGGATGGTCCAGGTTTCCAGTCAGTTGTTCTTCCATGTTCTAGAGCACCTTCAGGAAAGTCGCCTTCCCATCCCCCGGCGCGTAGAAGTCCACCAGCTCCGCGACCTGCTGGTACCCGCACGAAGCGTAGAACGCCCGCGTCGGCAGGTATTGCGGACGGGTGGAGGTCTCGACGTAGACGCGCGTCCTCCCGGCGCTCGCCATCCATTCTTCGGCGGCGGCGAGGAGCTTGGCGCCGACTCCCTTCCCCTGCTGGCCGGGACGCACCACGATCCAGTAGAGGTCGGCGGCGGCGACGGTCCCGGGGATCGGGCCCCAGCAGGCGTAGCCGGCGATCTCGCCGTCCCGCTCCGCCACCAGGAACTGGTAGTGGCTGGACTCGCCGTTGGCGAGCCGGTCGTCGATCAGCTCCAGGGCGACGCCGATCTCCTGGGGATTGAAGAAGTCGGTCTCCCGGATCAGCGCCTCCAGGGGCTCGCGGTCAGTGGATTCGAGAGAGCGGCGGATCTCCATTCCTACACCTCAGCGAGAATCTTCCGGACAACCTCGCCAGCCGTCAATCCGGCCTGTCCGGCGGCGGCCATGAAGCCGGCGTCCGGAGCCAGGCAGGGATTGGCGTTCACTTCCAGGATATGCGGCTCGCCGTTGTGATCCAGACGGAGATCGACCCGGGCGTAGCCCCGCAACCCGCAGATCCGCCACGCTTTCAGCGCAAGCTTTTGGACATTCTCCAGTAAGTCCGCGTCCTCATCGCCCTCCGGGAAGCGGCGCACGGTGTGAATGTACTCGAAGGAGTCCTCCCGCCATTTCGCTTCGTAGCCCACGACCCGCGACATACCCTCGGGGAAATCTTCGAAGACGATCTCCGCCACCGGCAGGACCTCGCCCGCCAGGAGAGAGACGTTCAGCTCGCGGCCGGGGAGGAAGGTCTCCACGACCAGGGGCTGACCCGGGAAGCGCGCGGCCAGGCTCCAGGCGCGGGCGAGGACGGCCTCGCGCGTGGCGCAGACCGGATCGCCTTCGAGCCCCAGGGACGCGTCCTCCTTCGCGGGCTTGACGATCCACGGGCCGGGGATCCGGTGGAGCAAGCCGGGACAGTCCGGATCGAGACGGCCGCCGGGCGCGATCGGCAATCCCTCGGACGCCAGAAGCGCCCTCGTCGCCAGCTTGTCCGTGGTCAGGGAGAGCGCCGCCGCGGAGGCGCCGGTGAAGGGAATGCCCATCAGCTCCAGGACGGCCGCCGCGTCCGGATGGACGTGCGGCACCCCGGGGGGCGCTTCCATGAGATTGAAGACGACCGCGCCGGGTTCCGGAGCGAGATGAAGCCAGGGCATCCAGTCGGGAATCGCCACGGCCCGGCAGGGGATCTCCAGCTCTTCCAGGCCCGACCTCACCAGACCGACCTGCGCCAGCACGTCCGCCGTCGAGGGGTCGTCCCCCTCATCCGTCGGATTGTGGGCGATGAGGACGCGGGAGATGGCGCTCAGGTTCACAGGCCCCACCGGCGGATGGAGGCTTCGAGAATGCGGCCGAGCAGATCGGTGTAGGAGATTCCCGCCAGGGTGGACAGGATGGGAAGGTCCGAGTACGTGGGATGAAGGCCGGGGAGCGGATTCACTTCGAGGAAATGCGGCTCGTCCGCGGCGTCGCAGCGGAAATCGACCCGCGCCACGTCCCGGCACGAGAGGAGGCGGAAGGTCGAGAGGGCCATCGCGCGGACCTTGGCGCCGAGCGGTCCGTCCACCAGACGGTAGGTGACCCGGTTCTCGAAGTCCTGCTTGTTGACGGCGGTGTAGTCCCCGTCCATGCCTTCCCGGAAGGTGACCTCCATGGCGCCCACCGCACCGGCGTCGCCGTCGTTGCCCACGATCCCCACCGTGATCTCGCGGCCCGGCAGGTAGGACTCGACGAGCACCGGCTGGCGGAAGGTGCGGATCAGCTCGGCGCAGGCCTCCCGCAGCTCCTCTCGGCTCGACACCCGCGAACGGCCGGTCACGCCCTTGCTGCTCCCCTCGGCCACGGGCTTCACGAAAAGTGGAAATTCCAGAGATAGATCATCCGCCTGCTCCGGCCGTTCCACCACGGCGAAGGGCGGCGTGGCGATGCCGTCGTCGCGCACCAGCCGCTTGGTCAGCGGCTTGTCGAGCGTGACGGCGCAGGTCAGCGGGTCCGAGAAGGTGTAGGGCTGATCGAACAGCTCGCAGAGGGCCGGCACCTGGGCCTCCCGCGAGCGTCCGCGCACGCCTTCGGCGACGTTGAAGACGAGGTCCCAGCGCTCCCCCGCCGCGAGCCGTCGCGCCAGCTCGAGGCCGCGCCCCACCCGCTCGGTCTCGTGACCGATCTCCTCCAGCGCCGCCGGCGAGGGATTGAATGGTTTCCTCCTCGTCGAACTCCATCACGTCCTCGGGCGGGAAACCCGCGGCGAGATAGTCCGACTTGAGGTCGTAGCAGAGGCCGATGCGCAGGCGTTTCAATCAGCGCTCCGGATCGACGTATGAAAAGGTTTTTCCCTCCCAGTTGCGGAGCCGCCAGACGCCGTCTTCCTGACCGAGAAGGGTTTCCATCTGGATCGGCACCTTGCCGCCGCCGCCGGGCGCGTCGATGACGTAGGTGGGCACCGCGTATCCGGTCGTGTGGCCGCGGAGCTTCGACATCAGCTCCAGCCCCCTCTCGACGGAGGTCCGCAGGTGGCCGGTGCCCAGCACGGGATCGCACTGGTAGAGGTAGTAGGGCCGCACCCGCAGCTTGAGCAGGCCGTGGAAGAGGTCGCGCAGCGCTTCCACCGAATCGTTGACCCCTTGGAGCAGAACGGTCTGGCAGCCGAGCGGGATGCCGCCGTCGGCCAGCAGGTCGCAGGCCGCGGCCACCTCGGGCGTCAGCTCGCGGGCGTGGCAGAAGTGGAGGGAGAGCCAGACGCGGTGCTTGCGCAGCACGGCCACCAGCTCCGGCGTGATGCGCTGCGGCAGGAAGCTCGGGATGCGGGTGCCGATGCGGAGGAATTCGATGTGCGGGATGGCCCGCAGACGGCCCAGGAGCTTGTCCAGGGTGGCGTCGGACATCAGCAGCGGATCGCCGCCCGAGAGGAGCACGTCCCGCACCTCGGTATGCTGTTCAAGATAGGCCAGCGCCGCCTCGATGCGGCGGCCCAGGGGGTCGAGCTCGCCCTGGCTGACCAGCCGGCTGCGGGTGCAGTAGCGGCAGTAGGCGGCGCAGGTGTCGAGCACCAGGAAGAGCACGCGGTCGGGATAGCGGTGCACCAGGCCTTCGACGACGCTGGAGCCGTCCTCGCCGCAGGGATCGGTCATGTCGCCCCGGCTGACCACCAGCTCGCTCTCCTGCGGCACGACCTGGAGCCGAAGGGGACAGCGGGGATCATAGGGATCGATCAGCGACGCGAAGTGGGGTGTGACGGCGACGGAGAACTTCTCGCTGGCCAGCAGCAGGCCGCGCCGCTCGGCGTCCGTCAGGTTCAGAAGCTTTTCGAGCTGGTCGAGGCGGGTGAGGCGGCGCCGCAACTGCCAGTGCCAGTCGTTCCATAGTCCAGGGTCGTACGGCTCGCCGAAGATCGCGCAGATCTCCTCGTGCCGCGAAGGCTCGAACGCCGCCGAGGCGGACGCCTCCTGCTTCATTTTCCTGCTCCTCCGTGAAGACGGAATGATGGACTGTAGATGGGTGAACGGGGATTCAACGCCGACGACCCACCCGGATGTGGAATCCGGCGGGAATGCCCCGGGGGGCTCCGTGCGCATGGATCTAGCGTGCCAACCCGTTAGGGGAGGCCTCGCAGCCGAAAGTGGCCGCCGAGGAATGCGCGGTCAGTGGGGAGCGTGAGGCAGAGAAATTCGGGGTCGGAGGCCGACAGCCCGGGCCGGAGATCGGCGGGGCTGTCCGGGCTACTCGGAGGTTGGTCGGGAGGCACGCTGGAGTCCAGACTCTCACGAGTCACAGGCTCCTCCGCTCCGGGGAGGAGCGGCGTCGTGACCGGTCGCGGCGCGTCGAGCAACGCGTTGCGGCCGGTCAGCCGGGAAGCCCGGCGCCAGCCGGCGCTGACCATGCCGTTCCGTGTCGGATTGCGGGCCCCGCCAGGGGCGAATACAACTCCTCTCACGGCAATACGCTTGGTGCAATTCCCGAACCAACTTTTCTCCAGGCATCAGAACCGATCCTTCTGGCGGGTACGGCGGCCTGGAACGCGTCCCGCGACCGGGATTCCGGACGAAGATTGGCAGATCTTTCTACGAGGAGTCTCAGGGTCCGGTAAAAAGGGAGCGGAGTCATTTTCGTGACTTCAGAGTAGCAGGGAAGCCGTGCCGATAGAATAGGCCGCATGAGCGAACATCAGCCCACCCTCTTCGACAAGATCCTCTCGGGGGAGATCCCCAGCTGGAAGGTCTACGAGGACGACCACGTCCTCGCCTTCCTGGACATCGGCCCGCTCTCGGACGGCCACACGCTGGTCATCCCCAAGGAGCGCAAGGCGCAGCTCCACCAGCTCTCGGACGAGTCGGCCGCCGCCATCGGCCGCGTGCTGCCGCGCCTCTGCCGCGCGGTGATGCGGGCCACCGGCGCCACGGCCTACAACCTCCTCCAGAACAACGGCTCCGAGGCCCACCAGGTGGTGATGCACGTGCACTTCCACATCATCCCGAAGTTCGGCAACGACGGCCTGGGGATCGGCTGGCCCGCCGGCCGGCTCTCCGACTCGACGGCGCGCGAGCTCCAGGACAAAATCCGCAAGAGCCTGGAGAGCTGACGCGTGCGGGCGCTCGAGATCCGCGGCGGCTTCGGCCTGGAGAATCTCGCCCTGGTGGAGCGGCCCGATCCGCGGCCCGGTCCCGGGCAGGTCCTGATGCGTCTCCGCGCCGCCTCCCTCAACTACCGCGACCTGCTGACGGCCGAAGGCAAGTACAACCCGAAGCAGCCGCTGCCGCTGATCCCCTGCTCGGACGGCGCGGGCGAGGTCGTGGAAGTCGGAGAAGGGGTGACACGCGTCCGGCCCGGCGACCGGATCTGCACCCTGTTCGCCCAGAAGTGGATCTCCGGCCGGCCTGTCCGCGAGCGGCTGCGCTCGACCCTGGGCGGTCCGCTGGATGGAACGCTCGCCGAGCTGGCCGTCTTCGATCAGGAGTCGGTCGTCCTCACACCTCCGCACCTGAGCGACGAGGAGGCCGCGACGCTTGCCGTGCGCCGCCGTCACCGCCTGGAGCGCGCTGGAGGGCACGACGGCCGGCGACACGGTGCTGGTGCAGGGCACGGGCGGCGTCTCGCTCTTCGCCCTGCAACTCGCGAAGCTCCAGGGCGCCCGCGTCATCGCCACCTCCAGCAGCGACGACAAGCTGCGGCGTGTCCGCGAGATGGGCGCGGACGAGGCGATCAACTACCGGGAAGCCGCGGACTGGGGGAAGAAGGCCAAGGAGCTGACCGGCGGCGTGGGAGTCGACAACGTGATCGAGGTGGGAGGAGCCGGGACGCTCCAGCAGTCGCTGCAGGCCGTGCGTTTCGGCGGCACGATCAGCCTGATCGGCAACCTCGCGGGGACCAAGGCCGAGATCCTCCTCACCCAGATCTTCATGCAGCAGGTCCGCGTCAACGGCATCCTCGTGGGCCACCGCGAGGGCTTCGAAGCGATGAACCGCGCCATCGCCTTGCACGGGCTGCGTCCGGCGATCGACCGGACGTTCCCTCTGGAGGATGCCCGCGCCGCCTTCGAGCACATGAAGGCGGGCGGGCATTTCGGGAAGATCGTGGTGCGGATCTGAGCTACTTCACCTCGATCGGTCCCTGCGCCCCCAGGAGGTCGATCTGCGCCGCGGCCACCTTCTGGCGGAAGGCGGGGACGTCCTCGGCGTAGAGCTTGTTGACCTCGGCCAGGACCTCGCGGACTTCGGCCTCGGCGTTGTCGAGGTGGGCCTTGGCCGTGCCGGTCGGGGCGGTCCAGGAGGAGCCCACGAAGCGGCGCATGAGGCCCATGCGGTTCTGCGCCGTCCGGTCCTCCACGATCCCCTTGGTGGCCGGCGGCACCCAGAGCTTCCGCTCCACTTCGCCGAGCCGCTTCTGGAGATCCTTGGCGGCCTTCTTCAGGTCCTTGTCCGGATCCTCGCCGCCGCTCTCTCCTCCCCGCGTGCGCGCCTTGGCGCGGGCGTCGAGCTTGGAGAGCACCACGTCCACGTCCGCCTTGGTGGCGGCGACCCGTTCGATGGCCTCCACCACGGCGTTCTGGAGCTGGCCCACCCGGTTCACCTCGGCGTCCCAGGCCTGCCAGTCGTTGCCGGCGAGATCCTGGTCGGCCTTCACTTCCACCGTGCTTCGCGCCTCCTCCTTGCCGTACTTGACGGCCACGGTGTAGGTGCCGGGACGGACCGAGGGGCCGGAGCCGTCCCGCGGGAAGCCCCGGCCTTCGCTCGGCGGCGAGCGGAAATCGTCGCGGCCGAGGTCCCAGACCACCCGGTTGAGGCCCCGGTGGACGTCCGTCTTGATCGTCCGGATCACCTTGCCGGAGGCGTCGCTGATCTTGATCTCCGCCTGCGGCCCCTTGCCGCCCCTCCTCCCTTCCTCCTCGGGCTGGGGAGCGGCCTCCGACGCCGGGGCGTCCTCCTTGATCACACCGGACTGCTGGGTGACCACCGACTGGGCCCGGGCCCGTTCGGCGGCGCGTTCGGCCTCCTTGCGCGCCCGCTCCTGTTCCTTGTCCGGCAACGGCAGGTTCGGCGCGTTCAGCGAGAAGGTGATCAGGGCGCCGTAGTCGCGGTTCTCGCCCTGGTATTCGCCGGCGCCGCCGCCCCGCACGCCCCGGCTGCGCAGGGCGCGGTACATCACCGCGGGCGGAATCGGATGGACATGGACGGGCTTCGCCATCGTCTCCGCCGAGAGGTCGCGTAGCGGCGAGATGTCGTCGATCACGTAGACCGCCCGGCCGTGGGTGCCGAGCACCAGGTCGTGATCGCGGGGATGGATCACCATGTCCATCACCGAGGCCGTGGGCACACCGTGCTTCCACTTCATCCAGCGCGCGCCGCCGTCCAGCGAGGCCCAGAGGCCGAACTCCGTGCCCAGGAACAGGAGATCCTTGTCCACGGGGTCCTGCTCGACGGACAGCGCGTAGCCCCGGAGGTCCTTGGTCGCCAGGCTCTTCCAGGTCTTCCCCCAGTCATCGGTGCGGTAGACGTAGGGCGCGAAGTCCGACCGGCGGTGGTTGTCGAAGACCACGAACGCCGAGGCGGCGTCGTGCCTGGAGGGCGTGATGTGGGGGATCCAGGTGTTGTCCGGCACGCCCTTGACGTTCTTCTCGACGCTCGTCCAGGTCTGGCCGCCGTCGCGGGTCACGTGCAGGCGGCCGTCGTCCGTGCCCACCCAGAGCACGCCCTTCTGCAGCGCGCTGGGGGCGATGGCGATGATCGTCGTGTGGTTCTCGGCGGCGGTGACGTCCAGGGTCAGGCCGCCGCTTTTCGACTGCTGCTGCCACTCGGCGTTGTCGGTGGTCAGGTCGGGGCTGATGATCGTCCAGGAATCGCCCCGGTCCGTGGACTTGTGGACGTACTGGCTGCCGTAATAGATCGTGCCCGGCTCGAAGGGGTCCTGGGCCAGGCCGGCGTTCCAGTTGAAGCGGAGCCGCTCGCGGCTCTTGTCGCCGGGAGCTACCTCCGGCGGCTTGATGCTCTTGAACTCCCGCGTCTGCAGGTTCCAGCGGGTCAGCTCGCCGCCCTGCGACATGGAGTAGCCCGCCATCGAGTCCTCGGGATCGGGGCGCGTGTCGAAGCCGTCGCCGCCGCCGACCACGTCCCAGCGGGAATTGCGGATGCCGCCCCCCTGCTCGAAGAGCGAGCTGGGACCCCGCCAGGAGCCGTTGTCCTGCAGGCCGCCGTAGACGTTGTACGGCCGGTCCATGTCCACGGCCACGTGGTAGAACTGCGCCAGCGGCAGGTTGGCCACGAACATCCAGGTCTCGCCGCGGTCGCGGCTGATGCCCAGACCGCCGTCGTTGGCGGCGACGATGTGCTCGGGGTCCCGGGGGTTGATCCAGAGGTCGTGGTAGTCGCCGTGGATCTCCCGCGAGCGGCCCAGGTTGTCGAAGTCTTGCGCGCTGTCCTCGGAGACCAGCAGGCGGGCGGTGAGGCTGTAGACGCGGTTCGGCCAGACGGGATCGACCTTGAGGTCGGCGTAGTAGAACGGCCGCTCGGTGGCGCGGGTGTCCTCGCTCACCTTCTTCCAGGTCTGGCCGCCGTCGGCGGAGCGCAGGATCTGGCTCTTGTCGGCGTTCTCCACCAGGGCATAGACGATGCTCGGGTTGGAGCGCGAGATGGCGAGGCCGATGCGCCCGAGGTTCCCCTTGGGCAGGCCGTCGTCCTCGGTGATCCGCTTCCAGGTCTCGCCGCCGTCATGGGAGACGTGGAGGCCGGAGCCGGGTCCGCCCGAGTTGAAGATCCAGGGCCAGCGCCGGAACTGCCACATGGCGGCGAAGAGCTTGTTCGGATTGCTCGGGTCGATCATCAGGTCGGCGGCGCCGGTCTTGTCGTCGACGTACAGCACCTTCCGCCAGGTCTTGCCGCCGTCCGTGGTCTTGAAGACGCCGCGCTCCGGGTTCTCCCCCCAGAGCTGGCCGAGGGCGGCCACCCAGGCGACGTTCGGGTCCGTGGGATGGAGGACGACGCGATGGATGCGCTCCGTCTTCTCCAGCCCCAGGTGGGACCAGGTCTTGCCGCCGTCCAGCGAGCGGTAGACGCCGTTGCCGATCGAGACGCTGTTGCGGACGTTGCCTTCGCCCGAGCCCACCCAGACCACGTCCGGGTTGGGCTGGAAGACGGCGACCGCGCCGATGGAGTGCACGGGCTGGTCGTCGAAGATGGGGTCCCAGGTGAGACCGCCGTTGACGGTCTTCCAGACGCCGCCGGTGGCGGTCCCGATATACATGATGTCGGGGTTCGACTCGACGACGTCGACGTCGGCCACGCGGCCGCTCATGGCGGCGGGGCCGATCGAGCGGGCCGAGAGGCCGGCGAGCAGGTCGGGGTTCACCGCGTCGGCGGCCCGGAGCGCTCCGGGCGCCAGCGCGAACGCGGCGACGATGGCGAGGAACATGGGTCTGCGCATGAGCTCTCTCCCGAGATTGAAGCGTGGGCAAGGGAAGTACGACATCCCGGAGCTACATAGCGCAGCGCCGATGGGCACGTCAACCGGGGAAACTAAAAAGGCCGCCCGGACACGCTCCGGGCGGCCTTCTTTGGAGTAGGGGACCGGCTATGTTTAGACGGTAGTTGACGTACCGTCGAACTTGGTGAAGGTGAAGACGCCGAAGTTGTCGTTGTAGAGCTTCCGCTGGTCGCGGAGGATGCTGATGGCGAGCGCCTCGCCGACCCGCATCGACTCGATGGCGTCCGACCGCCAGTGCACGCCGGCGATGTTGCGGCCGGTGGCCACGTTGGAGGCCAGCTTGTTGAGCTCGCCGCCCACGGTCAGCGCCGGGCCGGTGTAGGGCACCAGCGACAGGCCGTCCGGCGTCGGCACGACCGGGTCCGGGATCACGAAGCTCTCATCGAACAGCGCCTTGAGGATCGTCACGCAGGCGCCGGCGACGGTCGCGTGGCCCGCGGTGTAGGACGGATGCGTCGAGCAGCCTTCCGGGTAGACCTGCGGCAGCAGGTAGGTGCCGTACTTGGTGAAGGTCCGGGCGACCGCCGGCGAGTTGAGTTGCCGGGAGTCGATGACGCCGGGGTAGCGGTTGTGCACGATCTGGTTGTGCACCAGGCCTCCCCAGTTTTCGGGACGCAGGCGCCGGCTGACCTGCCATTTCTTGTGCCAGGTCACCTTGAGGGCGCGCGAGGCCACTTCGCACAGCAGGGCCTTGAAGTGCGGCCGGCCGAAGGTGGTGAAGCCGGTCTGCGCCGGGTTGCCGATAGAGGGGTTTCCCGGGTTCGACGGCGCGCCGATGCCGCCGGAGAGCGGCTCGGAGTCCGGCGGCGTGCCGAGGATCAGGCAGGCGTTGAAGTAGGCCTGGAACAGCACGTCGATGTGGACCCACTGGGCGAGGTCGCGGCCGTTGCGGATGTAGCGCCGGACCGGATCGAAGTCCGCGGCGGCGTTCTCCGGGAAGTAGCCGTTCTGGGCCGCCAGCCAGTTGCCGTAGTTGGTCAGATGGTTGGTGTCGGGCAGCAGCGTGCGCTGGCGGCGCTCGACGTATTCCGTGCCGACCGGGGTGTTCATCCACATGAGCTGCGAGATGCAGGGGCCGACCGTGCAGCCGGGCAGGACGTCGCGGAACAGGGTCTGCGGCGTCACCTGGCCGCCCACCTTGGGGCCCTTGAAATCGGCGCCGAACTGGTTGAGGTCGGCGCAGGCCGCGGCCACGTCCGCGTTGCTGCCGTAGTCGAGGAAGTTGACGTCGCGAATCAGCGACATCCAGTAGTGCTCGACACCCTCGCTGGCCATCTCGGCGCTGGCGATCGGCGGCGGAGCGGGCACCGCGAAGGCTTGAGAGTCCGCCCCCTTGGGGTCGAACGCCAGGCCGCCCTGGGGACTGGTCAGCTTGTTGGGGCCGTCCAGGATGATGGCGTCGCAACCGGCCGGATCACCCGAGCCGATGGCGTCGAGCAAGCTCTGGTAGGCGTTTGGAGCAACCTCGCCGAAGCTGTTGTGCGGCAGGCCCTTCGAGTAGTTGCCGATGCGGTTGGCATAGCGAGTCTCGTCGCCGTTGACCGCGTGCTGGAGGGTCCCCTGGCCCTTCCAGTAGTCCGCCGCGTCCTTGCGGAGCTGCCTGGCCGGGGCGGCGCCGCCCCGGCCGCCAAGGAGCTTGCGGTGGCTCAACCCGGATACATCTGCCGTCGCGGCGGCATCCGTAGTAACAGTGAGAAACATGCTTTCCTCCCTGACCGATTGAGCGTTTTCTCTTCCTTGGCCCTACGCTCGGAGGGACTCCCGCGAAACCCGCCTTAGGTTCTGGCCAACCTAGAGCGGGGGATTCCCGATCTATACAGCTACGTCTAAGCGTAGAGTGCGGTTCTGTTCCATAAACGGGACATTCAACCGGCGAGATGGAACGCTGAGCGGAGGACAGGCTAGATCGTGCGGTACGCGACGTCCAGCCGCCGCCAGACTTCCAGACGGTCGTTGATCCCCGGCCATCTTGGGATCTCTACAACTTGAATGCGGGTGAAGTATTTCGCCAGCTCAGCGCAAAACTGCGGCGTGCCGGCGTCGCGGCCCTCGTCACCCACATAGATGACGGTTTTTCCCTTGTAGCTCCGCAGGGTCCTCAGTGCGGCGTCCGAGTTGAAGGGCGGCCAGCACAAGAACAAGGTCCGGTCTGGATGCCTGCCGACGATCTCGAGATCGGCCCTCGCGACATCGAAAAACATTCCGGGTTGACGATGCCAACTGTTGATCCCGTCCCTGTCCGGAGGGCTGGGATCGAAGGCGACGATGTCGGCCCCCTGCGCGGCCGCGAGGGCGGCCCAGTACCCCCGGCCCGCTCCGATCTCGATCAGCGGGGAGTGCTTGACCAGGGTGTCGATCGCCTCCTGGTTGGGGATGGCCCATGCGTACGTTTCACAGTAGGCGTGCCGCCGTTCCAGCGTCTGGATGAAGCGCGCCGCGTTCGGTCCGTCGATGGCGTGGCCGTAGAATTTCTGCAGCGACGCATCGAAGTTGACGGGGTTCCATAGCATGGTGTACCAGGTGTAAATCAGAAGACGGCGCAACGACTCCGCGTCCAGGTCCGCAAACCAACGGAACGCAGGCTCCTCCTTCAGGTAAAGCTGATACAGGGTGTTCTCCATCGGGCGGACCGGCTGCGGGCTTGCCGGCGTGATGGAGGGGCCGCCCAGGATGGGTATCGAGCCTTGGCCTCCCCGCAGGCAGCATTGCTTGTATTTTTTCCCGCTCCCACAGGGGCACGGGTCATTGCGGCCAGGAGTGGTCATGATCGGATGGGTCTCCTCCGTTGCGGCGCTACATAGCGCAGAGCGAGAGATCCGTCAACCGCGCGCGGAGAGAGGGGATGACGACACGGGCCGTCCGGATCGCTCCGGACGGCCCGTGGGAATGACGCGGTAGAGCCTACGGGGTGATCGTCACGCCGCCGTTCCTGACCACGATCCGCTCGCCGTCGAAGCCGCGGAACGTGTAGAAGGGGTCGGGCTCGTTGTGGATCTTCGTCTGCTCTTGCAGGAGGCTGATCGCCACCTTCTGGCCGAGACGCATGGATGCCCAGGCGTCGGACCGCCAATGCATTCCCGCGATATTGCGGCCGGTGGCGACGTTGGAGGCCACCTTGTTGAGCTCGCCCTCGACCGTCAGCGCCGGGCCGACGTACGGCACCAGGGCCGAGCCGTCAGGGGTCGGAACCACCGGGTTCTGGATGATGTGATTCTCGGTGTCGAACATCGCCTTCAGCAGCGTGACGCAGGCGCCCGCCACCGTGGCATGGCCGGCGGTGTAGGAGGGATGCGTCGGGCAGCCCTCCGGGAAGGCGATCGGCAGCAGGTAGCTGCCGCCGTTATGGGTCTCGATGCGGTCGAGCGCGGTGGCGTTGAAGGTGTCCGGGTGCAGGGCGCCGTTGTAGCGGCCCGGCGACTGGTTGAGGTGCACCTCGATGCGTCCGGCGTGATGTTCGGGACGGAGCCGCCGGTGGATCTGAAACTTCTTGTGCCAGGTGGCCTTGAGGCAGCGCGATGAGACCTCGGTGAGGAGCGTCGCGATGCCCGGGGGACCGAACGTGGTGAAGGGGGCCTGCGTCGGATTGCCGATGTACGGGTTGCCGGGATTGAGCCCCACGCCCAGGCCGCCGCCATTATCGGAATTGTCCGGCGGGGTCGCCATGATCAGCATGGCATTGAAGTAGGCCTGGTAGAGGACGTCGATGTGCACCCACTCGGCGAGGTCGCGGCCATTGATGATGTAACGCCGCAGACCGAGGAACTGCGCCGGCTGGGGCACCAGCCCGTGCTGCGACGCCAGGTAGTCGTCGAAGGTCTGCAGGTGATCGGAGCCGGGAGCCAGGGTCCACGTCCTGCGGTCGATCTGCTCGGCGCCGTAGGGCGTGTTCAACCACATGAACTGGGAGATGTAGGGTCCGACGGTCATGCCGGGGCCGATGTCGCGGAACAGGGTCTGAGGCGTGACCACACCACCGATCCTGACGCCCTTGAAGTCGGCGCCGAAGGCGTTCAGGTCGGCGCAGGCCGCCGTCGCATCCGCCGAGGAACCATAGTCGAGGAAGTTCGTGTCGCGCAGCAGGGCCTGCCAGTAGTGCTCGATGATCTCGCTGGCCTGCTCCCGGCTGGCCAGGGCCGGCGGCGGCGGCACGGTCGCGGCCTGGCAATCAATGCCCTGCATGTCGAAGGCGAGGCCGGATTGCGGGTTCGTCAGCTTTTTTCCCGGGGATCCGAGAATGATGGCATCGTAGTCCTCCGGCTTGCCGGAATCGATGGCCTTCAGGAAGCTGTTGTACGCGGCCGGGTCCACCTCGCCGAACTGGTTGTGCGGCATGCCCTTGGACCAGTTCCCGATCCTGCTCGGGTAGCGGGCCTCGTCGCCGTTGGTCAGGTGGGTCACGGGGCTCTGGCCCTTCCAGTAGTCCGCCATGTCCTTGCGGATCTGCCAGGCGCGCTGGCTCCGGTGGTTCGCGACGGAGGGCCCTCCAGGGGCCGCCTCGGCCGTGGCCGCCGCGTCCATCAGCGGCTCGAGGGCGACACCGCCCACGACACCTGCGGCCATCGTGGCCGCCGCGGCGCCGCCCAAGCCGCCGAGGAACTTGCGGCGGCTCAGTCCGGATACATCTGCCGTCGCGGCGGCGTCCGTAGCTACATTGAGAACGTCGTTCTCTGGCTTCGACATACTTTCCTCCCTGGCGGTTGAGCGTTCTTTTCCAGCGTGTTGACTTCTGCGCTCAGCCGGGCGCCGGTGAAGACCCCGTCTTCAGGTCCTGGCCTGACCTGGGGCGGGGAAGTCCTTTGCCTGGCTGGTCCAACTTACAAGCCGGTGACGACCTATACAGCTGCGTCTACGTTGAGAGTGCCTGCGTGTTCCAAAAGCGGGACACTCTGGAGTGACTCTCTGGGGATGAGGCCGGGCACATCCATTTCTTCCAGCCGATCCGTACCGTGAGCTAGAGGGTTGTTCTGAGTAGCCGGCATCTGAGCAGTCCTCCTTGCGGGTTGAGCGGTTAGGATCGAGATCCCCTTTCCGCCTCGACGAAAAGAAAAGCCCCGGTGGCAGTACCCTACTCCGACCTGCCGCCGGGGCTGCTTTTCGTCTGGGATTTACAACGTTTGCTTCTACTCCCGAATCGGGAGTGTAGCCCATGCCAAAAAGCGAGACATAGAACCAGCTTGCGGAAATTGGGAGGCAAGGACTAAAGAGGTTCTACGGGAGGCGGGGCGCCGGCACGGCCCCTCCTCCGGCCGGCGCCCCTTTGAAAACTCCCTGAATCAGTGGCGGACCGCTACGGCGGCCGCCGCGGTCCTCGGCGTCCGCGACGCCTCCGGCTTCGGCAGCGGCTTCGGGTTGTAGAGCCCCAGCGCCTGCCGCAGCGCCCGTCCCAAGATCGCGGGGTGGAACAGCGCCGTCGGCGGCTTCAGCATGTGGTTGACCTCCTGGAAGCGGCGGAAGACCTCCTCGCTCTTGGGGATCAACTGGATGACCTGCTCCAGGTACCAGTGCATGAAGCGCACCTTGGGAGTCTTCTCGCCGCCCTGGGTCATCGGCCAGCGCATGTCCTCGCCGGTGGTCAGGGCCCAGGGCGCGGCCACCAGCTTCGAGATCCGCTTCTGGAAGGCGCGGCTGTCCAGGCGGCCCTCGCCGTCGCGCAACCCGTCGCGCAACTCCAGCGCCGCCAGGCAGGTCACCGTCATCCCCAGCGCGTAGACCGGGTTGAACGAGCAGACCGCGTCGCCCAGGGTCACGAAGCCCGCGGGCATCGCCGCGTACTCGCGCAGCCGGTTCTCGGTCTGGCGGTAGCCCCACACCCGGGTCATCGGGCGCGCGTTCGCGATGGCCCGGTACAACTCCGGCGAGGAGAGGCTCTTGGCGAACTTGAGGAAGCCCTGGTCGTCCGTGGGCGGGTAGTCCTTCATCACGCCCGCCACGGTGACGATCCAGCGGTTCCCCTCGATGGGCTGGATGATGCCGGCCCGCGGCTGGTGGGGCGGGCGGTTGAGGATGAACAGGCTCTTCCAATCCGCCGAGAAGCCCGGCACCGGCTCGTAGATCCGGGTGGCGTAGCCCCAGAAGGCGTCCACCACGGTCTCCTTCGGAGCGGGGTAGCCCAGCTCCCGCAGCCATTCCGGCGCCCTGGAGCCGCGGCCGCTCACGTCCACCACCAGGTCGGCCCGGAGCACGGTCTCCTCGCCGGCCGCGGTCCCCTCGCGGCGGCGCGGCCGCATCCGTACGCCCTCCACCCGGGAGCCGGCCTCGTCCATCACCAGCCCCGTCACCTCGACGCCGTCGGTCAAGTGGATCTTCGGGTCGCGCAGGAGATGGCGCCGGAGGGTCGACTCCAGCAAGGGCCGCGTGAACGCGCAGATCTCCAGGTCGCAGGCCACCCGGGGCGACCACCCCGAGCGGTAGAGGATCCGGAAGTCCTCGCCCTGGTCGAGCAGCACGCTGCCGGCGGCGAGCAGGTCGGCCTTGACGCCGGGGAAGAGCTCCTCGACGATCATTAGGCCGCGCTTGAGGAAGAAGTGGAGATGCCGGGCCTGCGGGACGCCGGGGCGGTTCTCGCACCCTTCCGGCAGCCGGTCCCGGTCGAGGACGGTGATCTGATCGAAATGATCGGCAAGCGCCCGAGCGGCGAGCATCCCTCCGATACTGCCCCCCACCACGATCGCGTGACGCGCTCCTTCGTCTTGCATCGAAGACCTCCTGGTGCCGGCGGAGCTGACGACTTGCCGTTGCACAGACGGAAGTGCATCCGGGATGCCAGCGCCGCGCCTCTGAGAGAGGTACGCACGGCTTTGTAAAGAGTTCCGCGATATCCTCCGTCCGGGAGGTGAGTCGATGCGTCTACGAGTCCTCGGCAGCTCCGGCGGCTACCCCGTTCCGGACAACCCCAGCAGCGGATTCCTCCTCGAGCACGGCGGCGCGAAGCTCTGGCTCGACGCCGGCAACGGCACCTTCGCCGAGCTCCAGCGGGCGGCGGACTTCACGAAGATCGACGCCCTGGTCCTCAGCCACGTCCATGCGGACCACTGCGCCGACGTCTATCCTTTATATGTAGCCATCCGCTACGGCGTGGGAGGAGGATTCCGGCTGCCGCTCTACTGCCCGCCCGGGACGCGGGAGATCCTGGCGCCCCTGCTGATGGAAGGAGGCTGGGAGCAGCTCGGCGAGGCTTTCGACTTCCACACGGTGGACGACGGACAGACGGTGGAGATCGCCGGCGTCCGCCTGAGCTTCCGGCGCACCGACCACCCCGCGCACACGCTGGCGATCCGCGCCGAGGCGGGGGGGCGCGCCCTCACCTACTCGGCGGACACCGGCCCCGGGGTGGATCTCGCCCCCTTCGCCGAGGGGAGCGACCTCTTCCTCTGCGAGGCGACCTATCAGGACGGCAAGGTGGGCGCTCCCGTCCACCTCACCGCCCGCCAGGCCGCGGAGACGGCCCTGCGCGCCGGCGCGCGGGAGTTGGCCCTGACCCACTTCTGGCCCACCTTCGACCCGGAGGTCTCCCTGCGCGAGGCCCGCGAGTCCGCGGGGGGCCTGCCCGTCCGTTGGGCCCGGCGCGGCGAGGTCTTCGACGTGGGCGGAAAAGAGAATTGAAAAATATCTATCGAGAAATCGGGGCCTTTGTAAGTAGCGCCGCGATCCGCCAGGGCCTTGACAGGACCGCGGACTAGCAAAAATTCTCAGGGCGCCTGGCGAAGAATTGTCAGGGCCGATCCGTGCTCTAATGTGCGCCGACCGGCCCCGGAGGAGAACGACATGGGACTGCTGCGAGACCTCTTCGGCCCCAGCCGCGAGGAAATCTGGCGCCAGCTCTGTAGCGAGATCGGCGCCGACTTCGTGGACGGCGGTTTCTGGAAGGGCGACAAGGTCCAGGCGCGGGTCAAGAACTGGACCGTCACCCTCGACCGCTACGTCGTGCACGCCGGCAAGGCGGTCATCGTCTACACCCGCCTGCGGGCGCCCTTCGTCAGCCGCGACGGCTTCCGTTTCCGGGCCTACCGCAAGAGCGTCTTCAGCGGCCTGGGGAAGATGCTGGGGATGCAGGACATCGAAGCCGGCAGCTCCGCCCGCTTCGACGACGACTTCATCCTCCAGGGCAACGACGAGCACAAGGTCCGGAGGCTGTTCGCCAACCAGGAGATCCTCCGCCTGCTCCAGGAGCAGCCGGACGTCCTGTTCGAGCTGAAGGACGACGAGGGGAGCTTCGCGAAGCAGTTCCCCGAAGGGGTGGACGAGCTCTGGCTGCAGATCCACGGCGACATCAACGACGTGCAGCGCCTGAAGAGGCTGTTCGACCTCTTCGCCGAGGTGCTGGACGAGCTCTGCCGCATGGGCTCGGCCACGGAAGAGGCGCCCGGAGTGGCGCTGTAAAGGAGAGAGATAAAGATGCCTTGGATTCAGGTTTCCCAGATACCCGACAGCAAAGTCTGGCTGCGCAGCGAGTCCATCCTCGGGATCACGGCGCGTGGAGTGAACGCCGCCGGCTCCCTGCTCCTCCTCCTCTCGGGAGCGAGCGTCGAAGTGACGGAAGAGCGCGACGACCTGCTCCAGAAGATCAAGGAGCTGGAGGGAACGGCCAAGCGCGACCGGCGGGTGGGGTTTCCCGCGGATTGAGCGGACCTGACGCGTAGCGAAATCCGGCGGCGCATAGGAGCTTGCGGAGACGCATAGACGAATTCCGAGGCGCGTAGACATTCGCCGTGGCGCGTAGATGAAATCCGAGACGCATAGTCGAAATCCCTGACGCGTAGACGATTGCGGAGGCGCAAAGCGATATCCGGAGACGCGTAGTCGTTTTCTCTGGCGCGTAGTCCTTTGCTGAGACGCGTAGACAAAATCTGAGACGCGTAGATTTTTCCTGAGGCGCAAAGATGAAATCTGCGGCGCATAGATTTTTGCTCTGGCGCGTAGTCGGACGCGTAGACGCGTAGTTTCGCCGCTTCGCGTCCGGGAAAGCGTCCTGTCCTTGCCTGCAACCCGCTCCCCCACCCCTCCGTAGACACCCTGCCCCCGCCGCGCTCCGGCGGGGCTTCGCCATGCCTGAACCCTTTCAGGGGAGGTTCCCATGCAACGCGTCCGACGCTCTCTTCTCTGTCTCGCGGCGGCTCTCGCCGCCGCCGCCGGGGAGGCTTCCGCCCAGACCAAGCTGCTCCGGTTCCCGGACATCCACGAGGACAAGGTCGTCTTCACCTACGCCGGCGACCTGTGGACCGCCTCCGCCGACGGCGGCGGGGCGACCCGGCTGACCGCCCATCCCGGGCTCGAGATGTTCGCCCAGTTCTCGCCGGACGGCAAATGGATCGCCTTCACCGGCCAGTACGACGGCGACGAGCAGGTCTACGTCATCCCGGCGGCCGGCGGCGTCCCGAAGCAGCTCACCTGGTATCCCGCCCGCGGCCCCCTGAACCCGCGGTGGGGCTACGACAACCAGGTCTACGGCTGGACGGCCGACGGCAAGTCCGTCTTCTTCCGCTCCCTGCGCGACGGCTGGGACCTCTCCGACAGCCGCATCTACACCGTGCCCGTGGACGGCGGCCTCGGCGAGCCGCTGCCCATGCCCGATCAGCGGCGGCGCCGACCTCTCGCCGGACGGCAAGAAGGTCGTCTACACCCCCTTCGCCCGCGACTTCCGCACCTGGAAGCGCTACCAGGGCGGCTGGGCCCAGGACCTGTGGATCTTCGACCTCGCCACCCACGAGGCGAAGAACATCACCAACACCCCGCGCACCGAGCGCGATCCCATGTGGATCGGCGGCAAGATCTACTTCAACTTCGGACCGCACCGGCACCCTCAACCTCTACGCCTACGACGTGGCGACCGGCGCCGACGACCCAGCTCACGCAGAGCAGGGACTGGGACGTCCGCTGGCCGAGCGCCGACGCGACGGGCCAGATCGTCTATGAGATGGACGGCGAGCTGAACGTCTTCGACACCCGCTCGGGCAGCCTCGCGGCACCTCTCGATCCAGGTCCCCAGCGACCTGCTCGACAGCCGGCCCTCGCAGATCCCGGTGGCCGACCGCATCGAGGACGCCGTCCTCTCTCCCAAGGGCGAGCGGGCCGTGTTCGTGGCCCGCGGCGACGTGTTCAACGCCCCCATCGAAAAGGGCGTGACGCGCAACCTCACCCGCACCTCCGGCGCGCACGACAGGGGGGCCCGATGGTCGCCCGACGGCAGGAAGATCGCTTTCATCTCCGACGCGACGCGGCGAGGAGGAGATCTACCTGATCGATGCCCTGGGCCAGGGCAAGCCCGAGCAGCTCACCACGGGCGGCAAGGCCATGCGCTACGGCCCCGAGTGGTCGCCCGACAGCAAGAAGATCGCCTTTTCGGACAAGGACGGCCGCCTCTACGTGGTCACCGTGGCCGACAAGAAGCTCGTCCAGGTCGCCCAGGACCGCCGCCAGGAGATCGGCGACTACCACTGGTCCCCCGGCGGCGCCTACCTCGCTTTCAGCATGACCGATCCCAACAACTTCCGCTCGATCTGGATCTGGAGCGCGGAGGACGGCAAGCTGCGCCGCGTCACCGGCGAGGACTTCAACGAGCGCGAGCCCGTCTGGGACCCCAAGGGCAAATACCTTTATTACATCTCGGGCCGCGACTACGCGCCGCAGTTCGACGCCATCGACTTCAACTTGGCCCTGGACCGCAACGATCGGCCTCTTCGCCCTCGCCCTGCGCAAGGACGTCGAGAACCCCTTCCCGCCCGAGGAAGACAAGGTGACGGTCGAGGAGGAGAAGAAGGACGAGAAGGACGAAGAAAAGAAGGACGGGACGAAAAGAAGGACGAGAAAAAGGAAGCGCCCGTCAAATCCCTCAAGATCGACTTCGACGGCCTGGCCAGCCGGGTGGTCCGCATCCCCGTGCCGTTCGACAACTACGGCGGCCTCTACGCGGCCGACGGCCGCCTGATCTACGTCAAGTTCCCGGCGAACAGCTTCGGCGAGCCAGCCTCGCAACCGGCCCTCCAGATCTTCACCTTCAAGGACCGCAAAGCCACGACCCTCACCGAGGGCGTGAACGGCTACTCCCTCTCCGCCAACGGCGAGAAGGTGCTGGTGCGCCAGCAGCGGACAGTTCAACGTCTATGACGCCAACGCGGGCGGCAAGGACTCCAAGAAGACCATCGACACCGGCGGCCTGGTGGTGGACCGCGTGCCCGCGGAGGAGTGGGCCGAAGTCTTCCACGAGTCCTGGCGGCGGTTCCGCGACTTCTTCTACGTCAAGAACATGCATGGCTATGACTGGGAAGCCCTGCGCAAGCAGTACGAGCCCTGGGTCGCCCACGTGGGCCACCGCTCGGATCTGAACTACGTGATCGGTGAGATGATCGCCGAGCTCAACATCTCTCACGCCTACGTCGAAGGCGGCGACTTCAGCCCCCGAGCCCGGCCGCGCGTGGCCCTGCCCGGCGCCCGCTTCGAGCTCGACGAGAAGGCCGGCCGCTACAAGATCGCCAGGATCTTCCACGGCCAGAACGAGGAGGACACCTACCGCTCGCCGCTGACCGAGGTGGGCGTGAACGTCAAGGAAGGGGATTACGTCCTGGCGATCGACGGCATCGATCTCGAAGCGCAACGACAACCCCTACCGCCTGCTCCGCCACAAGGCGGGCCGGCCCGTGCGCCTCACCGTGAATTCCAGGCCCACGATGGAAGGATCGCGGGAGATCACGTTCCGGCCCATCGACACCGAGACGAACCTGATCTATCTCGATTGGATCACGCAGAACCGCGAGCGCGTCGACAAGCTGAGCGACGGCAGGATCGGCTACATCCACATTCCCGACATGGGCGCGGACGGCATGCGGGAGTTCATCAAGCAGTACTTCGGCCAGGTCCGCAAGGAGGGCCTGATCGTCGACGTGCGCGACAACGGCGGCGGCTTCATCTCGCAGACGCTGCTGGAGCGGCTGGGCCGCAAGCCGCTGGCGGTGGACTACGGCAGCGCGAGCGACGATCCCACACCCTATCCCGCAGGTGGTCTTCAACGGCCACATGGCCTGCCTGATCAACGAGGGCTCCGGCTCGGACGGCGACATCTTCCCCTACATGTTCCGCGAGAAGGGCATGGGGCCGCTGATCGGCACCCGCACCTGGGGCGGCGTCGTGGGCATCTCCGGCCGCGGCCCGCTGATCGACGGCGGCCAGATCTTCGTGCCCGAAGCCGGCTCCGTCTCGCTCGCAGGGCGAATGGATCATCGAAGGCCACGGCGTCGATCCCGACATCGTGGTGGAGAACGATCCGAAGTCGATCCTCGCGGGGCGCGATCCGCAGCTCGAGCGGGGCGTGGCCGAGGTGATGAAAAAGATTCAGGCGGAGCCGAAGCGGATGCCAACCCGCCCGGCGCCGCCTGTGAGAACTCAGTAGGCTTCAGGAAGGGCGGGGGAGGTCGTCCCTCCGCCCTTGGATCGTTACGGCAGGATCCTGAGCAGACCCCAGATGCCGGCGTCCATCCGCGGGCCGCCGTAGGAGCGGTACAGGTAATCGCCGGTGACGTCGAAGACGCCGCCCGGGCCGTCCGGGATGATCGCGTCGAAGTGGTCGGTCGGTCCCAGGCTGCGGGTGCCGATCCACTCCGAGGTGGTGTTGGTACCGAGCCGGGTCGAGCCGGTGCCGGTCACGTAGGGCCGCTCCAGCCAGGAGTGGCCGTAGACCTCGAAGGAGTGCGCCTGGGTGTGGCCCGACGGATGCACGACGCGCAGGCGGATGCTCTCGGTAGCGCGGGCGGAGAAGACCGGCGTCTCGGGATCGCCGCCCACCCAGTTGTTGTGGAGCACCTGGTCGAACTGCGGGAACATCCGGGTGTCGGTGAGCTCCGTCTCCGGCGTCCAGCCGGCGCGGAACCAGACCGGCTCGGCGCGGTAGTTGACCGCCTTCTGGCCGCTGTTCTCCGGATCGTCGTCGATCTCCAGGTTGCGCACCGCGGTGCCGTTGGCGTACTGCATGTTGACGTCGTCCTGCACCACGAAGGCGAACTCGTGGAACGGGGTGAAGGAGCTGTTGGTCGAGCTGATCACGGCCGACGCGCGGGTGGTCTGTCCGTTGGAGTCGGTGTCGTAGGTCCACTGCGACGTGGCCGGCTCGATGATCAGGGTGCCCATCAGGCCCTTGTTGCTGTGCTTGATGGGATCGGACGAGGTCAGGCCGGTGGCCCCGAACTCGATGGGGGTCACGGTGGCGCCGGTCACGTCGCCGGCATACCAGTAGTAGGTCCGGGTCTCGCCGGGCAGCACGCTCTGGCGGCCGAACTGGCTGGGGTTGAGGCCGACGTTGGAGCCGTCGCTGCGTTGCACGTCGTAGTGGACGAGCTGCGGGTGCAGGCTGACTTCCATCGAGGGCGCGACGTCGTTCTGGTTGAAGCCTTCGACGATCATGTTGACGCCGCTGTAGCCCGGCGTGTCGGTGTAATTTCCGGGCAACAGATTGATCAGCGACACCCGCATGCAGTCGCCCGCGTTGGCGCGCATCACCAGCGGCTCCCGGCGGACGGTCGGGTTGAGCCGCGGACGGCCGCCCACGAACGTCAGGTCGCCGTAGTAGACGAACATGATGGCGGTGGGATCCCAGAGCGGGCCCACGAAGGAGCCGCTGGGCCCCGACACGGAATCGGGACGCGCGTTGTAGATCAGGCCGTCGAGGCCGATCGGATCGTTCTGCAATACCTCCTTCGCCGACACGGCGGCGATGAAGTAGTTCTTGTAGGTCCTGCCGTACGGGCAGAGGACGCGGATGGTGCTGGTGGCCGGGCGCGTCGCCACCGGCGTCGGGGAGTCCGCCGTCGGACTGACCAGCGAGGTGCCCACGGCGGATTCGCCGAGAGTCGAGGGGCTGCTGGTCGAGGAGACGCTGGTGTTGGTCGCCACGGCCGAGGTGGAATCGACGTCCGAGCCGGCGACGCCTTCCGTCTTGGCCTGGCTCACGGTGATCTCGTCGAAGGCCGTGTCGGGCGTCGGCGACTTGCCGGTGGGGTTGTAGTCCGTCAGCGGCGTCAGCCCGAACTTGCCGTTCGTGATCGTGGAGTTGTCGTCGTTGCGGTAGATGCGCAGGAGGCCCCAGGCGCCGGTCCACTGCGACTCCACCGAGGCGCTCGGCTTGTAGAGGAAGTCCGCGAAGCGGCCGTCCTCCAGGCTGGGAACGCGCGGGATCTCCAGGTCGTACCACTCGGAGATGCCCGTCACCTGGGAGTTCCGGTATCCCGAGTTGACGTCGTCGGGCTCGAAGAGCCACTTGAGCCCGTGCACGGTCATGTTGTGCGGCTCCTCGTGCGCTCCGACGAGCGTGCGGATCTTGACCTGGTCGCCCTCCATCGCGCGCAGCAGCGGCGTGTAGGGATCGCCCTTGAACAATCCGAACGTCAGAGGCGGATAGAAGCCCGGCTGGACGTTGAACGCGGCGTCGGCGCGGTCGGTGCGCGACTGGTAGGCGAAGGAGAGGTCTCCCGCCTTGCCGGGCGCCTGCGTGTTGGCGCCGGGCACGAGGACGCGCAGCCCCAGGGGCTCGTTGCGGTAGTTGACCACCATCATGCCGATGTCGGCGGCGGAGACGGCCTCCGGGCACGGCGCCAGCAGGGAGGCCGTGCTGCCGTCGGGCACCGGGCACTCCTTGGACTTGGCGTACAGGTCCGGCAGGCCTACTTCTTCCTTGGCCGGCGGGTTGATGGCGCGGGCGACGTCGATCCAGCCGACCTCCGGGTCCTTGTCCGGGCAGGCCGGGCCGCCCGGCTCGTACATCGGCTGGAAGTCGCCGAACTCGATCATGAACTCGCGGTAATTGTCTTTGCGGCTCGTGCCCTTGACCACGGCCTGCCAGCTCGTCGGGCCACCGTCCTGATTGAGGCCGGTGCCGCCGTTGGTGCTGAGCGGCGTGCCGGTCTCGTTGTGGTACCAGTTGGTGCCCGGGGGCTCGACGATCAGGCCGGCGTAGAGACCGGACTGCTGGTGGGTGGACGGACCGAAGTGGTCGTGCGTGAACACCGTGCGCAGGGTGCGCTGGCTCTGGTCGAGATTGGTGATCGGATCGGCCCACCAGCGCTGTACGGTGGTCTGTGCGCCCAGGTAGTCGTTGACGCCGTTGCAGTCCTGGTCCTCGTTCTGGGTGAAGGCCGGATGGGCTTGCGGCACCGGGCAGCTCGTAGTCGCGGTGCCGGCGAAGGTGCAGTGATCGGTGTACGGCTCGCCGCAACGGCCGGGCTGGGCCTGGCGGATGGCGCAGATGCGCTCCTGCACCTCCTCACCGCCGAAGGAGCCGTCCTCGTAGTTCCAGCCGTTGCCGCCGCCGTCCGAGGCCATGACGTCGAACTTCACCAGGTGGATGTGCTGGCCCAGGATGTCGGTGGGCGTACGCACCTGGAAGTCGTCGGCGACGTATTTGTTGGGCACCAGGTTGGTATGCCAGAACTCGATGCATTCGCCGCTGTTGGCGCGGAAGAAGAACGGCTCCGGCGCCTTGGCGCCCGTCATGAAGCCGCCGACGTCGTTCCACAGGGCGATCATGCGCTGCTGCGGGAAGTGCCAGCCGGCCTTGTTGAACTTCACGTCGAGCTGGATGTCCGCCGCCTTGTAGTAGCGCATCTGGGTGATCGGATTGCCGTTGTCGTCCACGCAGGGATCGGCGAACGGGGCGCCCTGCTGGGCCGGGAAGCCGTTGGCCTTGAAGGTGGCGGGCGCGCCGCTCGGGGTGAAGGTCGGGTGGTTGGCCGTGGCGTGGAAATTCATCGCCACCTGCTCCACCGGCTCGCCCGCCTCGTTCAGCCACTGCACCTTGGCCGTCTTGATCTCCTTGTCCATGTTGAAGCGGGTCTGGTGGCTCACCGCCGTGCCGCTGACCACGACGTGGCGCGGCAGGCCGCCGTCGATCGCCTGGCCGTTGAGCGGGTTGATCGCGAAGTCCTTGGGCGGGTGGGGCGGCCGGCGGCCGGCGATGCCGGGGACGAAGAACGGGAAGCCGGGGTTCGTCGTCACCGCGCCGGGGAACTGCACCTGGCCGGTCGCGGCGTTGATCGAGACCGGGCTGGGCAGCGGCGCCATCGCGAGAGTCGGCAGCGGCACGATCGCCGGGATGGGCGTGCCGGCAAGGATTTCGTTGTCCGGCAGGGCGCGCGCGCCGCCGGCGGGGCGGCCGTTGGCGTCGAGGCGCGTGCCCAGCTCCAGCACGTCGTGCACGCGCCAGAGGCTCCACATGCCCTGCGCGAAGTGCGGATAGAAATGGCAATGGAAGATCGAATCGCCCACCGTCAGGTTGCGGTTGCCGCTGCCGTCGTAGGCGATCTCGTAGGTGAAGCCCTGGCCCTGGCCGATGGCCTGGCTGTCGCGGTAGGACGACGAATCGCTCTTCGGCGTGTGCAGCCACTGGTGGGCGTGCAGGTGGAAGATGTGATGGTCGTCGCTGCCCGCGTGCGTATTGCGGAACTTCACATGGTCGGAGAGATAGCTGTGGTAGACGTTCGACGGGTCGTCCGGGTAGTAGGCGATGGTCGCCTTGGGACCCTTGGAGTAGCAGGTCGTGTCGCCCGCTTCGATCTGCGACTTCGAGCAGGGGAAGTTGGCCGGCTTGTCCACCACCATGGCGGGATCGCCGAGCGCCCAGGAGGTCAGGAAGAACTCCTCGTACTTGCACTCCGCGCAGTCGCGGGCCGGGCCCACGCCGAGGCGGTTGGCAAGGATTTCCGCGCCGGCGCCGCCGGTGCCGTAGTTGATCGCGAAAGCGTCGCGGACGCTTTGCAACGTGTGGAACAGATCGTCGGTCTCGAACTCGGGGAACGCCTGCACCGCCCCGACCTCGTCATGGAAGATGATCGAAAACTCGCGGAACGGCTGGTTGCGGTTGGGATAGGTGTTGGTGCTGCTGACGCCGGCCAGCCGGTAGTTCGACGACGCCGGGCCGGCGATGATCGCCGTCAGGTCGGAGTGGACGATCTCGTTGCCCTTGAGCATCTTGAGGACCGGCAGCCCGGCGTAGCGATGGCCGGCGGGGTAGACCGCGCCGTCGTAGTTGAGCACCGGGAAGCTGTCCACCGCCGGATCGAAACCGGGGGCGCGGGCGTGGTTGAGGTCTTCCCGCGTCACCTGGCTGCGGTACCAGACGGAGCCGGCGGGCTCCACGTTGACGGCGCCGAAGAGGCCCTCCGAGATGCTGCCCGCGTCCCCTTCGCCGCCGGTCATGGCGCCGTTGCTGTAGAAGACGTAGGAGCCTTCGCGCGGCGCGTACACCCAGTAGTCGACGCTGCCGCCGGAGGGTACGATGCCGTTGCCGCCGGCGGGGTTGTTGCCGACGTTCGATCCCATGTCACGGATCGAGGTGACCGCTTCCAGCCCGACGAAATGGATCGAGGCGGCGCGGGTCCGGGGCTGCTCGTCGCGCGGGCCCGAGAGGGGAACCGAACTGGACAGCAGGTTGGTGAAATGCACGCGCAGGCAATTGCCGGCGTTGACGCGCAGCACCAGCGGCCGCGGGCGCTTGTCGCGGCGCAGCTTCACGTTGCCCGCCGTCAGGGTGTAGGTCACCCCGGGATCGGGCAGGCCGTCGGCGTCGCTGGTGGGCACCACGTCGCGGCGCAGGGCGTACATCATGCCCTGCGGCTCCATGGCGCCGAACCGGTTCCACGTCCACGGCTGATCCAGCGCCACCACGTCCGCCCAGACGTAGTTGGAGCAGCCCGCGGGGATCACGGGCTGCACGTCGTCGACCGGAGTGATGATTACAGTGGTTCCTTCGTTCGGGACGGCCTGCGTGGCGCCGGCCGCGCCGGCGGACGGCGGCAGGCCCAGCAACATCAGGCATGCCGCCAGAGACAGGAGACCTCTGCGAACGACAACTCGCGTGTCCATTGAACCTCCCTCGTGCTGTTGCGGGAGCACGGGGCTCCCGGGGTTTGATCCGGTACTGCTTGTCGGGGAGGTTAAAGAGGGGAACCTTACACGGGCATTACAGATCCTGGAACCTTCGTTTTCCTCTTCTTTGCCGTCGAGGACGCCGGCTACTCCACTTCCACCCAGCCGCCTTCGGAGACCAGCCTCTTGCCGGCGAGGTCGAGCCGCATCACGTAGGCGCCGCGGGCGCCCAGGCGGCGGCTGACGTTGTAGGTGACGGGCGGGGCGAAGCCGCTCTGGAACTGGCGGAGCTTTTCGAGCTCGTCCACCAGCTTCTCGCGGCTGAGCTCCCGCCCGGCCTTTTCCAGGGCTTCGATCAGCACCTCGGCGGCGGCCAGGGCCGAGAGCTGCGCCGAGACGTTGTCCGCGGGCAGCTTCGCCTCGGCGGCCAGGGCGCGGTAGGAGGCCGCCGCTTCGGGCGAGGGGCCGGCGGGCGAGGTGGGGAGAGCGAGAAAAACCTTTCCATCGAACGCCGCCGGAGCGCTGAACAGGGAGTCGTCGGCCGCCGCGGCGGTGGCGAGGAAGCGCGGACGCCAGCCCAGGCGGTCCGCCGCCTGGAGCAGGGCCGCTCCCTCGGCGCCCGAGCCCAGGAAAAAGACGGGATCGGCCTTGGCCGCCGCCAGACGCTGGAGGTCCTGAGCGGCCGAGCCGTCCTGGAGGCGGAGCACGAGCGGCGCGGGCCATCCGGCGGCCGTCGCGGCTTTGGTGAGGGCCTCGACGGCGCCGTCCAGCTCCTGACCGGCGGGAGCCACGACGGCGGCTTGCGGCTTGCCTTCCCACTTACCCGCGGCGAAACGGAGCAGCGCCTGGCCCTGCGCCTCGACCCCGGGCAGCAGATAGAAGACGTAGCGGTTGAGCGGGAACGCCTCGCGGGGGTGGAGGGTGAACGGCCCGATCAGCGGGACCTCCTTCTCCTGAAACAGCGCGGCCAGCTCGGCGTCCGCGCCGGCCAGGAAGGAGGCCACGCCGGCGAAGATCTCCTCGCGCTGGAGGAAGTCGGCGCTCCAGGCCCGCCGCTGATCGGCCGCGGCGGGGGCCTCCAGGAAGCGGGGCTCGACACGGCGGCCGTAGATCCCGCCCTCCTTGTTGAGCGCCTCGAACCGCGCGGTGAGCGCGGAGCGGACCGCCAGTCCCATCCCGCTCAGGTTTCCGGCGGGCGGCAGGATCACGCCCACCCGTAGCGAGGTCTCGCTGACTCCGGGATCGCGCTCGGTGCCGAGCCGCTTCATGTAGGCCGTGAGGTCCGCCATGTCCTGGAGGCTCATGCGGAACCGGGGCATGGCCACGTGCAGTTTCTGTCCCGCCGGATCGAGACCGAGAGAGATGGCGCGCTTCAACGACCGCTCGTCGTACGGCGGATGCTTGCGGCCGCTGGCGTGGGTGACGCCGTAGGGCTTGGTGAGGTTGGTCCACGTGAGATCCGTGGGCATGACCCCGCCCTCGGGCCGCCCCTTGCCGTCGCGGCCATGGCAGCTCGCGCACGGCACCGCCGCCGCCGGCACCTCGACCCCCGCGTCGCTCATCACGGCGGTGATCTCGCCGCCCGAGGGGCTGGTGCCCTCGATGTAGATCTGGCGACCCCGGGCGATCTGCTTCTCGAGGTCAGCGGGCGAAGGCGGATCAGCGGCCCAAAGGAGGACAGGGAGAAGCAGGAAGAGGATCGGAAAGCTGAGGCGGTTCATGGTGGTGGAGTTTACTCGGCGGGGTGCCCTTCGAGGCCCTCACCTCCCCGGCCCTCCTCTCCCGACCCCTCCCTCCCACGCCACACCGGGAGAGGAGGGAGAAGTTAGCCAGAAGAGGAAGCAGACAAACCCTGACTAACCTCTCCCCTCTCCCGGTGTGGGTGGGAGGGAGGGGTCGGGAGAGGGGCCGGGGGTGAGGCCTCGGAGGGCAGGCCGCCCAACCGGCAAGGGGCTTCAGGCGCCGCCTTCCCCCTTGTCGTTCACCACGCTGTCCACCACCGGCAGGATCTCCTCCGGCTTCGCCAGCCCGAAGGCCTTCTTCCACAATCCCGTCTTGTCGTTGCCGATCAGGAAGAGCGACTGGTGGGCCGCGGGGGTTTCCACGTACTGGCCGAGCTTGCGCAGGGCGGCGTCGACGTTCTCCTTGGGGCCGGTCAGGAAGTACCAGCCCGGCCCGGCGTTGAAGCGGCCCGCGTACTCCTTGAGCCTGGCCGGCGTGTCGTTCACCGGATCGACGGAGATCGAGATCAGGTTCACGTCCTTGCCGACGCGGTCGGGGAGGTGCTGCTGGATCTTGGAGAAGGTGGTGCTCATCACCGGGCAGGCGCCGGTGCAGGCCGTGAACATGACGTTGATCACCACCGTCTTGTCCTTCATCAGGTCGGGATAGAGGTTCACCTCCCGGCCGTTCTGATCCACCAGCTTCAGGTCGCCGAAATATTTCTGCGCGCCCGCCGCGGGAGAGGCCGGTGCCTGGCCCCAGGCGGAGGGCAGGGTCAGGAGGCAGAGGATGGCGACGATGACGATCGCGAGCTTCTTCATGGCTGGGACCCCTTCGCGGACGCCGTCGGAGCGGCCATGCCGTCGATCAGCTCCGCCAGCTTCGCGGGCGCCGCCAGGCCGTAGGCCCGCGTCCACCGATGCCGCGCGTCGTTGCCGATCAGCACCAGCGGCGAGTGATCGCCGATGTTGGCGGTGTAGACGCCGAGCGACTTGAGCAGGCGGGTGATCTCGGCGCGGTCGCCGGTCACCAGCGTCCAGCCCGGGCCGGCGCCGAATTTCTGGCTCCAGGCCTTGAGGCGCTCGGGCGTGTCGGTGGACGGATCGACCGAGACCGAGATCAGGTGCACGTCCTTGCCCGCGCGTTCGCCCAGGAGCTGCTGGAGCTTCCCGAAGTTGGCGCCCATGGGCGGGCAGATCGTGCGGCAGGTGGTGAAGACGAAGTTCACGGCCACCACGCGGTCCTTCACCAGGTCGGTGTAGAAGCGCTTCGCCTGGCCGTCCTGATCGATCACGGCGACGTCGGGGACGTTGAGGCCGTCCAGCGTCTCGGGCTTCGGCTCCTCCGCGGCGGCGTCCGGAAGGGCCAGCGCCAGGGCGAGCAACAGGGCGATGGAAAAGGTTTTCATTACAGCGATCCTTCCTGGGACTCCTGAGACTTCGGAGCTTCCGCCGTCAACACGAGGAACGGCGACTTCTGGAACGGGATGTTGGCGGACGCCACCTCGAGGAACACGAAGTAGATCCCGGCCTCCGGCGGCGTGAAGCGGATCTCGTAGATCCCGTCGCCGACCTCGGTGGCCCATTGCCGCTGCTGCCAGATCCCCGGCGAGAGGAAGGTCAGCACGCGGACGTCCTTGAGGCCGGTGCGCGGCGCGCCCCCCTCGGGCTCGGTGATCTTGAAGCGGACGGCCACGTCCTGGCCCACGCCGACGGTGGACTTCTCCACCGCCGGCACGATGGTGAGCGGGAGCTTGCGGGAGGCGGCGAGCTGCGGGTTCTCGGCCAGCTTGACCGGGAAGCAGTGCACCAGCTTGGGGGAGTCGAGGAAGAGGGCGACCTCGTAGTCGCCGGCACCGGTCATCTTGGCCGTGGTCTCGTAGACGCCCGGCCGCAGCTCGCGCAGGCTGCGGTCCACCACCAGCACGGCGCGGGGGTGCTTGCCGTAGTTCTGGAAGTGGCCCATGGGGGCGGCCATGCCCTCCTTGTAGAAATAGATGGCCTTGTCCTCGGCGTTGGCCACCAGCACAGCCGTGGACCCGGGGGCCTGCACGATGCCGTCCGCGGGCGTGCCCAGCGGCAGGCGCCCGGGCGGGTGCTGGCCGCCGGGGAAGTCCACCACCGGCACGGGCCTGCCGGCCTCGCCCACCGTCTTCAGGGGGATCATCAGCACGGTCTCGCTCCCCTTGTGGCGCACGTAGGCCAGCTCGTCGCTGAAGGTCACCTGGTCCGGCTCGGCCTCCACGTCCGCCGTCTGGACCAAACGGTTGCTGGCGGCGTCCACGATGTGGACCACGTTCTTGCTGGTCTGCACGACGAAGGCGAGCCGCCCGCCCGGGGCGAAACGGATGCGGCCGATGCCGGGCGAGGCCTGGATGACCGCCCGCGGCTTCGCGCCCGCGCCGTCCACGGCGGCGATGACGCCCTCCTCCGCGGCCACGGCGTACGCGGCCTTGGCCTGGGTGGACCAGGCGATGGAGACCGGCTTCGCGCCCACCGGCACGTCGCGGATCTCGGCGAGCTGCGCCACGTCGATCACCGAGACGGTGCCGTCCGCCTCGTTGGTCACGAAGGCGAATCGGTTGTCGTCGCTGAACGCGAGGTCGTGGCCGCCCTTGCCGGTCGGCACGTCCGCCACCTTCTTGAGGGCGCGGGCGTCGATCACGTTCACCCCGGACGGAGCGCTCGGGCCGGCGCCGTCGTAGCTCACCCAGAGGTACTGGCCGTCCGGCTGGAAGCCGAGCCGGCGCGGGCGGCGGGCGGTCTCGATCTCGGAGATCACCTTCCAGCTCGACGTGTCCACCACCGCGACCCGGTCGGAGTCGGGCATGGAGACGAACAGCCGCTCGGCGTCCGGCGACAGCGCCCAGTCCTCGCCGGGGCTCTTCAGGAAGACCATGGTGAGGAGCTTGCTGTTGCCATAGCCGAACAGGGGATCGACCACGGAGATCGTCGCGTCCTGGTTCAGGGCCAGCACATAGTAGACGTTGAGGTCCAGGGCGGGCCGGGAGAGGATCGAGCCGCCGATGAAGGCCTCGACCTTCTTCTTGCAGTCGGCCGGGGGCTCGTTCCGCATCCCCGGCTTCGCGGTCAGGCTGTCCATCCAGGCGCCGGGATAGAGGCCGGTCAGGGGACTGCCGGTGGCCGCGTCGGAGACCTTGAGGCTGACCCGGGCGTCCTGCCCTTCCATCAGGGGAGCCTTGCCGTCCACCGGCTGGACGGAGAGCTCCAGGACGATGCCGTCCTTGACGACCTTCTGACTCCCGGGCGCCGGCTTCGGCTCCTCGGCCCCGGCGGCCGGGGCGAGGACCATCGATGCTATGAAAGTGAAGACAAGGATCTGGTTCTGCTGGTGACTTCTCATGAACTGAGCCCCCGTGGATGCATCTTGCTGCATTGTATCTTTGCACAGCGCAAGGATCGCGGAGATCTTGAACGACCGATCCGCGACAGGATAGGGCGGGGGACCTTACAGGAGGATTACACGCCCTCTCCAACCTTGCCGCGCTGGCTATATTACTTCATACCTTTCTTAAGCGGCGGGGGGCTCGACGAATGGGGCCAAGCGGTGGAGAATTGCGGAGTCCCAGGAGATTTTCCGCTCGCGGGCGCCCGGCCATGACGGCTCGGGACGCTCCGTTGACCCAAGGAGGTCGAATGTTCTCTAGAAAGCGACGTTGGCTCGCCGCGGCCGGTCTGACGGCGGCGCTCTCCCTGGCGTCCCCGGCGCCGGCCGCGGCCGCCGGCCTGTGGACGTCGTCCCCGGCCGGCGTGTCCGGGCTGGTGGGCCGCGCCTGGCCCTGGCTGGAGAGGCTGGGACTCGTCCGCCGGGCGCCGAAGAAGCCGGTGATGGCGATCTGGGAGCATGAAGGGGTCATGATCGACCCGAACGGCACCCCGCTGCCCGCCGATCCGCCGCCTCCGTCCTCGTCCTCGGCGGTCTCGTCGAACCCGAGGCCGGACTGCGGCGGACAGTGATCCGGCCGTGATCCTGTGAGAGAATGCCGGGGTACAGGGAGGGAATCTTTTGTGAATGAGCACCCGACTCGGGCGGAGTTGGAAGGCTTTGTGTGGAACCGCCTGCCTTCCGAGAGCGTCCGCGCGGTGGTGGCCCATCTCGTTCGGGGCTGCGCGCCGTGCCGCGCCGTGTTGGTCGAGCACTTCTGTGGCCTGATCGGGGCGGGCGAGCCTCCGGAGGTCACGCTTTCTCCCCAGGAGGAATCCTCCTACGACAACGCCCTCGACCGGGCGTTCGCCTTCGCTCTCCACAAGGCGCGCAAGCAGGAGGCCCTCTCCCTGCTCTCCGATCCCAGCCTGGAGGGACTCCCGGAAGTACCTTCTCATCTGCAGGGAATTCCGCTGTTCGAGGCGCTCCTGGAGCGGAGCTGGTCCCTCCGGCACGAGAGCCCGGAGCAGATGGTGCGTCTCGCGGACTGGGCCCGTCTGCTCTCCGAGAAGCTCGAGCCCGAGGAACTGGGAAGCTGCCAGGTGGCGGACTGCCAGTGCCGCGCCTGGATGGAGCTGGGCAACGCCTATCGCGTGGCGGACGATCTGAACGCGGCCGAGAAGTCGCTGGGCCGCGCCACCGAGCTGTTCCTCCTGGGCAGCCGGGACGACGTCCTGGCGGCCCGGCTGTTCGACGTCCAGGCCTCGCTCTACGCCAGTTGCCGCCGGTTCGATCTGGCGGCGACGGCGCTGGACCTGGTCTTCGCGATCTACCGCCGGCGCGGCGACAAGCACCTCGCCGGACGCGCCCTGATCAGCAAGGGGATGTATCTGGGCTATCAGGGAGAGGCCGAGGAAGCCATCTTCCTCATCGCCGAGGGGCTGCGGCTGGTGGACGAGCGCCGGGATTCGCGGCTCGTCTTCCTGGCGATCCACAACCAGACCAGCCTGCTGGTGGACTGCGGCCGGTTCCGCGAGGCCCGCATGGCGCTGTTCGACCTCAAGCGGCGCGGGATCGATCCCGGCGGGCGCGTCAACGAGCTGAAGGTCCGCTGGCTGGACGGCTACATCAACGCCGGCCTGGCCGAGCTCGACCGGGCCGAGACGGCCCTGCGCGAGGTCCAGCAGGGCTTCGAGGCCATGGAGCTGGGCTACAAGGCGGCCCTGGCGGGCCTGCAGCTCGGGGCCGTGCTGCTCCGGCAGGGGAGGACCGAAGACGCCTCGGGGGAGGTGCTCGCGGCCTCGGACGTCTTCATCGCCCTGGGGATCGGCCGTGAGGCGGGGGCTTCGCTGCTGCTCCTCCGCGACGCCTTCCGGCAGCGGATAGGGGACGCGGCGCTCCTCGACTACGTCATCCGCCTGCTGCGCGGTCTCGACGGCGCCTCGCCCGAGTCTCCATCCCAGGATTGAGAGAAGAGGGCGGCGGCCAGGGGCCGCCGCCCGGAGGAAGCCTCAGGCCTACGGCAGCACCCGCAGGATCCCCCACAGTCCGAAATCCAGGCCGGGGCTGGCCTGATCGCGGAAGAGGTAGTCGCCGGCGATCGAGAACTTGCCGCCGGCGCCGTTGCGGAGCAGGACGTCGAAATGGTTCGTGGGGCCGTGTCCCATGTGGGCCCCTTCCCAGAACGAGAAGTTGTTGCGGCCCAGCCGGGTGGAGCTGTTGATGTACGGCTCCCGGTCCCAGATGTGGCCGTGGAGGCCGAAGACGATGTTGCGGCTGTGGCCGCCCGACTGGAGCAGGCGGAAACGGACCTGCTGGCCGCGGGTGGCCGTGAACACCGGCGTCTGCGGGTCTGCCCCCACCTTGACGTTGGCGAGGACGTCGAACCAGTCATTGAAGTCGTCCGTCAGGTTGAGGGGAGTCTCGGGCGCGTGCTGCATCCGCTTCCAGAGCGGCTCGCTGCGGTAGTTGATCGCCTTCTGGCCCGTGTCCTCCGGATCCTCCATCTCGGCCAGGAGCTCGACCGGAGCGCCCACGGCGACGCCGCCGACCGATTCGCTGCTCGTGGAGTCGATGCGCATGTTGACGTCGTTCTGGAACTGCACCACGAATTCGCGGAAGGGGCTGTCCACCGCGCTCGCCGAGGTGACGGTGGCGGCGGCCCGGGTGGCCGTGTCCTCGACCCAGGTGGCGTCGGAGGGCTCGATGATGAGTGCGCCGATGGCGCCCTTGCTGGCGTGGAGGATGCGGTCCGAGGAGATCAGATTGGTGGCGCCGAGCTCGATGGGCGTCGCCGTCACGGTGCCGTTGGCGTTGATCCGGATGTCGCCGGCGTACCACTTGTAGGTGATGGTCTGCCCGGGTGAGACGATGCCCTGGGTCGACGGACCGTTGTTGCCTACGGGGATCCCCTCGTAGCGGCTGGGATCGTAGTAGACGAGCTGCGGGTGGAGGCCGACGAATTCCGACGGCAGGAGGTCGTTGGCGTTGAAGTCGTCGATCAGCATCGGCAGGGTGTTGAAGCCGTCGAGGTCGAGGCGCTCGCCGACGCGGTTGCGGAGGGTGAGCGTGATGCACTCGCCGGCCCGGGCGCGCAGCACCAGGGGCTCGATGGGCACGCCGGGCTTGGGCTTGCCGACGCTGCTCAGGGGATCGATGTCCGAGGTGCGCAGGTAGAGGATGGCGGTGGGATCGAACAGCTTGCCGAAGCCGCCGTCCACCCGGTTGTTGTAGGTGATCCTGCGGTAGTGCGGGCTCGTATTGTCGAGCAACGACGTCCAGGCCGAGATGGCCGTCACGTCGAAGGCTCTTTGCGGAGCGCCGGTGGGGCAGGAGAAGTCGAACAGGCCGCCCGTCGACGGATGCTGGCCGTTCGGGTTGTCGGGCAGGGCCATGAGCCCCGGACGGTTCCCGGTGTAGGCCCGGAGAAGACCCCAGAGGCCGTTCCAGTAGTCATCCACGGAGGAGCCGGCCGACCACAGGAAGTCGACGGTGCCCGCGGGGTTCTTGACGAGCTGGGGCACGATGAACTCGAAGTGCTCGGAGATGCCCATCATCTGGCTGTTGCGGTAGCCGGAGTTGGGCTCCGAGGGCTCGAACAGCCACTTGATGCCCTGGATGCTGAAGTTGTGCCCCTCTTCGTGGGCGCCCACCATGACCCGGATCTGCACCCGGTCGCCTTCGAGGGCGCGCAGGATCGGCGTGTAGGGGTCGCGGTCCAGGATGTCGTTGGTCAGCGGCGCGTAGAAGGCGGGCTGGTTGTTGAGCGCGGGCTCCGCGCGGGTGACCCGCGAGGAGAAGATCATGGACAGGTCGCCGGCCGTACCGGCCGCCTGGCCGTTGGTGGCAGGGTCGTGGACGCGCAACGCGACCGGCTCCTGCCGGTAGTTGATGGACATGGTGCCAGGATCGTCCGCCGAGACCAGCTCGGGGCACGGCGGCGGCAGGCTGACGGAGCACTGGGAGCACGACGAGCCGCCGTCCGGGCAGTGGCACGGGCACTGGTCCGGCCGCGCCAGCAGGTCGGGCAGTCCGATCTCCTTGCGGCCCGGCGGGTTGACGGCGTCGTCGGGATCGTCGCAGCGGATGGCGCCGAAGCCGGCGTCGAACCGGCAGGGCTGGCTGTCTTCGTAGTAGGCGAGTTGGAAGTCGCCGAACTCGAAGAGGAACTCGCGGTAGTCCGGCTCGGGAGCCGGCGGATCGATCACCGCCTGCCACGTGGTGGGGCCGCCGTCCAGAGAGGTGCGGCCGGCGTTGGTGCCGAGCTGGACGCCGGTCTCGTTGTGGAACCAGGCCGAGCCCGTGGGCTCGATCACCAGGCCGGCGTAGAGGCCCACCTGCTGGTGGGTCGAGGGGCCGAAGTGGTCGTGGGTGAAGACGGTGCGCAGGGTCCGGTCGTTGCCGGCGTTGTCCCTGGTCGGATCGGCGTACCAGCGCTGCACGTTGGTCTGCGCTCCCCGCCACTCTTCCTGGTTGAAGAAGGGGTGCAGGCGGGCCAAGGGGCAGGTGATGGTGCCGTTGCGGGCATCGCCCGCCGTGCAGCCGTTGAACGCCCGGATGGCGGCGACGCGGGCGCGCACCTCCTCGGGGCTGAGCGAGCCGTCCTCATAGTTGAAGCCGTTGGCGGCGCCGTCCGAGGCGGTGACGTCGAACTTCACCAGGTGGATGTGCTGGCCCATGATCTCCGCGGGCGTGCGCACCTGGAAGTCGTCCAGGTTGTACTCCTTGGGGATCAGGTTGGTGAGCTGGAGCTCGATGCACTCCCGGCTGTTGGCCCGGAAGAAGAGCGGCTCCGGCGGCTTGTTGGAGAACAGGTAGTCGTCGACGTCGTCCCACAGGGCCGAGAAGCGCTGCTGCGGAAAGTGCCACCCCTTCTTGTTGATCTTCACGTCGTCCTGGATGTCGGCGACCTTGTAGAGGCGGTCGTAGCGGGCTGAGCCCACGGGGCGGACCGGGCAGGGGTCGGCGAAGGGAGCCCCGGCCACGGCGGGGCGGCCGTTGGTGGCGAACTGCACGCCGCAGGTGCCGTCCGGACGGCAGGTCGAGTGGCCCGGCTGGGCATGGAACGCCATGGCGGCCTGCTCGACGGTAGTGCCGGCCTCGGGGACGGCCTGCGCCAGCGCGGTGACCAGCTCCTTGTGGAAGTCGAGGCGGTTGTGGGCCTCGACGAAGGTGCCGGCGGTGATGATGTGGCGCGGCAGGCCGCCGTCGTCGATCGTATCGAGAGGCGGCTTGGGCGGCCGGTGACCCGCCTGGGCCGGGACGAAGAACGGGTACCCCGGATTGCCGGCGCCGGCGATCTGGATCTGGCCGTTGCCGATGGAGACCCGGGCCGGGATGGGCGCCATGGGCTTGCCGGGCAGTGGGACCACGGCCGGGATGGGCGTGCCGGCGAAGATCTCGCCGTCCGGCAGCGCCCGGGAGCCCGCCGAAGGACGCCCGGCGGCGTCGATGGGAGTGCCCTCCTCCAGCACGTCGTGGACGCGCCAGAGCGACCACATGCCCTGCGCGAAGTGGGGGTAGAAATGGCAGTGGAAGATCGCGTCGCCCACCGTCAGGTTCTGGTTGCCTCCCCCTTCGTAGGCGATCTCGGCCGAAAAGGACGCGCCGGGGCCGATCGCCTGGCTGTCCAGATAGGACGACTTGTCGCTGTCGGCCGTGAACAGCCACTGATGGGCGTGGAGGTGGTGGATGTGGTGCTCCTTGCTGCCACCGTGGAGCACCCGGAACTTGACGTGGTCGCGCAGGTAGCTGTGGTAGACGTTCGACGGATCGTCCGGGAAGAACGCCTTGGTGGCCTTGCGGCCGGGCGTCGGCGTGCAGGAGCCGACGTTGCCGCTCTGCACGTTGGCCACGGTGCATGGCGAATTGGCCGGCACGTCCACGATCATCGCCGGGTCGCCCACCGTCCAGGAGCTCAGGAAGAACTCTTCGAGCATGCACTCGGGGCAGTTGTGCATGGGACCGACCCGGAGGCGGTTGGCCAGCACCTCGGCGCCGATGCCGCCGGTGCCGTAGTTGATGGCGAAGGCGTCGCGTCCGCTGTGCAGGGTGTGGCTCAGCACGGCGTCTTCAAAATGAGGGAACGCCTGCACGGCGCCGATCTCGTCGTGGTAGATGGTGACGAACTCGCGGAACGGCTGGTGCCGCTCGGGGAGGGTGACGTTCAGCGGGAACGCCCCCTCCGGGAACCAGCCGGGCTGGGTGCCGCCGCCGTTCGGCGGCGAGCCCGCGATGATGGCCGTCAGGTCCGTATGCAGGATCTCGTTGCTGCCGGAGAGCATGTTGGCGATCGGCGTCCCGGCCCGCGGGTGGCCCGCCGGGTAGACGGCCTCGTAATTGAGGATGGGGAAGCCGCTCGCGGTGGTCCCCGTCTTGATGCGGTCGAAGTCCGCCCGGGTCAACTGGCTGCGGTACCAGCGGGACCCGGCGGGCTCTACGACGATGGCGCCGAACAGGCCCGAGTTGACGTGGCCGCCGTCCCCCTCCCCGCCCGCCACGGCGCCCATACTCTGGATGACGTGCTCGCCCTCGCGCTCGGCGTAGAGGGTGTAGATGATGGATTGCCCCACGTTGACCTGGCCGTTGGGGTTGGCACCCACCCAGGAGCCGTCGTCGAGCGTCGAGCTGACGAGTTGCATGCCCACTGCGTGGATGGAAGCCCAGCGGGTGTTGGACTGGTCGTCGTCCACCCGGACGGGGCTCAGCAGATTCTGGAAGTAGATGCGCAGGCAATCGCCCACGTTCATGCGCAGGGCGATGGGCCGCTGGCGTTTGTCGGCCCGCAGCTTGACGTTGCCTGCCGACAAGGTCGTGCCGCTGATCGGCACCACGTCGCGCCGCAGGGCATACATCATTCCCTGCGGCTGCACGGCGCCCAGGCGGTTCCAGAACCACACTTGATCGAAGGCGACCACGTCCGCCGTGATCGTGCGGGCGCATGTCTGCGCCGAGACCGCTCTGGGCAGCAACGCCATCAGAGCCAGGGCTGCCATCCATATGAGACGGCGGAGACCGAGGGGACCAGCCATTTACTACTCCTCCTTGGAGAAACGCGCGACGACTCCAGACACTGCGAGGCGTCGGCTGGTTGCGCCAGTCAGGTCCTGCGAGCGGAGGAGGGCTGCAAAACTTATTCCCTTATTTTAGATCAGCTATAAATGCCGCTTTGCGGATTGGCCGATGCGGCTGGACGCTCCGTGTGCCGGAGAAGCAGGCCGGGCGAGCGGGCTGTGGCGAGGAAGCGAGGAGTGCTTTTACAAAGCCGCTTTTCCAAATTGCCGGGGGAGGCGCGCAGCCCTCCCGCGCTATGATCCCGCCGCCCGAAAGGAGGAAGCCATGCCGTTCACCGCCTCTGACTGCGAACGATGCCGCCGGGATTTCCCGTCCCTGGCGCGGACCGTCCACGGCCTGCCGATCGCCTATCTGGACGGGCCGGCCGGGACGCAGGTGCCGGAGGTGGTGATCGAAGCGATCTCCCACTACTACCGCACGTCCAACGCCAACACCCACGGCGAGTTCGTGACGTCGCGGGAGTCGGACCACGTGGTGATGACCGCCCGGGAGACCATGGCCGCGTTCCTGGGGGCGCCGAGCCGGCGGGAGATCTCTTTCGGCCAGAACATGACGACGCTCACCTTCTCCTTGAGCCAGGCCCTGGTCCGGGAGATGAAGCCGGGGGACGAGATCGTCGTCACGCAGCTCGACCACGAGGCCAACCGCGGGCCGTGGCTCCATCTCCGGGAGCGCGGGATCGAGGTCCGCGAGGTGGCGCTGCGGCCGGACGGCACGCTCGATCCCGAGGACTTCGCGCGACAGGTGACGGCGCGGACCCGCCTGGTGGCCGTGGGGCTGGCCTCCAACGCCCTGGGCACGGTGAACGACGTGGCGCTGGCCCGGCGGCTTTCCAGAGAGGTGGGCGCGTGGCTGCTGCTGGACGCCGTCCACTACGCCGCGCACTTCCCGGTGGACGTCCAGGTCCTGGAGACCGACTTCCTGCTCTGCTCGGCGTACAAGTTCTACGGCCCGCATGTGGGCATCCTGTACGCCCGTCCGGGCCTGCTGGACAGCCTGCGCACGGACAAGCTGCGCACCCAGGAGGACGAGGCGCCCTGGCGCATCGAGACGGGCACGCTGAACCACGCCGCCCTGGCGGGGGTGACGGCGGCGGTCGAGTACATCGCCTCCTGGGGGACGGGGGAGACGCTCCGCGAGCGGATCGTCTCGGCCATGGGCGCGATCGGCGCCTGGGAGCACGGGCTGGGGTCGTATTACGCCGAGAACGCCGGACGCATCCCCGGCGTCACGGTCCAGGGGCCGGACTTTTCGGGTCCCCGGGCGCCCACGGTCTCGATCGCCATCGACGGCGTCCGGCCCATCGACGCCGCCCGCGCCCTGGGCGAGCGGGGCATCCAGGTCTGGGACGGCCACTTCTACGCCCTCCGGACCATGGAGGTGCTGGGCCTGGCGGAGCGTGGCGGCGTGCTCCGCACCGGCATCGTCATGTACAACACTCGCGAGGAGATCGACCGGCTGCTGGAGGGGATTGAGGAGATCGCGCGGCGGGGGTGAGGGCCCTGCTACACTGCCCTTCCGTGACCGACTGGAGTCCCGTGGACCTGCTGCCCGGCCTGTGGGTGGGGTTGCTGGGGGCGTTCCTCGCGTGGGCGTTGCGCCGGTGGTACGACCCGGTCCCGTTGCGCGTCCTGGCGGTCTTCGCCGCCGTGCTCCTGGTCCTCTTCGGGCCGGTCCTCTTCGGCGGCAAGGTGCTGCTCCCGCTGGACAACCTCCGGGGGCACGCGCCCTTCCAGCGCCTGCCGCCTACGCATCCCCACGGGAACATCCTCCAGGGGGATCTGATCCAACTCGTCGCACCGTCCCTGGCCGCCGTCCGGGAAGGGTGGTCGGAGGGACGATGGCCGCTCTGGAACCGCCGGGTAGGGGCAGGCATGCCGCTCCTGGCCGATCCCCAGGCGCAAGCGCTCCAGCCGCTGGTGATCCTCGGTTCTCCCTTTCCCCTGGTCCGAGCCGCGGGGGTGACCGCCGCGCTCCGGGTCCTCGTGGCCCTGGTCTTCGCCTTCCTCTGGATGCGCCGGCAGGGGCTCGGGGTCGGGCCGTCCCTGGTTGGATCGCTGGGATACGGCCTCGGCGGCTTCGTGCTCCTCTGGATCGGCTGGCCCATCGCCAACCCGGCGGCGCTCCTGCCGCTGGTTCTCTATGGAATCTCCCGTTGCGAAGTGCCTGGCACCCGGCGGGGCACCCGGCGGGACGCTCTCCTGCTGGGGATCGGGACGTTCGCGCTCCTGATGGGAGGGCACCCGGAGACGATCGCCTACGTTCTCGCGTTCGCCGTTTTATTCGTTCCCTGGGACCGCCGGCGTCCCGCCGGCCCAACTCACCAGCAAAGTAAGTTTGCCGGCGGGACGCCGGCGGTCCCAGGGGGGCTCCTTCGAGCGGGAGTGGCGATGGGGATCGCCGCGATGCTGGCCGCTCCGGTCCTCCTGCCGGCCATCGACTACCTCCCCGACACCCTCCGAGCCCACCGTCTCCCCTCTCCCGGTGAGGGAGGGAGGGAGGGGGCGGGCCAAGGCGAGATCAACCGGTTGGGGGTGAGGGCCCGGGCGGGGGACTCCTGGCTCCTCCTCGCCACCCCCAACGCCCTCGGCAACAGCCGCTACTTCCACTACTGGGGACCCTCGAACACCAACGAGGATGCCGGCGGCTTCGTCGGCACCGCCACCCTCCTCGCCGCCCTGCTCGCCCTGGGAGCCCGGAAACGCTTCCCCAGGGAGCGGCTGATCCTGGGAGTTGCCATCCTCTGCTTTGTCCTCATCCCCTGGAGCCGCCGTCTGCTCCTGCCGCTGTCCTTCTGTCTCGCCTATCTCGGAGCCTGCACCCTGGAGCGCTTCCGCCTGGGCGAGGTCCGCCGCTGGCCTCTCTTCCTGGCGTCCGCCGTCCTGGGCGCGATCCTCTTCTGGGGATACCTCGCTCATCCCGACCCTCAGGACCCGGCCCGCCTGGAGGTGTTCCGCCTGGGATGGCTCCACTGGCAGACGCGCTTCCTGGTCCTCGCCACGCTGCTGTTGGCGATAGCCGCTTTCTGGCGATGGGGACGGTCGCTCGTGCCCTGGGGTGTGGCCGGCTTGATCGCCGCCGAGCTGCTGCTGATCCACGGGCCGGCGAACCCGCCGATGCCCAGGGACCTGGCATTCCCCCTGACGCCGCCGATCCGGTTCCTCCAGCAGAAGCTCGGCAGGAGCCCCGAGCGAGGGCCGGGCTTCCGGATCGCCGCGCTGGGCCGGGACTTCCCGCCCAACCTGGCGTCCCTCTATGGATTGACCGACGCGCGGATCTACAACCCCATGGCGCCCCAGCTCTATGTGGAGAGGACGGCCCCGGTCACGGCCGGCTGGTGGGGGGAGATGCCGGAATTCGGCAACCCGGGCCATCCCCTCTACCGCCGTCTGGGCGTGCGGTACCTCCTGACCGGACCGGACGACCGGCTCCCGCCCCCTCTCCGCAAGGTCTTCGGCGACGACGCCGGCGCGATCTGGGAACGGCCCGGCGCCCAGCCGCGCTTCTTCGTGAAGGACGGCCGGGTGATCACCCTCCGCTCGGAGGAGTCCTGGATCACCTTGCGCTCGAACCTGCGGCGGGAACAGGCCCTCCGGTCCAGCCACTACCAGGACGGCGGCTGGCGGCTGCTCTTGAACGGGCGGCCCCATCCCTCCGGCCTGGACGGCGGCGTCTTCCTCGGCGCCCGTCTGCCGGCCGGGCCGGTCCGGACGGACGTCCTCTACCGGCCGCGGGGGTTCCTCTGGGGGATGGTGATCGCGGCGGTGGGGCTGGCGCTGGCGGCGGCGCTCACATTCCCAGCCGGTCCGACGCGGCCTGCAGAGCCTTGATCACGTTCTCGATGTGCTCGTCCAGCGGCAGGCCGATCTCCTCGGCGCCGTTGTAGACGTCCTCGCGGTGGACGCCGCGGGCGAAGGCCTTCTCCTTCAGGCGCTTCTTGACCGAGGAGAGGTCCACGTCCGAGAGCGACTTGCTGGGCTTGATCAGGGCCACGGCCACCACGAAGCCGGCGAGCTCGTCGCAGGCGTAGAGGGCCTTGGCCAGGCGCGTCTCCCGAGGGACGCCGGTGTAGGGGGCGTGCCCCATGATGGCCGTCCGCATCGCCTCGGGATAGCCCCGTTCGGTGAGGATCTCGTGGCCCCGGTAGGGGTGGTCCGTGGCGTCGGGCCAGCGCTCGTAGTCGAAGTCGTGGAGCAGGCCGGTCAGGCCCCAGAGCTCCTCGTCCTCGCCCAGGAGCCGGGCGTAGTGGCGCATCGCCGCTTCCACGGCCAGGGCGTGCTTGCGCAGTCCCTCCTTCTCCGTGTACCGGCAGAGGAGGTCCCAGGCCTCGTCGCGGCTGGGGAGTCGTTCCGTTTCGGGCATGGCGCGTAGGCTACAATGGCGCCATGGCAGACGACAACCGCAAGCTGACCGTCCGGTGCCCCGACTGCAGTTCCGACCTGGTGATCGACGCCGTCACCGGAGCCGTCCTGTCCCACCGCAAGGCCAAGCAACCCATCGCCGGCGGCAAGGACTTCGACTCCCTGCTCAAGGGTCTGGACGAGGACAAGAACCGGGCCGAGGACGTCTTCCAGCGCGAGGTCGCCGCCATGAAGGACCGGGACCGCATCCTCGAGGAGAAGTTCCGCGAGGCCATGCGCCGCGCCGAGGAGGACCCCGACCAGGGGCCGCCTCCGCGGCCGTTCGATCTTGATTGAGGTTCAAAAATTTGTAGCGCTCCTCAGGCTGTGGTAGAATTCTTTTCCGGCCCTGACGGTCCTCCTGCCGCCGCTGTGCCCGAGCCTCAACCCCGGTCCGTTGCCGCTCGTAGAATGCGAGCCTGATGCTCGCCCGATTCGACCCATGACCGAGATGACGAGCCCGTCCACCGGGTTCGCGCAGAAGGAGTCAAACTTTGAGTCCATGGTGGATGCGCCCTACGGCTGAGGGCCTGGAAGAACAGAACCGACACAAGCCGAAACAGGAACCCAAGATCGAGAGCCGGGAGCCCGAGACGCCCGTTGAGCCCAATCCCGTGGCCGCTCCGGAGCCTCTGAACGAAACGCTCTCCCGGGTCTTCGACGAGTCCCCCCGCGAGTGGGCTCCCGAGCCCACGTCCCCTCCCCCCGAGCCGATCTTCGCCGAAGCCGAGCCGGAGCCCGTCGCCTACGCCGAGCCCCTGGCCCTGCCGGCCGATGACAGCCGCTACGAAGAGGCCGAGGAGCCGGAGCCTTACGAGGACGAGGACGAGAGCGACGACGAGGTCGAGGCCAGCGAGGCCGCCGACCCCGATCGGGAAGACAAGGACGAAGACAAGGATGGCGAAGCCCGGGGCGACGGCAAGAAGCGCCGCTCCCGGGGCCGCCGCGGGGGCCGCCGCCGCAACGGCCGCGAGGCGACGCCCAAGACCGGCGCGGCCGCTTCCGAGCCCGCCGAAGAGGACGAGGAAGACGAGGTCTGGCAGGAGCCCGCCGAGGAGCCGGCGCCCAGCCGGGTCTCCACCCGCGTGGCCGCCATGCCCGCGCCGGCGCCCTCCTACCGCGTCGCCCGGGGCAGCGACAGCTACGTGATCCCCCAGGGGGATTTCGAGTCCGTCGCCCGCGAGATCATCATCTCCGTCCCCGAGCGCCAGCGCGCCGACCACGAGCGCAAGATCGCCATGTTCTGCGATTTCGAGAACATCGCCCTCGGCGTCCGCGACTCCGACATCGGCAAGTTCGACATCACCATGGTCCTGGAGCGGCTGCTGGAGAAGGGCAAGATCATCGTCAAGAAGGCCTACGCCGACTGGGAGCGCTACAGCGACTACAAGCGCCCGTTCCACGAGGCGGCCATCGAGCTGATCGACATCCCGCAGAAGTTCTACTCGGGCAAGAACAGCGCCGACATCAAGATGGTCGTCGACGCGATGGACCTCTCCTACGCCAAGGAGCACCTGGACACCTTCGTGATCCTCTCGGGCGATAGCGACTTCTCGCCCCTGGTCTCCAAGCTGAAGGAGAACAACAAGTACGTCATCGGCGTCGGCGTGAAGAACTCGTCCTCCAACCTGCTGGTGGACAACTGCGACGAGTTCATCTACTACGAGGACGTCTGGCGCGACTCGCAGAAGGGTCCGAAGCTCGACGGCCTCAACAAGAAGACCGCCGAAGTCTTCAGCCTGATGATCGAATCCATCCAGGCGCTCGTCCGCGAGAACAAGGACGTGCTCTGGGGCTCGATGATCAAGCAGACGATGCAGCGCAAGAAGCCTTCCTTCAACGAGGGCTACTACGGCTACAGCACCTTCTCCGAGTTGCTGGAGGACGCCGCGCGCAAGAACATCGTCAAGCTGAAGAAGGACCAGCGCTCCGGCACCTACATCGTCACCGGCTTCGCCAAGTCCGGCGACGGCACCACGGCCGTTTCGCGGCGGTAGGCGCGCCGGACGAACACGGACTGACACGGACCCGCACGGACACTCATCTGATGTCCATGTGAGTCTGTGAAGGTCCGTGTTCGTCCGTGTAGGTCCCTTCTTCTCCTCCCTACCCCCGCCCCTCAACCTCCTCCACGAACTCATCCAGCAGCCGGTTGAAGGCGGCCGGGCGGTCCATCATCACCCAGTGGCCGGTGCCGGTCATCATTTGGACGGGCAGGTCCGGGACCAGGTTGTGGAGGCTGTACGGGAGGCGGTTCATGTCGCTGATGATGGAGAGCTTCGGACCCTTGTAGCGCTCCAGGGCCGGCAGGGGCTTGTACTCGATCGAGCCCTCGATGCCGCCGACCACGGCGTCCTCGTGGGTCAGCCGGAGGTCTTCCAGGACCCAGCGCGAGGCGTCGGGATCGCCGCCCACCACGAGCTGGCGGAAGTAGGAGTCGAGCTCGCCCAGGGGATCGGAGCGGAGAGAGTCCAGGAACGGCTGCATCTCCCGGTCCGGGACGCGGCTCTGGTCGCCGTTGGGATCGACCAGGAGAAGGCCGGCGACGCGCTCGGGATGCCGGCTGGCGTACTCGATGGCCGCCGCCGATCCCAGGCTGTGGCCGGCGAGGATGAACCGCCGTAGGTCGAGCTGGTCGGCCACGGCGGCTACGTCGGAGGCCAGGGCCGGGATGGAATAGTCGCCGTCGTCGGCCGGATCGGAGTCGCCGTGCCCGCGGAAGTCCAGGGCCACGGCCCGGCGCCGCCGCCGCAGGTGGTCGAGCTGGAGCGCCCACTGGCCGCCATTGCCCGCCAGGCTGTGGAGGAAGAGGACGGGCAGGGCGTCCGGATGCTCCTCGCCGCCGCCGTCGCGGACGTAGAGGTTGCCGGCCGGGCCGGCGATCCAGACCGTCTCTCCCTGAGCGGCGGACGGCTCGGCCTCCCAAGGCTCCGGCTCGGGCTCGGGACGGCGCGGGCGGTCCGGCTCGGGGTCCAGCGCGTCCAGGAGGTCGCTCCGCCGGCTGGCGAAGATGGTCGCCGCCACGCCCAGGGTGAGCAGGCCCAGCAACGTCCAGAGGAACCCCCTCGGGCGCCGCCTCCTCGGGTAACTGGATCTCCTGAGCCGTCTCGCGATCATCACGTCACCTCCAGTTCCAAGCTAGCACGAGAGCCCCCGGGATTGAATCCCCGGGGGGCGGTAACAAGGCCGAAGGGTTGACACGATTATTGATGGTTGTGTATCAATGCCCCAGTCCAAAGCCGGCAGCAACCAAGGCCCAGGAGCAGCGTCGCCTGCTCGTCCCAGAAACCGAGCTACCCAGACGGGAGGCACGTTTGCACAGGAAGCGAGTAGTACCCGCCGTCGTAGCCCAGATCTTTTCCGGAATCCGCAGCCTTGGCAGAGGCTCCTGCACGTTGTGTGTCGGGACCCTGGCGTTCGGCGTGATGCAGATGGCCGGATCCGCCGCCCAGATGGGCCAGGCGCCGGCCGCTCCGGCCGCCGCCGCTCCGATCCAGGTGGCCGCCGCCGTTCCGCCGCCGGCGGCTCCCCCCGCGGCGACCCCGCAGACGCCGGCCAGCCCCGAGGTCAAGCCGGAACCGGCCCAGCCGCAACCGGCGCCCGAGGCCGAGAAGCCCGCTCCGGCTCCGGCCGCCGCGACTCCGGCGCCCCAGAAGCCGGCCCCCCTCACTCCCGCGGAAAAGCTCCAGAAGGTCTCCGAGCTGCTCCTCCAGGCCCACCCGGCGCGCAAGATCCCCAATTCGCCCTACGGCGAGCTGATCTACGACGTCGCGGTCCGGCATTCGATCAACCCGCACCTGGTGGCGGCCCTGATCCACGTCGAGTCGTCCTTCAATCCCAGGGCGGTTTCCCGGAAGGGGGCCGTGGGCCTGATGCAGCTCCTGCCGGCCACCGCGCGCCGCTTCGGGCTTAAATCCAAGAAGGACCTCTTCAACCCCGAGAAGAACATCGAGGCGGGCATCCGCTACCTGAGCTGGCTGAACAAGCGCTTCAGCGGCGACGTCCACAAGATCCTCGCCGCCTACAACGCGGGGGAAGGCGCGGTGGAGCGCTTCGGGGGCATCCCGCCGTACCGCGAGACCCAGAACTACGTCCAGAAGATCTTCCGCCTGCTGAACTTCGTGCTCCCGTCGGTGACCCTGGAATCCCCCGAGGATTCGAGTCCTGGCGAGCCGGCGCTGGCGCGTTAGACGTTCAGGAGGATCGAGCCGATCCTCCTCCCCTTTGAACACCCTCCCCCTTTTCCCGTATAAGAGGCTCTGAATCGTTCTGGGGGAGGTTCAATGCTTCTTAAATCTGTACGTCGTTGTCTCTTCTGTTTCCTCGTCCTCGCGCCCTCCGGCGCCTTCGCGGCCCTCGATCCCGACCTGCTGGCGGGCATGAAGGCGCGGTCCATCGGCCCGGCCGGCATGAGCGGCCGGGTGGCCGCCATCGACGCCGTGGAGTCGAATCCGAACATCGTCTACGTGGGCGCCGCCACCGGCGGCTTCTGGAAGTCCGTCAACGGCGGCGTGACCTGGGAGCCGCTCTTCGACGACCAGCCGGTGTCCTCCATCGGCGCGGTGGCGGTGTTCCAGGCCAACCCCGACATCGTCTGGGTGGGCACGGGGGAGGGCAACGTCCGCAACAGCGTGTCGGTCGGCAATGGCGTCTACCGCTCGCTCGACGGCGGGCGGACCTGGACGCATCTGGGCCTGGAGAAGACCGAGCGCATCCACCGCGTCATTCTCCATCCCACCAACCCCGACGTGGCCTGGGTGGCCGCCATGGGAGAGCTCTGGGGGGAGAACCCGGAGCGCGGCGTCTACAAGACCGAGGACGGCGGCAAGACCTGGAGCCGCGTGCTCTCCGTCGATCCGCGGACCGGCGCCGCCGACCTGATCATCGATCCCCGCAATCCCAGCAAGCTGTTCGCCGCCATGTGGCAGTTCCGGCGCTGGCCCTGGTTCTTCCGTTCCGGCGGCCGGGGCTCCGGGCTCTGGGTCACCCACGACGGCGGGCGCAACTGGAGCGAGCTGACGGCGGCGGACGGCCTGCCGGCGGGTGACCTCGGGCGCATCGGCCTCGCCATCTCGCGCTCCAACCCGGACGTGGTCTATGCCCTTGTCGAGGCGGACAAGAGCGCTCTGGTGCGTTCGGCGGACGGCGGCAAGACCTGGCAGACGGTCAACCAGAAGCCCGACGTCAACCCCCGTCCTTTCTACTTCGGCGACATCGAGGTCGACCCCGAGCTGCCGAACCGGGTCTACAGCCTGGACTACAACGTCCGCGTCTCGGACGACGGCGGCGCCAACTTCAACACCCTGATCCCGGGCTTCCTGATCCACGGCGACTTCCACGCCATGTGGATCGACCCCAAGCATCCCGACGTGATCTATTTCGGCAACGATGGCGGCGTGGGCATCAGCCGCGACCGGGGCAAGACCGCCGGGTTCGTCACCAACTTGCCGCTCGCCCAGTTCTACCACGTGGCGGTGGACATGCAGCAGCCGTACAACGTCTACGGCGGCTTGCAGGACAACGGCTCCTGGCGCGGCCCGAACACCGTCTGGCAGCAGGGCGGCATCCGCAGCCACGAGTGGCTCCAGGTCGGCGGCGGCGACGGCTTCGACACCCGGCCGGACCCGACCGATCCCAACCTCGCCTACGCCCTCTGGCAGGGGGGCAACATGGGCCGCTTCGACGCGCGCACGGGCGAGTGGCGGGACATCAAGCCCAGCCCGCCGGACGGCGTGCGGCTGCGCTTCAACTGGAACGCCGGCATCGCCACCGACCCCTTCCAGCCGGGGACGATCTACCTGGGCAGCCAGTTCCTCCACAAGTCCGCGGACCGGGGAGAGACCTGGACCACCATCAGCCCGGACCTGACCTCGAACAACCCCGAGTGGCAGCGCCTGGATACCGGCGGCCTGACGCCCGATTCCAGCAACGCCGAGAACTTCACCACCGTCATCGCCATCGCCCCCAGCCCGCTGCAGGAGGGCGTGATCTGGGTCGGCACCGACGACGGCCGGCTGCACGTGACCCGGGACGGCGGCAAGACCTGGACGAGCGTCGAGAAGAACGTCCCCGGCGTGCCGGCCAACACCTGGATCCCCCACGTCACGCCGTCCAAGCACGATCCGGCCGCGGCCTTCGTGGTCTTCGACAACCATCGGCGGTCGGACTTCGCGACCTACGTCTACCGTACCGACGACTGGGGCAAGACCTGGAAGAACCTGGGGACCAAGGACCTCCGGGGCCACGCCTACATCCTCGAGCAGGACCCGGTGAAGAAGGACCTGCTCTTCCTGGGTACCGAGTTCGGCCTCTGGTTCTCGCTCGACGGCGGCGGCAAGTGGATGAAGTGGACCCACGGCGTGCCGACCGTCCCCGTCATGGACCTGGTGATCCATCCGCGCGATCACGACCTCGTGATCGGCACCCACGGCCGGGCCATCTTCATCATCGACGACCTCCGGCCGCTGCGCACGATGACCGAGAAGACCCTGGCGGCGCCCCTCCACCTCTATGAGAGCGGCGAGGTCCAGCAGCACTGGAACGGACCGGAGCCGGGCGGCTTCGCCCTCGGCTCGGGCGAATACCGGGGCCAGAACGAGCCTTACGGGGCGATCCTGACCTACTCCCTGAGCGGTCCTGGCCTGCCGTTGCCGGACCCCAAGGAGGAGCGCGCCCGGGAGCTCGAGGAGCGGCAGGCCCGGCGCAAGGAGCCGGAGGAGGAGCCGCGGACCGCCCGGGAGCTCAAGCCCCAGGAGACGCCCGGCCCCGGCAAGCCGGAGACCCCGGCCGAGGCGGCCCCCGGGAAGGAAGCCAAGGAGGAGAAGGGCAAGGAGAAGAAGCCGGAGGACAAGAAGAAGCCCGAGGTGGAGATCCGGATCAGCGACGCTTCCGGCAAGACCCTCCGCACCTTCACGGCCCCGGCCCGCCTGGGCGTGAACCGGGCCGTCTGGAACCTGAACCGGGACGGCTTCAAGCCGTTCCCGGGGGAGCGCGAGCCCGATCCGCACCCCGAAGGCCCCGAGCTGCGGCCCGGCACCTACGGCGTCACCGTGAAGTACGGGGACCACGAATCCAAGGGGACCGTCAAGGTCGTGCAGGACCCCCGCTTCAAGCTCACCGAGGGGGATTGGGACCGGCGCGAGGAGGCCGTCCAGCGGGTCTACGCCCTGGCGAACGTCCTGTCCGAGGCGATCAAGCGGGTCCGCGACGCCCGTTCGGACGTCAACGCCCTGCTGGCCAAGCTCCCGAAGAAGGAAGGGGACGCCGCCGCCAAGCCCGACCCGCTGGCCGAGGCGGGAGGCAAGCTGACCGAGGGGCTGAACCAGTTGGAGCGCAAGCTGTGGGTTCCCTACGACATCAAGGCGGCCATCTACCCCGAGACGGACGTCCTGTCGAAGACCTTCTACTCCTTCTTCTACGTGGCGGGGACCTGGAGCCCTCCGAGCCCCACCCATCTCGAATACCTCCGGCAGGCGGAGGCGAACGTCAACGCCGCCCTGGCCGACGTCAACAAGTTCTTCGAGACCGACGTCGCCGCCTTCCGCAAACAGGTGGACGAGGCGAAGCTGCGGCTGTTGCCGGAGATGGAGAGGTTGGAGGTGAAGAAGCCGTAGGGTCTGAATGGGAGCGCCGGCGTCTGCCGGCGCTCCCGGGATTCACCGCGAAGCGCAAACCTCCGCCTCCACTTCCCTCTCCCTGAACACCGGCTTCGACTCCTCCCCGTCCTCCGCCTTCTCCTCTGCCACTTTCTCCTCCCCCTTCCCCTGCGAGGTGGTGATCAGGGCCACGCCCGTCAGGATCACCGCCGCCGCGCCCAGGGTTCCCGCCGTCAGCGGCTCGCCGGCCAGGGCCCAGCCCAGGAAGACGGCCACCACCGGGTTCACGTAGGCGTAGGTCGAGACCAGCACCGGCGGGGCCACCCGCATCAGCCAGACGTAGGCGGTGAAAGCCACGATGGCGCCGAAGACGATCAGATAGCCCAGCGACAGCCAGGACCGCAGCGACACCTCGGAGAGGACGAACCGGGCCGGCTCCCCCGTCGCCATCGAGGCGGTCAGGAGCAGGGCGCCGCCCGCGAGCATCTGCATGCCCGTGGCGGCGAGAGGCGAAGAGGGCAGCGGCGCCCGCTGACCGTAGAGCGATCCCCAGGCCCAGCTCACCGAGGCCAGGATCACCACCGCGGCGGCCAACAAGTCGATCGAGGACGATCCGTTCGGCTTCACCAGCAGCACGAGGCCCAGGAAGCCCAGCGCCAGACCGGCGATCACGCGAGGGCTCGGCCGCTTCCGCCCGAACCGCAGCCAGACCATGAGCACGATCCACAGCGGCTCGGTCGAGATCAGCAGCGCGGCGAACCCCGAGTCGATCCGCTGCTCGGCCCACACCACGCCGCCGTTGCCGAAGAGGAGCATGAACGCCCCGAGCGCCGCCGCCGAGCGCCAGTGGAGCCGAGTCGGCCGCGGCGCTCCCTGCGCCCACGCCCAGAGATAGAGAATGGCCCCCGCCGTCAGATACCGGGCGCCGGCCATCAGGAACGGAGGGATCGTCTCGATGGCGAAGCGGATCGCCAGGTACGTCGATCCCCAGATGACATAGACGGCGCCCAGGGCGAGCGCCACATGGAGCACGGGCGCCTTGAGCGCCCCGGTCTTGTCGGTCATGGAACCACCTCCTCCACAGCCTCCCGCGGGACCTCGAGGGAAAGTTGACTGCTCTCGCGGACCGTCTCCAGCACCACCGTGGTGCGGGTAGAGCGAACGGAAGGGATCAGGCCGATCCTTTCCCGCAGCAGATGGCCGAGGGCGCGGGCGTCCTTCACGCGGACCTTGAGGACGAAACAGTCCTCGCCCGCCACGTGATGCACTTCCTGGACCTCCGGGATCTGCCCCAGCAGCATCGCCGTCTTCAGCTCTCCGGACATGTCGCTGGAGGCCACGGCCACGAACGCGACCATCCCCAGGCCCACAGCTTCGGGATTGATTCGTACCTCGTAGCCCTGGATGACCCCCTTGGCCTCCAACCTGCGGATACGCTCCAGGACGGCCGAAGGCGCCATCTCGATCTGCCGGGCGATCTCGGCGTTGGAGGTCCGGGCATTCTGCTGAAGGATCGTCAGGATCTGGCGGTCAATGTCGTCGATCATTCGCCGATCTCCTCTCCATGGAGATGATACTGCGAATCGGCGAGGGATGCAAGAAGGATCGTCGGCTGATATGGATGGTGGGAGAACTTTCGTCGGAGGAAGATTGGTTTGGCTGACGAAAGGCCGTCCCGCGTTGGGAAGGAAGGGAGGGCGGGTGCCGCCCTGGCGAGGCTGGTTCCGCCTTCATCGGGGCGGTGTCGCCCCTCGGGAGGGCTTAGTTGAATTCGCGGGGGCCGGATGCGCCCCATCGGGGGCCGCGTCTCCCCTCGCCTGGGCGGTGTCGCAGCTCGCTGGGGGAGCTTCGCCCCCGCCAGGGCTGAAACGCCCCAGGGCAGGGCGGGAACAGCCCTCTCGGGAGCCGGGATGGCCCTCCGCCGGGCTCTGATGGCCCTCGCCCGGGCCGGACCCGCTGAAGCGGGGGCCAAGGCGCCCTCTCTTGGGCCGGATCGCCCCCTGGGGTCCTCGCGGAGGTAGGTTCAGGGGACGACAGCGGAGGGGACTGCTGTCAGACGCCCTGGGATCATGCCTGCTAAGTATGGAGCTAATCCCGCCAGGCGGATCAATAAGGCTTCTTGGCATCTACTCCGGGAAGCGGCTGGAAGTGCTTGAGATTCGTGGTGTACAGCGGAACCGCGAGACGGACCGCCACCGAAGCGATCATGGCATCCTGGAGTTGGATACCGTGGCTCAGATGGAAGCTGGCTGTCTGCCGCATCGCCCAGCGGTTGTCGTCTTCCGTGGGATGCTCGATGCGAAACTGACGCAGGAAGCGAATCGCTTGGGCGCGTTTCTCTCGATTCGTCGCGCCTTGGACCGTCTCCATCCAGACTACAGGAGTGATGGCCAACCGCTGGCGTCCCAGACCGGCAAACCAATCCGTTGCCGGTGGAAAGGCGCGCAGCAGATCAACAAGAATGGAAGTATCGAGAATCCCGTCGATCACCATGAGTATCGAGGAGAAGCGCGCCGGAGTTGCTCCACGTACTCCGCGCCGCTTTGCTCTTCATCGGCCTCGGCCCAGGCTCCGATCTCCGGAGACGAGGCGATCTCTTCCGCAGTGAGCCCGGCTCCCCTGAGATCCTCCTCCGTCAGCTCAAGAGTGTCCAAGGGGAGCGGCTCCAGGGTCACGACAACTCTGCCCCGAGGCAACTCGGGCGGCAAATCGACGAGCAGGTGTCCGTCTTCGGTGATTTCGCCCTCTACTTTCAATACGATCTTCATGGCTTCCACCGGGAAGAGACTACCACGATTGAGCCGCCCTCGCAGAAGGAGTGATCAGTGGCGGTCAGACCCCACCTCCCGCATCAAGTAATAGCTCGCGATCCCGATCCAGGGGAACGAGGTCAGCGAGTACATCCGCTGGAACAACCCCACGTTCGCCCGCGTGACCATCTGGCCCACGCCCATCATGATGGCGAACATGGCGAGGGAGACGACGAAGGTGGCCAGGAGGAAGACCTTCAGGCCGCGCAGGCCGTCGTGCTTCCGCAGCGCCAGCCAGAGGAACAGGGGAGCCAGTTGGACGGCCATCCCCAGGCCGTAGGCGCCGTGCCGCTCGTCCGGCATCGGGAAGAGGCCGCCCATGACCATCGCGACGCCGAACAGGCCGAGGAGGAGGCCGGCCAGGATCGGCAGGGCCTTCTTGCCGGTCAGCCGACGGAGGACGGCGGTGGTTCCGAAGCCGGCGGCGATGCCGCAGATCCCCATGAGGATGATGCCGGTATTGAAGATCGCGGGCCGGATCGCGTCCGGGCCTCCGAGCTCGCTGGCGTACTGCGTGATGTGGTTGTAGCCAGGGAAAAACAGGGAGCTGACCAGCATGGTGCCGTAGTAGAGGAACGGAACGGCGATCCCGGCCATCAAGAGAATCCTCTCGCGGGAGAGGGAGGATGTATGGGTCATGGTGGAAGTGTAAGCGTTCATGCCCGGCTCTACGAAATGGGGCCGGGGGTGGGTTTCAGAGCGGAATCCGGCTCTCCGCCTCGGAGGTGAAGGGATCGTCCGCCACGCCCCGGCGGTGCCGCAGGAGGGCGGCGTGGGCGATCATGGCGGCGTTGTCGCCCGAGTAGACCAGCGGCACCATGCGGAGGTCGACGCCGTTGCGCTCCGCCCAGGCGGGGAGCTCCCGCCGGAGGAGGCGGTTGGCGGCCACGCCCCCGGAGACGGCCAGCAGACGGATGGGCTCCCTCTCGTGGAGGCGGTCGAGGCGGTCGAGGACCTGGCCCACGGCGGCCTCGCGGAAGGAGGCCAGGAGGTCCAGGACCGGCTGGGGCGGCTCGCCGCCAGTCCCCAGATCCCTTCCGAGATCCCTTCCGAGATCAATTTGGCCGAGGGTCTTCTCCAGCCGCTCGATCTCCAGCAGGGTCTGGCTCTTGAGGCCGGAGTAGGAGAAGTCCAGGCGGTCCGCGAAGCGGGCGACGGAGATCCGGTGGCCGCCGGGAGTCCCCCGCTCGGCCAGCTCGTCCACCCTGGGACCCTGGGGGTAGGGCAGGCCGAGGCGCTTGCCGACCTTGTCGAAGACCTCGCCGATGGCGTCGTCCCGGGTCTCGGCCAGGGTGGAGACCGTCCCGTCCTCGACGGCGAAGAGGGAGCTGTGGCCGCCCGAGAGCACCAGTCCCAGGAAGCGGGAGGGGGGCGGGCTCGGAGGCACGGGATCGCCCGGCGGCCGCAGGAAGGGGGAGTAGAGGTGCCCCTCCAGGTGGTGGACGCCGTGGAAGGGGCGGTCCAGGGCGAAGGCCATGGACTTGCCGAGGGAGAGGCCCACCAGCAGCGCGCCCACGAGACCGGGGCCGCGGGTGGCGGCGATGACGTCCATGTCGCGCATCTCGACGCCGGCCCGGTCCAGCGCCTCCCGGCTCACCAGGGGCCAGTTGGCCAGGTGCTCCCGCGAGGCGATCTCGGGGACCACCCCGCCGTACGGACGGTGCGCCGCGAGCTGGCTCGACACCACGGAGGAGAGGACGCGCCCCTCGCCGTCGAGCACGGCGCAGGCGGTGTCGTCGCAAGAGGTTTCGATGCCGAGGACGAGGGGGGCGGTCATCCAGAGGAGTCTACGGGGGAAAGTACCTCAGGGACACCAAGGACCTCAAGGACGGCGAAGTCGCTGTCCTTGTCGTCCTTGGTGTCCCTGGTTGTCCTTGAGGTCCTTTCCCGGGAGGTGAGGGCCCTAGGAGCCCGACGGGCACCAGAGCCAGTTCACCGCATAGTGGACGGCGAAGGCCGAGGTCGTGCCGGTGCAGGTACAGCCGCAGTCGCAGCAGTCGGGCCAGCAGGAGCCGACCTCCACGGTGTAGCTGGCGTCGCTGTAGTAGACGAAGCCGTCGTTCGGACCGCAAACGCCGCCGCCAGCCTTGGCATAGGCGGGGGACTGCAAGAGCACGACGGCCAGGACGAGAGAGCAGGCGAGAAGCAACAGTCGGAGACGGGAGGGTGACGAGAAAGACATCAAAGACTCCTTTGGCAGTACTTAGGTATTGGCTAGGTATTGGCCGGCGCCGGCTCTTCGGCGCGCTTGATCTCGATCGGCTCGTAGTTCGGGATCTCGAACTGGAGCGGACCGTGGCAGAACTCCTTCCACTCGTCGGTGACGTTGTCGAAGATGATGTTCTGGTCCTTGAAGATGCCGTCGGTGACGACGTAGTTCTCCTGGAGGTAGAGAATGGACTCGTCGTCGAGCTGGCGGTCGACCTCGACCTCCTTGCCGTCGACTTCCTTCTTCTCCTTGCGCACGTTGGCGGCGTTCTCGCTCCAGCCCGGATACTCCCGGAACTGCTTTGCCAGGTATGCCTTGCAATACTTTCCCATTTCAGCCACGGGTCGATCCTCCTACCTTCTTCGTATATTCAGGTCTTAATCAGCGCCTGAGATTCAAGGGCTGGACAAGCTTACCCCACTCTAGAAGTGCCGTGAAATTCCCAGGCGGGACACCGCTGATAGACTAGGCCGCCGTAGCAAACCGGGAAGCGACCGTTTCGACGACCCCATGCCCCTCCGCTTTGGAATCAACGGCCTCGGCCGCGTCGGCCGCGCCCTGCTGCGGATCGCCCGCGGCCGGGAGGGGCTCGAGCTGGCGGCGGTCAACGACGTCGTGCCGGCCCATGTGCTGGCCCGGCTGCTGGCCCGGGATACGGTCCACGGCCCGTTCGGCTCGCCCGTCTGCGCCGATGAGGGCGTCCTGGTCTTCCAGGACCGCCGCGTGCCGGTCTTCCAGGAGCCGGACCCGGCCCGGGTGGACTGGTCCCGCGAGGGGGTGGAGGTGGTGGTGGAGGCCACGGGCAGGTTCCTGCGCCGGGAAGGGGCGGCGGCCCACCTCCGGGGGAGCGTGCGCCGGGTGGTCCTCTCCGCCAACGCCGACCCCGCCGATCCGGCCGACGTGACGCTCTGCCTCGGCCTGAACGACGGGGCGTTCGAGCCGCGGAATCACGCGGTGGTCAGCAACGCCTCGTGCACGACGAACTGCCTGGCGCTGGTGGCAAAGGTGTTGCACGACCGCTTCGGGGTCCGCAGGGCCCTGATGAGCACCGTCCACAGCTACACCGAGAACCAGCGGCTGCTCGACCTGCCGCACCCGGACCCGCGGCGGTCGCGGGCGGCGGCCCTCAACATCATCCCGACCTCGACGACCGCCGCCGGAGGCCGCTGGGGCTGGTCCTGCCGGAGCTGGCCGGCCGCGATCGGCGGCTTCGCGGTGCGCGTGCCGGCGCCGGCCGTGGCCATGCTGGACCTGGTGGCCGAGCTGGAGCGCCGAAGCTGACGCCCGAGGACGGTCCGCCGGGCCTTCCGCGAGGCCGCCGGCGGCGAGCTGGCGGGGTTCCTGGGGGTGTCGCGAGGAGGAGCTGGTGTCCTCCGATTTCGTGAACGATCCGCGCTCGGCGGTGGTCGACCTGCCGCTGGTCCAGGTGGCCGGGGGACGGCTGGCGCGGGTGGTGGCCTGGTACGACAACGAATGGGGCTACGCCCACCGTCTGGCCGACCTCCTGGAGCGGATGGCCGGGCGCTGAGAGGGGAGTGAAAGATGGCGAATCTGCTGACGCTGGACGACCTCGACCTGGCGAACCTGAACGGCAAGCGCGTGTTCGTGCGCGTGGACTTCAACGTCCCCTCTCCAAGGACGGACAAGGTGCTGGACGCCACCCGGCTGGAGGAGGCGCTGCCGACGATCCGCGAGCTCTCCGCGGCCGGCGGCATCGTGCTCCTCGCCTCGCACCTGGGCCGGCCCAAGGGCAAGCGCGATCCCAAGTACTCGCTGCGGCCGGTGGCGGAAGAGCTGCGCCGAGCTGCTGGACCGGCCGGTCCGCTTCGCCGAGGACTGCGTCGGCGAGCCGGCCGAGGCGGCGATCCGGGAAGCGGGCGCCGGGGGACGTCGTCGCTGCTCGAGAACCTCCGCTTCCATGCCGAGGAGGAGAAGAACGATCCGGCCTTCGCGGACCAGCTCGCCGCCCTGGCCGAGGTCTACGTGGACGACGCCTTCGGCAGCGCCCACCGCGCCCACGCCTCGGTGGTGGGGGTGCCCGAGCGCCTGCGCGGCGCAAGGCGGCCGGCCGGCTGCTGGCCCGCGAGGTCGAAGCCCTGGGCCGGCTGCTGGGCGAGCCCGAGCGCCCGTTCGCCGCCCTGCTCGGCGGCGCCAAGATCGAGGGCAAGATCGACACCCTGGAGAACCTGCTGCCGCGGCTCGACCTGCTGCTGCTGGGCGGCGGCATGGCCAACACCTTCCTGGCCGCCCAGGGGCACGACCTGGGGGCGTCGCTGTTCGAGCCCGACCGGCTGGACCTGGCCCGCGAGATCCTGGAGCGCGCCAAAGCGCAAGGGGATGGAGGTCCTGCTGCCCACGCGACCTGGTGGTCGCCGACGACCTCGACAACCCGCACCCGGGTGGAGACGGTGCCGGCGGACCGCATCCCGGCCGGGACCAAGGCCCTGGACGTCGGACCGGAGACGCGCAAGGCCTTCGCCGAGGCGGTCGGCCGGGCGCGGACGCTGTTCTGGAACGGTCCGCTGGGCGTGTTCGAGAAGCCGCCCTTCGACGCCGGCACCCGCGAGGTGGCGCAGGCGCTGGCGAGCTGCTCCGGGCTTCTCGGTGATCGGCGGCGGCGAGACCGTGGCCGCGGCCAACCAGGCCGGGGTGGCCGAGCGGATCGGCCACGTCTCGACCGGCGGCGGCGCCTCGCTGGAGTTCCTGGCCGGCAAGACGCTGCCCGGCGTGGCCGTCCTGGAGAAGAAGCCATGAGCCCCGGCTCTGGACGCCGGCCGGTCATCGCCGCGAACTGGAAGATGAACCTGCTCAAGGGCGGACGCGGCGGAATTCTGCCGCGACCTGCAGCGGCGGGCTCGCGGCGCCGCCGCAGGTGGATGTCCGGGTGGTGATCTTCCCCTCGTTCCCGCTGATCCCGGTCGTGGCCCGCGAGCTCGGTGGACAGCGAGGTCGAGGTGGGCGGGCAGGACCTCCATCCGGAGGACAAGGGGGCCCTCACCGGCGACGTCTCCGGGCGCGCAGCTCGCCGACGCCGGCTGCGCCTGGGTGCTCTGCGGCCACAGCGAGCGCCGGCAGGACCACGGCGAGGCGGACGACCTGGTGGGCCGCAAGGCCGTGGCGGCGGCGCGGCACGGCCTGACGCCGATGATCTGCGTCGGCGAGACCGCGGGACGAGCGGCGGGCGGGTCGGACCTTCGAGGTGCTGGAGCGCCAGCTCCGGGCGGCGCTCGCCGGCGCGGCCCGAGCCGTTCGCCCTCGCCTACGAGCCGGTCTGGGCGATCGGCACCGGCGAGACGGCCACGCCGGAGACCGCCCAGGAGGCCCACCGGTTCCTGCGCGGGCTGCTCGGCAGAGCTGCTGGGCGAGGGGGCCGCGGCCGGCATTCCCATCCTCTACGGAGGCTCGGCGACGCCGGAGAACGCCCCCGGTCTGATCGCCCAGCCGGACGTCGACGGCTTCCTCGTCGGCGGGGCGAGTCTTGACCCACAGAAATTCCTGGCTATCATACGGGGTTCCGGCTGACGGGCATAAGCCCGTATAGACGATGCCCGTTCGGAGGCTTCGTCCGTGATCTACCTGTTGTATGTCATTCACGTCCTGGTCTGTTTCTTCCTGATCCTCGTCGTCCTGCTCCAGCAGGGCAAGGGCGCGGATCTTTCGGTGTTCGGCGGCGGCAGCACGCAGACCGCCTTCGGCGCGCGCGGCGCCACGACGCTGCTGCACAAGCTGACGGTGGTCTCGTTCATCGTCTTCATCCTGACGACCCTGACGATCGCCATCATGCAGGGCGGCCCGAGCGGCACGGTCATGGCGGGCGAGGGTAAAGCGCCGGCCACCAAGACGGCGCCGGCTCCGGCGAAGCAGCCCGCGGCCCCGGCTCCGGCCAATCCGGCGCCCACGCCGAACCCGCAGTAGCGGCCCGGCGGACCGGGAATTCCCTCTCCCGGACCGCCGTTTCAGCAGTTGTTCTTTGAGCCCAAGTGGCGGAATTGGTAGACGCGCACGTTTGAGGGGCGTGTGGGGCAACCCGTACCGGTTCGAGTCCGGTCTTCGGCACCATCCTTCCTGTCGGTCCTCGCAGCCGAACCGGCCAGCATCCTTCCCCGGCCTCCCGGGGACCAGCGCTTGATTTTTCTCTGCGCTGGTGCCAGTATCTCGGAAAATTTACTCACGAAAGAAGGTAGCTCCCTGATCTGAGCGCTGAAGAAGGACGGACTGCAAGCGGCAGAATCCTTTCGCATTCGCTATGTCGTGACGGTTCGGGTTCTCCGGGCATCGGAACCCGTGGATTCAGAAAGGAGTTGCGGCGATGGCTGAACAGGGAACGGTGAAATGGTTCAACAATGCCAAGGGGTACGGGTTCATTCAGTCTGAGACCGGGGGCGAGGACGTTTTCGTCCACCACACAGCCATCGTCTCGGAGGGATTCAGGACGTTGAATCAGGGCGAGAAGGTGAGCTTCGAGATCGTGCAGGGACCGAAGGGGCTGCAGGCCCGGAACGTCCTGCGCGGCTGACGTTCGTTCCACTGCTGGGTCGGGCGGACGGGTTGAAGGGAAGCGGGGCGGCCACGGGGGCCGCCCTTTCAGGGAGCCTTTCTCAGGAAGCGGGGAGGACCGTGGCCCTGTCGATGACCACCGGCTGCTGGGGCACGGCCTCGGAGATGCGCCCCTGCGCCGCGGGGACGCGGGCGATCTTGTCCACCACGTCCATGCCTTCCGTCACCCGGCCGAAGACCGTATAGCCCCATCCCTGGGCCGTCTTGCCCGAGTGGTTCAGGAATCCGTTGTCCTTCAGGTTGATGAAGAACTGGGCCGTGGCGCTGTGGGGATCGCCGGTGCGGGCCATGGCGATCGTGCCGCGGCTGTTGGGCAGCCCGTTGTCCGCCTCGTTCTGGATCTGTCCCCGAGTGGGCTTCTGCCGCTGCTGGCCGTCGAAGCCGCCGCCCTGGATCATGAAGTTGGGGATGACGCGGTGGAACAGCGTGCCGTCGTAGAAGCCCGCCTGCACGTACTCCAGGAAGTTCTCGACGGTCTTGGGAGCCTTTCCGGCGTCGAGCTCGAGGACGATCCGGCCGTGGTTCGTTTCCAGGGCGACGGTGGGGTTCGTCATGATCCCTCCCTCCTACTTCTTGCTGGCGGCGGCCGAGAGGACCGTGGCCTTCTGGATGATCACCGGCTGGGTGGGCACGTTCGCGTGAGGACCCTTGGTCGTCGTGGGCACCTGGGCGATGGCGTCCACCACCTCCATGCCCTCGACCACGTTGCCGAAGACGGCGTATCCCCAGCCCTGCGGGGTCTTGCCGGTGTGGTTCAGGAAGCCGTTGTTCGTCAGGTTGATGAAGAATTGAGCGCGGGCGCTGTGCGGATCGGGAGTGCGGGCCATGGCGAGGGAGCCGCGCTGGTTGAGCAGGCGGTTGTCCGCCTCGTTCTGGACCGGCTCCTTGGCGGGCTTCTCGGTCATGTCGGCCGTCATTCCGCCACCCTGGACCATGAAGTCGGGGATCACCCGGTGGAAGATGGTGCCGTTGTAGTGGCCGGACTTGACGTAGTCGAGGAAATTCTTGACTGTCTTGGGGGCCTTGTCGGCGTAGAGCTCGATCACGATGCGGCCCTTCGTCGTCTCCAGCGCCACCCGCGGATTGGCGGGGGCCGGACTCGGAGCGGGCGCGGACTGGGCCGCGGGACCGGCGAGGGCGAGGAAGCAGACGAGCGAAGCAATCAGATTCATTGAAGAATTCTCCTTTGACAATGAATACGGACGCGAATGGTAGCACGGGCGAACCGAAGGCCGAGCCGGTGGGCGTCGTGCTCGCCGGCGGCGAGTCGCGCCGCATGGGGCGCGACAAGGCCGGCCTGACGATCGGCGGCGAGACCCTGCCCGCTCTGGCGGCGCGGCGGCTCGCCGGGGTCTGCGCCGAGGTGGCGATGGCGGACGGCGGGCGCGGCCTGCTGCCCGGGCTCCCCTCGCTGGCCGACGGTCCGGCCCGGGGGCCGGCGGCCGGCATCCTGGGAGCGGCGGCGGCCTATCCCGGCCGGCCGCTGCTGGTGCTGGCGTGCGACCTGCCCCGGGTGCCGGCGGAGCTGCTGGCCGAGCTGGCCCGGCAGGAAGGGATCGACTGGGCGGTCCCGCGCTGGGACGGGCGGGTCGAGCCGCTCTGCGCCCTCTACGGTCCGGCGGCCCTGGCCGCGCTGGCGTCCCGCGCCGGGCGCGGCCTGCTCGGGCCTCACGGGCTGGCGGAGGAGTCCGAGCTTGCCATCCGCTACCTGGAAGGGGAGGCGCTGGCCCGCTTCGGGGACCCGGCGGAGGTCTTCCTCAACCTCAACACCCCGGCCGACCTGGAGCGCTACGAGTCCATGGTTTCCGGCGGCTCGCCGCACCGGCCGCAAGGGCAGATCTCCCGCAGGAGCTCGTAGCGGTAGATGCCGGTCCCGTGACCGTCGGAGAAGGCGAGGGAGATGGCATAGTTGCCCACCGGCTTGATGGACGCGATCTCCACCGGCTTCGCGGGGGGCTGGTAGCGGATCCTTCCGGAGTGGCCCTGGCAGCCGGCGCAGGGGCACCAGCCGCGCAGGTAATCATAGGGATACTCGGCCGTGTGGCCGTCGTTCCAGGTCAGGCGAAGGCGGTGCTCTTCGGGCAGCCGCCGGGCTTCCGTCAGAAGAGGGTTCATACGTGATAGAACGTTCAAGGAGCCTCCGGCCTTCCGGTTCCGGGGGCGACAAGGAGATTGTCATGCGGCGAGCCTTCTTCCTTCTCCTCTTCCTGCTCCCGGCGGCGGCGGCCTTCGCCCAGCCGCCCGGCTACCTGCCCGTTGGACGTTTCGAGCTCACCCCCTTCGCGGGCTACCGGCTGGAGGGCGAATTCGACGCCTCGGATGCCTTCGGCGACGTCGAGGTCGAGGTCGACGAGGGCGCGGTCTTCGGCCTCGTCTTCGACATCCCGCTGGACCCGTACTGGCAGATCGAGCTGCTGGTCAACCGCCAGGAGACCTCGTTCGTCGACGACGAAGGCCTGTTCGACCCCGCGTCCGATCTGGGCGACGTGACCCTGACCTACTTCCACGCCGGCATCCTCTTCCAGTGGGGCGGGGGGCAGGTCGTCCCGTTCGTCACCGGCTCCCTGGGACTGGCCCACATCCAGCCCGAGTTCGACGATCTGGACGCCGACGACCGCTTCTCGACCAGCTTCGGCGGCGGCGTCAAGCTCTTCTTCGCCGACAACGTCGGGCTCCGGCTGGAGGGGCGGTGGTACTGGACCGACCTCGGCACCGACTTCGACGACGATGATTTCCATCACCATCACGACGACGAAGGGGACGGGTTGTTCCAGATCGAGGGCAGCGTCGGAGTGGTGATCGCCTTCTGACCGGGGGCCACGCGGTCCCGGCCGCCGGCCTTGGCCTCGTAGAGCCGGCGGTCGGCCGCGGCGATCAGGTCGTGCGCCGCGACCCGCCCGCCGCCACCTTCCAGGGCGGCGACGCCGATGGAGACCGTGGCCGTCCATCCGGCCGGCGCGCCGTCCTCCCTCAGCACCTCGATGTCCCGCACCCGCAGGCGGATCTTCTCGGCCACGGCGACGGCCCCCGCGAGGTCCGTCTCCGGCAGCAGGACCAGGAACTCCTCGCCGCCGTAGCGCCCCACCCGGTCGGTGCCGCGCAGTCCCGCTGAGATCGCCTGGGCCACGCGGCGCAGCAGGGCGTCCCCCGCCGGATGGCCGAGCTGGTCGTTGACCCGCTTGAAGTGGTCGAGGTCGGCGATGGCCACGGCCAGCGGCCGGCCGTGGCGGAACGCCCGTTCCAGCTCCTGGTCGAGCCGCTCCAGGACCGCCTCCCGGCGGAGCAGCCCGGTCAGGCCCTCATAGGTGGCCGACTCGAAGAGGCGGGCGTTCTCGAGCACGGCGGCCACGTGATGGGCCAGCAGTCCCAGGAGGTCCACCTCCTCGGCCGGCCAGCTCCGGCTCCCCTCCTTGGGTCCCACGATCAGCAGGCCGACGGTGCGCTCCTGGTGCAGCAGGGGGAGGGTCAGGCTCGCGGGATCGTCCGCGGTCCTTGGGGCCCCCGGGCTCGCGGCCAGGACGCTGAACAGGCCGGTCTCCGGGTTCGCGATCAGCAATGTGGCCGAGCGGGCGAGGAAGATGGCGGTCAGCCGCTCCACCAGACGCTCTCCCATGAGCGGCAGCTTGCCGAGGGCGGGCAGATCGCCGGCGAGGGCGATCAGCTCGCGCCGCAGCGCCACGCGCTCGGGGAAGAACCGGCGGCCGATCAGCCGGTGCAGGGAGCGGCGGAGGGGAGCGAACGCCAGGCCGAGCAGCAGCGTCGAGGCCGCGACGGTCCAGACCGGCGCCGGTCCCTCGACGACGCGCGAGAAGACCGCGCTCCCCGCGCCCACGGCGGCGTAGAACAACAGCGCCAGCGAGCCGGTCAGGGAGGTGTAGATCAGCCCGCGCCGCGCCGCCAGCTCGATGTCGAACAGGTGGTAGCGGAAGATGGCGGCGAAGAACGCCGCCGGATAGCCGAGCAGGATCAGGGCCTCGACCGACCCTGCCCAGGCCGGGATCCAGACCCCGGAGCGCTCCAGGACCCCGGTCGAGACCACGAAGAGCATCCAGGGGATCGTGGCCGCCAGCACCAGCCCGGCCTGATGCCGGCCGCGCGGCTCGGGATGGCCGAGGGCCTGGAGGATCAGGATCAGGGTGACGGCGAGCGTCCAGGCCGGCAGTCCGAAGTCCAGCAGCAGCTCCTCGGCGGCCTCCAGGCTCCAGGGCAGGCGCGATCCGGCCATCTCCTCGGCCAGCCACGCCGCGCAGGCCGCCAGGGCCGGCCCCAGGCCCGCGGCGTAGTAGAGCGGCACGATCCACGGGCGGCTCCGCAGCCAGGAGGCGCGCGCGGGGAGCAGCGAGGCCAGATGAAGCTGGACGCCGATCTGCAGGCCGGTCAGGAGGTAGAAGGCGGAATTGACGGCGGCCTTCACCGGCGGCGGCACGATGGCCAGGGTGGGCAGGGCGATCTCCACCGCGATCATGGCGGTGTAGGCGAAGAGCAGCCGGACGCGCGCCTCCGCCAGTCCCTGGAGCAGCGCCAGGACCGCCACCGCCAGGAACCCCAGGGCGGCGAGGCCGTTCAGCGCCAGGGGGAGCGGCCGGACGGGGACCCCGGGCACGACCCGCACATCCAGCGACGGCGCCTCCGCGATCCACCAGGAGGTCGACCGGGCGCCCGCGCCGGAAGCCCGTCGCCAGGGCGTCGTACTCCACCAGGCCGCTCACCCGCCGGCCGTCCACCGCCAGGATCTGGTCCCCCTTCCTCAGCCCGGCGCGATCCGCCGGCAGGCCGGGGCGCACGGACATGACGAGGATCCCCTGAGGACCTTCCTCGGCGGCGAAGCCGATCCTCTGCCCGGCGTCGTGGAGAGCGGCGATGACCTGAAGAGAGAACAAACCGGCCACGACGAGGGTGAGGACCCAGGCGGAGACGACGCGGGGGACGCGGAGGGCGTGCAAGTGGGGATGATGTTACTGCATTCAGGGTGAAGTGGGTGGCTCGGTGTTGTGCCCTTCGAGACCTCACTCCGACCCTCTCCCGACCCCTCCCGCCCTCCCTCACCGGGAGAGGGCGCCCCCGCCCGGCCCTCACTCCCCCTACCCCCTCTCTCCCGACCCCTCCCTCCCACCCACACCGGGAGAGAGGGGGAATGAAGAAGCTCCTTTTTGCTTCTTTTGGCTAACCCTCTCCCTCCTCTCCCGGTGTGGGTGGGAGGGAGGGGTCGGGAGAGGAGGGCCGGGGAGGTGAGGGCCTCGGAGGGCATGCCGCTCGGGTAAGCAACTGCGCTAGCATCCCTCACCATGCCGCGCCACCCCCGCTTCTCGCCCTCCGCCCAGGACATCGCCGGCTCGGTCTATTCGGCCCTGGCCCACCGCCTCGCCAGCTACAAGGGGGAGGTCTACCCGCTCCACGTGGGGGACACCTGGATGGAGCCGCCGGAAGGGTGCCGCATGGAGGACCTGCGGGTCGCCGAGTACCCGGGGATGCACCGCTACGCCGCCCCCCAGGGCATGCCGGCGCTGCTCGACGCCATCGTCGAGCGGGTGCGGGCGCGCACCGGCGTTCCCACCGAGCGGGAGAACGTCCTGGTGGCCACCGGCGCGACCGGCGCGCCTGGGGGCGGTGGCGGGCGCGATCCTCGCGCCCGGGGACGAGGTGCTGCTCCTCGCCCCCCACTGGCCGCTGATCACCGGGATCGTCCAGTCCTTCCACGGCGTGCCGGTGGACGTCCCCTTCTTCGGCGCGGCCGACTCCCCCGAGACCGCGGTCGAGGTCGTCCGCGAGCGGCTGACCGAGCGCACGGTCGCGCTCTACCTCAACACGCCGAACAACCCCGCCGGCAGGGTGATCCCGCGCTCCTGGATCGAGGCGCTCGTCGAGTGGGCGGCCGAGCGAGGACCTCTGGATCATCGCCGACGAGGTCTACGAGGACTACGTCTTCGAAGGGGAGCACACCTACACGCGGCCGCTGGCGCCCGGAGCGCACCTTCGCCGCCCATTCCTTCTCCAAGGCCTACGGCATGGCGGGCAACCGCTGCGGCTACATCGTCGGCCCCGGCGGACGCCGTCGCTGGAGCTGCGCAAGATCGGCATGCACAGCTTCTACAGCACCCCGACGGCCTCCCAGATCGCCGCCCTGCGGGTGCTCGCCGGGCCGGGCGACGCCTGGGTCGCCCGCGCCCGCGAGCAGTACAAGGCGACGGGCTCGCGGGTGGCGGCCCGGCTGGGCCTCCCGAGCCGCCGCAGGGGAGCACCTTCCTCTTCTTCGACGTGGCGGACATTCCTGGACGACCGCGGCCTCGCCGGCTTCCTGGAGGACTGCGTGGACCGCGGCCTCTTCCTGGCGCCCGGCCCGAGCTTCGGCCCCTATCCCACCCACGTCCGCCTCTGCTTCACCGCCGCGCCGCCGGACGTGGTCGACCGCGGCGTCGAGGCCCTGGCGCCGCTGATCGGCAGGTAGGCTATTCTTGATCCGTAGATGCCTGCCGTCGAGGATTCGCGAACGCTGGGAAAGCTGGAGCTGTTCCAGGGCCTGACGCCCGAGCAGCTCGCCGATCTCAACGGCCTGCTGCGCAACTCCACCGTCCAGGCGGGCACCCACTTCATCACCGCCGACCAGCCGGGCGAGGTCGTCTACGTCCTCCTCGAGGGGACGGTGAAGATCTACGTCAGCCAGGAGGACGGCCGCGAGGTGATCCTGGCCTTCCTGGGTCCCGGGGACACGGTGGGCGAGATGAGCCTGGTGGACAGCTCCGGCCGTTCCGCCAACGTGGTCACCACCGAGCTCTCGCGCCTCCTCTGGATGGACCGCGCCAGTTTCCAGACCTGCCTGCGCACCCTGACGCCCCTCGCCAACAACCTGGTGCGCCTCCTCTCCCACCGCCTGCGCTTCGCCAACGAGCAGATCCAGGCCCTCTGCACCCTGGACGTCCCCGGCCGCGTGGCCCGGCAGATCCTGGCCCTGGCCGACCGCTACGGCAGCCGGCGAGGCCGGACGGCGAGGTGCGCATCCCCCTGCGCCTCACCCAGAGCGACCTCGGCGAGATCGTGGGCGCCTCCCGCGAGCGGGTCAACCAGGTGATCGTGGAGCTTCAAGCACCGCGGCTACATCTCGGTGGATCCGGATCACCGCATCCGGGTGCATGACCGGCAGAAGCTGACGCGGTATTGCCGGTAGCGCTTCGTCGCAATGACCATACAGGCGAGGCTATGCCTTTCTCTATCCCCATATTGACATCTATTCCAATTTATCGGAATATACTGCCCCATCGGGAGCCCGGGAAAGAGGCTCCCTTTGACAAGGAGAGAGACCATGGCCAGAGAGACGACGTACAACGGGATGCTGGGCGAATGGGAGCGGCTGAACCAGATGATGACCGCGAACGCCGCCGAGGTTCCGCACATGGACGGCAGCCGCCAGGAGTTCGAGAAGTTCCTGAACCTGGCGCGCGACGCTGCCCAGCGGCAGGCGATCCACACCGCGGGCAAGCAGGAGGCGTCGCAGCAGCTTCAGACCTATCTGAGAGAGGGGGAGCGGCTGGCGACCATCCTGCGGCTGTCGCTGAAGCAGCGCTTCGGCATCCGGTCGGAGAAGCTCATCGAGTTCGGAATGCAGCCGTTCCGCGGCCGGACCCGGAAGCCCAAGACCGACCCCGAGCAGCCCGCCCCCGAGCCGGCCGAGCCCACCCAGCCGACTCCTCAGTAACCCCACTCCAAGAACCTGTGATCGTCTGATCTTCGAGGGCGTGCCTGGCACGCCCTCGCTTTTTTATCCCCTGGGACCGCCGGCGTCCCGCCGGCCCACACTCCGAAGCTTCGGAGAAGCTTCCGAAGCGTACTTCCCCGCTCCGATCCTTCGAGCCGCCTCCAGGACCTTCGAAACGCCGTCGCCACCTTCGGCAAGCCTCCGTATCCTCGACTCGCCGTTCCGAACCTTCGGACGGGGTGCCTCACGCTTCGGAAGCACGCCGCAATCTTCGGCGTGGCTCCTCAAGGATCAGCAGGCGCTCCGAAGCCTCCGATGCGCCACCGCAACCTTCGACGAGGCGCCCCAAGCTTCGGAGTCACACCCTAACCTTCGGAACGCCGCCGCAAGCTTCGATGTCCGCTCCGAAGCTTCGGAAGAGCTCCCGAAGCTTCGAAGGGCCGTTCCAAGGATCGGAGAGCCTTCCCAAGCTTGGAGCGCCGCGCCGAAGCTTCGGAGCGTGCTTTGAACCTACCCGGAACTCAGGTCGACTGCAGCCGGCCGATGACGTTCTGGGCCTCCTTCTCCAAGGCTAGCCCAGACGCGGAGTCCAGCCGGCCACTCCTGACAAGAGCCTGCACTTGGTGAACGAATGCCCGGAGGAGCCCGGCGGCGGCGTTCTCCTGCCCCCGCTCCAGCGCACGCATCGCTGCGTCGAGTTTCGCCTTCAGCGGCTTGTCCGCTCCCGGCTTGAGGGCACCTCCGGCTACCAGGTTGTCAATGTTGGCCAGGATGGATCCGATCTGTTGAAGTGGCGTCAGTTCCTCAGGCCGCGAAGGTTTACTGACCGGACCGCCGGCAGCCCAGGCCGCAGGCGTGATACCAAGACAGCGGTCCGGCTGGCCTGCCAGGGCTGTGGTTCCCGAGTAGTAGTCGTGGGTGAAGCCAGACTCGTTGCTATAGGTCGAGTTCGGGATCGGCTGGGAGTCCGTCTCCTCCAGCCAGACGTACAACTGTCCGGTCCGGCAGTTGACGTAGTCCGTGGCCGTCGCGTGGTTGTTCACCTTCGGTTTCGGCGCCGCCCCCAGGGCCTCGAAGAACTCCAAGATGGAGTGACCCCACTCGTGCTTGAAGACATTCAGGTGCCCGTACGAGATGGCGGCCTTCGAGGTGAGCGTCGTATAGGTCTGTCCAGTCCCCAGGGCGGGTGTCAGCCCCGCGACGCTGTCGAGGGATACCTGTCTTCCGGTGCTCTCGTCGACGGCGTTCGGGTTCCAGATCACGATCACCGAGTCGAAGGCGGGATCGCGCTCCGGGATCGTGTCCCATGGGGCGGGCCACCAGCCGCCGTCGAAGGGGCTCAGCGCGGTCAATGGATACGTGGGGAACCGGATCTCGACCGTCGGGATCATGTTGCCACTCGTCAGGAGAGGAATGTCCTGCAGGACGAATCGGCGGGCGGCGCTAGCGGTGAGTTGCCTTTCGGTGCTGGTCATCGTCGCTGTGACGTGGTGCTGCGCGCCCGAGGCATCTGTATAGCTGAAATCGGTATCGCTGTAGATCAGAACCAGGATCTTCCAGCCGGGATGAGGATCGGTCGGCAGGATGGGTGTCATTCGCAGATCATCGAACCAGGCGGTGCCGGTTGCCGTCCCTGCCCAGAAGCCGAGCCGGGCCCCGACTTCCACTTGGGTGCGAGAACCCGAGTTGAAAACCATGCTGACGTAGGTCCAGTCCTTAGTACCGAAGACACCCTCGGAACGGTCAAAGGTTCCATAGAGGCAGAGGTTGGCCCCGGCGTTTACGATCTCCATTGTGTCGGTGACCCCTACGGTCCGGATCCAACCCGAGAGGAGGTAATTCGTATTCGGCTCGACCGCGACCGTCTGCAACCAGCGAGCGTCGTTCGCGGTGGACGCCGAGATCTTGACGCTCCGGCCGCCCTCGTAGGCCTGAGCGCTGTCCCAGGCGAAAGCGGCGCTGGCCGGCAGGTACGCGTCCGGCCTCCAGCCAGCCGGATCAAGCGCGCCCACCTCAAAGCCGCCGTTGACGATCAAATCGGGCCGCTCGCTAGGCCCGGAGGCCAACGCAGCGGCGCAGAAGAGGAGGGAAATGGCCAGGGCGGAAAGAATCCTTCGCACGGCAGCTCCTTTCTGGTTTCGGGTACGCCCGAACGCTGCCGCCTTGGGGGGAGAGGAGCTCCGGCTCGACAGCCGCCAGATTCCCGTAATTTAGTATTATACGCTCTTGCCTGCTGTAACGTTCTCCGCCTTCGCGACTCTCTACAGGCGAAAGGAGGACGATCCGATGCCTACCACCCAACCAAACCTGAACCTTGAGTCGCTATACCGGCCCCTGTGGCTGACCTATGGACTGGTCCCGCTGCTCGCGGGGCTCGACAAGTTCCTCAACCTGCTCACGGACTGGCCGAAGTACCTGAGTCCCTGGGTGGCGGACCTGCTGCCGGTATCAGCCCAGACCTTCATGTACGCCGTGGGGATCATCGAGATCGCCGTCGGCCTGATGGTGCTCACGCGCTGGACGCGGCTCGGAGCCTGGATCGCCGCCGCGTGGCTGGTCCTGATCGCCGTGAACCTCGCCACGATGGGCCTGTTCGACATCGCCGTCCGGGACCTCGCGATGGCGGTCGGCGCGTACACGCTGGCGCGGCTGGCCGAGGTGCGTCAGGAACGGCTCGCGGTTGTACCGGAACCCAGCCTACGGCCGAGCCGGGCGTAAGTTGAGGGGGCGCCGGGACGCGGTTCCTTGACACCCGCAGTCCTGGCGGTTACCGTGTGGACGCTTGTCTACATGTGGTGACCGATGGCCCTAAACATCAGGAACTCCGAAGCCGAGAAGCTGGCTGAGGCTCTCGCGAAGCTCACAGGCGAGACCAAGACGGAGGCGGTCACGCAGGCGCTCCGGGATCGCTTGGCTCGCCTACGCCGCGAGCGGACCCAGCGACGCCTTGCTGACGAGCTCGACGACGTTGCTCTCCACTGCTCCCGGTTGCCCGTGCTGGAAACCCGGACGCCGGACGAGATCCTCGGATACGACGAACACGGTCTGCCGCGCTGATGGTCATCGACACCTCCGCTCTCCTGGGGAGCCGGCGACTGTTCATCGAGAACGCCGAAGCCGCTCAACCTCCTCTGTGAGCTCTTCTAGCCTACGCCTGAGTTCCGCATTCTCAATTTCAATATGACGATCAATTACGATCGCATTAAGTGAGTCCCGCAAGATTTCGGCCAACGGTTCAAGCTCGCGTTTCTCCGCGAGATTTTTGAATAGCTCGCTTGCGCGCATCTCACCACTCGCGCCCGCCATTTTGGCGTTGTCTATAAGTCTCTTCCGTACTTCTCTTACGAGGGTGTGTCGCTTTGCCCAAGGCATATGAAACTCCTTGGAGTCCCGAACTACCCTGAGTACGACCCTATCTAGATCCGAAGAGAAAGGTATCCTTCGAGCATCAAACAGGAACGCTCTCATAGATTTCAGACCAATTGACACCTTTGGGACTAGAGATGTTAGATGGACTACTATTGCAACAGAGACGACAAGATTTGGATCTCCTGGTAGTGAAAACCTGCGTTCCAGTTCGGTCATCCGTCGGGCTGAGCTCACAAACAAGCAACTGCGCTCAGAATCTCGATTACGCATCTCGCGGCGAAATGTAGTTATTGATGCAAACAAGGTCGCATCACGCTTCGCCTTATCTTCAGCAATTCTTAGGTCGTCATCACGATGTTGGCTCTGGCCAATCTTACTGATGAGATACTCGCACGCCTTCTTCCTAAGCTCTTCATCTTCGGCAGAGTGTTCTGGCAAGACATTGAAACCATATTCTTCTCTCAGGACGGCCGCGACATTATCTATATCGTATTTGTGCGCGCCTTTGAATTGGTCAATATATGACCTCCACTGGTGGCGATTAGCCTTTCTCTTAGAGAGGAGTTCAGCAAAACTCCGCACGAAGACGTTCTCGATAAGTTGTATTCTGTCGGTGGCAGTGCTCGGCAGCCATGTTGCTACATTCTGGAAGTCTACGTCAGCTATGTAGGCATGATAAGTCACTTCCTCAAGGACTTCCCTTGATACCCAGAGCCCCCCACCTAAAATCTTCCAGCGTTTAACCAGCGTTTCTACTGCCTCGTGATTTACTTCTCCTATCCCCAATAGAGAAAGACATACGTCTGTGTCGATGATCAAGTCAGTCTTGGCCAATATCTTAGCAATGGCATCACCGGACTGAGCCTCTATCCCTAAAGAGCAAAGAACAACGAATGCTCCACAGACACCAGAAAGCCAGTCAAACGCTGGGCCCACTGGCTCCTGGAATAGGTCCTTGAATGCTACGCGGAGTTCCTCCGCCAATGGTCCAGATGCCGTACTCGCAATCGAGCCAGCAAGACCTTCCACAAAGAACAAAGGTTCGTGGAGGTCTTCGCCACTTAAATCCTGCCTCTCAAGAAACCTAGAGACTGCCATTACCATTTCTTGGCCTCTCTGAAAGAACGTATAGGCGAGTTTCTCCTGAACGATTCGCCATATCTGATCAAAGTGAGTGTCAGCCAGCTTGTAGCCTATGTTCGTCTCAATCTGCTCTCTGATCGATTGCCTGCCTCGCGCTAAATTATCAAGAGCATTAGACTGCTGTGCCTCGATTTGACTTATACCCTTGCTAGTAAGTGAGTAAGTCCCGTCTTGGAAAATCAACTCATCGCTTTCTCGCAGCGCTTCCAAGTGAGGTAACAGGGCGTCTGCCGGAAGAAGTGAATGTAGTCGAAGCAAATCGGTAATTAGTTTGCAACATTCGTTTAGGCTTCTTCCTTTTTCCGCTAAGGCTAAGCGCAAACTGCCTTTGTAGACTTCAGCTCGAATAGAATCCGAAGATTCATTTCCTAGAGTCGCAAGTGCCAGTTGGAGGGATCGGTTCTCTGGTTCTCCGTGTTCATCCGGGCCCGATAGCAGAGCCAAGCACTGTTCTAGCTCAGCCTTGTAAAAGTCTTCAAAAATTTTGGGATATCGGACTGCCAGCTGGGCTACTTGGACTAAGCCGCATACCTCAATTTCTGTTTCGGGATTCAGCTGCTTTCCAAGTTCTGCCTTAAGCTGGTCAGCCTTTTTCTCTGTCAGCTCTTGGCTGGAACAAAAGTAGAGCTTGTCGATTTTCCGTGTAGTGGAAATTATTCTAGCTATGTCCTTTTTTGCTTTAGACTGAACCTGGACATTTAAGCTTACGCATGAATATATGCGAGAGCTTCCTCCCAGGCTTCGGCCATCTCGAGCCATATCATGTGTTCTAGATGTCGAGAGGATAGGGAGTCCCCCTTCGACCTCAGTCAAAAGAGCGTTGCAGAAATCTTCAAAACGAATAGTATTGGACTCTGACTGTAGTACAAAGCGGGCAATGCTGTCTCTCACCGCTGACACAGAGCACCTCTTTCAGAGTGATTTAGGGTGCTGCCGAGCAAGGAACGGCAGGATTATTAGAGCCATTAGAGAGATTGAGAACGCTATGATCCCCACCACAAACCCCGGCGGCACAAACCGCATCTCGATCCGCGACACCCCCTGCGGCACCCGCACCCCCAGAAACGCCCCGTTCACCGTCACCGTCCGCAACCGCTGATCCCCCGCCCAGGCCTTCCATCCCCGGGACCACGGATAGGAGGACGCCACAATCGTCTCCGCGCCTTCTGTGATCTCCAGGGTCACGCGCCCCGGCCTGGATGCGATCACCCGCGCCGCCTCTCCCTGACCTCCGCTCTGCCAATCTCCCACTTCCTCCCGGAACACCGCCACCCGACCCGGATCCGTCATGCCCGCGATCCAACGCCTGATCTCATTTTTTCCAACGACATCGACCGCCGCCGGCACGAACCACCGCGGCAGCGCGCCGGGATTACGAAGCAGCGTGTAGGGAAGGAAGCGGTCGCCGTCGATCCTCTCCAGCGCGGGGGTGGGAGGCACGGCGGGGCTGCCGAGGACGATCCGCACGCCGAGGAAGTCGAGCAGCGGGTGGTCCAGGTTCTCGACCGGAGCGAAATACCGGTCCTTCGTCGGGTGGAAATCGAAGGCCGCGCCCAGGACCTGGAGCTGCTTCGCGGGCGCCAGGGGGTTGTGGGGACGGAAATCGGCCACGTTGTAGACCGGGAGGAGGTTGGGATAGAGGAGCAGGTGGCCTCCCGATCCTCTGGAGACCGCCGGATCCCCGGCCTCACGGGCGATGATGTCCATGATCTCCGTGCGCGGATAGAAGAATCCGGGATGCCCCTGGGGTAGCAAGCTCCGGGACCAGGGAAGCAGGTCGGTCAGCAGTGCCGCCGCCGAGCAGCACGGCGCCCCAGCGCGGACGCCAGCGGGCCAGTCCGAAGCCGGCGGCGAGGAGGGTCCAGAGGAGGAGGGTCCAGTCGTCCGTCTTCAAGGCGAGGCTCGCGAGGGCGGCCAGGGCGAGCCCGATCCAGACGGCCAGCTCGCGGCGGAGGCCCAGACGGCGGCGGCGCAGGAGGAGGTCCACCCCGAAGGCTCCCGCGATACAGAGGGCCAGCGAGCCCGGCATCAGCATGCGCGAGTAGGCGGGGACGCGCAGCGGCGGGATCAGATGGAGCAGGTGGGCCAGGGGCAGGAACTTCGCCGCCAGGAGCAGGCTCGCGAGGGCGAAGCCCAGGAAGGGCCAGGCGCGGCGGCGGGGCGCGACCATGCCGGCGATCAACGCGATCAAGGCTCCGGCGAAGGCCAGCAGGCCAGTGTAGCCGGCTTCGCTGTCCGCCCAGTTGAAGGGGCCGGCGAAGGGATCGCGGAAGGGCCGTCCGAAGACGTGCGGACCGGCCGGCGCCACGAAGAAGCCGCCGTAGCCGGGCACGAACCAGGTCAGGGGACGCGAGAGGAACACGTCGGCCGTAGGCAGCTCTTCGGTCAGGGTGTCCGCGGCGCGCTGCGAGTCCGGCACCAGGGAGAGGAACGGCAGCACATGAGGCGCCGCCAGTCCGAAGCCCAGAAGGGCGGCCAGGGCGGCGGCGCCGAAGGGTCGGGCGAAACCCACTGTCTTGCGACGCAGGGAGAGGCCGCAGACGGCGGCGAGGAGGCCTCCGAAGGCGGCCGTCTCGGGATGGCCGGAGAGGAGAACGATGCCGGTGATGGCCGCGGTGGCCGCCACGACCCGGGGGCCGGGACGGCGGAAGAGGCGGATCGTCCCCGCCACGAGCCAAGGCACCCAGGCCGCCGTCGCCGAGACGGGGAAGAGTCCCCAGGAGAAGATGCCTCCCCCCAGGGCGAAGCCGGCCGCCGCCAGCAGCGAGGCGGCGCGGCTGAGGCCCACGAGGCGCGCGAGGAGCCAGGTCCCCTGGAACGCCACCAGCACCTTCAGCAGCAGGGTGGCCAGGACGTGATGCTGGATGGGGACGGCCCGGGCCGCCATCTGGAGGGGCGAGAGGACGCCGGCCTGCGGATTGGCCCAGGGGGAGCTGCCGCCTTCCAGGGTGTCCGACCAGAACGGCAGGCGTTGGGCGGAGAGCGCGTGCCGGACTTCCAGCTCCCAGGGCAGGATCTGGTAGACGATGTCGTTCAGCAGGTCGTAGCGGCGGTCCGCCTGGATCGCGGGCGCTCCCGGGACCCCTTCGCCCAGGATGTCGTTGGGGACCAGCAGGGGATTCCCGGCCAGCCAGGGCGCGAGGATCACCAGGGAGACGATCCAGCCGCCCAGCACGGCGCTCCACTCCAGCCGCCGGCCCAGCCCCCGCGCCAGCAGCCAGCAGACGGCCTGCACCGCCGCCATGACGGCCAGCAGGACGGCGACGAGCTTGAAGTCCCAGGAGAGCATGCGCGGGGGGATCTTATCCGGTGAGGACCCTTGAGGCCGCCTCCACCCCGAAGTAGAATCCCTGTGCTCCAGTTCCATTTACAGTCTTTCCAGGAGGGATCGGCCATGTCTACCGCTGCGCAGAATTTCCTCGATGCCGTGGATCAGAATCCCGAGTTGCGCGCCAAGGTGAAGGGCGCGCTGGACCAGATCGTCCAGACCGCGCAGGAGAACGGCTACAACGTCACCGAGAACGACCTGCGCGAGGAGCTGCGGAACCGGTGGGGGATGCAGAACCCGCCGAACTATCACGAGAACCCCGACACCTGCTTCTTCGCCTGATCCGCCGTGGCTGACTTCCGCGCGCGGGTGGAGCTGCCCGGCACCGCTCCCGAGCCCCCGGCGGGATCGTCCCTCCGGGACGATCTGCCGGACCCTCGGCAGAGGATCACCGTCACGGTGGTCGTGCGCTCGCGGCTGGACGACGACGCCCTCGCCGAGGCCGTCGCCGCGCTGGTGAAGCGGCCGCCGGGCGAGCGGGCGCTCCTCGGCCGCGAGGAGCACGCGCACCGGTTCGGCAGCGTCCAGGAGGATCTCGACACGGTCCAGGCCTTCGCCGCCGAGCACGGGCTGGAAGTCGTCGAGACCGACGCCGCCCGCCGCGTCGTGGTGCTCGCCGGCCCCCTGGCCGCGTTCGCCCGCGCCTTCAGCATCCATTTCCATCTCCGCGACCACCCGGAAAAGCCGCGGCCCTTCCGCTCGCATGACGGCCCCGTCCACATCCCCCGCGAGCTGCGCGGGATCATCGAGGACGTCATCGGCCTCGACGACCGGCCGCTCATGCAGCCGCGGGCGGCCGCGGGCGAGGCGGCGGCCGACGCCGCGACCCTGACGGCGCTCGTCCACACCGACCCGCGGACAATCGCGAAGTACTACCAGTTCCCCGAGGGAGTCACCGGCGCGGGGCAGACCGTGGCCATCCTCCAGTTCGGGGGCGGCTACTACCCGAGCGACATGGACGCCTACTTCCGCCTGCGCGGCCTGAAGCTGCCGCAGATGGAGATCGTCGAGCTGGACGGCCAGACCAACCAGCCGGGCTCGCCGGAGGCGATCCGGGCCTACGCGGTCAAGATCGGGCTGATCCCCCCGAACGAGCTGGGCCTGCCGGAACCGGACCCGGACGTCAACCCGGACGCCGCCTCCTTCTGGGCGACCGTCGAGTGCACGATGGACCTCCAGATCCTCGGCACGGTGGCCCCGGACGCCCGCTTCGTCACCTACCTCGCGCCGGGCACGGCGCAGGGCAAGTACAACGCCTTCTCGAAGGCGATCTTCGACAGCGAGCGGTCCCCCTCGGTGATCAACTGCAGTTGGGGATCGTGCGAGAACCAGACTCCGAAGAGCCTGCTGGCCTCGCTCGACAAGCTCTTCCAGCAGGCCGCCCTCAAAGGCGTCACGATCTGCGCCTCCACCGGCGATTCCGGGGACAACGCCGCCAAGTGCGGCGGCACGCCGTCGGTCAACTGCCCCGCCGGCAGCCCCTATGTGCTGGCCTGCGGCGCCACCAGCGTCGCCGCCGACCTCTCGAAGGAGACCTCCTGGTACGAGGTGGTGTCCGGCTTCGCCATGGCCGGGGGCGGCGGCTTCAGCCAGTTCTACGCCCTGCCTGACTGGCAGAAGGAGGCCGGCGTCGGCACTGGCGGACAGACCGGCCGCGGCACCCCGGACGTCGCGGCCAAGGGCGACCTCATGCAGGGCTACGACGTGGTGGTGACCGGCCTCGACCTGCCCATGGGCGGGTCCAGCGCCGCCGCCCCGATGTGGGCCGGGCTCACGGCGCTGATCAACCAGAAGCTGGGGAGGCCGGCGGGCTACTACACCTCCCTGCTCTACTCCAAGGCCTTCGCCGACGCCGTCCGCGACATTACGGAGAGCGGCGGCGGCTCCTGCAAGACCGGTCCGGGCTGGGACGAGTGCACCGGCCTCGGCAGCCCGCTGGGGACGGGGCTGCTGGCGGCCCTCAGCGGTTCAGACTGAATTCGCCCACCGAGGTCTCGGCCGCGTAGCGGGTGCCGGCGGCGCGGGCGAAGAGGTCCGAGTCGCCGCCGCCCAGCGCGCACGCCGAGAGCCCCATGGCGGTCGCCACCAGATACATCGTCTGGTAGAGCGCGCCGACGTCCTTCAGGACCCCCGCGTAGGCCATCGAGCGGTACTTCCACGTCACCCGCTGGAAGCGCGCCGCGATCACCAGCAGCACGTCGGGCGCCTCGGCATCCATCATCCGCCCGGCCGCCTCGGCCAGCGCCCGGGCCTCGGGCGTCATACCGCTCACCCGCTCGAGCCGATGGTCCCCCGGCGCGTAGTGGTAGAGGCCGGGATCGAGCCCTTCGCAACGGCGCGCCACCGGATAGATCTCCAACTCGTGGACCGCGCCGCCGCCGGGATAGGCGCGGTCGCTGATCTCGTGCGTGGCCGTGGCGGTCACCTTGCGCAGCCGGCTCGACCGGTAGAGGAATTCCCCCAGCTCATCGGCCGTCAACGGCCGCTCCCCCGGCGACCGGCGGGAGCGCCGCTCCTCGATCACCCGGGTGAAGGGCGGGTCCTCGCGCATCAGCCGCTCGACGTCCGGCTGGAACAGGTCGACCGTCTCGGCCGCCATCCTAGGCTTCAGGGCCGGCGGCGGATCGATCTTGCCAAGATAGGGAAAAGTGCCGCCGTAGGGATTGCGGTGCCGTCCCGAGCGGCTGCGGGCGTGGAAGAGGAGGTCGTGGAGCTCCCACTGGCGGAGGTCCGGGGCCTCTTCCTCTCCGGAGAGGAATCCGGCCTCCCAGAGCAGATCCAGAGAAAGCCTTTCCTCTTCCTCCAGCCTTGCCGGGTCCGTGGGGGTGGCCAGCAGCGCGAGCAGACGCAGGCCGCCCTCGCCGTGGAAGAGGAGGTAGGAATGGGCCAGCGGCGATTCGGCGATCAGCGAGCCCCCCTCGCGCCGCAGATAAGCGAAGCGCGAGAGCACCAGAGGCCCCTCCGGCGCGCGCTCCCGCGGCTCCGGGGTGGCGCGGGAGAACGGCACGACCGTGACCAGGGAAGTCCCCCGGCAGAGCAGCCGGTTCGCGTCGAGGTCCGCGAGAAGCTGATGGAAACGCAGGAGGCCGACGGCGCCGTCAGCCTCCCGGACGCGCCCGGCGAGCTCCTCTTCCGTGGCGCCACCCGCGGCCAGCGCCTCCACCGCCGCGCGCAGGCCCGGCCCGGCGTCTTCCAGCGGCAGGAGCCCGGGACGGACGACCGGCGCGAGGGAGAGGATCGGCGACGCCGGCACCGGGACCTACCAGGGCCGGGGAACGCCGACCAGGGGGAGGAGGTCGTCGAGGGCCGGGTCGAGGTACTCCGGATACTCGCCGCGCTTGCGGGCGTCGGCGAGGATGCCGAGCATCTCGTCGAACTCCTTGCGGGACGGGTCCAGCAGCCGCCGGAACCGCGCGTCGGAGCGCAGGGGCGCGAGATCCTTGGAGAGAAGGAGGTACTCGTAATTCTCCGGCGCGCCGGTGCCCTGGCGGCGGATCAGCAGGTCCAGCGCCTCCTGCGCCCGGCCGTGGCGGGAGAGGAGCGGCGCCACCTCCGCCGTGGCGGTCTCCCAGCGCGGGAACTTCTTCTCTCCGCGCGCGGCGCTGATGAGACGGGCGGCCACCTCGTCCTCCCGCTTCTTGTCCCCGGCCTGGGCCGCCTGTTCCAGCGCCGCATAGTCGCGGACCAGCTCGTACCACTCCGGACGCAGCCGCCCGTCGCGCGCCATGGGCTCCAGCTTCGCCGCCAGCCCGGCGGCCACGTCGCCGCGGCCGGCCACCACCTCCACCAGGGCGTTGACCAGGATCGCGTAGGGCATCTCCGGCTCGATCCGGCGCACCTGCTCGACGTGCCGGCGGGCCTCGTTCACGCGGTCGATCACCGACAGTGTCAGGGCCTCGGAAAGGCGGGTCGAAAGCTCCAGGGGATCGAGCCGCCGGGCGTGCTCCGAGGCCTGGAGACCGAGCAGCAGCGAGCGCAGCGACAGCGCGTAGCTCAGGCGGATGTGGGCATACGCGTCCTCGGGGCCGAAGGCCGCCGCCTTCAGCGCCTGCTCCAGCATCTTCCGGTAGTCGCCCTTGGGGTCGATCTGCTCCGCCTCGCTGAGCACCGCCCAGGCGCGGCTGCACCGGGGATCGATCTCCAGCGACTTCTGCGCCCACCGGCGCATCTCCGGCACGATCTCTCGCGGCGGCACACCGGTGACGATCCGCGCCGCGTGCAGCCGGGCCACCTCGGCGGGCGCCTCGGCCAGCCGGGGATCGAGCTCGCCGGCGCGCTGGAGCGCCGTCAGGGCGCGCTCGAAGTCCGCGGGCATCCCCTGCCGGCGGTAGAGGTCGGCCAGGAACAGGCCCTGGTGCAGCGCCAGCTCCGACTCCGAGCTGCGCACCACGTCCGCCGCCCTGGGGATCTCCGGGGTCGCCGGGCGGAGCGCCTGCCGGATCCCTTCGGCGGCGGCGCGCGCCAGCTCCACGTAGCGGTCCCGGCGGTCCTCGTAGTCGCGCGTCCACAGCACCACCCGGCTGGGGACCGCCACCAGTTGCAGGTTGAGGATCAGCCGCTCGCCCGCCGCCGTCACGGTCGGCAGCACCACCGCGCCGACTTGATAGCTGCTGGCGATGGCGTTCAGGTCGCGGCCGATCCGCTCGAACTCGCTGTTCGTGGGCGGCGCCTTGGTCTCCAGCCCCTCGATCTGGGCCAGGTGGGTGGAGACGGTGTTGGGGACGGCGTCGGCGAGGAACTGGTCCGACTCCTGCCCGAGCACCCGGCTGGGGAGCACGACCAGCGACCGGATCTCCGAAGGAGCGGCCGCCTCGCGCGGCTCGCCCAGGCCGCCGATCCGCGGCAGGATGAACAGGCCGCCCGCCGTGAGCGCCGCGGCCAGGACCGCCGCCGCCACGATCCACCCGCGCCGGCGGGGCGGCGCCGGGAGGGCCGTCACGGGCTGTGAGATCGGCGCCGTGGGGGGCAGCGTCGCCGTCGGCAGGGCCGCCCGGCTCCGCGAGCCCGACCGCGGCATGTCCACCAGGGTGGGCGGCGTCAGCGTCGGCAGCGTCGGCAGCATGGGAAAGGACGGCGGCCGTTCCCCGGCGAGTTGATCGAGCTCGGCCCGCACGTCCGCCATCCTGGCCGCCCGCCGCTCGCGGTCCCGGGTGAGGCAGCGTTCGAGCAGCGAGCGGAGCTCCTCGGGGGTGTCGGCCGGCAGGGCCCACCAGTCGGGGTCCTGGGTGAGGATGGCGCTCAGCGTGTCGGCCCAGGTCGCGCCCTGATAGGCGCGCCTCGCCGTGAGCAGCTCATACAGCAGGCACCCGAAAGCCCAGACGTCGCTCCGCTCGTCCACCGCCTGGCCGCGCACCTGCTCGGGGCTCATGTACGGCGGCGTGCCCAGGACCGCGCCCGGCGCGGTGATCCCGGTCAGCGCCTCCTGACCCGGGAGCACAGTGCCGCCTTGGGGATCGATCGACTTCGCGATGCCGAAGTCGAGCACCTTGACCCTTCCCCGGGGGCTGACGATGACGTTCTGCGGCTTCAGGTCCCGGTGGACGATCCCCTTCTCATGGGCCGCTTCGAGCGCCTCGGCGATCTGGCGGGCGATCCGCACCGCCTCCGCCGAGGGCAGGGGCTCGAAGTCGACGAGGCGGTCGAGCGACACGCCTTCGACCAGCTCCATGACCAGGAAGCGGTCCTCCCCGACCTGCTCCAGGCCGTGGAGGGTGGCGATGTTCGGATGGTTGAGGGAGGCGAGGAGCCTGGCCTCGCGCTCGAAGCGGTTGAGCCGGGTCTTGTTCCCCTTCATGTCCGGCGGCAGCGTCTTGATCGCCACCTCCCGGTCGAGGACCGTGTCGCGGGCGCGATACACGTCTCCCATGCCGCCGCTGCCGAGTCGGCCGACGATCAGGTACGGACCGATCTGCGTACCGGCATCCAAATCAGCAACTTCCCCCGGATCCAGGTTTCCTAGGCGCGGCTAGTGTAGACGGCGGCTTGGCGGGGCACAAGGGCCGGACCTGAAGAACCACCTGTTCGGAAATCCTCCTCTACCCTCTTGACAGGCGCCTTGTAATTCCAAATACTCACCATCGTAGCAAGCAGGTCATTCAAGAAGCACATCCTCCGCGCGGCGGTATTCCTGGCGGGATTCAGGAGCCGGTGGGGGGATCGAGAGAGCTGAATCCCGGCGCCGATGGATCGGCGTCCGGTTATTCGGGTCCCGAGCGGGCCCGGGAAAGGAAGAAGGAGAAAGACCATGTCGCAGGAAACCACCCAAGCGGGACTGCTGGGAGACTGGCAGAAGCTGCTCAAGTCGTTCGCGGAGAACCCGGACGATCTGGGCCATCTGGAAGGGTCGCGCGCCAAGCTCGATGGCCTGTTCAATCGGGCGGTCGCGATCAACCACCAGCAAGCCGCCATGGCGGCGAGCAAGCAGGCGGCGTCGAAGGAGCTCCAGGCGATCTTCGCCGAGGGGCGCCGGCTGGCCACCAGTCTGCGGAGGATGATCCAAGATCGCTACGGGATCAATTCGGAGAAGCTCGCCGAGTTCGGACTGCGGCCGTTCCGGGGAAAGCCGTTCATCCCCCGGAAGCGGAAGCCCCAGACGGACCCGGAGAGCTCCGCAACGCCCAATCCCGCCAACCCCACTTCCTAGCTCTCGTCCACTGATCTCGGGAGCGCGCCACCGGCGCGCTCCCCTTTTTTTGTCCCTGAAGAGCCCGGTAAGGAACTGTAGAGCTCCGATAAGAAACCGCAGCGTCCCGACAACATCCTGTGCGAGCCGCTAAGATCCTGTGGAGCCCGATAAGGCTCCATGCGTGCCGATAAGAAGCTGTGCGAAGCGATAACATCCTGTAGCCAGCGATAAGGATCTGTACGTCTCGATAAGAACCTGTGGCGCGCGATAAGGTCCTGTACGGCCGGCCAAGATCCTGTACGCCGCGATAAGGAACCGTACGGCGCGATACCGTTCTGTACGCCGCGATAAGAGCCTGTGCGTCCTGATAAGAGCCTGTACAGAGCAATAACGTCCTGTACGCGCCGATAAGAGGCTGTACGAAGCGATAAGCTTCTTTACGGACCGATAAGAAACCATAGCGGCCCGATACGGTCCTGTACAGCGCGATAAGAAACCTTAGAGTCCCAATAAGATTCTGTAATCGGATCGCTGGGGAGTCGCTGGAGGCGGTCCGTCCACTTCTGACTCTCGGTCTACTCTATGGTGACCACGAACAGTTCTCCAAGGCTGTCGAGGTCACCGAATCCGTGCTGGAATCAATATCCCTTGAGTCCGATCCTTTGCTCCATTGTTTCGCCCGGCACAACCTGACCTTATTTTTGACCGCGGCCGGCCGCTATGAGGAAGCCGCCGCGTCCCTACGTGATCATCGTGACCTCTACAAGGCCTGCAACGATGATCATACGCAGACACGGCTCGCTTGGGTGGAAGGAAAGATCGCCTTGGGCCTGGGTCACTTGCGGGAGGCTGAAAGGGCTTTCATAAGACTTCGCCAGATATTCAGCGGACGCAGCAACAGCTATGACGCTGCCATGGTCTCCATGGATCTCGCCCTTGTTTATGTGCGGGAAGGCAGGACGGCCGAGTTGAAGTTACTCGCAGCGGAGATTTTCGCTCTCCTTGAGACCCAAGCTGTCCATCGAGATGCGCTGGCGGCGCTCATGCTCTTTCGACAGGCTGTGGAGGGAGAGAGGCTCTCGGCTGAACTGATCACCGAGGTGGCCGGCTGTCTCAAGCGAGCGCGGAATGGTCTGACGCTGCCTGAGTGAGAGCTAGGGGTGTCTAGGTAAATTTCGGTATGACGACGGCTGGCGCCATAGCTATCAAACCGATGCAATCCTTTGCAGTCGCAGTGCTTCTTGCTTTCGGGGCCCTGTATCCGGGTGATGTAAAGGCTGTGGCACACCTGCAGTTGGCCCTTGGGCTTCGCCAACTTTACGGAACTCAGATCGGGCGAGATGAGAAGGGCAACGCGGTGGTTTTGCCCGTCGAAGACTCCGCGAGAATCGAGGAGCGAAGGCGGAAGCTCGGCTTGGTGCGGCTGGCCGACTACGTGAAGGCCTTCGGGGCTTCCGAAGTCCGGTTCAGCTCGGCTTGCTCCACCCGGAAGTAGGTCCCAGGAACACCAAAGGCTGCTTGCGCGGCCTCACAGAGGGATGGCTTCAGCAAGGACGCGCTCTCGCAGGTAGGGCGAGAGGGCTTGCTCGGTGACCACGTCCACCGGGCGATGGACGAGATCTTCCAGATCCTGCTTGAGGCCCACGAGATCCAGGAGCGAGCGGCCTTCTCCGAGGGTTACGAGGAGATCGAGATCGCTGTCCTCGCCTCCTTCCCCCCGGGCCAGGGAACCAAAGACCCGCACGTTCCCCGCTCCGTGGCGCAACGCCAGGTCCAGGATTTCCGCGCGATACCTTTTCAGGAGGACGCTGGTCATGCTCAACAGCATAAAGGTCTTCGACCCCGCCAGGGGTCAGGGGGCCTAGCCCAGGATTTCAATCAGCCTGAAGGCCTGGGCTAGGTCCCTGGACCCCTGGCGGGGTCCCAAGGCTGTACGGTCCTACGACGCGCCCTTCCCCGACAGTACGGCGGGGATCGTCTTCAGCAGGATCTTGAGGTCGAGCAGAGGCGACCAGGAGTCGATGTACTCGAGGTCGAGCTGCATCCACTGGTCGAAGTCGATCTCGTTGCGCCCGCTGACCTGCCAGAGACAGGTGAGGCCGGGCTTCATCGCCAGGCGGCGGCGCTGCCAGCGCTGGTACTGCGCCACCTCCTCCGGGATCGGCGGACGCGGCCCGACCAGGCTCATGTCGCCCCGCAGCACGTTCCAGAGCTGCGGCAGCTCGTCCAGGCTGAAGCGGCGCAGGAACCGGCCGAAGGCGGTCACCCGCGGATCGCTCCGCAGCTTGAAGACGGGGCCGTTCATCTCGTTCAGGTGCATCAGCTCCAGGCGGCGCTCCTCGGCGCCCTCCACCATCGTGCGGAACTTGTAGAGGGTGAAGATCCGGCCGTTCAGGCCGCAGCGGGTCTGGCGGAAGAGGACGTTGCCCCCCGAGGTCACCTTGATGACCAGCGCGATCAGCCCCGCGATCGGCAGCGCCAGCAGCAGCAGCAGCGAGGCGAGCACCACGTCCAGCACCCGCTTGGCCATGAGCTGGATCGTATTGGTCGGGGTGGTGGCGAAGGTCAGCAGCGGCATGCCGTCCAGGTCCTCGAGCTCAACCCGCGCCCGCGTGTGCGGGAAGAGGTCCATCGCGAAGCGGATGCGGATGCCCTGCTCCTGGAGGCTCAGGAAGAGGTCCTCCAGGCGGTCGAGGTCGCGGCGGGTGACGGCGAAGATGACGTCGTCCACCACGTGGTGCTCGACGATCCGGGGGATGTCCTCCATGCTGCCGACGATCGGGTAGCGGCTCGGCCAGACCCCGGAAGGAGTGTCGCTCTCGTCGATCTGGATGAAGCCGAGGATCCGGAAGCCCCAGAAGCGGTGGCCGAGGATCGACTCGGCGATCCGCAAGGCCGTCGGAGTGGTGCCGACGATCAGCACGGTCCGGTAGTTGAGACCGTGCGAGCGGACGTAGCGCGAGGTCAGGCGGACAGCCAGCTTCTCGGTCAGCAGGAAGAGGCAGGAAAAGATGCCGAACAGCAGGACCCAGAAGCGGCTGACCCGGTCGTCGCCCAGGAGCCGCTCGTCGAACCGGCCGACGTAGAGCGCCAGGGTGAAGATGATCGAGCCCGTGGCGCAGACGCGCAGGACGGCCCAGGCCTCGTCCAGCAGCGGCACGGTGCGGTGCGAGCGGTAGCGGCCGGACGACAGCAGCAGCACGCCCCAGATCGCCAGCGCCAGCGGCAGGAGCGGCAGGTAGTCGGTCAGCGGATAGAGACGGCTCGGGAACGCCTGCGGCGCGATCCGCGGCAGCACCGAATTCGCGAACCATGAATGCGCTGAGAAAAGCCGCGGAGACGAGGGCCAGGTCGAGAGAAAAGATCGCGACCGTCAGGATGCGGGCTCGTTCTTTGAGCATGGGCCTCTATTTCAGTATCAACGACCGCTCTCGGACAGACTGCACTAGTTTACGTGCAAAGCGTACAAACCGTCTATGCGCCGCTAGCATAGTCTCTGTTGGCCAATCTTCCAAGCAACTCCGCGTACCGGTCGGCCACCCGCTCCCAGGAGAAGAGGAGAGCCGCCCGCCGGGCCGCCGCCTCCCCCAACGCCCGGGCTGACGCGGGATCAGCCCGGACCGCCTCCAGCAGTGCCGCCAGGGAGACTGGATCTTCCGCCTGGAAGTAGACGTCCGGCGTCCCCCGCCACCTCGCGGTTCTCGGGCGTGTCGTTGACCAGCACGCAGTTGCCGTAGCCCATGGCCTCGACCAGCGCCGGGTGGGTGCCCCCCACCTCGGTGGCGTGGACGTAGGCCAGCGCGTGTGACAGCAGCTCGCGGTAGCCCTCGCCGTAGATCGGTCCGGGGAACAGGATGCGCGGGTCGGCGCCGGTCGTAAAGCTTGCGATGAACTTGCCGGCATAGGGCGCGCCGCCCACCATGACCAGCGGGACGTCGCCGCCCACGAGCCGGTAGGCCTCGGCCACGCGGTGCGGGTTGTTCTCCGGCTCGAAGCGGCTGACGTAGAGGAAGTAGCGCCGGCGCTCCAGGCCCAGCCGGGCCAGGACGCCGGTCTCGGCCGGGGGCCGGGGATCGACGCCGTAGGTGATGGGCACGGACTCGGCGCCGTAGCGCTCCAGGTAGTGGCGGCGGATCACCTCGGCGTCGGTGACCAGGGCGTCCGGCAGCACGCAGGCCAGCCGCTCCGAGAGGGCGTAGACGCCGCGGCCGAAGGCCCCCCACTTGGCCCGCCGCTTCTCGATGCCGTCGACGTGGAGCGCCACCGGGGTGCCGGCGAGCCGCAGCAGCGGCAGGAACATGGCGTTGGCCGAGTTCACCACCAGGGCCGCGTCGTAGCCCGCCGAGGCGGCGTGGAAGCAGGAGAGGAAGGTGTGGACGGGGGTGTCGAGGTACTTGGTGCGGATCGTCGGCAGCACCACGAGGTCCACGCCGCGCCAGCTTTTCAGGCCGCGCGGGGTGGAGTGGGAGCGGCAGTAGACGGTGACCTGGAAGCCGCGGTCGAGGAGGCGCGGCGCCAGCTCCTCCATCAGCGTCTCGTAGCCGCCGTAGCGCCCCGGGATGCCGCGGCTGCCGATCAGCGCCACGGACGGGCGCTTCACAGCGGCGCTCCTTGCTGGAAGAACCAGCGGTCGACCTCGCGGGCGGGCACGGTCCGCCGCGCCTGGATGATCCGGCGGCGGCGCAGCAGGTCCTTCCGGTTCCGCCACAGCCAGGCGTAGGCGCCCAGGGAGGAGCGCTCGCGGAGCAGGACGTACCCCAGAGCCTGCAGGTCGCGGAAGAGGGTGGGGAAGAACGTCCGGACGAAGTTCCCCGCCGTCTGGTGATAGACCCGCAGCAGGTAGCGGTTCTTCAGCGAGTGGCGGTTGACCGCCGCCGGCATGTCCGACCGCCGTTCCGGCAGGTTGAACCGCCGGTGCCCGGCCACGGCGGCGGGCTCGTAGAGCACCTCCCAGCCGCGCTCGCGCAGGCGGAAGCACAGCTCGGCGTCCTCGCGGAAGGAGTGGAAGCGGGGATCGAAGACCTCGCCCTCGACCGCCACGTCGTCCAGGGCCTCGCGGCGGAAGAGCGAGGCCGCGCCGGTGGCGCCGAAGACCCGCTCGGGCGCCGCCCACTGCCCCCGGTCCTCCTCCCCCGAGCCGCGGTCGAGGTGGCGCCAGCTCGGGACCAGGCGCATGCCGCAGGCGTCCAGACGGCCGTCCGGACGCACGAGGCGTCCGGTGACGGCGCCGACGCGGAACACGGAATGACTGGCGCGCTCCAGGAGCCGCGTCACGTAGTCCGGCCGGGGCCGGGCGTCGGCGTTGAGCAGGAGGACGAACGGCGCCCGGGTGCGCGCCAGGGCCGCGTTCATCCCCCCGGCGAAGCCCGCGTTCTCGCTCAGCCCGACCGCCTGGAACGGGACGCCGGCCGGCGCGTGGGCCCGCGCCGTCTCCAGGCTGCCGTCGGAGCTGGCGCAGTCCACCACCACGACCTCCAGCGGCCGGTGGCTCAGCGCGGCCACGGACTCCAGGCATCCCGGAAGATCCTCCGCCGAGTTGAACGTGACGATGCAGACGGCCACCGTCTCGCCGCTCACGGCGCCGCGCCCTCCGCCAGCCGCCGGGGCCGGGTCCATCCGGAGAGGGCGCCCGCGAGCACGTCCAGGAGCCCCCGCAGCGCCTCCCCGCGCGACGCCGCCCGCCGGGGTCTCCGGAAGGGCAGGAGCAGGAGCCGGAGGAGGACTCCGGGGATCAGCGCCGCCCGCGCCGCCATCGCCCAGGCCCTCCCGTGGTGCTTGGTCAGGTAGCGGGTCAGGTTCCGGTAGTAGATGAAAAGGAAGGGTCCATAACCCAGCCGCGGCACCGTGCTCCCCAGCCGGTGCCGGAAGCGCGCCGCCGGCCAGTAGAGGATCGGCAGCCCCGCCCGCTGGAGCCGCCGCGCCAGGTCCACGTCCTCGAACCAGGCGGGATGGAATCCCTCGTCGAACCCGCCCACCGCCGCCAGCGCCTCGCGCCGCAGCGCCAGCGCCGCGGCGGCGGGTTGCTCGACGCGGGTCCCTTCGGGAGGCTCGACGGCGGCGCCGCCATCGCCTGTCCCGAAGACATGCAGGAGGCATTGCCAGGCGGAAGGGAGACGCCGGAGCTGCCAGGCGGACTGCGGTTCCCCGTCAGGCCCCGAGAGGCGCGGCGCCAGCCCGGCGGCTTCGGGGTGGGCGGCGAAGCCCTCCAGGAGACGGTCCAGCGCGCCCTCTTCGGGGACCACGTCCGGGTTGAGGATCAGCAGGATCGCACCCTTGGCTTCCGCGATCCCCGCGTTGGCGCCGCCCGCGAACCCCAGGTTCCGCCCCGGCCGCAGGACGCGGACGCCCGGCCGGCAGCGGCGCGGACGAGCCGTTGTCCACCACCAGCAGCTCGAAGCGGGGATCGGAAGGCCAAGCCGCCGCCAGCTCGGCGAGGAGATCCTCGTTGCGCCAGTGGACGACGACCCCGGTCAATCGAATTTCCCCCTCTCCCGGTGAGGGAGGGAGGGAGGGGTCGGGCCGAGGCCGGATCGATTGGGCCGGGGGGTGAGGGTTCACGGGATCAGAGGTTATCTCGGAAACCCAGAGCGCGTCCCCAGCCGGAGACGATGCCCCCCGCGAGGGTCCCATCCCCGCGCAGGATCGCCCGCGCCAGATCCACCACGTCCCGCAGGACCAGGATCGGCAACCGCAGCCAGAACCCCCTGCCCAGAAACCGCCGCGCCACCACGTACCGGTTCCCATAGATCAGCCGCCACCGTTCACGGCTCAAGGTCCGTCCCGTGGCGGAGCCGGCGTGCCGCGCCCGCGCTCCAGGCACTAGAAGCGAGCGCCAGCCGGCGGCGCGGAGCCGGACGGCGAGATCCACGTCCTCGTAGTAGGAGACCAGCCGGGAATCGAAGCCACCCACCTCCAGGAGAGCCTGCCGGCGGTACACGGCCGCCGTCGCCGAGACCCCGAAGACCTCCCGAACGCCGCCCTCCGGTCCCGGAGCGGGCTCGCCGTGGCCGATCTGCACCGCCTGCCACCAGCCGTTCCACGCCAGACCGCAGCCGTCCGCCCGATCCGGAGCGTCGTAGAGAAGATTGACCCCCTGCGCCGCCGCCGCCCGCGGGTCCGCCTCCAGGGTCGCCGAGGAGCGCCGCCAGCCATCCGGGCTCCACCACGGCGTCGTCGTTGACCGTGGCGATCCAGTCCCCCGACGCTTCTTTGATCCCCAGGTTCGTCCCCGCCGCGAAGCCCAGGTTCCGCCCCGGCCGCAGGACGCGATCCGCCAGCCCGCCGGGGATCTCCAAGGGCTCTTCGGATTGATCGACGACGAGGATCTCCATCCCCTCCCGGTGAAGGGCTTCCAGGCAGGAAACGAGAAGAGGGGAACGGCCGAGGGTGGGAACGACGGCGGAGACCCTCAACGCCGGGGCCTCGGATCGCGGTCGGTAGGTTCCATAAAGCAAGGCAACATCCTAGGACAATTTCTTTGCCGGCTTGACAGCCATAATGTCGCATACCATAAGAGAAAGACATCGGCCGGCGACGTACCCGGGGAGTCGCCTGACTGCGCGTCTTGGACAGGCAGGCGACAGAGGAGAAGCCTTTGCGACATCCGAATCGTAACCCGCTGTTCCGTCTGGTGGCGATCGTATTCCTGATCTGGTCGGTCGCCGGCGGCGCGCCACCGGCCTGGGGGGAGAGCGCCGGCGTCCGGCGTGTCGAGGGGCTCGAGGAGCCCGGCTCCCAAGCCAACGGCTTGCCGGAAAGGCTGCTGCCCGCCGGGGATCGGTTCGTCTACGTCGCCTGGTCCGGCGGCCCTCCCGCTCCGTCGCGGCTCATGCTGTGGGCGAGCGATGGCAGCGAGGCCGGCACCGAGATCTTGCGGGAGCTCTGTGTCGGATGCGGGCTCCTGCGCTCGGCTTCGACGGGCACGGTCGCCTTCTTCTCCGTGTGCGAGGACGGCTGGTGCGACATCGAAAACGGCGAGTCGCGTCTCTGGCGCAGCGACGGATCCCGTAGCGGCACCTATCCCTTGACTTTGCCGTTCCGGGGTTACGTCCGTGCGCTCGTCGTCGCCGGCGATTTCGCCTACCTCCTCGCTTGTGGCAGCCAGTGCTCCGTGACCACGAGCGACGGCACCGTCGAGGGCACGCGGCCGTTGGTCGTCCCGGGGTTCGGTTCCTGGACCGACTCCCTCACGGCCTGGAAGGACGAGGTCTACCTCTCCAACAGGGATCCAGCGGACTCCGGCGCCACCCTCTGGCGCCTCTCGGCGCGCAGCGGTGAAGCCGAGCGCCTGCGCGACTTCCCCTTTACGCCGTGCCTGGCGGCGGTGCCGTCGATCGACCGCCTCCTGCTCATCCTGGGCAGCGACCTGTGGGTGAGCGATGGCACCAGCGCGGGGACGACGCTGCTGCGCCGCTTCCAGGATATCGATGCCCCTCTGGAGGAGGACTGGGCCGTCGCCGACCGCGGCGGCCGGGCGTGGTTCGTCGCCTCCGAGAAGGGGACCGGCGAGCAGCTCTGGTCGACGGACGGCACGCCTGCCGGCACGCGGCGGGCTACCAACTTCGAGGGACTCCATCCCTTCTCGTACCGGTACCGATCGACCCTCGACAGCCAAATCGCCAGAGTGGGGTCGCGGTTCCTCTTCCCCGTCTCGGACCGGGGCGGACGGCGGCGGCTCTGGACCACGAACGGCTTCTGGCGCAGCGCCAGGCCCGTCGACGGCTGCCGCGGCGGTTGCCCCGAAGTGGTCGAGGCTCAACCCTTCGCCCCCTTGGGTCGGCGGGTGGCCTTCATCGGCCAGCGCCCCGGCGAGCCGGTGGCGATGTGGATCACCGACGGCACCGGGCGGGGAACGGTGAAGGTGCTCGACGCGCCGGCGCGGGAGTACGGATCGCCGGAGGAGCTGCTGCCGTGGGTGACGACGCGCGAGGGTCGCTGGTACCTGAGCGCCCCGGCCGACCCCGAGGACACCTCCTGGCCGCCCAGGAACAGGCTGTGGGCGAGCGACGGCAGCCGTGCCGGCACCGTGGCCCTGGCGACCATCGAGGTTGTGGGCGAGGCGAGCCAGCTCGAGTCGATGCTGCTCGGGCGCGCCGGGCGCGTCTACTTCCCTGGTTGCGCCGGCGGCGATTGCGGGCTCCTCGCCACGGACGGCCGCGCCGCCGGTGCCGTGCGCACCGTCACGTTCGAGACCGGCTCGGTGCTGAACGGTTGGCGCCCGCTGATCGCTCGCGCCGGCAGCCACGCGTTGCTGCTGGACGAGCACGGCGCGTTCTGGCTGGCCGACGCCACCGCTGCCACCCCGCTGCCGGAGAGCGCCACCGGCCGCTTCGAGACCGAGGAAAACTGGAGCCTGGAGTCGGTGACGAACCGCGACCGCACCTTCGTCCTCGCGAGCTTTTACCGCTCGGCATCATCGGGCGAAAGCTTCTGGTCCACCGACGGCACCGTCGCCGGCACGGCAGTGCTGGAGGAAGGCTTTTCATCACCGTTTCGACGATGGCTCCCTGGCGGGACGGCAAGAGTGCCCTCTTCATCAGCTCCCGCCACACCTCCACGGGCCGCCGCGTGGCGAGCCTGGGCGCCACCGACGGCACCGTCGCCGGCACGGTGCGCCTCGCCAATCTGCCAGCCAACCTTTACCCAGGCGCATTGATCACGCACGGTGCCGACGCCCTCCTCGTGCTCTCGCCCTACGGCAGCCTCGAAAACGACCCGCGGCTCTGGATCAGCGACGGCACCGCGGCGGGGACGCGCGAGCTGACCTCGGCGTTCGCCACCCTCGAAGCGCCGGTCGTGCTCGGAGAGCGCGCGTATGCGCTGGCGTCGCGGGCGAACGGCGGGCCGATACTGCTGGTCGTCGATCTCGCGAGCCAGGCCGCGAGCGAGGTGGCCCTGGCGCCGCTCGGCATCGCTCACGCCGCCGAGCTCACGGCCGCGGCGGGGCGCCTCTGGCTGGCGGCGCGGGCGGCCGACGAGGCCGAGTGGTCGCTCTGGGTCTCGGATGGGACGCCGGCGGGAACGCAGCGGCTCGCGGCCACGTTGGCCCCCCGCTCGAGCGGTGAGACGGGCGAGTCGCCGCTCGTCACCGCGCTCGACGGCGCCGTCTATTTCAGCGCCGCCGACGCTGTGCACGGCCGCGAGCTCTGGCGCAGCGACGGTACCGGCACCGCTCTCGTCGCCGACCTCGCGCCTGGGTTCGCCTCCGGCGCCCCGCAAGCGAGCATCGTCGCCTGGCGCGGCCGGCTCTACTTCGCCGCCGATGACGGCGTGCATGGCCAGGAGCTCTGGAGCAGCGACGGCACGGCCGCGGGCACGCGCCTGGAGGTCGACCTCGCCGCGGGTCCCACCGGCTCCTCGCCGACCGACCTGACGGCCGCCGGCGACCATCTCTTCTTCGTCGCCGACGACGGGGTGAGCGGTTGGCAGCTCTGGGTGATCGATCCGGTTACGCCGTGACCGGGCCTCACCGCCATTCGATCTCCACGCAGTCCAGGATGGCCCCGTTCAACGCCCCCGGCGGGTGCGGTCCATGGGCCGCGAGGACCAGCGGCTCGCCGGCCCGCCAATCCACCGGACCGACCTCGATCTTCTCCCAGACGCGCGAGCGGGAAGGCTTCCAGGAGGCGAGGAGCCTGCCGCCCTGCTTCAGGTCCAGCGTGAACGGCACCGGCTGGTTGCGGATGAACTCCGCGTACAGCGTCAGCTCCGCCCGCCGTCCGCCGGGAGCCACCGGGACCTTCATCTCCTCGTCGACCCGCAGCACCCAGCCGCCCCGATACCGCGTGCGCTCGACCACCCAGAGCTCGGGATGCACGTGCCCGCCGCTCTTCCAGACGTGCGGGTCCTCCAGCTCCACCCTGCGCGTCGGCACCCGCGACGCGGCGGCGGGCAGCAGGGCTGCCGAGCCCAGGAGCAGGGCGATCCCCGCCAGCGCCGCCGTCCAGGGACCGAACCGCCGGTCGCCGCTCCGCCCCGGCAGCCACCAGAGCAGGCAGACGAGCGGGATCGACAGCACGGGCCAGATCCAGGTCGCCGCCCGCGGCCGGATCGAGCTGGGGAAGAACCGCGTGAGGTCCAGGTCCAGCCGCCCGCTCAGCGCGTCCAGCGCGTACGTCCGCCCGTCCGCGAAGTTGTAGGTCCACCCCGGCACCGCGATCCAGACCAGGGTCAGCACCAGGGTGAGGGCCGCGAGGCCCGCCAGGAGCGCCCGCGCGCCCGCCCGGTCGCGGTTCGCCAGCAGCGGGATCAGCGCGATGCCCAGCAGCGGCAGCGCGATCAACGCGTAGCGGAACGGCGGCGACCACCCGCCGTACCACTCGATCCGCGGCGCCACGATCACCAGGTAGGGGAGGCTGAGCGCCACCAGATGCACCAGGAGACGGCTGCGCCGCAGGGCCAGCAGCAGCATGGCGGGCAGGAGCAGCAGCCACACCGGCGCGCAGCCGAACAGGCCGAAGGCGGCGTCGTAGAAGAGCCCGAAGCCCCCCTTCAGGTACGACGAAGGGGAGTACCGGTGGGGATCGACCTCCTGCCAAGTGTGAATCTTGAGCGGGTTCGCGTACAGGAACTGGTTGTAGAGGAGCATGCCCGCCGCGACCAGCACCAGCAGCCCGGCCAGGATGAAGACCGGGCGGCGCGGCCGGCCGGCGTACAGCCAGCCCATGAAGAGCAGCGGCCCGGCGATCAGCAGGAAGCGCATCTTGATCAGCGGCAGCAGCAGCACGGGCAGCCCCAGGCCCAGCCACTCCTTGCGGCTCCAGTCCCGCTGGCCGTCCAGGCTCAGGATGCGGTCCACGGCCGCCGCCGCCAGCAGGGCGGCGGGCACCTCCACCCAGACCTGGTAGGAGTAGAGCAGCAGCGGCGGCGTGAACGCCGTCAGCGCCCAGATCGCCAGCGCCTCTCCCGGATGCGCGGGGAAGTAATGGCGGGCGAGGCGCAGGGTCATCCAGGTGAGGAACGCGGTGAGCGCGGCCATGGTCGCCAGGGCGCCCATCTTGCCCCCGGTCAGATAGGCGGGCACCAGCGCCAGGGGCAGCAGCTCGTTGTGCCGCGAGTACTTCTCGCCGTTCGGTCCCACCGGGTCTCCGGGCTGGGGCTCGATGGGACGGTCCATGAAGTGCCGCCAGTCCCCCGCGGCGTAGTTGTTGGCGAGGTCGGCGTCCTGGTCGTACGCCAGGCTGTGGGTGACCAGCAGGTAGAAGGGCTCGTCGCCATCCGGCTGGCGGTGGCCCGCCGACCAGGGGAGGATCGCCAGGTAGACCGCCAGCGGCAGGAAGAAGAAGAGCGGGGACGGCCGCTTGGGGAGGACCGGGCCCAGCAGCGGCCGGAAGGCCAGGACCTGCCGCGTCACCCGCGCGGCCAGGACCAGCAGGAGGCCGCAGGCGAGCACCTCCGCCATCTTGGCCAGCATCAGGTGCGGCCGGGCCAGGACCAGGAGGACCAGGAAGCCCAGGGCCGCCAGCTCCGCCGCGGTCCCCTGGACGGAGAGGTCGCGGCCGCCGCGGATCACGGTCCAGCGGCGGATCTCCCGCAGGCCGCCGAGGACCAGCGGCAGGATCGCCAGCGTGCCGCGGAAGGGATCGTCCGCCGCCAGCGGGAGCTTCCAGGCCAGGACCGCCGCCACGGCGGCGCACGCCGCCAGGACCGCTCCCGTGGCCAGCAGCCCCCGCCCGGCTTTCGTCACCTACGAATCTCCAACTGATAGAGCGCCACGGCCAGGTCCGGCGGCACGCCGGGAGCCCGCTCGACGCGCAGGCCTACGAACCGCTCCGGCCGCGTCAGGGTCCACCGCTCCCGGTAGCGCTGCGCGAAGAAGTCCCCCGCTATCCAGGACACCCAGGGCATCGGCGCCTGGATGCCCGCCTGCGCCACGTCCGGCCGCCGCGCCGCCCATTCTCCCGTGCCCTGGCCGGCGCGCAGGGTCCAATCGACCGTCCGGCCCGCGAGGTCCCGCAGATGGACGACCGCGACCGGCGTGCCGGGCGCCAGGGCCGCGCCGTTGGACAGGCTGGACTCGACCACCAGGGCGCGCACGTCCTGCCCGGGGATCGTGGCCTCCCAGACCGGCCGCGCCGCGTCCAGCACCACCGGCACCTCGGGCGGGAGCAGCGGCGTGCCGGAGCCGGGCAGGGCGGCCAGCACGGCGAGCGCGAGACAGGCCGCCGTCAGCCCGGCCAGCCGGAGCGACCGCAGCGGCTCGCCCCATCCCCGGCCCATCCAGACCCCCAGCCCCGCCAGCACCAGGAAGACGCCGGCCACCAGGGCCGCGAGGATCGGTCCCGGCGGCAGTCCCAGCAGCGACAGGGCCACCCCGACGGGCTCCCTGCGCAGCCAGGGATAGGACGCGAGCATCGCCGTGCCGCCCAGCAACGCGCCGGTCCACACCCTCTGCGGCACGGTGAACGCGTTGCTCCGCCGCAGGGACAAGGCCGCCAGCGCCAGCGGCGCCGCCAGGACTCCGGCGTTCGGGACCACCGGCACCGTGGCGACCAGGAGGATCGCCGTCAGCCCCTCCCGGAGCCTGTCCCGCTCCGGGATGACGATCCCCGGCACCGCCAGCGGGAGGCTGGCGAGTTGGAGGAGCATCCCGTCCCACGGCATCTTCGAATACCAGCCCAGCCCGGCCGCCACCGGGACGGCGAGCGCCAGCCCGAAGCCCGGCCGGGCCAGCGCGAGCCCGCAGACCAACGCCACGAGGCCCGGCTGCGGATCCCAGAGCACCGGAACCACGAGCGCGGCCGCCGCCAGAGCCCTGAAAGGCCACCGGACATCCTCCCAGCCCAGCAGGTCCCCCGCCGCCAGGGTCACCAGCGCCAGCGTGGAAGCGACGTTGAACCCAGGGGCGAGCAGCGCCGCCGTGCCGCCCGCGATCAGGGGAAGCACCGCGCCATGCCGCCGCGCCAGCACCGACACCGCCACCCCCGCCGCCACCGGCAGGACCACCAGCGCCACGAGAGTCCGGAGGCTCAGCGCCGGCCCGAAAAGCAGGTCGCCGCGCAGGAGCGCCTGGAGGCCGAGAGCCAGAGGGATCGTCAAGGAGGGAGGGGGGCCGGGAGAGGGGCCGGAGGTGAGGGCCCGCCCCGCCGCCATGGCCAGCGTCGCGATCAGCAGCATCACCACCGCCGCTCCCCGGCCCGGTCCGGGCGACAGCGCCCAGACCGCCGCCGTCGCCAGCACCGCCCCCAGGCCCAGCTCGACGGCCGGCCGGGGCGCCAGGAACGCGACCGGGAGCAGGGCCGCCGCCGCGAGCACGGCCAGGTAGACGCCCTCCGCCGCGCCGGCGGGGTCGGCCTCGCGGCCCGCGAAGGCCGCCATGGCCGCCAGCGCGGCAAGGGGCACCAGGACCCGGAGCATCCCGCTCCGGAACGAAGTTCGGACGATCGGTTCGTTCACGCGAAGACCTGAAAGGGCGAGGCGTCCCGCCGGGGAAACATCGGCTGCCGCATGTTATCTGACTCCTTGCCCTTTCCTACGGAGCAAGGGGCTCGGGCGTCGCGGCCCTCACTCGAAATGATGCGACCCCGCTTTCTGGTTTACTATGTCTAGCATCGGTGGGGAGTAGCCCGCCTGGACGTTCCAGGTTCGGGAGGCCGTCACCACGGGGCGTTCCGCCCCCGGCCTTCCGAGAGCTTCGGCTCGGGCGAGACCACCACGACACTCATGTGCCGTGGGGTCTCGCCATCCTGCGGCCTATCGGGAGATAGGCTCATGCCTGAAACGTCCTTGTGGCTGTGGGCGGGTTTCAACCTGTTCATCCTCGCCATGCTCGCCCTCGATCTCGGGGTCTTCCACCGCAAAGCGCACGAGGTCTCGCTCAAGGAGGCCATCACCTGGAGCGTCGTCTGGATCTCGCTCGCGATGATCTTCAACGCCGGCCTCTGGTTCTTCCGCGGCTCCGAGCCGGCCATCGAGTTCTTCACCGGCTACCTCATCGAAAAGTCGCTCAGCGTCGACAACATCTTCGTCTTCGCCCTGATCTTCAGCTACTTCGCGGTGCCGCCGGCGTAGCAGCACCGGGTGCTGTTCTGGGGCATCCTGGGGGCGTTGGTCCTGCGCGCCGCGTTCATCTTCGCCGGAGCGGCGCTGCTGGCGCAGTTCCACTGGATCATCTACATCTTCGGCGCCTTCCTGATCTTCACCGGGATCAAGATGGCGGTCCTTCGCAACACGGAGATGGACCCCGGGAAGAATCCCGTGCTGAAGCTGGTCCGCAGGCTGATCCCGGTCAGCTCCGAGTACCGGGGGGATCACTTCTTCGCGCGGGAGGCCGGCCGCTGGGTGGCGACGCCGCTCTTCCTGGTCCTCGTGCTGTTGGAGACCACGGACCTCATCTTCGCGGTGGACTCGATCCCGGCGATCTTCGCGGTCACCGAGGATCCGTTCATCGTCTACACCTCCAACGTCTTCGCCATCCTGGGCCTGCGCTCGCTGTACTTCCTGCTGGCGGGGGTGATGGGGAAGTTCTCGTATCTGAAGCTCGGCCTCTCCGCCGTGCTGGTGTTCGTCGGCGTCAAGATGGTCCTGATGGATTTCTACAAGATCCCGTCGCCGGTTTCGCTCGCCGTCATCGCGGCGATCCTGGCGGTGTCGATCGCGGCGTCGCTACGGAAGGCGCGGCGGGAGGAGCGGGCGGCGCTGTCCGCGGAAGCCGCATGAAAAAACGCCGGCCCCGAAAGGCCGGCGTCGACAGACCGGAGGCGGGTGCGCGTCAGTCTTCGACGTGCATCGCCGCCGGTCCGGCGGGGCCGTAGGAGAAGGCGCCGCCCGGCTTCTGCCAGAAGAACGGCGACCGCTTCACCTTGTCGGGATAGACCTGGTCCATGCTCATGGAGTCGTAGACCCGGCCGTTCTGGACCACCCAGCGGATCTGCGCCGAATTCTGGATGTTCTCCAGAGGGTTGGCGTCGAGGATCACGACGTCCGCGAGCTTGCCGGCTTCGATCGAGCCGATGTCCTTGTCCATGCCGAGATAGTGGGCGCCGTTCAGGGTGGCGGAGCGCAGGGCCTCCATCGGCGTCATGCCGCCCTGGACGAACATCCACAGCTCCCAGTGGGCGGCGAGGCCCTCGCGCTGGCCGTGGGCCCCGAGGTTCACCTTGACGCCCTGCCGGCTGATGTCGTTGGCGGCGGCGGCGACCCGGAAGTGGTTGTACTCCTCGTCGGGAGCGGTGACCCGGCGGCGCGAACGCTCGTCGAGGACCTCCCGGGGCACGAAGGAGGTCAGGCGCTTGTCCTCCCAGACCCGGGTCTTGTCGTACCAGTAGTTCTCGCCCCAGATGCCGCCGTAGGCCACCACCAGGGTCGGGGTGTAGCCCACGTCGGTCTTGCCCCAGAGCTGGCGGACGTCCTCGTAGAACTTCGGCACCGGCACGGCGTGCTCGATGCCCGTGTGGCCGTCCACCACCATGCTCATGTTGTGCTGGTAGAGGGAGCCGCCCTCGGGCACCACCATCATCCCCAGCTCGCGGGCGGCGGCGACGACCTGCTGCCGCTGGTCGCGCCGCGGCTGGTTGTAGCTCTTGACGCTGAAGGCGCCCGCGGCCTTCATGCGCCGCAGGTGCGAGCGGGCGTCCTCGAGGTTGTCCACCGTCGCCGTGAAAGGCGTGGTAGCGCCGTAGAGGATGGTGCCGGTGGAGTAGATGCGCGGCGCGGTGATCATTCCGGCCTTCTGCAGCTCGGAGGCGGCGAAGACCGTGTCCGTATCGTTGGACGGGTCGTGCAGGGTGGTCACGCCGTAGGTCAGGCTGGCGTAGGTCACCCAGTTGTTCTCGGGGACGATGCCGTCCGAGCCGAAGCCGCCGTGCCAGTGCACGTCGATCAGGCCGGGGATCACCGTCTTGCCCTTGGCGTCCACCACGTGGGCGCCGGCCGGGACCGCGACGCTGGCCCGCGGGCCGACCTCGCGGATGCGGTTGCCCTGGATGACTACCGTGCCGTCCTCGATGACCTCGTCGCCCTTCATGGTGATGATCCGGCCGCCGACGATGGCGACGGTCCCCTTGGGCACGTCGCTCCCGGTGCGGAAGCCGATGTTCATCCCCTGCGCCGGCGGATCGGGGAGCGTCTCCGGCGCGCCTTCGAGGAACGTGAAGGCGTTCTTCAGCTCCAGGCTGTAGAGCTCGGGGCCGAGGGACCAGTGGAGCGTCTTCGAGTCGCCGGACCAGTGGAGGTACTCGCCGGCGTCGCGGGTGACCCGGCGCAGCGGGATGGCCGAGGTCTTGGGACCGACGTCCACCGCCTGGCCGGTGGGCACGAAGGGCACCACGTAGGCCTGGAACCGCTCGCTGAAGGCGATCCAGCGGCCGTCCGGCGACATCTGGAACTGGGAGGCGTTCTCGCTGGTCAGGTGCGGGCGCTCGTCCTTGCCGTCGAGGCCGATGGAGACGAGCTGCCGTTTCCTGTCGGCGAACTTCAGCAGGTAGACGCGGTCGTTCTCGGCGCCGAAGCTGGGCTGCTCGCCCTCCTCGGTGATCAGCTCCGGATCGCCGCCGTTGGCGGACACCCGGTAGACGCCAGGCTCCAGCGACCACGCCGCCGTGCGGACGAAGCCTCCTTCGATCTTGCGGTAGACGATCTCCTTGCCGTCGGGCGTGAAGGCCGGCTCCACATAGTGGCCGGGCGCGCTCACCACCGTCCTGCCCTCGCCGCCGTTGGCCGAGACCACGCGGACGGTGCCCAGCTTCTCGTCGTCCCAGGTGGTGTAGACGACCGACTTGCCGTCGCGGGAGAACGAGGGGAAGAGCTCCCAGTGGTCGGTCTGCTTCGTCAGGCGCGCCGGCCGGCCGTTGGGCAGCTTGCGGAGCCACAGGTGGCCGAGGGCCTGGTAGACGACCTGGTCTCCCTTGGGGGAGACGTTCACCCAGCGCAGCATTTTGGTGTCGAACTGCGCCGGCGCCACCTCGATGGGCAAGCGCAGGGCCTGCTGGACCTTGCGGGTGGTGCGCACGCGGAAGGGGATGTCGGAGACCTTGCGGCTCGCGGTGTCGATCCGCCGGATCTTGCCGCCGGCCCAGAAGACGAGGGACTTCGAATCGGGCGTCCAGGCCATCACCGGATAGACGCCGTGGATCGACCAGGTCTCCTGCATGTCCCGCTCGAGGCCGTCGTAGACGGGCTGGACGTCGCCGGAGCGGAGGTCCAGCAGGTGGAGGACGGTCTTGTAGTGGACCCGGCGGACGAAGGCCAGGGTCTTGCCGTCGGGCGAGGGCGTCGGCCGGATGGCGCCGCCCGAGCCGGTGACGAAGCGCTGGACGTTGCCCTTCTGGCGGTCGAGCCGCTGGATGACGAAGATCTCGGTGTTGGGGTCCTTGTTGTACTCGAAGATCGGGCCGGGGGTGGTGTCCTGGCTGAAGTAGAGGTACCGGCCGTCGGGCGAGAAGACCGGCTCGCCGGCGTCCTTCTGGTCGTTGGGCTTCTTGGTGAGCTGCAGGCCGTCGCCGCCGGAGCGGTGATAGAGCCACATCTCGCCGGCGCCGAGGGAGCGCTGGGCCGTGAAGTGCTTGCGGGCGACGATGTACTGGCCGTCGGGAGCCCACGCCGGCTGGTTGAGCAGGCGGAAGCTCTCCTTGGTCACAGCCTTGGGGTTGGAGCCGTCGCGGTTCATGACCCAGATGTTGTCGCCGCCGCCCTGGTCGCTGGTGAAGGCGATCAGCTTGCCGTCGGGGCTGTAGCGCGGCTGCATCTGCCAGGCGACGTCATGGGTGAGGGCCTTGGCCTCGCCGCCGCCGATGGGCAGGACGTAGAGGTCGCCCAGGAGGTCGAAGACGATCTCCTTGCCGTCCGGGCTGACGTCCAGGTTCATCCAGGTCCCCTCGGTGACGTCGACGGTGACTTCCGTCGAAGGGCCGGGAGGATTGTTGACGTCCCACTTCTCCTCTTTCTTCTCGGAGATCTCCTTGGGAGCGCCCTTGCCGCCCTCCTTCTGCTCCTTCTGGAGCTCGGTGGCGTTCTCCTCGGGTTCCTGCTCCCGCTTCTGCTTGTCCTTGAGCTGTTCGTCCGGCGGCTGGGCCGGGGAGGGAGCGGGGGCGGGAGCCGGGGGCTGTTGATTCTGGGGGGCCGCCGTCAAAAGGCCGGCGGCGAGCAACAGGGTACAGAAAAAGATCGTGTGCATTCGTTTCATCGTTTAGGTCCTGTCAGAGATCTCCGCAAAAACAGCGGATCATGAGCGCGGGCAGACTACGGAGCGGGGGGCGGGGTGTCAAGGCGGGCCTCACCTCCCGGCCTCCTCTCCCGACCCCTCCCTCCCACCCACACCGGGAGAGGAGGAGAAGTTAGCCAAAGGACTTGCTGTCCTTTCCCCTCTCTCCCGGTGTGGCGAGGGAGGGAGGGGTCGGGAGAGAGGGGTAGGGGAGTGAGGGCTTCGAAGGGCAGGCCTTCTCAGAGGACCAAACAGACTGAAGATCTCTCTACTGCACCGGCATCGCCGTCAACAGCAGCACCAGGGCCTCGTCCCCGCCGTCGATCTTGGAGGTCCCGACCACGATCGTCTCCCCCTCCTTGAGACCGAAGGAGGTATCGATCAGACGCCGGCCCGGGCGCGGCGCCGGTTTCTCGCCGTTGGCCAGGGCCGGAGGCTGGAAGTGCTCGGCTTTCAAGACAAAGCCGTCCACGAACAGGCTGCGGTCCTCCTGGGTGCCCGCGTTGCGGAACCGCAGCTCCAATTCATATTGGGCGCCTTGCCGGCCGACCAGCCGCGCCTGGATGCCGTCGCCTTGCGTGGCGCGTACCCATGCGGTGTCCAGGAGCTCGTAGCTCTTGAAAGGCAGGAAGCCCTTGAGATCGTTCAGAGCCTTCTGGGCGTTGGCGGGCACCTCCAGACCGGTGCTTCCCCCTTTCGTGCTGGCGGCCAGGAGCAGGAACTGGAAGTTCTGGGTGCGCGGCGAGGCGTCCTCCCGGGCCAGGGCGCGGGCGATCTTTTCGTGGGTCGCGCTGTCGGTATAGATGGTCAGTTGTCCCCTGACTCCCGCGACTCCGATGAGGGTCGAGGCGCTGACCTGGCACTTCTCTCTCTGGGCGCACTGGTCCCACGCGAGAACCTCCGCCGCGTGCAGGTCCATGTACCGGATGTCGTACTTCACGGTGTATGCCGGCTGGGCCGGGACCTGGACCTTGGGCTGCTCCTGCTGGGCCGCGGCCAGGGCGCCCGGCAGCAGCAGGAAGAGCAGGGCCATGATGCGGATACATGAATTCTTCATGATCGATTTCTCCTAGTGCGAAACTCCATCCGAGGTCAGCACCCAGATGATCCGGGTGCCGCCCGGGGTGGAAAACTGGATCTGTGTCGTCTCGGCGACCGTGGCCTCGGCCTCCGGCATGAAGGGGGTCGGTTGGGGAGCGGCCTCCGGCGTAGGCCTCTTTCGAGGCGCCCGCGTTTCCCGAGGCCTTTCCGGTTCCTCGGCGACAGGTTCAGGAGCCGGAGGAGGGATCGGGACCGGCGCGGCCTTCGGTTTCTCCGCCATCCTCGCCGGCTGGCGGGGAGGCGCCGCCGGTCCTTCGGCGTCCGGCGACAGGAGCGTCAGCGCCAGGAGGAGCGCCGCCAAGGCCGACCCCGCCAGGGCCACGATGGGAATCCATCGCCGGCGCGGCTCCGGGATCGACGTCAGGACCGCCCGCCGCATCGCCTGTACTTCTTCGGGCGCCAGCCCGGGTTCCCCGGCGGCGGGGTCCGCGCCGCGCAGGTAATCGCGCAACCGTTCGTCGTTCGTGTTCATCTCCGATCCTCCAACAGCAGGCCCGCCAGCTCGCGGCGGGCGGATAAAAGATGCCAACGCACCGTCACCTCGCTGATCCCCAGCAGCCGGGCCACCTCGCGGACCGGCGTGCCTTCGATCTCGTGGAGCGCGATCACCGCCCGGCGGCGGGGGGAGAGGCGTCCGAGAGCGGCCCGTACCGAGGCGCGGGCCACGACCTCGTCCTCGATCCGCCTCGGATCTCCCTCGGACGCCTTCATGGACGAGTGGACGCGAGACCTCACCGACACCCGCCGGAAGCGGTCCTTGCAGAGATTGACCAGCGTCCGCACGAGCCACGCCTCGCCGGGCTGATCGCCGTCCGGCACGGCTGAAGGTTTGCGGGCCGCGCGCAGGAAGGCCTCCTGCACCAGGTCGCGCGCCTCCTCACGGTCGGCGGCCAGCCGCAGGGCCAAGCGGAACAGCCGCTCGTGATGGGTGTCGAACAGCCGGGCCAGGCGTTCGGTGGCGGTCAGGCTCGGTCGTTGGTCCAAGATCGCGCTCGTGGTCAGCGGTGCGTTCACGACCTGTAGACGCACCAGCCGGGCAAATCGTTGGGGGGCTCGATCGGGAGGAAAGAAAAAGCGGGCGCGGCTTTTGCTTCTCTTTTCTGTGTCCTTGCACAGTCAGAGCAAGAGTCGTTCACCAAGGAGGTACAACCATGAAAGACAATCGAGAAGCGCTCCGCCCGTATATCGCCGACATGGTAGCGGTCGAGAAGCACATCCTCGAAGCCGTCGAGCGGCAACGCGAAGACGACGACATCAAGCAGTTCCCGGATGCGATCCAGCTCATCGGCCGTATGGAGACCACGTTGAAGCGGCACGTCGAGGTTCTGGAGAGCCATATCGCGAACTATCCGGGTGGCAGCGCCGCTTCCACCGTCAAGCAGGCGGTGACCGGCGTTCTCGGCGCCATTGCCGGTCTCTACGACAAGGTCCGCAAAGACACGGCGAGCCGCGCTCTGCGAGACGACTACACAGCCCTGTCCCTGGCCTCGGTCAGCTACGGGATGCTGCACACGACGGCCCTCGGCCTCTCCCAGGGAACGGCGGCGGACCTCGCCCTGCGTCACCTGGAGGAGATCAACTCGATCATCATGGATCTGGGGCTGGCCATTCCGCGCGTCGTCCTCAAGGAGCTCTCGTTCGAGGGCTACCCGATCGAGACTGGCGTCGCCGATACGGCGGTGCAGAACCTCAAGCGGACCTGGGGCCGCGGCGCGGAGCTCGAGACCGCGGGCTCGACGCTTGGCGGGAACATCTCGGCCGGCTCTTCGACCGGCGGATCGTTCACCCGGTGACGGGAGGGACGCAAACCTCGGGAGACGGTCCGAGCACCTTCCAGATGAAGTCACAGGCGGCGTCGAGGATCCGCTGGACATCCTCGGGACAGTCGGTGTAATTGCCGCCGGCGGTGATCGTCCGCACCCGTTGCTTGCCGTACCAGGTCAGGGCATAAGTGCTGACATAGTCGGGTGCGGGCGAGCCGCAGCCGCCCCGTTGCTGGCCGACGCGGGAGGTGGCGAGCGCACGGTTGAGCTCCATGAGCTGCTGAGCGGTCGCCACGCCGCGGTCCACCCGGCAGGCGTTCCCGGTCGCCGCCGTGTAGGCGAGGAAGACGGGGCCTCCCTGGTAGATGAATACGTCCGTCTCGAACGAGCCCCCGGCGATGTCACTGCCCACCGCGTGGAGCTGGAGCAGCGGCCGCATGTTGTAGCGGGTGATGTCGTCGATCTGGGCTTCAGCCGGCAACGCGAAGGCCAGAAGGATAAAGCTGATGCGTAGAGCTGATTTCATAAGGATTTCCTCTCCTCAATCTTCCAACGCTTCGCGCGCCGCCGCCAGCAGCGGCTCCGCCGAGATCGGTCCTCCGACCGCGCCGCGGATCCACGCGTCCGGCGTCAGGCGTCCCAGCCGCGCGATCCTCTCGGTCTCCTCTCCGAAATCGCCCTCGCGGATCTTCTCCGCCACCTGGAACGCGATGATGTGACCGATCGCGTAATCCGGCAGATAGAGACCGTAGACGATCATGTGGGAGTAGATGGCAAGGATTTCCGAGTCGCGTCCCCCGAAGACCGGGGCGAAGTAGCGGTTCCAGACGTCACGGGCGATGGCGAGCGTCGCTTCCCGCAGCTCGGCCGGGGTGGCGTCCGGATGTTCGTAGAGCCAGTTCCAGACGCCCATGTCCACCAGGGAGACGCCCGCGATCTCGTAGGTGTTCCAGAGGACGGAGAGCGCGTGCTTGCGGCGGGTCTCGTCGTCCTGCGGACGCAGGCCCAGCATCTCCAGGTCGCGCCCCTGGAAGACGAAGGCGAAGGCTTCGGTGGCGGCGTTGTTGGGCACTCCGGCCAGCGACCAGTGATCGATTCCGTTGAGCGAAAAGACCTGCTCGACGTTGTGTCCCAGCTCGTGCATCGCCACGTTGTAGCCCTTGTAGTCCATGCCGCCCTGGGGGACCCGCGTGCGCAGATGGGCCTTGTCCTCCCGCCGCAGCGCCTGGATCGCGTGGCCCGCTCCCCGAGCTGGATCGACGATGATGCGCTCGGCGAGCCAGCGCGCCCGCTCCGGCGTGAAGCCCAGGTTTTCCAGCAACGCCGGCATGCCCTGGGCGAAGGCCTCCAGGTTGGGATAGCGCGAGCGCACGGCCTCGTCCAGCTCCGACTCCTGGTAGTCGCCCCGCGACTTGAAGCCGGAGTACCAGATGTCGAACGGCTCCAGGGGACGGCCGACCTTCTCCTCGATGTGCTTGCCGAGAGCCGCCACCTCCGGGGAGGTCATCACCGAGACGAGAAGCTCCTCGACCTCCCTCTCGGGCATCTGGCGGTCCCGCTCGAAGCGCCGGGCGATGAAGGTCGGCTCGGTGGGGCTGTAGGGATCGACCTTGCGGACGGCGTGGAAGATGTCCAGGAGCGTGGCGTAGCGGGTGTCGGGCTCGCGGGAGGCCAGGTCTTGGGGTTCGGCGGCGGCGCCTTCCACAGGCCGGACGGTGTTGCTCACCGGGTCCCAGAGGAGGTCGGGGTTGTCGATCACCGCCTTCGGGATCTCCTGCCGGACGATGCGCTCCATGACGCGGAGGATCAACCTCTGCCTGGCCAGGCTGGCGGAGTCCGCGTCGACGTAGTAGGAGGCCAGCTCGTCGCGCAGCCCCCAGTGGCTGATGAGCCGCAGGCCCTCGGGGAAGGGGCGCTCGCCCTCCGGCGTGACGACGCGGTCCAGGCGGATGTTGTACGCGGCGACGTACTGATCCGCGGCGGTCATCGTGCGGGTGACCTCCTGCTGCACGCTGGCCGGCACGCGGGCCGCGAAGCGGTCCATCAGGCGGGAGCGCGCCCAGGTCTCGCGGTCCCAGTCCGGCCCCTCGCTCAGGCGCTGCGCCAGGGTGTGGACGGGAAAGTTGAGCAGGGCGAGGAAGGCCACCTTGCTGCGGAAGAGGTCCTCGTCCACGTGGGCGGCGAGGTCGACGTCGGCCAGCAGGCGGTCGGCGGGCATGAGCGGGCCGGTGTCGGTCTCCAGCGGGGCCATCAGCTCGCGCCGCACCTCGTGGAGGTGGCCGTCGACCTGTTCGAGGGTCCGCTCCAGCCGCTGGAAGGCCGTGCCGAGGGCTTCCGGGGCGGCGAGGAAGTGGGTCTCGCAGAAGGTGGAAAACGCCTCGGCGTCGCCGTCCTCGGGCCACCACCGCTGGGCCACCTGCTCCACGCCGCGGCGGATGCGCTCGGCGTGCTCGGCGCCGTGGCGCTCGGTCAGGCGCTCGACGGTCCGGCGGATCGTGTCCGCGCCGATGAGGTTGGTCTTCGCGGCGGAAGAGGCCGCAGGCGGAGGCGAGGCGAGGGTCGTGGCGGTGTCCATCATGGAAGGGATTCTATCCGGACTACAATCCCCGCCATGAATCCCAAGCAAGCCGCCTTCGACCTGTCCGAAATCGAGCAGCGCCGCCGCGCCGGCGGAGACCCCTGGCTGGAGTTCCTGAAGGTGCCGACTCTACGGGTCGGCCTGTACGTCCTGGCCGCGGGATCGGTGGACACCCAGACGCCCCACGAGGAGGACGAGATCTACCACGTGGTCCGGGGCCGCGGCCGCTTCGTGGCGGACGGCGAGGACAGGGAGGTGGGGCCGGGGGCGGTGCTCTTCGTGGCGGCCCGGGTCGAGCACCGGTTCCATTCGATCGAGGAGGACCTGGAAGTGCTGGTGTTCTTCTCGCGGGGTTCTGGAAAATAGATCCCTAGACCGCCGGCTTCAGGGCCTCGCCTACGATCTTGTCGTCGATCACCAGCCGGTGCGGCCCGCCGTCGCCGTTGACCGGTTTGACCTCCTCCCGCGAGAAGGGATCGAACTCGAAGGGCTTGATGATCTTGCCGTAGACGGACTTGAGGGCCCGGGCGCCGATGCGGGCGCTCTTGGAGGCCTCCTCGGCGATCTTGTGGACCGCGTCGTCGGTGATCTCGAGGTCGATGCCGTACTTCTGGAAGAAGTTCCGGGAGACCTGGAGCACGCCGTCCTGGGGCTCGCGGAAGATGCGGGCCAGGGTGCCGGCGTTGAGGTCCTCCAGGATGACGGCGTTGTCGAAGCGCGACAGGAACTGCGGCTGCATGCCGTACTCGAAGAGGTCCTCCTGCCGGAAGTGGTGGCGGAGGGTGAAGTACTCCTGGATGGTGATCTTGCCGTTGACGTAGGTCGTCGTGGTGGGGAGCTTGACGCCGCTCTTGGGCGAGGTGACCCGATGGAAGATCTGGTCGTAGAGGGTCTCGAAGGCGCCGGCGCAGAGGAAGAGCATCTTGCCGGTGTCGACCCACGTGCTGACGGACTCGATCTCGCCGTTCTGGTTGGGCGCGGTGATCCGGTAGGGCACCCGCTCGCCCTCGATCAGGGTGAGCACGGCCTGCTGGATGTTGATGCCGGTGACGTAGGGCTTGCCGCCGATGAGGCCGGAGACCTTGTCGATCTCGTCGAGGCAGACGGTGGCGCGCTCCATGGCGCGGCCGATCTGCTCGGCCGTAGCGCCGTCGCCCAGGACCTGCCGGGTGCGCTCCTCCAGCCGGGCGAAGAGGCGGCTGGTGTCCACCGCGCCCTCCTCGGTCGCCAGGGTGTTGGCGTTCATGATGAGGACGACCCGATACTCGGAGAACTCCTGGTGGGCGTTGTAGAGAGACTCGATGGCCCGCATGATCGTGGTCTTGCCGGTCCCGGAGTTGCCGATGAGGAGGAGGTTGCCGTACTTCTCCCCCTGCAGGTGCTTGAAGATGGCCACGGAGACGTACCGCAGCGTCTCCTCCTGGCCGATGACGTTCCGGGAAAGGTCGTTGTAGATCTCGACGGGCTTCATGATCTTCCTCGCAGGCAACAGTTGTATACGGAAGAGGAGCGGCGGACGCCTGCTCCGGCCTCTATCCTAAGCCGATTCGCGGGCCGGGCATTCCCAGGGGCGGGGCGGTTGCGTAGAATGGTCCGGGAGGCGGCTACAAGTATCGGCGGAGCGCATCCCGGTCGTGCCATGACGTACAGGCTGGAGATCGCGGACGCTGCTAGAATGGAGATCCGATGACCGAGCAACGAATCCATGTTCTCGTCTACGAGCAGGACGGATGGTGGATCATCCGAGGGCTGGACTATCACTTCATGACGCTTACCGAGCGTTTGGAGGATGTCCCGGGCGAGATCCGGCGTTTCATCATGGTCATGTTTGCCGCATGTTGGGAGAACGGGGTCGAACCCTTCAACGGCTACTCGCGGGCTCCACGCAAGTACTGGGAGATGTACGAGCGGGCGGAACCCTGGACTGAGCCGCTCTCTCCCATCGAGCTTCCAAGAAACCTGGGGGCCGCGCCTCTCGTCGATACCCGTCTGGCGGCCTGAGACCTAATCTTCAGGTTCTTGTGGCATCAGCCCGAAGTCCTCAGGAGGGACCCTGTACAGAGCGCAGAGAAAGTACAGGTAGTCGATCGGCAGTGGCCGGTCTTCGTCGACCACGGGAACCGGGTACATTCGCCCGTCCTTCCTGAGGTAACGTCCAACTGCAATCGCCGCGGACGTGATCTCGATTTCAATCCCATAGTTCCTGCGGACAATCTCAATGAACTCCCTCAGCGTCAGTTCCCACGGATGTCGGCCCAGGATCGGATCTCCGTAAGTTTTTCCTTGCACGACGGATCGGGTACAGTTTCGTAGCGCGGAAGCATGCCATGGTATCCGGCTAAAGCCAAGTCTTCTCTTCACTTACGGCAATCCGGTCGCGTCCAAAGGGGCCGCTTCCAGCCGCGAAAGCGGTCTTCGGCGGCTTGCCATCCCCCTCTACCTCGGAGAAACTCACCGCGTGAAAAAGGCCGTCACCCTGGAGCTGGAACGTCAGCTCAACCCCGAGCAGGTCGCCGCCGCGACACACGGCGAGGGGCCCCAACTCGTGCTCGCGGGCGCCGGGTCCGGCAAGACGCGGGTCATCACCTATCGCATCTACTGGCTCATCGAGGAGATGGGGGTCGATCCCGGGCTGATCGCCGCCATGACCTTCACCAACAAGGCGGCGGGCGAGATGCGCGAGCGGGTCGAGGACCTGCTGGACATCCACCCGCTCCCGACATCGGTCGGCACGTTCCACCGCTATGGGCTCCTGATGCTGCGCCGCTACGGCGAGCGGGTGGGGCTGCGGCGGGACTTCCACATCCTCGACACCTCCGACCAGCTCGGTCTCATCAAGGAAGCCCTCGGCGCCGAGGGGCTGTCGGAGACGGCCTTCTCCCCCCGCTCCGTGCTGGGGCAGATCAGCGCGGCCAAGAACCGGCTTCTCGATCCTCCCGCCTACGAGGCGCGGGCCCAGAACTTTTTCGAGAAGAAGGTGGCCGCCCTCTACCGGCGCTATCAGGGCCTCCTCGGGCAGGCCTCCGGCGTGGATTTCGACGACCTGATCGCCCTGCCGGTGAAGCTCCTCTCGACCGACCCCGAGCTGAAGGATCGCATCCGCCGCCGCACGTCGTTCCTCCTCGTCGACGAGTACCAGGACACCAACCACGCCCAGCTCCGGCTGGTCCAGGAACTGGTGGGGCCGGCCGGCAACCTGACGGCCGTGGGGGACGAGGACCAGGGGATCTACCGCTGGCGGGGCGCGGACCTCAACAACATCCTGGAGTTCGAGACGACCTTCCCCGACGCGGTGGTGCGAAAGCTGGAGCGGAACTACCGCTCGACGCAGGTCATCCTCGACATCTCGGGCGCGCTCATCGCCAACAACATCCAGCGCCGTGGCAAGCGCCTGTGGACAGAGCAGGAGGGCGGCGCCAAGGCCGAGCTTTACCGGGCCAGCGACGAGGGGGACGAGGCGACCTGGATCGTGCGCACCTTCCAGCGCCTCCGTCACAACTACAAGCTCAGCGAGATGGCGATCCTGGTCCGCACCAACGCCCAGACCCGGGCGATCGAAGACGAGCTGCTGGCGCGCGAGATCCCCTACTCCCTGGTCGGCGGCGTGCGGTTCTATGATCGCGCCGAGATCAAGGACCTGGTGGCCTACCTACGGGTGCTGCGGAACCCCCGCGACAATTTTTCCCTGCTGCGGATCGTCAACCAGCCGCCACGGGGCATCGGCAAGTCCACCCTGGAGCTGCTGCGCGACCGCGCCGTCCAGCTCGGTCAGCCGCTGTGGGACGTCCTCTATCTGGACGACCTCGGGAGCCTGCCGGCCCGCAGCGCTACGGCCCTGCGCAAGTTCCGGGACCTGATCGTCGGGCTCCAGAACACCGCGGCGGATCTGCCGTTGCCGGCCCTCCTGGACCGTCTGCTGGAGGCCACCGCCTTCAGAGACCTCTACAACCAGGACGACCCGGAGGACCTGGCGCGTCTCGAGAACATCCAGGAGCTCCTCTCGGCGGCCCAGGAATTCACCGAGGCGAACAGCTACAACACCCTCAACGATCAGGATCTCTTGACGGCCTTCCTGGATCACATCGCGCTGGTCTCGGACCTGGATGGTCTGCAGACCGAGAAAGGCGTCTCGCTGATGACGCTCCACAGCGCCAAGGGGCTGGAGTTCAAGGCTGTAGTGGTGGCGGGGCTGGAGGACGGCCTGCTGCCGCACTTCAACTCCCAGGGCGCGCGCGAGGACATCGAAGAGGAGCGCCGTCTCCTCTACGTGGGCATGACCCGCGCCCGGGAGCGGCTGTTCCTGAGCTGCTGCCGCCGCCGGCGGATCGCCGGCCGCTATCAGGACCAGACCGAATCCCCCTTCCTGGCCGAGCTGCCGGACCAGCTCCTGGACGTCTCCGTGAGCCCGGACATCTTCACCTACGAGCGGATGGACCAGCGGAGCCAGAGCGTCTATTCGTTCTTCGGCGGCGGACAGGGACGCCCGGGGCCCTCCGCGCCCCAGATGCCTCCGTCGAGGCCGATGTCCCAGCCTTCCGGGTATAGCCGTCCTGTGGCTCCCCCGGTGCGTCCCCCGTCCCCGGAGCCCTCGGCGGCTCCGAAGCGAGCGATCCGGCGCGGCAGCCGGGTGCGTCACGCCACCCTGGGGAACGGCGTCGTGCTGGAGATGGAGGGGGATGGCGACGAGGCGCGGCTGACGGTGTTCTTCGAGAAGTCGGGGAAACGGAAGCTGGTGGCGAAGTTCGCGAACCTGGAGCTGGTGTAGCTCAGGGCGGATTGCCGGCTGGGGCGGGTGCCCTCCGAGACCTCACCCTCGGTCCCTCTCCCACCGTCTCCCACCCAACCGGGAGAGGGAGGGCCCTGCGATCCAGGTTGTCGAGCTCGGCAAGATCGCTGACTCATCGTTCCCCCTCTCCCGGCCGGGTGGGAGGGCGGTGGGAGAGGGGCCAGGGGGTGAGGTCATCGAAGGGCAGACCGTTCAAAGGGCTATCCAGCCGCTCCCACCACCTCATCCACCAGCGACTTGCTCCCCTGCACGGCCACGCGCTGGAGGTAGAGCTTCACGCCCACGAGGCCGCCCAGCTCCTCGCCGCCGCCGGCCCGTCCCGGACCGCCGTGGAGGGTCTGCGGCAGGGCGGCGCCGGAGCCCGGGGCGTCCCCGGCGGAGGATTCGGAGCCGATGTAGATCCGCCCCGTGCCGCCGCCGCCCCGCGCCACGAAGTCCCCGGCCCAGGAGGCGTCGTCGGTGTACGCCGAAGTCACCAGGGTGCCGCCGCCGAGCGCCACGATCTCCACCGCCTCGGCGGCGCTGCCGTCGTAGGGGAGGATCGTGGCCACGGGCGCGAAGACCTCGCGGTCGTGCACGGGGCCGGCGGTGCGGGCGTCGTCGCTCCGCAGCAGGGTTGGCTGAACGAAGAAGCCCTTGCCGGCCGGGACGCCGGCGCCGTCCGTCCGCTCCCCCGTGCCGTGGACGATCCGCGCCGCCTGGCGCAGCTCGCCGATCCCCTTGAGCGTGTCCGCGAGCTGCTGGGCCGTGGCCACGGGACCCATCTTCGTGGAGGGGTCCGCGGGGTTGCCGACCACCACCTGGGAGAGGCGGGAGATCAGGGCGTCCTGCACGGCGTCGACCCGCTCCGAGGGGATCAGGATGCGCCGCACGGCCGTGCACTTCTGACCGGTCTTCTGGGTCATCTCCCGGATCACGTCCTTGAGGAACAGCTCGAAGGTGGCGGAGCCGTCCTGGACGTCCGGACCCAGGACCGCCGCGTTCAGGCTGTCGGCCTCGACGTTGACGCGGGTGTTGGCGGCCAGGAGGTTGCTCCGCGAGCGGAGACCGCGCGCGGTCTCCGCCGAGCCGGTGAAGGCGAGGACGTCCTGGGCGCCGAGCCGGTCCAGCAGGTCGCCGGTGGAGCCGACGATGAGCTGCAGGGCACCCTCGGGGAGGATGCCCGCCTCGACGATCAGCTCGATGCAGCGCTCGGTGACCATCGAGGTCGCCGTCGCCGGCTTGGTGATCACCGGCATGCCGGCGAGCAGGGCGCAGGCCGCCTTCTCGGCGAAGCCCCAGGCCGGGAAGTTGAAGGCGTTGATGTGGACGGCCACCCCGGGGCGCGGCACCAGGATGTGCCGGCCGTAGAAGCCCTCCGTCTTGGCAAGCTGCACGCCCTCGCCTTCCGTAATGAAGGTGCGGTCGCCCAGGCCGCGGCCGATGCTGAAGTAATAGGCCAGGGTTCCCGAGGCGCCGTCGACGTCGAACGAGCCGTCCGGCTTGGTGGTGCCGGTGTTGCGGGCCGAGAGGTCCAGGAGCTCGTCCCGGTGGTCCCGCAGGACCTTGGACATGTCCTTGAGGAGCATGGCGCGCTGCGAGAAGGTCAGCGCCCGCAGGGCCGGGCCGCCGCGCTCGCGGGCGTAGTCCAGCACCGCTCCGAAATCGATCCCCTCGCTCCCCGCCCGCGCGATCTCCTCCTCGGTCGAGGGGTCCACCAGCGTCGCGAGGCCGGTCTTGGCCTCGTGCCAATTTCCAAGGACATAGCTCCTGAGTGTCTTCATCGGTCTCCTTCTCCTGTCGGCGGCATCCTATAACGCTCCGTCCGGAGCCGCCTGCGGATTCTCTTCCAGGTAGCGGACGGCCAGCTCCCGGTGCGCCGGGTTGAGGGACATCAGGTAGAGGCGGGCCTGCTCGGGGTCGTCCACCCGGTCGAGGTTCCAGCGCTCCAGCACGCCGGTGAGGAAGCCCGCCGCCGCCAGCTTCGCCTTGCGGCCGTCCATTTCCTCGGCGAAGGGGAGGGAAACCTCGGAGAGCAACTGGCTCCGCCGGTTCCAGTCATAGATCTGGAGCCGCCGGGCGTAGTCGTCCACCATCTTCTTCATCTCGGGGTTGAGCTTTTCGTACAGCATGCCCGTGGACTCCTTCCTTCCGGACGGCGGCGAGAGCCTTGGCGAGCCCTCGGCGGGCCAGGGGATTGTCTCCGGTCGCCGCGAGCGCGTGGCGGAACAGCGTGACGCCGTCCCGCCAGTGTCGGGTCTGGGCGCGGGTCATCCCGGCGAGTCCCAGGATAGCAAGGACGGCGAGGGCTCCGAGGGCGGGACGGAGGGCGCCCCGCCGTTCCGCCAGCTCCGCCGCTCCCCAGACCACGGCAAGGAAGAGGCCGATGAAGGGGAGATAGGTGTAGCGGTCCGCCATGGCCTGGCGGCCCACCTGTACGAGGCCGATCACGGGCACCAGCGTTCCCAGGAACCAGAGCCAGCCCACCAGCAGCCAGGGGGATTTCCGGGCTCGCCAGACGGCGAGCGCCGTAACGGCGGCGAGGAGGAGGACGGCGCCCGCGGTCTTCCAGGCCGGGATCTCCATGGGGAAGGGATAGAGCACCGCCAGGTTCCGGGGCAGGAACGCCTTGCCCAGGTAGGTCGCGTACGAGACGGCGGCGTTGGCGAGGCGGAGATCCCAGGGGAGGACGTCCAGAGGGGCCATGCTGGTCTTCTGGTACCACAGGGTCACCAGGCACGACGCCGCCGAGAGGGCAAAGAGAGGGATCTTTTCGAAGATCAGCCTGCCCAGCCCTCGCCGTCCCAGAGGCCAGAAGTCCAGGAGGAGAAGGACGCACGGCAGGGTCACCAGCATGGGCTTGGCCGCGAGCCCCAGGGCCAGGGCCAGCGCCACGAGCAGGTACCGGCCCGCGGACGGGCGGCGGACCCAGCCCAGGTACGCGAGCAGGGCGAGCATGAAGAAGAAGCCGCTGAGGACGTCCTTGCGCTCCGAGATCCAGGCCACGGATTCCACCCGCGTCGGGTGGACGGCGAACAGCGCCGCCACCAGGGCGCTCCGGTAGACGGCCCCGGTCATCCGGCGGAGCGCTTCGAAGAGCAGCAGGACGCCGGCGAGATGCAGCAGCAGGCTGGTCAGGTGATGGCCCGCGGGCGGCAGGCCGAAGACCTCGACGTCCAGCATGTGGGAAAGGACCGTCAGCGGGTGCCAGTTGTTGGCCACGTTGGCGGTGAGCGCCCAGACCGCGCCCTCGCGGGTGATCCCCTGCCGCACCTCGCGGTTGGCGGTGACGTAGAGCGGGTCGTCGAGGATGACGTAGCCGTTCCCCAGCGACGGCAGAAAGGCCAGGACGGTGAGGAGGGCCAGGGCTCCGCCGAGGACCAGGGGCGGCCGCATAGGATCGCGGGCTATCCCGCCTGGCGCTGCGCGCCGTCCTCGGCCGCCCGGCGGAGCAGCAGAGCGCGGCGGTTCTCCACCGCCTCGATCCAGAGGGGGATGAAGGCGACGAGATCGCGCAGGACGGTGTCGATCTCGTAGAGCTGCGTGGCGATCCGGCGGCTGAAGGCGGTGTGGCAGTGGATCAGGTCCCGCACTCCCTGCTCTTTCTCGGGCTGCGAGCCGCCCACGCCGGACTTGATCCCCTCCACCGCTTCCAGGGCGATTTCCTGCAGGTCGAGGATCAGGCGGCAGCGGTGGGGGATCTCGAAGGCGTGCCGGTCCAGGAGCTCCATCTCGTAGAAGCGGACCCCGCGCAGCGACAGCACCTCCTTGAGCCGGGGGGTGAGGCCGTTCAGCAGGATCTCGAGGAAGTCCGCGGTGGGCTCCCACGCCTTTAGCGAAGGGACGCTCTCCTCCCGCCGGATTTTCCCGGCGACGGAGGTGAGCCGGAGCTCCCGCTGGGCGTCCAACTCATCCACGTAGTGCTTCAGCCGGACCAGCGTCGCGTGGAGCCACTCGGCCTCCTCGATGTCGCGGGGGAAGCGCCGGGAGAGGAAATAGTCCGCGTCGTGCAGGCTGCGCGGATCGCTCGACATGACTTCGCCGAACGTATCGTGGAGGAACGCGTGGATCTGGCCGATGGAGACGCAGAGCAGCTTGCGGACCTCCATGAGCTGATCGGGCGGCACCTGGTCGGGGAACCGGTCCAGCGGTTTCAGCACGTGGTCGTCCAGCAGGGAGAGAGCCATGCCCGCGCTCTGCCGGGACTCCTCCAGGCGCGGGATGCGCGAGGGAACCTCCAGCAGAAGAGCGAGTTGGGTCCGGATCAGGTACGCGACCTGCCGCACCTTGCTCCAAATGTCGAGCAGACGCTCCGGCGAGCAGTGAAGGAGAGCGTAATTGCTCTCCAGCACCCCTTCGATAAGGCGGATGCAGCCCAGGTAGGAGCGGATGCGGGGGTTCTGGTAATTGACCCGCTCCAGGGCCCAGTCCAGAGCCGACACCCCCTCCGGGAGGGGGATCTGGTGATTTCCGACCAGGATGACTTGCCGGGGCCTGGGGCTCATAAAGTCTCCGCGACGGGAAAGCTACCACTGACCAGCCACGGAAGGGGAGGTGGTAGGACGGCGGACGACGGTAAACTGTCAGGACATGGCCTCCCTCTTCGCGAACTGGAAGTCCGGCCGGTCGGAAGGCTCCACCGTCCGCGCCGAGGATCTCGCCGAAGCCCTCCGCGAGGGGCGGCCCGTCCATCTCGACGGCGCCATCGCGATCCCCGGGCTCGGCCTCACCTACTCCGGCTACGCCCTCCTGATCTCCTCGATCAGTTGGGTGCTGGTGCCTCTTTTCCTCACCGGCCTGACCGGGATCGTGCGGCAGCGGCAGTAGCTCGGTCCTCCACTGGCTCCGGATTCTCAGCGCATCTCTGCTGCGGACGAATCGTTCTGTCCAATGAGAGCCGGCCTGCGGCAACTTATAAGAAACCGCCACCCGACAGGAGTTCCTATGCGCCCCCTCGAAGAGGAAATTGATGACCTCACTGAATTGGACCGGTTCCGAATTCATGCCGCCAGCCTCCGGGATGAAGGGCGGGAAGCTCTGCGGGCGGTCTTGAATGACCCCTCCGTTCCGGGTTGGGAGGATCTCGGTGATCTTGTTGAGACCTCACTGATGGTGAAGGCATTGTGCCAGCGCGGCGTACAGGGGCCTCCTCTAGAATTCCTCGTGAAGCAATTAGAGATGATGACCCTGTCAGAGGCGTTCGAGCCTGCTTCAGACGAGGTTCCCGTCCTGCGGGCAGCCCGCGCCATGCAGGCTCTCGTTGCCGCTCCGGACTCCGCGTTTTCCAAGGCTACGATGTTTTTCTACTATCGAGTTGTTCGGGAGATCTGCTCAGCGGACGCCCCGGACTGGACTCTTGGAGGAGCCAGGGTCGGTGATGGAGGGAGTGCGACGGCGTTTATGACTGGCGAATGCGTGAGAGCGATCATGGGTTTCGCCCGCACGCTGGACCAGACCGGCACCCTGCTCGGTGAGCTCCGGAAAGTATTGGCAGAACGCGGTACAGACCAGGGCCAGGAGATCCCATCGGCTTGGTTACTGGTCGAGCGAGAGCGCCAGAAGCTGAGCTTCTTCATCACCCTGAAGATGCTTTCCGGCAACCTCTCGTTTCGTTTCAAGCCCAAGCTCAGTGACTTGTCGCTCGAAGACCTCGACAGCTTTCTTACCGGGCTCTCTGACAACCTCAGGGAGGCTTTGACGAATGCAACCACTTCATTCGAAGAAGCGCTCCACGAGTTGAAGGAATTTCGGGATAAGGAAGAGAAAGGGAAGCGATACGACCGATCGGAAACCGGTCACTTGACAGCTCTCAATGCCGTTGATCAGGCTCATCAACGAGCAGCAGCGGCGCTGGCTCTCCTGGTTGACGAGAAGGATTTTACGGGAGCGCTCACGAAGTTGGAGGCTATGTTCCACGAAGTTGCTGATGATGTCCGCAAGCTCCTGCATCCCGCGGAGAACTTCATCACCGCCGTTCTCGATCGTGAACTGGCGGCGGCCGCCGTCGAGGGAAGTCTCGGGTGGGATGCGCGGGAAATGGCTTTTGCTGCTGCAAGCTACGGCTCGATCACGGGCTCATGGAAGGACGAGAGGCTGGTAAGGGCAGGTTGCCATCTTATTCGGGTCTTCTCGGATCGTGGCCGTTTCCCTATGGGGCGCCCGATCTACTCCAAGGACAAAGGGTACAGGCTCCATGTTATAGGGGCTGAGGCTATGCGGGCATTTGCCCAGCTTCTCCAGCATGTCCCGCACATCCCGATCAATCCCGACCTGGTCCGCAAAATGTTGGCATTCTTCGAGGATACAAGGGCGCCACGCCCAGGCACCCCCTATAAAAAGGGCTGGAACCATGAAGAACCTCGTCAACCTGTTCGCTCCTGCAGGTGGGTTACCGCCTTGGCAGTTCTTGCTCTGGATAGGATCAACCGGATGTTGGACGAGCGGATCAATCTCCTTGTATTCGCTCATTTCTCGGTTCGGTGGCCTATCGACCTGGATGAAAAGTTGATTCTTCCTAATCTATTTTATCCGGATTATGGCCTTCAAAGAGCTCCGCAGGGAAAGCAGCATACTCCCATTAGGAGAACGGAATCGATTGCTCTCATGCTAGAGCGGATGAGGGCTCACGTGTCTGGCGTACATCGGCTGCGTAGTTCCTGGAGTCCTCTTTATTCCGTAGTCCTTCATGGTCCCGCCGGCACCGGCAAGACAACTCTTATGGAGGCATTGGCGCGGTCGTGCCTTGTGCCTCTGGTCGAGATCACCCCAAGTGATATTGTGATCGGAGGTACAGAGGCTGTCGAGAGAAGGGCTCGGACAGTCTTCAAGGCACTCTCACTGCTAACTCGGGTTGTCATCATCTTCGATGAGTTTGATCCTGTTCTGCTCAGACGTGATCCAAGGGCAAGAATGCCCAGTTCTGTGTTCACCTTCCTTACGCCGGGGATGTTGCCGAAACTCAAAAACTTGAATCAAAAGGCGAAGAGAAGAGGTGTGGCCTATGCGCTTGTGACGAATCTAATCGGTAGCTTGGACGAGGCTGCGGTGCGTTCTGGCAGATTTGACGAAAAGATAGGAATTTTCCCTCCGGATCTTCTTTCGCGAGCGGGCAGGCTATGGAGCGAGATCCTTGAATTTTACTCGGAATCTCAGGGAGCGCTAAGCGTTACGCCAGAGCTGAAGGAACGGGTCAAGGCCGTTGTAATGAAAACGGCGGGAAATGGAATGGAGGTTTTGGGGAAGAAAGGTTGGTATACCAGTCCTGGGAAATGGACGGAGTTACAACCCGGGACGCCTTTCGATTTCATATTCAACGGGAGAGATGAGCCGGATTGGCGGAGCCCTGAAGCGATACTGCAGCACGTTCTAGGGGAGGGCGCGACGGCTGATCAAGAGTATCTACAGTGGGCGTGGGTCCGCGACTGGGATGACAAACTCGGCGAAAATGTCGATCTGGAAACCGCTCTGAACCGGGTCCCGGAAGAGCCGCGATTAAAGAGAGAACCTCCGCAACATAACCCGGGCTTCTTGGCTCTGAATCAGTTGGTCCAGATTTTCCAAGATATCAGCGACAGAGCCACGTTTATGGGGCCTAAGCAGATAGAGGAACAAGAAGAGGAAGTCGGGGGTGTATAGCACCCCCGGCAAACTCTAATAGATCAACCCCGCTTCGCTGTACCCTTCCGTGCCTTCTTGTTCCGGGGATTCTGCGCCTTTCCCGGCTGCCCGACAGGTATGTCTTCTAGCTCTTTCCGTGCGTGATCCGGTTTGGGGGCCTCCCTCTTCACTCCGCCCTTGATGTCCTCCACGTACGCCCGCAGCACCTCGGCCACGCTCCAGGCCCGGGATTCCTCCGACAGCGAGCCGACGCCCGCCTCGATCAACCGAGGCTTGAGTCGCTCGACGATGGCAAGGGCCTTTTTCCGGCCGGTGGCGCCGTGGACGCGCACCAGGGCGGTCAGATAGGGGCCGAGCAGGGGATTCCAAGCTGTTCCGGGATCCGATTGCTCTTCGATCGCGGTCAGGAGCTTTGCCGCTTTCGGCTTGGGCAGCGGGGAGAACGGCAGGCTGAGAACGAGGAGGTTTCCGGCGTCGCCGTCCCAGGACGTCTCCTGGAACTGCTTCTGGACGCGCTTCGCCCGCTGGCTCAGCCGCTTGGCTTCCTCGGGATCTCCGACCCGGGTCTCGACCTCGGTCAGGATGGCCAGGGCGTTGTACCAGAGCGCGTTCGCCTCCGCCGTCGCGAGCTCCTGTGGCCTCCCCTTCTCGTATCGATGGATCACCTTGCGCAACGCGGGCAGGAGCGTCTCGCGGACGAACGCCTCGTCGCCAGTCGCCTGGAGGTACTTCCAGGAGGCCACGAACAGCCAGAGCGGCGCATCCCCCGAATCCGCCAGCGGGCTCTTGGCGAAGGCGCGAAGGATCTTCTTCGCGTCCTCGTGCCGGCCGGTCACCAGGCACAGGCCGGGGAGGGCGATCAGGGTGTCCCGGCTGCGCTCACCGGATCCGGGATAGCCGGCCACCACCGCCCGCTGATTGGGTCCCCGGCGCACTACGAAGCTGTCCGCCGCCAGGGCGAGGAAGCGGGCGAAGTCGTCCTGGACAGGCAGGGCCTTGACGATCTTCTCCCGCCGCTTCCGTTCCTTCTCGAACAGGACGAAGGCGTCGCGGCCCTCCGGGTTCCGCGTCGAGATGACGATCCCGAGGCGGTCCCCCGGCGCCAGCTCGCGGCCGAAGATGCCGGGCGTCCAGAGGTCCTCCTGGAACTCGAAGCCCCGGCGGCGGTCCTTCTCGTACTCGAAGCGGTACCACCACTGGGGATTGGGGCGGAAATCCGCCCCCGGCGCCTGGACGAAGACCTCCGGCACGTCCGGATACGGGCGCAGGCGGAGGACGCCCGCCTCGAACGGCGTCTCCTGGGACATCCACGGGTTGGCCGAGGTCAGCGCGTGCCGGTCGCGGGCGGCCAGGAACGGCCGCAACGACAGGATGAAGGGACCGGGCGCCTCCAGCACCTCGTAGAGGACCAGCGTCGTGTTCTCGCCGTCCACGGCGGCCACGGTCTTGCGCAGCCGCACGCCTCCGGCCTCGAACTCGAACACGGGGAAGAGGTCCTTGCGGAACGAGGTCAGGTGCTCGAAGCCCCGGGGCGCGATGGCGCCGGGGAACTGGTTGCAGCTCAGCTCGTACGTCTCTCCCTCCAGGTGGAGGGTCTCGTCCAGTCTTGAAAGCAGGACCGTGCGCTCCGAGGGCGGCTCGGTGGCGGCCACCAGCAGGCCGTGATGGCGCCGGCTGTGGACCCCGGCGACCGTGGTGCCCGCCCAGCCACCCAGCCCGTTGGTTTCCAGCCACTCGAGGCCCGAGGCGCGCTCGAAATCCTGCGTAATCTCGCGGTCGATCTGAATCATGGGAATGGTTCTCCTTCCGGCCAACAGCGCCGTCCAGCGTCAACGACTGTTTCAGGGCGGGGGAGTGTAGCAGGTACGAAAGGCCCTCCCATGGCGGGAGGGCCGAACGTCTATGGTTGGCGCAGACAGACTGTCACGGGATGCGGCTCAGGGCTCGCCGCCACCCGGATTGGCGCACATCAGGTAGGCGACGTCAAAGTCGGACGTGATCTCGCCCGAGCCTTCGCAGACGCCGTTGCACCAGTGGATGTAGTGACCGACCGCCTGGCGGCCGTTGGCATAATAGGTTGTAACGCTTCCGATTCCCTGGCAGCCGCTCTCCGTCGGCTCAAGGCTGAGCTGCGCCTGGACGGGGGTGGACAGGAAGGCGAAGCTCGCGAGGGTCAGCGCGAAGCCCGACGCGATCAGGCGAGAAGAAACAACGCGGCGCACGTTCTTCATCATCTGTCTCCTTTAGGCCTCGCCGCCGTTGGGGGGCGGGCAGACCAGGTACTGGATGTCGAAAGTCGAGGTGACGGCGCCCGCGCCCTCGCAGACGGTGCTGTTGCAGGCCTGCGAGTACCGGCCGACCACCTGGCCGTTCTGGTTGTAGTAGTAAGTGACGGTTCCGGCGCCCATGCAGCCGTCCTTCGCCTGGACAGGGGCGGGGGTGGACAGCAAGGCGAAGCTGGAGAGGGCCAAGGCAAATCCCGACGCCAGCAGGCGACGGGAAGAGAGGCGGACATGCTTCAAGTTACAGCTCCTTCTTTACGGCAGGGGCGGCTCACCGCGAGCCACCCTCAGACAACGCGCTGCGCGTTGAGTCTTCAAGTATAGAGAAGAATGCATGACTAGGCCAAGTCTTGGCTTCTACCTACCCCAGCCATGCTCCGATCCCCGGTATCAAGAAGGGCATCGTTCCGTCCGTCTCTCGCCCCCCGATGCCTCGTTGGCGAGAAGAACGTCGGCGGAGGGTGGATCCCCTCAGGTGCTGGGCGTCCGCAACCTGCTCTGGCGCTAAACGGGCGCTTCAAGTTTGCCGGCTCTTCCTGACCGGCCGCCATGGGGGCGGATGGGATCTCCTCAGGCTTTCTGGCGGAGCTTGCGGATGGCGAGGAGCTGATCCAGGTGCTCGCGATCCTTCGGCTGGTCCAAGGCCGACTTGGCCTGGATGAGCTGATCGAGGGAGAGAAGAGGGACCGGGAGATCGCCTACGGAGATCGTGACGGCCCCGGCTGCAACATCGTCATAGGTGCCGAGTCCCGGGATCGTCGCTATGACATCGAGCCGGCCGGCATGGGTTCGGAGGTGGACGATCCGGTGCGTCAGGAGAAGCTCGCCGGTGATCGGGATCTCGACCGCCCGAGGAGGGAAGATCTCGGCCCCGACAGCCGCGAGAGCCCGCGCGAGACGCTCGCAGTTCTCTGGAGTCTGCCGGTAGCAGATGTCTGTATCGACGGTGATGATGCTCGCGCCGTGGGCCGTCACCGCCAGCCCGCCAACGAGGACGTACTCGACTCTCTCACTCGCGAGGTTTTGAAATATCGTTTCGGGCTGCATGGTCCTGGACCGCGGCCTGGAGCTTCTCGATCCATTCCGCCATGGCGCAGTTACGAGCGATGCGCTCGGCAGGGGTAAGTTCCTGGAGCTCCTGGAGGAGAGTGAGGTCGTGGCCTCGCGGAGTGCGAGGGGTGTCCCTGTCTAGAACCATAGCTGCGGTTAGGCCTTTCCCATCCTGACCCCTCTTATTATCGGCGGAGGTCCTTTTCGAAACAAGGCAACCCGCTCACGCGATCTCCAGCGCCCCCACGTTCTGGAATCCCCGCGGCAGCTTGTTGCCGCGGAGCGCCCGGTTGCCCGCGAAGGCCTGCCACTCGGAGGGCTTCAGGTTGAGGTAGCGTTTGCCGGCGTGGACGATCAGGTTCGCTCCCTCCGGCAGGATGGCGGCGGCGGTCAGCGACTCCTTCGGTCCCTTCGCGGGCAGGCTGACGATCTTCACGCCCTTGCCCTTGGGGAGGAGCGGCAGGTCCTTGAGCGGGAAGATCAGCATCCGGCCGCCATCGGTCGCTGCCACGAGGCGGTCGCTCTTCAGGTTCTGAACGCGTAGGGGCGTCAGGACTTTGGCCCCCGGGCTCAACGTGAGGATCGCCTTGCCGGCGCGGTTGCGGGCCTGCAGATCCCCCAGCTTCACAATGAATCCGTAGCCGGTGCTGCTGGCCAGGAAGTAGAGGTCTTCCTCGCCGCCGATCAGCACGCCCATGAAGCTCGCTCCCGGCGGCGGCGCGAGATGGCTGGAGAGCGGCTCGCCCTGCCCGCGCACCGAGGGCAACCCGTGAGACGGCAGGGCGTAGGAGCGGCCCGTCGAGTCCAGGAAGACCGCGAGCTGATTGCTCCGTCCCCGGGCCGCCATCAGGAAGCCGTCCCCGGCCTTGTAGGAAAGCTCCTTGGGATCGAGCTCATGACCCTTGCCGGCGCGGACCCAGCCCTTCTCCGAGAGCACGACGGTGATCGGCTCGGTGGGGATCAGCGCGGTCTCGTCCATGGCCCGGGCCGCCTCGCGCTCGACGATGGGCGAGCGGCGGGCGTCGCCGAAATCCTTGGCGTCGGCGACCAGCTCGTCCTTCACCTTGCGCCGGAGCTTCGTCTCGGACTTCAGGAGCTGGTCCAGGGCGTCCCGCTCCTTCATGAGCTTGTCCTGCTCGCCCCGGATCTCCATCTCTTCGAGCTTGGCGAGATGGCGCAGCTTCAGCTCCAGGATCGCCTCGGCCTGCGTGTCCGTGAGCCGGAAGCGCTTGATGAGCTTCGCCTTGGGATCGTCCTCGGTGCGGATGATGCGGATCACCTCGTCGATGTTGAGATAGGCGACGAGATAGCCCTCGAGGATGTGCAGGCGCGCCAGGACCTTGTCATAGCGGAACTGGAGCCGCCGCCGGACGGTCTCGACGCGGAAGCGGAGCCATTCCGTGACCAGCTCGCGCAGGTTGAACTGCCGCGGCCGGCCGTCGAGGCCGATCATCGTCAGGTTCACCCGATAGGTGCGCTCCAGGTCCGTGGTGGCGAAGAGGTGGGCCATGAGGCCCTCCACATCCACCCGGTTGGAGCGCGGAGCGATCACGATGCGGGTCGGATTCTCGTGATCGGACTCGTCCCGCAGGTCTTCCACCATGGGCAGCTTCTTGGCGTTCATCTGGGCCGCGATCTGCGCCATCACCTTGCTGCCTGAAACCTGATAGGGAAGCGCGGTGATGATGATCTCGCCGTCTTCCATCTCGAAAGCGGCCCGCATGCGGATCGATCCCGCGCCGCTTTCATAGATCTTCCGGATTTCCGCCTGCGTGCTGATGATTTCGGCGTCGGTAGGGAAATCGGGACCCAGGATGGCGCTGTACAGATCCTCGTCCGGCGCCTTCGGATTTTCCAGCAGGCGGATGCAGGCGGTGACCACTTCGCCCATGTTGTGCGGCGGGATGTCCGTCGCCATGCCGACCGCGATGCCGGACGCGCCGTTCAGCAGGACGTGCGGCAGGCGCGATGGCATGAGCTTCGGCTCCTGCAGGGTGCCGTCGAAGTTGGGGCCCCATTCGACCGTCCCCTGTTCGAGCTCGGAGAGGAGCGTCTGCGAAAAGCGGGTGAGCCGCGCCTCGGTGTAGCGCATGGCCGCGAACGACTTGGGATCGTCCTGCGAGCCCCAGTTGCCCTGCCCATCGATCAATGGATGGCGCAGGCTGAACGGCTGCGCCATGAGGACCATCGCCTCGTAGCAGGCGCTGTCGCCGTGCGGGTGGTATTTGCCGAGCACGTCGCCCACGGTGCGGGCCGACTTCTTGAATTTCGCGTTGGCGGAGAGCCCCAGCTCGGACATCGCGTAGATGATCCGCCGCTGCACGGGCTTCAGGCCGTCCGCGAGATGGGGCAGGGCGCGGTCGAGGATGACGTACATCGAATAATTGAGGTACGCCTCCTGGGTGAACCGGGCGAGCGGCTGCCGCTCGACCTCGGCGTACGAGGGCTGGAAGAGCGGCCCGGAGCCGTTACTTTTCTTGCGGGATGTTCTGGGCATCTATTTTTTAGACCTCCACCTCGGCCCGGTTGCCTTCCTTCATCAGCCATTCCTTGCGGTCGCCGGCGCGGGCCTTGGCGAGGAGCATATCGATGGTCTTCTCGGTCCTCTCGGAATCGTCGGCGCCCTCCTCGTTTTCCAGGGTGAGCTGGACGAGGCGCCGGGTCTCGCGGGCCATGGTGGTCTCGCGGAGCTGGAGCGGGTTCATCTCGCCCAGGCCCTTGAAGCGCTGGACGTTGGGCTTGCCCTTCTTCCCTTCGGCCTCGATGCGGTCGAGGACCCCCTTCTTCTCCCGCTCATCGAGGGCGTAGTAGACGTCCTTGCCCACGTCGATGCGATAGAGCGGCGGCATGGCGACGTAGACGCGGCCGTCCTGCACCAGCTTCCGGAAATGACGGAGGAAGAGGGCGCAGAGCAGCGTCGCGATGTGGGCGCCGTCGGAGTCGGCGTCGGCCAGGATGCAGACCTTGCCATAGCGCAGGCCGTCCACGTTGCTGGAGCCGGGATCGACTCCCAGGGCCACGGCGATATCGTGCACCTCCTGCGAGGCGAGCACCTCGGAGGGGTCCACCTCCCAGGTGTTGAGGATCTTGCCGCGCAGGGGGAGGATGGCTTGGTACTCCTTGCTGCGCGCCTGCTTGGCCGAGCCGCCGGCCGAGTCGCCTTCCACCAGGAACAGCTCGGTCAGGCCGAGGTCCTGGCTCGTGCAGTCGGCGAGCTTGCCGGGCAGGGCCGGTCCCGAGGTCACCGTCTTCCGCTTCACCTGCTTGCCCGAGCGCAGGCGCGTCTGGGCGCTGTCGATGGCGAGGCGGGCGATGCGCTCGGCGTCGGCCGTGTGATGGTTGAGCCAGAGGGCGAAGGAATCCTTGGTCACCCCGGAGACGAAGGCCGCGGCTTCGCGGGAGGAGAGGCGTTCCTTGGTCTGGCCCGTGAACTGCGGCTCTTTCATGCGCAACGAGAGCACGTGGCAGCAGCGGGCCCAGACGTCCTCCGGCGCCAGCTTGACCCCCCTGGGCAGCAGGTCACGGAACTCGCAGAACTCGCGGATGGCGTCCGTGAGCCCGGCGCGGAAGCCGTTGACGTGCGTGCCGCCCTGGTTGGTCGGGATCAGATTGACGTAGCTCTCGGCCACGACGTCCGAGGAGTCCTCTTCCTCGCCGAGCCAGCAGAGCGCCCAGTCCACCTCCTCGTCCTGGCCCCGGAAGTGGCCGATGAACGGGTCGTCGGGCACGGTCTGGCAGCCTTCGAGCTCGGCCACCAGGTAATCCCGCAGGCCGTCCTCGTAGAACCACTCCTCGTAGTCCTCGGGATTCTCCTCGTTGACGAAGCGGATGCGCAGCTTCGGGCAGAGCACGGCCTTGGCCCGCAGCAGGTGCTTGAGCTTGGACACGCCGAACTTGGGCGAGTCGAAGAACTTCGGGTCGGGCCAGAAGCGGACCGTGGTGCCGGTGTTGCGCAAGCCCACGGAGCCGACCACCTTCAGGCTGGACGTCTTGGCCCCGTCCGCGAAGGCCATGTGGTGCTCCTGGCCGCCGCGCTTGACCCACACCTCCAGCTTCGAGGAGAGGGCGTTGACCACCGAGACGCCGACGCCGTGCAGGCCGCCGGAGAACCGGTAGCTTTTGTCCGAGAACTTGGCGCCCGAGTGCAGGCGGGTGAGGATGACCTCGACCCCGGGCACTTTTTCTTCCTTGTGGATGTCCACCGGCATGCCGCGGCCGTTGTCGGACACGGAGAGAGAGCTGTCGGCGTGCAGGGTGACGACGATGTCGTTGGCGTGGCCGGCGACGGCCTCGTCCACCGAGTTGTCGACGACCTCCTGCGCCAGATGGTCGGGGCGGTCGGTGAAGGTGTACATGCCGGGGCGCTTGCGCACCGGCTCGAGCCCGGTCAGGACTTCAATGGAGGACGCGTCGTAAGCCATGGGTCTCCTGTCTGGACGCGTAATCATAGCGGACCCGTCAAGCCCGGAATCCCATGCCGGACTCCTTTGGAATTCTCCCTTGACGCGACCGTACCGCGGTGATAGTCTATCGTAAGTCAGGCGTAATGCAAGCCGATCCGTTGCTACCCATCAAACGCTAGAAGGAGGAGAAGGATGAAAGTCCAGAAGATCGCCGTTGTCCTGTCTCTGCTCGCGCTGGCCCCCGGTTTCGCCCAGGACAAGCCCGCCGCTCCCCCCATGGGCGGCCCCGAGATGGAAGCCATGATGAAGGCCATGAGCCCGGGAGAGAACCACAAGCACCTCGGCTGGTACGCGGGAGACTGGACTTTCACTCAAAAGATGTGGATGGACCCGAGCCAGCCGCCGGCGGAGTCGAGCGGCACGATGAAGGGCGAGATGATCCTCGGGGGCCGCTACGTGCAGACCATGTGGCAAGGCAACATGATGGGCATGCCCTTCGAAGGCCGGTCGACGGAAGGCTACGACAACTTGAAGAAGGAGTACGTCAGCTCCTGGGTCGATAACATGGGGACCGGCATCATGCTTTCGACCGGCACCTGCGAGGACGGCGGCAAGAAGTGCACGTCCAAGGGAGACTTCATCGACCCCATGAGCGGCAAGCCGAGCTATATGCGCTCCGCCGTCACCTGGATGGATCAGAACAACTTCAAAATGGAGATGTACGGACCGGGGCCGGATGGGAAGGAGTACAAGATGATGGAGTTTTCGGTCAAGCGGAAGGGCTGATCTCGAAGGAGCGCGCCAGCGAGTCCGTAACGGCGAGCCCCGAGAGCGTCGGGATGATGACGCTTCCCTTCACTCTCCAGCAGTCCCTGCAAGACGAGCCGCTCGACGAGCGGCTCGTTTCCTTTCCGCAGGTCCACTCCATAGCGGTCCCGATACACGTCGAGATCGATTCCATCTACCGTTCGCAACCCGAGCATCAGGGCTTCGAGAGCGAGATCGTTCCGCGTCAGCTCTTCGCTCCCTACGATGGGCTGCTCTCCTGCTTCGATCCTCATCTCGTAGGGCCTCAATTTCCTTTCGTTCCACCAGCGGCGGCTTCCGGAGAAGGAATGAGCGGACGGGCCCAGCCCGAGATAGGGAACGTGATGCCAGTACTTCTGATTGTGACGCGAGCGGTGCTCGGGCGAGCGGGCGAAGTTCGAGACCTCGTATCCCGGGATGCCATGATCGCGGAGGTATTCGTGCGTGAAGAGGAAGACCTCCCCCTGCGCCTCCTCCGGAAGCTCGGTCATCTTGCCCCGCGCGAGCCGGAATCCGAACGGCGTTCCTTCGTGAAACGTGAGCTGGTAGCAGGAGATGTGATCCGGCTGGAGCGCGACGGCCTCTTCCAGGGTGCGCTGCCAGATCTCGAAGGGCTGATCGGGCAATCCGAAGATGAGATCGATCGAGATCGTTTCGAAGCCGGCTTCGCGGGCGATCTCCACGCTGCGCCGCGCCTCTTCGGAGTATGCCGGCGGCCCAGGAACCGCAACGCTTCGGCGTCGAACGATTGAATCCCGAGAGATAGGAAACGAATTCCGAGATCACGCCAGGCCTGGACGCTCTCACGGGTGACGTCCTCTGGATTGGCTTCGAAATGGACCCAGGCGTCGTCCCGGATCGAAAGGTTTACGCGGAGGGCGTCCAGGATATGGGCGAGGTCGTCCGGGCTCAGAGCGGAAGGCGTACCGCCGCCGAAGTAGATCGTGTCTATGGATTCGAAGGCGTGGCGATCAGGAGACCACAGGGAGATCTCGGAAAGGAGATGATCCGCGAAACTCCGTCCGCTTCTCCGGTCCGCCGGTCAGGACCGCGAAGTCGCAGTAGGGACAGATGGCGGAGCAGAAGGGGATGTGGAGGTAGAGGCCGGGGTTCGAGCGTCTGTGGCTCCAGTAGCCAGGCTTTCGACGGACGTGCATGACAGCGATAACCCGAATTCGATCTTCTCTGAACCGATAAACGATGGAGTAAGAAAAAATCCCGACGCGCACTTTGCGGACATCTGGAGCTACGAGAGGAGCGGCTAAAGGATATTGGTGGATGCGATCGAGAACAGTTTCGACGGTCAATAGAACTGCTCGCCCGCTCCTGCTCTTTTTCGCTCAAGGTCTTCAAAAGCCTCGTCGAGCTCCGCCCGGCGTCCAGGTGAAACTCGATCGGCCTCACTTCAGCCTGGCCCGGAGGTTGGCGAGGACCTCCTCGGCCGGAATCAAGACCTCTCTGCCTTCGTCGATCTCCTGGCAACGGCGCTCGATTTCCTTCCTCCAGAGTCTCTCGTGCTCGGGATCTTCTTCCTCTTCTTCCAAGCTGACTGCGAGAGTCTCCAAGAGCTCTTTCTCTCCTCGGCCGAGTACTTCAAGGCTTCACGTCTGAGATCTTCGAAGGACATGCCGGGTTTCTCCAGTTCGGGACGTACATTTGTCGGGGTTATGCATCGACCTCCGCCCGAAACGTCTCCTCCCCCTCCTTCCCGTACGTCTTCATCATCGGCTCCTCCATCCCCAGCCGCTCTTCAGCCGCTTGGATCAGCTCGGCGAGGCCCTTGCGCTTCGCGGCGCTGACGGCGACGCCTTTGTAGCGTCGGGCGAGGCCTTCGGCTTCGTGGGGCTCCAGGAGGTCGGTCTTGTTCAGGACCACCAGGCGCGGGATCTCTTCCAGGCGCAACTCGGTCAGGAGGCGGGTCACCGCTTCGTACTTCTGCTCCAGGCGCGGGTCGGCGGCGTCTACGACGTGCAGGAGGAGGTCGGCGTCTTCCAGCTCTTCCAGGGTGGCGCGGAAGGCGGCGACGAGGTCCGGCGGCAGGTCGGCGATGAAGCCCACCGTGTCCGTGATCACCACCTCGCCTTCGCGCGGGAAGCGCAGGCGCCGGCTGGTGGGATCCAGGGTCATGAAGAGCTTGTCCTCGGCCTCGACCTCGCTGCCGGTCATGGCGTTCAGCAGCGTGCTCTTGCCGGCGTTGGTGTAGCCGATGATCGAGAGGACGGGCACCCCCTCCTCCCGGCGGCGGCGCCGCCGGAGGTCGCGCTGGCGCGAGAGGCTCTCGACCTGCTTCTCCAGAGCCCGGATGCGGTCGCGGATGCGCCGGCGGCCGATCTCGACCACGGTCTCGCCGGGTCCCCGGCCGCCGATGCCGCCGGCCAGGCGCGAGAGGCCCGCGTCCTTCTCGGTCAGTCGCGGCAGCGAGTACTTGAGCTGCGCCAGCTCCACCTGGAGCTTACCGTCCCGGCTCCGCGCCCGCTGAGCGAAGACGTCCAGGATGAGCTGCGTACGGTCGATCGCCTTCAGGCCCGTCGCGTCCTCGAACGCCCGCGCCTGGGCCGGCTTGAGATCGATGTCGAAGATCGCCACCGTGGCCCGGCCGCGCATGGCCTCCAGGACGATGTCCTGCAGCTTGCCCTTGCCCACCACGGTCCGCGGATGCACCTGCTGCCGCTTCTGCCGCACCGTGCCCGCGATAGCCACCCCGGCAGAGCGCACCAGCTCCAGCATCTCCTGGAAGTGCTCGTCCTCGGGGACGATGCCGATCATCAGAGCGCGCTCCTTCTCGGTCTCGCCGGCATCGCTGGTGACGCGGGCGAATTCGTCCTCCAGGGCCCGCATCGTGGCTTCGACGTCGAAGCTGAGCTGGTGGACGTCCGGCGCCTGGAGCCGCTGGAAGGGCTCGGCGGCGTGGCCGTCCAGGCCGTCGCCGTCCCCTGCCGTTCCCCTTCGGCAAAGTCCGGCGCCAGGTGCGCCAGCTCGACGCGGCCCGGCAGGCCGGTGTCCAGCACCTCGATGGCGGCCACCAGGTCCAGCCGCAGCAGGGCGAGGTCGTTCAGGTCGTCGCGGGTGAGGGGCTCCCCCTTGAGATGGGTGTGGACCAGCCGCAGGCCTCGGAACCGGCCGACGCCGCCCCGCAGGCGGCCGATGTCGGGAAGGGTGAGGCTGTGGGCGTCGCCCACGATGACGTTGCGGATGGTGCCGTCGCGTCCCAGCAGGACGCCGATCTGCCGGTTGAGCCTGCGGGAGATCTCGGTCAGGTGGCGGGCCAACTCGGGGGAGACCACCTGCCGCGGGTCCACGCGGCGGCGGTAGGTGCGCTCCAGAGCGCGGATCTCGGATGCCTTGATGCCGCGGATGTCGCCGTCGATCTGGGAAATGGAAGGATCTCCTTGGAAATGAAAAAGGCCGGTCAGTTGAGGATGGGCGGAGTGTAGAACTCGTCGGTGGACATCGGCTCGACGCCCATTCCCATCAGGGTCAGGAGCATCTCCTCCCTCTCCAGAGGGCCGTCGGCTTCGAGGAGCGCCTGCTTCTCGGCCGGCCGGAAGGGCAGGGCCACGGAGAGGCCGTTGAGCAGCGAGATGCCCGGAACGCTGCCGAGCAGGTCGTAATCGAACTCCAGGCCGTGCTGGTCGCCGAAGGCCCGCAGGGCGCTCATCATCCGCGAGGGGTTGAGGAAGACGTGCAGCTCGTCGCAGTCCCGTAGGAACTCCGAACAGTCGGCGGCCACCCGGCGGTAACCTCGATGGAGCGGCAGCTCCTGCCGGACGCGGAAGCGGCTGACGCCGCGCAGGACGACCAGGTACCGGCCGTCGTCCTGAGGCTCGCACTCCTCGATGCGGCCGGCGCAGCCCACCTGGTAGAGGTCGGGCGTGTCCGGCTGCTGGGCCATCGCCACCCAGTTGTCCTGCCGCGGGACCAGGGGCTGGATCATCCCGATGTAACGGTCCCCCTCCATGGCGTCCGCCACCATGTTCCGGTACCGCGGCTCGAAGATGTTGAGCGGCAGCAGGTTGCCCGGCAGCAGGAAGGATCCCGTCAAAGGGAAGACGGGGATGATCTCGGGAACCGCGGTCAGAATGTCGGCCATCACCTATAAAACCAGGGTGCCGGGACCAGGCATTCCCCGCGCCCTACGCGTCCGGCCCCGCCTTCAGCACGGCCAGGAAAGCCTCCTGCGGAATCTCCACAGAGCCCACCATCTTCATACGCTTTTTGCCCTCCTTCTGTTTCTCGAGGAGCTTGCGCTTGCGGGTGATGTCGCCGCCGTAGCACTTGGCCGTCACGTCCTTGCGGAAAGCGGTGATGGTGGTGCGGGCGATGATGTTGCCGCCGATGGCGCCCTGGATGGCGATCTTGAACTGCTGCTTGGGGATGGTCTCCGCCAGCCGCTCGCAATAGTGGAGCGCCCGGAAGCGGGCTTTCTCGCGGTGCACGAGCTGCGACAGGGCGTCCACCTTCTCGCCGTTGACCAGGATGTCCACCTTCACGAGGTCGGTTTCCCGGTAATCCATGATGTCGTAGTCGAACGAGCCATACCCCTGGGTGACCGTCTTCAGCCGGTCGTAGAAGTCGAACAGGATCTCGGCCAGCGGCAGCTCGGAGATCACCTGGAGGCGGCCCTGGGCCAGGAACTCGTAGGTGGTGTGATAGCCGCGCCGATCCCGGCAGAGCTCCATGACCACCCCGAGGTAGCGCTCGGGGATCATGATCGAGGCCTTGATGTACGGCTCGCGCGTGAGAGCGATGCTCCCCGGGTCCGGGAAGTAGGCCGGGTTGTCGATCTGCACCTCCGTGCCGTCGGAGAGCCTCACCTCGTACTGCACCGAAGGGGCGGAGAGCAGGAGCGACAGGCCGTACTCGCGCTCCAGCCGCTCCTGGACGATCTCCAGGTGCAGCAGCCCGAGGAAGCCGCAGCGGAAGCCGAAGCCCAGGGCGGTCGAGGCGTCCTTCTGGAAGGTCAGGGCGGCGTCGTTGAGCTTGAGCTTCTCCAGCGCCTTGGTGAGGTCCTCGTAGTCGTCCGTGGCGATCGGGTAGATCGACGAGAAGACGACCGGCTTCGCCTCCTTGTAGCCGGGCAGCGGGGCGGCGGCCGGGTGGTGGGCGTCCGTGACGGTGTCGCCGACGTTGATCTCGGACACCGCCTTGACGCCGGCGATGACGTAGCCCACGGTGCCGGCTTCCAGCTTCTCGGTCTTGTTCCGCTTGAGCTGCAGCAGCCCGAGCTCCTCCACCTGGTACTCCTTGTCGGTGTGCATGAGGAGGATCTTCTGGCCCGGCCGCATCGTCCCCTCCTGCACCTTGCAGAGGAGGATCACGCCCCGGTAGGCATCGTACTGGGCGTCGAAGATCAGCGCCCGCAGGGGCACCTCCGGATCGCCCTGAGGCGGCGGCAGCTTCTGGACGATCGCCTCCAGGACGTCGTCGATCCCGATGCCCTGCTTGGCCGAGCAGAGCACGGCCTCGAACGGGTCCAGCCCAAGGTCCGCGTCGATCTCCTCGCGCACCCTCTCGATCTCCGCCGAGGGGAGGTCGATCTTGTTGATGACAGGCACGATCTCCAGGTTGTACTCCATCGCGAGATAGAGGTTCGCCACGGTCTGGGCCTCGACGCCCTGCGAGGCGTCCACCAGCAGCAGCGCGCCCTCGCAGGACATCAGAGACCGGCGCACCTCGTGGGAGAAGTCCACGTGCCCGGGGGTGTCGATGAGGTTCAGACGGTACGTCTTGCCGTCGCGGGCTGTATAGCGGAGGCTGATCGTGTTGCTCTTGATGGTGATGCCGCGCTCCCGCTCGAGGTCCATCGAGTCCAGGATCTGATCGCGGAAATCGCGCGCCTCCACTCCCCCGCAGCGCTGGATGAGCCGGTCGGCCAGGGTCGATTTCCCGTGGTCGATATGAGCGATGATGCAGAAATTGCGGATGTCGTCCAAGACAGTCTTCCTCTTTGGCGGCTCGCGGGGGGCCGTGCGAAGATCCTACAACGCCCGGACCCAGGGCGGCATTCCGCGGGCAGGAGAGAGCGTTGAAGCCGAAATCAGGCAGGACAGTCTACTCGACGGAGTCGCACATCCCGAAGGGCGAGGCCGCGTGCAGGCGCTGCGGCGCCTGGCCCTGCCGCTGCGAGCCGGCGCGCAGCCTGCCGCCCGCCGAGCAGTCCCCCCGGGTGCGGCGGGAGAAGGGCGGCCGGGGCGGCAAGACCGTGACGGTCGCCGGTCCCCTGGTGCTGGCCCGGCCCGAGGCCGAAGCCCTGCTGGCGGCCTGGAAGAAGATGTGCGGCGGCGGCGGGGCGCTCAAGGTCGGTAAGACCCCGGGAGGGGGCCCGGCCTTCGAGCTGGAGATCCAGGGCGATCACGCCGACCGTCTGACCGCCGAGCTGACGAAGGCCGGGTACAAGGCGAAGCGGGCGGGCGGTTAGGTCTAACCCTCTCCGACCCGGTGGCCGGTCCGTTTGTACATGTAATCGTAGCCCTCCTGGGTGAGCACGTACTCCTCGCCATCCTTCTCGATCTGGTGCCCTTCGAGGAGCGACTCCAGCGCGCCCTCGAAGTCCACGCCCGGGCTCTTGGCCTCGGTCTCCCGGAGGTGCTCCGCGGAAATCCGGTCGCCCGGCTTGGCGCCGATCCGCTCGCCTTTCAGCTCGTGGAATTGAATCAACAGGATCTCCGCCCCTTTGGACAGCAGGATCATCGGCATCTCGTAGTCTCCTTTTCCGTAGCTGGGAATGCCGCGGGAACGGGAATTCCCCGCCGGTCGAAAGGAGCAACGGACGTGCCACAGGGGGGCGGGACGCCGGGCGGAAGTGCCCCGGAGGTCCTAGAGAAGACCCCCGGGGCACGAGCCCTCCGCAAAAAAGGAGCACAACAAGCAAGCTGCTTCAGGAACTACGGCGCTCTATAAAGCACGCGGCGTGCCCAATTTGCCATGAGAGGGGGAGATGTTGATAATCAACGAGATGCATTTATTTGGATCGGCGGAGCGGGTCAGAGCTTGGCGATTTGGCGGGTCAAGCTCTGAATCCAGGGTCAAATCTGGACCCACTGCGTCCATCCACCAGAACCTGGCAACGCTCCTGCAAGATATAGGTGCGAGAGGAGGGTTAAAATGAGCGACACCACGGTAACCAAGATCGATTCCCGGCACTCCCCCCATGGCTCTATGGGCCAGAAGTACCTCGCCTCCGGGGTGCACGTCGGCATGCGTCTGTGGGAGGAGGGGCCGGAGAAGGGCGACAAGCCCGAGAGCCGCCGGGATTACGAGACGGTGGGCTACGTGATCGAGGGGCGGGCCGAGCTGCACATCGAAGGCCAGATGGTGCTCCTGGAAGAGGGCGACTCCTGGGTGGTGCCCAAGGGGGCCACTCACCGCTACAAGATCCTGGAGCCCTTCCGGGCCGTGGAGGCCACCTCGCCGCCGGCCCACGCCCACGGCCGGGACGAGCGGTAGGCGTCCCATGTCGATGTTCTTTTTTACTTTTCTAGCGTCTCCCACCGAGCACGCGAGGGAGTTCCACGATTCCGGGGGCGCCTACGTCAATTGCTGGATCCAGGAAAGCGACCGTCACCGGGCGGAGAAGCGCGCTACGGATCTGATCCATGAGTATGGATGGTCCGTGGACGCCCTCGAAGAGGGAGCGATCGTGACCGGCGAAGCCTACGACGAGGACGACGAAGACCGCGAGTTCTACGAGCAGGCGCTGGTGGAAGGCGAGGTCCTGGTGTTCAACACCTGGCCGCGAGGGGAGGGGGATGAGGAGGACGACGAGGAAGAGGAGGACGAGGAGGGCTGAGCCGCGGTTCCGGTAGACTTCAGCCGCGCTCTCGATTCCGGGAGCGGCTGTACCAGGAGCTTGAAATGAAGAAGAATGCCCGAAAGTTGACTCTCAGCAAGGAAACCCTGCGCAGTCTGGCTTCGGACCGGATGACGGGCGTCGAGGGTGGCGAGCCCCCGGCGACCGGGCGGCGGGACTGCTACTCGAAGGTCTTCTCGTTCTGCGAAACCTGCGGCATCGCCTGCACGATCGACTGCAATTTCTAAAATCGATCGGCTCATCGTGGCGGAGCCGGCGGGCTTCGCCACGCCGGCCTACCACGGCAGCCTCAGTAAAATCTGCGCGATCAAAATCTTTCCAATCGTCGCCACCGGATACACGGTAGCGTAGCCGATCTCCGGGAGATCGTTCTTGGCCTGCTCGTCCGCGTAGGCGAGGACGGCGGGCTGGGTCTGGAGGCCTCCGAGCATGCCGATGAGGAGGCCCATGGGGATCTTCAGGAGCCGATGCCCGATCCAGAGGGTCAGGAAGGCGGTGGCGCAGGAGATCGCGGCGCCGCAGAGGAAGATGATCCATCCCCCTCCCTGCCGGAAGGTGCTCGCGAAAGCCCAGCCGGAACGCGTTCCGATCCCCGCCAGGAAGAGGACGACGCCGATCTGCCGCAGAGTGAGATTGACGCCGTAAGGCACCTGCCAGACGAACGGTCCGGTGCGGCCCAGGGCGCCCAGGGTCAGGCCCACCAGGAGCGGACCCCCGGCGAGGCCGAGCCGGAAGGAACCGAAGCCCGGTAGGGGGATCGGCAGCAATCCCAGCAGAAGGCCGAGCACGAGGCCCAGGCTGAAAGTGACGACGTCGAGCTCGCTCACGGCCTTGTAGGAGTCGCCGAAGACGCGGGTGACCTCGTCCATGCGGGCGCGGGGCGCCACGATGCGGACGCGGTCGCCGAGCTCCAGCACCATGTCGCCCCGGGGGAGAAGATCGGCGTCGCCGCGGCGGATGCGGGTCACCAGGGCGCCGAAGCGCCGCGGCAGCGCGAGGTCCACCAGGCGCTTGCCGGCCACCTCGGGGCTGGAGACGAAGACGCGCCGGAAATCCACCTGCCGGCGGTCGAAGGAGAGGCGCTCCGCGGACGGCTCGCCGAGATAGCCGGTCACGGCCTCGAGATCTTTCTCGGAGCCCACGACGCTGACGAGGTCGTTGAGCCGCAGCGTCATGCCGGGGGCGTCCACCATGAGGACCACCCCGTCCCGCTGGATGCGGACGAAGAGGGCGCGCCAGCGGTGACGGTTGACGATCTCGCCCACCGGCTCCCGCGTGGCCTCGTAACGGGTGACGCGGATGGTGCGGTCCGTGAGGTTCTCGCCCACGGCGCCGAGGTCCGCGAGGCCGGCGGCCTCGGCCGCGTAGTCCACATGGAAGCGGCGCTGCAGGAAGAAGATGGCGAGGATCATCCCCACTACGCCCATGGGGTAGGCCACGGAGTAGGCCACCACCGGCATGGTCTGGACGGTTTCGGACGCGGCGGCGGCGCGCAGGGATTCGAGGACGGCGGCCAGGGCGGGCGTGTTGGTGAGGCTGCCCGCGAAGAGGCCGGCCACGAGCGGCGGCGCCAGATCGAACAGGCGGCCGGCGAGCGCGACCAGGCCGGCCGCCAGGAGGATCATGCCGCCGGTGAAGACGTTGTCCCGCAGCCCTCGGCGCCGGAACGAGGCGACGAATCCCGGTCCTCCGGAGAGCCCCACGGCGTAGACGAAGAGCACCAGGCCCAGCAGGTAGACGATCTCCGGCAGCTTCAGATCCGGATGGAGGGAGCCGAGCGCGAGGCCGGTGAAGAGCACGCCGGCGACCCCAAGGGAGAAGCCACCGACGCGGATCTGTCCCAGCAAGTAGCCGATGGCGGCGACGGCGAAGAGGAGGAGGAGCGGGTTGTCGATCAGGAGGGGGATCACGCCCGGGGTTTTATCAGATGCCGGGCGTCAAGGGAGGCCGCGACGGGGCGAGCCGCCGGTTCGCTGTCGCAACCATGGGTGAAAGTGTCGCGACCTGCCAGGAAGAGGGATGCCGAAGGACGATCGATGTTGCAACGACTCTCTTGTCTGCGACATTCCCCGCTTTTTCTGTTGCATTTCCTCGAAAAAATGTCGCGTCTGCCTGACTCTCCGCGACACTTCCTCGTTCCCCGCCGTTGCCGATGCCTTCGGTGTTGCAGTCATGGGCCTCCGGTCGAGGTTGGTGTTGCAGATTGTTGCGACAAGTGGGCTCGTTGTCGCGGATTGAGCTTTGTTCGTTGCGAGTTGTTCCGGGTCGTTGCGGAAATTCGCCGGGATGTCGCGGCTTCGTTGCGGTGTCCCTTCCCGAGCGGCTTCTCTTGGAGAGTCTGGGTCAGGTTTGCGACAAATAAGGCGGCGAAGTAGGCGGGAAAGGTGGAGTCTGCAACAGACTCCCGGTGCCACGAGACCCGAAGGGGGTTCTTGACAGGCCGGATCCGTGGTACTGTTGCAATACCGATTCAGTTTGTTGCAGGGTGAAGGGGGGCTTGGCGCGTCTTGGCGGGAGGATGCGACAGCGGAGGGGGGGCCGTGCGTCCCGCTACGCGCGTTCCCGCTCGCGCATCCACGCTTCCGACACGGCGCGCCCGGCGGCGACGTCGTCCACGACCAGGATCAACTGATGGTCGTGGTCGCTGTAGAGGACCTCGATGTTGACGCCGGCGTCCGCCATCCGCCGGGTGATCTTGCCGAGCTGGCCCGGCTCATCCTGCTTCAAGCGTTGGACGATCACGTCCCGCTCCTCCAGGACGCGGATGCCCGCCGCTTCGAGGGCGCTCCTGGCGGCGGCCGCATCCTCGACGAGGAAGTGGGCGACGCCGCGGCCGTCGACGACCCACGCGCCGCCGCCCTCGACGCTCACTCCGGCGCGGCCCAGGGCGTCGCCCATATCCGCCAGCGCCCCGGGGCGGTTTTCAAGCTGGATGGCCAGATCCTTCATGGTCAGATCCTCCGCTAGATGTCTTGCGGCTCGAGGAGAAGGTAGATGCCGTCCAGAACTTGCTGAATGCGATCGGGAGCAAGGGTACCGATCTTCTCCGTGAGATCCTCTTTATCCACGGTATAGACCTGAGTGACGTTGACGACACTCCTCTTGGGCAGGTTCGCTTCCCCTTCCTCCAGGAGGACGTTCCCTGGACTCTCCGCCCTCTGAAGGTTGGAGGTCAGGCCGCAGACCACAACCGTGTTGAGGCGACTCCGGTTGTAGATGTCGTTCTGGACGACTACGTAGGGATGAAGGAATCCGGGACCTGAGCCGGAAGGTGTCCCCAGGTCAATCCAGTAGACGTCTCCCTGTTGGATCACCACTCGCCGGTCACCAATCGGCGCTGCTTGTCCCGCATGGCACGGCGGCGCGCCATCTCGTCGGAGTCTGGCGAATCATCGCCGTAAGCGCGATTGAGCGCCTCGAAGAGAGCCCGCCCTTCCGAGGCTGCGGGACGGCCCCTGTAGCGCATCTCGATGACCAAGCCATCGACCTCGGCGAGGACTGGATGATCAGGGTCCTCCTTGAGCTTGGCGACCGCGGCTTCCAGGCCTTGGATCTTCAGGGCTTTCATGTCTGGAAGTATAGCGCTGAGCTCACGAAGCGGCCGCCTCTCCCGGCAGGTCCCGGTGATCCTTGAGGAACGTCTCGGGCTTGCTGAAGACGTTGGCGATGTTCATCCCCTTGCGCACGGCGCCCAGCGACACCTTGCCGGTGGCGAGCGCCGCCCCCAGGGCGATGTAGGTGCGCGCCTTGCCGCGGTGGCGGTAGCGGACCTCCAGGACGTGGCGCCAGAGCCGCGAGTATTCCTCGTAGAAATCCTGCAAGGACAGCCGGGTGGGTAGGACCGTATGGACGATGTCGTACATCTCCCAGTTGTGGGTGGTCACCTGCCGCTGGGCGGTCTCCCAGAGATCGGTGCCGGGCAGCGGCGTCAGGATCGAAAAGCCGCTGTTGTAGGCGCCGGTCTCGTCGATCCAGGAGCGCAGGCGGGCGAAGTCCTCGTGGTCCCAGGCCGGATCGACGATGAAGTTGGGCGTGTAGCCGACGCCCATCTCGCGGAGGATGGCCAGGGCGCGGGCGTTGTTGACCATCGTGTTGCTCTTGTTGACAGCCTTCAGCCCCTCGTCGGTGACCGCTTCCAGGCCGAGGAAGATGGAGAGCTGGCCGCACTCCTTCCACATTTCGATCAGGTGGGGGAACTTGCAGATGATGTCCGTGCGGGTCTGCACGGTAAAGTATTTCTTGATCCCCGCCGCCTTGATCTGCCGCGCCATCTCCTCGCCGCGGCGGACGTCCATCCAGAAGATGTCGTCGGTGATGAAGATGTTGGGCGCCTCGATCTGGCGCAGCTCCTCGACGACCCGCTCGGGGGATTTCTGGCGGAAGGTGCTCTCGTGGAACTTCCAGACCGAACAGAAATTGCATTTGAACGGGCAGCCGCGCGCCGTCTCCATCAGGGCCAGGGGCTTGCGGAAATTGATGTAGTAGTGCGGAGCGTAGTGGGCGATGAGGTGCCGGGCGGGCAGGGGCAGCTCGTCCAGGTTCTTTCGGGTGGGCGCCGCGCCGGTGAACACGGGCTCGCCGCCGTCGTTGAGGAGCAGGCCCGGGACATTCTTGAGGTCGCCGCCGCGATCCAGGGCGTCGACCAGCGCGGGCATGACCTCCTCGCCGTCGCCGATCGCGACGGCGTCGAGGACAGGCTGGAGGAACCAGTTGGGCTCGCGGGAGGCATCGTGCCCGCCCACGACGATGAAGGCGTCGGGCATCTCCCGGCGCACCCGCTCGGCCAGCCGCAGGGTGCGGAAGCGCTCGGTGGTGAAGTTGCACTGGAGGCCCACGACCTGGGGATTGAAAGCGCGGCAGAGGGCCATGCCCTTCTCCTCCCCGTCGATCCGCATGTCGAAGATCCTGACGGCGTGGCCGTCCTGTTCGAGACCGCCGGCGATGGAAATCGGGCCGAGCGGCTCCACGAAGGTCAGCATCTCCAGACCCAGGATTCCGCCGATGGGGGGCTTGAGAAAGGCGACGTTCATGGACGGGCCTCCAGGTTGTGGACGTTCCCGCGCATGGAAACAGAACCGGGGGCGGAAGTCAACGGAGGGGGTTGCAAAAACAAGGACAACAAGGACAGCAAGGCCAGCAGAGTTGTCGTCCTTGAGGTCCCTGGTGTCCTTGAGGTCCCTTCAGGTCTCCCGCGGCCGGCTCACAACTTCAAAACCATCTTGATCATGTCGTGCTGATTCCCATCCGGGTCGGTCCCGTAACCGGGGACGGTGTAGCCCTCGAAACCGAGGTTCTTGAGGGTCTCGACGGCGTCGGACTCGAAGTCGGAGACCAGCATGCAGGTGAGGTGGCGCAGGCCGTTGGAGCGGGCGGTGGCGATGAAGTTGTTGATCAGGAGAGAGCCCAGGCCGACGCCCCGGTAGGAGGGGTCGATCAGCCACTTGACGCGGCCGACCAGCCGCAGGGGGCTCCCCTCGCGGCGGTGCAGGGTGGCGTCGGCCACGATCTTCCGGCCGTCCCAAGCCAGCAGCGGCAGGACCTTCCCATAGTCGAGCTCGCGGCCCCAGCTCTCGATCAGGGCGCGGTTGTCGATCCGGTCCCAGGCGAAGCGGCGGACGTCCTCGGGCAGGTGGTGGAAGAACTCGTAGAGGGCGTCGACGTCGTTCTCGGTGAACGGACGGATCAGCAGACGACGGCCGTCCCGCAGCACGGCCTCTTGAGGATAGCGGATAGCCATGTTCCCTCCTAAGAAATCACGGACGAGCGGGAGCCTAGCATGGCGGGGCCGGTGGGCGAGAGCCCGGCCCCGCCGCCAGGGAGAGACCTCTAGAGGGCAGTTCGAAATGGGGATATGGCATGGCAATTGCTCAGGATCCTGTGCAACGCCGATCCCTGGAGGGGGACGGCGCCAGGCGAAGGAGAATCGACGGTGTTCAAGGTTCAGGACGAAGCGACGGAATCAGCCCTCTGCGTGGGGATCATGGCGGCGGTGGTGTGGGGGATCGGGCTGAGCCTGTACGGCTTCTACCAACCGCCGGGCCAAATCTCTTGGTTCCTCTGGGGCGTTCAGTTGATCGCTGGGGTTTTCGCCTGCGTGGCGGCGGCGCTGGCGCTTGTGCACGGACGGGAATGGTTGCTGGCGCGGCTCCATGCGCAGTCGCGGGAACACATCCCTTCAAATAGTTGAATTTGAATTCAGTGCGCTGGATTTTCAGCACGTTCAGGCAGCGCAAAGAAGCCTGGAATCCCCATCTCTATCAACCACGTTAGACTCTCCGAATGACCGACCCGGCGTGGGAGGATCTCTCCCGGACGCTACGTAGTAGTACGCCCTATAAGAGCCTTGTCCAGGGGCTCGGGGACGTGGTGCGCCTGCCCGTGCCGGCGGCGGCGTGGGTAGGCGAGCTACTGGCGAAAGATCTCGGCCGGCCGATCCTGGTCCTGGTGCCCCGCGAGGCGGACGCCCTGACGTGGATCGAGGCGGCACGGCTCTTCGGCCGCGATGACGGGGACGGTGGGGTGGTCTACTTCCCCACGCCTTCCCTGACCCCCTATCAGGAAACCGAAACCTCCCTGATGGTGCGGGCCCAGGAGTCCGTGGCCCTGGACTGCGTGACCTCCGGCAAGGCGGCCATCGTGGTCGCCACCCCGCGCGCCCTGTTCCGCCGGCTCCCCACCCGCGAGGAGTACAGGAAGGCGGTCCTGACGCTCCGCCCCGGCGAGGACTGGCCGCCGGAGCTGGTGGCCGATCACCTGATCCGCTACGGCTTCCGCCGCATGGACCTGGTCTACGAGGTGGGCGACTTCGCGGTGCGCGGCGGCATTTTGGATGTCTTCCCGCCCGGCGAGGACTCGCCCGTCCGTCTCGATTTCTTCGGCGACACCGTCGAGTCCATCCGCTGGTTCGATCCCCAGTCGCAGCGCTCCGAGGACACGCTGGACTCGGTCCGGCTGCTGCCGCTCTCGCTCTTCCCCATGGGAGCGGAGGAGGCGCGGCGCCTGGCCGACCTGCTGTCGGGCGGGCAGGCGGCCGATCCGGACTGGGGGCCGGAGGCGGCGGAGCTGCTGGCAGGACTGCGGACGCGCGGCGAGTTCCCGGGCTGGGACAACTATCTGCCGCTGCTGGCGAAGAGGACGGTCTCGCTGCCTGAGACGCTGCCGGATCCGGTGGTGTTCGCGATCGATCCCCCGGCCCTGGAGGCCGAGGTGGTCCACCACGACGAGCGCCTGCGGATGGACTTCACGGCGCGCCAGGAGCACGGCAAGCTGGCGGTGCCGCCGGAGATGCTGGAGCACCCCACGGACGCGGTGCGGGAGGCGCTGGCCAAGGCTCCCCTGCGCCTGCGGGACCTGGTGGTCGGCGGCGGCCGGGACGGCGAGGGGAGCGGGGCCGACTTCCGGGGCGCGCTGACCGATCTCTTCCACGGCCAGCTCCCGCGCTTCCCGCAGGAGGTGGCCACGGCCCGGGCGCGCGGCGAGCGGTGCGTCGTGGTGGTCTCGCCGGCCCACCGGCGGCGCATCGAGGAGCTGCTGGAAGGCCGCGAGATCGTGATCGGCCGCGGCGGCGTCGAGTTGGTGAACGGAGACCTGGGCCGCGGCTTCCGCCTGCCGCCGGCGGGCGTGGTGGTCTACGGCGAGCAGCAGCTCCTCTCGCAGGCCAAGCTCCAGCGCCGGCCGGGACGGGCGACCCGCTACGGCCCGTTCCTCTCCAGCCTGCGCGACCTCAAGGTGGGGGACTTCGTGGTCCACGTGGACCACGGCATCGGCCAGTTCGTGGCCCTGCGCTCCGTGGGCGGCGACGGCAACGGCGCGGGCGGGCTGCCGCCGGCCCTGCGCGACCTGGCTTCGGCCGGCGCCGCCGCCGAGACCGAGGTCATGGAGATCTCCTACGCCAGCGGCAAGCGCCTGCTGCTGCCCCTCTCGCGCATCGACCAGGTCCAGAAGTACAGCGGCATCGAAGGCGTGGCGCCGCGCCTGGACCAGCTCGGCGGCACGTCTTGGAACAAGACCAAGGCGCGGGTCAAGAAGGGCATGCGCGACATGGCGGGGGAGCTGCTCAAGCTCTACGCCGAACGCCAGGTGGCCCGGGCGCCGGCCATGCCGCCGGACACCGACATGCTGCACCAGTTCGAGGCGGCGTTCCCGTACGACGAGACGCCGGACCAGCTCGAAGCCATCGCCATGATCAAGGAGGACCTCCAGCGCGAGCGGCCCATGGACCGCCTGCTGTGCGGCGACGTCGGCTACGGCAAGACCGAGGTCGCCATGCGCGCGGCGTTCAAGGCGGTGGACGGCGGCTACCAGGTGGCGGTGCTGGCGCCGACGACCATCCTGGCGGACCAGCACCTGGAGACCTTCAAGAAGCGTTTCGCGGGATTTCCCATCAACGTCGAGATGGTGTCGCGCTTCCGCTCGCCGCAGGAGATGCGGGAGCTCAAGAAGCGGCTGGGCGAGGGCAAGGTCGACATCCTGATCGGCACGCACCGGCTGCTTTCCAAGGACATCCAGCTCCCGAAGCTGGGGCTGATGATCATCGACGAGGAACAGCGCTTCGGCGTGGCGCAGAAGGAGCGGCTGAAGCAGCTCAAGAAGAACGTGCACGTGCTGGCCATGTCGGCCACGCCGGTGCCGCGCACCCTCCAGCTCTCGCTCGCCAACGTGCGCGACCTGTCGGTGATCGAAACGCCGCCCCGCGACCGCATGGCGGTGGAGACGGCGATCCTGCCGTACGGCGACAACCTCGTGCGGGAGGCGATCGAGGCCGAGCTGGAGCGGGGCGGGCAGGTCTATTACGTGTACAACCGGGTGGAGTCGATCGAGGACCGTCTGGCGAAGCTGCGCGAGATCGTGCCGGGCATCCGGGTGACGGTGGGCCACGGCCAGCTCAACGAGGAGGAGCTGTCGCGGCGCATGCACGCCTTCACCCGCGGCGACTTCGACGTCCTGCTGGCCTCGACGATCATCGAGAACGGCATCGACATCCCCAACGTCAACACCATGATCGTGCACCGGGCGGACCGCTTCGGGCTGGCGCAGCTCTACCAGCTCCGGGGCCGCGTGGGACGCAGCAACCAGCTCGCCTACTGCTACTTCCTGGTGCCGGAGGACCGCGTGCTCTCGGAGGCCGCGCGCAAGCGGCTGGCGGCGCTGCGGGAGTTCTCGGACCTCGGCGCCGGCTTCCGGATCGCGGCGCGCGACCTGGAGATCCGCGGCGCCGGCAACCTGCTCGGCGGCGAGCAGAGCGGCCACATCGGATCGGTGGGCATCGAGACCTATCTCAAGCTGCTGGAGGAGACCGTCCGCGAGCTGCGCGGCGAGGTGGTGGAGGAGGCGCCGTCGGTGGCGCTCGACCTGCCGGTGCCGATGTCGATCCCGCAGGACTACGTGGACGACGCCAACCTGCGCATGGAGCTCTACCGCAAGATCGCCGACGAGCCCGAGCGGGAGATCCTGGCGGAGCTCAAGGACCGTTTCGGTCCGCCGCCCGCTTCGGTCGAGACGCTGGTGGAGGTGGCGGCGCTCAAGCGGCTGGCCGAGTCGCTGCGGGTACAGTCGATCTCCGCCAAGTCGGGCGAGCTGGTCATCCGTCTGCGCCGCGACGCGCGAATTGATGTCGAGAGGTTGATCGAGATGGTCTCCACCATGCCGGGCGCCAGCTTCAGCCCCACCGGCGTGCTCTCGCTGCCGGGCGGCGGCGGGCGGCAGCTTGTCACCACGGCGCGGGAGACCCTGGAGTCGCTGGCGCAGTAACCGGCCTCGATAAGAAAGAAAACCATGAGAGCCGCGGGCAAGGGAACATTGGGCTTCGGGATGGCGTTGCTGGTGATGGCCTGTCAGCGGCCCGCGCCGCCGGCGCCGGACGTGGTGGCGCGCATCGGCGAGACCGAGGTGCGATACTCGGAGCTCGAGGCCTACATCGAGGCCGCCGTGGGCGACACCGGCGGCACGCTCGGCGGCGACGTCCTCTCCGGACTGTTCGACCAGTTCCTGGAAGAGCGGCTGCTGGCGCGGCTGGCGGTGGACCGGGGAGCGGCGGCTGCGGCCGAGGGCGCCGCCGGCCGGCGGCGGGCCATCGACGCGCTGCTCCAGGACGGGCTGCGGCGGGAGCCGGACGCGGCGGAGATCGCCGGCTTCTACCAGGCGCACCGCCAGGAGTTCGCGCGGCCGGAGCGGGTGCGGGTGCGGCAGATCCTGACCGAGGACCGGGCCAGCGCCGAGAAGGCCCTGCGCGAGATCGCCGCCGGCCAGCCCTTCGAAGGTGTGGCGCGGCGGCTCTCCAGGGACCCCAGCGCGGGGTCGGGCGGCTACCAGGGTGAGCTGTCGCGCGCCGAGCTGCCGCCGGCCTTCGCGGACATCATCTTCCGCCTCGGGCCGGGCGAGGTGAGCGGCCTGGTGCAGGCGGACTACGGCTTCCACATCTTCCAGGTGACGGAGCGGGAGCCGGCGGAGGTGGTGCCCCTGGAGGCCGCGCGGGACGAGATCGTGGCCCGCCTGCGCCGCGAGCGGGCGGACCGGCTCCTGGGCTCGCTGGTCCAGGAGGCCAGGCGTCAATACAATGTCAAGGTTTACGAACGGAATCTGCCGTTCGGCTATGAGGGTCCCTATGGTGAATCGCAGACCAAGAAGGCTGGCTAGCCTGTTTCTTTTCCTGGCGTGCCTCGGGGCGGTCCCGGCGCTCCACGCCGAGGTGTTGAACCGCATCGTCCTGCGGGTCAACGACCGCATCGCCACGCTCCACGACTACGAGAAGCGGCGCGAGGCCGTGATCGCCGACATGGGACGCCGGACGCAGGATCCCGAAGAGCGGCAGCGCCATCTCGCCGCCGCCGGCGACGCGACGTTCGCCGCCATGTACCGCGAGCTGCTCCTGGAGTCCCGGGCCGATCAGCTCGGCATCGGCATCAGCGACGCCCAGATCGACGCCGCCATCGCCCGCATCCGGGAGAACTTCAACCTCAAGACCGACCAGGAGCTGCAGGCGGCCCTGGCCAGCTCCGGGATGACCATGGAGCAGCTCCGCGAGCAGATCCGCTCGCAGCAGCGGCTGGACGAGGCGCGCCGGCGGGACATCGAGGCGCGCGTCCAGATCGAGGAGGAGGACCTCCGCCGCTACTACCGCAAGAACCTCGAGCAGTTCCGCCAGCCCGAGCAGCTCCAGCTCCGCGAGGTGGTGGTGCTGGAGGAGGGCGCGCCGGCCGAGGAGAGGAGCCGCGTCGCCGCGGAGATCCGCACCCGGGTGCTCGGCGGCGGGTCGTTGGCCGACGCCGTGGCCGAGCACGCCGGCCAGGGAGTGAGCAACGTCATCGAGCTGGGCTGGGTCTCGCCCGGCGACCTGGACAAGAGCCTGGAGACCGCCATCTGGGCGCTCCCGACGGGCTCCCTGAGCGAGCCGGTGCCCGCCCGCGGCGGCCTTCACATCGTGCAGGTGCTCGACCGCCGCGAGTCGCGCGTGGCGCCGTTCGCCGAGGTCTCGGCCGCCATCGAGCAGCGCGAGCAGCAACGGGTCTTCCGCGAAGAGTTCTCCAAGTACATGGCGGAGCTGGAGCAGAAGGCCCTGATCGTGGCCAACCCGCCCGCCGAGGCGGCCAACTTCCGGCGTTTCCTCGCCGAGGAAGAGTCGGAGGGCGGCGAAGGCCTCCCGGCCGACACCGGCGCGCCGGAGACCGCGCCTCCGACGGGCTCCGAGCCGGCCTCGCCGGCCACTTCGCCCACCATGCCGGGCGGCCAGCCGGGCAGCCTCCCCACGCCCAAGCCGGTGGGCCCCAGCCCGGCGCCGACCGAGGTGCCGCCGCCTTCTCCGCCGCCGGGCGCGCTGGTAGGAAATTGAGGCTCTGATCGGCCGCCTCTCCGAACGCCCGCGACCTGTTCGCGGGCGTTTTTCTTTCCCTTCTGGTCCCTTCCTGACAGCGTGTTTCGCCCCGTTTGCGCGTGCCTTTCGATCACCGTGAGAATTTTGGTGGTCCGTGGTGGAAAAAAATGGACAAAAGTGGAGCGGACTGCTAGGCTTTGACCTCAGTAGCTGAGGTATCGGGGCCAAGTCATGTTTCGTGGAAGCGCTCCAACCAAAATCGACGACAAGGGACGCCTGAAGATCCCCACGGACTTTCGCCGTCTGATGGAGGAGCGCTTCGGGCCGGACCTGTTCGTCACCTCGGTCCAGGGGGACTCGGCGCTGCTCTATCCGCTGCCCGTGTGGGAGGAGATCGAGCGGCGGCTGTCGGCGATGCCGGCCACGGACCGTACCAAGATGCGCTTCCTGGAGCGGGTCAACTACTTCGGCCAGCAGGTGCGGGTGGACCCGCAGGGGCGGATCGTGATCCCGCAGATCCTGCGGGAGAGCGCCAGCATGAACGGCGACGTGGTGGTCAGCGGCCAGCTCGACCACCTGGTGGTGTGGAACCACGAGCGCTTCGTGTCGCGGCTGCAGGATCAGCCGTTCACGGACGAGGACTTCAGTGCCCTCAGCGCGCAAGGGATCTGAGCGGGCCTCGCGGTCCGCGGAAGGAGGACGGTCGAGCCGTTGGAAGTTCAGCACGTGCCCGTTTTGCTCGCGGAGAGCCTCGAAGGGCTCGGGGCCGGGCGCGGAGGTCTGTTCGTCGACGCGACCGTGGGGCTGGGGGGCCACTCCGAAGCGTTGCTCGCGGCGTCTCCCGAGGCCCGCCTCGTCGGCATCGATCGCGACCCCGCGGCGCTGGAGCGGGCGGCGCGGCGGCTCGAACGGTTCGGGGACCGCGTGCGGCTGGTGCACGCGAATTTTCAGCGGTTCCGGCAGGCCATGGAAACCGTCGGCATCGATCGCGACAGTGGCGGCGTCGCGGGCGTCCTGGCCGACCTCGGTGTCTCTTCGATGCAGCTCGAGACGGCGGAGCGGGGATTCAGCTTCCGGCTCGACGGGCCGCTCGACATGCGGATGGGCCTGGGTGACCTGACCGCGGCGGACGTGGTCAATCAATTCTCGGAGGGGGAATTGGAAAGAATCTTCAGGGAGTACGGCGAGGAGCGGCAGGCGCGGCGGATCGCCCGCGCCATCGCCCGGGCCCGGACGGAGAGCCCCTTCGAGACCACCGGTCAGCTCCGCAAGCTGATCGCCCAGGTCAAGGGGCCCCGGGCGGCGCGCGAGGAGAAGATCGATCCCGCGACGCGGGTCTTCCAGGCCCTGCGCATCGAGGTCAACGAGGAGCTGGCCGGGCTCGAGGCCTTCCTCCAGGAGGCGGTGAACCTCCTGGAGATGGACGGCCGTCTGGTCGTCATCTCCTACCACAGCCTCGAAGACCGCATCGTCAAGAACACCCTGCGCGACCTGGCCCGGGGGGACGTCGACCCGGTGACCGGCCGGCCCCACTCGGAGACCCAGCTCATCGAGGTGTTGACCCGCAAGCCGGTGCGTCCGGCCGAGGAAGAGGTCGCCCTCAATCCGCGCTCGCGCTCGGCGAAGCTGCGGGCGGCCCGGAGGCTGTGACGCCTTGAGGAACGCGTACGCCTTCACGCGGCCGGTGGTCAACACCTACCTCGTGCGCGAGCGCGACCGGCGCCGCGTGCGCGAGCTGGCCCTGGTCCTGCTGGTCGTCGTCTGCCTCGGCGGCGGCCTCCTGGCGTACACCTGGATCCATCTCGAAGTGACCGGCGCGGGCTATCGCATCAACGAGCTGGAAAAGAAGCTGGACGAAGCGGAGCGGCAGGAGCGGCAGCTCCGCCTGGAGGCCTCGTACCTCGCCAGTCCCCTGCAGATCGAGAAGCGGGCCGTGGGCGAGCTGAAGATGCAGCCGCCCGCGCTGGAGCAGGTGGTCTTCTGGGAGGAGCTGCCGTGAAGAGCCGGCTGCTGACCGTGGCCGGTCTGGTCGCCGTCTGGGTGCTGCTCATCGTGGCCCGGCTCTACCACCTCCAGGTGGCGCGCTACGACCATTACGTCGGCAAGGCCGAGCGCCAGCAGCAGCGGGTGGTCACCCTCGATCCGCCCCGCGGCACGATCTACGACGCCCGCGGACGCGAGCTGGCCGTCTCCATCCAGGTCGATTCGGCCTACGCCGTGCCGCCGGAGATCGCGGACCCGGCGGCCACGGCGCGGGAGCTGGCGGCGGTGATCCCGGACCTCGACGCCGCGAAGCTCGCCCGGCTGCTGGTCAAGGACCGCGACCGCGAGTTCGCCTGGGTGGCGCGCAAGCTCGATCCGCCGGTGGCGGAGAAGGTGCGCGCCCTCAAGCTCCCCGGCATCTACTTCCTGCAGGAGAGCAAGCGCTACTACCCGATGGGGAGCCTGGCGGCCCAGATCCTCGGCTACGTGGGCACGGACAATCATGGTCTTGCCGGCCTGGAGCTGCTCTACGACAAGGAGGTGGCGGGCAAGGTGGGGAAGCGGACGGTGTTGCGGGACGCCAAGCGCGGCACGCTGATCTCGCCCGACCTGTCGTTCGCCGAGGCCGAGCCCGGGCACGACCTCCATCTGACCATCGACGCCACGATCCAGTACATCGTGGAGCGCGAGCTGGCCAAGGCGGTGCGGGAGCGCCACGCCAAGCGGGGCACGGCCCTGCTCCTGGACCCCGCGACCGGCGGCGTGCTGGCCATGGCCTCGTACCCGTCGTTCGATCCCAACCATTTCGGCCGCTATCCCCGGAGCCGCTGGCGCAACGGCGCCATCATGGACGTCTACGAGCCCGGCTCGACGTTCAAGATCATCACCGCGGCGGCGGCGCTGGAGTCGGGGCTGATCCGGCCGGAGGAGGAGCTCGACTGCGAGATGGGAGGGATCACCCTCCTCGGCATCCGCATCCGCGACCACAAGCCGTTCGGCCGCCTCACCTTCGCCCAGGTGCTGGCGAAGTCCAGCAACGTCGGCGTCATCAAGGCCGCGCTGCGGATCGGCGACGAGCGGCTGTACCGCACCATCCGCAGCTTCGGCTTCGGAAAGGTGACCGGCATCGACCTGCCGGGCGAGAGCGCCGGCATCCTGCACCCGGTGGAGCGCTGGGGGCCGCTCGACAAGGCCTACGTCGCCTTCGGGCAGGGCATCTCCGTCACGCCGATCCAGCTCGGCGCGGCGGCGGCGGCGGTGGCCAACGACGGCGAGCTGCTGCGGCCCCACGTGGTGGCGGCGGTCAGCCGGGGGGAGGTCCGGGTGCCGAAGTTCTCCGCGCCGCCGGTGGCGGGCCGGCCCCTCCGCCCGTCCACGGCCCAGGAGCTCCAGTGGATGATGGAAGGGGTGGTGACCGCCGGCACGGCCAGGGCCGCCGCGGTGCCCGGCTACCGGGTGGCGGGCAAGACCGGCACCGCGCAGATCCCGGTGCCGGGCGGCTACCTGCGGAACGGCTATCTGCCGAGCTTCGTGGGTTTCGCCCCCGCCGACCGGCCGGTCATCGTCGGGGTGGTGGCCATCGCCGAGCCCAAAGGGTGGGAGTACCACGGCGGCCAGGTGGCGGCGCCCATCTTCGGCGACATCGCCCGGCAGGTGCTGCTCTACCGGGGCATCCACCCCGAGCGGGAGCGTCCCATGGTCTGGCCGGGCGAGATGGTGCTGGCGAAGCTGCCGGCCGCGGGCGGGACCGCGGCGGCGGAGGACGTGCCGGCGGACGGCGACGACCCGACGCTCTGGCGGCCTACCGATTCCGTGGGGCCTCCAGCTTCGGCCGGCGGCGCCGGGGAGGCTCCCGAGAGCGATCACTCTTCACCGGAGGGAGGTCGCTCTCATGCGTCTTTCTGAGCTGGTGAACGGCCTGCCCGTGAGCGGGAGCTTCGGCTCAGACCCCGAGGTGCGGGGCGTGGAGCACGACTCCCGCGCCGTGCGTCCGGGGGACCTGTTCGTGGCCCTCCCCGGCGCGCGGTTCGACGGCCGGGCGTTCGCCGCGGCGGCGGTGAAGGCGGGAGCCGTGGCCGTGGCCGGTCCCGAGCCCGGGGGCGCGGCGGCCGGTCTGGACGTGCCCTGGCTGGCTACGCCCGAGCCGCGCTTCGTGCTCGGTCCCCTGGCGGCGCGCGTCTATGGCCATCCCGACCGGGAGATGATCCTGGCCGGCGTCACCGGCACCAACGGCAAGTCCACGGTGGCGACCCTGATGACGGCCATCTTCGAGGCCGCGGGCGTTCCCGCCGGCTTCCTGGGCACGCTCGGCTACCGCTTCCGCGACCAGTCCTACGCCGGCGGCCACACGACTCCGGAGGCGTCGGAATTCTTCCGCATCCTGCGGCGGATGAAGGACGACGGCGCCGGCGCGGTGGCCATGGAGGTCTCTTCGCACGCCCTGGCCATGGGCCGGGTGGACGGCGCCGCTTTCGACGCGGCGGTGTTCACCAACCTGACCCGCGACCACCTCGACTACCACAAGGACTTCGAGGATTACTTCGCGGCCAAGCGCAAGCTCTTCGGCCGCCTGAAGCCGGGCCGCCGGCCGGCGGTGAACCTGGACGACGAGTACGGCCGCCGGCTCGCCCGCGAGCTGCCGGACGCCCTGACCTTCGGCACCTTCGGCAAAGAGGGCGACGTGAGCGTGCGCGATGTCGTCCTCTCGACCGCGGGGCTCTCGGGGGTGCTGGCGACCCCCCGGGGCGAGCTGCCGTTCCGCTCGCCGCTGCTGGGGCGCTACAACCTCTCGAACCTGCTGGCCGCCGCCGCGGCGGCCGAGACGCTGGAGCTCTCCCACGCCGCCGTGGCCGAGGCCTTTGAAGCCCAGCGGCCCATCCCCGGACGCATGGAGCCCGTGGACCACGGCCAGCCGTTCCCGGTCTACGTGGACTACGCCCACACCGACGCCGCCCTGGACGCCGCCCTGCGCTCGGCGCGCGAGGTGGTGGGCGGCGGCAAGGTGGCGGTGGTGTTCGGCTGCGGCGGCGACCGCGACCCCGGCAAGCGGCCCATCATGGGCAAGGTGGCGGGCGAGCTGGCCGACCTGGTGATCGCCACGTCGGACAACCCGCGCAGCGAGGACCCGCTGGCCATCCTGGCCGCCATCGAGGAGGGGCTGAAGGCCAGCGGCAACCGGGGCTACCGCCTGGTGCCGGACCGCCGCGAGGCCATCCGCGAGGCCATCGCCGCCGCGGAGCCCGGATGGGCCGTGCTGATCGCGGGCAAGGGGCACGAACGGGAACAGATCATCGGCGACCGGAAACTGCCGTTCTCGGATCTCGAGGAGATCGGGAAGGCCCTGGAGGAGCGCTTTGGCTCGGCTGTCGGTCGGTGAAGCGGCGCGGGCGGTCGGCGGCCGGATCGCGGCCGGCGGCGCGGACGCCATGATCGACGGCGCGGCGATCGATTCGCGCGCGATCCGTGGGGGCGAGGCCTTCTTCGCCTACAAGGGCGCGCAGACGGACGGCCACCGCTTCGTCGCGGACGCGCTGGCGAAGGGCGCGGCGGCGGCCGTGGTCCAGGAGGACGTGCCGGCGCCGCCCACTGGAGCGGTGATCCGGGTGGAGGACACCTTCAAGGCCTTGCACGACCTGGCGCGTTTCGTCCGCGCCCGCGTCCCCGAAAAGCTGGTGGGGATCACCGGCTCGGCGGGCAAGACCACCACCAAGGAGCTGCTGGGGGCGATCCTCGGCAGCCGCTTCCGCACCGCCTGGACGCCGGGGAACCTGAACAACCTCTACGGCTTCCCCCTGTCGCTGCTCAACGTGCCGGACGGCACGGAGTGGATGGTGGCGGAGATGGGGATGTCCACACCGGGCGAGCTGCGCGAGCTGTCGCTGCTGGGCAAGCCGGACGCCGCCGTCTTCACCGTCGTGCGGCCCGTCCACCTGGAGTTCTTCGACAGCGTGCAGGCCATCGCCGAGGCCAAGTCCGAGATCCTGGCCGGTCTCGCCCCGGACGGCTTCATCGTGGCCAACGCGGACGACCCCGAGGTGACGCGTATCGCCCGCCGACATGGCGCGCGGGTGGTCTGGTACTCCCAGAGATCGCCGGACGCCGACGTGCGGGCGTTGGACATCGCCCCGGAGCCCGGCGGCGCGGTGGGCAGCCGCTTCCGCCTGGAGGCAGGCGGGGAGTCCATGGAGGTTCGCCTGCCGCTGCACGGCCTCTACAACGTCGAGAACTGTCTGGCGGCGGCGGCCTGCGCCTGGACGCTGGGGCTCTCGCTGGAGGAGATCGCGGCGGCGGTGCGGAACGTCAAGCCGGCGTCCATGCGCGGCGTGGTGCACCGGACCGAGGCGGGCTTCACGCTGATCGACGACTCCTACAACTCCAACCCGGACGCCCTCGGCAAGGCTCTGGAGAGCGCGGCGGCCTATCCCGCCGGGCGCCGGGTGGCCGTGCTGGGCGACATGCGCGAGCTGGGTCCCGAGGGGCCGCGCTTCCACCGCGAGGCGGGCGAGCACGCGGCGCGGCTCGGGTTCGCGCCGGTGGTGGGGGTCGGGGAGCTGTCCCACGAGCTGGCGGCCGGGGCCGGACCCGGCGCCGTCTGGCTGCCGGACGCCGCGGCCGCGGCGGACTGGGCGGCCGCCGAGGTCCGCTCCGGGGACGTAGTGCTGGTCAAGGCGTCGCGCGGCATAGGGCTCGACAAGGTCGTCCGGCGGCTGGTGGGCTCCACCGAGGGAGGGAGCCACTGATGCTCTACCACCTCCTCTATCCGTTGCGGGACGTGATCCCGGCCTTCAACGTCTTCCGCTACATCACCTTCCGGGTGGCGGCGGCGATCGTGCTGGCCCTGATCCTCTCCTGGCTGCTGGGGCCGTGGTTCATCCGCCAGCTCCGGCGCCTCTCGGTGGGCCAGAACATCCGCGACGTCGGCCCCCAGGCCCATCAGGTCAAGGCGGGCACGCCCACCATGGGCGGCCTGCTGATCCTGTTCGCCACCATGATCCCGACCCTGCTCCTGGCGGATCTGCGGAACGTCTACGTCTGGATCGTCGTGCTGGTGACTCTGGCCTTCGGCGCCATCGGCTTCGCCGACGACTACCTCAAGGTGGCGAAGCGGCGGAACCTCGGGCTCACCGCCCGCGCCAAGATGGGGCTGCAGATCGTGGCGGGCACGGCCGCGGGAGTGGCGCTGCTCTTCCTACCCGGGTTCGACACTACGGTGGCTTTCCCGTTCTTCAAGCAGCTCGTGATCAACCTGGGCTACCTCTACATCCCGTTCGTGGCCTTCATCCTGGTGGGGTCGTCCAACGCCGTGAACCTCACCGACGGCCTCGACGGCCTGGCCATCGGCTCGACCTCCGTGGCCGCCGCCACCTACGCCGTCTTCACCTACGTGGCGGGCAACCGGGTCATCGCCGGCTACCTCCAGGTCCAGTACGTTCCGGGCGTAGGCGAGGTGGCGGTCTTCTGCGGCGCGCTGGTGGGGGCGGGCATCGGCTTCCTCTGGTTCAACTCGCATCCGGCCGAGGTCTTCATGGGCGACGTGGGCTCGCTGGCGCTGGGCGCCGCGATCTGCAGCGTCGCCATCCTTGCCAAGCAGGAGATCGTCCTCGCCCTGGTGGGCGGCCTGTTCGTGCTGGAGGCGCTCTCGGTCATCATCCAGGTGACCTCGTTCAAGCTGCGGGGCAAGCGGGTCTTCCGTATGTCGCCGCTCCACCACCACTTCGAGCTCTCGGGCTGGGCCGAGCCGAAAGTCATCGTGCGCTTCTGGATCCTCTCGATCCTGTTCGCGCTGCTTTCGCTCTCGACCCTGAAGCTGCGATGAAGCGGGCGCTGATCTATGGTCTCGGGCTCTCCGGCCGCGCCGCGGCCCGCCTGCTGCTGGCCCGCGGCGCCGCCGTCCTGGCGGTGGACGACAAGGCCGTGGACGCCGGCGACCTCGCGGGACAGGTGGAGCTGGTGCCCGGCGGCGGCTCGGCCGCGCTGCCCGAGGGCGTGGACCTGGTGGTGGTGTCGCCCGGCGTACCCCTGGACCGCCCGGTCCTGGAGGCGGCGCGGCGGCGGGGCGTGCCGGTGATCGCCGAGGTGGAGCTGGCCTTCCCCTACCTGAACGGTCCGGTGGTGGCCATCACCGGCAGCAACGGCAAGAGCACCACCACGGCCATGGCCGGCGAGATGGTCCGCGCCGCCGGCCTGCCGGTCGAGGTCTGCGGCAACATCGGCGAGCCCCTCTCGGACAAGGTGGACGGCCCGCCCGGCCGCGTCTTCGTGGTCGAGCTGTCGAGCTTCCAGATCGAGGGGATCGTCGACTTCAAGCCCAGGGCGGCGGCCTACCTCAACCTCTCCGAGGACCACCTCGACCGCTACGGGAGCATGGAGGCCTATGGCGCCGCCAAGGCCCGCCTCTTCCGCGACCAGGACCCGGACGGCGTCGCCGTGCTCAACGCCGACGACCCCGCGACCCTGCGGACCGAGACCCGCGCCCGCAGGCGCCTCTTCTCCCGCCTGGAGCGGGTGGCGGACGGCTGCTACGTGGCGGCGGACGAGCGCGTCATCGAAGTCTCTCCGGATCGAGAGGAAATCGAGTTGTTTCACGCCTCCGACGTGCCGCTGGCCGGCGTCCAGAACGTGGAGAACGCCATGGCGGCGGCGCTCCTGGCCCGCGCCGTAGGCGTGGAGCCGGCGGCCATCCGCGCCGCGCTGGCGGGCTTCACCGGCCTGCCGCACCGGCTCCAGAAGGCGGGCGAGCGGGACGGCGTGGTCTTCTACGACGACTCCAAGGGGACCAACCCGGCGGCCACCATGAAGTCCATCGAGGGCTTCGCCGACGGCACGGTCCACCTGATCCTGGGCGGGCGCAACAAGGGGGCCGACCTCTCGCTGCTGGAGCCCATGGTGCGCAGGAAGGCGCGCCGGATCTACCTCATCGGCGAGTCGGCCGCGGACTTCGAGAGGGCGCTGGGGAGCTCCGTGCCGTTCGAGCGCTCCGGGACCATGGACCAGGCCGTGCGCGCCGCCGCCGCTAACGCCAGGTCCGGCGAGGTGGTGGTGCTCTCGCCGGCCTGCGCCAGCTTCGATCAGTTCCGCAACTTCGGACACCGCGGCCAGATCTTCCAGGAACTGGTCCGCGTGATCACAGAAGGAGGGCCTCATGGCCAAGAAGCTGGCCTTTGACAAGGTCCTCTTCGCGAGTGTCGTGCTGCTGATGTTCTTCGGCCTGGTGATGGTCTTCTCCGCCAGCTCGGCCCTGGCGCGCGACCGCTCGATCAGCCCGTTCCTGGTCAAGCAGGCGGTGGCCGCCGGCCTCGGCCTGCTGCTGATGGCCTGCCTGATGCACCTCGACTACCGCCGCCTGCGCAGTCCGGCGGTGATCTATTCGGTGCTCGGCGCGGCCTTCCTGCTGTTGATCGGCGTGCTGTTCGCGCCGCAGCTCAACGGCACGCGGCGCTGGTTCTTCGTGGGTGGCATCTCGGTGCAGCCCTCGGAGCTGGCCAAGCTGGCGCTGATCCCGTTCCTGGCCTACCAGATCGACAAGAAGGAGGAGCGGGTCAACGAGCTGTCGTTCCTGGTGCCCACCGGGCTCTTCACCGCCCTGACGGCGGCGCTGATCCTGCTCGAGCCGGACATGGGGACGGCGGTGCTGCTGGGCGCCACCTTCTTCCTGATGATCTTCCTGGCCGGGCTTTCCTGGCGCTACATCCTGGCCGCCCTGGCGGTCGTGCCGCCGCTGCTGATCGCCCTGGTGATGATGGAGGACTACCGGCGGCAGCGGCTGTTCGCCTTCCTCGACCCGGAGAAGGACCCGCTGGGGAACGGCTTCCAGGCGCTCCAGTCGCTGATCGCCGTGGGCTCGGGCGGGATCTTCGGCCTCGGGCTGGGCAAGAGCGTGCAGAAGCTCTTCTTCCTGCCCCACCCGGAGTCGGACTTCATCTTCTCGATCGTGGCCGAGGAGCTCGGCATGATCGGCGCCCTGGCCGTGGTGGCCGCTTACTGCATCCTCGCCTGGCGGGGCTTCCGCGCGGGCGCCAAGGCGCCGGACGCCTTCGGCCGCTACCTCGCCTGGGGGCTCACCGGCGTGCTGATCATGCAGGCGCTGATCAACGTCAGCGTCAGCATCGCCCTGTTGCCGACGAAGGGCATTCCCCTGCCTTTCATTTCCTATGGCGGATCGTCGCTGGTGGTGACTCTGTGCATCTGCGGCGTGCTGCTCAACATCTCGCAGCACGCGTGACGGGACGGACGAATGGAATGGCGGAAACAGCTCCCAATCCCCTGCACGTCCTGCTCGCCGGCGGCGGCACGGGCGGCCACGTCTTCCCGGCGCTGGCCGTGGGGGAGGAGCTGCAGGCCCGGGGGTGGCGCGTGAGCTTCACCGGCACCACCGCCGGGCTGGAGGAGCGGCTGGTGACCCAGCGCCACCTGCCCTTCTATCCGCTCCCGGCCAGACCGCTGGTGGGCCGCGGACCGCTCGACAGGGCGCGGGCGCTGGCGACCATGATGAGCTCGGGCGCGGCCGCCTCGGGTCTGATCCGGAAGATCGGCGCCCACGTCGTGCTCGGCACCGGCGGCTACGTCTCGGCCCCCGCCGTGCTGGGCGCGCGCCTGGCCCGCCGGCCCGTGATGCTGCTGGAGCCCAACGGCAAGGCCGGCGTGGCCAACCGCTGGCTCTCGCGTTGGGCCACCGCCGCGGCCGTGGGCTACCGCGAGACCATCGCCGACCTCAAGTGCCCGTGCTTCGTCACCGGCGTGCCGGTGCGGTCCGCCTTCTTCGCCGTGCCCGCCGACCTGCCGGCCCTCGCCTCGCCGCGCCTGCTGGTCCTCGGCGGCAGCCAGGGCGCGCGGCAGATCAACGAGGCCCTGCCCGCCGCGGCGGCGCGGCTGATCGAGCGCTTCCCCACGCTCCACATCACCCATCAGGCGGGGGCGAAGAACCTGGAGGACGCGAAGGCCGCCTACGAGCGCGCCGGGATCGGCGCCCCCCACGTGGAGGTCGTCCCCTTCCTGGAAGACGTGGCCGCGGCCATGGCGGCGAGCCACCTGCTGGTCTCGCGGGCCGGCGCCATCACCCTCGCCGAGATCTGCGCCGCCGGTCGGCCGTCGCTGCTGATCCCGCTGTCGATCGCCCAGGGTCACCAGATGGACAACGCCCGCCTGCTCGCCGACGCCGGCGGCGCCGAGCTGATCCCTTCGGACCAGCTCTCCGCCGAGCGCCTGGCCGAGGAGGCCGGAGAGCTGCTGGCGGACGGCGCCCGTCTCGCCGCGATGGGCCGGGCGGCCCGCTCGTTGGCCCGTCCCCGCGCCGTGGCCGACATCGCCGACCGCGTCGAGGTGCTGGGAGGGAGGCGCTGATGGTCAGCCCGCTCAGCCCGTTCACGGACCTCAAGCGCATCCACTTCGTGGGCATCGGCGGCGCCGGCATGAGCGGCATCGCCGAGATCCTGCGCGAGTACAACCGCGAGCCCGACCTCGAGGTCAGCGGCTGCGACCTCTCGGAGAGCGAGGTCACCGACCGCCTGCGCGACCTCGGTATCCGCGTCGAGATGGGCCACTCGCCCGACCACCTGGAGGGCGTCGACCTGCTGGTGATCTCTTCCGCCGTGGCCGAGGGCAACGCCGAGGTCAAGGAGGCCCGCCGCCGCGGCGTCACCGTGGTGCGCCGGGCCGAGATGCTGGGCGAGCTGATGCGCCTCAAGTACGGCATCGGCATCGCCGGCACCCACGGCAAGACCACCACCACGTCGCTGGTGGGCACCGTGCTGACCGAGGGCGATCTCGATCCCACCGTGATCGTGGGCGGCCGCCTGCGCCTGCTCGGCACGGGCGCGCGCCTGGGCAAGAGCGACTACCTGGTGGCCGAGGCCGACGAGTTCGACCGCAGCTTCCTGCGCCTGACCCCGGTGGTCGCCGTCATCACCAACGTCGACCGCGATCACCTCGACACCTACGGCAACCTGGAGGCGATCCAGGACGCCTTCGTCGAGTTCGCCAACCGCGTGCCGTTCTTCGGCCGCCTGATCCTCTGCCTGGACGACCCCGACGTGCAGCGCATCCTGCCGCGGGTGACGGACCGCCGCATCATCACCTACGGCTTCTCGCCCCAGGCCGACCTCACGGCCTACGACCTGGAGAGCCATCCGGGCGGCAGCCGGTTCGGCGTGCGCCTGCGCGGCGACCGCCGGCTGGGCCGCATCGACCTCGGGCGGATCGACCTGCCGCTCCCCGGCCGCCACAACGTCTTGAACGCCCTGGCGGCGATCGGCGTCGGGCTCTCCCTGCGCGTCGACTTCGACACGATCACGAAGGCCATTTCCGACTTCAAGGGCGTGCACCGGCGCTTCGAGCACATCGGCTCCTGGCGCGGCGCCGCCGTGATCGACGACTATGCGCACCATCCGACAGAAGTGGAGGCCACCCTTCAAGCGGCCCGGCAGTCGTTCGCCGGTGGCCGGGTGTTCGCCGTCTTCCAGCCGCACCTCTACTCGCGTACCCAGGACCAGGTCGAGGAATTCGGCCGCGCCCTGCTGGCCGCGGACATGGTGGTGGTGACCGACATCTACCCCTCGCGCGAGAAGCCGATCCCCGGCGTCACCGGCGAGCTGCTGGTGGAGTCCGCCCGCCGGCACGGGCACCGGAACGTCCATTTCTGTCCGGCCTGGAAGGACACCCCGGCGCTGCTGGAAGAGGCCGGAGAGGGCGACGTGGTGATCACCCTGGGCGCGGGCGACGTCAACCGGCTGGGCCAGACGCTGGCGGCGGAAGGAGGCAAGGCGTGACCGCCATGGCCTCGCTGACGCCTCCCGGCGCCGGCGGGCGCGTCCTGGACTTCTCGCCGCGCCGGCGCGGCACGCCGCCGCGCCGCAAGCGGAAGAGCGTGCTGCTCACGCTGCTGAAGCCGTTCCTGGCCGCCCTGTTCCTGGTCGCCCTGCCGGCGGGGGTGGTGGCCTGGGTGCTGACCGCGCCGCGGTTCGCCCTGCGCGGCGTCGAGGTGGAGGCGCGGGGGCCGCGGGTCTCGCAGGCGACCGTCCGCAAGACGCTGGCGCCGCTCCAGGGGCGGAACGTCGTGCGCCTGTCGCTGGCCGAGGTGGCCGCGGCGGTCCAGCGCGATCCGTGGGTCGAGTCGGTGGAGATCGTCAAGGAGCTTCCCGACGGCCTGCGGGTCAAGGTGGCGGAGCGCCGGCCGGTGGCCCTGCTGAGGGGCGCCGAGGGCGCGCTGGTCTGGGCCGACTCCGAAGGCCGCGCCATCGCGCCGGTGGCGGCGCCGGCCGAGCTGGAGGAGGCCCGCAAGGCCGGCCTCCTGGTGGTGAGCTTCGCCCGCCGGCCGGTGGCGGGCGGCGTCGGCGCCGCGCTGGACGTCGCCGCCGAGCTGGGGCGGGCCCAGCCGGACTGGGCGGCGAAGCTCTCCAGGATCGAAGTCCTGGGAGAGGAGGACTTCCGGATGCACACGGACGCCCTCCCCTTCCCCCTGTTGGTGACGAGCGGGCGGCTGGGACCCAAGGTCCAGCATCTCGTGGAGCTGTTGCCCGAGCTGGCGCGCCGCTACCCGGGCATCGAGGCGGTGGACCTGCGCTTCTCGCGCAGGATCGTCGTGCAACCCGCGGACACACCCCCGCCCTCGGGCGGGACCGGAGCTTGAGGGTCTATTTTTCGAGAGAGAGGGTCATCAGCCTATGGCCAAAACAGAACCTTACTTCGTCGGTATCGACATCGGCTCCTCCAAGGTGGGGGTGCTCATCGGCCAGCGCGACGACAAGGGCGGGATGGAAGTGGTCGGCAAGGGCCTGGCTCCCAACCGCGGCACGCGCAAGGGCAACATCGTCAACGTGGAAGCCACGGTGGAGGCGCTCAAGGCCGCCAGCGAGGAGGCCGAAGTGATGGCCGGGGTGGAGATCTCCCGCGCCTACGTCGGCGTCGCCGGGGCCGACATCCGCAGCGTCAACTCCCGCGGCATGGTGAGCGTGGCCCGCAAGGACCGCGAGATCACCCGCCAGGACATCCAGCGCGTGCTGGAAGCCGCCCAGTCCGCCGCCCTGCCGTCGGACCGCGAGATCCTGCACGCCATCCCTCAGGAATTCATCGTCGACGAGCAGGGCGGCATCGACGATCCTCTGGGGATGCTCGGCACCCGCCTGGAAGTCATGGTCCACCTGGTGACCGGCAACATCACCCGTTCGCGTACGCTGCTGACCAGCGTCAACCGGGCGGGCGTCGAGGTCGTCCAGATGGTCTTCGAGCCCCTGGCCACGGCCGAGGCCGTGCTCACCCCCGACGAGCGGGAGCTGGGCGTGTTGCTCATCGACGTCGGCTCGGGCACCACCGAGTACGCCCTCTTCGTCGAGGGCGAGATCCAGTACAGCGCCGTCGCGCCGATCGGCGCCGGACACTTCACCAACGACCTCGCCATGGTCCTGCGCACGCCCTTCGCCGAGGCCGAGCGGATCAAGGTCAAGCAGGGTTGCTGCCTGCCCAGCATGGTCACCGAGGAGGAGGGCATCGCCGTCCCCACGGTGGCGGGGGGCAACTCGCGGATCGTGCCGAAGAAGGAGCTCTGCGAGATCCTCCAGCCGCGCGCCGAAGAGCTGTTCGCGCTGATCCGGGAAGACTTCCTCAAGCACGCTCCGGACGAGGGGCTGCGCGGCGGAGTCGTGCTGACCGGCGGCGGCGCGCAGCTCGACGGCCTGCTGGAGATGAGCGAGCAGATCTTCGACGCCGGAGTGCGCTACGGGCTGCCCCGTGGCCTGGGCGGGCTGGTGGACGTGATCAGCAGCCCCACCTGGGCCACGGCCTCGGGGCTGCTGCTCTACGCCAAGAACGCCGAGGAGAGCCAGAACAAGGTGCAGAAGAAATCGGGATTCAGCGTGCGCGGGATGGTGGGTAGCCTGCGCGGAATGTTCTCGGACCTCCTATGAACAGACATCCACGGAACCCAGGAAAAGGGGGAAGAAAAATGATCCTTTTCGAAGACCAGGACGCTTCGGAGGTCGCGCGGGACAAGCTCCGCCAGGAAGCGGCGGACGCCGCCCCCGCGCGCATCAAGGTCATCGGCGTCGGCGGCGGCGGCGGCAACGCGGTGAACCGCATGATCGATTCGCAGCTCCGCGGCATCGAGTTCATCGCCGCCAACACCGACCTGCAGGCGCTCAACAAGTGCCGCGCGCCGATCAAGCTGCAGATCGGCCGCATGCTCACCAAGGGCCTCGGCGCCGGCGCCGATCCCGAGATGGGCCGCAAGGCCGCGCTCGAGGACACCGACATGATCCTCGAGACCGCTCGAGGGCGCCGACATGGTCTTCCTCACCGCCGGCCTCGGCGGCGGCACGGGCACCGGCGCGGTGCCGATCATCGCCTCGCTGGCGGCCGAGATCGGCGCCCTCACCGTGGCGGTGGTCACCAAGCCCTTCGGCTTCGAGGGCCGGCGCCGCATGCAGCACGCCGAGCGCGGCGTCGAGGAGCTGCGCAGCGCGGTCGACACCCTGATCACGATTCCCAACGAGCGGCTGCTCAACTTCGTCGAGCGCGGCACGCCTCTTTCCGAGGCCTTCCGCATCGCCGACGACGTCCTGCGCCAGGCCGTGCAGGGCATCAGCGATCTGATCACGATTCCCGGCGAGGTCAACGTCGACTTCGCCGACGTGCGCACGATCATGACCGGCATGGGCATGGCGCTGATGGGCACGGGCATCGCCAAGGGCGAGCACCGGGCGCTCGAGGCGGCGCAGCGGGCCATCTCCTCGCCGCTCCTGGAGGAGACCTCGATCGAGGGCGCCAAGGGCGTGCTGATCAACATCTCCGGCGGTCACGACCTGACGCTGCACGAGGTGGCCGAAGCGGCGCGCATCATCGCCGATTCGGTCGATCAGGACGCCAACATCATCTCCGGCATGGTGATCGATCCGAGCCTGGAAGAGGCGATGAAGGTGACGGTGATCGCCACCGGCTTCGACCGCTCAGCCGACGACCGTCCGCGGATGCCCGTGCCGTCGCTGGCCGCGAGCCGTCCCGTGATCGCGCCGGCCCCGCTCGCCGCGGTGCCGCCGATCGACCGGGATCGCGACCGCGACCGCGACCGCGACCGCGAGGAGACGGAGAAGTCGGCGGCCGACGTGCCGTTCTACCGCAAGGCCATCGCCAACGCGCGCGGCGACGACCCGAACGGTTTCGGCCCGAACTGGTCGAACGTGGACGACTACGACATCCCGACGGTGTTGCGGAAGCAGATGGATTAGGGATGAGCCTCACTCCGCGCCGTCGCACCCCCGCCGCGTCGTTGGGTGGGAGGTCGGGTGAGGCTCTGCCTAGGTGCCTGCTGTCTTTAAGGTCGGGACGAGGGTATTCTATCCGTCTTGAGAGGTGGGCTACCCGCATATGAGCCAACAAAGCATCTACACTCCGATAATGGCGGTTTCTGGAGCTAGCGGGGATAGCTCTGGCGAACCGAAACGCACCCCTTTTATCAAGAGGATTGGGATACGTAATTTCAAGAGCATAGCGCAGGTTGATGTTTCGCTCCATGCCTTAACTATCTTAATTGGACGCAATGGCTCAGGTAAAAGCAATTTTCTAGATGCCCTAAGATTCGTAGCAGATAGTCTCCAGACATCGCTTGATCATGCGATTAAGTCAAGAGGAGGGATCGATTCTGTGAGACGACGGAGCACGGGGCATCCTCGCAATTTTGCTATCACTCTGGAGGTATTGCTCCCAGATTGGCAAATTGCAAGGTACGGTTTCGAAGTGAGCGCACGTGAGCAGGGGGCTTATGCAGTGCGCCATGAATTTCTTAGAATCCGATCAGCGTCGGGGATGCTGATCAGCGGCTATGAGGTAAAGTCTGGCAAGGTAGTCAGCTCAACGGTTGACAAAATGCCTCCGGGATTCTCGGACCGCCTTTATCTTGTTAATGCTGCGGGCTTTCCTACATTTCGAGCTACCTATGAAACGCTGGTTTCAATGGGCTTTTATAATCTGAACCCTGATGCAATGAAGGAACTGCAAGCACCTGACGCTGGTGAACTACTTCACCGAGATGGGAGCAATGCTGCTAGCGTCATCGCAAGATTGAGCGCGGATCAACCGAATGTGATGGGTCGCATCCAGTCATATTTAGCTACAATCGTGCCCGGAATTACTGAGGTGGAACGGGTCTCGCTTGGTCCGCGGGAAACTCTGCAGTTCAAGCAGAAAGTTGCTGGTGCTTCCAGGCCTTGGAACTTCTATGCGGCAAGCATGTCAGACGGAACTCTTCGTGCATTTGGAACGTTAGTCGCCGTTACTCAGTTGGCGGAACGAAAAGCACCGGTGAGCCTTGTGGGAATCGAGGAACCAGAAACGGCTCTTCATCCTGCCGCTGCCGGTGCCCTCATGGATGCCCTTCGCGAAGCGGCGTCTCATACGCAAGTCATTATTACGAGCCACAGTCCCGACCTGCTTGATCAAGTTGATCTTGAGACAGATCGCCTTCTGGCCGTAGTATCGCGCGAAGGTACAACTCTCATAGCTCCCATAGATCAGGCTAGCTTAGATGCAATTCAAGATCACCTCTATACTCCTGGAGAATTGCTCCGTCTTGACCAGTTGGAGCCTGATGAGCAAGATGTCGCCAGGCAGATGCAGATGGAGCTTTTCTCCAACGAGAAGCAGTCGTCGTGAGTAGGTTGCGGGTTGCTCCCATTGTGGAAGGGCATGGAGAGGACAATGCGGTCCGAGTCCTCATATGGAGAATTTGGACTGAGCTGCTAAGGGGAGAGTATGTAGAGGTCTATAAGCCTATTCGGGTGAGTAAGCTTAAGTTTCTAAAGCCGGGTGAGCTGGAACGAGCAGTAAACTTGGCCCTTCTAAAGGTTCGGTCATCCGATTCAGGTGACCCGGCGGTAGTGCTGATACTCCTTGATGCAGATTCTGATCCGCCATGTGAGCTGGGTCCAAACCTTCTGGCTCGTGCCAATATAACTCGCAGCGATGCTGATTTTTCTTGTGTGATTGCCAACGTGGAGTACGAAACGTGGTTTGTTGCGGCTGCGGAGTCACTAACTCGCTATCTTGATCTTTCCAGTGACCCTGCGGTGCCGAAGGATCCAGAGCAGGCAAGGCTCGGCAAGGCCTGGATCCAGAAACGCTTCCGGGGCCTCAAGTACAGTGAAACTGTTGATCAGCCAGCTATGACGGGGGAAATGGACCTCGTGCTATGTAGGCAACGGTCTCCCTCGTTCGATAAGCTTTGCAGAGAACTTGAGAATCGGCTGGGGCAAGGTGCCGCTCAAGCCTAAACGTATGTTCGGCTGGCCTGTCAGGGACTAACCCGATCCCCCGAATTCAGGAGGGAAAAATTTCGTGTCGATCATCTCGTCACGTATGTTAGCTCTGAAGACGAGGCCTCCGGGGAGAGAGGCCCCGTTCTGGATTGTCTACCGCTGAATCGGGCTCGGCGGGTGCGCGATCGTCGAATCCCCTTCGAAAGTGCTGGTGGCCATGCCTCCCACGGGCTCGACCCGCGGAGGGTATCCGCCCGTCCGTTCCTCGGCGGCCAGCCGCGCCTGGCGGACCTCCTCGGCCTTGCGCTGGCCCTGCTCGACCCAGCGGCGCATGTATTCGCCCGCGAGATCCCGGCAGCCGAGGCCGAAGGCGAGGCCTACCGCCAGCGCGATGGCGCCCAGCAGCAGGGTGAAGGCCGTCCGCACGATGTCGTCGGCGACCTGGAGCTGATCCAGGGCCATGAAGAGGGCCAGGGTGACGATGGCGCCCTTGGCCACCTTGCCGATCGCCAGGAAGCCACTTACGCCCCCCATAGACGCCGCCAGGACGTCTTTGACGAACTCGCCCAGCACCATGCCGATGATGACGATCAGCACCGCCACGATCACGTTCGGGATGTAGGTGATCAGCGAGTAGAGCATCGCCGAGACCGCGGTGAGCCCCAGGGCATTGGTCGCCATGACAATCGTCGTCAAGGCCACGACCCAGAAAACAAGCCGGGCCACCAGGCTGGAGGGGTCGAGCTTGGTGCCCGTGCGGGCCAGGGCGCGGTGGACGCCGCCGCGGTCCAGGGCCTCGTCGAAGTGGAGTCTCTCCAGGATGGCGTCGGTGGCCTTTTCGAGCAGCTTGGCCACGATGAGGCCTATCAGCAGGATCAAGATGGCGCCGAGCAGGTTCGGGAGGAAGTCCACGAGCTCGGCCCACATCAGTTGCGTCCGGTCTCCCAGGTCCATTGCCGCTCCTTTCCGCAAGGTATCGATTGTGCGGTCGTTCAACCGAGGTAAAGAGGCAGCAAGAAATCTGCCAGAGGCACACAGAGGGCTATGAATCCTTGGATCAGAGCGGCGGGATCTCCGGCAGGCGGCGGAGGTTCTCGACGAAGGCCTTTTTATCGAAAGTGTTCCGGTGGAGCATGCCGCGGGTCATTTCGAGGGCGAGGACGAGACCGATCATCCGCCGTGCGTGCTCGGGAGAGTAGCCTTCGGCCAGCAGCCGCTCGAGCGTCTCGCGAGTTTCCGGAGGGTCGTTCTCGGCGATCTGACGGTTGACCATCTCCATGAGCGCGGCGTGGAGGACCGGATCGTGGCGGGCGGCCTCCTCCCCGAAAGCCGGTTGGAAGGCGTCGCCCAGCGCGGAGCGCCGGTCTTCGTCGAAGCTCTTGGCCACCCGGAAGTCCGTCAGGTCCGAGAACCCCTGCTCGCGCAGGAAGCCGCGGAAGAGGGCAGGGGAAGAGGGGAGGGAGGGATTGTCGAATCCGAGAGCGATGGCGGAATCGGCCGCGGCCAGGGCCTCTTCCTTGGTCGGGAGCTGCTGCCGCCGGCGGTGGACGATCCAGAGCACGCGCGGCGCGCCCTTGCCGGTGATCTGGCAGGTGACGGCTGGAAAGAACCCCAGGCCGTCTCCGGCGGCGCCCGGAACGTATTGGAGACCATTTTTCTTGCTTTTCTTCCTTCTTCATCGTGGTTTGACGAGAATACACGAGCTGGCGGTATCCGCCAAGAGAGAACCGCGCCAAGAGAGGATCGGCGGGCTCGGCTTACCGCGACCGGATGGCGGCGACGAGGTACCAGACGACGCAGGCCCCGACAAGGCCCACCGAAAGGAAGAAGAAAAGCGGGCCAAGCCCTGCCGCCTCCCCGATCGCGACCTGGCGGACCTTCCAGAAGAGCACCAGGAAGACCCAGACCAGTACCGCGCGCAGAGCGAAGATCAGGCGGCGGGCGAGGAAGTACTGCCGTTCGGCATTCTGCGGCGTGATGGCAACCGGGTAGTTGTAGTGGTGCGGAATGCGTGCGACGAACGACAGGAGGGCGTAGAGGACGAGCGCGGTCACCGGTACGAGCATGAGCTCCCGGACCGAGCCCCAGCGGTCCGGCTGGCCGCTCGCCCCGAAGTGCAGGGGTACACGGCCGGGTAGAAAAGTAGGAGCGATGACTAGAGCGACCAGATTGGCTGAAAGGCCGCCGACGCCGGCGAGGGCCAGAATCCGCAGGACATGGTCCAGCATCCTCAACTCGGGGCGGATTCGTGGACGGGCTTCTTTCTGCACAGTCGCTCCAGGGATTCGTTCTCAGATACGTATCCTATCCCCAGGCTGGAGTCAGTTGACTCTGCGCTGGAGTCAACGTCTCCAGGGCAAAGTCGATTGACTCTGGCTCGGAGTCAAGCTCTCCACGCCAGAGTCAACGTCTCCAGCTCAAAGTCAGCGTCGGCGGGCCAGAGTCAATTGACTCTGCGCTGGCGTCAACATCTCCAGGCCAGAGTCAACTGACTCTGGGTCAGAGTCAACATCTCCACGCCAGAGTCAACGTCTCCAGGCTGGAGCCAGTCGACTCTGTGCTGGAGTCAACGTCTCCAGGCCAAAGTCTCGGGACTCTGGCTCGGAGTCAAGATCTCCAGGCCGGAGTCAACGTCTCCAGCTCAGAGTCAACGTCGGCGGGCCAGAGTCTCCGGACGACGGCTTGGAGCTATTTTTCTTCGAGATTCGGCGGATGAAAGGGTAGACAAAAGAAAGGGGGTGCGCCGGAACGGCGCACCCCCTGGGGGTTGGAGGGACGGTGAGGATCAGGAGGTGGGAACTGTCGGCGGCGGCGTGGGCTCCGGCTCCTCCGGGGTCGGCTTCGCCTTGCGGGGCCGGCCGCGGAAGGGCTGCAGCCCGAACTCCGCCAGCTTCTCCGACCGGATGCCGTAGCGGATCCTGAGACCCTGCCACAGCATCGTGGCGATTCGCTCTCCCTCGGTGATGAGGCCCTTGAGCTCCTTGGAGGCCTCCTGCTTGCCGGCGGTGTGCACCGCCTGCCGCTTGGCGGCCTCCATCGCCTGGGTCAGCACCTTCGCGAGATCCTGGCGGGCAGACTCCAGTGCGGGGAGGTCATCCTTGTTGGCCTCCAGCATCTGATTGAGCTTCTCCCACCTTCCAAGAACACCGTTGTACGTCTTCTCTCTAGCCATGGTCTTTCTCCATTTTTGGACCCACTTCCCGGGGTCCGTGTTATTCCGGGGCCACAGTCGGCCATCGGACTCTCTACCTTCGTGAATCCGGGGCGCCTTGGGTTCCCGTTCCAAGTGAGCGGCGCCGCCGGGGTGCTGCGTAACTGCGATGGCGGTATATTCCGATGTGTCCGCATACATGTCAAGTCCCAATCTTAACGCCGCATGAACTTTCGAGGTATGATCATTGCAGGGAGGGCTGGACATGCCGAAGCGGGGGAATCGCGAGGACCGTCACGAGGCGCTGATCGAGTTGCTGGCCCAGTACCAGATCAAGCACCAGTCGCAGTTGGTCTCGCTGTTGAAGCAGCGGGGCATCAAGGTGACGCAGTCCGCCATCAGCCGGGACCTCCAGCAGTTGGGGGCCACCCGGGTGAAGGGCATCTACGAGGTGCCCGCCCGTCCGGCCGATCCGGCGCCTTTTCTCAAGGTCCTGACCCACATCAAGAGCGCGCGTCCCGTGACTCCCTACTACGTCCTCATCGTCACCGAGCCCAACGCCGGCGTCCTTGTCGCCCGGGGAGTCGACGCCGCCGGTTTCCGGGAGGTGGTCGGGACGGTGGCCGGGGCGGACTCGGTCCTGCTCCTGACGGAAAGCGACTCGGCTCAGAAGCGGCTGTTCAACCGGATCAAGATGTTGTTTGCGGGGAAGGGGTGAGGCCGGGCGGGGATAGGAAAGGAGCCCGTGCCCGCAATTGACCCCGAGGTGGTCAAATTGCCTGTAAAATCGTCCACTAAGTGGATGAATCGACAGCGTTTCAGCGTTTCCGCTTCTTCCGCCATCAGCTTGATCGGCCAACGACTATGAACAGCCTAAAGATCCCCTACTCCGCTGAAATCCTGTGGGCCCTCCAGCAGGGGCCTGAGGAATTCGAGGCTGAAGCCCGCCTCCTTCTCGCTCTGAAGCTCTACGAGACGGGTAAGCTGAGTTCCGGCCTGGCTGCCAAGCTGGCGGGAGTCCCCCGCGTGACCTTCTTCTTCCTGTTGGGTCAACACGGGCTGTCGCCCTTTGGGGAAGAGCCCGAAGAGCTTGAGCGGGATCTGGAGAATGCAAGACAGGCCCGTCGTCCTCAATAACACTCCGTTGGTCGCTCTGTGGACGATCGGCCGGCTCGACCTCTTTCGGGACCTCTACCAAGAAGTCCTCATACCTCAGGAAGTTGAGGATGAATTTCTGGCAACCGACGAATCCACTCGTCGGCAAGCTCTTGAGTGCGCCCCATGGGTGAAGACGGTTGAGCTCTCCAGCCCACGCCGAGCGATTGCTTACGTAGGGTTGGATCCTGGAGAGGCCGCTGTCCTGGCGGTGGCAGAGGAGAGGGATGCGCGGCTCGTCGTCATCGACGAAAAGAAGGCGCGGCGTTTCGCGGAGCGGATGGGTATTCCCCTGACCGGGACCCTCGGCGTTCTGCTCTCGGCCAAAGAGGCAGGTCTCGTGAGTTCGGTCGCCGGTCTCATCGCCCAATTGCAGGAGGCAGGGTTATTTCTCTCGCAGGATCTCGTCCGCAAGGCTCTTCGTCTTGCCGGTGAGGAATCCTGATTGATGTATGCGGCTCCGCTGGTAAATCATTCTGAATCCGCCTTCCTCGGCCGCCACACAGCCCCCGGCCGCACCCTCCGCTGGCTGAGCCGCGAGTAGACCTCCGTCCCCTTGGGATCAAGATCTATCGTGCCGATCTCGTAAACGTCCACAATCTCCTCGAGCTGCCACCGCACCATCTCGCCATTCGGGTTCAGATAGGGCTCGGCGTACTGTTCCCATTCGGGCTGAAGGCGGCGCTCGGCGTCCTCGAAAGAGCGGGCCTGGACCAGCACGATGTGGTCTTCCACGGATTGCATCCCCCGTGTCTGGTCTTCCACCTGGATTACGACCCGGGCGCGGACGGCGTACCACTGCATGGGCTTCCGCTCAGGTCGCTTGCGGAGGCCTTGGATCTTCTTCACGAAGACGCTGTTCAGTTGGTGGAAGCGGAGAATCCGGGGCAACTCGCGGGCGGGGACGACGGAGTCGAAGTTCCACGGCAGCTCTTCGCTCCGGGGCCGGATCGCCCCGCCCGGCCAGCGGTCGCGGACGCGTTCCAAGGCGGTCTCCAGGTGCTCCTTCAGACGCCGGTTCCGCTCCGCGGGCGGGAGCGGGAACAGTGGTTCGTAAGGGATTCCGCGGAGCGAGGCGGAGATCTCCACCGGGCGGTCTTCGAGGGTGGGCAGGTCGGTGAGCGCGAGGCCGTAGCGGTCGAGGTTGAGGAGGATGGCGGGCATGGTGAGTCTCCAAGGACACCAGGGACTTCAAGGACCTCAAGGACAGCAGCGTTTTGTCCTTGGTGTCCTTGAGGTCCCTGGTGTCCTTTACTGCGCCGCCGCCTCTTCCGTCTCCGGTCCCACGACAACCTCCAGCGCCCGGGGCAGCACTTCGAAAGTCACCGGACATTCGCCGATCACCTCGCCGTCGACGTTGAAGGACATCGGCGGGTCGGAGACGATCTCCAGGCGGGTGGCTTTGCGGAAAGTGCAGGAGGTCGTTGTCCAGGTGGCGGCCGAGGAGGACCTGCGGCACCAGGACGGCGATCTGCGCTCCCGTGACGTTGGGGACGATCATGACGTCCAGCAGGCCGTCGTCGAGCTTGGAATGGGGGGCGACGGGGATGCCGGCGGCGACGAAGCGGCCGTTGGAGACGATGACGTTGTAGGTCTCCATCTCCAGTGTCTCGACGCCGTTGACGGTGAACACGGCCTTGAACCCCTGGAGGTCGGGGAGCGTGCCGAGGGCGGCGCGCATGTAGGCGAGCGGTCCCCAGCGGTCCTTGGCTTCGTGCGCCTTCTCGCTGACCATGCTGCTGAATCCCCCAGCCCCCATGTTGATGAAGTAGCGCTCGGTGGCTCCGAAGCGGGCCAGGGCCACGTCGAGCGGCTTGGTCCGGCCTTCGGCCAGCACCGCCAGCGAGCCCTCCAGGTCGGCGGGGACGTTGATGGAGCGGGCGAAGTCGTTGCCGGTGCCCAGAGGGAGCAGGCCGAGCCGGGCGCGGCTGAAGCCGGCGGCCATGCCGTTCAGGACCTCGTTGAGGGTGCCGTCGCCGCCGGCCGCCACGATCAGCCCGGCGCCGGACTCCAGGGCCTCGGCGGCGATCCGCCGGGCATCCCCCTCGGCCTCGGTCAGGCGCACGACCGTTTGGGGGAGGTGATCGAGCCTCTCGCGGAGGGTCTCGATCTCGCCGCCGCTGCCGGCGTTGGGGTTGACGATGACGCAGGTCTTCATCGCCGCTGGGGACGGGCAGCGTAGCTGTCCGGCCCGATCCGCCGCGTCTCGATGAGGTTGGGGTCCTGGGGCTCGCCGAGGTTGAGGCGGCGCGCCGCCCACCAGGCCAGGGTCAGGGTCGGAATGGGGCCGGTGAACGGGAGGATGGCCTCGAAAGTGGCCACGTTCCGCAGGGCCTTCAGATGGAAGCGCCCGAGGATGTACCAGATGATCGGGCTGGAGAGGACGTCGAGCCCGAGGTCCAGCAGGTCGAGGCCCACCACCAGCGACAGGGGGACCACCCGCAACGTAGTAAAGAAGTCGGCGTCCGGCGGCACCCGTAGGCGCCGGAGCTTCCGGTAGGCCACGAGCAGGACGATCGCCGAGAGGGTCACGGCGATCAGGGCCAGGATGCCCAGGGCCTGGAGGATGTCTTTAGCGTCCATGGCAGCCGGTCAATGCAAGAACCATGATAGGGCGGCCCCGATCCTGCATCGGACCTGATTGGAGGACCCATGGCGATACGGCGAACGCAGACAGACCCTGGACATCCGGAGCGGCGGCGCCGCCCTGGCATGGTCCGCGCCGCGTTGGCGCTGTTGCTGGCCGGTTCGCTGGCGGCGGTCCTGATGGCCGCGGCGCCTCCGGCGAAGCCGAAACCGGAGCCGGCGAAGCCCTGGAGGAAGCTCTCCGAGCGCGAGGAGCGGTATCTGCGCGAGGCCCTCCAGCAGATCCGGCGCATGAAGGGGAACTTCGACTGGATCGGCCGGCAGCCGCTGGCGTCCGGCGCCCTGGCGGCCGCGGCCCTGGCGGCGGAGGGCGGTCCGGACGCCGCGAGCCTGCGGGAGGAGTCCGCGCGCTGGACCGAGGGTGTCCTCAAGTCCTGCGACAAGTGGCATACCAACGAGTGCGCCCGCTCGCAGCTCCCGCTGCAGCGCCTGGTCCTCCAGTACCCCGAGGCCCTGCCGCGCCCGCTGCTCGACCGGCTGCGCAAGGCGGTCTCGAACGCCGCGCCGCCGCCGGGCGAGAACCTGGTCCGCGATCCCTGGGCGTTCGGGGATACGGAGAACCAGCGGATGATCTCGATGGCCCGCAGCCTGGTGGCGCAGACCGTGGCGGGCACCCCGAATTCGCCGGCGGCCCGCGGCTGGGGCGCCTTCGCGGAGGCCTTCCTGCGGGCCCACGACCGGGACGGCTGGTACGAGGCCGAGAGCCCGGGCTATTTCGCCCTCTCGGTGACCGGCCTGCTGCAACTGGCCGACCACGCGCCGCAGGAGCCGGTGCGGCAGCTCGCCGCGCGCCAGCTCAACCTCATCTTCGCCCGCTGGGCGCAGGCGCAGGTGGGCGGGTATCCCGCAGGTCCCAAGAGCCGCTCCTACAGCTTCTGGGCGCTGAGCCGCCGGGGCAATCCCTGGCAGGCCTGGGCGTGGCTGGCGGCCGGGGTCGGCAAGCCCGAGGAGATCAGCTTCATGGACCGGCTGGAGCTGCCGGTCAGCCGCTACCAGATGCCCGAGGCGGTGGTGCGGCTGCTGACCGAGCGCCGCAAGCAGGCGCCCTACGAGATCAGGGAGCGGCGATCGATCGCGCCCTCCAAGCGGCGGGATCTGAACACTTCGCTCTACGCCTGGGCCACGCCGGACTACATCCTGGGCGTCTCGCAGACGGTGGAGGGGCTGGCCCTGCGGGTCTCGGGCGGCCAGGAGGTGGTGGCGACGCTGTACGCCGAGCATCCGGACTTCGCGCCGCTCTACCTGTGGAGCCGCACCCGCGATCCCCGCAAGGAAGAGGGGGTGGACTGGAACACGCTGGACCAGGCGGTCGGCCATCGCAACGTCGTGGTGGCCCGCATAGGACTGGGCAACGAGGGGCCGGGGCACGCCTATCTGGCCCCCACCTGGTCGAAGCCCGAGGTGATGGGGGACGTGGTGGTCTCCCGGTGCGGCGACACCTACGTGGCGCTGGTCACCGCGGGGGGCTGGGAGGTGGCGCCGGCGTCCGAGAAGTTCCCCGGCTACTACGGCGGCAACAAGCAGACCCTGAAGACCCTCGCCGGCTCGTGGGCGGCGCTGCCCCGCAAGCAGCCCGCCAGCGTGGCCCTGGAGGTGGGGCGCAAGGCGGAGGACGGCGACTTCGCCGCATGGAAGAAGAAAGCTTCGAAGGCGCGCCTCGACGTGGCTGAAACCGGGGAGATCCGCTTCACGGCCGGCGGCGGCGCCCGTCTCGACTATCTGCCCGGTCGCCGCGCCATGGCGGCCGGCAAGATGATCGCGGCGGAGAAGTACCAGCGCCTGGAGGCGCCGTTCCTCAGCAGCCCGTCGCCCGGCGACTGGCGGTTCTCGTTCGACAAGTTCAAATTCCGTTTCGATCCCATGGAAGTGCAGCCGCAGGGGCCGCGTCCCGCCCGGTGACGTACATCAGGAGATTGCTGGATCATGAAGGTCAAATCCGGATTCGGTCTGCTCAAGGAGAGCTTCAAGGAATGGAAGGACGACGGCGCGCTCGATCTCGGGGCGTCGCTGGCCTATTACACGATCTTCTCGCTCGCGCCGCTGCTGCTGATCGCGCTGTCGGTGGCGAGCCTGCTCTGGGACCGCGGAGAGCTCCAGCGCGAGTTGGTCGGGCAGGTGCAGGGCCTGGTCGGCCGGCAGGGAGCGGAGGCGGTCCAGGCCATGCTCGCCAGCGCCGGCAAGCAGAGCTCGGGCGTGGTCGGCACCATCATCGGCTTCGCCACGATCCTCTTCGGCGCCACCGGCCTCTTCGCCGCTCTGCAGAAGACCCTCAACCGCATCTGGGAGGTGGAGGCCAAGCCGGGCCAGGGGATCTGGAGCTTCGTGCGCACCCGCATCCTGTCGTTCGGCATGGTGCTGGGAATCGGCTTCCTGCTGCTGGTCTCGCTGATCTTCTCCACCGCCATGGCGTCCCTGGACAAATGGGCGCAGGGGCTGATCCCCGGCGCGGAGATCCTCTTCCGGGTGCTGACCTTCGTGGTCTCCTTCGCCGTGATTACGGGGCTGTTCGCGATGATCTTCAAGTTCCTCCCGGACGTGAAGATCGCCTGGCGCGACGTGTGGATCGGCGCGGTGGTCACGGCGCTGCTGTTCACCGTCGGCAAGTACCTGATCGGCCTCTATCTCGGCCATAGCGCGGTGGCTTCGAGCTTCGGCGCGGCCGGCTCGGTGATCCTCCTGCTCCTGTGGGTGTACTACTCGGCGCAGATCCTCTTCATGGGCGCGGAGTTCACGCAGGTCTACGCCAGCCGCTACGGCTCGCGCATCCAGCCGGACGAGCACGCGGTGCCGGTGGTGGAGCGCAAGGAGGTCGCCTCGACCGAGGAGTGGCGCCAGCGGAAGGAGCGGCGGTCGGGGCGGGACCGGCGAGCGTAGGCCCCCTTCCCCGATGAATGCGATAGGATCTCCTCCGTCCACAGGGAGGAGAACCATGAGCAACGGCTATGACGAGGCCCGGGGCCAACGCAACTTCCTCGAACGGCTGGGCGACAAGATCCCCGGCTACCGGGGGTTCCAGGACCGCGAGCTGCGGCGGGACGTGGACCGGCTCCAGCGCGAGCACCTCGCCTCGGAGCTGGGGCGGCTGAAGGGCGTCCTGCGGGAGAGCGCCCGCGACTTCACCGACGCCGGCAAGATCGGCGCGCTGAGCCACTTCGACCGCCTCGACCGGCAGCTCGACGGGCTGTCGCAGACGATCCGGTTCAGCGACTACGGCGCCACCGGCCTGTTCGATCCGGTGAAGATCGGCGATGCGGAGCTGCAGCGAATCTACGAGTTCGACCTCTCGCTGGTGGACGACCTGAGCGTGCTGGAAAGCCAGATCGCCGCCGTGCCGCGTCCCGGCGCGGAGGATCCCAATCCAGCCCTGGACCAGCTCCTCCAGACGGCCCGGGGGCTGGACGACAAGTGGAAGCAGCGCGAGCAGGTCATCGGCAACGTGGTGCGCACCGCCCAGGCCGGCGGCGCTTAAGGGACGAGGAGATCCGATCATGGACGTGATCCAGTATCAGGACCCCACGGGCGAGACCATGGTGGCGCGCTGGCCGGCCAACGGCACGGCGGCCATCCGTCTCGGCAGCCAGCTCATCGTCGAGGAGAGCCAGCAGGCGGTCTTCTTCCGCGACGGCAAGGCCCTCGACACCTTCGGGCCGGGCCGCCACACGCTGGCGACCCAGAACGTGCCGATCCTCGCCAGCGTCTTCGGCATCCCGTTCGGCGGCAAGTCGCCGTTCCAGGCGGCGGTGTTCTTCGTCTCCACCAAGACGTTCCTGGACCTCAAGTGGGGTACCAAGGAGCCGGTGATCTTCCGCGACCAGGAGCTGGCGATGGTGCGCCTGCGCGCCTTCGGCAAGTTCGCCGTGCGGGTCGCCAACGCCCAGCTCTTCGTCAACTCCGTGGTGGGCACCCGGGGCCTCTACACCACCGAGGGGGTGGAGGACTACTTCCGCGACGCCATCGTCGCCCGCCTGACCGACGTGCTGGGCGAGAACCTGACCTCGATTTTCGACCTGCCGAAGCTCTACGACGAGCTGGCCATGGCGCTCAAGGCGCGGGTGGCGGACGACTTCTCGAAGTACGGCATCGAGCTGGTCGACCTCTACATGGGGGCGATCACGCCGCCCGAGGAGGTGCAGAAGCTGATCGACGAGCGCAGCGGCATGGCCGCCCTCGGCGACATGAACACCTACATGAAGTTCAAGACGGCGCGGGCGATCGGCGACGCCGCCCAGCAGGGGCGGCGGCACGGGCGGCACCATGGGCGCCGGGCTCGGCGTGGGCATGGGGGCCGGCCTCGGCGCCATGCTGCCGCAGATGATGCGCGAGGCCATGCAGGGCGGCGGCGGCGCGCAGGCGCCCGCGGCGGCCCCGGCCGCTCCGGCGGCGGCGGCGGAAAATGCGGTGGCGGGGCGGCTCCGGCAGCTCAAGGAGCTGCTCGACCAGGGGCTGATCAGCCAGGACGAGTTCAACGCCAAGCGTCAGAAGCTGCTGGACGAGATGTAGGACCGGTTACAATAGGCGCCTTCATCCGTTTCGGAGGTGCCTGAAGTGCATTCGCGGGAGCCGGGGTCCATCCTCGACGGCAAGTACGAGATCGTCCAGCGCCTGGGGAGCGGCGGGATGGGCGAGGTCTACCTGGTGCGCCACGTCCACCTGCAGGAGCTGCGGGTGGTCAAGATCCTGCGCCAGGACCTGGCCAGCCGACCCCTCGGCGCAGAAGCGCTTCATGCGCGAGGCCCGCCTCGCCACCCAGATCAAGCACCCCAACGTCGCCATCCTCTACGACTTCGCGACGCTGCCCGAGGGCAGCTTCTACATGGTCTGGGAGCACATCCAGGGGCAGGACGTGGGGGACCGCATCCGCCGCAGCGGGCCGTTCCCCGTGCCGGTGGCGGTCCGCCTCGGCATCCAGGCGCTGCGCGGGCTCGAAGCCATCCACGCCGCCGGCATCATCCACCGCGACCTGTCGCCCGACAACCTGATGATCACCGAGGACAAGGGCGGTCAGCCGCGGCTCAAGATCATCGACCTCGGCCTCGCCCGCACCCTGGAGCCGGACGACCAGCCACGAGATCACCCAGGTGGGGATGTTCATGGGCAAGCTCCGCTACTGCTCGCCCGAGCAGGCCGGCGTCACCGGCGTCGGCGGCGCCCTCGACCACCGGAGCGACCTCTACTCCTTCGGCCTGGTGCTCTACGAGATGATCGCCGGCCTGGCGCCGTTCGAGTCGGAGAACCCCAACGCGCTTCATCTTCAAGCGCCTCTCGGAGGACCCGCTGCCGCTCCGCGGGCGCAACCCGAACGTGGACGTGCCCGGTGGAGCTCGACCGGGTGGTCCGGCGCGCGCTGGAGCGCGAGCCGGACCGCCGGTTCCCCGACGCCCGCGCCTTCATCACCGCCCTGGAGAGCGTCGAGCAGGGGCTGAACGCCGCGGAGACGCGGGAGATCCCCGCCTCCGTCCTCGTGGCCGCGCAGGCGCGGCCGGCTCCCGCCGCTTCCGCGCCGCCCCCGGTCTCCGCGGTGCCGCGCCAGCGCAGCGTCAGCGAGCTGTCGCGGGCAGAGCGCGACGGACCTGCTGGCGCAGATCGACCGCGCGCGCGAAGCGCGTCCAGGAGAGCGCCTCCGAGATCGCCCGCACCGAGGCCGCCCTGGACGCCGGGCAGTCTCGACGAGGCGCGGGAGCTGATCGGCCGGATCGAAGCCGTGAACCCGCGGGCGCAGGGGCTCGCCCGCCTCAAGGAGCGGCTGGCCCAGATGCAGCGACGTGACCCGCGCCCACCGCGCGGCCGAGACCGAGCAGGTGCTCAGCAACTATCTCCAGCGCAAGCAGCTCCCCCTGGCCCGCCTGGCCCTGGACACCCTGTTGGAGATCCAGCCCGGCCATCCCAAGCGGGCGGACTACGAGGACCGGATCCAGTTCCTCGACCGACGAGGTGGAGAGGGCAAGCGGGCCGAAGCCGCCCTGGCCGCCGGCCGCGCCGCCCTGGCGCGCCGCGACTTCGGCGCGGCCCGCCGCGAGCTGGAGACGGTCGCCCGCAACGATCCCACCGGCAAGCCCGCGCCGAGGCCTTCAGCCGCGAGCTGGAGGAGGCCGAGCGCGAGCGCCCAGCAGAACGCGGAGATCGCGCGGCGCCGGAAGCGCTTCGAGGAGCACATCGCCGCCGAGCGGGCGCGTCGACGCCGAGGGCCGAGCTGGATGCGCTCTCGCAGCTCGACGTCCCCCGGGTCACCCTCGACTTCTACCGCGAGCAGCTCGCCGAGCTCCGCGGCCAGATCCAGCAGGAGGAGAAGGCCGGGGTGCTGGAGCAGCGCTACCGCCAGGCCGTGCAGGACCACGACTGGTTCGCCGCCCGCGAGATGGCGCAGGAGCTGGGTCAGGCCCTGCCCGGCGAGCCCGCGGGCGGCGGAGATGTTCGCCGAGGTCGAGCGCCTGGAGTCCATCCACCGCCGCCAGCAGTCCGTCGAGCAGGGCGTGCGGCAGGTCGAGACCTTCATCGAGCAGGGCGACGCCGCCAAGGCCGAGCTGGCGCTCAAGATCCTCGTCCAGATGGACCCCGAGAACCGCCACCGCAAGCGCCTGGAGAAGCAGGTCGGCTCGATGCGGCGGTGAGGCCTCTTGATAAAGTCCCAGGCCTATGACCGTCCATTCACCTGACACGACCGTTCTCGCCGCTCCCCCGGACTCCCGGGCGCGGCTTCTCCGTTACGCCTTCATGAAGCTCACCCGGGACTTCGACTCCCGGTTCGAGGCCCTGCTGCTCACCGGCCGGGTCTCCAAGTGGTACAGCGAGGTCGGCAACGAGGCCACCACCATCCCGGCCGGCCTGGCCCTCGGGCCGGGCGACGCTCTCTGCACGCTGCACCGCGACCTCGGGGCCATCCTCGCCGTCTATCTCGATCCGGCCCGCGCCTTCCCCGGCTTCGGCTTCGGCGAGCCGGACGGCCGCCGGCCCGACCCCGAGCACCTGATGCACCGCCTCGCCTGCCAGCTCCTGGGCAAGGGCGAGGGCTTCTCGCAGGGCGTGGAGCGCTCGTTCCACTACGGCTACCTGGCGCCCGAGCACGGCATCCTCCACGTCGGCATGATCAGCCACCTCGGCTCCATGATCCCGGTGGCCGCGGGCTGCGCCTTCGCCTTCCGCCAGTCCGGCAGCGACCGCGTGGCCGTCAACTTCATCGGCGAGGGCGCCACCTCGACCGGCGACTTCCACGAGGGGCTCAACATGGCCGCCGTGTGGAAGCTGCCGCTGATCCTGGTGATCGAGAACAACCGCTACGCCTTCTCGACCCCGGCGCACCTCCAGTACGCCGCCCGGCAGCTCTCCGACCGCGGCCCCGGCTACGGCATCGCCGCCGAGACCGTGGACGGCAACGATCCGGACGCCATGGCCGAGGCCTACGCCCGCGCCGTGGCCCGCGCCCGCGCCGGCCAGGGCCCGACCCTGATCGAGGCCATGCTCGGCCGCATGCGCGGCCACAGCGAGGGGGACGACTCCCTCAAGGTCGTGCCGCCGGACGAGCTGGCCGGCCTACCGCGCCGCCGACCCGGTGCCCGCCTACGCCCGCCGCCTGGAGGAGGAGGGCGTGCTCGACGCCGAGACCCGCGAGCGGCTGGAGGCGCGCATCGCCGAGCTGGTGGAGACGGCGATCACCCGCGCCATCGACGCGCCGCCGCCGGCGGAAGAGATCGCGATGCGGCCGGTGTTCGCGCCCGATCCGCCCCCGATGCCGCCAGCCGCCGGAGCGCCCGCCGTCCACACGAGCCGGCCGTCGGGCGAGACCACCTACGTCGACGCCATCAACCAGGCGCTGCGCGAGGAGATGGAGCGCGACGAGTCCGTGGTGCGTCATGGGCCAGGACATCGGCGTCTTCGAGGGCGCCTTCCGCACCACCAAGGGGCTGCACGCCCGCTGGCCGCACCGGGTGCTCGACACGCCGATCGCCGAGAGCGGCACGATCGGCATCGCCATCGGCGCCGCGCTGCTCGGCTACCGGCCGGTGGTCGAGATGCAGTTCGGCGACTTCATCTCCTGCGGCTTCAACCAGCTCGTGAACGTGGCGGCCAAGCTCTACTACCGCTGGCAGGTGCCCTGCCCGATCGTGATCCGCCTGCCCACGGGCGGCGGCGTCGGGCGCCGGGCCGTTCCACTCGCAGAACCCCGAGGGCTGGTTCGCCCACACCGCCGGCATCAAGGTGGTCTGCCCGGCCACGGCGGCGGACGCCACGGGGCCTGCTCAAGGCCGCGATCCGCGACCCCAACCCGGTGATGCTCTTCGAGCACAAGTTCCTCTACCGCCGGATCAAGGAGCGTGCTGCCGGACGGCGACGTGGTCTGCCCGCCTCGGCGAGGCGCGGGTGATGCGCCCGGGCAGGCACCTGACGCTGATCGGCTACGGCGCCTCGACCTGGACCTGCCTGGAGGCCGCGGACGAGCTGGCGAAGGCGGGCGTCGAGGCCGAGGTGGTCGACCTGCGGACCCTGGTGCCCTACGACGAGGAGACGGTGCTCGCCTCGGTCAAGAAGACCGGCCGGGCGCTGGTCGTCCACGAGGCGCAGCTGACCCTGGGCTTCGGCGCCGAGGTGGCCGCCCGCCTGGCCGACGCCGCCTTTCCCTGGCTGGACGCGCCCGATCCGCCGCGTCGCCTACCCCGACCGGCCGGTGCCCTACGCCAAGAACCTGGAGAAGGTGCTGCTGCCGGGCAAGGACAAGGTGCTGGCGGCGGCGCGGGAGCTGCTGGCGTTCTGAGGTGAGACCCGGGGTGGTCTGCGCCACCCCGGGTTGACGGGCGGGCCTAGTTCTTCCGGTTGAGCTGCTGCTCCAGCTCCTGGATCCGCTTCTCAAGCTCCTTCAGCTTCTTTTCGAGCTCGGCCTCGCGGGGCGAGACCAGAAGCCGCCTGCCTTCGCCGGGGTTCAGGCGGATGACGTTGCCTTCCCCGAACTTCTCCTTGAGCTTCTCCATGTCCTCCGGCTTCCAGCCCTGGAGCTGGTCGCGGTTCATATGGAAGACGAGGGGCTCGCCGTCCTTGCCGCCCCTGAAGAACATCGGTCCGAGATCCAGCTCGGAACGCTCCCGCTCGACCACCGTGGCGGTGAGGTTCTGGGCCCGGCTGTTGCGCCAGACTTCGAGCGGCACCTGCTGACCGTCCTCCAGCCGGCGGACCTTCGCGCATGATGTCCCAGCTCGACTTGACGGCTTGGCCGTCGACCGAGGTCAGGATGTCGCCGACCTTGACGCCGGCCTTGTCGGCGGGGCTGCCGTCCTCGACCTTGGAGACCATGACGCCCTCGCCCTCGGGCACCCCGAAGTGGGAGCGCAGCTCCGGCGTCAGATCCGTCAGGCCGATGCCCAGATAGCCGCGGCGCATCGGCAGGCCGTCGCCCTCGAACACCTGCCGCTTGCCGTCCTTGTCGACGACGACGACCCGGTGCTGCACCTTCTTCACCTCTTTGTCTTTGCCGTCCTCGGCCCGGGCCGCTCCGGTCACCGCCGCCAGGCCGAGGACCAGGCTCCAGGTCGTGGCGCGCAACATCGTTCCATTCCTCATGAACGCATCCTCCTGCTATGGGTCAAAACGTCTGATGGTGGTAAGCGGCGGGCACCACGCCCTCCGCGTCCTGTACGTTACGAAGATCGAGGACGAGGTCCACCTCCTCGTCGCCCCCGAGGTACAGCACGGGAGGCTCGGATATCTCATGAAACTCCCGCTCCAGCCGTCCGTGCTCGGCGCGCAGCTCCCGCAGGATCCGCTGCGCCTCGGTGGTCTCGATCGGCCGCTCGGATCCCGCCGGCCGGTCCCTCAGGACGCCGGCCGAAATCGCCACGGCCGCCACCGCGGCCATGGCCCCGGCCAGAGCCAGCCGGGGTCGCCCATGGAACCGGCGGTCTTCCGGCGCATCCAGCCGGCTCAGAACGCGAGCCGTGAAGCCCGGCCGGGCGTGCTCGCGGGGCAGCTCTCGGAGCAGATCCCCTAGCCGGTGGTCTTCCATGTCGCTTCCTCCCTTCCAGTAGGGTTCCAGCTTCCGCTTCAGTTGCTGCCGGCCGCGGTGGACGCGGGACTTCACCGTCCCCTCCCGGCAGCCCATCTCCTGGGCGATGTCCACGTACGACCAGCCTTCGATCTCGTGGAGCACCAGGGGCACCCGGTAGCGCAGCGGCAGCTTCGCGACCGCCGCCGCCACCTCCCGGTGCAGCTCCTGGCGGAGCAGGCCGGACGGGGCCGCGGGCTCGGCGTGCTCCGCCCGCGGCAGGAAGGGCGTCAGCAGCCGCAGCCGCCGCTCCCGCCTCTCCTCCGTCCGCACCAGGTTGGTGGCGATGCGGAAGAGGAAGGCCCGCAGGTAGCCCTTGCTCGGTGTAGTCCCCGGCGGCGCGGAAGAGGCGCAGGAAGGTCTCCTGGGCCAGGTCCTCGGCGCGGTCCCGCTGGCCGGTCAGACGGGTGAGATAAGTCACCACCGCGTCCTTGTGGCGGTCCACCAGGTCCGCGAAGGCGTCCCGGTCCCCCTTCCTTACGCGGGCCATCAGCTCCGCGTCGCTCGGCGGTTCCAGAACCATCGGTTGGCTCATAGGCCTCGGCTCGTGCTCACAACCCACCATAACGCCGAAAGGGGGGAAAGGTTCCCGGCCGCTGTGAGAAACTACGCCGTCCATCCTGAGGAGAGTCCCACCCATGAGCAAGACCGCCGTACTGGAACCCCGTTTCATCGAGATCATCGCCACGGAGGTGGGCTGCCGGCCGCACCAGGTCCAGGCCGCCGCCGAGCTCTTTGCGGAGGGGGCGACCGTCCCCTTCGTCGCCCGCTACCGCAAGGAGGCCACGGGCGGCCTCGAAGACCTGCAGCTCGAAAACCTGTTCAAGCGCCGGGAGTACTTCCTGGAGCTGGCCGAGCGCCGCGACGCCATTCTGGAGAGCATCCGCGAGCAGGGCAAGCTGACCGACGAGCTGGAGTCCGCCATCCGTGCCGCGCTCACCAAGCAGGAGCTGGAGGACCTCTACCTCCCCTACAAGCCGAAGCGGCGCACCCGCGCCCAGATCGCCCGCGAGAAGGGGCTGGAGCCGCTGGCCGACGCCCTGCTCGCCCGCGCCGCCAGCCGCGACCTGCCCGAGGAGCTGGCGGCCCCCTATATCGATGCCGGGAAAGGGGTCGAGGACGCCGCCGCGGCCCTGGCCGGCGCGCGGGACATCCTGGCCGAGCGCCTGGCCGAGAACGCGGCCGAGCGCGCCGAGCTGCGCCGGGTGCTCGCCACGGACGGCTTGCTGCGGGTGCGCGTCCTCCCCGAGCAAGGAGAAGGACCCCGAGGCCGCCACCTACCGCGACTACTTCGAGCACGACGAGCCGGGCAAGGACATCCCTTCCCATCGCCTGCTCGCCATCCTGCGCGGCGAGCGCGAGGGCTTCCTGATCTCCGATCTGCGGATCGACGATGAAAGCGAGGTCGAGCGCCTCGGCCGCTCCTGGGGCCTGCCCCTGGAGACCGGCTGCGGCCGGCAGATCGCCGAGGCCACGGCGGACGGCTACAAGCGGCTGCTGCGGCCGTCCATCACCAACGAGGTGCGCTCCGAGATGCGGGAGCGGGCCGAGGCGCAGGCCATCGCCGTCTTCCGCGCCAACCTGGAGGCCCTGCTGCTCCAGGCCCCTCTCGGCCAGATCGCCGTCATGGGGCTCGACCCCGGCTACCGCACCGGCTGCAAGATGGCGGTGGTGGACGGCACCGGCCGCGTGGTGGCGACCGACATCATCCACTTCATGCCGCCCCACGCCGACGAGGCCGGCTCGGCGCGTAAGGTCGTCTCGCTGATCCAGAAGCACGGCATCCACGCGGTGGCGGTGGGCAACGGCACCGCCAGCCGCGAGACCGAGGCCTTCGCCCGCAAGGCCGTGCAGGAGGCCGGGCTGGAGAAGGTGATCGTGGCCATCGTCCCCGAGACGGGCGCCTCGGTCTACTCGGCCTCGGCCGTGGCCCGCGAGGAGCTGCCGCAGCTCGACGTCACCCTGCGCGGCGCGGTCTCGATCGCCCGCCGTCTCCAGGACCCGCTGGCCGAGCTGGTGAAGATCGAGCCGCGCTCGCTGGGCGTGGGCCAGTACCAGCACGACGTGGATCAGAAGTCCCTGGAGAAGGAGCTGGACACGGCGGTCGAAGGCGCGGTGAACCGGGTCGGCGTGGAGCTGAACACCGCGTCGGCCTCCCTGCTGCGGCGGATCTCGGGTCTGAGCGAGCGGCTGGCCCACAACATCGTGACCCACCGCGACGCCAACGGCCCCTTCCGGTCCCGCAAATCGCTCCTCAAGGTGACCGGCTTCGGCCCGAAGACCTTCGAGCTGTCGGCGGGCTTCCTGCGCATCCGCGAGGGGGAGAACCCGCTGGACCGGACGGCCGTCCATCCCGAGCGCTACGAGGTGGTCGAGAAGATGGCGGCGGCCCTCAAGGAGCCGGTCTCGAACCTGGTCGGCAACTCCGACCTCGTGGGCAAGCTCGACTTCAGCCGCTTCGCCGACGCCGAGCACAACGTGGGGAAATACACCCTGGAGGACATCCGCAACGAGCTTCTCCGTCCCGGCCGTGACCCGCGCCCCGAGTTCAAGACTCCCGAATGGCGGTCCGACGTGACCACGGTGAAGGACCTCCAGCCCGGTATGGTCCTCGAAGGCCGCGTCTCCAACGTCGCCAACTTTGGAGCCTTCGTGGACATCGGTGTGCACCGGGACGGCCTCGTCCACGTCTCCGAGCTGACCCACCGCTGGGTGGCGGACCCGCGGGAGGCCGTGAAGGTAGGAGAGATCGTGAAGGTGAAGGTGCTGGAGGTGGACTACCAGCGCGAGCGCATCAGCCTCTCCATCAAGGCTCTTCAACAACCGCCCGTCGAAGGCCGCCACGCCACGGGCAGCGCCGGACGGGGAGGGCGGCCGGACCGCAACGCCCCGGCCCCGGGAGGCAAGGGCGGCGGCGGCGGCCGTCCTCCCGCGAAGCCCCCGGCGCCCAAGCCGGCGGCGACGATGGAGGATCTGTTGAAGAAGTTCAACCGGCGGTAGCTGAAGCGATGAGCCCCAAGGGTTCGGGACGGCTGACTCTGGCGAGCGCTTACTTCGCTCTCCAGGGTTGCGCGATCCTGGCCTGGTGGGGTCTTCTCTGGTTCTTCCCCTCAACCCGTTCCTGGTTCCTCCCCAAGGGGAGCCTGGAACGGGATCTCCTGGCGTTCTCCCTCCCTGACCTCGCGTTCATCGTCGCCGGTTCGATCCTGGCGAGCCTCCTCCTGACCAAACGGAATCCATGGGCTCTGCCGGTCGCCTTTCTGGTCGCGGGGGGAATGGTCTACGCGGCGCTCTACTGCCTGGCGTCGGCGCTGATGTCGGACTCCGCATGGTGGAGCGTAGTCCTCATGATGCCCGCCGCCTTCCTGAGCACTACGGTCGCCTTGGACGCCGCCGCGAGGCGGTTGCCGGCCTTCCGGCAGGCACGCCCGGCTTCGGACGCCTGGAACGTCGCGAAGACCTTGTTCCAGGTCGTCGCCTTCTGGAGCGTCCTGCTGGGAGTGCTGCCCTGGCTGATCGTCTGGGTGGAGAAGCGGCTCGGAATTCCAGGCTTCGGCTTTCCTGGACAGGTATCCCTCGCTGTCTGCCTCTTTCTGGGTCTCAGCGCGCTGGGGTTGTACAGCGCCAGGACCATGGCGATTGTGGGTCAGGGGACTCCGCTCCCCATCGACTGCCCGAGACGGCTGGTGATTCGGGGACCCTACGCCTACATCAGGAATCCGATGGCCGTCGCCGGATTGGGACAGGGATTCTCGGTGGGACTCGGAATGGGTTCCTGGGGAGTGCTGCTGTACGTCCTTTTCGGCGGCCTGGTCTGGAACTTCATCGCCCGCCCGGCGGAGGAAGCCGATCTCGAGCGGTGCTTTGGGGAGGAGTTCCTCCGCTACCGCGAGGAGGTCCGGTGCTGGCGTCCTCGGCTCAAACCTTTCCAGAATTAGTCCGAAGCCGGAAAACAAGAAACCCGGGGGATCTCTCCACCCGGGTTTCGGCCCTTTCGGGACTCAACAGAAATCAACTCAGAACAAAACTTTGGATCTACCTCGATCGAAGACTTCAAAAGAACCTACAAAGTATGGGAGTGGCGGCCTCCCTCCTCCTTGCTGCCGCCCCTCCACGCTCCCCTCGGGTACGACCGAGCGTTGAAGGCAGTGTAGGGGTGAGTACTCTCAAGTGTCCTCAAATTCTGGGTCAAATTCCCTCAAATTCCCTCAAAGAAGGGCGAAAAAAAGGCGATAGTATGGGTCGAGTCGTCCCCGGATAGGGACACTGGAGCCGCCGATGCTGCTTGCCGACCTCGTCGCCACCTCCTCCCGCGTCGCCGAGACCCGGTCCCGGTCGGAGAAAACCGCCGCTCTGGCGGACCTGCTCCGCCGCCTTTCCCCGGAGGAAATCGACATCGCCGTGGCCTATCTCTCCGGCCAGCTCCGGCAGGGCCGGATCGGCATCGGCTTCGCCGCCGTCCGGGATTCCCGGCCCGCGGCGTCGGCTTCCGAACCGTTCCTGACCCTGAGCGAGGTCGACTCCATCTTCGAGAGCATCGCCGCGACGACCGGCGCCGGCTCCACCGCCGCCCGAGTGGAGAAGCTGTCGGGTCTCCTGGTCCGGGCCACCCGGGAGGAGCAGGACTTCCTCATTCGGCTCATCTTTGGGGAGTTGCGGCAGGGTGCCCTCGCCGGCCTGATGGCGGATGCCCTGGCCGCCGCGGCGGAGATTCCGGCCGGCGAAGTCCGCCGCGCGCTTATGCTCGCCGGAGAGTTGCCCTCCGTGGCCCGCGCGGCGCTGACCGAGGGAAGGCCGGGCCTCGACCGGTTCCGTCTCCAGCTCTTCCGTCCGCTGCAGCCGATGCTGGCCCAGCCGGCGGGGGACACTGCCGAGGCCCTGGAGCGGCTCGGCGAGGCCGCCTGGGAGCTGAAGCTGGACGGCGCCCGGGTCCAGGTCCATAAAGCGGGGGACGAGGTGCGGGTCTACTCCCGCCGGGGCAACGAGGTCACCCACGCCGTGCCCGAGCTGGTGGAGAGCGTCCAGGCTCTCCCCGCGCGCCAGCTCCTCCTGGACGGCGAGGTCATCGCCCTGCGGCCGGACGGCGCCCCGCATCCATTCCAGATCACCATGCGCCGCTTCGGCCGCAAGCTGGACGTCCCGCGCCTCCGGGGGGAGCTGCCGCTGACGCCCTTCTTCTTCGACATCCTCCACCTCGACGGCGACGACCTGATCGACCGCCCGGCCGGCGAGCGCTTCGCCGCCCTGGCGGAGGCGGCCTCGGCCTTCGCCGTGCCCCGCGTCGTCACCGCCGACCCGGAAGAGGCGGACGCTTTCTTCGAGGATGCCCTCCGCCGCGGCCACGAGGGCGTCATGGCCAAGGCCCTGGACGCTCCCTACGAAGCGGGCCGGCGTGGCTTCTCCTGGCTCAAGGTCAAGCCCGCCCACACGCTCGACCTGGTGATCCTGGCCGCCGAGTGGGGGCACGGCCGGCGCAAGGGCTGGCTCTCCAACCTCCACCTCGGCGCCCGCGATCCCGAGAACGGCGGCTTCGTGATGCTGGGCAAGACCTTCAAGGGATTGACCGACGAGATGCTCGCTTGGCAGACGAAGCGGTTCCAGGAGATCGCGCTGGGAACGGACAGTTGGACCGTCTATGTCCGTCCGGAGCTGGTGGCCGAGATCGCCTTCAGCGACGTGCAGGAGAGCCCGCACTACCCCGGCGGCATGGCCCTCCGCTTCGCCCGGGTCAAGCGCTACCGGGACGACAAGACCGCTGACGAGGCGGATACCGTCGAGACGGTACGGAAGATCTTCGCTTCGGGGCGATAAGGTCCGCTCTACCCTTCCGTCTTCTTCTCCGCCTTCTCCGGCTTCAGCCCGATCTCCTTCGCCAGCCAGTCGTGCCGGTCCTTGACGGCCTGGTCGCCCAGGCGGTGGCCGGCGTCGTACCAGAGGACGGTCTTGGGCTCGCTGGCGGCTTCCTGGTAGGCCTTGCCGTCGGCGGCGGGGACCGCCTCATCGCTACGGCCGTTCTGGAACAGGAGGTGCGCCGGGGCGGCGCGGCCCACGAAATGAATGGGCTCGACGGGCTCCATGATTTCCAGCCAGCGCTTCCAGACATCCTCGGGGACCTGGCCGCCGAGGCGGGGCTGATCCTCGACGCCGGTGAAATGGTCCACCAGGCCACCGTCCCCGACCACCAGCGCGTACGCCTTGATGCGCTTCTCGACGCCCGCCAGCAGCCCGCCCTGGGCGGCGCCGTAGCTCCGGCCCACATAGGCCAGACGCTTGGGATCGACGTCCTTGCGGGCGAGGAGGAGGTCCACGCCGCGGCGCCAGTCCACGGCGAGTTGGACCTGGTCATTGCGGTCCCGCTCGTCGAAATAGATCATCTCGCGGGGATTGCCGCGCCGCTCGCCCCGCGCGAAGGGGGCGTCGATCGAGAGGGTCACAGCGCCGCGCTTCGCCAGCGTCATGGCTTCAGGCAAGGTAACCTCTCGGGTGCCGGGGGCGCCGTGCATGAGGAGGATGCCCGCGAAGGGGCCGGGGCCGTCCGGGACGATCAGGGTCGCCGGGACGCGGCCGCCCTTGGGGCTCGCGTAGGTGAGGGTCTGGATCGTCAGGCCTTCCTTCTGCTCCGTCGATTCGACCTTCACGTCGAGGGGAGCGCTGGCGTCGTATTCGAACAGCCGGAGGATCTCCGGAGAGGGGGCCGAGGGCGAAGCCGCGGGAGCCTGGGAGGGCGCGCAGGCCAGGAGCACGGGCACGAGGAGAAGACGGACAAGGGGCCGGACAATCTTCGGGGTGTATCTCATGCCCTGTTGAACGAACGGCGGGCCTGAAAGTTCCAACGCCTATCCCGCCCCGATCACCAGCACGAACTCGCCTTTGAGGGCGGGCCGGGCCTTCAACTCGTCGAGGAGCCCGGAAAGGGTCCCCCGCAGGACCTCCTCGTGCATCTTGGTCAGCTCCCGGGCGACGGCGGCGGGGCGGTCGCCCATCTCGGCGAGGGCGTCTTCCAGGCTGACGAGGAGGCGGTGCGGGGACTCGAAGACGACCAGCGTGTGGCCGAGGCTGGCCCAGTTTTTATAAAAGGAACGCCGCTTGCCGCTCTTCGGCGGCGGGAAGCCCACGAAGGTGAACGGGTAGGGCGGCAGACCCGAGGCGACCAGGGCGGCGAGGGGGGCGGAGGCTCCCGGGATGGGCTCGATCCGGGCCCCGATCGCCGCGGCTTCGCGGACCAGCAGGAATCCGGGATCGGAGAGCAGAGGCGTGCCGGCGTCGCTCGCCACGGCGATGGTCTTCCCCTCCCGCAGGTCGTCCAGCAGGCGCGGGAGGCGCTGCCGCTCGTTGTGCTCGTGGAGGGAGACCAGCGGCTTCTTGATTCCGAGATGGGCCAGGAGGCGGCCGGTGTGCCGGGTGTCCTCGCAGGCCACCAGGTCGGCGGACTCGAAGGCGGCGCGGGCGCGCGGCGACAGGTCGTCGAGGTTGCCGATCGGGGTGGCGACCACCAGGAGCCGGCCGGGCATCAGTCTCTCGGGATCTCCTGGTCGAGGTTGACGGCGCTCCCGGAGAGGCGGGCGATCAGCATCAGCCGCCGCTTGAAGCGGAACCGCCGCTCCAGCTCCACGATGCGGCGCACCGCCCGCTCGTCGTAGCCGCGGGCCACGATCTCCTCCGGCCGCAATCCCAGGTCGAAGAGCAGGTGCAGCACCTCGTCCGCCGTGCCGTAATCGAAGCCCAGCTCCGACTCGTCCGTCTGGCCCGGCCAGAGGTCGGCCGAGGGCGCCTTGTCGATCACCTGGGCGGGCAGGCCCAGATGGCGGGCGAGCTGCCAGACCTGGCCCTTGTAGAGATCGCCCAGGGGATTGAGGGAGCTGGCGTTGTCGCCGAAGACGGTGGAGTAGCCGAGCAGGATCTCCGTCTTGTTGGAGGTGCCCAGGACCAGGGCGTTCAGCTTCTTGGCCTGGTCGAAGAGGATGGTCATCCTTTCCCGGGCCATCTTGTTGCCCCGGCGGCCGGGGTCCGCGTCGGCCTCGATGGCGAAGTAGGCGTCGATCATCGGCGAGATGTCGATCAGCCGGTGGGGGATTCCCAGAGGCTCGGCCACGGCCAGGGCGTCCCGCTCGGACTCCGGCGACGAGGTGCGGTAGGGGAGGAGGAAGGCGTGGACGCGCGCGGGACCCAGGGCCTGGGCCGCCAGGGCGGCCGAGAGGGCGGAGTCCACGCCGCCGGAGAGCCCCACCACCACGCCCTGCGAGCCGGCGGTCTCCACCGCGTCGCGGATGAAGCTGACCAGGACGGCCTCGGCCAGCGCCGGATTGAGCTTCAGGCACTCGCGGACGCGCTCACGGCTCACGGCGTGGGGCCCTCGATGTCGGTCCGCTCGTCTTCCAGCAGCGGCATGCTCCAGCGCAGGCGGTCGGCTTCGCGGAGGTCGATCTCGGTCACCAGGAGGTGCTCGTCCAGGAACGGCGCACGCTCCATGACCTCGCCACCGGGGCGCACGACGTGGCTGCCGCCGCCATAGAAAGACCCTTCCTCCCAGCCCACGCGGTTGCAGTAGAGGACCCAACTGGTGGAGAGCAGGGCCGTGGCGCGGGTCACGGTCTCCCAGCTCTCCTGGCTGGCCGGCATCTCGCCGCCGCCGATGCGGCCGGGGCCGGCGGAGGGGACGATCACCAGCTTCGCCCCGGCCACGGCCAGACGGCGCGCCAGCTCGGGGTGCCAGAGGTCCTCGCAGAGCAGCACGCCCGCCCGGCCGGAAGGCAGGCGCGCCAGGTCGAGCCGGCGGCCGGCCCGGAAGAAGCGCGCTTCCTGGAAGATGCCGTAGGTGGGCAGGTAGAGCTTGCGGTGGACGTGGGTCAATTCCCCGCCGGAAAGCACGGCGGCGCTGTTGTACAGCACTCCGCTCTCCCCCTGTTCGACGAAGCCGGCGACCAGGCTCATCCGCCCCGCCGCCTCGGAGAGGTGTCCGAAGACAGGAGACCGGCGGGTCAGGGCCACCCGGGAGGTCAGGTGGAGGAGGCGGTAGCCGGTGAGGGAGAGCTCGGGAAAGACGAGGAGGTCGATGCCGGCTTCCCGCGCCCGCGCGATCCAGTCGAGGTGGCGCTCGGCGTTGCCCTCGACGTCGCCGAGGCGGCAGTCGATCTGTGCCAGGCCGATCCGGAGGACAGTAGCGCTTTCGGCCATGATCGGGGCGGATGCTAGCATGGAGCCATGAGGACCGACTTCCGCGTTTTCCGTCCGGCCCTGCTGACCGTCCTCCTTTCCGCGGCGGCCCTGCCGGCCGTCGCCCAGACCGCCGCCAGGCCGTCGCCGGCCCTGAAGCCCCTGGACCGCGTCCTCGCCGTGGTGGACGAGGATCCCATCCTCGCCTCGGACGTCGAGCGGGCGATCAAGCTGGGGTTCCAGCAGCCGGCTCCGGGCGAGAGCGACGCCCAGTTCCGCCGCCGCGTGCTGAACCAGCTCATCGAGGAGAGGTTGCGGTTCCACGAGATGGACCGCTTCGGCTTCGAGCAGGTGCCGGTGGCGGAGATCGAGGCCCAGGTCAAGGCCATCCGCGCGCGCTTTCCGGACGAGGCCGCCTTCCAGAAGACCCTGAAGGAGGTGGGGCTCGACCTCAAGCGCCTGCGGCAGCTCGTCTCCCGCCAGCTCCTGATCTACACCTACGTGGAGGAGCGGCTCGGCCCCCGCGTCTTCGTCAGCCTCGACGACATCAGCCGCTACTACCGCGAGGGGCTCACCCCCGAGATGCAGCGCCAGAAGCTGCCGGTGCCGCCGCTGGAAGACGTGCGCGACCAGATCCGCGAGACCCTCCGGCAGCGCAAGCTCACCGAGGAGATCCAGACCTGGACCGAGGAGTTGCGCGCCCAGGCGGACGTGGTGATCTACAAGGACCAGACCGCCGGCGCTCCCCTGCCGCCGGTCGTCCGGACCCTCCCGGGAGACAGGAAGAAGGAAGAGGGCAAGAAGGCGAGCGGCGGAAAACCGCCGGCCTAGCGCTCAGCGGGCGGGAGGGGAGGGTAGAGCTCCTCGTATTGTTCCCGCCCCGCCAGCACCCGCCGGACGTAGTCCCGGACGTCCCGTGATCCGATCTTGGTGAAGTACTCCTCGGGCTCGGCGGTGAAGCAGTAGGTCCGCCAGACGATCGCCCGGGGCTCTCCCGCCTCGTAGGCGGCGGCCGCGGCCATCTGCGAGCCGCCGAAGTCCTTCAGCAGCGCTCCCAGGTGGGCGGCGCCCAGGGCGATGGAGACGTTCGGGTTGGAGAGGTCCTTGGGGCTGAGGCGCTGCGGCAGCCTGAGCTCGACCGCCAGCCGGCGCGCCGTGGAGAGCGTGAGCTGGGAGAGGCCGAAGCCCGACGCGGGAGAGAGCTCGCCGGAGTCGAAACGGCTCTCCTCGCGGAGGATCGCGGTCAACAGCGGGATCGGGACCTCGCGGATGGCGCCCTGGGCCAGGATCGTCTTCCGGAAGTGAAAGGGGTAGAGCTGCCGCCGGTACTCGGCCGGCTGCAGCGCCAGCGGCAGGCGCTCGGGAGCGCGGACGCGCAGCGCCTCGGCCACCGCGATCGACTGGGCGATCTCGCCGCCCCGCGCGAGGAGCACGCCCCCGGTGTAGGCCAGGGCCGGATCGCTCAGCGGAAAGTGCTGGCGCACCGCCGGAGCTCCCTCGTACCAGACGCCGAGAGCCAGCAGGATCTCCTCCGGCCGCGAGAGCGTCTTGTCCCACAGCGGCCAATTCCGCACCGGCACCTCGGAGAGCCGGAGGTAGAGGCTGGTCTGCGGGTCCGCCTGGAGCAGTTGCGAGAGCCTGCGCCGCGCCGTCTTCCCCGCCAGGTCGTCATCGCCCAGCACCAGCCAGGCGCCGTAGAGCGCGTCCGGATGGCCCGAAGTGGCGAGCGTCCTCGCCCTGGCGGCGGCGGTGCGGGCGAGCGGGCCGGTCTTCAGCCGCGCCAGGGCGGCCTGGGCCAGGGGGTGGTAGGGATCGGAGCGCGCCAGATCCAGGTACCGGTCCACGGCGCTGGGCGCGCTGTGGGTCAGCTCGTCGAAGCGGCCGCGCCAGTAGGCCGCCTCCAGCCGGTCCTCGCGGTTGCCCGCGGAAGCCAGGTCCAGCCACGGCCGCGCGCGGCCGGCCCGCCCCTGGACCAGGTCCGAGGCGGCCAGGAAGAGGGCGGCGCGCACCGCCTCGCCGCGCCACTCCGGCTTGCCGGCCAGTTGCCGGTAGAGCTCCAGCGCGGTCCCCTCCGAGCCGGCCCGCCACTCCTGCCGGAGGGCGCCCAGCAGGGCGGCCGCGGCCATCCTCCCCTGCGGCTCGGCGATGTAGGCCTGGCGAAACCGGTTCGAGGCGTTCTGCCGCGCGCCCAGCAGCTCCCAGGCGATGGCTTCCTCGTAGTAGGCGCGGGCCCGCGCGCTGGGGGATTTCGTGACCAGGGCGAGCCGGCCCAGCACGATGGTGGCCTCGCGGTAGCGCTGCTGCGAGATCAGCGACGTGCCGATGGCGAGCTGCGTCTCCTGGGCGTCCCGGGGCGGCAGCGCGTCGCCGTTCCCCAGGGCCCGCTGGAGGAACGGGATCGCGCGGTCGAACTCGCGGTGCTGGTAGAAGGTGAGGCCCATCAGCATGGGCAGCCGGCCCCGCTCGGCTTCGGAGACCATGCTGGAGAGGCGGTCGGCGGCGCCGTGGGCGAGGTCGTCGTTGCGGCTCTCCTCGATCAGGCTCACCAGGAAGCTGCGCGCCATCTCGCGGTAGCCGGTGCGCAGGGCGCAGTCCCCCTGGGCGAGCTGAAGCTCCCGCCGCTGCGCCGGGGGCATCCGCTCGGGCCGCAGCCTGCCCAGCAGCCCGCAGTCGCCCCCCTCGTAAATCGAGCGGCGCAGGAGGGTGACGGCCTTGGGAGTCAGGGGCGAGAAAGGCTCGCGGGCCAACACCTCGACGATGAGGCCGGCGGCCAGCTCGGGATGGCGCATCTGGTCCTGGGTCAGCGCCAGGCGGAAGCGGCCGTAGGGCTCGAGCACGGGGTTTTCGCCCATGGCGCGGCCGTACGACTGGCCGGCTTCCGTGTACCGGCCCAGCCGGCCCAGGAGGACCCCGTGGAGGTAGCTGAGGCCGAGCTTTCCCGACGGCTCCGGCCGTTGCGCCAGCTCCTGCTCGACGCGCGCCAGGGCCTCCCGGTGCTTGCCGGCGAGCTGCAGCTCGACGAGCTCCGGCCTTGGGTCGGAGAGGGTGACCGCGAGGGCGAGGGTGAAAGTGCCGAACATCCCAGGTAGGGAGCCGGCGCGAGCAGTCTCTTGATGGCTCTCAGGAGCCGGTGGGAACCGACCAGCGCGCGACTCGCGCGCCAAGGGTCTGCAATTTCAATTCCATGCCTTCGTAGCCCCGGTCCAGGTGATAGATGCGGTCCACCACCGTCTCCCCTTCCGCCGCCACGCCGGCCAGCACGAGGCACGCGGAGGCCCGCAGGTCGGTGGCCATCACCCCCGCGCCGGTCAGCTTTTTCGGACCGTAGACCCGCGCCTTGCCGCCGTCCACCCGGATGTCGGCGCCCATCCGCATGAGCTCCGGCGCGTGCTGGAAGCGGTTTTCGAAGATGGTTTCGCTGATCGTCGACACTCCGTCGGCGCGGGTCATCAGCGTCATGTACTGGGCCTGGAGATCGGTGGGGAAGCCGGGATGGGGCGCGGTCTCCAGGTCGCGGGACATGATTTCGCCGTCGGAACGGACGCGGACGCCTTCCGGCGTGACCTCCACCTGGGCGCCGATTTCGGCCAGTTTGTCCAGCAGGGGCGCCAGATCGGCGGCGTTGGCGTCCTCCAGCAGTACGTCGCCGCCGGTCAGCGCGCGCGCCGATCAGATAGGTCCCGCCCTCGATCCGGTCGGGGATGATGGTGTGCTCGGCCGCGCCGAGGCCGTCGACGCCGTCGATGACGATCGTCTCCGTGCCGGCGCCGGAGATGCGCGCGCCCATGGCGTTCAGCAGGTTGGCGAGGTCCACCACCTCGGGCTCGCGGGCGCAGTTCTCCAGCACCGTGGTGCCGCGGGCGAGGGTGGCGGCCATCAGCACGTTCTCCGTGCCGGTGACCGTGGGCATGTCGAACCGGAAGCGCGCCCCCACCAGCCGGTCGGCGCGGGCCTCCACGTAGCCGTGGTCGAGCCGGACCGTCGGCTCCGAGGGCGGTCAGCCCCTTGAGGTGCTGGTCGATGGGCCGCACGCCGATGGCGCAGCCGCCGGGCAGGGAGACGCGGGCGTGCCCCTCCTTGGCGAGCAGCGGACCCAGGACCAGCACGCTGGCGCGCATGGTCTTGACCAGGTCGTAGGGCGCGTCGTGCTCGGGGTCCGGCCGCTCGCGGCGCAGCACCAGGACGCCGTCCGTCTCCTCGCTGCCGATCCCTAGATGGTCCAGCAGCTTCAGCAGGGTGCGGATGTCCCGCACGCGCGGCACGCGCCGGAGCGTCAGGGTCTCGTCCGAGAGCAGGCTGGCGGTGAGGGCGGGCAGGGCGGCGTTCTTGGCGCCGCTCGCCGCGACGCGGCCCTTGAGGCGCGTCGGTCCTACGATGTGGAACTTTTCCATTCCTCTTCCTTCAGGGACGCCGGAGCGCCACGGTCCTCGGGATTCCCGAGTAGTCCTCCCGAACGTCGGCCAGCTCCAGGCCGGAAGCCGTGGCGTGCCGGCGGACGGCGTCGAGCTGTCCGCGTCCGATTTCGACCGCCAAGGCTACACCGGATCGCATCTCCGCGCACCGGGCGAACAGCCGCGCCAGGATCGAATCTCCGGCGCCGGGCGGAAACAGCGCCAGATGGGGCTCGAAATCCAGCACCTCGCGCGAGATCTCCGGGATCTCCGACCGGTCCACATACGGGGGATTGCTGACCACGAGATCGAAGCGGGAGAGGTCCAGCCCGTCCGCGAGGTCGGTTCCCAGGAGATGGACGCGGCCGCGCGCCCCGTGCCGGCGGGCGTTGCCGGTCCGCCACCGCCAGCGCGCCTGGCGAGAGGTCGGTGGCCACGACGCGGGCGCCGGGGATCTCCAGGGCCAGGGTGACCGCGATGCATCCGGAGCCGGTCGCCACGTCCAGGATCCACGGCGCCGGCGGGAGCCGCTCCGCCAGGGCCGCCTCGATCAGGTGCTCCGTCTCCGGCCGGGGGATGAGGACGCGCGAGTCCACGTAAAACGGCCGGCCGTAAAACTCGCGCTCGCCCAGCAGATAGGCCACCGGCTCGCCGGTGAGCCGCCGCTCCAGCAACTCGCGGAACCGCCGCTCGGCCTCGGCTGGGACCTCTTCGTCCCCCCGGGCGAGGAGCCGGGCCTCGGAGAGCCCAAGGACGTGTCCCAGGAGCAGCGACGCCTCGCGGGTGGAGGCGCCGAACGGCGTGGCCGCCAGGCGCGGCCGGGCCTCGGCGAGGAACTGGCCGATCGTGGGCATGGCCCGGGAGTGTAGCGCTAGCGCTGATCCAGGGGACCGAGGCGGCCGTCCTCGAGATTTTGCATCTTGGTCTTCTGCCCGTAGGCCTCAGGGCTCGGCAAACTTCAAAGGGATCTCCACCGGAACCTCCCCGCCGGGAGGAACCCCGACCGTCGTCTCGAAGGGCGCGAAGCCCGGCTTCTGGACGCGGACCCTGTATTGCCCGGCGCCGAGGCGGACCTCGAAGATACCGTCAGGACCGCTCCGGGCTCCGGGCGTCATGAACGAGAGCTCCGTTCCCGGGACCAAGCCCTCGATGCGCACTTCCATGTCCTCCAGAGGCTCGCCGGATTCCCCGACGATCCTGCCTAGCAGCCGTCCCGTGGAGATCTCGACGAGCAGCTCCCGGCTCTCCTTGAGCTCGAAGGTCCGGCTTCCGCCGAGCCCCCGGTCGTTGGCGACCAGGAGGACCTGGGGACCTGGATGCAGGCCCGGGATCTTGAACGTACCGTCGTAGGCGGTGGACTCGGATCCGCCCAGTTCCCCCTGGCGGTGCCGGACCTGGACCTGCGCGCCCGAGAGAGGGGCGCCATCCACCAGGACACGGCCCAACAGGGTCAGGCCGGGGGCGATCTCCAGATCCAGGACCGCGGGGACGCCGGGGTCGAGCCGGACCGTCCCCTTCGCCTCGCCGTGGGGGCTCGCGGCGGTGACCGTCCACTCTCCGGCCTCCAGGCCTTCGAGCCGGTACTCGCCACCGGCGCCGGTTTCCGTGGTCTGGTGCCAGGAGGGAGGGGTGGAGGGGATCGCCATGACCCTGATCCCGCGGAGCGCCTCCGAGGGCGGTCCCGAGATCCGGCCGGAGAGCGTGGCCCGCTCGGAGGGCTGATCGATCACCAGCTCCAGGCCCGGGATGGAACGGCCGGCGACCTGGAGGTCCTTCGGGCGGCTGGACCTGCCGTCGCGGTCCTGGGCCACCAGGCGGTACTCTCCATCCGGCAGGCCCTCCATCAGGAAAGTCCCGTCCGCCTGTGCCTGAGCGATAGGACCTCCCCGGTCGTCCCTGCGGAAATGGACGCCGGCGCCTACGGCCGGGGAGCCTTCCGGGGTGAGAACGCGTCCCGAGACCTCGGCGCCCAGCGGAAAGCGCAGCTCGACCGGGGTGATCCCCGGGCCCGCCTCGACTCTCTCCATCGCCGACCGGTTCTGTCGCGAGGCGCGCACTTTGTAGATGCCCGGCGCGGGCACCTGGATCCGGCAGCGTCCCTGGGAATCGGTGTGCCGGAACGGAGAATAGGGCGGCCACAGGGGCTCTGAATCTTCCAGGTTCGGCCGGCTCTCGGGATCGGCCTCGACCGATGCGCCGGAGACCGGCCGGCCTTCGGCGTCCGTGAGATGGACCTCGAGCACGGCTCCGCGGTCGAGGACGATCTTCAGCTCTTCCGGCTCCCCGGTCTCGGGGATCTGGACCGCTTTGAGGCGGCGGTGGGCGTAACCCGCCGCCCCGAAGGTCAGGTCCACGGGACCCGAGGGCAGATCGGTCGCGCGGAACCGGCCTTCGGCGTCCGTCGTTGCCAGGAGGAAGCTGGTGCGTCCTCTCCCCAGCGCCAACTCTTCCACACGCTCCACCCGGGCCTCCGGAACGGGCTCCCCTTCAGGATTCACGACCTGTCCGGAGAGGGTGTGGGCCACCTTCATCTCGATCCGGACCGGCTCTTCCGTCGGCGCCGTGACTCCGGGCAGCTCCGTATCCAGGTACCCGGGATGCCGGGCCTTGAGATCGAAGCGGTCGCCGCGCCGGAGCTTCTCCACGCGGAAGCTCCCGTCCGGCTCTGTCCGTAGAGGATCGGAGCGTGTTCCACGTCCAAACATCCAGCCGGGCGTGCGCTCGCGGTCGGTCGGAAAGACGCCGACGTCGGCGCCCTCGAGGGGGCGGCCTCGCGCGTCGGTCACCCGGCCCTCGATGGCTCCGCTCGCCGGCAGGGTGATGTGGCCCAGGTCCACGGTCGGCGTCCCCTCCGGAATTTCGATCTGGGGCACGAAGGCGGCGGCGTGGTCCGGGTGCTCGGCGACCAAGGTGATCTTGCTGGGGCTGAGGCGGCGGAATTCGAACCGGCCCTCCGGGCCCGAGACCGTGGTGGCTTCCTGTCGGGCCAGGTAGCGGGCGAGCAACCGGATCTCGGCTCCCTCCACCGGCTGCCCCGCCGCGTCCACGATCCGCCCCACCGCCGCCTGGCCATCCGAAAGGACGATGGTGACGAAGGGGGACGGTTTGCCGCGGGGAGCCGTCTTCGCCGGCGTCCTGGTACGGGCGAATCCCTCGCGCGTGGTGGCCAGCTCGTAGATGCCGCCGTGGAGCAGTCCGGTCAGGCGAAAGGCGCCGCCGGCCCGGCTGCGTCCCACCGCCTGCTGAGGCCTCCGGTTGCGGATCCGGGGCGGGCTGGCCGCGATCCAGGCGCCCGCCACGGGCTGGCCGGACGAGTCCACCACCCGGCCTTCGAGGGTGGCCGAGGGCTCCAGCTTCAGGACCGCCGCGCCCTTGGGAGCGGGCTGCCGCTCGGGGAAGAAGCCCGCGGCCGAAGCGTTCACCCAGGCGTCCGCGGGTGAGGCCGTGACCTGGAAGGCGCCGGCCGCGTCCGACAGCGCCGGCGGCCCTTCCATCGGCCACCCGCTCCAGACGAGGGCTCCGGCCACCGGCCGCCCAGTGCCGGCCGCGACGACCTTCCCGGCGACTCTCCTGGGGGGCTCCAGCCGTACCGGGACGATGCCGCTCGTGCCCGCCGGAATGGCGATCCGCGCCCGCCACCCCTCGCGGCTCTCCACGACCAGGGGCGGATCCCCCTCGGGAACGGCGATCTCCAGCCGGCCGTCCGGACCGGCGACGGCGACGGGCCGGCCACGCCAGCGGACCAGGGCCTGGGGTACCGGCCGCCCCTCGCCGTCCCGGACCTCGATCCGGACTCTCCGGGGCTTCAGGGAGAAGACCGTCCGCGCATCTTTGGGATCTCTCCGCTCCAGGACCGTCGTCTGGCCCAGGAAGGCGGGGGAGGTGACGGTCAGCCGGAGGCTCTCGAAGTCATGCCAGGGGATGATCAGCCTGCCGTCGCTTTCGCTGACGGCATGGCTATCGATACGCCACTGGCTCGGGTCCTCCTCGTCCCAACCCCACTCGGCCCGGGAGTCCACCGGGCTGACCCGGACCTCGATCCCTGGGAGAGGCCGGCCATCCGGCCCGGTGATCCAGGTCTCGAGGGGCTTTCCTGGCAGCGTCCCGGTCGGCGGCAGGTCCGTGTCGTCCGTCAGCGGCAGGAGGGGGATCTCCAGAGGGACATGGCCCGCGGACCGGGCGACCAGCCGAAAGCCTCCGGCCGCCGGCGCCAGGATCTCGAAGCGGCCCTGTTCGTCGGCGACGGCTGCGGCGAGGGGCTCCGGCGCCCGCTTCCCGTTGGACAGGCGCTGGACCGCGTCCTCATAGCTTTCCCAGGCGGGATGGATCTCGATCCGGGCTCTCGCGATCCCCTGCTGATCGATCCCCATCAGAGACCCGGTGACGCGGACCGGCTCCGCCGCCGCGACGGCGGGAAAGGCCAGGAGGAGGACCAGGGCCGGAAGGCGGGAAGTCGGCATCGGGAGTGAGCCTCCGTTTACTTAGATATTGTAAGACGGACCCTCGCCGTTTTCTCCCGCCTTCCAGAGACGAGATTTCTACTTCTTGAACCGCGCCCGGATGCCGTCCTTCATCTGCTCGGGCGTCATTTTCTGCAGGGTCTCGTAGTTGTACTCCCAGATCAGCGTCTTGCCTTCCTTGCGGGTGGCGTTGTGCTCGATCACCTCGAAGGGGGAGGTGATCCTGGTCACGATCTTCATGCTCTTGAGCGCGGCCTCCACCTCGGGGCCGGCGTCGTCCAGCGGGGGAGCGGGCGCGTCCGCCGTGGGATTGAAGGCCCTGCCCGTCAGCAGGAGGGTCTTGCCTTCGTCCTTCAGATGGAGATCGCCGAACGGCTGCTGGCTCGGAGAGCCGGCGCCTTCCTCGCTCGCGGCCGGGGCCTCGCCCTTCGGCTCGGCTTCCTTCTTCTGCAGGTCGAGCTGCTGGAGCTTGTCGAAGTGATCGAAGGAGACCTTGACGTTGCCCCCGAACTTGAGCCCCTTTTCCTCGAACTTGCTTTCCAGGAGCTTGACGCCGGGCGGCATGTCCTTCTCGATCTCCTCCTTGGTGGGCATGTCGACGCTGCCCTTCTGAGAGGCCATCATCTCCTGACGCGCGGCGTCGATCTCTTCCTGGGTCGGCTTCCCTTCCTTGCCTTCCATCTCCCGCTTGAACTGGGCCGCGAAGGCGGCGAAGGGTTCCATATCCACCGAGAAGTGGAACGCGGCCGTGCCCGAGAGGTCCTTCTCGAGCGTCACCGCCTCCTCGACCTGAATGCAGCCGGTCAGGGCCAGCAGCAGGCAAGCCGTCAAGACCAGGGCCATCCGTCGCATGGGGGCTCCTTTCCCAGAGAGAAAAAGAAAGATTAGCAGGAGCCGGGCGACCGGAGTGGCCCTTTTTCTACCTACGGCTACCTACCGCCCGCCCTCGTCCACCACGGTGCCGCCGGCGGCCATCTTCGTCTTCGCCTTCAGTCCCCGGGCGTAGTGCTCCATGGCTTTGCCGTTCTGGTGAGGAGTGCCGGAGGATGGAGAAACGTTTCAGCTAAGACTGTTTAGTGTTGAAGGACCCCTTCAGGGGGCTCGGATGGAGGTTTGCGCCCGGAGGGCGCGGGGACGTAGCCCAGGACTTCAGTCCTGGGCCGGGAGAGCGCCGAGCCCGCCTTCGTTCCCAGGCCTGAAGGCCTGGGCTAGGCCCCTGGACCCCTGGCGGGGTCCCAAGGTTCGGATGGCCATGTCGATCCTCTCAGTGCGTCGCCCGCGACTGCTCTTCCATCTTCTGGGCCTGGAAGTGGGCGACCAGCGGCTCGATCAGGGAATCGAGGTGGCCTTCCATGACCGTCGGGAGCTGGTGGATCGACAGGCCGATGCGGTGGTCGGTCACCCGGCTCTGGGGGAAGTTGTAGGTGCGGATCTTCTCCGAGCGGTCGCCCGAGCCCACCATGCGGCGGCGCTCCTCGGACACAGCGGCCTCGGCCTTCTCGCGCTCGATCTCGTAGATGCGCGCCTTCAGCACGCGTAGGGCCTTGGCCTTGTTCTTGATCTGGCTGCGCTCGTCCTGGCAGGAGACCACGATGCCCGTCGGCATGTGGGTGAGGCGCACGGCCGAGTAGGTGGTGTTCACGCCCTGGCCGCCGGGACCGGAAGCGCAGAAGCGGTCCACGCGGATGTCCTTCTCGTCCACGTCCACCTCGACGTCATCGGCCTCGGGCAGCACCGCCACCGTCACCGCCGAGGTGTGGATGCGGCCCTGGGCCTCGGTGGCCGGCACGCGCTGCACCCGGTGCACGCCGCCCTCGTACTTGAGGCGGCTGTAGGCGCCCCGGCCCTCGACGATGGCCGAGACCTCCTTGATACCCCCCACCTCGGACTCCGAGAGGTCGATCACCTCCACGCGCCAGTTCTGCGTCTCGGCGTAGCGCGAATACATCCGGAACAGCTCCTGGGCGAACAGCGTCGCCTCGTCGCCGCCCGTGCCGGCGCGGATCTCCAGCACCACGTTGCGCTCGTCGTTCGGATCCTTGGGCGTCAGCTCGCGCCGGAGCTGCTCCTCCAACTCCGCCAGGCGGACGGCGAGCTGGTCCTTCTCGTCCTGGGCGAGCAGGAAGAGCTCGTCGTCCTTCGACAGGGCCGCGAGCAGCTCCTCGTTTTCCGCCAACTGCTTCTGGACCTTGACGTACTCCCGGTAGAGCTTCACCGCCGGATCGATCTCCGACAGCGTCTTGTTCAGCTCCCGGTAGATCTTCGGGTCCGCGAAGACGGCGGGGTCCGCGAGCCTCGCGGTCAGCTCCTGGTGGGTCTTCTCGATCTCGGCGAGTTTCTCGATCATGGCTGTTTCAATCCTACCCCCCGGCGGCGGCCGGCATCGAGCCGGCTTCCGGGGGGACCTCCAGAAGTCCGTCCTCCCGCAGCGCCGTCTCCAGCGCCGCGATGGCGACCTCCAGCATGTCGTCCGTGGGCTCCTGCGTCGTGATCCGCTGCAGCGCGAGCCCGGGCGCCACCAGCAGGGCGAAGAGCGGCGCGGCCCGGCGTCTGGCCGTGATCCGCAGCACCTCGTACGAGAGGCCCGCGATGGCCGGCACCAGCAGCAGCCGTCCGCCGAACTTCACCAGGAACGGGGCCGTCTTCGGGATGAACGCGAAGACCACGATGGAGACCACCAGCACGAACAGCAGGAAGCTCGTGCCGCACCGCGGGTGCAGCCGGCTCATGCCGCGGGCGTTCTCCACCGTCAGCGGCAACCCCTTCTCGTGGACGAAGACCACCTTGTGCTCCGCCCCGTGGTACTGGAACACCCGGTGGATGTCCTTCATCTGCGCGATGGCCAGGATATAGGCCAGGAAGAACACCCCCCGCAGCAGCCCGTCCACCAGGTTGAAGGCCAGGCTCGAAAGCTGGCCGAAGACGTAGGTCTCCAAAAGCTGGGTGAGCCACAGCGGGAGGAAGAGGAAGATCAGCACGCCCATTCCGAGGCCGACCGCCATGGAGCCGGCGATGGCCCAGTTGGACGTCTTCTCCGGCGCCATTTCCGCTTCCAGGGGCGCGGCGGCCGGCGGCGCGTCCTTGCGGGCTTCCCGGGCGTCCTCCTCGATGGCCTGTTCGGCGGAGAAGTTCAGCGCCCGGATGCCCAGGGCCAGCGACTGGAACAGCACGGCCACGCCGCGCAGCACCGGCAGCTTCAGGAAGGGGTAGCGTCTGGCGAGAGGATCGACCTTGCCGCGCTGGAAGGCCATGGAGCCGTCGGCCCGGCGCACGGCCACGCCGTACGCGCCGGGCGAGCGCATCATCACGCCTTCGATGAGGGCCTGGCCGCCGACGAGCAGCTCGCCCTCTGGGCTTGTCCTGGAGCTCATACCGAGATGTCTCCGCCCCGGCCCGCCCGGAAGGGGGTGCGGCGGGGGCCCGAAGGGACCTACTTCCGGGCGCCCGTGTTCGCGTACCGCTTCTGGAACCGCTCGACGCGGCCGGCGGTGTCGATCAGCTTCTGCTTGCCGGAGAAGAACGGATGGCAGGCGCTGCAGATCTCCAGGCGCACTTCGTCCTTCGTGGAATGAGTGTCGAAGGTGTTGCCGCAGGCGCACACCACCGTGACGTAATTGAGCGTGGGATGCATGTCTGTCTTCACGATCGTGACCCTTCTCTTCCTATGGATGGTTTCCCCGGGAGGGGAGGTCTTGGGCTCCAAGAACCCGGTAGCCTAGCCGATCCGGCCCGCCTCTGACAAGGCTCCCTCCGAGGCCGGGTGCTTTAACAGAGGAGCAAGGACGGGAATTCCGCCCTGGAGGGGATCAGAATGGGATACTACCCCCGCCATGGACTTTCACCGCGAAGCCCTCGTCATCGACGGCCACACCGACGTTCCCACCCGTCTCTGGGAGTCTCCGGCGGACCTCTCCCAGCGGCTGACCGACCGCCATATCGACCTCCCCCGCCTGCGCGAGGGCGGGGTGGACGCCCTGGTCTGGGCGCTCTTCGTGCCCGCCTCCCTGGACGCCGAGCGCGGCTGGGAGCATGCCCTGGAGCTCTACCGCATCTCCACCGAGGCCCTGATCCCCGGCCAGCTCGTCCAGGTGGCCACGGCGGACGACGTCCAGCGCTCCTCCTGGCGCGGCGAGGTGGCGGTCCTCTTCGGCCTGGAGAACGGCCGCCCGCTGACGGTGCCCGGCGCGCTCGACCATTGCGCGAAGATCGGCATCCGCTACGTCACCCTGACCCACTGGGGCAGCCACGAGTGGTGCGACGCCTCCACGGACGCGCCGCGTCACGGCGGCCTCTCCTCCGAGGGGGAGCGGATCGTCTGGCGGATGAGCCGGCTGGGCATCCTGCCGGACGTCTCCCACGTCTCGGACGACGCCGTCCAGCACGTCCTGGACGTCTCGCCCGGCCCGGTGATCGCCAGCCACAGCTCCTGCCGGGCCCTCTGCGACCATCCCCGGAACCTGCCGGACAACCTGATCCGCGACATCGCGAAGAAGGGCGGCCTCGTGATGGCGAACACCTATCCGCCCTTCGTGGGTTCGGAAGCCGCCAAGGCGGACGCCAAGCGCATGAAGGAGATCAAGCCGGCCTTTCAGGAGACCGAGGAGGAATACCTCCGGAATCCCGGGAAGGTCTGGAAGGAGAGGGAGCGCATCATGGCCGAGCATCCTCTCCCCAAGGTTCCGCTCTCCAGATTCGTGGACCACGTCATCCGCCTCCTCGACCTGGCGGGAGAAGAGCACGTCGGCATCGGCACCGACTTCGACGGCATCTCGGAGCCCCTGGAAGGCTTCGAGGACGTCTCCCGGTTTCCCGCCCTCACCGCCGCTCTCCTGGCACGCGGCGTCGACAAGGCGGGAGTCAAGCTGATCCTGGGAGGGAGCTTCCTGCGGGTCTTACGCGACGGAGAACGGGCGGCGGCGTAGACCAGATGACCCAAACCCATAGACAGCGCAACGGCCCGTTCTCCGGCGCAACGGAAGGACAGGCGGCGCGATCCGAATCCACAGGCAACGCAACCTTGGCCCAGGCAGCGCAAACTATCGATTGGCAACGCAACTTCCTCATGGCAACGCAAATGGGCTCACTGGCGCGATCTTATTCGGCAGCGCAACGGAGTCGGCGGCACACTCCGTCGCAAACACCACAAACTTAAGATCGGCGTCGCAAACGGGTGATCCTCAGCGCAAATGAGGGTTCGGCAACGCAAATGTTCGATCGGCAATGCAAACCCGGTCGAGTCGGCGTAAACTTTCCGGATCTCAACTCGCGGAAGGGAGAGAGGACGTTGAGCGCAGAGCTTTCGCTGTCCCAGATGCTGGCGAGCCTGGAGGCGCAGATCAAGCTGCTCCGGGAGCGGGAGGCCCATCACGCCGAGCGGGAGGCCTACCATCACGAGCAGCGGACCGGACGGCCGCCGATCTCGCGAAGGTGCTCCAGAGCTACGAGGCTTTGATCCGCGCCACGACCGCCGCCGAGATCGCGGCCCGCGCGCCTCCTCCCGCCGGCGCCGCCTCCGGAGGGGCGGCCCGGCAGTACGAAGCTCCGCGGCACCCTCGTGGCGGATCTGTTGGAGGACCTGCAGGACGGCGAGGTCTTCGGGCCGACGCGGATCGCCGACGAACTCAACCGGCGCTATGGCCGCGCCCTTACCCGTCCGGCCGACAGCCGCTTCACCTCCAGCGCCCTGCGCCGCCTCCTCGCCGCGGGCTGGCTCGAGCTCGTCCAGAAGGGAACGCCGCACAACGAGGCGATGTACAGGAAGGCATGAAAGTCGTCTGGGCCGAACCCAATGTAGAGACGCCTTGTGAGGCGTCTCCGGAAGCAACGCGATGCGGCGAAGTAGAATAGGTCGGTATGCTGATCCCTCGCCTGGACATCCTCCCGCCTCCCCAGCGCGCCCTCTGGGACGAGTTGGTTGAGATCCCACCCGCTTTCGTCCTCTATGGCGGAACGGGCCTGGCGTTGAGGCTGGGGCACCGGCAATCGGAAGACTTCGATTTTTTCTCCAACGAGAGTTTCCGGCCGGACGAGTTGGAGCGGCGGATTTCCTTTCTCCAGGGATCGCAGCGTTTGCAGTCCTCCCCGGACACCCTGGTGTCCCTGATCGATCGCAACGGGCCTGTCAAGGTCTCCTTTTTTGGCGGTCTGAGCCTGCGGCGAGTCCAAGATCCCGAGATCGCTGAAGGAATAGGGCTGAAGGTCGCCTCTCTGCTGGATCTTGCGGCGACCAAGGTCAAGGTCGTGCAAGATCGTGCCGAGACGAAGGACTACATTGACGTGAGCCGCATTCTGGCTGAGGGTATGGATCTGGCGAAGGCACTAGGGGCCGCTAGCGCCGTGTATGGGAGTGTTTTCAATCCTCTCCTGAGCCTGAAGGCGCTCAGCTACTTTGCGGATGGCGATCTCCGTTCGCTGCCCGAATCTGTTCGATCCAGTTTGACGACTGCTGTCGACGAAAATCGATCCGAACGAGATCCCCGAAATCCAGCCCTGTCCTGGAGGGATTGCACCGTGACCGATTTGGAGCAAGTAGCCGTCGCGTCTCTTCTGGTGGAAGACCCCTGCCGAAGCTCTAGCGGATTCCAATCGTTTCCTCGCGCAGGTGATGACCTACGGCACGATCGAAGATCTCGCGGTGGTTCGCCGTCACTTCTCGGAAAGCGCTTTCCGGGAGGTGCTGGCGAATCCTCCGGCGGGCGTATTTGATCCGAGATCTTGGGCGTACTGGCATGTACGGTTCGGCCTTCAGCCGCCGGAGGAATTGCCGAAGAGGATATTGGAGGTATGAGCTTTGATTATGGACGGGTAATGCTTGCCACCCCCTCCACCACCCCCGCCATCCGCCCATAGTCCAGCGTCTCCGCCGTATCGCCCGGCGTGTGGTAGTGAGGATTCCTCACGAACGACGTATCCGTCACCATCACCGCCGGAATCCCGAGGTCCCAGTAATTGATCTGGTCGGAGCCGTCCAGGCCGGCGGAGCGGGGGGCGGTGAAGCTGTGGGCGGGGAAGCCGGTGGCCGCGGATCGACTTCTTGAGGCGCTTCGCCAGGTCGCGGTCGCTCCAGCGGCCGGCGATGGCGATGAAGTCGCCGCGGTCCGGATAGAGGAGGTCGAGGAACCAGTGGGGCCAGGGTTGCTCGTCCGTGAAGTAGCCGATCATCTCCAGACAGATCATCCCTCGCACGTCCTGATCCTTTACGGACCTCGCGTGCACGGCGCTGCCCATCCAGGGGGAGCCGAAGTAGGGCGGCTCCTCGTTGGCGTAGGCCACCAGCTCGACCCGATGCGCGAGGGCGCGGCCGTCCAGGAGACGGGCCAGCTCCAGGAGGCCGGCGGTGCCGCTGGCGTTGTCGTCCGCGCCAGGGTTGGGTCCGAAATCCCCGAAGGAGTCGTAGTGGGCTCCCACGATCAGCAGCGGTCCGGTCGCAGGTCCAAAGGAGGCGATGACGTTCCGGTAGGCCCGGCCCCGGACCTCGAAGGCCTGATCCTGCACCCGGGCGCCGGTCTCCGCGAAGCGTGCCTGGATGTAGTCCGCCGCCTTGTCGAGGTTCTCCGGATGGTCGCTGTCCCGGGGAGAAGCCTCGGTGGTCAGGAGCTCGACGTGCCGGCGCAGACGCTCGGGATCGGCGCGGGGGCCGTCCCAGGCGGGCAAGCTCCCGAAGGTGGGGCTGGGTGACCGCCCACGCGGCCAGTCCGAAGAGCAGGAGCAGGACGGCGGCGGTGAGGGCGAGGATTCGAAGGACACGGCGGAGGAGCTGTTTCACGAGACGTTTACGGATGGGTTCGTCCATCCGTACCGGCCCTTCGGACAAGGACAATCGCGTAGAGTAGGCCCGCCATGACCCCCACGTCCGCCCCCCACGCCGAGCCGTTCGAGCGCTTCCGGGAGGTCCTCGCCGAGGCGGAGGCCACTGGCATGAGCGACTTCAACGCCATGGTGGTCTCGTCCGTCGACCCGCAGGGCCAGCCGTCGTCGCGGGTGGTGCTGCTCAAGGGGTTCGACGAGCGGGGCTTCGTCTTCTATACGAATCTCGAGAGCCGGAAGGGGCGCGAGATCCTCGGCAACCCGCGGGTGAGCCTCAATTTCCACTGGCGCGAGATCGGGAAGCAGGTGGTGGTCCTGGGCACGGCGGAAAGTGTGAGCGACGAGGAGGCGGACGCCTATTTCGCCACCCGGCCCCGCACGAGCCAGCTCGGCGCCTGGGCCTCCCGGCAGAGCCGGCCTATGCCCGGCAAGGCTCATCTCATGGCGGAGGTCGCGAAGCTGGAAGCCCGCCATCTCGGCCGGCCCGTCCCCCGGCCGCCTCACTGGTCGGGTTTCCGCGTGGCGCCGCACTGGATCGAATTCTGGGTCTCCGGCGCCTTCCGCCTCCACGACCGCACGGTCTACGAGCGTCGTGGACGGCGGCTGGCGGGTGGCGACACTGTTTCCGTAGCTCCCCCGAAAGACCGCGCCCGGTGTCTCCTGGAAAAGCGCGCCGTGGATTGACACCCACCGGCGGCCGGAATAGATTTTCAGCAAATCTCATCGAGTTCGGAGGGAGCTGAGATGCCGAGATCCCGGGCAGGGGTTCCGATCGTTTTCCTGGCGTGCGCCCTGCTGGCCGGCTGCGTGCGGTACCGCAGCATCGCGGACAGCGCGGTCAGCTTCAACATGGCCATCGAGCGGGCGCAGAACGAGATGCTCCTGCTCAACGCGGTGCGCTCCGCCAAGCGCCGGCCGATGTACATCACCGGGGTGTCGAACGTCACGGGCAGCGTGCGCCTCGAGGTCTCCGCGGGCCTGGACATCCCCGTGAGCGACCGAGTGGACAGGGTCTCGCCGCGGGCGACGTACAGCGAGAGCCCGGCGTTCAGCGTGCCCGTCCTCGACACGCAGGAGTTCATCCAGGGCTTCCTCAAGCCGGTGCCCAACGGCATTCTGGCCTACTACTGGGAGCAGGGATGGCCGCGGTCCCTGCTGATGCACCTCTTCGTACAGCGGGTGAGAGTGCGGACCGAAGAGATGGTGGAAACCGATGGGAAGAAACAGTCGAAGACTACGATCTACACCTTTGACAACTACCCGGACGCGCGAGACCCGTCGCTCTGCAAATTCGTCAAGTTCAGCCGCTTCGTAGACCGCTACCTGGACCCGGAGCTGAGCAATCCCAGGTTCGAGGTGCGGACCTCGACGCGGACCATCGGTCCCGCCGTTGGACGGAGCCGGTCGGCTCGCTGGAGCAGGTCCTGACCGCCAACCGCGACCGGCTGGAGGTGGTGCAGGAGGACGGTCAGTTCCGTCTCCGGCAGCAGCAGATCGATCTGGCCCTGGTCGCCGATCACCTGGAGGAGATCGCCGATTTCGCCCTCTTCCTCAGCAAGGAGCCGTGCGACGACGGAGCGCGGCCCGAGGGGGACGTGCAGGTGACCTATCGCGATCTTCCCGGAGAGGAGAAGACGGCCGAGCCCGAAACGGTCCGCCTGGAGCTGGAAGCCGCCCAGTTGAAGACCTACACGCCGCCGGTTTCCACGCAGGGGACCGTCCCCGCCACAGCCAACCGTTTCGGTGGACTTCTTCATCCGCTCGCCGGAGGCGATCCTGTACTACCTGGGCCAGCACATGCGCGTCGAAGAGGAACAGGGAGTCATGCCCGAGATCTGCGTCCAGGGGAATCTCCAGCCGATCTTCAACGCGGTGGGAGGAGCCGGCTGCGGCCAGGGGATCGTCTCGGTGCGCTACGACGGTGCGCGCTACGTCATTCCCCGCGAGGCCAGGGAGCACGCCGCTTGCGTAGCCGGAGAGGACGCGAAACGGCGCTTCTCGCCGGTCGCCTGCGTGGCCGGCCGCTCCATGCAGTCGCTGAGCCTGCTCAACCAGCTCATCGCGCTGCAGAAGTCGGCCAAGGACCTGCCGGGGACGGGACTTATCCGGACGGTCGGGCAGTAGCGGTGTTCCGCCGTAGACCCGCTCCGTTCATCGTCGGCGTGGGCCGCTCGGGGACGACCCTGCTGCGTTTGATGCTCGACGCTCACCCGGATCTCGCGATCCCTCCGGAGACCGGGTTTCTCCTGCCGTTCTTCGCGAGCGGCCAGGACCGGCCCACCCGGGAGGAGTTCCTTCGCCAGGTCACGGGCTTCCACACGTTCGCCGACGCTGGGTTGTCCGCGGATGGGTTCGGGCGGGAGCTGGCGCGTCTGCGATGGTTTTCCCTGGCGCGCGGAGCAAGGCTCTTCTACCGTCTGTACGCGGAGAAGCACGGAAAGCGGCGCTGGGGGGACAAGACGCCGGTCTACGGCCAACACCTTCCCGCGATCCGCCGCCTGCTTCCGGAAGCGCGTTTCATCCACTTGATCCGCGACGGCCGGGACGTGGCTCTCTCGCTCCGCGAGCGCTGGTTCGCTCCATCCCGCGACGCCGTGGACCTCGCCCGCCACTGGCGCGATCAGGTCGCCGCGACCCGGGCGGCAGGGTTGCGCGATCCCCACTACCTGGAAATCCGCTATGAGGATCTGATTTTCGCGACCCGCCCTACTCTGGAGCGCGTCGCGGGGTTTCTCGGCCTCCCCTTTCGCGCGGAGATGGAGCGCTACACGGAGACGGCCCGGCTCCGTCTCGCGGAGGTCCAGGATCAGCGGCGGCCGGACGGTTCGGTGATCACCCGGGAGCAGCGTATGGCGCAGCACCCGTTCCTCCACCTGCCTCCTCAACCGGCCCGCGTGGAGCGCTGGCGGCGCGAGATGACGGCCGCGGAGCAGGCGAGCTTCGCGGCCGAGGCCGGGGATCTGCTGCGGGACCTGGGCTACCCGTCGAGTTGACGCAGCCAGCGGTAGAGACGCCGGACGATTTTTATCCTCACCAGGCGCTCGCGCCACCGCCAGGAGGCCGATCCCACGATCTGCGCGAGCTCGGTCCGCAACCGGTCGTTGTTCGACGCGAGATCGTGGCTCGCCGAAGCCAGGCGATCACGTTCCGACGTGAGCTGATCATGTTCCGACGTGAGCTGATCGAGCTCTGACGCGAGACGGTCGCGCGCCTGCGCGAGATTGTGGCGCTCCAGCGCGAGGTCGTGGCACTGCTTCACCTGCACGTCGAGCCAGCGAACGTAGGCCGCGGCGGCCCGGCTCTCCTCCAGGGGCGAAGAAGGGCGGCCCTGGTGCTCGGCCAGGATGCGGGCGTAGAGGTCGAGATAGCGGTCGACCGACGCGTCCAATCCCGCTTCCTCCCGGATCCGCGCCGACACCCGGGCGGCGTCGGCAGGGTCGTAGCGGTCGATCTCCCGTCCCAGGGCTTCCGGGGAGAGAGGCTCCCGCAAGGTCCGGATGCCGAAGTTCAAGGGTCGCAGGCGGTCGAGCTCGGAGCTCGCCACCAGCGGCCCGGAGCCGGTGTGGTCGCAGAGCACGACGGCGTTGCCCACCGCCAGGGCTTCGAGGGCGCAGCGGGCCTTCGCGAAGACCAGGTCATAGGCCGGCAGGACCTCCTCGGGCCGGTCGATCACGCGGCCGGCCGCCAACCCGGCGACGTCGAGGGCGATCCCCCGCCGCGAGCAGGCCTCCCGGACTGCTGGCAGGAAGCTCTCCTCCCGCGCCTGGTTGCTGAACACGAGGGCCCTGGCGGGCCGCTCCGGCAGGGGGGGACGGGGGCGGAAGCGGTCGAGATCGACGAAGCTCAGGAAGCGCTCGATGCGGCCGGCCGGGATGCCGGCTTCCAACTCCAGGCGGTCGAGGGTGGGGCCGTCGACCGCGACGTAGCGCACGATCCTGGGGAACAGGAGCGGGGTCTCTTCCCAGGGGAGCCAGCCATGGCAGACGAAGAGGGCCGGCACGCCGGGGAAGTGGAGCAGGGCGATCATCGCTTCGAAATGGTGCTGGGCGTGGATGATGTCCGGCGGCTCGGAGAGCTTCGCCAGGTCGTCCACCACGGGAATGGTGGCGCGGCGCAGCTCTTCGGCCACGGGCCCGAGGGAAGTGCTGAAGGCGATCGGCCGGTGCCCCCGGGCCAGCAGACGCCGGGCGAGATCGAGGGTGTAGAGCTCGGAGCCGGCCCGCCAGCGCAGGGTGTTGTTGGTGAAAAGGACCTTCACGCCGCGGACTCGCGCAGGCCTCCTATGGCCAGGGCCGCCGCGAGAGGCTCCAGATGCTCGCGCAACCGGATGACCTCGCGATAGACGCCGGCGGCCACCCGCTGCTCGCCATAGATCTCATAGTACGGCGGGGAGGAGGAGCGGCCGGCGATCACTCAACCCGTAGGTGACCGGGCGCAGGTGCTCGACACGGAAGGCGGCGGACCCGAAGCGGGAGACGGCCCTCTCCACTTCCTGAGCCATTTCCGGGTAGGCGTGAGCGGCGGCGAGCTTGCGCGCCAGGGCCGCGTTGTCGAGCGTGAGGCGAAGCGAATCCGGAGAGGCGCCGGCGTCCGGCGCGGCATCGAGAACGAACTCGAGGTTGGCAGGCGCCAGGCCCCGGAAGCGGCGAGGCGCTCGACGGCGGCGTTGAGCAGGAGCCGGCAGGTGTCGTGCCCCGGATTGAACCCCTCGACCGCGTCGCCCGCGACGGTGTCGATGCCGTGGGCGTCCAGCTCCCGGACGAGCTCGCACACCAGAGCTCTCGAAAAGGTTGTGATCCGTGATCGAGGAGCGCGCGATAGAGGTCGCGGTCCGAGAGACGGCCGTAGATCGAGCCCGGCCGGGCGCCCGCCTGTTCGAGCACGGCGGTGGTCGAGGCGAGCCGGGACGAGTGGGCCGAGCCGGAGCCGTCCGTCAGCACGAAGACCACGGGGCGTGCCCGTTCCATCCAGTGATGGACGCGCAGCTCGTGGCCGGGATGAGCGACGACCAGGGCCGCCCGTCCCGGGAAAACATCGATGGACTGGTTCATTGCGATGGAATCATCGTACGAGATTGGCCCCGAAATCAATCCGTCCCTTCGAAGCGCCGGATCTCCTCCTTCAGCGCCTCGGGCAGGGGAAGCGAGGTTCCGGCGCCGTAGTCCACCCAGACGATGACGCCGTGGCCGTCCGCCACGCGCTCGTCCGTGCCCTTGTAGAAGATCTCGTACTCCATCCGGAAGCTGCTGCGGCCGATCTCGGAGACCCGGGTCTCGACCTCCAGCTCCGCCGGGTAGCGCACCTGCGCCGCGGAAGTTCAGGTGGGCGGCGGCCAGGGCGGGGCCGTGGAGATCCCCCTCGCGCAGCTCGGTCATGCGCACCGCCGCGAAGTAGCTCATGCGGGCGGACTCGCAGTAGGTGAAGTACTTGGCGTTGTTGACGTGGCCCATCGAGTCCATGTCCCCCCAGCGCACGGTGACGGGCTCGATGTGACGGGCATCTCCTCTCATCGCTCTCCTCCGGATCGGTCCGCGGGGAAGTGTATCGCCATAGGGGCGGTCGCGTCCTCCCTCCAGGACGAATCGCTTTTCTCCCCGCCGTGCCGATCAGAAATTTGGATGCCGCGCATCCAATCTCTTGGATTATCCATTCGCGATGATCTATTTTTATCTCGGGATTCATCGCTGGCATCCGAATTGCCCTTACAGATCAGCACGAATCACGGGCGCGTCCTTGAGAAAGGACGGCCCGACAGAATGGGAGGTTGGATATCATGCGATCGATTCTATTTCGAAGCGCGATGCTACTGGTGTGTCTGCTGATTGCAGGCGTCACCCACGCCGACGGGTCTGATTTATCGAACACCCGTCAAGGATTGTATTACGGAGAGAAGGCCGCGCCGGTTCTCGGCACGACGGTGGAGGTTCGTGTGACGGGCGTCATCGCCCGGACCCGGGTCACGCAGATCTTCAAGAATCCGTATGGGAAGGCCGGGGAAGGAATTTATATCTTTCCTTTGCCGGAAGCCGCCGCTGTCGATTTCTTGCGAATGACGGTCGGAGACCGCGTGATTCAGGGAGTCATCCGGAAGAAGGAAGAAGCGCGGCGGATCTATCAAACGGCGAAAGAGGCTGGAGACAAGGCCTCGCTGATCGAAAAACAGCGGCCCGGCGTCTTCACGACCTCCGTAGCCAACGTCGAGGCGGGCGAGACGGTGGAGGTCGCCATCGAGCTGCAGCAGGTGGTGCCCTTTGAAGCGGGGAAGTTCACCCTGCGGTTTCCCCTGATCGTGGCGCCGCGGGCCGAGGGCAGGAAGCCGGGCGTCCGCCGCGAATCCCTTCGCCTTCCATGCCGATCTCCAGCCCGGCTTTCCCCTGGCCGGCGTCAAGAGCCCCACGCACGCCATCGCCGTGGAGAAAGGGGCGAAGAATCAATACGCGGTGGATCTGAAAGCGAAAGTCGCCACCGCGAGCCGGGACCTGGTACTGGAATGGAAGCCGGCGGTGGGGAGCGAGCCGCGGGCGGTCTACGCCGTGGAGGAAGTGGGCGGCGAGCGGTACGCCCTGCTGATGGTGATGCCGCCGAATGCGCCCGAGGCGCCGTCTTCTCTGCCTCGCGAGGTCACGTTCATCCTCGACACCTCGCAATCGATGGAAGGGACGGCCCTGCGGCAGGTGCGGCGGTCCGTTCTGCTGGCTCTGGACCGCCTGCGGCCCGAGGACCGCTTCAACATCTTCCAGTTCGGCGATCAGGCGAGCGGCCTGTTCCCGGAGAGCGTTGCCGTCACGCCGGACGCGATCGAAAAGGCCCGCGCCCATGTCCTCGGTCTCCAGACGAAAGGGGGCACCTCCATGTCGTCGGCCCTGCGGCTCGCGGTCGCGAAGAACGAGCCGCTGCCGGGCTTTGTCCGCCAGGTGGTGATCGTCACCGACGGGCAGGTGGAGACCGGCGACGAGACGTTCTGTCTCTGCTATGTGAAGAACTATATGGCCGACCGGCACGTGTTCCCCGTGGCCCTGGGCGGGACTCCCAACGTGCCGTTCCTGCGGCGGATGGCCGAGCTCGGCCGGGGCTCGTTCACCGCCGCTTCCAGCCTGGAGCGGGTGGCGGAGGACATGGGAAAGCTTCTCTCTCAGCTCGAGTCTCCGGTGCTGCATCAGCTCGAGGTCCGCTGGCCCGATCCCGCCGCCGAGGCGTATCCGGCGCGCCTGCCGGATCTCTACCTGGGAGAGCCGCTGATCGTAACCGCCCGGCTGACCTCGCCCGGTCCCGCGGAGGTGGTGGGAAAGCGCGGCGAGGAGTGGTGGACGGATGGCTTCCCCGCGCCGGCTGAGGTCGAGGGAGCTGGAATCGCGAAGCTGTGGGCCGGAAGCAAGGCCCGCTCGCTGGAGGACAGCGTCACGGATGGGGCGGACGTCACCCAGGTGCGCCGTCAGGTGGTCGATCTCGGATTGCGCTATCACCTGGTGACGACCTGGACCAGCTTGGTGACCCCCGGTCTCTCCGCACCGGTCAGGATCATGAACTCGAACGTAGAAGCCCCGGCTCCCGTCGAGGAGGTGATCGCCGTCACCGGTGAGTCGCCGCTGCTCGACGAACGTCGTATCTCCACGGGAGCCACGATCGCGCAGACGGAGCTCGAAGACATTTCGACCGCCCGCAATCCCTGGGCCATCTTGCAGAGTGCGCCGGCCGTTCAGGCGGACAGCATCAATGTGGGCGGTAATGAAGGTGTTTGGTCGATCGACGGTGTTGAGATCACGGACATGGCGGCCATTGCGAGCTCGCCCTCCTACGCCCGCCCCGAGCCCTTTGAGAAGATGCAACCCTGCGTGCGCGTCCTCGACACCATGAAAGCGCGGTCCCACCGCTCCAGGGCCGAGGAACTGGTGAAGGCGGGGAAGCTCGAAGAGGCCGAAGCGGAGTACGTCAATTCCCTGGTCCAGGATCCGACCGACGACGAGACCTGGCGCGGGCTCGAAGCCCTCGGCCGGCTCGCCGGGTTCACCGTGAACCGTCAGGTATTCGGCACACCGTGCTCAGACGCCTCCGCGGCTCCCACGCCGGAGGTGGTCGAGCGGTCCATCCAACAACTGGTCATCGTCCGATAGGGAGGTCTTATGCGATCGATTCTATTTCGCAGCGCGACGTTCCTGGCGTATCTGTTGATCGCCTGTAATCTCGTCCATGCCGCCGAGCGGCAGGGACTCTACTTCACTGGAGCCGAGACCGTTCCAGCGCCCGTGCTCGGCACGACCGTGGAGGTCCGGGTGACGGGCATCGTCGCCCGCGCCCAGGTCACGCAGATCTTCACCAATCCATCCCAGGAGTGGGTGGAAGGAATCTACATCTTCCCCTTGGTGGACGACGCGGCGGTCGATACGTTGCGGATGAAGATCGGCGACCGCGTGATCCAGGGAGCCATCCAGGACAAGCAGGCGGCGCGGCAGACCTACGAGGCAGCGAAGCAGGAAGGAAAGAAGACGACGCTGATCGAGCAGCAGAGGCCCGACATTTTCACGACATCCGTGGCCAACGTCGGCCCCGGCGAGACGGTCGAGGTCGCGATCGAGCTGCAGCAGGTCGTGCGCTATGAGAAGGGTAAAGTTCGCTCTGCGGTTCCCCATGCTCGTGGCGCCGCATGAACAGCGAGGTAGCCGGTCGTTCACGTCTGCGCCTGCCGCCGATGCTCCGCCGAGGCGCGCAGCGGGTCAATCCGTTCTCGTTCCATGCCGATCTCAATCCCGGGTTTCCCGCTGGCGAGGATCGAAAGCTCCACGCACGCCTTCACGATCGAGAAAGGAAAGCGGGACCGGTACGCGGTGGACCTCAAGGACGGGATCGCCTACGCCGACGGCGACCTGATCCTCGAATGGGCGCCTGCCGTAGGGCGCGAGCCGCGGGCGGTCTACTACACGGAAGAGATCGACGGCGAGACGTACGGCCTGCTGATGGTGATGCCGCCGGACGCACCGGAGGCGGCGTCCTCGCGGCTGCCGCGCGAGACCACGTTCATCATCGATACCTCGGGCTCGATGTCGGGGGCGTCCATCGAGCAGGCGCGGCAGGCGCTGGCCCTGGCGATCGACCGTCTCCAGCCCATGGACTGGTTCAACGTCATCCAGTTCAATTCCACCGCGAGCGCGCTGTTCCCCGCGAGCGTGCCGGCCCATCCGGCGGCCATCCAGCAAGCCTTGACCTATGTGCGAAATCTCAAGGCGGACGGCGGGACCAACATGCTGCCGGCCCTCCAGACGGGTCTAAAGGCCGGCGGCGCGCCGCCGAGCCTCGTGCGGCAGGTGATCTTCGCGACGGACGGCCAGGTGCAAGACGAGGCGGATTCGCTCAAGTTTCTCCAGGGCAACCTAGGCGACCGGCGGCTGTTTACCGTGGCCATCGGAGCCGCTCCGAACTCCCATTTCCTGCGCAAGGTAGCGGAATTCGGGCGCGGATCGTTCACGCACATCGCCGACGCGTCCGAGGTGGCCTCTCGGATGGGCGCTCTGTTCGCGCAACTCGAGACTCCGATGCTGCAACGGATCGAGGTCCAGTGGAGCGACGCCGCGGCCGAGGCGTGGCCGGCGCGGATTCCTGACCTCTATCTCGGCGATCCGCTGGTCGTGGCCGCGAAGATGAAAGGCGACGGACCCGTGACGGTTTCCGGTCAGCGGGGCGCCGCCGCCTGGCAGGACTCGTTCCCGGCCCCGGCTGTGATCAAGGGCGCTGGGATCGACAAGCTCTGGGCGCGCAGAAAGGTCCAAGGCCTGGAAGATTCGATCAAAGACGGCGCAGATCCCAACGAGGTGCGCCGGCAGGTGATCGAATTGGGATTGCGCCACCGTCTGGTGACGTCGGGGACCAGTCTGGTCGCTGTGGACGAGGCCGCCACCGCGCCCCCGGGATCTCAGCCGGTTCAAAAGGTTTTGCCGGTGAACAGGCCGCGTCAGGCGGATGCGATCGAAGACGTGATCGTCGTCACTGCGGAGTCTCCGCTGCTCGACGAGCGCCGTGTCAGCGTGGGGGCGAAAGTCTCGCAGACCGAGCTCGAGAAGATCCCCACGGCCCGCGATCCCTACGCCATCCTGGCGGAAGCGCCGGGAGTCCTTGCGGACCGCATCAACGTGGGCGGGAACGAGAGCGGCCAGCAGGCCGTCTGGTCAGTCGACGGTGTGGTGATCACCGACATGGCTGCCGTTGGCAGCTCACCCGCCTATTACGACTTCGACTCCTTCGAAGAGATGCAAACCAATACGGGAGGAACGGGAGGGAGACCCTGCTTCCGCGCCCTCGATGCCGCGAAAGCGCGGTCCCATCGCGCCAGGGCCGAGGCGCTGGTGAAGGCGGGAAATCTCAAGGAGGCCGAGGCGGAGTACCTCCAGGCGCTTGTCTATGATCCAACGGACGAAGAGGCCTGGAGCGGGCTCGAAGCCCTGGGACGCCTCGCTGGATTCAAGGTGAACCGGCGGTAGCCCTGGCGGCCGTGCGCGGACGGGGAGGAGGCTCCGTCTCGGGAGGAGGTGGAGCGGTTCATTGCGGGGGTGGTGATTGTGAAGTAGAGGCGGATTTGACATGGGTATCCAAGTGGATACAATGTGCTGATGTACACGGTCCGCCTGACCGAGGAGTTTCAGAGCTGGTTGGATGGGCTGAGGGACAAGCGCGCGCAGCTTCGGGTGGTCGCGCGGCTGCGCCAGGCCGAGGCTGGGAACCTGGGTGACTGGGCGCCTATCAGTGGCCAGGTCTTCGAGTTGCGCGTGCACTTCGGCCCAGGTTATCGGCTGTACTTCACGCGGCGGGGAAGCGTCCTCATCATCATGCTCGCCGGAGGCGACAAGTCAACGCAGTCACGGGACATCCGGCGGGCGCAACGTATCGAGTCTAAGATCGGAGACGCCCCATGACCAAAACCAAGGAAGCCCCCAAGCTCATCCCGTTCGACGCCGCGCGCTATCTGACGGACAATGAAGCGATCACCGAGTACGTGAACGCGGTGCTTGAGGCGGACGATCCCGATCTTCTTCTCCTGGCTCTGGGCGATATCGCACGCGCCCGGGGCATGGCCCAGGTCGCCAAGGATGCAGGCCTCGGCCGTGAGAGCTTGTACAAGGCGCTCACGCCTGGCGCCAAGCCGCGCTTCGACACGGTTCTCAAGGTCGCTCGCGCCTTGGGCGTCAAGTTTTCCGCCCACGTAGGTGGCGTGCGCTAGAACGTTCCCCCCAGCCCCGCGCTCGGCCCATACAGCAGCGCGTTCAGCAGGATCGGAGTGGTCGCCCGCCAGAACAGCCGGTAGGCGGGGTCCTGGGCGAAGAGGACGACGCTGCCGCGGTTGCGCTTCTCCGTTCCCACCAGCAGGGAGCCGGAGAGGCGCTGCTCGGCCTCGGGCCAGGCGAAGCCGGCCACGACCGGGGACTCGTCCAGGGCGACGAGGACGTCCTGGCGCGGGTCGCCGGTGGTGCGGAGGACCGTCGTGCCCTCGTAGAGGACGTCCGGCGACGCGGCGAGGCCGACCGTCAGCGGGTGCTGCGGCTGCATGCGCGTGGCCAGCACGGCCCCGGGGGTGAAGATCGGCCGCTCGGCGAGCTGCTTCTCGACCTCGGTCTCGCCCCCCTCGGGGTCCTCCTCCTCGGCCTTGGGAGCGTCGTCATCGTCCTCCTTCTTCGGCGGCTGCCAGCGCTTGATGGTGGTCATCTCCTTGTCCTGCAGCCAGTTCACGGCGTCGCCGACGGCCACCATCACGCCACCCGCCTTGATCCAGGCATCCAGGGACTCCTTGAGCCGGTCGTTGATCCGGTCCTCGTAGCTGCCGTTGGGGAGGATCAGCACGTCGAAATCCCCCAGCGGGATCTGCCGGAGCTGGGAGAGGTCGAGGCGGTCGTGGTCCACGCCGATCTGGCGGTCCAGGAGGTACCAGAGGAAGCCGAAGGAGGTGGGGTCCACACCGTCGCCGCTGACGATCCCCACCCGCACGGGACGCACGGAGACCATGTCTCTCGATCCCAGGGAGAGGCCCTGGAGCTCGTAGGAGCTGGAGACCGCTTTGGCTGTCAGGCCGCCCATCTCCTGGAGAAGGGTCTGAAGGCTGGCGCGGAAGCCCTCCGGATTGTTCCGGCGCGGGATGAAGAGCGTGCCGGCGGGATAGCTCTCCGATCCCTGCGTGAAGGGGGACAGGGCCACGCGGTAGTGGACCTGCCGCTTCTGGAGGGCCGCCGCCAGGCGGTAGGAGGCGATCCCCTGCGGCGGCACCAGCCAGCCGAGGTCGCCGTCGCCCTGGACGCCGCCGGCGGGGGACTCGGCCAGGGGCCGGCCGTTCGCCGCGACGTCGCCGCTCGCGACCCAGGTGCGGACGCTGAAGGCGAGCGGCAGGGACCACGCCGTGATGTCGTAGAACTCGGCGTCGAGGTTCTGCTCCAGGCGCTTGCGCTGCCGGTCGACGAAGCTCTGGCTCATCGGCGAGTCGAGCTCCATCAGGGCCTCGACGAGGTTGCCGAGCGGCTGGGCGGTGGAGACGGCGTAGGTGCCGGCGTTGAAGCGGCGCGGCTGCGCCTCGCTGGAGGTCCGGGCGAGGCCGCGCACCGGGATCTCGGCGGTCTGCCCGAGCTGCCGCACCTGGATGCCGTGGAAGCTCAGCAGGTCGGCCAGGGAGCGCGCCTCCTGCTGGTCCGCCGGCCAGAGGTAGGTCCGCACCGGCTCGGTGCCCGCCTTGGCGCGGTTGGCGGCGAAGTCCTCCAGCAGCCGCCGGGAGCTTTTGGCCGCCGTGCGCACGGTGGTCAGGGAGGTGGTGAGATGCCGGCCGACGCGGTCGGCGAGCGTCAGGACGGTGCCGTCCGGCAGCGCCAGCGCCTGGCCGGCCCGGCCGCCGCCCGCCATCTCGTAGGTCATGCCCACCGCGCCGCGCAGGCTCGGGTAGGAGTCGCCGTAGCCGGGGTAGAAGAGGTCGTAGTTCTCTCCCTTGAAGTAGATCCAGCCCTGGCGGTCGAACGAGGCGGCGTTGGCGCGGCCGAAGGTATCGAGCCAGGAGAGGACGCGGCGGTCGATGCGCGGGTGGATCGGCTCGGCCGCCGGCGGGAAGAAGTACGAGGAGTCGCTCCCCATCTCGTGGAAGTCCACGTAGACCTGGGGCTCCCAGGTACGGTAGGCGGCGATGCGCTGCCGGGTCTCCTGCTGGCTGGCCCACGCCCAGTCGCGGTTGAGGTCGATCACGTAATGGTTCTGCCGCCCGCCGGGCCAGGGCTCCCAGTGCTCGGCGGCGGCGCGGCGGGGGTTGGCCTCGTCGCCCCGCCGTTGCTTGTAGCCGTTGACGTAGCGCTCGCGGCCGTCCGGGTTGGAGAGCGGATCGATGATCACCACGACGTCCTTCAGCAGGTCGGCGGACTCGCCTTCGCCGGCCGCCAGGACGTAGGCGGCGCCCATCGCGGCCTCGGCCGAGGAGGACTCGTTGCCATGGACGCCGTAGGCGAGCCAGACGATCAGGGGCGAGCGGCGGAGCAGGCGCTCGCGCTCGCCGGCGTCCAGGCGGCCGGGCTCGGAGAGGCGGAGGACGTCCTTGCGGATCTCCTCCAGCCGCTCCAGGTTCTCGGCGGTCGAGACCGCCAGGAGCTTGAGGGGCCGGCCCTCGTAGGTGCGGCCGTACTCCCACATCTTCACCCGCGGGGAGGCCGCGTCCAGGGTTTCGAGATAAGCGACGATGCGATCCCAGGGGGTGAAGCGGGCGCCGAGCGGATAGCCCAGGAAGGTCTCGGGCCGGGGAATCTTCTCGTCGACGGCGGCCGGCAGCTCCAGGGATTCGCCCCGGGAGAGCGGCGCCAGGATGTCCATGGTCGCGGCGGAGGCGGCGGAGGAAAATGCCGCCATGAAGACGAAGGCGAGCGTCAGCAGCGAGGTCTTGCGGACCATACGGAGAAATCCTTCCGCGTGAACGCGGGAGATCAGAACGGAACGATGGAGCGTCACGATGAGACGAGGCTTTCCGTCGAGATGTTCAGCCGCTTCATCATCTCATGGAGGGTGGTGGGTTTGACCTGCAGCAGCTCGGCGGCCCGCTTCTGGACGCCGCCGCAGGACTGCAGGGCCCGGATGATGATCTGCCGCTCGTACTGGCTGACGGCGTCCTTGAAGGAGAAGCCGTTGGGCGGCAGGGTGGGCGGGGGCATACCGCCGTGCACGGCCTCGCCGCGCTGGCGCACCGAGGCCGGCAGCAGCTCCTCGCCGAGGACCTCGCCGGTGGAGAGCACCACGGCGCGCTCGACGGCGTTCTCGAGCTCGCGCACGTTGCCCGGCCAGTGGTAGTCGAGGAGCAGCTCCATGGCGCGCGGGGAGACCTCGCGGATCGCCTTCTCGTTCTCTCGCGCATACTGGGCGAGGAAGTGCTGGACGAGCAGCGGGATGTCTTCGGTCCGCTTGCGCAGGGGCGGCAGGGTCACCGTGATCACGTTGAGGCGGTAGAACAGGTCCTCGCGGAAGGCCCCCTGCTGCACGGCAGCTTCGAGGTCGGCGTTGGTGGCGGCGATGATCCGCACGTCCACCTTGATGGTCTCGAGACCCCCGAGGCGCATGAACTCCCGCTCCTGGATCACCCGCAGGAGCTTGGCCTGGGTGTCGAAGGGGATGTTGCCGATCTCGTCGAAGAAGATCGAGCCGCCGTCCGCCATCTCGAAGAGGCCCTTCTTGCTGGCCACGGCGCCGGTGAAGGCGCCGCGCATGTGGCCGAAGAGGTTGCTCTCCAGGAGGTCGGCGGGCATGGAGCCGGAGTTGACGGTGACGAACGGGCCGTCCGCCCGCCGCGAGTGGTGGTGGATGGCCTTGGCCACCAGCTCCTTGCCGGTGCCGCTCTCGCCCAGGATCAGGATGTTGCTGCGCGGCCGGCGCGGCGAGCTGGACGAGCTCGTAGACCTGCTGCATCGGCTTGCTCTTGCCGATGATGTTGTCGAAGGCGAAACGCTGCCGGAGCTGCTCCTTGAGCGAGCGGTTCTCGACCGTGAGGCGGCGCTGCTCCAGACCCTTGCGGATCGTCAGCAGGACCTCCTCGTTCTTGAACGGTTTGGGGATGTAGTGGAAGGCCCCCTCGCGCATCGCCTCGATGGCGCTCTCGATGGAGGAGAAGGCGGTGATCACCACCACCACCTGGTCCGGATCGCGCTGGCGGATCTTCCGCAGCACTTCCATGCCGTGCATGCCCGGGAGCATGAGGTCGAGGAGGACGAGATCGATCACCTCGCGCTCCAGGATGTCCAGCCCCTCCTCGCCGGTGGTGGCGGCGAAGGGCTTGTGCCCGTCCCGGCGGACCAGCGCGGCCAGGATGTCCTGGAGGACTTCCTCGTCGTCGATGATCAGGATGTTCATGCCGTGGCCGCGGCGGGAGGATGGCGGGGAAGCTCCACGACGAAGCAGGCGCCCTCTCCCGGCTGGCTCACCACCCGCAGGTCGCCCCCATGCCGGCGCACGATGTCATAGCTGATCGACAGGCCCAGCCCGGTGCCGCCCCGGTTCAGCTTGGTCGAATAGAAGGGTTGGAAGATCATCTCGAGCTTCTCGGGCGGGATGCCCGGCCCGTCGTCGCCGCACGGTCGACCCGGACCGTCGCGCCGTCCGCCTCCAGGCCCAGGGCGATCCGGCCGCCGGTCTCGTTCATGGCGTCGATGGCGTTGAGGATCAGGTTGGTGAAAACCTGCTGCAGCTCGCCGTCGCAGCCCAGGACCTGGAGCTTTTCCTCGGGAGGCGTCCAGTCGATGGCGATGCGCCGCTTGCCGATGCGGTCGCCGAGGAGGTCCACGCACTCCGAGAGCAGCGGCGCGAGGTCCACCGGCTTCGGCTCGTTCTGGCGGTGGCGGGCGAACTCCAGGAGGTTGTTGACGATGCGCGCGGCGCGGAAGGTCTGCCGTTCGACCTTCTTCAGGATCTCGTAGTGGGGATCGCTCGGGCGCCGTCTCTTCGAGCAACATCTGGGCGTAGCTGGAGATTCCGGTGATCGGGGTGTTCACCTCGTGGGCGACGCCCGCCGCCAGCATGCCGAGGGCCGCCAGGCGGTCCTTCTCGCGCAGGGCGTTCTCCATGGCCACGCGCTCGGAGACGTCGTGGACGACCAGCACGTACAGGCCCTGGCGCCAGCCGCGCTCGAAGGTGGCGAGGGAGAGCTGGAGGTAGCGCTCGCGGCCGTCGGCGTCGCACCAGCTCACGTCCACCGGGCCTTCGCCGGGGGCGGGCAGCGGCCGCACCGGCAGCACCGACTCCAGGCTCTTGCCCGCCAGCTCCGCGCGCTCCTGGCCGGTGATCGCCGCGAAGGCCGCGTTGGCCGACAGCAGGCGGCGCTCGCCGTCCACCACCGCGATGCCGGCGGGCGAGGACTCGAAGATCCCCTCCGTGTAGCGCTGGAGCCGCTGGACCTCTTCGAGCTGGAGCTGGAGCTGGCCCACGAGCTGGGCGTTCTCGATGGCCAGGGCCGCCTGGTTGAGCAACTGGCGGATCAGCTCCGCGTCCTCGCTGTTGAGGGGCGAGTGATCGTGCTTGTAGCTGGCCAGGAGGAGCCCGAGGCCGCGGCCGCGCACGGTCAGCGGGAAGACGTAGCGGTAGCCGGCCACGAACACCCGGGTGGGCAGGGGCAGGTCGCCGCCCGGCATCGCCACCCCCGAGAGCTGGTGGACGTCGCGGGTCCAGGTCTCCTCGCCCAGCAGGTCGGCCGGCAGCCGCTCGGGCATTGACGGCTCCAGGTCGGGTTCCAGGTGGAAGGCCGCCAGGTCGCCGCCCTGCACGAGGTACAGGTTCACCTTCTCCAGCGCCACGCTCTCCGCCACCCGCTGGAGAAGGGAGCTGCAGATACGGCCGAGGTCCCTCTCGTGCAGCAGCTCGCGGCCGAAGACGGAGAGGGCGCGGCGCTTGCCGAAGGTGTCGCGGTACTGGATGCGCTCCAGGGCCGAGGAGATCACCGACCGGGTCGGCACCAGCAGGCCGGCGATGCCGAGGCCGGAGACGAACATCAGGACGTTGCGCGCCAGCGCCAGCTCCTGGGAGATGCCGCGGCTGATCCCCAGGTTCACCAGCGAGAAGCCGATGATGCCGAGGAGCAGGGTCATGGTCCAGGAGATGGTGTCGCGGACGATGACCTCGATGTCCCACAGCTTGTAGCGCAGGATGGCGTAGGCGAAGGTCATCGGCACGGCGGCCAGCGGCAGCACCGCCAGCGAGGTCAGCAGCTCGGGCAGGCTCCAGCCCAGGACGGAGGGCGCGTAGTAGAGGACCAGGAACGGCACGTAGCCGGCGGTCACGCCGTAGACCATCCACTGCATCTGCCGGTGCTGCTCCCAGCCGGCTCCCCGGCGTAGACGCCAGGCGAGCACGCCCAGGGCCACGACCGAGAGGACGGCGAAATGGGTCAGCTCGATCCGGTCGAGGAGCAGGATCCGCGCCTCGGTGGGCTTGCCGAAGAACCAGCGGCCGTTGGCGAGCATCAGGTCGAGCTTGAGGGTCAGCAGCGCCGCGCCCGGCAGATAGAGGAACGGGATCAGCCGCCGGACGCCGGGGACATCCGCGCCGCGGACGGGAAGGTCAGGAACAGGTGGACGGTCAGCGCCGGCAGCAGCAGGACGGGCGGCCACGTCGCACAGGTCGATGGCCGCGTCGGCCACGTCGAACGGCGGCATGGCCGACATCAGGTAGAGCGCCGCCGAGCTCAGGCACCAGAGGTAGAAGAGGAAGCTCTCGCCGCCGTTGTGACGCAGCAGGGTGTAGAGCCCGATGGCGAGGAAGACGACGCCGATCAGGCAGAGGATCAGGTAGGGGAAGTCAGGGTTCAGCGGCGGGCGCCGGTAGTGGACCTCGGCCAGGGCGTCTCCGCGCTGGACCAGCAGCTCGCTCTCGGGCCGCTCACGGATCTGCCGGGTGAACTGGTCGCCGGTCTCGAACCCGGCGCCGTTGACGAAGACGATCTGGTCCCCGCTCCGCAGCCCGGTCCCGGCGTTCTGGACCCTCCCCACCTCCACGGCCCCCCCGCTGAGGCGGGCTTCGAAGCCGAGCGGCTGGAAGGATTCGACCTTGCGGACGACGCTCAGCCCCCCCAACCCGACGGCGACGATCGCCAGCGCGAGGGATACAGCCAGTCGGAAGTAGCGAGCCCGCGTCATGTAAGAAAAACAATCCTATGATCCAGCTTGCCAAGAAGCAGGTTCCATGCCTGGCGCCACGGCATTTTGAACCCGCCCTAAGTGCTGATTTTCCCATGGTTTTCAGATTTCCGGTCCAGAAAAACGGACGCGGTCCGGTTTTTTGGATTCAAGCCGTTGGGGGACGAACGGCGGGAAATCGGGGATGAACGGGAAACTGGAAGGGAGCTTAGAACTTGACCGCGATGCCGCCGAGGATGCGGCGGCGGACCCGCTCTTCTTCGAGCCGGTTGGTCACCGGGGTGAAGGCGCCGCCCCGGGTCAGCTCCATGTTGAGCTGGACGATCCAATCCGAAGTAAGGTCGAACAGGACGTCCAGGTTCTGGCTCAGCATGAGCTGCAGGCGGTCGAACGCCATCTCGGTCGCCAGCCGCTGGCTCTTGAGGTCACCCGTGGGCTCGAGGCGCTGCTGGAGCTGGTGGAAGGCGACGAAGATGCCGGTCGAGCTGTTGAGGATCTGGGTGTCCAGCGAGGTCACCAGGTAGCGCACCTCGTTCTCGTACGGCTGGCCGGTGGGGGAAATGAACTCGCCGCCGCCGCCGGTGGCGATGCTGGAATTCAGCGAGGTGACGACCGAGGGCGAGATCCTGCGGGTGAAGCCGGCCCGCACCTCGGGGATCTCGTCGCCGCGCACCAGATACAGGCTGTACTGGCGGTCGAAGAAGTCTTCGCTGAAGTAGAGCCGGAGCGTATCCCCCACCACGCGATGGGCCGCGCCCACGGTGAAGGAGTTGTCCTCACCGTCCGTGCGCGTCAGGTCGATCTGGTAGCAGGCCTCGCTGCCCTGCTCGCACAGATCGCCCTGCTCGAACAGCGTGGGGAGGAAGTCCGGCACGGTCGGGGCGTCGGTGTAGACCCGCTGCGCCGCCGAGGCCTTGAGCTGCCAGTCGGAACCGAGCTGGAAGACCAGGCCGCCCTGCGGGGTGAGCGCGAGGGTGCCGTCCGAGAGCGTGCTGTAGAGGCCGTACTCGACCAGGACCGCCGGCTGAACGCGGACGCCGCCGCGGCTGAACAGGTCGATGGTCGAGAGCGCCTCCTGCTCGTAGGCCTTGCCCGGGCGGTCGAGCCCGGTGCCGAACTGGCGCTCGCGGTAGCGGATGCCGGTCTGGAGCGTGTTGCGGTCGCTGAACGACTGGGTGAACGCGCCTTCGATCCGCCAGGTCCGGGAGGTCCCCGGGATGTCCAGGGGATCGATCGGACCGTTGCGGTAGAAGTTGTTCTCGGCCGTGTAGTGGGCGGCGATCTCGGAGCGGCCGTTCTGGCCCACGTCCTGGGACCAGTTGAGCTGGTAGTGCTCGAAATCGATCGGCGCGACATCCGACTCGCCGCGCGTCATCCGGTTGTTCGTCCCGAGGATGCTGACCCGGCTCCCCGGCCCGTGCGACAGGTCGAGAGCGAGGCTGCTGGTCTGTCCCGCGCCGACGATTCCGAGGCCGGGACGGCGGAGGGGGTCGCCGCTCAACTGGTAGAAGCGGCCCGTCACCCCGACCTTGACCTCTCCGATCTGGCCCTTGAGCCCGACGCCGCCGCCGGAGATCTGCCCGCCGCCGTCGGCGACGTTCTGATCGACGCCGGTCAGCGCCTGCATCTCGGTCTGGAAGCTGTTGGAGAGGGAGGGGATTGAGGAAGGGATGAACGAGGCGAGCTGGAGGCTCGCTTCGTCGTTCTCGATCTGCCGCAGCACGTCGCCCGGGATGCGGGCGCGGATGGACCAGTAGTCGTCCTCTTCCTTGCCCTTGCCCGCTTGCCGCTGGGCGAGCCGGAACTCGACGGTCTGGTAGGCCTGGGCGGTGGTGCGGGTGAGCGGGATCATCGCCGGGATGAAGCCCGTCTTGTGGGCGATGACCTTGTAGAGGCCGGCGGGGAGGTCCTTGAACTGGAAGTTCCCCTGCGCGTCCGTCTGGATCGTGTGGAGCTTGAGATCGGCGAGCTGGTAGGCGTAGACGTAGGCGGCGACCAGGGGAGAGGCCTCGCCGAGCACCCGGCCGGCGACGCCGACGCGGCGCGCCTCCTCGGCGTGCAGGCTTCCGGCCTGTCCCAGAAGGGCGGCCGCGAAGATCAGCGGCAGACTCTTGCGGATGGTCGTCGTCATCCTAACCTTCTCCCACAAACATGGAATCTACGCCCGTGGTGTCCGGCCTGTCAAATGCGTGTTCGTCATATTCACGAACTGCGATTTCTTTTTCCTCCCGCCTTGTCTCCAACAAACCAGTGCGGCGAGCGAGGAAATTCCGGACACCGAACCCTCACCCCTGTCCCCTACGCCTACTCCCCCTGGAACAGCGGCGTCTGGACCTCTTCGCCGTTCTCGATCGGCACCGGGCCGGTCTCGGGGCCGGTGTCGAGACCGTTGTCCGGCGGCAGGTCCATCTCCGCGGCTTCGAGGGCGTGGGGCTCGGCGGAGATGATCTCGAGCTCGGTCGTCTCCTCGGACTTCGGCGGCGGCAGGGCGGGGAGGTAGACGTAGCGGCCCAGGCCGCGGTGGAACTGCATGCCGTTCGGGGTCGCGGCCTCGCGGGAGGCGCGGAGCTGGTTGATCTTGGAGTCGAGATCGTCCACGAAGTGGAGGGCCAGGGCCTCGGGGGTCATGGGCTCGACCGGCGAGGCGAATTCCTTCTTGCCCTGGTGGGAGAGGATCATGTGCTCCAGCAGCAGCCGCAGGTCGTCCGGGAAGCCCTCGATGGCCGCGCAGCGCTCGATCAGCAGGTCGCGGCCGATCACCACGTGGCCCACGAGGCGCCCTTCCAGGGTGTAGTCGTTGGCCGGCATGGCGCCCAGCTCCCGCAGCTTGCCGAGGTCGTGGAAGAGCACGCCGAGGAGCATGAGGTCGCGGTCCAGCTCCCGGTAGTGGCGGCAGACGAGCAGGGCCAGCTCGGCCATGGAGACGACGTGCTCCAGCAGGCCGCCGCGGTAGGCGTGATGCATGGCCTTGGCGGCCGGGTGCTCGCGCAGCGCCTTGCCGTGGACCGCCAGGGCCTCGGCCGCCAGCCGGCGCATCACCGGCCGCTCCACCTCCTCCAGGAGGAGCCGCTCCAGTCGCCTCCAGAGATCGTCGATGTCCTCCCGTGTGGACGGCACGAGCTTGGACTCGTCGAACCCGTAGTAGCGGTCCCCTTCGGTGGCCTCGCGGCAGTCGTCGACGGTGAGCTGGAGCTGGTCGCGGTAGTTCTTCACCGAGCCGCGGAAGGCGATGAACTGGTGCGGCTCGACGCTGGAGTTGAGGGCGGGGCTGTCCGACCAGATCTTGGCGACGATGGAGCCGCTGGCGTCGGCCAGCTCCATGTCCAGGTAGCTCTTGCCGTTGCGGTCCTGGCGCAGCTCTTTCTTGACCAGGAGCGCGAAGCCCTGAACGTTGTCACCGGCTTCCCAGGATCGGATCGTGGCGTTGCGGACGACTTTCGGCATGGCGGCGTCCCCCATAGTAGTCTGTCGGGGAAGTCCGTGCCAAGCCGCCGGGTTCTCCCTACCGGAAGCACCTGGCGATTTTCGGGGCTTTTCCCGTGGCACCGGGCATGCAACGAGGCCGCTCGTGACACTCCGCAGACGACGTTTCCTCCTCTTGACCCTCTCCCTGTTCCTGCCGTTCTCCACCCTGGCCGCGCAGAGCCTGCAGGAGAACGATCCGGCCCTCTGGCCCGAGGCGGAGCGCGTCTTCTACCAGGACGGCCCGGGGCTCCTCCTCACCCCCGAGCAGCGCACCGAGCTGCGGAGCCTCAACCCCGAGGCGCGGGCGGGCTGGATCCGCGAGTTCCTGGAGAAGGACCCCATCCCCGAGACCCCCGCCAACGAGCTGAAGGAGGGGATCGAGCGGCGGCGCCTGCTGATCCAGGACCAGTTCGTGAGCCCGCGGGACGGCCGGGCGCAGATCCTCTTCCTGCTGGGGATACCGTTCGACCGGCTGATCATCGACTGCGGGAGCGTCTTCGTGCCCATGGAGATCTGGGCCTACCGGCCCGGCGGCATCGGTCCGGACGGCAAGCCCCTGGAGCGCCATCTCCTGGTCTATCTGCCCGGTCCCGGAGAGACCTACAAGCTGTGGACGCCCGCCGACTCGAAGCGGCCGCTCTACAAGGAGCAGATCGAGTACTGGCTGGAGCAGTGGGAGGAGCTGCGGGGCCGCATCAACGCGGTGCGGTTCGACATCCAGAACTGCAAGGAGGCGAGGATCGTGGACGAGGTCACGGGCGTTCCCGGGCTGACCGGCGCCATGCCCAGCGTCGGCAGCTACCGGATCCGCCCGAAGGACGCCTCGGACCTCCTGGCGCCGCCGGCCGATCTCGCCCGGTGGGCGCGCGAAGCCGCGCAGACCGAGGTCCCCGCCGGCGCCCCCTCTCTGAAGATCGACGCGGCCGACCTCAAGTTCCCGTCCCGCGAAGGGCAGCGCCTGGTGACCCGAGCCCTGGTGACGGTACCGCCGGACGCCGGCTTCCAGCCGGTGCAGGACAACGCGCCGTCGGTGCGCCTGGTCGTCGAGGGGCTGGTGGAGCAGGAGGGCAAGCCGTTCGAGGAGTTCCGGGTCCGCTTCGTCCTCAAGCCCCCGAAAGGGCCGGAGCCGCTGATCCTGGCGGTGGACCGCCTCCTGCGGCCGAAGACCAACTACGTCCTCCGCCTGCGGGTCCGGGACGAGGGCAGCGGGGCCGAGGCGAAGATCTCCCGCGGCTTCCGGGTGCCGGCGGAGCCGGCGCCGGAGCCGCTGCCTGCTGGAGTCGAGGGCGGGGAGCTGGTGCCGTTGACCGCCGCCGCGGGACCCGACAGCCTGCTCCTGCTGCCGCCGCCGGACGAGGTGGTGATGGGGCTCTGGCGCACGGAGGCCCTGGTCACCGGCGAGCGCATCGTCAAGGTGGTCTTCCTGGTGGACGGCAAAATCCAGCTCTCCTCCGCCAGGAAGCCCTTCTCGGCCGAGGTGCGGCTGGAGCGCTTCCCCACCGAGCAGACGGTGCGCGCCGAAGGCTACGACGCCCAGGGCAAGCTGGTGGCCGCCGACGAGGTGGTCCTCAACCAGCCGCGCGGCGCCCTCGGCGTCCGCATCACCTCGCCGGCCAAGGGGGCCAAGGTGGGGAAGAGCGCGCGGGCGCGGGCCGAGGTGGTGGTGCCCGACGGCCGCAAGATCCAGTCGCTGGAGTTCCGGATCAACGACGAGCCGGTCGCCTCCATGGTCAAGCCGCCCTATGAAACCGAGATCAACGTCCCCGAGGGCGACCTGGTCTACCTCACGGCGGTGGCCACCCTCGACGACGGCAGCCGGGCCGAGGCGGTGCGGTATCTCCGCTCGCCGGAGTACGTCGACGAGGTCGAGGTCAACCTGGTCGAGCTGTACGTGGCGGTGACCGACCGCTCGGGCAACCTCATCCGCGACCTGAAGCAGGAGGACTTCGAGGTCTTCGAGGGGGGCAAGAAGCAGGAGATCGCCAAGTTCGAGCTGGTGCAGAACCTCCCCCTGACGGTGGGGATGCTGCTCGACACCTCGGGCTCCATGGCCGGCGCGCTGGTCGAGACGCAGAAGGCGGCGTCGGACTTCCTCCAGAGCGTCATGACGCCGCGCGACCGCAGCTTCGCCGTGAGCTTCGCCCGCCGGCCGCGGCTGGAGATGCCGCCCACGGACGACGTGGACGCGGTGATCCAGGCCATCAACGGCCTGCCGGCCGTCGGCGACACGGCGCTCCACGACGCCCTGGTGCACTGCCTCTACTACTTCCGCGGCCTCCAGGGGCAGCGCGCCCTGGTGCTGCTCTCGGACGGCGACGACAACGCGAGCTACGTCGAAGTACGAGGAGGCGCTGGAGTACGCCCGGCGGAGCGGCGTGGCGATCTATGCCATCGGCCTCAACGTCTCGATGTTTGACTCGGGCCTGCGCGGCAAGTTGAGCGAGCTGGCCGAGTCCACCGGCGGCCGGGCTTTCTGGAGCGACAAGCCGGAACAGCTGGCCGCCGCCTACAAGCAGATCGAGAACGAGCTGCGCAGCCGCTACCTGGTGGCCTACAGCTCCACGGAGACCGGCGGGCAGTCCGGGTTCCGCCCGGTCGAGGTCAAGGTCAAGCGGAGCGGGGTGAAGGCCCGGACGGCGAGGGGGTACTACCAGTGAGGAGCCCGGCTGCGGCCGCCCTTCTCACCGTCTTTCTCCTCCTCGCCGCCGTACCTGCCTTTCCCAGACCACTGCTTCCGATCCCGCGCTCTGGCCCGAGCCGCAGCGCGCCTTCTTCCAGGACGGCCCGGCCTCCTGCTGACGCCCGAGCAGCGGCTGGATCTCCTGACCGCCGACGAGGCCGGGCGGGAGCGGCTCATCCGCGAATTCCTGGACCGGGACCCGATCCCCGAGACCCCCGAGAACGAGCTGCGGACCGGCGTCGAGCGGCGCCAGCGGCTCCTGGAGGTGGAGCTGACCTCGTTCGGCGACGCCCGCGCCCAGCTCCTGTTCCTGCGCGGCCGTCCGGCGGAGCGGAAGGTCATGGATTGCGCGGTGGCCTTCAAGCCGCTGGAGATCTGGACCTACCCCGCGGGCGGGATCCTCAAGGACCTGATCCTCTACCGCCCGTCGACGGACGAGCCCTTCCGCCTCTGGCTCACCGCCGATTCCAAGCGCGACCTCTACACCTCCGAGATGGCGTTCTGGCTCGCCCAGTGGGACGTCGAGAAGATGCGGGGCCAGCGGATCGACCGTTTCTTCTGCCCGGACTCCGAGCGGGTGGACGGCGCCACGGGCATCGACGGTCTGGGGGGTGCGGCCGGCGGCAAGGACAAGAAGGAGGACCGTCCCGCCCCCCTCCGCTGGATCGTGCCCGAGGAGCGGGTGCCGCGCCTCTGGGGTCCGCCCAGCCTCGCCGCCTGGGCGCGGGAGGCGGTGGAGACCCCGCTGCCGCCCGAGCCGCAGCGGCTGGAGATCGGCTCCGTGGGCCTGGACTTCCCCCGCCGCCACAAGCAGCGCCTGGTGACCCGCGTCCTGATCCCTCTCCCCTCCGCCGCCGGCCTGGAGATCGCGGAGGGGCGGGCGAGGCTCGCGGTGGACGGCCTCGTCGAGCGCGCGGGAAACGTCTTCGAGACCTTCCGGATGCGCTACCAGATCGCGCCGCCCCTCCCGGAGGCTCCGGCGGCCCTGCTGCTGGAGCGGCCCCTCCGGCCCGGGGAGAGCTTCGTCCTCCGGCTGCGGATCAAGGACGAGACGAGCGGCGCCACGGCCAGGATGGTCCGGGGCTTCCGCGTCCCCGGCGAGCCCGAGGTGCGCCTGGCCCGGGACACGGCGGCGGCCGCCACGATCGGCGAGGCCACCGGCTTCGAGCGGCCGGCCGGCCCGGACAACCTCCTGCTGATGCCTCCTCCCGAAGAGGTGGTGCTGAACGTCTGGCGGGCGGAGGCCGTGGTCGCGGGGAGCCGCATCGCCAAGGTGATCTTCCTGCTGGACGGGCAGCCCCTGCTCACGCGGACCCGTCCGCCCTATTCGGCGGAGATCCGGCTCGACGGGCCTCCCCGGGAACAGGTGGTGCGGGCCGAGGGGTACGACGCCGAGGGCGAGCTGGTCTCCTGGGACCAGATCGTGCTCAACCAGGCCCGGGGGGGCTTCCGGGTCCTGATCACCGATCCGGCCCGGGGCACCCGCGCCGCGGGCTCCGTCCTGGCCCGGGCCGAGGTGACCGTGCCGGAGGAGCGCCGCATCGAAGAGGTCGAATTCCGCATCAACGACCGCAAGATCGCCACGCTGACTCAAGGCCCCTGGCAGCACGAAGTCCCGGTGCCGGCCGAGGACCTGGTCTATCTGACGGTGGCGGCGCGGCTGGACGACGGCAGCGCGGCGGAGGACGTGCGCTTCCTGCGGGCGCCGGCGAACCTGGAGCAGGTGCGGGTGGAGCTGGTGGAGCTGTTCGCCACCGCCCTCGACGGCTCGGGCCACCCGGTGCAGGGGCTCGACGCCGCGGACTTCACCGTCCTCGAAGGTGGCAAGCCGCAGAAGGTCGCCCGCTTCGAGGCCGTGGACAACCTCCCGCTCAGCCTGGGGATCGCCATCGACACCTCCTTCTCCATGGCCTCCTCCCTGAGCGAGGCGGAGCGGGCGGCCGCCGGTTTCGCCCGCAACCTGCTGACGCCGCGGGACCGCTGCTTCGTCCTCTCCTTCGGCGGCCGGCCGGAGCTGCTGCTGCCGCCGGTGGACGACGCCGAGGCCGTGGCCCTCCACCTGGACGGCCTGGGAGCCTTCGGCCGCACCGCCCTCTACGACGGCATCCTGGCCTCCCTCTACTACTTCCGCGCCCAGAAGGGGCAGCGCGCCCTGGTGCTGCTGACCGACGGCGAGGACACCAGCAGCGGCTCCTCCTGGGAGGACACCCTGGAGTACGCCCGCCGGAGCGGCGTGGCGGTCTACACGATCGGCCTGGGCAACGTCGGGACGGCGGGCCGGTCCAAGCTGGCGGCGCTGGCCGAGGCCACGGGCGGCCGGGCGTTCTTCATCGACCGCGCCGCCGAGCTCTCGGGCGTCTACGACCGCATCGAGGAGGAGCTGCGCAGCCGCTACCTCCTGGCCTACTACTCGGAGCGGCCGGCGGACAAGGCCGGCCTGCGGGACGTGGAGGTCAAGGTCAAGCGGGGGCTGAAGGCGCGGGTCTCGCGCGGAATCTCCCCCTGAACGCCCGGTCAAACGCCCCGGTGATACGATCCGGGCCGTCATGCTGCTCGGCCGCCGGACTCCCGTCACCACCCTGCTCCTCGTCGTGATCGTCATCGGCTCCGTAGCGCAATTCCTCACCGGAGGATTGGAGGGGTGGGTGACCCGGGCCGGAGCCAACTACCGGCCGGCGGTCCTGGCGGGGGAGTACTGGCGGCTGGTCGCCAGCATGTTCCTGCACGGCGGGATCGTGCATCTGATCGTGAACGGCTGGGCCCTGTACCAGCTCGGCGCCCTGTTCGAAATCTGGATGGGCTCGAGCCGGCTGCTCCTCACGTACTTCCTGACCGGCGTCGCCGGCTCCCTCGCCTCCGTGATGTGGACCACCGGTCCCAGCGTGGGAGCTTCGGGGGCCATCTTCGGGTTGCTGGGGGCGCTGATCGCCTTCCTGCTGCGCCACCGGGAGACGCTCAACGAATGGGGCAAGTCGCTGCTCATGCAGTTCGTGGGATGGGCGGCCGTCAACGTCTTCCTCGGCTTCTCGGTGCCGGGCATCGACAACGCCGCCCACCTGGGCGGCTGCGCGGCCGGCTTCCTGCTCGGCCTGGTCCTCCGGCCGCGTCCCCGATACCAGCTGGCCGGGAATTCCGCGGAGCCGGACTCGGTATAGTGGTTTTGGTAAGATGACACGTTTGGAGGATATCGCCTGATGGCAGCACGACGCATGATGAACCGCCTCTACTACTTCACGATCGAAGACGAGAGCATCCTCGCCGAGGCGTTCGCGCAGCTCGAGAAGGAGGTCTACGCCATCACCTACAAGGTGGCCGGCACCGAGGACGTCTTCGTGACGACCAGCGAGACCAAGGACGCGCTGGACCGCCACGACATCCCCTACAACCTGCTGGCCGAGGAGGACGGCGCCAAGATCGCCGTCTACCACTCGCCGCTGTCGCGCGAGGAGCTGGGGGACTACGAGGACGCCGTCAAGGCCCTCGCCCTGGCCTACCGGGCCATCGCCGTCGCCTGCGTCGGCGTCAACGGCGAGAGCAACCTCGGCTTCGACCTCTCGAACGGCGCCAAGGCCTACACCTACTTCACCGCGCCCGCCGGCCACACCTTCATCTGGCGCCTGTTCCGCGAGCGCGACGAGGCGGTCGACTTCCTGAGCAAGCTGACCGCCGGCGAGAAGAAGGCGGTCGAGTGGGCGGAGTCGATGCCCCTGGCTTCCAACAAGGAGCTGAAGTCCTACCATTGACCGTCTTCCCCGTCCTCGAGCCCACCTATAGCGTCTCCCAGCTCTGCGGAGAGGTGCGCGACTTCCTCGGCGAGGCTTTCTCCTCGGTCTGGGTGGTCGGGGAGGCGCAGCGCGTCCGCCCCAGCGCCCGCGGGCACGTCTACTTCGAGCTGGTCGAAAAGGGCGAGCGCGACGAGATCGTCGGCAAGCTGGACGCGGTGATCTGGAAGGGGGACTTCCTCCGCGTCCAGCGCATCCTCGCCGCCTCCGAGCAGCGGCTCACGGACGGCGTGCAGGTGCGCTGCCGGGGAAGCCTCGACTTCTACGCCCCCGGCGGGCGGCTGCAGCTCTGCGTCCGCGAGGTGGACCCGTCTTTCACCCTGGGCCTGCTGGAGCGGCGGCGGCGGGAGACCCTGGCCGCCCTCGGCGCGGCCGGCCTGCTGGAGAAGAACCGCGGCCTGCCGCTGGCGGAGCTGCCGCTGACCCTCGCCCTCATCACCTCCCACGGCAGCGCGGCCTATCACGACTTCCTCTCGGGGCTGATGGAGAGCGGCTTCGGCTTCCGCGTCCTCTTCGTCCACGCCGCCATGCAGGGGCGGGAGGCGGAGCGGGAGGTGGTCTCGGCCCTGGCGTCGCTGCGCGGCCTCGCGGTCGACTGCGCCGTGCTGATCCGGGGCGGCGGCTCGCGCACCGATCTCGCGGTTTTCGACAGCCGGGCCATCGCCGAGGCCATCGCCCTGGCGCCGTTCCCGGTGCTGACGGGGCTCGGGCACGAGATCGACCGCGCCATCGCGGACCTGACGGCCCACACCGCCTTCAAGACCCCGACCAAGGTGGCCGAGTTCCTGGTGGAGAGGATCGCCCGCGCCGAGGGCGAGCTGGAAGGCCTGCGGCAGGCCCTGCTGCGGGAGGCCCTGGAGCCCCTGCGCGCCGGCCGCGAGGCGTTGGGACGGGCGGAGCGGGGCGTGAGCCTCGCGCGCATGCGCCTCACCGCCGCCGGCGCGCGGATCGAGGAGCACGCCCGCGCCCTGAGCCGGCTGGGACGGAGCGCGCTGCGGGAGGCGGAGCGCCGGCAGGACGCCCTGCGCGGGCGGCTGGCCGACCTCGCGCCGCGCCGCCTCGCCGCCGCGGCGCGCGAGCGCGTCCGCCTGGGCGAGCGGATCGCCGGCGCCTCCCGGGGGCACCTGCGGGCGGCGGACGCCCGCCTCCAGGGGCTGGAGCGGCTCTGCGTGCAACTGGCCCCGGAGCGGACCCTGGAGCGGGGTTTCAGCCTGACCCGCGACGTGGCAGGCCGGATCGTCCGCCAGCCGGATCAGGTCCGGCCGGGGGACCTCGTGACCACCCGGGTGGCCGGGGGGGATTTCAAGAGCCGAGTGGAGACAGAATGAGCGAACCGACAGCCGAACACCCCGACGAGCGACGCCACCCTGAGCTTCCGCGCCGCCATGGACGAGCTGGAGGGCATCCTCGAGCGCATCGAGGGCGAGGAGATCGACATCGACCGCCTCGCCGCCGAGCTGCGCCGCGCCGCCCAGCTCCTCGACCTCTGCCGCGGTAAGATCCGCAAGGCCGAGGTCGAGGTCACCCAGATCGTCCAGAGCCTCGAGGACCCGGAAAAGAACGGGGAGGAGTGATGGCAATCAGGACTTTGGATCAGCACATCGAGATCACGCCTGGAGTGGCCGGTGGCAAGCCTCGCATTGCCGGCCGCCGCATCACTGTTCAGGACATCGTGATCTGGCATGAGAGGATGGGCAAAAGTGCCGATGAGATCGCCAACGAGCACGAGCTCGCGATCTCCGACATCTACGCCGCTCTCGCCTACTACTTCGATCATCGGGCCGAGCTCGACGAGGCCATGAGGGAGAGTGAGGCCTTTGTGGAGGAGCTGCGGCGGCAGATCCCTTCAAAGCTGTTGGAAAAGCTGCGCGCCCGTGATCCTCATGGCCGGCAGGATTAAATTCTACCTGGACGAGCATGTCTCCAAGGCCGTGGCTCGGGGTCTCCGCCAGCGGGGCGTAGACGTTCTCACGGTCCCCGAGGCTGGGCTGATGGGAGCTTCGGACGAAGAGCATCTCCGCCGGGCAACCGGCGAGGGGAGGACCGTCTTCACGCAGGATGACGACTTCCTCCGCCTCGCGTCGAAGGGATACCCCCATGCTGGAATTGTCTACGCTCGCCAGCAGACCCGGGTGGGAGACATCATTCACGGCCTGATGCTGATCCATGACGTTCTCACCGCCGACGATATGTGGAACCACGTAGAATTCCTGTAGCTCAGCGTCTTGCCTTGGGCGCCTTTATCCAAGATTTCAGTTGGAGGACACCGGTTCACGACCTCGACCTCTGCCGCGGCAAGATCCGCAAGGCCGAGGTCGAGGTCACCCAGATCGTCCAGAGCCTCGAGGACCCTGAGAAAGCCGGCGCGGAGTGAGCAGCCGCGACCTCCGGCGCCGGCGCCTGCCCCGCCGGCCGCCGCGGTCCACGAGCCGGATGCGGCGCGGCCCATCCGGAAAGCCGGTCCTCAGAACGCCTCCACGTCCGCCCGGCTGACCAGCCGTCCGGGCGCGTTCTCGTAGGTCTGCTTCTCCTGGGTGACGGTGTCCGTGACCGTGATCGTGTACCGCACGTCGGAGAGGGCGCCGTAGTAGACCCAGAAGCGGCCGTTGAGGCCCCGGCCGTCCAGCACCTTGATCATCAGCTCCAGGTTGCCGTCGCCGAAGAACCAGAAGGCGCCGGTGTCGCCGGTCAGCGGCACCGCCCGGGCCCGGACCTTGGAGTTGGTGCGCGGATCGACCGCTTCCACCTCCACCTGGAAGCGGCCCTCGTTGAGGCAGAGGGCCTCGGAAGAAGGCCGGCAGTCCGTCGCCGGCGCGGGGGGCGCGGGCGGCAGGCCGGTCGGGACGACGCCGGCATCCGGAATCGTCGGGACGTTCGGGAAGGCCAGCACGTCCGCGCGGCTGGCGAGCCGGCCCGGCGGGTTGTGGTAGGTCTTCTCCAGGAGCGACTGCGTGTCGGTCACCGTGATCGTGTACTCCACGTCGGAGAGGGCGCCGTAGTAGACCCAGAAATGGCCGTTGACGACGCGGCCGTCCAGCACCTTGATCAACAACTCGAGATTCTCTTCGCCGAAGAACCAGAGGGCGCCGGTGTCCGCGGTCAGCGGCTGGGCCTTTCCTGTGCCCGACTCGCCGCCGGGCCGGGTCCAGCGCACCCGCACCTCGAAGCGACCGTTCTCACCCAGGCAGAGCACCTCGGAGTTCCGGGCGCAGGGGGCCGGCTCGGGCGCCGCGAGTTGTTGTCCGAATACGCCGGAGCCGCTGCCGTCCTGCCCTGGGAGCGGGGCCACCTGGAAATCGCCTACCTGGGCGCTGGCCCAGGCGGCGGTGAAGCCCCCGCGGCCGTCAGCGGCGATGACCGGACTGGACTGGATGAACTGGACAAAGGTGTTCACCCGGAAGATATCCCCCAGAGGCTGCCAGGAGGGACTGAAGAACCGCCCCATGATCCCGCCGTCAGGGTCGAGCTCCAACCCGCCCCACAGAACCAGCAGGTTGCCTTCGGGGCCGGCGGCCACCGCTGGGGGGGAGAGCTCGCTGGCGCTCTCCGTCAGAAGGAAGAGCTGGCCAGACCGGCTCCCGGAGGTGTCGAAGCGCTGGGCGGAGACGGTGGACTTGCTGAAGCTCACACTATCGCCGACGCTCCAGACCACAGAGAAGCCACCGTCGTCATGCGCCACGGGGACGGCGTCAACGGCATAGCCTGCGTTGTTGACCTCGACACGGAATTCGGGGCCCTGGGGTTGACCGGCTGCGAACACGCGCCGGGCCCAGACATCAGGGTTCCCGGATTCCCGCCCATCAATCCAGGTCACCATGGCCTCTCCGGAAGGCTGGACCGCGATGCCGGGACGAACTCTGAATCCAGTCTCCTCCTGACTGATCTGGAAGGCTCCGGCCCTTGGTCTTCCGAGGGCGTCGAGCTCCTGCATCAGGATGCGGTATTTTGCAGCGATCACCGAGGTCCAAGCCACGAGAAAGCCTTCGGTCCCCCGTGAGACCAGGCCGATGTCTAGCAGGGATTCGTCGAAAGAGGGATGGCTGTTGGCGCTGTAGATCGTGAGCCGCGGGCCCAGAGGCCCGCCGTTCGCGTCGTAGCGCTGCGCCATGACGGACGTACCATATGGCTTGACCCAGGCGACCAGGAAGCCGCCGTAGGCATCGGCGGCGATCTGGGGGATCGCAAACCCGCCGTCTACGGTTAGCTCCAGCGAGACCGGCCGGCCCAGGTCGTCGAAGACCCGGCCTTGGAGTCCCTGGAACTCATCGACCCAGATCACCATGGAGCGCCCGGGCTGGCTGGCAACGGCCGGAATGAACTGGTCTCCCTGGAAGGTGACGTTGGCCTGGAACTCCTCGCCCCGAAAGAGCACCGGCGGCTCGGCGGCGGCGAGGGGAGCGGCGAGCGCCGCCGCCAGCGAAAGGGAGAGACAGCACCTGGACAGTAGACCTGGAACCATGACATCCCTCCTTCAGGTCGCGATCAGAAAGCCTCCCCGTCCGCCCGGCTGACCAGCCGTCCGGGCGCGTTCTCATACCGCTTGGTCGTCTGGGTGACGGTGTCCGTCACCGTGATCGTGTACCGCACGTCGGACAGCGCCCCGTAATAGACCCAGAAGCGGCCGTTGACGGGGCGGCCGTCCAGGATCTTGATCATCAGCTCGACGTTGCTGGAGTTGAAGAACCAGAAGGCGCCGGTGTCCCCGGTCAGGGGGATCGCCTTCGCCTGGACGGGCGCGCCGTTCTGGAAGGGGTCGCGGAACTCGACGGAAACGCGGAACCGCCCCTGGTCTCCCAGGAAGAGGGCCTCCGCGGCGCCGAAGATGGGCGTGTCGCCGTCCAGCACTGTCGCGGACGGAAACGCTTCGACGTCCGCCCGGCTGGCGATCTGGCCGGGCGGATTGCGGTAGCTCTTCTCCTCGTTCGTGAGCGTGTCGCGGACGGTCAGCGTGTACTCGACGTCGGAGAGGGCCCCGGAGTAGACCCAGAAGTAGCCGTTGACCTCCTGGCCGTCGATCATCTTGACCATCAGCTCCAGGTTGTCCGGGCCGAAGAACCAGAAGCTTCCGGTGTCCTTGGTCAGCGCCAGGGGCTTGCCCGTGCCCTCCTCGCCCGAGGGCTTGCGCCAGGCGACCCGCGCGGCGAAGCGGCCGTCCGGGCCCAGGCAGAGGGTCTCGGCGTCGAGGGAGCAGACGCCGGCAAGGCCGCGGCCGGCGATGCCGAGGAGATTGCCGTCCCTCCCTGTGGAAGGCGGAGGCGGTATGCCCGGGAAGGTGCCGTAGTACATGGCGCCGGTCGTCCACAGCGCGACGAACCCGCCGGACGGGGAGGCCTCTACCACCGGGTCCGTCTCGTCGAATTCTCCCAGGCTGATCAGGGTCTCATCGTCCAACGGCTGCCAGAAGCGGTCGAAGAGGCGTCCCGTCATCCCATCGTGCCCCGGCCAGACCACCAGGGCGTTGCCGGCCTTGTCCAGGGTGACCGCGGGCGGTGAGAGGCCGGGATCGTCGTGGAAACCGAGCATCACGGTACTGTCTAGAAGCCGGCCGGTGGTGTCGAACCGGCGCGCCTTGATCCGGCTGCCCAGGATCCAGACGACCGCGCCGTCCCCTTCCGGATAGAGCACGGGGACCATGAAGTCCACAGGTTCAGGGATAGAGACTTCGCCCTCCCACGTCTGGCTGGGGCCGTTGAAGCGCCGGAGCCATGCGCCGAAGGCGTTCCAGGTCACCACGAAGCCGCCGTCGGCATGGACCGCGATCCTGAGATCGGTGTACGACAAGGGCTCCAGGATCATGCCCTGGTTGACCTGGACGGGCTCCCCCACCGGGGTGCCGTCCGGACCGAAGCGGCGGACCACGACCTTGTGCTCCTGGGAGCTGGCCCGCCCAAGCCACGCCACGATGAAGTTTCCGGCCGCATCCATGCCGACGTCGGGGATCGAAAAGATGGAGGGCAGGGAGACCCCGGCGTTGATCTGGAAGGCGCCGCCCAGAGGCTGGTCACGGCGGAAGAGGCGCGCCCAGATGCCGTTGGAGTTGCTCCCCCAGATGACCACATAAAGTCCGCTGCCATTGCCCGCCACCCGCGGGGGACCCTCCGCGAAGGGGCCCTGCTCCACCCAGAGCTCTTTCGAAACGGGGTTCCCCGTCCGGTCGAGCAGGCGGGCTTTGATACCTCCGTCGGCGTCGTCGTTCTCCCTCCAGACCGCCACCATCCCGTCCGTTCCCAGGGAGGCGAGGTCCGGGGTGTTCTGGAACCCCCGGGTGTGCTGGTTGACGACGAATTCCGGGCCGTGAGGCGTCAGCTCCGCGGCGGGGGCGGGGAGCGCGCCCGCGAGGACGGCCAGAAGACTCCAGGGAATCAGGCGCTTCACACTCATCATCTCCTCCTGACAGGATATGGTGAAAACAGAAAATTCCTTTCTTCAGGGAATCGGGAAAGCCTCCACGTCCGCCCGGCTGACCAGCCGTCCGGGGGCATTCTCGTACGTCTTCGTCTCGCCGGTCTCCGTATCCTCGACCGTGATCGTGTAGGCGACGTCGGAGAGGGCCCCGTAGTAGACCCAGAAGCGGCCGTTGTGGGGCCGGCCGTCCAGGATCTTGATCATCAGCTCGATGTTCTCGGGATTGAAGAAATAGAAGGTCCCGGTGTCGCCGGTCAGGGGAATGGCCTGGGCCTGCCGGTCCAGCGCGGAGCCGGTGCGTGGATCGTTGAACCGGACCGTCACCCGGAAGCGGCTACCGTTCAGGCAGAGGGCTTCGGGGGAAGGCTGGCAGGAGCCCACGGCCTCGAAGAACCGGGGCGCGGACGCCGCCTTGGACGCGGCGGCCGGCGGCGGCGGGCCCGTTTCGGGGAAGGCGTCGACGTCCGCCCGGCTGGCCAGGCGGCCGGCCGGATTGCGGTAGGTCTTCGTCTTGAGGCTCCGGTTGTCGGTCACCTCCAGCGTGTATTCGACGTCGGAGAGGGCGCCGTAGTAGACCCAGTGGGCGCCGTTGACGGCGGTGCCGTCGAGCACCTTCACGACCAGCTCCAGGTTGTCCTGGCCGAAGAACCAGAAGGCGCCGGTGTCCGTGGTCAGGGGCAGGATCCGGCCCATGCCGGTCTCGCCGGTGGCGGGGTTCTTCCAGGTCACCCGGGCCTGGAACCGGCCGCCGCCCAGGCAGAGGACCGTCGAGCTGGCGAGGCAGGCCTCGGGGCCGAGGAGCCGGGCGAAGACCCCGAAAAAGCTGCCGTCCCTCCCGTTCTGCGGATTCGGCGGGCTGCCCGGATAGATGTCGGCGTCGCCGTTGCTCCAGGCCACCGCGAAGCCCAGTGCGGCGCTCCCGGCGATGGACGGCAACACGTCATCCACTGGCGACGGGGTGCTGACCAGGAGCTTGTCCGTGATGGGCACCCAATCCCGCGCGATCAGGCGGCCGTAGATCCTGGCGCCGTCGGGGGTGTCGCCGGACCAGACGACCATCATCTGTCCGAGGAAGCTCGCCGCGGCGTCCGGTGGCCCGAAGAAGGTCTGGTCGCCGACCTCGAGCGGCTGGCCGAGGAGCGCTCCGGACGCGTCCAGCCGCTGGGCGAAGACCTTGTTCACGCTCTGGTCGTGGTAGACCACGACCCCGTCGCCTTCCGGATAGAGGACGGGGGCGCTCCCCTCCTGAAAACCGCCCGTCTCCCCATGCACCCGCACGTCCGGGGCCCAGGAGCCGGTGGGGCCGTCGAACCGGCGGGCGTAGACGTCCGGCGCCCCGGTATCGCGGTAGTCGTCCCAGCTCACCAGGAGGCTGCCGGCGGCGTTCAGGGCCACTCGCGCATTGCCGCGGGGGCCGATGGAGCTCTGGTTGACCTGCTGCGGATCTCCCTGGGGGCGGTCCTCGGCGTCGAGCCGCTGCAGGAAGACGTTCCGGCTCTGCCATTGATCCCAGACCACCACGGCGTTGCCGGCGGCGTCCAGAACCACGTCGGGGTTCTGCTTGTCCGTGCCCGTCTGCGGGGAGATCAGGAAGGCGGCGCCTTCCGGCTGGGCGAAACGGTCGAAGCGGCGCATGGAGATCCCGGACTCGTTCTGCCAGACCACCACGAAAGCGCCCTGGGGCGTCATGGCGACGCGCGGACGCGGCTCGGGGTGGCTGACGACGGGCCACACCAGGACCTCGCCGCTCTGGGGCGCCCCGGCGGCGCTGTAGCGGCGGACCTTCACCTGCGAGTCGCTCCCGTGGCTGTCGGCCCACACCGTCACGAAATTTCCGGCGGCGTCGCGGGCCACGTCCGGGGTGCCCTGGAAGCCCTCCGTGACGACGTTGATCTGGAAGTCCGGGCCGGCGAATGGAGGCGTCTGCCCCGCCAGCGGCAGCGACGCGGCCAGGAGTCCCGCGAAGACGACGGCGGTGAGTCGCTTCATGGAGTCCCTCCAGCGGAAAAGGCTTCGACGTCCGCCCGGCTGGTGAGCCGGCCGGGCGGGTTTTCATAGGTCTTGCTGCGGTGGGTGAGCGTGTCGGTGACGGTGATCGTGTACTGAACGTCCGAGAGAGCGCCTTGGTAGACCCAGAAATGGCCGTTGACCTCGCGGCCGTCCAAGACCTTGAGGACCAGCTCGACGTTCTCCTCGCCGAAGAACCAGAAGGCGCCGGTGTCGCTGGTCAGGGGGATGGCGTGCGCCGCGCCGGGCTGGCCCGTCCGCGGATCGGTGAACCGGACCTCCACCCGGAAGCGTCCGCCCAGGCAGAGCTGGGTGGTGGGCTCCGCGGCGCAGGCCGCCGTCGCCAGGGTGAAGCGCTGGCCGAAGACGCCGTAGAAGTGGCCGTCCTGCGTCCCCTCGCCCCAGCCGGTCGGAGGGAGGATCGGCAGTTGATCTACGCCGCTGGTCCAGGTCGCGACCACGTCGCCTTCGCCGCTCACGGCCAGGGCGGGCTCGATCTGGTCGTCGGCCGTGAAGGTGTTGATCCGCGCCGCGGCGGACCGGGGCTGCCAGGCGCCGTCGAAGATCTGCCCGAAGAGGCCGCCGTCGGGATCTTCCGGAATGGCGTACTGGTACCAGATCACCAGGGAATCGCCGGAGGGGAGGGCGGCGGCCACCGGCGGGGTGACGCTGGGGCCGGAGCTGAACTGGAGCTGGACCGGATCGCCCGCCGGCTGCCCGTCCGCGCCGTACCTCCGGGCGTACAGGCCCTGGACGTTGTCCGGGATGGTGCCGGCGTAGGCGTAGGTCGTCCAGACCACGGAAACCCCGCCGTCCGCGTGGAAGACCGGCACGGGATCGCCGTGATAGCCGGGCAGGCGCGAGAAGCCGATCGCGCTGACCGCGAAGGGCTGGCCGGCCGGCTGGCCGAGGGCGTCGAGGCGCCGGGCCTGGACGTCCGTCTGCAGGAAGCCGTTGGCCACCGTCCAGGCCAGCGCGTACCCGCCCGCCGGCGAGGCCGCCAGGCGGAAGCCGCTCTCCGTGAGCCCGAACGCCGCCTCCTCCCCCAGCGGGGTCCCCTGGGGGCTGAAGCGCCGCGTCCGGGTGTTTCCGGCGTCCCGCCAGGCCACCAGGAAGCCGCGCTCGGCGTTCGCGACGATCGCCGGCGAGCCCTGGGGCCCGCCGCTGTCGGAGCCGATCCGGAAGGCGGCCCCGAGCGGCTGGCCGTCCGCGCCGTAGACGCGGGCGAACAGGTCCTCGGCGTCGAGCCAGACGACCATGGACTCGCCGGTGGGGCTGGCGGCCACGCCGGGCGACCGCGACGTCTCCCCGGCGTTGACCGTGATTTCCCCGCCGCGCGGATGGCCCGCGGCGTCGAACCGGCGTGCGCGGATCTGGCCGTTGTCCGACCAGACCACCAGAAAGCCGCCGTCGGCGCCGATCGCCACGGAGGAGTCGCTCTGGAAGAAGCGGGTGGTGAGGTTGACCGGGATCTCCGGCCCCTGCCGCAGCAGGGGCGACGGCGGCAGCGAGGGGTCCACCGGCGAGTCGGGCTCGATCGCGAGGCCCTCCGCGATGAACGGGGCCGGGGGCTCCGCCTTGAAGGCCTCGGTGTCGGCCCGGCTCACCAGGCGGCCGGCGGGGTTCTCGTAGGTCCGCTTCATCGTCGTCCGCGTGTCGGTGACGGTGATCCGGTACGCCACGTCGGAGAGCCCGCCGTAGTAGACCCAGTAGTTGCCGTTGACCACCTGGCCGTCCAGGACCTTGAGGACCAGCTCGATGTTGGAGTTGCTGAAGAACCAGAAGGTGCCGGTGTCGCCCGTCAGCGGTACGGCGTGCCCTGGCCCGGAACCCAGGCCGGGGACGGTCCAGTCGACCTCCACCTGGAAGCGGCCGCCCTGGAGGCAGAGCCGGGTGTCGGAGGGAGCGCAGCTCTGGGCGGTTCCCCGGGAGGGAAAGACCGCCAGGAGCGGAAGTACGAGCAGGAAGGTGCGGAAGACGTTGCGCATCAGAAAGCTCCGATATCCGCCCGGCTGGCCAGCCGGCCGCGCGGGTTGTTGTAGGTCTTGGTCTGATTCGTCAGGGTATCGGTGACGGTGATGGTGTACTGGACGTCGGAGAGGGCGCCGTAATAGATCCAGAAATGGCCGTTGACCGTCCGGCCGTCGAGGACCTTGAGGACCAGCTCGGCGTTCTCCTCGCCGAAGAACCAGAAGGCGCCGGTGTCGCTGGTCAGCGGGATGGCGCGCGCCACTCCCTGCTGGCCCACCCGCGGGTCGGTGAACCGGACCTCGGCCTGGAAGCGCCCGCCCAGGCAGAGCTGGGTCTCATCCAGGGCGCAGGTCGCCAGGGTGAAGCGCTGGCCGAAGACGCCGAGGTGGTCGCCGTCCTGCGTCCCCAGGCCATAACCCGGAGGGGGCAGGATCGGGGAGGGCCCCAGGCCGCTGCTCCAGGCCGCCACGACCTCGTTGCCGGAGACCGCCAGCGCCGGCTCGAACTGGGGGTACTCCGTATAGGTGTTGATCCGCGACCTGCCGCCGACCGGGTTCCAGGAGCTGTCGAAGATCTGGCCGAAGACGCCGCTGTCCGGATCCTGGATCTGCCCGCTGTCGAACCAGAGCATCAGGGTCTCGCCGGAAGGGAGCGCGGCCAGGGCGGGAGGCGAGTCGGAGACGCGTCCCGGGAGGGAAGTCACCGGACCGTCCGGCTGTCCCTGCGCGTCGTACCGCCGCGCGAAGGCGCCGCGCTCCGCGAAGATGGATGTCTGCCAGACGACCGAGAACCCGCCGTCGGAATGGAAGACCGGCACGGGGGTGACGTGGCGGCCCTGACGGTGGACCCCGTCGGCGGTGGTGACCCGTATCGCCTGGTCGTCCAGCGGCCGGCCCTCGGCGTCGAGAACCAGGGCCAGGACGTCGGTCTCCGAGATGTAGACGGGGTGGTACTCGGTCCACACCAGCACGAAGCCGCCGGCCGGCGACGCGGCCACGTTGACCTCCAGGCCGTGACGGTTGAAGGCCTTCTCGACGCCCACCCGCTGGCCGAGTCGGTTGAAGCGCTGCCACCGGACCGACGACGGGACGGTGGGATTGGAGCTCCCGCCGTCGAACCAGGCCACCAGGAATCCGCCGGCGGGGTCGGTGACGATCGACAGGTAGCCCTGGGACGGCGACGGAGAGCTGATCGCGAATTCATCTCCCAGCGGCTGGCCGGCGGCGTCGAAGACGCGTCCGACGATGCGGTCCTCGTAAAGGTGGTCCTCGTCAAACCAGACCGCCATGTACTCGCCGGTGGGACTGGCGGCGGCGCGGGCCCCGTACTGGGTGCCGGGGGAGGTGTTGAGGCTGACCTCGCCGGTCAGCGGCCGTCCCTGGGCGTCGTAGAACCTGCCGAGCGCGTCGCCATCCGGGGTCTGGCCCTCGCCCGACCAGGTCACCATGAAACGGCCGTCCGGCCTCAGGGCCACCGAGGGGGTGTACTGCACGCCGGCGGTGGTGACGTTGGCCTGGAATTCCGGGCCGCGCCGCAGCAGGACCGGCGGCGGCAGGCCCGAGCCCGGCCCGCCGCCAGGGACGGGAGAGAGCTTGGCCGTGAGCGGGGCCGGGGGCTCGGCGGTGAAGGCTACGGTGTCGGCGCGGCTCACCAGCCGGCCGGGGGGGTTGTCGTAGATCTCCGCCTCCCCGGTCTGGACGTCGGTGACCTTGAGCCTGTAGGCCACATCGGATAGCCCGCCGTAGTAGACCCAGAAATGGCCGTTCGCCGGCCGGCCGTCGAGCACCTTGACGACCAGCTCGACGTTGGAGTTGCTCGAAGAACCAGAAGGTTCCGGTGTCGCCCGTCAGCGGCACCGCGTGGCCGGAGCCGGAGCCCAGGCCGGGCACGATCCAGGCGACCTCCACCTGGAAACGCCCACCCTGAAGGCAGAGCCGGGTGTCGCCGGCGTCGCAGGTCGCGGCGAAGCTCCCGGCAGGGCCGAGTACGGCGAGGACGGCGAGGACGGGAAGGACGCGAGGGAATCTCATTGGAAAGCCTCCACGTCGGCCCGGCTGGCCAGCGTGCCGCGCGGGTTCTCGTAGGTCTTGGTCTGCTCCGTCACGGTGTCGGTGACGGTGATGGTGTACTGGACGTCGGAGAGGGCGCCGTAATAGATCCAGAAATGGCCGTTGACCGTGCGGCCGTCGAGGACCTTGAGGACCAGCTCGGCGTTGGTGTCGCCGAAGAACCAGAAGGCGCCGGTGTCGCTGGTCAGCGGGACGGCGCGCGCCGTCCCCGGCTGGCCCGTGCGCGGGTCGGTGAACCGGACTTCGACCCGGAAGCGTCCGCCCAGGCAGAGCTGGGTCTCGTTCCGGGCGCAGCTCGCCAGGGTGAAGCGCTGGCCGAAGACGCCGAAGAGCTCGCCGTCCTGCGTCCCCTGGCCGATGCCGGGGGGCGTGAGGAAGCCGAAGTCATCGAAGCCGCTGCTCCAGGCGGCGACGATGGCGCCGCCGGCGTCCACCGCCAGGGCCGGCTCGGTCTGCTGGTCCGTCGTATAGGTGTTGACGCGGCTCGCGCCGCCCACCGGCGACCAGGAGCCGTCGAAGAGCTGGCCGTAGAGGCCGCCGTCGGGGTCCGGGATGAGGTTTCCTCGAACCAGACCACCAGGCTCTCCCCGGAGGGAAGCGCGGCGGCGGCGGGTCTCGCGTCGACGCCCTGGATGCCCGCCCGGAGCGCCACCACCGGGGTGACCGGCCGGCCCAGCGCGTCGTACCTGCGGGCGTAGATCCCCGCGGTGCCGGGGAAGGGCGGGAAGACGGAGGTCGCCCAGACGATGGAGAAATCGCCGTCCGGATGGACGAGCGGCGTCAGGAACTGGTGGGACCCCGAATAGCGGCGGACGTCGTCGGTGTTGACCCGCAGCGCCTCGCTGTGGAGGGGTACGCCCGTCGCGTCGAGGCGCAGCGCCAGGATGTCGGTCCCGAAGACCTCGGCGGCTTCGTGCCACACCAGCACGAAGCCGCCGTCCGGGGACGACGCCACGGCGGTCAGGCCGGGGAACGGCCGTTCGATACCGAGCTCGAGGCCCACCCGCCCGCCCCGGTTGTCGAACCGCTGCCAGCGGATCGGCCACGGGCTGAGAGGGAGCCCGAGGGCGTCCACCCAGGCGACGAGGAAGCCGCCGGCGGGGTCCGCGGTGATCGCCGGAGAGGACTGGCTCCCCCCGGGGCCGAAGCCGATCCTGATCTCGCCGCTGAGCGGCGTCCCGTCGGGGCCGAAGACGCGTCCGAACAGTCCGGGACCGTCCAGCCACACCGCCATGTATTCACCGGTGCGGCTGGCGGCCAGGCGCGCGCTGGCCTGGTCGCCGTTGATCGAGGTGCGCAACCGGACCTCGCCCGACAGCGGCTGCCCCGCGGGACCGTAGAACCGGCCGAAGACGTCCCGCAGGGTGGTCGAGGGATTCCTGTCCATCCAGGCCACCATGAACCCGCCGTCCGGACCGACGGCTACGGAGGGGGAGCGCTGCTCGCCCCGGGAGGTGACATTGGCCTGGAATTCGGACCCCTGGCGCAGCAGGCGGGACGACGGCAGACCCGTGGTGTCGGTGGGGATTCCCGGGGCCTCGGGCAGGAAGGCGCTGGTGTGGGAGCGGCTGACCAGCCGTCCGGGACGGTTGCGGTAGACCTCCCGCGCCCCGGTGTGGAGATCGGCGACGGTGAGGGTGTACGACACGTCGGAGAGCCCGCCGTAGTAGACCCAGAAATGGCCGTTCGCCGGCCGGCCGTCGAGCACCTTGAGGACCAGCTCGACGTTGGAGTTGTCGAAGAACCAGAACAGTCCGGTGTCGGTGGTCAGGGGCACCGCGTGCCCGCGCCCGGACCGGCCGCCCGGGATCGTCCAGTCGACCGTGGCCACGAAACGCCCGCCCTGGAAGCAGAGCTGGTCGTCCCGTTGGGTGCAGCTCACGCTCTGCCCCTGCCCGGAGGATGGATGGAGGGTGGCCAGGACAGCCCAGCTCAGCAGAACGGTCCAGCGGAGACGGAGACGGAGATGGAACATGATTCCCTCCAAAGGAAGCGGAACGAACAGCTTTAATGGGACGGTAGCATAAAATATGGGCAGGGTCCATGGGAATAAAGCAAATGAGGGGATATCCCTCTCCTGGGCTAGAATCGCCCCCGAGATCCGCCCCCGGTCCCTCGGGTTCTTGGAACCGCCTGAAGCGAGGGCCCGTTCCCGCCGCGGGAAGGGCGGCCGCGCCCCCGGCGAGGGCCGCGTCGCCCCGGGAAGGGCGGCTCCTCCCCCCGAGAGGGGCGCCTCTCCCTCCGCCCGGGCCGGACCCGCCCGATCGGGGGCCGCCATGGCCCCGCCGGGGGCGGCCCCGTACCCGCGAGGGCCGCCGCGCCCCTCGCCGGGGCGACGTCAGCCCCGCCGAGGGCGGCCGTATCCCTCGCCAGGGGGACGCCAGCCCAGCGCGGGGCGGGAACCGCCCCCGCCGCCCCTGTCCCGGATTTCCTTGAAACCGCACTTAGGTAGTGGACGGCGATGGGGGAGTCAAAACCCCATAAATCCAATTTGATTTCGGCGTCCGTACGTCGCTTGAGCGGATCTGTTGTTCATTCCCCTCACCGGTCTGAAAGGCGCTAGCAGCCTCTCGAACCGGTCCTGTTGCAAAGGTTTCCAAGCCACTGGTCTTCGGTGGAGGGCCCTGGGATACGTGTCCTCGTTCGACGGAAGTGTGCCTGGACAGCGGGTTGGATCGATCATCAGTGGAGCCCAGCCGGATGAAGGAGATCTCCGAGACAATTCCCTATGAAGGCGCGGCGACGCTCGCCGAGGCCCTGCGTCTGCGGGCCGCCCTGACGCCGGAACGGCGGGCCTACACCTTCCTGGCGGACGGCGAGGAAGAGGCCGGGAGTCTCGATTACCGCGAGCTGGACGAGCGGGCGCGGGCCGTCGCGGCGGCCCTGCGCCGGACCTGCCGGGCCGGCGACCGGGCGCTGCTGCTCTTCCCGCCGGGCCTGGACTTCGTCGCCGCCTTCTTCGGCTGCCTCTACGCCGGGGTGATCGCGGTGCCGGCCTATCCGCCGCGCTCCGCCCGCATGCTGCCGCGCCTGCAGGCCATCCTGGAGGACTCGGAGCCGGCGGCGGCGCTCTCCACCACCGCCGCCTCGGCGCGGGTGGCCGGCTGGCTGGCCAAGGCGGGGATGCCCGCCCTGCCCTGGCTGTGCACGGACGAGATCCCCCGGGAGCGGGCGGCCGAGTGGCGCGATCCGCAGCTTGCGGGAGACGCCGTCGCCTTCCTCCAGTACACCTCGGGCTCGACCTCCACCCCCAAGGGGGTGATGGTCTCCCACGCCAACCTGGCCCACAACCAGCGGGTGATCCAGGCGGCCTGCGATCACGGCGAGGACTCGGTCTTCGTGAGCTGGCTGCCGCTCTACCACGACCTCGGGCTGATCGGGAACCTCCTCCAGGCCACCTGGGTGGGAGCGCCCTGCGTGCTGATGTCGCCGGTGGCCTTCCTCCAGAACCCGGCGCGGTGGCTGCGGGCCGTGTCCAGGTACCGGGGCACCACCAGCGGCGGGCCGAACTTCGCCTACGAGCTGTGCCTGCGCAAGGTGCCCGCCGCCGAGCGGGAGCGGCTGGACCTCTCGTCCTGGCGGGTGGCCTTCAACGGCGCCGAGCCGGTGCGGGCGGAGACCCTGGCCCGCTTCGCCGCGGCGTTCGCTCCGGCGGGCCTGCGCCGCGAGGCGCTCTATCCCTGCTACGGCCTGGCCGAGGCCACTCTGATGGTCGCGGGCGGCCGGCCGGGCGAGCCGCCGGTGGCGCGGAGCTACGACGCCGGAGCCCTGGCGGCCCACCGGGCCGAGCCCGGCGGCGGCCGGGAGCTGGTGGGGAGCGGGTGCGCCCTCCTGGACCTGCGCGTCGCCGTCGTGGACCCGGAGACGGGCGTCCCCTGCCCGCCGCGCGGTGTGGGCGAGGTCTGGGTGGCCGGGGACAGCGTCGCCCGGGGCTACTGGAACCGTCCCGAGGAGACGGAGCGCACCTTCGGCGCCCGCCTGCCGGACGGCGGCGGCCCCTACCTGCGCACCGGCGACCTGGGCTTCCTGGACGGCGGCGAGCTGTTCATCACCGGCCGCATCAAGGACCTGATCATCCTCCGTGGGCGCAACCACTATCCCCAGGACATCGAGCTGACGGCGGAGCAGAGCCATCCGGCCCTGCGGGGCGTGGTGGGCGCGGCCTTCTCCGTGGACGTGGCGGGCGAGGAGCGGCTGGTGGTGGTCCATGAGGTGGACCGCCACGCCGGCGGGCTGGACGAGGTGGCCGCGGCCGTGCGCCGCGCCGTGGCCGAGGAGCACGAGGCCCTGGTCCACGAGGTGGTGCTGGTCCCCCAGGGCGGGGTGCCCCGCACGACCAGCGGCAAGATCCAGCGCCGGGGCTGCCGCGACCTTTATCTACAAGGCGAGCTGAGCCCGCTGGGCCGCAGCCGCCTGGACGCCGCGGCCGAGCCCGAGGCCGCGGAGGGCCCGCTCCGCGACGCCCTGCTGGCGGCCCCGGCGGGCGAGCGGCTGGACCTCGCCGAGCGCTGGCTGCGCCGCGCCTTCGCCCGCATGGCAAGGGTGGACGGGGCGCGCATCGATCCCGAGAAGCCGCTCTCCGGCTTCGGCATGGACTCCCTGGTGGCGGTGGAGCTGAAGAACGCCGTCGAGGACGAGATGGGGGTGGCGCTGCCTATCGCCGGCCTGCTGGAGGGGATGTCCCTGCGCGAGGCGGCGCTGCGGATGCTGGAGGCCGAGCCCGCGGAGGCCGCCGCCGCGTCCGCATTGACGCAGGGCCCCGGCGCCGGCGAATTTCCCCTCTCCTGGGGCCAGCGGTCGATCTGGATCCTCCACCGTCTGGCGCCGGAGAGCGCCGCCTACAACATCGCCGGCGCGGCCCGCATCGTGGAGGGGGCCGATCCGGACCGCCTGCGGCGCGCCCTCCAGTCCCTGGTGGACCGCCACCCCGGGCTGCGGGCCACCTTCGCCTCCACGCCGGCGGGGCCGGTGCAGCGCATCCCCGAGGGGGCCGCGGCCGCCTTCCTCTGGGAGGACGCCCGCGGCTGGAGCGAGGAGGAGCTGCGCCGCCGCATGCACGAGGAGGCCTTCCGGCCCTTCGACCTGGAGCGGGGGCCGGTCTTCCGGGCCGCCGGTTTCGAGCGCGAGGACGGCGCGCGGCTGGTCCTGGCCGTCCACCATGTGACGGCGGACTTCTGGTCGCTGGCGGTGCTGGCACGGGAGCTGGGAGCGTTCTACCGCGACGGCGAGGCCGCCGGCCTGCCGGCGCCCGCCCTTCACTACACCGACTTCGCCCGCTGGCAGGAGCGGCGGCTGGAGAGCCCTGGGGCGAGGGCCTGTGGGCCTGGTGGCGGGACCGCCTGGCCGGCGCGCCGCCGCTCGATCTGCCGGCCGACCGCCCCCGCCCCCTGAGCCAGGGCTTCCGGGGCGGCACGCTCTTCCGCCGCCTGGACGCGGACGCGGCGGCCCGCCTGCGCGCCGCGGCCGAAGCCCAGGGCTGCACGCTGTTCGTGGCGCTGACCGCGGCCTGGTCCGCCCTGCTGGCCCGCCACACCGGCCAGGAGGACTTCCTGGTGGGCATCCCCACCACGGGCCGGCCGACGGGGCGGCTGGGCGGCGTGGTCGGCTACTTCGTCAACCCGGTGCCGCTGCGGGCGGATCTCGCGGGGGACCCCGCGGCCGGGGAGCTGCTGGGCCGCCTGCGGGCCGCCACCCTGGACGCCATCGAGCACGGCGACTTCCCGTTCGGCCTGCTGGCCGAGCGCCTGCAGCCGGAGCGCGAGCCGGGCCGGCCGCCGCTGATGCAGACCGTGGTGGCCCTCCAGAAGTCCCCGGCGCCGGACCTCGCCGCCCTGGCGGCCTTCGCCGTGGGCGAGCCCGGCGCCCGGCTGGAGCTGGGCGGGCTGACCCTGGAGTCGGTCCCCCTGGACTCTCCCGCCTCCCAGTTCGACCTCATGCCCATGGCGGCCGAGCTGGACGGCGGCCTCGCCCTCTCCCTCCAGTTCGACTCCGATCTGTTCGACGCCGCCACCGCCGGGCGTTTCCTGGACCGCTTCGCCGAGCTGCTGCGGTCGCTGGCGGCGGAGCCCGGGCGGCGGGTCTCGGATCTGGACGTGATGCCCGAGGCCGAGCGCCGGCAGGTCCTGAAGCTGTGGAGCCGGTACGAGTCGGGCCGGCGGGACTCGGTGTTCGTCCATCGTCTGGTGGAGGCGCAGGCGCGGCGGGCGCCGGGCCGGCTGGCGGTGGACGACGGCGTCGAGGCCCTCACCTACGGCGAGCTGAACGCGCGGGCCAACCGGCTGGCCTGGCGCCTGCGCGAGCTGGGCGTGGGGCCGGAAGTCCCGGCGGCGGTCTGCCTGGAGCGTTCCGCCGCCTTCGCGGTCGCCCTGCTGGCGGTCCTCAAGGCCGGCGGCGCCTACCTTCCCATCGACCCCTCGTACCCGGCCGAGCGGCTGGCCTACCTGCTGGAGGATTCCGGGGCGCCCGTCCTGCTCACCCGCCGCGGCCTCCTCGACCGGCTGCCGGCGGACGCCGGGGCGCGGGCGGTCTGCCTGGAGGATTCCGATTCCGGGAAGGATCCGGGCGACCCGGTCGTGCCGCTCGCGGTGGAGAGCTGCGCCTACGTCATCTACACCTCGGGCTCGACCGGCCGCCCCAAGGGGGTGCAGATCTCCCACGGCAGCCTCTCGAACCTGGTCCGCTGGGTCATCCTGGACCTCTACGACCTGACGCCGGCCGACCGCGCCATGCAGGTCGTCAGCCCGTCCTTCGACGTCTCGGTCTGGGAGGTCTGGACGGCGCTGGCGGCGGGCGCGAGCCTCCACGTGCCGGACGAGGAGACCCGCATCTCCCCGGCGCGGCTGGCGGCCTGGCTGGTGGAGCGGGAGATCACCACCGGCTTCCCCCCGACCCCCTTGGGCGAGGCGCTGCTGGAGGAGCCGGCGATGGCGGCCACCCAACTGCGCAACCTCGGCGTGGGCGGCGACCGCCTGCGGCGGGCGCCCCGGCCGGGCATGCCCTTCCGGCTGTTCAACCTCTACGGCCCGGCCGAGTGCGCGGTGGTCAGCACCTGGGCGGTGGTGCCGGAGTCGGCACTGCCGGGCTCGGCGTCGCCGGCCATCGGCCGCCCGGTCCCGGGCGCGCGGACCTACCTGCTCGGCCCCCACGGCGAGCCGGTCCCGATGGGCGCGCCGGGCGAGCTGTGCGTCGGCGGCCTGGGCGTCGGCCGCGGCTACCTGCGGCGGCCCGCGCTGACCGCCGAGCGCTTCATCCCCGATCCCTTCTCGGGCGAGCCCGGGGCGCGGCTCTACCGTACGGGGGACCTCGCCCGCTTCCGGCCGAACGGCTGCCTGGACTGCCTGGGACGGATCGACCGGCAGGTCAAGATCCGCGGCGTCCGCATCGAGCTGGGCGAGGTCGAGGCCGCCCTGGCCGCGCACCCGGACGTGCGCGAGGCGGTGGTGGAGGCGCGGCCTTTCGGCGCCGGCGGGCCGGCCCTGGTGGCCTGGGTGGTGCCCCGCGACGGTGGGACGCTCGACGGGCGGGAGCTGGCGGAGTCCCTGCGCCGCGTCCTTCCCGAGACCCTGGTGCCCGCCGCCTTCCTGACCCTGCCGGCGCTGCCGCTGACCCCCAACGGCAAGCTCGACCGCCGGGCCCTCCCCGATCCCTCCCGCGAGGCCGGGGACGGCGAAGCCCCGCGCACCGCCGCCGAGGAGCGGCTGGCCGCGATCTGGTCCAGCCTCCTGGGCGTCGAGCGGATCGGCCGGCGGGACAGCTTCTTCGACCTCGGCGGCCACTCGCTGCTGGCGGCCCGCCTGACCGCCCGCCTCCAGGAGGAGATGGGCGTCGAGGTCTCCCTGGCCCAGGTCTTCGCCAGCGCCACGCTGGCCGAGCTGGCGGCCCTGCTGGAGGAGAGCCGGGAGGAGAGCCGGGAGAGAGCGCGATCCCTCTGCTTGCCCGCGACGGCAGCGATTTCCCGGCCTCCTTCGCCCAGGAGCGGCTCTGGTTCCTGGAGCGCCTGACCCCCGGCCTGCCGGTCTACAACGTGCCGGTCCTGCTGCGGCTGCGCGGGCCGCTGAGCGTGCCGGGCTTGACGGCGGCCCTGGACGGCGTCGCGCGCCGGCACGAGGCGTTGCGCACCACGCTGCCGGAGGTGGGGGGAGGCCCGGTGCAGCGGATTGGTTCGCTGAATCCGACGGATCGGTCGGATCGGTCGGATCGGTCGGATGCCTTCGCCCTTGAGACCGAGGACCTGGCGGGCGAAGCGGACCCCGAGGAGGCGGCCCGGCGGCGCGCCGCGGAGGAGGCGGCGCGCGCCTTCGATCTACAGGAGGGTCCCCTGGCGCGCGCCCTGCTGCTGCGGCTGGCGCCGGACCATCACTGGCTCTGCCTGACCGTCCACCACGCCGTCACCGACGGCTGGTCCACCGGGGTCCTGCTGCGCGAGCTGGCAGCCCTCTACCAGGGGGAGGATCTGCCGCTCCCGCCCGTGCAGTACGCCGATTACGCCGCCTGGCAGCGGAGCGAGCTGTCCGAGGTCCGGCTGGAGGAGGGGCTCGCCTACTGGCGCCGCCGCCTGGAAGGGGCGCCCACTGTCCTGGAGCTGCCCGCCGACCGGCTCCGCCCGGCCCGGCAGAGCTTCCGCGGTGGCCTGGAGCGGCTGGACCTCGGCCCGGTGGAGGGCGGCGCGGCGGCGGGGGGCGACCCCGTTCATGGTCCTGCTGACCGCCTTCCAGGCCCTGCTCGGCCGCTACACCGGCCGCGAGGACCTGCTGGTGGGCGCGCCGGCGGCGGGCCGGGGCCGGCGGGAGCTGGAGGGGCTGATCGGCTTCTTCGTCAACCTCCTGGCCCTGCGGGCCGACCTCGCGGGCGATCCCACCTTCGAGGAGCTGCTGGAGCGCAACCAGCGGCCGGCGCTGGAGGACCTGGCCCACGAGCGATGTCCCCTTCGAGCGGGTGGTGGAAGCGGTGGCCCCCGGCCGCGACCTCTCCCGGCCGCCGCTGGCACAGGTCGTCTTCGCCCTGCAGAACGCCCAGCCGCCGCTGGAGCTGGCCCCCGGCCTGCCGGCGCGGGTGGAGGAGGCCCACACCGGCACGGCCAAGTTCGACCTCACGGTCTTCGTGGACGAGACCGCCGACGGCTTCGAGGCCCGCGCCGAGTACGCCGCGGACCTCTTCGACGCCGCCACGGTCCAGCGCCTGCTGGGCCATTTTCGGGTGCTCCTGCGGGGGATCGCGGCCCACCCGGAAGCCCGCCTCTCGGAGCTGCCGCTGCTGACGGAATCCGAGCGCCGTCTCCTGCTGCACGAGTGGAGCGCCACGGCGCCGGCGGCGGCCCCGTTCCTGATCCACGAGCGGATCGCGGAATGGGCGGCGCGGACGCCGGACCGGCCGGCGCTGATCGCGGCAGACGAGATCCTCACCTACGGCGAGCTGGACCGCCGGGCCGGGCGCCTGGCCCGCGCCCTGGTCCGGCGCGGCGCCGCGCCGGAACGGGTGGTGGCGGTCCGCATGGAGCGGTCGCCGGCCATGGTGGTCGCCTGGCTGGCCGCGCTCAAGGCGGGGGCGGCCTACCTGCCCCTGGACCCCGCCCATCCGGCGGAGCGCCTGGCGGCGTTGATCGCGGACGCCGGGGCGCGCATCGTGCTGACCCGGGAGGACCTGGACGCCCTGGACGGCCAGGCGGCCGAGGCGTGCCCGGCGTCCCGGCCGATCCCGAGGGTCTGGCCTACCTGATCTTCACCTCGGGCTCCACGGGCCGGCCCAAGGCGGCCGCGATGCGGCACGCCGGCCTGGCCAACCTGGCCGCCGCCTACGGGCGGCTGCTCGGCCTCGGGCCGGAGGACCGGTTGTCCCAGGTGGCGGCCCCCGGCTTCGACGCCGCCGTGGCGGAGGTCTGGCCCGGCCTGGCGGTGGGAGCGGCGGTCGCGTTTCCCCCCGAAGGAGTCCTCGGCGCGCCCGGGGCGCTCGCTTCCTGGCTGGCCCGCCAGGGAATCACCGTCTGCTTCCTCCCCACGCCCCTCATGGAGGTGGTCCTCGGCGAGCCCCTGCCGGAAGGGTCGGCCTTGCGCTGGTTCTGGACCGGCGGCGACCGTCTCCAGGGGCGGCCGGCGCCCGGCGCGCCCTGGGGCCTGATCAACGCCTACGGCCCCACCGAGTGCACGGTGGCGGTCACCGCCGGCGGGGTCGACGCCGGGGGGGAGGGCCCGCCGGACCTCGGCCTCCCTCTCGCGGGCTGCCGCATCCACCTCCTGGACCGGCGCGGCCAGACCGTGCCGCCCGGCGTGCCCGGCGAGCTCTGCGCCGGGGGCGCCGGCGTGGGCCGCGGCTATCTCGGCCGCCCGGATCTGACCGCCGAGCGGTTCGTGCCCGATCCCTTCGGCCCGCCCGGCGCCCGGCTCTACCGTACGGGCGACCTGGCCCGCTTCCGGCCCGGCGGGCGGATCGACTACCTGGGGCGCATCGACCAGCAGGTCAAGATCCGCGGCGTCCGCATCGAGCCGGGCGAGGTCGAGGCGGCGCTCCTCTCCCATCCGGGAATCCGGGAGGCGGCCGTCCTCCCCCGCGAGCACGCCGGGGAGAAGCGGCTGGTGGCCTGGCTGGCGGGCCGGGGAGACCTGCCGGAAGCGGCGGAGCTGCGGGACTTCCTGCGCCGCGCCCTGCCCGAGGCCATGGTCCCCGCCGCCTTCGTGGTCCTGCCGGCCCTGCCCCTGACGCCCAACGGCAAGGTCGACCGCAAGGCGCTCCCCGATCCGGATTGGACCGCCCGTGAAGAGGCGGTGGAAGCTCCCCGGACGCCGGCCGAGGAGCTGGTGGCCGGGATCTGGGCCGCGCTGCTGGGCCGCGAGCGGGTCGGGGTGGACGAGGACTTCTTCGCGGCCGGCGGCCATTCCCTGCTCGCCGCGCGGCTGGTCGCCCGGCTGCGCGACACCTTCGGGGTGGAGCTGCCGCTGGCGGACCTCTTCGCCCATCCGACCGTGGCGGGGCTGGCGCGGGAGATCGAGGAGGCCCGCCGCGGCGGCGCCGTGCCCGAGGCGCCGCCCCTGGTCCCGGTTCCCCGCGCGGGGGACCCTGCCCCTCTCCTTCTCCCAGGAGCGCCTGTGGTTCCTCGAGCAGGTTCGAAGGGGGAGGCGCGGTCTACAACGTCCCGTTGGCCTGCCGGCTGCGCGGTCCTCTCGACGCCGGAGCCCTGGGCGACGCCCTGCGGGAGGTCGCGCGGCGGCACGAGTCGCTGCGCACCACCTTCGCGGAGGGGCCGGCCGGCCGCGGCAGGTGATCTCCGCCGAGCCCTCCCTGGAGCTGCGCTGGCTCGAGACGGACGAGGCCGGCGCGGCGCGGCTGCTGGCCGAGGAGGCGCGGCGGCCGTTCGACCTGGAGCGCGGCCCGCTGGTCCGGGCGGCCGCTGGCCCGCGTGGGCGCGGACGACCACGTGCTCCTGCTGACGCTGCACCACATCGTGGCGGACGGCTGGTCCATGGGCGATCCTGTTCGACGAGCTGGCGGCCCTCTACGCGGGGACGTCCCTGCCGCAGCTGCCGCTCCAGTACGCCGACTACGCCGTCTGGCAGCGCGGCTGGCTGGCCGGGGAGGCGCTGGAGGCCCGCCTGGCCTTCTGGCGCGGCGAGCTCGCCGGCGCGCCGGCCGGCCCTCGACCTGCCTACGGACCGGCCGCGCCCGCCGGCGCAGACCTTCCGCGGCGGCGCCGTGCCGGTGGCGCTGGCGCCGGAGCTGGTCCAGGCCGTCCGCGACCTCGCCCGCCGGCGGGGGGCCACCGCCTTCATGACCCTGCTCGCCGCCTGGGCCGCCGTGCTCCACCGCTGGTCGGGCGCCGAGGACCTGGCGATCGGCTCGCCGGTCGCCAACCGCCCCGCCGAGGTGGAAGGCCTGATCGGCTTCTTCGTCAACACCCTCCCCCTGCGGGCTGGAGCCGGCGGCCGGCCGGTCCTTCGCGGACCTGCTGGCCGCGGTCGCGGGAGCGCGCGCTGGGGGCCTACGCCCACCAGGACATCCCCTTCGAGCGGCTGGTGGAGGAGCTGGCGCCGGAGCGCGACCTCTCCCGCGCTCCGCTCTTCCAGGTCATGCTCGCCCTCCAGGACGGCCCCGCCGCCGGGCTCCGCCTGCCGGGGATCGCGGCCGAGGCGATGCCGGTCCACAACGGCACGGCCAAGTTCGAGCTCACTCCTCGCCCTGGCCGGCGCCGGGAACGGCGCCCTGACGGGAGGCCTCGAGTTCAACGCCGACCTCTTCGACGCGGAGACCGCGCGGCCGCATGGCGGGCCACCTCGCCGCCCTGCTCGCGGGAGCGGCGGCGGATCCGGACCGCGAGATCGCGGATCTCCCCCTGATGACCGAAGACGAGGCCCGCCAGGTCCTGGCCGGGGTGGCCGGAGACGCGGCGGACTGGCCGGACGACGTGCTGTTGCATGAATTCTTCGAGGCCCAGGCCCGGCGCACGCCGGACGCCGTGGCCCTGATCGGCGGCGCGGAGCGGCTGACCTACCGCGAGTTGGACGAGCGGGCGGACCGCGTGGCGCGGCGGCTGCGGGCGCTGGGCGTCGGTCCCGAGGTGCGGGTGGGCGTCTTCCTCCAGCGCACGCCGAAGCCTGTTGATCTCCTGCTGGGCATCCTCAAGGCCGGCGGCGCGTACGTGCCCTCGATCCGGCCTATCCGCGCGAGCGCGTCGAGGCGATCCTGGAGGACTCCCAGGCGCCGGTGGTGATCACCGACGAGATGATGGCGCAGGCCGATCCGGCGGATCTCCCGGAGCTGGCGCCGCCGCCGGTGCGCATGGGGAGGCTGGCCTACGTCATCTACACCTCGGGCTCGACGGGCAAGCCCAAGGGCGTGGCCATCGAGCACCGCACCGCCTCGGCCCTGATGAGCTGGTCGCGGGAGAGTTTCAGCGCCGCGGAGCTGAAGGGCGTGCTGGCCTCGACGTCGATCTGCTTCGACATGTCGGTCTTCGAGCTGTTCGCGCCGCTGGCCTGGGGCGGCACGGTGATCCTGGCCGACAACGCCCTGGCCCTGCCGGCCCTGCCGGCGCGCGACGAGGTGACGCTGATCAACACCGTCCCCTCGGCCATGGCGGAGCTGCTGCGGCAGGGGGCGGTGCCGGCCTCGGTGCGGACGGTGAACCTGGGCGGCGAGCCGCTGCGGGGCGCGCTGGCGGCCCAGGTCCACGCCCTGGGCACGGTGGAGCGGCTGCTGAACCTCTACGGCCCCTCGGAGGACACCACGTTCTCCGACCGTGGCTGATCGTCGGACCGGAGGGCGAGCCGACCATCGGCCGCATCCTCACCGAACAGCCGGGGCTACATCCTGGACCGGCGCCTGCGGCTGGTCGCCGGCGGGGGTGCCGGGCGAGCTGTACCTGGGGGGCGCGGGGATCTCGCGCGGCTACCTGGGGCGGCCGGACCTGACGGCCGAGCGCTACGTTCCCGATCCGTTTTCGGCGCGTTCCCGGCGAGCGCCTGTACAAGACCGGCGACCTGGTGCGGCTGCGCAACGACGGCGAGCTGGAGTTCCTGGGCCGCCTGGACCACCAGGTCAAGGTGCGCGGTTTCCGCGTCGAGCTGGGGGAGATCGAGGCGGCGCTGCTGGCTCGACCCGGGCGTCCGCGACGCGGCCGTGCTGGCCCTGGGCGACGGCGGCGACCGGCGGCTGGCGGCCTACGTGGTGGGCGGGGACGGACGCCGCGTCCCTGCGCGGCTGGCTCAAGGAGAAGCTGCCGGAGTACATGGTGCCCTCCGTCTTCGTGGCCCTGGACGCCCTGCCGCTGACCCCCAACGGCAAGGTGGACCGCCGCGCCCTGGCCGCGCCTGGAGCCCGGACGCCCAGGGCGGCGTGGCGGACGGGTACGTGGCGCCCCGCGGCCCGGTCGAGGAGGCCCTGGCCTCCCTGTGGGCCGAGGTGCTGGAAGTCGAACGCGTGGGCGTCCACGACAGCTTCTTCGACCTCGGCGGGCACTCGCTCCTGGCGGCCCAGGTGGTCTCGCGGGTGCGGGAGACCCTGGGCGTGTCGCTGCCCCTGCGGCGGATGTTCGAGCTGCCCACGGTGGCGGGCCTGGCGGGCGAGCTGGCGTCCCTGGGCGCCGTGTCCGCCCCCGCGCTGCCGCCGCTGCTCCCCGTGGACCGGAGCGGCGACCTGCCGCCGTCCTTCGCCCAGGAGCGGCTCTGGTTCCTCGACCGCCTCGACCCCGGCAGCCCGCTGTACAACATGCCGGCGGCGGCGCGGCTCCGCGGGCGGCTCGACGTGGCCGCCCTGGCCGCGGCCCTGGGGGAGATCCTGCGCCGCCACGAGGCCCTGCGCACCGTTTTCGTGGAAGAGGCCGGCCGGCCCGTGCAGCGGGTCCTTCCCTGGCGTCCCTTCGAGCTGCCCGTGGCCGACCTCTCGGCCCTGCCCGGTGCGGCCCGCACGGCGGCCCTCGACCGGCTGTCGCGGCAGGAGACGCGGACCCCCTTCGACCTGACGGCGGCCCCGCTGGCGCGGGCGCTGCTGCTGCGGGCCGGCGAAGAGGACCACACGCTCGTCCTGACCCTCCACCACATCGCCTCCGACGGCTGGTCGCTCAACGTCCTCCTGCGCGAGCTGTCGGCCCTCTACGGCGCCGCCGCGGCGGGGCGGCCGTCGCCGCTGCCGGAGCTGGCCGTCCAGTACGGCGACTACGCCGTCTGGCAGCGGGGGTGGCTGCGCGACGAGGTCCTGGAATCCCAACTCGCCTGGTGGCGCACGGCTCTCGCCGGGCTGCCGCCGGCCCTGGACCTGGCGGCCGACCGCCCGCGGCCGGCGGTGCGCGGCCTGCGCGGCGCCTACCTGCCGGCGCGGCTGACCGGCGGCCTCGCCGCGGCCGTGCGGTCGCGGGCACAGGCCGAGGGGGTGACGCCGTTCATGCTGCTGCTGGCGTCCTTCCAGGCCCTGCTCTCCCGCTTCAGCGGCCAGGAGGACGTGGCCGTGGGCTCGCCGGTGGCGAACCGCAACCGGATCGAGACCGAGCCGCTGATCGGCTTCTTCGTCAATATGCTGGTGCTGCGGGGCGACCTCTCGGGCGATCCGGGCTTCCAGGAGCTGCTGGGCCGCGCCCGGACCTTCACGCTGGGGGCGTGGTCCCACCAGGACGTCCCCTTCGAGAAGCTGGTGGAGGAGATCGCGCCGCAGCGGGATCCGAGCCGCACGCCCCTGTTCCAGGCCTCGCTGGCGCTGCAGAACGCCGCCGCCCCGCCGCTGGCGCTGCCCGGCCTCTGCGCCGAGCCGCTGGACGCGGACGCCGGGGTCTCGCGCTTCGACCTCACCCTGCTGCTGCGGGAGACGGAGGAGGGCTTCGCGGGCTCCCTGGAGTACGCCGCCGGCCTCTTCGACGCCGTCAGCATGGAGCGGCTCCTCGGCTGCTACCGCACGCTGCTGGAGGCCGCCGCGGCCGATCCCGGCCTGCCGCTCTCCGAGCTGCCGCTGCTGACCGCCGGCGAGATCGGACAGTTGCTGGCGGCGTCGGTCCGGGAAGCCGCGGAGTGGCCGGGGGACGTGCTGCTGCATGAATTCTTCGAGGCCCAGGCGAAGCGGACTCCCGACGCCGTCGCCCTGATCGGCGGCACGGAGCGGCTGACCTACCGCGAGCTGGAGGAGAGGGCGGACCGCGTGGCGCGGCGGCTGCGGTCTCTGGGCGTGGGGCCGGAGGTCCGGGTGGGCGTGTTCCTCCAGCGCACGCCGAAGCTGTTGATCTCCATGCTGGGCATCCTCAAGGCCGGCGGCGCTTACGTCCCCATCGATCCGGCCTACCCGCGCGAGCGCGTCGAGGCGATCCTGGAGGACTCCCAGGCGCCGGTGGTGATCACCGAAGAGACGCTTCTCGAAGAGGACGGTCCCAGCCTGCCGGAGCTGGCGCCTCTGCCGGTGCGCACGGGCCGCCTGGCCTACGTCATCTACACCTCCGGCTCTACGGGCAAGCCCAAGGGCGTCGCCATCGAGCACCGCACCGCCTCGGCCCTGATGTGCTGGTCGCGGGAGAATTTCAGCGACGCGGAGCTGCGGGGCGTGCTGGCCTCGACCTCGATCTGCTTCGACATGTCGGTCTTCGAGCTGTTCGCGCCGCTGGCCTGGGGCGGCACGGTGATCCTGGCCGACAACGCCCTGGCCCTGCCCGACCTGCCGGCCCGGGACGAGGTGACGCTGATCGACACCGTCCCCTCGGCCATGGCCGAGTTGCTGCGCCAGGGGGCTGTGCCGGCCTCGGTGCGCACGGTCAACCTGGGCGGCGAGCCCCTGCGGGGCGAGCTGGCGCGGCGGGTCCACGCCCTGGGGACGGTGGAGCGCCTGCTGAACCTGTACGGTCCCTCGGAGGACACGACCTTCTCCACCGTGGCCGCCGTGGGGCCGGAGGGCGAGCCCACCATCGGCAGGATCCTCACCAACAGCCGGGGCTACATCCTGGACCGGCGGCTGCGGCCGACCCCGGCGGGCGTCCCCGGCGAGCTGTACCTGGGCGGCGCGGGCATCTCGCGCGGCTACCTGGGGCGGCCGGACCTGACGGCGGAGCGCTACGTCCCCGATCCGTTCTCGGGCGTCCCCGGCGAGCGCCTGTACAAGACCGGCGACCTGGTGCGGCTGCGCAACGACGGCGAGCTGGAGTTCCTGGGCCGCCTGGACCACCAGGTCAAGGTGCGGGGCTTCCGGGTGGAGCTGGGGGAGATCGAGGCGGCGCTGCTGGCCCACCCGGGGATCCGCGACGCGGCCGTGCTGGCGCTGGGGGTGGACGGCGACCGGCGGCTGGTCGCCTACGTGGCCGGCGAGACCGGCTTCGCCGCCCTGCGCGGATATCTCAAGGAGAAGCTGCCGGAGTACATGGTGCCCTCGGCGGCGGTGGTCCTCGCCGCCCTGCCGCTGACCCCCAACGGCAAGGTGGACCGCCGGGCGCTGGCCCGCCTGGAGTCCGGCTCCCAGGGCGGGGCGGCGGAGCACGTGGCGCCGCGCAACCCCATCGAGGAAGTCCTGGCGCCGCTCTGGGCCGAGGTCCTGGGCGTCGAGCGGGTGGGCGTCCACGACGACTTCTTCGCCCTGGGCGGGCACTCGCTCCTGGGCGTGCAACTGCTCTCCAGGGTCCGCGAGGTCTGCGGCGTCAAGCTGCCGGTCGGCGCCGTCTTCACGTCGGCCACCGTGGCCGGCATGGCGGAGCTGGTGGCGGCGGAGATGATGGCGCTGGCGGAGGACGAGCTTCTGGAGGGGCTCTTCGAGGAGGGGCCGGAGACCCGCGGGGAGGCGCATGGCTGAGCCCGGCAAGGACCTCTCGGGGTTGTCCGCCGGCCAGCTCCACCTCCTGATGGAGCGGCTGCGCCGGCGGGACCAGGCCGCGGCTCCCGGCATCGGCCGGGCGCTCCGCGGCGGCGGCCCCCTGCCCCTCTCGTTCGCGCAGGAGCGCCTCTGGTTCCTGGACCGGCTGGCGCCGGGCGACGCCGCCTACCACATCCCGATCGCCCTGCGCCTCGCCGGGCCTCTCGACCGGGCCGTCCTGCGCGGCGCTCTCGGGGAGGTGGTCCGGCGCCACGAAACCCTCCGCGCCACGTTCGGCGAACGGGACGGCCTGCCCCACCAGGAGATCGGGCCGGCGGCGGACGTCCCGCTGCCCCTGGTGGACCTGGAGGGGCTGCCCGTGGAACGCCGGGAAGAGGAGGCGCTGCGCCGGTCGGGCGAGGCGAGCCGCCGGTCCTTCGACCTCTCCCGGGGGCCGCTGCTGCGCGCCCTCCTGTTCCGGCGCGGAAGTGGGGAGCACACCCTGCTCCTGACCCTGCACCACATCGTGGCCGACGGCTGGTCGCTGGGCGTCCTTCTGCGGGAGGTGGGGGAGCTCTACCCGGCCCTGGCCGCCGGCCGCCCCTCGCCCCTGCCGGAGCCGGCGGTCCAGTACGTGGACTACGCGGTCTGGCAGCGCGAGCGCTTCCAGGGCGAGCTCCTGGAGGGCGAGCTGGCCTTCTGGCGCGGGCGCCTGGCCGGCCTGCCGCCCCTGGAGCTCCCCGCCGACCGGCCCCGGCCCGCCGCCCCCGGCTCGCGGGGCGGAGAGTTGCCGCTGCGCCTGACCGCCGGCGAGGTCCGGGGTCTCAGGGCGCTGGCCCGCGGCGGGGAAGCCACCCTGTTCATGGCCCTCCTGGGCCTCTTCCAGGTCCTGCTCCTGCGCTACACCGGACAGGCCGACCTCGCCGTCGGCTCCCCCGTGGCCAACCGCGACCGCCAGGAGATCGAAGGGCTGATCGGCCTGTTCGTCAACACCGTGGTCCTGCGCGCCGATCTCGGCGGGGATCCGACCGTGGGCGAGCTGCTGCGGCGGGCGCGGGAGGCGACGCTGGCGGCCCACGCCCATGCCGAGCTCCCGTTCGAGAAGCTGGTGCAGGAGGTGGAGCCGGAGCGCCAGTCGGGCCGCAACCCCCTGTTCCAGGCGCTCCTGACGCTGCAGAGCCAGCCCCTGGCGGCGCTGCGGATCGGCGGCCTCGACCTCGTCCCCTTCGACCTCGGCACGGGCACGGCCAAGGTGGACCTCTCCGTCTCCTGGCGTGAGGACGGCGAGGAGCTGCGCGGCCATCTGGTGTACAGCTCCGACCTGTTCGAAGCGGCCACCGGCGAACGCCTGCGGCGCCACTACACGGCCCTGCTGCGCGCGGCGGCGGGGTCCGCGGACCGGCGCCTTTCGGAGCTTTCCTTCCTCTCTCCCGAGGAGCGGCGGCAGCTCGTGGTGGACTGGAACGGCGCGCCCTTGCCCGGCACGCCGGGGGAGACCCTGGACCGCCTGATCGCCGCCCAGGCCACCCGCACTTCGGGCAACGTGGCCCTGGCGCTCGAAAACGGCGCCACCGTCACCTACGCGGAGCTCGACCGCCTCTCCGATCTGCTGGCCCGCCGGCTGCGTTGCTGCGGCGTGGGCCCGGACGTCCCCGTGGGCGTCCACCTGCCGCGCTCCGCCGAGCTGGTGGTCTCCATGATCGGGATCTGGAAGGCGGGAGGGGTCCATCTCCCCCTCGATCCTTCCTACCCTGGGGAGCGTCTGGCCTTCATGCTGGAGGACTCCGGCGCGCCCGTGGTGATCACCCTGGAAAGGCTCGCGCCGTCCCTGCCCATGGCGGGCGGCCGCACGTTGATCCTCGACGCTCCCGCCGCGGACATCCCGGGGGAAACCCCCGCGGCGGCCTCGCCCCGGAGTCTCGCCTATCTCCTCTACACCTCAGGCTCCACCGGCCGGCCCAAGGCTGTGGGCGTCGAGCACGCGGCGGCCGCTCGACACTTGCGCACGATCGCCGAATCCTGGGAGCTGACCGGGCGGGACCGGGTCCTCCAGATCCACTCCCCGAGCTTCGATCCCTGGCTCGAGGACACGGTGGCGCCGCTGCTGCGCGGCGCCGCGGTGGTGATCTGCGGCCCCGAGGTCTGGGAGCCGGCGCGGCTCCTGGCCCGGGCCGCCGGGCTCGGGGTGACCGTCATGCCCCTGCCCACCGCCCTGTGGGAACAGTGGGTGCGGGAATCGGCCGCGGGACCTCAGCCCGAGCACCGGGTGCGCATGGCCACCGCCGGCGGCGAGGCCATGTCCGGCGAGGTGGCCCGGCTCTGGTGGCGCTCGCCGCTGGCCGCGATCCGACTCTTCAACGGCTACGGCCCGACCGAGGCGGTCGTCACCCTGCGCTTCCACGAAATCGGCCGCGAAGCTTCGGAACGCGCTGGAGCGGCGGTGGAGATCGGCTCGCCCTACCCGGGCCGTACCGCCTACGTGCTGGACCGTGACGGCGTCCTGCTGCCCCCCGGCGCCCCCGGCGAGCTTTATCTGGGCGGCCAGGTGTTGGGCCGGGGCTACGCCGGGCGGCCCGCCCTGACCGCCGAGAGATTCGTCCCCGACCCCTTTGCCGCCGAGTGGGGTGGCGAGGCCGGCGGCCGCATGTATCGCACCGGCGACCTGGTCCGGCGGCGGCCGGACGGCGGCCTGGAGTTCCTGGGGAGGACGGACCATCAGGTCAAGGTGCGGGGCTTCCGTATCGAGCCGGGGGAGATCGAGGCCGCCCTCGGCCGCCATCCCGGGGTGAGCCGGGCCGTCGTGGCGGCCTGGAAGGCTCCGGCCGGCGACACCCGGCTGGCCGCCTTCGTCGTCGCCGTCCCGGGCGCGGATCTCGATGAAGCCGGACTGCAGGCCCAGGCGGTGGAAAGCCTGCCGGCCTTCATGGTGCCGGCGGCTTTCCACCGGGTGGAGACGCTGCCCCTGACGCCCAACGGAAAGGTGGACCGGAAGGCCCTGGAACGCCTGGCGGCGGAGTCCGCCGGACAGGGAGCGGCGCGGCGGTCCAGGGCTCCGCGCACCCCGGCCGAGGAGCTGGTGGCGGGCGTCTGGGCCGAGTTGCTGGGCCTGCCCGCGGTGGGGGCGGAGGACGATTTCTTCGCCCTGGGCGGCCACTCCCTGCTGGTCATGCAGGTGGTCTCGCGGCTGCGGTCCAGGCTGGGCGTCGAGCTCCCCCTGCGGACCCTCTTCGAGCGGCCCACCGTGGCGGCCCTGGCCGAGCTGGTGGAGGAGGCGCGCCGCGCCGCGGCGCCGGCCGCGCCTGCCCCGCGGAAGAAGCTCTCGGACCTGCCGGCCGACAAGGTCCGCCTCTTGATGGAGCGGATGCGGGAGAAGGACCAGGCCGCGGCCCCCGGCATCCGCCGCGCGCCGCGGGACGGCGCGCCTCCGCCCCTCTCCTTCGCCCAGACGCGCCTCTGGTTCCTGGACCGTCTGGAGCCGGGCAGCCCGGCCTACAACATCCCGGCCGGCCTGCGCCTGACCGGGGAGGTCTCCGTCCCCGCCTTCGCGGCGGCGCTGCGGGAGATCGCCCGCCGGCACGAGGTCCTGCGCACCACCTTCGCCGTGGTCGCGGGCGAGCCCGTCCAGGTGATCCACGAGGGGCCGGGGCTGCCGCTGGCGGTGCTCGACCTCTCCGGGCTGCCTCCCGGCCGCCGCGAGGCCGCGGCCTCCGGCCTCGCCCGGGAGGAGGCCCGCCTTCCCTTCGACCTGGAGCGGGGACCGGTCGCCCGCGCCGCCCTGCTGCGCCTCGCCGCGGACGACCACCTGGCGCTGTTCACCTTCCACCACGTCGTCGCGGACGCATGGTCCACCGGCGTGCTCGCCCGCGAGCTGACCGCTCTCTACCGGGCCTTCGCCGCCGGCCGCCCTTCGCCTCTTCCCGAGCTGCCCATCCAGTACGCCGACTTCTCCTCCTGGCAGCGGGAGTGGCTGCGGGGGGAGGCCCTGGAATCGCTCCTGGCCTTCTGGCGCGACCGGCTCGCCGGGCTTCCCGCCCCCCTGGAGCTGCCGTCGGACCGGCCGCGCCGCGAGCGCGGGGCTTTCCGGGCCGCCGCCGAGCCCCTGGCCCTGCCCGGCGGGCTCATGGAGGAGATCGACCGCCTGGGCCGCGACCGGGGCGCCACCCTGTTCATGACGCTGCTGGCCGCTTTCGAGGTCCTCCTTCACCGCTACACGGGGCGCGAGGACTTCACCGTCGGCACCCCGGTCGCCAACCGGGACCGGACGGAGATCGAGGGGCTGATCGGGTTCTTCGTCAACACCCTGGTGCTGCGGACCGACCTCTCCGGCGATCCCGGCTTCGCCGGGCTGCTCGGACGCGTGCGCGCCGCCGCCCTCGCGGCCTACTCCCACCAGGACCTGCCGTTCGAGCGGCTGGTCGAGGAGCTGCTCCCGGAGCGGGACCTCGCCCACACGCCGCTGTTCCAGGTCTTCTTCGCCGCGCAGGCCGCCCTCCTGCCGGCCCTGGACTTCGGCCCGGGTCTCGCCGCCACCCCCGTCGAGAGCGGCGCGGCGACCGCGAAGTTCGACCTCTCCCTGAACCTTGGCGCCGGCCCGCGCGGTTGGGAAGGCGAGCTCAAGTACGACGCCGGCCTCTTCGACCGCGCGACGGTCCAGAGGCTCGCGGGCCATTTCCGGGTGCTGCTGGAAGGGATCGCCGCCGCCCCCGAGGCGCGGGTCTCCGGCCTGCCGCTGCTGACGGAGAGTGAGCGCCAGGCGCTGCTCGGCTGGAACGGGACCGGTTCGGTAAGGCCCGGCCGCCCCGTCCACGAGACGTTCGAGGAAGGGGCGGCGCGGACCCCTGACGCCGTCGCCCTGGTGTTCGAAGAGAGGTCGCTCACCTTCCGCGAGCTGGACGGGTGGGCCGACGGGATCGCCGGGCGGCTGCGGCGGCTGGGGGTGGGCCCCGAGGTCCGGGTGGGCCTCTGCGCCGAGCCCTCGCTGCCGCTGATTCCCGCCCTGCTGGGCATCCTCAAGGCCGGCGGCGCCTATGTGCCCCTCGATCCCCAGCTCCCCGCCGAGCGGCTGGCTTCCATGCTGGAGGACAGCGGGGCGCGGGCGCTGGTGGTCCCGGAAGAGCTGCGGGAGCGGTTCGGGGAGGTTCGGATCCCGGTCGTCGATCCGGAAGTCACCCCGGAGATCGCCACGACCGCCGCGGCTCCCGGGAGGCCGGCCGGCCCGGAGAGCCTCGCCTACGTCATCTACACCTCGGGCTCGACCGGCCGCCCCAAGGGGGTCATGGTGGAGCACCGCCAGCTCGCCGCCTACGTGGACGGCGTCCTCGGGCGCATGGAGCTGCCCGCCGGGGCGAGCTTCGCCACCGTGAGCACCCTGGCCGCCGACCTGGGCAACACCGCGGTCTTCTCCGCGCTGGCCTCCGGCGGCGCCCTCCACGTGATCGCCCGCGACCGGCAACTGAGCCAGGACCTCCTGGGCGGGCGGGCGGTGGACTGCCTGAAGATCGTCCCCTCGCACCTCGCGGCCCTGCTGGGCGCGGAGGGGGCCGCGGCGGTCCTGCCGAAGCGGCTGTTGGTCACCGGCGGCGAGGCCTGCCCCGGGACGCTCGTCCGCCGGGTGCGGGAATTGGCGCCGGACTGCCGCGTGCTCAACCACTACGGTCCCACCGAGACCACCGTCGGCGTTCTGACCTTCCCCACCTGGGAGGAGGAGGACCGGGGCGCGGCCGTCCTGCCGCTGGGCCGGCCCCTGCCCGGCGTGCGGGCGCACGTGGTGGACCCGAGCTTCCAGCCGCTGCCGGCGGGCGTCCCGGGCGAGCTGCTGGCGGGCGGCGCGCAGGTGAGCCGCGGCTACCTGGGCCGGCCCGACCTGACGGCGGAGAAGTTCGTCCCCGATCCGTTCGGCGGCGAGCCGGGCGCGCGCCTCTACCGCACCGGCGACCTGGCGCGGTGGCGGCCGGACGGGGCCGTCGAGTTCCTGGGGCGGATCGACCTGCAGGTCAAGGTGCGGGGGTTCCGCGTCGAGCCGGGGGAGGTCGAGTCCGTGCTGGCCGCCCAGCCCGGCGTGCGGGCGGCGGCGGTGCTGGCCCAGCCTGACGGCTCCGGAGGGAACCGCCTCGTGGCCTTCGTCGTCGGAGCCGTCCCCGCCGATCTGGACCGGCGCCTTCCGGCCCACATGGTGCCGTCGGGGTTCGTCGTCCTTCCCGAGCTGCCCCTGACCCCCAACGGCAAGGTCGACCGCCGGGCCCTGGCCGCGGTCACGCCGGAGGCCGTGCCGTCCCGCGTGGAGTATCTGCCGCCCCGGAACGCCGCCGAGGAGGCGCTCGCCCGCGTCTGGGCCGAGGTGCTGGGCGTCGACCGGGTGGGGGTCCGGGACGACTTCTTCGCTCTCGGTGGGCACTCGCTGCTGGGCATCCGCCTGCTCTCCAGGGTGGAGGACCTCTGCGGCGTCCGGCTGCCGGTGCGCGCCCTGTTCCAGGCTCCGACCCTGGGCGGGATGGCGGAGCGGATCGCCGGCTCTCCCGCCGCCGCCGACGAGGGGAAACCGGAACCGATCGGGCGCGTTCCGCGAGGTGGCGATCCCCTGCCGCTCTCCTTCGCCCAGGAGCGACTCTGGTTTCTCGACCTGCTGGCCCCTGGCAGCGCGGTCTACAACGTCCCCTCTTTCGTGCGCCTCCGGGGCCGGCTCGACCGGCAGGTCCTGCGTCGCACCCTCACCGAGGTCACCCGCCGCCACGAGTCGTTGCGCACCACCTTCGGCGAGAGCGATGGCGTGCCGTTCCAGGTGATCGCGCCCCCCTCCGAGATCGCCCTACCCCTGGTGGAGTCTCCGCGGCGGTGAGGACGAAATGCTCCGGCTCGCGCGCGAAGAGGCGCGCCGGCCCTTCGACCTCGCCCGGGGCCCGCTCTTCCGGGCGGCCCTTCTCCGGCTCGCTCCGCAGGACCACGTCCTGCTCCTCAACATCCACCACATCGTCTCCGACGGCTGGTCGCGGGGAGTGTTGATCCGCGAGGTGGCGGCCCTCTACGACGCCCTGTCCGCCGGCCGGCCGTCGCCGCTGCCGGAGCCGCCGATCCAATACGCCGACTACGCCGTGTGGCAGCGGAACCGTCTGCGTGGCGAGGCCCTGGAGGCGGAGCTGGCCTTCTGGCGCCAGCGCCTCGCCGGCACGCCCCCGCTGGCGATGCCTGCCGACCGGCCCCGGCCGACGCGGCCGAGCTTCCGTGGCGGCCTGCTGGACGTCGAAGTGCCGGAGGACGTGCCGGGCCGCCTGCGCGCCCTCTGCCGCGCGGAGGAGGGCACCTCCTACATGGCGCTGCTGGCGGCCTTCCAGGTCCTGCTCCTGCGCTACAGCGGCCAGACCGACTTCGCCGTCGGCTCCCCCGTGGCCAACCGTGCCCGCGCCGAAGTGGAGGGGGTGATCGGCTTCTTCGTCAACACCGTGGCCCTGCGGGTGGACCTCTCGGGGAGCCCCACCTTTCGCGAGTTGCTGCGGCAGGTCAGGGAGGCCGCCGTCGAAGCCTTCTCCCACGCGGAGATGCCCTTCGAGAGGATCGTCGAGGACCTTCACCCCGCGCGGGAGGTCAGCCGCAACCCGGTGTTCCAGGCCATGCTGGCCCTGCAGAGCCAGCCCTGGCCGGATCTGGCCATGGGGGGCCTGGAAGTATCGGCGCTCGAGGTCGAGACCAGGACGGCCAAGCTCGATCTCGGACTGACCTGGAAGGAGAATCCGGATCGTCTCCTCGGCGCTCTGGAGTACAGCTCCGACCTGTTCGAAGCCGCCTCGGCCGCCCGCCTGGCCCGGCACGTCGTCGTCCTGCTGCGCGGCGCCCTGGCGGACCCGGACCGGACGGTCTGGAACCTCTCCATGCTCTCCCCGGAGGAGACCCGGCAGCTCGTATCGGCCTGGAACGAGGCTCCCGCCGAGGCCCTGGGGACGGACGTCCTGCACGAGCGCTTCGCGGCCCGGGCCGCCCGCGCGCCCGGGACGGTGGCGGCGGTCTGCGACGGCGAGCGCTGGACCTACGCGGAGCTCGACCGCCGGGCCAACCAGGTCGCGAACCACCTCGTCCGTCTGGGCGTCGCTGCGGGCGACCTGGTGGGTCTCCGCTTCGAGCGCTCGCTGGAGATGGTGGCGGCCATCCTGGGCGTGCTCAAGGCGGGCGCGGCCTACGTGCCGCTCGATCCCGCCTATCCGGAGGAGCGCCTGGCCTTCATGGTCGAGGACAGCCGGGTCCGGGTCGTCCTGACCTCTCTGGACGGCGTCGAAGGGGACGCCTCCGATCCCGGGATCCGGGTCTCGGCGCAGCATCCGGCCTACGTGATCTACACCTCGGGCTCCACCGGCCGGCCGAAGGGCGTGATCGTGCGCCACGGCAACGTCGCGCGGCTGTTCTCGGCCACGGAGCGCTGGCTCGACTTCGGCGCTGAGGATGTCTGGACGCTGTTCCACTCCTATGCCTTCGACTTCTCGGTCTGGGAGATCTGGGGCGCCCTGCTCTACGGCGGCCGCCTGGTGGTGGTGCCGTATTGGGTGAGCCGCTCGCCGGAGGCCTTCCACGAGCTGCTGCGCGACGAGCGGGTGACGGTGCTCAACCAGACGCCCTCCGCCTTCCAGCAATTGATCCGGGCCGAATACGGCCAGCCGGGGGACCTGGCCCTGCGCTACGTGATCTTCGGCGGCGAAGCCCTGGCCCCGGCGGCCCTGGCGCCCTGGTTCGAGCGCCACGGGGACGAGCGCCCGCGGCTGATCAACATGTACGGCATCACCGAGACCACGGTGCACGTCACCTATCGCGAGGTGAGCCGGAAGGACGTGGCGAGCGCGGTGGGCCGGCCGATCCCGGACCTCGGGGTCCATCTGGCCGATCCGTCCCTCAACCTGGTCCCTCCGGGCGTGCCGGGAGAGATCCTGGTGGGCGGCGCGGGTCTGGCGATGGGCTACCTGAATCGGCCGGAGCTGACGGCTGAGCGCTTCCTCCCCAACCCCTTCGGCGAGGCGGGCTCACGCCTCTACCGCAGCGGCGACCTCGCCCGGCGCCTGCCCGACGGCGACCTCGAATACCTGGGCCGCATCGACGCCCAGGTGAAGATCCGCGGCTTCCGCGTCGAGCTGGGGGAGATCGAGGCGGCGCTCACGCGCCACCCCGCCGTCGCGGGAAGCGGTGGTTCTCGTCCGGGACGAGCGGCTGGTGGCCTGGGTGGTCGGGGAGGCGGTCACGCTCGCGGACCTCCGGGCCTTCGCGGGCGCGAGCCTGCCGGACTACATGCTCCCCTCGGCGCTGGTCGCGCTCGACAGCCTGCCGCTGACCCCCAACGGCAAGGTGGACCGCAAGGCTCTCGCCCGCATGGCCGTGGAGGCCGCGCCGGCCGCCCGCGATTACGTGCCCCACCGCAACGGTGTGGAGGAGCTGCTGGCCACTCTCTGGGAGGAAGTCCTGCAGGTGCCCCGGGTCGGCGCCCACGATGACTTCTTCGTGTTGGGAGGCCACTCTCTGCTGGTGGTCCGCCTGGTCTCCAGGGTGGAGGATCTCTTCGCGGTCCAGTTGCCTGTTCCCGATCTGTTCCACGCTTCGACCCTGAGCGCGATGGCCGAGCGGATCGCCGAGGAGCTCGCCGTCGCCCTGGAGACGGGCTTGAAGGAGACGGAGCGGATCGTCCCGGCGCCCAGGGACGGAGATCCTCTACCCCTCTCCTTCGCCCAGGAGCGTCTCTGGTTCCTGGACCGCTTCGCACCGGGCAACGCGGTCTACAACATGCCTTCGGCCGTCCGCCTGACCGGCCGGCTCGACGTGCCGGCCCTGCGCTGGACGCTCGCCGAGCTGGTGCGGCGGCACGAGTCGCTGCGCACCACTTTCGGCGAGCGCGGCGGCGTGCCGTTCCAGGTGATCGCGCCGGCGTCGGAGATCGCCCTGCCCGTGGTGGATCTCCGCGACGACGAGGGAGAGATGCTCCGGCTCGCCCGTGAGGAGGCGCGCCGTCCCTTCGACCTCGCCCGGGGTCCGCTGTTCCGGGCGGTCCTCCTGCGGCTCGCGAACGAGGACCACATCCTGCTCCTGACCATCCATCACGCCGTCTCGGACGGTTGGTCCCAAGGCGTCCTGATCCGGGAGACCGCCGCTCTGTACGAGGCGCTGACGGCGGGCCGGCCGTCGCCGCTCCCGGAGCCGGCCCTCCAGTACGCCGACTATGCCGTTTGGCAGCGCGGCCGGCTGCGGGGCGAGGTCCTGGAGGCCGAGCTCGCCTTCTGGCGCCAGCGCCTGGCCGGCGTGCCGGCCCTGGAACTGCCCGCCGACCGGCGCCGGCCGCAGCGTCCCAGCTTCCGGGGCGGCGTGCGGGAGCTGCCCGTACCGGGGGACCTCCCGGACCGCCTCCGCGCCTTCTGCCGCGGCGAGGCGGTCACCTCCTACATGACCCTGCTGGCCTCCTTCCAGACCCTGCTCCTGCGCTACAGCGGCCAGACCGACTTCGCCGTCGGCTCCCCGGTGGCGAACCGCGACCGCAGCGAGCTGGAGGGGATCGTCGGGCTCTTCGCCAACACCCTGGCCCTGCGGGTGGACCTCTCCGGCGATCCCACGTTCCGCGAGCTGACACGGCGGGTCCGCGCGGCCGCCGTCGCCGCCTTCGCGCACGAGGAGATGCCCTTCGAGCGGATCGTGGCGGACCTCCATCCCGAGCGCGACCCCGGCCGCAACCCGTTGTTCCAGGCCGGTCTGGCGCTGCAGAGCCAGCCCCGGCCGAAGCTTGCCATGGGCGGGCTGGGCCTCTCGGTCCTTGGAGCCGGGACCGGGACCGCCAAGGTGGACCTGAGCCTCGTCTGGCAGGAGGAGGCGGACGGTCTCCTGGGGATTCTCGAATACAGCGCCGACCTCTTCGACGCCGCCACGGCCGACCGGATGGCCCACCATGCCGCCGCCCTGCTGCGGACGGCCCTGGAGGAGCCGGACCGGCGCCTCCAGGAGCTCAGCCTCCTTTCCGCGGAGGAGCGGCGGCAGCTTGTGCTGGACTGGAACGGCGTCCCCGGGGCCGACCTGCCGGAAGAGACCCTGGACCGGCTCCTCGCGGCCCAGGCCGGCCGCGCGCCGGACAACGCGGCTCTGGTCCGGGAGGACGGCACGACCCTCACCTACGGCGAGCTCGACCGCCTCGCCGGCCGCCTGGCCGTCCGGCTCCAGGCTCTCGGCGTGGGCCCGGAGCGCCCGGTGGGGGTCCACCTCCAGCGTTCGGCCGAGCTGGTGATCTCGCTGCTGGCCGTCTGGAAGGCCGGCGGAGTCTATCTTCCCCTGGACCCGGCCTATCCCGCCGAGCGGCTGGCCTTCATGCTGGAGGACTCCGGCGCCCGGGTGGTGATCACCCTGGAGAGCCTCGCGCCTTCCCTACCGGAGACCGGCGCCCGGGTGCTCGCGCTGGACGCCCCCGGCGGGGACGGTCCTGGCGAGGAGGTGGCCGCCGCGGGAGCGTCGCCGCGGCACCTCGCCTACATCCTCTATACCTCGGGCTCCACCGGCCGGCCCAAGGCCGTGGGCGTGGAGCACGAGGCCGCCGTCCGCCACTTCCGCGCCGTCGCCGCGGTCTGGAAGCTGACGGAGCTGGACCGTGTCCTCCAGATCCACTCCCCCAGCTTCGACCCCTGGTTCGAGGAGACGGTGGCGCCGCTCCTCTGCGGCAGCGCGGTGGTGATCTGCGGCCCCGAGGTCTGGTCGCCCGCGCGACTCCTCCTTCAGGCTTCCGAGTTGGGCGTCAACGTGATGGCCCTGCCCACCGGCTTCTGGGACCAGTGGGTGCGGGAGGTGGCGGCGGGCGGGCTGCCTGATCACCGGGTGCGCAGCGTCGTCGCCGGCGGCGAGGCCATGTCCGGCGAGACGGCCCGGCTCTGGTGGCGCTCGCCCCTGTCCAGGATTCAGCTCTACAACGCCTACGGACCCACCGAGACCGTGGTCACCCTCCAGTTCCACGAGGTGAGCGCCGAAGCGGCGGAGCGGGCCGAGGCGGTGGCCGTGGAGATCGGACTGCCGGCTTCCGGCAGGACCGCCTACATCCTGGACCGCGACGGCTGCCTGCTGCCCCCGGGCGTCCCCGGCGAGCTGTGCCTGGGGGGGCGTATCCTGGGCCGCGGCTATCTCGGCCGGCCTGATCTGACCGCCGCGAAGTTCGTGCCCGATCCCTTCGCCGCCGAGTGGGGGGAGGGCCCGGCAGCCGCCTGTACCGCACCGGCGACCTGGCCCGGAGACGGCCCGACGGCATCCTCGAGTTCCTGGGGCGGATCGACCACCAGGTCAAGGTGCGGGGCTTCCGCATCGAGCTGGGGGAGATCGAGGAGACCCTGGCCCGCCATCCCGCCGTCCGCCGGGCGGCGGTCGTGGACTGGAAAGCCCCGGCCGGCGACGTCCGGCTGGCCGCCTTCGTGGCCCCGGCGGCAGAGCCCCTCCCGGACCCGGCCGGCCTGCGGGCCTTCCTCGCAACGGCCCTGCCGGCCTTCATGGTGCCCTCTTCCTTCACCGTGCTGGAGGCGCTGCCCCGGACCGTCAGCGGCAAGGTGGACCGGAAAGAGCTGGCGCGGATGGCCGCGGAGACCTCCTCGGCCCTGGAGGAGCACGCGCCACCCCGCAACCCCCTGGAGGAGCTGCTGGCGTCCCTCTGGGAGGAGGTCCTGGGAGTCTCCCGGGCCGGCGTCCACGACGACTTCTTCGCCCTGGGCGGGCACTCGCTGCTGGCCCTCCGCCTGATCTCCAGGGTGGAAGCCCTCTTCGAAGTCCGCCTGCCTGTCCGCGACCTGTTCCAGGCCCCCACCCTGGGCGGGATGGCGGCCAGGATCGCCGGGGAGATGGCCGCCCCCGGCGCGGCGCGGCCCGCCGGAGAAACGGAGATCCGGCGCGCGTCCCGGGATGGCGCGCCCCTGCCGCTCTCCTTCGCCCAGGAGCGCCTGTGGTTCCTCGACCGTTTCGCCCCGGGGAGCGCGGTCTACAACATCCCCTCTTTCCTGCGCCTCGGGGGCCGCCTGGACGCCGCGGCCTTGCGCGGCGTCCTCACCGAGGTGGCGCGGCGCCACGAATCCCTGCGCACCACCTTCGGCGAGCACGCGGGCGTGCCGTTCCAGGCGGTCGCGCCGCCCGGCGAGGTCGGCCTGCCCCTGGTGGACCTCCGCGGCGCCGAGGACGAGATGCTCCGGCTCGCCCGCGAAGAGGCCCGCCGGCCTTTCGACCTGGTCCGGGGGCCGCTCTTCCGGGCGTCCCTCCTCCGGCTTGGCGTCGAGGACCACGTCCTGCTCCTCAACATCCACCACATCGTCTCGGACGGCTGGTCTCAAGGGTTGTTGCTCCGCGAGCTGGCGGCCCTCTACCACGCCCTGGCCGCGGGCCGGCCGTCGCCGTTGCCGGAGCCGCCCATCCAGTACGCCGACTACGCCGTCTGGCAGCGGAGCCGGATGCGGGGGGAGGCCCTGGAGGAGAAGCTGGCCTTCTGGCGCCAGCGCCTCGCCGGCGTTCCGCCCCTCGCGCTGCCGTCCGACCGGCCGCGGCCGGCGCGGCCGAGCTTCCGCGGCGGCCGGCGGAGCCTCGACGTGCCGGCGGACCTCGCCGGCCGCCTCCGCGCCCTCTGCCGCGAGCAGGGGGTCACCTCCTACATGGCCCTGCTCGCCGCTTTCCAGGTCCTGCTGCTGCGCTACAGCGGCCAGACCGATTTCGCCGTGGGCTCGCCGGTGGCCAACCGTGGCCGCGGCGAGGTGGAAGGGCTGATCGGCCTCTTCATCAACACCCTGGCCCTGCGGGCCGACCTGTCCGGCCGGCCGGCGTTCCGCGAGCTGCTGCGGCGGGTGCGGGAGACCGCGCTCGCCGTCTGGTCTCACGAGGAGGTGCCGTTCGAGAAGGTCGTCGAGGGTCTCGCCGTCGAGCGCGAGGCGGGCCGCAACCCGGTGTTCCAGGTCATCCTCACCGTGGACAACCAAGTCTGGCCGGACCTGGTCATGGGCGGACTGGAGGTGTCGGCGGTCGAGGCCGGGACGGGGACCGCCAAGCTCGACCTGGCCCTCGTCTGGCAGGAGCGGGATGGCCTCCTGCTGGGCACGCTGGAGCACAGCTCCGACCTGTTCGACGACGCCTCGGCGGAGCGCATGGCGCGGCACGCCGTGGCGCTGTTGCGGGGAGCCCTGGAGGCGCCGGACCGGACGCTCGGAGAGCTCCCCATGCTCGCCGCGGACGAGGTCCGGCAGCTCGTGGTGGAGTGGAACGGGGCTCCCTTGCCGGCGGCGCCGGAGGCTACCCTCGACCGGCTCGTCGCGGCCCAGGCCGCCCGTACTCCGGAGCGCGTGGCGGTGGTGTATGAGGACGGCTCCGCCCTCACCTACGGCGAGCTCGACCGCCGCTCCGACCGGCTGGCGCTCCGTCTCCAGCGGCTCGGCGTGGGGCTGGACGCGCCCGTGGGGGTGCTCCTCCAGCGTTCCCCGGAGCTGGTGATTTCCCTGCTGGCCATCTGGAAGGCCGGGGGGGCGTACCTCCCTCTGGATCCCTCCTATCCCGGAGACCGGCTCGCCTTCATGCTGGTGGACGCGGGCGTCCGGGTGGTGATCACCCTCGGGGGGCTGGCGGCGACGTCCCTGCCCGGGAGCCGCGTTCAGGTCCTGGCGGTCGACGCTCCCGAGGACGGCGCCGGCGGCGGCGAGGCGCCCGCCGGGGCGCTGCCGCGCGGCCTCGCCTACGTCCTCTACACCTCCGGCTCGACCGGCCGGCCCAAGGCGGTGGGCGTCGAGCACGAGGGGCTGGCCCGGCACCTGCGGAACATCGTGGCCTCCTGGGAGCTGACCGCGGAGGACCGGGTCCTCATGCTCCACTCCCCGAGCTTCGACCCCACTTTCGAGGACGTCGTGGCGCCCCTCCTCCTCGGCGGCGGCGTGGCGATCTGCGGCCCCGAGGTCTGGGAGCCTGCCGTGCTCCTTGCGAAGGCTTTCGCGCTGGGCGTCACGGTCATGCCCCTGCCCACCACTCTATGGGACGAGTGGGTGCGGGAGACGTCCCTCGCGGGGCCGCCGGAGCACCGCGTGCGTATGGTCACCTCCGGAGGCGAAGCGATGTCCGGCGAGACCGCCCGGCTGTGGTGGCGCTCGCCGCTCTCGAAGATCCGGCTCCTCAACGGTTACGGCCCCACCGAAGCGGTCATCGCGATGAAGTACCACGACGTAGACGGCGGGATCGCCGAGAGGGCCCAAGCGGCGGTCGAGATCGGCTCGCCCTATCCCGGACGGACCGCCTACGTCCTGGACCCGGCCGGCGGCCTGCAACCCCCGGGCGCCCCTGGCGAGCTGTGCCTGGGCGGCCCGATCCTGGGCCGGGGCTACGTCGGCCGGCCCGATCTCACCGCCGAGCGGTTCGTCCCCGATCCCTTCGCCGCCCAGTGGGGCGGCGGGCCCGGCGGCCGGATGTACCGCACCGGCGATCTCGCCCGGCGGCGGCCCGACGGCGCCCTCGAGTTCCTGGGCCGGGTCGACCACCAGGTCAAGGTGCGGGGCTTCCGTGTCGAGCTGGGGGAGATCGAGGCCGCCCTGGACCGCCATTCCGGGGTGGGCCGGGCGGTGGTCGTGACCTGGAAGGCGCCGGCCGGCGACAACCGGCTCGCCGCCTTCGTGATCCCCGCCGCGGACCCGGCGCCCACGGCGGTCGATCTGCGGTCCCACCTGGCGGCGATTCTGCCGGCCTTCATGGTGCCCCCGGCGTTCACCTTTCTGGAGTCGCTCCCCGTGACCACCAGCCACAAGGTGGACCGGCGAGCGCTCGCGCGCATGGCCGCGGATCTGCCGCCCGCCGCCGCGGAGGGCTATGTGGCGCCTCGCAACGGCCTGGAGGAGGTCCTGGCGCCCCTGTGGGCGGAAGTCCTCGGCGTCGAGAGGGTCGGGGTCCACGACGATTTCTTCGCGCTGGGCGGGCACTCCCTGCTCGCCATCCGGCTGGTCTCGAAGGTGGACGACGCGCTGGGAGTAAGGCTGCCCGTCGGCGCGATGTTCCACGCGCCGACCCTGGGCGAAATGGCGGAGAGGATCGCCGAAGCCCTGGCCGACCAGGCCGGCGACGAATTCCTGCGGCAGATCTCGTCCGAGAGAGAAGAGTACGAGGAGAGTTCTCATGGGTGATCGTTCGAAGCTGGTGAAATCGCTCTCCGCGGACGAGCTCCGCCGCCTCACGGAGCGCCTCAGGAAGGGCCAGAGGGGAGCCGAACGGATCGAACGCGCGGCCCGGGACGGCGGCCCGCTGTCCCTCTCCTTCTCCCAGGAGCGCCTCTGGTTCCTCGACCGCTTCGCGCCGGGCAACCCGGCCTACAACATCCCCTTCTTCATCCGGCTGGGTGGCGCCCTCGACCCCGCGGCCCTGGGCGGCATCCTCTCCGAGGTGGCACGCCGCCACGAGTCGCTGCGCACCACCTTCGGCGAGCGCGACGGCGTGCCGTTCCAGGTGATCTCTCCCGCGGCGGCGGTCCCCCTCCCCCTGGCGGACCTCTCGGCCCTGCCCGCGGCGGCGCGGGAGGACGAGATGCTCCGCCTGGCCGTGGAGGAGGCGCACCGGTCCTTCGACCTCGCCCGCGGTCCGCTGTTCCGGGCCGCCCTCGTCCGGCTCGCGGGTGAGGAGCACGTCCTGCTCCTCAATCTGCACCACATCGTCTCGGACGGCTGGTCCCATGGCGTGCTGATCCGCGAGATGGCGGCCCTCTACGAGGCCCTGGCCGCGGGCCGGCCGTCGCCGCTGGCGGAGCTCCCCATCCAGTACGCCGACTACGCCGTCTGGCAGCGCAACCGGTTGCGCGGGGAGGTCCTGGAGAAGGAGCTGGCGTTCTGGCGGCAACGCCTCGCCGGCGTTCCGCCCCTCGAGTTGCCGTCCGACCGGCCGCGCCCGCTCCAGCCGAGCTTCCGCGGCGGCCGGTTGGAGGTCGGCGCGCCCGAGGACCTCGCCGGCCGGCTTCGCGCCTTCTGCCGCGAGGAGGACGTCACCTCCTACATGGCCCTGCTCGCCGCCTTCCAGATCCTGCTGGTGCGCTACAGCGGCCAGATCGACTTCGCCGTCGGTTCGCCGGTGGCCAACCGCAACCGCGGCGAGCTGGAGGGGCTGATCGGCTTCTTCGTCAACACCCTGGCCCTGCGGATCGACCTCTCCGGGCGGCCCACCTTCCGCGAGCTGCTGCGGCGGGTCAAGGAGGCCACCGTCGAGGCCTACTCCCACGAGGAGATGCCGTTCGACCGCATCGTCGAGGACCTCCAGCCCGAGCGCGAGGCGGGCCGCAACCCGGTGTTCCAGGTGATCCTGACGGTGCAGAGCTCCTCGGGGCCGGCGACGCCGTCGATGGGCGGGCTGGACCTGTCGGTGATCGGCGTCGAGAGTGGGACCGCCAAGGTCGACCTGACCCTCTTCTGGCAGGAGGAGCCGGGGCGGCTGCTGGGGAGTCTCGAGTACAGCTCCGACCTGTTCGACGCCGCCTCGGCCGGGCGCATGGCCCGCCACGCCGGGGTCCTGCTCCAGGGAGCCCTGGAGGACCCGTCCCGCACGCTCTGGGAGCTGCCGCTCCTGGACGATGCCGAGCGCCGCCAGACCCTGGTCGAATGGAACCGCACGGCCTCCGCCTATCCCCGCGAAGCGCCGGTCCACGAGTTGTTCGAAAGTCAGGTGGAACGGGCCGGCGGCGCCGTGGCCCTGGAGTTCGCGGAGGAGCGCCTGACGTACGCCGAGCTCAACGCGCGGGCCAACCAGGTCGCCCACCGCCTGCGGCGGCTGGGCGTGGGGCTGGAATCGCTGGTGGTCCTCTCGGTGCCGCGCTCGGTCGAGATGATCGTGGGCATGCTCGGTATCCTCAAGGCCGGCGGCGCCTACCTGCCCCTGGACCCGAGCCAGCCGCCGGAGCGCCTGGCCCTGCTGGTCGAGGAGTCGCGGCCCGCGGCTCTGGTCACCCTGGAGGAGCACCTGGCGGCCCTGCCGGACTTCGGGCCCCGGGCCGTCTGCCTGGACCGCGACCGCGGAGAGCTGGCGCGCGAAGCCGCGGACAACCCCCGCGGCGGTGTGACGGCGGACAACCTCGTCTACGTCCTCTACACCTCCGGCTCCACCGGCCGGCCCAAGGCCGTGGCCGTCCCCCACCGGGGCCTGGTGCGGTTGATCCGGGGCGCGGACTACGCCCGCCTGGACGCCGGCGAGACCTTCTTCCAGTTCGCCCCTCTCTCCTTCGATCCGTCGACGCTGGAGATCTTCGGCGCCCTGGCCAACGGCGGCCGCCTCGCCGTGGCGCCCCCCGGCGCCTACTCCCTGTCCGAGCTGGGCCGCGTCATCCGCCGCCACGGCGTCACCACGCTGTGGCTGACCTCCGGCCTCTTCCACCAGATGATCGAAGAGGGGCTCGACGATCTGCGCGGCGTGCGCCAGCTCATGTCCGGCGGCGACGTGCTCTCGCCGCCGCACATCCGCCGCGCCCTCGCCGCCCTGCCGGGGGTCGAGATCATCGACGGCTACGGCCCCACCGAGAACTCCTGCTTCACCACCTGCTACCGAGTGGACCCCGGGTCCCCGCCGGTCGCCTCGGTGCCGATCGGCAGGCCGGTGGCCAACACCACGGTCTACATCCTGGACGGGGAGCTGCGGCCGGTGCCGATCGGGGTCCCCGGCGAGCTGTGCACCGGCGGCGACGGCCTCGCCCGCGGCTATCTGGCCCGGCCGGAGCTGACGGCGGAGCGGTTCATCCCGAGCTCCCTGGCCGGCGAGCATGACGAGCCCGGCGCCCGCCTCTACCGCACCGGCGACCTCGCGCGCTGGCGGCCGGACGGCGACATCGAGTTCCTGGGCCGTATGGACAGCCAGGTCAAGATCCGCGGCTACCGCATCGAGCCCGGCGAGGTGGAGGCGGCCCTGGCCGAGCACCCGGCGCTGGCGGAGTGCGCCGTCGTGGTGCGCCGCGAGGAGACCGGCGAGCGCCGCCTGGTCGCCTGGTACATCCCGTCCTCGCCGGTGACTCCGGCGGAGCTGAAGGAGCACCTCGGCGCGCGGCTGCCGGCCTACATGGTGCCCTCGGCCTTCGTGGAGATCGGGGCGATGCCCCTGACGGTCAGCGGCAAGGTGGACCGGCGCGCCCTGGCGCGCATGGAGGCGCCGGCCGGCGACGGCCCGCACGAGGCCTACGCCGAGCCCGCGACGCCGGTGGAGAAGCAGGTCGCCGCCATCTGGCGGGAGCTCCTACGCCGGGACCGGGTCGGCCTCCACGACGACTTCTTCGACCTGGGAGGGCACTCGCTGCTGGCCACCCGCGTGCTGTCGCGACTGCGGGAGACGCTGGGGGTCGAGCTGCCCCTCACGGCGCTGTTCGAGAAGTCCACCCTCTCCGCGCTGGCCGCCACGGTGGAAGCGGCCCTCAGGGAGGAAGAGGCCGGCGGCTCGGCGGGGGAGGAGGTCCCGGCGGGTCCGGACGAGCCTCTCTCCTTCGCGCAGGAGCGGCTCTGGTTCCTGGAGCAGCTCCTGCCCGGCACCTCGGCCTACAACGTCTCCAACGCCGTCCGCCTGCGCGGAGCCCTGAATCCCGGCGCCTTCGCCGGAGCGCTGCGGGAGATCGCGCGCCGGCATCAGGTCCTCCGGATCGCCCTGGGGGAGAGCGGCGGGGAGCCGGTCCAGCGGGTCTTGCCGGACCGTCCCGTGTCCCTGCCGCTGGTGGACCTCTCGGGCCTCCCCGAGGAGCGCCGGGAGGAGGAGCGGGTCGAGGTGTCCGTCCAGGAGGCCCGGCGCCCGTTCGACCTCTACCACGGTCCGGTCTTCCGCACCCTGATGCTGCGCCTGGCTCCCGAAGACCACGTGGCGGTCGTCACGATCCACCACATCGCCACCGACGGCTGGTCCATGGGAATCGTGGTCGGCGAGCTGGCGGCTCTCTATGAAGCGGCGGCCCTGGGAAGGCCCGCGCCGTTGCCGGGGCTCCCCCGCCAGTACTTCGACTTCGCCCGCTGGCAGCGGGACTCGCTTCAGGGAGAGACGCTCGAGAGGCTGCTCGCCTACTGGCGGCGGGAGCTGTCCGGCGCGGCGGAGCTTCTGGACCTTCCCACGGACCACCCCCGTCCTCCGGTCCGCAGCTTCCGCGGCCGGACGGTCGGCTTCGAATACGACGAGGGCCTGACCCGGAGCCTGAAGAGCCTCGCCCGCGAGGGGCGGTCCACGCTGTTCATGGTCCTGCTCTCGGGCCTGCAGGCGCTGCTCGCCCGCTACAGCCGGCAGACCGACGTCTCCGTGGGCTCGGTCATCGCGAACCGCAACCGCGCCGAGTGGGAGAAGCTGATCGGCTTCTTCGTCAACTCCCTGGTGATGCGCGCCCGCTGGGAGGACAACCCCACGTTCACCGACCTCCTGGGCCAGGCGAGGCGGGTCACCCTCGGCGCCTACGAGCACCAGGACCTGCCTTTCGAAAAGGTGGTCGAGGACCTCCAGCCGGAGCGGAGCCTGGCCTACTCGCCGCTGTTCCAGGTGATGTTCGCCCTGCAGAACAACGAGTCGCCGTCCGTCGACCTCCCCGGGCTTCACATCGAGGGGGAGAGCCCCGGCGCGGTCACGGCCAAGTTCGACCTGACCTTCCTGATGGGAGAGGGGAACGGGCGGATCTCCGGCACGATCGAGTACGCCACCGACCTGTTCGACGAGCCCACGATGGCGCGGCTGGCGGAGCACCTCCGCACCCTGCTGGCGGCGGCGGCGGCGGCGCCGCGGACCGCGCTCTCCGAGCTGCCGCTCCTCTCCGCGGCCGAGAGCCGGCAGATCCTCCACGACCTGAGCGCGGGCGATCCCCTGCCGCCCGTGGGCGCCGAGGATTTCCTCCACCGCGCCTTCGAGCGTCAGGTGGAGCGGACGCCCGGCGCCGAGGCCCTGGTCTGGCGGGACGTCCGCTGGACCTACCGCGAGCTGAACGTCCGCGCCAACCGGCTGGCCCACCGGCTCCGGAGCCTGGGCGTCGGACCCGAATCCCTGGTCGCGGTGCTCATGAACCGCACCCCCGACCTGGTGACCGCCCTGATGGCCGTGCTCAAGGCCGGCGGCGCCTACGTCCCCATCGACCCCAACTATCCCGGCGAGCGGATCGCCTTCGCCCTGGAGGACACCCGGGCCGGGATCGCGATCGTGGACGAAGAGCTTACCGGGCGCGTAGCCGGGCTCCACGCCGTAGCCCTGCCCGGCGCGCTGGCCGAGCGGACTCCCCACGACGAGAAGAACCTCGAGGAGAACCCCGGGGTCGAGGTCGACGGTGAGAACCTCTCGTACATCATCTACACCTCGGGCTCCACGGGGCGCCCCAAGGGGGTGGCCATCCGCCATGAATCGGCCGCTGCCCTGGTCCCCTGGTCCCGGTCGGTGTTCAGCGACGAGGACATGTCGGCCGTCCTGGGCTCCACCTCGATCTGCTTCGACATGTCGGTTTTCGAGATCTTCGTCACCCTGGCCAGGGGGGGCAGGATCCTCCTCGCCGCCGACGCCCTGGAGCTGCCGCTGCTGCCGGCCCGGGACGAGGTCGTCCTCGTGGACACGGTCCCCTCGGCCATCGCCGAGCTGGTCCGGTCGGGGGGCGTGCCCGCCGGCGTCCGGGTCGTGAACCTCGGCGGCGAGCCCTTGCAGCGGGCCCTCACCAACGCCGTCTACGGCCTGGGGCACGTCCGCGACGTGTTCAACCTCTACGGCCCCTCGGAGGACACCACGTTCTCCACCTGGGCGCGCATCGAGGACTACGCGGAAACGGCGTGCAGCATCGGCCGCCCGCTCTCCGGCGGCTGTCTCTACGTGCTCGATCCGGAGATGCGGCCGACCCCTCCGGGCGTGCCGGGGGAGGTCTACATCGGCGGCGTCGGGCTCTCCCGGGGCTACCTGAACCGGCCGGAGCTCACGGCCGAGAGGTTCGTGCCCGCTCCCTTCGCCGCCGGCGGCCGGGCCGGCGGGCGGCTCTATCGCACCGGCGACCTCGCCCGCTACCGGCCGGACCGCCAGCTCGAGTTCCTGGGCCGTATCGACCACCAGGTCAAGGTCCGCGGCTACCGCGTCGAGCTCGGCGAGGTCGAGGCGGCCCTGCTGCGCCACCCGGCGGTCCGCGACGCCGTGGCCGTGGCCCGGGGCGAGGACGCCGAGCGGCGGCTGGTGGCCTACGTGGTGGCGGACCCGGAGCCGGAGCCGCCCCTGCGGACCTGGATGCGGGAGATCCTCCCCGAGCCCATGGTGCCGGCGGCGTTCGTCCACCTCGACGCCCTGCCCCTGACGCCCAACGGCAAGGTGGACCGCAAGGCCCTGCCCGACCCTGAGCGGTCCGAGGCCGTGGTGGGTGAGGATCACGTCGCTCCGCGGACCGCCCTGGAGACGGCCGTCGCCGCCGTCTGGGAAGAGGTCCTGGGCGTCCACCGCGTGGGCGTCCAGGATGACTTCTTCGAGCTGGGGGGCCACTCCCTGCTGGCCACCCGGATCGTTTCGCGGTTGAACGCCGACTTCGGCGTGACGCTCTCGGTCCGGCAGATCTTCGAGACCTCGACGGTCGAGACGCTGGCGGCCGAGATCGAGACGGCCGGAGGCCGGACCCGGGCCGCCGTGAGCGAGCCCATTCCGCGCCGCGCCGCCGGAGACCGCGACATGCCGCTCTCCTTCTCCCAGGAGAGGCTCTGGTTCCTGGACCGTCTGGAGCCGGGCACACCCTCGTTCAACATCGCGGTCACGGTCCGGTTGACGGGGGATCTGCGCGTCGGATTCCTGGCCGCCGCCCAGGAGGAGATCTTCCGGCGGCACGAATCGCTGCGGACGGTGTTCCTCGCCGTCGACGGCGTGCCCCGGCAGCGGGTGCTGCCCCGGATCGAAATCTCACTGCCCGTCGTCGACCTGGAGGGGCTGCCGGCGGAGGCCCGGGACCGTGAGGCGGCCCGGCTCTCCCAGGAGCACTCCTTCTGGCGGTTCGACCTGAGCCGGGGACCGCTCCTGGTCATGGCCCTGCTGCGCCTCGATCCGGAGGTCCACCACGGCCTCGTGGCCTTCCACCACATCGTCTCCGACGGCTGGTCGCTGGGCATCTATCTCCGGGAGCTAGGGGGGCTGTACGAGGCTTTCCGACAGGGGTTGCCGGCGCCCTTCCCCGAGCTGCCGATCCAGTATCCCGATTTCGCGCTCTGGCAGCGGCGGGCGCTCGGCGGCGTCCTGGAGAAGGAAGTCGCCTACTGGATGAAGCGGCTCGAAGGCGAGATCCCGCCCCTTGAGCTGCCCACGGACCGGCCGCGCCCCGCCGTCCAGACCTACCGGGGGCTGTCCCGCCGCCTCACCTTGCCGGCGGAGCTGACGTCGCGGCTCCAGACCCTGAGCCGCCGCCACGGCGCCACCCTCTTCATGACTCTCCTCGCCGCCGCCAAGGTGCTGCTCCAGCGCCTGAGCGGCCAGGACGACATCCTGGTCGGGGCCCCCATCGCCGGCCGCCAGCGGGTCGAGACCGAGGGGCTGATCGGCTTTTTCCTGAACACCCTGGTCCTGCGCACGGATCTCACGGGCGATCTCTCGTTCCAGGAGCTGCTCGACCGTGTGCGTTCCGTCACCCTGGGCGCCTACTCGCACCAGGACGTGCCCTTCGAGGCCCTGCTCGCCCGCCTGCCGCAGCAGCGCGACCTGTCGCGGACGCCGCTGTTCCAGGTCATGTTCAACATGCTGAACATGCCGGGCGGGGAGGCCCGCCTGACGGGACTGACCCTCGAACCTCTCGAGATCCCGGAGCTGCCGTCCAAGTTCGACCTGACCTTCTACGTCGCCGAGCGCGCGGAGGAGATTTACGTCCATCTCGTCTACAACGCCGACCTCTTCGACGCCGGGCGGATGGACGAGGTTCTGGCGCAGTACGCCGGGCTCCTCGAGCAGGTGACGGCGCGGCCGGAGACCTCCATCCGGGCGCTGTCGCTGGCCACCGTCACGGCACGGGCCATCCTGCCCGATCCGGCCGCGCCCCTGGACGCGGGCTGGGTGGGCGCCATCCACGACCTGTTCGCGGCCCGGGCCGGCGCCGCGCCGGAGCGGCCGGCGGTCGTCGACCGCGAAGGGAGGTGGACCTACGGCGAGCTCGAGGCCGCCGGCAACCGCCTGGCACGGTGGCTTTCGGCCCAGGGTGTCCGCAAGGGCGACGTCGTGGCGGTCTACGCCCACCGGAGCGCGCCCCTGGCGCTGGCCGTGCTGGGGACTCTCAAGGCCGGCGCCGCGTTCACCATGCTGGACCCGGCCTATCCGCCGGCGCGGCTGGCCGACATCCTGAGCCTGTCCGGGGCGCGCGCCCTGCTGCGCCTGGAGGCGGCCGGACCGCTGCCGGACGCGGTGGAGGCCTGGCTCGCCGAGACCGGCTCCCCGCGGCTGGACCTGCCCCGGGGCGGCGCCGCCCCGGCGCTGGCCCGGCTGGAAGGCTTCTCCGGCGAGCCGCCGGCCGTAGCGGTCGGACCGGACGACGTGGCCGTAGTGGGCTTCACCTCGGGCTCCACCGGCAAGCCCAAGGGGATCGCCGGCCGGCACGGTCCGCTCACCCATTTCCTGCCCTGGCAGTGCGAGCGCTTCGGGCTCCACCGGGAGGACCGGTTCAGCCTGCTCTCCGGGCTGGCCCACGACCCGCTCCAGCGCGACCTCTTCACGCCCTTCTACCTGGGCGCCACGGTCGTGGTCCCCGATCCCCAGGACCTGGGGGTCTCCGGCCGGCTGGCGGACTGGATGGCCCGGGAGGGCGTCACCGTGGCCCACCTCACCCCGGCCATGGGCCAGATCCTCACTGAGAGGCCCGCCGGGGGCGCGCTCCGGCAGGTCCCGAGCCTCCGTTTCGTCCTGCTGGTGGGCGACGCCCTGACGCGCCACGACGTGGCGCGGCTGCGCAAGCTCGCGCCCGCGGTGACGGTGGTCAACCTCTACGGCTCCACCGAGACCCAGCGCGCCGTGGCCTATCACGTCGTGGACGAGGACGGCGGCGGCGAGCGGAGCCCGCAGGTGCTGCCCCTGGGCCGCGGCATGCGCGACGCGCAGCTCCTGGCGATCAACCGCGGGGGGCTGCTGGCCGGTGTCGGCGAGGTGGGCGAGATCGCCATGCGCAGCCCCCACCTGGCTCAGGGCTACCTGGGGGACGCGGCCCTCACGGCGGAGAAGTTCCAGACCAATCCGTTCACCGGCGATCCCGCGGACCGCATCTACCGCACCGGCGACCTCGGCCGCTACCTGCCCAACGGCGAGGTGACCTTCGTCGGCCGGGCGGACCTGCAACTGAAGATCCGCGGCTTCCGCATCGAGCCGGGGGAGATCGAGGCGGCTCTCGGCGCTCTGCCCGGCGTCCGGGAGGCGGTGGTGGTGGCCCGGGAGGACCGGGGCGAGAAGCGGCTGGTGGCCTACGTCGTCCCCGAGGGCGCCGGGGCTTCTCAGACCTTCCTGCGCCAGTCCCTGCGCGAGCGCCTGCCCGCCTACATGGTGCCCGCGGCCTTCGTCCTCCTGGAGCGGCTGCCCGTCACCCCGAACGGCAAGGTGGACCGCCGGGCCCTGCCCGCCCCCGAGGTGGAGGCCGGGAAGTCCCAAGCCTTCGTGGCGCCGGAGAGCGACCTGGAGGAGAAGATCGCCGCCGTCTGGCGCGAGGTGCTGGGGGTGGAGAAGGTCGGCGTCGAGGAAAACTTCTTCGACGTCGGCGGCCACTCGCTGCTGCTGGTCCGCCTGCACAGCCGGCTCCAGGAGACGCTCGGGCGGGAGATCTCCCTCATGGATCTCTTCAGCCACCCGAACATCCGCTCCCAGGCCGAGCATCTGGGCGGCCGGACGGCGGCGGTGGCGCGCCGGCGGGAGCCGCAACCGCGGACCGCGAGCGGCCGCGTGGCCGTCGTCGGCATGGCCGGCCGGTTCCCCAGGGCCAAGGATCTGGAGGGGTTCTGGCGCAACCTGCGCGACGGGGTGGAGGCGATCTCCTTCTTCTCGGATGCGGAGCTGGCGGCCGCCGGGCTCTCCGAGGAGACCCTCCGCAACCCGAAGCTCGTCAAGGCCCGGGGCGTCCTGGAGGACGAGGCGATGTTCGACGCCTCGTTCTTCGACTACTCGCCCCGCCAGGCCGAGCTCATGGACCCGCAGCTCCGGGCCTTCCTGGAAGCCTCCTGGGAGGCCCTGGAGTCCGCGGGCTACGACGCCGAGCACTACGCCGGCAGCGTCGGCGTCTACGGCGGCGTGACGCTCTCGACCTATTTCCTGAGCAATCTCGCCACCCACCCGAAGCTCCTCCAGGAGGTCGGCCCCTACCAGACGGCCATCGCCACCGACCGCGACTTCCTGACCACGCAGGTCTCCTACAAGCTGAACCTGCGGGGTCCCAGCGTCAACGTGCAGACCGCCTGCTCCACCTCCCTGGTGGCCGCCCACCTGGCCTGCCGGGCGCTGCTGGCCGGCGAGTGCGACATGGCCCTGGCCGGCGGCGTCTCGATCAAGGTCCCGCAGGTGAGCGGCTACATCTACCAGGAGGGGGGCCTCGACTCCTCCGACGGCCGCTGCCGCTCCTTCGACGCCAGGGCGGACGGCTCGGTCTACGGCAGCGGCGTGGGCGTGGTGGTGCTCAAGCGCCTGGAGGACGCCCTGGCCGACGGCGACACGATCCACGCCGTCATCCTGGGCTCGGCCATCAACAACGACGGCTCCGGCAAAGTCGGCTACACGGCCCCGAGCATCGAGGGCGAGGCGCGGGCCATCGCCGACGCCCAGGACGCGGCGGGCGTCGTCCCCGAGTCCATCGGCTATGTGGAGTGTCACGGCAGCGCCACGGCCCTGGGCGATCCCATCGAGGTGGCGGCGCTCACCCGCGCCTTCGCCACCTCCGAGCGGGGGATCTGTCCCATCGGCTCGGTGAAGACCAACGTCGGCCACCTCGGGGCGGCGGCGGGAGTCGCCGGGCTCCTCAAGGCGGTCCTCGCCCTGGAGCACCGCCAGATCCCGCCAAGCCTCCACTTCGAGACGCCGAACCCGCGCATCGACTTCGCGTCGAGCCCGTTCTACGTCAACGCCCGGCTGGCGGACTGGCCGGCGGACCGCGGCCCGCGGCGGGCCGGCGTCAGCTCCTTCGGCCTGGGCGGCACCAACGCCCATGTGGTGCTGGAGGAGGCGCCGGCTCCCGAGCCTCCGGGTGCCGCGAAGCCCTGGCAGCTCCTCGTGCTCTCCGCCAGGACGGAGGCGGCCCTGGAGGCCGCCACGGACCGGCTGGCGGACTGGCTGGAGCGGAACCCGGACGCCAACCTCGCCGACGCCGCCTACACGCTGCAGGTGGGACGCCGCGCCTTCACCTTCCGGCGGGCCGTGGTCTGCCGGGACGCGGACGATGCCCGCGCGGTCCTGGCCGACCGCGACCCGCGGGCGGTGCGGACGGCGTGGGCCGAGGCCGGCCAGCGTTCCGTAGCCTTCCTCCTCCCGGGGGTGGGTGACCACTACCCCGGCATGGCCAAAGGGCTCTACGAGAGCGAGCCGGTCTTCCGCGCCGAGATCGACCGTTGCGCCGAAGCGGTCCGGGAGGTCCTGGGATACGACCTCAAGGAGGCGATCTTCGCCGGTGCCCGTTCAGAGACGGCTGGTCTCGACCTGCGGCGGATGCTCGGCCGGGGCGGCAAGGACGGGAAATCTCGCCTGAACCGCACCCTGTATCTCCAGCCCGCGGTCTTCGCGGTGGACTACGCCCTGGCGCGCCTGTGGGAGTCCTGGGGCATGCGGCCCGAGGCTCTGGCCGGGTACAGCCTGGGCGAGTATGTGGCGGCCTGCCTGGCCGGCGTCTTTTCCCTGGAGGACGCCCTGCGGCTGGTGACCGAGCGCGCCCGCTGGATCGAGGAGCTGCCCGCTGGCGAGATGCTGGCGATCCCGCTCTCTGAGGACGAGGTCCGAGGCCGGCTCGGCGGCGCGCTCTGCCTGGCGGCCACCAACGGACCGTGCCTCTCGGTGATCTCCGGCCCCTCGGAGGAGGTGGAGGCCCTGGAGGACCGCTTGGCCGCCGAGGGCGTGGCCTGCCGGCGCCTGCCCACGACCCACGCCTTCCATTCGACGATGATGGAGCCGGTCGCCGAGCGCCTCACGGCGCTGGCGCGCACCCTCCGCCTCTCGCCGCCGCGAGTCCCCTGTCTCTCCAATGTGACCGGGACCTGGCTCCGGCCCGACGAGGCCACCGATCCCGGCTACTGGGCGCGCCACCTCCTCGGCACGGTCCGCTTCTCGGAGATCCTCGAGGAGCTGTGGCGGCAGCCCTCGCGGATCCTCCTGGAAGTGGGCCCCGGCCAGGGCCTCTCCGCGCTGGCGCTGCAGCATCCCGCCGCGGGCGAAGGACGGACGGCGGTGCCGTCGCTTCCTCACGCCCACGAACCCAAGCCGGACGCCGCCTTCTTCCTGGAGGCGGCCGGCCGGCTCTGGCTGGCTGGCGTCGCCATCGACTGGGACGGCGTCCACGCCGGTGAACGCCGCCGGCGCGTGCCGCTGCCGACCTACCCGTTCGAGCGCCGCCGTTACTGGGTGGAGCCGAACCGGGCAGCCCTGGCCGGCGAGCGTCTGGACGCGGAGGACCCCGCGGGCTGGATCTACGCCCCGTCCTGGCGGCGGGCCGCGCTGCCGGACGCGATCCGGCCGGCCGCAGCCCCGTGGCTCGTGCTGGCCGGGGACGGCCTCGCCGGCCTGGCGGAGAGGATCGCGCCGGACCGGTTCGTCCGCCTGGAGAGCGCCGATCTCCACGCCCTGCCGCTTCCGGACGGCGCGACCCCTGTCCTCTTCCTCTCCAGCGGTCTGCACGAGCTGGGCTGCGGCGAGATCCTGCCCGAGCGGGGTGTCGTGCTGGCGCTGGCCCGCCGTCTCTCCCGCGAGCGTCCGGGCCTCGTCGTGCGGAGCGTCGACGTGCCTCCTGTCCTCGACCGGCCGGAACGCTGGGCGGACCGGCTCCTGGCCGAGGCCGCCAGCGGGACGGAGGCGGTCGTCGCCTACGCCCCGCGGGGACAGCGCTGGGTGCGGGTTCTGGAGCGGGCGCACGACGCCGGGCGGGGGCTCGTCCTGAGCGCCGGAGGCTTCTGCCGGCTCCTGGGCCCCTCCGGCCCCCTGGCATCCGTGGCCGAGAGGTTCCTCTCCCTGCATGGGGTGGAGGCGAGGCGGACCGGCGGCGGCGTGCCGCTCGGCATCGTCGCGCTCGTGGGGGATGACGGTGAGACGCTGCGGGAAGCCCGCCAGCGCTTGGAGTCGGCCCGGGACCTCGTCCTCGCCGGGGCCGGATTCTGTCTCGTCCTGGCCTGGCGCGACGGCGGGGAGGAGTCCGACCTCGCGGCCACCTACGCGGAGCAGCTCGCGCTCGGGGAGGAGCTCCCCTGGCGGGTGGTGGCCTTCGAGGGGCCGCTGCCGCCTCTCTCCCTGGCCGCCGAGGCGCTCCGGCACGCGGTGAGCCTGGGCGTGCCCCAGGCCGTGGTGTCGCCCCCGGCGGACCTGGCCTTCAAGGTGGAGGAGGCCCCGGCCCGGCACGAGCGCCCGCGCCACCTCCAGCGCGCCCACGTGGCGCCGCGCAACGAGGCCGAGGTCCGGCTGGCCGGCTACATGGAAAGCCTGCTCGGCATCGCCGGGATCGGCATCCACGACAGCTTCTTCGAGCTGGGCGGCCACTCCCTGCTCGGCACCCGCCTGCTCTCCAAGGTGCGGGACGAGATGGGGGTGGAGCTGCCGATCACCGGCCTCTTTGAAAATCCCACCGTCGCCGGCCTGGCCGAGACGATCGCCGTGCTGCGGGAGGCCGGACCCGTGGCGCCGCCGATCGTGCCCGTGCCGCGGGAGGGCGACCTTCCGCTTTCGTTCGCCCAGGAGCGCGTCTGGTTCCTCGACCAGTTCCAGCCCGGCAGCTCCGCCTACAACATCCCCGCGGCGCTGCGGTTGACGGGCAGGTTCGACGCCGCCGCGCTGGAGCGGGCCCTGACGGAGGTCGTCCGGCGCCACGAGGCGCTGCGCACCACGTTCATCAACCCCGACGGCCAGCCGGTGCAGCGCATCGCTCCGCCGGCGCCCGCGGTCCTGCCCCGGGTGGATCTGACCGGCCTGCCCCTGGACGCCCGCGAGGCCGAGGTTCACCGGCTGGCCTGGCAGGAGTCCCGGCGGCCGTTCGACCTCGCCGCCGGCCCCCTGCTGCGGACCGTGCTCGCCGAGCTCGGCGAGGGGGACCGCCTCCTCCTCGTCAACATGCACCACATCGTTTCGGACGGCTGGTCGGTCGGGGTCTTCGTCCGCGAGATGGGGGCCCTGTACCACGCCTTCTCGGCCGGAGAGCCCTCGCCCCTGCCGGCTCTGCCGGTCCAGTACGCCGACTTCACGGTCTGGCAGCGCCGGTGGCTCTCAGGGGAGACCCTGGAGACGCACCTGGCGTACTGGCGGCAGCGCCTGGGCGGCGACCTGCCCGTCCTGGAGCTGCCCTCCGACCGCCCCCGTCCGGCCGTCGAGACGTTCGCCGGCGGCCGCCGCAACGTGGCCCTGAACGCCGGGACCGCCGGGAAGCTGGAGAGGCTGGGCCAGGAGCGGAGCGCGACCCTGTTCATGGTCCTGCTGGCGGGCTTCGACACCCTTCTCCACCGCTACACCGGCCAGGAGGACCTCGCGGTGGGCACCCCCATCGCCGGCCGCACCCGGGCCGAGCTAGAAGGGTTGATCGGGATGTTCGTCAACACCCTCGTGATGCGGGTGGACGCCGCGGGCGATCCCTCCTTCGGGGAGCTGGTAGAGCGAGTGCGGGAAGCCTCCCTCGGCGCCTACGCCCACCAGGAGCTGCCGTTCGAGAAGCTGGTGGAAGAGCTGCGGCCCGACCGGAGCCTCGGCCACTCGCCGCTGTTCCAGGTCCTCTTCATCCTGCAGAACGCCCCGTCGGAGCCTCTGGACCTGCGGGATCTGACCGTTCAGGCCCTGGATGAAGGGTGGCACGGCACGTCGCGGTTCGACCTCACGTTCACCCTCACCGGGACGGCGCGGGGGATGGCGGGCTACCTGGAGTACAAGACCGACCTCCTCGAAGCCGCCACCGCCGAGCGCTGGGCCCGGCATCTGGAGAACCTGCTCTCCGAGGCCGCCGCGGCGCCGGAGCGGCGCCTCTCGGAGCTGTCCATCCTCTCCGAAGCCGAGCGGCGCCAGATCCTGGAGGCTTGGAACGACACCGCGGTGGCGGTCCCGGCCGAGCCTGTCGACCGGCTGATCGCCGCGCAGGCGGCGCGCACCCCCGACGCCGTGGCCGCGGTCTTCGGCTCCGAGCGCGCGAGCTACGCCGAGCTCGACGCCCGGGCGGCCCGCCTGGCCCGCCGCCTGCGCTCCTTGGGCGTGGGCCCCGACGTCCTGGTGGGCGTCGCCCTGGAGCGGTCCCTCGATCTGCTCGTCGCCGTCCTCGGCGTGTTGAAGTCCGGCGGCGCCTACCTGCCGCTGGACCCCGCCTATCCGGCCGAGCGCCTGGCCTTCATGCTCCAGGACAGCGGCGTGCGGGTCCTGCTTGCGGAGTCCAGGCTGGCGGGGGCGCTGCCGCGGCACGAGGCCGAGGTCCTGCTGGTCGACTCCCCGGACATGAGCGTGGGCGAAAGCGGCATCGAGCCCGCCCGGGAGGCCGGCGCGGACAACCTCGCCTACGTCATCTACACCTCGGGCTCGACCGGCCGCCCCAAGGGTGTCCAGGTCACCCGTGGGACGCTGGCGAACTTCCTCGCGTCCATGCTCCGCGAGCCCGGCGTGCGGCCGGACGACGCGCTGCTCGCCGTCACCTCGCTGTCGTTCGACATCGCGGCGCTGGAGCTCTATCTGCCCCTGCTGGCGGGAGCCCGCATCGAGATCGCCTCAGCCGAAGAGGCCGGCGACGGCGCGAAGCTCCTGGAGCGCATCCGCGCGGCCGGCGTCACCGCCGTGCAGGCGACCCCCTCGACCTGGCGCATGCTGCTCGACGCCGGCTGGGAGGAGACCGACCGCCTCCGTCTGGCGCTGACCGGTGGCGAGGCCCTCCACGGCGACCTCGCGGCCCGCCTGCGCCGGCATGCCGGAGAAGTCTGGAACGTCTACGGACCCACCGAGACCACGGTCTGGTCGGCCGCCCTGCGGATCGACGCGGACGCCGACGGCGTGCTGCCCATCGGGCGGCCCATCGCCAACACCAGCCTGCACCTGCTGGACCGGCGCCTGCACCCGGTTCCCGTGGGCGTGCACGGCGAGATCTTCATCGGCGGCGACGGCGTGGCCCGGGGCTACCTCGGCCGGCCCGAGCTGACGGCCGAGCGCTTCGTGCCCGATCCGTGGAGCCTCCGGGCTGGCGGGCGCCTGTATCGCACGGGCGACCTCGGCCGCTTCCTGGCTGACGGCCGCATCGAGTTCCTCGGCCGTGCCGACTTCCAGGTCAAGGTCCGCGGTCACCGTATCGAGCTGGGAGAGATCGAGGCCGTGCTGGCCCAGGCCCCCGGTGTGGCCCAGGCCGCCGTGGCGGCCCGCTCCGACTGGGGCGACCTCCGCCTGGTGGCCTACGTCGTGCCCGCCGGCGGCGAGGCCCTCTCCACCGCGGAGCTGCGCGCCTTCCTGCGCGGCCGGCTGCCGGAGTACATGGAGCCCTCGGCTTTCGTCACCCTGACGGCCCTGCCGATGACGCCCAACCGCAAGGTGGACCGCAAGGCCCTGCCCGCTCCCGAAGCCGGAGCGGCGGCCGGCGCCTACACGGCTCCGCGCAACCCGGTGGAGGAGGTGCTGGCCGGCATCTGGGCCGAGGTCCTGCGCGTCGAGCGCGTAGGCATCGACGACGACTTCTTCGCCCTCGGCGGCCACTCCCTGCTCGCCACCCAGGTCGTCTCCCGCGTCCGGCGCGCCCTGGGCGAGGCGCCGCCCGTGCGCCGGGTCTTCGAGCGGCCCACCGTGCGCGGCTTCGCCGAGCGGCTCGGCCAGGGCGCCGGCGGTGCGGCCGAGGCCCAGCCGATCGCGCCCGTTCCGCGGGACGGCGACTTGCCGCTCTCCTTCGCCCAGGAGCGGTTCTGGTTCCTGGACCGGCTGGAGCCCGAGGGGTACGGCTACAACATGTCCGGCGGCCTCCTGCTGAAGGGCGAGCTCGACGTGCCCGCCCTCGCGGCGAGCCTCTCCGAGATCGTCCGCCGCCACGAGGCGCTGCGGACCGTCTTCCCGGACCGGAACGGCGAGCCCGCCCAGGCGATCCGCCCGGCGGCCCCCAATCCGCTGCCGGTCGTGGACCTGTCGGTCCTGCCGGCGGCGCGCCGGAGCGGGGAGCTCGACCTCCGGCTCAGGGAGGCGGCGCGGCGGCCGTTCGATCTCGCCGCCGGCCCGCTGCTGCGGACCACCCTCCTGCGCCTGGACGAGCGCGAGCACGCGCTGACCTTCTCGGCCCATCACATCGTGGCCGACATGTGGTCCACCGGCCTGCTGCTCCAGGAGATCACGGCGCTCTATGCGGCAGCCCTCCGGGCCGAGCCTTCGCCGCTTCCCGAGCTGGCGATCCAGTACGCCGACTACGCCGCGTGGCAGCGCGGCTGGCTGACCGGCGAGACGCTCGACCGGCTGCTCGCCGGCTGGCGGGCCCGGCTGGCTGGCGCCCCCGCGGCACTGGAGATCCCCACCGACCGCCCGCGGCCCGCGGTGCAGACGTTCCGGGGCGCCAATTCTCCCTGGAGCGCCGGCGCCCGGCTGACCTCGGCGGTCCGGACCCTGGTCCGCGGCGAGGGGGTCACCCTGTTCATGACCCTCCTGGCCGTCTGGCAGACCCTGCTGCACCGGTACAGCGGCCAGCCCGAGATCGTCGTGGGCTCGCCCATCGCCGGCCGCAACCGTCAGGAGGTCGAGCCCCTGATCGGCGTCTTCATCAACACCCTGGCGCTGCGCGGCGACCTCTCGGGAGAGCCCTCGTTCCGCGAGATGCTCGCCCGGGTCCGCGAGATGGCGCTGGAGGCCTACGCCCTTCAGGACCTGCCCTTCGAGAGGCTGGTGGAGGAGATCCAGCCGGCCCGCGACCTGGGCCGCACGCCGCTGTTCCAGACCATGCTCGTCCTGCAGAACGCCCCCGTGGGGAACCTGGATCTGCCCGGGCTCGCGATGGCGCCCCTGTACATGCCCAGCGGCGCCGCCAACTTCGAGCTCACCCTCTGGGTGGTCGAGGGCGCGGAGATCGCGGCCTCGCTGGAGTTCAACAGCGACCTGTTCGAACGCGGCACGGCCGAGCGGATGCTGCGTCACTTCGAGTCCCTGCTCGCGGCCGCCGCCGGAGACCCCGCCTGCCGGATCGGCGACCTGCCCATGCTGGACGAGGAGGAACGGCGGCAGATCCTCACCGCCTGGAACGACACCCGGATCGACTGGGCGTCCTCCGGCCTCGTCCACCAGCTCATCGCGGCCCGGGCCGAGGCGGCCCCGGAGGCGGTCGCCCTGGCGGCCGGCGGCGTGGAGGTCACGTACCCGGTCTTCGCCGCCCGGGTCCACCGGCTGGCCCGCCATCTGCGCCGCCTGGGGGTGAGTCTGGAAACCCGTGTGGGCGTCTGCCTGGAGCGTTCTGTGGATCTGCCCGTGGCGCTGCTGGCGGTGCTGGAGGCCGGCGGCTGCTATCTCCCGCTCGATCCGTCCTACCCCCGCGAGCGCCTGGCCTGGATGCTGGAGGACTCGGCCGCGCCGGTGGTGATCACCCAGGAATCGCTGCGGGAAGCCCTGCCGCCCCACCAGGGCCGGATCCTCTCCCTGGACGGCGAAGCCGCCGCCATCGCGTCGGAGAGGCCGGAGACCCCCGCGGTGGACCTCGATCCCTCCAACCTGGCCTACGTGCTCTACACCTCGGGCTCCACGGGCCGGCCCAAGGGCGTCCAGGTGCCGCACGCGGCGCTGGTGAACTTCCTCCTCTCGATGCGGGAGCGGCCCGGGCTCGGCGCCGGCGACGTCCTGCTGGCGGTGACCCCGGTCTCCTTCGACATCGCGGGCCTGGAGCTCTATCTGCCGCTCCTGGCCGGGAGCCGGGTGGTCCTCGCCACGCGCGAGGAGGCCCAGGACGGAGCCCGGCTCCAGGAGCTGATCGCCCGCTCCGGAGCCACCGTCCTCCAAGCCACACCCGCCACCTGGCGCCTGCTGGTCGAGTCCGGCTGGCGCGGCGACGGGCGTCTCAAGGTCCTCTGCGGCGGCGAAGCCCTGCCGGAGGCCCTGGCCGCCCAACTCCTGGACCGGGCCGGTGAGGTCTGGAACCTCTACGGCCCCACGGAGACCACTATCTGGTCGACCGCGCAGCGGGTCCCGCGCGGCCGCCGGCCGACGCTGGGCAGGCCCATCGCCAACACCCGGGTCTACATCGTGGAGGCGGACGGCCAGCCCGCTCCCCCCGGAGTGCCCGGCGAGCTCCTGATCGGCGGCGACGGCCTGGCCCGGGGCTACCTCGGCCGGCCGGACCTGACCGCCGACCGCTTCGTGCCCGATCCTTTCGGCGGCGACGGCGCCCGCCTCTATCGGACCGGCGACCTGGCCCGGTATCGGGCCGACGGCGATCTCGAGTTCCTGGGCCGTGTCGACTTTCAGGTCAAGATCCGTGGCCACCGGATCGAGCTGGGCGAGATCGAGACCGTCCTCGAGCGGCAGCCGTCCGTGGCTCAGGCGGTCGTGGTCGTCCGGGCCGAGAGCGAGGGAGATGCGCGTCTGGTGGCCTACGTCGTGCCGGCCTCCGGGGCCGCGCCAGCCAGCGTCCAGGAGCTGCGGGAGCATGCGCGGGCGACACTGCCCGAGTACATGACGCCCTCCGCCGTCGTGATCCTGAAGGCCTTCCCGCTGACGCCCAACGGCAAGGTGGACCGCAAGGCCCTGCCTGCCCCCAAGGCCGAAGCCGTCGCCTACACGGCGCCGCGCAGCTCGGTTGAGAAGATACTGGCCGACATCTGGGCCGACCTCCTGCGCGTCGAGCGCGTGGGTATCGACGATGACTTCTTCGCCCTCGGCGGCCACTCCCTCATCGCCACCCGGGTCGTGGCCCGCATCCGCCAGACCCTGGGCGAGACGCCGCCGGTACGCTGGATCTTCGAGCAGCCCACCGTTCGCGGTCTGGCCGCCCGCCTCGGCCAGGAGGCCGGCGGCGCGCCCGAGATGTCCGCGGCCTTGCGGCTCGTCCCCGCGCCGCGCGATGGCGACCTGCCGCTCTCCTTCGGCCAGCAGCGGCTCTGGTTCCTGAACCGCCTGGAGCCCGACAGCCCGGCCTACAATCTCCGCTTCGCCATGCGACTGCTCGGCGACCTCGACACGGGGGCTCTGGAGAAGACCCTGGGGGAGATCGTGAGGCGCCACGAGGCGCTGCGCACAACCTTCCAGACGGAAGGGAGCCAGCCGGTGCAGCGGATCCACCCGCCGGGGCCCTTCCCGCTGGCGGTGGTCGATCTTTCCGGGTTGCCGGAAGCGGAGCGGCAGGAGAAGGCGCAGCGGCTCGCCGCGGAGGAGGGGGGGCGGTCTTTCGATCTCGACCGCGGTCCGCTCCTGCGCGCCAGCCTGCTCCGGCTCGGCCCAGCGGAGCACGCGGCCCTGCTGACGCTCCACCACATCGTGTCGGACGGCTGGTCGGTGGGCGTGCTGGTTCGTGAGATGGCGGATCTCTACCGGGCGTTCGTGGCCGGCGAGCCCTCGCCGCTGCCCGAGCTGCCGCTCCAATACGCCGATTTTGCCGTCTGGCAGCGCGACTGGCTGCGCGGCGAGGTTCTGGAAAGCCAACTCGCGTACTGGCGCCGGCGGCTGGCGGGCGCTCCGGCCCTGCTCGAGCTGCCCACGGACCGGCCGCGTCCGGCCGTGCAGCGTTTCCAGGGCGGCCTGCGGCGTCTCTCCGTTGAGCCGGAGCTGGTCCGCCGGCTGCGGAGCCTGGGGCAAGAGCGGGGAGCCACGATGTTCATGGCCCTGCTCGCGGCCCTGACCGCGCTGCTGCGGCGGTACACGGGCCAGGAGGACCTCGTCCTCGGCACGCCCATCGCCGGCCGCGGCCAGGTGGAGACGGAGGCGCTGATCGGGCTTTTCCTCAACACCCTGGTGCTGCGCGCCGACCTGACCGGCGACCCCGATTTCCACGCCCTGCTCGACCGCGCCCGCGACGTGTCGCTGGAAGCCTACGAGCACCAGGACCTGCCGTTCGAGAAACTGGTCGACGAGCTGGACCTGCCGCGGGATCTCTCCCACACCCCGCTGTTCCAGGTCCTCCTGGTCCTGCAGAACGCCCCGATGGAACGGCTGGACCTGCCCGGGCTCACCCTGCTGCCGCTGCCGGGAGTCGAGGGGACGACGTCCAAGTTCGACCTCTCGGTCAGCTTCACCGAGGTGGGCGACGGGCTCGCCGGGATGTGGATGTACAACGGCGACCTGTTCGATCCGGTCACGGCCGAGCGGATGTGCGGCCACTTCGAGCGGCTGCTGGCTTCCCTGGTCGAGGAGCCGGCGGGGCGGCTGTCGGATCTCGCCCTGCTTACCGTCGCTGAGCGCCGGCAGCTCCTCGAATGGAACGGCACGGCGGCGGACTATCCGCTCGCGCGCTGCCTGCACGAATGGATCGAGGCCCAGGCGGCGCGCACGCCCGAGGCGGTCGCCCTGGTCTACGAGGGCGAGACGCTCACCTACGGCGAGCTCGACGCGCGGGCGGACCGGCTGGCGCGGGTGCTGCGCGGCCTGGACGCCGGCCCCGAGACGCGGGTCGGGATCTGCGTCGAACGCTCGCTGGAGATGATGGTCGGGCTGCTGGGCATCCTCAAGGCCGGCGCCGCCTACGTGCCGCTCGATCCCTCCTACCCCGCGGACCGGCTGGCTTTCATGCTGGAAGATTCGCAGCGCGGTCTCTCGTCTCCGCTGCTATTGACGCAGAAGCGCCTGCTGGGCGTGCTGCCCGCGCATGCCGCGCGCGTGGTCTGCCTGGATGAGCCGCTGCCCGAGGTTCGGGAAGAGATCGCCGGCCTGCCGGACGCCGGCCACCTCGCCTACGTGATCTTCACCTCCGGTTCGACCGGGCGTCCCAAGGGCGCCATGAACAGCCACCGCGGGATCGTCAACCGGCTGCTGTGGATGCAGGAGGCCTTCGGCCTGACGCCGGAGGACCGGGTGATCCAGAAGACGCCGTTCAGCTTCGACGTCTCGGTCTGGGAGCTGTTCTGGCCGCTGATGGTGGGAGCGCGGCTGGTGATCGCCCGTCCGGGCGGCCACCAGGACCCCGCCTACCTGACGGGGCTGATCGCCGAGCAGGGGGTGACGACCATCCACTTCGTGCCCTCGATGCTCCAGGTCTTCCTGGAAGCCCCGGGGCTGGACCGCTGCGGCTCGCTCAAGCGGGTGGTGGCGAGCGGCGAGGCGTTGCCCTCGGACCTCGAGCGCCGGTTCTTCGAGCGCCTGGGATGGACGGGGGCGGGCCTGTTCAACCTCTACGGCCCGACCGAGGCGGCGGTGGACGTGACGATCTGGGCCTGCGAGCGCGACAGCCGCCGTCTGACCGTGCCCATCGGGCGGCCGATCGCCAACACCCGCATCCACCTGCTGGGCCGCTACCTGGAGGAGGTCCCGGCCGGGGTTCCGGGCGAGCTGTACATCGGCGGCGCGCAGGTGGGCCGCGGCTATCTGGAGCGTCCCGATCTGACGGCCGACCGCTTCGTCCCCGATCCGTTCGGCGCGCCGGGAGCCCGCCTGTACAAGACCGGGGACCTGTCGCGGTACCTGGCGGACGGCGCGGTCGAGTTCCTGGGCCGCATCGACCACCAGGTGAAGATCCGGGGCTTCCGGATCGAGCTTGGGGAGATCGAGTCCGCCCTGGCGGCTCAACCCCCGGTGCGCGAGGCGGTGGTGGTGGCGCGGCAGGGAGCGTCCGGGCTCGGCGCCGGCGACTGGCGCCTGGTGGCCTACGTGGTGCCCGAGACGGGACAGGAGATCGAGGAGATCAATCCGGCCGCCCTGAGGTCCGCCCTGGCGTCGTCCCTGCCGGAGTACATGCTGCCCTCGGGCTGGGTGGTGCTGGAGGCGATGCCGCTGTCGCCCAGCGGCAAGGTGGACCGCCGGGCGCTGCCGCGGGAGGAGCGCATCCCGGGGACCGTGACGGAGGCCGTGGCGCCGCGCGACGCCCTGGAGCGCTACCTCGCCGGGCTGTGGAGCGAGCTGCTGGGCGTCGAGGCGGTCGGCATCCACGACGACTTCTTCGCCCTGGGAGGCAACTCGATCACCGGCGCCGTGCTGATCAACCGGCTGCAGGAGCGGCTGGGCGAGATCGTGCACGTGGTCGTGCTGTTCGACGCGCCGACGGTGGCGAAGATGAGCGCTTACCTGGTGCGCGAGCACGCGGCGGCGGTCTCCCGGCTCTTCGGCCTGGAGATCCACGATGCCGCGGCTACGGAGGACCGCCGGCTCGGCGCCGCGGAGATCGAGCGCTTCCGCGCGCTGATCGTGCCGCTGGCGGCGGCGCCCGCGGCCGCTGCGAAGAACCGCCGGGCGGTCTTCGTGCTGTCGCCGCCGCGCTCGGGCTCGACGCTGCTGCGGGTCATGCTGGGTGGTCATCCAAAGCTGTTTTCGCCGCCGGAGCTGGAGCTCCTGGGCTTCGGCACCCTGGCCGAGCGGCGCGACGCCTTCCCGGGACGCGACAGCTTCTGGCTGGAAGGCGCCCTCCGCGCCGTCATGGAGATCCGCCGCTGCGGCGCGGACGAGGCCAGGGCGCTGGTGGCGGACCTGGAGGAACGGGGCGTCGCCACGGCGGAGATCTACAGGCTCTTCCAGGAGTGGCTGGGCGACCGCATCCTGGTGGACAAGACCCCTTCCTACGCCCTCGATCCGGCCGTGCTCCGGCGCGCCGAGGAGGTCTTCGAGGAGCCGGTCTACATCCACCTGATCCGGCATCCGTACGGGATGATCCATTCCTTCGAGGAAGCCAAGCTCGACCAGCTCTTCTTCCGCCGCGAGCACAATTTCGGCCGCCGCGAGCTGGCCGAGCTGATCTGGCTGGTGAGCCACCGCAACGTCTCGGAGTTCCTGGCGTCGGTGCCGGCCCATCGCCAGCACTGGGTGCGCTTCGAGGACCTCGTGGCCGATCCGGAAGGGGAGCTGCGGGCGCTCTGCGCGATCCTCGGGATCGACTACCACCCCGACATGGCCGAGCCCTATAAGGAGAAGTCGGCCCGCATGACCGACGGCCTCCATGCCGAGTCGCGCATGCTGGGCGACGTCAAGTTCCACCAGCATGCCGGGGTGGACCGGGGGACGGCCGAGCGCTGGCGGCAGACCTACCGGCGGGACTTCCTGGGCGAGGAGACGTGGGCCCTGGCCGGGGAGTTGGGCTACCCGGTGGAGCGGGCGACGGCGGCGGCCTGGACGCCGATCGAGCCGGCCGTGGTCGAGCCGGGGAGCGCATGGCCTCTCTCCTTTTCCCAGGAGCGCTTGTGGGTGCTGGACCGCATCGACCCGGGCAGCCCGGCCTACAACCTGCCCGTGGCCGCGCGTCTGAGCGGCCGGCTGGACGTGGGAGCCCTGGCGGCGAGCCTGACGGAGATCGTCCGCCGCCACTCGGTGCTGCGGTCGTTCTTCGCCGAGACCGCCGACGGACCGGTGCAGGTCGTGGGCGCCGACGGGCCGGTGCCGCTACCGGTCGTCGATCTGGAGGCCCTGCCGCCTCCGGCGCGGGAGAGCGAGGCGCGGCGGCTGTCGCGGGAGCTCGCGCGGATGCCGTTCGACCTCGCGCGCGGCCCGATGCTGCGGACCTTGCTGGCGCGCTTCGGGACGCAAGAGCACGCGGCCTTCTTCTCGATGCACCACATCGCGAGCGACGGCTGGTCGACGGGCGTGCTGATCAGCGAGGTCTCGGCGCTCTACACCGCCTTCTGCGAGGGCCGGCCTTCGCCGCTGCCCGAGCTGCCGATCCAGTACCTCGACTACGCCCGCTGGCAGCGGGAATGGCTCACGGCGGAGGTCCTGGAGCGGGAGATCGCCTACTGGCGTGAAGCGCTCGCCGGGATCGAGACCCTGCAGCTCCCGACCGACCGGCCCCGGCCGCCGTTCCAGACCTTCGTCGGCGCCACCCACGGCTTCACCGTGCCGGCGGCGACCGCGGCGGCTCTCAAGGCGCTGGGCCAGCGCCAGGGCGGCACACTGTTCATGGCGCTGCTCGCCGCCTTCGCCACCCTGCTCCAGCGTTATTCGGGCCAGGACGACGTCGCCATCGGCTCGCCGACCGCCAACCGGACGCGCTCGCAGCTCGAAGGCCTGATCGGCTTCTTCGTCAACACGCTCGTCCTGCGCAGCGACTTCTCGGCGGCGCCGAGCTTCGAGAGCCTGCTCGTCCAGGTGCGCCGGGCCTCGGTGGCGGCCTTCGCCCACCAGGAGCTGCCGTTCGAGAAGGTGGTCTTCGAGCTGCAGCCGGAGCGCAACCTGGCGGTGTCGCCGCTGTTCCAGGTGATGTTCGCCCTGCAGAACGCCCCGGCGGGCAGCCTGTCGCTGCCGGCGGGGCTGACCCTGAGCCCCTTCGCCACCGAGATCGGCACGGCGAAGTTCGACCTGACGCTCAACGTGTTCGAGCGGCCGGACGGCCTCGCCGGGTCCCTGGAGTACAACACCGACCTGTTCGACCGCTCGACGATCACCCGCATGCTGGGCCACTTCGGACGGCTCCTGGAGGCGGTGGCGGAGGCTCCGGGGACGAGCGTGGACGGCCTGCCGCTGCTGTCGGCCGGCGAGCGGGACCAGCTCCTGGTGGAGTGGAACGCCACCGGCCGCGAGGTGCCCGCCGGGCTCGTCCACGAGTGGATCGCGGCCTGGGCGGCGCGCACTCCGGAGACCGTCGCGGTGACGGCCGGAGGAACGGAGCTCACCTACCGGGCCCTGGACGACCGGGCCAATCAGCTCGCCCATCACCTGCGGCGGCTCGGCGTCGGACCGGAGGTGGCCGTGGGCGTCTGCCTGGACCGCTCGGCCGACCTGCCGGTGGCGCTGCTGGCCGTCCTCAAGGCGGGCGGCGCCTACGTGCCCCTCGACCCCTCCTATCCGATGGAGCGGCTGGCCTGGATGCTGGAGGACTCGGCCGCGCCGGTGGTGATCACCCAGGAATCCCTGCGCGACGCGCTGCCGCCGCACCGGGCCTGGGTGGTCTCCCTCGACGCGGACGCGCCCGCCATCGAGCTGGAGAGCCCGGAGGACCCGGGAGTGGAGGCCGATGCCGCCAATCTGGCCTACGTGCTCTACACCTCGGGATCGACGGGCCGGCCCAAGGGCGTCCAGGTGCCCCACGGCGCCCTGGTCAACTTCCTCTCCTCCATGCGCGAACGGCCCGGGCTCGGCCAGAGCGACGCGCTGCTGGCCGTCACGCCGATCTCGTTCGACATCGCCGGCCTGGAGCTGTACCTGCCGCTGCTCGCCGGAGCGCGGCTGGTGATCGCGAGCCGCGAGGAGGCCCAGGACGGCGCCCGCCTCCAGCGTCTGATCGCCGGCACCGGCGCCACGGTCATGCAGGCCACGCCGGCCACCTGGCGCATGCTGGTGGAGTCGGGCTGGCGGGGCGACCGCCGGCTCAAGGTCCTCTGCGGCGGCGAGGCGCTGCCCGAGGCCCTCGCCGGCCAGCTCCTCGAACGGGCCGGCGAGGTCTGGAACCTCTACGGACCCACCGAGACCACGATCTGGTCCACCGTGCAGCCGGTCGCCGCCGGCATCCGTCCGACGCTCGGCCGGGCGATCGCCAACACGCAGGTCTACGTGCTGTCGCGCGGCGGCCAGCCGGCGCCGGTGGGCGTGCCCGGCGAGCTGCTGATCGGCGGCGACGGCCTGGCCCGCGGCTATTTCGGCCGGCCCGACCTCACCGCCGAGCGCTTCGTGCCCGATCCCTTCCGGGCCGGCGGCTCCCGCCTCTACAGGACGGGCGACCTGACCCGCTTCCGCCCGGACGGCGACCTGGAATTCCTGGGCCGCATCGACTTCCAGGTGAAGGTCCGCGGCTTCCGCATCGAGCTGGGCGAGATCGAGGCCGCCCTCGGCCGGCATCCGGCCGTGGCCCAGGCCGTGGTCGCGGCCCGCGCCGAGCGCGAGGGGGACGCGCGGCTGGTGGCTTACGTCGTCCCCGCCCCGGGAACCGCGCCGGAGCCCCAGGATCTGCGGGACCACGTGCGGGCGACCCTGCCCGAGTACATGACGCCGTCGGCGGTGATGATCCTGGAGGCCTTCCCGCTGACGCCGAACGGCAAGGTGGACCGCAAGGCCCTGCCGGCGCCGGAGCGCGCCGCGGCCGGGAGCGGCTACGTCGCCCCCTCCACCCCCACCGAGGAGGCCATCGCCGCGCTTTGGGCCGAGGTGCTGGGCGTGGAGAGGGTCGGCGCGCGGGACAACTTCTTCGAGTTGGGCGGCCATTCCATCCTGGCCACCCGGCTGATGTTCCGCATCGCCGAGCGGCTGGGCGCCGACCTGCCGCTGCGGGCGCTGTTCCAGGCGCCCACCGTAGCCGAGCTGGCCGCCGCGGTGGCGGCGCGCCGCGCCGAGGGCGTGGAGGACTTCTCCGGCGCCCTGCCGCAGATCGAGCCCAACGCCGCCGAGGCCGCCCTGCCGTTCCCGCTGACCGACGTGCAGGAGGCCTACTGGATCGGCCGCAGCGGCGCGCTGGAGCTCGGCTCGGTCTCCACCCACCTCTACTTCGAGATCGACGTGCCGGAGCTCGACGTGGCGCGGCTCAACCACGCCCTGCGGCGGCTCATCGATCGCCACGGCATGCTGCGGGCGATCGTGCAGCCCGACGGCCGGCAGCAGATCCTCCCCGAGGTGCCGCCCTATGTGGCCGCCGTGCTCGACGTGCGCGGGCTCGCGGACGCCGAGGCCGAGCAGGGGCTGCTGGAGGTGCGCGGCCGCATGTCGCACCAGGTGCTGCCGGCCGACCGCTGGCCCCTGTTCGAGATCGCGGTCTCGCTGCTGGACGACCGGGTGCGGCTGCATGTCAGCCTCGACCTGCTGATCGGCGACGCCTGGAGCTTCCGCATCCTCGGCAGCGAGCTGGGCCGGTTCTACATGGACCCGGATCTGGAGCTGCCGCGGCTGGATCTCTGTTTCCGGGACTACATCCTAGCCGAGGCGGCCCTGCGCGAGTCCCGGGCCTACCAGCGTGCCCTGGAGTACTGGCGCGGGCGGCTGGCCTCGCTGCCCCCGGCGCCGGCCCTGCCGTTGGCCAGGACCCCGGCCGAGATCGAGTCCCCGCGCTTCGTGCGCCGCAACGGCCGGCTCGACCGCAAGGCCTGGGAGCGCCTGAAGGGCCGGGCGAGCCGGGCGGGGCTCACCCCGTCCAGCATGCTCCTCGCCGCCTGGACCGAGGTCCTCGCCGCCTGGTGCGAGAACCCGGACATGACCATCAACCTGACGCTGTTCAACCGCCTCCCCCTCCACCGCCAGGTGGACGAGATCGTGGGCGACTTCACTTCGATCACGCTGCTCGCCGTGGAGCGGCCTGCGGGCGCCGGCTTCGCGGAGCGGGCGCAGAGGATCCAGGAACGGCTCTGGGACGACCTCGACCACCGGCTGGTGAGCGGCGTCCGCGTGCTCCGCGAGCTCGCGCGGATGCGCGGCGGGGTGGGAACGATGATGCCGGTGGTCTTCACCAGCACCCTGAACCAGGCCGAGAAGGCGGAGCCGGAGACGGCGGCGGAGGAGCCCCGGGAAGCGAAGGGCGGATGGGTCTACGGCATCTCGCAGACGCCGCAGGTCTGGCTCGACCACCAGGTCACGGAGAGCCGGGGCGCGCTCAGCTACAAATGGGACGCCGTCGAGCAGCTCTTCCCCGACGGGATGCTCGACGACATGTTCGCCGCCTACGAGGGCCTGATCGGGCGGCTGGCGGACGCGGAGGAGGCCTGGCGCGAGCCGGTGCGCGACCTGCTGCCGGCCGGCCAGCTCCGCCTGCTCGCCGAGTACAACGACACCGCCGCACCGGTCCCGGCGGGGCTCCTCCACGAGCCCTTCCTGGCCTGGGCGGAACGCGCCCCGGACGCCGCCGCCGTAATCACCTCGGCGAAGCGGTTGACCTACGGCCAGCTCGACCGCTCCTCCCTCGCCCTGGCCCACCGCCTGCGGCGGCTGGGGGTGCGGCCGAACCAGCTCGTGGGCATCGTCATGGAGAAGGGCTGGGAGCAGGTGGTGGCGGCCTTCTCCATCCTGCGCGCCGGCGGCGCCTACCTGCCCATCGACGCCCATATGCCGGCCGAGCGATTGCACTACCTGCTGGAGCGCGGCGAGGTCGCCGTCGCCCTGACCCAACCGGCCTTCGCCGGCTCCCTGGACTGGCCCGCCGGCCTGGCGAGGATCGCGGTGGACGACTCCGACTTCGAAGGGCCGGTCCTGGAGCCGCTGTCGGCGGCGCAGGGGCCGGAGGACCTGGCCTACGTCATCTTCACCTCCGGCTCCACCGGCCTGCCCAAAGGCGTGATGATCGACCACCGCGGCGCCCTCAACACCTGCGTGGACGTCAACCTGAGCTTCGGCGTGGGTCCGGATGACCGGGTCCTCGCCCTGTCGCAGCTCAGCTTCGACCTGTCGGTCTACGACATCTTCGGCCTGCTCGCGGCGGGCGGCGCCCTGGTGATCCCGGACGCCGGCACCCACCGCGATCCGCGCCACTGGGCGGAGCTGGCCGCCCGCGAGCGGGTGACGATCTGGAACTCGGTGCCGGCCCTGATGGAGATGCTGGTCGAGTACGGCGCCGGCCGCCCCGGCGACCTCGACTTCCCGCTGCGCGCCGTGACCATGTCAGGGGACTGGATTCCGCCGCGGCTGCCGGACCGCATCCGCACGGCCTTCCCCGGCATCCAGATCGTCAGCCTGGGCGGCGCCACCGAGGCGTCGATCTGGTCGATCCACTACCCGATCGGCGAGGTACCGGCCGACTGGGTGAGCATCCCCTACGGCCGGCCGATGCGGAACCAGACCTTCTACGTCCTCGACCACGACCTCGAGCCGCGCCCGTTGGGTGTGCAGGGAAACCTCTACATCGGCGGCATCGGCTTGGCCAAGGGCTATTGGCGCGACGAGGAGAAGACGCGCGCCCAGTTCCTCACCCACCCACGGACAGGTGAGCCGCTCTACCGCACAGGAGACCTCGGACGCATGCTCCCGGACGGCCACATCGAGTTCCTCGGACGCGACGACTTCCAGGTCAAGATCCAGGGCCACCGCATCGAGCTGGGAGAGATCGAGTCCGCCCTGACGCAGCACCCGGCGGTGTCGGCGGCCGTGGTCACCGCCCACGGCGACCTGCGCGGCGCCAAGCAACTCGTCGGCTACGTCGTGCTCAAGAAGCCCGGCGAGGGCATGGAGGAGGCGCTGCGGCGCGAGGACGGCCGAGCCTGGACCGACCTGCCGGCTGCGGGCGCCGCGCCGGCCCCCCACCTGGCGCGCCGCCGCTTCCACCGCGCGCCGGTCCCCCTGGAGGACGTCGGGGCCGTCCTGGGCTCGCTGATGCGCATCGAGATCGAGGGCTCGCCCTTCCCCAAGCACCGCTACGGCTCGGCCGGCAATCTCTACCCGGTGCAGGCCTACCTCTACGCCGCGCCGGGCAAGGTCGAAGGCCTGGCCGGCGGCGCCTACTACTACGACCCGAGCGGCCACGGCCTGGTGCTCCTGGCCGAAGGCGCGACGATCGAGCCGTCGCTGTTCGCCCCGGCCGACCGCGAGGTCTTCGCGGAGGCCGGATTCGCCATCTTCCTGGTGGCCCGCATGGCTGCCATCGCCCCGCTGTACGGCGCCGTGAGCCGCCGGTTCGTGGCCGTCGAAGCCGGCCTGATGGCCGAGCTGCTGGCGGGCGCGGCGGCGGAGCACGGCCTGGGCCTCTCGCCCGCCGAGGGCAGGCTCGGCGAGCTGCGCGGCGTTCTCGGACTGGAGGAGAGCCACGAGCCGATGCAGGCTCTGCTGGGAGGCTTCATCGATCCCGACCGCGAGGCCCCGGCGCCGGAGCCCTTCGCGGACCAGGACGAGGACGGGCCGGCGCCGGCTGTCGCGGTGCTGACCGATCCCATCGAGCGGCTGCGCTTCAAGACCGCCCATCATGGTTTGCGCGCCGACGAGGGCCGGCCGCGGATCGAGCTGCCGAAGCCGCGGCTGACCCCGGAGCGGATCGAGTCTCTCTACGTCGCCCGCCGCAGCTACCGGCGGTTCCCCGGCGAAGGGGCCGTACCCCTGGCCGACCTCGGGACCCTGCTCGCGACGTTACTGGAACAGGGAGAGCCGGCGCTCGACCTGTTCCTGTACGTCAAGCCCGGCCGCGCCGAAGGCCTGCCCGGCGGCACCTACGCCTACGAGCCTGAGGCTCACCGGCTGACGTTGCTGGAGGAGGGCGCCACGCTCACCTCCTCGCTCTATGACCCGGTCAACCACGACGTCTTCGAACAGTCGGGGCTCGCCCTCCTGTTCATCGCCCGCGCGGGCTCCCTGCGGACCGGCCGCGACCGGCGCCGGGCGGCGCTGGCGGCGGGCCACCGGGCCCAGGCCCTCGAGACCGCCGCGCCGGCCCTCCGCATCGGCCTCGCCCAGATGGGCGGGCTGCGGCTCGACCCGGTGCGGACCTTCTTCCGCCTGGAGGCGGGCGACGAGCTGGTGCACACGCTCCTCGGCGGACGCATCGCCGCGGACCAGACCCGCATGGCGGCCTACCTCTCCGAGGTGGCGGAGTACCACGCGGTGGCCGATGGCCTGGGCGAGGCGCCCAGGGCCGCCGCGCCGGCCCGCCAGGGGACCGACATCCTCGCCGGGATCCGCGAATTCCTCCGCGGCAAGGTGCCGGAGTACATGGTGCCCGCGCACCTGATGCGGCTCGACGCGCTGCCGCTGTCGTCCAACGGCAAGGTGGACCGCAAGGCCCTGCCCGAGCCCGAGACGCTGCGCCAGTCCGACGCGCCGGCCGACGGTTCCTATGTGGCGCCGGAGACCGACGTCGAGCGGGTGATCGCGGACGTGGTGGCCCAGGTCCTGAGCCTGCCCCGCGTGGGCGTGCACGACAACTTCTTCGATCTCGGCGCCAACTCGGTGCACGTGGTGCGGGTCCACAACGCGCTCCACGCCGCCCTCGGCCGTGAGATCTCCCTGATGGACATGTTCAACCATCCGAGCGTCCACCGGCTCGCCCGGCACCTGGGCGAGAGCGACGGCGGCGCGGCGGCGCCCGTGCCGTCGCAGGCCGAAGAGCGCTCCGAGCGGCTCCGCGAAGGCAAGGACTGGCGCAAGCAGCGGCTGCAGAAGCGGCAGGCAGATAGGGGATAAGCGATGAGCAGAGAGTCCGAAGCACCCCGGGAATGGAACGGCTCCGAGGTCGCCGTCATCGGCATGGCGGGCCGCTTTCCGGGCGCCCCGACGATCGAGCGGTTCTGGGAGAACCTGAAGAACGGCGTCGAGTCGATCCGCTTCTTCACCGACGAGGAACTGCTCGCCGCCGGGGTCGCCCCCGCCCTGCTGAACCATCCGACCTACGTGAAGGCGGCCCCGGTGCTCGACGACGTCCAGGGGTTCGACGCCAACCTCTTCGGCATCCCGCTGCACGAGGTCCGCCTCCTGGACCCCCAGCATCGGCTCTTCCTGGAGTGCGTCTGGGAGGCGCTGGAGCGGGCCGGTTACAACGAGGAGGCCTATCCCGGGCTGATCGGGGTGTACGGCGGCATGGAGCAGAGCTCGTACATCCAGAACCTCTTCTCCCACCCCGACATCTTCGAGACCGCCAGCCTGCTGCAGATCGAGCTCGGCAACGACAAGGACTACATGGCCACGCGGGTCTCCTACAAGCTGAACCTGCGCGGCCCGAGCATCACGGTGCAGACGGCCTGCTCGACCTCGCTGGTGGCCGTCCACCTCGCCTGCCAGGCCCTGCTGTCCGGCGAGTGCGACCTCGCCCTGGCGGGAGGCGTGTCGCTGAAGATCCCGCAGACGGTGGGGTACCACGCCCGCGAGGGGAGCATGCACTCGCCCGACGGGCACTGCCGCGCCTTCGACGCCGCGGCCCGGGGGACGGTCTTCGGCAGCGGTGTCGCCGTGGTCGCCCTCAAGCGGCTGACCGACGCCATGGAGGACGGCGACCCCATCCAGGCGGTCATCAAGGGCTCGGCCCTCAACAACGACGGCTCGCTGAAGATCGGCTACAGCGCCCCGGCGGCCGAGGGGCAGTACCAGGTCGTCCGCGCCGCCCAGCACATCGCCGAGGTGGAGCCCGAGTCGATCACCTACGTCGAGGCCCACGGCACCGGCACCCCGCTCGGCGACCCGATCGAGGTGGCGGCGCTGGCCCGCGCCTTCCGCGCGGGCACCGAGCGGAAGGGCTTCTGCGCCCTGGGATCGGTCAAGGCCAACGTGGGCCACCTGCGCTCCGCCGCCGGCGTCACCGGGCTGATCAAAGTCGCGCTCTCCATGCGGCACCGGCAGCTCCCGCCGAGCCTCCACTTCGAGCGGCCCAACCCGCAGATCGACTTCGAAAACAGCCCGTTCCGGGTCAACGCCCGGCTCTCCGATTGGCGGCCGGCCGGCTCCCCCCTGCGGGCTGGCCTCAGCTCGTTCGGCGTCGGCGGGACCAACGCCCACGTCATCCTCGAAGAGGCGCCGCCGGCGCGGCCCTCCGGCCCCTCCCGCCCGTGGCAGCTCCTGGCGCTCTCGGCGAACACGGCCACGGCCCTGGACACCCTCCGCTCCGATCTCGCCGCGCACCTGCGGCGGAACCCCGAGCTGCCCCTGGCCGACGCCGCCTTCACCCTCCAGTTGGGCCGCCGTCCGGGCAAGCACCGTGGTTTCCTGGTCTGCCGCGACCTGGCCGGCGCCGTCGAGGGCCTGGAGGGCGGACGCTTCCAGAACGGGCTCCAGGAGCTGCGCGGCCGGGCGGTCGTCTTCCTGTTCCCGGGCCAGGGCGCGCAATACCCCGGGATGGGCCGCGAGCTCTACGAGACCGAGCCCGCCTTCCGGGAGAACGTCGACCGCTGCTGCGAGGTCCTGAAGCCGCTCCTGGGGCTCGACCTGCGGACGGTGCTCTTTCCTGGTCCCGAGGAGATGGAAGAGGCGGGGCGCCGCCTGGAGCAGACGGCCCTCTCCCAGCCGGCCCTGTTCGTGATCGAGCACGCGCTGGCGCGGCTCTGGATGGACCGGGGCGTTCGCCCGCGGGCCATGATGGGCCACAGCCTGGGCGAGTACGTGGCGGCCTGCCTGGCGGGCGTCTTCAGCCTGGAGGACGCCCTGACCCTGGTCGCCGAGCGCGGCCGGCTCATGCAGGCTCTTCCCGCCGGCGCCATGCTGGCCGTGCCCCTGCCGGAGGAGGAGATCGTCCCGCTGCTCGGCCCGGAGCTTTCCCTGGCCGCGATCAACGGACCGGCCCGGACGGTGGTCTCCGGCCCGGAGGAGGCCGTGGCCGTCCTGGAGGCGGAGCTGGCGCGCCGCGGCGTCGACGGGCGGCGCCTGCACACCTCGCACGCCTTCCACTCGGGGATGATGGAGCCGATCCTCGCCCCCTTCACCGAGCGGGTGCGGAGCACGCGGCGCGGCGAGCCGGAGCTGCCGTTCGTCTCCAACCTTACTGGCGCCTGGATCACCCGCGAGGAGGCGGCCGATCCCGGCTACTGGGCGCGCCACCTGCGGAGCGCCGTACGGTTCGCGGACGGCCTGCGGACGCTCACCGCCGACTCGGACGCCGTGCTCCTGGAGGTGGGGCCGGGGCAGACGCTGTCGTCCTTCGCCCGGCAGGCCCTGGACCGCGACGCCGGGCGGGCCGTCGTACGCTCGCTGCCGCACCCGAAGGAGACGCAGACCGCCGCGGAGCTCTTTTTCACCGCCACCGGCCAGCTCTGGCTGGCGGGGGCCGAGATCGACTGGAAATCGCTGTACGCCGGCGAGCGGCGCCACCGGGTGGAGCTTCCCACCTATCCCTTCGAGCGCCAGCGCTACTGGGTCGAGCGCCGGCCGGCCGCTTCGGTCGAGACGGCGCGGCCCAACGTGCGCAGGGAGGTCCCGGACTGGTTCTACGTCTCCTCCTGGTCGCCTTCGGCGGCCCCGGAAGAGCCGGAGACGGACGGCGCGCCCCGCCGCTGGCTTCTCCTGCCCGACCGCGCCGGCGTGGCCGAGGCCATGGCGCGGAAGATCGCGGAGCGCGGCGAGGCCGTCGCTCTGGGCGAAGACTGGAGCGAGCCGGCGGACCGCGTCGTCGACCTGCGGGGGCTTGATCCCGGTCCGGACGCCGACGGCGGCTTCCTCCCCCTGCTCCGGCTGGCCCAGGAAACCGCCCGGCGTCTCCCGCCCGGCGGCGTCCAGCTCCGCGTGGTCACGGCCGGTCTGCAGGCCGTCGGCCGCGGCGAGACTGTGACCGCTCCCGAGCGGGCCACCCTGCTCGGCGTCGTGCGCACGCTGCCCCTGGAGCACCCGGAGATTTCCTGCGCGGCCGTCGACGTCGAGGCGCCCGCGGACCCGGAGGAGGCGGAGCGCCTCGCCGAGCTGCTGATCGCCGAGACTCTGGCGCCCGCCGCTGAGCCGGTGGTCGCCTGGCGGGGCGAGGAGCGCTGGGTGGAGCGTTTCGAGCCGGTCCGCCTGGGCCGCGCCGAGGGCCGGCGCCTGCCGCTCCGCGACCAGGGCGTCTATCTGATCACCGGCGGCTTGGGCGGCATCGGCCTGGTGCTGGCCGAGGACTTGGCGCGGTCGGTCGGTGCCCGGCTGGTGCTGACCAGCCGCTCGGGCTTTCCGGACGACGCGGCGGACCCCCGTGTCCGAGGCGTCCGGCGCCTGGAGGAGCTGGGGGCCGAGGTGCTCGTGGTCGCCGCCGACGTCACCGACGAGGCGGCCATGCGCGAAGCCGTCCGCCAGGCGCGGGAGCGTTTCGGCGCCGTCCACGGCGCCATCCACGCGGCCGGCGTGCCCGGCGGCGGTCTGATCGCCCTCAAGACGGCCGAGGCGGCGGGGCGGGTCCTGGCCCCCAAGGTCCAGGGGAGCCTGAACCTGGCCGCGGCGCTGGAGGGCGAGCCGCTCGACTTCGTCGCGCTCTGCTCGTCTACCTTCGCCGCCACCGGCGGCGTGGGGCAGGTCGACTACTGCGCGGCCAACAACTTCCTGGACGCCTTCGCCCGCCAATGGTCGGCGCGGGGCGTGCGCGCGGTCTCCATCGGCTGGGGCGCTTGGCAGGAGGTCGGGATGGCGGTGGACGCCGCCTCCCGCGCCGACCTCTCCAGCGTGCGCCAGGCGGCCAAGGCACCGGCCCTCCAGGCTCCAGCAGCCATTCCGACCGCGGCGGCGGCCCGGGAAGGCCTGCATCCCCTCCTGGAGCGGCGCGACGAGACGCCGGAGGGCGCCCTGGCGGCCTACTCCGGCGAGATCTCGGTGGACCGCCACTGGATCCTCGCCGAGCACCTGGTCGCCGGCACGCCCACGGTCCCGGGCACCAGCTATCTGGAGATGGCGCGCGCCGCCTACGCCCTGGAGTCCGGGGCGAGGGAGGTGGAGATCCGGGACGTCGCCTTCGTCAGCCCGCTGCTGGTCCCCGCCGGCTCCCGGCGGATCCGGGTGGTCCTGGAGGAGACGGCCGGCGGCACGGCGTTCCGGGTGGAGAGCCGGGCGGGCGCCGGCGGCGATTGGCAGGAGCATGCCCGCGGCACTCTGCACCCTCTCGCCGGCCGCCCCGGCCGCCAGGACGTGGAGGTGATCGCCGCCCGCTGCACCCTGGCGGACAGGACCGAGGGCCTGGGGCCCTCCACCGCGGAGGACCGCCTCGTCACTTGGGGCCCGCGCTGGCGCTGCCTCCACCGGGCGCGGATCGGCGCGGACGAAGCGCTCCTCACCATGGAGCTGCCGGCCGGGTTCGCCGCCGACGTGGAGACGTTCGGCCTGCACCCCGCGATCCTCGACGTCGCCACCGCCTTCGGCGGCGGCATGGTGAGCGGCGGTCACATGCTCCCCGCCTCCTACGGCCGGGTGCGCTACGCGGCGCCGCTGCCGGCGGCCCTCTTCGCCCATCTCCACGACCCGCGTCCGGGAGAAGGGGGCGAGACGTTGACGCTGAACGTGACGCTGATGACCCCCGGCGGCGAGGTCTGCGCCGAGGTCGAGGACTTCACCATGCGCCGGGTGGCCGAGGGGGGGCGCCGGCCCACCGCGGCCCAGCCGCCGGCGGCGGCCCTCAAGGCGGTCGCGGGCGGCTCGTCCGACTGGATCCGGCCGTCCGAGGGCGTGGAGGCGTTCCGGCGCATCCTCGCCCGCGGCCGCTTCAGCCAGGTGACGGTCTCGCCCATGGACCTCCAGCGGACTATTGAGGCGATGCGCAAACGGGCCGAGCAGAAGTCGTCGCCGGAGGCGCCGTCCCCGGCGAAGTTCCAGCGCCCGGAGCTGGAGACCGCCTACGCCGCGCCTTCCACCCCGACCGAGACGGCCCTCGCCCAGATCTGGCAGATCGTCCTCGGCGTCGAGCAGGTGGGCGTCGACGACAACTTCTTCGACCTCGGGGGGGATTCGGTCATCGGCATCCAGATCGTGGCCCGGGCCACCGCCCGCGGGCTCCAGTTCTCGCCGGAGCAACTCTTCGAGCACCAGACGGTCGGCGAGCTGGCGCGCTGGCTGGACAACCGGTCCGCCGCGGAGCCTGAAGTCCCCGCCGAGGCGGCCGAGGACTTCGGCGCCGACGACTTCGCCGACGCCGACATCTCCGCGGACGACCTGGACAAGATCCTGTCGAAGGTGCGGACCGTGGCCTGATGCCCCGGGAGAGCCCCGTCTGTTAGGCTCACCGGACCGATGAGTCCGGAAGAGTGGCAGATCGTCCGGTTCACTCTGGGCGTGTCCGCGCTCTCGACCCTGCTTATCCTCCCTCCCGGCCTCGCCCTCGCCTGGCTCCTGGCCCGCTACCGCTGGCGGGGGAAGTCACTGGTGGAGACGCTGGTGGCCCTCCCCCTCGTGCTGCCTCCCGTGGCCACCGGCCTGATCCTGCTCAAGCTCGCCGGGCGCCGGGGGCCGCTGGGCCGGCTGCTCCAGGAGATGGGCCTGGAGGTCGTCTTCACCTGGCGCGGCGTGGTGCTGGCGCTGGCGGTGATGTCCTTCCCGCTGCTGGTGCGCGGCGCGCGGGTGGCCTTCGAGGAGGTCGACCCCAGGCTGGAGCAGGCCGCCCGCACCCTCGGCGCCGGCCGCCTCCGCGCCTTCCTCACCGTCACGCTGCCGCTGGCCGCGCGCGGCATCCTGGGCGGCACCCTGCTGGCCTATGCCCGTTCCATCGGCGAGTTCGGCGCCACCATCATGGTGGCGGGGAGCATCCCGGGGAAGACCGAGACGCTGTCGCTGGCCATCTACCAGCTCGTGCAGCTCGGCCGCGACGCCGACGCCTTCCGCCTCGTCGGCATCGCCGCCGGCATCGCCTTCGCCGCCGTCTGGCTCAACGAGTGGCTGCTGCGGCGGCGCCTCTCACGATGAGCGGCGGCGCCCCGGGTCTGGGTTGCTGACGGTCAGCTCGATGTACAGGCCGTCCCGGCTGGCGGCGCAGCACTCCTCGAACGCCTTCCAGTCCCGGGCGCTCACGTAGGGGGGCTTCTCGGGCAGGCCGGCGTCGGCGCGCACGACGCGGCCGCGGGTCTTCTGGACCAGCCGCGCCAGCAGCGGCGGGAAGGGCATGTTCCAGCCATGGGGACAGCCGTCCCTGGGGTTGCGGGCCGCTGCCTCGTCCACCGGGATGAGGGCGACCAGCTCCGGGCTCTCCATCAGATCCAGCCCCCCCTCGCGCGGGGTGGCGTTGTGGCTGGCGTGGTGGCCGACCTTGTAGACCACCGTGCGGCGGAGGAGATCGGCCGCCGTCAGCGCGGCGCAGTCCGGATCGTCCCCGTCCTCCCAGAGGTGGTCGTGCCAGGAGATCCAGCTCCCGGCCTGGGCGTCGGCCGGGAAGAGCAGGACCTTGCCGCTGGGCACCAGCTCGATGGCCAGCGCCAGGCTGGTGTTGTTGGTGTCGCTGTCCAGCCGCAGGGCGAGATCGCAGGCGTACGCCAGCCAGTCGCCGTCGATGCGCCGCCAATCGCGGTCGTCCTTGAAATAGTGCTCCTGGAAGAAGCAGTCCCGTTGCGCCGCCGCCATGGGGACCCGGTACATGCGGTCGAACGGCAGGCTGAGGTCGCGCAGCTCGGTGTCGTCCGCGCTCAGGGCCTCCGCCGCCGCCGCCAGGGCCGCCGCGTGGAAGGCGCTCTCCTCATCCAGCGTCAGGCTGCTCTCGCCGTAGGCGTCGGCCGCGCGCGACGGGCTGGAGCGCGTCAGCAGCTCCTCGTCTCTTGGAGGGCCGAGGACGAAGACGCGCGCCGCCGCGACCCCCGGCAGCGCCAGGGGAGCCTCGCCGGGGACGCAGAAACGGGATTGTCCGGCGAGGCCGAGCAGGTGGCGGAGGACGCGCTCGGTGGCCGCCTCCCCGCCGCCGTTCCGCTCGCCGTAGAGGCCCAGCAGGGAGTCGAGCGCGCCGGCGCGGTCCGTGGCGCCCCGCAGCCGCAGGCCGCCGGCCGCCGCGTGCAGTCCCCGCAGCGTGGCGGTCCGCCGCTCCCTCAGCTCGCGGGCCAGGGGGTCTTCCGGGTCCTCGGTCCAGGAGGCCCAGACCTGGCCGATCTCCAGCTTGTCGAAGACTTCGCGGGCCAGCTCGAACCCCGACAGGTTGCCCCAATGCTGGTGGGTGACGACCAGGACGTCGATCCTCCCGCCGGTGGCCTGGCGCAGGCTCTCCGCGACCTTCTTCATCCGCCCGCGGGCGCCCGGCGTGCCGTCCAGCACGCCGCAGTCGATCAGCATGTAGCAGGGCCGCCTGCCGTTGCGGGTGGGAAAGGCGAGGAGGAAGCAGTCGCCCATCCCCTGCCGGTACATGCGGATCTTCACGCAGGAGCCCTGGACGGTCATCGAGGGAGAGGTCATGCGGGGCCTCCTCACAGCGAGCGGTGGAGCAGCGCGAAGGGCTCGGCGTCGGGCCGCAGCCGGAGATCGCCGAAATAGGTGGCGCGCAGGGAGCGCTCGGAGGCCTCCAGGAAACGCCTCTGGGCTTCCAGGCGGGACTCGCGCAGGATGCCCTTGCCGATGCTGTAGCGCACCTGTCGCTTCTCCAGGTCCACCAGGAACGTGCTGCCGCCGCGGAACCAGAAGTCCTGCCGCGGCGGCGGGTTCAGCTCCCCGCGATCGGCCTGCTCCTGTACCTGGGGATCGAAGTAGCCGCGCCGCCGCTGCGTCACCTCGATGACCAGATCGGTGATGGTGTGGCCGTCCGGCCCCAGCCGGCGGGCGGGACGGACGGAGTGGACCTCGACCTTGGGCAGCTCTTGCTTGTCGCGCTCGATCGACCGCGGGGCGTCCGGGCCGAGCGCCAGCCCCACGCGCAATCCCAGGGAGCGGCCGCTCTCGGTCGTCAGCCAGTCGTGGACCGCCCGGGCGCTCTCCCGCATGTCGTCCCACACCTTCTTGCGGTCGCTCTTCAACGACCAGTCGGGGGGCAGCCGCCGCAACTGCTCGACCCCCGGCAGCAGCTTTTCGAACTCGTCCACGTCCCCCTCCAGGGGACCCGACCAGTAGAGGTTCTCCGCCGACAGGCTGCGCACCCCCTCGGGGAAGATCCCCCGGCGGCGGAAGGCCTCGATCATGGCCGTGCGGTAGGAGCGGTCGTCGTCCGGCACCAGGTCGCGGTCGGCGGTGATCATCGCCCGCAGGTAGTCGCCGAAGTGAACGTCCACCGGCGGGCAGTAGTCGAGGGCACGGATGCACATGTTGAGGATGTGGGTGGCCGAGCTCGACGCCTCACGGGCCAGACGCTCCACCAGGTCCGGGTGCAGCTCTCCTTCCGGCAGCACTCCCGTCCCGGACGAGGCGATGCGCAGCAGGTCGGTGATGCGCGACTTGTAGATGGTCAGGAAGGCGTCGAACACCGCTGCCACCAGGATGGCGCCGCGGGCGTGGGGCTCGTGGGTGTCGCGCAGGTCGGCGGGGTCGGGCTCGCGGGGCTTCCACTGCCCGGACTTCGGATCCACCGCCCCCAGAGCGTCGCGCAGGGCGCCGCGGTTGCCGACGGCGTGGCCGAACTGCTGCGCCAGCTCGCCGAGGAGGTTCTGCTTCCCCAGGTCCCCCCGGGTGCGCCGGATCTGGGCGTGCAACGCCGCCGGGAAGGAGAAGTGCTGGAACAGGGCGACGATGTCCGCGAACGCCTCATGCAGAGCCAGGGTGTCCTGGTTGCTCGGCTCGCTCAGCCGCCGGTGCAGGCCGTCCAGCAGCGCGTGGGTGACCTCGTGGGCCACCACGTCGTGCGACAGGCAGGTGAACACCGTGCCGCCCGGCAGGTTGCGTCCCGGATTCTCGGGGGAGGCGGGGAAGTAGCCGAAGAGCAGCGCCTTCTTCCACGGGCTGTAGTAGGCGTTGGCCTCGCGCAGGGCGTGCGGGTAGATCCGCAGCCGCCGCACGAACTTGTACTTCTGCTCCTCGCCCGCCGGCGACCAGAGGACGCGCCGGCCCAGGGCCCGCTCGAAGTTGCGGATGGTGGTCATCGCCACCGCGTACACCATCTGCTGGTGGAACTGCGGGTCCCCCTCCGCCGGATCGAGGCCGTCCTGGGCCAGCAGGAAGCGGTCGTCGAGGTCCACCGGCGCATAGCAGCAGTCGCTCGGCGGATCGACATCCACGATCTCCAGGTATTCCCCGACCGGCCCCGGTTCCAGATCCTCCCAGGGGATGCGCAGGGTCATCTGGTTGAAGACTGCCGTATCGATGTTCCAGTTCAGGCTGGGGTCGAAGGCGTAGACCCGCAGCTTGCGGAAGGACGGCTGCCGCCGCACGGGCGGCTGGATACGGTTCGGCGTGTCGGGCATTTAGACATTATTTATAGAACGTCTCGCCCCTTTCCGCCATCTCCCGCAGCCGCGCCGCCGGCCGCAGCCGCTCGCCGTAGCTCTCCGCGAAACCGTCCAGCCGGTCCACCACCCAGCGCAGGCCGTGGCGGTCCGCCTCCCGCAGCAGGCCGCCCCGGAAGGGGGGGAACCCGAAGCCGAAGATCACGCCGATGTCCACGTCGGCGGGGTTGATGATGATCCCTTCTTCCATGCAACGGGCGGTCTCGTTCAGCATCTGGAGCCAGCAGCGGTCGACGATCTCCTGGGTGTTCACGGCCTCGGCCGGCTTCCAGCCCAGCAGCTTGTAGACCGCGGGGTCCACCCGCTTCCCGCCCTTCTTGCCGTCCTTCTCTTCCTCTCCATAGAGATAGAAGCCGCGTTTGGATTTCCGGCCGAGGCGCTTGTCCGCCACCATGCGCTCGAAGAGGGGCGGCGGCGCCACCCGTTCCCCCAGGGCCTCGCGTACCACGCCGCCGGCGTGGCGGGCCACGTCGAGCCCGACCTCGTCCAGCAGGGCGAAAGGCCCCACGGGCCAGCCCCAGCGCGTCATCGCCTGGTCCACCCGCTCGATGCTCATCCCCTCGGCCAGCATCCAGGCCGCCTCGTTGAGCATCGTGCCCAGCACCCGCGAGGTGAAGAAGCCGGGGCCGTCGCCCACCACGATCACCGTCTTGCCCATCTTCCGCGCCACCTCGACGGTGGTGGCCACGGCCTCGTCCGAGGAGCCGGGGTGGCGGATCACCTCGACCAGCGGCATCTTGTGGACGGGGCTGAAGAAGTGCATGCCCACCACGCCTTCCGGCCGGAGGCTCGCCTGGGCGAGCTGGGAGATCGGGATCGCCGAGGTGTTGGAGGCGAAGATCAATCCCTCGGGGGCCGCCGCCTCGGTCTCGCGGATCACCCGGCGCTTGATCTCCAGGTCCTCGAAGACGGCCTCGACCACGAAGTCCGTCCGCCGCAGCGCGTCATATTCGACCGTCGGCAGGATACGCCCCATGGCTCCCTTGGCCTCGGCCTCGGTGAACCGGCGGCGCTTGACCAGCTCCTTGAAGCGCTGCTGGGCGAAGCCGTAACCCCGGCCCACGCCGGCGAGGTCCTTGTCCTTGAGGACGACGGGCACGCCCTTCTCGGAGAGCACCTGGGCGATGCCCGCGCCCATGAAGCCGGCGCCGAGCACGCCCACGCTCTCCACCGGGCGGGCGCCGCGGCCGATCTTGGCGGCGCGCGACTCCACCTCGGTCTTGGCGAAAAAGATGGAGATCAGGCTCTTGGCCACGTCGGAGACGACCAGCTCGGAGAAGGCCCCCGCCTCCAGGTCCAGGGCACGGCGCAGGGGTAGCTTCAGGCCTTCGCGCACGATGTCGACCGCCACCAGCGGCGCCGGATACTGGCCCTTGGTCTTTTCCATCACTCCGGAGCGGGCCTTCTCCCACACCATCGGGCCTCCCAAGGGCGTGCGGGCCAGCAGGTCCCCGGCGCGGGCGGCGATCGGCTTCGCCCTGGCCTTCTTCTCCTCCTTCCCCCGCAGCACGCGCTCGGCGGCGGCGCGCAGGTCGGTGGGATGGCAGATGTCGTCCACCAGTCCGAGCTTCCTGGCCTTGCGCGCGTCCACCTGCTTGCCGGTGAGGATCAGGTCGAGGGCGTCGGGCACGCCGATCAGGCGCGGCAGCCGCTGGGTGCCGCCGAGACCCGGGATCAGACCGAGCTGCACCTCGGGAAGGCCCAGCCTGGTTTTGCGGTGCTCGGTGGCCACCCGGTGCTTGCAGGCCAGCGCCAGCTCCAGGCCGCCGCCCAGGCAGGAGCCGTGGATGGCCGCGACGGTGGGGAAGGGTAGCCCGGCGAGCCGCTCCATCAGCTCATGGCCGCGGCGCAGCATTTCCAGGATGTGCTCCGGGTCCTCCAGGCGCAGCAACTCTTCCAGATCGGCGCCGGCCACGAAATTGTCCGCCTTGCCGGAGTAGATCACCAGCCCCTCGGGGCGGCCGCTCTCCAGCCGCGAAATCTGTCCCTCGAACCACTCGAAGGTGCGGGTCGAGAGGGTGTTGACCTTCTTCTCCGGGTCGTCCAGCCGCAGCCAGGCGATCCCGTCCTCGAAAGCCAGCGCGCCGGGCGCCGCGCCGGCCTGGGCGTTCTTCACGGGGGTGGGGGCTTCGATGACGGTCATGGAGCCATCCTAGGGATCTATGCCGCAGTGTGTCAAGAAATCGGGCCGCGACCCGGTTAGAATCGTTCCGCGTGTCCCCATTTTCCGAAATGCGGCTGCCCCTGGCCCTGTTCTTCCTCTTTGCCGTGTTGAGCGTGGTGGGCGCCTTCCTGGCCGTCGCCAGTTGGCGGGGACGGAAGGCGGGGATCGTGGCCGCCCTGCTGACTGGGTTCTTCTTCGGAGTGCTGGCGGCGGGTGTCTACGTGCTCCTCCGCTCCGGCGGTTACTTCTGAAGGAGAGGGTTTTGCGTAGGACCTGTATCAGAGATGCCGGATCAGCCTGAATACGAGCTTGAGAAGCTGGTGACCCTGCAGACCTTCTCCTCTTCCTGGGAGGCGGAGCTCGCCCGCGCCTGCCTGGAGACCGAGGGCATCTACTCCGTCATCGCGGATGAGCACTTCTTTCGCCTCTACGGAGCCCTCTCCCACACCCTGGGAGGCCTGCGGCTCCAGGTCCGCTCCGAAGACCATGACCGCGCCACCGAGCTCCTGCGCAACCGCCGGCCCGTCCTCTACCTGGTGACGGATGACGACCTCGCGCCCGGCGAGCCCCTGGAAGCCGAGGAGCCGGAGGCCCTGGTCACCATCGGCCGGTATCCGACCCCCTGGGAGGCCCACCTGGCCAAGACCCTTCTCGAATCCGAGGGGATCGACGCCTGCGTCCTGGAGGAGCGCCTCCCCGGCGTCAGCCTCCTCACCGGCGCGCCCACCGGCATGAGCCGCCTGGAGGTCCACCCCTGGGACGCCGAGCGCGCCCTGGAGATCCTGGCCTCCGTCGGCGAGCAGGACATCCCGGCTTCCGAGACTTAGATCCTTTCCTCCACAGGCTCGTGGACCTCGTCGGCGTAGGGCAGCACGCGGAACCCCTCCAGGGCCGCGGCGAGCCGCAGGGTACTGTCCAGGGAAACGAAGCCGGCGCCGCTCGTCCGCTCCTTGCACCAGATCAGGGCGGCGGCCAGCTCCAGCGCCTGATCCGCCTTCAGGGTGTGTACCGAGACCAGCCGGGCGGCCCGGGCGCGCACCTCGCCGGTGGGCTGAATCTCGTAGGAGCGCGCCCGGAGGTGGTCGATCACGGCGCGGCCGCGGTCGAAGCCGAGGCCGGAGATCCGCTCCCGGCGCTTGGCGTCGGCCAGCGCGGTCAGGCAGGCCAGGGGAGCGCCCCACCAGAAGGCCACCTCGGGGTCCCGCTGGAGCAGGAGGTCCATCTTCTCGGAAGCGACCTCCCGCGCCGCCAGGGCCAACAGGGCCGAGCTGTCCCAGAACCTCAGACCGCCTCCCGCAGCTCCCACTCGTCAGGATCGTGCGGATCGTCCAGGTCCCGCCTCCGGGGCGGTTGCAGGTACTCGGCCCGGGGCAGCTTCCAGAAGGTGTGGTCGAGCGGCTTCTCCGGCGCCCGCACCATGCCCGCCCGCACCAGATCCTGGGTGGCCGCGGCCGGGGTAGCCGCCGAGTAGGGAACGATCCGGGCGATGGGCCTGCCATGCTCGGTCACGGTGATCTCGTCCCCCGCCTTGACCCGGGCGAGAGTTTCGGAAAGCAATGCTTTCAGCTCCGCGATTCCCATGGATTTCATGGGGCGGAGCATAAGTCAGGCGGAAATGACCTGTCAAGTCATAATTCGCGGACCAGAATGTCGCTCCGAGGGGCGATCAGGCCGTTCCGCCCGGCGGCGGGCTCGCGGCCGGCCGGGAGGCGATGGCCAGAATCAGCTCCTGGACGACCTCCTTGAGCTCGATGGTGTAGTTGGCGAGGTCGCGCATCATCACCTCGAGCTGCTCGGCACTGGGCCGGACGAGGGCGCCGCCCGGGCGGGGCCGGACCTTGTGGGTCATCCGGTCGTCGAGGCTCTGGAGCTGGTCGTAGGCGTTCTTCAGGCGTTGCGGGTCCATGTCAGGGCTTCTCCTTACGGGCTAACTGGAACGTGAAGTCCACCATGCGGTCGATCTCCTGGGGCGTGAGCCGCCGCTGGTAGGCGGGCATGGGGCCGTGCCCCTCGGCGATGCGCTGGCGCACCGCCTTCCGGTCCCCCCGGCGCACCATGGGGGACTGGCTGAAGTCGAGGTGCGGATAGAGGCGGAGCCCGCGCTTGTTGCCCTCCCCCTCCTTACCGTGGCAGCGGGCGCAGAGCTTCCTGTACATCTCCGGCGTGGTCTTCGGCTTGCCGCACCCCGCAAAAGAAACCGAAAGCAGCAGGGCCGCCGCAGCGAGGAGGAGGGCCGGGCGGGCGCGCAAGGCTAAGAGCCGGCGGGCTCCCGCCGGTGCACCTGGGTGGCGCTGGCCTGGTCGCGGGGGCGGACGACGATCTCGTCGATGTTGACGTGGGACGGGCGGGTGACCGCCCAGACGACGCAGTCGGCGACGTCCTCGCCGGTGAGCGGCTCCATGCCCTGGTAGACTGACTTCGCCCGCTCGGCGTCCCCCTTGAAGCGCACCAGGGAGAACTCGGTCTCCACCAGGCCGGGAGCGACGTCGGTCACCCGGATGGGCTCGCCCAGCAACTCCAACCGCAAGGTGCGGGTCAGGGTGCGCGCGGCGTGTTTGACGCCGGTGTAGCCCGCGCCGCCCGGATAGCTCTCGAAGCCGGCGATGGAACCCATGTTGACGATGTGGCCGTCCCCCGAGGCGCGCAGGGCGGGGAGCAGGGCGCGGGTCATCCGCATCACGCCCAGGACGTTGGTCTCCCACATGCGGATCCAGTCCTCGTCGCGGGCGCTCTCGACGCGGTCGAGGCCGAGCGCGCCGCCGGCGTTGTTGACCAGGACGTGAAGGGCCGAAGGGAGGCGGGAGACGAAAGCGTCGACGCTGCCGGGATCGGTGACGTCCAGGGGAAGCGCGGTCGCGCCGATCGGGCCGGCCACCTCTTCCAGGCGGTCCACGCGGCGGGCGCCGATGAACACGCGGAACCCCGCCCTGGCGAGGGCGCGGGCGGTGGCGGCGCCGATGCCGGTGCTGGCTCCGGTGACGACGGCGATCTTGGCAGAATCCATGTCAAAACTCCGCCGAAGGGCACAGCTCCGCCACCGGACAGGCGCCGCACAGCGGCTTGCGCGCCTTGCAGGTCTGGCGGCCGTGGTACTGCATCAGGTAGCCGAAGAGCGTCCAGTCGTCGCGCGGGATCAGCGGCAGCAGGTCGCGCTCGATCTTCTCGGGATCGGTCTCCTCGGTGAGCCCCAGCCGGCGCGAGAGGCGCTGGACGTGGGTATCCACCACGATCCCCTCGCGGAGGCCGTAGCCGGCGCCGAGGACCACGTTGGCCGTCTTGCGGCCGACTCCGGGCAGGGCGACCAGGGCGTCCATGGTGGCCGGCACCTCGCCGTCGTGCTCCGCCACCAGGGTCTGCCCCAGGGCCTTCACGGCTCGCGCCTTGTTGCGGAAGAAGCCGGTGGTGCGCACGATCTCCTCCAACTCCGGCAGCTCGGCCGCCGCCAGGTCCCGCGCCGTGGGATACCGCCGGAAAAGGACAGGGGTCACCATGTTGACCCGCTCGTCCGTGCACTGGGCCGCCAGGACGGTGGCGATCAGGAGCTGGAGCGGGGACGCGAAGTCGAGGGCGCAGCGGGCGTCCGGATAGGCGCTCCGTAGGCGCGCCACGATCTCCAGCGCGCGCGCCCGCTTCGCCTTGCCCGACTCCCGGCGGGCCTGGGCCGGAGTGATCCCTTTCACCCTCAATCCTCCCGCGACGTGAAGGCCCGCGTCACCCAGTTGAAGAGCGCGATCACCAGCCCGCCCAGCACCGCCGCGGCGCAGCCCTGCACCTGCAGCTCCGGCATCAGCCAGGCCACCAGGTAGAGCATCAGCCCGTTGATCGCCAGGTAAAAGAGGCCCAGCGTGAGCACGATCAGAGGGAACGAGAAGAAGGAGACGATCGGCTTGACGATCAGGTTCACCAGCCCCAAGACCAGACCCACCAGCAGCAGCCGCGGCAGGGTGCCGGTGTATTCGATGCCCGGGACGAGGTAGGCCGCGATCAGCACGGCCACGCCGTTCAACGCGATCTGGACCAGGGCGCGGATCATGCGCGGATCTTATCCCGTCCCTGCGCGAGGATCGCCATTGGCCGAGATTTCCCGCGCCTCCAGGACCACCTTGCGCTCGTTCTCGAAAGAGAGCTTGGCGATCCCCTCGTCCCAGGAGAACCAGCCCGCCCCCGAGACCTCGCGGGCGTCGAAGTCGGCAGGGTCGCCGCTGACGTAGTCCAGGAGGAAGTAGTCCACATACTTGTGGACCCGCCGCTGCCCTCTCTCGATGAACCAGTACTCGACCCCGGGCAGGGGAGCCACCACCCGGCCGGTGACGCCGGTCTCCTCGCGCACCTCGCGCACCGCCGTCTGTTCCGGGGTCTCCCCCTCCTCGATGTGCCCCTTGGGAAGCTGCCAGCGCCGGCCGGACTGCGTAGAAATCAGGAGAATGCGACACCCTTGAACAACCAGACCGCCGGCCGATCGGTGGTGCTCGGTCTTCATGATCCCAAGAGAAGCGCGCTAGTTCGCCGACTCCTCGGACGTTCCGCCGGGAACCCAGGACGGCAGGTTCGCCGGATCGATTCCCACCGAGCGGAGGGCGGCGTCCCAGATCCGCTCCGGGTCGGGGTAGAAGATGAGATCGCCGCTGGCCGGCGCTGTCAGCCAGTCGTTGCGGAGGATCTCCTCCATGAGTTGGCCCTCGCCCCAGCCGGCGTAGCCGAGGATCAGCCGGAAGTCCTCGGGAGGCGCCTCGGCCAGCCGGGAGAGGTCGCCGATGTGCTGGGTCAGGGCCACGCCGGGGATGACCTCGGTGGAGGAGTCCTCCTCCTCGGCCGTCCCGCCGCCGGCCTCGGCGGAGAAGGCGGCGTGGCCGTTGCCGGCCAGCGCGGGGGCGAACAGCACGGTGCCGATCTGCGGCTGCACGGGGCCGCCGAAGAAGGCGACCTCCTCGTCCTTGCCTTGCCAGCTCACGTCCATGCCCTTGAGGATCTCGCTGACCTTGATGCCGGTCGGCCGGTTGACGATGAAACCGAAGCTGCCTTCGGACTCGTGGTGGAGCAGCAGCACGACGCTGCGGTGGAAGAACGGATCGAGCACCTGCGGCATGGCCATCAGGAGGATCGGAGCCGTAAGATCGGAACCCGCTACGGACATGCCCTCATCTTAACCTCCGGCAGCCTCCGGCGGAGCCGCCCTTGGGAGAAATCGGGACAAGCTGATATCTTTGGCCCGGCGGCGCACCCCCAGCGCCCGTGCCGGAAGAGATCCGAGGAGAGGAAAGTCCCATGAAAGACAGTTTCGGAAGCCGCTCGACTCTGCGGGTAGGCGGGCGTGAGGTCCGCCTGACCCGCTTGGACGCTCTGGAGAAGCGGGGCTGGAACATCGCCCGCCTCCCGTACGCGCTGCGCATCCTGCTCGAGAACCTGCTGCGCCGCGAGGACGGCGCGGTCGTCGGCGCCGACGAGATCGAGGCGCTCGCCAAATGGGACCCGGCCGCCGTGCCGTCACGCGAGATCGCCTTCATGCCCGCCCGCGTCCTGTTGCAGGACTTCACGGGCGTGCCCGCCGTGGTGGACCTCGCCGCCATGCGCGACGCCATGGTGGCCATGGGGGGCGATCCGAAGAAGATCAATCCGCTCCAGCCCGTCGAGCTGGTGATCGACCACTCCGTGCAGGTGGACGAGTACGGCTCCGCCGCCGCCTTCCTCATCAACGCCGAGAAGGAATTCGAGCGCAACCGCGAGCGCTACGCCTTCCTGCGCTGGGGCCAGACCGCCTTCGACAACTTCAAGGTCGTGCCGCCCGACACCGGCATCGTCCACCAGGTCAACCTGGAGTACCTCGCCCGCGTGGTGATGACCGGCGAAGTGGACGGCGGGCTCTACGCCTACCCGGACACCCTGGTGGGGACCGACTCCCACACCACCATGGTCAACGGCCTGGGCGTCCTCGGCTGGGGCGTGGGCGGCATCGAGGCCGAGGCGGCCATGCTCGGCCAGCCGGTCTCCATGCTGATCCCCCAGGTCGTGGGCTTCCGCCTCTCCGGCGGCCTGCCCGAGGGCTCCACCGCCACCGACCTCGTGCTGACGGTGACCGAGATGCTGCGCAAGAAGGGAGTGGTGGGCAAGTTCGTCGAGTTCTTCGGCCCCGGCCTCGCCAACCTGGCGCTGGCCGACCGCGCCACCATCGGCAACATGGCCCCGGAGTACGGCGCCACCTGCGGCATCTTCCCCGTGGACCAGGTAGCCCTCGACTACCTGACCTTCACCGGCCGCCCGGCCGAGACCGTGGAGCTGGTGGAGGCCTACATGAAGGAGCAGGGACTCTTCCATACGGCGGCCTCCCCGGAGCCGGTCTACTCCGACACTCTGGAGCTGGATCTCGGCACGGTCGAGCCGAGCCTCGCCGGCCCGCGCCGGCCGCAGGACCGGGTCCGCCTCTCCAGCGTCAAGTCCTCGTTCCTCAAGGAGCTGGACAGCCTGACGGCCGCCGGCAAGGGGGGCAAGGTGCGCTCGGCGGGCCCCGGGCTCCAGACCGCCGGCGGCACCGCCAGCGGCCTCGCCGTGGCCGAGCCCGAGGTGGAGGTGGGCGCCGAGGCCGCCGCCGGGCTGCGCGACGGCTCGGTGGTGATCGCCGCCATCACGAGCTGCACCAACACCTCCAACCCGTCGGTCATGGTGGCCGCCGGCCTGCTGGCGAAGAAGGCGGTGGAGAAGGGGCTCTCGACCCGGCCCTGGGTCAAGACCAGCCTCGCCCCCGGCTCCAAGGTCGTCACCGAGTACCTGCGCGAGGCGGGCCTCACCCCCTACCTCGACCAGCTCAAGTTCAACCTCGTGGGCTACGGCTGCACCACCTGCATCGGCAACAGCGGCCCCCTGCCGGCCGCAGTCTCCAGGATCATCGAGGAGCGCGAGCTGGTGGCCGTCTCCGTGCTCTCAGGCAACCGCAACTTCGAGGGACGCATCAACTCCGACGTGCGGGCCAACTACCTGGCCTCGCCGCCGCTGGTGGTGGCCTACGCCCTGGCCGGCCGTATCGATGTCGACCTCACCTCCGAGCCGCTGGGCACGGGCAGCGAAGGCCAGCCGGTCTACCTGCGGGACGTCTGGCCGACCCGGCGGGAAGTCGAGGAGACCATCCTCCGCGCCTTGCACTCGGAGATGTTCCGCGAGCAGTACGGCAACGTCTACGCCGGCGACGAGCGCTGGAACAGCCTCGACGTCCCCCAGGGGGATACCTACGCCTGGGACCCGGATTCCACCTACGTCCGCCTGCCCCCCTACTTCCAGGACATGCCGGCCGAGCCCGCGCCGGTCCAGGACGTCCACAACGCCCGGGTGCTCGGGGTTTTCGGCGACAGCATCACCACCGACCACATCTCGCCGGCCGGCTCCATCAAGGCCAACAGCCCGGCGGGCAAGTACCTGGTCGAGCACGGCGTGGCGCCCAAGGACTTCAACTCCTACGGCGCCCGGCGGGGCAACCACGAGGTCATGATGCGGGGCACCTTCGCCAACACCCGCATTCGGAACAAGATGACGCCGGAGATCGAAGGCGGCTTCACGGTCCACCTGCCGGACGGCGAGCCGCTGTCGATCTACGACGCGGCCATGAAGTACCAGGCCGCGGGGATCCCCACGGTGATCTTCGCCGGCAAGGAGTACGGCACCGGCTCCTCCCGCGACTGGGCGGCCAAGGGCCCCCGTCTCCAGGGCGTGCGGGCGGTGATCGCCGAGAGCTTCGAGCGCATCCACCGCAGCAACCTGGTGGGCATGGGCATCGCCCCGCTGGAGCTCATGGACGGCCAGAGCGCCGCCAGCCTGGGGCTGACCGGCTACGAGATCGTGGACATCGCGGGCTTGGCCGAGGGGATCGAATCCGGCTTCCGGAACGGCCGCGAGGTGACGGTGCGGGCGACCAAGGACGACGGCAAGACGAGCCGGGTGATCGAATTCAAGGCCCGGGTGCGGCTGGATACGCCCCAGGAGGTACAGTATTACCGCCATGGCGGTATCCTTCATTACGTTCTTCGCCAGCTCCTGAGCGGAGGGGCGTAAAAAAGCCCCGCACCGGGGAGGGACCGATGCGGGGGGAGGAGAGGGAGCTGAAGGAGATTGTCGGAGTTGAGGACTCCGGGACGGGGTCAACTCCCGAGCCTCGTCCCACCTGTATCAACAGTGGGCCTATATGCGGGATTCCCATGTCGCCCGCATTCCGCCCATCCAGAGTTTCCCCATGCGGATCTTCCTGACCGGCGGCACCGGCTACATCGGCCGGGCCTTCGCCCGCCGTCTCGTCGACGCCGGCCACGAGGTGCGGGCGCTCGTCCGGCCCACCAGCGACGCCGAGCCCCTGAAGCGCCTGGGGATCGCCACCTTCACCGGCGACATCGCGGACCGCGCCTCCATGCGGGAGGGGATGTCCGGCGCCGACTGGGTGGTCCACGCCGCCGCCGACCTCGACTTCACCGGACCGCAGGAGCGGATGCGGCGGGCCAACGTCCAGGGGAGCGAGAACGTCGCCTCGCTGGCGTACAAGCTCGGGGTAGGGCGGTTCCTCTCCGTCTCCTCGATCGCCTACTTTGGAGGCAGCCCCCCGGACGGCTCCATGGCCAACGAGGACTCCCCCCTCCAGCAGCCGTTCCCCACCCTCTACAGCGCCACCAAGCACTCGGGCGAGCTGGCGATCCGGGAATGGGGCAAGAAGGGGCTCAAGATCAACACGGTCTACCCCAGCCTGGTCTACGGTCCGCCGGGCAAGAAGGAGGGGTCCAACGCCATCCTGCGGGGATTCCTCAAGGGCCGCTACCCCGCCCTGGCCGGCGCCGACCGCAAGACCTCCTGGGTCTTCATCGACGACGTGGTCGAGGGGATGTTCCGGGTGATGGAGAAGGCGCCTCCCGGCCGCGGCTACATCCTGGCGGGGGAGGTGACGACCCTGAAGGACCTGGTGGATCGCCTCCACCGGCTGGGAGGAGCCCCGCCGCCCCGGCTGACCCTGCCCATCGGCCTGATCCGCGCCGGCCTCGCCTTCGCCAGCCCCCTCTACAAGGCGCGGGGCCGCAAGCCGCCGTTCAACACCGAGCAGCTCAACAGCCTGGAGCGCCACTGGGCGTTCGACGACACCCGGGCGCGCACGGAGCTGGGGCTGCGGGTGCGCGGGCTGGAGGAGGGGCTGCCTCCTACGGTGGAGTTTCTGAAGCGGACGTGAGTCAGCCGCAAACCGCCCCAAACACCCGCGCGAAGTTCCCTCCCAGCACCTTCTCTACCGCGTCCCCCTTGTACCCCCGCTTCGCCAGCGCCCCGGCCAGCACTTCCATCCGCCTGGGGGTGTCGAGCTCCTGCACCGTGATATGGCCGTGGGTGGGCTCGCCCCCGGGCAACCCCTGGTTGCGGCGGATGTAGCCCTGGAAGCCCTGGACCTTCTCGGCCTGCGGCGTGTCATCCCCCAGGACCGGCTGGTCGCTGCCGAAGCCCGCCAGGGCGATCCCGCCCACCTTCACCACGTGGCCGATGTGGTCCACCACGTCCTCCACCGACGCCTTGTCGCGCTGGGTCAGCCAGACGCTCATGTTGTAGATCCCGAAGTAGCCGCCCTTCTCCGCCAGGGCGCGGATCACCTCGTCCGGCTTGTTGCGCAGGCTGGGGTGGAGCACCCGGCAGCCGGCGTGGGTGACGGCGCAGGGCTTCGGCGAGAGCGCGATGGCCTCCAGGGTGGTGCGGTCGCTGCAATGGGAGAGGTCGGTGAGCATGCCGAGCGCGCTCATCTCGGTCACCACCCGCTCGCCCAGGCGCGAGAGGCCGGCGTCGGTCTTCTCGCGGAAGGCGTCGCCCACGGCGTTGCGCTCGTTGTGGGTGAGCTGCAGCACCCGCAGCCCGAGGTCGTAGAACAGCCGCAGGTTGCGGAGGTTGTTGTCGTTGACCGAAAAGCTGGAGGTGTCGAGGATCGAGGCGTCCTGGCAGGCCAGGATCACGCCGAGCTTCCTTTGCCGCTTCGCCTCCAGGAGGTCCGCCGCCTTCAGGACCTTGAAGAAGCCGGCATCCGCCCGGTGGAAGGCGTTGCTCCAGTCCGCCAGGGCGTCGATGGCGTTGGCGAAGTTGCGCGGGAACATCCGCAGGTCCATCACCGCCGCCGTGAGCCCGGCCTCGACGGCCACCTTGGGATCGAACGTCGGGCCGTCGTTGGTCAGGGAATCGATCACCAGGGACGGCGGCGCCTCGTCCGCCATCGCTCGGCTCAGTGCGCCCAGGCTCGACAGCGCCGCCGCCGCGCCCACGCCGTGGTGGAGAAAAGCTCTCCGGCTGATCATGAGGGGGTTTCCTCCTCCCGGTCTTGGATGCCGTTCCTGGCGGAGAGGTTACCTCAGGACCCAGGGACCTGCCTTGTCCTTGTCGTCCCTGGTGTCCCTGGCGTCCTTTTTTCCAACCTCCCGCGACGCCTCCCCTGGCCTTATCCCGCCTTCCCGCAATAAACTACGCAGATATGGCGCGCCGCAAACAGGACGACCAGCTCACCCTCTTCGCCCTCCAGCCGGAGCCCGAGCCGGACCGCAAGGGCGTGCGGCCGGCGGAGCCGACGGAGGAGGTCGAAGCCCTGGGCCGGGAGCTGCCGCCGGGGATCTACCTCGGAGGCTCCACCTGGTCCTTCCCGGGATGGGCTGGGCTCGTCTATGACCGCACGTATTCTTCTTCGAAGCTGGCCCGGGAGGGGCTCGCGGCCTATGCCCGGCACCCCCTGTTCCGAGGCGTGGGGATCGACCGCACGCACTATGCGCCGGTGGAAGCCGAGGATTTCGCGGAGTACCGGATGGACGTGCCGGAGGACTTCCGCTTCCTGGTCAAGGCCCACGAGGCCTGCACCCTGGCCCGCTACCCCGATCACGCCCGCTACGGCGTCCAGCGCGGGCAGGTGAACCCGCTCTTCCTGGACCCCGCCTACGCCGCCGACCAGGTGGTGGCCCCGTTCGTGGATGGAATGGGCGAGGACGCCGGAGCTCTCCTCTTCCAGTTCGCGCCGCAGAGCCTGGGGACGCCCGGCCAGTTCGCCCAGCGTCTCCGGGACTTCCTGGCGGCGCTCCCCCGCGGGCCGGTCTACGCCGTGGAGGTGCGCAACCGCGAGCTGGTGACGGTCGAGTACGGAGAAGTCCTGGCTTCGGTGGGGGCCTGCCACTGCCACAACGTCCACCCCCGGATGCCGGACATCCGCGCCCAGGCCCATCTCGCCGGCACGGACCGCGGCTCCATGACGATCATCCGCTGGCTGCTGGGACCAGACATGACCTACGAAGAAGCCGGCTCCCGCTACGCGCCCTTCAACCGCATGGCCGCTCCCGACGTGCCGAACCGCCAGGCCGTGGCGGATCTCGCCCGCGAGGCCCTCGTCGCCGGCCGTCCCTTCCTCTGCACGATCAACAACAACGCCGAGGGCTGCGCGCCCTTGTCCGTCGTGGAGCTGGCGCGGGAGATCGTGGGACAGGAATGACTCTCACGTGCTCTCCCTTTCGCGAGGCGTTTTCTCCCTTTCGCCTCTCGTTCCGCGGCTTTCTCCTGATGGGAAAGGGATCGGACGGAGCGTTTTCTCCCTTTCCGCTCAGGAGAAAGAGAGCGGATGGGACGAGAAAGGGAGAGCGCGGCACGACAAAGGCTTTTCCCTTCTCGTGCAAGGTCTTGCACGAGACGCTTTCTCCGGAGAACGCCTCGCGAAAGGGAGAGAGCGTGACGCTTTGCCGCTTCCCCATCGCGGGAAAGCCGGAGAACGTCATCTGAAACCGGGGAAACGAGAGAAAAAAAGGGCTCTCTGAGCCGTGAAACCCCTGCGCGAGGCCGGAAAAGAGTCTCCAGCGGGCAGACAGCCGTTGCCGCCGCGTCCCGCTGGAGACCGCCAGCCTTTCAGGGCGCGGGAATCTCTACGGAGAGCGCCTGAGCCAGCTCGATGGCGCTGCGATCCCGCTTGAACTCCAGATTGCGGCGGGCGAGGGCCTGCGCCTCCTCTTGGTTGACGCCGGCGTCCAGATAGAGATGGGCGAGGGATTCGAGCGAGTAGATCTCCCCCGCGTCCAGGATGCGCCGGTAGGCGCGCTCGGCGGCCTCGAAATGGCGCCGCGCCTCCGCCGTCCGTCCCAGACGGCGCGCCAGGCTGGCGGCGGCGCGGTGCGCTTCGGGATCGGCCCCGCCCTCGATCTGCTTCTCATAAAGAGAAAGCGCTTCTTCGAGGCGGCCTTCGTGCTCGGCGAGCTCCGCCTCGTGCTCCCGCAGGAACCGGTCCGCGGGCGCGTCATGCCGCACGGCTGCGAGCAGCGGCCGGGCCCGCGCGAGATCTCCCGCGTCGAGCCAGACTCCCGCTTCGCTCACCCGCGCCCAGACGACGAACGGCTGCGCGCCCTGCTGCGCCGCGAACCGCGCGGCGGCCGCGAAGGCCTCGGCCGCCTCCTCGAGACGGCCGTGCGCCTTCATCCAGGCCCCGAGGGCGGCGGCGGTGTAGAAATCCGCCGGCGCCACGCCGTCTCCCGGGAGCAATGCCCGCGCCTCGTCGTCCCGGCCGAGGCCCAGAAGCGCCTCGACGAGGAGCGCCCGGGTGCGCGTATCCTCCCTGTTCGCGTCGGCCGCCTGGCGCCCCCAGGAGAGCGAGTCCTCGAACCGGTGGACGAAGCCGGCAAGCGCGGTCAGGCCGGCGAGCGCCTCGTAGCTGGGCTGGATCGCCATCGACCGCTCGAAGGCGGCCCGCGCCCGCGCCACGTCACCGGGATCGTGCGTCGCCCGCGCGCGTTCGAGATACGCCTCGCCGAGCAGGGCATGGGCCGGGTAGAGACGCGGGTTGTCCTCGACCCGCTGCGAGTAATAGCGGATACGTGCCGCGGTGTCGGGGACCGCGGTGTCAGGGACCGGCGCTCGCGTGGCACAGGCGAGTGCCAGTGCCACGGCGAGCGACAGCGTGCAGTGAACGATCAGTCGCATGACGAGATCGCTACGGCAGGTGCGGCGGCGCCAGATACGGGAACCCGGTGAGGAACGGCACGTCGTTCGCGCTCGGGAAGGGCGCATCGCTGGCGAGAAGGGCCGGGACGCCGACCAGATCGATGACGTCGTCGGTCAGCAAACGCCCATTCGGGAACGTGGCCGGAAGGTTCGTATCGTAGATGATGACGTCGGGTGTCAAGCCGAGCTCCGAAAGATGCTGGCTCGGGTGGAAATCGTTCAACGCGAGGAACGCGGGCAACTGACTGCGCAGAGAACGGCCGACGAACTCGGCGGTCTGCCCCACGATGTCGTCCACCCTCGTCGTGCCCCAGACGAGGAAGGCCGAGCTGTCCGCGAGGACCGCGGCGAGCGGGAGTTCGATCACCATCGCCGCCACGTTCTTGCCGATCTGCGGTCCGCGAATGAACGGATCGTCGCGCAGCCCGGAGAAGAACCGGATGTCCTTCTTATAGTCCCCCCGAATCCCCTTCACCTTCAGGCGTGGGGCGCCCTTATGAATATCGATGTCGAACGTGATGTCTTCTTCAATGCCAGCGGGGTTCACGATGGTGCCCCCGAAGATCGCGTTCGCGTTCGCATCCGAGAACGAGATCTCGCTGTCGTTGTCGATCGCGATCTGGAGCTCCAGATCGTCCGCCCATGCGTACTCGACCACGCTGCCAGGGATCGCGGGGTTGGTGTTCAGGATGAGGACGAGCCGGTCGCCGCGCGTGAACGCGAAGAGATCGGTGATCCGGGCGTCGTGGCGACCGAGGGACACAAGCTGCGGGGTGTCGGCGTGGTCCGAGCCGCGCGCGGGGTGCGGAGGAGCCAACAGGACTGCTGCAAGGACGGCTAGGGCGAGAGACAGCCTACGGGCGTAAGCGGGACGCATGTCAATCCTCCTTAAGTGAGATCCCAGGTAAAAAAGCGCTCACCTGGCCAGAGAAGCGCTCAGGCTACTAGTGCCACGCTGGCCCTGATGCGAGACAGCGCTGGCCTCTGGGGGCTGGGTACCTTACCGCTGCGATATGCCCCTGGCGAACCGCAACCCTGTTATGCGGTATCCTCCCAGCGCGGAAAAGCTGTGAGATGCGACATGGGGGTATGCCTTGGGACGACCAAAGCCGTTGTCCGCTCCGACAGCAGCAGAGTTGCAGAGCCATCAGGCTGTCCGAGATGCGCTCGAACAGGCATGGCAGGACTCTCTTCCTGATGATCCCCTCAGACGTCACGAGGAAGGAGGCTGAAGGTCGATGCCATTCACGGGGTACCGGATCTCATCCGAGCCGACAATGGGGTCTATGTGTCCGGTCCCGATACCCGCCGAGGAGGCCTGATGGGCGGCCCAGGCTTTCCGCCGTGAGCCTCCCTCCCCCTTTGGGCGTCGCTCTGATCTTGGCTACAATGTAGTCCTGTCGCGAGGAGAGCACCTTCATGGCAACCAGCACCATCGAAAAGGTCACAGTCCCATCCATTACGAGTGACCAGGCGTTGAGAATCGCTCGCCTCGATGCGGAGCGGGTCTATCGCGACCTCTCTCCGTACCGCACCAGCATCTCTCTTGAGCCGGACGGATGGCACGTGGACTATGAGCTCAAGGACCCGTCTCTCCAGGGAGGCGGACCCAGCTACGTCATCGATCCTGGAGATGGTGAGATTCTGACCAGGCAGTACGAGCAATAGGGCTCCTTCTCGGAGTGCCAAAAGTCACCGCTACAGCCATGCGATCTATTGAAGCCCGTTAAGAAGGCCTGTTCCCGGCCCGTTGGGCCGGTCTTCTCGGATTACGGCATCCGGTACGCCACCGACCGCCCACTCGTATCCGCCGCCGAGCTCTCGAACGACCCCTTCAGCGCCGTCCGGTCCGCCGAGAGCTCCCAGGAGAAGCTGCCGCCCGTGGTGCGCTTCGCCCCCCGCTCCGTGAACCGGAGCGTGACCATGTCGCCGTCGACCGTGCCGGTGACGGTGATGGGCGTCCTCGCCGACGAGGGGAGGGTGCGGCCGTCCTCGGACCACTTCTGACCTCTTCCGCTGATGTGGTCGCCGTCCTGCTCGAGCTGGAGACGGTAGCCGAGGCGCAGGCCCTTGTACTGCGCGTAGTTGGTGGACTGGATGGTGTTCGTCATCTCCCACCAGCCGGAGAGATCCGTGGACCGGGCGGGCTCTTCCTCTCTCGCGTCCGCTTCCTCCTTTTCCTCCTCACGCTCGCGGGCGCGCCGCTCCTCCGCCAGGACCCGGGCCGTCCGCTTCTCCTCGTCCTCCTTCCTGGCGTCCACCTTCGCGATGCGGTCCCGGTCCCGCAGCGCCTTCTCCCGGGCCGCGATGTCGCGCTCGCGGCGTTCGGCCTCCGCTTCGGCCTGGGCCAGACGCTCGCGGCGTTCCTTGAGCTGGGCGGTCTTTTCCTCTTCGGCCTTGCGGCGGTCCGCCCCCTCTTGTTCCCGTTGCCGGCGGGCTTCCGCGATGCGGGCGAGCTCCTCCTGTCTCAGCTCCCGCTCCTCCGCCTCGGCGATGCGGGCGATCCGGGTCTCCTCCTCGGCTTCCTTGCGTTGCTCGGCCAGCCGCTCTTGCTCAGCCTCCCTTTCGGCGATCATCTGCTGCTGGGCCGGGAAGCCGTTGCGGGGAGGGCTCTCCCGGCCCGGACAATAGGAGGCGGGCACCAGGCCTTCGATGAACAGCTCGCGGGGGGTGTCGCCGCTCGCGCAGCGCGCCTCGACCACCAGTCCGGTCGCGGGGTCCACAGGCCGGCTGACGACCTCGGCGGGTTTGCGCCAGGGCCGTGGATGCGGGCGCTTCTCGTAGACCCGCGCCATCACGCGGCCCCAGACCGGCGCCGCCAACTGCCCGCCCGTGGCGCCCGTCAGGATCGGCCGGTTCTGGTCGAAGCCGATCCAGACGCCGGCGGCGATCTCCGGGGTGTAGCCCACGAACCAGGCGTCGGTCCCTTCGTTGGTGGTGCCGGTCTTGCCAGCGGCGGGGACCTTCAGGCCGGTCTGCTGCACCACGCTGCCGGTGCCGCGTACCAGGGCCTCGGAGAGCACGTCGGTCACCAGGTAGGCGACCGCGGGCCGCAGCGCCTCGTGCCGCTCGGGCGCCGACCGCCAGAGGACCTTGCCGTCCTCGTTCTCCACCCGCAGCAGGATCCGGGGCTCCGCAGCCTGGCCCAGGGTGGCGAAGGCGGTGTAGGCGGAGGTCAGCTCCAGGGGCGAGACAGTGATCGTCCCCAGGGCGAGCGAGGGGACCGGCGGGATGGGCTCCTCGATCCCCGTCTCCTTGGCGAGGTCCACGACCCGGCCGAGGCCCAGGGAGCCCGCCAAGCGGACCGTGGCCACGTTCTTGGAGCGCACCAGGGCTTCGCGCATCGAGACGCGGCCCTCGTAGCGGTTGGTGAAGTTGCGCGGCTTCCAGATCTCGCCGTTCGGCATCCTCACCTGCAGCGGCCGGTCCACCAGGGGCTGGCTGAGCACCCAGCCGCGGGCCAGGGCGGCGGCGTAGACGAACGGCTTGAAGGCGCTGCCCGGCTGCCGCCGCGCCTGCTCCACCCGGTCGAACTGGGAATGGGCGTAGTCGCGCCCGCCGACCCAGGCGAGCACGTCGCCGTTGCGGGCGTCGAGCATCACGAAGGCGCCCTGGAGGTAGGGGGTGCCGTCCTCGGGCGCCTCGGAGACCAGGGAGTAGCGCGCGCCCTCGAACAGGCCCAGCTCGCCGTCCTCCACGCTCTTGAGCTGCCGCCGCAGCTCCTCCTCGGCGGCCCGCTGGGCGCCGGAGTCGAGGGTGGTGACGATGCGCAGCGGCTGGGTGTAGAGATTGGCGCCGAAGCGCTCCTCCAGCTCCCGGCGGACCCGCTCCACGAAGTAGGGCGCGAGGCCGGACTCCACCTGCTCCTGCCGCGGCGCGGGGGCGATCTCCAGCTCGCTGCGGCGGGCGTCCTCGGCCATCAGCCGCGGGATTCGGCCCTGCTTCAGCATGAGGTCGATGACCAGGTTGCGGCGCGCCAGGGCGGCCTCGGGGTGGCGGCGCGGATCGTAATGGCTGGGCGCCTTGGGAAGGGCCGCCAGCAGGGCGGCCTGGTCCAGCGTCAGCTCCGTGGCCGCGCGGTTGAAGTACTGCCGGGCCGCCGCCTCGATCCCCCGCGCCCGGTTCCCGAAGTAGATGTTGTTGAGGTACAGCTCCAGGATCTCCTGCTTGGAGAAGGTCCGCTCGATGTCCTGGGCCACCCGGATCTCCAGGAGCTTGCGCCGCAGCGTCTGCTCCTGGCCGGGGATGTCCTCGGGGAAGACGTTGCGGGCGAGCTGCATGGTGACGGTGCTGAACCCCTGGACGAAGCTTTTCGCCCGGAAGTTGGCGGCCATGGCGCCGCCCACCCGGTGCCAGTCGACCCCCGCGTGCTCGTAGAAGCGCTGGTCCTCCACGGCCAGGAAGGCCTGCGGCACGTGGGACGGCAGGGCGGCCAGGGGCACGACTTCCCGCTCGCTGGGGGCGAGGTCGGCGAAGACCTCGCCGTTGCGGTCCAGGAGCACGGGAGCGCCGCCGGGCTGGTAGACGGCCAGGCTCGCCACGTTGGGGCAGGCCGAGAAGAAGCAGTTTTTCCACGACAGGCCCACCAGCAGGGCCGCGCCATAGAGAAGGGCCAGCAGATAGGCCAGGGGGCGCCGCGCCTCTCGCCAGTTTGTTCTGAGGGTGATTTTTCTAAGGGCAGCTTTCCGGTCCATAGCGATGGACAGGAGAGCAAGGGGCCTGCCAGGGCGCCCAGCGCGACCGGGTACGGCAGTTGCAAGAAACCCTGCCGAGTGAGTAGCCGCTTCCGGCGCCTCGTCTGGATGTGGCAGTTTGAGCCGGGAGCAATCAAGGACAGAGGGAGGGGTGGCCGTGAGGCTCCTGGAATCACTTTCCTGGTATCGCCTGACCCTTCCCGCGATTCCCTCGGAGGTCATCAGATGTCTAGCAAATCGATTCAGAAGTTGAGTGTAGCCGTTTTCGTTCTCCTCGCGCTGGTCTCGCTGACCGCCTGCCAGTCCACCCAGACCGCCGGCGAGGCGGTCGACGACGGCGTAATCGTGACCAAGGTCAAGTCGAAGCTGGCGGCCGACGGCGACATCAACCCGTTCAACATCGACGTGGACAGCAATGACGGCGTCGTGACCCTGCAGGGCACGGTGGCCAAGAGCGAAGCCCGTTCCAAGGCCGAGCAGCATGCCCGCGACACGGAGGGCGTCGTCCGGGTCATCAACCTGATCAAGGTCGAGCCCTCCGGCACCTAGTCTTTCAGGGCTGGTCTTTCAGGGCTAATACTCCGGCGTCTGGGAGCCGCTGCGGAGGACCAGCTCCTCCAGGCGGGCTTCCGGCGGCAGGCGGAGGGCGAAGCGGACCGCTTCCGCCACCGTCTCGGGCCTGGAGAAACCATTCCTTTCCTGGAGCCCCGGGAGTGGAACCCGCGAAATGGGTGTCCACCGCCCCGGGGCGCAGCTCCAGCACCCGCAGCTCGGGGTTCTCCTGCTGGAGCGTGCGCGTCAAAGCCCGCAGAGCGAATTTCGAGGCCGTGTAGGGGCCGCCGGTCGGGAAGGTCCGGGTGGAGACGTCCGAGGAGACCATCAGGACCATGCCGCGGGACTCCCGGAGCTGGGGCAGGAAGGCCGTGGTGGCCGCCCACACCCCCAGGACGTTGACCCGGAAGGTCCGCTCCACCTCTGCGAAGGAAAATTCTTCCAGCCGCTTGAAGATGCCGATCCCGGCGTTGTTGACCAGCACGTCCAGGCGCCCGAAGCGGGAGAGCACGGCGTCCCGGAAGGCGGCGACGCTGCCGGGATCGCCCACGTCCAGGGGATGAGCGAAGGCGGGACCGGGCAGCTCTCCGGCGAGCCGCTCGACGGCGCCGGCGTCCCGCGCTCCCAGGGCGACCGCGTACCCCTCCTCCGCGAGCGCCCGCGCGAAGGCCGATCCCAGGCCCCGCGAGGCGCCGGTGACGACGGCGACCTTGTTCATGGCTCCTCCTCCATCCAACGCCAACCTAGAATAGCCGCATGAGAACCACGCTCATCCTCGTCCTCGCGGCCCTGGCCCTCTCGTGCGCCGGCGCTCCGCCTGCCTCTTCCCCGCCTCCCGCCGTTCCCGCGATGGTTCCCGCTCCGGCCGCCGGGCAGTGGGATCACGACTGGGCGCGGGGAGCCGTATTCTACGAGGTCTTCGTCCGCAGCTTCGCGGATTCGAACGGCGACGGCGTCGGCGATTTCCGGGGTCTCACCTCCAGGCTCGACTACCTCAACGACGGCAACCCGGCGACGGACACCGACCTGGGGGTGGACGCCCTCTGGCTGATGCCGGTCTTCGAGTCCCCCAGCTATCACGGCTACGACGTGGTGGACTACGAGAAGATCGACGCCGAGTACGGCACGGCCGAGGACTTCCAGCGCTTCCTCGACGAGGCCCACCGCCGGGGCATCCGGGTGATCGTGGACTTCGTGGTCAACCACAGCGGCGCGGGGCATCCGTGGTTCGTGGAGGCGGCCTCCTCGCCGTCGTCGCCACGCAGGAACTGGTACGTCTGGCGGGCGGACGATCCCGGCTGGCGGCAGCCCTGGGGGAGCGGCCCCACCTGGCACCGCAATGACAAGGACGGCACTTTCTACTACGGCATCTTCTGGGGCGGCATGCCGGACCTCAACTGGGGGACGCCGGCCGTGCGGGAGGAGATGGAGCGCGTCGGCGCCTCCTGGCTCGCGCGCGGCCTCGACGGCTTCCGTCTGGACGCCACCCGCTATCTGGTCGCCAACGGCCCCGGCGAAGGGCAGTCGGACCAGCCCGAGACCCACGCGCTCCTCAAGGACTTCGCGGAGCGGATGCGCCGGGAGAAGCCGCAGGCCGTCCTGGTGGCGGAGAACTGGACGGACACCGAGAAGATCGCCCCCTATTTCGACGACCTGCCGATGAACTTCAACTTCCCGCTGGCGGAGGAGATCCTGCGCGCGGTGCGGGACGACGAGGCGGCGGGCATCGCGGGCAAGCTGGAGGAGATGGCGGAGCTCTATCCGCCGGGGGCGATCGACGCGCCGTTCCTCACCAACCACGACCAGCCGCGGCTGGCCACGCAGCTCGGCAACGATCCCGCCGCGCTGCGGAGCGCCGCCGCCATCCTGCTGACGCTCCCGGGGGCGCCCTTCCTCTACTACGGCGAGGAGGTGGGGCTCCAGAACGGCAACGGCAGCGGCGACGAGTTCAAGCGCACGCCCATGCCCTGGGACGCCACGCCCGGCGGCGGCTTCACCGCGGGCAGGCCCTGGTTCCGCTTCGCGCCGGGGCAGGAGACGGCGAACGTGGCCGCCCAGACCGGCGACGCCGGCTCGCTGCTCTCCCACTACCGCCGGCTGATCCGCGCCCGCAAGTCCTCGCCCGCCCTGCTCAAGGGGGACCTGAAGCTGCTCAGCCCCGGCAACCGCAGCACGCCGGTGCTGGCCTTCCTGCGGGAGACGCCGGGGGAGACGGGTGCTGGTGGTGCACAACGTGACCGGCAAGGAGGCGGAGGCCGGGCCGTACGCCGTGGAGGCCGCCCAACTGGAACCCCTCTTCGGGACCGGAACGGCCACCAAGACGGAGCAGGGGTGGGTGGTGAAGGTGCCGGCGTGGCGAAAGCGTGGTGTGGCGGGCGCGGTAGGGCCCTCGGAAGAAGAACACGGACGAACAAGGACAGCCAAGGACGACCCAGGACAACTCCGTGAGGGTCCGTTCTGGTCCTTGCTGGTCCGTGTTGCCTTTCCTCCTACTTCTGCTCCGCCGGCACCACGCCCGGCAGCACCACGGGCCGCTTGGCCCGCGAATCGAAGTCCGACATCAGCTTCTCCTGGGTCTGCCCCTTGGGGACGATGATGTCGATCAGGGGCGGCTGGTTGGTGGCGCCGTCCCGGCCGCCGCCGAACCGGTCGGCCCAGCGGCCGGGGGAGACGGGGAGGATCATCAGCGTCCTGCCGCCGGTCGGCCGGCCCAGCACCCGGGCGAGGTCGAAGGACTGCAGGAGATCGGCGCCGGAGATGGCCACCACGTAGCTCCAGGTGTCCTTGGCGGGGCCGCCCAGGAAGATGCCCGGCACGAAGAAGCTGATCTTCTGGCCGCGCACCCGGATCTCGGTGGGGAAGAAGATCCGCTGGTCCACGTCCGTCGGGGATCTGCCGCTTGAGCGCCTCGACCTCCTCGCTCGTGATGGTGCTGCCTTCCTTCTGGGCGTCCTCGTTCAGGATCTTGACCAGCATCCGCTTCAGCTCGGCCTTGGCCTCGTGCGGCCGGGGGGTGAGGATGACCGCCTTCTCCCAGGCGAACGCCGGATCGATCTCGGCGTTGCGGCCGGGCAGCATGGTGAGGCCGCCGGAGCTCGGGGCGCGGTCGGTGTCGATGTAGATGTCCAGGTTCGGAGTGTAGAAGCCGAAGCGGGCGGCCGTGTCGAGCTGCGGTGCCGAGGCCGTCGATGATCTCCCGCCCCGGCACCTTGACCGGCTTGGCGAAGGTCGCCTCGAACAGTGGTGCCCTGCCCCTCCTGCCGGGCCGTCAGCGACAGGAGGTCCAGGTCGCCGCGGCTGAAGTCACTGTTCATCGGGATAGATGATACTGGCCGTCGCCGTGGTCGTCTCCCCGGGGGTCGGTCAGCTTGAAGATCTCCTTGGCGCCGAAAGCCGGTGCGGCGAGGAGGGCGGCGACGAGGCCGGACAGGAGGAGCGTGGTGCGACTGCGATGCATGGCGTCTCCGAGTTGGGATGATTCCGGGAGGATTTTAAACGACAGGCGGAGAAGCGGGGCGGGGACTCGAGATCCCCACCCCGCGTTCCTTCTAGAAGCGGACCTTCATGAAGCTCTTGATCCGCTGCTGCTCGAAGTCCCGGGTGAGCAGGCTGTTCCAGCCGCCGAAGCGGCCGCGGAAGCCCGGCGAGCCCACGGGCACGCCGAAGTTGTTGGCGGTGTCCTGAGTCGGCGAACTGGGCCACGAAGCCGCCGCCGAAGTCCGGATCGAACTCGCCCCAGTTGTACTCGTAGTTGAAGCCGAACTCGGCGCCGCCGATGGTGTAGCGGGCGTAGAGGATCACCTTGTTCTTGTCGTGCTGGCCCGAGGCCATCGATGTGGAGCTGGTAGGCCTGGAAGGCGGTGTTGCCGTCCTTGAGGTCCACGTCGTAGTTCTCGTAGGTCAGCGAGGCGTAGAGGTTGCCGGTGACTGGTAGCCGGCGCCGAGCTGGATGAGCTGGTAGTCCATCTCCCGGTCGTCGTCCGACAGGCTGTCGAAGGGCTTCCACTGGTAGCCGGTCACGCCGTTGACGGTGATCACCGGCGGGTTGAAGTAGATGGCCGAGGTCGAGAAGCTGCCGAAGTAGCTGTTGGCGCTGTTGGCGCAGGCCACGCCGCCGCCCGGGCAGTCGCCGGGCCGGAAGGGCAGGAAGCGCGACTCGGTCATGCGCTCGTCGGTCTCGTCGATCCACTTGACCTTGCCGAAGACGTCGACGCCGTTGCCGACGTTCAGCACGTACTTGCCGCGCAGCAGGAGGATGTCGGTCTCCCGCTCCTGGAAGGGCGCGTAGGCGTTGCGGAACGAGTTGATGCCGGCGTCCGACTCGAAGTTCGGGTAGGCGGCTGTTGTCGATCGGCGTGGGTCGGGTCGCCCCAGGCCTGCCAGTTGGTGTTGTAGTCGATCTTGGAGTACTCGGCCGCGAGGTCGAGGTCGCCGATCGTCCATGGTCGGGACGACGGTGATGCCCTTCCAGCCGATTGACGGTCTCGGCCATCGACTCGTCGAAGTCGGTGAACTCGTTGTCGACGTTGATGGTGGCGACCTGCTGGGCCGGGCCCTGCCAGCCGCCGTAGCCGATGCGGGTCGGGTTGCCCGGGAACACGCCGAAAGCGGAGTTGTCCGGGCCGGGGAAGGCGAAGGCGCCGTCGTTGCCCTCGGTGAGCAGGACGTCGGATTCGCGGCGGGCGGCGAGGATCGAGACGTAATCGGCGCCGATGTCGAAGTACTCGAGGTTGAAGGAGAGGCCGATGCCGAACGGATCGTTGAGGTCGACGTTCAGCCTTGAAGGTCTCGTCCTCCAGCTCGCCGGCGGGCGACGGAGAGAAGCCGGAGGTGCCGAAGCCGGTAGGCGTGCCGAAGAGCGGGTTCGAGTTCGCCTGGGAGAAATAGGCCTGGCCGCGGATGTCGACGACGCGAGCCGGGGTGGACGCCGAAGCGGAAGCCGTAGACGTCGTTCTCGAAGCGGAAGTCGACGTCGCGGCCGTCGTCGAAGTCGCGGTCGGAGGCGTCCACCTCGATGTCGCGCACCCGCTCGATGATGCCGCTGAAGTCGAAGAACGGAGCTCGGCGTGCCGCGGAACTGGAAGGCCGTAGGCGCCGTCCGCGGCGGTGTAGTCCCCGGTGTTGAAGTTGGGGCCGGCCCACAGGCGCGGCAACGAGAGCCGCATCAGGTCGTAGCTGAAGTTTTCGAACGGCGAGCCCTGGAGCAGGACCGCCTTGGCGTTGTCGCGGTCGATGTAGCGGATCTTGCCGATGGTGAAGGGATCGAACATGCCGAGGTCGGTCGAGCCGATGGTCGCCGCGTCGAGGCAGCTTGTAGCCCGGCGTGATGCGCACGATGAGGCCGCGCACCTTGATGTACTCGTTGGAGCGCGGGTCGAACTCGCCGCAGTCGCCGCCGACGCAGGGCTGGCCCGGCGGTTCCTCGAAGGCCGGGTTACGGCCGCCGAAGCCGCCGAAGTTCGTCCACTGGTTCTGGCTGAAGCGCGACTGGATCCAGGCGCTCGACCTCGAGGTACTTGGAAGGCTTGGAGAACATGAACAGATTGATCTCCGTGCCCTGGCCGTTGTCGCCGTAGCCCTCGCCCGGGATGGTGGTGAAGTTGTAGAGGCTGCCGTCGGTGCGCTCGGTTCCCCACAACCACTTGGTGTAGGTCTCGCCGACGATGGTCATGACTGGCTGCCCTGCGGCGTTCGCCGGCACAGCGGCCAGCGCGCCCAGGAGCACGAGCAGAAGCGATCGCGAACCCCCTGGAAAATCTCATGTCAGTTCCTCTCCTCCGGAATCGGAGCCGGTCCTAGGACTTGCGGACCATCTTGAGGACGGCGCCCTGCTTGGCGGTGCCGTCCGGGTTGCACTCGTACTTCAGCATCGCCTTCTGACCCTCGGCGTCGCTCGCCAGGATGTCGACGGCGTGCGGGTCGCAGTCGGTGTCGGTGCCGCCGCCGAAGCGGTGCTGGCCCTCATACTCGTTGACCTTGCGGGTGAGCAGGTCATTGCCCTGGGGGAAACCCTCGTTGGACTGGATCACCACCTGGTAGCCCCACTGGACGGGTCGCCGCCGCCGAGCTTGTCGAGGTCGATGGAGGCCGAGATGGTGCGGCCGGCGCCCTTGACGCGGTCGGGGACGATGATCCCGGACTGCATCGCGCCCGCCTTCTGCTCGATCTCGGTGCTGCACGCGGCCCGAAGGCTGCGGCGAGAGGATGATCAGCTTGTCCCACTCGTTGCCCTCGGCGAAGGTGACGTTGAGGCCCGGAAGGGCTTCCTTGTTGCCGCCCGGGGCGTTGTCGATGAAGATGAAGACCATCTGCACCGAGAAGCCGCCGCCCATCTTCCAGGGATCCTCGAGCGTGCGTGTTGAAGGTGACCTGGAAGTCCGCCTTCTTGCCCTTGACGTCGACGTCGAAGCCGGTCATGTCGAACGAGCCGCGCTTGTACACCTGATCGGTCGGGTAGGTGTAATTGCCCGGGCCGTTGTCGTCGTTGGCGGGGTCCTTGAAGGACACGCCGCTCTGGGCGGACGCGGCGCCCGCCAGCAGCAGGCAAGCCGCCGCGGCCGAGACTCCCACTCTCCAGAAACTCTTGGACATTTGAAACCTCCTTGTTGTCGGGCGTCAGCCCTTGACTGCGCCGGCCGTGAGACCGGAAACCAGGTACTTTTGCAGGAACATGAACAGCGCCATCACCGGAATGGCGGCGACGATCGAGCCCGCCGCGAAATAACCCCACTGCTGCGAGAAGCCGCCGACGAAGAAGCGCAGGCCCACGGGGCCCGTGTACATGTCCTCCCGGTTCATGAAGGTGGCGGCCTGGATGAACTCGTTCCATCCTGTCATGAAAGAGAACAGCGCGGTCACCGCCACCGCGGGCTTGGCGAGCGGCAGGACGATGCGGAAGAAGATCGTGGCCTGCGAGGCGCCGTCGATCAACGCCGACTCCTCCAGCTCTTTGGGGATGGTGTCGAAATACCCTTTCATCATCCAGACGCAGAAGGGGATGGCGGTCACCGTGTAGATGAGCACCAGGCCGATGTAGCTCGAGCCGAGGCCCAGCCACTGGACGATGATGATGTACAGCGGGATCAGCATCAGGGTGCCGGGGAACATCTGCGACACCAGGAACGCCATCAGCCCGGCCCGCCTGCCCGGGAAGCGGAAGCGGGAGAAGGCGTAGGCGGCCGTGCAGGACAGGAACACGCCCAGCACGGTAGTGGCGCCGGCCACGATCACGCTGTTGAGCAGCCAGCGGGCGAACGGCTGGTCGCCGAACAGCGAGCGGAAGTTGTCGAACGAGATCCGCTCCGGCCAGGGGATGACGGCGCGCACGCGGTCCCACGCCGTGGCGTCGGCCGGCACGTCGGCGATGGCGAGGCTCTGGCCGCCGGAGAAGGCGATGGTGAGCACCCAGAAGATCGGGTAGACGGTGAGGATCACCATGAAGATCACGAACAGGTGGAGCGGCCAGTGGGCGGGCTCGTCGTCCAGCCGGTTTTTCATCCGATGGCCTCCGTCGCCTTCGTCACCCGGTTCTGCCAGGTGCCGTAGGCGAACAGGATCAGGAAGATGATCGTGGAGTACGCGGCGGCGTACCCGTAGCGGTACTGCTCGAACGCCAGCTTGTACGACTGGGTGATCAGGATCTCGGTGGCGCCCGCGGGCTGGCCGGCCGAGACCAGATAGATCACGTTGAACTGGTTGAAGGTCCAGATCACCGACAGGATGATCGCCGGGATCAGCGCCGGCCGCAGCGACGGCAGGGTGATGGCGGTGAACTGCTGCCAGCGCGAAGCGCCGTCCACCCGCGCCGCCTCGTAGAGGTCGGTCGGGATCGACTGCAACGCGCCCAGGGAGATGACCATCATGAACGGGAACGACAGCCAGGCGTTGGTGGTCAGCACCGCCAGGAACGAGGTGAACGGCTGGTCGAACCAGGGTATGGCCGGTCCGCCGAAGAGCTGGATGATCTGGTTGATGACGCCGAACTGCCGGTGGAACATGCCCTGGAAGATCAGCGCCGTGATGTAGTTGGGCGTCGCCCACGGCAGGATCAGCAGCACGCGGTAGAACGGCCGCAGGGCGAAGCCCTTGAGGTTGAGGATCAGCGCCAGGATCAAACCCAGTGTGACGCCGATCACCACGTTCGAAACCGTCCAGACGATGGTGAAGAACAGCGTGTAATAGAAGTTCTGGTAATTCCAGGCCAGCCCGTCCGGCGTCCGCCTGGCCACCGCGAAATCGCTCACGATGGCTTTGTAGTTCTGTAGGCCGATCCAGGTCTCGGCGACCGACTTGTCGCTGTTGTAGATGTTGGCGTTGGTGAACGACAGGGCGATGCCGTAGAAGAACGGGAAGAAGACCAGCAGCAGCATGCCGATCATGGCCGGCAGGGTGTAGGCGTAGGCCGCCCTGTACTCGACCAGGGCCTGGCCGGTGCGGGCGGCGAGGCCGAGCCCCACGAAGGTCAGCAGCACGAGGGAGACCAGGGCGAGGGTTACGGCCGTGCGGGTCATGCGGCTGGCGTCGGCCGATACCATCTCGCCGAGCCGTCCTTCGTCCACACCGCCGGCGGCGGTGACCAGGCCGCGGGACTGGCGGAACTCGTCGACGTCCCAGAGCGTGGGCTCCAGCGGCTGGCCGGCGGGGAGCCCTAAGTCGGCGAGCAGGGCTTCGGCCCGCTTCGCCTCCTCGGCCACCCGGGCGGCCACGGCCTCGCCGGTGGCCCGGCGGTCCGTCTTCAGCGTGCCCACAGCCCAGCGGCCGAAGCCTACCAGCGCCACGATCAGCAGCAGGGCCGCGGCGGCGGCCAGGAGCCAGCGGCGCTCGCCCAGGACCAGGGAGAGCAGGAGCAGCAGGAGCACCGGCGCCAGCCAGGCGGCCAGGAACGGCAGCCAGGCGAAGCCGGTCCGCGCCACCTCCATCTTCGTCTCGATCTGGACCATCCCGACGGCCTCGCCGCCGCGTTCCACCGGAGCGGACAGGAGGAGGACGCCGCCCTGGCGGCGTTCGACGGCGATCTCCGGAGCGCGGGCGGCGCCCTCGGCCCCCTCGCGGTTGCCCTGGACGGCGGCGCGCAGCTTCTGGCCGAGGTCGAAGATGGGCTTCTCGTCCAGGTTCAGGGCGCGGGGGGCGGCTTTCTCCCCCTGGTCCTCGGGGGCCGTGGAGGCCTCCAGCATGCGGCCGTCGAAATTCAGGACGCGGACGGCCTGGATCTCCGGGTGCTCCTGGGCGAAGCGGGCCACGGCGAGGCGGACCGCCTCGCCCGCGGCGTCGGAGGTGGCCTCCGCCGCGGGCTCGTCCAGGGCCGCGAGCTCGTCGCCCAGGCCCATGCCGCCGCCGGTACCCTCGGGCTCGGCGATCTCCTCGCCGAGGCCGAACCCGCCTCCCGGCGCGGCCTCGGCGGCGCTGCCGCCGCTCGCCCGGTCGACGACCGCGGCGAGAGCGGAGAGGGTGACCACGGCCTGGCGCTCCGCCCGCTCGCGATGCTCCGCGGCCCGGGCTCCGGAGAGGAGCAGGGCGCCGATCCCCACGCCTACCAGGGCGGCGAGGGCGAGGCCGGTCAGGAAGCGGCGGCGATGCGAGACGAGGCGGGTCGTCTGTGCCATGGCGTCATTTCTTCATCAGGTTGGCGATGCGCTCGACGACCTCTTTCTGAGCGTTGTCCATCGCGGCCTTGGGAGCTGCCGTCTTCTTGACCACCGTGTTCATGGCCGTGGTTGCGGGCGACCAGACCATGGACATCTCCGGCAAGTTGGGCATGGGTACGGCCACGTCGACCTGCTGGCGGAAGGCCTTGAGGATCGGGTCGTTCGCCACCTGCGGATCGGCGTAGACCCCCTTGTTGGCCGGCGTCTGGCGGCCCTCCATGGCCATGACCTTGCCGGCCGGCACGTCGGTCAGGTACTTGGCGAAGGCGTAGGCCTCCTGCTTGTTCTTGGACGGCGCGGCCACGTAGACGCCCTCGACGGTGATCCACGGGCGCATCGGCTTGCCGCCGGCCTCGCTGATGTTGGGCAGCGGGGCGAGCCCGAAGTCGATGTTCTTGCTGATCTCGCCCAGGAACCAGGGACCGGAGAAGACCATGGCGGCCTTGCCCTCGTTGAATAGCGAGGTGATCAACGCCGTCGAGGGCTCGGCGGGCATGAAGCCCTGGTTGATCCAGCCCAGCAGGTAGTTGAGCGACTGGACGTTCTGCGGCGAGTTGAGGGTCGGCTTGCGGTTGGCGCCGAAGACGCCGCCGCCGAAGCCGTTCATCAGCGCCGCGTGGTAGTAGAAGTCGGAGTACCAGTAGGCGAGACCGAACTTGCCGCCGCCGGTGAGCTTTTTGGCCTGCGCCGCCAGCTCGGCCGTGGTCTTCGGCGGGTTGGGGAGCAGCTTCTTGTTGTAGATCAGGGTGATGGTCTTGAAGTTCAGCGGCAGGCCGTAGGTGTTGCCCTGGTAGGTCATGGCGTCCAGGGTCGCCTTGAGGTAGCGGCCCTTGGTCTGGGCGTCGATGAAGAAGTCCAGGGGCTCGACCGTGTTGCCGGCGGCGATCCAGCCGCCGAGGCGGTCCTGGGCGAAGATGAAGACGTCCGGCCCCTTGCCGCGCGGCACCGCCGCGGTGATCTTGTCGGCGAAGGCGTCGTAGGGCACCGCCAGGGTCGTCGCCTTGATCTTGCCGGCGTGGGCCTTGTTGAAGTTGTCGACCACCTTTTCGAAGGCTTCCTTCTCGCCGCCGCGGTAGCCGTGCCAGATCACGATTTCCTTCTGCGCCAGGGCGAGGGCGGGGAAGGCGAGCGACAGCGCGAGCGAAGCGACGATGCCGCGGACGATGTTGGATCTCATGCGGTGTTTCTCCTTTTGCGACGAGCTCAGGCCAGCCGCTTTTCCGTGGTGGCGTCGAAGAGATGCCCGGCGTCCACCTCGATGACCAGGGGGACTTCGGCGTCCATCCGGGGCGCGCGGTGCGGATCGACCTTGGCGATCAGCAGGTCGTCCCCGACCCGGCCGTGGACGATGACCTCGTGGCCCAGGGGCTCGACGAACTCGACCTTGGCCGTGACGGGCACGGTCCGGCCGGAGCCCTCGCGGGCGGCCTCGCGGATGTTCTCGGGACGGATGCCGTACACCACCTTCTTGCCGTCCATGCCCGCTGTGGCGGCGCGGGCCGCCTCCGGCGCCGGGATGCGGAACCCCGAGGCCGCCACCGTGGCGCCGCCGTCGGCGAGGGTGGCGGGGACGAAGTTCATGGGCGGCGTGCCGATGAAGCTGGCGACGAACATGTTCGCCGGCGTCTCGTAGACCTCCAGCGGCGTGCCCACCTGCTGCAACTCCCCCTTGCTCATCACCGCGATGCGGTCGCCCATGGTCATCGCTTCGATCTGGTCGTGGGTGACGTAGACCGTGGTGGTCTGGAGCGACTTCTGGAGCCTGGAGATCTCGGCGCGCATCTGCACGCGCAGCTTGGCGTCGAGGTTGGAGAGCGGCTCGTCGAACAGGAACACCGAGGGGTTGCGGACGATGGCGCGCCCCAGGGCTACGCGCTGGCGCTGGCCGCCGGAGAGCTGCTTGGGCTTGCGGTCGAGGAATTCGGTGATGGCGAGGATCCGCGCCGCCTCGTCCACCCGCCGCTTCATCTCGTCCTTGGGCATCTTGCGGATCTTGAGACCGAACTCCAGGTTCTCCCGCACGGTCATGTGGGGATAGAGCGCGTAGCTCTGGAACACCATGGCGATGTCGCGGTCCTTGGGCGGCACGTCGTTGACGGTCCGGCCGCCGATCTCGATGGTGCCGCCGGTGATCTCCTCCAGGCCGGCGATCATCCGCAGCGCCGTGGACTTGCCGCACCCCGAGGGGCCGACCAGCACCATGAACTCATGGTCGCGGATGTCGAGGTTCAGGTCGGGAATGACCGTCACCGGTCCGTAGGCCTTCTTGATCCCCTTGAACGTCACCTCTGCCATAGGCGTTCTCCCCGGCGTTTCTTATCAGAGCCGTTCCCCGCCCGCCCCGTCCCCCGGGGTGGGTTTCTCTCAGCGTCCCCGGCCGGCCGTGAAGATCCGCGCGTCCCGCGGCGCCACCGGCGCCTCGATCCGCCCACCCGCCCGGGCGACGTCCTCGCCGGTCCAGGCGTCCCGGACCGGCGAGTCTCCCCAATCCGCGGGGACGTCGAAGGCCGCCGTGGCCGGCGCCGTCCCGCGGTTCACCGCCACCACCACCGCGTCCCCGCTCGCCTCGTCCCGCTTCAGGAAGACGAGGAGGTCGCCCTCCGAAGAGACCGGCGTGTGGGCTCCCCGGGAGAGCGCCGGATGGGCGCGCCGGATGGCGATCAGCTTCTTGTAGTCGTCCCGCAGCGCCTCGTCCCGCCGGTCGCCCGCCCCCGGCTGGATCTGCCGCTCGCCCCAGGGCATGTCGCTGCGGTTGTCGGGCCAGTCGCCGCCGGGCCGGCCCACCTCCTCGCCGTAATAGATCGTCGGCGTACCGCCCGCGGTGAGCTGGAGGATGGCCGCCAGCCGGAACAGCGCGCGGTCCCCTTGGAGCTGGAAGAGCGCCCCCGGCACGTCGTGCGAGGAGAGGTAGGGCGAGAGCAGGTAGCCCTGCCGCACCTTCTCGCGGCTCTTCAGGTAGCGGTCGAAGGCCACGGTGCGGCCGCGCCCCTGCACCCAGGCGAGGGCGTTGCCCTGGAACGAGAAGTCGAACCCGGCGTCCATCTCGTCGCCGGCGAACCACGGGTCCAGGGACTGGGCGTCGCCCCCCCAGACCTCGCCGATCAGGAAGAAGTCCTTGCCGAGGCGCTCGCGGGTCCGCCGCCGGTGTTCCTGCCAGAAGTCGTGGGCGACGTGCTTGACCGTGTCGAGGCGGAAGCCGTCCAGCCCCACCCGCCCGGCCAGCGCGATGTGGGCCTCCACGAGGTAGTCGCGCACCTCGGGCAGCTCGGTCTTGAAGTCCGGCAGACCCGAGACGCAGGAAGTGATGTCGTCCTGGCCGCAGGTCCCCAGGGACTCGACGCGCAGCCAGCTCCGGGTCTTTGGGTTCTTGAGGTAGTTGGAGTCGTAGCCGGCGTGGTTGTAGACCACGTCCAGCAGCACCTTCATCCCCCGCGCGTGGGCGTCGTCCACCAGGGCCTTGAGGTCGGCCTCCGAGCCGAAACGGGGGTCGGTCCGGTAGAAGTCGTCCGCCCAGTAGCCGTGGTATCCCCAGTCGGGGAAGCCGGCGCCGGTGACGAAGCCGTCGATGTTCTTGACCACCGGCGTGATCCAGATCGCCGTCGCGCCCAGGTCGGCGATCTCGTCGAGCTGCTGGCGCAGGCCCGCCAGGTCGCCGCCGTGGAAGGTGCCCTTGGCGTTGCGGTTCACGCCGGCGTTGTTGCGGGAGTCGCCGTCGGCGAAGCGGTCGACGATGACGAAGTAGAGGACGGCGTCCCGCCAGCTCTCCTGGGGGACGACCGAGACGCGCCGGGCCGGCGCCGCCGCGGCCGGGGCGGTGGACGGGGCGGGTGGAGGCGCGGTGCCGCCGCAACCCGCGAGCAGGGCGCCGGCGAGCAGAGCGGCGCTCACCAGCCGAGGCCGGGAGCGGCACGAGAGGCGATCTGGCTCAGTCATTTTGTGAGCGCATCCTCTCTCCAGGGCATTTTCTTGAATTGGACCCTGCGAGAGGCCGATTCTAGGGAGCCTATGACGAAGCTGTCAATCTCGGGTGACGGGCCGGCAAAACTTGTTTTTGCAGAGTGATACAGGTTTGGGGGCCGCACCCTGGCGAATCCCCCGTGGCATGGAACGTGTTAGGTTTCCGCCGGAAGGGAGGTGCGACATCATGCCTACTGGAATCGGATTGATGGGGCTGGGGCGAATCGGGAGGAACATCTTCCGCATCCTCTATAAGAACGAAGACCTGCGGCTGGAGGCGGTGAGCGACGTCGCCGACCCCGCCGCGCTGGCCTATCTGCTGCGCTTCGACACCATCCTCGGCCGTTTCCCGGACGAGGTGAGCGCCCGCGACGGCCACCTCTACGTGGCGGGGCGGCAGGTGAAGATGATCACGGAGGAGAAGGGCGCCCAGACGACGCCCCCCTGGGGGGACCTGGGCGTGGACGTGGTCATCGAGGCGACCTCGAAATACCGCACCCGCGCCGAGGTGGAGCGCCACCTGGCGGCCGGCGCCAAGAGGGTGATCCTCTGCTCGCCGCCTGCCGAGCCGCCGGACGTCACCATCGTCCAGGGGGTCAACGAAGAGCAGCTCCGGCCGGAGCACCGCATCGTCTCCAACGCCTCGTGCACCGCCCACGCGGCGGGGCCGGTGCTGGAGATCCTCAACGACGCCTTCGGCATCGAGCGGGCGTTCCTCACCACCGTCCACGCCTTCACCAACCAGCAGCGGCTGGCGGACGTCCCCGCGGACGACCCGCGGCGGGGCCGGGCGGCGGGCGAGAACATCATCCCGCAGGAGACCAACTCCGCCGAGGTGCTGATCGAGCTGGAGCCCCGGTTCAAGGGCAAGCTCACCGCGCACTCGATGAACGTGCCCGTGCCCAACGGCTCGGTGGTGGACCTGGTCTGCTGGCACGAGCGGCCGATCACCGTCGAGGCGGTCAACGAGGTCATGCGCACGGCGGTCGCCACCGACCGCTTCCAGGAGGTCCTGTACTACGAGGACGACCCCATCGTCTCCTCGGACATCCTCCTCACCCCTTATTCGGGGGTCTACGACAGCCTCGCCACCATGGTCCTGGGGGACAAAGTCTCCAAGACCCTGACCTGGTTCGACAACGGCTGGGGCTACGCCCACCGGGTCGTCGACCTGCTCCGCCGCTTCGAGCGGTTCGACAAGGAGGCCGCGCAATGAGCGTGAAAGTCGGCATCAACGGCTTCGGCCGCATCGGCCGCAGCGTCTTCCGCATCCTCTCCAGCCGCGACGACATCGAGGTGGTGGCGATCAACGACCTGTTCGAGAACCAGCAGCTCGTCTACCTCCTCAAGTACGACTCCGTGATGCGGGTCTTCGAGAAGGAGGTCACGGCCGACGACGACTACATGTACGTCGACGGCAAGAAGATCGCCATGACCGCCGAGAAGGATCCGGCGAGCATCCCCTGGGGCAAGCTGGGCGTGGACATCGTCATCGAGTCCACCGGCGTCTTCACCAAGAACGAGCAGCTCCAGAAGCATCTCCAGGGCGGGGCGAAGAAGGTCATCCTCACCGTGCCGGCCAAGGACGAGATCGACGCCACCATCGTGATGGGGGTCAACGACGACACCCTCAAGCCGGAGCACAAGCTGGTCTCGAACGCCTCGTGCACCACCAACTGCCTGGCGCCGATCGCCAAGATCCTCCACGAGCGCTTCGGCATCGTGGAGGGCTTCATCACCACCGTCCACGCCTACACCAACGACCAGCGGCTGGCGGACGTCCCGCACAAGGACTTCCGGCGCAGCCGCGCGGCCACCCAGAACATCATCCCCACCACCACGGGCGCCGCGCGGGCGGTGGGCAAGGTGCTGCCCGAGCTCAAGGGCAAGCTGGACGGCATGGCCATGCGCGTGCCGGTGCCGGACGGCTCGATCGTGGATCTGGTCGCCAAGGTGCGCGAGCGGCCGGACACCGCGGCGGTCAACGCCGCCGTGCGCGAGGCCGCCGAAGGGCCGCTCACCGCCATCGTCGAGTACAGCGAGGTGCCGCTGGTCTCCACCGACATCATCGGCAACCCGCACTCCTCGATCTTCGACGCCCTCTCGACCCGCGCCACCGGCGACGGCTACGTCAAGGTCGTGGCGTGGTACGACAACGAGTGGGGCTACTCGAACCGGGTGGTGGATCTGATCGACCGCATGGCGGCGGTAGGGTGATTCACTCCCGGACAAACCTCTCCCCTCTCCCGGTGAGGGAGGGAGGGAGGGGTCGGGAGAGGGGCCGGGGGTGAGGGTTCGACCATGATCAAACGTGTCGGCATCCTGACCGGCGGCGGCGACGTCCCCGGCCTCAACGCGGCCATCCAGCAGTTCGTCTGGCGGATGGAGGAGGAGGGCTACGAGGTGCTGGGGCTGCGCCGGGGCTGGGCGGCCCTGCTCAACGTCGAGCCCTACCACCACGCCGACAACTCCAACTGGCTCATCCAGCTCAACCGGACGAATACGCGGACGATCGACCGCAGCGGCGGCACGATCCTGCACAGCTCGCGGATCAATCCCGCCCTCACTCAGCCCGAGGCGGTCCCGGAGCACCTCCGGGGGCGTCAGCACAAGACGCTCCCGGACGGCCGCATCGACCTCACCGACGCCGTCCTGGAAGTCCTCCGCTATCTCGACCTCGACACCCTGGTGGCCATCGGCGGCGACGGCACGCTCTCTTTCGCGCGCCGGCTCCACCTGGAAGGGGTCAAGATGATCGGCCTGCCGAAGACCATGGACAACGACGTCTTCGGCACCGACTACTGCATCGGCTTCTCGACCGCCGTCACGCGCTCCGTCAACTTCATCAACGACCTGCGGACGGTGGCGGGCTCGCACGAGCGTTTCCTGGTGGTCGAGCTCTTCGGCCGCAACTCCGGGGAGACCTGCCTGCTCGCCTCCTACCTCGCCGGGACCGACCGCGCCATCATCGCCGAGGTCCCCTTCGACCTCGACCGGGCGGTGGAGATGCTGGCCCGCGACAAGCACACCAACCCCAGCAACTATGCCGTCTGCGCGATCTCGGAGGGGGCATACCCCATCGGTATGCAGCCCTTTGCCACCGGTGAGGCGGACGCCGTGGGCAACCGCGAGTTGGGCGGCGTCGGGCGTCACCTGCGCGAGGGGTTGCAGAGGCACACCAGGGACCGGGTGATCTACCAGCGCCTGGGCTACCTGATGCGCTCCGGCCCGCCGGACTCCCTCGACCGCCTCGTCGCGAAGAACTTCGGCGTCGTGGCGGCGGACCTCATCCTCTCCGGAGAGACCGGACGCCTCGTCGCCATCCAGAACGGCCGCTATACCAGCGAGCCCCTGGAGATCGTGGGCGAGGGCAAGAAGCAGGTGAACGTCGAGCGGTTCTACGACGCCAGGGAGTACCGGCCGAAGATCATCGGCGTGATGGGATTGCCGATGTTTCTCTGCTGATTCCCTACCTCACCTCGCTCATCAGCGCCAGCGTGTTCCCCTCCGTATCCTTGAGGAACGCCATCCACAGCTCGTGGTCGGGCATCTTCGCCACCAGGTGCGGCTCGCCGCGGAAGTCGGCGCCGCGCTCCTTCATGGCGGTATAGGCGGCGTGAATGTCGTCCACCTTGTAATAGAGGATAGAGGAGGGATGGTCGAATTCGGGGTCCTCGGGGGTGCCCAGCATCAGGCGGACGCCGCCACAATCGAAGAAGGCCATCTTGGGCGGCGCCTGGAAGAGCAGGCTCAGGCCCAGGGTGTCGCGGTAGAAGGCGACGGCCCGGTCGAGGTCATGGGCGTTGAGGGAGATCTGGCCGATTTTGGAGATGTGGGGCTCGGGCATGACAGAGAGTCTAGCCCAAGCCCCACAGGGCCGGACGTTCCTAGCTCTCCGAACCGCCGTATCCCGAGCAGGAGCAGCAGCCGCCGCCGGTCTGCGGCGTGCCGCCGCAGACGCCGAGGCCCCGGCCGCCGCACCAGGAGTCACACTGCCAGTTGTAACAACAGCCCGGGGAGGCGAAACACAGAGGGCCGGTACAAATCGCCTGGGCAGGCTGAGAGGAGCCGGCGAAGGCGAAGGCCGAGAGGATCAGGGCGAGAGCGAGCAGTCCCATACGCTTGGTCATTTCTGTTCTCCTTGAATTCCGTGGTCAGTTTTCCTTTTCAGCCAACGCACACACAGCAGCCGCCTTCGTTCCCCGACACTCCCTCGCAGAAGCCGAGGCCCGCGCCGCCGCACCAGGAGTCGCATTCCGAGCTCTTGCAGCAACCCGGGGACGCGAAGCAGTCCGGCTTCAGGCAGGCGGGCCGCGGGGCCGCGTAGCCGGTGGTGCTCATGGCGGCGGCCGAGAGGGCCAGCGCCAGCAGGAATAGAGCGCTACGTTTCAACATGCATCTCTCCTTTCGCGATTGGGAAGTTGAGTCGATGACTCCCAAGAGGACTGAACGACGGCTTCTCTCGGAAGCCCTCAGTCCGCCGGAGTCCGGCTCTCCCGTCCCCTTAAGAGAGGTGCCGCGAGCGGTGGAATGCGGGATGGGGCAGGCCCGGAGCAAGGACAACCCCGGACGAAGGTTTGCGCCCGGAGGGCGCGGGGACGTAGCCCAGTCCTTCAGGGCTGGGCAGGGACTGACGGGGTCCCAGGATTCGAGGTTTTGATAGGGAACCTAAGTCTGGCCAGCGACCCGCCCCAGCCGGCTCTTCAACCGCCGCCGCGCGGCCGGCGAATCGATCCCGGCGAGCAGGGTTTCCAGGTCCTTCTCCAGGATCTGCCGCTGATGGGTCAGGGCGCCGAGGCACCAGAGGCGGTCCCGTTGCGACCCCAGCAGGTCGAGGAGAGGCAGGGCTTCCGATAAGTCGGCCGGCGCGCCGGCGCGGAGGATCTCGCCGAGGGCGCGGCGGCGGGCCCAGCCGTCCGGAAAGCCCTCCAGCACGGGACGCAGGGCCGAGGCCGGCATCTTCTTCATCGCCGCCATGTGTTCGTGGAGGACGCGGAAGCGGGCAAGGAGGGAAGGGGCGGCGTCCAACTCCACGGCGAAGCCGGCATGCTGAGCGGGCTCCGGCCGGGGCTCGGCGGCGGCCGCGACCGGCGCCGGCTTCGGCTGGGGTGGCGGCGCGGGAGCCTCCACAGGCTTGGGGGGCTCCGGTGGCGGAGCCGCCTGTACAGGAGGCGGCGGCGGAGCGGCCGGGACCGGCGGCGGTGGCGCGGGCGCCGGGGCCGGAACCGGGGCTGGCGACGGCGCCGCCATGGCTTCGAAGGGAGGTGGCGCCGGCGGCTTTGCGGCGGGCTTCGGCGGCGCGGCGGCCGGGGCCGCGATGGCGGGCGGCAGCCAGGGAGCGGCGGTATCCCCTTCGGTCAGCTCCTGCCCCACGGCCTGGACCCCCTGCCGCAGCCGCTCGGCCCGTTTCCACGGATTCTTGAGATCGGAAAGGAGCTGCGGGAGGTGGGCGGTCCCCTTGACCTGCGCCCGCTCGATCATGGAGAGGAGAGCCGGGGAAGCCTGCTTGCCGCTCCGCTCGGCGATGGCCTGGACCACCTCGTCGGCGTTGTCCAGGCCGAGCTGGATGGCCACCAGACGCCGCTCCTCCGAGGTCATCTGGCGCAGGAGGCCCCAGGCGCGGCCGATGATCTTCAGCCGCTCGAAGGGGGAATAGGTCCGCCCGAGCTGTTCGATCAGCTCGGGCAGGGAGGTCGGAATCGGCGACGCCATGATTTACCTCAGGACGCCGACGGCGGCCGATGCGGAGGCGGTTCGACCCGCACGAGCCCCTCGGTCACCGCGCTGGGGATCTTGGAGACGTCCTGGAGGAAGCGCTTGAGGTCCACGCCCGCGAGCTGCTCCATGATGGGAGAGAGCTGGGAGAGGACCTGCACCACGTCCTGGCTGAGCTTGGCGGCGCCGGTGCCCTCGTTGCCGTTGCCGTTGCTGATGATCGTCGTCGTGCCGGCGCGCGAGAGCGGCTCGGCGATGGCGGCGGCGATCTCCGGCAGCACCTTCAGGGCCTCGATGGAGAGGCCGGCGTCGTTGTAGAGCTTGAGGGCCTCTGCCAGCAGGCGCCGGGCCTCGGCTTCGGCCTGGCCCTTGGCCTGGATGGCCTCGGCCTCGGCCAGACCGATGCTCCGGCGCATCACCGACTCGGCCTCGGCCTTGGCGAGACCCTCGGCCTTCACCGCCTGGGCCGCCTCTTCGCGGCTCCGGCGGTTGCCCGTGGCCTGGCGCTCGACCCGGTACTGCTCGGCGTCGGCGTTGCGCTCGGCCTCGTACTTCTTGGCGTCCGCCTGCTCGCGGATGGTGGCGTTCAGCTCCAGTTTGCGGCGCTCGACCTCGCGCTCGGCGATGGTGATGTCCTGGACCTTGGTCTCCATCTCGCCGGCCTTGACCGCCTGCGCCCGGGCGACGTCCACTTCCTTCTGGATGGAGGCCCGCTTGAGGGAGAGCTCCTTCTCGGCGTCGGCGATCTCGGTGTCCACCCCGAAGCGCTTCTGCTCCTTCTGCTGGCGGGCGATCTCCTCCTCCAGCTTGGCGTCGCGGTCCGACTGGGCGGTGGCGATGCGGGCGTTCCTGAGCGCCTCCTGGATCTTGGGCTGACCCAGGGAGTCGAGATAGCCCTCGGAGTCCTGGATCGCCTGAAAGACGAAGGACTTGACCTCGAAGCCCATGCCTTCGAGGTCGAAGTGGGCCTCGTCCCGCACCTTCTCCTGGAACCGCTTCTGGTCCTTGTACAGCTCTTCGAGGGTCAGCGTGCCGATGATGCCGCGCAAGTGGCCGGCCACGGTTTCCTGAATGGTCGAGCGGACGTGCTCCGGGGGGACGCCGAGGAAGCCTTCCGCCGCCTTGCGGATGTGCTCGGTGTCGCCCTTGACCTTGACCTGGGCGACGGCCTTGACGTTGATGGGGATGCCCTGGCCGGTGTAGACGTGCTGGAGGTCGATGTCCAGGGTCATCATCCGCAGGGAAAGCATCTTGTACTGCTCCCAGGCGGGGAAGACGAACGTGCCGCCGCCGCGGACGATGCGGAAGCCCTCGGTGGCCCCCTTTTCGTCCCTCACCTTTTCACCCAGCAGCTTCCTGCGGCCATAGACGATCAGCGCCTCGTCCGGTCCCGCTTTCTTGTAGAGCACGCGGATGAGGGCGTAGAAGAAGACGATGACGAAGAAGACGACGAACAGACCGAAGACGGCGGCCATAGACTCCATGGGCCACTCCTTTCGTGACTCTTGATAGGCCAGTAGATCCTACCACCAGGAAGTGACAAGGGGGACGAAGACGTTTCGGGGAGCCTGGCGACCCTGACGCTGGCCCGCCGATGTTGACGGCGTCGCGGAGAACGGAGGGAAGATGACGCTCCCTCCGTTTTCCGTCCCGTCGTCCGTTGACTCTGGCTTGGAGATCTTGACGCCGTCTCAGAGAACGGAGGGAGAATGACGCTCCCTGCGTTTTCTGCCCGTCGTCCGCTGCCGCTGGCCTGGAGATCTTGACGGCGTCTCGGAGAATGGAGGGAGGACGACGCTCCCTCCGTTTTGCGTCTCAGCGTCAGGAGAAGCGCCCTTCGGTTTCCTGGAGGCGTCGGCTCGGATCGGGACTCCGCCTTGGCGGCGGAGGAGGCGGATCGCGGTCTCCTAACGATGGACCGGCTGCGCTCGACCCGCGCCGCTGTCTCCGCCGCCAACCCAGGATCTCCGAAGCTCAGCCTGCCTCTATAGATACCAGTCTGAGGCCGACGGCGCCAGGGCTGCGTTGGGGCCGAGGGGAGGTCGTCCCGTGATCTGGGCCAGGATGATCTTACCCGGCGTTGAGAGCTGTGTAAGACGTCCGGGATAAGTCCGCGATCTCCGCTCCTAAACATCTCCAGGAGTGAGGCTTGACCCGATGCCGCCCCTCCTAGAAGCCCTCGGTGCTCTGGCCCAGCCGCCGCCGGTTGTTCCTGGTGAGGGCGCAAACGGAAATTGTATTCCACGCGAAGAAAATGGTATGGCGTAGAGGTCCCGAGTCCGGCCCCATTTCCATCGCCTTAGCCACCTTCGGTCACCCGCAGGGCTCAACTGACGGACTCCACCAGGCATGAAAGGGCAGGGTGCCCTTGGAATGAATACAAAAGCACACCCCGCCGGAGTTGTGTAAGGATTAGGAATACTACTGCTGAGACACGAGTCTGACCAACCCGTTGGGAGCAACCTGGACCTCGATATCGCCTCCAGATTCCTCTACAACGAGCTGCAGCGCATCTCTCCAGGTCAAACCAGGAAATAGCCCATCCAACCTCCCTGGCAGCTCGGAGGGAACCACGATGTCTATACCGGCACTCGCGGCAATCAACCTTATAGCTTCATTTGCGTCGAGGTTATCGAATTTCAGGTCGACGAGAGAGTCCTCGGAGTGCATGCCTCGCGAGAAGATCCGAGTGCTGATCTCCTTCACCGGGACGAACTCAACTCTTCTGGTTTCCGCCATAAACACAGCAACCGCGCGCAGCTGGCGAGCCCTATTGTGACTCTCCCTGAAGTCTTGGTCCTTGAGGCATTCCCTCTGGCTTGAGGTGCTTACCTTCGAGGCGGTATCCACGTTTGCGGAGCTCTCTAATATTGCGGCATCACACCCTGAGCAGACGCACTTCTTAGTCTCGTGTCCATAGGCGCACCCACAGCTGCTACCAGGACAGCATTCGGAGCAGACGCCCTCTACTGCCGTACAGCAAACAGCGGCTGCGGGTTGTGGACACCACAATGCTAAGACGAACAGGAACAACACGCTTCCCCAAAAACCCTTAGCTCTGACCATGGCAATACTCCTTTCTTCATTACGCTAAATGCGCATCTGCGAGCAAAGCAACGCTGCACAAAATTATGAGTGGGTCCCGCAAGGGAGGCGGCCTGCTCCTCCAGGGAATGTGCCTGGCAGTTCGGCATGAAGGTAGGGTAGCGCGGGCGGGAAGCTGCCGGTGGGGAAGGGGGCGGCGCGGTCTCCGGCTTTGAGCTTGGCGGCGGCGGTGCGGAAGGCGACCACGAACGAGGAGTAGGCCTCCCAGAGCAGGAACTAGGCTTCTCGGGTGTAGGCGTGGAATCGCGGGGCGAGCGAGCGGTGGAGTTTCTCCGGCCGGTGTTGGATCCATCGATGTCACCGCCTCGCGATTTCTTGCGGCCGGGGGCGCCTTTTCAGCGGCCGTGAGAACTCCCTCTCCGGGTGCCAGGTGCTTCTCGGACTGCGACGACGCTCGCGCTGACATCGGGGAACTGCCGCGCCGGCCGCCCTCACTCCGGGAAAGGGGAGCAGGGCTCAGCAACCGCACATGTAGCCGATGGTCCTCTGCCACTCCACGCAGGAGTGGCCGAATTGATTGAAACAGACCCGGAAGCGCTCAAAGATCTCGTGATGGGCCGGCCCCGGGTCGCAAAGACATATCGGCCAGTCGTCCTCATAGCCCTCACAACGGCTACAATCCTCACAGTCGGGTTCCAGATCACACCAGGGTTCGCCACAGCCGGAGTAGCCGGACCAATTGGCGCACGACGGGTAGTCCGGTTGGCAACTCACCACTGGATTGCAGGTGGCGGACTTGGTGATGCTCACCAACCCCAGCTGGACGAGATCCTCGCTGCGCAAAGTGGCCGCTCCATTACACGTGCAGGTCACCGCGGCGTTGTTGCACGCTGTCAGGCAGGCGCCCGTTTGCTCCTTCTCTGTGCCGGCGAAGCAGGTCGCGAAGCATTGCTGGTGAGCAAGGACGCAGCTCTGGCAGGCCATCGTCTGGGGCGGAGTTGATGCCTGGAAAGCCGCTCTCGCCCGCGGAACGAGCCGGGGGCTCTCTCCAGCCACCGCAGCGCCCGCCAAGCTCGTGAGTAGCAGTCCGAAGACGAGAGCGGATTGATTTGGGCGTCGAAAGGCTCGCCTGTTCATGGTCTTCTCCTCACTGGGGTGATGGCCGCGATCAGCGCCATCCACGCTCATCTACAAGATATGGTGCTTGTCAATTAAACAGCGGGACATCGCAGTATTTGGAGCGGCAAGCTGAGCTGCCGTCCCGTCGCCGGGTACCCCCGGGTTACCTCTCGGCGGCAGCCTCGGACTGATGTCCCGCAGCAGACCGGCGACTCGGACCTGGCGTTGCTCCGGAGACAGATACCGCCAGCAGGGCAGGGGTGAGAGCTCGATGGTGACCGCGTCGCGTAGGTGTAGTGCTCGCAGGTCTCTCTTCGCTGGCGGGCCGCGTATTCCTGAGTCCGGTGGAACGGCCTCGGAAGAGAACCCGCTGGACAACCGGCCCCTTGCCGCCACGGGGGAAAAATTCTAGAATTCTCCGCGGATTCCAGAATTTCTGGAGCATCCATTCATGGGCATCAGCATCAAGAACGATAGGGCGGAAAAGCTGGCTCGACAGGTGGCGGCTGAGACGGGGGAAAGCCTCACCGAAGCCATCATCCACTCCCTGGAAGAGCGTCTGGAGCGTCTCAAGGGAAGGAGGTCTGCGCCAGGCTTGGCCGGGAATGTGCCTGGCACGCGGAGTCTACGACGGCACGCCATACCGAGACCCACAGTACATTTATCCAATCGCACCCTCCGATACCTCACCAGCCTCTCCCGAATCACTCCTGCCATCAGCAGCCTGCGTCCCCTTATTCGCTTCGTGCTCCTGCACCGCTCTTGGTAGCAAGCAGAGGCGAACAACTAACCACCGGGAATGTGCCTGGCACGCGGAGAGGGGGCTTCTCTTCAAGTACTGCATGAGGTGGCTTCGACCGCTCGGGCGACGTCACCTCCCCCGATTTGTCCCTGAGCACTCCCGAATTCCCCGCGAGCCCCTCCTCTTCCACTCTCTCTGTCACCCCGCCAAGCCCGAGATTCCCTGATTTTCGGGCTTCGGACACACTCCTCCCTCGAAATCGTCCCGTGGCGGGTCGATCATCCTCCGATCGTCTTCAGGCGCTCACGTACGGGAGGGCCGGTGGGAAGCTTCCGGCGGGGAAGGGCGAGGCCCGGTCTCCGGCTCGGAGCTTGGCGGCGGCGGCGCGGAAGGCGGCTACGAACAGGGAGTAGGCCTTCCAAAGCAGGAACCAGGCTTCCCGCGTCGCCGCGTGGAAGCGAGGAGCCGGAGACCGGGCGAGCGTCTTGGGCCGGTACTGAGGATCGGTTGAGGTTACGGCCTCCGCTCCCAAGACCTCCGTACCGGTCGCCCGCCTGGCCGCGGCCGCCTCTTGCTGGACGTCTCGCGCCAGCGCGGCGACGCGCCCACGATACTGGCCGGATGACAAGTGCTTCCAGCAAGGGAGCGGTGAAAGGTGGACCGTGGCTTCCGTCGCGTAGGCGTAGCGCTCGAAGGTCTCCCCTCTCCGTCGGGCGGCGTGCTCCTGGGTCCGGTTGAAGAGGTAACCCGTCATCGGCACGCCACCCAGCAGACAGTGGAGAGAATGCACCCCCGGCCAGTCTTGAGGCTTTTCGACGAGGTCTTCCTTGGTGCCGTTGGAGAGGATGTACCGGAGCCTCTCTACCTGGGCCTTCTCTTCGTCGGTGACGAGGATCGCCGTATACCGCTCTGCGAAGACGGGTCCCGACCAGCCGGTCAGTCGGTTGACCTCCTTGGAGAGGCGGGAGTTCACGAAGTGCATGAACTTCGAGAGTTGCTGGGCGTTGTCGATGTCCAGCAGCAGGTGGTAGTGCGACGACATCGCCGAGACCAGGCAGATCCGGACCTGGTGCAGGCCCTGAGCGTAGCCGAGGATGCCGTAGGATCTCGTTGATCTCGGCGTCGGGACGGAACAGGTACCGGCCCTGGACGGTCCGGCAGGTGACTTCCACGAGGGCTCCCCCTTCGGGGATGAAGCGCAGATCTCTTCCCATACCCCTATAAAGACGTAAAACGGACCTCCAATCTGAAAGACCCTAGAGGTATATGGGTTTGCGGAGGGGGGTAAAGCTACTCTTCGACTTTTACCGAAATGTCGCGGAGGGCCAGGAGAAGTGCCTGGCACTTGAGGGCTGCGGACCCCTTCTTCGACTCGCCAAGAAAAAGGGCGGCCTGTCCGGCCGCCCTTTTTCTCGATGCACAAGCAGGCTTGGGCTAACAACTAGGGGCAAAGCTCGTCTTGACAGTAGTAGGGCCGCGTCGGATACGAGCAGTGCTGTTTGCCAGTACTCGGATCAATGTGGCAGGTTTCGGTCGCGCATGGATCACATGTGTAATAGTAGGAGTCGACCTTCGACATGAAATGGTCCGGCGACAAGCCCGCCGAGAAGTTCGAGGTGCTGGGAAGCAGAGTGTCAGGGGTCAGGTCGCCGTTGGTGTCGACGATCACGGGGCCCATTCCCTTCGCCCGCGCTCCCGCCGCGAAGCTCCACGGCAGGGGAGTGGCCGGGAAGGTGAAGTCGGCCGCGAGCTCCAGCTTCCGCGCGGCCTTGTTCCTCGCGGGCTTCACGGGAATGAAGGTCACACGCGTGTTGACCGCGAGAGGCGCGACGAAGTTTCCGCCGGCCTCCTGGGTGCGGTAGATGTTCATCGTCGTCGCGCGCTGCTGGCCCCTCAGCGAGACATAGACGTGGAAGGCGCCGCAGCCGGTCTTGATGGGAGCGATGCTCACCAGCGACAGGGCCCGGAACTGAATGCGCGTCGTGGCGGTACCGTTGGCGTCGAAGACGGCGTCGTCGAGCCGCTCGATCACCGTGTCGGTGTCCCCGAGTTGCCCCGGGGTGCCGGTGGTGAGCGGCAGGCCCTTGAACGCCACACGACCGGTGAAAGGCTTGGAGCCCTTGCAGAAGAAGCCGGCGGGGATGGGATTTTGGGCAAAGTCGTAGAAGGTCTTGCCATCGTCCCGGGTCGAGAAGATGTCGATGCCACGCTGGATCGTGGAATCGGCAGCCAAAGGGGAGAGACCGAGAAGGAACGAACACACGAGCGCTGCCAGGATGCGTCTGTTTCTCAAGTGATCCTCCTTGTCCCGAAGGACGTCAGGCCGCGAGCACCACATCGTGCATGGGCCTTCCTATACTTAATAATGTGCAGGAAGGAGCCTTGAGGGAGCCCGCGAAGGCGACCAATGTAGAGACGCCCCGTGGGGCGTCTCCGGATCGGGCAGGACGGGGTCCGGACTGGCAGGAGATCCCGCGGCACGATAGCGATGGCTGGGGTGCCGGTGCCGCCTCTTAGACGCCCCGCGGGACGTCTCTAAATTGGTCTTGCAGAGGCGCTTTTCAGTCACCCTCTTTTGAGCGTGCTGGCGGAGTGACGCCTACGCCCGCCCACCCTCCCGCAGCCGGATCTTCTCGTCGTCGATCACGTAGCGGAACCGCCCGTCGTCGTCCACCGAGAGTCCCTCCACCCGCTTGCCCTGGCCCTTCAGAGCATCGACCAACTCCGCCTGGACGCCGCTCCAGAGCCTCACCTCGGGCAGGGTGAAACGGTGATGCCGGGAGGGGGCCCGGTCTCCCTCGGGATGGTCGTGCAGGGCGACGCTCTCCTCAGGGGTGCTGTCGATGGTGCCGGTGACCACGTGGTACTCGCCCTTGAAGCGTTCCAGTCCCCGGATGCCCCGGGGCTTCTCCGGGCTGCCGAGGTTCTCCAGGATCCAGAAGTGGCGGATGATCGGATTGAGGGAGGAGCTGACGAAGAGCTTGTCCACGTCGTCGATTTCCACCAGGATGGGATGGCCGTCCCGGGTCACCGGATAGCGGAGGCCCAGGAGGAGGGCGCCGTTGTCGCGGAAGCTCGCCCCTTCGATGTTGACGGGGTAGTCCTTCTTCTGGATCCGGCGCGCCCACCGCTTGTGCTTCTTCTTCCCCTTCTTGATCGTCTGCTGGACGCTCTGCCGGGTCTCCTCGCCGGGCTCGATCAGCTTCAGCCCGCTGGCCTGGAAGGCGTCGTTGATCAGCCGGTGGAGACGGAAGCCGCCGCGGGCGATCTCGATGGGGATCTCCGCCTTCTCCAGGGAGCCCTGGATGCGCGACTCGTCGAAGCGGGCCACGAAGTGACGCCGGGACTGCAGGGAGCCGGACTTGGTGCCGAAGTGGGAGCCGAAAATGTAGATCCAGCTCCCCCGGCGGGCCATGGCCTCGCAGTCCTCCGTCTTTTTCTTGGAAGTCGCGAAGGCCTTCGGAACATGGCAGATCTCCCAGCCGTTGCGGGAGAGCAGACCGCCGCTCCGGCCCAGGGCGCCCAGGGCCTCGTCCACCGGAGCCTCGTCGCCGCAAATCCAAAAGCCGGTGTCCCAGCCATGGGCCTCCAGCACCGACGGGTTTTTGATCGTGAGGAGCCCGGAGGCCTCGCCGGACGGATGATCGATGACGATCTCGCTCATGCGGCACGGCTCTTGCGAAGGACGTGCCGCGCGGGTCCTCGCCCGGATCGAAATCTCTGATGAAAAGAAAGATCCTCCGCAGAACCGCCCTGGGCATCCTTGCCTTCGCGGCGATCCTCTACCCCGTCTACCTGGGGGTGGGGAACTGGATCGTGCGCTCGAAACTGGAGGAGTGGATCAACCGCCGGCCGGAGCGGATGCTGATCCAGTACGAATCGGCCCGGACCTTCTGGCCGGGGATCGTGCACGTCGAGGGCTTCCGGATCCGCTCCCAGACGCGGACCGTCCAGTGGTGGGCGGCGGCGGACCGGGGCGTGATCTCCATCCATCTCTGGAACCTGAACGACCGGGAGTTCATCACTGACTTCATCAAAGCGGAGGGGGTCTCCTTCCGGCTGCGGCGCCGGGCCGACTCACCGCGGAAAGTGACGATCACGCGCAAGTGGCTTGAGCCGGCCATCCCCGGTTTCAGCAACCCTCCCGCTCCGGCCCCCGAGAAGCTCTACCCGCCCAGGCCGGGCAAGCGCCGTCCACCCTGGCACATCCGGCTGGCCGGCATGGAGCTGGAGGACGTGCGGGAGATCTGGATCGAGGAATACCGCTTCGGCGGTCAGGCCCGGGCGGCCGGCGGCTTCGACCTGCGGGTCAGGGAGCGCTTCGAGCTGGGCGCCAGCCGGTTGGAGGTGGCGAGGGGCACCGTCTATCTGGGAGGCCGGCCGGTTCTGACCGGCGCGAAGGGGCGGCTGTCCACGGAGATCGAGCGCTACTCGCCGGCCCGGCACCGCGGCTGGGACGTCTTCCGGTTCGTCACCGGCCGGGCCGAGATGACGGGCCGGGTCCCCAGCCTCGCCTTCTTCGACCTCTTCGTGCGCAAGACCCGCTGGCTGGACACCCGGACCGGCGGCGGCGATCTCGATCTCGACCTGCGCATCCGGCGCGGCAAGTTCCTTCCCGGCAGCCGGCTCCAGGGCCGGCCGGAGGACATCTCCCTGGCCTTCCTGGACTACCGCGCCCGAGGTTCGGGCCGGGTCCTGTGGACGGTGGAGGAGGCGGGCGGCGGGACCCGGCGGGGGCGCCTGGCTCTCGACCTCGAGCGGTACCGCATCCAGCGGCAGGGGTACGGCAAGCCCCACGTCCAGGGGAGGAACCTGAGTCTGGTGGTCCTGTCCACCGAGCCACGGCTGCCGTTCCACGAGCTCTTCGAGGCCCGCAGCGTGGTGGTGGAGATGGAGGAGGCCGAGGTACCGCAGCTCTCCTTCTACAACGCCTATCTGCCGGGCAAGATCGGCCTGGAGCTGACCGGCGGCTCGGGGCGGATGAGCGGCCACTTCCAGGCCGCCGCGCCGGAATGGGCCGGGACGGGAGATCTTCGCCTGTCGGCTCGCGGGGTGCGCGCCCGGTACCGGGACAAGCCGCTCACCGGGAATCTGGCCCTGCACACCCGGCTCCGCAGGATCGACCTGGACGACAAGCGCTACGACGTCTCGGGCAGCCAGTTGGAGCTGACGGACGTCCGGATGCCCGGCTCCCAGGTGGCGCCCTGGTGGGCCCGCGCGCACGTGGACCGGGCTGTGCTGGAGCCGGGCGCGCCGGTCTTCCTGCGGGCGGACGTGGAGAGCACGCTCTCCGACGCCCGGCCCCTCTTCGCCCTCTTCCTGCCGGAGGAGAAGCAGGGAAGGATGCTGAGCTGGGTGGAGGACATCCTGGAGTTGAAAGGGGTAGGCGCGACGGCTTCCTTCACGGTGGGCGACGACTTCATCGCGGTGCCCACTCTGGCGATCGCCAGCGGTCCGGCGCAGGTGCTGGGCCGGTTCCGCCTCGCCAACGGCGACCGCCGGGGAGCCCTCTACGCGAGCTACGGCCGCCTCGACGTCGGCCTGGAGCTGGACGGGGAGAAGCGGGACTGGAAGGTCCTGCGGCCTAAGGAGTGGTTCGCGGAGTATCAGGGGCGGTGAGAGAGGGACCGAGGGTGAGGTCTCGAAAGGCAGACCGCCCAAGCCGCCTCATGCGTACCTATCCTGGAAGCACCATGGAGGCCCTCACCATGACCACCATCCTCAAACTCTCTCTTCTCGCCCTGGTCTTGATCGTCCTCGCCCCTCGGGGGAGCGCCGGGCAGGGCGGTAAGGCGCCGGCCAACGGCGGCACGGCCATCGTCGAGCTATTCACATCCCAGGGATGCTCGAGCTGCCCGCCCGCGGACCGCCTGCTCAGCAAGCTCGCCGGCGATCCCAAGTACCAGGGGCGGGTCATTCCCCTCTCGTTCCACGTGGACTACTGGAACTACATCGGCTGGACCGACCCCTACTCCTCCCAGCGCTGGTCGGACCGCCAGCGCCAGTACGCCGCCAAGACCTTCCGCAGCAACCGCATCTACACGCCCCAGGTCGTGATCAACGGCCGCACGGAGTGCGTCGGCTCGCAGGAGAGGGAGGTGGTCTCCAGGATCACCGACGCCTTGGAGGGTGAACCGGCCGGGCGGGTGAGCCTCGCCCTCGGGGAGCGGACTCCGGACGGTCATCTCAAGGTCAAGGTGGGAGCGAAGCTCGCCAAGGCCGCCGGCAAGGGCGACCTGGACCTCTGGGTGGCAATCTACGAGAGCGAGCTGACCACGCCAGTGAAGTCCGGCGAGAACGCCTCGCGGGCCTTGCGCAACGACCGGGTGGTCCGGCGCCTGGAGAAAGCCTTCACCATTCCGGCCGCCGCCGGTTCGGAGAAGTCCACCGAGCTGACGCTGGGGCTGGACAAGCGCTGGAAAACCAAGGACTTGGGAGTCGCCGCTTTCCTCCAGGATCCCGCGACCCTCGCCATCCACGGCGCGGCGGCGCGGGAGCTGGATCGCTGAGCCGCCGCCGGGAGCGGCGGGGGCTACTACTGGACGCGGATCCGGTAGCTCTCGCGAGGAGTGCCGTCGGGGGTGTAGAGCCGGATCGTATAGCGGCCACGCTCCAGGAAGTCGGGCAGGAACGTCATGGTGAAGGAGCTATCCTCGGGGTGGCGGCGCAGACCCTCCTTGCTGAAGCGGACCTTGCCGGCCTCGTCCACGATCTCGATCCTGCGTAGCGGATCGGCGACCTCGGAGTTGGCCTCCAGGATGGGCGTAGCCGCCACGTCGGCGGGGATCACGATCTCTTCCTGCTCCTCTGTCCCGCGCACCACGTCTTGGGAGAAGACGTCGTCCGCCCATGTGTTGAGCTGCGGCTCTCCCTTGGCGACGGCGGCGATCCGGGCCAACTCGGACCTGGCGTCCTTCACCTGGGCTTCGAGGGCCGCCTGCTCCTGCTGGATCCGCTGATTGCTCGCCTCCAGCGGCTGGAGCTGCCGGGCCGAGTGGACCCAGCCGCTCAGGGCGACGACACCCGCCAGACCCGCCGCGATGGCCGCGGTGCGCCAGGTCCGGTACTCTCCCTCGGCGGACTTTGTCTTCTTCAATGGAAAGACCGCGATCCGGTCATCCTCCTCCAGCCGGCGGCTCGTCCGGGTCAGCTCCATCTCCGCGGCGCACTGCGGGCAGGAGGCCAGGTGAAGCTCGGCCAGGGCAGGATCGACGTCCGCCGGCATCTCGCCCCAGGCGAGGGACACCAGGGCCTGGGCAGGCAGGTGCTGGTCGAAGAGCCGCAGGGTTTCCAAGGTGTCGGCCAGCGCCGTCCGGCAGCGCTCACAGGTCCTCAGGTGCTGCCGGACCTTTTCCCGATCCTCGGCTTCGAGGGTACTGTTCACCAACCAGGGGAGGAGCTCTATCGCTTGGTCACAAGTCATTCGCGTTCCGCCTTTCCACTTCTCTTAGGCGCTTTTTTGACCTCCGCGTTACGCCCGGATGCCAGAACGCTCCCCAAGAGTTCCTCCTTCAGGTGGATGGCCCTCTCCCGGCAGCGCAGGACCCGCACTCTCAGCGTCCCTTCGGCGACGTTGAGGCGCAGGCTCATCTCCTTGTAGGAGAAGCCCGCCACGATCATGCGCCACATCTCCCGGCAGTCCTGGGGGACCTTCTCCAGGACCCGCAGTAGGAGGTCCCGGTCGGCATGGCGGCTGGCGCCCTCCGGCACCGGATCGGGACCTTCCCCCTGGTCCAGCTCTTCGAGATCGGCCCACTTCCATTTCTTCTGCGCCCGGAGCTGGTCCAGACAGGTATGGCTGACCACCCGCCACAGATAGGTCCGGAGGCTCGACTCGCCCCGGAATTTCCCCTGGCCCAGCAGACGGGTCACCTCCAGCCGGATATCCTGGAGCACGTCGTCCCAGCGGTCCGCGAGCCGGCGCTGGTAGGGCCAGGCGGCGCGGGAGATCCATCCGTCCACGGTCCCCACCGCGTCCGTCTCGCCCCGCAGGAACCGGTTGACCATCTCCTGGTCGGTCGTTGCCATGTAGGGAATCCTATCCTTCTATGTGGCGGGTCTGGTAACTGGAGCCATTTCCGTCATCTCATAGGGTAAGATGGTAGATACGTTACCCAGGCAGGGATCTCCTGGTGAAAACTCAGTCCACTCCTCCTAGCAGTGTCTCCCGAGCCCTGAGAATACTCCTGGTTCTGCTGGTCGGACTGCTGTCCGCCTGCGGCCCCGAGTCCGACCTGAAGCCAGGGTTGGCTGTCGAACGGGAGATCGGCGGCAACGAGAGCCATACCTACCGGCTCCCCTTCGAGGCCGGCTTCTTCATCTCCCTGCGGATCGAGCAGCCCGGGATCAACGTCAAAGCCCGGCTCGTCGGTCCGGGCGGGGAGTCGATTCCGGTGTTCGATGATCCGGGCGATCTGGAAGACCCCGACCGGCTCGCCTGGATTTCCAAGACCCCGGGGGAATATCGACTGATCGTCCAGGCGCGAGATCCAAAGACTCCCCGAGGCCGTTATTCGGTTGAGCTGCAGACGATTCGTGCCTCCCGTCCGGCGGATGTCAATCGGGTGGCCGCGGGGCGGGAATACTCTGAAGGACGCAAATTCCTCTGGGGCGACGAGAGCGGGCGTCCCCAAAGCCTGCCTTGTTTTGAGAAGGCTCTTCAGCTTTGGGAGCAAAGTGAAGACCAGGCTGGCCAGGTCGACGCTCTGGTTCAGATTGCGGAGTACTACAACCTTCAGGGGAACGGCAAGGAGGCTGTCCCATTCAGCGAGAGAGCGGTCAAGCTGGCGCACAGTATCGGCTATCCATCAGGAGAAGCACGAGCCTTTCAGGCGCTGGCGAATGCTAACGTCTGGCTGAGGGAGTGGGCCAGCGCGATCGAATCTTCACAGCGAGCTTTCGAGCGCTGGCAGGATCTCAAGGATGAAGGCCGGCAGGCCGCTGTTCTTTATTCTCTGGGGAACATCTATTCCAAGCAGAGTCAGTTTGACTTGGCGATTGAATCTCTGGAACGGGCGCGTTCCCTACGCTCGAACAGTCGGGTGGCCATCAACGTTCTGGTGCTCCTGGGAAACATCCAGACGGATCTGGGGAACACTACCCGAGCGATCGAGATCTGCCAGCAGGCCTTGAAACTCAGCCGTTCTGCGAAGCTCAAGCCCTCCGAGGCCGTGGCGCTGCACTGCCTCGGAGCGGCCCATCTGCAGCGGGGTGAGTTTGAAACCGCCCGCAGCATCCTGGAAGAAGTGCTGGCGATCAACATCCAATTGAAAGCTCTCGCTTATCAACCCACGATCCGCCAGGCTCTCGGTGCCGTCTATTTCAACCTTGGAGATACTGACAGGACGTTGCTCGAATACCGGCGTGCCTGGGACATGAGCCAATCTCTTCAGGACAAGCAGGTTTCAGCCCGTCTACTGACGAACACTGGATTCATCTATCAGGCCAAGGGAGACCCCAAGCGGGCGCTCATGTATTACCAGAGGGCATTGCCTCTCCATGAGGAGGTGGAAAACAACACCTCCGGGATCGCCTTGACCCTTCACAATACCGGAGTCGCCTATACCGCTTTGAAGAGACCGCAGGAAGGGCTCTCCTATCTTCAGCGAGCTCTCGAGCTGCGAACCAACGCGCAAGAGCGCTCGGCGCAGGCGGGCAGCCTCCTCGAGATAGGGACTGCTTACCGCGAGTTGGGGGATCTTCGTCAGGCGGCGGACTATTTTCACCGTGCTCTGGATCTCGCCCGCAAGGTCGAGAACACGCGCTTGGAAGCCGAGTGTCTGTTCCGTTGGTCTTCGCTGGATGCCGCGGAGGGAAGGCTACCGGAGGCGCTCGACAAGATCAAAGGCGCGTTGGCCATTGTCGAGTCCGTCCGTAGCGGAGTGCCCAAGGAAAAATATCGCACGTCCTTCTTCGCTTCGAAACGGGTCTACTATGAGCTGTACGTACATCTCCTGATGAGGTTGGAGATTCTTCATCCGGGCCAATACCGGGAAACCGCCCTCGAAGCCAGCGAATGGGCGCGCGCCAGAGGCCTGCTCGACCTCCTGGCCGAGGGCAACATCCATCTTCAGCAAGGCATAGATCGCCAACTGCGGCAGCGGGAGATCGAGCTGGAAGGTCAGCTCTCCAAGCTTCAAGACCAGTTTGCGAAAACTTCCACGGAAGGGGACAGCGCCTTCTGGGGACAGCGACTGGAGAGAGCGCGGACCGAGCGGGTGAACCTCGAATCACAGATCCGGAACCAGCACCAGCAATACGCGGAGATCCGTTACCCGACGCCGCTGCAAGCGAAAGAGATCCAAGGGTTGCTCCAAGATGACGACACAGCCCTGCTCCAGTACTTCACGGGGCAGCAGGCATCTTACCTTTTCGTGGTGACACGGAAGAGCATCGAGAGCCATCGTCTTCCTTCCCGGGACGTGCTCACCCGCGAGGTGACGGACCTCCGGGAGATGCTGCAGAGGAGGATGGGACGGCGGGATCTCAACCTTTACAAGACGCTCGCATCGCGCCTGTATCAGGATCTGCTGGGTCCCGCCGAAGCTTCCCTGAGAGGTAAGAGCCATCTTCTGATCGCCCCGGACGGTCCTCTCTACCTCCTGCCTTTCGAGGCGTTGCTGACGGACGCCGAGGGCGCGCGATCCCGCGAGTTCGGAGAGCTTTCCTACCTGCTGCGACGTTTCGCCGTGTCCTACATCCCTTCAGCCAGTGTCCTGCGGGGTCTCCGTTCCGCAAGGCCCTCGCAGCCTGTGTCCCAGAGCGCCCCAAAGCGATTCATGGCTTTCGCCGACCCTGTCTATGGAGGGGGGACGCCCTCCAGCGGAGATGTGCTCCGTAGTCTCGGGCCGGCGGCTCAGGGCTCGGCGCTCGTGCAGTTGACTGATTCCAGGAGAGAGGTCGAGAGGATCGCCAGCCTCTATCCGCGAAATCTGGTGGCGATCTACGTCGGCTCCACAGCCACGGAGGAAAACCTCAAGAGCAGCAGGTGGCTCCCTCAAGCCAACCAGATCCATATCGCTGCCCATGGAACCGTAAACGAGAGGCAGCCTCTGCTCTCGGGTCTGGAGTTAGCCCGGATTCCGGGCTCCAAAGAGGACGGCACTCTCAGGGTCGAGGAGATCTTCAACCTGCGGCTGAACGCCAATCTGGTCACGTTGTCCGCCTGCAAGACCGCTCTCGGCCAGGAGGTGAGGGGAGAAGGGGTGGTCGGTATGACCCGGGCTTTCTTCTACGCCGGCGCCAGGAGCCTGCTGGTCAGTCTCTGGCCGGTCTCGGACCGCTCGACCCCCGACCTGATGTATGACTTCTACCGTCATCTCGGAGCCACGCAGGGCAAGGCGGAGGCGCTGCGCCGGGCGAAGCTGGCCATGGTTGAGTCCGAGAACTACGCGGAGCCGTATTTCTGGGCTCCGTTCATCCTCTCCGGGGACCCAAGATGACGCACGGGCGTAACATTTCCAGGACTGGCTCGCCAGTAAACAGACGTAACCCTCCGATTCCGAGCTGCCTTGTACCTGGCTCGGGATATTGATTGAGCCGAATGACTGGAAAGGAGCGAGAGATGCCTCCAGAAACCACCAGCACGAGCAATCCTCCGTCTGGCACCCAGGATCCTTATAAGATGGTTGATCCCAACGGACTCGATACGACGACCGAAGGCTCCGGGGCGTCCGCCGCGACCGCGGATTCCACGACGAGCGTTTCCGAAGGCTCCGGTCAAGGATAGCCGTCCCTTTTCATGAAAGGAGAGGAAATGTCGCCCGATGGAATGCAAGACCCGTACAAGAACGTAGATCCCAATGGTCTGCAGTCGTCGAGCACCGCCGCGACGACTCTTGGTTTTGCGGCACTGGTAGGATCGGGAGCCGGGGATGACCTCGCGAGCGCGCTGGGATTGGGCGCCAACTCTCCGGACATCTTCACCGCCGGCTTCTCTTTCCAGAGCCTGGGGCGGATGGACCTCGCCTGCGTCGGTCTGACGCTGGTCGGCCTTGGGATCGTCCTGAACGTGGCCAGTCTGATCGTCCGCTGGAAACGAAGCCGGCAGCATTACTTCGAACGCAAGTAGGAGCCTGGGTTCGGTAAAGAAAAGCCCCCGCCGGAGTTTCCTCCGGCGGGGGCTTCGTGTCTCTATGGATATACTGAGCGCTCCAAGGAGGAAGACACCGAAATGCTCAAATCCATCACGAAAGCTGTCGCCGTCCTGGCCCTGGCCGCGGCCCCCCTGGCCGCCCAGGAGGCTGTTGGAGGTATGAAGATGGACGTCGTCCCCGTGCTGACCGTCTCCGGCTCGGGCCAGGCCCGGGTCACCCCGGACGAGGCCACCGTCCGGCTGGGCGTCACCGCCCAGGCCCCCACCGCCCGCGCCGCCCAGGAGCAGGTCAACCGCGTCGCCAACGCCGTGCTGGAAGCCATCCGCAAGCTGGGCGTCAAGGCCGAGGACATCCAGACCTCCGACCTCTCCCTGAACCCCCTTTACGCCCAAGGCCGCGGCCAGGAGCTCCAGGAGCCGCGGATCACCGGCTACCAGGCCTCGAACGTGGTGTCGATCCGTCTCGAGGACCTGACCAAGGTCGGGCCGGTCATCGACGCCGGGCTTGCCGCCGGGGCCAACCGGCTGGAAGGCGTGTTCTTCGGCCTGCGCAAGGATGAGGCCGCCCGCGCCGAGGCGCTGACCGACGCCGTCCGCGAGGCGCGCTCCAAGGCCGAGGCCCTGGCCCGCGCCCTGCGGGTGCGGCTGGTGGAGATCGTGGAAGTGGCCGAGGGGGGCGTGACGATCTCGCCGCCGCCCACCCCCTTCCGCGGCCGGGTCATGGCCGAGATGGCGATGGACGCCTCCACCCCGGTCTCGGCGGGCCAGGTGGGGGTCGAAGCCAGCGTGACGGTGCGCTGGCGCATCGCCCCCTGCGCCGAGGGCCAGCCCTGCCCATGACGGCCGAGGAGATCGTCGAGCGGCTCGGCCTCCAGCCCCATCCCGAGGGCGGCTTCTATCGCGAGACCTTCCGCGCGCCTGCTCCCGACGGCGGGCGCGGCGCCTCGACCGCCATCTATTACCTGTTGCGCGAAGGGGACGTCTCGGCGTGGCACCGGGTGGTGGACGCGGACGAAGTCTGGCACCACTACGCCGGGACGTCCTTGGAGCTAATCCTCTCGGCCGACGGTCAGGAGCGTCGTTTCGTGCGGCTCGGGGCCGACCTCGCGGCCGGCGAGCGTCCCCAGGCCGTGGTGCCCGCGGGAGTCTGGCAGGCCGCCCGTCCGCTGGGCGGCTGGGTGCTGGTGGGCTGCACGGTGGCGCCGGCCTTCGAGTTCGCCGGCTTCGAGATGGCCCCGCCGGACTTTTTCAAGGATTGAGACTGCGTTAGCATCCCCGGTGGATCGACCGTTCTTCCGGGGAGGCTTGGATGAGCCAGACCGAGACGCGTTCCCCTTCTTCCGCCGCGCCCGCGGCGGAAGATCTCAACCCCTTCCGCATCGCCCAGCGGCAGTTCGACGGCGCCGCCCGCTTCGTCCCTCAGCTCCAGGACGGCCTCAGCGAGTTCCTGAAGTCCCCCTGCCGGGTGATCTCCCTCCGCTTCCCGGTGCAGATGGACGACGGCTCGGTGAAGACCTTCTCGGGCTACCGCGTGCTCCACAGCCGGGTGCGCGGCCCGGGCAAGGGGGGCATCCGCTACCACCCGGACGTGACCGAGGACGAGGTGCGGGCCCTGGCGTCCTGGATGACCTGGAAGTGCGCCGTGGCCGACATCCCGTTCGGCGGCGCCAAGGGGGGCGTGGTCTGCGATCCGAAGAAGCTTTCGGAGTCGGAGCTGCGCCGGCTCACCCGCCGCTTCATCGCCGAGCTGGGGGACGACATCGGCCCGCACACGGACATCCCCGCGCCGGACGTCAACACCACCGCCGGCACCATGGCCTGGATCTACGACACGTACCAGATGATGCATCCGGGGAGCAACAGCCTGCCGGTGGTCACCGGCAAGCCGCTGGGCATCGGCGGCTCGCAGGGGCGCCGGGAGGCCACGGCCCGGGGCGCGCTGTTCGTGACACAGCGGGCCCTGTCGCGCGGCGCCGTGCCGGCTCTCTCCTCGCTGGAAGGGGCCACGGTGGCGATCCAGGGGTTCGGTAACGCCGGAGCCATCGCCGCCGAGCTGTTCGCCGCGGCCGGGGCGCGCATCGTGGCGGTGAGCGACTCCCGGGGCGGCGTGCTCCGGCGGGAAGGGCTGGACCCGGCCGCCGTGATCCAGCACAAGGAGAAGACCGGTTCGGTGACCGGCTTCCCGGGATCGGAGGCGTTGAGCAACGAGGAGCTGCTGGAGATCGAGTGCGACGTCCTGATCCCGGCGGCGCTGGAGAACCAGATCCGGGCGGACAACGTGGGCGCCGTGAAGGCGAAGCTGGTGGTGGAGGCGGCCAACGGCCCCACCACGCCGGCGGCGGACCGCCTCCTGTTCGAGCGCGGCATCCCGGTGATCCCGGACATCCTGGCCAACTCGGGAGGCGTGACCGTCAGCTATTTCGAGTGGGTGCAGAACATCGAGAACGAGCGCTGGGACCGCGCCGACGTCGAAGCCCGCCTGAAAGCCAAGATGGAGAGCGCCAGCGACGCGGTGATCGACACCCAGGAGCGCATCGAGCGCGAAACGGGCGAGCGGGTGGACCTGCGCACCGCCGCTTTCGCCCTGGCGGTGGGGAGGGTGGCGGAAGTGGCGGTGGAGCGGGGGATCTGGCCGTAGCCGCCAAAGCTGACCCTGTAGGCTTCGGCGGCGATTTTCCAGATCACTTCATTCTAGTTCAGGTGCATCGAAACACCACAACTGCGGGTTGTGAGGACACCGGTAAGGACATCCCTGGGTCTGACCGTCGCACGTGATCGTAGTCGAGGTGGACGAGCACGAGCTGGTACCGGTACATTTGACGGCCGGGTAGTTGTCACAAAACGCTGTACACCCCGCAATCGCCGTCGGCGTCTGCGTCAAGGCCAAAAGGAACAGAACGACCGCGAGACCTACCATCTTGCGCATCTCTATTTCCTCCTTGGAAGGTTTGGCCAACCTCTGCCTTCTAGCACGAGCGGAAGAGCGAAAGCAAGCCTCTCTGGCTCCTCACTCCAGTTCCGGGCCGACATCCATTGGAAAAACCGCCTTCCACATTGTATTGAAGCGCGTATCCTATTGTTACCGGCCGTCCACACAATGTATTTAAGCCCCCGCACAATGTGTTTAAGCGGCCCAACATTGTGGACGCGCTTCAACACAATGTATTTAAGTCCGTTTCACTATGTATTGAAGCCGTTCCGCTACTGATATGGCCGCGAAACGGTCGTTTCAGGCCGAATCACATTGGGAAACGCGCTTAAATACATTGCAGGAGCGGCCGGTAACATTGGAAGACGGCCTGAAAGCTATGGAAGCGAGGGCGGCCACAATAGGCATTCCTGGAATGCCATGGGGCGGCGGAGGTGGCGGTGGAGCGGGGGATCTGGCCGTAGAGGTTTCGGCGGGGGCAGACCAACCTTTCAATTGGCCGGACCAGAACCTTGCAATCAGCCGAGATCAGAAGTTACGAGTGGCCGCATTGCAGGAGCGTGACTCCCGTCCTCCGTCGCCGTCCTCCTCGACCGGCGCGGCCAGCAAGTATCCCCGCACACAGGCAGTGACTTCGTCCATACCTTCTGGTACCATCCCCGCAATTCCTTGAACAGCCGCCTAGCGGGAAGGGGGGTCACCTATGCAGTCGTCACAGGCTGTAGGCTTTGTCTCTCGTCTGGCCGCAACCGGCGTCTTTGTCCTCGCCGCGCTGAGCCTGGCTCACGGCGCGAAGCCGCCTGCGAACCCGGCTTTGAAGCCGCCGTTCGAGATCACCGAGGACCGGCCTCGGTGCAGCAACTACAACCCGAAGCGCCACGCGCTCTTCGGCACCACGCACCTGCACACCGGCCTCTCGTTCGACGCCAGCATCCGCTTCGTCGACTACGCGAACGGCAACGACCCCCGCGGCGCCTATCTTTTCGCCCAGGGCAAGGCGCCCATCAGCATCCCCGAGCCTTCGGGCCTGCAGCCCAGGCGGCGCGCACTCCTGCAACGACCCGGCGACCGAGCCCATCGGCGGCGTCGGTCCGAGCCGTACGCCCTGCATCGACGAGCCGCTCAACTGGGGCGCCGTGACCGACCACTCCGAGCACTTCGGCGTGATGGGCTTCTGCAAGAACCTCGGCGGCAAGTACCTGTCCGAGAGCATGTCGATGGAGTGCCGGATGCTCAACGGCTTCTTCTACGAGCCGCTGCGCGCCCTGAACCCGGGCCTCGGCAAGACCCTCGCCTCCAACGCGTTCACCCAGCTCACCATCATGAACCTCGGCGCGATCAGCAAGAACACCAACCTCCCGGTGTGCAACAACAACCCGGATCTGTGCGCCAAGGCCGAGATGGAGGTATGGAACGAGGTCCAGCAGGCCGCCGAGGAGGCCTACGACCGCACCAGCGCATGCAACTTCACCAGCTTCGTGGCCTATGAGAACGCCTCGACGCCCCTGCTCAACAACTGGCACCGCAACGTGATCTTCCGCAACGACCGCGTGGTCAGGAAGCCGGTCAACGCCATCGACATGGCGGTGGTGGTCAACAACGACCCCACCAAGGATCCGATCGACACCCTGGTCGCCATCGTGCCCAACGAGCCGCGGGTGTGGCCGGTGCCGCCGGGCACCAAGGTCAACCATCCGCTGCCGCAGCCCTTCTGGAACAAGCTCGAGGAGGACTGCACCAAGGGCAAGAACGTCACCGCGGGCAAGGCCCGCCGCTGCGACTTCATCACCATCCCGCACAACTCGAACCTCGGCGGCGGGGTCATCGCGGACGGGAAGACGATCTTCCCGCCCATGTTCCTCGATCCCTACAACATCGGCCGACGCCAAGCGGCACCTGCAGATGGAGCCCCTGGTCGAGATCTACCAGGACAAGGGCGCCAGCGAATGCCGCTACGACCCGCGATACCTCTCCGGCACCAACACCATCGACGAGTTCTGCGCCTTCGAGATCCTCGACGGCAAGACCCTGGGCTCGGCCTCGGGCGTCGGCTCGTCGGGCGGCGGCGGCTCGGAGGCGCCCAGCTCCTGGGGAGAACGCGCCTACGTGCGCAACGTCTGGAAGGACGGCATCCAGTACGCCGCGAAGGGAACCTGGGACGGCATCAATCCCTTCAAGATGGGGGTGGTCTCCGCTTCCGACTCGCACACCGGCGTGATGGGCTGGCATCCGGAGACCGATCAGTGGCCGGGACACCTCGGCATCGACGACGCCTACCCGATGGCGGAGTCCTCGACCATCCAGAACGGCACCGGCGGCCCCTCCGTGGTATGGGCCGAGGAGAACACCCGCGACTCGATCTTCGAGGCGCTCAAGCGCAAGGAGACCTACGGCACCAGCGGTCCGCGGATGAAGGTCCGTTTCTTCGGCGGCTGGAACTATCCGGCCGACGCCTGCGGCAAGGACTTCGTCGAGATCGGCTACCAGGGCGGCGTGCCGATGGGCGGCGACCTGCCCGCCCGCACCGCCGAGGCGGCTCCCCACCTTCATCACCTCCGCCATCTGGGACGGCAACATCAAGACCAAGCTGCAGCAGATCCAGATCATCAAGGGATGGGTCGACGCGAGGGGCAACACGCACGAGCGGGTCTACACCGTGGCCGGCGACCCCGGCAGCCCGCTCAATCCCCAGGCGGCGATCGATTCCAGGACCTGCAAGGCCAGGCCGGAGCTCGGCCGCGAGCGTCTCTGCGCGGTCTGGAAGGACCCCGACTTCGACCCCAAGCAGCACGCGTTCTACTACGTGCGCGTGCTCGAGGAGCCGGTCTGCCGCTACAGCACGCTGTGGTGCCGCAAGTGGATCGGCGTCGACCCGCTCGACACCGACAAGTGCGAACACCCAGCTCGCGGCGCTCCAGAGCGGCAGCCTTGAAGACAAGTCCAAGGCGTCTCACGGCGCCAAGTGCTGCTCGAACCAGACCACCGACACCTTCGTGCAGCCGGTGATCCAGGAACGCGCCTGGACCTCGCCGATCTGGTACGAGCCGGCGAAGAGCGGCGCCGGGACGAGCGGGCTGGCGAAGAAATGAAGAAGTGGCTCAAGGCCCCGGCGCTGCACATGCTGGCGCTCGGGGCCCTGCTCTTCGGCTTGACCGAGCTCTGGGGCGGGGCTCTCCTGCCGCGGAAGCAGCGCATCGAGATCCCCGCCCATCGCCTCGAGCAGATGGCGAAGGACTTCGTCGCCGACACCGGCCGCCGGCCCACGCCGGCGCGAGTGGAAGCAGATGGTCGACATGCAGGTCGACGACGAGGTCCTGTTCCAGTACGCGCTCGCCCTCGGCATGCACGAGAACTCCGCCGCCCAGACGCGCCTGGCGCAGATCGCCGACTTCGTCGAGGCCAATCCGCACGATGCGACCCAGGCCGGGAAGGCCCATGCGGCCATGGAGCTCGGCCTGCACGAGGGTGACCTGGTGGTGCGGCGCATCCTCGTCGACAGCGCCAGGCGGCTGATCCGCAGCGTCGTGCTGTTGCAGCAACCGACTCCGGAGATCGTCGAGCAGTTCTACGCCGCCCATGCCGCGGAATTCACTCGAGCCGGCGCGCATCCGCATCTCGCAGGTCGCGATCAACGGCTTCGTGCATCCGGACTCGGAAGAGCAGGGCCCGCCGGCTGCTCGCGCGGATCCGCGCGGAGAAGCTCGACCTCGAGGCCGCGCTGGCGCTCGCCGACGAGACGCCGGCGCCGGTGCACCTGGAGCTGCTGAGCGAGCAGGACCTCCAGGCGGAGCTCGGCGGCGACTTCGCCACCGCGGTCATGAAGCTGCGGCCCGGGAGCTGGTCGGAGCCGATCCCCTCGGACTACGGGCACCATCTGGTCTGGGTCCACGAATTCGAGGAGGCCCGCGTCCTGCCGCTCGAGGCCGTGCGGGATCAGGTCGAACAGGCGCTGCTCCAGAAGCTGGCCGACGATTGGCTCAGGCTGCGGCTTCGCGAGCTGCGCGCCGAATTCGAGATCGTCGTGCCGGAGGGCGTTTCGTGATGGGCCGATCTCCGCTCCGCCCGCTCGTGCGGGCCCTCCTCCTCGCCCTCGTTGTCCTGGCGGGGGCCGCTCCGGCGACGGCTCACCAGTTCGCGCCCGCTCTGCTCGAGATCGAGGAGCTCTCGGCCGACGAGGCCGCGGTGCGGTGGAAGCAGCCGGCGGTCCGGGTGCAGGGCAGCCAGCTGCGTCCGGTGTTGCCGGTCGAGTGTGAAGGTCTCGGCGATCCGGAGGTGCAGCAGGAGGGCACCGGGATCCGCGCCAGTTGGCGGATCCGGTGTCCGGGAGGCCTGACGGGCAAGTCGGTGGGAGTCGAGGGCATCGCCGGCAGCCAGGCCGACGTGCTCCTGCGCATCACCCTGCGCGACGGCCGCCGGATCCGGCACGTGCTCAAGGCCGAAGCGCCCAGCTTCAGGATCGACGCCGACGGCAGCCGCGCCGGGGTCTTCAAGGACTACGCCGCGCTGGGAGTCGAGCACATCCTGCTCGGCTGGGATCACCTCCTCTTCGTGCTGGCCCTGGTGCTGCTCGTCGGCTGGGGAAGATCGCTGGCTGTGGACGATCACCGCCTTCACCGCCGGCCACAGCGTCACGCTCGCCCTGGCTTCGCTGGGAGTGGTGCACGTGCCGCAAGCCCCGATCGAGGCCGCCATCGCTCTCAGCATCTACTTCCTCGCGGTCGAGCTCATCCAGCGCGCGCAAGGGCGAGCAAGACGCTGACGCAGAGAGCCCCCTGGGCGGTCGCCGCCGGCTTCGGCCTGCTGCACGGCCTCGGCTTCGCCGGAGCCCTGGCCGAAGTCGGCCTGCCCACGGCGGAGATCCCGCTGGCGCTCTTCTCCTTCAACGTCGGCATCGAGCTGGGCCAACTCGCCTTCGTCGGCGCCGTGCTCCTCGTCGCCGCGGCGCTCCGCAGGGTCCCCGTCGCCTGGCCGCGATGGGCGCAGGCCGTACCGGCCTACGGAATCGGCACGATGGCCGCTTTCTGGTTCCTGCAGAGAGCCGTCTCGCTGATGTGATTAGGGATCGACACGAAGTAATGTCTTAGGGGCGGCCGGCCAAGAATCTCAGGCACCTATTCTCCCGGCAGCCTCCAGCCGCCGAGTTCGCCCTACGCCCGTCGTAGTCGCGCGGTAAAAAGAGTCGTGTATGGCAAGGAATCTACGGACTCCCAGCAGGTCACTTGCCCCGTACAGATGGGCAGAGGGTCGTAGAGAAGAAATCCTCTCAATGGAATTCGCTTCGGGGTGACGAGAACGGTCGCATAGCCTACGATGACCCGCGAATGCCCGGCGGAAAACAGGATCGACGGCCGATTCCGATCAATCTCTCTGGTTGCTACACGCCAAAAAGACGATGGGCAGGAATTGATGTACGCCTCCAAGCTCTGGCAGGACATCTTCTCCAAGATCTTGACAACGGTGAAGTTCTTCATGCATGGAAGCGTGCTTGCCGTAGCCAGCTTTCCCTGTCCAAGCTTACGCGCCAACTTCCCCTGGCTATACTCATAGCGATAGAAATCGAGAACCATCTGGACACAGGCTGGAACACACCAGCGAGCGTTCTTCTGTGAGCGTAACCCAAAGCACGCGTGAGACTTCCCCTTCCCTCGGTACATAAGTTGCCGCACCTTGAAGTCGGTTGAGACCAAGGACTCGAGCAGCTTCGTATATCTCGCCGGATCGCTCATCAGCTCTCTGATGTCGACAGCATCTGAGAGCAAACCGATAAACTGTCCGAATAGCTCTCGATGTTTGGCTCTGTTCCTCCTTGCGACCACATCGGGCACGTTCCTGAGCAGAGACCATCTTGTGAAGGTCTCCGAGTCGCCTTCCTCCGTGTTCGCGACCACCTCCCAGGTCGGCCATTGGAGCATCACGATTTCTTCGTCGCCTTCGAGAAACTGAACACCAACTTTGGGGTAATTGAAGGCTACGAGCTTCAATCGCTTCCCCTCTACCTGGAATTGCTTCTTGATCGCTGCATCGGTAGCTTCTCCCTTGACTGCAGCATCGTCCCAGGGCAACCCTCGCGTGACTGCGAGCAATTGTGCCCCAAGGTCTTCATGGGCTGCGATATCTGCAAGGCCTACGAGCCCGGAGTTACCCAGGAGGCCCACTCTGTAGAAAAGCAATTCGCCTCCAGGATCAAAAACCGGGCTTCCACCGGCAGCGAAAGCAACCTCCTCAAGGCAGTCGGCAAGATAAGAGCCGATCTCCCTCAGCGCCACCAACTGCAGCCATGCTATCCTTTTGAGCTCCTCTGGGTCATGCTCATTCACTCGCGATTCTCCCTTGCACTTTCAAGCTGCTCTGAGTGACCTCTGACGCAAATCTCTCCGCTATGCCTCGAACGTAGTGAAGTAAGCAGGTGGACACTTTGGATTGGATGCAGCGCCAGTGAATTCATCGCAATCTTCCTTCGGGTGGGGAATGTGATTACCACCAGCAGTAGCCATTCTGTAAAAGTGATGAAAATGGTGATCAGGCTTTGGCGGCTCCTCTGGGAGTTTAGATACTATACTCAAAATAGGAAGATTTATGATCCAGGCCTGTATGCTTCCGGCACTGGGCTTGAGCGCTATCTTTGAGCTTGCGCCACCAAATCCCGTTGATTGGATCTGGACACCTGAAACGCCAGGAATGACGAGGCTTATCTCCTCGCTCAGCGCTCTCTTTGGACCGACCTCTCCCCCACCGTGTTCCTTGAACTTCCACTTCACTGCTTTGCCAGTCGTAGCATTTATCGGGAAAGCAGTAGTTCTCAGCGTACCTGTCGTCAAATCGAGACGCGCAAGGACGAGCGAGCTGTCCTTTTGTTCGAAGGCTTGCTTCTTCATCTTGTCATGTTGGGAATCTACGTCCTTCATACGGGCAATCCAGCCGAAATCTTCCTCCGAGCTAAGAGGACAAGAGTCTGCAGGGTTTCCGTCGTTGAACTTGAGAGCATCACCGGGGATCCCAAGATTCAGGTCCTCACCCTCAAAGATAAATGCAACCATACTCTTCGAAGGATACTGTCCCGAGATCCTTCCGTCAAATCCAAAATCAGGCTTACGCTCATTTGCGCTCCTGGCCCAGTTGTCCCAAGGGGTGAGCAATGCTGCGCAATGCGAGTCATTGGTCTCGTGCTTTTCATCTCGTGCATTGACAAGAACAACACGCATGTTGGCCCCGTTGCGGACGAAAGCACAAAGTCCGGTGAAGTTCAAGACAAAGTCTGGCATTTTGACTCTCCTTAAAAGTTGAAGCTGATTGTGAACGTGATCAGCAACTACCGCGAGAGGCTGTCGACACCTGAAACGCCGCCCATTCCGGAATTTCCGCGCTATGTCCTCCAGCGCCTTTCAACGCTTCGAGTTGAGTGTGGCGGAGAGCGTCGAGCGCATCCTCGCCTTCCTTGAACTGGCCATAGAAGCCGAGGGAGAAGCCGGCGCTGAAATCGTCGTCCACATTCCAGAGGCTGGAGACGACCTGCGGCACCCCGGCGGCAAGGAAGGCACGTCCGAGGCTCAGCACTCCCTCGGCCGCTACGGTACCGTCTCCACTGCGGCAAGCAGCGAGGTAGACTAAGCGAGTGCGGGGGAAAGGCAGGTCCCGGATCTCCGCCGCGCTCAGGAGACCGGCGTCGCTGGCGCCCGTGGGTGCGAGGACCAGACGCGACAAATGGGGGTAGTCGGGATTCAAGATCGTATGAGTCCCGAGATGGACGATGGCGCGCCGCCCCGCTTCTCGCGCGAAGGCGTCGCGCGTCGCACCGGCACCTTGCAGCACCTGCGTCTTGCCTTGGAAAAGCGCCACGAGCGCGGAGGCCTCTTCCTCAGCACCGTCCAGGTTTCCTAGCTCCGGGAATTGCCTCCCGTCAAAGCGGGGGTTGGCGACCGCCAGCAGGTCGAGTTCTCCATCGGTAGCGCTGGAGCACGAAGGCCCGGTGCTCTCCCGCACGAAGAGGCTCGCGCTCGGAGCGATCCCCGAGGCATGATCCTCGACGAGGTGACGGCCGGTATCTTCGTTCCACAGCGCGGCGAAGGGCACCCGGTGCAGGCTCTTGTCAGGGATGAAGACGAGCGGTTCGTCCTGACGCAGGTAGGGCAGGACCGGCTCCAGTAGCTTCCCGTGAAGAGCAGAGAGCTGTGGTCGGAGCACCTCGTCCGGCTCTCCCTGCTCAATATCCCGGCGCAAGGTATCCACGAGATCCGTCAGATGTCGCGCGGAGACCGGGACTTCGACCATATGTGGCGCGCCCGCGCCTTGGCGCACCACCCAAATCAGGAGGCGCTCCGGTAGGGAGGCATAAGCGACCAAGGCCACGGACGGAAGCCGGTGCTTGACCTGTGGAAGCCTCAGAGGCCGGCCGGGATTTCCCGCGGCACGGTCGCCGCCTGATATCAGACGATCGAGGAGTACTCTAGCGCGCTGCCGTTCGGCCGAGTCGAAGGCCTCCTCGGCCCCGCCGGGGCGTTCCGCCTGGAGGTCGATTAGCAAGTCGAACAGCTCCCCCGCCTGCTCGAAGTAAGCAACGCGCAACTCCTCATCGCGCACTTGACCGCGCTGTCGCTCGAACTCCGCAATCCCTGCGAGCAGGTCGCGCTCCGCCTCGTCGGGCCGGCCGGCAGCCCGGAGAGCCTTGGCCCGAGCCAGATAGGCGCCGACGATCGGATAACGGTTTTCGTCCGTCCGATAGAGATCGAGTGCGCGATCGAGAAAGGGCAAGGCGGCGGCGGGCTCGTCTGCAGCGCGGATCCTGCCCTCGGCCAGGAGGATGTCGGCCTCCCGGCGCCGACGCTCGTCACCATCCAGGATCCGGGCGCAAGCCCTCTTCGATCTCGCAAGGTCGAGCAAAGCCTCCTGCCGCCGCCCCAGCTCAAAGAGGGTCTCGGCGCGTCGGAGGAAAGCGTGGGTTTCTCCAGGAGGATCCGGCTCGGCTAGCGCGATCCGCACCACCTCGTCGCGGAACAGGAGCGCCGCTTCGGGCAGTCTCTCCTTCAAGACGGCGTCCGCCGTCTTGTCCAGAGCGGTATAACGGCGGCGGATATCGCCCTCCTCCACCGCAATCTCAAGACCCGCGTAATGGAACCTCCAGGCCCGGCGGCGTTCTCCAAGGTAGAGCTGGTTCTCGGCGAGGAGGTCATAGATGCCGCCCACCTCGGAGCGGGCCCCGCTCCTTTCGAGCGCGCGTAGGGCGGACCCATAGGCCTCCAGTGCGAGCCCCGGCTCCGCCAGGACCATCGAGGAGAGCCCGATCATCCAGTACACTCGGCCGGCGAGGCTCGGATAGCGCGCCACCTCAGGCCGGCGCAGCAGGTCCTCCAGTAGCGTGACCGCCTGGCGAAATTCCGAATGTTGATATGCGCAGACCCCCAGACGGTAGATTGCCCATGCGGCCCCCGGGCTGTGGAGGCGTTCGAAAACGTCCCTGGCGCGGAGCAAAGGCTCTTGCCCCTTGGAACCTTGGTTGCTCTCGCAGAGAGCAACCCCTTTGGCATAGTCCTCGTACGCCCGAGCCAAAAACGCCAACTCCATCGCTGCCTCCGGCATCCGCGACGCTCGATCGATCGCGGCGACGGCATCCTCCACCAAGTGCTCGGCCCAGGTCGCGGCAAGCGCCTTTCCGATCGCACTCGCGATCCGAAGGCTCCGTGCCGCCTCCTCCCTCCGTCCGGCTGTGAACGCCGCAGCCCAGCCAGGCAGCAGCTCGTCCTCGGCATACCGGCGAGCCCGGAAGGGAAAATGCCTGACCTCCCTCCGGACCGTGGCCGCGTCGTCCCGGAGGGCCGCCGCATCCAGACTCGGCCGTGACTGCTCCCAGAGGGCCAATTGCGGGGGCTGCCCCAACTGCCTTTGGTGCTCGTGCGCCTCGTTCGCCCAACCGGACTTGGGGTCGGCCTTCAGATAGGCGTCCCAGGCCTTCCGCGCCTCGGTTTGAAGAAAGTTCTTTTGGAGGGCGAGAGCGAAGTTGAAGCGGGCTTCCTGCAGCGCACCATCCAGTTGGAGGGCGCGGCAAGCGGCCGCCAGCCCCCTCGCTCGGTGCCATGGAAATCCTCTCTCGGCGCTCGCGAGATAGACTGCGGCGAGATCGCTCCAGAGAGGGGCGCTTGAGGGAGCACGGGCGACTGCCCGCTCGAGCCGGTCAATGGCTTCAGGGAGGCGCTTGGTTCCGCCGCCTAGGTCGAGCAGTGCCAGCAGAGCAGTGGTCTGCAAGGCGTCGGGGGAAGCCCGCATTTCGGCCTCACGGATCTTGCGTTCGAAATCCCGCAAGAAGCCGGTTCGTCGGGGGACTCTGGCTCCAACGGGAGCATAGGCGAACCCGACCAGCCTTGCCTCGAACGGCCGAACAGGCCCCAACTCCGCGATCAGCTCATCCCGGAGCTCCATGGCGCTGGCGGACGACTCCAGTAGATCTGTCCGGGAGATCTTCCACAGTCCCAGGGCCAGGCCCGCTGCACAGAGAGTCAACAATGCAGCGGTTCGCCTTTTGATCACGGAGTGCCTTACCTCCAGGCTCCAGTCGATGCAAGGAAGGGACAGCGGCCCGAGTTCATAATGGATGACACGAGAGCTTGAAACGGAATTGTACCATGTGAGCCTCAAGGAGAAATGAGCCTCCGGGATGGTAGAAAGCCGAGCCGGATTTCCAATCAGAAGGGCCGCTTCTTGAGGTCTGCCAGGATTGGGAGAGAGGAGCTGAACTGTGGGTCGAAGCCCGACCGCTGGAGAAAGCATCTTGCCTCCTCGTGAGGTGTTGCGCCGTTCGCATCACCCCTCAAGCTCTATGGACGGACGAGGAGCAGAAGTTTTCCCTCTGGATCGGCACCACAAAGGCGTTGCTGGGCATCCGCCAATTTCAGTCTTCCAGCCCTGAAGGCCAACCTCCCAGCGGCTGTTCTTGAGGAGGAAGCACAACGACTCAGGAAAGGAGATGAACAAAATGGCGCTCTTCAAAGGTACTTCGACCAACGGCGACTTCCAGGAGGCTCTGACGCTGGCCATCGACGCGGCCCATGAGACCGGCGCGGAGCAGGTCCAGTGAACGCTGGTCAAGGTCTCCCCCGTGCACGGGGGCTTCCGCCCCCAGAACGACCTCACGGTCGAGATCGAGGCGTAAGCACCTGCACCCCGGCCGGGGGCCGATACCCGTACCGGGGTGCTCGCTCAATGCCTGGCCTCCACTCCTCCGGAGCCGTCTCGCTGATGTGATCAGCGCTGACGGCCTGCGTACTGGGTCTCGGCATGGGCGGAAGGTCGCACTCTTTCAGGTGAGGGGCCATGTGGGCTCCTTACTCAAACGATGCGGTAGTCTCCCTCATGGCGGATCGGTGACATGAAAAGACAGCGCTGTCAGGAAACTGCAGCTCAGCAGCGAGACCCTGCTCCGTCTCAACCAGATCCAGCTCGTGCAAGGCGGAGGATTCGCGGGCACCCTGACCTTCGAGGGGACCTGCGAGAACTCCCTTTGCCCCGTTTGCACGGCGCTGTGTCCCACCGGCCTTGACACGCAGTAGGGCTGAACGGCTCCGCCGAGGCTCTGGGGCCACCGACCGGCCGCCTTGACCCCGGAGGCGCCGAACCGCTAGGCTGCCATCCGCCATGAATACCCAATCGCCAGCTGTTCAGGACTCCTACCCGGACGACTTCGCCCACTGCTACGGCTGTGGCCGCCTCAACGAACACGGCCTGCACGTGAAGAGCGCGTGGGAGGGGGACGAGGTCGTCGCCCGCTTCCAGCCGCAGCCGTACCATGTGGCCGTTCCTGGTTTCGTCTATGGCGGACTGCTCGCGTCGCTGGTCGACTGCCATGCGATGGCGACCGCGGCGGCCAGGTCGGTGCGAGAGGCGGGGCGATCCCTCGGACAGGGTGAAGCGCCCCGATATGTCACGGCCTCGCTCTCGGTCGACTACCTCGCCCCCACGCCGCTCGGACCCGAGCTCGTGCTCCGCGGGAAGGTCCGCGATTTCAAGAAGTACCGCTCGATTGTCGAAGTGGAAATCTGGGTGCAGGGCACGAAGACGGTGAAGGGAGAGGTCGTCGCGGTCCGCATCCCAGAAACGATGACTGGCGGCGAGGACCGCCCAAGCCGTCGCCGTAGCGCAATGGCCACTTTTCTGGTGGGACCTTTCTCCTCCTGGCCCCGCCGCTTAGCGTACATAACCGAGGCTGCGGAGGCGCTGCAGTTCCTCGGCGCTGAGCGACTTCGTGGTCTCGGTGTCTGGCTTGAGCCGGGCAGCGGCTGCCATTGACCGCCAGCCGCCCAGTGTCTTGGCCAGCCGCTCGACGACGGCGGGATGCCGATCGGCCACGTTGTTCGAGTCGAAGCGATCCTTTGGGTACTCGTACAGCTCGTACTCGGGTCGATCCGGCGGACGGATCGTGTTGTGAATCAGCTTCCACCCGCCGTCGATGATCGCGAACGACTGGGCGCTGCTCGGGAACCCCGGTTGGCCCTGCGGCTGCTTCTCCATGATGACCGGCTGGCGCCTCCTCGCGCGACCGCTCGCGTCGTCGCGCAGGAGCGGCAGCAGACTCTGGCCCTGCATGCCCGAGGGCGCCGGAAGGCCGCTCAATTCGAGCAGCGTCGGCATCACCTCCACGAGTTCCACCGGCTCGTCGACCACCTTGCGGGACGGGAGGCCGGCCGGCCACCGGATCATGAGGGGCACGTGCATCATCTCGCCGTAGACGCTCTGACCGTGCCACATGCGGCCGTGCTCGTGGAACTCCTCGCCGTGATCGGAGAGAAACACCACGGCGACGTCGCGGTCGAGACCCAGAAACCGCAGCCGCTCGAAGAGGCGGGCCATCTCCGCGTCGAGCCCTCGGATCGAGCCGTCGTACCAGTCCCGTTCGTGCGCCAGGTAGGCGGCGGGATCGATGCCCGCCGTCAGCATTTCCTCCCGTGTCGCCATCGCGTGGAAGGCCAGGAAGCCGCTCCCGATGAACTTGCGCAGGTGCTCGCGCTGCGTCAGGTGCGCCTCGCGCTTCGAGACGTCGGCGTAGGTGGCGTCATGAGGCCGCCGCGGTTCGAACGGGCTGTGCGGGTCGAACACGTGCAGATACATGAAGAAGGGGGTGTCACGCCGTTCGCCGAGCCACGCGATCGCGCGGTCCACGTAGGTGCGCGCCGTCTTGCTCGCGTATCCAGGATCGTCGGGAACGGAGCTCCGCTCGTGCAGCTCTTCGAAGCCCTGGTGCATGTTGGTGCCGGCGCCGGTCCACATGACCGAGGAGAACGAGACGGTCGCGTAGCCATTCGCCCGGTACGACTCGGCCATCGTGTTCGCCGCCGCCGGCAGTTGATCGACGTTGCGGTGCACGCCATGTGTGCTCGGGTACAGCGAGGTCATGAACGATGCCGTCGACACCTTCGTCCATCCGCCCTGAGCGTACGCTGCGCGGAACAGAGCTCCCTCTGCCGCCAGCTTGGTGAGGAATGGCGCCGTGTCGCGCTGGGATCCGTAAAGACCGAGGTGATCGGGACGCAGGGTGTCGGCATGGATCAGGATGACCCCGCGCGGCCTGGATGCGACTGGGGCTGCCTTCGAGCGCACCGCCGGCGTGCCCCAGAGCCCGAGCGTGCCGGGCGTCTCGCACGTGATCGACAGCGCGATCACCGCCCGCCGCCCGCCAAACTCCGAGAGATCGATGGACTGGAGCTCCCAGCGGTTGGGCGTCGTCACGGTTTGCTCGAGGACGATGCGCTCCTCGCCGTTTTCGGGTGTGACAGCGACGCGAAACGTCGGCGGATGATCCTCCATCGTGCCCAGCGCGAGGTCGAGGGAGGCGTCGCGCGGAATGTCAACCGGAATGCGGATGGTTTCGGGCGCCCGGCTCACCAGCGCCTCGCGAAAGATGTCGTTGAGCCCGTGCCAGCCCATGCCAGAGTCCACGGCCGCGAGATGTTCGCGGCGAGTGATCATGCGAACCGATTCGATCTCGAAGCTGGCGCCGGCAACGTCGGTTGGCCGGACGAGCAGATGATGCGCGCGCGACATGTTGATCGGTATCGGGCTGATCAACCTGTAGGTCTGGATCTCGCCGCCCGGCAGCAGTGGCGACACGGCCTGCCATGGATTCCCGCGAGCCGTGCCCTCGGCCTGCGCAAAATCGACCGGTCCCGCCGGACGGGCAGAGAAGGCCACGTTGGAACCAGCCGATACGCGCATTCGGATCTCGACGGCATGCAGTTGATCGGCATTGCCGAGATCGCGGGTCCGCGCGACGCTCAGAATCGGGTAGTCGGTGGCGGACCGGCCGGTGAGCCATCCTTCACGAAGGCCGAAGCCCTCCACGTTGCGGCCGCAATCCAGCCAGCCGTTCCGGCCGTGAAGCGCCACTCCGTCGGGGCGAGCGCGGCGGCGCGCTCGGCGGAGCCTTCCACCATCTCCGGCTTGAAGGCCTCCACCAGCCGAATGACATTGGGCGACGATGACGAGGAGGTGTTGCCGCAGCCGGCCGCGGCAATGAACGCGGGGATCAGCAGGAGTTGGCGCACGCGCCGGAGCATTCGGACCTCCTTGAGGGTCACCCCAAGGGATTCCCTGAGGGCAAAAGCCAAGACCAGCGACAGCACGGAATAGACTACCAGCCAATTGAGCTTCCAGCCGGAGCCGATGCCATCCTGAGGCAAGAACCGAGGACCGAGGCGAGCTCGTAGTAGGTATCACCCTCTGGGTCGGGTAAACTTCCCACGTGCCCCAAAAAACCGCAGGCCTCACGACCACCCAATGGCTCATCTGCGTCATCGCCGCGATGGGCTTCGCCTTCGACATCTACGAGCTGCTCATGCTGCCGCTCATCGTCCGCCCGGCTCTCCAGGAGCTGGTGGGCGCCATGCCGGGCTCGCCCGAGTTCCAGATGTGGGTGGGCCGGCTGTTCTACATCCCGGCCTTTGCCGGCGGCATCTTCGGCCTGCTGGGCGGCTACCTCACCGACATCCTGGGCCGGCGGCGGGTGCTCACGTTCAGCATCCTGCTCTACGCCGGGGCGGCGTTCGCGGCCGGCTTCTCGACTTCGATCGAGATGCTGCTGCTCTGCCGCTGCCTGGTGTTCATCGGCGTCTGCGTCGAGTTCGTGGCCGCCGTCGCCTGGCTGGCCGAGCTGTTCCCCGAGCCCAAGCGGCGCGAAAAGGTGCTCGGCTACACCCAGGCGTTCTCGTCGCTCGGCGGCCTGATGGTCGCGGTGGTCAGCGGCCTGCTGGTCAAGTACGCGGCGAGCCTGCCCGCCATCGCCGTGGAGGGCGCCGCCGACCCCCACGCCGCGTGGCGCTATACGCTGATGTCGGGCGTCATCCCGGCCATTCCGCTGATCCTGATCCGGCCGTTCCTGCCGGAGTCGCCGGCCTGGCAGAAGAAGCGCCAGGAGGGCACGCTGAAGCGGCCGAGCCTTGCCGCGCTGTTCGCCCCCGAGCTCCGCCGCACCACCCTGGTGACCACGCTGATGTTCGCCATGTCCTACGGCGCCGCCTTCGGGGCCATCCAGCAGATCCCGCAGATGGTGCCGGGGCTCTCGGAAGTGCGGGAGATGACGGCCGATCTGCCGCCCCCCCAGGCCCGGCGCACCGAGCAGGCGGTCGCCTCGAACGTCGTCAAGGTGCAGGAGGTCGGCGGGCTGGCGGGCCGCGTGGCGCTCGCCGTGCTGGCGGTCGTCATCATCAGTCGTCGCCGGCTGATCCGCCTGTTCCAGATCCCCGGGCTGATCGTGATGCCCCTGACCTTCGCCTGGGCCGCCACCACCAGCCTCGACGTACTCTACCCGATGATCTTCATCGCCGGGTTCCTGACCGTCGCGCAGTTCAGCTTCTGGGGCAACTACCTGCCACGGGTCTACCCCTTGCACCTGCGCGGCACCGGCGAGAGCTTCGCCGCCAACATCGGCGGCCGCCTGATCGGCACCTCGTTCGCCTGGCTGACCGCGACCCTCGCCGTCACCTCCGACCGCGCGGCCGCTCCCGCCAAGATGGCGATGACCGCCGCGGCGGTCGGGTTCGGCGTCTACCTGGTCGGGTTCATCGCCTCGTTCTGGCTGCCCGAGCCGCCGGCGGAGACGGCGCCCGACGAGGCGGAGGCGGCCCAGATTCCGGCTGCCTGAGAGAGCCGGAAGGGGCGGTTTTGCGCGCTGCGGGAGTTCCGCACGAATAGGTGTCTGGGAGCCGGGAGGGGTGACGGCGAATTTTTTTGCCGCGTCCGTCCAACCTTTCGACGTGGCAAAGAAAACGAAGAAGGACGACTCGACCGGGCAGATGACTCCTGCGGGGTTCGTCAGCACCGTCTTCGAGAAGGTGGAAGCCCCGGACTATGTCGTGGTCGCGGCACGATGCTGAATGACCTTGGTTGGCGAGACCATGGCACGGCGGTGCTCGGAGAGATGGTCTCCCTGCCGAATCCGAAGGGGACGGTCGGCATCAAGGCCCAGAGCGATTGAAAGGGAGTAACGCCCGGTTGGGAGGGATTCCGGCCGGGGTGCCCCCCTCGCCCCCCAACACCCCCGAAGAAGGCTTGCGAACCCAAGCCCTAAACCGTCCACCAAACTGGGGCAGGTCCAAATCCTCGGCCGCCCCTCAGTGGGGGAAAACCCTCGCTCTGGCGTTTTCTGCCGCGCGGGCTCCTAGCCTCGCCCGGGCACGTCCAGCGGGAATCCATATTCGAGCCGCAGCCGCCGGAAGGTGGCGAGGACGCCGGGTTGCTCGGCTCGCGGCAGGGAGCGGGACTCTATCTCCACGTCGAAGACTCCGGATTCCCGGGCCTCTTCCAGGAGAGGCCGGAGACCCGCTTCGCCTTCATCGGTCCCGGCCGACGCCGGGCAACAGAGCAGCACCGTCGTGATCCCCTCGGAGGCCAGGGCGCGGGCGGCGCGCATCCGGGGAGCCGGATCGGAGCCTTCCGCGACGTCCACCACCATCCGGAGGGTGACCGCGTGGCGCTTGTCCAGCTCCACGAACAGCTCGCGGTCGTTCTCGACGCGGGGGCTGTGCGTCACGATCGAGATCTCGAAACCGTCCTGGCGCAGGAAGATCTCCAGCAGCGAGCGGGCCGTCCCCTGGACCGCGGGGTCGTAGGGATCGGCCGCCGATCCGATGACGATGGGCTCCTTGCGGGCGAAGGCGCGGCGGAGCTCGCGCTCCAGCGCCGCCTCCTGGTCCGACAGCGTGGGGGAGAGGGCGAAGATCAGCGGGAGGGTGGCCTGGCGAATCATGTTGCGCCCTTTTTACGCCATCTCCGCCCGCCCTGTCAACGCCCGGTTTACGCTACTGTAGAATCCCTTCCGCCATGCCCGAATTACCCGAAGTCGAGGTCCTGCGCCGCAGCCTGGAGCCCCATCTCGTGGGAGACCGCATCGAGCGGGTCGAGGTCTTCAATCCTTCTTTACGGGAACCGGTGGACGTGGCGCGCCTGCGCCGCGACGTCCGGGGCCGGGAGGTGACCGGCCTGCGGCGGCGGTCGAAGTACCTGCTGATCGATCTCGAAGGCGGACGGACCGTGGTGGTCCACCTCGGGATGAGCGGTCAGCTCACGATCGTCCCCGGCGCCGCGCCGCGGGAGCCGCACGAGCACGTGGCCTTCCACCTGCGCTCCGGCCGCCGGCTGCGGCTGCGCGACCCGCGCCGGTTCGGGCTGGTCTTCTCCTTCCCGACCGCGAAGATGGAGGAGGACCCGCACTTCGCGCACCTGGGAGTCGAGCCCCTGGAGCCGGGGTTCTCCGGCGGGACCCTGGCCCGCGCGGCCGAGGGGCGGCGGGGGCCGGTCAAGGCCTTCCTGATGGACGCCGGGGTCGTGGTCGGGGTTGGCAACATCTACGCTTCCGAGTCGCTCCACCGCTCGGGCGTCCACCCGGCCCGCTCGGTGTCGCGGATCTCGCGGGCGCGCTGGGACCGCATCGCCGAGTCGGTGATGGCGGTCCTGCGGCAGGCCATCGCCCAGGGGGGCACGACGCTCAACGACTTCGCCGACGGCGAGGGGAGGAGCGGCTACTTCCAGGTCTCCCTCTCGGTCTACGACCGCGAGGACCAGCCCTGTCTCGCCTGCGGGCGGCCGGTGCGGCGGATCGTCCAGGCCGGAAGAAGCACGTACTACTGTTCCGGCTGCCAGAGATGAAGCGGGCCGGATAGAATCCCCCCGCAGCCCGCCGCTCTCGGCTGAACGGAGCCCGAACCCATGATCGAAACCGTCCCCATGCTGGACCCTCTGCTGTCGCAGTTGAGATTCAAGCCTTGCGTGCTGGGGCTGGCGGGAGGGACCGGTTCGGGCAAGACCACCGTCGCCCGCGCCATCCTCGACGCCGTGGGCGAGCAGCGGATCACCCTGATCGAGCAGGACAACTACTACCGCGACGTCGACTGGCGGAACGAGGCCGAGCTGCTGCACCACAACTTCGACCATCCCGCCGCCATCGACAACGAGCTGCTGGTGGCCCACGTCGCGGCCCTCAAGGCCGGGCACCCGGTGGAGGTGCCGGTCTACGACTTCGTCCGCCACCGGCGCACCCACCGCACCCGGCGGGTGGAGCCGCAGCCGGTGGTCATCGTCGAAGGCATCCTGATCTTCGTGGAGCCCAGCCTGCGCGACCTTCTCGACCTCAAGATCTACGTCGACACCGACGCCGACCTGCGGCTGATCCGCCGCCTGGGCCGGGACATGGCCGAGCGCGGGCGCACCGTGCAGGACGTCCTGCGCCAGTACGTGGAGACGGTCCGCCCCATGCACCTGGAGTTCGTCGAGCCTTCCAAGCGCTGGGCGGACATCATCATCCCGGAGGGGGGCGAGAACCGGGTGGCGCTGGAGATGGTCGTGGCCCACGTGCAGCAGCTCCTGCGAGGGGGAGCCTGACCCGTGCCGTCCTATCTGGTGCGGGTCAGGACCCGCTTCGAGGCGGCGCACCACCTGACCTCCTACCGCGGCGCGCCCGAGCCCAACCACGGCCACTCCTGGACGGTGGAGGCCGCGCTGGCCACCCCGGACCTGGACGCCGACGGCATGGCCTGGGACTTCGTCGAGATCCAGGCCGCGCTGCGGGACCTCGCGTCCCGGCTCGACCACCGCGACATCAACACCGTCCCCCCGTTCGACCGGACGAGCCCCACCACCGAGCGGATCGCCGCCTGGTTCTTCGCCGGCCTCGCCGAGAGATTGCCGGGGGCGCCGCTGCTGGAGGTGACCGTCTGGGAAGGGCCGGACGCCTCGGCCACGTACCGTCCCTGAACGCTTTCCTTGACAGCAACCCCGGAGCTAGCTAGCGTCTCCCGTCACTCATGAAAAGAATTCATCTCTCCATCGCGCTCGTCGCCGTCTCCCTCGCCGCCGGCTGCGGCGGAGACGACACCCCCGTCGCCCGGGTCGAGATCCAGCCGCGTCAGGTGCGGCTGCCGTTCGGCCAGGCGCAGCCGCTCCAGCTCACCTGGACCCCTTCGGCCGCCCTGAAGGAGCAGCCCACGGTGTTCGTCCACCTGCTGGACGGCGAGGGGCAGGTGGTCCGCACCTTCGACCACGCCCTGCCGCAGCGCTGGCGCGAGGGCGCGCCGATCTCCTATGACATCAAGCTCTACCAGTCGACCCTGGCGCCCCCGCTGCCGCCGGGCAAGTACCGCCTGACCCTGGGGCTCTACGGCAAGGAGGGGGACCGCTGGGCGCTCGATGGGCTCGGCGAGCCGATGGCGCGGAACGAGTACGTGGCCGCCGAGGTGGAGGTCCCCACCCAGACCCCCAGTCTGCGGATGGCCTTCTCGCCCACCTGGCTGCCTATCGAGGCCGGCGGCGACCGCCAGGTGCTGGCCCGCCGCTGGATGGCCGACCGGGCGATCATCCGACTGAACCACCAGCGCGCGCCGGGGACGGTCTGGATGGTGGTCCACATCCCGCCGTCCGATTCTCCGGACTACAAGCTGGCCCTCGATCCGGGTGCCAGCTCGCCCTCCGTGAAGGTGGCTTCCAACTGCGGCGGCTCGGAGGCGAACCTCACGGGCCCCGGGCTCCACGAGGTCGAGCTGGCCGTCGAGCCGCCGCCCCCCAACGGGTTCTGCCGCGTTCTCCTGAGCTCGAACTTCACCCTGCAGCCCACCGTCCCCTCGGCTGGACCCGAAGGCCGCAAGCGCTCCGTGTCGGTCGAGAACGTCGCCTGGATCCCCCGCGGCGGCGGCAGGAAGGGCAAGCGGGCGGGAGCCGGAAGGACCGGCGCCAAGGAGCCCGCCGCGGCGGCGGCGCCCGAATAGGCCGCAGAGCCCTCACCCCCCGGCCCCCCTCCCGACCCCTCCCTCCCTCCCTCACCGGAGAGGGGGAGGTCTAGATCCAGCGATATGAAACACCCGGGCGCGCCGATCCTCCATCCCGAGCAGGAGAGCTACCTGGAGCGGCTGCTGCCGCCCCGGGACCCGCTCCTCCGCGAGATGGAGGAACTCGCCGCCCGCGACGACGTCCCGATCTCCGATCCGGAAGTGGGCCGCCTGCTGGCCATCCTGGCCCGCGCCACCGGCGCCCGGCTGATCGTGGAGATCGGCACCGCCATCGGCTACGGCGCCCTGTGCCTCGCCCGGGGCGCCCCGGAGGCCCGCGTCGTCACCGTCGACACCGATCCGGAGCGTCTGGCCACCGCGCGCGGGTTCCTGGAGCGCGCCGGCGTCGCGGACCGGGTCGAGCTGGTCCAGGGAGCGGCCCTGGAGGTTCTCCCCCATCTGGCGGGGCCGATCGACCTCGCCTACGTCGACGCGGTCAAGACGGAGTACCGGCGCTACCTCGACCTCCTGGTCCCCAAGCTGCGGTTGGGTGGGATGGTGGTGCTGGACAACCTGCTCTGGAAGGGGAATGTCGCCGCGCCGCCCGAGGACGAGGAAGACCAGAACGCCGACGCCCTGCGCGCCTTCAACGGCTACCTGATGATGTACCCGCAGCTCCAGGCCCTCGTCCTCCCCCTGGGCGACGGCGTGGGGATCGCGACCAAGATCAAGCCCACCATCCTGGAGATGGGCGGGCCGTTCTAGGCCAGCCCCTCCCGCACCTCCTCCAGCCGTTCCTTCAACTCCTCCGCCGTGGCCGGCCTACGGGAGAGGGAGGGGTGGAGGGCGTCGCGGAAGAGATCCGCCAGCGCTTCGCCGTGCTCGGGACAGACCTGGGAGAAGTCCGGCATCCGGCCGGCGCGGATGCGCTCCACGATCTGCCCGGGGGCGCCGGTGAAGATCTTCTTTCCCAGCAGGCACTCGTAGAGCACGATCGACAGGCTCCATAAGTCGAAGGAGGCGTCCGCCGGATGGCCGCGCACGGCCTCGGGGGACAGGTATGACAGCGTGCCGGCGAACCGGTGCCGCATGTCGGAGCCGGAACCCGTCTCCCACACCGCGACGTCGGGGATGAGCGGCGGGTGTCGTCGCTCCTCCCGGTCCTCCATGGCGGCCAGCTCTTCCTCCTCCTGGCGCAGCTCGAAGATCACGCCGGCGATGCCGAAGTCCATCAGCTTGGGGATCCTGTCGCGGGTGTAGCCGATGTTGCTCGGCTTGATGTCGCGGTGGAGGATCTGCGCCAGGTGCAGATGGGCCAGCGCGTCCGCCATGCGGATCCCGAGGTCCACGGTCTCCCGCGGCGAGAGCCTGCCGGCGATCCGATCGGCCAGGGTTCCCTCCCTCCAGCAGCTCCATGACGAGCATCGGCATGCCCTTCCAGGTCTCGAAGCCGAACACCGCGGCCAGGTGCGGGTGCCCCACCATCGCCGCCGTCTTCGCCTCGCGCCGCAGCCGCATGGCATCCTCCGGCGACATCTGGCGCAGGGTCTTGATCGCCACCTTGCGGCCCAGGGAGAGATCCGAGCCGGCGTAGACGACCCCCATGCCGCCCACGCCGATCCGCTTCTCGAAGCGGAACTTGCCAGGCAGCACGTACGGCACGCGGGAGCGTTCCAGCCGGCGGCTGTCCAGGGAGCACAGGACGGTGTAGGACGGATGGACCGTGTGGCAGAGCGGGCATTCCTTGGCGTGCTCGGCGGCGATGGGGCCGGCCACCGGCGTGGTGTCGTCCAGGTCCAGGATCTCGTCGCCCGCCCCCGAAAGGGCCCTCGCCTCCAGCTCCAGCTCCAGCACCCAGGCGGCGCTGCTGGCGATCACATGGAGGAGCTGGCGGTCCTCGCGCAGGAAGTGCAGGCCGCTCCGCTTGGGACCGAGGCCGATCAGCCCCAGCAGCGAGCCGTCCCGCGCCAGGATCGGCACCAGGAGCCGGAAGCCGCTCTCCGTCAGCCATCGGCGGTCCATTTCCGGCAGCCGCTGCAGGGGAGACTGCGGGTTCTCCAGGTCGATCGGCAGGGGATCGCTGGCGTTGGAGAGGGTGAGAGCCAACTGCGAGGAAGCGTCCAGCTTGCGGATCCGGCCGCGGGGATCGGCGAGCGTCCCCGACCGGGGATCGAGGGCGAGCAGCGCCGCCTTCTCGAGGTGCAGGGCGAGGTCGGTCTCCCGCGAGACCAGGTCGGCCAGGGTGGCCGAGTCCCGGATGGAGCGGATGCGCTCCACCAGCAGCGTCAGGATCTGCCGGGCGTCGTACTGCTCCCGGAAATAACGCCGGTCGACGGCGTCCAGCAGCGTCCGGCGGTAGCGCAGGGCCGCCACGCCGACCGCCGCCGCCGCGATCAGGAGCAGGGAGCGGCCGCCCGAGAAGAGATCCTTCAGGCGGTACTCCTGGTGGGTGTACAGATAGATGATCAAAGTCGCCAGGGGCACCGTCACCAGCGTCAGGGCCGACCAGCGGGCCAGGGTGTACCGCAGCGCCTGCCGGGCCGCCAGCCTCACGTGCATCACCCGGTGGACGAGCACGGTGAAGGGCAGCGTGAGCGTCGGCAGCAGCGTGATGATCACCACGATTTCGCTGAACCGGCCGTTGCCGTGCATGAGATCGCGGAACGGCTTCACGAAGATCTCGAGCGCGAGCGCCGGCACCACGAGCGCGAAGGCGAGGAAGAAGTTCAGCAGGAAGCGGCGGACCTGGGCCTGGTCCTCTTTCTTCTGGCTGGCGCGAGTCTTCCAGTAGAGCGCCGGGAACGCGACGATCGTGAGAGTCAGGACCGTATGGTAGAAGGCCTCGTTCCATCTCTCGGCCGCCTTGACGTCCAGGAACGCGGCCCAGGCCTCGCTCCCGGCCCGCTGGGCCAGGTAGAGCAGCAGGCTGAGCCCGAAGAAGACGCCGCCCAGGATCGCGCTCAGGCGCGCCACGAGCTGGAGGCGGCGGCGCCAGACGAGCGACGGCGGCGGGGCCGGGAAGTCGCGCACGAAGATCCACAGGTAGAAGGCCAGGAAGGCGTGCGTCTCCACGGCGTCGGCGAGCGCGAAGAGCCAGGCGCCGGGGTACAGGGCGATGAGCCGGTCCAGCGGCCCGTTGCTCCAGGAGGTCGCCGTGACCAGGAAGAAGCTCCCCAGGGCGATGGCCCGGCGGTCCTCCCGGCCGCCCAGCAGGAGCAGCGCCGCCGTGGCCCCGAACGCCACCTGGAGAAGGCCGTAGAGTGTGAACGGGAAGCCGGGGTCCAAGCCCCTGGCATCCTTCCAGGTGACGGCGAACGCGATCAGTCCCAGGAGCAGCTTGTAGCCGGCCAGCGGCGGGATCAGCCGCACCGGAAGAGATCGCGTCAGCACGCCTCGGCGCTCATCGGGCTAGGCCAGGTCCGGGGGTTTGTCCGGGCAGAGCGCGGTGTTCGACGTATCCTGCACCTGCGAGGCGGAGTCGTAGACGTCCTGAGGCGTGATCGCCGTGGCGCCGATGCTCGTCGCCTTCATGGCGGCGAGGCTTCCGATCGCCCGGATACGGTCCAGGACCTGGAGCGCGCTGGTCTCCCATTGCTCTTCCACCACCTCCGGCGTGATCGCGTCATAGTACCAGCGGCGGAGCTCCATCGCCGCGTCCTGGGTGACGCGGATGGCGCCGGCGCCCTGGCCGAACGCGATCCAGATCTGGGCCATGATCCCTTCCTGCGTATAAGCCATTCTCTCTCCTCCGTGAGGGCATGAATCACCCCATCCGACGAGATCCGCGCCCTTCAGACCGGGTGTGACCGCAACGGGAAGAACGGCAAGACGACAATGTCGCAGTAGCAACGATTCTAGGCCCCGGGTTTCGGGGCCGTCAAGCTTCAGTAGGCGTTAAGGTACGACCGTGGCGAGCCGCTCCTTGAGCTCCCGGGCGCTGGCCGGGCGGCGGCTGGCGGCCTTGTGCAGGGCCGAGCGGAAGAAGTCGCCCAGCAGCTCTTCGTGCTCCGGGCAGACCTGGGAGAAGTCGGGGACCCGCCCGTTGCGGATGCGGTTCATGAGCTGGTGGATGTCGCTGCCGCTGAACACCCGCCGGCCCTGCAGGCACTCGTAGAGCACGATGGCCAGGCCCCAGAGGTCGAAGGAGGTGTCCGCCGGCTCGCCGTTCAGGGCCTCGGGGGAGAGGTAGGCCAGGGTGCCCACGAGCTGCTTCGAGACGGTCACGGCCGACGGGGTGCGGTTCCACAGCGAGGTCGCCGGCAGCAGGGCCGAGTCCTCTTCCGGATCGTCCGTCGTGCCGGGCTCGAGGTCACGCCGCAGGTCGAACATCACGCGGGCGATCCCGAAGTCCATCAGCTTGGGGGTGCCGTCGCGGGTGTAGCCGATGTTGCTCGGCTTGATGTCGCGGTGGAGGATGTCCGACGCGTGCAGGTGCTCCAGGGCGTCGCACATGGCGATCCCCAGCGCGATGGTCTCCGCCGCGTCGAGCCGTCCCTTCTCGATCCGCTGCGAGAGCGTGCCCCCTTCGAGCAGCTCCATGACCAGCATGGGCGTCCCCTGCCAGGTCTCCATGCCGTAGACCGGCGCCAGGTGCGGGTGCGAGACCGCCGCCGCCGTGCGCGCCTCCCGGCGCAGCCGCATGGCGTCCTCGGGCGAGACCCGCCGCAGGGTCTTGACCGCCACCGGCCGGCCGAGCGCGAGGTCCGTGCCGCGGTAGACCACGCCCATGCCGCCGATGCCGATGCGGCGCTCGAAGCGGAACTTCCCCGGCAATATGAAGGGCACGTGGGAGGGCTCCAGGCGCCGGCTGCAGGTGGTGCAGAAGACGGTGTACGAGGCGTAGAGCTTGCCGCACTGGGGGCACTCCCGGGCCAGCTCGGCGGTGGCCGGGTCCGGGAAGGGGGGAGTGGCTTCGCCGTCCGCCGGCTCCGGCCAGCCCCCGCCCGAGGAGCCCATGGAACGGCTCTGCTCCAACTCCAGCACCCAGGCGACGCTGCTGGCGATGGTCCGCAGGAGCTGCCGGTCTTCCTTGAGGAAAGGCAGACCGCTCTTCTTCTCTCCGAGCCCGACCAGCCCCAGCAGCGAGCCGTCGCGGCCCAGGATGGGCACCAGCAGGCGGAACCCGCTGTCCACCAGCCAGTGGCGTTCCTTTTCCGGCAGCTTGAGCAGCGGCGAGCGCGCGTCCTCCAGGTCCACCGTCAGGGGATCGCTGGAATTGGCGATCAGGGTGCCGAGCTGCGAGGAGGCGTCCAGCCGCCGGCTGCGCACCTTGGGATCGGCCAGCAGGCCCAGGTGCGGCTCGAAGGCCATCAGCGAGACGCTCTCGGGATGGAGCGCCATGTCCACCTCCCGGCTCAGGAGGTTCGCGAGGTCGTTCACGCTATGCGCGGCGCGGATGCGCTCCACCAGCATCGTCAGGGTCTGGCGGGCGTCGTACTGCTCGCGGAAGAAGTGCCGGTCGATGGAATCCATCAGTTTCTTCCGGTAGCTCAGGGCCGCGATGCCGGCGGCGATGGCGGCCAGGAGGAGCGGCAGTTGGACGCCCTTGAAGATGTCCTCGATGCTCTGTTCCCGCCGTTGATAGAGGAAGAGCACAAGCGCCGCCAGGGGTACCGCGGCGAGCAGCAGGGCCGAGCCGCGGGCCAGGGCGTACTGCAGCGCCTTGCGGGCGATCAGCTTGACCTGGAGCACGTGGGTGACCAGGACGGAGTAGGCGGTGGTGATCAGGACCGTGGCGAGGGCCGGCAGGATGAGAATCCGCACCAGCACCTGATTCCGGCCGCCTTCCTCCATGAACCGCTTGTAAGGAGGAATCGCCGCCTCCAGGATGATCTCCAGGAACAGCGGAGCGAAGCCGGCTACCAGGCTGATCACGAAAAGCCGGGATCGCTGCCCCTCCTCGCCGGTGGCCCTCCAAGCCCGCCACAACAGGAGGACAAAAGACAGGAGCACCAGCAGCAGGAGCGGTGCGTAGTACTCGTAACTGGGCTTTGCCGGAGCGAGATCGCTCAGGTTCTCGATCGTCTGGAACGATGTCCGCGTCCAATGCCGGACCGCCCACAGGGTCTGCCAGGCAAACCCGAGGCAACCGGCCCACCCGGTGAACCTGCGACCCTGCGCCATGAGCCTCTGGACTCTGGAGGAGGAGACGCTGTTCGGGAAAAGCTGGGCGAAGGTCCAGAAGAGGTAGGGCAGGAAAGCGTCCGGAGCCAGGACATAGAGGAGGAGGGCCGGCCAGGCGAGGAGCGGCGGCGCCTCGGTGACCAGCGAGAGAAGCGGACGATTGGAAAACGCTGTCGCCAACACGAAGAAGAACGAGCCCAGCACGAAGGCGCGCTCATCGTTCTTCCCTGAGGTCAAGAGGAAGAGGCCGCCGCCCGCGAAAGCCAACAGAAGAGTGCAGCGGAGGAGCGGGGGGAGAGCCGTATCGGTGGCGACAGCCGATACTTCACCGCCGGCGAAGCCGATCACTCCCCCCAGCAGCTTGAGGGCGGTCAGAGCCAGCAGGAATCGCATCCATGGGCTGCTCTTCAAGCCGGCGACCGCCCTTTCCCCCGGCTGCGCTCAGATGTCAGGACAGTAGGGACATGCGAGCGCGCCCTGGATCTCGCGGGCGCTGGTCTCCAGAACCGTCTGCTCAATGACTCCGCCGCTGCTCCGGGCTGATGCACGCTTCCCGATCTCCTCGAAGTGATTGAGGAAGTGTCCCCCTTCAGTATCCCACACGTCCAGAGGGCTCTTGCCGCCGGCCTTCTCCCTCGGCTGGTCGATCCACGGATAATACGTCTTGTGGAACCAGGAGCTGGCGTCATCGGACAATTGGGAGCCGCCACAGCCCCTCGCCAGGGCGAACACGGTGCGCATCATCAGAGTTTCTTTGTTCGGCATGACATCCCTCCAAATCAAGACGTTGACAGAATTGACCGCTCGCGCGCGGTAAATAGCCATACATGCAATGTTTTTGCGGTCTGTATGATTCTAGTTTGGGGGGAAGGCAACGTCAAGGCGGGCCTACGTAAAAAGGCCCGAAAGCCTGAGCCTTCGGGCCTTTCCGTGACCGATTTGCAATCGATCAATACTTCACGCTGCAACCATACGGCTTCGTCGACGCCGGGTCCGGATTCTTGCCCGACTTCTCGGCGGTGAGGCCGGCGTTCACGTAGTTGAGCCGCTTCGCCATCTCGTTCCGGCCCTGGGGATCGTCGTCGATCGCGCCGTTGTAGGCGATCTTGCCGTCCTTGTCGACGATGAACATGTGCGGCGTGGTCTTGGCGTCATAAGCCTTGCCGATCTTGCCGGTCTCGTCGTACAGGATGGTGTAGTTGATGCCCTGCTTCTGGTTCCAGGCCTGGTGGTCGGCCGGCTTCAGGAAGTCCCGGTGCTCGGAGTTGGTGCTGTTGATCCCGAGCCACACCACCTGCGTGCCGCCGTGCTTCTTGACCAGCTCGGTCATGGTCTTCTCGGTGGCGTGGCGGTTGGACACCGGGCAGTTGGGGTTCACCCACTCCAGCACCACGGTCTTGCCCTTGAAGTCGGCCAGGGAGTAGGTCTTGCCGTCCACGCCCTTCAGCGTGAAGGCGGGAGCGGCGTCGCCCACCGCGCCGTTGGCGGCGAGGGCGGGCAGGGCGGCCAGCGACAGGACGGCCAGGCCGAGGATCGTCGTACGGATCGTGCGCATGTTCAACCTCCTGGAGTCAGTGACGATCTGGGCTCCCGCGCGGTCCGCGAGAGCCCGTTGTTGAAATCTTCCAGCCGCGGGGTCAGCCGGTTCTGCTCCGCCAGCCAGAGAGCTCCGGCGGCGCAGAGGGCCAGCCCCAGGGCCAGCACGACTTTCGAGAGCTTGCGGGTTCCCTCCCGATGGCGCAGCCAGGCCAGCAGCGCCATGACGATCAGGACGAGCTGGATCCAGGCGAGGCCCTCGGGGGTCACCTGCCGGGAGAGGGAATAGAGCAGCCAGAAGACGCCTCCCGCGGCCAGGAACCCCAGCCCCTCGCGCAGGCGCGGCAGCCAGGAGCCCGGCGCCGGCAGCAGGCGGACCAGCCCGGGGACCGCCGCCAGCAGCAGGTAGGGGAGGGCGAGGCCGAACCCGATCAGGGCGAAGACGGCGCTCACCGCCGCCGGCCCGCGGCTGAAGGCGAAGCCCACCGGCTCCTGCAGCAAAGGCACCGGCCAGACCAGGGCCAGGGGGACCGTGAAGAGGCCGGCGAGGAGGTGGCGGCCCGTGCCGCTCGCCCGGTCGGGCGCGGGCAGGGGCGCTTCGACCAGGCCCCAGAGATTCAGCGCCAGCACCACCGAGGCCACCGTGAACAGGGCCCCCACGGCCGGCTCCTGGAGCTGCGCGTCCCAACCCGCCGGCCATCCCGCCCGGCCCGCGGCCAGGGAGAGCGCCGCCACCGCCCAGGCGCCGCCCACGACGCCGCACGCCGCGGCGGCCGCGCCCTCGCGCACCCGGCTCCGGCCACCCTCGGCCTCGGCGTTCCGCAGGGCGAACGCCTCGCCGAGGAGCAGCGCGAGCGCGGTGGGCATGAGGATCAGCAGCATGCCGCCCAGGAACGCCTGGAGCAGCAGGCGCGGCATGCGGTCCGCGGCGGCCTTGGCGGCTTCCCGCGCCAGCGGCTCCGGCGGCGTCCCGGCCTCTTTCCAGACCTGGACGTCGCGCTTCGCCTCCAGGTTCAGAGGCTGGCCGTCCGGGCCGGTCAGGTTGGAGACCGTCCAGCCGATCGGCGTCCGGCCGGGCAGGGCCTTGTTGGCGTCCAGCCTGGTCATCGGCACGTGGAAGACCACGCCGTCCGGCGTAGTGCGCATCCGGGGCCGCTCCGCGTCCAGCTCCGCATGGGGTTCCAGGAACAGCTCGGTCCGGCCCGCCACCCCCTTGGCCCCCAGGACGCGGATCTCCAGCCGCGGCTGGTCCGGCCGGCTGGCGTCGAGCACCGCGCCGGTGGTGACCCCGGGCGTTTCGGCCACCGCGCGCGGCAGCCGGTCCGTCCAGGCCTCGAGCAGCGGCGAAGTCTCCGGATCGGCCACCGGCACGTCGCCGAGCGGCTGCTCCACGGTCAGCGTGTAGCGGTAGGGGATGCAGTCGACCTCGCAGACCAGGTAGTCGAGCTCGGCGGTGATCCAGAGCGAGTCGCCTACGGGCGCCGCTCCTTCCGGAGCGTCAGCGGGGGCCGGCGGCCGCGCCGCCGTATGGATGACCGCCGCCCGCACCGGATAGACCACTTCTTTCTCATAGCCGAACGCCACGAGGTCGCCGGGCAGATCGAAACGGTGCGGGGTGGGCCAGAGCAGCTCGGGCTTGCCGAGGACCTCCGCCGGCTTGAACGTCACCGCCGGGGGGAAGCCGGCGTCGCCGCTGTTCTTCCAGTAGACGTGCCAGCCGGGGGAGAGCTTGAAGTGGAGCCCCATCCACAACTCGCCCTCGCGGGGAGCCGAGAGCCAGGGCGTGACCAGCCGCACGCTGGACTGCGGGTTCTTCGACCACTCGCTGGCCGCGCCCAGCGCCGGCCTCGGCGCGAGGAGGGCCAGGAAAAGGGCTGCGATGGGAAGCGCTGTTCTGGACGCTTTCATGGAGATCCGACGTGCCGGACGCCGGTCCCAACCCGGGGGAGAGGGCTGGAATTCCTGGGGTCCGGAAGATTTACATAAAGTTTACTGCCTGCGACCCACCCCCGCCTGGGCATAAATGCCCGGGCTAGTCAAAAGAGCCCCCTGAAGGGGACTCAAAAAACCGGTTGGCAGTCGGGTTTACCCGGCTGTTTTCGGGTAGCCCGGGCATTTATGCCCGGGCGGGGGGGACGGGCTTCGGGACGCCGTACTACACTCCCCCCGTGCGGGTCCACTTTACCAATCTCGGCTGCAAATTGAACCAGGCGGAGATCGAGCGCCTTGCCCGCCAGTTCACCGCCGCGGGCCACGAGGTCGTGGGCTCCCTGGCCGAGGCCGACCTCCACGTCGTCAACTCCTGCACGGTCACCCACGTGGCGGCCCGGGGCTCCCGCAAGGAGGCCGGCCGCGCCCGCCGCTCCGGGCTCCCCGTGCGCACCGTGCTCACCGGCTGTTACGCCACCGGGCAGCCCGGCGAAGCCGCCCGCCTTGCCGGGGTGGACCTCGTCGTCCCCAACGCCGAGAAGGACCGCCTGCTCGACCGCGTCCACGAGGCCTTCCCCGACGCCGCGCCGGACGCGCACGGCCTCCCCGTCCCCTACGTCCCCATGCCCTTCGGCCACACCCGCGCCCTGGTCAAGGTCGAGGACGGCTGCAACATGCGTTGCGCCTTCTGCATCATCCCCTTCACCCGCGGCCCGCAGCGGAGCCGGCCCGTGCCCGAGGTGGTCGCCGAGGTGCGGGACCTCGTCCGCCGCGGCTACCGGGAGATCGTCGTCACCGGCGTCCAGATCTCCGCCTGGCGCCAGGAAGGGCTCCGCCTTGCCGGACTGACCCGCGCCATCCTGGCCGAGACCGGCGTCCCCCGCCTGCGCCTGACCTCCATCGCCCCCTGGGACCTCGATGGCCGCCTCCTCGACCTCTGGAGCGACCGCCGCCTCTGCCGCCACCTCCACCTTTCTCTCCAGAGCGGCGCCACCGCCACCCTGCGCCGCATGCGCCGGCCCTACACGGCCGAGGGCTACCTGGACCTCCTGGCCCGCGTCCGCGCCGCCATCCCCGGCGTCGCCGTCACCACGGACGTCATCGTCGGCTTCCCCGGCGAGACGGACGAGGAGTTTGGAAGTAGCCTCGGGACCGTCGAAGCCGCCGGCTTCGCCAAGGTCCACGTCTTCCCCTACTCCCCGCGCCCCGGCACCGAGGCCGAGAGGATGCCCGGCGCCGTCCCCCCCGAGGTCCGCAAGGAACGGATGGAGAGGATGCTGGACGCCGCCGCCCGCGCCGAGCGGGCCTTCCAGAGCGCCCACCTCGGCACCCGCCAGAGCGTCCTCTGGGAGAAGCCCCGCGACGGCATGGGCCACGGCCTGACCGACAACTACCTCCGCATCCTCAGCCCCGACGGCGCCGCCCTCTGGAACCGCTTCTCCGACGTCGAGCTGACCGGCCTGGCGGAGGGCGGGGTGCGGGGGCGGGTGACGGGCTCGTCGATTTCCTGATCGTCATACGACCAAAGTCCGATTTACCTCGCTGCGGACAGCCGTGAGAATCAGGATGGCGGCGTGTCCGCCGGAGTGGAGACTCAGTCGTTCGGAGGGCAAGATGACCATCAAGGCTCGGCCCCTCGTGCGAAGCGCGTCGCTTCTCATGGGGTTGTTCTCGATGATTGCGGTGCCGGGTGCGGCTTCGCCTCAGGAAATCACGCCCGTCGAAGCTCCCGCCGATTCTCCCCTGGTGGGGATCGCCAGGTGCCGGGCAGCCAGGGTCACGTTGTCGCCACCGCCCGGCGGCGTCGGCCGCAGGGTCCTGGCCGTCGAGAGGGCCTGCGGCCTGCCCGCCAAAACATGGGGCGTCCTGGCGGAAGTGACCCTGGAGGCGGAAGAGGATGCGGCGGTTGTGGTCCAAGGCGCGACTGCCCTGGCGAAGCCGCAATTGGCGTTGGTGACGATCCCTGGCCGGAGAGCCTCGGTGGAGGAAATCCTCGTCCTGTCGCCGGAAGGAACGCTCACGATCGACGCCACGGGCGGACCGATGACCGTCACTCTGGACGTGCACGGTTTCTTCCCCCTGCCAGTCCTCACGAACTCGGACGACGGCAACATCGTCCGTTCGGTGAACGAGCTCAGGGGGGAGCTTGAGATCGTCGCGGGCGAGGGCATCGAAGTCACGACAGATGAGATCAGGAGCGAGATCGAGATTTCCGCCACGGGAGAAGGAGGAACACCAGGACCGCCTGGACCACCCGGCCCCCCTGGACCTCAAGGCCCGCAAGGCGACAAGGGAGATGCCGGCGAAGCGGGAGCCGCGGGTGAGCCGGGCCCGCCGGGCGAGCCGGGGCCTGCCGGCGCTCAGGGTCCGAAGGGGGACACGGGGGAAGCGGGAGCTGCGGGTGCACCGGGACCGCCGGGCGAGCCAGGTCCCGCCGGAGCCCAGGGTCCGAAGGGCGACAAGGGGGACACGGGCGAAGCAGGCGCGCCGGGAGCGCCGGGTCCCGCCGGCGTCCAGGGTCCGCAAGGCGACGCGGGAGCACCGGGTTCGCAAGGTGAGCCGGGTCCCGCCGGCGTCCGGGGCCCAAAGGGCGACAAGGGAGATACCGGCGACGCGGGAGCTGCGGGAGCGCCGGGAGCGCCGGGTGATCCGGGTCCCGCCGGTGCCCAGGGTCCGAAGGGCGACCCAGGAAACCCCGGTCCGGCCGGACCTCAGGGACCCCAAGGCGACAAGGGAGACCTCGGACCGCAAGGAGCGAGGGGAAGGCCGGGTCCCGAGGGGCCGCCCTCGTCCCTGTTCGCCGGGAACTTCCCCGATTCCGAAGGCGGATTTCTTCCGCCTTGGGGTCAAGAGATCCTGCCCAGGGAACAGCAGGCGGAGATCCTCGTGCCCGCGGGGAAGGCGCGCAACCTGCGGATGAGGCTCAGCCAGAGCCCCGCGAGCGGCGGCCGAGCCGTCGCCACGGTCAGGCGGAACGGAGGCGACACCGCGCTACGGTGCGAGATCGACGACCTTCATATCGACTGTAGTAACAGCCAGGAGATCGTGACCTACGCTGCCGGAGATCGCCTTTCCATCTCCTACACCGAGGAGCAGACCCCGAGAGCCCGTGTCCTGTTCGTCCTCGAGTTCGTCCTCTCCGACAACAGCCCATAAAGCCGGCGGCGCCATCTCATGACGCCAGAAGGGCCGCGAGAATCACTCTCGCGGCCCTAAAGGATGCTCTGGCGAGCGCTGAAAGTGCTTACAGGCCTATCCCCGCAACCGGCGCGACCTCAAGACGAATACAACCGCCAGCGAGGCCATCCGATCAGGCCGAGGAGCGGTAGCGAGCTCGCGGTCGGGGGAAGCGTTTTCGCGTAGGACCCGGTCTCTTCGGTCTCTGCCGCTGCCGGCGCGGGAGCCGCCGCCGCGCTCTCCTGTCTGGGAGCCATGGCGCTTGGCCGTGGCTGGCGCCGCGGTGCTGCCCTGCGCGATGGTTGCCTGGACCTCCCGCTCGGTCAGGACTTGCGGCGTCCCCTCGGTGACGAGAGTCGCGGTCAGCCGGTCGCCCACCCGGAGCTCGTTGAGCTTGACCGACTTGCCGTTACGGAGGATCTGGATCTTCCGCCGGTCCACGTCGCCTTGTTCGAACATCTGATAGCCGCCCTTCTCGCCCTTGAGGATCACCATGTCGGCGTCCGCCTTGACCACCTCGCCATTGCGCACCTCGGTCACATAGACCGGCACGGTGGTGGTCATCGTGGTGATCGTCGCCGTCCCCTTCATGCCGGGTTTCAGCTCACGCACGGAGAGCTGTTTGCCGCCGACGTTGAACCGGAAGTCGTCGGGCAAGGTGTACTCCTTGGCGCCGCTCGCGTCCCGGGCGACGACCTTGTTGCCGTCGACCGAGATGACCTCGAAGTTCTTGGTTTCCGTGGTCGTCGTCTGCGCGAGCCCGGCGCCCGCCGCGAAAAGGAGCAGAAATGCCCCAACCATCGCTGCAAGTGGCCTTCCTTCGAAACGCATAAATTGCCTCCTTCCGTAAGTGAAGCGACATCAGCCAACTTGAGCCAAGGCGACAGGGGCGTCAATAGGACTTTGGTCCCATTTCCTGGTGGGTCCGGCGGACAGGTCCGGAGGTTGGAGGAGGAGGAGCTCACAATCCGGCATTGCTTAAGTATTGACAAGCGTCCGGCGCCTCCGTATATTCGCCTCTGTTGCAAGGAATCGAAAGGAGGAGGCCGGAAAAAATATTCTTCGCTTAAGTTTCTACCTCTTGTGCTTGTCGAATTGGAGTCTGCTCTCTACAAGGAGATTCGCTATGCGTCGTGTCTTTTCTCGTAGCAGTTTGACCCTGGCCTTTACGCTTCTCGTCACCGCCCTGCCGGCGGCGGCCCAGTACAAGTGCGACGTCAACCTCGCCGCCAACACGAGCTCCTGCACCGGCGGTCCTATCACGGCGGTCTCGGGCGGCAACACCGACGACCAGCGCACCTTCCGCGTCAACACCTCCGGCTACGCCCGTCTGGACGCCCTGATCGAGGTCTGCAACCCCACAGGCTGGTGGATCCACTTCGGGGACTCGCCCGGCAACGACGGCGGCGGCGGCGACGGCGGGCAGACCTACCATGACGCCGAGACGTACTTCACCGGCACCACCTTCTACACGATCGGCACCTACAACTACAGCCAGGGGGCGCTCGATCCCATCGTCACCGTGCCGAACCTGGTGGCCTCGAACATCTGCCGCACCGTGCACTACACCCTCCAGGAGAGCCGGGTCGACTTCGACGACGACGGCAACGCGGCCGACACCGCGCTGCAGACCGTCCAGTCGCTCTCGCTGCATGAAGTGTCGCCCTACAACGAATCGGACGGCGAGGACCCGTACGGCAACGACGCCAACTACTGGTACGCGGGCATCAACCGCACCTACGCGGACGCCTACCGCAACGGCACGGGCGTCACGCGGGTCTGCTTCGTGCTGAGCACGACGGCCAACCCATCCTCTTCCTCCATCACCTGCCCCTCGGAATCCTCGAACCAGCCGCCGAACGCCTGCTTCACCTACTTCCCCTTCAATCCCACGAGATACGACTACGTGTATTTCGACGCCTCGTGCAGCTCCGATTCCGACGGCTCGATCGTCAACTACAGTTGGAATTTCGGAGACGGCTCGACGGGAACGGGCGCCTACCCCGCTCACAGCTACTCCCAGGATGGCCTCTACCAGGTCACCTTGACCGTGACCGACGACGACGGCTCGACGGACGTGTACCAGGAGTACATCTACGTCTGCACTCCGGGCTCCCACGGCTTCGAGTGCCCGATCTGATCTGAATCTTTCCGATCGAAGGCCCCTGACCGGAATCTTCGCTCCGCGGAGATTTCCCAGGATCCGTGTGTCTTCCCGATCCCTCGCCGGGCCCGGCCTGCCGGGTCCGGCTTTTCTTGCCTCATCGTAAACCGTCCCTGATCCTTCGCGGGCGATGAGGGATGGCATGGAGATTATATCGTTCCGATTCAATGAAGAGGGTCCCGGCGGCGGCGCCAGGACGGTGAGGGCGCGACCGCCACTAGGTTTTCTTGATGGCCTCCAGCACCTGGTCTAAGGTCATATCTTTGAACAAAGCTTCCCGCTCTTCCGTGTAGTTGCCGTATCCAGTCGTGAACTGGCCAAGAAAACGAAGAGTGGCGACGATTCCCAGCTCTCTTGTCAGCAGTTCGATAGCTTCCTGGGTGATCTCATTGAGGGATCGTGGCTGAGCTTTCATAGTTTTACTGACAATTCTATTAGTAATGCCTCATAGGGAGGCATAAAGGCAAGTTGGCGCACTGAAGAAGCTGGCAATAATTTGAGGGGCCTTCTGCAGTTGGCGCATAGCCCGCATGATGACGGTTTTTAGCTCTGCCTTGGTCTGGGCGGTTGCACGACCCACCTTCCCTTTCACGTGCGCCCAGGCGAGTTCGTCCGGGTTGAGCTCTGGAGAGTACGGGGGAAGGAAGAACAGCTCGATATGATCGGCATGCTCCTCGACGAACCGGCGGACCAGCTTGGCCTTATGGGCAGGATGCCCATCGACTATGAGGAAGATCTTGCGGTCGATTCCGGTGATGAGCCGCTTCAGGAACTCGCGAAAGGTATGAGCTGTTACCGAGCCCTCGTGGACCATGAACCGGAAGTGGCCCAGAGCATTGACTGCAGAGAGCATGTTGAACGAGAAACGAGCCCCTGTAGCCTTGACGATGGGCGTCTGCCCCCTCGGAGCCCAGGTCCTGCCCGCATGATGATCCGAGCGCACTCCCGATTCGTCAGCAAAGAAGATCAAAGCCCCTTCCTTCTTGGCTCGGGCAGCGATCTGCGGGAATTCCTCGTGGCGCCACTGCTCCACCAGCACCGGATTCTGTTGCCAAGCCCGGTACAGGGGGCGTTGAGGGGTGAAACCCAACTGCTTCATCAAGCGTCCCACAGAGGACTCGCTGAGCTCGACTCCGAACTCCCGGAGGATCAACTCTCGGATCATGCTCAAGGTCCAAAGAGCGAACTCGAACTTCAACTGCTGGGGGTTCTTGCTCCGCAACAGACGGGAAAGCTTCGCCACCTGTTGACCCGACAGCTTCGGCGGGGCACCCGGAATCGGCTTGGCTTTCAGCGCCTCCGTTCCGCCGGAGTGGTACGACGCGATCCAGCGGTAGATGGTTCGCCGGTTGATGCCCAGTCCAGTGGCCACAACTTCAGGGCTCTCTCCGGATTCGACTCGCTGAATGGCGCCAATCCGCATCTCTTCCAGTGTCTTATGGGAGTAGGAACGGGCATCAATCGTCTTTTTGCACCTCATGTCGCCAGTATACGACATGGGACATTACTTGCGCCAGTATCAGTATCTCCGCAATCAGCTCAAGGGGTGATACGACTCTGGTTGCCAGGTGGAGAGCATCGAGAGGCTGAATTCCACGGGACATCAGGGAGCGTGCCCGTTCTTCCATCAGCTCGTCCGTGGGTATAAAAAGGGTCGCCCCGGAAATCACCCCCAAGGCGTAACGTCTCCTGACCGGATGAGGATTCCTTTCAGCCTCAAACATCAGAGCGTCTGATGCGATCAGCTCTATTTGTCCTGCTTCAACGAGAGCAAGAATTCCGAGCACAGCCTCCGCCTCCACAGCGATCCTCACCTGAGATCTGGTGTCTAGCGGTCTCTGAATGCTGCACATGTCGAGATAGACCCTCACGTCCGGGAGTGTACAACGAGGTGGCCGACCAGGGGGACGTGCGCTGGTTCGCGTCCCCCCCGCGTCCAGGGAGCGCCGGCGAGGATCGGCCTGATGGGACCAAGGTCCAATGGCGGCGCGGTGCACAGACGCTGAACAATCCACCCCTGGTGCTGACACCATGAAACATCTCGTGTGGATCGCCGCGCCTTCGGCAATCGTGGTCTGCGTGGCGGCTTCGCTGCTCGCGCTGCCGGCCGCCGCGCAGACGCCGGGCGGCTCCGGAGACGATTGGCAATTCACGCTTACGCCCTACCTCTGGCTCCCCGATGTCGACAGCACCTTCAACTTCGATGTGCCGCCCGGCGCCGGCGGCAGGCCGGAGGTCGAGGTCGGCGCCGACCAGTACCTGGAGAACCTGGAGACGGTGCTGATGCTGAGCGGCGAGGCGCGCAAGGGCGCCTGGGCCGTCTTCACCGATGTCATCGTGCTGGACTTTGGGAAGGAGACGGCCGAAGTCAGGAGCGTGAGCGGGCCGGGCGGCGTGGTGCAGGTCCCGATCAATGCCAAGACCACGGCAAGCCTGGACGGCCTGGCATGGGAGCTCGCCGTGAGCTATTCGCTTTCGCGCAGCCCTGCGGCCACGTTCGAGGTGCTCGGCGGCTTCCGCTACCTTGCCCTCGAGACGAAGCTCGACTGGCAGCTTGCGGGCCCGCTCGGGCTGTTCCCGCAGGCGGGGACCTTCTCGCAGGAGGAAGAGCTGCTGGACGTGATCGTCGGCGTGCGCGGCAAGCTGCGATTCGGCGACGGCGACCACTGGTTCCTCCCCTATTACCTCGATGCCGGCGCGGGCGACGCGAAACTGACCTGGCAGGCGATGGCCGGCGCCGGCTACAGGTTCCGTTGGGGCGACGTGCTGGCCGCGTACCGCCATCTGTCCTACGAGCAGGGAGACGACGAGCCCATCCAGGACCTCGCCTTCAGCGGCCCCGCGCTTGCGGCCTCCTTCCGCTTCTAGCCGGCCGGCCAGCCGCGCGGACAAAAGGGCATGGTCTGAGGACTCGCGGCGAGGTGGGCTGGGTGGCGTCCGCCCCGCGTGACGCGCCGTTCGCCAACCTTGCCGGCTCGTCCGTCAACCTTCCGGCGTCAACCGGGAGCCTTTCGGCGTCAACCGGGAACCTTTCGGCATCAACCGGGAACCTTTCGGCATCAACCGGGAACCTTCCGGCATCAACCGGGAGCCTTCCGGGTTGAGTCCGCGAACCTTCCGGGTCAACCGGGAACCTTCCGGCATCAACCGCGAACCTTCCGGCGTCAACCGCGAACCTTCCGGGTTGAACCGCGAACCTTCCGGGTTGAACCGTGAACCTTCCGGGTTGAACCGCGAACCTTCCGGGTTGAACCGGGAACCTTCCCGATTGGTCCGCGAACCTTCCGGGTTGAACCGCGAACCTTCCCGATGGGTCCGCGAACCTTCCGGGTTGGTCCGTGAACCTTCCGGGTTGAACCCGCAAGGTTCGCGGACGACGCGCAAACCTTCGCCGACGAGGCTTCAGGGTCGGCGGACCGTCCGCCAGCCTTGCGCGTCCAGCCGCCTACGAGGTCAGCTCGTCCGCCCGCGCTCGTTCCTCTTCCGCCGAGATCTCCAGCTCTTCCACCAACGTCGCGTGGGCTCTCGCCACGTGGGACAGGGCGTCCGCCAGGCTTGAGCCGGCGTGCGCCTTCGCGGTCGCGACGAGTTGCTCCAGGAGCGTCAGCGCATCCCGCCGGTGCGTCCGGAGCCGCTGGAGGATTTCCTCGGGGATCATGCTTCCTCGGCGTCGCCGCGCCGCGGGGCTTCCAGGTCGCCGCCGGAATCCGCGGCCCGCTCCTGGCGGCCCAGGATCTCTCCCAGCTCCCGCTGCCGCTCCGGACCGGCCGTGCTCACCACCGCCGCCAGGTCTTCCGGCGACCGCGCGGTCGAGGCCAGCAGATTCGCCCCGAACACCCAGTCCGGATCGAAGGTCCGCAGCCAGCCCGACTCCCGGCCCGCCTTCGTCAGGGGGAAGCCCTCCGCCGTCCCTCCCTCTGCGCTCCCGATCTCGTACAGCCTGGGCCGGCTCTGCGCCCCTCTCGCCGCCAGGAATCGGAGCGCGTCCTCTTGATCGTTGAACACCGCCTCCGGCGCGTCCCCGGCCTCGAAACTCTTCCAGGGACGGAACAGGGCGAACATCCCGTCCCTCTCCCGCAGCACCAGCGGACTCCTGCTCTCCAGCTCCGCGCCGGCCTCTGTCTCATCCCTCTCCCGCAGGGTCTCCAGGAATTCGGGAGTAAAAGCATTAAGGCTGACAGACTTACGCGACATTGGATGATCCCTCCATGGCTCTCGTCATCGTTGGTGACGACTGAGAATCTTCCCGTCTCTTGTTTTCCCCGCCACCCGTTACTTCTACACGAGAAGTGCTGTTTTCGTCAACATCGGTGGAGGAAAAAACCTCTTGGCATCAGGAAGGACGTCGTGATAAGCTGGCGCTATGCATGACGACGACAAGGGTGAGATCCAGAGGATTCTGGATCTCCTCCGCATGTTGATCCGCATCAGCGGGTTGTCCAACCGGGAGGTGGAGCGCCGGCTCAAACTGTCGCCGAGCTACCTGAGCCGGCTTTTCGGGGGATATCTGGAGGTCAAGCTCGAGCACATCCTGGGGATTTCCCGGGCTCTCGGGCTGAAGCCGTCGGAGTTCTTCGCCTTCGCCTACCCGGAGGGACCGCTGGAGCCCAGCGAGGCGTACCGGCGCATCCGCAACGTCTTGCAGACGCTACAGCCCATCCGTCAGGAGCCGCCGCCGAAGCCCGAGCCGGCGATCACCGCCGAGGAAGTCGAGCGCCGGATCCAGGACGCGCTCCGGCAGGTCTTCCGGGATCTCCAGCGGTCGGCTTGAGCCGTCAGCAGATCCGGCCCAACGGGTCGGGAGAAAATAGCCCAGGGCATCCAAGGCCGAAGGCCGATGCCCTGGGTGGTGAGACAGTCCCCGTACATTCCAGCGGCCTGAAGGGCCGCGAGAATCCGCCCCCGTCTCCTCAGCCGCAGGACCGCCGAATCTCGTCCTTCCTCCAAATAGTCTTCTGTAAATTCTGCCAGATTCCGGACTTGGCGAAAGAGATTCTCGTCTGCCTTGTTGAACGTCTGCACACAATTACGTCATCTGCTGCGATCTGTGCGGCAGTTTTTAACGCGCCGACTTCCCCTTGAGCAGAATTCGCAGTAACATCCATCGAGCGGCTTAATAGCGGAATGCATGCACGTATAGAGCTTTTGTAAAGAGCGACTCTCCTGACGGCGGAACAGGCGGAGGAATCTATGGATCTAATACAGTTCGGGGAAAAACTCAGCCGGCTGCTTCCGAAGATCAAGACCAAGTTGCAGCTCTCTGGTCTGGCGCTGGGTTTTGCCTTCGCCCTCTCTGTTCGCTTCGCCAAGCCGGGCGACAACCTCGCGCTGATCACCGCAGGCTCGGTAGGGATATCGCTTATCATCTTTGGACAGATCTTTCATTTTTTGAAAGATTTCAGTGTGCGTGATCGGCCTAAAGTGTTTCTCATCTCTTTTGCGCTGTTCTGTGTCTTTACGCTCTCTCTATTGATCATAACGGGATTGCTCCTCCGCAAGCCAACTATATCGATTATGAAGTATGATCCGCCACCTGAAATCGAGGAGGCGAGCCGTTCTTTCGTAGCCGTGCCTGAGACTCTTAAGATTTTCAATCCGGCGCTCACGAAAGAGATCCCGCAGGCCAAGAATGAATCTGTTGTGCAACTTAGGGCAGCGGTCAGGAAAGTCTTCGCGGATTATATCTCTCGGGAGGTTCTAGCCTTTGGCATCCTTAGGCCCTACAGCGCCAGGAGCGCCTTTGCCGTCTGGGTGAATGACTATAATAGACAATCTACTGCGCAGCCTAGAACAGTAGCTACAGGCGGTCCGTCCAGAGAGATACTGGCCCTGCCGGAGAGCAATACGCCCCGAGACGCTGAGTACGCATTTAGTGAAGAGCGTGGTGTGCCAACGCTGAAAGCTATTTTTCTATATACGGTCGATTCTCGCAAGAGCCTATATCCGGACGCGGATTTTCACAATGACGTATCTTGGGGAAGTCCCTGGCTATCATTCAATATCGCTAATCCGACAAATGCCCCCTTGTTTTTTACCTCTTTGAAGACCGAGGCCTTAGGTATAAAGCTAATTAACGACGTTATTCTGAACGTTCCGAGCCTGATCAGCGCAACGCCGGAAAGTGCAGAGCTTACTTTAATCAATGAGGGTTGGGGAAAAGCCAACAACCCGACCCTAGAAATACGCTTTGCCCGGCCAATTGGCGACGACCGATACATTGTGGTCGGAAAGAAAGATTTTACCTTGCGCAGCTTCGATGAACGTGCTGTTGTGGACCTTGGACCAGCGCTCCCGCCGTTCTCCGAATGGCATCACCTAAATGATTTTAAGGCAGGCGTATATTGTAAGGCGGATGGATATCTTTTAGCCTTGGGCCGCCTCCGTTACTTAGACGAAGCGGGAGTCAATAGAATAGAGACCTTTAGAACAAGTATATCGCAATGTGGAGGCGGCGGTGGTAACGTCGGGCCCAGTGCTTACTTCAACATAAACTTACCACATGAAAAGGATGCTTACCCGATCTACATGGCAGTTTCGAGTTGCATTGCTCCAAAGTCGGCCGATCAACTAGTAGTTAAGCTGACCGCTAAGCGGTCAGTGCATCTCAGGCTGAAATTCACTCTGGCCTCGACTTCTGGATCGACGGTTGAACGCGTTGCCGACGTCGATATTCTCGTCCCAAGAAACAACTTCCAGCACACCTCTCGTGATGGCCAGTTCTTCAAGGATGCTAGTAAGGATGGCTGTACTTAGAGCTTCTAACAAAACCGGCTCAAGGCCTGAACGTAGTCGTTGAGATCCGGCCAGCGGGACCTTGGCATCAATCCCCCCTTGCGCCGACATAGGGGGCGGATTGAGGGCAGGCCGTGAAGGCGGACTTCCTGAGAAATCTGACGGTGGTTCTCGCGGCCCTTCAGGCCGCTGGGATAATGATTTCTTCTCTGACCCAGGGCATCGGCCTCCGGCCTCAGCCCTGGGCTATTTCTCCCGGCCCGTTGGGCCGGTTTTCTCAGGCGTCCGGATTCGGCAGGAAGCGGGCGTCCGGATTGATCTCCCATTCCCGAATGAAGGAAACGGTGCGTTGCATCAAGGAGATGCTGGCCTTCTTGAATCGGAAGGCGTCGACAAGGAGCTGGACCGCCGCCAGGACTTCAAGGTGCTGGCCAAGGGAATAGAAGACCTCTGCCGCCTCGTAAACGATCTCTTCCGCTTCTTCGGCTCGGTCCTGGCGCATCCAGACCAGGGCCAACTCAAGACTTGCCAGGCTCGCGTTGAAGCCTAGGGACGCCGCGATCATGCCCTCGCGAACTTCGATGAAGCCTTGCTCCGCGGAGAGCAGGTTGTCCATGGCGAGCTCGATGCGAGCTTCGGCCCAGCGCAGCTTGAGACGTGTGATCTTTCCGGTACGGCTCAGGCTGTCCCTGTTCTTGAAAAGGAGATTCTTCGCCTCGGAGAAGCGGCCGCAGCCTTCGAGGAAAAGGAGATCGTTTTGCAGGGCTATGACAAGGGCCCCAGGTTCTCTCTGGGGATCAAGCATGATGCGGCCCTTTTGGTTGATCTTCAGCGCTTCTTCGGAGCGACCGGAGTAAAAGGTGTAGATTGCCTTTTTGATAAGTGTTCGACCAGCAAGATGTATTTCGCCAGCCTCTAGATAGAAGTTGTAGACGAAGTTGAGGGCATCAAGGGCGTAATCAAGCTTCCGTAGCGCTCCTAGAAGGGTCGCATGAAGTTCATGAATCCTCACCCTAAGTAGTTGATCTCCGGTACCTTCTCTGAGGGAGTAGAAGGCATTGCCAAATACCTTCCCTGCCTCTGCATATTCCTCAGCAACGCGTAGGGCGTTTCCGAGTTCGGCCCATGCTCGCGCCTGGAAATCCGAAGTCCGATCGGCTCCGTGTTCTGCCGGATCTAGGTCGAGGGCTACCCTAAGCATCGCCCGTGCAAGCTCCACTAACTCCTTAGGATTGTCATGTCGCACAATTTCAATTCGATCGAGAAAGGCTTCGAAAAGCCCCAATCCCCTGAGAGGCATATCGCCTCTGCTTACAATAGCCATGACGCCCTCTCCTGTTGCGAGGAGAGCAGCTGCCTTTTCTTTTTCTTCAGCCTGCCGTCTATGCTTCTCTAGGCGGAGAGCTTCTGCGATGGCAGACTCTATGATCTCCTCATAGCCTGCCTCCTCCTCTGCCGTGAGAGTCTGCGAGTCAAAGTAGAAACCTCTCCCCGCAATAGCTCTGCAATCAGTACATCCTCTTACCAAGTGCCGGAACAATTCGTGCTTCCTCGGAAGGCTCAGTGCTCCTCTCAGGAAGTCGTCAAGTTCCTCTGCCGTGAGGTGGTCTGCCACCAATTTCTCCTCTTTAGCCGCCTACCTAAAGGTCAGAGTTGCCGGGACTGAACTAGCGCAGTCCCGGCCCTCTTCCTAACCATCTGGATCAACACACGGCCCACCCTCAGCGAGCCTTACGCAAGGGGGTGTTTCCGGAGTCGTGACAGCTTGGGCGCTAGCGCAGCCGTCCGGGTCTACGCACGCCCCTCCCTTTTCGCGGACTGTAGGGGCTTCCGACTTCCTCGGCCCCCACACACCAACGCCCGCCCTCCAGATCGTCTCCAGCCAACTCCAGACCTTCCCCGCTTGTGGCCGCTCCATCGCTCTCGCCGGAGCGGCGCTTGCCATCAACAGAGTGGCCATCAGGGCCACGACGGTCAGGACGCGCACAAGACCGTACCGACGCATTGCACTCTCTCCTTCACCGCGGTATCGCAGAGGTCTCCAGTGACCTGGCTTCCACGGGGTGCGACTCAAGCCGCTTCGAGATGTGCAGTGTGGCAGGAAAGCCGGGCCATTCTCGCACGCGACCGCCGGGAATGCCAGTCCGGCATCATCAAGTCTACTCCAGCGTTGCGGCGACCGGAAACGAAAATCGGTCAAAGAGCGCTGGGAGGTTTCTTCTCCCCGGCGGCGGAAACTCCAGGCGGTGCGAGTCACATCTTCCCGGCGCTTTGTAACGCTCTGCCATAAAACAGAACGAAAAATTTCATAACGCTACGGTGTTGACAGAATCAAAATCATCGGTATGATTTCGTCACTATAGACGGCGAAGTAAACGGGCGGACGGCGCAACGTGCCAGCGTCTCTCCGCCGGGCCGACAGAAATTGAGCTCCGGCGTCGCGGTGACGCCCGGATGAATGAACCCAAGGAGGTTCCTATGGAAGCAACGCAGGAGATTCAGGAAGTGGTAGCACAGGACCCCGGCCAGCCTCAGACCCTCGAGAAGATCCGGAAGAAGCCGATCATCGAGCGGAGCCGGCTGGAGACGCGGCTCAAGGCGGAGCGGGTGGAGGAGAGGCTCCGGCCGATGCCGGGATGGGAGAAGAAGGGCGGGATCATCGACCGCGCCCGGATGTTCCCCTCGATGGAGGCGGCCTCTCTGTATGGGATCTACGTCCTCTGGCTTGCCGGCAAGGCCGGCATCCCGGTGGGGGTGGAACTGGCGGAGGACGGCGTGCTCGTGACGCTGCGGGCGCGCCGCCGCAAGGGTGGTCAGGCGGAGTTCACCGAAGGGCTGCTCGACTTCGCGGAGCTGCTCGGCTGATGCGGCCGGGTGAGCAAGGAGAGGAGAGACCATGCCCAAGGTAACCGCGTACGCGGGAGTTTTTCGAGATTGGGAGGCGATCCTCGGGGCCTGCGCCCGGAACGAGGAGTTGCTGCCGGACATCGGTCCTTTCCGGGACGAGCTGACGGCGATCCTTCAGGAAGCCAAGGACCTGAAGATCCTCCAGGAGGATCTGGAGGGGAAGCGGATGGCGGCGACGCAGAGGTTGGTGGAGACGCTCGATCGGGGCGGGGAAGCGAAGCGCAAGCTTCAAGCCTTCGTGTTGATCCGTCTGGGCTCGAAGAGCGAGCACCTGTGGCAGTTCGGGATCGCGGCGTTGCGGAAGCGAAGCCGGAAGAAGGTGGTGGTGGTGCAGCCGCCGCCGGAGGGAGGAGGTGAGCCGGCGAAGACGGAAGCGCCGAAGAAGGAGGGGTGACGCGGGAGCGCGTCTTGCCGGACGCGCCCCCGCCCCCTGACGAATCCTGACAACGGAAGTACAACCGGGCGATTCGCGAGTGAGGCTCGCGGGTCGCCCTTTTTCGTGCCTGGCGAGGCGAGGGGATTGTACGCCGGGCGGGGGCCGCGCGGCTAGCTAGTACGACGTCCCTCAAATTCGTTCCGGATTCGATCGCCAAGATATCTATGATCGCGCCCCCGCCCGAGCATAAATGCCCGGGCTATGCGAAACAGCCGGGTAAACCCGACTGCTGGAGTCCCCTTCAGGGGGCTCTTTCGACTAGCCCGGGCATTTATGCCCGGGCGGGGGCGCGGCTGTTCAGAAACCTGGAACGAACTTGGGGACGTAGTAACTAGGCCTCCGCCCCCTCCTGCTGGAACTGGGTGGTGTCGAGGCTCGCCTCTCGCCGGAAGAGGAGGCGGAATCTCACCTCTGGGAACGATGCTTCAGCTTGTCGAGGAGCTCGATGCGAACGTCCTCCCAGGGCACCACGGCGCCCGGGTCGGCGCGGTGGGCTGCCAGGCGCTCGTTGACGATCCGCCGATGCCAGTCAGGAACCGGCACGTCGTCGGGGTGCACTACGATCCGATCCCACAAAGACTGGACGTAGTCGACCTTTTCCTCGACGGACAGGTCATCGAAACCGGGCGGAGGGACGGGCAGAGGTTTCGCCATGCTTGTAGTATAGCGCCGGAAAATCCGGCTACCCCTCCGCCCCCTCCAGGTGCTGGAACTGCGTGGTGTCGCCGTCCTCTTTGGCGGCGGCGGTCCACTTCTCGATCTCCTCGGCGCTCATGTTGCCCTTGGGCTCCAGGCGCGCGTCCTCGTAGCCCCAGGTGTGGACGTCGATCAGGTACTGCGAGCGGGAGAGGATGGTGCCGCGGCAGAGGTTGTCTTCCTCGCTGGGCTCGGCGGTCTCCCGCCGCAGACGATCGGTGAGGGTCTCGATCACCCGGTTCGGGATGCGCACCGCGTCCCCCGGATAGGCGAAGCCGAACAGGGAGAGGTGGGCGAGCAGCACCCGCCAGGCGCCGTCGTCCTCGAAGCGCCGCAGCAGGCGGTCCCAGGCGAGGTCGTCCGCGCAGGCGTGGAGGAGGTGGTTGACGTCGCCGCCGTCGAAGCGCTCGCGCTCCATGATCAGCGACTTCGACCAGATCATCTCCTCGGCCGGCATCAGTTGGACCGGCATCTCCAGGACCTCCCCCTCCACGGCGTGCTCGAACCAGAGGTCGTCCACCCGGGCGACGCCGTTGCCGGAGCTGAAGATCACGTCCACGAAGTCGTCGCCGTGATACGCCTTGCCGAGCCAGTGCTCGAAGGTGCGATCGGTTTTCCAGCCCTGGCGGCCCAGGACCTCCAGGGCGCGGTCGAAGTCCTCGGGTTTGACGAAGACGTCGAAGTCCTTGGTGTGACGCTCGATGCCGGTATAGCGGGCGAAGGCGTAGGCGCCGCCCACCAGGAAAGGCACGCCACCACTTTCCAGGGTGCGCATGGCCTGCCGATAGAACTCCTTCGTCTCTTCGCTCAGCAACTCGGTCGGTTTCGGGGTCGTGGTCAGGGTCGCCATCGGAGCCTCCCGTCAGAGGATGTCTCCCAAAAGCAAGAGGCGTACCAGTTTGCGTGTTGGCATGTGTCTTGAACCGCAAGGGGAGCGAGAGGGGGTGGAATGAGCGAGAGCAATGGAATCGTACGGATCGCGGCGCTCGGCGACCTGCATCACACGCGTTCCACCGACGTCTCGGCGCGGGACGTGCTGGCGGCGGCCGGGCGCGAGGCCGACGTGCTGCTGCTGTGCGGAGACCTGACGGACCACGGGCTCGTGGAGGAGGCGCAGGACCTCGCCCGCGAGATCCACTCGACGGTGAGCATCCCGGTGGTGGCGGTGCTCGGCAACCACGACTTCGAGAGCGGCAAGCAGGAGGAGGTCAAGAAGATCCTCTGCGAGAGCGGCATCCGGGTGCTGGACGGCGAGGCCGTGGAGATCAAGGGCGTCGGGTTCGCCGGCGTCAAGGGCTTCTGCGGCGGGTTCGGCAAGCGCGCCCTGGGTCCCTGGGGCGAGGACATCATCAAGCATTTCGTGCGGGAGGCGGTGGACGAGGCCCTGAAGCTGGAGTCCGCCCTGGCCCGGCTGCGCGGCCGGCCGACCATCGCGGTGCTCCACTATTCGCCGATCCAGGAGACGGTGGAGGGAGAGCCGGTCGAGATCTTCGCCTTCCTGGGCTCGAGCCGCCTGGAGGAGCCGCTCTCGCGGTATCCCGTGCAGGCGGTCTTCCACGGCCACGCCCACCGCGGCCAGCCGGAGGGCAAGACGGCCCAGGGGGTGCCGGTGTTCAACGTCTGCATTCAGCTCCTCCGCCAGTGCTACCCGGACCGGCCGCCCTTCCGCATCTTCGAGGTCCCGATGGGCGAGACCGTACGGGAACAACCCCGGGGGCCCAGGCGACAACAGGCGCAGTAAGACAACCAGAGAGGAGTATCCAGATGCCTACAGCATGGAGCAACAAAGACGAGCGCATGTACGAGCACATCAAGGACAGCTCCGAGGATCGCGGCATGCCCGAGAAGCGGGCCAAGGAGATCGCGGCGCGCACGGTCAACAAGCAACGCCGCGAGGAGGGGCGCACCCCCAACAAGACGACGCAGGGGACGGGCAACCCCAACCGCGGCCTGGAGGCCCGGACGGTGAGCGAGCTGCGCAACCGGGCCAGTCAACTCAAGATCTCCGGGCGCAGCAAGATGAACAAGCAGCAGCTGGTGCGCGCCATCCGCGAGCACTGAAGCCGCACGGTCCTCCGGAACACGGATCTGAGGAATTGATGTAATATGTAACAAATTCCCGATCCTTGGAGGAGGTGCCCTTGAACGGGCGCGATCTCGCGCGTGAGAGTGAGGAGAGGCTCCGGCTCGCTCTGGACGCGGGGCGGATGGGGACCTGGGAGTGGGATCTCCTGACCGGGGACATGAGCTGGTCCGCCGGTATGGAGCGCCTCTTCGGTCTCGCTCCCGGCTCGTTCGAGGGCACCCTGGACGCGTTTCAAAAGCATCTCCATCCCGGGGACCGCGAGCCCGTGGTGCGCTACCTCGCCGAGGCGGCCGAGGGCGAGCGCGAGCCGCATGTGGAGTACCGCGTCCTCCGCCCCGACGGCCAGTTGCGTTGGATCGAGTCGTGGGCGCACCTCCTCGCCGACGAGAGGGGGCGGCCGGCGCGCATGGTCGGCATCTCCCGCGACACCACGGAGCGCCGCCGCATCGAGGAGGCGCTCCGCCTGCTGGCGGAGGCGAACTCGGTGCTCTCCGCCTCGCTCGACCCCGACCCCATGTTCCAGAGCGTGGCCCGCCTGGCGGTGCCGGACCTGGGCGACTACTGCGTCATCGACCTGGTGGAGCGCGGCGGCCTGCGCCGGGCGGCGGTGCACGCCATCCCGGAGCGCGAGGATATGATCCAGGAGGCGATGCGCTACATCCCCCAGGGCGAGGGCCATCCGAGCCTGCGGGCGATCCGCGCCGGCGAGGCGCAGCTCGTTCCCCAGGTGACCGCCGAGGTCCTGGACGCCATCGCTCCGGTCCCGGAGCACCGCGCGCTGCTGGAACGCCTCGCGGTCCGCTCGATCCTCTGCGCCCCCCTGATCGCCCGCGGCAAGACGCGCGGGGCGATCTGCCTGATGTTCGGCGAGCTCGGCGATACCGGCCGGACCTATCATCCCTGGGACGTCAACCTCGCCGACGAGCTGGCCCGGCGGGTGGCTTTGGCGGCGGACAACCTCTACCTGTACCACGACGCCCGGCAGGCGGTGCGGGCGCGGGACCAGGTGCTGGCCGTGGTCTCCCACGACCTCCGCAACCTGCTGAACCCCGTCTCGATCAGCGCCGAGCAGCTCGCCGCCGCCCTGCCGCCCGAGCTCCCACTGCGGCGGTCGCTGGACCTGATACGGCGCTCCACCGACCAGATGGACCGGCTGATCCAGGACCTCCTGGACGTGGCGCGGCTGGAGGAGGGGCGCCTGACCCTGGAGCTGGAGCGGCTGGCGCCGGAGACACTCGTCGCCGAGGTCGTGGAGTCGCACCTGCCGATGGCCCGGCGGAAGTCGCTGGGCCTGGAGCGGGAGGTGGCCCCGGGGGCGCCCCTCGTGCTGGCCGACCGGCACCGGCTGCTGCGGGTGCTGGCCAACCTGGTGGGCAACGCGCTGAAGTTCACCCCGTCGGGCGGGCGGATCACCGTCGGCGCCGAGCGTCACGGCGAGAAGGGCGAGGTGCGCTTCTGGGTGGCGGACACCGGGCTGGGGATTTCCGAAGGGGACCAGGCGCACATCTTCACCCCCTTCTGGCAGGTCGCGCCGCGGGAGCGCGGCGGCACCGGGCTGGGGCTCTCCATCACCAAGGGGATCGTCGAGGCCCACGGCGGGCGGGTCTGGGTGGACTCGGCCGCCGGCAGCGGCAGCGTCTTCTCCTTCACCATCGCCGCCGCGCCCGATCTCCGATACGATCCGGGCGATGCGCAGCAGTGAAGGATTCGTCTTCGTCCGGCCAGGGCTCCACCTCTACTACCACGTGCTGGGAGAGGGGCGGGAGACGGTGGTCGTCCCCAACGCCAACTGGCTGTCGGAGCTCCTGCAGCCGCTGGCCGAGGGCCGCCGCCTGATCCTCTACGACCCCCGCAGCCGGGGCCGGTCGAGCGCCGTCACCGACAGCCGGCACCTCAGCCTGGAGGACGACGTCGCGGACCTGGAGGTGGTGCGGCGCTTCTTCGGGCTGGAACGGATGACCCTGCTCGGCTCCTCCTACCACGCCGCCATCACGGCCTCGTACGCTCTGGAGAACCCGGGGCGGGTGGACCGCATGCTGTTGGTCAGTCCGATCACGCCCCGCCGGCCGGGGGAGTGGATGCAGGAGACGCCCACCGCGGAGGAGCTGACCTACCCGCCGGGGGTGCCGCGGCTGGAGGAGATGCGGCGGGAGGGGATCGACCAGGACGATCCGGTGGCCTTCTGCCGCGCCTGGTTCAATTACTTCCTGCTGCCGGCCCAGATGGGGGAGCTGCCGGCGGCCTCGCGCTTCCCCCTCGACGACGTCTGCTCCTTCCCCAACGAGTGGCCGCGCCACACCATGAGCCTCTACTTCAACCACATCGTCCCCAGGATGGAGGACTGGGACTTCCGGCCGCGCCTCGCCAACCTGCGCATGCCCCTGCTGGTGATCCAGGGGACGGACGACCTGGTGCCCCTGGAGGCCTCGCGGGAATGGGTGGCGCACGCGCCGGACGCCCGCTTCTTCCGCATCGAGGGCTCGGGGCACCACCCCTACATCGAGCGCCCGCAGGAGTTCTTCCCCGCCGCCGAGGCCTTCCTCAAGGGAGAGTGGCCGCGGGGCGCCGAGCCGGTGCCGCTCCCCGCCTGAGCCCCGCCGCCCCTGGGACCGCCGGCGTCCCGCCGGCCCACTAACTTCCTTTTTCGCTTCACGGCGCCGGGCTCGGCCGGTAGGCGCGCCCCTTCCAGCCGGCCGGGCGGCCCAGGAGCTTGCGGCCCAGGGCGATCCACTGCAGGGTGAGGAAGACGAGGATGGCGGCGGGATGGAGCAGCGCGCCGTCGAGCGGCTGCCGGAACCGCCGGACCGCCGCCAGCCGGGGCAGCCAGGCGGCGAGGCTCCCCACGGCGGCCGGGAGGAGGACGTCCGCCGGCAGGATTCCCAGCAGCCCCAGGAGGAGCAGCGCGGGGGGCGCCACCTGTCCGGCCGTCAGGAGGAGCGTGAACGGCACGATCGCGGCCGGCGCGGCGATCCCCTCGGTGGCGTTCTTGGCGAGCCCCCGCCAGACCTCGCCCGCCCCCCGGTACATCCGGCAGGAAGCCACGGCGGTGGCGTCGAAGAGGTCGGTGGCGACACCTGCCCGGCGGAAGGCGCGGGGCAGGGTGACGCCGTCGTGGAGCGAGGCGCGGACGGCGGCGTGCCCGCCCGCGCGCTCGTAGGCCTCCCGGCGCGCCAGGAAGAGCTGGCCGCAGCCGGCCCCGTAGGCGGGATGGTGGCGGAAGCGGCGCATCCGTCCCATGGGGAGGAAGCCCAGGAGGATGAAGTGGATCAGGGGCAGGAGGAGCCGCTCCAGGAAGGTCGCCGTCTCCTGCCGCGGCACGCCGCTCACCAGGCCGGCGCCGCTCCGCTCCAGGAAGGCGGCGGCGCGGGCGGCGCCTTCCGGCTCCAGACGCACGTCGGCGTCCACGAACAGCAGCAGCGGATGGCGGGCGAGGCCGGCGAGGACGGCGCAGGCGTGCTGCTTGCCGCACCAGCCGGCGGGCAGGGGCGGCGCGGTCTCCAGGCGGACGCGCGAATCATCAATGCCGCGCACGATCTCCGCCGTGCGGTCCCGCGAATGATCGTCGAGGACGATCACCTCCAGGTCCACCCCCCGGCTGGCCAGGGCCGCCTCCACGGCCCTCTGGATGGAGCGCTCCTCGTCGCGGGCCGGGATCAGGACCGAGACGGCGGGCCGTCCGGCGGTCCCGGCGGACATCGCCGGCGGCGGCGCGTACCGCCCCAGGTTCCGCCAGAACAGCAGGGCGGGGATCAAGGCGCAGGCGGCGCAGGCCGCCGCGAGGACGAACGGGCTCAGATCCTCCTCCGCGGCGGCGGCAGCTCCTCGCGCCCGTGCCCGGGACGGAACCGCTCGCCCCGGACCCTGGACTTGAGACGCCGCCAGACGTCGTAGACCCCGCCCACCCCGGCGCCGCCGCCCAGCAGGAGGTCGAAGCGGGCGGTGTCGCGGGCCAGCGCCTCGGTGGCCAGCTCGTCCAGCGCCTTCTCCAGGGATTCCTCCAGGATCGGCGTCCAGTCGGTGGCCTTGAGGTCGGCGTCGCCGGCGGCGACCTCCTCGCCGAAGCGGGCGAGCGCCTCGGGGAAGCGCTCCTCCCAGAACGGGTACTCGATGGCCAGCGGCAGGAGCATGGCCTGGCGCACGCGGGTGGCGAGGTGGCCGATCCCCGAGCGCAGCCGCACGGGCCGCTCCCGGGGGTCGCTGAAACGCCCCTCGGCGGCGATCCAGAGGGCGGTGTCCGGGCGCGAGAGGATCTCCTGGGAGACGGCGAGGAACCGGCGGGCGCCGCGGGCCGTCCCGGGCTCGACGCCGAAGAAGCCCAGCCGCTCGAAGAAGCCATACTTACCCAGGGCGCTGGCGTCGATGGGGCCATAATGGCGCCGGTCCGGGAAGAGCTGCTGGGCGAGGCGCATGCAGATCAGCGGGTCCCACCAGGAAGGGTGGTTGAAGTAGACCACCAGCGGCTTGCCCTGGATGGCCACCGGATCGGGGCGCTGCCCCTTGGAGAGCCGCACGGCGTGGAAATTTTTGCCGAGGTAGCGCTCGCAGTACACCCCGAACATCGAGAGCAGGAGCGGCGAGACCTCAGGCGACTTCTCGTTTCCATCGGGACGCTCCATCGTCGCGGCCTCCCTTCGTCGCGGACTCGAACGAAGACGGCGCATGCAAGCTCCGCTCCCTCGCGTCGCGATCCAGCGCGTCGGCGGCGATCCAGCCGGACATCAACACCATCGGCATGCCCGGGCCGGGGTGCGCCGCGCCGCCCGCCAGGTACAGCCCCCGGATGTCCCGGCTCCGGTTGGCCGGCTTGAAGGCGCCGAACATCCGGCCGTGGCTGGCCAATCCATAGATGGCGCCGTTCAGCACGTGGTAGCGGTCGTGGATGTCCTCCGGCGTCAGCGCCGCCTCGACGACGATGCGGTCCGTGAGGTCGTCCAGGCCGGCCGTCCGCGCCAGCTTGTCGAGGATCGCCTCGCGGTAGGCCGGGAACATCGTCTTCCAGTCGTGGCCGGGGCGCAGGTAGGGGGTGTGGACCAGCACGTACAGCGCCTCGCCGCCGGCGGGGGCCACGCCGGGCTCGGTGCGGGCCGGCGCGCAGAGGTAGCAGGTAGGGTCGGGAGCCGGCACGCCCCGCCGGTAGATGGCCTCGAATTCCTCGTGGGGATCGAGCGAGAAGACGAAGTTGTGGTGCAGCAGGTGGGGGTAGGCGCGGTCGAGCCCGAGGTAGAGGACCACCCCGGAGCAGGCCGGCTCGTACCTGCGTTTGTCGAAGCGGCGGGCCGTGGGCTCGTCCGCCAGCAGCTCGCGATGGGTGCGGACGGCGTCCGCGTTGGAGACCACGGCCGCCAGCGGCACCCGCTCACCGGAGTCGGTCTCGACGCCGGTCACCGTACCCCGCTCGGTGAGGATGCGGCGCACGCCCGTCCCCTCGCGGACCTCGACGCCCAGCTCCAGGGCCAGCCGCCGCAGCGCCTCGGGCACGGCGCGGATGCCCCCCTTCGGGTACCAGATCCCTTCCGAGGTCTGCATGTGGGCGATGCCGCAGAGCACGGCCGGCGAGGCGTCCGGGGCCGAGCCCACGTACTGGGTGAAGTGGTCCAGCATCTGGGCCACCCGCGGCTCGGGCACGTGGCCGCGCACCGTGCCGGCCACCGTGCGGCCGAAGCGGAGGGCCAGCAGGTCGCCCAGGATCGACGCCCGGAAGGTGTTGCCGCCGTCGAAGGTGTCGCGCACGGAGCCCACGGAGCGCCAGAAGAAGAAGCGGTCCGAGATGTCGTGCAGCCGCTCGGCCGTCGCGATGAACCGGCGGTACCCCTCGGCCGCGCCCGAGCCGGGGGCGAACTCGTCGAGCTTCTCCTCCATCCTCCCGGGATCGGCGACCAGGTCGAGGGTGGAGCCGTCCTCGTAGAAGCAGCGCCACTGGGGATCGAGGGGGACCAGCTCGAGCTCGCGCCGGACGTCCCGGCCGGCCTCGGCGAAGACGCGGGCGAGGACCGAGGGCAGGGTGAGGATCGTCGGCCCCATGTCGAAGCGGAAGCCCCGCTCCTCCAGCACGGCCGCCTTGCCCCCCAGCCAGGGGTTGCGCTCGAACAGGGTCACCCGGTGTCCGCGGGCGGCGAGGGTGGCGGCGGCGGCGAGCCCGCCGAGCCCCGAGCCGACGACGCCGATCCGGTCCGTGGTCTGCGGCATTCAACTTCTCCTTCTCAAAAGAGAACGCGTGAGGTCGGCGGCGCCGCGGAGCCGGGCCCGGAGGCCGCCCGCGTGGGCCAGGGTGAGATAGGCGCGGAAGAGCTCCGCGTCCAGGGGATGCAGCGCTTCGAGATGGGGAAGCCACCGGCCGCGCCGCACCGAGACCGTCTTGACCGCGGTCATCTCCAGCAGCCCCTCGGCGCCGCGGGTGACGCCGAAGCCGCTCTCGCCGCGTCCGCCGAACGGCAGGCGGGGATCGGCCGTGGGCACGATCACGTCGTTGACCACCACCGATCCGGCCGGTACCTTGGCGGCGAAAGCGACGGCGGCCTTCTCGGGGCCGAAGACCGAGGCGCCGAGGGCATAAGGGCAGGCCGCGGCCATCGCGAGAGCCTGCTCCGGCCCGGCGACCGGCGTCAGCGAAACCCCGAGGGCGAAGTGATCCTTGTCCAGCCGGCGCAGGTTCTCTTCCAGCGCCGGCGCCAGCGCGTAGGGCACGAAGAGCCGCCGGGGGGCGATGCAGGTGGCGCCGCCGTTCAGGGTGAGCCCGAAGCGGACGGCCCGGGCGACCCGGCCGAGGTCCGCGCCGGGCAGGACGAACAGGGCGTCGCAGCCCGAGAGCTCGACGATGGCGGGCGTCAGCCGGCGGGCGAGGTCGGCCAGGACCTCGCGGCCGGTGTCCGCCGAGCCGGTGAGGAAGACCTTGTCGACCCCGGCGGCGACGGCCTCGCGGGCCGCTTCAGGGTCCTCCCCCAGGACCGTCAGGAGCCCCGCCGGCAGGCCCGCCGCCGCCGCCAGGCCGGCGAAGGCGCGGGCGGCGGCGAGCCCGCCCCGCCCCGGCTTCCAGAGGACGGCGTTGCCGGCGGCCAGGGCCTGCGCCGCCTGGACCCCCGGCAGGAAGAGGAGGTTGTTCGCGGGGGCGATCACCAGGACCAGCCCCAGGGGCTCGCGGCGGACCTCGGCGTACACCCCCGCCAGCCAGGCCGGCCGCCCGCCCGCGCCGAGCCGGCGGGGGGCCAGCAGGCGCGGCGCCTCGCGCTCCAGGAAACGGCAGGCCGCGGCCAGCGGTACGACCTCCGCCGAGAGCGCCTCGGCCTCGGGGCGGTCCTCGCCGGCCGCCCGCGCCAGCTCGCGCGCGTTGGCCGCGATCCGGTGGCGCAGGGCGCGGATCACCCGCAGCCGCTGGCGGAGCGGCCGGGCCGCCCAATCCGCCTGGGCCGGGACCTTCATCGTTAGACGGCCTCCGCCAGCTCGGATTCCTCGGCGATCGGCGGCGGGCGCAGCGCCCGCGGCAGCGAGCGGACGCCGAGGTCCTCCAGCATCAGCCGGCTGGTGATGAGGGCCGACTGGAAGATCACCGGCAGGCCGCTCCCGGGGTGGGTCCCGCCTCCCACGAGGTAGACCCCGTCGAGGTCCTCGAAGCGGTTGCGGGGCCGCAGATGGAGCATCTGGCCGAGGTTGTGGGCGAGGTTGAAGGTGGCGCCCCGGTGGATCTCGAAGCCCTCGTCCCAGTCCGCGGGCGTGACCATCCGCTCGTAGCGGATGCGGCGCTCCACGTCCTCGATGCCGATCTCCGGAAGCCGGGAGAGGACCCGCTCGCGGAAGCGCCCGGCCTCGCGGCGCCAGTCCACGTTGGGGTGCTGGTGGGTGACCGGCACCAGGACGTAGAGCGTGCTCTTGTTCCGCGGCGCCAGCGAGGGGTCGGTCACGCCGGCGTTCTGGACGTAGAACGACGGGTCCGCGGAGAGGACGTGCCGGTTCTCGATCTCGTCCAGGTTCCGCTCGTAGTCCCTGGAGATGTAGATGGAGTGGTGGGGGACGTGGTCGTAGCGCCCGTCGATCCCCAGGTACAGCATGAAGGTGGAGCAGGAGAACTTCTTGCGGGCGATGCGGGCGTCGGTCCAGCGGCGCCGGAGGCGGTCCGGCACCAGGCGGGACATGGCGCGGGCGAAGTCGGCGTTGATCAGCAGCGCGTCCGACCGGTAGACGCCGGCGTCCGTGCGGGCGCCCACCGCCCGCCGGCCGTCGAAGAGGATCTCCCGCACCGGCTCGTTCAGGCGGATGTCCACACCGAGCTCGCGGGCCACCCGCGCCATGGCCTCGGTCAACGCGCCGCAGCCGCCGATCGGGTGGAAGACCCCGTATTCGTACTCCAGGAACGACAGGATCGAGAACAGGCTGGGGCACTGGAACGGCGACATCCCCAGGTACTTCGACTGGAAGGAGAAGGCCAGCCGGACCCGCGGGTCGCGGAAGTACGACGCCAGCTCCCGCTCCAGGGAGCGCCACGGCCGGATGCTCGGCAGCAGGCGCATCACCCGAGCGCTGAGCGCGTCCCGCCAGCTCAGGAAGGGGGACTCGATGCAGGGCCGGAAGCGCTCGAACTTGTCACGATTGTCGTCGAGGAATCTCTGGACAGAGCCTCGATCTTCCGGAGACAAGGCCGTGACGTGACGGTCGAGCTCCGCGATATCCGGTGAAGCCAGGAGATCGCCTCCGGCGCCGAAGACCAGCCTGTACTGGGGATCGAGCCGCACCAGCTCCACCTCGCGCCGCAGGTCGTAGCCGGCCGACTCGAAGATCTCCTCCAAGACCTTTGGATACAGGAAGAAAGTGGGACCGGTGTCGAACCGGAAGCCGTCCTCCTGGAAGGCGGCGGTCCGTCCTCCCACCCACGGGAGCCTCTCCAGCACGGTGACCTTCAGGCCGGCTCCGGCGAGCAGGATGGCCGCGGCGAGCCCGCCCGGGCCGGCGCCGACGACCGTGACGCGATCTTTCATGGCTGCCTCCAGTCCTTTCATGGGACAGGAGGCTAGCTGTTTGTCCAGATTCTGTCAAGATTGTCCATCTGAGAAGATGGACAGGCTGTGAGCGGAGGGCTATCTCAGCAGACCCTGCATCCAGCCCCGCCAGCCGTGGAAGCGGACCGGCTGCTCGAGCCGGGTGAGGGTCCAGCACTCCTCGTCGGGCTCGGTGAAGGGGCCGTGCTCGGAGCCGGAGAGGTAGGACGTGTAGGCGCCCTTCTCGAAGGTGCCGAACTGGTCCGTGTAGCCGCCGGCCAGGACGAGCACGTCCTCGGGGCCCCTGTGGGTGTGGAGGGGAAATCTCCTCCGCGCCGGCATGTGTCCGAGCAGGAGGACGCTGCCGGTGTGGGGATCGCGCGCCAGCGGGGCGATGCGGGCGCCGCGGGCCGGGAGCCAACGCCAGCGGAGGCTCTCCACGGCAGGCAGCTCCCGGCGCGCGCTCTCCGGCAGCGGCAGCCCGGAGAGCGGGGACGGCGCGGGGGCGGGCCCCGGCGGGAAGGCCTGGACGCTGGCGCGCAGCCGTTCCCACAGGCGGTCCGGGGGGGCCTCGGCGGGGAGGCCGGCCAGCAGGGCGCCGCCGGGGGCGGTGATCCCGGCCACCGCGGCGCGGCAGGCGGCGCAGCCTTCGAGATGGCCCTCCAGCAGGGCCCGCAGGGGCAGGTCGGCCTGGCCGGTGGCGAGCGTCAGCAGGATCTCGTCGGACGGATGCACGGTCAGCTCCCTTCCAGCAGGGTGCGCAGCCTCTTCAGCCCGGAGCGGATGCGCGACTTCAGGGTTCCCACCGGCAGGTCGAGCCGCTGGGCGGTCTCTTCGTAGGTGAGCCCGCCGAAGTAGGCCATCTCGATGGCCCGGCGCTGCTCCGGGGCGACCTGGGCGAGCGCCTGCCGCATGGTCAGCCGCAGGTCGCCGCCGTCCTCCCAGCCGTGGAAGGGGAGATCGTCGAAATCGCCCGGCTCTCCGGGGACGCCGAGCCGGCGCCAGTGGTCCACCAGCTTGTTGCGGGTGATGGTGTACAGCCAGCCGGCCGGGTCCCCCCGGTCGGGGCGGTAGCTCGCGGCCCGCCGCCAGACGGCCACGAAGACCTCCTGCACCACGTCCTCCACCCCGTCGCGGTTGCGGCTGAGCTGGCGGGCGTAGGCGAGCACCCGGCCGGCGTAGCGGCCGTAGAAGGCCTGGAAGGAGTCGAGGTCGCCCTGGGCGATGCGGCCGAGGAGGTCGCCGTCGCCGGGCGCGCCCTGGTCCTCCTTAGATGGAAGCTTCTCCTCCGGAGGGGAGTAGAGGCCGGGGAGGGGCGGGGGGAGGGGGAGGCGCTCGGGAGTCGGGATGTGCATCGCTGGTTCGCCGGCCTGTCAAGGCCCTCCGTGTTCTACGTCGGTCGCGGCCGTTCCGGATGAAGATCCTCAGAGCGGCTCTTCGGCCTGGCTCTCGAGGTCGAGGAGCCAGCGCTTGCGCCGGCCGCCGCCCACGTACTCCCCCAGGCCGCCGTCGTCGGCCACCACCCGGTGGCAGGGAACGAGGATCGGGAGGGGGTTGCCGAGCAGGACCGAGCGGACCTCGCTCGCGCGGCCCGGGCGGCCCACCGCCTCCGCCACGTGCCGGTAGGTGCGGGTCCTGCCGTAGGCGATCCTGGCCGTCTCCCGAAGCACGCGGCGAGAGAAGGCGCCGCCCGCGCAGGCTGCGAAATCGATCTCCAGGTCGAGCTTGCGCCGGGCGCCGGCGAAGTACTCGGAGAGCCGGCCGAAGACCTCGTCCAGGAATTCCGATTCCGCGATCACCTGCAGGGGCGTGAACGTGGACAGCTCCGGCTCCGCGGGATCGATGAAGACACGGGTGACCCCCGCCCCCAGGACCTCGACGCCGAGCGGGCCGATGGGGGAAGGCACCAGCACCCGGACGAGCTGCGCTCCGCTCTCCGGCATGGGGCTGATCCGTGGCTGGATTTCCATCGAAAAAGAGGGTAGCACGCAAATCCTGTTCAGGAGCCGCCGCTTCCAGGGACGCGATAAAAACGGCGCCGTGCGAGAAGAGGAAATTTCCGCCCGAACCTCTTTCTTGCTCAACCTGCCCCGTTCGCGGCCGGCAAAAGACGGAACGAGGTAAGAACAGGCCGCGCAAGGCAACGAAGGCGCTATCTCTAAATTCCTCACCTGAAAGGACTTATGCTTGATGGACGCGCCTTGGTGCGGATACATTTCCGATCGTGGAAATGTTCGACCTGATTGGAGAGACCCTGCGCCGCCTGCGCAAGGAGCGCGGCCTGACCCTGGAAGAGCTGGGCGACGCGGCGGAGCTCGGCCGCGGCCAGCTCTCGCGGATCGAGAACAACCGGCAGGAAGCCACGCTCTCGACCCTCGCCAAGATCCTGAAGACCCAGGGCGTGAGCCGCAGCGAGTTCTTCCGGCGCTACGACCTGGTGGAGTCCGAGGCGCTGGCCGTGGAGCGCCAGCGGACCGGCGGCGCCGTCTCCGCCGGAGAGGACTGGCCGCGGGAGGTGCAGGAAGTCCTGGGGAAGATCGAGTCCTTCGTCGACGCCACCCTGCACCAGCCGCGTCCGGTGGCCCAGGGCGCCGTCGAGGTCGGCGACCTGGTGGTGCTCTTCCGCGTGGTGCCGAAAAACGTCCCGGCCGCCGAAGCCGGTGAGGAGAAGGCCCGTCCCCAGGGCCGGCCCGGGCGGTCGCGCAGACGCAAGACCTGAGCGGTTCCTCCTTCGGGACGCCCCGGCGTTGCGTCCTGGAGTTATATCTCCAGACCATTGTAGCCCCGACAGGGAACGAAGTGGCCCGCTTTGATCCCTTCCTCGGCCCGTTGTGGTCGAAAGCGATGAGATGTTGTCTCCGCAGATTACGGGGTCCGGCTGCAAATCTCCTGTTTTCAGTGACTTGTGCTTGCAATCGGTCACACGGTGCCGATAGATTTGCCGCATGGGAATGTTTTCCAACCTGGGGAGGACGCTGAGCCTGCTGCGCGAGCTGAGGGGCAAGAGCCAGGCTCGGCTGGCCCGTGAGGCCGGAATCGGCAAGAGCCAGCTCTCGAAGTACGAGAACGGCAAGGAGCTGCCGAAGCTGGACTCGCTGGAGAAAGTGCTGAGCGCCCTGAAAGTGGGCTACTTCGAGTTCTTCTACACGCTCTATCTGGTGGACCGGCGGGCGGCGGACCTGACGCGGCAGGACGAGGATCCCGGCCAGAGCCGGAAGGACCCGTTCTACGTGACGCTCTTCGATCGCGGGGACTCGGTCCTGTCGGAACACACCGACCTGGCCTTCAGCCAGGTGTTCGTCGACCTGCTCCAGCTCTACCGCCGGATTTTCGAGCAGATCGTGCTCTCGCCGCCGCCGCGCCATTCCGACGACCTCAAGGCCTGACCTCCGTCACCCGCACCGTCATCTCTTCCCAGCGTGCGGACGCCAGCTCCCCGCCGAGGTCCGCGTCCCCGGAGAAGGCCCGGGCCGGGACGCGGCGGCAGGGGATGCGGAAGGTGGTCGCGCCGGCCAGGGGGAACGGGTCGAGGCCCAGGGCGCCGTCGCCGGGCTCGATCCGGGTGCCCTGCCGCTCGGCGGGCTCCCGCCAGCGGTTGCAGGCGGCCAGCGAGATCAGGTCGGTGAGGTCGATCAGCCGGTAGTCGGCCTCCACACTTTCCTCCGGGACGCCGGTCTCCTCGCGCAGGCCGCGCTCGAAGTCGGCGGCGAAGTCGAGGAAGGCGTCCCACTCCTCCTCGCCCCGGCGGCCCTGGAAGAGGTTGCGGGCATGCCGGGCGATGAGGAGCGCGGCGTAGGGGCGGTCCGCCGCGAACCGGCAGACGCCGCGCTCCCAGAGCTCGATCCGGTCTCGGGAGGGCAGGCTGAGGAAATCGTGCGGCCGCCCCCGCCCGGCGTCCCAGCGCGGGGCCGCGTCGGCCTCGCGCCAGCCGTTGTCGTGCTCGCGGGCGGCGAAGAGGAGATCCTCCCGCCGCGGATGCGCGGGGAGCCCTCCGGCCCGCCAGAGCGACAACAGCTCGCCGGCGAAGTGGGCGTGGTCGGGTTGCGTGACGAAGAGCCAGGAGGAGCCTGCGGGAACGACGATCATGCCGCGAGCTTACCCGAAGAGGAAAGGCGCCCCGGAGGGCGCCTTTCTTCCGGCCCGGACGCTGAAGCGATTACAGGTCGGCGGCCTTGAGACTGGCGGTGAGCTGCTGGATGACCGGCTTCATGACCTTGTCGAACATGCGGTCGTCGTCGACGCCGCCGCCGTAGCCGCCGACGAAGACCTTGGAGCTGCTCTCTTCGCCTCTCGCCTCGTCAGCCCACACGATCTCGCCGGTGCTGGTGTCGATCAGCCGGGCGTTCATGGCGGCCACGAAGTTCTTCTTGCCCACGGAGACGCCAGGGATGCGGCGGAGCCCCGGTGTGTGGGCCCCCTTCTCGGTGACGCCGTACTCGGTGACGGCGCCGGTCAGCAGGTAGTTGACCCCCAGAAGCTTGCCGACGCGCACTGCCGTGGACGGATCGACGTCGCCGGAAAGGGTGAGGTTCTTCTCCTCCATCAGGGCCGCGAGCTGCTCGCGCTCGACGACGCGGAACTTGCCGCTCTTGACCAGCTCGGTGACGAACACGTCCTGCGCCGCCGACGCGCCGTTGTGGTACCACCACTGGTTCTCGGCCTTGCTCTTGAACTCCAGGACGGCGATACGGGGCTTGCTGCCGTTGTCGGCGGCCGTCAGGCTGCCGACGGCGACGACGGAGAACATCAGGGCCACACACAGGGCCAGGATAGACACACGCTTCATGTTTGGACCTCCTTCACAGGGAAAAAGCTAGGCTCCCCCAAGTTTACCCGAAGAACGTCGCCGTTCGACCCATCCCCTCACGCCCGGGCTACGATTGAGCCTTGAAGCTAACCCTCAGGGTGGTCCACATCTTGACCTTGACCCCTTCCTTGGTGGCGGGCTGGAACTGGGCCCGCTGGGCCGCGTCCAGGGCCGCCTCGTCGAAGCCGAAGCCTGCCTTGGCGCCGATCCGCTCGGCGTCGAGCACCTTGCCCCGCTCGTCCACCAGCACCTTGATGTCCACCTGGGCCGCGCGGTTCAGTTGCTTGGCGGCCGGCGGATAGCGGGGCTCCAGCTTGGAGAGCAGCTTGGGGGTCGCCACACCCGGGCCGGGCTGGACCAGGTCGCCCACCCGCACCTGCGGCTTCGCGGGCGCGGGAGCGGGCTTCACGGGCTCCGTCTGGGCGGGCGCGGGGGCCGGCTTCTCGGTCCGCTCCTCGACCGGCGCGCTCACCGCCGGCGCCTGCTGCTGCGGCGCGGAAGCGCTGGGCTGGGGCGCCGCGGTCTGCGGCTGCGGGACCGCCGGCTCGGGCCGCTGTGCGGGACGGGTCTCGGCCGGAGCGGGGGCCGGCTCCTGCGCGGGCGCGCTCGCCCGCTCCTGGCGCAGCCGTTCTTGCTCGGCCGCGGCCCGCTTGCTGTCCTCGAGCTGCTTCTGGAGCTGCTTGAGCTGGGCGTCGTACTGCTCCTTGAACTTGCTCTCCATCTCCTCGCTGCGGGCCTCGAACATCTTCTGGATCTGGGCCTGCAGCTCCTCGGGAGAGGCGCTCGGCGGAGCGTTGGGATCGGCGGGGAGCTGGCCGGCGGGGGGGACCGTCCCCGGCATGGCGGCGGGCGCGGTGGCCGCCGGACCCGCCGGGTTCGGAGCGCTCGCCACCTGGGCCGGCGCTTCCGTGCCGGGGCGGAGGAACAGGAAGTAGCCGGCGGCGCCCGCGGCGATCAGCGCCGCCGCGGCGATGCCGATCCACAGCGGCGCCTTGGAGGGTTCCCTGCGGGCGGCCTGGGCCACCCGCGCTCCCGCCAGCGTACCCTGGCGCACGCCGGTCGCCTCCCGGAGGTCCGCGGCCGGGGCCGGCGCGGCGGCGGCCACGGCGGCCGGAGCCGCGGGACGCTGCGGCAGGTCGAGCTTCTTCTCGGCCTGCATCTCCTGGCTCTCCCGCTCGATCTCTTCGCGGAAGAGGTTGTGCATGAAGAAGGCGAGGTTGAACGTGGTCGGGCTGAAGTGGCCTTCGATCATCAGCTTCGACAGCGTCTTGTGCCAGGTGGCGGCGTCGGCGATCCGCTGCTCCCGGGGGGCCAGGCTCTTCTTGAGCAGGGCCGCCACGGGCGCGGGCAGGGCCGTGCCCTCGTTGGGGAGCTGGGCGGCGTCGATCACCGGCCCGTAGGCGTCCGCGGAGGCGACTGGGAGCCGCTCGCCCGTCAGCAGCTCATAGAGGATGGCGCCCAGGCTCCAGATGTCGTCCGTCTTCGCCACCGGCGCGCCGCTCAGGGTCTCGGGGGAGAGGTAGGGGCGGACCGACTCGTCGTGCCAGCCGGCGGCCGCCAGCTCGCGCAGCCCGGGCGCCACCTCGAAGCCCAGGAGGCGCGTCTCGCCCTCGTTGGAGACCATCACCAGGTGCGGCGTCACGAACCCGTGCAGCACCCGCTCGTCCTGGAGCCGGCTCTCATGGGCCGCGGCCAGCGCCAGCGAGATGCGCTCGGCGATCAGCAGCGCGTGGTCGGTGGGGATGGGGGAGAACTGCCGGGCCGCCTGCGCGAAGACCGCCGCCAGGTTCTTGCCCGAGATGTAGTCGTAGGCCGTGTAGGGAAAGCTCCGCACGCGGCCGAGATCGACGCCCTTGCCGATGTTGGGGCTCTTCAGGATGTCGTGGACCGCTCCCCGGGCCGAAACCTTCGCCCAGAGCTTCTCGCCGTCGACCCCCTTGCCGTTGAACACCCGGAGCAGGACCACCTGCTCCATCCCCCCCTGGCCGACCTTGCCGGCGCGGAACGTCTCTCCGAGCGGATCTTCTGTAAGTTTCTTGAGAAGAAGATACTTCCCAAACTCCTCCGGGATGTTCATGTACGGCTCCTCCTGTGGACCCGGCGCACCGCTGGCCTACGGTGTATTCCTGGCTCGAGGCGGCGCGTCTGCGCTGTTTGTGGACTAGTTCCAGATGCTTGATACACCAGCGACCGGCAACTGTCAATCAGCAAATGGCTAAGAAGGGATGGAAATTACCAGGGGATGGGAATTACCGCGAGCCGGCGCCGCGCTCCCGGCGTTCCTGGGCCCGGCGGTCGCGCCAGTACTGGCGCTGCCAGGTGTTGACGTTGCGGTTGTGCTCCTGGAGGGTCTCGGCGAAGACGTGGGTGCCGTCGTTGCGGCTCACGAAGTAGAGGTAGGGGACCGCGGCCGGGGCGGCGGCGGCCCGCAGGCTGGCGAGCCCCGGGGAGCAGATGGGGCCCGGCGGCAGGCCGGCGTAGCGGTAGGTGTTGTAGGGGGACTGCATCCGCAGGTCGTCCCGGCGGATGTTGCCGTTCCACCGCCCCAGGCGCTTCAGGGCGTAGATGACGGTGGGGTCGGCGGCGAGGCCGATCCCGCGGTCCAGGCGGTTGCGGTAGACCGCCGCGATCAGCGGGCGCTCGGAGGCGACCTGGGCCTCCTTCTCGACGATGCTGGCCAGGGTCACCACCTGCCGCACGCTACGCCCCGGCGAGCCGTCCGCCAGCAGCGGCCGCACCTCCTTCTCGAAGCGGCGGCGGAAGGTGTCGGCCATGGTCTTGACGATCTCCCGCTCGCTCACGGCCGAGGCGAAGCTGTAGGTCTCGGGGAAGAGGTAGCCCTCGAGGTCCGGGGCGTCGGGGTCGAGGCCGGCGATCAGCTTCGGCGAGCGCATGAGGTCGAGGAAGACCTCGCGCCGGCCGAGCTTCTCGCGGGCGAGCTGCTCGGCGATCTCCTCCAGGGTGAGCCCCTCGATGACCGTCACCGAGCGGGTGACGATGTCCCCCTTGACCAGCATGCGCAGGACCTGGGGCGTCGCGAGCGGGCCGCGGAAGCGGTACTCCCCGGCCTGGATCTTGGGGTCCCGCAGGAAGTAGATGAGATAGGTGCGGGCCAGCCTGGCGTCCGCCAGCACCCCTTCCTTTTCCAGGACCTGCAGGATCTCGCCGGCGCCCATGCCGGGCTCGACGGTGACGAGCTTTTCGCTCCCCTGGTACCCCTTGTACGGGCGCTGCAGCTTCCACCAGGACCAGGCCATCTGGGCCACCGGCACCAGGAGGAGGAGCAGGAGGATGCCCAGGCCGATGGCGATCCGCTTCCATCCCCCGCTCGCTTTGCCGCCCGGCCGCTTCGCTGTCTTGCCTCGTGCCACCAAGCCTCCTAATCCCGCGGACCGCGGTCCAGCGCCTCCTGCAGCAGGATCTGGGCCGCCACGGCGTCGATCCGCTCCGGGTTCCGCCGCGAGGCGATCCCGGCCTGGCGCAGACGGCCGGCGGCCTCGGCGCTGGTCAGCGTCTCGCCCACCATCTCCAGCGGCAGCCGGGTCATCTCCGCCAGCCGCTCGCCGAAGCGGCGGACCCGCTCGGCGAACGGCCCCCGGTTGCCTTCCAGGTCCACCGGCTCGCCCAGCACCAGCCGCCCGACCCCCTCGCGCTGGACGATCTCGGCGATCTGCCGCAGGGCCGAACGGTCGTTGCGGCGCTCCAGGGTCGCCAGGGGGACGGCGAGCCGGCCCTCCGGGTCGGAGATCGCCAGCCCGATCCGTTTCTCGCCGAAGTCGATACCCAGGGAGCGCATGCCGGATCCGTCTCGCGGCGCATTGTACAGCCTGTGCTACGATCCCGCTCCGTCCGCCGGCCGCGCGGGCGGACCCAATCCCCGAAAGTCGGCTCACAGGAGAGGTTCATGGACGACGTCGTCATTCTGAGCGCGGTGCGCACGCCCATCGGAGCCTTCCAGGGCGCGCTCGCCGGCCTTCCCGCGCACGCCCTGGGAGCGCGCGCGCTTGCCGCCGCCATCGAGCGGGCCGGCCTGTCCCCCGAAGAGATCCAGCAGGTCAACATGGGCTGCGTGCTCACCGCCGGCCAGGGCCAGGCCCCGGCCCGCCAGGCGGCCATCGGCGCCGGCTGCCCGGTCGCCACCGGCGCCCTCACCCTCAACAAGGTCTGCGGCTCGGGGATGCGGGCGGTGATGATCGCCGCCAACGACCTGCGCTGCGGCGACTTCAAGATCGTGGTGGCCGGCGGCATGGAGAGCATGAGCCAGGCCCCTTACCTGGCCCTGGGCGCCCGCGACGGCCTCCGCCTCGGCCACGGCAAGCTGATCGACTCGATGATCCACGACGGCCTGTGGGACCCCTACGGCGACCTCCACATGGGGAACTGCGCCGAGATCTGCGCCGCCGAGTACAAGTTCAGCCGCGAGGAGCAGGACGCCTACGCCCTGGAGAGCTACCGCCGCGCCCGCGAGGCCACCGACAAGGGGCTGTTCGCCGAGGAGATCGTGCCCGTCCTGATCCCGCAGAAGAAGGGCGAGCCCGCGGCGGTGGACCGCGACGAGGAGCCGTTCAAGGCCGACCTCGCCAGGATCTCGGCCCTGAAGCCGGCCTTCCAGAAGGACGGCGGCACGGTCACCGCCGGCAACGCCAGCAAGATCAACGACGGCGCCGCCGCCCTGGTGCTCACCACCGCCTCCGAGGCGGCCGCGGCGGGGCGTCAAGCCGCTCGCCCGCATCGTGGCCCACGCCTCCCTGGCCCAGAAGCCCGAGTGGTTCACCACGGCGCCGGCCGGGGCCGTGCGGATCGTCCTCGAACGGGCCGGCCTCAAGGCCGCCGACATCGACCTCTGGGAGGTCAACGAGGCCTTCGCCGTGGTGGCCCTGGCCTTCCAGCAGCGACCTCGGGCTGCCGGCCGGCCGCGTCAACGTGCGCGGCGGCGCGGTGGCGCTGGGCCATCCGATCGGCGCTTCCGGCGCGCGCATCCTGGTCACCCTGCTGCACGCGCTGCGCGAGCGCGGCGGCCGCTACGGCTGCGCCGCCATCTGCATCGGCGGCGGCGAGGCTACCGCGATGATCGTCGAGCGCATAGACTAGCGCCCGAATGCACGCTCAACGCCTCACGCTGACGGCCCTCCTGCTGGCGTGCTGCCTGGGCCTGCCCGCCGCCGGGCAGGAGACCCCGCAGCCGCAGCCGGACCAGCCCCCCTCGTCGATTCCGATGGAGCCGCGCGGCCCCATCGGCGCCGTGGCGCCCTCGCCGGGAACGCCGCCGCCGTCCGGAGCCCCCCAGACCACGGGAGAGCCCGCCGTTCCTCCCCAGGCGCCCGGCCGGCCCGCCCGGCGCGGGCCCGGACCGCCTGGACTTCTCGCTCAAGTTCCCCGAGGACCAGGGCGGCGGCAGCGCCGCGGGCAGCGCCGCCAACCTCGAATACAAGCGCGAGGACTACGCGGTGCTCACCGGCGGGGTGCAGATCCGCTATCAGGACATCGACATCAAGGCCGAGAAGGCCGAGCTCGACCTCAACACCAAGGTCGTCACCGCCGAGGGCAGCGTCATCGTCGACCAGGGGCCGCGCCGCCTCACCGGCGACACCCTGGACTTCGACCTCGACACCAAGACCGGCACGCTCACCAACGCCACCGGCCAGGTCGACCCCGACTACTACTTCACCGGCACCGAGATCGCGAAGACCGGGGAGAACACCTACACGGTGACGGACGGCATCTTCACCTCCTGCAGCCAGGAGGTCCCGGACTGGAGCTTCCGCCTCCGGGAGGCGCAAGTCGAAGTCGAGGGCTACGCCCGCGTGCACGACGCCACCATGCGCGCCAAGAAGCTGCCGGTCTTCTACACCCCCTACATCCTCTGGCCGGTCAAGAGCGAGCGCAGCTCCGGCTTGCTGATCCCCAACATCGGCTACTCCGACCGCCGCGGCGCTTCCCTGGGACTGGCCTATTACCAGACCCTCGGCTCGCAGCTACGACACCACCTTCCACCTCGACCCCTACACCGAGGGTTTCCTCGGCGCCGGCAACGAGTTCCGCTACCGCCCCAGCGAAGGCACGCAGGGCGTGGCGCTGGGCTATTACATCTATGACCCCGAGGTGGAAGACGACCCGCTGGAAGCTGGAGTGGAGCCACGCCACCACCGACCTGCCCTGGGGCATGCGCGGCGTGGTCCAGTACCAGGACTTCTCGGACTTCAACTTCTTCCGCGACTTCGAGAGCGACTTCGACCGCAACACCCTGCGCTTCATCGACAGCCGCGCCTTCCTCACCGGCAACTGGGGCCCGCACCTGCTCAACGTCCTGCTGAACGACCGCGAGACGTTCGTCAACTTCGACCAGACCATCGAGCAGCTCAAGCTCCCCGAGATCGAGTACCGGCTGCGCTCCACCCGGCTCGGCCGCACGCCGCTCTACCTGGCAGATCGACAGCTCCGTCTCGTACCTCGACACTCGCCCGGCCGAACAGCTACGAGGGCTCCTACGGGCGCTTCGACGCCTTCCCGCAGCTCACGCTGCCGATCCGCTCGTTCCCCTGGCTCTCGCTGTCGCTCTCCGCCGGCGAGCGGCTGACCTGGTACAGCGACAGCCTCGACTCCACCCAGCGGGCCTTCTCGGGCGAGTCCCTGACGCGCGACCTGCCGGTCGCCAGCGCCGAGGTCATCGGCCCCTCCTTCTCGCGGATCTTCAGCCGCAAGCTCGGCGGCTTCGGCCAGTTCAAGCACATCGTCGAGCCCCGCTTCACCTACGTCTACAACAGCGGGTTCGACGACGAGAACCTGATCCCCCTGTTCGACGAGGTCGACCGGCCGTTCTCGCGCAACCGCGGCCGCCTGGCGCTGGTCAACCGCGTCCTCGGCAAGCCCGAGGGCTCGACCGGCTCCGCCCGCGAGATCTTCCTCTTCGAGCTCTCCCGCGACTACAGCTTCGACGACGAGCAGCCGCTCGAAAGGGGCCAGGGCCCCGACGGCCTGGAGACCGACGTCGCGGGTCCGCTGCAGGCCCTGCTGCGCTTCAATCCGTCGGACCGCATCAGCTTCAAGCTGGAGGCCGAGTACAGCCTGCTGTTCAGCGGCCTGGGCCGCACCGGGTTCACCGGCAGCTACGGCTTCGGCCAGGGCAACTACCTCGGCGCCACCTGGTTCACCGGCTTCGATCCCGCCTCCGGCGAGAGCCTCTCCAACCAGGTGCGGCTGAACGCCGCGCTGGCGATCCCCTTCCTGCATCTCCAGGTGGAAGGGCAGATCAACTACGACTTCGAAGAGCAGCTTCTGCAGCAGCAGACGCTGGTCATGAACTACACGTCGCAGTGCTACGGCCTGCGGCTCGAGCTGCGCGACTTCCGGGCCGGGGAAGGCCCCCGCACCCGGGACAAGGACATCCGTCTCTCGCTCACCCTGAAGAACGTCGGCACGTTCCTTGACCTGACCAGCCGCAGCTCGACCAGCGAGCAGCCGTAGCCGCGCTTTGCCGGAGCAACCATGAAGGGTCTGATCCTTTCCGGAGGCAAGGGGACGCGGCTGCGCCCCCTCACCTACACCTCCGCCAAGCAGCTCGTTCCCGTGGCCAACAAGCCGGTCCTCTTCTACGCCATCGAATCCATCGTGGCGGCCGGCATCACGGACATCGGCATCATCGTCGGCGAGACCCACGAGGAGATCCGCGCCGCGGCGGGGGACGGCTCCCGCTTCGGCGCCCGGATCACCTACATCCAGCAGGAGGCCCCGCTCGGCCTCGCCCACGCCGTGATGATCGCCGAGCACTTCCTGGGCGATTCCCCCTTCGTCATGTACCTGGGGGACAACCTGATCGCCGGCGGCATCAAGGACCTGGTGGACGAGTTCAAGGCCCTCGGCTGCAACTCCGAGATCCTCCTCGCCGAGGTCCCCAATCCCGAGCAGTTCGGCGTCGCCGAGCTGGCCGACGGCGGCAAGGTCCACCGGCTGGTCGAGAAGCCCAGGGAGCCCAAGAGCAACCTGGCGCTGGTGGGCGTCTACATGTTCGACGCCCGCATCCACGAGTCGGTCAAGCGCATCAAGCCCTCGGCCCGCGGCGAGCTGGAGATCACCGACGCCATCCAGGACCTGATCGACCGCGGCCTCGACGTCCATCCCCACATCGTGCGCGGCTGGTGGAAGGACACCGGCAAGCTGGACGACATGCTGGAGGCGAACCGCATCGTGCTGGAGACCCTGGAGGTCCGGCGCGGCGCCAATCTCGACGGGGTGGGCAAGGGCAGCCGCATCGAGGGCCGCGTCCACCTCGGCGAGGGGGTCGAGATCGTCGATTCCCTGGTGCGCGGACCGGTGGTCATCGGCGACGGCGCCCGCCTGGAGAACGCCTTCGTCGGCCCGTACACCTCGATCGGCGACCGCTGCACCCTGGTCTGCTGCGAGCTCGAGAACTCGATCGTCCTCGCCGACAGCGAGATCCGCGACATCCCCGCTGCGCATCGACGGCTCGCTGATCGGCCGCAACGTGCGGATCGTCAAGACCGATTTCAAGCCCAAGGCCTACCGTTTCATGGTCGGCGACAACTCGGAGGTCGGGATCACCTAGATGCGGTGCCTGGTGTTCGGCGGCGCCGGCATGCTGGGCCGGGCCGTGGTGGCGGAAGCCCGGTCCCGCGGCTGGGCGGCCCTGGGGCTCTCCCGGGAGCAGGCCGACATCACGGACCGCGGGCGCGCCGTCTATTGGGCGGACGCCTTCCGGCCCGAGGTGGTGGTCAACTGCGCCGCCTTCACCAAAGTGGACGCCTGTGAAGAGCACGAGGAAAAGGCGACGGCCGTCAACGGCGCCGGCGTGGCCGCCGCCGCCGCCGCCGCCCGCCGCGCCGGCGCGCGGCTGGTCCATCTCTCCACCGACTACGTCTTCGACGGCGCCGCCCGCGAGCCCTACCGCGAGGACGCCGCAACGGGCCCCTTGTCCGCCTACGGCCGCGGCAAGCTGGAAGGGGAGCGGCGGGCGCTCGAATACGACCGCTCGCTGGTGGTCCGCACGAGCTGGGTCTTCGGCCCCGGCGGACCCAACTTCGTGGCCGCCATGGTCGGGCTCATCGAGGCCGGCCGGGTCCCCCTGCGGGTGGTGCGCGATCAGGAGGGGTGCCCCACCTACACCGGCTTCCTGGCCCGCGCGCTGCTCGACCTCGCGGTCCTCGAAGCCACCGGAATCGTTCACTACCGCAACCGGGAACCGGTATCCTGGTACGCTTTCGCCGTCGAAATCGCCCGTCTCTGGTCTGGAGCGGTCGAAGTCATTCCGGTCACCACGGAGGAGTTTCCCCGGCCCGCGCGCCGCCCGTCCTGGTCGGTCCTGGACGTGACGCGTTTCGAGGCCGTCACCGGCCGCCGCGTGGAGCCTTGGGAATCGGGGCTGGCGGAGACGCTGGCCCGCTTGCGAAAAGGGAGGAGCCAATGAGGGCTTTGATCACCGGAGTCACCGGATTCGCCGGGTCCCACCTGGCGGAATATCTGCTCGCGGAGCACCCGGACGTGGAGGTCTACGGCACCTTCCGCTGGCGCAGCCGCATGGACAACCTGGAGGACATCGCCGAGAACAGGGTCAAGCTCGTCGAGTGCGACCTGCGCGACTACACCTCGATGCACAAGGCGCTGGAGGTCTCGCGGCCGGACGTCATCTTCCACCTGGCGGCGCAGAGCTTCGTGCCGTCGAGCTGGAACGCGCCCAACGACACGATCGTCACCAACGTCACCGGGCAGACCAACCTCTTCGAGGCCGTCCGCGCCCTCCAGCTCGACCCGGTGGTGCAGATCGCCTGCTCCAGCGAGGAGTACGGCCTGGTGCATCCGGAGGAGACGCCGATCAAGGAGACCAACCCGCTGCGGCCGCTCTCCCCCTACGCCGTCTCCAAGGTGGCCCAGGACTACCTCGGCTACCAGTACTTCCAGAGCTACGGCCTCAAGGCCGTCCGCACCCGCGGCTTCAACCACACCGGGCCGCGGCGCGGGCACGTCTTCGTCACCTCCAACTTCTGCAGCCAGGTGGCGGCCATCGAGGCGGGGCTCCAGGAGCCGGTCATCCGCGTCGGCAACATGGAGGCCATCCGCGACTTCACCGACGTGCGCGACATGGTCCGCGCCTACTGGCTCGCCGTCACCAAGGCGAAGCCGGGCGAGGTCTACAACATCGCCACCGGCAAGGGCATCCACATCCGCGAGATGCTCGACCTCGTCCTCTCCTGCTCCAAGGTCGAGGTCAAGATCGAGGTCGATCCGGAGCGCCTCCGCCCGTCCGACGTCGAAATCCTGATCGGCGACGCTTCCAAGTTCAAGGCCGACACCGGCTGGGAGCCGCGGATCCCGTTCGAGCAGACGGTGCAGGATCTCCTGAACTATTGGCGCCAGCGGTTCGCCACCCGGAAGCGCCGGTAGCCGATGCACGTCCTGCTCACCGGCGTGGCCGGCTTCGTGGGCTCGCGGCTCGCCCGGCGCCTCCTCGAACAGGGGGACCGGGTGAGCGGCACGTTCCTGGACGCCAGGCCCGACCTCGACGGCGTCGATCTCCATGAGGCGGATCTGCGGGACCGGGATGCGATGGAGCGGGTCGTACGGACCGCCGATCCCGACGCGATCGTCAACCTCGCCGGGCTGTCCCACATCGGCGACTCCTGGGATTGGCGACGGATGCCCGACTACTTCTGGGTCAACGTCGTGGGCACCGAGAACGTGGTCGCCGCCGCCGGAGACCGCCCGGTGGTGATCGTCTCCAGCGCCGACGTCTACGGTGCGGTCCCTCTCGAAGATCAGCCTATCCGTGAGGATCGTCTCCTGGCGCCGCAGACGCCCTATGGCCTTACCAAGGCCGCGGCCGAGCGTCTGGCCGGCAACGCCGTCATCGTGCGTTCGTTCAATCTGATCGGTCCCGGCCAGGCTCCCAACTTCGCCTTGTCCCAATGGGCCAGGGGGCTGGCGAAGATCCGGAGGAACGAAGCCTCGGTGCTGGAGGTCGGCAACCTTTCGACGTATCGCGACTTTGTGCACGTCGACGACGGCGCCGCCGCCTATCGGATCCTGGCGGAGAAAGGGAAGCCGGGCACCGTCTACAACCTGGCCAGCGGCAAGGCCGTGCGGATGCGGGACGCTCTGAATCTCTTGATGAACGTCGCCGGCGTTCAGGCCGACGTCAAAGAGGACGTCTTCCCCTCCCGGCCCCATGACATCCCCTACCTGTGCGGCGACGCCACCCGCCTGCGCGCCCTCGGCTGGGAGCCCCGGCGGACCCTGGAAGACGCGTTGCGCGACCTCTGGGAGTCCGTCAGGTAAGATTCCGGGAAATTCGCCCCGGGAGATTCGCCATGAAAATCCTCGTCACCGGCGGCACCGGCTTCCTCGGCCGCCGCGTCATCTCCGAGCTGGCGCCGCGGCATGAGCTGCGCCTGCTGGTCCGCCGCGGCTCTTCCCGCGAGCGGTTCCCCGCCAACGTCGAGTTCGTCGAAGGGGACGTCACCGACCGGTTGAGCCTCTCGAAGGCCGCCCCCGGCTGCGACGCCGTGCTGCACGCCGCGGCCCTGGTGAAGATCCTCGCCCCGGCCGAGCAGTTCGACCGCATCAACGTCAAGGGCCTGGAGAACGTGCTCGCGGCGGCGGAGCACGCCGGCACCGTCGAACGCGTGCTCTACGTCTCCAGCTTCATCGCCCTCGGCCCCACGGACGGGCGTACCTTCGACGAGTCCGCCGAGCCCCGCGACCGCGCCTGGATCAACGACTACGAGCGCACCAAGACCCTCTCGGACCGCGCCGCCCGCAAGGCCATCGCCGCCGGCGCGCCCCTCTCCGTGGTCTACCCCGGCGTCATCTATGGTCCCGGCGAGATGACCGAGGGCAACATCGTCGTGCGCCACATCCTCGACTTGATCCATGGCCGCCTGCCGGGCCTGATCGGCAAGCCGGAGCGGCGCTGGAACTACGTCTACGTGGAAGACGTCGCCCGCGGCGTCGTCCAGGCGCTCGAAAAGCCCGGGCCCGGCGGGCGCTACGTCCTCGGCGGCGAGAACGTGACCCTCGGCCACTTCTACAGCCTGGTCGGCCGGCTGACCGGCGCGAAGATCCCCACCCTGCGGTTCCCGGACTCCGTGGCCAAGGCCGCCGGCGCCGTCCAGAAGGCCTGGGCGAAGATGCGCGGCAAGACGCCCCAGCTCACCCCGGACCTCGTCGAGATCTACAAGCACGACTGGGCCTACAGCTCCGCCGCCGCCGAGCGCGAGCTGGGCTACCGCTGGCGGACCCTGGAAGAAGGCTTGGCCGCCACCGTCGCGTGGCTGAAAGAGAGCGGGCTCATGGAGAAGAAGAAATAATGGCGCTGACCCGCGGCGAGCTGCTGCGCAAGATCGTCCACATGTCCGTGGGCCTGATCGCCTTTTCGCTCCGCTTCCTCGGCCCCTTCTGGGCGGCCGTCCTCGGCGCCGTGGCCCTGGCGAACAACATGTTCCTGCTCCACCGCGTCGGCGGCAAGCACCTGTGGCGGCCGCACGAGCACGAGCGGGGGACGTCGATCGGCATCATCCTCTACCCGCTGGCCGTGCTGCTGCTGATCCTCATCTTCTGGCAACGCCTGGAGGTGGCGGCGGCGGCCTGGGGCATCCTCGCCTTCGGCGACGGCATGGCCTCGGTGGCCGGCATGGCTCTCGGCCGGCGCAAGCTCCCCTGGAACCCCCGCAAGAGCTGGATCGGCAGCGCCGCCTACGTGCTCTTCGGCGGCTTCGCCGCCGCCGTGCTCCTGGTCTGGACGGCGCCGGCGCAGGGCCGCGCCTACGACTGGGCCGTTCGCCCTGGCCGTCGGCTTCGCCACCGCCCTGCTCTCCGCCGCCCTGGAGTCCCTGCCGCAGGGCCTGGACGACAACATCGGCGTCCCCCTGGTCTCCGGCCTCTTCCTGCTCGGCCTCGTGCTGACCTATGGGCGTTGGGACGAATTCCTGGCGATGGACGGCCTGCCCATGCGGCTCCTCCTGGCGGCGGCTGTCAACGCCGCCCTGGCCGGCGCCGCCTACGCCGCGAAGACCGTGGACCGCTCGGGCGTGATCGCCGGCTTCCTGGTGGGCTTCCTCATCTACGCCTTCCTGGACTGGCGGGGCTACCTGGTCCTCTTCGCCTTCTTCGTCATCGGCAGCGCCTGCACCAAGCTCGGCTACCGCAAGAAGGAAGCGGCCAGGCTCGCCCAGGAGAACAAGGGGCGGCGCGGCGCCCGGCACGCCTTCGCCAACGCCGGCGTGGCCGCCGCCTGCGCCCTCTTCGCGGCCCTGACCCCGTACCCCGTCCTCTTCGCCCTCGCCTTCGCCGGCGCCTTCGCCACCGCCGCCGCCGACACCGCCTCCAGCGAGATCGGCCAGCTCATCGGCCGCCGCACGTTCCTGATCACCACCTTCCGCCCCGTGCCGCGCGGCACCGAGGGCGCCGTCTCCCTGGAAGGCACCCTCGCCGGGATTTTCGCCTCGCTGGTGATCGCGGCCCTGGCCGCGGCGGTGGGGCTGTTCCCCTGGATCGGCGTGCCGTTCGTGGTGATCGCCGCTTTCGTGGGCACGACCTTCGAGAGCGTGGTGGGCGCGGCGCTGGAGAAGCGGCAGCTCCTCGACAACGAAGCCTTGAATTTCCTCAACACCCTCGTCGGCGCCCTGGGCGCGGCGGTTTTTGCTCCATGGGTGGTCTGATGATCGCGTCCGAGAAGCTCTCTCCCAAGCCCGAGTCCAAGCTCAGCCTCTACAGCCAGCTCGCGCGGCCCTTCACGCTCCTGCCGCCGCTGCTGGGGATCGTCTCCGGCGCCGTCTGCGCCTTCGGCTCGGTGCACAACCCGGACCCTTCGCGGAGCGTCACGCTCTCGGTGGTGCTGACGGTGGTCCTGGGCTCGCTCTGCGCCAGCTTCATGAACGCGGCCTCGAACGCCATCAACCAGATCTACGACCTGGAGATCGACCGCCTCAACAAGCCCAGCCGGCCGCTGGTCACCGGCGCGCTCTCCATCCGCGAGGCCTGGATCTTCACCTGGATCTTCTACGCCCTGGCCCTGATCCCCACCTGGCTGGTGGTGCCGTATCCCTACGAGACCTTCTACGAGAAGCTCACGGCGCCGCTCTCGCAGCACGTCACCTTCTTCATCTACCTGGCGGGTCTGATCTTCACCTTCGTCTACTCGGCGCCGGAGCTGGGCCGGACCAAGGTGCGCGGCATGCTGGCGAACTTCACCATCGCGATCCCGCGGGGTGTCCTGCTCAAGGTGGCGGGCTGGGCCATGGTGGCGCAGGTCTGGTACACCGAGCCCTGGTACATCGGCGCCGTGATCGGCCTCTTCCTGATCGGCGCCGCCTCCACCAAGGACTTCGCGGACATGGAAGGCGACCGCGCCGGCGGCTGCAAGACCCTGCCGATCGTCTACGGCGTCCGCAAGGCCGCCTGGATCATCAGCCCCTTCTTCATCTTCCCCTGGCTGCTGATCCCGCTGGGCGTGATCCTCCGCGACCCCCAGAACCCGCAGCACCCCATCCTCACCGGCAATCCCGGTGATCCTCCACAGCTTCGGGATCGTCTTCACCCTCTGGGGCGCCTACACCGTCTGGCTGCTCCTCCGCGATCCCAACTCCCTCACCGAGACGGAGAACCACCCGTCCTGGAAGCACATGTACCTGATGATGATGGGAGCGCAGGTGATGTTCGCGGTGGCGTATATGTTCTAGGCGGCTGCGAAAGGGTCGACGATCTCGACTCCCGCCTTCTCGAAGTCGCGCCGGTTCCGGGTCGCGACCGCGAGTCCGTAGGTGAGAGCCGTCGCCGCGATCAGGCTGTCTTTGATCGGCATGGATTGACCGCTGGCGCGGAGCTTGGCCAGAAGCTCGGCCCAGCGCAATCCCGTCGCCGCGTCCCATGCAAGACAATGGATACGCTCGACTCCTTCCTGGAACCAGCGCTCCAGCCGGGCACGGCGTTTCCCCCTCGGCAGCAGAAGAATGCCGAAGCGAATCTCCCCAAGAATAACGGGGTCGACCGCAATCTCCCGCTCGTGGAGCGCCAGCCACTCCAGCACCCTTGGGTCGGGCTCTGCCTTGGTAGCCTCGCTAAGAACGTTGGCGTCGACCAGGAATGTCACAGGGTATCAGTGGACTCAGACTCAACGGGGACGAAAAAATCCTTCTCGGGACAGGAACGGAGCCACTCCAGGAGACCTTGATTTCTAGGCGGAGAAAGGCGCACGAGCCGGTACTCGCCACGATCGATGCGCTCGATCTCGAACTCCTCTCCGGGCTCGATGTTGTCCTCCCGGCGGAGCTCCGCAGGGAGCACGATCTGGCCTTTGGTGGATACCGCGGTCTTCATGAGAGGTAAGATATCATCTTACGCGGGCGGCGTCAAAGGCTCAGGGTGGGCGCCCTGGTCTCGGCAGGGGCGCCCCTGTTCAAGCTCAGTAGCAGTAGCAGGTGTTGCCCGAGCAGACGCCTGCGCCCGGGAAGCCGCCGCACTGGTTGTTGCAGGATTCCTGGGTGCAGGTGGGCGCGTTGCAGTGGAATTCCTTGATGTAGGGGCTGCCGTTGCACTGGCAGCGGACGTAGCCACCCCACGGGTTGCCGTCCGGATAACTGGCGCACACCCCGCCGTTCGGGTAAGGACACGAACAGGAGAGGCGGGTGCCGTCGTCACAGAAGACTCCCGTTGAGCAGGAGCCGGACGTCCGGCCGGGCATCGAGAAGGCGATCAGGGCGACGACGAGGACTCCGAGAATGCGGATTTTCATCAGCGAGCTCCTTTCCGGTCAGGACACACCTCTCTCTTCTTCAAATACTGGTGCGGGAGGGACCTGATCCGTGACGCCCAGGATCTGGCTACATTCTGGCCACGGAGGTCCTGATGGCCGAGGTCGGTGTCAAAGCCCTGAAAGACCAATTGAGCTCCTGGCTTGTTGGCGCGGGGCTGGCGAGTTGGAGCGGTGGCAAGCCGAGGGGATCAGCCCATCCCGCAAAGCCACGGGGGAAGAGCACGGCCGACATAGTGCTCGAAGACCGGCGTTGATCCTCAAAGCAGCAGGCCACGAAGGCAGCCGCCTACAAGTGTCTCGATACTGAAAATAACGGCGTCAGGAGCCGGACGGCTTGTCGAGCCCCAGAGAGATCGGCGCGCCCGAGGCCGGGGCAGGATCAATCGACAGGGGGGGTATCCGCTGGCGGCTGGGGCGCGTCCGGGTCCTGTTGGCCCTGCTCGCGCTGTGCGGCCTTCTGCTTGAGCTTCTCCTCCTTCTTCTGCTTCTTGGCGGCCTCTCTCTTGCGCTTCTCGAAGGAATAGTTTGGTTTGGCCATTATGCTCCTCTCCCATACATCTGTGATCAGGCCGAAAGGTCCGCCTGTTGGTTTCAGGCAGGATTCTACACCGTGCCGCCCTGGGCCGTCTTCACTCCCGGTAGGGTTCCTTCGTCCGGGGCGCGTCGGGCGCCTGCTCGTCGAGGGACTGGCGATATCGGATGCAGCCCCGCAGGAACTCCGGCCAGTCCGGCACGACGGGGATCGGGTCCGTCTTCTCCGGCAGGAGCCCCCAGAGCGCCGGATGATGCCAGCATAGCTCCTGCTCCGTGCTGTCCCGATGCTCGCGGATGCCCTTCCGCAGCTTCTTCACCTCGTCGATGAGCTGCTCGCGGGACATCTGCTCCAGGTCGGTATCCATGCTATCGATTCTCTAGAGTGTACTCGAAATCGTACGAATGTTTGCCGTCGGCGATCTGGATGTCCATCTTGCCCGCCAGGCCCACCAGTTGGCCGGTGCCGGAGTCCGGCACCACGGTGATCGTCAGTTGCGGCGTGCCGCGTGTCATGACGCCGTTGTGCTGGAGCACGAAGGTGCCCTCGCGGCCGTGCAGCTTGCCGCTGACCTGTTCCATGGCCACGTAGCCCGCCGAGCCCTGCACAGCCGTCATCCCGGTCAGCATCTGGCCCTTGCTGACCGCTTCGAGGGCGCCGTGGAACTGTTTGTCGAGAAGCATCCTGCCGACGGGCGGATTCGGGGACTTGTCGTCCGCTTCCTGCGGGATGACCTTGACTTCAAAGGTTCCGGTTGCGCGTTGGGTCATGGTTGTCTTCTTCGGCTCGGGTGCGGAGGTTTGTGAGTACGCGATGGCGGCAAGAGACAGACAGAGGCCGGCTAGGACGAGGGAGACGAGGGAGGATCCTTTCATGCCGGGCATCATATCAGCCGCACACCGTGGCTCCGGCCGCTATATCCTCCCGGCATGCCCTTCGCCCTCCATCCCACGCTCGCCCGGGACACCGTCGAGATCGCCCGCCTGCCGCTCTGCCGCGTGCTGCTGATGAACGACCGGCGGTTCCCCTGGCTGATCCTGGTCCCGGAGCGCGAGGCCGCGCGGGAGATCCACGACCTGCCTCCCGAGGACCGGGCGCGGCTCATCGAGGAGATCGCGCTGGCGGGGGAGACCCTGGAGCGGCTCTTCCGGCCGGAGAAGCTGAACGCCGGCGCCCTGGGCAACATCGTGCCGCAGCTCCACGTCCACGTCGTGGCCCGTTTCGCCCACGACGCCGCCTGGCCCGGCCCGGTCTGGGGCTCCGGCGTGGCTGTCCTGTACTCGCGGGACGAGCTGGAAGAGCTGCGGGGACGGCTGGCGTCAGCGCTCGCCCGGTGACAGCGAATTACCTTAACTCGTCCAGCCGCCGCTCGAGAAAACGCCGCTCCGGCTCCTGCCGCGCGAGGGCGAGCGCCCGTTCGTAGGAACCCCGCGCTTCCGCCGTCCTCCCCAGCCGCCGGCACAGGTCCGCCCGCGCCGCGTGCGCGAGGTGATAGTCCGCCAGCTCGCCGCGTTCCAGAAGGGTTTCGATGAGCGCGAGACCCGCCGCGGGACCGTCGCGCATCGCCACCGCCATGGCGCGGTTCAGCGCCGCCACGGGAGAGGGATCCGCCCGCGCCAGCACGTCGTGCAGCCCCACGATCTGCGCCCAGTCCGTCGACGCGGCGTCGGGCGCCTCGGCGTGCACGGCGGCGATGGCGCCCTGGAGCGTGTAGGGTCCGAACCGGCGCGAGCGGAGCGCCCGTTCCACCAGCGCCGATCCTTCAGCGATCATTTCCCGGTCCCACAGAGAGCGGTCCTGATCGTCCAGCAGGATCAGCTCCCCGTCCGGCGACGTGCGCGCCGCGCGCCGCGACTCGTGCAGCAGCATCAATCCCAGCAATCCCATCGCCTCGGGCTCCGGCAGCAGCTCCACCAGCAGCCGCCCCAGGCGGATCGCCTCGCCCGAGAGATCGGCCCGCGTCAGCGATTCGCCCGAGGACGCGAAATACCCTTCGTTGAAAACCAGATAGATCACGTGCAGCACGGAGTCCAGCCGGTCCGGCAGCTCGGCCAGCGCGGGCACCTGATACGGGATGCGCGCGTCGCGGATCTTCGCCTTGGCGCGCACGATCCGCTGCGCCACCGTGGGCGCGCTTACGAGGAAGGCGCGCGCGATCTCCTCGGTCGTGAGGCCGCAGACCTCGCGCAGCGTCAGCGCCACCTGGGCTTCCGGCGTCAGGGCGGGATGGCAGCAGGTGAAGATCAGCCGCAGCCGGTCGTCCTCGACGTCCGGATCGTCCGGCTCCGGCGCGTTCCGCGAGGCGGCGCCGGCGCGCTCGGCCAGCTCCGCGACAGACGCGTCGAAGCGGGCCCGCCGGCGCAGGCTGTCGATGGCCTTGAAGCGTCCGGTCGAGACCAGCCATGCGCGGGGATGGGCGGGCGGGCCTTCGCGGGGCCAGCGCTCCAGCGCCGCCCGGAAGGCGTCGTGCAGCGCCTCCTCGGCGAGGTCGAAGTCGCCGAGCAGGCGGATCAGGGTGGCGAGGACGCGGCGCGAGTCGGAGCGGTAGACGGCCTCCACCGTTTCGCGCGCACGATCGGCCGCGTCCTCGCTCATCCGCGGAGCCTCCAGCTAGTCACGATGTCTCCTTTATCCGAGCCCCCGCCCGGGCATAAATGCCCGGGCTAGTCGAAAAGAGCCCCCTGAAGGGGACTCTCTCAGTCGGGTTTACCCGGCTGTTTTCCGGTAGCCCGGGCATTTATGCCCGGGCGGGGGGCCATGCGTCAGCTTGAGCTCGGAACGGGCTTCAGGGACGTCGTAACTACGTATGCGGGATCTCCTCGATCTCCCGCACCTCGATGCCCCATCCCAGGTGCTCGCCCATACGCGCGCCGGGCAGTCTCGAAACCACCTGCAGGGCCTCGTTCAGATCCCGGGCCTCCAGGAAGAAGAACCCGCCCACCCGCTCCTTGGTCTCGGCGAACGGGCCGTCGGTGACGGTGAGCTTGCCGTTGCGCACCCGCACCGTCGTGGCCTCCCACTTGAGGCAGTTGTTCTCGATGGGCCGCCCTTCCCGCTCCAGCTCCTCCTGATGGAGGCGGCACTGGTCCCTGACGGCGTCCTGTTCATCATGGGACTGCGCGTCCCATCTCTCTTGATCAGCGTAGGCGAGGCAAAGGTACTTCAATGGCGGACTCCTTTCGTCGTTGAACCGCTCTGACGCCAGGTAGTCGTTCGGGGAAGACCGAAATCGACAGGCCCGCGCTGACTTCGTTCTACCCGCCCACCCCGATCGCCTGCCGGATCCGCCCGATCTGCCGCAGGTGCACGAGGTCGTGCCCCGCGTAGAGCTTGATCATCTGGCCCAGAGGCTCGTCGCCGCGCTCGGCGTGACGCATCACGCGCTTCATGTCTTCGGGAGCGGCGCGCCGGAGAAGCTGGAGATTCAGCCGCCGCAGGTACGAGAACTGCTCCAGGGCTGTCGCGACGTCGGTGTCCTGATACCCCAGGCGGTCCGCCCAGAGGTCCTGATCGTAGCCGGGCAGCTCGGGGGCGTCGTGGGCGAGCACCATGCGGAAGCGGAAAGCGCCCACCAGCTCGGAGTCGGCGAGGTGCTGCGCCACCTGGCGGATCGACCACTTGCCGGGGCGCTCGGGAGCAGCCTCCTGCTCGGGAGTGAGGCCGGCCGCCGCCTCGCGAAGGGCCGCCGGTGTCTCGGCGAGGACCTCCCAGGGATCGCGCGAGCCGAGGATCTCGAGGAGGGAGGCGATGTAGCTCTGAAGGGCGGCGGTATCGGACGGGTTGTACGCGAACTGGGACATGGGAGACCTCCTGAAAGAAGACCGAGCGCGATTCTATGCCGATCCGCCGGCGAGGTTTTCGAGGAACTCGATCTCGTAATGGAGTTGTTTCCTTGCCTCCATCACGAAGGTTTCGACCTGGGATTCCAAGATGCCTGATTCAAAGCCGAGCTTTTCCGTCCCACTCGGTGTTGAGATCTCGAGGTGGTAACCGCGCGAGCCCCCTAAAGGGGACTCCATCAGTCGGGTTTACCCGGCTGTTTTCCGGTAGCCCGGACATTTATGTCCGGGCGGGCTCACCCGCAGACCTGCCCCCAATGGTGGTCATCCCACGGGCTCTGCTCCGGCAGCGTGCAGGCCGCCAGACACCAGGGATACTCCCAGAACTGCCACCAGACGCAGGTTTCGTTGGAAACCGTGCAGTGGCCCGGACCCTGCTCGTTCACGGTCTCGATGTGCTGGCTGTAATAGTTGATGTAGCAGCCGCTCTGGCCGCAGGGGACCTCGCAGGACGGTCGCCTCAGGTCTCCGCGTCGAAGAAGTCCACGACCCCGGTCTCCAGCGAGTACTCGGCGCCTACGACGAGGAGGCCGTCGTTCTGGATCAGTTGCTCCAGGACCTCCGAGCCGTGCCGCAACTGGCGGGTGGAGAAGCGGACGTTGGCCCGGACCGCTTCCTGAACCAGCGCCTCGGGGTCGTGCCGGAGCTCCGTCTCCAGCAGAGGCTCCACGGCCGGCCGGACCCGGTCGACGATCGAGCGCAGATTCCGCGACTGGTTGGCGGTCGGCCGCCTGAGCTCCTCGAGGGTGGCCAGGATCGCTCCGCACCGGGAGTGGCCGAGGATCACCACCAGCCGCGTGCCGAATCGCTCCGCGGCGAACTCGACGCTGCCGATCTGGGAGGGAGCGACGATGTTGCCGGCCACGCGGATCACGAACAGGTCGCCCAGCCCCTGGTCGAACACGATCTCCGCCGGCACCCGCGAGTCCGAGCATCCGAGGATGATGGCGAACGGCTCCTGACCCGCCGCGAGCTCGATCCGGTGCGCCTGGGTATCGAGGGTGTCGCGGCTCCGGACTCCGGACACGAAGCGCTGGTTTCCTTCCCGCAGGCGTTCAAGGGCTTCCTGGGCTGAGATCATTGTCGCTCTGGTTCCTCCTAGTCGCGGCCGACTCCGCCTGCGGTTCGCGGCGAAACGACAGTCCGCGATTTCATGAAGCCAGTATCCTATCAAGCGCTCCTCCGTACGTTCCGATCTCTCGCGACGATGTAACTCCCATCGGCAACTCCCCCTGGCTCTGTAAAAGAGGGTTGACAAGCAATTCTGCGCCGCCGTGCATCATCGCGCCTCTGGAGCCTTGAAACGCTACATAATGATCTTATGATCTACGGACGATCGATGAGAGCCTGTGGCCCCGGCTGGCGAGAGCCACGGGAGTAAGAAGCGGGAATCCCGGCGTCAACGGTTTGGCGTCGGTGTAACAACGGAGCCAAGAAAGCTCCATAGAAGAGGAAAGACCATGGCAACAGAAACGACGTACGCAGGGAAACTGGGCGAGCTCCAGCGCTTCACCACCGCTCTCACGGCGAACAAGGCGGAGCTGCCCCATCTGGAGGGAACCATCACACGCCTCGAGAGCCTGCTGAGCCAGGCTCAACAGGCGGCGGCGCAGCAGAAGGCTCTCGCCGCCAGCAAACAGGAGTCGAGCAAGCTGCTCAAGGCCGCTCTCATCGAGGGGAAGCGCCTCTCGACCGGCCTCGCCACACTGCTCAAGGAGTTCTACGGGCCGCGGTCCGAGAAGCTCGCCGAGTACGGGCTCCAGCCGTTCCGCGGCCGCAAGCGAAAGGAGACGCCCGAGGTGCCCGAACCCCCGAAGGAACCGGAGGTCAAGGCCGGCCAGCCCAACGCCATCGATTCCTAACGGCAACGCCTGTCCAGTCCGTGCGGGGAGACTTCGGTCTCCCCCTTTTTTTGTCCCCTCTCCTTCGCGCCCCCCTCCTTTCCTCCGCCGTATCCACCTCCGCGCCGTCCTCTCTGTTCTGAAAATGACTCCTCTTAGCCCTCCCTTGAGGGACACCCGCGGGTAGCCCCACGGTTTCAACCTGGGGCAGGGGAGGCCGGCCCTTGCCGGGAGGGCATCGCGGGACGCAGAGCTGAGCCGCCGCTCCCGCCCCAGATTGAAACCCAACCTCTTATACACATCTCTCGACGGCGTGTCCGCCCCAAAGGGGCACCGGCATAGAGCCTGGCGCTTCAGCGCCAGGAACAGGAAACCGGTTTCTCCTATAAGTCCCGAAGGGACGCAGGCATGGACCTGGTGCTTCCAGCGCCAGGATCCGGCGGCAACACGATGAGTCTGGCGACACCGGTTCAGCGCCGCGAACATCGGCGTGTCTTCCGAGAGATCGCCCGCGCTTGCCGCGACGACGGCGGAGATTCACGGAAAACGGTCTGTTGCCGCCGGACGGCGCCTTGCCTCCCTCTCGGCCGCGCCGCTTTCCCGCCACGCCGCGCCGTCTCCCGGAAGATCGCGGCGGTTCAAGGGGACACCAGGATGACTTCCGGGAGATTGAGGCGGCTTCTGGAGAGATCGCGATGACTCCCGGGACGGCAGGCTGCCTCGCGCCACGCCGGCGTGACTCCGGCCATGCCGTGTCGTAGTCTGTTCACGCCGGGATGATCTACCCGGAGCCGGAGCGATCTTTCCGTAGCCAAGACGATTTCTCCTCCGGGACGAGACGGAATCCTCGGAGGCGGGCCGGCTTTCCGGGATTCACGCCGCCGCTGGCGGAGACAAGCCGCCGTCGCCGGAGAGCGAGACGTCCTCGGGGGAGGCCAGCGGATTTCCGGGGAAGACGAGCCGGATCCCCGGGAATCCAAAGCGCCGCAACCGTAGACGGCCCGATTCTCCCGAGGCGGCCCGATGCACGTGCACGGCGTCCCATTCTTTCCGGAGCCAGGCCGGTTTTCCCCGGCGCCCATCCGGCCTACCCAGATCCAGCAGGGTTTCCTCCGATCCAACACGACGTCTGTGGATCTATCGCGGTTCCTCGCCAGCCAACGCGGTTTCCCCGGGATACAGGCCGTTCTCGCGGGAGGCGTCGCGGTTTCCCGGCGCACCGCCGCGACGGGTCCAGACGAGCTCTTGACTACGGCCCAGTTGGATGAGCTGCTGGCGATCCTCGATCAGGTCCGGTCGTCGGCGGAGGTGGCTTAGCCGATCAAGAGGAAAGGTCGACCTCGATGAAGCGAGCGCCCGAGACCTCCCGCATCCGAGCGAGCATCCGCACCACGCCGGAAAGATCCACGCGATGATTCGCGGCGGAGAAGCGAATGCGCGCGGGAAGCTCGAGCTCTCTGGAGCCTTCGTCGGTCAGATCGATCTCGACGGCTTCCTCCGTCGCCGACACGCGAGTGGCATAGTCGTAGCCGCTGTAGGCCTGGTCGAAGCGCTCGAAGTATAGGAGATCGCGGTCGGAATCCGAGGTGTCCGGATTCTCCGCGGTAACGATGAACAAGGTGTCGTTGATCCGGGCCGGCGAGCGGAAACCCAGGGCGACCCACAGGCTGCCCTCGCTCACGCCTGCGTTGACCTCCTCCAACTCCAACTCGATGCGCTCGTCTGCCATCAGGACTTGTTCTCTTTATATTCTACCCCGAATGCCTCAGCAAGACCAAGAACTCGGTGAACTCTCCGGCTGAGGGGGCTTCGATGGAGATGTTAAACTGGCTTCGGATGAGCGCCGCCTCGCGTTTGGGCGGAAACCTGAGAAACCAGAGTCAACTAGTCCGCCGATCTGGCCCGCAGAAGCTCCGCTCGAGCAAGTACTCTACGTCAGGCTCACTCTCAGGGGGTGGACTGACTCCAAATCCAACTACACAAAAGCCGTGCTGCTCATAAAACCGACGCGCCGATTCATTGCGTTGAAAAGTAAACAGGCGCCACGGCCCTTCTGTCATCGCCAACACGTGCTGAAGGAGAGCTGACCCGATGCCGCGGTGCTGGTAGTTGACGTCTACAGCCAACTGATTAATGTGAGTGGCGTCGACCGCGATGAAGCCCACGATGGACGTTCCCAGAGAGGCGACCCAGAGTCGATTGAACGGTAAGACACTGGATCGAAAAAAGGCTCGTGCCTCATCCAGTGTATACCGTTGGTGGGCTACGATGTATGGGTAAGCCGAGCGATTTACATTGTGCCAGACCTCGGTCAACTCTTCGAAGTCTGAAGCAGCAAAGGGCCGAATCACCAGATCAATATCCACCTTACGCTACTACCCAACGACGGCCAACCGCTTAGGGCATAACCGGCGGCGCCGCGAAGCGGTGCCGTCCGGTTGAGGCCAAGGGTTACTGATTTGAGGCCCCCTTCGGCCTACCACCACGGTAGGCTGTTGGGTTGGAAGACCAAGAAAGGAGGCCTCGATGAGATTCTACACCCGACAACATGTTCACTACTGTGGTATCGACCTTCACGCCCGCAGCCTCTATCTCTGCATCTTGGACCAGGAAGGCAAGACCCTGGTCCACAAGAAGCTGCCCTGCGAGCGAGAGTTGCTGCTGAAGGCCCTCGCCCCCTACCGAGAGGACCTGGCGGTCGCCGTCGAGTGCCTGTTCTGCTGGTACTGGGTCGCCGACCTGTGCAGCGAACAGGGCATCGAGTTTGTCCTCGGCCACGCTCTCTACATGAAGGCCATCCACGGCGGCAAGGTGAAGAACGACCGCATCGACTCCTATAAGATCGCCGCCTTGCTGCGAGGCGGCAATCTCCCCTACGCGTACGTCTATCCCCGCCAGATGCGGGCCACCCGCGACCTGCTGCGCCGGCGCCTGTTCTTCGCCAGGAAGCGCGGCGAGTTGCTGGCCCACATCCAGAACACCAACACGCAGTACAACCTGCCGGCCTTGGAGGAGCGCGCCGCCAAGACCAAGGACCGCGGCGCCATCATCGAGCACTTCGACGACGACACCGTCCAGATGTCCATCGCCGCCGACGTCGCTCTGCTCGACAGCTACGACGAGGTCATCCGAGACATGGAGCTCTACCTGATTCATGAGGTCCGCAAGGATCACAACCGGGAGTTCTACCTCCTGCGTTCCATCCCGGGCATCGGAGAGATCCTCTCGCTGACCCTGCTCTACGAGATTCACGACCTCAGCCGCTTCCCCAGGGTCCAGGACTTTCTCTCCTATGCTCGCCTGGTGAAGGGAACCCATGAATCGGCCGGCAAGACCAAAAAGCTGGCCGGTGGAAAGATGGGCAATGTCCACCTCAAGTGGGCTTTCTCCGAAGCGGCCGCCCTGTTCCTGCGCGGCAATCCAATCGGGCAAAAATACTTCACTCGGCTGGAAAAGAAACACGGGAAGGGAAAAGCCCTGAGCATTCTGGCGGCCAAGTTGGGCAGGGCCGTCTACTACATGCTGCTGCGGAGCAGACCCTTCGAGCTGCAGAAGTTCGTGACGGTTTAAGGAGGAGAACAGACGGGCAGATCCGGCGATCTCTGTACGCCCGACCGCTGGCAAGGGCCGGCGATCCCAAGCAGTCCGCCCGATCTGCTCAGCTCTTTTCGGGTAAGGTAAGGAGGGGAGCGGGTGAGCCCGCCGCATAACTCGAGCCATGAGGGCTGAACCATCAAGGATCTTCACTTCAGGCAAGCCCATGCGCCTTGGAGCGCGCTCAGAATCCATGGCATACGAGCCCGGCAGCTTTTGGCTGGGATTGGACACCCGCTCCCGCTCCGTTTTTACATCAGGATCACGAAGGAACGAGTGTGACTGCCCTGCCCCTCCCCCGAGCCCGCGTACAACTGACCGGGATCTCCGGATCCATGAGTCAACTCTTTGAATGGGACGGCACGAGGGCACAGAATCGTTTCTAGGGCCGCGGGTCTGCGGACCCGCACCGCCGCTCTGCGGCGGCTGAGCCTCGATAGGTGTTTGGTGCAGGCAGTCCCTGCGCCGCTTGGAAACTAAGACAGAGGCGATCATCTCGATCCCAGCGTGCTCCTTGACTCGGGCTGCCTATAAAAACAGCCCCTACGGACCGTCTGCCCCTTGACGAACGGGGGCCTCATAAGGGTTGTGCGGCACCCTATTCGATTAGTCGCCTCGGATTTCTAGCCTCGTAATTTCGAGCTAGTGCCAAGAGGATTGAAAGAAGCCAGCGCGAGGTGATTGCCCTAAATCCCGCCGAATTCTCTGACCCTAGCCCCTCTCGCCACCATTTTGCAGGCCTAGTTTCTCCCATTGCGTAATACAAGCGGTTGACTGTCTTGAATAGCGCTCCCCAGCGCCTATTCACCAAAGCGTCACGATAACCACGAAGAGCAACAACGGATTCGTGATCGGGAAAGCCAAAGTAGGCGGTCGCCAACCAACAATCGCTGGCGTAGTACACTGGTTGGTCGTTTCGTACTGTGACCGTGGCTATCCCGCGGTTTTTCGCGTACTCGACTGCACCACGCTGGAACCCTGATGTTGAAAAGACTACTCCCTTGTGAGCTCCAGTGTCGCGCAGCTTAGCCTCAAGGACCAGCACTTGGTCCCGCTTTACGGGCTGCTTTTGGTGCTTGCACTCTACTAGGGTAATAATACGAGCGCCACCAAAAATTTTAAACTCCACTGTGACATCAATTTCATACTCTCCCCCGGCTCCCGGAACCCTACTCAGGTGCTGCACTTTGAAATCTTCAAGGCTGCCGGACCCATGAGTTGCCAACCAAGAATGGACAAGCTTCTCGAACCCTTCGGGCGAAACGTCGCCAAGGTTCTCGAATAGGCGGATCTCATCTGGGGCAAGATCAAGATTCAAAGCCATCTCTCCTACATGAACAACGCCTGCAGTGCCGCACAACGCTGATGCCGATGAGCGCGCGGGAACCGCGCTGTTTGCGGTTTCCGTCCGCTCGATCGGCTGTTAGGCGACGCGCCACGCATGGTTAGGCTCCCGGCGGGATCAGCAGACCGTAGAGACGCAGGCCTTTTGGTGAGAACTCAGGTTCACGAAGAAGCGCGGCAAGCCTGCGGGCATTACCTTCGCGGGCAGGCGTTCTCGTGAGGGTAACGAGAGGGCGAAGTTTGGCCTGAACCGGCGTGGACCGAATCTCGCACTCGGGTGGAGCGATGTACACGTAATGGTTCGCACTTGTGGGAGGAGGATAGGGGTAGGGTAGCTGGGCGACGTCCAGCAGCCACGTTTGGTCGACGAGATTCTGGTTGCTTGCGAGTTCGTCGGTGTTCCCGATGTGTGGAAGGGCATACGAGACGGCGTCTGGGAAGGACCCAGCCAAAACCTGGAGACGCTCCAGTTGTGCGTGAGGCATCTTGAACCTGCGTCGGCCGGCGAAGATGCTTCTGTAGCCCATAATCGTGTTCGAGGCCTTGAACTGAAGGATGTAGAGAGTTCCTCCCAATTCGCTTGCCGCATCAAAGCCCCAGTTCTTCTCTTCCTTCTGGGTAAGGCCGAGCCAGAGAGCGTTGGGGATGGCCAGCCGCTCCGTGAGCTGCGCAATTATCGACAGCTCGAGTGTCTTCTCGGAGAGTCTCATCGATCAGTTCCCGAATCGCCTAACCGGTGCTGGCGGTGAGCGCGCGGAAACCGCGCTGTTTGCGGTTTCCGTCCGCTCGACCGCTTGTGTTGGCCGGCTCCAGAATTCGCTAATTCCTGTCTCTCCCCTCCTACAGCTTACGGTTTAGATAAAGCTCACGCAACTGGGGAACTATGTCTAGCGCCGAAAGCCCCCATGCCGACGGATCAAGGGAGACAGAGGGCCAGAGCAGAACATGCTCCCCCACAGATTTGAGAGCCTTAACTCCACCGTCTTGGGACAGCACAAAAGCGACACAGTCCATCTCGCGACACAGTGCCATTGCAGAGCGATGTCGGGTGCCATAAACCTCACTTCTCTCTTCAAAAAACAGATCACACCTTTCGTTCCGACAAGATTTTACTGCGCGCGGAGCATTTGATAGATTTTTTATCATCACCCCAAAACCCAGAATACGAAGATGGTCGGTTACCAATAGGGCGCCATCCACCTGAGTTAACCGGGCAAGAAAACGAGACAGGTCAACAAGCCGCTGGCTAATCCTTCTAAGCCTATTGTAAGTCTCACGCCAAGCTTGAAGAGACGCTTGGTCAATTTGTGGTGAACCATCAAGGATCTTGCCTGATTCTATTTCATTATAAATGAGCTGTAAATTCTGAGCGAGTTCTTTCCAGACCTCGAAGCCTGCGGTTTCATATTTAATGTCCGTCAGCTCCCGAATGTTTGCGGCATCTTCACGTAAAACAGCAATGGTTCCTCCGTGAGCAAGTTCTGCAGCGTACTGCAGGGTTCGCGCCAGGAATCGGAGGTATTCGCCACCATAGGACGCAAGAAACTGTTCGTCAATATCCGACTCTTCTACTCTATCTGGAAAGGCCTCGCGCACCAGTTCCTGCAGGGCCGGCCTAAAGAACTCATGAATAGGACCAAACTTGAAGACGTTAGAGCTAGAGAGGGAGACTGGGCCGCGCTCAATGCTGAAGATAGAGAAGACGACTTGGCCGCGCTCAGCGCTTACCAAGAGCCAATCAGAGAACCTGATGCTGATTGAGCCCGGTGCCGCGGCCGAAATGACCAAGCCAAACGGCAACCCAATTCCAGAGGATTTCTCCCCTTTATTGTATAGAGTCCAGTCGGAGCCCGCATCGACGGCGCCCCATATACGAGGTCCATCATCTGACTGTTCAATGGCAATAAAGGTACTTGAAGGATTTGTAGCTGGCGCAAGGCGTCTAAGCTCTGCACTGGATAGAGGACGAGGCTTTCGGAAACGGGCAACCGCAAAGTCCTTTTCATCAATCTCGTCGTTCTTCAACAGGAGGAGCCCGAATTTCACGGGTCTCCCCTCTTCGGCCTCCATACTCGCCAAAAAGGCTTCCTCCAAAATTCTTGCTAAGTGCTCAACGGTTGGCGCTGGGTAGCTCCCGAGGAGGGGGATGCTGCCCCATGAAGCGCAAAGATGAAGAGCCAAGCTATCTGGATTAAACAGTGCCATGCTTTCCCCAGGATTCTATGTGGCGCCCAACACTCTATTCTACGCGTCCACACTGTGGACGAGTTCGGACTTCAGGTGTCCACCTCCAAGCTTAACGAAGAATCGCGATCCCTGCATGTTCCTCTCTCTCATGGATTTACGCTCATTCTACGCCTTTCTGGCATGCTCGTCAACGCTCAAGGAGGAGGAGCCAGTCCAAGCTCCAGGGTGGCTTATACGGCTCAGAATAGAGCGGTAAGGCTTCCCATAAGCGACGGCCTTCTGGGTCGTAAGTACCCATAGGAGAGTGATTTTGTGCCGTCCGTTGTCTCGTCATCGTCAGCGGCTTACACGTCTGGAAGCTGGCGTGTAAGCCATTGATCCAGGCGTCGGCCGCCCTGGGTGGTGTTGTGATTGCGAGCGATGCGCGACCACCTGGTGCCGAGCGTTCGCCAAGACCCCGCTACTCGGCCAGAAGAGCGTTGATCTTCTGCTCGATCTCTGTATAGGGTCTCAAGCCCTTGACGATCTCCAGAACCTCGACCTTGTCGCCGCCCGGGATCCGGCGTCCCAGCAGGTAGGCCGGTGTGCCGGTGATGCCGAGGAGTTGGGTTACTGTTCTTATGTCCTCGCGAATTCCCTTGCCGTGCTTCCCGCTGGAGAGGCACTTCTGGAAGGCGTCGACGTCCAGACCGAGCTCCTGGGCGTATCCTGGAAGCCGGTCCGGAGCGAGGGCTTGCTGTTTCTCGAAGAGGAGGTGATGCATCTCCCAGAACATCTTCTGGTCGCCGGCGCACGCGGCCGCCTCCGCGGCTTTGAACGCATGGGGATGCATCTGAAGAGGTAGGTCGAGAAAGATCAGCTCGACTTTGCCAGTGCTGACGAACTTCTCGTAGACGGGCGAAAGCACCTCACGGGTGCTTTTTCCGCAGTAGGGTCACTCGAAGTCCCCAACCTCGACGAGGACGATCCCGGGAGAGCCATTCTTGAGGGATGGATCATCGCCGACGGAAATCCTGGTGCCCTTTTTGGCGAAGGCGGGGGAGTACGACCCGAGGATGAGGACGACCCCGATCGCCACTACGCTTGGGAAGATGCCACGTGATCTAGCTGTCATGACCTGGCCTCCCATTGGGTTGTTGCCGATTTCTCCTTGTCTACATTATAGCTTGCTGATCTCGAAGTGCATGCCGTCCTGGGTGCTGAAGTGGCCTCCCCAGAAGACGCCAAGCGCGTTGGCCGAAGCGACGAGCTCGCGGGTCGAGCCGCGCCGTCCGCAGAAGGCGGGCACATGATCGAGCTGGTTGTCGATGAAGTTGATGTCGAACGCCGAGCCGAAGGAGTGATTGCTGAGCGCGCTCACATCCGAGCTTTTCTTCAGTCCATGCCCTCCGGTGCCGGGAGGCGCCTGCCTCCGCTTGTAGCGCGGAACGAAGCACCCTTCGTAGGAGAGGATGAGGTGCAGCAGGTCGTCCTCCTCCCACTTCTTGAAGAGCGCGGTCAGGATCGGCGCCGCGCGCTTGTGGCAGCGCACCTTCCCGGAGAAGCCGCGCGCGAACTTGAGCTGCGGCACGTCGATGTTGACGATGTGGGTAACGACCCAATCCTGCACGGTCCCGTCGCAGCTTCCCTTCTGGACGATCGCCTCCGCGTCCGGGCGCTGGTCGAGCGGCCGCTGGAGAAACTTGAAGCAGGTGAAATCGGCGTTGCGCGAAGCGTTGCTCGGGCTGGAGAGGTCCGCCGGCTCCTTGGGAAAGTCGGGGCCGGACCGCTGGGTGTAGTAATCGTCGAGAAGGATCGTATAACCGAGCTCCTCCGCCTTCGCCAGCGTGCTCTCGTTGACCTTGCCGGTCGCGCTGAGCCCATTCTTGACCTGGAAGAACTTCGTCGCCGTTTCGGCGTTCAGACCGAAATCGGCGTCGATCGCACCGACCTGGTCGATGCCTTGTTTCCGCAGGAAGTACTGCCAGCGTTGAACTTCCGCTGGAACATTGCCGCCGCCGCGAGAGAGCTGGAATGGCATATGCGTTCCTCCGTTCTAGAAATTTTCTCGTCCCTGAGAAGAGACGGACCTGCCGCGGAATTTCGCGGTCACTCCCCGCTGACGAACATGGAGCTGATCTCCCGATAGCTGACGGCGTCGGCCGCGAAGGTGAACGTGCCATGCTCCCGCATCTCGCGGGCGGCGCGGAGGAAGGCGCCCAGGGCGGCGCGGGAGAGCGCGCTGCCGACGCTGATCCGCTTGACGCCGATCTCCGAAAGCTCGGCGACGCTGAGCTGGACGCCCTGCAGCCCCATGACGACGTTCACGGGGCGGTCCACCGAGCGGACGACCGCCGAGATGTCCTCCCGGCTCGTGAGCCCCGGCGCGTAGAGGACGTCCGCGCCAGCCTCCTGGTAGGCCTGAAGCCGCCGGATCGTATCCGCGAGATCGGGGCGCCCGCAGAGGTAGTTCTCCGCGCGCGCCGTCAGAGTGAACGGGAAGGGGAGGGAGCGGGCCGCCTCCACCGCGGCGCGGATGCGCTCCACCGCCAGCTCGAAATCGTAGATCGGGTGCTCCGGGCGGGCCGTAGAATCCTCGATCGAGCCGCCGACGAGCCCCGTGTCCCCCGCGAGCCGGATGGTCTCGGCCGCCGTCTCGGGATCGTCGCCGAAGCCGTTCTCCAGATCCGCGCTGACCGGCAAGTCGGTGGCGGACGCGATCTCGCGCACGTGCGCCATCATCGGATCGCGGCCGACCGTATTGTCCCGCTGGCCGATGGAGAACGCGTATCCGGCGCTGGTCGTCGCCAGGGCCTCGAAGCCGAGATGGGCGAGAAGCCGCGCCGTTCCGATATCCCAGGGATTGGGGATGATGAACGCGTGGTCCCGTTCATGAAGCTGGCGAAACGCTATACCCTTTTCCGTCTGAGTCCGCATGCAGACCTCCTCCAGCATGGCCGGATCACACGCTGGCGACCCGGCGTGACAGCCTGCCTGATATCAGCGCGGCCACCGACACCACGATCGTCATGAACACCCAGGATGCCGGGGGAACGGCAACGAACAGGAAAGCGTTCGCCGACCCCGCGGGTTTCAAGTCGATGATCCCACTGTAAACAGCCAGAGAACCCAACGAGACGAGGATCGCCGCCCAATAAAACGTCGCTCGGGTCACGACCGGCCAACGCTTCGAAAGCCGGCTGGCCCATAAGAGGGCCACAAAGGGGGAGAGCACCCAGATTACGAAAGCGACCAGCAGAAGCCGGGGTGTCCGCCGGCCTGCATGGAGCATCAAGCCGAGCGAGCCTCCGGCCCCGGCGACGACCGTTATGAGCGCCGCCGCGCGCAGGAGGCCGAGGAGCTTGACTTCACGCCTTCCCCGGCGGGCTTCAGAGGCTATCGCGATGGGTCTATCAACGCTCATGGTTCACTCCTGTGCGCGAGTGGCGAAGAAGTGGCTCAGGGCCTCAGTATAGGGCAGGTGATGCGCCCGTAGGGCGCGGGGATGTAGAGACGTCACAGACGATCGACGACACCGCCTCGGAGGCCATGGGGACGGCGTGACGTCTCTTCGGAGGGCAGACCGCATCCTTCAGCAAGCCGGATGGAACCGATTCAACGCCATCCCTTTCTCTGGGTCAGGGGGCAGATCCTTCAGGAGGATCTGCCCTTTGAGGCGTTCTGCCCTTCGACGAGACGCCACGCCGGTGGTGGCCTCGGCAGGTGTTGCTACATCGTCTGTGGCGTCTCTACGAGGACGTGGCTAAAGATGCAGCCTCGTATCCTCTGCTCCCTCACCTGACGCCGTGCGAGAGGTGCTTCGCCGCAAGGCCGATAACTAGGATCAAGAGTAACCCGGCGGCTACCACCTCTGACCAGATCGTCAGGTTCATCGCCATCGTATGCGCTGTAAAGGGTGCTCGGCTGTAGTGGAGGAGCCCATCGAATCCGAGGACAGCATAGAGAGCCAATACGGCGAGGCCGGTGAGTTGTCGAGCCCTCCGGTACAGTATGTAGCCAAGGATACCTACTGCCGTGATGCAGAGCCACGCGACGTAGACCTGGGAACGCGACAGCCAGGCCGGCAAGTTTGGATAGTCAGCCAGGTACTCGGCGTTATGTGCAAAGTGCAGGAGGCTCGTTGCGAGGTACGAGATCATTACCCAAAGCAGCGCCTTGCTCGTCTCTGCCGGTGCCTTGACGACGGTCATTCTTTCCACGCCTATCCCACCCTGGTGGCGATCCACCACGTCGTGCCCCCGGCGTCCTTGACGCCGCCGCGTTTGTCTTCGTCTTCCTTCTTCACCGGCTCCTGCACGGAAGCCGCTCCGGCTTCCAGCGCCCGCCTGTAGGTGTCGTCGACGTCGCTCACATACACGTGCACGTGCGACGGAACGGGTGGCCAGCCGGGGGCGCCGTCCGCGATCATCACCACGGTGTCGTCGATGCGGACCTCCGCGTGCACAAGCTTTCCGGCTTCATCCGGAAACCGGCGCAGCTCGACAGCGCCGAAGACGCGCTGGAGGAAGTCGATCGTGCCGCTCGCGCCGTCGACGATCAGGTAGGGTGAGACGGTGGTGTAGTTTTCCGGTTTGTGCGTGCTCATGATTCCTCCGCGCGGCTTCGTTGTAGATTTTTCATCTCTTTTCGCCGAACTTCTTCCCCAGGAAGTTTTCAGGATTCCAGGCCGGGATTTGTTCCTCCTGCGCGATCATCCAGGTAAACAGGAAGTTGAGCCGGGTGAACCGCGCGCCGGCTTCGAAATCCATCGTCTGTTTCATGTCGTCGCTGGGCTGGTGATAGGACTTATCCAGCCATTGCCTCATGACGTCCACTCCCTTGACCGAAGGATCGGAGGCTTCGACGCCGGAGCTCAGGTAGATTCCTGGGATCCCCTGCCGGGCGAAGGAAATCTGATCGCTGCGTAGATACCAGACTTCTTCCGGGAACGGTTCCGGGGACAGTTTGATCCCGAGCCGGCCGGCCGCCTTCTCCAGGATGGGGCCGAGGTTGGTCGGCTCCGTTCCGAAGGGGACTACGTCCTTCAAGGGAAAGAGCATCAGGTACATGTCCATGTTGACGTTGGCCACGATGCTCTTCAGCGGGACGGTGGGGTGGTGAGCGAAGTAGTCCGAGCCCTGCAGCCCCTGTTCCTCCGCGGTGACGGCAAGGAACAGCACCGAACGGCGGGGCGGGGTGGGGAGGCGGGCGAAAGCGCGCGCCATCTCCAGCAGGCTCGCCACGCCCGCGGCGTTGTCATAGGCGCCGTTGTAGATGGCGTCTCCCGCGACCGGCTCGCCCACGCCGACGTGGTCGAGGTGCGCGGTCACCACGATGTATTCGTCCCGCAGCCTGGGATCGGAGCCGCGGAGCACCGCGGCCACGTTCGGGCTCGTGACGGGCTTGCGCCGGCTCACCGTGCGCTGGGTCACCTGGACGGGCAGATCGAAGGCTTGCGGACGTCCTGCCTTGACGGTCTTGAAGACCTCCTCCAGGCTGTGGGGAGCCCCCTTGAAAAGCTTCGCGGCCGCCGGGCCGCTGAGGAAGGCGGCCGCCCGCATTTCCGGGTGCAGGCTGCCCGGCCGGCCGGCTTCGTCGCTCCAGACCAGGACGGGTTCCCGGATGAACCGCAGGAGCGTTGCCATGGAAAGGATTTTCTGCACCTCGGGGGTCGGGATGACCAGGATTCCGACCGCGCCATGGTCGAGGGCGTTCTGGATCTGGGTCCGCCGATTCCCGTACCAGGACTTCTGCGGCTCCGGAATACCGGCGGGCGAACCGGTGAGGAACGCGACGATCTTGCCGCGGGCGTCGACGCCGGCGTAATCGTCATGCTTCAGCTCCGGAGCGGTGACGCCGAAGCCGACGAAGACGACGGGAGCGGTGACGCTCGCATCCTCCTCCGCGACGTAATCGCTGATGAAGTCCTTGCCGTACCGGAGCCGGGTGGTCCGGCCGTTGCGCGAGAAGCTCAGGGTGGATTGGGGCTCCACCATGCTCACCCGCAGCAACGGCACGGGCTGGAGGTAGCCGTCCCCGGCGCCGGCCGGCTGAAGACCATACGACTCCAGAGCGGACGCCACATAGCGGGCGGCCAGGTCGTACCCGCGCGTGGCGGTGTCCCGGCCTTCCAGCAGATCGTCGGCCAGGAAGCGCATGTGGGAGCGGATCGCGTGCGGACGGATGGCCGCCATGGCCTGATCCACCTCCGGCAGGGCCTCCTGCAGCACTTCCTGGGAAAATACCTCCTGGGGAAATGCCTCCTGGGGAAATGCCGGGCCGGCCAGCGCGAGCGCGCAGACCGCGATCAGGACGCGAGGGATGGCAAGCCGGCTCATCGCCCGCTCCCGGCGGTCTTCGCCTTGCGGCCGAACGTCTCCCCGAAGAAGTCGCCGGGATTCCAACTCGGGGGCTGATCCTCCTGGGCCACCAGCCAGGTGAGCAGGAGGTTCAACCGCGCGAAGCGCGCGCCGGATTCGAAATCGATCGACTGATTCATGTCGTCGCTGGGCTTGTGGTAGCGCTCGCCCATCCACTGGCCCCAGAGCGCCGGCGCGTCGATGGCGGGATCGGTGGTCTGCTGGCCGACGGTCAGAAAGACGGCGGGGACGCCTTGCTGAACGAAAGAATATTGATCGCTGCGGGTGAAGACGACTTCCTCGGGAAAGGGGTCCGGGCTGACTACGATCCCGAGCCGGCCGGCGGCCCGTTTCAGGGTGGCGTCGAGGCTCGAATGCTCCGCGCCGAACGCGATCACGTCCTTCAACGGGTAGAGCATCAGGAACATGTCGAGGTTGACGTTGGCCACGATGCCGCCGCTCGGCACGGTGGGGTGGCGCGCGAAATAATCCGAGCCGTGCAGGCCCACCTCTTCTGCGGTGACGGCGAGGAACAGCACGGACCGCCGGGGCGGAGCCGGCAGGCGGGTCAAGGCGCCCGCCATCTCCAGCAGGACGGCGATTCCCGAGGCGTTGTCATAGGCGCCGTTGTAGGTCGCGTCGCCCGCGACCGGATCGCCCACGCCGACATGGTCGAGATGGGCGCTCACGACGACGTACTCGTCGCGCAGCCTGGGATCGGAGCCGCGCAGCACCGCGGCTACGTTGGGGCTCTCGATCCGTTCGCGCCGGCTCACCAGGCGGAGGGTGGCGCGGCCCGGCAGCTCGAAGGACAGCGGCTGGCCGGCGGCGGCGGCCTTGAAGGCTTCGTCGAGGCTGTGGGGCGCGCCCGCGAAGAGTTTCGCCGCTCCCTCCTGATTCAGGACGGCCATGCCGCGGATCTCTGCCGGGCGGTCGCGCGGCCTGCCGGCCTCGTCCCGCCACGTCATCGCCATGGTCCTGGACGCCCGCAAGGCCAGTTCCCAGGGCACCCGCCGCTGGAATTCCGGAGTCGCGAGGAACAGGGCTCCGACCGCGCCACGGGCCCGCGCGTTCTGGAGCAGGACCTGCCGGTCGGCGTAGTAGGCCTTCTGGTCGGGCGGGAAGGATGGCGGCGCGCCGATGGCGATGACGACGATCTTGCCGCGGGCGTCGATGCCGGCGTAGTCGTCGTGCTTCAGCTCCGGAGCGGTGGTGCCGGAGCCCACATAGATCAGCGGTGCGCTGACGCTCGATTCGGCCTCGGCGAGGAAGGAGCCGATGTAATCCTTTCCGTACACGAGACTCGTCTTCCGGCCGTTGCGTTCCAGGACCACGGAGGTCCTGGACTCGTCCATGGTCATCCGCAGCATCGGCACGGTCTGGAAGTAGGTGTTTCCCGTGCCGGCGGGCTCGAGTCCCAGCCCCTCGAAAGCGGAGGCCACGTACTTCGCGGCCAACTCATGCCCGCGCGTGGCGGTCTTGCGGCCCTCCAGCAGATCGTCCGCCAGGAAGCGCATGTGCGCGCGGATGGCCTGCGGCCGGATGCCCTCCATGGCCCGCTCGACGTCCGGCGTGGGCTCCTGGGGGAAGGCTGGAAGGGAGAGGAGGAGGGCGTAGATCGTGAACAGGCAAGACGTTTGGATGGGCCGCATGGAACGGATTCTATTCCAGCACGGCAATCGCCTCGATCTCGATCAGAAACTCCGGACGCGCGAGGGCGGCGACGCCGATCCAGGAGGTGGCGGGAAGCCGCTCGGGATGGAAGAAACCGGTCAGGGCCTCGGTGACCGCCGCCGTGTTCTTGATGTTCTCGCCCACGATATAGATGCGGAGGGAGACGACGTCGTCGCGCGTGCCCCCCGCCGCTCTCATGGCCGTCTCGATGTTCTCCAGCGCCTTCCGGGTCTGGGCGCCCAGGTCGTGGAGATCGACCATCCGCAACTCTTCGTCGCAGCCGACCTGGCCGGAGAGGTAGACCGTCCTCTGACCCTGGGCGACGACGATCTGAGAAAAACCGAACTGTTCGCTTGGAAACAGCTCTGGCGGATTGATGCGGTTCTTCGGCATGGATCTTCGGCCGCGGCTTATCCCGCCTTCGGGCTGGTAACGCCCACCGGCGAGGAACCGCCGGCGCATTCCGGGCAATACAACTGCAGGCATTCTTCCGGATCCATCGGGAGCGTGGCGCAGTGATCCTCGCACTCTTCGCAGGAACTGGCGGTGACGGGTGTAGAGCTCAGGCTGAGAATCAGCAGCCCGAGGGCGGCGGCGAGAGAGAGTACGCGTCGTGTCATGGGGGGGCTCCTTGCGTTTTGTTCAGCGCTTTAGGTGTCGCTCGCTGCGACTAGATTGAGAACCTTCGCTTGTACACCTTCCATGATTGCGTCTCTGATAAAGGCGCTAGCATTGAGGATCTCAATCCCAATCAACTCACCCTTGGCATTGAGCTCTGCCGTGATGTTCGGGCTGAGCTCTACGCTGTTTGCCTCCTGATCGTCAGCGATCATGAGGTGCAGGATGTCTTCTGTGGAGAAATAGGTCATTTTAGGATCTGTCATTGATGAATCTCCCTACACGTATGCGAAGGTTGATTTGCGGTCGCGTTGTAGGATGGATTGTAACCGGCGTTAAAGCTTCCTCATCTTCTTCATATGGGATGATGACCAGTGATCTCCCATGTCGCCCGACAGCGATCGACCGCTGAGTGGCTGTATCGAAGTATCTCTCTTCAGAGAATCGGACGATGTGTTCGATGGTCTCAGGTTTGAATTTCCGCACTTGCACCCGGTAAGTCATATAATCCGTCCAGATTATCCTCTTCATCCCAGCCGCTCCAGTCCCTCGTCCCGTCCTAGAGCAAGAGTGTACCCCCATCCTGCCCAAGGCGCGTAGATCCGGTAATTTCAGGCCTTGTTCAAGCAAGGCCGGTGCCGGAAAGGCGTGTCCTGGCCGGGCCTCGCCGGCTGGGCATGGCACGGGGATTGAACAGAGGACCGGAGAGGATAGACTGTCTGCCGGAGACCACCATGCCCAAGAAGCCGAAAAACGACGAGCCCATTTCCCGCCCCCTGGGCGACGAGCTTTCCGCCGCGGTGGCCGAAGACTTCGAGAACTTCGACTCGGCGCAGGCCGAGAGGGACTCGGAAGAGGCCTTCGAGCGAGGCACGGACGAGCCGAGCAACGGCCTGCTGAGCTTCTATGACCGCCTGCGCGACAAGATCATCCACGCCGTGGAGAAGCGGCGGGAAGGCCGCGGCGGCAAGTTGACGGAGGGCGCCGTCCGGGCCCTCCTGCTGGTGCCGGACGTGTTCATCCTCCTGGCCCGGCTGGCCCTGGACAAGAACGTGCCGGCCTCCACCCGTGCCCTGATCGGCGGCGCCCTGGCGTATTTCGTCCTGCCCATCGACCTGCTGCCGGAGGCGATCCTGGGCGGCGCGGGGTTCATGGAGGACCTCGTCCTCGCCACGGCGGTGCTGTCGCAGGCTTTCGGCGGGGATCTGGAACCCTACGCCCGCAAGCACTGGAGCGGCTCGGAGGACCTGCGGGTGGTCATCCGCGACATCAGCGAGACGGCGCAGTCCCTGCTGGGGCAGAACCTCTACGACCGGCTGCGGAAGCTGATGGGCCGGCGGGGGGTTTCGCTCTAGGCCGTCCTTCTCGGAGCGGCGTGCCCTCCGAGGCCCTCACCACCCCTGCCCCTCCTCTCCCGACCCCTCCCACCCTCCCTCACCGGGAGAGGAGGGAAAGAGACCTGCTGCGCGGTTTTATCGTCTTCGGGAGGTGGTTCCCCTCTCCCGGTGTGGGAGGGTGGGAGGGGGCGGGAGAGGGGCTAGGGGTGAGGGCTCGCGCCCGCGTTCCGGCGCGCCCGCAGCTCCTCGAAAAGCTCGCGGACGGCCGGGAAGCCGCCGTCGGGGAAGTTGTCCGGATTGTCCCAGAACTCGGCGAGCGCGCCGGTCCCCCAGCGCTCGTAGACCGCCACCTTCAACATGAGCTGGAGCTTGTCGCAGGCCTTGACGAGCCGGGCCTCGGGGCTCGTGCCCTGCTGGTATTCCTCGTAGAGGGCCAGCGCGCGCGCGGGCAGCGGGGCGAGGATGTCGGCCATGGCGGCGGACTCGGCCGTTTTCTTGGCGCCCTCGGGGAAGTAGTGCGAGGAGGTTCGGGGGAGATCGCCGATGCGCAGCTCGGCGAGGTCGTGGACCAGGGCGATCTCCACGGCCCGGAAGAGGTCGATCCCCTCGATGCGGGCTCCCAGCGTCCAGACCAGGAAGAGGACGTGCCAGGAGTGCTCGGTGACGCTCTCCGGGTCGGCGACGCCCCGCAGCACGTAGCCGCTCCGCGGAATGCGGTCGAGCGTCTGGGCCTCGAGGAAGACGTCGAGGAGGGTGCGGTTGGCTTTCATGATCCTTGATCCCCTCTCTCCCGGCGGCTGGTGGGGAGGCTGGGAGAGAGGGGTAGGGGAGTAGGGACCTACTTGCCGAGCACGGGCAGCACGGAGGCGCCGCGGGTGAAGTAGTCGCTCAGGGTGTAGAAGAGCATGATGGCCAGCCAGAAGAAGCCCGCCGCGGCCGTGAGGATGGTCATGCGGGTGCTGTGGCGGACGTGCATGAAGAAGAGCAGCACGAGCATCGTTTTGGTGAAAGCGATGCCCAAGGCCACGAGGTCGTTCGCCCAGCCGAGGTCGACCTGGGCGACCGCCCAGGTCAAGAAAGTCAGGATCATCAGGGCGGCGAAGACGAGGAAGTACGTCTTCCGCGAGGTGATGTGGTGACTCGAATGGGTGTGCTCGGTGGAACGGGTGTGGTCAGCCATACGTCGTCTCCGGTCAGTGGACGTGGGCGCCCAGCAGGTAGAGCAGGGGGAAGAGGAAGATCCAGACGATGTCCACGAAGTGCCAGTAGAGGCCGGCCATCTCCAGGGGGTTGTAGTAGTCCGGACCGTAGTGCCCCTTCCAGGACAGGATGGTCAGCACCAGCGAGGACCGCGATGCCGATGACCATGTGGGTCGCGTGCAGGCCGGTCATGATGAAGTAGAGCGAGAAGAAGACCTCGACGTGCTGGGGCTCGTCGCCCGCGAACTGGAAGGGCGAGTTGAAGAACATCCCCAGCTTCCCGGGGATGTGGTGCTCCTCCCACTTGTGGTGGTACTCGAAGGCTTTGACCACCAGGAAGGTCGAGCCCAGGGCCATGGTCAGGATCAGGAAGAGGACGACCCCCTTGCGCCAGTTCACCTGCGCCGCCCAGATGGCGAGCACCATGGTCCAACTGCTGCCGATGAGGACGGCGGTGTTGAGGCCGCCCAGCCGCACGTTCAGCGTGTTGCTGGCCTGCAGGAAGGCCTCGGGATAGCGGCCGCGGTAGAGCACGTAGGCGAGGAACAGGCCGCCGAAGAACATGATCTCGGTCACCAGGAAGAGCCACATCCCGAGAGTGGAGGACTCCTTCTGCTGCTCGAGACTGTCGAACTGGTGGGCCAGCGCGGGATGATGATGCGCGCCGTGCCCGTGCGTGTCGGTCAACGGGCTGCTAGCCAACGGGAGCCTCCTGCGTCGTGCGGTTGTGGACGTCCTCGCGGTGGTACTCGTACGGCGGAGCCGTGACGACCGGCTGAGTGTAGAAGTTCAAGGTCGGCGGCGGCGAGGTGGTGTCCCACTCGAGGCCGACGGCGCCCCAGGGGTTGTCCCCCGCCTTCTTGCCGAACTTCAGCGACCAGGCGAAGTAGAAGATCGGCAGGATGAAGCCGACGCCCAGGACCGTGGCGCCCGCCGTGGAGAGCACGTTGAGGACCTGGAACTCGGGCGGATAGGCCCAGTAGCGCCGCGGCATGCCCATGTAGCCGAGGAGGAACTGGGGGAAGAACGTCAGGTTGAAGCCCACGAACACCAGCAGGGCCGAGAGCCTGGAGAGGAAGCCCGGGTACATCCGGCCGAACATCTTCGGCCACCAGTAGTGGAGGCCGCCGAGGTAGCCCATGATGGTGCCGCCCACCATGACGTAGTGGAAGTGGGCGACGATGAAGTAGGTGTCGTGGACGTGGATGTCGAAGCCCAGGGTGGCCACCATGACGCCGGTGAGGCCGCCGATGGTGAAGAGGCCGATGAAGCCGAGGGCGTAGAGCATCGGCGTCTGGTAGGAGATCGATCCCTCGTAGAGCGTCGCCGTCCAGTTGAAGACCTTGACGGCGGAGGGGACGGCCACCAGCATCGAGAGCACCGAGAAGACGGTGGCGGCGTACATCGACTGGCCGGTGACGAACATGTGGTGGCCCCAGACCAGGAAGCCGAGGACCGCGATGCCGACGCTGGCGAAGGCCACGATGCGGTAGCCGAAGATGCGTTTGCGGGCGAAGGCGGCCACCAGCTCCGAGATCACGCCCATGGACGGCAGGATCATGATGTACACCGCCGGATGGGAGTAGAACCAGAACATGTGCTGGAAGAGGATCGGGTCGCCGCCCAGCCGCGGGTCGAAGATGCCGAGGCCGAAGGCCCTCTCGGCCGCCACCAGCAGCAGGGTGATGGCGATGACCGGCGTGCCGAGGACGATGACCAGGCTCGTCGCGTACATGGACCAGATGAACAGCGGCAGCCGGAACCAGGAGAGGCCCGGCGCGCGCATCCGGTGGACGGTGACGATGAAGTTCAACCCCGTGAAGATCGTCGAGAACCCGTTGATGAAGACGCCCAGGGCGGTCGAGATCACGTAGGTGTTGGAGTAGTTGGTCGAGAACGGGGTGTAGAAGGTCCAGCCGGTGTCGACGCCGCCGTGGACCAGGGCCCACAGGGTGAAGATGCCGCCGAGGTTGTAGATGTACCAGCTCGCCAGGTTGAGCTTGGGCATCGCCAGGTCCTTGGCGCCGATCATGATCGGCAGCAGGAAGTTGCCGAGGACCGCGGGGATGGCCGGGATCAGGAAGAAGAAGACCATGATGACGCCGTGCATGGTGAACACCCGGTTGTAGGTGTCCGCCTGCATGAGGTCTCCCTCGGGGGTGAGCAGCTCGAAGCGGATGAGGGCCGCGAAGATGCTTCCCAGGGCGAAGAACGCCGAGACCGAGATCAGGTAGAGGATGGCGATCCGCTTGTGGTCCCGGGTGAGGAGCCAGGAGAGGACGCCGTAGTCGGCGTTGAGGTAGTTCTTCCGCTCGAAGCCGGTCTCGGCGGTGGTCGGAGCTGACGGATGGGCTGCGCTCGTATTCATGGCTCTTCTTCCCTACTGCTGCTGATCGGGCTGCTTCGCCGGGCCCGCGGTCTGGGGAGCGTTGGCGTCCACCTGGCCGCCGGCGGCGTCGCCGGGGCCGGCGTGGGAGCCGCCCGTGCCGCCGGCCGGCGCGGCGCCGGCCGGTCCGAGCGACCGGACGTAGGTGATGAGCTGGGCGAGCTGCTCTTCGCTCACCTGCCCCTGGAACGTGGGCATGACGGGATCCCAGCCCGCGACGAGCTTCGCCTGCGGGTTGAGGATCGACTCGCGGACGTAGGTGTCGTCGGCGGTCACGGTACGGCCGTCGGCGAGCTTGACCTGGGTGCCGAAGACGCCCTGGAGGGACGGGCCGCGCTGCAGGCCGCCGCCGCCCTTGGTGCGGTGGCAGGTCTCGCAGCCGAGGTTCTCGAACAGCGCCGCGCCCGAGAGCGACGTGCCCTGGCCGGCCGCGCCGCCGCCGAGGCCGCCGCTGGTCAGCCAGTCCTCGTACTCCCGCGGCTCCATGACGATGACGCTGCCGATCATCTTGGAGTGCTCGGTGCCGCAGTACTCGGTGCAGAACATGTGGTAGACGCCGGTCTTCGTGGCCTCGAACCAGAGCGAGGTGTAGCGGCCCGGCACGGCGTCCTGCTTGACCCGGAACGCCGGCACGAAGAAGCTGTGGATCACGTCCTCCGAGCTCAAGGTGAGCCGGATCGGCTGGTTGACCGGCACATGGAGGTGGTTGATCTCGCGCGTGCCGTTGGGATGCTGGAACTTCCACATCCACTGCTTGCCGGTGGCGTAGTAGTCCACGGCATCCTTCGGCGGCCGGTAGGACTTGTAGAAGATCAGGGTCCCCCAGACGAACATGGTGAGCATGATCCCCAGGGGGATCACCGACCAGGCGATCTCGAGCCACATCGGCGCCCGCTCGGGCAGGCCCACCTCGTCGGGATGGCGCCGGCGGTAGCGGCTCATGAAGACGATGATGAGTCCCGCGATCAGGATGGTGAAGAACAGGCTGATCAGCGTCCAGACGACGGTGAGCGCGTCCACCTCGCGGGCGAGCGTGGAGGCCGCTTCAGGGATCGGATTGAATGCGGACTGCTGGGGGTTCATGTCACGCGGCTCCCAAAGGCCCGGGCTGAGCGGTCTCCCGCCGCCGCAGGAGCACGATCAAAAGGATGAGGCCGGCCGTGGTGGCCACCGCGGCCAGCCGGAGGATGTTCAGGGTCATGGCGCTGTAGCGGCCCACCGCGGGATCGTAGTGGAAGCAGTAAAGCAGCACCTGGTCGACCAGGCTGCCGATCTTGCCGCCGGCCGACTCCACGAGGCCGAGCCGGATGTCGCGCGGCGCGTACTCCAGGCCGAAGAAGTAACGGGAGATCCGGCCCTGCGGAGTCAGCACCACGATGCCGGCGGCGTGGGCGTACTGGTTCCGCGCCTCGTCGTAGGTGTAGCGGAAGCCCACCGCCTCGGCGACGCGGTCGATCGAGGGCTGCGGACCGGTCAGGAAGTGCCAGCCGGCCGCGGTGCCGGGCCGGCCGTAGCGCCGCACGACGTCGGCCTTCTTTTCGGCGGCCATGGCCGGCGTCTCCTTGGGATCGATGCTCACCACGACCACGTCGAACTCCCGGCCGGGATTCATCTTGAGCGGCTTGAGGCCGGTCTCGGTGGCCTGGAGCACCATGTCGCACAGCATGGGGCAGTGGTAGTAGGCGAGCACGAGGATCGCGGGCCGCTGGCCGAAGTAGTCGCCGAGCTTGACCGGGCGGCCCGCCTCGTCGCGGAAGATCGCGTCCAGGGGGAGCTGCCCGCCGAGCTTCTGCTCGTACCGCACCTCCTTCAACGGCGCCGGCATGGCGTCCGAGGGCACCATGGACTCGCCGGGCGGGAGGGACGTCCCGGCCGCCAGCAACAGGGCCGGGAGGACGATTCCGGAAATCGAGCCGATCAATGTACCTACCTTCTTCCCTTCCTACTGGGCCGGCGGCGTGACGGCCGCGGCCTGTCCAGTCTGTCCAGTCGGAGTCGGAGCCTGCGCCGGCGTTCCCGGAGCGGCGGCGGCGGGCGCCGCGCCGAGCGGGGCCACGCCGCGGGCGGCGATGACGTCCATGGCGACCTCGATGGGGAGGCGGACGGTCCCCTGCCCCTGGTCGACCCAGCCGGCCTGGCCGAGGGCCGCATCCTCCTGGTTGCGCATCGTGCGCAGGAGCTCGCTGGGCGAGAGCTCGAGGCGCGGCTCCGGCGGCGCCTGCCGCCGCGCGGACTCCTCGATGGGCGTCAGGGGCACGTCCTTGCGGGCCTCGAGGGCGTCGAAGCCGCGCAGCATCCACCACATCAGCAGGTGGACGACCAGCGCCAGGACGACCAGGCCCGCGCCGATCTTGAGGATGCCGGGGACGTTGATCTCGCGGTCGAACTCCACGACCTGGGAGCTGAAGCCCTCGCCGGTGCCGGGACCGACGTCGGTCTTGGCGTCGAGGTTCTCCTTGTGGAGGTCGTCGGTGCGATCAGTGGTGTGACTCATGGGCGATCGCCTCCGGCAGATAGGGGTCGTGGATCGGCAGCAGCGGGCGCGCCTTCAGCTCCCGCGCGAACCAGAACAGCCAGGCGCCGCCGATGAACAGCGGTCCGGCCAGGTAGAGCCACCAGAACTGCGGATGGATGGCCGCCGCGGCGTGGTGCCCCTCGGCGGCGCCGGGGAGGCCGTGCTGGAAGGCCGGCTCGACCTGCCAGAACAGCTCCACCAGGCGGATGACCAGGACGCCGACCGCCACGATGGCGAGGTTGCGCGGGTTGCGCTTGATGTCGCGCGACAGCAGGATGGCGAACGGCACGGCGAAGTGGAAGAGCACGATCACCAGCGAGAGGAAGCCGAAGACGCCGTGCATGCGGTTGAGATAGAACGGGATCTCCTCCGGCAGGTTGCCCGCCCAGGTGATCAGGAACTGCGACCAGGAGAAGTAGGCCCACAGCATCACGAAGGCGAACATCAGCTTGCCCCAGTCGTGGAAGTGCCGGGGCTGGAGCACGCGCGACATCGGCTCGCGCCGCCAGAGGAAGGCGGCGACCAGGATCAGGAACGCCAGCGACGCGAGGCCCTGGCTGCCGATCATGTAGACGCCGTAGATGGTCGAGAACCAGTGCGGCTGAAGCGACATCAGCCAGTCCACCGCGGCGAAGGTCACCAGCAGGCAGTAGACGATGAGGCCGGGGGCCGCCACGACCTGCATGCGGCGGGTGACGCCGGCGTCCTCGCCGCGGTCCTGCCGCGCCGACATGCGGCTGAGGGTCCAGGCGAGGCCGCCCCAGACCAGGAAGTAGATCGCCATGCGGATCGCGAAGAAAGTCTTGTTGAGGTACGGCACCTTGTGCAGTAGCACAGGGTCGTTTCCGGGCCGGGTCCACTCATAGAGGCTGTCCATGCCCGCGAGCACCCCGACCGAGGCGATGAGCATCACGGGCCAGGTGCGCGCGGCGGCCTCCAGGACGCGCCGGACGACCAGGCCCCAGTCGCCGCCGGTCAGGTGGCTGAGCATGAGCAGGGCGAGGCAGCCCGCGGTGAGGCCGGTCCAGAAGACGAAGCCGACCAGCCAGCTCCGGAAGAAGTAGTCGGGCGCGAGGACCCAGGCAAGGATGCAGAGGACCGCGCCCAGGCCGGCGGCGACGAGGCCGAAGAACCGGATGCGGTCGACGTCGCTCGGGGCCGAGAAGGCCGGCGCGGCGTCGTAGCGGCGGAGAGTGTCGGTCGTCATGATACCTCGCTCAATGGGGACGGCTGTCCGCCTCGGGAGTAGGCGCGGGGCGCTGCACGCCCTGCTGTCCGTGCGACCGCGGAGCGCCGGCGTCCGCGCCTCCCCTCAGATCGGCCTCGACGCGCTGGCGAACGTCCGGGGGCAGCTCCGCCAGGCTGGCGTTCTGGCTGTACTGGAGGGCGCGGACGTAGGCCGCGATGGCCCAGCGGTCCTCGACCTGGATCTGCGGGGCGTAGCTCGGCATCACGCCGAAGCCCTCGGTCATCACGCTGAAGAAGTAGCCCACCGGGGAGCTGCGCAGGCGCGGGTCGTGGAACGACGTCGGCTGCTTGTAGCCGCGGCGGACGATCATCCCCCGCCCGTCGCCGAGGCGGCCGTGGCAGGGGGAGCAGAAGACGTTGAAGCGTTCCTGCCCGCGGACCAGCATCTCGCGCGTCACCGGCATGGGCATCTGCGCCACCGGCTTGTTGGCGGCGTCGAGGCCGGTGTAGAGGACGCCCTCGCGGAGCTGGCCGCGGGCCACGGTGTGGGCGGGCAGCGGACGGGCGCCCTGGCCGTCGTCGAAGAAATTGCTCGCTTCGTACGGCTCGATCTTGGGCTGGTTGTGCATGTTCTGGCGGCAGCCCGCGGTGGTCAGCAGGCAACCGGTCAGAGCCAGGCCGAGGAGTGTGCGGTTAGGGCTCAACTTCGGACACCTCGCTCGCGTTCAGATCCGTCAGCAGGCGCGCGGTCTCGTGGCGGTCGAACTTCGGATCGCGCGATTCGACGACCAGGAAGTAGCGGTCGCGCGACGCCAGGGCGAAGCGCGGCACGTTGAACACCGGGTGATAGGGCTGCGGCAGGCCGTTGAGGGCCAGCATGCCGAGCACGGCGGCCAGGGCCGCGCCCAGGATCGTGCACTCGAAGGTCGGCACGATGAACGCGGGCCAGCTATGGAACGGCCGGCCGCCGATGTTCATCGGATAGACCATGGTCTGCGACCAGTACTGGAGCATGTAGCCGCCGATGCCGCCGAGCAGGCCGCCGGTGAGGACGATGGGCGGCATCTTCGAACGCGGGAGGGCCAGGGCATGCGCCACCGCCTCGCTCGGGTAGGGCGTGAAGGCGTCCACCCGCGTGTAGCCGGCCTCCCGGACGCGGCGGGCGGCGCCGATCAGAGCGTCGATCGTGGGGAACTCGGCCAGCAGCCCGTAGGCCGCCGCCGGCGTCTCCGTATGCAGCGCGCTCATCGCGGCTCCTCCGTGAAATCGTCGGCCTCGGCGCCGATGAACTCGTCCCCCTTGGAACCGGGGACGATGGTCCGCATCTCGAAGATCGAGATCGCCGGCAGGAAGCGGACGAAGAGGTAGAACAGGGTCAGGAACAGGCCGATCGTGCCGATGAACGTGCCCCAGTCCCAGATCGACCCGCGGTACATGCCCCAGGACGCCGGCAGGAAGTCGCGGTGGAGGCTCATCACGATGATGACGAAGCGCTCCAGCCACATGCCGACGCTGACGAACATCGAGATGACGAACAGCCACAGCGGCGACGACCGCACCCGCCGGCTCCACAGGAACTGCGGCACGATGGCGTTGCAGATCATCAGGCCGACCCAGTGGAACTGGTAGGGCCCGGTGGTGCGGTTCTTCATCAGGAACAGCTCGTAGGTGTTGCCGCTGTACCAGGCGAAGAAGAACTCCGCCATGTAGCCGTAGACCACGATCAGGCCGGTGGCCAGCATCACCTTGCCCATGTTCTGCAGATGGCGGTCGGTGATGAAGTCCTTCAGGTTGCCCCACACCCGCAGCGGGATCGCCAGCGTCAGCACCATGGCGAACCCGGCGTAGATGGCGCCGGCGACGAAGTAGGGCGGGAAGATCGTGGCGTGCCAGCCCGGGATGATGCCGATGGAGAAGTCGAAGCTCACCACCGTGTGCACCGAGAGCACCAGGGGGGTCGAGAGGCCGGCCAGCAGCAGGTAGGCCGTCTCGTAGTTGTGCCAGTGCCTGGCCGAGCCGCGCCAGCCCATGGCGAGCAGGCCGTAGACCGTGCGGGCGATGCGGTTCGGCACGCGGTCGCGCAGAGTGGCGAGGTCGGGGATCAGGCCCACGAACCAGAACAGGGCCGACACCGTGGCGTAGGTCGAGACCGCGAACACGTCCCAGATCAGCGGGCTGCGGAACTGCGGCCACAGGTCCATGGTGTTCGGGTAGGGCAGCAGCCAGTAGAACAGCCAGGGACGGCCGAGGTGGAGCAGCGGGTACATGCCCGCGCAGGCCACGGCGAACAGGGTCATGGCCTCGGCGAAGCGGTTGATCGACGTGCGCCACTCCTGCCGCACCAGCAGCAGGATGGCCGAGATCAGCGTGCCGGCGTGGCCGATGCCGATCCACCAGACGAAGTTGATGATGTCGAAGCCCCAGCCGACCGGCCAGTTGATGCCCCAGATCCCCACGCCCTTGGCGAACAGCCAGGTCACCGAAACCAGGAAGATCTGCAGCAGCGAGAAGGCGACCAGGAAGCCGAGGATCCACCACTTCGGCGTGCGCTGGGTGACGACCTCGGTGATCTGGTCGGTGACCGTCGCCGCGTCATGGCCGGGGGCCACCACCGGCGGCTTCTCCGGTTTGGGCAGGGGGGCGGGGAGGCCGTGTTTCTCAAGCGTGGCCATGCTCAGCTCCTTCAACTCCTCCGGCCGGTTCCAGCGCGGGGTTCGGATTGCGCAGCTTCGCCAGGTAGGTGGTGCGCGGGCGCGTGTTGATCTCCTCGAGCAGCCCGTAGTTCAGGGGATCGTCGTGCCACCGCCGGACCTCCCACTGCTCGTCGTTGAGGTCGCCGAAGGTGATGGCGTGCGTCGGGCAGGCCTGCTGGCACGCCGTCTGGAGCCAGTTCGCCGGGATCGGCCGGCGCTCCACCTTGGACTCGATCTTGGCCTGCTCGATGCGCTGCACGCAGAAGGTGCACTTCTCCATGACGCCGCGCATGCGCACCGTCACGTCGGGGTTCTGCGCCAGGGTCAGCACCGGCGTCTCCTGGTTGGGCGCGTAGCGCAGGAAGTTGAACCGCCGCACCTTGTAGGGGCAGTTGTTCGAGCAGTAGCGGGTGCCGACGCAGCGGTTGTAGACCATGTCGTTCAGCCCCTCGTCGCTGTGGACGGTGGCGGCCACCGGGCAGACCACCTCGCACGGCGCGTTCTCGCAGTGCATGCAGGGGAGGGGCTGGTTGTGGATGGTCGGCGCGTCGAGGTCGCCGCCGAAGTAGCGGTCGATGCGCAGCCAGTGCATCTCGCGGCCCTTCTGCACCTGCTCCTTGCCCACCGACGGGATGTTGTTCTCCGACTGGCAGGCGACCACGCAGGCGCTGCACCCGGTGCAGGTGTTGAGGTCGATGACCATGCCCCACTTGTGACCCTCGTAGGGATGCTCCGGGTACATGGTCATGCCGGGGGTCAGCGCCTCCATGTGGCGCTTCTTGTCGATGACCTCCTCATTGGCGCGGAATTCTTCCAGGGTGGCCGTGCGGATGACGTGGCGCTTCTCCGCCTGCTCGCTCGCCTCCTCGTCCTCGTTGACGTTGTAGAGGCCGATGACGTGATGGTTCTGGGTGCCGACCAGGATGTAGCGGTCGCCCGTCTTCGCGACGCTGGCGCCGGGGGCGCTCCACAGGGTCTGCGTGGTGCGCAGGGGATAGGCGTTGAAACCTTGTCCGGTCCCCTTGCCCGCCCGCTGCCGGCCGTAGCCGAGGGTGAGCAGGGCGGTGTCGTCCGCCACGCCGGGGAGGATCCAGACCGCCGCCCGCTGCGAGCGGTTGCCGACCGTCAGGGTCACGACTTCGTGGTACTCGACGCCGAGGCGCTCGGCGGTATTGGGCGAGACGATCAGGGCGTTGTCCCAGACCAGCTTGACGATGGGCTTGGGCAGCTCCTGGAGCCAGGTGTTGGAGGCGAAGCGGCCGTCCCAGATCGTCGGGTCGGGACGCAGCACCAGGGTGATCTGGCCGGGCTGGAAGCGGCCGGCCGTCTCGGCGATCCGGCGCGCGGACTCCTGCACCGCGCCGCCGTTGACCGCCGCCGCCGCCGGCCGGCTGGCCGTGGCGGGGATCAGGCCGGCGTGCAGCGTCCGCCGCCAGGCGGTCTCGAAGGCGCTGCCGCCCGCCGTGGCGCCTGCGGCCGCCGGGGGCGCGGCGACGCCCTGGGGGGCCGAAGCGGCGGCGGGCGATATGGAACCCTGGTCGCCGCCGCCCTGGTTGGCGGGCGCCCCGCCGACCGGGGCCGTGGCGGGAGGAGCCGCGGCGGCGGCGGCGTCCGCCGGCGGCGGCGGGCCGCCCGAGACGCCGACCATCGCGGAGAAGCCGGCCGGGGTCGCGTCCTTGGAGAGCCGCTCCAGGCCGGCCGTGAGGCCGGGCAGGAGCGGCGTCCAGTACTGGCGGACGACGTCGTAGCCCGTGGCGTCCGCCTGGCCCAGCAGGGCGGCCAGCACTTCGTAGACCGACTTGCCGTCGTAGAGCGGGTCGATGAGCGGCTGGATGAGGCTCACCGTGCCGTCGAAGGCCCGGGCGTCGCCCCAGCTCTCGAGCTCGTGGGCGGCGGGGATGTGCCAGTGGCAGTAGGCGGAGGTCTCGTCCTCGTAGAGGCCGTGGTGGACGCGCAGCGGCACCTTCTGGAGGGCCTGCACGAAGGCCAGGTCGGCCGGCGCCGTGTAGACCGGGTTCGACCCGTCGAGGATCAGCAGCAGCTCCACCTGGCCGGCGTTCATGTCCGCGACCAGCTCGGCGATCGAGCGGACCTGGTCCACCGGGTCGACCTCCACCGGCTCCTGGTAGGAGACGGTGACGCCGTTGTTGCCCAGCGCCTGGTTGATGCCGTGGATCAGCACCTGCGCGGCGGGGGAGAGGTACTCGTCGCCTACCACCAGCGAGGCGCCGCGGTTCTGCTGAAGGTCCTGGGCGACGGCCTGGACCCACTTCCGGGCCTCGGCGGGCAGCGCGACCTGGCCGCCGGCCATGCCGGGGACGCCGAGGGCCTGGGCGAGGGCGAGGACGAAGCCCTCCACCTGGGCGGGCGGGAGCTGGAGCCGGTGGTCGGCGACGCTGGAGAGGTTGGCCGGCACGCTCTCCACCGCGTAGACCCGGCTCATCTCCTTGCGGTCGCCGCGGACGCGCCGGCCGTCGGCGAAGTCGCGCGCGTAACGCACGCCGGCTCCACCCTCGCAGAGCGCGTCGCCGACGGCGAGGATCACCCGGGCGCGCGTGAAGTCGTAGCGGGTCTCCAGCGGGCGGCCGAAGGCGCCCACCGCGGCGGCGTGCGAGTGGTGGCGGCCGGCGGGCTCCCAGCGGTGCCAGCGGGCGGCGGGGAAGCGCGACAGCAGTTGCCGCATCTGGTCGGCCAGGGTCGGCGAGGTCGTGGAGCCGGTCAGGATCCGCAGGCCCGCGCCCCCGGCCGGCTGCAAGGCGTTCAGGCGGCCCGCCATCTGGCTGGTGAAAGCGCCCCAGGTGCCGGCGCGGCCGTTCTGGAGGATCGACTGCGACCGCTCGGGGTCGTAGAGGGTGAGGATCGAGGCCTGGGCGAAGAGGTCCGTGGCGCCGAGGCTCGCCGGGTGGTCCGGGTTGCCTTCGATCTTGGTCGGCCGCCCGAGATGGCTCTCGGCCAGGACGCCGGTGGCGTAGCCGCCGCCGAAGGTCAGGGCGGTGGCGAAGTACAGCGGCTTGCCGGGGATGATCTGCTCCGGCTGCCGCACGTAGGGAACGATCTTCTCCAGCGGCTGCTTGGTGCAGCCGGTCAGGCCGGCCAGGGCGAGCGAGGCGCTCGCGAGCTGCAGGAAACGGCGGCGCGAGACGCCGTCCGCGGTGTCGATCCACTCCGAAGCCTGCCGGGGGAACTCGCGGTGGACGAGATCCTGGAACTCGGAGGTCGCGGCGAGCTCGTCGAGGCTGCGCCAGAACTCCGGCCCCCTCTTCTCCCGCAGCCGTTCCCGCACCTCCTCCAGGTTCAGCCGGGCGGGCGCCGGCTCGGAAGCTCTTTCGGCTCCGCACTTGCCCTTGCCATTGACGCTGTCCATCAGGTTTCGCTCGCTCTCGTTGTTGTCAGTCCGTCCGCGTCGCCGCGGCGCGCCCGGGCCTTCCCGCCTAGCGGTGGCACGTCGAGCAGCTCATCAGGGATTTGACTTCATATTCCTGCGTCAGCCGGGTCCGCAGGGCCTGCGCCTCCTGCGGATCCGCCGGCGGGTGCCAGTTCAGGTTGAACACCTCTTCCCGCGGCCGCACGTTCTTCGACGGATCGCGGTGGCAGTCCAGACACCACTGCATCTGGAGGGACGCCTTCTGGTACATCAGCGGCATCTTGTCCACCTCACCGTGGCAGGTCACGCAGCCGATGCCCTTGGCCACGTGCACCGAATGGTTGAAGTAGACGTAGTCGGGAAGGTCGTGCACCCGGGTCCACTCGATCGGCTCGCCGGTCCGGTAGCTGGCCCGGACGGGCTCCAGCAGGTCGGCGTTCGTCCAGATCTGCTTGTGGCAGTTCATGCACGTCTCCGTCGGCGGGATGCCGGCGAAGGAGGACTTCTCGACCGAGGTGTGGCAGTACCGGCAGTCGAGCCCCAGGCCCTGGACGTGGTGCTCGTGGCTGAACGGCACGGGCTGCCGCTTGAACACGTCCTGCCCCGACGCGTAGGAGGAGTTGAACAGGGACGCCATCACCCAGCCGAGGAAGGCCAGGAAGAAGATCGCACCGAAGATGCTGACCCTGGCGATGGTGTTGCTGCTGCGGTGGAAGATCTGCATGGGATCGCCCCCCCTTAGAATCCCGAGCGGCGACGATATCCGAGCGCCGGGCCGGGTTCAAGGGACTTTGTGAAAATCGTCACAAGCACGAGACTCTACTGCAACGGCGCGGGAGCGCGCAAGACGACCTGCGGACCCGCTCCGGGCCGAGAACCCAATCCTGAAAGCTGTACAAACTGCTGGGTGAAGCGGCCCGCACTCTAATCCGTGCGCACAGAAAAGGGAAGAGGGAGCGCCGCCACGTTCGCGGGGAGTTCCGCAGCAAATCTCCTGCCATCTGATTCCCTGCCATATTTTGGCACCAGGCTTGCTCTTACTCCCCGCCGGCGGTCACTGGCAGACTGATGTTCAGGCCTTGGGAGGGGATACCATGCGGCGTTTTCTGCGCGACAACGGCTTGTCCCTGGTTCTGTTCAACCTGTTCTTCCTCGTCTTCCTCGTGGGGCAGAGCGTCGCCGGCTTCCTGGAGAACAACAAGGAGCTGCTGGAGCACCAGCAGCCGCTCCTCACTTTCGGCGAGTACCTCCGCGACGCTCACTTCTGGGAAGCCACGACGGAGAACTGGGAGTCTGAGTTCCTCCAGATGTTCATCTATGTGGCCTTGACCGTGCTCCTGTTCCAGAAGGGCTCCTCGGAATCCAAGGACCCCGAAGGACCGAACGAGGTGGACCGCGACCCGCGGCGGTCGAAGGACAAAAAGGACGCCCCCTGGCCGGTGCGGCGGGGCGGGTTCATCCTCAAGCTCTACGAGAACTCGCTGTCCCTGGCGTTCCTCCTCCTCTTTCTGGGTTCCTTCGTCGCTCACGGGATCAGCGGGGCGGGGGAGTACAACCAGGAGCTGGAGGAGCACGGCGACCCTCCGGTCGCCGTCGTCGAGTACATGACCTCGTCGCGGTTCTGGTTCGAATCCTTCCAGAACTGGCAGAGCGAGTTCCTGGCGATCTGGGCGATGGTCGTGCTGTCCATCTGGCTGCGCCAGCGGGGCTCGCCGGAGTCGAAGCCGGTCGACAGCCCGCACAGCGAGACGGGGAGCGGCTAGCTCGCGTTCCGGGACGTCAGGCGTCGGCGCGGAACGGCAGGTCCGGATTGCCGCGGGCGCGCTTGAGGTAGTCGGCGATCTCCTCGACCAGGGCGAGAGAGAGCTGCTCCATCTCCGCGGCCTGCTGGAAGACGATCAGCGCCGCCAGCGCTTCGCGGAAGACCTCGCGGGAGCGGAAGACGGGGATCACGCTCTCGGCGAGGCACTTGGTCTCGTCGAGCCGGCCCTGTTTGAAGTAGAGGGCGGCGAGGTCGATGCAGAGCAGCGCGGCGTCGAAGGGGAGGGAGTCGGCCACGAGCTGGTCGCGGACTTCGAGGAAGGCCCGCTCGGCCTCGTCGGAACGGCCGTTGGAGTCGGCCACCTTGCCCTCGGTCCAGCGCAGGCGCAACAGGTCGGAGCGCTTGCCCACCCGCTCGGCCATCCGCCTCACCTCCGGGATCAGCGCCGCGGCCTCGACGCTGCGGCCGGAGTCCTGGAGGCAGCCCACGAGGTTGAGCTGGCTCATGGCGACCAGCCGGGGCTCGCGGTCCGAGTCGAGGAGGAGGAGGCTGGTGCGGAAGCAGCCGATGGCGGCCTCGATGTCCCCCTTGTAATGCAGGGTCAGGCCCTTGGTCATCAACACCCGGCCCTGGTGATGGGGCTCGTTGACCTCGCGGAAGACGCCGAGGGAAGCGTCGAGCAGCTCCAGGGCCTCGTCGAAGCGGCGCTGGGCGCGGCGCAGGGCGGCCTTGAGCTCCAGCAGGCGCGCCTCGTCCACGGGATCGAGCCAGCTCCGCGCGAAGAACAGCTCCGCCGTCTGAAAGGCCAGCTCCGCCTGCCGGAAGTCGCCGAGGACGCGCAGGGCGTTGCCGAGATGGGTCCAGGCCCGGGTCTTGGCCGCCTCCACCGCGCCCGGCCCGTACTCCACGGGATCGAGCTGCTCGCTCACGTCGAGGGCGAGGCGCAGGAGGGTCTCCGCCTTTCTGGGCTCCTCCAGGACGGCGGTCTGGGAGAGATCCACCAGGTACTCGAACAGGCCCCAGGTCTGATAGCGCGGCGAGTCCCAGATCAGGGACCGGCGGGCTTCCTGGTCCAGGGCCGCGAGCTCCCTCCACAGCTCGGAGGATTCACCCCGCTCCTTGGCCACGGCGTGGCGGCGGTCGGAGACCTCGGCGCGGTGATCGTCGAGGAGCCGCTGGATCAGCCCCCGGTGGCCCTTGGCGGGAAGGGGCGGGGAGGCGGGGCCCGGAAGGAGCGCGGTCAGGCGCTCCTCACACCGGGGGCAGATCAGGACGTGACGCTGCAGGGCGCGGCTCGCGGGCTCGGAGAGCGCGTCTTCCAGGAAACGCTCCAGGGTTTCGAGGTCCGGATGCTGTGCGTTCATCGTCACTCCTCACCTTTGCAGATGTCAGGCCCCGCTGCAAGCGAGAGCTTCGTTCGTGGCCGGATCAGTTGCCGGTCTGGTTGGGGTTGCCCTGGAGGCCGGGTTTGCCGTTCGGACAGACGCTGGAACCCTCCGGAGTGGCGTTCGAGGTTCCGGTTTGCGGCTTGTATCCTGGATGCCACCCCATCTTTTCCCAAGCCGAGAGCAGGGGAGCTACCAGGGCTTGTCCGATGGTACGGACCGAGGCGGCCTGGTGGATTGCTGAATCTCGCCGCGATCTCTGGGCCGCCTCGGCGCTCGCGAGCGGCAGGGCTCCGAGAGCCAGGGCGAAAGAGAGAACGACGACGCGACGGGAGACTTTACGAAGACTGCTGGACATAGCGCTCCTTCAACGACAGAACAACGAGGGCCACCACGGCCGTCGGCGCCTGCCTATACAAGAAACCATGGCCCGGAGGCCCGGTTTTTGAGAGAAGTTGCCTCACTCTATACCACTTCAGGATTGGCGTGAAAGGGGTCATGAAGGGATTTTAGATGGTGATACGATCACTCACAAATGGGAGGGATGACCGTGAGTGAAATCGAAAGCCGCGGCTACGCGAACCCCGAGGCGCTGGTGTCGACCGCGTGGGTCGCGGACCATCTCGAAGACCCCGAGGTGCGCATCGTCGAATCGAACGAGGATCCCCTCCTCTACTCCTCCGGGCACATCCCGGGCGCGGTGGAGGTGGACTGGACGCGGGACCTGAACGACCCGGTGCGGCGCGACTACCTGGGGCGCGAGGGCTTCGAGGCGCTGATGCGCAGGATCGGGGCGACCCGGGACACCACCGTCGTCTTCTACGGCGACCGCAACAACTGGTGGGCGAGCTACGCCTTCTGGGTCTTCCAGCTCTTCGGGCACGACAAGGCCCGGATCATGGACGGCGGGCGGATCAAGTGGGCCAACGAAGGCCGGCCCCTGACCCGGGACGTGCCCGCCTATCCGCCGAGCGACTACAAGGCTCCCGAGCGGGACGACGCCCATATCCGCGCCTTCCGCGACGAGGTGCTCCGGCACGTCGAGGGAAAGAGGCCCCTGATCGACGTGCGCAGCCCCGCCGAGTTCACCGGCGAGCGGCTCCACATGCCCGAGTATCCGAACGAAGGCGCCCTGCGGGGCGGGCACATCCCCGGCGCCGCCAACATCCCCTGGGCCCGGGCCGTCAACCCGGACGACGGCACCTTCAAGCCGGCCGGCGAGCTGCGGGACCTCTATGAGAGGGAAGCGGGCCTGAAGGCGGAGGACGACGTCGTCGTCTACTGCCGCATCGGCGAGCGGAGCAGCCACACCTGGTTCGTGCTCACCCATCTGCTGGGCTACCGCCAGGTGCGGAACTATGACGGGAGCTGGACCGAGTGGGGGAACCTCGTCGGGGTCCCCATCGAGCGCTGAGCCATGGCCCTGCCGGAGAAGCTGCAAGACACGCTGGACATGCTCGAGCTGATGCCGGACCGCAACGAGCGCATCCAGCTCCTGATCGACATCGCCAACCGCTTCCAGGAGGTGCCGCCCGCCATCGCCCGGCGGCCGTTCCCCAGGGAGGCCCAGGTCCCGGCCTGCGAGTCCGAGGCCTATGTCTTCACCGAGGAGAAGCCGGACGGCACGCTCGACTTCCACTTCGCCGTCGAGAACCCGCAGGGGATCTCGGCCAAGGCCATGGCCGTGATCCTCGACGAGACCCTCTCCGGCGCTCCGCCCGGGCAGGTGGCCGAGGTGCCGCAGGACATCGTCTACAAGGTCTTCGGCCGCGAGCTGTCCATGGGCAAGTCCATGGGGTTGATGAGCATGGTCGGGATGGTGTCGGCGCTGGCGAAACGGGCCCTCACCACCCCCGGCCCCTCCTCTCCCGACCCCTCCCTCCCTCCCTCACCGGGAGAGGAGGGGAGAAGGACCTGATCAACTTTGCCGTAAAAAGTGCTTGACGTTCTTGGCGGGCCGGCGTACATTCGATCCGTGATCGATCCGCGACCCTCCCGCCCCCGCCTCGTCCCTCCCCCCGCCCTCCATCTGAGGGCCATGGACAATCTGCGGTTCATCCGCGAGACCATGGAGGGGGCGACCCGCTTCACGGACGTCTCGGGGATCGGCGAGGTGGCGGTGGGCGTGACCGCCCTGGCCGCCGCCTACCTGGCCTCCCGGCAGGGGACGCTCCTGGGTTGGCTCCTGGTGTGGTTGGGCGAGGCGCTGCTGGCCTTCCTCATCACCACCGGCGCCATCGTCTGGAAGGCGCGGCTCTCGCAGGAGAGCCTCTTCTCCCAGCCGGGCCGTAGATTCGTCCTCGGCCTGTTCCCGCCGTTCGTCGCCGCCGCCCTGCTCACTCCCGTCCTCTTCATGGCCGGGGTCGTCTGGGTGCTGCCCGGCCTCTGGCTGCTGCTGTACGGCGCGGGGGTCGTCACCGGGGGGGCTTTCTCGGTGCGGACGGTGCCGGTGATGGGGCTCGGCTTCATGGCTCTCGGCGCCGTGGCGATCATGGCGCCTCCCGCGTGGGGAGACGCCCTGATGGCGGCCGGCTTCGGCGGGCTGCACATCTTCTTCGGGATCCTCATCGCCTGGAGGCACGGTGGCTAAGCCGCTCCAGCGCGACGACGGCCCCGAGGCCGAGGGGGCGGACGTGAACGCTCCGCTCCCGCGCCGCAGGCGGCCCTGGACCTCGACCGCGTCATCCACGAGCGGATGCGGCTGGGGATCGTCAGCGCCCTGGCCGTCAACGACCACCTGAGCTTCAACGATCTCAAGAAGCTGCTGAAGACGACGGACGGCAACCTGAGCGTCCACGCCCGCAAGCTGGAAGAGGCCGGCTACATCGCCTGCCAGAAGTACTTCGAGGGACGCCTGCCCAAGACGGACTACCGGCTCACGTCCCCCGGCCGGCGGGCGCTGGAGAGATACCTGGACCACATGGAGGCGATCATCCATGCCACCCGGGAGAGTTGAACCGGAGCCTTGTCGCGCCTGTATGCTTTGTGGCGCAAAGTCATTTACCCAAGGCGGGAAGAAGTGAGGTATCGGATCTGGGGTTCCATCGCTCTGGGGGCAGTCCTGTTGCTGGCCTTCGGGATCTGGGCGCGGCAAGGAATACCGCCCGGAGCTCCCGAGGCTCCTTCGGCCGCGGCCGATGATCCGGGCTTCCCGCCCCTGGTGATGGCGGCGCGCGCGGGAGAGGTCGAGGCGATCGGCGAGCTGATCCGCGCCGGGGCCGATCCCGATCTCCTGGACTCCGGGCCGAACGAATGGACGCCCCTGCTGCACGCCGCCCACAAGAACCAGCGCGGCTCGGTGCGGGCCCTGATCGCCGCCGGGGCGGACGTCGACCGGCCCGCTCCCAACGGCCTGACCCCGCTGAGCCTGGCGGCGACGCAGGGCGAGGCGGAGATCGTGGAAGAGCTGCTCGCGGCGGGGGCCGATCCCCGCTCCCGGGGCCCGCATGGCTGGACGGTGCTGCAGCGGGCGTTGGGCTCGGGGAATCCACGGGTGGTGGAGGCCCTGCTCCGGAAGGACCGGGACCTGCGGCTCGGCCACGGTCCCAGGGACTGGGCGGTGCGGGGCATCGCCCGGTTACAGGGGGACTCGGAAATCCTCGCCCGGCTCGACCGGGGGGAGGCCGGACGATGAGCGCGCCCCTGCGGCTGGCGCCCCCCGCGCCCGAGTCCGCGCCGGCGGGCTCGGAGCTTCACGTCGCCATCATCATGGACGGCAACGGCCGCTGGGCCGTCTCCCGCGGCCGGCCGCGCACGGCGGGGCACGCCGCCGGGGTGGAGGCGGTGCGCCGGGTGGTCGAGGCGGCGGCGGACTTAGGGGTCGGCACCCTCACCCTCTTCGCCTTCTCCTCGGACAACTGGCGGCGTCCCGACGTCGAGGTCCGGGCCCTGATGCGCCTGTTCCGCAGCTACCTGACGGCGGAGGCGGGCAAGTGCGCCGAGAACGGCGTCCGCATCGCGGTGATCGGCCGCCGGGACCGGCTCTCCCCGGGTCTGGTGCGGGTGATCGAGGAGGCCGAAGCGGCGACGGCCCACGCCGACCGCTCCCTACTGCGGATCGCGGTGGACTACTCGGCCCGGGATGCCATCCTCCGGGCCGCCGCCCGCCTGCGAGGCGAGCCCTCGCGGGAGGACTTCGCGCGGCTGCTGGCCGATCCGCCCCACGATGGCCGCCCCGTGCCGGACGTGGACCTGCTGATCCGCACCGGCGGCGAGCAGCGCCTCTCGGACTTCCTGCTCTGGGAGTGCGCCTACGCGGAGCTGGTCTTCACGGACCGCATGTGGCCCGACTTCAGCGGCGCCGACCTGACGGAGGCGGTGCGGGAGTTCCATCGCCGCGAGCGCCGGTTCGGGACGGTGCCGCGGCCGGCACCGTCCGAAGCTGTCGGCGCTTTCGCGGTCAGTCGATAGTGCCCGGCCCGATGGGCTCCGCGAGGACGGTCTTGCAGCAGCTCGTGTTCGTCGAAGGCCTGAGCAGGAAACCGCGGTAGTCGCCGCCGTTCAGCTTGCCGTAGCCGACGATCTCCCCGCGGTCGTTGATGCCGGTGGCGGCGTTGAGCACCCATCCCGAGCCCGCGGGGATCCGCGAGTTCAGATCGGTCATCGAGCCGCACTGCCAGAGGAAGGCGTGGTAGACCCCGCCGGAGATCTGGGCCCGGCCGACGACCTGGCCCCGGTTGTTGATGGCGTCGGCCTGGCCGTCGGAGCCGCCCAACGTGCCGAGGCTCTGGATCTGCCAGGCTCCGGCCGACGACTTCTGCCACAGGACGGCCGTGGCGACATTGGGCCAACCTGACTCCCCCACCACCTGGCCCGCCTCGTTGATGTCGTGGGCGTGGCTGTAGCAGGCGGAGCCCGTGGAGCCCAGGGAGCCGAGGTCGGTGGCGGTCCAGCCCGTGCCCGGGTTCTCCCAGAGGGTGGCGCGGGCCGGGGTGGAGCCGCCGCAGGACACGCCGTACGAATAGCCGACGGCCTGGCTGTGGTCGTTGATGTCGTGGGCGAACCCCTGGTTGGCGTTCGTCGCCTGGGTCAGGTCCACAAAGCCGGCGGCGTCGCTCCAGTAGAAGGCTTGGATGTCGAAGTTGAAGTCCAGGTAGTATCCGACGATCTCGGTCAGATTGTTCAGCCCCTGGGCGTCGCCGCCCATGCCGCCCGGGCTGCCGAGGTCTTCGAGGGCGCCGTTCCGGTAGAGGAAGATGTTGTGCTGGCCGTTGCCGTTGTTCCCGGCTCCGCAGATCTGGCCGGCCTCGTTGATGTCGGTGGCCTGCGAGTCGGTGCCGCCGGGCAGCGTGCCGAGGTTCTGGATCTGGCCTTTCTGCCAGAGGAAGGCGCGGCGGGCGGGACCGGGGTTTACGAAGCCGTGTCCGGTCACCCGGCTGGAGTCGTTGACGGCGAAGGCGATCGTTTCATAGGTACCGAGCGAGCCGAGGTCGGTGACGGTGTACGTCTGGGCCGTGGCGCTCGCGGCGGCGAGGCAGCCGAGGGCCAGGGCGGCGATCCAGGAACGGCGTGCACGCGGGATCATGTCGAGTCCTCCTGTCGAGCAGTGGGACGGCGCGTGGAGATCAGGGCGATCTCCGGTTCTCCAAGCTTCTCTAGAGATAGGAGTGCGCTGGCCGGAGGAGAACGGGATGGCTCTCCGAGGGACGGCCCGTCCCTCGGAGAGCCCGCGAGCGGGGGTTCACCCGATCCGCGTCATCAGATCCGCCACCGCCCGGTTGAACCGCACCGGATCGGGCAGCTCGCCGCCTTCGGCGATCAGGCCGTAGCCGAAGAGGAGGTGGGCGTAGTCCTCCAGGACCGGGTCGCCCTGGTTCGACTCGTAACGCTCCCGCATCCTCGAGAGGATCTCGTGCTTCGGGTTCAGCTCCATGATGCGGCGCTGCTTCGGGCCGCCGCCCTTGCCCTTCTGGAGGAGCTTTTCGAGCTGCGGGCTGTAGTCGTGCTCGGCACCCACCAGGCAGACCGGCGAGTTGGTGAGGCGGTTGGTGAGCCGCACCTGTTTGACCCAGGTGTCGAGCTTCTGCTGCATGGCGTCGAGGAACGGCTTGAGCTCCTCTTCCTTCGCCTTGAGCTCCTCCTCGGTCTGCTTCTTCTCTTCCTCGCTCCCCAGCGAGACCGTCCCCTTGCCCACCGACTTCAGCTTCTTGCCGCCGTACTCGTGGAGCGACTGGGTGAGCAACTCGTCCACCGTGTCCACCAGGAAGAGGACCTCGTAGCCCTTCTCCTTGAAGGTCTCCAGGTGGGGCGAGTTCTCCACCTGCGACCGCGACTCGCCGGTCAGGTAGTAGATCTCGTTTTGCCCTTCCTTCATCCGCTCCACGTACTCCTTGAGCGTGGTCAGCTTCTCGGGATCGTTGGAGGACTGGAAGACCAGCAGCTCGACCAGCTTCTCCTTGTTCTCGTAGTCGGAGCTGATCCCCTCCTTGATGGCGCGCCCGAACTCGCTCCAGAACTTGGCGAAGTTGTCGTACTCCTTCTCCTTCATCTCGCCGAAGACGTCGAGCAGCTTCTTGGTGAGGCCCTTGCGGATCAGCGTGATGTGCCGGTCCTGCTGCAGCATCTCGCGCGAGACGTTGAGCGCCAGGTCGGGCGAGTCCACCACGCCGCGGACGAAGCGGAGGTAGTGGGGGAGCAGGTCCTCGCACTTCTCCATGATCTGCACGCGCTTGACGTAGAGCTGGAGGCCCGGCTTGGAGGCGACGTAGTAAAGGTCGTACGGCGCCTGCGACGGCACGAAGAGCAGCGCCTGGTACTCGATCCGGCCCTCGGCCTTGTAGGGGACGACCTTGAGCGGCTCGGTCCAGTCGTGGGAGATGTGGCGGTAGAACTCCTGGTAGTCCTGCTGGCTGACCTCGGACTGCGGCCGGGTCCAGATCGGCTTCATGGAGTTGAGGACCTTCTCCTCCAGCGGCATCTGCGGCTTCTCGCCGGTCTCGCGCTCCTTGGCGAGGTCCTCGATCTCGGGGTCCTTCTCGGCCTTGAGGACGATCGGGTAGCCCACGAAGTCGGAGTAGCGGCGGACGATGCGGCTGACCACCCAGCGGTCGGAGAAATCGTCGACGCCGTTCTCCTTGTCCTCGGGCTTGAGGTGGAGGGTGATCGACGTGCCGCGGTCCGGCTTCTCGGTCTCCTCGACGGTGTAGGTGCCGTCGCCGGTGGACTCCCAGCGGGTGGCGGCCGTCTCGCCGGCCCGGCGGGTCACCAGCTCGACACGTTCGGCGGCCATGAAGGAAGAGTAGAAGCCGACGCCGAACTGGCCGATCAGCTCGGCGATCTGCTGCTGGGACTCGCCCTTCTTGAGGCGCTCCGCCAACTCCCGGGTGCCGGACTTGGCGATCGTGCCGATGTTGGCGACGACCTCGTCCCGGCTCATGCCGATGCCGTTGTCGTGGATGGTCAGCGTGCGGGCGTTGCGGTCCGCCTCCAGACGGATCTTCAGCTCTTCATCCCCTTCGAGCAGCTCGGGCCGGGTCAGGGCCTCGAAGCGGAGCCGGTCGAGGGCGTCGGAAGCGTTGGAGATCAGCTCGCGGAGGAAGATCTCCTTGTTCGAGTACAGCGAATGGATCATCAGGTCGAGGAGCTGCCTGGTCTCGGCTTGAAACTGCAGGGTCTCGACGGTTGCGGTGGCCATGAAATGCGTCCTCCTGGTCTAATTCTCGTCCCGCGGCGCAAGGGGATGAAGGTGGGCGGGAGCCGTACCTTCGAACATCCACGTTCGCGTGGGGAATTCCCCCCGGCGGTCTCAGGGCAACAACTCTGAGGGCCGGGTCATCAACCAAAGTTTAGTGCAGGCGACGCAGTTTTTCAACCAGGCGCGAGCCTGTAAGATCTCGCCGGAGGGAAATCGGAATGGCCTGGGGAAGAAAGCAGAGCGGTGGAAATGGCGTGGCCTGGCTGGCCCTGTTGCTGGCGGTCGCGGCCCTGTTGCTGGCCTGGAGCGCCTACAAGAGGACGGGAGGCGAGTTGGGGGACCTCTGGGGCGATGTGCGCAGCGAGGGCCGTCCGGCGGCCGAGGCGGACTGGCGGGCCGATCTGGCGGCGGCCCGCGACCGGCTCCTGAGCCGCCGGCCCGAAGTGGCGGGCGAGCGCAACCTCCTGCAGGTGCGCGAGGACGTGGCGGAGGTCCGGGCGGACCTGGAGCGCACCTACCGGAACGCCGACGCCGGGGTCAGGGAGCAGTGGCGCGAGATCGACGCCGAGCTGGAGCGCCTTCAGGGGCAACTCAAGGATGGAAGCTCCAAGGCCGTCGACACCTTGGACTCGTTGCTGGCGAAGCTGCGGGTCCGGCCGGTGGAGGAAGAGGATGGCAGCCGCTGATCCCGTCCTGGAGGTGAACGAATTCCTTCCGGAGGCCGCGCCCGCCGTCTGGGAGGCCCTGTCGCCCCTGGGCCGCCTGTCGAAGCAGCCGGCCAACTTCCTGCCGCTCCAGACGGCGGAGGCCCGGGGCAAGCCGTTCAACGCCACCATCGGGCAGATCACGGACGGCCATGGCCGTGCCGTGCCTTTGCCCTCCATGGCAGCCTCTCTGGAGGGGCTGAGCGAGGAGGAGCGGAGCCGGGCGTTCCTTTACTCGCCTGTCGAGGGTCTGCCCGACCTGCGCCGGGCGTGGCGGGAGTGGCAGCGGCGGGGTCAGAAGGCGGAGCTGCCGTCCTCGCTTCCTCTGGTCACGATGGGCACCGCCCAGGCGCGCTGCCTCGCGGCGGACCTCTTCGCGATGGAGGGGCGGACCGTGATCCTGCCCGATCCCTGCCGCGAGGGGGATTACGACCTCTTCTCCATGAGGCTGGGCGCCCGCGTCCTGAAATGCGCCAACCATCATGGCGGGCACTTCGATCCGTCGTCGATCGATCATCTCCTCCAGGATCTTCCCGAGGGCGAGCCCGCCGTGGTGCTTCTGGAGTATCCGAGCGAAGGGACGGGCTACATTCCAGTCCGTCGGGAGCAGGCGACTCTCTGCTCGTCCTTGGTGGGAATCGCGGAGCACCGCCCCCTGGTGGTGATCGTGGACGACACCTGGGAGGGCCTGGGCACGCCGGGCAATTCCCTCTTCTGGAGCCTCACCGGCCGCCATCCCAACCTGATCCCCCTCAAGGTGGACGGCGCCGAAGGCCAGCTCGGCTTCCCGGGCGGCCGGGTCGGATTCCTCACCTTCCCCTGGAACCCGGACAGCGGCATCGCGGCGGCCCTGGAGAGCAAGGTGAAGATGCTGCTGCGGGCGCAGGTGGGATCGCCGTCGGCGGCGTCGCAGGTGTTGCTTCTCAGGATGCTCCGCGAGCGGCTACCGTAACCAATCCTCCAACTGCACCCGCTCGTCCGTCGAAGCGTCGCGGTACTTGACGATCACCGGCGTGTAGAGGGACAGCCCCCAGTCCTTACCCATTCCCTTTGATACCGCGCGGGAGCCGGGGACCACGACCGCTTCTTCGGGGATCACCAGCGGCTGGTCCTCGGTCCCCCGGTGGATCGTTTCCCGGATGAGGTCGTAGACGGGAGTGGAGCGGGTGAGGATGGTCCCGGCTCCCAGGACGGCGCGGCGCTTCACCACCGTTCCCTCGTAGACGCCGCAGTTGCCGCCGATCAGGACGTCGTCCTCCACGATCACCGGCGAGGCCCCCACCGGCTCCAGGACGCCGCCGAGCTGGGCGGCCGCGGAGAGGTGGACCCGCTTGCCGACCTGCGCGCAACTTCCCACCAGGGCATGGGAGTCCACCAGCGTGCCGTCGTCCACCCAGGCGCCGACATTGATGTACATCGGCGGCATGCAGATGACCCCGCGGCCGAGGTAGCAGCCGTCCCGGATGGACGAGCCGCCAGGCACCACGCGGACGCCGTCGTCCAGGCCGATCGGGCGGGGCGGATACGTCTCCTTGTCGAGGAACGGCAGACGGATCCCGGATCGCCGGTCGCCTACCGGCATTTCCACGACCTTGCCCATGCGGAAGCCCACCAGGATCCCTTGCTTGACCCAGGGATTGACCCGCCAGCCCGTCGGCGAGGCGGGGTCCGGCTCGGCGGCCCGGACCTCGCCCCGGTTCAACGCGGCCTTGAAGACGTCGAAGTAGTAGTGGTGGTCGGACGTATAGGACGCCGGGGGCTCCGCGTAGAGCCGTTCGATCTGCTGGCGCGCGAAATCGAGGACGTCAACCGGCAAGATGGACCTCCAGGTTGGTCTCGGCTTCCGGGGCCTCCGGAATCAGACCCAGATCGAGCAGAACCTTCTCGATCTTCCGCAGGCTCTCCGGCTTCGGCGGGACCGCGGGGAGGCGGAAGACAGGCTCCAGCAACCCCATCAGGCCCATGGCCGCCTTGACCGGACCGGGATTCGACTCGATGAAGTTGATTTCCATCAGGGCGTGCAGCCGGGCCTGCGCCTCTCGGGCGCGGGGGAAGTCCCCCTCCAGGCAGAGGGAGGTCAGCCGCGACATGGCGTAGGGAACCTCGTTGGAGACCACCGAGATCACGCCCACGCCCCCGAGGGCGATCAGCGGCAGGGTGATGGCGTCGTCCCCCGAGAGCACGGCGAAGCTCTCCGGGACCGACTGGCAGATGGCGGCCATCTGGGAGATGTTCCCCGAAGCCTCCTTGACCCCCACGACGGTCTCGATCTCCGCCAGCCGCGCCAGGGTCGCCGGCTCGACGTTGGTGCCGGTGCGGCCGGGGACGTTGTAGACCACGATCGGCAGCCGGGAGGCCCGCGCCACCTCGCGGTAGTGCTGGTAGAGCCCATCGGGAGTGGGCTTGTTGTAGTAGGGGGTGACCACCAGCAGGCCGTCCGCGCCCAGGGCTTCGAGCTCGCGGGCGAGGTTCACGACGTCCCGCGTGTCGTTGCCGCCGCAGCCGGCCAGCACGGGGACCTTGCCCCGCGCCTCTTCCAGGGTGATCTCGACGACCCGCAGGTGCTCCTGGCGGGTCAGGGTAGGGTTTTCTCCGGTCGTGCCGCAGGGGACCAGGAAATGGATTCCGCCCTCGATCTGGCGGCGGACCAGCCGGCGCAGGACCTCCTCGTCCAGCGACAGGTCGGACCGGAACGGAGTGACCATCGCGGTGCCGCATCCTTGGAACATGCTTGTCTCCCCGGCGCGCCTCGGTGGGTCCAGGCGCGTGCCGGCTCCATTCTAATTTCGTTTCTGGACGATCTCTTCCCAGACCTGGCTGAACTCGTAGAAACCCGTGCGGCCGATCATCCAGCGGGCCGCCCGGAGCGCGCCGTGGGCGAAGCCGGCCCGGTTGCGGGCCCGGTGCTCCAGGGTGAGGGTGTCCGCCTCGGAGTCGAAGCCGATCTGGTGGGTGCCCGGGACCGCGCCCGCCCGGTTGCTGGCCACGTCGACCGGCCTTTCGTAGCCCGCCGCTTCCATGACCTTCAGGATCTGGAGCAGGGTGCCCGAGGGCGCGTCCTTCTTCATCTTGTGATGGATCTCGTAGGCCCAGGCGTCGTAGGACGTCTCCGCGGCCAGCAGCCGAGCGGCGGCCTCGGCCAGCCGGTAGAACACCTGGACGCCGACCGAGAAGTTGGCCCCGTGGAGGAGCCCCGCGCCGTGCCGCTCCACGGCCTCGCGCACCCGGGGGAGGTGCGCGGTCCATCCCGTGGTGCCGACGACCAGAGGCACGCGCAGCGCCGCGATCCGCTCCACGGTCTCCGGCACGGCCTCCGGAGTCGTGAAGTCGATGGCCACCTCCACGCCCTGGAAGCTCTCGGGCGTGATGCCGGCGCCCCCGGCGTTGGACTGGCCGTCGAGCCGCAACGCCACCTCGAAGCCGTGGTCCGGGGCGAGCTGCTCCAGCAGCTTCCCCATCTTGCCGCAGCCCACGAGCGCCAGGCGGTTCATTCCACGATCTCTTCGGACGAGCCCGGGAGGAGCTCTCCGTGGAGCCTGGAGAGGAGGCCGGGGATCTCCTCCTGGTTCGCGAAGAGACGGATCACCGGTGCGGAGACGCCGGAACGGAGGAACCGCGGCTCGTGGCCTTCACAGGCCGCCAGGGTCCTCTCGACCAGCTCGGGATGGGCGGCGAGATCCTCGGAGACCAGGGAGACGACCGTGCGGCCGGGGGTGACCCAGATCTCCGCCGATTTCCCCACCGCCGACAGCAGGGCCGACTGGACCTCGGCCAGCCGGTCGCCGCGGCTCAGCCCCAGGTCCACGCCTTGGGAATCCGCGCCGAGGACCATCAGCACCGGGCGGAAGCGTTCGCACAGATCGAAGACCTTCTCCTGGGGCCCCTCGGCGGAGCCCGCCGCCCGCACGGAGATCAGATGGTCGTGGGCCAGGCAGGACATGGATTTGATGGTAGCGCGGCGCGTCCGGATTGCGCCGTCCGATCACCGTGCCCTCGGCGCCGGGATGGCGGGAGTCGAGGATGCGGATGGGGACGTTGGCCCGGCTCGCCGGTCCCAGGGTGCCGTAGTGGGGCTTCTTGGTCCCGGAGCAGGAGAGCTCCAGGGCCTCGGCGAAGGAGAGGGAGCGGACGCGCCGGGCGTCCGGGCAGATCTGGGGGTCGGTCGTGCGGATGCCGTCCACGTCCGTCCAGATCTGCACCTCGCTGGCGCCCAGGGCGGCGCCGACGATGGCGGCGGAGAAGTCCGAGCCCTCCTTGCCCAGTGTGGTGGTCACCCCCTGGAGTGTCGCGCCTACGTAGCCTCCCACCACCGGCACCTTGCCTTCCCGCAGGAGGGGGAGCAGCGCCTCCCGCAGCCGGGCGTCGGTGGGGCCGTAGAGCGGCCGAGCGCGGGTGAACTCGTGGTCCGTCACCATCACCCGCCGGCAGTCGATCCAGACGGCGTCGAGTCCGGCGTGGGTGAGGGCGAAGGAGAGGATGGTGCTGGCCAGCAGCTCGCCGCAGCTCGCCACGGCGTCCGCCGCCCGGGGCGTGAGGGCGCGGGTGGCCGCCAGCTCGTCGAGCTGGGTCCGCAGGTCGTTGAAGAACGGGGCGAGGGCCGCGTCCAGGGCGGGGCGGCCGGCGGGCGGCACCACGCCGTGGGACTCCCGGCGGTGGTAGGCCTCCAGCTCGTCGAAGACTTCCAGAGCCGCCGCCCGGTCTCCCGCCGCGGCGGCTTCGGCGGCCTGCAACAGGCGGTTGGTGGTCTTGGCCATGGCGGAGACCACGATCACGGGCCGCTGGTCGAAGCAGCCGCGCACGATCCCGGCCACCCGCTGGATCGACTCGGCGCGGTCCACCGAGCTGCCGCCGAACTTCATGACGATCATGCCTGGATCAACCCTTCGCTCTTCATCAGCTCGGCGTTGAGGAGGGCGGCGCCGGCGGCGCCGCGGAGGACGTTGTGGGAGAGGGCCACGAACTTCCAGTGCAGGACGTTGCACTCCCGCAGGCGCCCGACGGCCGTGCCCATGCCGTGCTCGAGGCTGGCGTCCTTGCGCGGCTGCGGCCGGTCCGGGGCCTCCAGATAGTGGATCGCCCGCTTCGGCGCCGAGGGAAGCCGCCGCTCCTGGGGCAGGCCGGAGAAGCGGGCGAAGGCCTCCAGGACCGCCTCCCGCTCCGGCCGGCTCGCGAGCTCGACGCTGGCCGTCACCAGGTGTCCGTCGATCGTGGGGACGCGGTTGCAGCTCGCGCTGGCCGCGAAGGGCAGCGGCTGGATGCCATCTCCCTCCAGCTCCCCGAGGATCTTCTGCATTTCGGTCTCGATCTTCTTCTCCTCGTCGCCGCCGATGTAGGGGATGACGTTGCCGAGGATGTCCAGGGAGGGCACGCCGGGATAGCCGGCGCCGGAGACCGCCTGGAAGGTGGTGACCATCACCCGCTGGAGGCCGAACGGCCGCAGGGCCGCCAGGGGAATCACCAGCACCACCGCGGCGCAGTTGGGATTGGTGACGATGGCGCCCTCCCAGCCGCGCTGCTGGCGCTGCGTCGCCAGCAGCCCCAGGTGGCCGGGGTTGATCTCCGGCACCAGCAGGGGGACGTCGGGAGCCATCCGGTAGTGGCTGGAGTTGGAGACCACGATGTGGCCGGCGGCGGCGAAGTCGCGCTCGATGTCGCCCGCCAGGCTGGAAGCCATGGAGGAGAAGACCAGCTTCGGGCCGCGCCCCGGCACGCACTCCTCGACGACCGCGTCGGCCGCGGCGGCGGGCGGCGGCCCCTCGAGCTGCCAGGCGGCGGCGTCGCGGTAGCGCTTGCCGGCGCTCCGGTCGCTGGCCGCCAGCCACTTCAGCTCGAACCAGGGGTGGTTCTCCAGGAGCTGCACGAACCGCTGGCCCACCGTGCCGGTGGCTCCCAGGATTCCAACCTCGATCTTCTTTTCCATGAGCGCCTCCAAAGACCCCGGACGGCGGCGTGCCGCCCCTACAGGAGTGCCATCCGAGGGAGCGGGGGGGACCCGCGCCGGTGGCAGAGTCTACCGTCCCAGCAGCCGGACGACCATCTCCTTGTAGAGCCGGACCGCCGCGGTCAGCTCCCGCTTGAGGATGCGCTCCCCGGGGGTGTGGGCGACGTGGATCGTGCCCGGGCCGAGGAGGAAGGGCTCGCCCCAGCTCCGCAGGCGGGGGATGTCCGTCGTGTACTTGACGATGGTGGTCTCGAAGCCGGGGAGGGACCCCAGGCGCAGGGCGGCGGATTCACGGATCTCCGCGATGTGCACTCCCGGGACGGCGTGCACGGCGGCGGCCAGCCGGCGCCGCAGCTCGCCGGTCTCGCCTACGGTGCGGATCATGACCTCGGCGCGGGCGTGGTCGGCCACGACGTTGGCGGCCCGCCCGCCGGAGAGGGTCCCCACGTTGAGCGTCGTCTCTCCCAGGACCGGATCGGAGGGGAGCGGGACTTCCCGGATGCGAGCGAGAGCGTTGAGCAGACGGTCGATCGCCGACTCCCCCAGCTCGGGATAGGCGGAGTGGGCCGCCTTCCCCTCCGCCTCCAGAGCCAGATAGAGAGCGCCCTTCGATCCCAGGGCCAGGCGGTTCTCCGTGGGCTCGCCGTTGATCAGGAACCGCGAGCCCCGGGGATGCCGCTCGGCCACCTGGGCGCCGGCGCTGTCCGTTTCCTCGCCCACGACCAGGAGGAGACCGAAGCCGTGGACGCCCTGATCCACCAATTCACGGATCGCCTGGATCATGGCGGCGAGGATGCCCTTGGTATCGCAGGCCCCTCGGCCGTGGATGAATTCGTCATCCTCGGAAGAAGGGAAGAACGGCGGGACGGTGTCCAGATGGGTGGAGAGGACCACGACCGGCTCCCCCCAGGCCGCGAAGACGTTGAAGCGGTCTCCCTCGACCGGCATGCGTTCGACGGTCCCTCCAGGGATTTCCTGGAGGAGATCGAAGAGAAACTCTCCGACCTCGGCCTCCCGGCCGGTCGTGGAGTCGATGTCGATGAGGGCGCGGGTGAGCTCGAAGAGGTTCATGAGAGTCGGGATGATATACGCCCCGCCCTCCCCATTCCGATAACATACGCCGCCATGATCGAAATCGACCTGAAGGGCAAGCGCGGCCTGGTCATGGGAGTCGCCAACAGCCGGAGCCTGGGCTGGGCCATCGCGGAGAAGCTGGCGGCGGCGGGGGCGGAGCTGGCGTTCAGCTACCAGGGGGAGCGGCTGAAGGAGGATCTGGAGAAGCTCACCAGGGACCTCCCCGGCACCCGGCTCTCCCAGTGCGACGTCACCAACGAGGACGAGCTGAAGGCCACCTTCGCGGACCTCAAGGAGTCCTGGGGAAGCCTCGACTTCGTCGTCCACTCCATCGCCTTCGCCCCCCGCGCGGCCATGGACGGGCGCTACATCGAGACCACCCGGGACGACTGGCGGACGGCGCTGGAGATCTCCGCCTACTCTCTCGTGGCCGTCGCCCGCGAGGCCGAGGCCCTGCTCAACGAGGGCGGCTCCCTGGTCACCCTCACCTACTACGCCGCCGAGAAGGTGGTCCCCAAGTACAACGTCATGGGCATCGCCAAGAGCGCCCTGGAGGCGAGCGTCCGCTATCTCGCCTATGAGATGGGGAAGAAGGGCCTCCGGGTCAACGCCGTCTCCGCCGGCCCGGTGCGCACCGTGGCGGCCCGCAGCATCCCGGGCTTCATGAAGATGTACAACAAGGTCTCGGGGATCGCTCCGCTGGGACGCAACGTCACCCACGAGGAGGTCGGCAACCTCGGCCTCTTCCTCCTCTCCCCGATGGCGTCGGGGATCACCGGCGAGACGGTCTACGTGGACGCCGGCTTCCACGTCATGGGGATGGAGCTGGGGGAGGAGTAGAGGAAGGGGGCGCGGCCCGCCGCGCCCCCTGCGACGCGCCTAGTACCCCGAATCGCCGGCGCCGTCGTCGGTCCCGCCCTGGAGCCCCGATCCACCCACGCCGGTGCCGCCGCCACCGCCTCCCGGGAGACCGCACGGCAGCGGCTCGCCGTTGGGATCGATCCCGCAGCCGTTCTTGGTCCAGTCCGTCCGCTGGACCGGCGCCGAGCCCCGCTCCGGCGCGACGTAGATCCCCCACCACGTCATCAATGTGGAGACCGCCGTTTTCCAGGAGATTTCCGTCTGTCCACGAAGCGGCCGGGCGCTGGCCATCGCGGGCGCGAGAGACGCCCAAACGGCGAGAGCAAGAGCTACAAATAAAATTCTTTTCTTAAGCATATTCTCCCCCTCCGAATAGAATGCACGGACCTTCAATGGCCGGCTTTTGATGGGTACCGATGCCATAGTGCACCAAAAACATGAAAAGCGGGCAGGCTGAACCCGGAAAGGTGCGGGTATACTCCCGCGTCGCCGCGGAGGCGGCGAAAACAAAGAAGAAGGAGAAAGGTTTTGCAGGCATTGATCCTCGCAGGCGGCAGCGGCACGCGTTTCTGGCCCCTTTCGCGGCAGCGGCGGCCCAAGCAGCTCCTCGCCCTGGAAGGAGAACGAACCCTGCTGCGCGACACCCTCGAAAGGCTCCAGCCCCTGGTCGGGCCGGAGTCGGTCTGGGTCTGCACCACGGAGGCGTTGGCCGAGGGGGTCCGCCGCGACCTGCCGGAGGTGCCGCCGGAGCAGATCCTCCCGGAGCCCGAGGGGCGCAACACCGCCCCGGCGATCGGCTGGTCGGTGCGGTCGATGCCCGAGGAGTCCCGGCGGGGCGTGGTGGCGGTGCTGCCGGCCGACCACCGGGTGGGGGACCCCGCCGCGTTCCGCGAGGCGCTGGAGCGCGCCGCCCGGGTGGTGGAGCGGGAGGACCGGGTGATGACCCTGGGCGTGGTGCCCCACCGGCCCGAGACGGGCTACGGCTATCTGGAGCTGGAGCCGGGCGAGGCGGCAGACGGCGTCCGCCGGGTGCGCCGCTTCGTGGAGAAGCCGTCGGCGGAGAACGCGGCCCGCTTCGTGGCGTCCGGCAACTATCTGTGGAACGCGGGGATCTTCGTCTTCCGCGGCGCGACGTTCCTCGACGTCCTGGCGCGGGTCCAGCCCGCGCTCTTCCGGGGGCTGGAGGAGATCGCCGCCTCTCCCGGACGGGTGCGGGAGCTGTACGGCCGCCTGCCCGCGGACTCCATCGACTACGCGGTGATGGAGAAGCTGGACTCGATCTCCACCGTCCCCCTGGAGTGCGGCTGGAGCGACCTCGGCTCGTGGGAGGCGTTGGACGAGGTCCTGCCCAAGGACGAGCGCGGCAACGCCCTGCGCGGGGACGCCCTGGCGGTGGACGCCCGGGATAACCTGCTGTTCGCGGAGGAGGGGACGATCACCGTCGTCGGCGTCGAGGGGCTGGTGGTGGTGCGCACCGGGGACGCGGTGCTGGTCCTGCCCAAGGAGCGGTCCCAGGACGTCCGCAAGATCGTCGCCGAGCTGAACGAACGGAAGCGCGGGGACCTGCTGTGATCCAGCCCGCGACGCTCTCGACGGCCGGGGGCGACCGCACGCTGGCCGGCCTGGCGGCGCCGCTCCCCCTGGACGAGCTGGTCCCCGGGAGAACCGGCGGAGACTGGGAGGTGGAGATCGGCTTCGGCAAGGGGCGCTATCTGCTCCGCCGCTGCCGGGAGGACCCGGACCGCCGCTTCCTGGGGATCGAGGTGGCCGGCGAGTACCATGGGATCTTCACCTCGCGGGCCCGCCGGCACGGGCTGTCGAACTGGCTGGCCCTGCGCGGGGACGCCCTCTACCTGGCTGCCGCCGTGCTGCCGGCCGGCTTCGCCTCCGGGCTGCACGTCTACTTCCCCGATCCCTGGCCCAAGAGCCGCCACCACAAGCGCCGCACTTTCGACCCGGAGACGGTGGACCTCGTCCTCCGCCTCCTCCGCCCGGGGGGCCGGCTCTCCTTCGCCACCGACTTCCTCGACTACGGCGAGCTGGTGGTCGAGATCCTGGCCGGCTATCCCGGTCTGCGCTTCGCCCGCCGCGAAGGGCCCTGGGACGAAGGCCCCCGCACCAACTACGAGGCCAAGTACGAAGCCGAGGGCCGCCCCATCCTCCGCCTGGAAGGGGTGATGGAAGCCGACGGCGGGGCGGCGCCTCTCCATCCCCGCGGAGCGAAAGCGGTGCTGGCCGCGACCTGGAAAGAGGAGGACTGAAAAAAGGGCAAGATCATCCAAAAAAATTGCGCAACAATGGCCCCCGGAGCGCGTAGACAGTCTCCCAAAGGGGTATCTGTCTCATACCGCCTCCGACGATGAGAGCTCCCGTTCAAAGCCTGCCCCCGCTTGATTTTCTTTCTATCGTCCTGGCCGGATTGTTCCGTTTTCCTTCTCTCGCGGCGCCTGCCTGCGTATTTCATCTCTCTCCCATGCTTCACGAAGATAGAAAGGAACAATCTCATGAATCAGGTCGACATCATCCGTGCGTGGAAAGACGAAGACTACTTTCTCAGCCTCACCGAGGAGCAGCGGTCCTCCCTCCCGGCCAACCCGGCGGCCTTGATCGAGCTGTCGGACGAAGACCTGCGGTCTGACCACCGTCTGTCGCTTCTCTGATCCTCCCGCGCTGTTTTTTTGCAGTCATATTTTGAACGCTGGTGGGGCGTCGCGAGGTCTTTGTCATGCCGAACCTGTTCGAGGAAGACGATTGGTACCAGTCCGCGACCCTGGCGGAGCGGGCCGCCACCCTCGCGCGGACGGGAGAGCCTGCGGTGGTGAACGCCGCCCTTGCCGCCCGCCGTCTAGAGCGGTGGCGGTCGCAGGCCCCTTTTCAGAAGGAAGAGATCCTGCGCCGCCGTCTGGCCACGGACGGCCTCTCGCTGGAGGACTTCACCGCCCTCCTGGGCGAGCCGCGGCGGCAGGTGCGGGAGAGGTTCCCGGATGTCCCGGCCTGGCTCGCGGACCTGGCCGAGGCCTTCGCGGCGCCACGGGAAGGCGCGGCACGGCTGGGAGCGGAAGACACCCGGCGGGCCGGCGTCGTGCTGGTGGCCGAGCCGGTGGTGATCCGCGCCCGCGAGCGCCTGCGGATCGCGGCGCGCCGGATCGTGGAGAGCCGGCCTGACGTTCCCTTCGAAGCCGACGAGGTCGTGGAGGTCTTCTTCGATCTCCTCGTCGACAACCTGAGCCGCGCCCTCAAGCGGGCCATGGTGCTGGAGCTGCACATCGCCGCGCGGACGGGGCGTCTGCGGGGAGAGACGCCCCGCGAGCGGTTCGGCGATTTCCTGGCGAAGCTCCGGGAGCCCGACTTCGCCCTCGACCTGCTCCGGCAATATCCGGTGGCCGCCCGCCGAGCCGTGGAGAGCGCCGAGCGCTGGGTCTCCTTCGCCTTCGAGGTGCTGGCCCAACTGGCCGATGACTGGGACGCGATCCGCCAGGTCTTCGCGGACGGCGCGGCCCCGGGCCCTCTCACCGGGGTCCAGGGCGGCCACGGGGGGAAGCGGACGGTGCTCCTCCTCCGCTTCGCTTCCGGCTTCGGGCTGGTCTACAAGTCCAGGCCACTGGGATTGGACAGCGCGTTCCAGCGGCTGCTGGCCTGGCTCAACGGCCGCGGGGCGGACCCGGTCCTGCGGCCCCTCCGCCTGATGGACCGCGGCGGCTATGGCTGGGTGGAGCTCGTCCAGGATCCCGGCTGCGCCTCGGTGGAGGAGGTTCGCCGCTTCTACCAGCGCCAAGGGAGCTACCTCGCTCTCTTCTACGCCCTGGCCGCCACCGACTTCCATCCCGAGAACCTGCTCGCGGCGGGTGAGCATCCTCTCCCTATCGACCTGGAGACGCTGTTCCACCCGCGGGCGGGCGAGGCGGGCGTCGTCCCCCGGGCCCTCCTGGCCGACGACGCGGCCTGGGATCCCGCCTCCGAGCTGTGGCTGGAGGACGGGGAGGAGGACCTGGTGCGGTTCACGCGCAAGGCCGCGGACCTGGAGGTGGAGGCCCGTCACCGGCCCACCCTGGACGGCCGGTGCGCCGATCCGCGCGATTACGCGGGCGCCATCGCCGAAGGGTTCGAGTCCTTCTACCGTCTTCTCGTGCGGCACCGGGAGGCCCTGCTCGCCCCGAACGGCCCTCTCGCCGCCTTCGGGAACGCGTCCGCGCGGATCCCCGTGCGGCCTGCCCGCGCCTACTCCAGACTGCTCACCGAGAGCTTCCATCCCTACGTTCTCCAGGACGCCCTGGACCGCGACCGCCTGATCGACCGGCTGTGGGTGGACGTCGAGCACCGCCCGGCCCTGGAGAGGATCCTTCCTCACGAGCACAGGGAGCTGGAGCAGGGAGACGTGCCGATCTTCACCACCTTCCCCAACTCCCGGGACCTCTGGACCAGCACCGGCGAGCGCATCCCCGACGCCCTGCCGGAAACCGGCCTGGAGAGCTGCCGGCGGATCCTCCTCCAGATGGGGGACGCCGACCTGGCGCGGCAGCTCCGGTTCATCCGGGACTCCAGGGAGGTCGCCCACGGTCAGGGTGGTGAAAGTCAATGGTGATATCCTCCTGGCCCGGGAGATCCTGAAGCCTTGCTCAAGAACCTAGCCTACGTCTGGCCGTACCTCCGCCCTCACCGGCGCAAGCTCATCCTGGGTATGCTCTGCATCATCGTTTCGGTGCTCATGAGCATGACGGGGCCGCTGCTGCTCGGGTGGTCCATCGACGCCATCCGCCGCGGCGCCCCGCAGTCCGAGCTCCTGAGGTACGCCGGCATGCTCCTCGGCTTCACGGTCGCGACCGGGATCTTCAGCTACATCCAGCGCATGATCCTGGTGACGATGAGCCGCGAGGTCGAGTTCGACATGCGCAACGACTTCTTCGCGCATCTCGAAAAGCAGCCGCCGGCCTTCTTCGTGGAGCATCCGACGGGCGACCTGATGGCCCGGGCCACCAACGACCTGGGCGCGGTGCGCATGCTGTGCGGACCGGCGATCATGTACGCCACCAACACCCTGGTGACGGCCATCTTCGCCCTGGTCTTCATCGTCCGCATCAACTTCAGCCTCTCCATGCTCGCCCTCTTCACCATGCCGCTGGTGGCGATCTCCACCAAGTACTTCGGCGGCCGCATCCACGATCTGTTCTCGGGCGTCCAGGAGAAGTACGCGAACGTCACGACCAAGGTCCAGGAGAGCCTGTCGGGCGTGCGGGTCGTCCGCGCCTATGCCCGGGAGGCCCGGGAAGAGACCGAGTTCCGGCGTGTCACCCAGGAGCACCTGGAGGCCAGCCGGCGGCTGATCGGCTTGTCGGCGGCGTTCGGCCCGCTGCTGCAGTCGCTGATCGGGCTCGGCTTCGCGGCGGTGTTGTGGTACGGCGGCCTGCTGGTGATCCGGTACCAGATCACGATCGGACAGTTCGTCAGCTTCCAGCTCTTCCTGGGCCGGCTGGTCTGGCCGATGATCGCCGTCGGCTTCCTGTCCAACATGGTGCAGCGGGGCACCGCCTCGATGATCCGCCTGCGCAAGGTCCTGGACATCCAGCCGGCGATCCGCGACGAGGGCCCTCTCACCGATCCCCGGGAGATCCACGGCACCGTGCAGGTCCGGAATCTCACCTTCGCCTACCGCCCGAATGTGGAGCCGGTGCTCTCCAACGTCGACCTCCAGGTCCAGGCCGGCCAGACGGTGGCGATCGTGGGGCGTACGGGATCGGGGAAGAGCACGCTCCTCTCGCTGATCCCGCGGCTGCTCGATCCGCCCGAAGGCACGCTGTTCGTGGACGGCGTGGACGTCCGGCGCATGCCTCTGGCCCGGCTGCGCTCGGTGATCAGCACGGTGCCGCAGGAGACCTTCCTCTTCTCGGATACGATCCGCGCCAACATCTCCCTGGGTAAGCCCAGAGCCACCGAAGAGGAGGTCCGGGAAGCGGCCCGCATGGCGGGCCTGGAGCAGGACCTCGCGGCTTTCCCCCAAGGGATGGACACCCTCGTGGGCGAACGCGGCCTGACCCTCTCGGGAGGCCAGAAGCAGCGCGTGGCGCTGGCCCGGGCGCTGTTGCGCGACTCCCGCATCCTCCTGCTGGACGACTGCCTCTCCGCCGTGGACACCCACACCGAGGAGGAGATCCTCCGCAACCTCCGGACCCTTTTCAAGGGCAAGGGACGCACGGTCTTCCTGGTGTCGCACCGCATCTCGACCGTCAAGGACGCGGACGTCATCATCGTCCTCGAGCACGGCCGCATCGCGGAGCGCGGCACCCATGCCCAGCTCATCGCCTCGGGCGGCCTCTACGCCGACCTCTCCCAGCGTCAGCTCCTCGAAGAAGAGCTGGAAGCGGTGTAGGCCCGTCATGCGGGTCGTGATCACCGGCGGAACGGGGGTCATCGGGAGCGCTCTGGCGCGGGAGCTGGGGGAGGCGGGGCACGAGGTGACGGTCCTGACGCGGAACCCCTCCAAGACAGGGCCCCTGCCGCCCAACACCCGGGCCGTACAGTGGGACGGCCGCACCGCCCAGGGCTGGTCCTCTCTTCTCGATGCCGACACCGGCATCGTCCACCTCGCGGGCGAGGGCATCGCCGAAGGCCGCTGGACCGACGAGAAGAAGCGCCGCATCCGTGACAGCCGGGTCGAGTCCGGCAAGGCCGTGCTGGCGGCCATCCAGGAAGCGAAAGAGAAGCCCCGCGTGCTGCTCCAGGGCTCGGCGGTCGGCTACTACGGACCTCGCGGCGACGAGGTCGTGGACGAGTCCGCCGCCCCGGGCCACGACTTCCTGGGCCGGGTCTGCGCCGAGTGGGAGGCCTCCACGGCGGAGGCCGAATCCCTGGGCGTGCGGCGGCCCATCCTGCGCACCGGCATCGTGCTCACCCCCAAGGGCGGCGCGCTGCCGAAGATGGCGATGCCCTTCCGCCTCGGCGTGGGCGGAGCGCTGGGCGGCGGCCGGCAGTGGTTCCCCTGGATCCACATCGCGGACGAGGTCGCGGCCATCCGCTTCCTGCTGGAGCGGGAGGACGCCCGCGGCCCCTTCAACCTCACCGCCCCGAACCCGCTGACCAACCGCGATTTCAGCCACGTCCTGGGCCGCGCCCTGCGCCGGCCGAGCTTCGCCTTCGCGCCCGCCTTCGCCCTGCGGCTCGCCCTGGGCGAGATGGCGGAGTCGATCCTCAACGGCCAGCGGGCGGTGCCCCGGCGGCTGCTGGAGATGGGGTACGTGTTCCGGTATCCGGAGGCGTTGCCCGCTCTGCGGAATCTTCTGGGGTAGGACCCTCTACCCCCAGAGCTCCCGCAGCGCCGCCGCCACCTCGTCGCGCAGCGGCGGCGGGGTGTAGACGCGGTAGCGGTCGATGCGGGAGAGGTGGCGGATGAACTGGCTCGCCTGCTCCATGGGCTCGCAGCGAGCCGTCGAAGTGCCGCACCAGCACCCGGCTGCGGCCCATGCGGTGGGGGTCCTTGGCGGAATTGGAGACCAGCAGGCTGCCGTCCCCGAAGCGTTCCCGCAACTCGGGCAGCAGCGCCTCGAAGCGCTCCTTGTCCTCCCGCGAGAGGTGCTCCCGGGTCTCGAAGGCCACGGGGAAGTGGCGGCGCGACGTCAGCGCCTGGCGTGGACGCTGTCCGACGTGCGCAGGGCCGACCAGACCGAGACGTCGTCCTGCGCCAGGAAGGCCTCCGGCTCCGCCGCCCAGCGCACCCCCTGCTCCTTCAGCCACTCGTTGAGGTGGAGCTCCAGCGCCTTGCCCGTGGCGTTGAAGTAGACCTGGGTGAACATGTAGTAGCGGGCCATCACCAGCGCTTCCAGGGCGTGGACGCCCCCCTCGTCGACGCCGATCCCCCAGTCGCCGGTCTCCGGATCCTCGATCGGCAGCATGGTGTCGAGCAGCCGCTCCAGGTCGAAGGTGCCGTAGCGCACGCCGCAGAACAGGCTGTCGCGCAGCAGGTAGTCCATCTTGTCCACGTCGAGCTCGCCGGAGACGATCTGGCGCGAGCAGGCGCTCCGTGGGGTCGCCGCTCCCCGCCAGCAGGCGCTCGACGTCGGCCGGGGCGATGCCGTCGCCGTGCAGGTCGAAGATCTCCCGCACCTCGGCCGCGTGGAGCAGCCGGCGGGTCATCTCCTCGTGGTCGATCCCCCCTTCGAACAGGTCCTCGGCCGAGTGGCTGAACGGGGCGTGCCCGAGGTCGTGCAGCAGGGCGGCGGCGCGCGCGAGCCGGCGCTCGGGGACTGCGGGCGCCGGCGGGCAGCAGGCCCTCGCTCTTGGAGCACAGGGCGTCGTAGACCCGGCCGGCCAGGTGCATGGCCCCGAGCACGTGGCTGAAGCGGCTGTGCTCGGCGCCGGGGAAGACCAGGAAGGTGAAGCCGAGCTGGTGGATGAAGCGCAGGCGCTGCACCGGCCGGCTGTTGATCAGCGCGGTCTCCAGCGCGTCGGCGCGGACGAAACCGTGGACCGGGTCGCGGAGCGACAGCACGGGAGAGGGCGGCCCGGGGCTCAGTTGTGCTCCGAGCCGCGGGCCAGCTTCCGGTACGGACGCAGCATGTCGATCACCTGCTGCCGGCTGCGCAGGATCGAGAGCACGGAGAGGCCCCGCTCCGGCAGCGACTCGCTGCAGGAGCTCGAGCTTGCGCAAGGGCGGCAGGTCCACCCGCGAGGCGATGCGGTTGACCAGCTCTTCGAACGCGCAGTCGCCCGCGACGAGGTCGTCCACGTCCAGGGGGAGGCTGTCCCCCAGCTCCGCGGCCAGCGAGCGCAGGAGCGTGACGATGCCCTGGCGCACGGCCACGATGCCGGCGTCCCGCTCGTTGAGCCAGGGCTCTTCGACCAGGTGCACCAGCCCCTGCCGATAGGGCGTGTCGCCGACCTCGCACTCCAGCTCGAAGCGGACCTCGCCGTACACCAGGAGGTCGGAGTGGCCGTCCGGGGCGATCTCCAGGTCCATGACGCGGGCGGCGGTGCCTTCGGGAAGATCTCGGGCCGGCCTTCGGGGTCCAGGGAACAGCCCGGCTTCAGGAGGACGATGCCGATCCAGCGCGAGTCCTCGTCCAGCTCGCTGAGGTCCTGGGCGAGCCGCACGTAGGTGGGGTCCAGCACATGGAGGCGGAGCTCCGTGCGCGGGAAGTGCACGACGTTGGTGAGAGGGACGAGCGGGAGACGGGTTTCGTCGCCGGCCATGAGAAATGATACCGCGAGTCGGACGGCTACAATACCTCCCGCCATGCGATTCCTCCTCACCGTCGCCCTTCTCCTCCTCGCCCCCGCCGCCCTGACCGCCCAGGACGATCCCATCGCCGCCGGAGACGCCGCCTGGGCGCGGCGGGCGGAGGGGCATCAGGGCCCCAAGGCTGCCCAGGGTCCGGTCAACGAAGCCGTCGCCGCCTACGAGCGGGCGGTCAAGGAACAGCCCGACCGGCTGGAGGGCTACTGGAAGCTCCTGCGCGCCCTCCACTACAAGGGGGAGTACGCCACCGCCGCCAAGGAGGGGAAGCAGGCGCTCTTCGCCCGCGGCAAGGAGGTGGCCGAGGCCGCCCTCGACCGCCTGGCCCGCAAGGCTGGCGGGCGGCAGAAATTCGACGCCCTCGCCCCCGCCCAGGCGGCCAAGGCCCTGGCGGGGAACCCGGACGCGCCGCCCATCCTCCTCTGGGCCGGCGTCCACTGGGGCCTCTGGGGGGACGTCTTCGGCCGCATGGCCGCCGCCCGCCAGGGCGTGGGCGACAAGGTCCGGCGCTACTCGGAGATCCTCATCGCCCTCGACGAGCGCTACGAGGCCGCCGCCGGCCACCGCGTCCTGGGGCGGCTCCACACGCTGGCCCCCAAGGTCCCCGTGTTCACCGGCTGGGTCGACCGCGACAAGGCCGTCGCCGAGCTGCGGCGCGCCGTGGCCCTCGGCCCGGACAATCTCGACAACCACCTCTTCCTCGCCGAGGCCCTCCTGGAGCACCACGCGGAGAAGGCGGCGGAGGCGCGGGAGATCCTGCGCCGCCTCGCGGCCCGCCAGCCCGTCCCCGCTCTGGTCGTCGAGCAGGAGAGGACCCTGGCCAACGCCAGGGCGCTGCTGGCCAAGCACAAAGGTTGAGCCGTATCGATCCGTTCCGGGCGCCCCTGGTGGCGGTGGCGGCGGCGGCGTTCCTGGTGGCGCTCAAGGGGACGGGCGCCTGGATCACCGGCTCGCTGGCCCTGGGCTCGGCGGCCCTGGACTCGCTGATCGACGTCTTCATCTCCGCGGCCAACTTCATCGTCCTGCGGCGCGCCGCCCAGCCGCCCGACGCCGACCACGCCTACGGCCACGGCAAGTTCGAGAACCTGGCGGCCCTGGGGCAGGGGATCTTCCTGCTGGCCGCCGCCGCCAGCCTGGTCTGGGCGGGCGTGAACCGGCTGGTGGACGGCGGCGAGCCCCAGGAGACCGGCTGGGGCCTCGGGGTGCTCGCGGTCTCGATCCTGGTAAGCCTGGGCGTCGCCCGGGTCCTCTCGCGGGCCGCCGAGCGCAGCGGCAGCCCGGCCCTCAAGGCCGACAGCGCGCACTACGCCACCGACCTCTGGGTGAACGGCGCCGCCCTGGCCGCCCTGATGGTGGTCCGCTGGACCGGCTGGGCTCCGGCCGACCCGCTGGTGGCGATCGGGGTGGCCCTCTACGTGTTCCGCAGCGGCGCGTCGCTGGCCCTGGAGGCCATGGGCGACCTCTCCGACCGCGGCCTGCCGGCGGAGGAGCTGCGGCGCATCGAGGCCGTCGTCGCCGCCTTCGCCCCCCAGGTCGTGGGGATGCACGACCTCAAGACCCGCCGCAGCGGCGGCCAGCGCTTCATCGAGCTGCACCTCGAGATCCCCCGCTCCGCCTCCTTCGAGGATGCCCACGACCTCATGGTGAAGGTCCTGCGCGCCATCGAGCGCGAGATGCCGCGCTCGAAGGTCTTCGTGCATGGCGATCCGGTGTGAAGAATCAGGGCACGCCGGGCAGCTCCGGCATCGGAGCGGTCATCGGCCCGGAGAGGGCCTGCGAAAGGTCGCCGGCCTGGGCGATCAGCAGACCCGCCAGCAAGGCCGCTCCGAGCAGGGCGGTCCGGCGCAGCCCCTGGGGGAGCCAGCGCGCCGCCAGCAGCAGCAGGGCCGCGGCGCCGAGGGTGATTCCCTGGCCGCCTCGCCAGAGGACGGCGGCGACGGCGGACGGCAGCAGCAGGTAGTAGAAGGGGAGCGCCGCGCCGGCCATGGGTGCGAAGACAGGTCTCCCCGGCGCCAGGGCTTCGGCCACCCCCAGGGCGAGCAGCGTCCGCAGGAGGATCAGAAACGCCATGGAGAAGGGGCCGCTCTCCGGCCCCTCGCCGATGCGCATCAGCTCGCCGGCCGTGGAGGCGGCCAGGAGGAAGACGAGGCCGAAGCCGGCGCTGATCCGCCATGCGGCCTCCTCCATCCGCCGCCACCCGATCATCGCCACGAGGTCCGCTACGGCCAGGGCGGGGAAGAGCACGGAGAGGACCCGGCCCAGCCGCGAGAGCCAGAGGGGATAGAGCCCTTGGTAGACCGCCGCGTCGGGATGCGTCCGCGCGAAGTGGATCGCCGCCAAGGCGCTGAGCACCAGAAGAGGCAGCAGCGCGTACGCCCAGGGCCGCCGCCGCTCCGGTTCAACCTCCGCCAGGCGCCAGGGGATCAAAGCCTGCGCTCCCCAGGCGAGGAGGAGGAAGGCGAGGATCAGTCCGTCGAGCATCATCGACTCCACCCCACCCGCTCCACCCCCTCTTCTTCCAGTCTCTCCAGCAACTCCCGCACCGTTATGTCGTCCGGCGGCACCCGCCAGTCCGGCGCGATGTCGGCCAGGGGCTCCAGCACGAAGCGGCGCTCGCGCAGGCGGGGATGGGGGACGGTCAGCTCCGGGGATTCCAACTGGAGGTCGCCGTAGAGGAGTACGTCGATGTCGAGGGGGCGGGGGCCGAAGCGCGGGCCGTCGCGGCGTCCGGCATCCCGTTCCAGGGTCTTGGCCAGGGCCAGCAGCTCCCCGGGCGCCAGGGAGGTGCGGGCCAGGACGGCCGTGTTGAGGTAGTCCGGCTGCGGGATGGGCGAGACGGGGCGGCTGCGGTACAGGGAGGCGACGAGCAGAGGGCCCAGCGCGCTTTCGAGCTGGCGGAGGGCCCGGACCAGGGTTTCCTCGACCGCGCCCAGATTGCCCCCGAGCCCGAGCGCGATCTCAATCCTCGTCGTCGATGTCCTCTTCTTCCTCGGCGTCGTCATCGCCGAGGTCGGCGCCCACGAGATCCGGCTCGACGAGCTCGTCGTCGACGAGATCGTCCGCAGCGGCGATCGGCTCATCCTCCTCGAGGTCCACGGCCTTCGGGACCTCCGCCTTGCGGCGGCGGCGGGAGGACTGGCTGGAGGACGGCGACTCCGAGGTCACGGCGTCCTTCTGATTGGCCCCGCACTTCGGGCAGAGGGGCTCGGACTTGCCCAGGTCATAGAATTTCGTGCCACAGTTGTAGCACTCGAATTTCGCTCCAAGTTTCAGCTCAGGCATGGCGGACTCCACCCTCCGGCGCGGGCCGGTTCAAGGGCCGGGAAGGTAGCACCCGACCGGGATACTGTCAACGGCCTGATATCGTCCGCGCCAGATGGAGACGCCGATTCCGTTCCCCGCAGCCGCTGCGGCCGCCGAGCCGCACGCGACGGCCTGGCTCCTGGTGGTGGTGGGCTTCCTGCTCCTCGTCAGCGTCCTCTTCAGCCGCGCCTCGTCCCGTTTCGGCGTCCCGGTCTTCCTGGTTTTCCTGGGACTGGGCATGCTCGCCGGCTCGGAGGGGATCGGCGGCATCGAGTTCGAGGACTACGGCTTCGCCTTCCGCCTGGGCATCATGGCCCTGGCGCTCATCCTCTTCGACGCCGGCCTGAACACGCCGCTGAGCGATTTCCGGCGGGGGCTCGCGCCGGCCGGCGTGCTGGCGACCGTGGGCGTGGCCGGCACGGCCTCCCTGGTGGCCCTGGCGGCGCGGGGTCTGGGTTTCGACGGGCCCACCGCTTTCCTCCTGGGAGCCGTGGTCGCGTCCACCGACGCCGCGGCGGTCTTCTCGGTGCTCCGGGCGAGCGGCGCCCGGCTGAAGCACCGGATCGGCGCCACCCTGGAGCTGGAGTCCGGGCTCAACGACCCCATGGCGGTGATCCTCACCGTGGCTCTCACCCACAGCCTCGCGGAGGGAAGGCCCCCGAGCGGCCTGGAAATCGCCGCCGAGGTGGTGGTGGAGATCCTGGTGGGAACGGCCCTCGGGCTGGGGATCGGCTTCACGGGCCGGGCCCTGATGCGGCGGAGCCGGCTCGCGGCCGGCGGGCTCTACCCGGTCCTCTCCCTGGCCGTGGCCCTGATCGCCTTCGGCCTGCCCACGCTGATGGGGGGCAGCGGCTTCCTGGCCGTCTACCTCGCCGCCATGGTGCTGGGGAGCGGGGGGATCCCCTACCGGACGGGGCTCGCCCACTTCCACGACGCCGCGGCCTGGTGCGGCCAGGTGGCCATGTTCCTGATGCTGGGGCTGCTGGTCTTCCCCTCCCGCCTCCTGGCGGTGGCCTGGGAGGGCCTCGCCCTGGGATTGTTCCTGGCCTTCGTGGCCCGCCCGCTGGTGGTGGTCCTCTGCCTGCTGCCGTTCCGGTTCCCCTGGCGGGAGACGGCCTTCATCAGTTGGGTGGGGCTGCGCGGCGCGGTGCCCATCATCCTCGCCACCTTCCCGGTGCTGGAGCGGGTGCCGGGGGCCGAGCGGCTCTTCGACGTGGTCTTCTTCGTGGTGGTGGCGAGCGCCCTGGTGCCCGGCGGCACCGTTTCCTGGCTGAGCCGCCGCCTGCGCCTCACCTCGGACGCCCCGCCGCCCCCCAAGGCCGTCCTGGAGATCAACTCCACCCAGGTCCTCGACGGCGAGGTCCTCTCCTTCTTCGTCGACGAGGCGCTGCCGGTCTGCTTCACCGCCCTGGCCGACATCCCCTTCCCGCAGGGGGCGGCGGCCATGCTGGTGGTGCGGGGCGGCGAGCTGCTGGCGCCCAAGGGGGACATGGCGCTGCTCCCCGGCGACCACGTCTACCTCTTCTGCCGGCGGGAAGACCGGCCGTTCCTGGAATTGCTGTTCGGGCGGGCGGAGGAGTGAGCCCTCACCTCCCGGCCTCCTCTCCCGACCCCTCCCTCCCACCCACACCGGGAGAGGAGGAGAGGTTAGTCAAGAGAAGCCAAAGGAGAATTTTTGGTCCCCCTCTCTCCCGGTGTGGGTGGGAGGAAGGGGTCGGGAGAGAGGGGGTAGGGGGAGTGAGGGCTCGTTGAACTGGAACAAACCGGGCGATAGGATCGTTCTTCTGCCCGGAAGAGCGCCTATGAAGAAACCCACCCTCATCCTGTTGGCCTTTCTCGCCGCGACGCCGTCGTTCGCGGCCAAGACTCCCGCCGTCCCCGATCCCCTGGCCGCCGGCCTGACCGGGCCCCAGCGCCTCCAGGCCCTGGTCGACCGCGTCAAGTACGAGCAGCGGCAGCTCAAGACCCTCGAAGCCAGCTTCGTCCAGCAGCAGGAGAGCTCCATGCTGGCCGCGCCGGAACAGTCCAAGGGGATCTTCTCCTACGCCGCGCCGGACAAGGTGCGCTGGGAGTACCAGTCGCCCACCCCGATCACGGTGGTGATCCAAGGCGACCACATGACCACCTGGTACCGCGACCTCAAGCGGGCCGAGACCCTCAAGGTGGGGCGCTACTCCAACCAGGTGTTCAAGTACCTGGGGGCGAGCGGCAGCCTGCAGACCCTCCTCGAATACTTCACGGTCAAGCTCAAGCTGCCCGGGAAGAAGGGGGAGCCCTACCGCATGGAGCTGGTTCCCAAGTACCAGCGCATCGCCAAGCGGCTCAAGGGCATGACCCTGTGGATCGACGACGCCACCTTTTTCCCCAGCCGCCTGAAGTACGTCGAGGCGGACGGCGACACGGTCGAGTACCAGTTCAGCGGCATGAAGAGGAACGCTCCGATTCCCGCCGAGCGTTTCGTGCTCAAGCTGCCGCCCGGAGTGCAGACGCGCGTGATCGACGTGAGCGGCGAAAAGAGAGCGGGGGCGGGGACCCGGCCCTGAGCCTCCGTTTCGAAGTCCTCGCCACCGACGGCAAGGCCCGCCGGGGACGGCTCACCACTCCGCACGGGGTGGTGGAGACGCCGGCGTTCATGCCCGTGGGCACCCTGGGCGCCGTCAAGGGGGTCACCCCCCAGGAGCTGGAGGCCGCGGGAGCCTCGATCATGCTGGCCAACCTCTATCACCTCGCCCTGCGGCCGGGGATCGACGTCGTCGAGAAGCTCGGGGGGATCCATGAATTCACCGGCTGGCGCGGCCCCATCCTCACCGACAGCGGCGGCTTCCAGGTCTGGAGCCTGGGGGGGCTGCGCACGGTGGACGCCGGCGGCGTCACCTTCCGCAGCCATCTCGACGGCTCTCCCCTCCGCTTCACCCCCGAGGGGGTGGTGGACCACCAGGAGAGGATGGGGGTGGACGTCGCCATGATGCTGGACGAGTGCCCGCCGTGGCCGGTGGAAAAGGCGGCGGCCGAGACCTCCTGGCGGCGGACCCTCGACTGGGCGCGCCGCGCGCGGGCCGCCTGGAAGGAGGGGCGCACGGCGCTGTTCGGCATCGTCCAGGGGAGCGCCTACCGCGACCTGCGGGAGCGGGCGGCGGCGGAGATCGCGGAGCTGGACTTCGCCGGCTATGCCATCGGCGGCGTCTCCGTGGGCGAGCCCGAGCCCGGGAGCGTGGTGGAGTGGACCGCTCCCGTGCTGCCGGCGGACAAGCCGCGCTATCTCATGGGCGTCGGCTACCCGCAGGACATCCTCCACGCCGTGGCCCAGGGGGTCGACCTCTTCGACTGCGTGCTGCCGGCGCGCAACGCCCGCCATGGCGTGCTCTTCACCCGCGAGGGGGTGCTCAGGATCAAGAACGCCCGCTTCAAGGACGACCCCCGGCCGGTGGACGCCGGGTGCTCCTGCCCGGCCTGCTCCCGGGTGTCGCGGGCCTTCCTGCACCACCTGACGAAGGCGGGCGAGCTGACCGCGGCGGTGCTCTCGACGCTGCACAATCTGCGCTTTTACCTTGACTTTATGGCCGACCTTCGGCAGGCTATCCAACTCGGTGCGTTAGCGGACCAGGCGAGTTTCGACCGCCGTGCCACCGGCGAAGACGCGCCGGAAGGGCCCGATCTCGGGGTCCTGCCGGTTTCTTCCAATCCCCTGGAGCAAAGGAGCTCTTGAAGGCGGGCGCACTCCGCCGGGATCTTGCGCGATGAATCCATTTCTCAGCCCTTCGACGGTCCTCGCCTTCCAGGCGTCCCCCGGTGGCGGTATCACCGGCGCGCTGGGCGGCCTCCTGCCCATGATCCTCATCTTCGGGATCTTCTACGTCGTCCTGATGCTGCCCATGCAGCGGCAGCGGAAGGCCCTGGCGCAGATGATCGCCAACCTGAAGAAGGGGGACAAGGTGATCACCAACGGCGGCATCTACGGCGAGGTGGTCTCGGTGGACACCAGCACCGTGATCGTCCGCATCGCCGACAACGTCCGCGTCAAGATGGCCAAGTCGGCGATCTCGGGCCTCGAGACGACAGAGAGCGATAAAGGGAGTCAGTCATGAACAAGAACCTGCTCTGGCGCGGCCTGCTGATCCTGGCGGTCGTCGCCGGCGCGCTGGCGGTGGCCTATCCGCCTGAAAAGAAGATCAACCTGGGCCTCGACCTCCAGGGCGGCATGTACCTGGTGCTGCAGGTCCACACCGAAGACGCGCTGCGCGCCGAGACCGACGCCGACATGGCGCGCTTCGTCGAGAGCGCCAAGGAAAAGGGCGTCGCGAACCTCCAGCCGCGCCGCACCGGCGACTCCGAGTTCGTGCTCGCCGGCGGCGGCACGGGCCAGGCCTGGGACGTCCTGAACGACCTCGTCGCGAACTCGCGCTGGGAGATCGACCGCAACGGCAACGACGCGGCCTTCACCATGCTGCAGCAGGGGGTCGCCGAGGTGCGCAACGGCGCCGTCAACCAGGCCGTGCGGACGATCAACAACCGCGTCGACGAGTTCGGCGTCGCCGAGCCCAACATCGTGCCCACGGCCACCGGCCACCGCATCGTCATGCAGCTCCCCGGCGTCGACGACCCCGAGCGCGTCCGCAAGCTGATCAAGAACACGGCCTTCCTGGAGTTCCGCATCGTCCGCTATCCGCAGGGCGGCGGCGGCGTCGGCAGCCGGGAGCAGATCCTCAGCAACTACGGCGGCCAGCTCCCGCCGGAGCTCGAGATCCTCGACGGCGACCAGCTCGACAAGGATGGCCAGGTGGTCGGCACCTCCTATTACGCCGTCGAGAAGGTGCGCACGGTCACCGGCCGCGACCTGAAGAACGCCAACTCGGCCCGCGGCCAGTTCGGCAACCCGCTCGTCGAGTTCACGCTGACCCCCGAGGGCTCCAAGGCCTTCGGCGACCTGACCGGCCGCAACGTCGGCTCCGGCCTCGCCATCGTGCTCGACGGCCGCGTGGTCTCCGCGCCGGTGGTCCGCAGCCGCATCGACAACCGCGGCCAGATCGAGGGCGGCTTCACGGTGCAGGAGGCGGACGACCTCTCCAACGTGCTGCGCTCCGGCGCGCTGCCCGCCAGCATCACCTACCTGGAGGAGCGCACCGTCGGCCCCTCGCTCGGCCGCGACTCCATCGAGAAGAGCCTCAAGGCCGGCCTCATCGGCACCGCCCTGGTGGTGCTCTACATGCTGATCGTCTACAACCTGAGCGGCCTCAACGCCGTCATCGCCCTGGCGCTCAACATCGTGCTGCTCTTCGGCGGCCTGGCGATGTTCGGCGCCTCCCTGACGCTGCCCGGCATCGCCGGCATCATCCTGACCATCGGCATGGCGGTGGACGCCAACGTGCTGATCTTCGAGCGCATCCGGGAAGAGCTGCGGGCCGGGAGGACCGTCCGATCGGCGGTCGACCTGGGCTTCCAGAAGGCGCTCTCCTCGATCATCGACTCCAACGTGACGACCCTGATCGCGGCGCTCTTCCTGTTCCAGTTCGGCACCGGCCCGATCCGCGGCTTCGCCGTCACGCTGACGATCGGCCTGCTGGCCTCCATGTTCACCGCCGTCTTCGTCAGCCGCTGGCTGTTCGACCTCGTGCTCTCCCGCACGCGGATCCAGAGGCTTTCGATCTAGGGCTCAAGGGCCCTCTGTTAAGGAGCACGCGATGGAGTTCCTCCGCGACACCAACTATGATTTCATGAAGTACCGGAAGTTCTGGGTCGTCGTCTCCCTGATCCTGGTAGGCGTCGGCATCTTCTCGGTCTTCGTTCACGGCAACCTCAACGTCGGCGTCGACTTCGCCGGCGGCACGCAGGTCCGGCTCAAGTTCCGCGAGCAGCCCGACGTCGAGCGCCTGCGTTCGATCCTCGCCTCCCAGGGCATGGGCGACGCCCAGATCCAGGGCCTCGGCGAGGAGGAGACGAGGTCATCATCAAGACCCGGCTCGCCAAGGGCCGGGAGGAGGGGAGCGGCGCGCAGGTGCTCGCCGCCCTCGACCGCCAGTTCAACCCCGGCCAGACGGGCAAGCCCGACCTCAACCGCATCGGCGCCGAGGCCGTGGAGGCGACGCTGCGGCAGGCCAACCCCAACAAGGTGGGCGGCGACAGCACGGCCCATTACGAGGCGGTGGCCAAGCGCATCCTGGACAAGCGGAAGGAAGTGGGCCTGTTCACTTCCTGGAACGACCTCTCGGGGCTGCAGGGCGTGAGCCCGGCGGTGGTGAGCGCCCTTCAGCAGGGGGCCAGCCTCGGCAGCTTCGCCGTGCAGGGCGTCGAGAACGTCGGTCCGCAGATCGGCGAGGAGCTGCGGCGCCAGGGCTTCTGGGCCGTGATCCTGTCGCTGGTCGGCATGCTGGTCTACATCTGGATCCGCTTCGAGCTGCGCTTCGGCGTCGGCGCGATCATGGCCTGCCTCCACGACGTGCTGGTCACCCTCGGCCTCTACGCCCTGGCGGGCTTCGAGTTCAACCTGACCACCATCGCGGCGTTCCTGACCCTGATCGGCTATTCGGTGAACGACACCGTGGTGATCTTCGACCGCGTGCGCGAGAACATGCGGAAGAACCGCCGCAAGCCGATGATCGAGACGCTGAACGAGAGCATCAACCAGACGCTCTCGCGCACGATCCTCACCGGCGGCTCGACGCTGCTGGCGCTGCTCGCCCTGCTGATCTGGGGCGGCGACGTGATCCGCGGCTTCGCCTTCGTGATGTTCGTGGGCATCCTGGTGGGCACCTACTCGTCGATCTACGTGGCGAGCCCGTTCACCCTGCTGTGGGAGCAGTACTTCGGCTCCAAGGGCCGCATCCGGGGGGACGGCGGAGCGCCCGCGGCGGCCACCCCGGAGACCCCGTCCCGCACGACCGGCGGCGGCGAGTCCCGGCGTCCCCCGGCGGCTCGGCGGCGGGCGTAGGCCCTCACCTCCCCGGCCCTCCTCTCCCGACCCCTCCCTCCCTCCCGCACCGGGAGAGGAGGGAGTTTTCATTTGGGAAGCAAGAAAGTGACTTCCCCCTTATAATCAGTAACCCGCCGAGGTCCCTCTTTCAGGACGCCGCCTCCGCGGGGGACGCTCATGCCTCTCGCGAAGAGCCTTCCGCCGCCCGTCCCGCAGCCGGGAATCACCCGGTTCGAGGAGATCCTCGACTGCCTCTCGCAGCAGGGGCGCGTCAACGATCCGGAGCTCCTGCGCGCCGTCTACGACTTCTCCGCCGAGATGCACAAGGACCAGGTCCGCCGCTCCGGCGAGCCGTACATGGTCCACCCGCTGAACGTCGCCTGGCTGCTCGCCGACCTCAAGTTCGACCAGACCTGCGTGGCCGTCGGGCTGCTCCACGACGTGCTGGAGGACACCCTCACCACCCGCGAGGCGCTGGAGAAGGAGTTCGGCGCCGAGATCACCGAGCTCGTCGACGGCGTCACCAAGATCGGCCGCCACGAGTACGTGCGGCGCGACGAGGCCCAGGCCGAGACCTTCCGCAAGATGATCCTGGCCTCGGCCAAGGACATCCGCGTCATCGTCGTCAAGCTCGCCGACCGCCTGCACAACATGCAGACCCTGCAGCACCTGCAGGCCGAGGCGCGGCGCCGCATCTCGCGCGAGACCCTGGAGATCTACTCGCCGATCGCCCACCGCCTCGGCATGGCGCGGGTCAAGGGGGACCTCGAGGACCTCGCCTTCTTCCATCTCTACCCCCATCACTTCGCCGAGCTGCACAACAAGATCGCCGAGAAGATGAAGGTGGGGCAGGGCGCCACCGAGCGCATCCGCGACCGTCTGGTCCGCAGCCTCGACACGGCGGGGATCGACGCCGAGATCAGCTTCCGCGTCAAGCGCTACTACTCGATCTTCGAGAAGCTCCGCCGGCAGGGGATCGACATCTCCCAGCTCTACGACTACCTCGCCTTCCGCATCGTCACGGCGAGCCTCAAGGACACCTACGCCGCGCTCGGCATCGTCCACCAGAACTGGCGCCCCATCCCGGGCCGGTTCAAGGACTACATCGCGATGCCCAAGCCCAACCTCTACCAGTCGCTCCACACCACCGTGGTCGGCGACCAGGGGCAGCCGTTCGAGGTCCAGATCCGCACCCGCGAGATGGACCTCGTCGCCGAGGAGGGGATCGCGGCGCACTGGCGCTACAAGGAGGGGAAGGCCGCGCCGCTGGCCAGCGATCCCAACATCCTCTGGCTGCGCCAGCTCCTGGAGTGGCAGAAGGAGGTCCAGGACCCGCGCACGTTCCTCACCACGCTGAAGGTCGACCTCTACCCGGACGAGGTCTACGTCTTCACGCCCAAGGGGGAGGTCTTCTCCTTCCCGCGCGGCGCCACGCCGCTCGACTTCGCCTACCGGGTCCACACCGACCTCGGCCACCACTGCGCGGGCGCGCGGGTCAACGGCAAGCTGGTGCCGCTGCGCACCGGCGCTCCAGAACGGCGACATGGTGGAGGTGCTGACCAACCCGTCGCGCAATCCGAGCCGGGACTGGCTGAACCTGGTCGTCACCTCGCGCGCCAAGAACAAGATCCGGCAGTGGCTGAACACGCAGCAGAAGCAGCGGGCCATGGAGATCGGCCGCCGGCTCCTGGAGAAGGAGATCCGCAAGTACGGCCTGTCGATCAAGAAGGTGACGGACTCGCCCGGCTTCACCGAGCTCCTGCACAGCGAGGGCCTGGCCAAGATCGACGACCTCTACAGCCGCATCGGCTTCGGCAAGACCGAGTCGCGCCACGTGCTGGAGCGGGTCCTGGGGCAGGAGAAGCTGGCGGAGGCGCAGGAGAAGCCGGGCCGCATCCGCCAGGCCGTGAGCCGCATCCTCCCCTTCGGGAACGGGACCGCCGGACCGATCACGGTCAAAGGCCAGGGCGACCTGCTGGCCTACCTGGCGAAGTGCTGCACGCCGCTGCCGGGCGAGGACATCGTCGGCTACGTCACCCGCGGCCGCGGGGTCTCGGTCCACCGCGTGGACTGCCCCAACGTGCAGAACCTGTTCTACAACCCGGAGCGGGAGATCGAGGTCAAGTGGGAGCAGGGGAAGAACGACGTCTACCAGGTCTCGCTGACCATCGAGGTGGAGGACCAGCAGGGGATGCTGGCGCGGCTGACCGAGGCCATCACCCGGGCGGGCAGCAACATCACCTCCATCGAGGCGGACACCCACCGCGAGACCGGCCTCGGCAGCGATCGGCGTCGTCTGCCAGCTCCGTGACCGCAAGCACCTCGACAAGCTTCTGCGCGAGGTGCAGAACATCGCGGGAGTGCTGCGGGTGGGACGCCGGGCTACCGGGGAGAAAGGCGGCGGGGGACGGATGGAGGCGATGAGTTAGGGGCCCTCACCACCCCGGCCCTCCTCTCCCGACCCCTCCCTCCCTCCCTCACCGGGAGAGGAGGGAGAAAGGCGTAAAAAACCCCACCCCGACGTCTTCTCCAAGACACTCCTCTCCCCTCTCCCGGTGTGGGTGGGAGGGGTCGGGAGAGGGGTTGGGGGTGAGGGCTCGGGCGGGGGGACTGTGCCGGGGCTGAGCTAGCTCTTCTGAGCCGTCTCGCCCTCGGGGCTCCACTTCCGGACCGGCGCCTTCACGATCTTGCCGCTGCGCAGGCAGCGCGTGCAGACCCGGACGCGGCGGACGGCGCCGTCGACCAGCGCGCGGACCCGCTGCAGGTTGGGCTCCCAGGTGCGCGAGGTCACGTTGTGGGCGTGGCTGACGTTATTGCCGAACACGGTCGTCTTGCCGCAGATTTCACATTGCTTGGCCATGGTTCAAATCTCCTAGCTCGCCCTTCGAAGGGCACGAAAAGATACCAGAATCCCCTCCGCGATTCAAGGGGATCAACCAACCGCCCCTTCCTTCCGGGACCCCGAAAGATGGTCCGCCGGCTATAAATCCCACCCGGTTTGGGATACTGGAAGACCTGATCGCAGGAGTGAGGTTGCGCTCCACGGACGCCCGGGCCATGGGGGCTCCGGCGCGCTCCGTTCAATCCAAAGGAGGTCCCAGATGTCTCAGCGAAATCGACGTGTCCTGATCGCGGCCGGGCTTGCCGCCCTGTTCTTCGTGACGCCGGTCCCGTCCCGGGCGGCGGGGCTGTGGGAGGTGGAGGGCGCCGCCCTCGTGGCCCGGGCCTGGTCCTGGCTGGAGGGCCTGGGCCTCGCGCCCCGGCCCGCCGCGCCGCCCCGCCGCCAGCCGGCCGCCCGGAGGGAAGCGAAGGCCCTGCAGGAGGGGCCCTGGCAGGGCTCCGCCATCGACCCCAACGGGAGCAGAGCGCTCGCCACCACCCAGAGGGCCCCGGTGGACCAGGGCAGCGCGATCGATCCCAACGGCAACGACGGGTGGTGAGCCGAGGGGGGCAATCGGGCCTGGCTTGTGAGAGAATCCAGGGAAAGGAGAGACGCGTGACCGACCACCCGACTCAGGGAGAGTTGGACGATTTTGTGTGGAAGAGGCTCCCTGCGGAGCGTGTTCGGGCTGTCGTCTCTCACCTGATCCGCGGCTGCGAGAGCTGCAGCGCTTTCCTGGCCCCCCATTTCAACGCCCTGCACGGCGAAGGCATGCCTCCTGAGCGGGTCCTGTCCGCCCAGGAGTCGGCCGAGTACGACTTGGTGATGGATCGGACCATCCGCCGGATCAGCCGGGTCTCCGAGCGGACCGTCGACGTCCTGGAGGGCCGGAAGCAGGAAGCCCTGTCGCTGCTCGCCGTCTCGGGAGTGGAAGGGCTCCCCGAGACGCCGTCGCACCTGCGGGGCGTCCCCCTGTTCGAGGCCCTGCTCGCCAGGAGCTGGAGCCTGCGGCACGAGGATCCCGGCGAGATGGTCCGGCTGGCCGAGTGGGCCCTGGCCCTCGCCCAGACGCCGGACTTCGCCGAGCTGACCGAGCACCAGACGGCGGACCTCCGCTGCCGCGCCTGGATGGAGCTGGGCAACGCCTACCGCGTCGCGGACAACCTCGTCGAGGCCGAGAAGGCCCTGGCCAAGGCCACCGAGGTGTTCGTCCAGGGCACCCAGGACGACCTCCTGTCGGCCCGCCTGTTCGACATCCAGGCCTCCCTCTACAGCGACCGGCGGCGCTTCGACCTCGCCGGCGCCGCCGTCGACATGGTCTTCTCCATCTACAAGCGGCACGGCGACGACCACATGGCCGGGCGCACCCTCATCAGCAAGGGGGTGTACACCGGTTATCAAGGGGACTCCGAGGAGGCGGTCCGCTTCCTGGAGCAAGGCCTCGCGCTGATCGACGAGCACCGCGATCCCCGGCTGGTCTACGTGGCCCTGCACAACCAGGCGCGCTTCCTGGTCGACTGCGACCGCCTGCGCGAGGCCCGCATCGCCCTGTGGAAGCTGAAGAGCCGCGGGCTCGATCCCGGCGGGCGCATCAATGAGCTGAAAGTGCGCTGGCTGGAAGCCCAGGTCAACGCCGGCCTGGGCGAGCTCGACCGCGCCGAACAGGCGCTCGCCGAGGTCCAGCGGGGCTTCGAGGAGATCGACCTCGGCTACAAGGCGGCCCTCGCCGGCCTGGAGCGGGGCTCCCTGCTCCTCCGCAGGGACAAGATCGCCGAGGCCGTCCCCGTGGTCCTCGAAGCGGCCGACGTCTTCATGGCCCTGGGCATCGGCCGCGAAGCCGGCGCCTCCCTCCTGCTCCTCCGCAAGACCTTCGAGCAGCAGCTCGCCGACACCGCCCTCCTCGAGTACGTCATCGATCTCCTCCGCCGCGGCGAAGACGCCGCGAGCTAAAAGAGTCTAAAAAAGATCCTCTGAGGCCGCCGGCCGGTTCCTGAGGACCGTCCGCGGAAGGGAGATCTCCAGGCCGCGCGACCCCTTGCGAGCCTTTGATGGGGGGCTTAACTCTTTTGTCCTGAGGGATTTTAGATTTTATGAGGCAGGTTTTCGAGGATTTGAGGGCAACCTTGAGGACTCCTGATACCCGGGTCCCTATACTGTCATCAAGTCAGTGACGCAAAACGGACGCGGGGAGGAGAGAGGGGGACGGCGAAAGGAAGCGTCGCTCCTACTTTGAAGTCTTCTTATTTGTAGCACTGGAGGGGGAGGGCGTTTTTCATTTGATGTTTTGAAGTTTTCGAGGGGAGTCCAGGGGAAGTAGAGGGAGCCCGGGGGAGCGATCCCCCGGGCTCTGATGCTTTCAGGCCGTTCAGGACTCCGCGGCTCCAAGGTGGGCCGGAAGCCCCCATCGATGCCTGCCTTTCGACCCCGCCAGGGGTCCAGGGACATAGCCCAGGAATTCATTCCTGGGCAGGAGAGGTGCCGTTCTCCGTTCGCCTCCGCGTCTTCCGGCCTCCCCGCCTGCCCAAGAATGAATTCCTGGGCTATGTCCCTGCGCCCTGCGCCCTACGGGCGAAGACCCACCCTCCCTCGGGAACCGCGATATTCTTCAACCATGAGTCCGTCCCGCAAACCCGACCCCGACCGCATCCTCGGCTTCTGCCGTGGCCTGCCAGGCGTCACCGAGGACGTGAAGTGGGGGAACGACCTCTGCTTCCTGGTGGGGGGCAAGATGTTCGTGGTCTTCGGCCTGCCGGACTACGAGCCCTTCAGCTTCAAGGTGGACCCGATCGCCTTCGGCACCATGGTCCAGAAGGACGGCATCCGTCCCGCCCCCTACCTCGCCCACCACTCCTGGGTGAGCGTCGCCGCGCTGGGCGTCCTCCCCGAGGACGAGCTGAAGGAGCTGATCCGGCAGTCCTACCTCCTGGTCGCTGGCAAGCTCCCGAAGAAGACGAGAACGCAACTCGGCCTGACGTAGATCTGCATTGTCCGCCCGTAGGGCGAGGGGACATAGCCCAGGAATTCATTCCTGGGCTGGAGGGCGGAGCTGCGGAGCTTGAAAAACGGCGGCGGAGCTTGAAAAACGGCGCCTGAGCCTTAAAAACCGCGGCGGAGCGTAAAAAACGGCGCCGGAGCTTTAAAAACGGCCGCGGAGCGTTAAAAACCGTCCCGGAAGATAAAAAACCGCGCCGGAAGCTAAAAAACGAGTTTTAAGCTTCCGCGGCCGTTTGTAAGCTTCCGGGACGGTTTTTAAGGCTTAAAAATGTTCCCGGAAGCTTAGGAGACGTTTTTAGAGGTGGGCGGCGAGCACGGAGCTTCCGGCGCCGCCTTCCCGCAGCAGTTGCCCCAGGATCTCCTGCGCCTGCGGCCCCGAAGCCTCCACGATCGCCGCCAGCGACAGGGGAGACCGCGCCACCTCCGCCGCCAGATTCACGGCGTTGATCATCTCCGGGTCTTCTACCGAGAGCGACAGCGCCTCCTCCCCCTCGCTCTCCAGCCGCACGCCCGTCGTCCCGGGCGTCTCCACCCTCCGGTACACCGGGTCCCGGCCCGCCAGGGGGAGGACGGCCAGGACGAGCAACGCCGTCTGCTGATCTTTGCAGGTCACCACCGGCGAATGACCCGCCTCGGGGCTCTCCCAGAGACGGTAGATCCCATAGCCGGACTCCTGCTTCACGATTTTCCACGGCCCCGCCCTCTCCGCTTCCCGCGCGGACGGCACCTCGTCCCGCCGGTGGAGCAGGTCGAGATAATCCGCCGAAAAAGCGTTCGCGGGGCCCTGCGGCCGGTTCGGGTTCGCCATCGCGTGTCTCCTCGGGCCGGGGGCGTGTGCCGGGAACTATTTCCCGGCTTCCAAAAACTCTCCGGCTGCCTGGACATGTTTTAACAGGCGTTGCCGGTTCTGTCAATCGGATTCCCGATTTTTTGTTGCCTCTTGTGGCTCCGCGCGATCTCGTGTATCCTTTCGGAGCGATGCCAGAACCGGAAATCGAGAGGCTGTTGCAACTGGTCAAGACGGTCATGAGGATGCTCGGGGTGACCAACCGCGAGTTGGCGCGCCGTCTGGGCATCAACCCGAGCCACCTCAGCCGGATCCTCAACGGACAGCTCGAGCTCAAGGTCGAGCACCTGTTGAACATGTCGGCCGCGATGGGGCTCCAGCCGGACGAGTTCTTCCGTCTGGCCTATCCCACCCGCACGGAGCCGCCGACCGAGTCCGCCCAGGTCCTCCGCGGGTTGCTCCCCGAGGGCGCCGCGCTCGCCCCTCCGTCCCCGCCGGCGCCCTCCGCCAAGATCGGGGGGATCACGGAAGAGGAGATCGACCGCCGGATTCAGGAGTCGGTGCGGAAGCTGTTCCAGGAGTTGGGCGGGCGGCTGGCGGGGTGATGCCGACGTTGGCGCGCGCCATCCGGTCGACGACGATACATCTTTAGCAGTGTGCCTGTAGAGATGCCCACAGACGATGTCTCCGCCCCGAAGGGGCCGAAATCTGAATAGCCTGGCGCTTCAGCGCCAGGTCGCCGGTCCCCCACAACCTCCCTCCGCCCTGACGGGGCGGGACCCAACTTTTCGTGAAAGGCACCGCCTCCTTCGGGGCGGATGAAGAAGGGGGGCCGTCCGTCCACCTGGCGCTGAAGCACCAGGCTATTCAAATTTCGGCCCTTTCAGGGCGAATCCTCCGAGCCCCGACCCTACTCCCCCGGCGGCTCGAACCTGGCGGCCGGATCGCTCTGCGCCTTCCGGAGATGCTCCGCGACGCTCTTGACGAGCCTGGCCGTGGCCGTACCTGCCTGGAAGGCTTTCATGAGAATCAGGAACGCTCCCGTGCCCTCGCGGCGGATTCCGAGGGAGCGGAACATCTCGAAGGCTTCCAGCGAGACGGCCTTGGCTTCGGTCGTGCGCCCCTGGCTGAGCCACAGGGTCGCGAGATCGAGCGAGGCAACGGCGGCGTCGTAGGGTTTCTCGACGTCCAGGAAGCCTTGCTTCACGGCCAGGAAGCCGCGCTCGGCGCGCTCGAAGTGCTGGAGGCCCACGTTGATTTGCGCTTCGAGCCAGCGCAGCTTCAGGAGATTGAGGCGGCCGCCGGCCTCGTGCTGCCGCCAGCGGTTCCGCGAGAGCACCTTGCGTGCTTCTTCGTAACGGTTGGCTTGAGCCAGCCAGCAACCCAGGTTGTGAACCGCCTGGAAGAACAGCTCCGGATCGCGAGCCTTGTCAAGATGCGCGAGCCCTTCCTGGGTCAGTCGGATCGCGTCGGCAGTGTCGTTGCCGTACCCGGCGTAGACACCCTTTTTGATCGATGCCCGAGCCGCAAGGTGTCGATCGCCCAAGCCTTCATAAACCGTTCGTACCGTGTCCAGAGCTCCAAGCGCCAGATCGAGCTCTCGACGGTCTCCATAGTAGGATGCTCGAAAATTCATCAGCCGTACGTACAGTAAGTCGTCTTGAGTACCCTCGCTGAACAGTTGCTCGGCTTTGCGGAACGCTTGCTCGGCCTCGTTCAGATCCTCTGCAACTCGATAGGCGTTACCCAGCTCCATCCAGGCTCGACACTGCCAGTCCGCGACAAATTCCGCGCCGTAGATCTCTGCCCTGAAAGTCCGGGCTACCAGGGTTGCGTGCCGTGCGAGCGCAACCATTTTGGCGGGGTCCTCATGTCGGAGAGCCCAGCTCCGGTTCAGCAACTCCTGGTAGAGGTAAAGCCCGCGGAAGTTTCGGGGGAGGGCGCTTGCCTCTCCCTTTTCAATGAGAGCCACTGCCGTGCGAGCCTTCTCCTCTTCTCGGCTCACGCTTCGCTGCACTTTCCGGAAGACTCGCTTGATGACGGCGTCGTAGCTGTCGGGGTCCACCGGTGTCATCCCCAAGGTCATGCCGGCGGCCTCACGGCAGGATTCGCAGCCTCGTGCGAGGTGGGCGAGGACCTCGCGTCTGCGCTCGGAGGAAAGCGATTTCTGAACAAACGCGTCCAGCTCGGCGGCCGTGGGATGCTCGTTCACGGAGTCTCCTTGTCCTCTACCTGCGGTGGCCTCATTCTCTCACACATCGAACAGGTCCACCCCGCCCCCTCTCCCGGGAGGGTGGAGCCGGGAGAGGGCGGAAAGGGGGAGATCTATCTCCCCCCGGCAGGGTCGATCTCAGGACCGTTCAATCCTTGGGAATCGCCTCCGCTGGGGGCGGTCCCGCCGCCGCCCGGAGCTGGCTGACCGTCGGGGTCGATCGCAACTCCACTCTTCTCCCCCTCTCCCCCCCACAGCCTCCAGATCCATTCCCAGGCCCTCTCCCATCCATCCACCGCCGCTGCCCGCGGCGCGGCGTGGACAGGGCCCGGGAGGCACACCAGTAGAGCCGCCGCCAGGGTGCAGGCGGCGAACAAGACCCGCAGGGTTCGCTGAGGCATCGCGGCCATCCTTTTCTCCGCGGGGCGGGCTCGGCGTCTCCATGGCGCCGCCGCCCGCGGTGTCGTTCGTCGTATCCGTCCCAATAAGTTTGGCGCAGGCGTCGAGAGATTCTCACGTCCTTGTCGAGAGTTCCTCCAGCTCCGCGGCCTGATCTCCCACTCAACGCCGAGTTCCACTCTCTTGTTGCGGTTCGACGAAACATATCGTATCGCAAACAAGAATGTCAACGCGAAATACGGAATTGGAAATTGGCGGGGGCAGACCCTAGACGTCCGCAACGCAAACCCCGTACAATGGGTTGCAGTTGCCGAAAAAGAAACGACGTCCATGGAAGAGGAACTTTGGTGGACGGACGGCGAATCGAGGAGGATCGGAATGGAAGGTCCTGGAGAGATGACGGTGCGTCAGCGGTTGGGACGAAACATCGTGCGGGCGCGGGAGGAGCGAGGCTGGTTGCAGACGGATCTGGCGAAGCGGCTGGGGATTTCACGGGCGCGGCTCAGCAAATGGGAGAAGGGAGAGCATGCGCCGCACCTCGCCGGCCTCGCGGATCTCGGGCGGGTCCTCGAGAAGAGCCTGGACGCGCTGGTCCTGGACGCGGCCGAGGGCGAAGCGGGGATCTTGACGCCGTCCCAGCGCGAGAAGGTGCGGGAGGCCTTGGAAGCGCTGGAGGCGCTGTCCGCGTCGCTGGGGGTCAGGGTTTGAACGGAGGTTGTTCTTCCGGCGTCATGGGGACGCCGGAGGGTGTGAAAGGAAGAACGTATGACGCAGAAGACGCAAGTTGTAGCCCAGGAGAAGACGCCGAACGAGAAGTCCCGCCGCAAGCCGGTCGTCGAGCGGCTCAAGGCGGAGCGGGTGGAACTGCTGGTGAAGGCGATGAGCGGCTGGCAGCTCACCCGGAGGCCTTCGACGATCCAGCGTGTCCTGTCGTTCCAGGACCCGCGGGTCGCCGCGACCTACGGCGCGTTCGTGCTGGAGCTCGGGGCGGTGCAGTCGCAGGACGTCAACGTCGCGATGAAGGGCCAGAACCTGCTCGTCACCATCTCCCGTCGTGGGGGACTGGCGCAGATGGACCTGGACTTCGCCCAGACGCTGGGCTGAGCCACAACCTAACGGACAGACTGAAAGGAGAACGAAAATGCCAGGACAGAGATTTGGCGAGCTCATCGAGGAGTGGGATCAACTTGCTCGGGCGGTGGAGATCAACGCGCTGCCCGTGTTGCAGGAGGAGCGCGTGCAGTTGCAGGCCGTGGTGGCCACCGCCCGCGAGCTCAGCAAGCGGCAGGACGCCGAGCGGGCGATCAAGCAGCAGACCTCGCAGGACCTGAACGCGGCGATGCTCAGCGGCCGGGATCTGTCGAACCGTCTGCGGATCGCTGTGCGTGGGGTGCTGGGCCCGAAGAACGAGAAGCTGGTCGAGTACGGCATCCCGCCCCAGCGTCCGCAGAAGCGGACGCAGGAAGGTGGGTGAAACGAAGACGCCGGCGTCCAAGAGCGCAAGCAGGACGCCGGCGTGACCTCCACGGCTGAGTAGAGTGGTACTGAGTAACGCGTAGTACCGGAGGGCGTGCTGGCCACACGCCCTTCGGGTTTTATGAGGGTAGCACAGGTTGGGGGGGCTGCGGCGGGGAGTGGGGCGGGAAGGTAGGGAGGGAGCTTCTCGGCCCGGATACCTTACCGGTCTGCGATCATCTTCCGGATCCCGGTTAGGAGGTGGTTGCGGTCGGCGAGGAGGGTCTGGAGCTGCTTGGATTTCTCCTGCTGGCTCGCGGCCCTGGCCGCCTGCTGCTGGCTGATGTCGACGCCTTGGGCGAGGAGGTTGGCGAGCTTGTTCCGCCACTCCGCCATGGAGGCGACACCCGCCGGAGACCTTCTCGGAAGTATGTCGCCTAGGTGCGGCGCTCCTCGTACGCCATCTTCCGAAGCGCCTCCGCCCTGTCCAGGCGAAGTCCTGGTATTCGAGACCTCCCTCTCCCCGCCGCAGGGTCCAAGTGCTTTCTCGGCCACAGGCGGAACGTACGGAAGCATGGCCCTGCTTCTCTTCTCCTTGGGGCCGCAGGTCGGGAGGGGAGACCGTCTGGCTGGTCCTGCTCCCCTGCTGGCAGCATCTGGCCAAGGACTATCGCGCGCGGATCGCGGAGTCCGCGTGGGAAATCGGCACGGCTACCACTGCGGATCGCGCGGAATCGCAACTCCCGCCGCTAGGACCAGAGAGTCTAGGTGCAGACCCCCTCTTTAGGAGGATGGCTAGGTGGTCCATTTCGGCTCCGATTCTCGCGCTTACAGAAAGGCGGCGAGTCTCTGGCCTAAGGAAACGGAAGGACCTATCCTCTGGCACAGAAGTCTCAACAAACAAAGGCGAGCCGCGTCTAACCTTCTACAAGGGAGGCCCTTTGGCGGGAGGGGCAGGCGAAAATGAGGGTACCTATCAAGGACCAAGTCACTAAGAGCAGGGACCGAGAGTTCGCACCACGATCCGGACGAAATGTTCCGGGCCTGTGGATCACTAGAGGATAGGACCGAGAGCCCGGGTTACCAAGGCCTCTCCCTCATGCAGAAGGGCTATCTATATATAGAGCTAACAATATGCATGGCTAAACAGGGTTGGCTATCTCTTCGTCACCCTAAGCGCTACTACATATTTCGTGCATGGCACAGAAGGAGGAAGCTTTGTACGCACCACAGTCCCACCACTCAACTTTCCTCGTGGAGTATCCTACCTTGGGCACTGCATTTGAGGAAGCAAGCCAGATTATGGTGTCAACGGGGTCTATTCCAAGCAGGCTTGAGAAATCCATTCAGGCCTTCAAGAAGGTTGACCGATCCGAACTTCCTGCTGCATTATGCGAGGACTTTGACCTTGCTGTTTATGCCATGGAGAAGGCGGCATGCGGTGATCTTTCCGGAGTGGCTGCACAGTATGAAAGGCTGGTCCATACTACGCTGGCTGCTGCCCAGTATGACCGGATGTTCTTCACGATCTGGAATCGTCTGTCAGGGGAAGCCCAGGAGCCATGTGTCTTACTCTGCCGAATCAACATGCGAAACCTGGAGTTGCTCCAAATATCGCGCAGTCGAGCCTTTGTTGAGCGCTTGGTAGAGCGCCTGGGAGAGAAGTCTTATCCGGAAGCAATCCTGGCTTCGCGCATGCAAGGCGTCGAGATCATTCTAAGTGCGGGAAAGCGTCCTCCTGTTCTCTTTGCAGATTTTGTTGAAATGGGGCCAGATAGCGGAATTGATCCTGCTACTGCCGGTGGATTGCTGTTCAGTACGTTCGGCGACATGTTCCTCGACCAGATGCCGTTAGTTGAAAGAGCTTTCCCGAATGTCGCGGAATGGCTCTCAAGAAGTTCCCTCCTTAACAAGGAGAGCATTCGTCTCCTCACTACCGCCCACGTCCAGGCTCATGACCTCTGCGGCCATAGCGTGCCCTACAATCTTAACGATCCGACCCGCGTTAAAGTAGAGTCCTTTCTGCGAACGCCCTTAGAAGAGTACTACGCGGATACCCAAGCGATGTGGATTTATAGCAGCGTCGCATCAACCCGTTCCTTCTTCACCGCCGTTTTAAGCGAAACAGAGCTCAATGCAATACCTTTGGTAATTGCAATGAAACGACTTACATATTACGCGATGAAAGATGCTAGTGATCACGATGCCCGATGCTCATGGATGATGTTTGGATACTGGCGCAAGTCTGGCTTGATTCGCCGCCTTAAGAATGGCCATGGAGAGTTCTTCTTTGATATTGACCGGATGCCTGAGGTCGTCGACCAAATGCTCTCAGATATCTTGCACGTTGAACATGAAATCGGCCGAGGTGCTGCGGCCTACGATTTGGCCTGCCGGGAATTTAGCAAACGGTTCGGCTTTGAAAGTCCGCTAACCAAGCAATGGGAGATGCCTGATGATCTGGGCAACCTCCTGGCAAGCTGATCCTTTTTCATTGTAAGGTCATAGGTCACCTCGATGAGCACTCTAGATGACGTATTTGATGAGCTGGCTACTCTTCAAGCCCAGCTTGAGAAGATTAAGCAGGCTGTCCAAGTATTCGGCGAGCCGTCAAGTGTGCCCGAGTCTCTGAAGGTAGAACAGTTTTCAGTCGAACAACAGATTACCAGGCTTCGCGAATCTCTTTCAAATACTGGCGTAGACCTTGCCTCTAATACTGATTCAGCCTCTCAAAAGCGACCGCAGGCATTTGTGATAATGCCTTTCAAGAATCCATACAACGAGTACTACAAGGATGTACTGAAGCCGGCCATACTTGATATCGGCTATGACTGCGTCCGTTCAGATGAAATCTACAGCCCAGGAGCGTTTCTTCAGACTATCTGGCAGCAGATTGTTTCGGCGGATGTGATGATCGCAGAAATGACCGGCATGAACCCTAACGTCCTTTATGAGCTTGGACTCGCCCATTCGATCAGCAAGAAGGTGATAATGATAACGCAGAACATAGATTTCATACCTTCCGACCTGAGGCACATTAACTGTATTGTCTATGACACAACTGGCGTTGCATGGGCCGATAAACTGCGAGGCGCGCTACAGAGGATGGTATTGTTCCAGGCAAAGGACAAGAGTGATCTCGTCGTGGTATATCCTAAGGCCAGCGTAGACAATACCTTGTTTTACGAAAAGTTAACAAGGGATCGAGAGTTCTTGGATGACCGAGCGTCAAAGCTTGAAAAGCAGGTTCAAAGTTATGCTGCACACGTAAAAGATTTGAGAGTCAGGCTTGCTTCCCTGAGTCAACTGCAATCAGCTAATAACGATTCTGAAACTGTTTCGATCAGAGCACTTCAATTCGATGATGCGGGCACCCAAATCTTCAGAGAGCGCCTTCCAAACTCCGAGATCGACCTTGAATATGTTGAAGTAGAAAGAGGTCCTTTTATTTTTGGAGTTGGTGCGAGTGCCCGTGAAATTGAAACGGACACTTACTACATCACCCGATTTGCAATAACGAATGCGCAATTCTGCGAATTTCTTAATGCCGTTGGCAACCGAACGGAAGGAGGACATCATTGGATTGATATCCAAGGAAAATCCCCGGCTGATCAATGCAGAATTACACGGAACGAACAAGGTGTCTACGCATGTGAGGAGGGTTTTGGCGACCATCCAGTCACTTACGTCAACTTTTTCGGGGCGTCGGCATTCTGCTCATGGGTCGGTGGTCAGCTACCAACTGTGGAAGAGTGGGAGAAGGCAGTCCGCGGTACAGACGGTAGGGACTATCCCTGGGGCAATAACCCCCCAACTCCTTTGCTGACGAACGTGGAAGAAGTTGGGTGGTCACGTGATGTTGCTCCGATCGAAGTCTATAGAAAAGTAGAAGGAGCGAGTCCGTTTGGGGTTGTGCAGGGTATCGGAAATGTCTGGCACTGGACAAGCACATATTACCCTGATAGGGAAGTCCAGGCGGTCAGGGGAGGCTCGTTCTTCGACTTTCGTCTTGGAAACCGCAGTGTTTATAGATTCTTCGTTCAGCCAGACGGCCCAGATTTTTCTCAGGGGTTTATGGTGGTGAAGCGATTTCTCGGTCTCAACCTCAACTCGCGCCCTGATCGGAACGAGTTAGAGAAGGCATGATACATTGACCAACAGCTTTACTTAAGGGAGAATTAGATCTATGTCTAGAAAGTTTGTGGTGGTTTTGAACAAGAGCTATCAAGCTGACCAGTTACTGAGTGCGCTCGGTCATGTTACTGCAGGGTTAAGCGCAAATTCTGCCGATCGAGATTCTATGAACTTTGTTGTCTATCGTGATGCAGATGGGGGTACATATCCAAATGTTAGCGCTTGGCCCTTTATTGTTCTGCGCGGGAATGGCAGTGGCATCAAGCGTTTTCGGGCCGAGTTGATTGACGCGGGCATAGACTACTCTTGCTATCTAGATACGATGATATCTGGTGGCTCAGATGTACAAGTCCAGGCTACAGGGGCGAAGAAAGGTGATGAGCTTCAAATTTTGGCTCTTGCGACGTTTGCTGAAGCCAGGAAAATTGATCCGCTTACGAAAAAGTTCTCTCTATGGAAGGCTGCTGAGGTTGCGCCTTAATTAGGCATTCAGATAGGTATAGGCAAGAAGACGCCTACTGGCGGAAGAGGGCTCGCCTTCAACTTTACGGAAGGCGTGTATGTGGTTTTACCGCGTAGCCAGATAGAAAAGGAGAGGCAAGGAATGGCTAAGAGCAACAGATTGCGCGAGCTGGTTGAGTCTTGGCTGCGTGAGGCTGAATGGGCGCTGGAGGATTTAGCTACGGGGTCTCGAACTGCGTGGAGTATCAAAGCCACGGAACAAGAATCGATACCGCTTCCAGTTGCCGTGTACGAACTGGCGACGCGACCTGACATGATTGTTATCCAAGCTGATGCGCAAGGCCAGGTTGACCAGTTCGAGATGATTCGCAGGAATGAAGATCTTTTGCTAGATCTCCAATCGATGTTGCTTAAGCACCATGTGGAGTTTAACCTTGAGGTCGGGCGGCAAAAGGTAGTAATCATTGATCGACTTTTTGGGGATGGTCTTACCAAGAATCTCTTTTGGCGGCGATTAAGCATTGTGCGAATGGCAGCTGTGGATGTGCTAATTTTCCTTCGACGTAGCACTGGTGGAGCAAGCAAGCAGATGTGACGTCACGGCCATCGAGCCGCTAGGCGAGTGATTTATTCTATGCCAGTAGGCTTAGCGGGTCGAGTTCAATTACCAATGCGGCATCATTTCAGGGAGAGAGCAAATGCTGCGCGATACTTCCTCTTTGCTTGAGTTCCGTGGACCATTTCGTGAAGGTGACTGCGACATCTGGGAGGCAGAAGGTATGAGCAGTCATGGTGAAGAGCACTCCTATTCCTGTATAGCGCTATGCCGCAAACGCTGGCGAGCCGGTTGCCCCGCCCTCGGCGGGACCCGCTGGGTGGAGTCACACGACGAAAATTCCGAGGTCAGTAAGCGTGAGGCTCGACACCAGGCGATTGAACTGGCTATGTCGATGTACGTCAAAAATACTCTGCTACAGAAATTGTCGCATTCCCTCAATGGGGGGGCAGACAATTTATTCAATTGGCAGGGAGGAAAAGGAGTCATCTGGACGCCGCCAGGCGTCAAAGTGCTTTCGGAGTACCGCTTGCAGTGTCACGGTCGACTTATAGATCATCTTGGGGGAGAGTACTACGGCTCAAAAGACGCCGGGGTGGGAACACCTCAGCTCCAAGTCATTGCGGCCGAAACTCCCTTTACGATTGGGCTAGGGTGTGGGAGTGACACCGGAGAAGGCACTGCCCATGGAGTCTACTCCGGGCTCAAGCAAACGCTGCGTGAAATCGGTGGCGAATTGGTTGCTCATTCTGAGCATTCACTGCGGGGCATGCCGATCCTGGTGGTAGGTGCTGGAAAAGTTGGCTTACCGCTAATAGGACTTCTCCATTCCAGTGGAGCGAAGGTCTATGTTTACGATGATCACTTGGACTCCACCCCCGAGGCCGTCGGGAAATGGTGTCGATTTCAGATTGAGCGGGGTGCCGCTCTTGACGAAAATCATCGGCGGATACTCTTCGAGCTTCATGCTGCTGGGCGCATATTTGCTCATGACCAAGAAGAGGAGGCGTTGAGCCAAGCCGACATCCGAATCGTCTCGCCTAACGGCGGGCCAACGGAATGGCTCTCGCGAGAGGTTTCGAAAGGTAGGACACGAGCGAGTATCTTGGTTGAAAACAGACGAAGGAATGGCAATCTATGGCTCATCTTGGGTGCGGGAAACGACCAAGTTTCGATGACAGACAAAATGGAGCGCGAGCGTGTGCTTGCTTCTCTCGACGAGGCGGGGATTACTTTCATCCCCGATCCTGTGGTGAGCCCGGGAGGGGTGATCGCAGTTAGCCATGAAAGGTCGACGGAGTGGCTGGCAGAGCGAGTCAACAAGGACGCAGAGCGTATCGTGAGCAAGGGTGTCGAGCAGGTTTTTCGGGAGGCTCGCCAGCGATATGGCTATACGGGCTCCGTCGAGATATATCGGGCGTTCGAGTCCATGATCGATGGTGAACTGGCTTGATGTACTCTCCTCCTTCCGAGTGCTTGGCGAAAAAGGTTCGCGTGACGTACGCTTTGAAAGCAGCCCTGGAGGAGAGCAGATAGAATGGCGGTAGTAAGCTTCCTGTCTACGATCCAGCCACCCTGGAGCCGAAGTGGCAGGAGCGCTGGGAGGCGGAGGGGCTCTACCGCTCGGACATCGGATGATCCGGAGCGACCCAAGCACTACGCGCTGACCATGCTGCCCTACCCGTCAGGCGACCTGCACATCGGCCACTGGTACGCCGTGATCGCCGTCCGACGCCCGCGCCCGCTTCATGCGGATGCGGGGCTACAACGTCCTGTTCCCCATGGGCTTCGACGCCTTCGGGCTGCCGGCCGAGAACGCCGCCATCAAGCGCAACATCCACCCCAAGGAGTGGACCTACGCCAACATCGAGCGCATGCGCGGCCAGCTCCGCCGCATGGGCGACGATGTTCGACTGGCGGCGCGAGGTGGTCTCCTGCGACCCCGAGTACTACCGCTGGACGCAGTGGTTCTTCCTCCAGCTCTTCCTCACCGGCCTGGCCTACCGCAAGAAGGCCGCGGTCGACTGGTGCCCGAGCTGCAACACCACCCTGGCGCGCGAGCAGGTGATCGGCGACGACCGCCTCTGCGAGCGCTGCGGCACGCCGGTGATCCGCAAGGAGCTGGAGCAGTGGTTCTTCCGCATCACCAACTACGCCGACGAGCTGCTCGACTTCTCGGAGATCGACTGGCCCGAGCGGGTGCAGACGCTCCAGAGCACTGGATCGGCCGCTGCGAAGGCGCGAACGTCGCCTTCCAGACCGAGCAGAGGCGAGCCGCTCGAGGTCTTCACCACCCGGCCCGACACGCTCTGGGGCGCCACCTTCATGGTGCTGGCGCCGGAGCACCCGCTGGTCGAGACGCTCACCACGCCCGGACCGCAAGGCCGAGGTGGACGCCTACGTCGAGCAGGCGCGTGCGCCAGACCGACATCCAGCGCGAGGCCGCGGACAAGGAGAAGACCGGCGTCTTCACCGGCGGCTACGCGATCAACCCGGTCAACGGCGAGCGCATCCCGATCTGGATCGCCGACTACGTGCTGATGAGCTACGGCACCGGCGCCATCATGGCCGTGCCGGCCCACGACCAGCGCGACTTCGAGTTCGCCCGCAAGTACGGCCTGGAGATCCGGCCGGTGATCTGTCCGGAGGGCGGAGGAGCAGGCGTCACCCGAGGCGATGCTGGAGGCGATGTCGCACGACGGCGTGATGGTCAACTCCGGCCCTCTGACCGGCACGCCGGCCGATCAGGCGTACGACAAGGTCGTCGCCTTCCTGGAGGAGAAGGGGCGCGGCAAGCGGGCAGTCAACTACCGCCTGCGCGACTGGCTGATCTCGCGCCAGCGCTACTGGGGCGCGCCGATCCCGATCGTCTACTGCCCGGAGCACGGCGCCGTGCCCGTGCCGGAGGACCAGCTCCCGGTCCTGCTGCCGGACGACGTCGAGTGGCGGCCCACGGGCGAGAGCCCGCTCAAGCTCCACCCGACCTGGAAGCACGCCGACCTGCCCGACCTGCGGCGGCCCGGCCGAGCGCGAGACCGACACCATGGACACCTTCATGTGCTCGTCCTGGTACCACCTGCGCTACCTGAGCCCGCACTACGACGACGGGCCGTTCGATCCGGCCGAGTACCGCTACTGGATGCCGGTCGACACCTACACGGGCGGCATCGAGCACGCCACCATGCACCTGATCTACACGCGCTTCTTCCACAAGGCCTGCGCGACATCGGGATCGTGCAGGGGGACGAGCCGATGCTCCAGCTCCGCAACCAGGGGATCATCCTGGGCGAGGACTCCGAGAAGATGTCCAAGAGCCGCGGCAACGTGGTGGCGCCGGACGAGCTGGTCGACCGCTACGGCGCCGACACGGTGCGCGCCTACCTGATGTTCTTCGCCCGCTGGGACCAGGGCGGCCCCTGGAACAGCCGCGGCATCGAAGGGACCTCGCGCTGGCTGCGCCGCGTCTGGAACCTTTTCATGGAACCGGCCGAGGGCAGGCGAGGCGGATCCTGAAACCGTCGAGCACCTGCGGCGCAAGCTCCACCAGACCCTGCGGCAGGTGACGGCCGATTTCGAGACGTTCCAGTTCAACACCATCGTCGCGGCGCTGATGGAGCTGCAGAACGAGATGTCCCAGGCCGCGCACCAAGGGCGCCGCGGGCACGCCGGCCTGGGAGCGAGGCGCATGGAGATCTACGTCCGGATGCTGGCGCCGATCGCGCCGCACATCGCCGAAGAGCTCTGGGAGAGGCTCGGCCGCGAGGGCTCGATCCACCTCCAGCCCTGGCCCGAGGTGGACGAGAAGGCGGCCGCGACGAGGAGATCACCCTGGTCGTCCAGGTCAACGGCAAGCTCCGCGACCGCGTCACCGTACCGGTGGGGATCGCCGAAGACGAGGCGCGCGAACGGGCCTAGCGACCGAAGGAGCCCGCCGCTTCCTCGAAGGCAAGGCCGTGCGCCAGGTGATCGTCGTGCCCGGCCGGCTCGTGAACATCGTGGCGGGATAGCGCGCGGGGGATGGGTGGGGGATGGGGTACAGGAAGATGGGTAACAGTCTCAGGAAAGGGGAACATCGGATCCTGGAAGGAGGGATCGGATGCCTGGATGGGTGCCAGGCACTTAGCAGAAAGGCGCCTCCTGGGACGCGGATCGCCTCCTCGGGAAACCGCCGCCAGAAGCTCGAACCCTGATTTTGCCTCCCGATGCGCACCAGAACCACGTCCTGAGCCCCTCGTTCCCGCTTGAACGCTGCTCTTCCAGGCGTCTTTTACCCGCTCCGGGCACACCTCTCCCGACATTTCCTCTTGATCTCGGTTCTTCAGTCTTCAGGCGGTCACGAACGGCAGCCCGGGTGGGAAGCTGCCTCTGGGGAAGGGAGCCAACGCTGGGATGGGTGCCAGGCGCTTCGCAGAAGAGCACCGCCTCGCGAGGCGGGTCACCTCTGGGGATGGGTGCCAGGCACTTAGCAGAAAGGCGCCTCTTGGGACGCGGATCGGGCACTTAGCAGAAAGGCGCCTCTTGGGACGCGGATCGCCTCCTCGGGGAAACCGCCGCCAGCGGCTCGAACCCTGATTTTGCCTCCCGATTCCCTCCAGAATCACGTCTTGAATCCCTCGTACCCGCTTAAACGCTGCTCTTCCAGGCGTCTTTTACCCGCTCCAGGCACACCTCTCCCGACATTTCCTCTTGATCTCGGTTCTTCAGTCTTCAGGCGGTCACGAACGGCAGCCCGGGTGGGAAGCTGCCTCTGGGGAAGGGGGCTGCTCGATCGCCGGCTTTGAGCTTCGCGGCGGCGGTCCGGCGGTCCGGAAGGCGGCGAGGAACTCGGAGTAGGCGTCGTACAAGAGGCGCCAGGCGGCCTCGGTGGCCGTGTGGAAGCGGGGCGCCGGCGAGCGGTCCATCTTCTCCGGCCGGTGGTGGGGATCTCGAGACACCACGGCCTCCGCTCCCAGGACAGGCTCGCCCGTCTTCTCCCTCTCCCGGGCGGCTTCCTCTTCGATGCTCGTCTCCAGCGCGGCGACCCGGCGGCGGTACTGCTCCGGAGAGAGGCCCTTCCAACAGGGCAGGGGGGCGAGGTGGACGGTCACCTCGGTGGCGTAGTCGTACCGGTCGAAGCTCTCGCGCCTCCGGCGGGCGGCGTACTCCTGGGTGCGGCTGAACCAATATCCCTTCAGCGGCTCGCCGTCCAGAATGGCCGGGAGGGAGTGGACGCCCGGCCAGTCCCGGACCTTCTCGACCAGTCCCTCCTTGACGCCCTGCGCGGCGATATAGCGGAAGATCGCCACCTGCTCCTTCTCCTCGTTGCTGACGATGATCGAGGTGTAGCGCCTGGCGAACACCGGCCCCTCCCAGCCGGTGAGCCGGTTGACCTCCTTGGCGAGGTTGCCGTTGAAGTACTCCATGAAGCCGGCCAACAGGCACGCGTCGTCGACGTCCAGCAGCAAATGCAGGTGGTTCGAAAGCACGGCCACCTGGCAGATCCGGACCGGATGGAGAGCCTGCGCCTGACCGAGGACGCCGACGAGGGTCTCGTTGAGCTCCGGATTGGGGCAGAAGAGATACCTCCCCTGCATCGTCCGGCAGGTGATATGGACCAGGGAACCGCCGTCGGGGATGAAGCGCAGGGATCTCGCCATACCCATAAAAAGACGTAAAAAGCGGTCCCAATCTGAAAAGTCCTAGAACTACGCGGGTTTGCGAAGGGGGGTAGACGCACCCTTCGAGATCGGTCGAAATGTCAGGGAAGGGACAAGGCCCACCCGTCTCCGTCCGGAGGCGGGTGGAAGAACTACGCGGAGAGCGCTTCTCCTAGAGCCGCCAGGAAGCGCTCCATCTGGGGCCGGGTGCCGAGGGTCACCCGCAGGTGGGTGGGGAGCGCCGGAAAACGGCGGCCCACGGTACTGGATAGGTGCCAAGCGCCTAGCAGACTTAGGCCATGCACGGGCGCCGCCTGCTCCGCTATCCGGACGACGCCTTTGCCGAATACTGAGCGCGTTCGGACGAGCGGAAGCCGCGGTCGCGCGCGAAGACGATCGCCTGCGCGCGCGTCCACTCAGACGCCGAGCTTGTCGAAGAGGTTGGAGACGTGGTTGCGAACCGTCTTGTCGCTGATTCCCAGCCGTTCGGCGATCTCGGCGTTCGCGAACCCCTCGCTGATCAGCCCGAGCACCTCGCGCTCGCGTGGCGACAGCGCCGCGAAGGCGGATTCGTCCGTCGCCCGCTCGGCGGGAAGAGCAACGCCGGTGAAGTCGAGCACCGCCTCGCGGAAGCGCCGCCACGCCGGCTCGTCCCGGAGCAAGATGTGGTTCGCACTGTCGAGCTCGACGAACTCCGCGCCGGGGATCTCCGACGCCAGGATCTTGCCCGAGCTGAGGGGAATGACATCATCGTTCCGCGCGTGGATGACGAGCGTCGGCACCCGCACGTCGCCGAGCCGCTGGCGGACGTCGACGTGGGCCCGCGTCTCGAGCAGGCGCGCGGCGTTCTGCGCCGACGTGGTCTTCAGGCAGAGGTCGTTGAACCAGTTGAGCTGCTCGTCGGTGCCTCCCGGGATGAACCGTGAGGTGAAGAGCTGGCGGAACACCGGATTGCTGCCCCCCCAGCCCTGCTCGATCAGCTCGATCATCGCCTCGTACCGCCGCCGGTCGCTCTCGTCACCCCGCTTCATCCAGCCCTGGCTGTAACAACCGTAGAGCACCAGGTGGCTCACCCGCTCCGGGTGGCGAGCGGCGAGCTCGATCGCCGGCGCCCCTCCTTGGGAGATGCCGAGCAGCACGATCGGCTCCCGGCAGCCCGCCGCCTCGATGACCGCCTCGAGATCGTCCGCCCAGCGCTCCTGCCCGAGATGGCCCACCTCCCAGTCGCTCATTCCACAGCCGCGCTCGTCGTAGCGCACGAAGCGGAAGTGGGAGGAGAAGAAATCGATCCAATGCCGCCACACCGGGCTGTCCCATTCCAGCTCCAGATGGGTCATCCAGTTGGCCGCCTTGACCAGGGTCGGACCGCGGCCGACCTCCGCCCATGCCAGCCGGACACGGTCGGTGGTGCGCAGGTAACGGATGGCCTGGCGGGCGCGCGATTCGCTCAGCGGTCTCTGGCTCCCCGGTCGGCGGGATCCGGGACATCTGTCCCGGGACCCGTGGACCGATTGTAGCCCGAGTCGGGACATCTGCCCGATGTGCCGTTGCGCCGCACCGGGAGATCCTTGCTTCCGCAGGCCCTCGACGGGTGCCGGTGCTGCCCGCGGTTGACCCCTCGAAAGGAGAAACCGAAATGATCCGTCGCATCGCCATCTTCGCGTTCGGCTGCATCGCGTATCTGATCTTCCTGGCGACCTTTCTCTATGCCCTGGGCTTCGTCGGCGGCTTTCTCGTGCCGACGACGCTCGACGGCGCGGCGCGGATGCCCTTCGCCCCGGCGCTCGCCATCGACCTCGGCTTGCTCGCCCTCTTCGCCGTCCAGCACAGCTTGATGGCGCGCCCCGCGTTCAAGCGGATGTGGACTCGCGTCGTCGCCCCGCCCCTGGAGAGGCCGATCTACGTGCTGGCCTCGAGTCTCTGCCTGATCGCGATGTTCGTGCTCTGGCAGCCGCTCGGCGGCGTGATCTGGAGCTTCGAGTCGACCTTCGCCCGCGTCGCCGCCTATGCGCTGTTCGCTTTCGGCTGGGGGCTCGTTCTCGTCACCACGTTCCTGATCAACCACTTCGACCTCTTCGGGCTGCGGCAGGTGTGGTTCGCTCTGCGCGGCGAGGCCTACCGGCCGCTCAGCTTCGTCGAGCCCGGGCCGTACAAGCTCGTCCGGCATCCGCTCTATGTCGGTTGGCTGTTCGCCTTCTGGTCGACGCCGACGATGACCGCCGCTCATCTCGTCTTCGCGATCATGACCACCGCGTACATCCTCGTCGCCATCCAGCTCGAAGAGCGCGATCTCCTCGCGTATCACGGCGCCGACTACCAGAGCTACCGCCGCCGCGTGCCGATGCTCGTGCCGGGCACCGCCCGCCGGGCCGAAGTGCAGGCCGAAGTGCCAGTCGATTCGTCAGTCTAGATTGGAGTGCCTGGCGGACCTGACGCCGGATCAGCCCGATCTGGTTCTTGGCATCGAAGCCTCCGGTGAAAGAGGCTTCGATTGTAGAACCCTTCCCTGCCCGGCTGATCGGTTCTCAGTGGTCCGTATCGCCGGCCGCTGGCAGGTTTTCCGGTGTCGTGGCGTGCTGCTCGACGATCATCAGGGCATACGGGAAGCTCAGGCTGTTGAGCAAGCTCCCGGCGCCGCCGACCGGAACGAAACCCGGGCCGGCGGGGTCGGGATCGAACCGGAAGGGCGTCGTCGACCAGGTGATTCCCTCGACTCCCGGGATCTTGCCGTCGACGATCGCGATCCCCAATTCCTCGAGCATTTGGCCGGGAGCCCAGCCGCCGCCCAGGAAGCCGTTCGGGTTTTCGGTCATGTAGAGCTGCAGGTTCACCGCGGTGTAGATGGTCACCCCCTCGGGAGCGCCGACGGGCGCCAGGTCGGGAATGCGGGCCGGGACGGCCGGCAGGGAGCTCAGGCTGTAAAATCGCCACGGGCTCCGCTTCTCGATGTTGCCGCCGAAGACGTCGCTGGTGCCGTCCTTACGGATGATCTTCTGGGTCCAGTCGGTCGCGTCGGCCGGCGCTTCGAAACGGAACGAGCAGGCCTTGCCTCGCAGGTCCGGCCGGAGATTGTTCCAGTTGAAGGGAACCGTCGGCGCCAGGATCATTTCGGTGGGCTCGGTATCGCCCTCGCACTTGAACGTGAGGCGCCACATGGGCAAGTAGGGCTTGCCGTCCTTCGTCCAGCCGAAGGTGATGTTCTCGCCGGCGCTGATGCTGTCGTCGACGACGTAGGCGGCGGCCTCGACGGCCCCCAGCATGAGCAGCAGACCACAGAAAATCGGGATCAAGACTTTGGTTCGCATGTTACCCCCCACTCGGTTGTGGGCCGGGGGGATTCATTGCGGAGCTCGCCCGGCCCGGTTCACCTCCCCGAGCCCCGCCGGCACCGGCAGGGCTCGCGCTTCGAGTCTCGGATGCCCTCTATGAATAGAGGTGCCGGACGGCGACTCTTCGAGACTTGTCCGATAGGAGTGTCTGGCCCTTCAGAGGAGAGGAGGGGCGGTTTCTGCCGGATGTCCTCGGGCGTGTGGGGGTGGCCCTGTGAGGCCGCCCCGCCAACCGGGGGAGGAGACCCACGGGGACGCGACGGCCAGGCGGCCCCACAAGCCCACCCCCACGACGACCTACTCAGACAAGGTGTCCCGGAAGAGCGGCGGGGGGACAGGAGCGGCGATCGGCGCCCCCCCGGAGCTTCACGCTGGATGTGACCGTCAACGGCGGGGCGGCGACCGACTCTCACTACGTCGACGTCTACTACGAGTATTGCGAGTGCTGCGACCCCCGGTACATCTGCCCGTAATCCGTTGGTAACCAGCGGCCCGGTTTCGAAGGCCGACGGGCAAACCCGCCGGCCTCATTCTCCCTACGCGCCGCCCGAAGAGATGTCGTGACTCCCAGATTTCTCGTCCACCACGGCGGTGTCCCGCACATTCTTTTGAATCGCGGTCACCGCGAAGAGGCTGAGCAGGAACGACATGGCGAAGAAACCCTTCTCGCTGGCCGATAGCGAGGCGTTCCACAGGCCGATGATGAGCAGGAGAACGGAAATGCCGAGCGACAGCCAGCACAAGCCGTAGTAGATGGCCGTGACCGGGATGCCCTCCAGCCGGTCGCGTACGGACTTCTGAAGGGATATGGCCGCGAACAGGCCATACATGAAGATGGCGAAGTAATAACCTTTTTCATTCAGCGGCATGCCGGCGTTCCAGAGACCGACGAAATACGCGACAGCGCCGGCGAGCAACGCGGCCCAGGAAGCACCGATGAAGGCGGTGGTCGGCCGGGATTGTGGCGTCATGCAGATCTCCTTGATCAGGCTCCGGTCTGTTGAAGAGAAGCGCGGCGACGGCGGTCGAGACAACTTGTTGTGATTCCAGGACTTGATCTTACGTGGACGGATGACCCGCGTCAACGGAGGCGGACAGGCGGTGTCCCGGTTGCGGGTAGATCCCGGGTTTATGACAGAATGTCAGCTCGAGCTCGGAGTCCTGCCGAACGGCGGAGCCGGTGAGATTTCCGTCCCCGCCCGGCTGCTGGAGGCGTAGGATTGGGTTCAGGCTTCTCCTTTCCTCCCACCCTCACACGCGAGGGCGCTGACAGGAATCCTCGCCAGGATTGTCGGAAAGGCCCAACCTTCTTCGTCCTAGGGTCGTATAGTGAGCTTGCCCTCCTTCGAGGGGAGCCAGGGGGAGTTTCCAGCCATGATGAAGCGGATGTTCCTGATGTTGTTGATCCTGGCCGTGTTTCTCGCGGCCATTGGCTTCGTGAAGTCCAACCAGATCCGGGAAGCCAAGGCGCAGGGCGCCTCCTTCCAGCCGCCTCCCGAGGCCGTCTCCACGGTCGTCGCCCAGCAGGAGACGTGGCCGTCGGCGTTGACCGCCATCGGGACGGTGACCCCCGTCCAGGGCGTCACCGTGAGCGCGGACCTGCCGGGGATCGTCGAGAAGATCGGCTTCGCCTCCGGCGGCGCGGTCCAGTCCGGAGCGCTGCTGGTGAAGCTCGACACCAGCCAGGAAGAGGCGCAACTGGCCGCCGCCCTGGCGCAGCGCGATCTGGCCAGGCTCAACCTCCAGCGGATGAGCGGCCTGCGCGAGAGCGGCGTCATCGCGCAGGCGGAATATGACCGTGCCGTGGCCCAGGCCACGCAGGACGAGGCCCACGTGGGCGAGATCCGCGCCACCATCGAGCGCAAGACCATCCGGGCGCCGTTCTCGGGGACCCTCGGCCTCCGCCAGGTCAATCTGGGCCAGTACCTGGCTCCCGGAGCGCCCGTCGTGTCCTTGCAGTCCCTGCGGCCGATCTACGTGAACTTCGACGTGCCCCAGCGGCAGGCGGGCCAACTGCGGCCCGGCTCCGCCGTGAACCTGACGGTCGAAGGGCAGGAAGGCCTCCAGGCGGGCCGGATCACGGCCGTCGACTCGATCGTCGACCCGGAGACGCGCAACGTCCAGATCCAGGCCACCTTCGCCAACGCCGACGGCCGGCTGCGCCCCGGCATGTTCGTGGAGACGCGGATCGCCACGGGCGCCGGCACGACGGTCGTCCCGCTGCCCGCCTCGTCCATCAGCTACGCGCCGTACGGCGACTCGGTCTTCATCGTCGAGGACGTCAAGGGTCCGGACGGCAAGCCCTACAAAGGCGTGCGCCAGCAGTTCGTCAAGCTGGGCGCCGCGCGCGGCGATCAGGTCGCGGTGGTCTCCGGCGTCAAGCCCGGCGAGGAGGTGGTCACCTCGGGCGTCTTCAAGCTGCGCCCCGGCGCCGCCGTCCGCGTCAACAACCGGATCCAGCCGGCGAACAGCCCGTCGCCGCGGCCGGAGGACAGCTAGATGAAGTTTACCGACCTGTTCATCCGCCGGCCCGTCCTGGCCATCGTGGTCAACCTGGTGATCCTGATCGCCGGTTTGCAGTCCATCAGCTCGCTCACCATCCGGCAGTACCCGCGCAGCGACGTCGCCGTGATCAACGTGACGACCGCCTACGTGGGCGCCAGCGCCGACCTGGTGCGCGGCTTCATCACCACGCCCCTCGAGCGGGTGATCGCCAGCGCCGACGGCATCGACTACCTGGAGTCCACCAGCTCCCAGGGCGTGAGCACGATCGTCGTGCACCTGAAGCTCAACTACGACACCAACGCCGCCCTCACCCAGATCCAGGCCAAGGTGGCGCAGGTGCGCAACACCCTGCCGCCCGAGGCCGAGGCGCCGATCATCTCGCTGGAGACCGCGGACAGCCAGTTCGCGGGCATGTACATCAGCTTCTCCTCGTCCGACCTCGACCAGAACCAGATCACCGACTACCTGGTGCGCGCCGTGCAGCCCAAGCTCACCGCCATCAGCGGCGTGCAGCGCGCCGATATCTTCGGCGACCGCACGTTCGCCATGCGCATCTGGCTCAAGCCGGACGAGATGGCGGCCCACGGCATCTCGCCGTCCACGATCCGGGACGTGCTGGCGGCGAACAACTATCTCTCCGCGCTCGGCAGCACCAAGGGCTCGATGGTGTCGGTGAACCTCACCGCCAACACCGACCTGCAGACGGCCGAGGAGTTCCGCCAGCTCGTGGTCAAGGAGGAAGGGGGCGTGGTCGTCCGGCTCGGCGACATCGCCGACGTGGTGCTCGGCGCCGAGAACTACGACCAGGACGTCCGCTTCAACGGCGAGACCGCCGTCTTCATGGGCATCTGGGTGCTGCCCACCGCCAACACGCTCGACGTGCTGGAACGCGTGCGCGAGGCGATGCCGGGCATCCAGGCGCAGCTCCCGGCGGGGATGAAGGCGGGCATTCCCTACGACTCGTCGGAATACATCCAGGACGCCATCAGCGAGGTGCTCAAGACCCTGTCCGAGACCCTGCTGATCGTGATCGTGGTCATCTTCCTGTTCCTGGGCTCCATACGGTCGTTGATCATCCCGGTGGTGGCCATCCCGATCTCGCTGATCGGCGCGGCCTTCATCATGGCGGTGTCCGGCTTCACCATCAACCTGCTGACGCTGCTCGCCGTCGTGCTCTCGGTCGGTCTCGTGGTCGACGACGCCATCGTCATGGTGGAGAACATCGAGCGCCACCTGCACGAGGGCAAGAACCCCTTCCAGGCGGCCATCGAAGCGGCCCGCGAGCTGGTGGGACCGATCATCGCCATGACGATCACCCTGGCGGCGGTCTACACGCCGATCGCCATCCAGGGCGGCCTGACCGGCTCGCTGTTCCGCGAGTTCGCCTTCACGCTCGCCGGCGCGGTGATCGTCTCGGGCGTGGTGGCGCTGACCCTCTCGCCGATGATGGGCTCGAAGATGCTGCGCGCCGGCGACACCGAGCGCGGCTTCGCCGGCTTCATCAACCGGCAGTTCGACTTCTTCCGCCGCACCTACGCGCGGATGCTGTCCTCGACGCTGAAGTACCGGCCCGTGGTGCTCACCCTGTGGGTGATCGTCATGCTGCTGATCGTGCCGTTCTACCTGTTCTCGCAGAAGGAGCTGGCCCCCGCCGAGGACCAGGGCATCGTCTTCGGCATCGTCCAGGCCCCCGCGAACGCGACGATCGACCAGACCAAGCTCTTCGCGAACGAGATCTACAAAACCTTTCAATCGTTCCCGGAGAGCGACTCCACCTTCCAGATCATCTTCCCCGGCGGCGGCTTCGCGGGCATGGGCCTGAAGCCGTGGAGCGAGCGGACGAAGAGCAGCGTCGAGCTGACCGACGGAAGTGTCGGTCAAGCTGTCCGAGATCGCGGGCCTGCGGGTCATCCCGATCACGCCGCCCCCGCTGCCCGGCGGCGGCGGCGGCCTGCCGGTCGATTTCGTGATCGCCTCGACGGCCGAGCCCGAGCGGGTGAGCGAGATCGCCAACCAGGTCGTGGCGAAGGCGTTCACCAGCGGCCTGTTCATGTTCGCGGACACCGACGTGAAGTTCGACCAGCCGCAGACCGAGGTCGTCTTCGACCGCGACAAGCTGCGCTCCCAGGGCGTGGACCTCGCCCAGGCCGGCCGCGACCTCTCGACGCTGCTCGGCGGCAACTACGTCAACCGGTTCAGCATCGGCGGCCGGAGCTACAAGGTCATCCCGCAGATCAAGCGCGAGGAACGGCTGACGCCCGACCAGTTGTCGGACATCTACGTCACGGGCGCCAACGGCAAGCTGGTGCCGCTCTCGACGTTCGCCACGCTGCGCACCACCACCGAGCCGCGCGAGCTGAAGCGGTTCCAGCAGCTCAACGCGGTGCGCATCACGGGCGCGATCCCGCCGAACGTCTCGCTCGACGCGGCGCTGCGCTTCCTGGAGGACGAAGCCCGCAAGATCCTGCCCCAGGGCTACACGATCGACTACGCGGGCGAATCGCGGCAGCTCCGGGTGGAGGGCGGCAAGTTCCTCGCCACCTTCCTGCTCTCGGCGGTGCTGATCTATCTCGTGCTGGCGGCGCAGTTCGAGAGCTTCCGCGATCCGTTCATCATCCTGGCGGGCTCGGTGCCGCTCGCCCTGGCCGGCTCGCTGATGTTCTCCTTCCTGGGCTTCACCTCGCTGAACGTCTACAGCCAGGTGGGATTGATCACCCTGGTCGGCCTGGTGGCGAAGAACGGCATCCTGATCGTCGAGTTCTCCAATCACCTCCAGGAGAAGGGGCTGGACAAGCTGGGCGCCGTCGTCGAGGCCGCCACGACCCGCCTGCGCCCGATCCTGATGACGACGGCGGCCACGGTGGTGGGTCACATGCCGCTGATCTTCGCCAGCGGTCCCGGCGCCGGAGCGCGCAACAGCATCGGCATCATGCTGGTGAGCGGCATGATCATCGGCACGATGTTCACCCTGTTCGTGGTGCCGTCGATCTACGTGCTGGTGGCGCGGACGCATAGAGCCGAGGCCGGGGTGGAGGAACGGGAGGAGGCCGAGGCGAGGCCGGTGGCGGCGGCGGTCTGATTCCGTCGGATTGACTTCTGTCGCCGGCTGGAGTAACATCTGTGGTGTCAGCGGCGCCATTGGTCGGCTCGCTGGCATCAACAGCCAGAAATTTCGAAAAGAGGCCTGGTTCTGAACAGGCCTTTTTTGTTTTTGTGGCGATAGAAAGAGAGAACACAGTGCGCAACACGGGTAAAGTGAAGTGGTTCAACGACACCAAGGGCTTCGGATTCATCACACCGGAGGATGGGAGCAAGGATTGCTTCGTCCACCATTCGGCGATCCAGGGCGGCGGCTTCAAGAGCCTTGCCGAGGGTGATCGCGTCGAGTTCGACGTCACGCAGGGCGCCAAGGGCCCGGCGGCCGAGAACGTCGTCAAGATCGCCTGAGGCGGATCGTCCCTTTGAAAGGGTCACCCTACCTGGGTGGCCCTTTTCGCTTTCTGCTTTTTTCCTCTTCTCGCCTCCCTCACAGCGGTCTTCCCTCGGAGCAGCAAGACTGGCCCCATGAGCAGCGCCCAACGGCCCCTTCCGTCTTTTGCCGACCTTCCGGAGCCGATCCGCGAAGAGCTCTGGGGTGTGGAGAAGCTCGAGCAGCACGCCGCGACCCTCGCCGGGGAACAGCGGGTGAGGCCCGGTCGCGCGCGCGACCGTAGGTTGACGCCACGGGTGAAGGACAACGGCCGCGTCCTGCTGGAGTCCTACCGCGGGCTCGCCGCGGCGATCCGGAGCGAGCGCGCGGTCACGCCGGCCGCGGAGTGGCTGGTCGACAACTTCCATCTCGTCGAAGAGCAACTGCGCGAGATCCGCGAGGATCTGCCGCCAGGCTTCTACCGGGAGCTGCCCAAGCTCGTGAGCGGTCCCATGCAAGGCTACCCGCGGGTCTACGTCATCGCCCACAATTTCGTGGCCCACACCGACAGCCTGTTCGATGCCGAAGCGTTGCGGCGGTTCGTTTCCGCCTACCAGAAGCTGGAGCCTTTGACCATCGGCGAGCTGTGGGCCGTGGTGATCACCCTGCGGGTGGTGCTGGTGGAGAACCTCAGGCGCCTGGCGGAGCGGATGGTGCGCGCCCGCGCGGCCCGCGAGGCTGCCGGCCGCCTGGCCGACGACCTGCTGGGCGTGCACGGGCCGGCGGCGCCTACGGAGCCGCTCCGGCCTTACGAGAAGGGGACGCTCGACGTCGCCTTCGCGGTGGAGCTTCTCGGCCGGCTGCGGGGTCAGGATCCGGAGGTCACCCCCGCGCTCGCCTGGCTGGACCGGCGCCTGGCCGAGCAGGGGACCACGGCCGACGAGATCGTGGCGCTGGAGCACCAGCGGCAGACGGCGACGAATGCGACGGTGCGCAACGTGATCACCAGCATGCGGCTGATCTCGGCGTCGGACTGGGCGGCGTTCTTCGAGAGCGTGAGCCTGGTGGACGAGGAGCTGGCGGCGCATCCCGGCTACCGGGAGATGGATTTCGCGACGCGCGATCTCTACCGGCATGCGGTGGAAGTGCTGGCGCGCGGCTCGCGCCACTCCGAGATCGAAGTGGCCCGGCGGGCGGTGGGACGCGTGCCGGAGGCCGGGCCCGCGGCGACCGTGGCGGAGCGGGATCCCGGTTACGCGCTGATCGGCGGCGGCCGCCGCGCCTTCGAACGGGAGCTCGGGGCCCGCGTGGCGCCGCGCCGCCGGCTGGGGCGCGCTTTCCTGGACCTGGCGACGCCCGGTTACCTGGGCATGATCGCCCTCGTCACCGGTCTCATCCTGGCCCTGCCGCTCGCGTTCCAGGGCGCGCTGGGGGGCCCGGCATCGCTCCTCCTGGCCCTCGGCCTGCTGGCGCTCGTGCCGGCCTCCGACCTGGCGATCCAATGGATCAACTCCCGGGTCACGGAGAGGGTGCGGCCCAGGGTGCTGCCGCGGCTGGAGCTGCGAGGCGGCGTACCGCAGGCGCTGCGGACGCTGGTCGCCGTGCCGACCCTGCTGACGACCCCGGCGGACATCGAGGAGCAGATCGCCGGCCTCGAGGTCCACTATCTCGCCAATCCCGAGGCCGAGCTGCGCTTCGCGCTCCTCTCCGACTGGCGGGACGCGCCCGAGGAGACGATGCCGGGCGACCAGGAGCTGCTGGCCGCCGCGGCGGCGGCGATGGCGCGCCTCAATGCCCGGCACGGGCCGGCCCCGGACGGGGAGGCCCGCTTCCTGCTCCTCCACCGCCGCAGGGTGTGGAACGAGGGCGACCGGATCTGGTACGGCTGGGAGCGCAAGCGCGGCAAGCTGGAGGAGCTCAACCGCCTGCTGCGCGGAGCCACGGACACCTCGTTCCTCGCGGGGCCTGCCGCGCCGCGGGCGATCCGCTACGTGCTCACCCTGGACGCCGACACGCGCCTGCCCCGGGAGGCCGCCCGGCGGCTGATCGGCACCCTGGCGCACCCCCTCAACCAGCCCGTCTTCGACGCCCGCCTCGGCCGCGTCGTCGCGGGCTACGGCGTGCTGCAGCCGCGGATCACCCCGATCCTGCCGGCCGACCGCGACGGATCGCTTTTCCAGCGCGTCTTTTCCGGGCCGGCCGGCATCGATCCCTATGCGGCGGCGGTCTCGGACGTCTACCAGGACCTGTTCGGCGAGGGGTCTTTCACCGGCAAGGGGATCTACGACGTCGACGCCTTCACGGCGGCGCTCGCCGGCAAGGTGCCGGAGAGCGCGATGCTCAGCCACGACCTGTTCGAGGGGATCTTCGCGCGCGCCGGCCTGGTGACGGATATCGAGCTGTTCGAGGAGTTCCCCGCTCACTTCGAGGCCGCCGCCGCCCGCCAGCACCGCTGGGCGCGAGGGGACTGGCAACTGCTGCCGTGGATCCTGGGCCGGGGCCGCACCCGCGAAGGCGGCCGCCTGCGCGACCCCATCCCGCCGATCGGCCGCTTCAAGATGCTCGACAACCTGCGGCGGACGCTGCTCGCTCCGGCCGCCTTCCTCACCCTGCTGGCCGGCTGGACGCTGCCCGCCGCTTCGCCCGCGGTGTGGACGGTGTTCGTGCTGGCGACGATGGCCCTGCCCGCGGGCCTCCGTCTCGCCGCCGCGCTGATCCCGCGCCGCCGCGGCATCTCCAAGCGCAGCCACCTGCGGGGCTTCGCCAACGACCTCGTGCTCGCCGTCGCCCAGGTGGGACTGACGCTCGCCTTCCTCGCGCAGCAGGCCTGGACGATGGCCGACGCGATCATGCGCACGCTGGCCCGCCTCCAGGGCTCGGGACGCGGAATGTTGCAGTGGGTCACCTCGGCGCAGGCGAAGAGCGGGCTCGGCCTCGAGCTGAGGGCCTTCTACCGGCGGATGGCCGGAGGGGTGGCCCTGGCCGCCGTGGCGACGGCGCTCGTGGCGATCGCCGCCGGGCCGCGCCTCTCCACCTGGCTCTGGGCGGGGCCGCTGCTGCTCCTGTGGTGGCTGGCGCCCGCGGTGGCGCGGTGGATCAGCCTGCCGCCGGCCCCGGCCGCGGCGGTCCCCCTCACCGCCGCCGAGGCGCGGACCCTGCGCCTCCTCGCCCGCCGGACCTGGAGCTTCTTCGAGACCTTCGTCGGTCCGGAAGACAACGAGCTGCCACCCGACAACTTCCAGGAGGAGCCCCAGCCGGTGGTGGCCCATCGCACCTCGCCGACGAACCTCGGGCTTTATCTCCTTTCCGTCATGGCCGCCCGGGAGTTCGGCTGGCTGGGCACCGTGGACTGTGTGGAGCGGCTGGAGGCGACGCTGCGGACCATGGGCGGGCTCGACCGCTTTCTGGGCCACTTCTACAACTGGTACGACACCCGCGATCTCCGCCCGCTCGAGCCGCGCTACATCTCGACGGTCGACAGCGGCAATCTGGCCGGACACCTCCTGGCGCTCGCGGAGTCCTGCCGGCAGCTCGCCGAGCGCCCGCGCTCCGGCTCCCAGGCGCTCGCGGGCGTGGCCGACGCCGTCGCGTTGATCCGCGAATCGGCGCCGGCGAGCACGGGCCGCCGCACCCAGACGGTCACCCGGCGGCAACTCGACGAAGCGCTCGCGTCGCTCGACGCCGCCCTGGAGACGGGCGCTCCGGATCTCGCCCGCGAGGTCCATGCCGTGGTGGACGTGACGCGGGCGCTGGCCGGCGAGCAGGGGGAAGCCTGGGCGGAGGCGCTGGCCTGGGCCGAGCTGGCGCAGGCGTGCGTCGAGAGCCACGCGCGGGACCTCGCGGCGCCGCCCGGAGATGTGGCGCGCCGCCTCGCGGAGATCACCCGCACCGCCGAGGGCCTGTTCGCCGAGATGGAGATGGGCTTTCTCTTCGATCCGTCCCGCAAGCTGTTTTCCATCGGCTACCGCGTGGCCGAGGGGGAGCTCGACGCCAGCTTCTACGACCTGCTGGCCTCCGAGGCCCGTCTGGCGAGCTTCATCGCCATCGCCAAGGGGGAGGTCCCGGTGGCGCACTGGTTCCAGCTCGGCCGTCCCTTGACGCCGGTGGGCCGGGGCGCGGCGCTCATCTCCTGGTCAGGATCGATGTTCGAGTACCTGATGCCGGCGCTGGTCATGCTCTCTCCCCCGCGCAGCCTGCTCGACCAGACGTGCCGGCTGGTGGTGGGGCGCCAGATGCGGTACGCCGCCACGCGCGGGGTCCCCTGGGGGATCTCCGAGTCGGCGTACAACGCGCGCGACCTCGAGCTGACCTATCAGTACTCCAACTTCGGCGTGCCCGGCCTCGGCCTCAAGCGCGGGCTCTCCGAAGACGTGGTGGTGGCGCCCTACGCCACGGCCCTGGCCGCGATGTTCGAGCCGCACGCCGCGGGCCGCAACTTCGCCCTCCTCCAGAGCGCCGGAGCGGGCGGCCGGTACGGCTTCTACGAGGCGATCGACTACACGCCCACCCGGCTGCCGGAGGGGGAAAAGCTCGCCGTGGTGCGCGCCTACATGGCCCACCACCAGGGGATGACGCTCCTCGCCCTGGGCAACGTCCTCGACGTCGGCCGCGACGGCGCCATGCCGGCCCGCTTTCACGCCTCGCCGCTCGTCCAGGCGACCGAGCTGCTGCTCCAGGAGCGTACGCCGCGCGACGTGGCCGTGGCCCGGCCGCGGGCCGAAGAGGTCGCCGCCGCCGCGCCGGTCGGCGGCCTCGCGCCCGCCGTGGCCCGCCGGTACCGCTCGCCCCACCAGTCGATTCCGCGCAGCCACCTCCTCGGCAACGGCCGTTACGCGGTCATGCTGACCACGGCCGGGTCCGGGTACAGCCGCACGCGCGACATGGCCGTCACCCGTTTCCGGGAAGACCGGACCCGCGACGCCTGGGGAAGCTTCCTCTTCTTCCGCGATGCGCAGAGCGGCGAGGTGTGGTCCGCGGGGTACCAGCCGAGCGGAGTCGAGCCCGACAGCTACGAAGCCGCCTTCTCCGAGGACCGGGCGGAGATCGTCCGCCGCGACCAGGACATCACGAGCCGGCTGGAGGTGGTGGTCTCGCCGGAGGACGACGCCGAGATCCGCCGGGTGTCGCTCACCAACCACGGCGCCCGCACGCGGGAGATCGAGCTGACCTCCTACGCCGAGGTCGTGCTCGCCGCTCCCGCCGCCGACCTCGCCCACCCCGCCTTCTCGAACCTGTTCGTGGAGACCGAATTCGTGCCCTCCTCGGGCGTGCTGCTCGCGTCGCGCCGGCCGCGCTCCCAGAGCGAGACCCGGCCGTGGGCGGCGCACGTCGCCGCCGTCGCGGGGAGCGGCCTCGGGGATCTCCAGTTCGAGACCGACCGCCTCCGCTTCCTCGGGCGCGGGCAGGGTGTGGGGACTCCGGCGTCGGTGTTCGACGGCGCTCCCCTCTCGAACACCGCCGGCGCCGTGCTGGACCCGATCTTCAGCCTGCGGCGCGTCGTCCGCCTCGCCCCGGGCACCACGGCCCGCGTCACCTTCACGACCCTGGTGGCGCCGTCGCGCGAGGCGGCGCTCAGCCTCGCCGACAAGTACCGCGACCCGGCGGCGTTCGACCGCGCGGCGTCGATGGCCTGGACGCAGGCGCAGGTGCAGCTCCGCCATCTCGGCATCACCCCCGACGAGGCCAACCTCTTCCAGCGCCTCGCCAACCGCGTCCTGTATTCGGACCCTTCCCTGCGCCCCCCGGCGGACGCGCTGCAGCGCAACACGCGCGGGCCTTCAGCCCTCTGGGCCTACGGCATCTCCGGCGACCTGCCGATCGTCCTCGTGCGCATCGACGACGTCGAGGACCTAGGGATCGTCCGCCAGATCCTCAAGGCCCACGAGTACTTCCGCCTCAAGCTCCTGCCGGTGGACCTGGTGATCCTCAACGAACGGGCGTCCTCCTACGTCCAGGACCTCCAGATCGCCCTCGAGACCCTGGTGCGCGCCAGCCAGACGCACCTCCACCAGGACGGGCACGAACCCGACCGCGGCGGCGGCACGGCCTTCATCCTGCGTGCGGACCTCGTCGCGCCCGAGGCCCGGGAAGTCCTTCTCGCCGCCGCGCGGGCGATGCTCGTGGGGCGCAACGGCTCGCTCGCCGACCAGATCGCCCGCCCGGAGAGCCGGCGCCCCCCGGCCGCGGGCGCGCCGCGCCGTGGCACGAAGACCGCCGCCACCGCGGAGCCGCCGGCCTCGCCACCGCGGCTCGACCTGGAGCTCTGGAACGGCCTCGGAGGATTCGCCGCCGACGGGCGGGAGTACGTGACCCTCCTCAAAGAGGGGCAGTGGACGCCGGCGCCCTGGATCAACGTGATCGCCAACCCCGGCTTCGGCTTCCAGGTCTCCGAGTCGGGCGCCGGCTACACCTGGGCGGGCAACAGCCGCGAGAACCAGCTCACCCCGTGGTCCAACGACCCGGTCAGCGATCCGCCGGGCGAGACCTTCTACGTCCGCGACGAGGAGAGCGGGCGGCTCTGGGGCCCGACCGTCCTGCCCATCCGCCAGGAAAACGGGGTCTACGTGGCGCGCCACGGCCAGGGCTACAGCCGCTTCGAGCATTCCTCGCAATGGCATCGACCTCGAGCTGCTGCAGCTCGTTCCGCTGGCGGACCCGGTCAAGATCTCCCGCCTCTCGATCACCAACCGGGACAGCCGTACACGGCGCCTGTCGGTGACCGCCTACGTCGAGTGGGTCCTCGGCACCTCGCGCGGCGCCTCCGCGCCGTTCCTCGTGACCGGGATCGACCTGGCGACCGGGGCCATGTTGGCGCGCAACGCCTGGAACGCCGAGCACGGCGGCCGCGTCGCCTTCGCCGACCTCGGAGGGCGGCAGACCGCCTGGACGGGCGACCGCACGGAGTTCCTGGGCCGCAACGGCACACCCGCCCGCCCGGCCGCCCTCGAACGCGGAGACCGCCTCTCCGGCCGGGTGGGCGCCGGCCTCGATCCCTGCGGCGCGCTCCAGACGGTCGTCGAGCTACGCCCCGGCGCCCGGACCGAGATCGTCTTCACTCCTCGGCCAGGCCGGCAGCGTCGAAGAGGTGCGGACCCTCGTCGAGCGCTACCGCAAGACCGATCCGGAGGAGGTCCTGGCCGGCGTGATCCGCTCCTGGGACGACCTCGCCGCCACCCTCCAGGTCAAGACCCCGGACCGCGCCATGGACCTCCTGCTCAACCGCTGGCTGCTCTACCAGACCCTCTCCTGCCGGGTCTGGGCGCGCGCGGCCTTCTACCAGGCGGGCGGCGCCTACGGCTTCCGCGACCAGCTCCAGGACGTCATGGCGCTCGCCATGGCCCGGCCGGAGATCGCTCGCGAGCAGATCCTGCGCGCCGCCGGCCGGCAGTTCGTCGAGGGCGACGTCCAGCACTGGTGGCATCCGCCGTCGGGCAAGGGCGTGCGCACCCACATCTCCGACGACCTCCTGTGGCTGCCGTTCGTGGCCCTCCACTACGCCGAAGTCACGGGCGACGCGGGAGTGCTCGACGAAGAGGTGCCCTTCCTCGAAGGTCCCCCGGTGCCGGACGGCCACGACGACGCCTACTTCGCTCCCTCGGTCTCGGGAGAGACCGGCACTCTCTACGAGCACTGCGCCCGCGCCCTCGACCGGCGCCTCGCGGTGGGCCGCCACGGCCTGCCGCTCATGGGCACCGGCGACTGGAACGACGGCATGAACCGGGTGGGCCGCCTGGGAGAGGGCGAGAGCGTCTGGCTCGGCTGGTTCCTGCACCCTCTGCTCGGCGGCCTCGCCGGGATCGCCGAAGCGCGCGGCGAGCTCGTGCGCGCCGCCGCCTGGCGCGGCCACGCCGTCTCGCTGAAGACGGAGCTGGAGCGGGAAGCCTGGGACGGCGCCTGGTACCGCCGCGCCTGGTTCGACGACGGCACGCCGGTGGGCTCGGCCGACAGCGCAGAGTGCCGCATCGACTCGATCGCGCAGTCCTGGGCGGTCCTCTCGGGAGCCGCCGAGCCGGATCGGGCCGCACGGGCCATGGCCTCGGTCGACGAGCTCCTGGTGCGCCGCGACGGCCCGGACGGCGGCCTCGTCCTCCTCTTCACCCCGCCCTTCGACCGGACGCCGCTCGATCCCGGCTACATCAAGGGCTACCTGCCGGGCGTGCGCGAAAACGGCGGCCAGTACACCCACGCGGGAGTCTGGTGCGTCCTCGCCTTCGCCGCCTTGGGCGACGGCGACAAGGCCGCCGAGCTGTTCTCGCTGATGAACCCGATCAACCACGCGCGGACGCGGGCCGGCATCCGCCGCTACAAGGTCGAGCCCTACGTCATGGCCGGCGACGTCTACGCCGAGCCCGGCCACCTCGGCCGTGGCGGCTGGAGCTGGTACACCGGCTCCGCCGGCTGGATGTACCGCGCCGGCGTCGAGGGGATCCTGGGCGTGCGCCTGCGCGGCAACGTCCTGTCGATCGACCCCGCGATCCCGCGCGCCTGGCCCTCCTACGAGATCGTCCTCCGCCATCGCGCCGCGCAATACACGATCACCGTCGAGAACCCGCATGGAGCCACGCGTGGGGTGACGGCAGCCGAGCTTGACGGCGTGCAGGTGCCGGTGACCGCCGGCGGTGCGGCGGAGTTTGTGCTAGCCGAGGACGGGGACCACCGGATCCGGATCGTGCTCGGGCAGTAAAGTAGTGCCTATCGGCGTCTACGGCTGCCTGGCCGTCGCCTTCGGCGCCAAGTTCTTCTTCGCCTCTCCGGCCTCTCCAGCGAAAAAACAAACCGCCGGCAGCTGACGCGAGCCTGCCGGCGGTAGGGTATAGGTGAGGGTTTACTGCGGGACGCAGCGGCAGCAGTCGTAGGGCTTGGGCGACCAGACAGTACCTTCCGGACAGGCCGTGCAACGCACCGTAAAGCAGGCCTTGGGGACTTCGGTGGCCGTGGCCACATTGGCGACACCCCAGGTGCCGAGAGCCAAGAGACCAGCGAGGATGATTCTTTTCATGGATGAACTTCTCCTACTTGAAAGACAGGGACCAGAATGGCTCCCTCAGCGGGAGGGCCGGAGCCTCCCCGCGTGCGCAGTATAGCAATAGCCCTGCACGGCCTCCGTCGGCACCATATTTGCAACCTTTTTAGATAGTGGTTATCGCCAGCCCCGGAAACGTATCGCCTATATTGGGTCGAGCGATTAGGGTTTGTTTGAGTGGCCACGACCAGGAGGTACAGCATGTCTACTACCACCTACCCCAACGTCCAGCCCGCGACCGCCGTCATCGGCGCTAGTGCTGTCAGCCGTGCTGAGGAGATCCTCAGCAAGATCGAAGATCTCATAAAAATTCCAGGCCGGTACGCGAACGGCCTGTACGCCGAGACCAACAAAGACTTCTGCCGGCGCTTCATCGAGACGGTCTTCAACGAGGGCAAGCTGTCGCTGATCCGGGACTTCATGTCTCCCGACGTGATCAACCACGAGATCGCCGATGCTCTCGGTGACCACCAGCCTCAGGGGCGCAATATCCAGTGGATGACGGACTTCGTCGCCCTCTACCGGCACGCGTTTCCCGATCTCCATCTCGAGATCCAGGACCAGCTCGCCGAGGGCGACCAGGTGGCGACCTTCCTGCGAATTCGGGGCACGCAAGAGAACGCTCTGATGTCGATCGCGGCGAGCGGCAGGAAGATCGACATCGCCGGTATCCGTATCGACCGCATGGTTGGCGGCAAGATCGTCGAGAGTTGGTCCCATGTCGACGCGCTTGGAATGCTGCGCCAGCTCCATGCCCTCCCGGCGCTCGATCGCCGGCCACAGAAAGTGGAGCCGGCTTCTCACGAAACCGCGACCGCGGCGGAGCCCTTCTCGGTATGGAGCTCCGCCCCCGCGCTGCCGCAGCCTGCGCTGGTCAGCTAGGCAGTAAACTGCATGATATCGAACCAGGATCGAGGGCGGCCGTACGGCCGCCCTCTTTGTTCGTTTTCGCACGAAGCGCCGGCTTGTGCTCCTCTTGGCCTCCGGCGGCACGGGTTGTGCAACCTTTTCGAAGTAGTGGTTATCGCCAGCCCCGAAAAACCTTGCCTACCCTGGGCCGACCGATCGGGGCTTGCTCGAATGACCACGACCAGGAGATACATCATGTCTAATACTACTGTCGAGACCCACCCCAACGTCCTATCGACTACCGCCATCATCGGCGACAGCATCGTCAACCGTGCTGGGGAGAACCTCGGCAAGATCGAGGAGCTCATGCTCGACCTGGAGAAGGGGCGCGTCGCCTATGCCGTTCTCTCCTTCGGCGGTGTCATGGGGATCAGCGAAAAGCTGTACGTTATTCCTTTCGAAGCCCTGAAGCTCGACGCCAGTCGTGAACACTTCACGCTCGACGTCGACAAGGAAAAGCTGAAGAACGCCCCCAGCTTCGACATGAATCACCCCCCGAAGGCGTCGGACCGCACCTGGGGCGCCGAGATCTTCAAGTTCTACGGGTACAAGCCCTACTGGCAGTAAAACCGGTACAGCATCCAACCAGGATCGAGGGCGGCCGTTCGGCCGCCCTTTTTGTTTCAGGCGAGGGAGCAAATATGTAAGAACTGCCGGTCATGCCTCTGAAAACCGGGTGCCATCGCCTAAGATTGGCTCGCGATGAGCATCGGCGCCCTCGACCTCGCGATCCTCCTGGCCTACATGGCCGGCATGGTCGGCCTCGGCCTGTGGCTGGGCCGGGGGGCTCGCGACGTCGCCGAGTACGCGGTCGGCGGCCGCGACCTGCCGTGGTGGCTGATCCTCTTCTCGATCATCGCCACCGAGACCAGCAGCGTCACCTTCCTGAGCATCCCGGGCTTCGCCTACGAGCGGGACTTCACCTGGCTGCAGATCGCCGTGGGGTTCATGATCGGCCGCTTCGCCGTCGCCTTCCTCCTGCTGCCTCAATACTTCCACGGCAATCTCTTCACCTCCTACGAGGTCCTCGACCGCCGTTTCGGCGGCGCCACCAAGCGGACCGCCTCGGCGCTGTTCATCCTCACCCGCAGCCTGGCCGACGGCCTGCGCCTCTTCCTCTCCGCCCTCGTGCTCCAGGAGATGACCGGCATCTCCATCCCCTGGGCGGTGACGGCGCTGGGAGTCACGACGGTGGTCTACACCTACCTCGGCGGCATGCGGGCGGTGCTGTGGAGCGACCTGATCCAGTTCGTCGTCTACCTCGCCGGGGCGCTGGTGGCCCTCTGGGCGATCCTGAGCCGTCTTCCGGGCGGATGGGACCAGCTCGTCGGCATGGGGCAGGCCGCCGGCAAGTTCCGCGCCCTCGACTTCCGCCTTGACGGGAGCGAGCCTTTCGGGTTCTGGGCCGGCCTGGTGGGCGGCGCGTTCATCACCCTCGGCTCCCATGGCGTGGACCAGCTCATGGTGCAGCGCTATCTCTCCGCGCGCGGGCTGCCGGAGGCGCGCCGCGCCGTGTGGGTGAGCGGTCTGATCGTGGTGGCGCAGTTCGCGCTTTTCCTGCTGATCGGCGTCGGGCTCTGGAGCTTCTACCAGCTCCACCCGCCCGCCGTGCCCTTCGACCGTCCGGACCGCGTCTTCGCCCGCTTCATCCTGGACGAGCTGCCGGTCGGCCTGGTCGGGCTGCTGCTGGGCGCCATCTTCGCCGCCGCCATGACGAGCTCCCTCAACTCCTGCGCCACCGTGGCCGTCAACGATCTCCTGAGGGTGCCTGAGGAGCGCCAGTTGCGGCTGACGCGCATCCTGACGGCGGTCTTCGGAGCGGTGCAGATCGCGGTGGGGATCGCCGGCCAGTGGGTGACGTCCTCGATCGTGAGCAGCGTCTTGGGGATCGCCGCCTTCACCACCGGCATCGTGCTGGGGGTCTTCTTCCTCGGGATGTTCACGCGCCGGGTGGGCCAGCGCGCGGCCCTGGCGGGCCTGGTCTTCGGCTTCGCGGGAATGACCTGGATCTACTTCGCCACCCCGCTGGCCTGGCCCTGGTACGCCCTGGTGGGATCGCTGCTGACGGCGATCGGAGGGCTGGCGGCGAGCGTTGTCTGGCCGCGGGAAGGGGCGCCGCAGTAGGCCCCAGTATTACTCCCGTGGATTGCGACAATTTCCCGGGAAAGTGTCGCAACGTCGCCGGACGGCGGCCTGCCTCCGCGGAAATCGTTGCAACCTCCCCTAAGGTTGCTGCAACTTTCGCGGACGGTGTCGCAATGTCTACGGAAGTGGGCGCACCCTCTGCGGACGGCGTGCCGATGTCCAGAGACATCGTCCCGTCGTCTCTGGAGACAGAACGATGTCCGCAGAAGTCGTCTCGACTTCCGCGGACGACGCCCTACCGTCTGCGGAGACAAGCCGCCGTCTCCAGACGACGCCCCGATCTCTGCGGACGGCGTCCTGACTTCCCGGGAGACAGAGCTATTTCCCTTGACGTCGCCCCCGACTTCCGCGGACGGCGCCTCAATGTCCGCGGACATCGGCTCAGCGTCTGTGGACATTGGCCCAGCGTCTGTGGAGACAGGCTGTAGTCTCCGAAAGTTGGCCCATCTCTCCGGAGGTTGCGACATTTCGTCGGGGTAGGGGAGCCGCCGCGACGGACGGCTCCCCGGGTTGAGAGGGTTAACCCGCCGGGCAGAGCGTCACGGAGAGCCAGGCGCCACAGGTCGTGGTGCCGCTGCCGGGGTCGGCGCAGGCCGTCTCGGGGGCGACCGTCGGGCAGTAGTCACAGCTACAACGCCGGGCGGCGGACGCCGGCAGGGCGGTGGCGGCGACGATCAGGGAGAGGGCGGCGAAACGGGCAATCTTGGGTAGCTTCATTGGTGTACTCCGTAGGGTCAACTCCATGGTCCAGCCCATGAAGGCGCATAGCCTAGTGTGAATATCTATGATTGGCAAGTGGTGGCGCGGATGATCGAGACCGGGGGAGCCGCCGCGACGGACGGCTCCCCGGATTGGGAGGGGGTCAACCCGCCGGGCAGAGGGTCACGGAGAGCCAGGCGCCACAGGTCGTGGTGCCGCTGCCGGGGTCGACGCAGGCCGTCTCGGGGGCGACCGTCGGGCAGTAGTCACAGCTACAACGCCGGGCGGCGGACGCCGGCAGGGCGGTGGCGGCGAGGATCAGGGAGAGGGCTGCGAAGCGGGCAAACTTGGGCATATTCATGTGTCCTCCTTCGTGTTGAGCCCCATGGTTGGCCCCATGGTGGACGCATGGCTCAATGCAAATGTCTCGCCAGGGTCCCGGTGACCCGCGATGATCCTCGACTGGCGTATCCTGGGGCCGCCATGAAGATCGCCAAGGTTCTCCTCTATGCCCTCGTGGTCCTGGGGGCGCTCGCCGTCTTCGGCTGGTTCTTCGCGTCGCAACTGCGTTCCGGCGGCCAGAGCACGGAGGGCCTCGCCGGGGTGCTCGTCTCAGCGCCTCCTGGATTCGCCGTCACGGAGCGCGGGGAACTGTCGCCAGCCGCCGCCGCGGAGGTGCTCGCGGCCGAGGCCCTGCGGCCCGGCGCCGGCAAGGTGGGGGTCCGTTTCACCTGGCGGGGCTCGCGGATCTACTGGCTGGCGGACGTCGCCGGGGATGTCCTCGAAGAGCGGGCGGCCCGGCCCTCCGGCACCGTGCTCCAGACCCTCTGGCACGGCGGGCTCCGGCAGAGACTGGTCTGGGCGCGCGCCCATGGCGACTTCTCAGCCCCGGGCCTGCCGCCGCCTGAGCGGAAAAATCTCTATCACTGAAGTCGCTTCTGAGCGGCCGTCCCCCTCACCCCATGAACCCCAGATCCGGCGCCGCGAAGCGCCCGAGGTTGGGCAGCACGAGCGGCAGGTCGCTGCCGGCGACGCCGAACCAGCGGGCGAGGGTGGCGGAGTACTCGTCCACCGAGGTGGTGGGGATCCAGCGTCCCTCGCCGGCGTCGTTCGGTCCGCCGACGGCGAGCGTGGGGACCTGGCCGTAGATCCGGCCGCCGCGCACGGCTCCGCCGAGCACGAAGTGGTGGCTGCCCCAGCCGTGATCCGAGCCGTCGCCGTTCGAGACGTAGGTGCGGCCGAAGTCGGAGGCCGTGAAAGCGGTCACCGAATCGGCGACGCCCAGCTCGGTCATCGCGGCGTCGAAGGCGGCGAGGGCGCCGTCGAGCTCGGCGAGCAGATCGGCGTGGGCGCCGTCGAGCGCGCTGGCCCCGATCTGGCCGCCGTGCGTGTCGTAGCCCTGGGCCGCGCAGAAGAAGACCTGCCGGCGCAGCCCCAGCGCCTCGCGCACCGAGACGAGCTTCGCGATCATCTGGAGCTGCAATCCGAGGTCGGTCTGCGGGAAGGTCGGTCGTGATCGCCGGCGCCCCGGCCAGCGCGCCCGAGAGCAGCTCCTGATTGTCGAGCGCGCGGCCGAAGATGCCGCTGTAGCCGCGTTCGAAAAGGTTGCTGTAGCCGCGCGCGAGCAGGGCGCGGACGGCGTTCGAGGCGGCGTCGGCGCCCTGGTCCGCGGGGACGTAGGAGGTGAGGCCCACCGGCCCCTCCGGCGACACCTGGTACTGCGTGACGACGTTGCCCACCTGGAAGGTGTTGGTGCCGGCCACCGAGATGGACATCGAAATGCGGGCGTTCTCGTTGAGCGACTGCAACAGGTCCGCCGCGCGTCCGCCCCAGCCGGAGCGCGCCGGCTGGTCGGGCAGCGAGGTCTGCCAGTGCAACGTCTGGTCGCTGTGCGAGAAGAGCTGCGGCGGCACGGCCGCGGTGCGGTTCAGGTATTCCTCCCGGGTGACCGGCGCCACCAGCGGCCCGACGTTGGCGACCAGCGCCGCCCGGCCGGAGTTGAACAGCCCCTGCAGGCCTTGGAGGCTCGGGTGCAGGCCCCACGCCCGCGAGTCGCCCGGATCGCCGGAGGGCGGCGCGGCCGGCTGGAGCGGCAGCAGCGCGCTCTGCGGCAGCGCCAGGGAGGCGCGCGCCGCGGCGTACTGCGTGTAGTCGCCGGCCTGGGACGGCACGATCAGGTTGTTGCCGTCGTTGCCGCCGTAGAGGAAGACGCAGACCAGGGTTTTGGAATCCGCGACCGGCGCCGCGGCGGCGATGCGCTGGAGGTCGAAGATCGTGTTGCCCAGGGCGGTCATGCCGACCGCGGCGCAGGCGGACTGGCGGAGGAACTGGCGGCGCGTCGTGCGGCGGATCTCGGTCATCGTCCACCTCCTATTTCTGCACCACGGATTCGGGAGCCAGGCTCGCGAGCCACAGGAGCGTGAGCACACGTTGATCGCCGACCCGCGGGAAATCGGGATCGGCCAGGGCGGCGCGCAGGATGCCGCGCGTCGCGTCGGACATCGAGCCGGCGAAGAGCAGCAGGTCGACGCGGTCGAGCAGCGCTTCGTCCGTGGGCGCCTGCGGCGGCTGGAACGGCGTCAGGTCGAACAGCAGCGGTCGGTTCTGTCCCGCCCCGCCGAGCACCGCGAGATGGAGGTTGGCGGCGCCGACGACCGTCGTCTCGGTGGCGATCTGGAATTCCGGCGACACCAGGCCCGCCGAGGCGATCTCTCCCGGCAACGCATAGCCGGGCTCGAAGAAGTTGAACACCGTCGGCGCGCGCAGCGGAGTCTGGCCGGTGCTCATGCCCTGGCGGTCCGGCTGGCCGAAGAAGCGCCACCGGCCGTTGCGCGGCCGCGCGCCGAGGACGCGCAGCAGACCCGCCAGGCGCACCGCCGGCTCGCGCAGGTGCCCGGCGTCCGGCCGTTCGGCGAGCGCCGCGGCCCGCGCCTCGTAATCGAGCAGGACGGCGCGCAGGACCGCGCCGAGGTCGCCTCTGGCTCCAGCTCCGTTGTTCGCGAAGGCCTGGCCGCAGCGGTAGACGTACCCCGGGCTGGGATTGCTTGAGACCAGCCGCTGGATCAGGGAGCGGCAGACGAAGGGGCCGGTGTTGGGATGCTGGAAGACGTTGTCGAGCGCCTGTTCGAGGTCCGTCCGCGCGCTCTGCCCCGCGGCCAGGACGGCGCCGTTGAGCAGCCGCTTCTCGTCCGTATCGTGATAGATCTCCCAGGATTCCATGGGAATGCGGAAGTTGCGCTGCGGCCGGAAGAAGCGGCGCGGATCGCTCTGGTTCTGGCCGCCGAGCGTCCAGCCGGTGAAGGCGCGGGCGAAAGCCTCCACCCCCTCCTGGCCGTAGGTCGGGATCGGCTGGTTTTCGGCGTCCAGGCGCAGCGTGCCGTCGGGGTGAAGCTCGTAGAGGCCTATCGAGAACAGTTGCAGGATCTCGCGGGCATAGTTTTCGTTGGGGTTGAGCCCCAATTCGGGGAGCGCCTTGCTGCTCCTCGCCATGTCGAGGTAGACGCCCATCGCCGGGCTGAGGGTCACGGCCTCGAGCAATTCGCGGAAGTTGCCGAAGGCGTGGCTCGACAGCAGATCGAAATAGGCCGCCAGACTTTCCGGATTGTTGCGCACGTCGGCGTCCGCGTCGGAGACCACGAACAGCTCGGAGAGCGCGAAGGCGACGCGCTGGCGGAGCTGGTCGGGCCCCTCCACGGCCTGCTCGAAGAAGGACTCCCGCACCAGCCTGGGCTGGGCCTCTTCGCCTCCCCTCACCAGATCGTCGAAGGCCGCGAGGTGGGAGACGGCGGGCAGGGCGAGCTGCTCGTCGAGCCAGCGCGCGAAGCCTTTCTGTTGCAAGGCCTCGATGTCGCCGGGCTTCGGCCCGTAGGTGGCCTGGAGGAGGAAGCGGGCGGCGTCCTCCTGAGTGGGAGTGCCGGCCGGCAGGGCCGGCGGCGGCGGCGGCGGCGTGAAGGTCTGGCTGCCGGTGGACGGGCGGAAGAAGCCCTTGATCTCCCCCGCCGGGTAGGCCGCGGTGTGGAGGTTGAGATAGCACTCGCCGCCCCGCAGCGCGGCGAGGATCCGCGCCGTGCTGAAGGCGCCGGCCGGCGCGATCCGCCAGACGCGCGAGCCGTCCGCCTGCGGCTTCGTGGTGTCGACGTCGAAGAGGATCGTGCCGTCGGCGGCGTGGATGTGCTGGCTGGTGAGCGGCCCGGTGAGGCCGGAGAAGGAGAAGCGCAGCACGGCGGCGGTCTGATCCTGCGTCAGGATCAGCGTCGCGGAGCCGGAGCCGCCGGTGGTGGCGCCGCTCTGGGGCGTGAGCGTGGCGAGGAAGAGCGCGCCCCCTTCCTCCGAGGGCGGAGGCGGCGGCGCCTTGACCTTGTAGACCGCGGTCGCGATGGCGCTCGCCTTGAGGCCCTTCTTGTAGGCGAACGCCTTGACGGTCGCCCCGGCGTCAAGCTCGACCGGCCCGCGGTAGACGGGGCTCGTCTGGCGGGACGGGCTGGAGCCGTCGGTGGTGTAGTAGATCGTCGCGCCGGCCGTGGCGGTGGCGAGGGTGATCTTGAGGGGCGCCGTGTAGGTCCCGGCGGGAGGAGCGAAAGCCGGCGCCGCGGCGGCCGCCTTTTTCTCCGCCGCCTCCTGGCCGCCCGCCGGGGCCGGCACCGCCAACCCCAGCAGGATCCACAGCATCGCACCGCTTCGCCGTCCCATCGCGCCTCCGATCTCCCGGCAGGGAACAGTACCTCTGACGGGTGAAACCACCGGGTCGGCGATTTCCTGCGGGGCCTGTTGGAATCGAGGAACGGGAGCCGCCCGGCATGATGTTTGCTGTCGATCCGGACGCGGCGCACAGAACCGAAATATGAACGACAGAGACTCCGAACGCTTCGGCCCCGCGCCGTCCGGCAACGTGGCCTTTCTCGCCGGCGGCGGAGAGCTGGGCGCCTTGATGCGCGCCTTCGACTGGCGAAGCACGCCGCTGGGACCGCCGGAGGACTGGCCGCAGAGCCTGAAGACGGCCGTCCGCATCATGCTGACCTCGCGCCAGCCCATCTGGATCGGCTGGGGGCGCGAGCTCATCTATCTCTACAACGATCCCTACAAGTCCATCATCGGCGGCAAGCACCCGGAAGCCCTGGGGCAGCCCGCCCGGATTGTGTGGCGAGAGATCTGGGAGGACATCGCTCCGATGCTGGCGACCGCCATGAGCGGGGACGAGGGGACCTACGTAGAAGAGCAGCTCCTCATCATGGAGCGCAACGGCTACCCGGAAGAGACGTACTACACCTTCTCGTACAGCCCCATCCCGGAAGACGGCGCCGGCGGCGGGGGCGCGGGCGGCATCATCTGCGCCAACACCGAGGACACCCGGCGCGTCGTCGGCGAGCGCCAGATCGCGCTCCTCCGCGAGCTGGCCGCCGGCACGGCCGACGCCCGCACCTGGGAGGAGGTCTGCGAGCGCAGCGCACGTGCCCTGGCGACCGATCCCCAGGACGTGCTGTTCGCGATGATCTACATGGCCGCTCCCGACGACGAAGGCTTTTCGCTCGTGGGGGCTTGCGGCATCGAGCCGGGCCATCCGGCGGCTCCGCTCTCCGCGCCGCTCGACGACTCGCTCTGGCCCTTCGCGGAGGTGCTGCGGACGCACGAGCCCCGTCTCGTCTCCGATCTCGCGGCGCTGGGCGCGGATCTCCCCACGGGCTTCTGGCGACAGCCGCCCAACCGGGCGGCGGCGCTTCCCATCGCGGCCACCGGAGAGACCGGCCGGCCCGGAGTCCTCATCGTCGGATTGAACCCGTTCCGCCTGTGGGATGACGACTACCAGGGCTTTCTCGCCCTGGCCGCCGGGCAGATCTCCGCCAGCATCGGCTATGCGCGGGCCTACGAAGAGGAGCGCAAGCGGGCGGAGGCGCTGGCCGAGCTGGACCAGGCGAAGACCACGTTCTTCTCCAACATCAGCCACGAGTTCCGCACCCCGCTCACCCTGATGCTCGGCCCGGTCGACGAAATCCTTTCCAAACCCGAGCCCGAGGTCCCGCCGGACAACCGGGAGCTGCTGGAGCTGGTCCGCCGCAACGGCCTGCGGCTTCAGCGGCTGGTCAACATGCTCCTGGACTTCTCGCGGCTCGAGGCGGGGCGCGTCCAGGCGTCGTACGAGCCGGTCGATCTGACGTCTTTCACCCTGGATCTGGCGAGCACTTTCCGCTCGGCTTGCGAAAAGGCGGGATTGGAGCTGAACGTCCACGGCTCCCCCCTGCCCGAGCCGGTCTACGTGGACCGGGACATGTGGGAGAAGATCGTTCTCAATCTCCTCTCCAACGCGTTCAAATTCACCTTGGAGGGCGGGATCGAGGTCGGCGTCCGAGCCGTGGGTGGAAACGCCGAGCTGACCGTGCGGGATACGGGAGCGGGCATCCCCCCGGAAGAGATCCCGCGGCTGTTCGAACGCTTCCACCGGGTCGAAGGCACGCCGCGCCGCACGCAGGAAGGCTCGGGGATCGGCCTGGCGCTCGTGCAGGAGCTGGTGCGGCTCCACGGCGGCGAGATCCGGGTGGAGAGCGAGCTGGGCCGGGGCACGGCCTTCTCCGTCACCCTCCCTTTCGGCAAGGAACACCTGCCCGCCGACCGCATCGGAGCCCGCGCGTCCACCTCCATGCCGGGCGGGGCGGCGTCGTTCGTCGAGGAAGCCTTGCGATGGATCCCGGGCGCGGAGGAAACGCCGCCTCCCGGCGACGTCATCCCGGCTTCAGCCGCAGCCGCGAGCTCGGGTGTCCGCCCCCGCATCCTGCTCGCCGACGACAACAGCGACATGCGGAACTACATCCTGCGGCTCCTGAGCCAGGAGAACGAGGTCACGGCGGTCGCGGACGGCCTGGCCGCTCTGCGCGCCGCCCGCCGGGAACGGCCCGACCTGATCCTGACGGACGTCATGATGCCCGGGCTCGACGGCTTCGGACTGCTGCGCGAGCTCCGGGCCGACCCCGAGACGCGCGACCTGCCCATCATCATGCTGTCGGCCCGCGCCGGCGAGGAGAGCCGGGTGGAAGGCATGGAGGCCGGGGCCGACGATTACCTGGTGAAGCCGTTCAGCGCCCGCGAGCTGCTGGCCCGCGTGGGCGCGCACCTGCAGATGGCCCGTCTGCGCCAGGAGGCCGCGGAAGCCCTGCGCGAGAGCCATGCCCGGTTCGAGGCCCTCTTCGACGCCGCTCCCATCGGCATCTACCTGGTGGATGGCGACATGCGGATCCGGCAGGTGAACCCCAAGGCGCGCCCGGTTTTCAACGACCGGGAGGACCTGGTCGGCGCCGACTTCGTGGAGGTCATCCACACCCTCTGGCGGCAGGACTATGCGGACGAGATCGTGATGCGGTTCCGGCACACGCTCGCGACGGGCGAGCCGTGTTTCGTCCCCGAAAAGATCGAGGAGAGGCGCGACCGCGGGGTGCTGGAATACTACGAATGGCAGGCTCACCGCATCTCGCTGCCCGACGGCCGGCACGGCGTCGTCTGCTACTTCAACGACATCTCGCGACACGTGCTGGCCCGGCAGGCGCTCGCCGAGGCCGACCGCCGCAAGGACGAGTTCCTGGCCACGCTGGCTCACGAGCTGCGCAACCCGCTGGCCCCGATCCGCAACATGCTGGAGGTCATGAAGCGCGCGGCGGGGAACGGCAGTCTGGTGGAGCAGGCGCGCGCCACCATGGAGCGGCAGGTGAGCCACATGGTCCGGCTCATCGACGACCTGCTGGACGTGAGCCGCATCAGCCGGGGCAAGGTCGAGCTCAAGCGGGAGCGCGTCGAGCTGGCCTCGGTGGTGTACCAGGCCGTCGAGGCCTCCCGCCCCCTGGCTCAGCGGGCCCGGCACGAGCTCAGCGTCACGCTGCCTCCGGAACCGATCTATCTGCACGCCGACCCGGTGCGGCTGGCCCAGGTCTTGGGCAACCTGCTCAACAACGCTTGTAATTACAGCGAGCCGGGAGGCAGGATCTGGCTGACCGCCGAACGGCGGGGCGGTGACGCCGTCGTAACGATCAAGGACACCGGCGTCGGCATCCCGGCCGATCAGTTGGAAGGCATCTTCGAGATGTTCGCGCAGGTCGATCATTCGTTGGAGCGGTCGCACGGCGGGCTCGGGATCGGCCTGACGCTGGTCAAGCGGCTGATCGAGATGCATGAGGGAACGGTGACCGCCTACAGCGAAGGGCCGGACCGGGGGAGTGAATTCACAGTGTGCCTGCCTGTCCTCGTCGAGCCACCGAGGGCCGAGCCGCCCTCGGAGCCGGCCGCCCTGAAGTCCGTGGCGGGCCGCCGCGTCCTGGTGGTCGACGACAACCGGGACTCGGCCATGAGCCTCGCCATGTTGCTGGAGATCGGCGGCCACGAGGTCGCCGCCGCCTACGACGGCCAGGAGGCTCTCGCCAAGGCGGGGGAGCTCCGCCCCGAGGTCGTGCTGATGGACCTCGGAATGCCGAAGCTCAACGGCTACGACGCCGCGAGCCGGATCCGGCAACAGCCGTGGGGAGAGCGCATGGTCCTCATCGCGGTGACCGGCTGGGGACAGGAGGAAGACCGCCGCCGCACCTCGCAAGCCGGCTTCGACGGCCACCTGGTGAAGCCGGTGGATTATGCCGCCGTCGTCAAGCTGCTGGATTCCCTGCCGGTCAGGCAGCGCGGATAGAGGCGCCGCCGGTGGGATAAGATCCTGGCCGGAGGAACTACCAGATGATCGAGAAGCCCAGTGAAGCCGAATACGCCCCGTTCTACGCGGGCTACATCGCAAGAATTCCGGCTGAGGACGTCCTGGAGATCCTCGGAGACCAGAGCGCCGAGCTGCGCGAGCTCGTGGCCGCGGCCTCTCTGGACAAAGAAGAGTTCCGCTACGCGCCCGGCAAATGGAGCGTCCGGGAGGTCTTCGGCCATCTGATCGACGGCGAGCGCATCTTCGGCCATCGCGCCTTCCGCATCGGCCGCGGCGACCAGACGCCGCTCCCGGGCTTCGACGAGAACCACTACGTGGCCGCCTCCGGCTATAACGACCGGGCCCTCACGTCGTTAGCCGCCGAATTCGCCCTTGTCCGCGCCGGCAACCTCGCGCTTTTGCACAGCCTCTCCAGAGAAGACTGGCGCCGCCTCGGCACCGCGAACGGCCACCCCATCTCCGTGCGCGCCCTCGCGTTCATCATGGCCGGCCACGTGAGTCATCACGTGGCGATCCTGAGCCAGAGGTATGGCCTGGGGATCGGGGCGTTGCCGAACTGAATTCCTGGGAGCGCCGCGGCGCCAGCGCCGACCGCAACGCCGCGTTCAATCCGATCCCCAGGGTGATCGCGATCACCACGCCGTTGGTCAGGAAAAGCTGGGCCGTGGGGGAGAGGGAGGCGAGCCACTCCTTCTTGGCGCCGGCGGCGGGCGGCAGGGTGAGCGCCGCGATCAGCGAGACCGCGGTGGTCACCAGGAAGGCCTCGTCTTTCTCTCCGCAGGCAAGCAGGCGCAGCCCGGCCGTGGCGATCATGCCGCAGACCACGAGGAAGACGGCGCCCACGATCGGCCGCGGGATGAGCACCAGGAGCGTGCCGGTCTTGGGCGAGAGCCCGTAGAGCAGCAGGATGGCCGCCGCCACCTGAACCACCCGCCGGCTCGCGACCCGCGTCGTGGCGATGACCCCCGTGTTCTGGCTGTAGGTCGTGAGGGGCAGCGCCCCGAAAAGGGGTCCGATCGCCGAAGCGATCCCCTCGACCGTGATCCCCCGGTGGATGTGCCGCATGTTGTAGGTGACTCCGGAGACCGCGCAGGTCCCGGCGTAGTCGCCGATCGACTCGGCGATCGAGCCCACATAACCGATCATCACCCCGAAGACCGCTCCGGCCGCGAACTGCCATCCCAGGCCCGGCCCGCCGAAGGCGAAAGGCCGCGGCAGCCCGAACCACGGAGCCCGCGCGAGCGCCGCGAAATCGGCGAGCCCCAGGACTCCGGCCACTCCCACGCCCCACAGCAGAAGGCTGAACAGGATCGCCCCGCGGGCGAGCACCCCGATCCGGAACCGGTGGCCGATCACCGTCAGCAACAGGATGGAGGCGACGGCGGCCGCGGCGAGCCCCAGCATCTGTGGCCGGGTGTCCGCGAAGATCCATCCCCCGGCCACCCGGGCGAGCGAGATGCCGATCGTCAGCACGACGATGCCGCACACGTACGGCGGCAGGAACCGCCTGAGCGACCGGAGGACGCCGCTCGCTCCCACCACGGTTTCGAACAGCCCGCCCACGAATCCAGCCATCCACATGGCGGGCGCTCCGAAGATCGCTCCGGCCGTGGCCATGGCCCCCGTGTCGGTCGCCGAGGGCCCGAGGACCGAGGGGAGCCGGTTGCCCCACGTGGCGTTGACGAACGTGGCGATTCCCATGAGCACCAGGCAGGCGGAGATCATAGTGGCCGTCTGGGCCGCGGAATAGCCCACCGCCGCGGCTACGATCAGAGGCAGAACGAAAGGGGAGACGTCGACCAGCGTGTGCTGCCACGCATAGAGCAGCGTCTCGGCGGGAGGCGGTACGTCGTCGATTCCATAGTGGGGAACCAGGACCTCGATGTCCTCCTCCCAGACGCGTTCCTCATCCCGGGCTGCTGCCGCGGCCGGCTCGTCCGATGGCTGCAAGGCGATCCCCTTTCGGTGAAGACTGGGGTGGAGTCTAGCACCGGGGAATTCATCGACTCGGGTGCCCGATCCCGAGCGGCAGTGGGCCCTTGTTCCTTCCCGTTTTGGGTATTATCCTTCCCGCCATGGGAAACTAGTACTACGTCCCTCAAATTCGTTCCGGGTTCAAACTAGTGCCTTCGCCCCCGCCCGGGCATCAATGCCCCGGCTACCTGGAAAACAGCCGGGTAAACCCGACTGATGAGCCCCCTTCAGGGGGCTCTTTCGACTTAGCCCGGACATTTATGTCCGGGGGGGGCCGCAACGGGGCATCTGGGCCGGCGAACCTTCTACAAACCCGGAACGAACTTCGGGGAGGTTGTACGAGGGAGGCTGGGATCTTTACGAGGCATGCCCCAGCACCGCCTCCGCCGCCAGCAGACCGCTCGTGGGCCGCACGCCGCCGCCCGGGTGGCTGCCGCTGCCGCCCAGGAAGAGACCGGGAATGGGAGTCCGGTAACGCGCCGCGGAGGGCGACGGACGCATCACCAGGAGCTGATCGAGGGCCAGCTCGCCGTGGTGGAGCTGGCCGCCGGTGAGGGCGAAACGGGTTTCCAGATCGGCGGGGGTCAACACCTCCCGCGCTACGATCCGCTGGCGCACGTCCGGAGCGTGCCGCTCGAGGACCGAGAGCACGGCGTCGCCCAGGCGCTCGCGGGCCTCCGCGGTCCAACCGCCGTCCAGTTGATAGGGCGCGAAGCTCGCCAGGATGGAGACGACGTGGTGGCCGGCGGGGGCGAGGCTGGGATCGGCGACGGTCGGAACGCGGATCTCAAGGTGCGGACGCTCCGAGAAGCGCCGGTATTTGACGGCGTCGAAGGCGCGCTCGAGATCGTCGACGTGGCCGCCGCCGATGCGGATCGCTTCGTCGAGCCGGCCGTCGCTCGCCGCAAGCTCCAGAGGGCCCGAGAGCGCCAGGTGGACCTTGGCGGCGGTGCCCCGGCTGCGCACGTGCAGGAATTCCTCTTCGATCCGGAGCGGCAGGGTTCCCGGCGCCAGGAGCGTGAGCATCGTCCGCTTCGGATCGGCGGAGGAGAGGACGACCGGCGCGTCGAGGGTCTCGCCGGAAGCGAGGGTGACGCCCGCGATCTTTCCCCGGTCGACGCGGATGCGCTGGACCTCGGCGCCGGTGCGCAGCGTGGCTCCGGCGGCGGTGGCCGCGGCCAGGAGCGCCTGGATCAGCGCCGGCGGGCCGCCCTGCAGGGCCTCGCCGCCCGCGCACTCGCGCAGCAGGAAATTGGTCGTGGTGCTGGCCGACCATGGGCCCGTCCAGGTGGAGGCGACCGCGGGCGCGGCGAGCGCTTCGACCAGGAGCGGCGTCTCGAACCGTTCGTTCAGGAAGTCGGCGACGCACATCGGCGCCACGCGCGCCATCTCGACGAGGTCCCGGCGGCTGACCTTCCACAGTGACAGGCCGCGCCGCGCCAGTTGCCAGAGGTCGCCGGCCGATCCGGGCGTCAAGGGCGGCGGCGCCGCGGCGAGGATGGAGCTGACGAGCGGCGTGATGCGGCCGAGGAAAGCCTGCAGGCGCTGGTAGTTTTCAGCGTCGTGCTGGGAGCGCCGGCCGATCGCTTCGGCGGCTCCGGTGGCGTCGCCGGGAAGGAGGATGCCCGGCCCGTCCGCTTCCGCGATGTACGTGGCCGGAGGCCGGCGGAAGGCGAGACCGTGCTTGCCGAGGCCGAGCCGGTCCGCGATGGCGCGCGGCACGAGGCCCTCGTCGTGAAGGAGGCCGGGCACCGCGTAGCCGGGGTGAAATTCATGCCTCGCCGACAGGCCCCCCGGCGCCTCCGCGCGCTCCAGGACGACGACCTTGCGCCCTGCGCCGGCGAGCCGCGCGGCGGCCGCGAGGCCGTTCGGGCCGGCGCCGATCACGAGGACGTCCAAGACGCCGGCGCCCATCAGACCGCCCTCTTTTCCAGCATCGTGCGGGCGCAGAGAGCGCCCGGCGCGCCCATGATGCCGCCGCCGGGATGGGTGCCCGAAGCGCACATCCAGAGGTTTTGAACCGGCGTCCGGTAGCGGCTCCAGCCGGCCATCGGGCGCAGGAAGGCGAGCTGCTCGAGCGACAGCTCGCCGTGGAAGATGTTGCCCTCGGTCAGACCGTAGATCTGCTCCAGATCCCAGGGGGTGAGCACCTGGCGGTGCAGGATCAGGTCCTTGATGTTCGGCATGTACTCCGAGAGCGTGTCGATGACCGCGTCGCCGAAGGCCTCGCGCTGGTTCGGCCAGTCCGCGGCCCCCTCCTTCAGATGGTAGGGCGCGTACTGGACGAAGATCGACATGACGTGCTTGCCCGGGGGCGCCACCGTCGGATCGGTCATGGAGGGAATCAGGACGTCCATGAACGGCTTGCGCGAGAAGGCGCCGTACTTGGCATCGTCGTAGGCGCGCTCCAGGTAGTCGAGGGACGGCGCGATCGTGATGCCGCCCTGCATGTGCGGGCCGTACTCGGGGCAGCAGGCGAGCCGCGGCAGGCCGTCGAGCGCCAGGTTCACCTTGCCCGAGGAGCCGCGCATCTTGAACCGCCGCACCTGCTGCGCGATCTCGGGATCGAGATTCTCCTCGCCCACCAGCTTCAGGAAGGTGCGGTGGGGGTCGAGCCCCGAGACCACGGTCTTGGCGCGGATCTCGTCGCCGTTCTGGAGCACGACGCCCGCGGCCTCGCCGTTCTTCATCAGCAGATGGGCGACCGGCGCCTCGGTGCGGATCTCGACGCCCAACTCGCGCGCCGAGCTGGCGATGGCGTTCGCGATGGCGCCGGTGCCCCCCTTGGGCAGTCCCCAGGCCCGGAAGGAGCCGTCGATCTCGCCCATGTAGTGGTGCAGCAGGACGTAGGCGGTGCCGGGCGAGCGCACGCCGAGGAACGTGCCGATGATGCCGGAGATCGCCATCGGCGCGATGAGCTGCTCGCACTCGAACCACTCCGAGAGGAAATCCACCGCGCTCATCGTCATCATCTTGACGTTGGCGTACAGCCACTCGTCCCCCTGGCCGCGGATCTGCTTGCCGAGGCGTCCGATGCGCAGCAGCTCCCGCGGATCGCGCGACAGCGGATCGGGGGGCGGCTGATCGATCATCGGCTGCATCAGGCGGCCCAGCTCGGCCATCTCCTGCCCGAAGCGCTTGTAGACCTCGGCGTCGCGCGGCGAGAACTTCGCGATGGCCCGGCGCGTCCGCTCGGGATCGCTGTCGCGCACCAGGTACCGCCCGTCCGGGAACGGCGTGACGGTTGCCTCCAGCGGCAGGATCTCGTAGCCGTGGCGCGGCAGGTCCAGATCGCGGATGATCCAGGGCCGCAGCAGCGAGACCACGTACGAGCAGCAGGTGTAGGTGAAGCCGGGGTAGATCTCCTCGCTCGTTGTGGCGCCCCCGACCTGATGCCGTCGCTCCAGGACCAGCACCTTGCGCCCGGCCTTCGCGAGATAGGCCGCGCAGACCAGGCCGTTGTGCCCTGCGCCCACCACGATGGCGTCGTATTGCGTGCCCTTCATGGCTTGCGCTTTCTCTCCGGATCGAAGAAGGGAAGGGGCGCCACGGTCGCGGTGACCTTGCGCCGTTCGTATTCGACGGTGTGCTCGATCTGGAGCTTCGTCCCCTTCGCCTCGGAGCCGGGACGGACCGAGCCGATGGCCAGATATTTCTTGAGCAGCGGCGACCAGGTGTGGCTGGTGGCCTGCCCGACCTGGCGGCCGTTGTCGTCATAGACCGGCAGGGCGTCGCGCCGCGCGGTGGCCGGCAGGCTCGGCGGCAGGTTGAAGCTCCCGTAGAGCGCTTCGAGCTCTTCCCAGCTCACCTCCAGGCCGACCAGATGCCAGCCGGAGCCGCGCTTCATCTCGGCGGCGATGGCGTCGCGGCCGATGAAGTTGCCGCGCTCCAGATCGACCATCCAGCCGAAGCCCAGCTCCAGGGGCGTGGACTTGCGCGATTCGAGGACGACCTTGTGCGAGCTGAAGTAGTCCACGGCGAGCAGGATGAAGCCGGCTTCGATCCGCACCACGTCGAGAGCGTCGAGCCCCGCGGGCTCGATGCCGTGCCGCTGGCCGGCGGCCATCAGGGCGTCCCACACCGCCAGGGCGTCCTCGCGTTCGCTCCACACCTCGTAGCCGAGGTCGCCCGTGTAGCCGGTGCGGCTGATCCAGACCGGGATTCTTTCCGCGATCTTCGCGCGGGTGACGCCGAAGAACTTCAGCGCGTCCATGTCGGCGTCGCTGGCGTCGCGCAGGATGTTGCGGGACGTGGGACCCTGGAGCGCCAGCGCCGCCAGGCGGGCGCTGGAGTCCTCGATGGTCACGTCGAACCCGCGGGAGAGGGCGTGCAGCCAGTGCAGAGTCGGATCGGCCGCGGTGACGCGGAAGTGGGTCTCGCCCAGCCGCGACACGGTGCCGTCGTCGATCACCTTGCCGTCGTCGTCGCACCAGCAGCTATAGGCGACCCGGCCCACCTTGAGCTTGGAGACGTCGCGCACCATCATGCGCGTCAGCAGGGCCTGGGCGTCCGGGCCGGAAACCTCGTACTTGTAGAGCGGCGTCACGTCAAGCAGGCCGGCCGATTCGCGGAAGGCGAAGTATTCGCGCTCGTGGGTCGTGTCGTAGCTGGAGACCGCGCAGTAGCCGGCCCAGTCCTTCCACCGGTAGCTGGTGCACAGGGATTGTGTGCGCTCGTGGAATGGCGAAGGGATCGGCATCGGCGTCAGGTCGGCTCCGTTGGGGCGGCGGGAGAGTGTACATCAATCCCGCGGGGGAGCAGAAGGCTCCGCCCGGGCCCTCACCACCCCGGCCCTCCTCTCCCGACCCCTCCCTCCCACACCACACCGGGAGAGGAGGGAGAAAAGCAAAACAGCTTCTTCAAGTCCCCCTCTCTCCCGGTGAGGGAGGGCGGGAGGGGTCGGGAGAGAGGGGGTAGGGGGAGTGAGGGCCGGGTGGGGGCGCCCTCTCCCGGTGTGGCGAGGGAGGGAGGGGTCGGGAGAGGGTCGGGGTGAGGGCCCGGGTGGGTGTGGCCCCAGGACACCGGTGCTAAACTTCCCCTCCGTCATGAAACCCCGTTCCGCCTTCGGCCAGCACACCCTTTCCGGCGAATACTTCACCTCCGAGGAGATCTTCCGCGCCGAGCGCGAGCGGATCTTCCACCGCTCCTGGCTCCTCGCCGGCCACGTTTCGCAGCTTTCCGCGCCCGGCAGCTTCTTCCTTTTCGAGCTCGACCGGGAGAGCGTCATGGTTCTCCGCGACGGCGAGGGCACGATCCGCGCCTTCCACAACCTCTGCCGTCATCGCGGCAGCCGCCTCTGCCTCACCCCGCAGGGGGACCTCGGCCACGCCCTGCAGTGCCCCTACCACGCCTGGACCTACGGGCTGGACGGAGCCCTGCGCGCCGCGCCTACCATGACCGGGGTCGCCGGCTTCGATCCGCGGGAGCATGGTCTCAAGCCGGTCGCGCTCGCCGACTGGCAGGGCCTGCTGTTCCTGAACCTCTCGCCGGATCCGGTCCCCTTCACCGAGGCCTTGCCGGGCCTCCAGGGCAAGTTCGAGGCCTGGCGGCTTTCCGAGCTGCGGTCGGTCCACCAGAGCGTCTACGACGTCGCGGCCAATTGGAAGCTCTTCTTCCACAACTACAGCGAGTGTTATCACTGCCCGACGGTCCATCCGCACCTCAACAAGCTGACGCCCTACCGCAACACCGAGAACGACCTCGACGAAGGGCCGGTGCTGGGCGGGCCGATGTGGATGAGCAACCCCGAGGGGAGCATGACGATGGGCGGCGCGCGTTGCGCCACGCCCTTCGCCGGTCTTTCCCCCGAGGAGCGCGGGCGCGTCTACTACTACACGGTCTTCCCGAGCGCCTTCCTGTCGCTCCACCCCGACTACGTAATGGTCCATCGGGCGCTGTCGCTCGGCATCGACCGCACCCGCATCACCTGTGACTGGTACTTCCATCCGGACGCCATCGCCGCGCCGGGCTTCGATCCCCAGCCCGCCATCGACTTCTGGGACCTGACCAACCGCCAGGACTGGGAGCTGTGCGCCAACGCGCACAAGGGGGTCTCCTCGAACGCCTGGGAGCCGGGACCCTATTCGGATCTCGAAAGCCAGCTCGCCGCCTTCGACCGGCAGTACCTGCGGGCGCTTGAGCCGGACGCCCCGGCCTCGGCCGCCCGCCGGCGGGCGTGAAGAGGGGCGGAACATCCTTCACGAACCGGCGGCCAAGAGACCGCCGGTTTCTCGATCAGGGTTATCGGCAAGGGCAGAGACAGCAGCCGCTGAGGCACTGCGCGGGGCATATGCGTGGGCACCGCGGGCACTGAGAACTGGTCGTGCAGGTGTTCGTGCAGGCGGCGGCCAGCGTCGTGGGCAGGCTGATCTCCGAGGTTTTTTCCGGGATCGAAGCACAGCTCCCCCCGGCTGTGAGAGAGGCCAGAAATTCTGTGGCCGAGACTGTGACCGGAGCCTGCTTGGAAGTAGGGGTCTCATGGTCCGCCAAGGCAAAACCCGAGCTCCCGAGGGCCGCCAGCACCACAAGCAACAGGACGAAGGCACATCTTTTCATGCTGTCCTCCTTTCAGGATCGTGCCAGTGCACAGCCGGGATTCTACCAACAGCGGTCAACGACATGATCCCGACCGATCAGCCACCCGCGGTGCACAACGAGCAGGTGCTCGCGCGCCAGCTCTCGACGGCCCAGCAGATGGCGATGGCGCTCGGCGGCGCGATCGGGACGGGCCTGTTTCTCGCCAGCGGCCTGGCGGTCAAGGTGGCCGGGCCGGCCATCATCCTGTCCTATCTGATCGTGGCCGGCCTCTCGCTGCTCCTCGGACGCGCGCTGACCGAGATGGCGGTGGCCCATCCGACGGCGGGCGCCTTCGGCGTCTACGCCGGGATGTACATTGCGCCCTTCGCCGGTTACGCGGTGCGCGTCAGCTACTGGCTGATGCAGGTGATCGCGACCGGCGCGCAGTTGGTCGCCGCGTCGATCTACATGCGTTTCTGGTTTCCGGAGGTGCCCGGGGCCGTCTGGGTGCTCGCGTTCTCCGTGGGGCTCATCTACGTCAACTCGCGGGCGGTCGGCCAGTTGGGCACGATCGAATCCTGGCTCGTCCTGATCAAGGTCGTCGCGGTGGCGCTGTTCGTCGGGCTCGCCGTGCTGGTCGTGTTCGGCCTGACCGGCGGGCCCGCGATCGGCCTCGAGAATCTCACCGGACAGGGCGGCTTCCTGCCTTTTGGCCTCTCAGGGGTCTGGCTCGGCTGCTGTTTCGTGATCTATTCGTTCATCGGCGTCGAGATCGTCGGCGTCACCTCGGGCGAAGCGGCCGACCCGGCGCGCACGGTTCCGGCCGCCATGCGGCGCATGGTCTTCGGCCTGTCGGCGATCTACATCGTGACGATCACTCTGTTGGTCGCCCTGAAGCCATGGAACCAGCTCGGCGTCGGCGAAAGCCCCTTCGTGAGCGTGCTGAGGGAGCTCGGCATTCCCGGTGCCGCGGGCCTGATGAACTTCGTCGTGCTAAGCGCTGCGCTCTCGAGCTCGAACGCGAACCTCTATCTAATCACTCGGGCGCTGTTCTCGCTGGCGCGCGCCGGATTCGTCTCCCCGGCGCTCGGCGCTGTGACCGGGCGGGGCGCGCCGGTCAACGCCCTGCTCGTGTCGAGCCTCGGCCTCGCGGGGGCCGTGCTGGTCCGGGCGCTCTGGCCCGACTCCGCGTACGTATGGTTTTTCGGCGTCGCGCTCTTTGGCGCGCTGTTCGTCTGGCTGATGATCTTCGTGACGCACATCGCGTATCGCAAATCCGCCGCCGGAGGAGCGGCGGCTCCGCTGGGCTCCTGGGCGGGCGCCGCCCTGATCGTCGCGATCCTGGTGTCCACCTGGTGGGTCCCCGATCTGCGGTCCACGCTGCTGGCCGGCGGCCCGTGGCTCCTGCTGCTGGCGATCGGCTATCGCCTATCGGCCACGCATTCAGGCCCACAGGCCTGAATGGCCAGCTCGGCATTGGTAGACTGGAAAGTCTACTTCTCCGGGCTGGGGATTAAGAGAGAGGATGTAAATATGATCTTGCCCGGGTCTTCCGAGCGTAGCTTTGAAGGACGAAGATGTTTACTAGATCGGTCAGCGACGGCATCTGCTCAAATGCGTCGAGGCTTTTCTTGAGGGCTGCGATGGCGTCTTCGATGTCACGCTCGGTGACCTGCTGTCTCTCATCGTCGAGGTGACTCATCCGCTCCAGATCCTCGCGCAGTTTGATCTCCCGCTCCCGCAGGTAGACGGCGCGCTCGAAGTCTTTGTCGGAGAGCGCCACCTTCAACTCCTTGACAACTTGGCGGATCTCCTGCTCCAAACGGCGCGGGTTCTGGGTTTCGTGCACCCGGCGCAACCTGACAAGCACACCGGCCGCGTCAATGACGTCGATCGCCTTGCGGGGTTGCGGGCGGTCGGTGATGTACCGACTCGACTGAGAGACAGCCGTCCGCAAGGCCGCGTCGCTGTATGTCACCGCGTGAAACCTCTCGTACTTGTCCTTCATTACCCTCAGTATCTCTAGCGTCTCCTCGTCGGTCGGCGGCGCGATCTGAATCGGCACGAAGCGCTGCAGCAGCGAACGGTCTGCCTCAGTGTATTTGCGATATTCATTGATCGACGTCGCGCCGATGCAGGAGATCTCGCCGCGCGCCAGCGCAGGTTTCAGAATGTTGGCCGCGTCGAGCAAGCCTTTCGAGCGGGCGCCGATCAGAGAGTGGATCTCGTCGATGAAGACGATCAGTTCCTTGCTCTCCTTGAGCTCCTTCAGAACCCCCTTCAATCGTTCCTCGGACGGGCCGCGGTACTTGGTGTCGGCTACGATCAGAGACAGGTCCAGCGCCATGATCCGCTTGTTGGCCAGAAAGATCGGCACCCGCGCCTCGATGATCCGCTGCGCTAGGCCTTTGACGATCGCCGTCTTACCCACACCCGGCTCGCCCAGCAGGATCGGATTGTTCTTGGTGCGGCGGGAGAGGATTTGGACGATGCGGTCCACCTCCTCATCGCGACCGATCAGCGGGTTGAAAGATCCCTCCGCCGCCAGCAAGGTCAGGTCACACCCATACCCGGAGAGAAACGGCAATTGCTCAATCTGCTGCGGCGCCTCCCGCTCCTTGGCGATGGCCAGCACCTCCTCGCGTACGGTGTAGACGTCGAAACCGTGCTGCGCCAAGATGCGCACCGCCGCGCAGCCCTCCATCCGCAGGATGCCGATGAGCAGGTGCTCCGGCCCGACGGTCGCGTGCAGCATGCTCTCCGCCTCGTGGACGGCATAGGCGAAGATCTTCTTGGAATCCTCGGAGAGGGGGGGCTCGGCGATGGAGGAGATGCGCTCGACGAAGACGCTGTTCCCCTCGATCTCACGCCAGATGTCCTGGGGCTTCACCTGGAAGCGCCGGAAGATCTCGCTGACGGTCTCGTCCCCTTCCCGAAGGATCCCCAGGAGGATGTGCTCGGACTCGATGACGCGGCTGCCCAGCTTGTTGGTTTCGTAGCGGGCGAAGAAGAGAGCTCGGCGGGCCTTCTCGTTGTACTTCTCAAACATGATGGCGAGTTGGGAGGAACTTGTCTTCCTCAGCCATCAGGATACTCGACTCGGATGGCGAGGAAAAGCCCTCCCTCGGACGTGTAGCTTGGTGATCTATAGAGGTGCCTTGGAGGCGGCACCAAAATCTACCCTGCCATTCTGTAGACTCTGCGTTGGACTTGCCTCTCATAGGACTCGAAAAGAATGCGCCGACTTTTCCTTACCGCCGCCATCGCCACCGTCCTAACTACCCCCCTCGCCGCCCAAGCCGCCGGCTCCAAGGCCGCCAAGCCCCTGGAATCCCCGCTGGCCAAGGCTGCTGCGGCGTTGCCCTTCCGCAGCATCGGCCCCGGATTGATGAGCGGCCGTCTCGCCGACATCGCGGTCCATCCCACCGCTCCGGGCATCTGGTACGTGGCCGCCGGCTCGGGCGGGGTCTGGAAGACCACCAACGCAGGCACCACCTGGACGCCCATTTTCGAAGACCAGCCCTCCTACTCGATCGGCGAGATCACTCTCGATCCCACCAACCCCGAGGTGGTCTGGGTCGGCACCGGTGAGAACGTCAGCGGGCGCCATGTCGGCTGGGGAGACGGGGTCTACCGCAGCCGCGACGCCGGCCGCACCTGGGAGCGGATGGGCCTTCCCCGGTCGGAGCACATCGGCCGCATCCTGGTGGACCCGCGCGACGGCAACCGTGTTCTCGTGGCCGCCGAGGGACCGCTCTGGGCCGCGGGCGGGGAGCGAGGCGTCTACCGCTCCACCGATGGCGGCGCCACCTGGACTCCGGTGCTCCAGATCGACGAGGACACCGGCGTCACCGACCTCGAATTCGATCCCTCCAATCCCGACGTGGTCTATGCCGCGGCCTATCAGCGCCGGCGCCACGTCTGGGGGTTCCTCGGCGGGGGGCCCAGCTCGGGGCTCTGGAAATCCGTCGACAACGGCAAGACCTGGCACCAACTGAAGACCGGCCTGCCGAGCGGGGACATGGGGAAGATCGGCCTCGCCGTCACGCCCGCCGATCCGTCCCTGGTCTACGCCACGATCGAGGCCGGCGAGAAGGAGCGCGGCTTCTACCGCTCGCGCGACCGGGGCGAGAGCTGGGAGAAGCGGAACAGCTATATCTCCGGCGGCACCGGCCCTCACTACTACCAGGAAATCGAGGCCTCGCCCCTCGACGCCGGCCGGGTCTACCAGATGGACGTCTTCCTCCGCGTGACCCGCAACGGCGGCACGACGATGGAGATCCTCGAGACCGGCCACGACAAGCACAGCGACAACCATGCCCTGTGGATCGACCCGGCCAACGGCAACCACCTGCTGGTGGGCACCGACGCCGGGCTCTACGAGAGCTTCGACGAGGGGAGGACCTTCCGGCACTTCCCGAACCTGCCGGTCTCACAGTTCTACAAGGTGGCGCTCAACAACCGCGAGCCGTTCTACGACGTCCTGCTCGGGGCCCAGGACCTGGGCACCCTGCACGGTCCGTCGCGCACCCTCAACGGGGACGGCATCCGCAACCAGGACTGGTACGTGCCGCTCGGCGCCGACGGCTACGGCGTCGCCTTCGACCCGCGCGACCCCGACCTCCTCTACCTGATGTGGCAGGAGGGGATGCTCTTCCGCCGGGACCGGCGAAACGACGAGGCGCTGATGATCCGCCCCCAGCCCGCCGAGGGGGACGCGCCGGAGCGGTGGAACTGGGACTCGCCGCTGCTGGTGAGCCCGCACCGCCCGGACCGGATCTACTACGGCTCGCAGCGGGTCTGGCGCAGCGACGACCGGGGCGGCAGTTGGACCCCGATCAGCGGCGACTTGACGCAAGGGCGGGCTCGCTACGAGCAGAAGTTCTTCGGGCGGGTCTGGAGCGTCGACGCGCTGCACGACAACAACGCGATGTCGAAGTACGCCACCACCACGGCGATCTCGGAGTCGCCCCTCCGCGAGGGGACGCTGGCGGTGGGCACCGACGACGGCCTGGTGCAGATCACCACCGACGGCGGCCGGAGCTGGAGCCGCGCGGCGGCGATCCCCGGGCTGCCGGCGCTGTCCTTCGTCAACGACGTCGAGATGTCGCTGCACGACGCCGCCACCCTCTATGTGGCCGCCGACAACCACAAGAACGGCGACTTCAAACCCTATGTCTTCGAGAGCACCGACCTGGGCCGCACCTGGCGCTCGATGGCGGGGGACCTGCCGCCGGGGGAGATCGTCTGGGCGCTGCAGCAGGATCACGTTCGGCCCGACCTGTTCTTCGCCGGCACCGAGCACGGCCTCTACTTCAGTCTCGACCGGGGCGCCCACTGGCTCAAGATGGGGGGCCTGCCGACGATCCCGTTCCGCGACGTGAAGCTGCACCGGCGCGACAACGACTTGGTGGGCGCCACCTTCGGCCGCGGCGTCTATGTGCTCGACGACTACACGCCGCTCCGCGGCCTGGCAGCGGCGTCGGCGGAAGAGGGCATGCTGTTCCCGGTCCGCGACGCTTGGTGGTTCGTGCCCTACCAGCCGGGGCAGGCTCCAGGGCGCCCGGAGCTCGGCACCGACGACTTCACCCTCCCGAATCCGCCCCACGGCGCCCTCTTCACCTACTTCCTGCGCGAGGCGCCGGCCTCCGCGCAAGAGGCGCGGAAGGCCGGCGAAAAGGCGCTGCGCGAGAAGGGAGCCGACGTGTCCTTCCCCGGCTTTGATCGGCTGCGGGAAGAAGCGCTGGAGACGGAGCCGAAAGTGCTGCTGATCGTCTCGGACGCCGCCGGGCGCAAGGTGCGGTGGATCGAAGGGCCGGCCAAGGAAGGGCTGCACCGGGTGAGCTGGGACCTGCGCGGCCCGGTCCCGGACCCGGTGGTGCTCGACCCGCCGGACTTCCTCCCTCCCTGGGCCGGTTCGCCGGTGGGCCCCCTGGTGGCGCCCGGGCGCTACTCGGCGGAGCTGGTGGTGGTGTCGGCGAGCGGAGCCCGTTCGCTGAGCGCGGCGCAGTCGTTCGAGGTGAAGCCGGTGCCGAACCTGCCGCCAGGCACCGACCCGGCAGCGGTGGCCGCCTTCCAGGCGGAGACGGCGGAGGCGGGGCGGCGGCTGTCGTCGGCCGCGGCGGAGCTCGGCCGCATCAAGGACCAGCTCCGGCAGATGCGGGCGACGCTGAGAGAGACCCCCAAGGCGGACCTGGCGCTCTACGCCCGGCTGGACGCGGTGGGGAAGACGGTCGCGGAGCTCGAGCGGCGGCTCCAGGGAGACCCGGCGCGGCAGAAGCTCTCCGAGCCGGACACCCTGTCGATCGGTGACCGCGTGTGGACGATCCGGGACGGCCACTGGCACACGCGGCAGATGCCGACGGCGACCCAAAGGCGCAACCTGGAGATCGCCACCGCCGGGCTGGATGCGCTGGAGCGTGACCTGAAGGCGCTGATCGAGGGAGACCTGGCGAAGCTGGAGGAGGCCTTCGCCGCGGCGGGGGCGCCGTGGACCTCGGGGCGCCGGGTGCCGTAGGGCGCCACCTTCCATGGAGGAATGACGATGAGGATGACCGGCTCCGTTGCTTTGTCCCTGTTCTGCCTGCTTCTCCCCTCGACGGAGGCCGTCGAGATCACCGCCGAGCCCGTGCATCACCTGGTTCTCGCCAACGAACAGGTGCGCGTCTTCCAGGTCGAGGTGGCGCCGCAGGCTTCCACGCTGCTGCACAGCCACAAGCACGACTATGTCTTCGTCACGCTGGGAGAATCTCACGTCTCGAACGAGGTGCTCGGCAAGCCGCCGGTCGAGCTGAAGCTCGCGGACGGCGAGACCCGCTTCACGCCCGGCAACTTCGCGCACGTGGCCAGGAACCTCGCCGGCCAGCCGTTCCGCAACGTGACCGTCGAGCTGATGCAGGATGAAAAGCTTCGCGAGGCACCCTCTCCCTGGCCGCGGGAGTCCGGCGGCCAGGAGTTTCCGGGTGGACGGATCAAGGAGCTCTTCGTCCGTGACGGCGCCCGCGTCTCCTCCGTCGAGCTCGAACCGGGAGCCACGGTGCCCAGCCACCCTCACGACGGTCCGCACCTGCTGGTGGCCGTGAGCGATCTCGAGCTCCGCAGCGACGTCCAAGGGAAGGGTCCGATGACCGGCACCTTCAAATCCGGTGACGTCAAGTGGCTGCCCGGCGGCTTCACCCACACGCTGACGAACACGGGCAAGGGCCGGGCGCGGTTCGTGACGGTGGAATTCAAGTCGATGAGCACCGTGCAATGACTTGGACGCAGGTTTACTTTCCCGTCAACGGCAGTCTTCTCGCGTCGACGCTCGTTGCCGCCATTCCCATCGTCGTCCTTCTCGGGCTCCTCGCCTTCTTCCATGTGCGGGCGCACTGGGCCGCGCTCCTGGGGCTCGCCACGGCGCTCGCCATCGCCATCCTGGTCTATGGCATGCCGGCGAAGCTCGCGCTCGCCGCCGCCGCCGATGGCGCCGCCTTCGGCCTCCTGCCGATCGGCTGGATCATCGTCGGGGCGATCTTCGTCTATGACGTCACCGTCAAGTCGGGTGATTTCGAGGTCCTGAAACATACCATCGCGGGCCTCGCGAGCGACCGGCGCATCCAACTGCTGCTGATCGGCTTCAGCTTCGGCGCCTTCATCGAGGGCGCGGCCGGCTTCGGCACACCGGTCGCCATCTGCGGCGCGATGCTCATCGGACTCGGCTTCAAGCCTCTCCAGGCGGCGGGGCTCGCTCTCCTCGGCAACACGGCGCCGGTCGCCTATGGCGCGCTCGGCACTCCGATCATCACTCTCGCCAAGGTCACCGGGCTTCCGGAAGGGGCGCTCTCCGCCATGGCCGGGAGGCAGCTTCCCTTTTTCTCGGTCCTCATTCCTTTCTGGATGATCTGGGCGATGGCCGGACGGAAGTCGATGCGCGAGGTGTGGCCCGCCTGCCTCACGGCCGGCGTCTCCTTCGGCGTCACCCAATTTTTCGTCAGCAACTATTTCGGGCCCACGCTGGTCGACATCGCGGGCTCGATCGTTTCCATCCTCTCGCTGCTCATCCTCCTTCGCTTCTGGCAGCCGAAGACGACGTGGAGCTTCGCGCATGAATCGGTGGAGGAGCGCGCGGCCGAGGCGGCGGCGCGGCCCGAGCACAGCCCGAAGACGGCGTTCAAGGCCCTCGTGCCCTGGATCCTCCTCTGCGTCTTCGTCTTCCTCTGGGGCTATCCGGCTTCCAAGAGCTTCTTGAACGGAGGCGCCGAGGGACACGAGAACTTCCTGCACGGGATCTCGGTCCTCAACATCCCCGTCCCCGGGCTCGACCAGGCGGTCGTGAGGATGCCGCCGGTGGTCAAGGAGCCGACGCCGGAAGCCGCGGTCTACACCTTCAACTGGCTTTCCGCCACGGGAACGAGCCTCCTGCTGACCGGGATCGTGAGCGGTCTCCTCCTCGGGTTCTCGCTCGCCGAGCTCGGGAAGATCCTCGGCAGGACGCTCTGGCGGGTGAAGGGGTCGCTCTTGACGATTGCCGCCATGCTGGCCCTGGGATTCTCGACCCGCTATGCCGGTCTGGACGCGACGATGGGGCTCGCCTTTGCGTCGACCGGGTTTCTCTTCCCCTTCTTCTCGCCGCTTCTGGGCTGGCTCGGGGTGGCGCTCACCGGCAGCGACACCTCGTCGAATGTCCTCTTCGGGGGGCTCCAACGGATCAGCGCCGAGAGATTGGGATTGAATCCCATCCTGGCCTGTGCCGCCAACAGCAGCGGCGGCGTCATGGGAAAGATGATCGACGCCCAGAGCATCGTCGTGGCAGGCGTCGCTACCGGCCAGCACGGCAAAGAGGGCGAGATCCTGCGCTACGTCTTCTGGCACAGCATCGCGCTCGCCTCCCTGGTCGGCGTCCTCGTCTTGCTGCAGGCGTATGTGTTTCCGTGGATGATCCCGGCGATGCCGCTACGATAAGCACGGAAGCGGCAGCGATTTCTGGGACCTGCCCCGGTTCTCGCGGCGGAATTCCGTCTCCTCTGTCCGTCTACTCAGTAGACCCCTTCTGGCGAGACTCGCCGGTCCAAGGGGGCCGTCCATGGCGGCGAAGGAGGATTTCGATGTCCGAGCGGAGCAACCTTGCCAAGCGATTCCTAGCGAAGGTCCAGCCGAGCGGCGGGCTGGAAGCCGCCGCCATCGGCGGTGCGGAGGAGGCCGAGTCCATCATCGAAAGGGCCCAGCCGCCCGCTCCCGAACGGAAGCTCGTCCGCAGCGCCCTCGAGAAGCTCGAGTCGAACCGGGAGCTCACGCCTCCTGAGGAGTTCGCGGTCGAGGCGATCATCATTCCCGACAAACGGCCCGCGATCGACGTCGTGAACGGCGATTTCGCCGTGCAGCACCCGCTTTGGCTGCACTACGGGGCAGACCCGATCAGGTCGACCCTCCGCAAGGTGATGCCGTCGATCGGACGCGTGGAAGTCACGGGGATCCCCGGCCTGCCCTTCGGGGGTACCGGTTTCGTCGTCGGCCCAGGGCTCCTCATGACAAACCGTCACGTGGCCGGCCTGTTCTCCTCCGGGCTCGGCCGCCGCGGTCTCATGTTCCGGCCCGGGATCCGCGCCGGCGTTGATTTCAAGCGCGAGCGCGGCCGGGACGAGAAGCAGTTCCTGCACGTCCGGCGCGTGCTGATGATCCACCCCCACTGGGACATGGCCCTCCTCCAGGTCGAAGGCCTGACGGATCGGAACTCGCCACTGGCCCTGGCGCTTGAGACGCCGGAGCAGCTCAGAGGCCGGGAAGTTGCGGTCATCGGTTACCCCGCGTTCGACCCGCGTAATCCCGCCGACGTGCAGAACCGGGTGTTCAACAGCGTCTACAACGTTAAGCGGCTCCAGCCGGGGCTGCTCGGGACCCGTCGCCTGGTCCGCAGCTTCGATCACACCGTCTCGGCGATGACGCACGATGCGTCCACGCTCGGCGGCAACTCGGGCTCGGCGGTCATCGACATAACGAACGGGACCATCGTGGCGCTTCATTTCGCCGGGGTCTATCTCGACGCCAACTTCACAGTCCCCGCCTCGGAGCTGGCGAGGGATCAGCGGGTGATCGAGGCGGGAGTGAAGTTCCGCAGCCGCGTCAATGGGGATGCCCGTGTTACCGGCCAGTGGTGGGGCGCGGTCGAAGCCGTCCCGGCGCAGGCTGTAACGCCCGGCCCGGCTGCCACGCCGGGGCCGGCCGGCACGGGCCAGGGAGTCTCCCTGAGCACCGGTGACAGCGCGACGTGGACGATCCCTCTCCAGATCACGGTGCGCCTCGGCGGCGAGGCGCTGGCCGCGACGGTCCCCGCACCGGTTCCCGCTCCCGTCGTGGTCGAGCCTCCTACCGAAAAGCTGGTCATGCCGGTCCATGACATCGACTACTCCACACGGAAGGGGTACATCAGCGGTTTCCTGGGGATCGACGTGCCGATGCCCGAGCCGGTGGACGAGACCCTCTGCGCCCAACTGCTGGACGGTAGCGGCTACGTCCTGCCCTACCACCACTTCTCGCTGGTCATGCACAAGGGCCGCCGCCTGACCCTGATCACAGCCGCGAACCTCGACGCCAGCCCGGACAGGAAGGAGCCCGAGCCGGGGAAGCTGTACACGCGCAAGGCCCTGGGGGGGCTCGGCAAGAACGACATGGAGCTCTGGTTCACCGATCCGAGGATCGCGGCGGAAGACCAGCTCCCGGACCGCTTCTTCTCGAAGGACAAGGGAGCGTTCGACAGGGGCCACGTGGTGCGGCGCGAGGACGTGGCGTGGGGGCTCTCCTATCAGGAAGTCCAGTTTGCCAACGGCGACACCTTCCACACCCCGAACTGCACTCCGCAGGTCGCCGGGTTCAACCAGCCGTCGGACAGCGAGAACTGGGGAGACCTGGAGAAGTACGTGTCCTCGGAGGCCGGGAGCGAGCGGCTCAGCATCTTCGCGGGCCCGGTGCTGGCGGACGATGACCCGATCTTCGTGGGCGTCGACGACGAAGGACCGGTGCGAGTCCAGATACCGCGCCAGTACTGGAAGGTCATCCTGGCCGAAGAAGATGGAGAGCTCCGCGCCTTCGCCTTCGTTCTGGGCCAGGATCTCAGCGGCGTGCCGCTCGAGTTCGCGGTGGGCGCCTGGAGCGAGCACATGATCGCCATCGGCGACCTCGAAGAGCTGCTCGGCACCGTCCGCTTCTCCGAGGTGGTGCACCAGGCCGACCAGGCGCAAACTGAATTCGGCGAGGCGGTGCGCAGCCTGGCGGGGATCGAGCTCGTGGCGGGGGAGGCGGCCCGGCAGGAGATCGAGCGCCCCACTCCGAACAGTGGCGACGACGATTACGCCGAGCCCGATGCGCTGAAGGCGATGCCGCCGGTCGACCTTGAGGCGGTCGCTTCGTGGCGGGCGGCGAAATCGCTCCTCGCGCTACGCCGCCAGGTAGACGCCAAGGCGCCCAGGCGGAGCAAGGCGAGCGACGGTACTATCGGCGACGCGGCCCATGCGACTCGTAACTCCGATCACAACCCCTGGGTACGGGATGGCGCTATAGGTGTAGTGACGGCGATGGACATCACGCACGATCCGGCGAACGGCTGCGACGCCGGCTCGCTCGCGGAGGCGATCCGCGCCAGCCGGGACACCCGGGTCAAGTACATCATCTGGAACCGGAGGATCATGAGCTCGTCCGTGATCGGCGGAGTGGCGGCCTGGACCTGGCGCCCTTATACCGGCAGCAACCCGCACTCCAAGCACGTGCACATCTCCGTGCGGCCGGAGAAGGCGGCTTTCGATTCGGAAGGGTCCTGGGCGGTCTAACTACTAGGAGTTTGCGCCGCTCAGAGCCTCACCATCGGCAGCGGATTCCAGGGATGGGTCCGCAGGCGCTTGAGCTCCAACTGGACGAGCCGCTTGTGAAAGCCGGCGCTGGGCCAGGTCGAGAAGATCTCGCCCAGGAGCCGCCGCGGCAGCCCGAACCGGCGGAGCCCCCGGGTGACGTCCACCCAGTCCGCCCGGCGGAAGGGCTCGACGAGCCAGTCGGGATTCCCCCGCCAGGCCGAGATCTTGTGGTGCTCCAGAATCATCGCCGTGATCTCGGGCTCCCACTCCGTTCTGCCGGACTGGGCGAGATGCGCGCTCGCCAGCCGGATGGACGGCCGCAGATAATCGAAGGTGCCGTCGGTCCAGATGCCCAGATCGTGAAACGCCGCGGCGACCGCCATCTTCTCGATTCGTCCGGAGTCGGCGGAGGATTCGGAGGATTCGGAAGACAGCGCGGCGCACAGGTTCACCACCCGGTAGGTGTGATTCCTGTACGCCGTGAAGTCGCCGCCCAGCTCCGCGGCATGGGCCCGCAGCACCCCGTCGAGAGCGGCGATCTCCGTGAGCAGCATTCTCAGGCCGCGGGAAGGCGCGCGTCGATCCAGGTTTTGATGTCCGCCATCACCCCCTCCTTGCCGTAGTCGCTGAGGAGGTCGTGAACGTGCCCTTCGTACAGCTTCAGCGTCTTGTCGGTGGAACCGGCCGTGTCGTAGAAGAGCTGGCTGCCTTTGGGATTCGTGACCTTGTCGGCGGTGCCGTGGAGGATCAGCACCGGCAGGGTGATGAGCGGAAACTCCTTCTTGAGCCGCTCGTCGGCGCGGACCAGCTCGGCGACGGTCTTCGTGGGCTGGACCTCGTGGGCGATGAGCGGATCGTTGTTCATCGCCTCCACGACCTTGGGATCGCGGGAAAATTCCTCGATCGGGAGCTTGAGCACGTGGGCATGGGGCGCGATGTGGCTCAACCCCTTGACGACGGCGAGGGCGAAATCCGGCGCCGCCACCTGGAAGGCGAAGCTCTCGCAGATCAGTCCGGCGAGCTCGGCCTGGTGCTCGAGGGTGTAGACGCAGGAGACGACGCCGCCGGCGCTGTGGCCGAGCAGGAAGACGGGGAGCCCCGGCTCGCGCGATTTCGCCAGCGTCACCAGGGTGTTCACGTCGTTGAGATAGTCCCCGATCTTATCGATATAGAAACGCTCGCCGTCCGACTTGCCGCGGCCGCGCAGATCCAGCGCGTACACCGCGAGACCGTGGGCCGCGAGCTGTTCGCCCGCCCACAGGTAATACCCGCTGTGGGAGAGCACGCCGTGGCAGATGGCGACCACGCCGCGAGCCTGGCCCTCCGGGCGCCACGACCGGATGAAGATCTGAAGACCATCCGCCCCTTCGACTCTTTCTTCTCTCATCGGTCTCCTCCTGTTGAAAGCGAACCTCCCGCGCATTGCACCATGCGTCCGGCGGCAACTCTATTAGACGAAGGTATCGGTTCGGAGGGCTACAGCCTTGCCGGAAGCGGGAGATTGAGCCGCGCGGCGGTCCTCACCAGGTCGGCCAGCGAGTCCGCTTTCATCTTCCGCATGATCTTGCCGCGATGGGTTTTGACCGTGATCTCGCTGGTGCCCAGCTCGGCGCCGATCTGCTTGTTCAACAAGCCGGTGACGACCCAGGCCATGACCTCCCGCTCGCGGCGGGTGAGGGAGGCGTAACGGTCAAGGAGCTCCTTGATCTCCGCCGCTTCCCTCAGCGCTTGCCGGATCGCGTTCAGCAACGCGTCGGCGGCGAAGGGTTTGGTCAGGAATTCCACCGCTCCCGCTTTCATGGCCTGCACCGTCATCGGCACGTCGCCGTAGCCGGTGATGAAGATGATCGGCATGCCGCTGCGGTCGGCGGCGAGGCGTTGCTGGAGATCGAGGCCGTTCAGATCCGGCAGCTCCACGTCGAGCACCAGGCAGCTCGGCGCGTCGGCGGCGGGATGAGCGAGGAACTCCCGCGCCGAGGAGAAGGTCTCCGGCTTCCAGCCGGCCCAGCGGATCAGCGACTCCAACGATTCGCGCATCGAGACGTCGTCGTCGACGACGAAGACGACCGGCGGGGTCTGAGACGCCGACGCCGGTCTCGATGCGGCGCCAGGAAACCTTGATAATGGATTCATTTCCGGGACGTCGGTACGGCTGGGACCGCGGGGGATGGAAAAGGAGAACGCGGCTCCCGGCCCCTCGTTCGGCGCGGCCCAGAGCCTGCCCTCGTGGCTTTCGATGATCGAGCGGCTGATGGACAGCCCCATCCCCATGCCGCCGGCCTTGGTCGTGTAGAACGCTTCGAAGAGCCGGTCCAGGTCCCGCGGATCGAAGCCCGTCCCCGAATCCTGCACGGTCAGGCGCACGTGATCGCCTCCGTCCCGCCCGGTGCTGATCATCAGCCGCCGCGGACGGTCGTCGACGCCGCTCATCGCCTCCAGGGCGTTCAGGAGTAGGTTCAGGATGACCTGTTGCAGTTGGACGCGATCCCCGGTGACCGGCGGGAGGTCCGCCGCGAGATCCTCCTGCACGGCGACCCGGTCGCGCTGGAGCTCGCTCCAGGACAGCGCCAGGACTTCCCGCGCGGCCTCGTTCAGGTCCACGGAGCCGGCCGCGGCGCCCTCTTTCTGGAACAGGGCCCGCAATCGCGCGATCACCTCCGCCGCGCGGTTGCCGTCGCGGATCGTGCGCCGCGCGGTTTCGCGCGCGCCCTCGAGGTCGGGAGCATCATCGGACAGCATCCGCAGGCAGGTGCTGGCGTTCGTGATGATGCCCGACAGCGGCTGGTTGACCTCGTGCGCGATCGACGCCGTCAAGGCTCCGAAAGTCGTGATCCTGGCCACGCGCGCCAGCTCGGAGCGGGCCGCGCTGAGCGCGTCTTCGCTTCGATTCAGGGCGGCCTCGCTCTGCGCGCGTTCGATCGCGATGCTGGCGATGTGCGTAAACCGCTCGATCAGATCCTGCTGCGGCGGCGTCGGGCTCCCGGATTCGCGCTGATAGATGGCGAAAGTCCCCAGCGCCTTCCCGGCGAGCGAGAGGATGGGAGTGGTCCAGCAGGATCGCAGCCCGAAACCCAGCGCCAGGTCGCGCCATTCGCCGGTCGCCCAGCGCGAATCGGCGGCCACGTCCGGGACGATCACCTGCGTCCTCTGGTGGACCGCCATCGCGCACGGTCCCCAATAGGGAATCACCGGCCGGTCGTGAATGGCCTCGTTGAGACCGGGAGGGAGGCTCGGCGCGGCCCCATGCTGAAGCTTCGTATGGCTCGGATCGACCAGCAGGACGCTACAATGGCATCCGCCGGCGGAGCTGTCGACGAGATTGCACAAGACGTCGAGGACCACCGGCAGCGAGCAACCCCGCGCCACCATTTCGAGCAGCCGCCTTTCGCCTTCGAGGAGGGCCTCGGCCCGTAGGAGCTCGTCCTGCAAAGTGATCTATCCTACCCCGAAACATTTCGTGGCGGTCGGGCGTAATGCCTATATCCACCTCCGACAGATGGGAGATCCTCCATGTCCATCGCTCAGACCGACGCGCCGACTCCCCGGAAGCCCCTCCGGCTGTGGCCCGGCGTGGTCATCGCGATCCTGCAGTGTCTGGTCCAGTTTGTCGTCCCCGTCGTCGCTCCCGAAGCCGCGTTCCTGGCGATGCTCGGGGGGCTCGCCGGCGGGTTGGCCGTCGTCGTGTGGTGGCTGTTCTTCAGCCGGGCGCCCTGGTCCGAGCGCCTGGGCGCCGTCGCCCTGATGATCGCCGCGATGTTCGCGACCTGGTTCCTCCTCGACGAGTCGATCGCGAAGGGGGCGATGGGGATGTTGTTCCCCATCCTGGCGATCCCGATCCTGAGCCTCGCCTTCGTCGCCTGGGCGGTGGCCACCCGCCGCCTCCCGGACGGACCCCGGCGCGCGACCATGGCCGCGACCATCCTGCTGGCGTGCGGAGGGTGGACGCTCCTCCGGACCGGCGGCTTCACCGGCGACGGCGACAACGATTTCGCGTGGCGGTGGTCGGAGACTCGCCGAGGAGCGGCTCCTGGCCCAGGCCCACGACGAGCCGATGGCGGCTCCCGGCCGGCTGCGGCGAAGACTCCCGGAGCCCGGCCGACGGCCCCGGCCAGCGCCGAGCCGGCGGCTCCGGCGTGCGGCCCCTGAGGAAGCGCCCGTAGCCCAGGCCGGCGAGGAGCCCGCGGCCAGCCCGCCGGCTCCGGCGGCGGAGGCGGGAGCCGCCTGGCCCGGCTTTCGCGGCGCCCGAGCGCGACGGCGTCGTTCGCGGCGCGCGGATCGCGACCGACTGGTCCGCGTCGCCGCCGGTCGAGCTGTGGCGCCGGCCGATCGGCCCGGGCTGGTCGTCCTTCGCGGTCCAGGGCGACCTCCTCTACACCCAGGAGCAGCGCGGCGAGGACGAGGTCGTCGCCTGCTACAACATGACCACCGGCGAGCCGGTGTGGATGCATCGGGACGCGGCCCGGTTCTGGGAGTCGAACGGCGGCGCCGGTCCGCGCGCGACGCCGACCCTCAGCAACGGCCGCGTCTACACGCTGGGCGCGACCGGAATCCTGAACGTGCTCGACGCCGGGGACGGCTCCGTGGTGTGGTCGCGCAACGCGGCGACCGACACCGGCACGGAGCCGCCGGGCTGGGGCTTCGCGGGCTCGCCGCTGGTGGTCGGCGACGTCGTCATCGTCGCCACCTCCGGCAAGCTCGCCGCCTACGACCTCGCCACCGGCGAGCCGCGCTGGCTGGGTCCGGACGGCGGCGGCGGCTACAGCTCGCCCCATCTGGTGACGATCGGCGGAGTCCCGCAGGTCCTGCTGCTGAGCGGAGAAGGCGCGATCAGCGTCGCGCCGGCCGACGGCACGGTGCTCTGGAAGCACCCGTGGTCGGCGGGCGCCGGCATCGTGCAGCCGGCCCTGACCGCGGACGGCGACGTCCTGATCGGCTCAGCGACCAGGGCCATCGCGCCGCGTCGCGGTCGCGCGCGGACCCGGCGGCTGGACCACCCAGGAGCGCTGGACCTCGAACGGGCTGAAGCCCTACTTCAACGACTTCGTCGTCCACAAGGGCCATGCCTTCGGCTTCGACGGCAGCCGGCTCGCGTGCGTCGACCTCAAGGACGGCAAGCGCAAGTGGAAGGGCGGGCACTACGGCCACGGCCAGCTCGTCCTGCTGCCCGACCAGGACGTGCTGCTGGTGCTGTCGGAGAAGGGTGAGCTGGCGCTGGTCAACGCGGACTCCGGCCAGTTCACGGAGCTCGCCCGCATCCCGGCGATCGAGGGCAAGACCTGGAACCACCCGGTGCTGGCCGGCGACGTCCTGCTGGTCCGCAACGGCGAGGAGATGGTGGCGTTCCGGCTGGCTCTCGCGGGGCGGTGATCTCGCGGAGCCTGTTTCTTCAGGGCTCGCTTTCTTGATTCTCAAGCGAGGGCGGCTGCGTCTATGCGGCTTGGAGGAGAAACTCCACCTTCACAGCTTCATACGGGAACTCGATGCCTCCGCCCTCCACCCGGTTCAGCAGACCGGCGTTCAGAAGCGCCGTGATATCGCTATGAACAGCCTTCACGTCGCGATTTACGCGGCGCGCCGCTTCACGAATGGAGACAGGGCCTGCGCCGCAGAGTGCTTTCAGCAGCTCCCAGCGCTTGGCGGTCAGAACCTTCCAGAGAAGCTCGGGCGTCGCGAAGCTGATCCGATCGGTTCTTTGTGCCTTGCCGGACTTCCAGATCTTGACGAAGTCGGACATGACGTCCTCCGGCGCACGAACCTCAAGAGTGACTGTTTTCATCATTCCACCCTGACAACAATGCAGGGCGTTGTCAACGGGTCCAACACCTTGGAGCGGCGACGCCCAGCCTGGGAACAGCGGCGGTTGACGGAGCAGATCCTATAGACTGCCCCGGGAGGAGCGCCGCCGACCGTGAAAATCGTCCACACCAGCGACTGGCATATCGGCCGCCGATGGAAGGGGATCCAGCGCCTGGATGAGCTGGAGGCGGTGCTCGACCACCTCGCCGGCTTCATCGAGAGGGAGTCCATCGACCTCGTCCTCCACACCGGGGACGTCTTTGAAAGCCGGAATCCGCCCGCCGAGGCCGAGCAGCTCGTCAACCGGTTCCTGGTTCGCGTGGGTAGAACCGGAGCGCAGATGCTCGTCGTCGCCGGCAACCACGACGATCCGCTTCGGCTGGACGCCCGTTCGCTGCTCACGGAATTCGTCAACGTGCAGATCGTCGGCCGCCCGCGCTCCGCCTTCTGGGGCGGGACCCGGACGATCGAGACCCGCTCGGGAGAGAAGGCGATCGTCGCCGCGCTGCCGTTCGCCTCCCCGGGAGCCTGGGTGTCCGCGCTGGACCTCGCCGGCGACGAGCCGAGTGCCCGGAGCAAGTACGCCGAGATGTTCGAGCGCGCCGTCCAGGACCTCTGCGGCGCCTTTCAGCCGGACGCGGTCAACCTCCTCATGGCGCACACGCACATCGAGGGGGCCCTATTCGGCGAATCGGAGCGCCGCGTCCACATCGGCGAGGACTGGGCCGCCTCGCCGGAGTCCCTGCCGGCCACGGCGAGCTACATCGCTCTCGGACACATCCATAGGCCGCAGCAGATCGACGTGCCCGTGCCCGCCTACTATGCCGGATCGCTTCTCCAGATGGACTTCGGCGAGGTCGGGGAGGAGAAGACCTTCGTCGTCGTCACGGCGTCGCCGGGCAAGCCCGCCACGGTCGAGCACGTTCCCTATGAAGGTGGATTGCCGCTCGTCGATCTTCGCGCCACGCTCACGGAGCTGGAGGAGAGCGCGGACCGGCATCGCACGGGTTGGCTGCGCGTGACCGTTCCGTTGACGGAGAAGGATCCGGATCTCAATCGGAAAGTCCGCGAGCTGCTCCCCAACGCGCTCGTCGTGCGCGCCGAGCTGCCCGAGATCGAGGAGCCGCCGGACATCCGGCTGGAGTCCGGAATTCCGCCGGTGGGGCACTACGCGAACTACCATCTCCGCATGCACCAGCAGCCGGCGGAGCTGGCCGTCCTGGACACCTTTCAGGACCTCTACGACCAGGTATCCGTGGAGGATTGAGCGCTGCGCCCCGTCCGTCTCTCCATCGAAGGTCTCGCGTGCTTCCGGGAACGGCAGGAGCTTGATTTCCGCGCGCTCGAGCTCTTCGCCATCTCGGGGCCGACGGGCGCCGGCAAGTCGACTCTGCTGGACGCGATCATCTTCGCACTCTACGGAGAGATCCCCCGGGTCAACACCTACAACCGGACCGAAATGATTTCTTCGGGCCGGGACCGGGTCGCCGTCGTGCTGGATTTCGACATCGGCGAGGACCGCTATCGCATCGCCCGCACTCTCCGTCGCAACGGCGTTCACCAGGTTCGATTGGAGAAACGCGGCGAAAGCGGTTCTTTCGAAAGTCTGGCGGATCAGGTCCGCGTCGCGAACGATCAGGTGGTTCAGATTCTTGGGCTCGAGGCCTCCGCCTTCACGCAGGCCGTGGTTCTGCCGCAGGGCGAGTTCGCAAGGTTTCTCAAAGCGCAGCCGAGAGACCGGCGCAGCATGCTCCGCACGCTTCTGCGGCTCGACGTCTACGAGCGGATGCGGGAACAGGCGCAGCGTCTGGCGGCCGCCAGGAAGGGCACGGTCGATTCGCTGCGGAAGATCCTGACCGACGAGTACGCGGGCATCGACGAAGCCGCCGTCGCCGAATTGGAGACGGAGCACACCCGGATCGTCGAGACGCTTGAAGCCTGGAGGAAGGATCGCGACGAAATCCAGGCCGGGCTCGCCCGGCTGCGCGGCCTGCGCGCGAAGACCCTGGAGCTGCAACAGGTCGAAGAAAAGCAGGCCGCTCTGCGGCAACAGGCCGAGCAGGTGAGCCATGATCAGGCGAGGATCGAGGCGGCGGCCCGCGCGGCGCCTCTGCTGCCGTTGCTCGACGAAGCGGCCCGCGCCTCCGCTGCCGCGAAGACGGCCGCGAAGGCGGCTGAAGACGCCAACGCCCGACATGACGCCGCGCAGAAGGATTGGAAGAAGAAGGTTGCCGCGTTGAAGTCGGCGGAGAAAGCCGCCGAGGCGATCCCCACGATGCGGGAGCAGGTGTCCCGCCTCCACCAGGTGCTCGGGCGTCTCCCTGAACGGGAGCAGCTCGAGGCGGCCATCGAACGGCAGGCGCGGGACCTGAAGGCTCTGGAGGAGGAGATGTCCGCGCTCGCCGCGACGGTGGAATCGGCGCAGGCCACGCAGGCGCGGCAACAGACCGCCGTCGATGCGGCCCGGCAAGCCGCGGAGGCCTCCGGCTATGACCCGGAGCTGGACGAGCTGCTGCAGGGCGTCCGCGACCGGGCCGTCGAGCTGGGCGCCGCTCGCCGGAGCGCGGCGGCGCGCGAGGCCGAGCTGGCCCGGAAGCGGAAAGAGGTGGAAGAGCAGTCCGGGAATGTCGAGCTGCTGAAAGCCCAGGCCGAGTCCGCCAGAAGATCCGCGGAGGAAGCCCATCGTGGCTTCGAGATGGCGGAGGAGGCGCTGCATCGCGCCATCAGCCTGAACGAGGCCAATCACCTCCGCGAGGGTTTGATCCCCGGCCAGCCCTGCCTGGTGTGCGAGCAGATCGTGGATGCACCCCCTCCGGTCCAGATGGCGCCCGAGGTCGAGGCGGCCAGGGCCGCGCTCAAGGACGCACGGGAAAAGCGAAAGGAAGCGGAGGCGCTCGCCAGAAAGAGCGAGACCGCGCTCACGGGCGGCGAGGCGAGGCTTCATGAATCCCGGCAAAGTCTTGCCGAGCTGGAGTCGCGCTGCGCCGAGTTGCAAGCGGGCGTAGCCGCTGGCGAGGAAGCGATCTATCAAATTCTCGGCGACCGCGCTCCTGACACCCTGGTCGAGCTGTGGGTCGAAACGCGGATCGCATCGCTCGCCAGGAGCCGCAGAGCGAACGAAGACGCGAAGGCGCGGCTGGCGGCGGCCGAACGGACCCTGGAGAAAGCCAGGGCCGAGGAGGCCACCGCGCGGGAACGGCTCGGCGAGAGAGAAGCGTCGCGGCAAAGGTTGGAGGAGGACCGCGCCGCGAGCCAGCAACGGCTCGCGACGTTGCGGGAGGAGATCCGCGCCGTCACCGAGTCGGACGATCCGGCCGCCGAGGCCGCGGCCCTGGAGAAGCGGATTCGGGATCTCGAAGCCAACCTCAAGGCGGCGAACGAGGACGCGGCAGCTTCCAAAAACGAGTTGACGGCCGCCAGAGAGGCGCAACGTCTCACCGCCGAATCCGCCGAATCCGCTCTCCGGGACGCCGCCCGGAGAACGGAAACCCGGGACGCGGAGATCGCTCGCGCCGGCTTCGACGCCGAGTCCGCCGTTCGCGAAGCCTTCCTCGACGACGCCACCGCTGCCCGGCTCCGGGAGCAGGTTTACAGGCACGCGCAGGAGAGCCACGCCGCCGAGGAACGGATCGCCACGCTCAGCGCCGAGCTGGGGGAGGAGCGGGTCTCCGACGAACAGTTGGTGTCTGTCGAGAAGCTCGCTGCAACCGTCACTACCGAAGTGGAGACCGCGCTCGGCAAGGAAAAGACGCTCGCGGAGCAGACCGAACGCATGAAGCAGCGTCTCGAACGCTCCAGGCAGCTCCGCGAGCAGTTGGAGACCGAGGAGTCGGCTCTGCGCGTCTACGACCTCCTGGCCGGCGACCTGCGAAGCGACAGGTTCCAGTCCTACGTCCTTCAGGAGGTCTTCACCGAGCTGGTGCAGGGCGCCTCGACCCGGCTGCTGCTGTTGACCCAGGAGCGCTACTCGCTGCGGTTCGACAACGACGAGATCCGGGTCGTCGATCACGACAACGCGGACGAAACGCGGATCAGCGACACGCTCAGCGGAGGAGAGACTTTCCTGACCTCGCTGGCTCTTGCCCTGGAGCTCAGCGATCAGGTCCAGCGCGCCGTCGGCGCGGTGAACCTCGACAGCCTCTTCATCGACGAAGGCTTCGGCACCCTCGATCCCGACACCCTCGCCCTGGTCGCCGAGACCCTCCAGAGCCTGCGGGTGGGAGGCCGCATGGTCGGCATCATCACCCACATCCCGGAGCTGCGGGACGAGTTCGCCCAGCAGGTGATTGTGAACAAGCGCCAGGGTTACTCGACCGTCGAGGTCCGCGGGTGGGCGGAGGCGGCGTGAGGGGCTTCAAGAGAGAGGTGCCTCGCCGGAACATAGCGCGGGTCTTGACAAAGCCGACTTTTTTCCTATAATTAGGTAAGTTCTGTCATTGTCGCTAGCGAGTGCGACAAGATAGAGGGAGGGACCATGGGGCCGAAACCTTCCTACCGCGTTTTGATGGCGTCGCTCATAGCCGTGGTGGCGTTCGCGTTCACCGCAGCGCGGTCTTCCGCCCCCGACACAAGCGCCCCTGACACGAACCCAGCAAAGGTTGCCGAAGGCTCAGCGTGAGCCTGCCGCAATTCATGGTCACGCGCAGCGAGGACCTAGTGGTCCTCGGCGTCGGCTGGACCGATTTTGCAGTGGAGCCGGGTGCCGGCGGGCAACCGCCGCGACTGGTTGCCCAGTCGGCCCGGCCTCGCATCGCGCTGACTTTTCCGCCGCAGTCGCTAGACGAGCAGAAATTCCGCAAGGGCGAACTAGAGATCCTCGGGCCGGGGGCTATCGCCCGGCGGGTCTTCGCGCGCCTCGCGGGTCCGAGCCGCATCGAATTCCAGGTTGCCGCCACAGGGCAGGTCGAACTCAGCGTCACGGGCATTCTTGCGGCTCTTGCCGATCCGGAGACGAGCATACTGCCCGGCGCCGCTGCCGACCCCGAGCAGGGTACGGCGATCGAACTTCCCTGGCGGCTTCTGATATCTGCGCTCGCGACCCGAACATCCGGGAAGGTGATCGCGGACAATGCCGCACTGCCCGTCGAGTCTCCCGGTCGAGTGACCGGCCTCTGGCATACCAGGCTGCATTCCAGCAGCGGTAACGTGGCTGACGCCGGCCTGTCCCTGTTGCCGCTGCAGGCGCTCGATGGGGGAGCAGACCTAGAGGGGTTCACGCCACTAGACAGCGGTCATCGACGCAGCATCGTCGCCATGGCAGGCACCGCACCGCTGCCGCAACTCAAACGGCTGGAACTCAGCACCCTAGGCGGTTCGTTGACGGTCGACTCACTCTGGCCCGGCCTCGAGTGGCACCACGACGCCGTGCTCGGGCGCGACATGAGCGTCCGAGTCGTCAGGCGGGGGGTGCTCTATCCGTTTGGGCATCGCGCCCAGGTGGTGGAAAGCGCAGACCGCGTCTTCGGTCCGCTGCCGGCAGACGCCACTCCACAACACGAAGATCCGTTGCCCGGCGGCCACCTTCCGGGGGATCCGGATTTTCCGGACGATTTCGACCCGCCGCCACCCCCCCGGGGGCCGCCCCGCAAGGCGGTCGCGGGCCTTCAGGCCAGTGCTACCTTGACGATCGTCGAACCAATCCGGGGGCCGTCATCCGATATCAGGCTGGCGCGCAGGTTCCCCTTCGCTGAGGTGGAGATCCTCGCCACGAGCTTCACCATCAAGAGTCCCGACTGGCGACCTCACATCCGCCAGTTGCTGTCTCCGGCCATCGATGCGCTCAAGGCACAACGCGATACACTCGGGCAGGCCCTCCAGACATTCCTCGATGGCCTGCCGCCAACGCTCCCATCCTACATGGAGCAGGGCTTTGGCGCGACCGCCGACTTCAACTTCTGGCAGGGAGAGTCGTCGCGGCTCAGCCAGGAACTGGCGGACCTGGTGGCGCAAATTCCCGACGAGCCGGATCCAGTCGATCCCGTCAATCCCGACCCGGTCGTCATCGAGCCAGATTCGATCGGCGGTGATCCGCCGGTATTCGAGGAGCAGCCTTCGGACGCCGCCCCGTTCGTCCCGCCGGTCCTTCACGCCGCGATTAAGGCGAAGGAAGCCGAGCTCGCTACGGCCCAGGCGAACCAGGAATTGTTCCGGCAGCAGGTCGTGGCGGAATTCAACGGGCTTCCCCGCTCGATCGGGGATCTGCTCTTGAATGGTGATACCGGTGCGCAGGAATGGGATGGCCTGAATCGAAGGATCGCGGAACTCGAGGTGGGCGACGTCCCGGTCGAGGTTTACTTCACGCCGCGGACGCCCACCGGAAGTCTCCTGCAATTCCCGGTGCGCTGCGCCGGACGCACCGGCGACGTGCTGTTTTCCGTGCCGATGATCTTCATTGCCGACGTCAACCAGGATGCATCGGAGGTCTTCGACAGCTTCAATTCACTCACCGACAGCGGCATTGAGGAGTTGGTTGCCGGCGAATGGGCGCCGCACCAGAGGGTACCCCTTCCAGGCACCCGCATCGATCTGGTGCAGGCTCCGACGCAGCGCGAGGGCGACGTGCACGAGGTGCACGAGTTGGTGCTTAAGGGCATTCCGCAGGGCGGCCGCTTCAGAACCGTCCTGTCGCAGATTTCTGCCGAGTTGCCGGCCCTGCGCGAGCTGCTGCCCGAGACGATCAGGCCGGTGGTGCTCGTTTTCACCGAAGATTTCCTTTCGCGGGGGGCAGACGCGCCGATCGCGCTGAAGCCGGGGACGGCTATCACGATCGATTTTGGCGACAGTCCGGACCGCTCGGGCGGCCTTGTTGCCCCGAAGTTCAATGCCGACGCCATCTCTCCGACGCTCGGTCCAGTCGCGGAGGCGGCACTGCCAGGGGCCGGTGGAGACCTGTCGACGATCCTCTCAGGCACGACGCTGCTCGGCATTCCGCTTGGGGAACTTGTCTCAGACGCCATCCCCGGGGGGGTGCAGGGCACGCCGGAGATCGTGCCGATCATGAACGATACGATGCCATCCGGCGTCCGCATGACCTGGAAGCTGCCGCTCCGCTCGTCCGGGCTCTTCCTGGCAGGTCCCGGCTCGAAGATGGAGCTCACCGTGTTTCGCTCGGTGCCCGAGACGAACACGACGTGCCGGATCGAGAACTTCTCGCTGGCCATTCCTGAGGCAAGTCCGCTGGTGCAGCTGAACTTCGGTTCGCTGGTATTCATGCAGAAGCCGGGTGAGTCGCCCGATATCAGCATCAGGGCGCTCGACCTCAAGTTCTTCGGTGCTTTGCAGCTGGTGAAGAAACTGCTGGACAAGTTGCAGAAACTGATTGGCGCCGGCGGCCCGACGATCAAGGCGACAACCTCCGGCGTCGCTGCTGAATACGCCCTGGTAGTGCCGAACGTCAGTTCCGGTGTCTTCGTCATGCGCAACATCGCCATCCATGTGGGTGTCGACGTGCCCTTCACCCGCAAGCCGGTGACGGTGTCGCTCGGCTTTGCCCGCCGCGACAACCCGTTCAACCTCAGCGTGCTGATGTTCGGCGGCGGCGGTTACATCGATTTCACCATCGGACCGGCCGGGCTGATTGGGCTCGAGGCGTCAATGGAGTTCGGCGCCGCCGTTGCCGTCGATTTTATCGTCGCCTCCGGCGAGGTGCGTGCCTTGGGCGGAGTCCGCTTCGAGATGGCGGATGGGTCGGTATCGCTTACCGCGTTCATCCGCATCGGCGGCAGCGTCGAGGTACTCGGTCTTGTCGCGGTTTCGGTCGAGTTGGTGGTCCAGCTCGGCTATGTCAACGACGACGACCTCGGCCTGAACCGGTTGGTCGGCCGCGCCACACTCGTCATCGAGGTGGATGTGACGCTGTTTTCGGAATCGGTGGAGCTCGACAGCGGCGAATGGACGCTCGCCGGCGACGAGGAGCCGATGGACGGCCTGCCCGAATCGCCGCCCCTCGCCGCGGCCGCCGAGCCCCTGCGTCACTGGCAGAGCTACCGGGAGGCTTTCGCGGAATGAGCGAACTGGTTTGGGTCGCCGTGCCGGATGGATTCAGGGCGGACGATGCGCAGAGAGCGGCGCTGCGCCTGCTGATCTCGCCCAGGCTCACTACCACCTCGCTCGCGGAGGCAGGCATGGAGCACTGGCCGCCGTTGGACCTCCTGAGTGCGAGGCTCGTCGTGGAATTCGCAGATGCGGCCGCGCCCGGCACCCTGCTTGCTTCGGTTGAAGTCGAGCCGCCGCATATCCGCGCGCAACCCGGCGTATGGGAGGCATTCTTCGGTGCCGGCACCACGATCATTCCGCCGCGCTCGCGCGGCGACAGCAATATGCCACCAGTCGAGGTGGCAAAGACCTCCGAGCTCGCCGGCTCGATCAACCAGACATTCGTCACCGTGGCCCGCGCCCGGATCGAGCCCAACGCCCACCGTCAGCCGCTGCTCGAGGATGCCGTGCGCGGCGAACTCGCAGCACGCTGGTCGGGCGAGCCACCACAGGTCCGCGATGCTTCGCGCGGCGCACGCACCGCGGCCGTGCCGCCCGATTTCCATCGCACCATGGCAATGCTCAGGGAACATCCGGCAGTGCTCCGCGCCTTGGGGTTGATCGCCGAGATCGAGATTCCCACCGTCTCCATTCCCGTGGCCGCGACCGATCCCATGCTGCGCCTGCGTTGCCTCGGCGATGTACCGGCGTTGCCGGTGATCGTTTCGCCCTGGACGCGCTACGGGGACGAATTCCGGCCCGCCTCGACTACCAATATCAGCAACGGCATGGTGACTTTGACCGACGATCGGGCCGGCACTGGCGAGGCGCGTTGGGACGTTGTCACCGTCGATGTCGAGAATGGCGCCGAGCGGCTGCGCCAGGCAGCCCGCAAGGTCGCGAGCGGCGATGGTGGCATTGTCCCCAACAGCGCGGCGATGTCGCTGCCGGCGCTCCGTTCGGCGGGCATGATGCTGGTGCGCAAGGGACGCGAAGAGGATTTCGCCCAGCGACGCCGGAATGCCAATGCGAACGCGGGCCGCGGTTCGTTCGGCGAGACCGTGCTCAGCGCCGACGACCTAACCATCGGCTACCGTATCGACGTCCGCGACATCGAGGGCAAGAACTGGCTGTCGCTGCATGAGCGCGAGGCCCGCTACCGCATCGGCGAAGGCCCGGCGGAAATTGTCCTCAACGGAGGCTTCGAGCTGGAGGAGGGGCACGTCAAGGCCAATGCCGCGATCGACGACGGCAGTGGCACGCTGCGCGCCGACGAGGTGGTCGCGCGTTGGGACGGCTGGAGCCTGGCGATCCAGCGGCCGCCATTCGATGCAGCGCCTGGGCGGGCGGCGCCGAGCCGGCGCGTCAACAACATGCCGTTCCAGTTTGCCTGGGATTACAACCCGGTGCCCGGGCGGCTGCCGCGGCTGCGCTTCGCCCACAGCTATCGGCTGCGCGCGCGCGTCGCCGACATGGCGGGCGGCGGCCTCAAGGTGGAGGATCCGGCGGCGGAGCGCTGCTTCACCGAGGCGGTGGCCTACCGGCGCTTCGAGCCGATCCTGTCGCCGGAGCTGGCGATGCCAGGCCGAGCGCCCGCCGACGGCCAGCTCGGGCCAGCCGAGAGGGTGCAGCACATGGTGCTCCGGAGCGACCGCGGCACCGACGCTCAGACCTTTGCCGCCAAGCATCCGCGCTATGCCGTCAACCTAGTGCGTGAGTTGCACCCGCCACGCACCTCGCTGGCTCTTGCCGAACAGCACGGCGCCCTCGACGAACTCGATACCGGAGAAGCGTGGGACCGCGTGAGGCGCGCCATCGCTAAAGGCGAGGCCGGGACGACCGAGCCCGCCTTGCCCGATTTCGCGGCGGCAGGCATCTGCGTGTTCCCGCGGCCGGAGCCCGGGGGCGTCGCCGCGTCCATCACCGACCGGCCCTGGACCGGCGACTGGCCGAACCTGATCCCCAAGCGCGTCGAACTTCGGGAGCGCATCGGCGGCCATGTTGACAGTGTCGTGTGGCAGGATGGCCACGATGGCGGGCAGCAACTGGTGGTCAGGCTGGCGCCGGCCGAGCAGGTCACGCTCGACATCTCGTCCTTCCCCATCGGCGACATGGTCGATCACTTTGCCATCCAGCCCGTGCCCCACGCCTCGCTGGATGCGGTCAACCAAGGCCGCCATCCTCTGGTCTCGCCGGCGAGTGCCGTCACCTTCGTCCATGCGGTGCGCCGGCCGCTGAGCGATCCGGCCGGCAGACTGGTGCCGGAGAGCGAACCTGGCCAGACCTTCGCTATCCTTGCCCCAGATCCGCTGCTACTCGGGGCCGACACCGCCAGCACCAGCCAGCTCGATGTCACTGCCAGCTGGACCGAGTTCAGCGACGACGCGACCGTTGCGCAGGTCAATGTCCCCGTGCAGTCGCTGTTCGTCAGCCGCGGCGACGCCGCGTTCAATGTGCAGTTGCGGCATGAATTCGGTGATACGAAGCACCGGGTCATCGCCTACGAAGCGACAGCCGTATCGCGGTTCCGGCAGTACTACGATGCCGAGGAGAGTGCCGATGCCTTCCTCGCGCGCGGCAGCCTGCGCGAGAATCCCATCAGCATCCCCAGCACGGCGCGTCCGGCGCCGCCGGTGGTCGTCTCGACGCGGCCCGCCTTCCTCTGGGAGGAGGCGCGGGAAGCGGGCGTCGGCTTCAGCCGGATCACTCGCCGGCGGCTCGGCGGGCGGTTGCGGGTCGAGCTGGAGCGGCCCTGGTTCCAAAGCGGGGAAGGAGAGAAGCTCGCGGTCGTCGTCTGGTTCGACGGCAAGCCGCCGGAGGCGATGCATCCCTTCCTGACGCGTGCCGGTCTCGACCCGATCTGGGACGTCGAGGCACCCGTGCAATGGCCGACGGCCTCGTCCTTCGCCGACACGGCCGTCGCGATCGGGAGCCCACGCCTCGCCGAGGCGGAGCATCACGTGGTCGCCGTCCCCTTCGCCCCTTTCTTCCATGATGGCTACTGGTATGCAGATGTGACGCTGCCGTCGCTCGCGGCGTCGTCCTACTGTCCCTTTGTGCAGCTCGCAGTGGCGCGGTATCAGCCCGACAGCCTCGTCCGCGAGGATTTGGACCTCCGGTTGTCGCAGGTAGTACGGACCGAAATGGTGCAACTGCTGCCCGACCGCGAACTGACTGTGACGCAGGTCGGCGATAGCCTGGAGGTCGCGGTGAAGGGCTTCGCGCCACAGGTTCCGCACCACAACCGGGTGGATGTCATCCTGGAGCGCGCCTCCGCAGCGGCCCTCGTTCCGGAGGCGATCACCCTTACTGCCTTCGAGCCGCCGCCTGACGGTACGCCGGCCTGGGTGCCGTTGATCGACCGCATAGCGCATCTTGAGCCCGGCGGCGAAGTCACGGTGCAGGTCCCGCCCACTGCCGGGCCGTTCCGCCTCCGCGTTCGCGAGGTCGAACTGATCGGTCCAGACGACGGCAGCTTCCCGCCGCAGAGCGGCACCAGCGCGGAACTCACCGAGCGCATCGTGTTCGCTGACGTGCTGCCGCTGCCGCTGTCGTGAGATCGGCGACCCGCGTCAGCGCAGGAGAATGCGACCACCTCATATCTGTTCGACCCCGCTGATCAGGAATGGACATCAACCAAGCAGGAGACATCGATGGCAGCACAGAACCCGTTTGCCGCTGACCAAGTCTTGGGAGACGCCTGGGAGCAGGGCTACTTGGCCGGTTACAGCGAGCCCGAGACGGACCATCTCAGGCCGTTTTCACCAGAACTTCTCGATGCCTATCAGCAAGGCGAACTGGCAGGTCGCGACGATCGCCGCCTCCTGCCTGCGGACACAGGAGGGGAAGGCGCCGACGAGAGCCAACTCGCTGTCGTCGCGTTGGAAGTGGGACTGCACACGCTCGGCCACATTGTTTTCGAGAAGGCGTTCGGAGCGATCGGGGGTCTTGGCGCACTCCTCATCACCGTGCTGCAGATACCGGGAGATGTCATGCTGCAGCCGGTGGAACCGGACTGGACCGGACCTGCCGATGAACCCGACGACGTGTATGTGGCGGTGTGTCCGCGCGACGACCACGGCCCCGTTCAAGGCGGAACACCTGAGGGCTACTGGTCCGGGCAGGGTCACCCGTCATACGCCGCTGCACTCGCCGATATGAAGGCGCACAGACATGCTGAAGCGGCGGTGGCAAGGTGTTCGGTGCCAAACGGCGAGTGTGGACTCGTCTGGCCGGGAACCGGCCAATGATAGCTTGCAGACAATGCGGGCCGCGACGGCGGAGCCGTCGGAAAACCTCTTGTCCTACTTCGCTGTTCCGGTTCCGCCCGAGTTTGCCAAACAGGTGGCGGCAGCTCTGCAAAGGCTCCCCTTCGTGGAGCTCGCCTATATCGAGGAGGAGGTGATCCTCCCCGCAGTCAACTTTGCCGATGATCCGCTCGTTGTGGGTCAGGGCTACTTTGGAGCGGCCCCTTTCGGCGTCGATGCGTTCCAGGTCTGGGACCTACCATTCGCGGATGGCGCACAGGTCCGCTTCGTCGACGTGGAGTTTGCTTGGCAGTTGATGCACGAGGATCTGGTAGATCAGAACGGCATCGTCCAGGTGCCGATTCTAGCGAGCGGCACATTGTCTAACCGCCAGAACGACATAAACCATGGCACCTCTCTCCGTCGGTGTCACGCCGCTGAACAATGAGACTTTGTACTACCAGTGGTATGCCGGTGCGAGTGGCGATGTCACCCATCCGGTGAGCGGCGCGACCACAGACAGCGCGGCCGCGGTGGTGACCGTCGGCAATAATCCGGTCATCAGCAGCCAGCCAGCGAGGTGCCAGCCGTTTCGTCGGCCGGCACCCTCGATCCTGACACCCTCGCCCTGGTCGCCGAGACCCTCCAGAGTCTGCGGGTGGGTGGCCGCATGGTCGGCATCATCACCCACATCCCCGAGTTGCGGGACGAGTTCGCCCAGCAGGTGCTCGTGACCAAGCGCCAGGGCTTCTCGACCGTCGAGGTCCGCGGGTGGGCGGAGGCGGCGTGATCTAAGAAGCGAGCTCCTGCAGAATCTCAGGATGCAGTCTGGCGACCTTGATGAGCGTTTTCGCCGCTCCCGACGGCTCCCGACGGCCTTGCTCCCAATCCTGCAGCGTTCGAACCGACACACCCATCAGAGCAGCAAACGATGCTTGTGAAAGGCCCGAGATCAGTCGGGCCTCAACGATGCTGGATACTTCGGGTGTGTGGATGCGGCCTCGCGATCCGGCTTTCATTTCGCGGACCGATTGTAGAAGTTGCTCCCCAAGCTCTTCGCCAGAGGTAGCGAGCCTGGATTTCCTGGCAGCCTTAGCCATTCTCAATTTCCTCCTTGATCTGACGCAAGACGTGGGCTGGAATGTTCTCGGCGGCCGATTTTGCGTACAGAACGAGAAGCCAGACTTCGCCAGCGGAGAGCCGGTTGAAGTAGATCACACGCACCCCACCTCGCTTGCCACGTCCTGCCATGCCCCAGCGAACCTTACGTACTCCCCCAGAGCCGGGGACGACTTCGCCGGTTTCGGGATTGGCCGCGATGAAAGACACGAACGAGCTGCGTTCCTCCTCGGTCCAGTAGTCGTCGGCGAGCCGCTGGAAGAGAGGCGTTTCGACGACCGTGTACACAGATGAACTCTACGGCATTGCCGTATGCTCGTCAAGGAGCCGTGTGGAACTGACCGTCTCCGGCGACACCCATCCTCGTTGACGTTGTCCAGTGGCGTCATACAATGCGTATGACGGGAGGTCCCTGATGCGGCTCAATGCGAGATTGCCCGAGGAGTTGGCTCAAAAACTGGAAGCCCTGGAGCGAGCGACCGGGCAGAGCACGTCGGAAGTCGTGCGCGCCGCGCTCGAGCGTTACTTCAATGAAATCTTTGGGTCGGGCCGCTCTGCGCGCGAAGCGATCTACCTGTCGGGATTCGTCGGTTGCGGTGAGGCGGAGGCCCACCTCTCGACGACTTATAAATCGCGGCTAAGTCATCGCTGACACGGGTTGCTAGATCGCCTCGGTTCCCCGGCGCAGGCCCGGTTTCTTGCCTCCTACTTCACCGGTTTGGCCGCGGGTACCCCCTCGGCGAGGGCGTAGAGGTGGCGCCGGCCGCGCAGGTAGATCTCGCGGCCGGCGATGGCGGGCGAGGCCTCGAAGCCGTCGTCGAGGCGGTTGACCGCCAGCACCTTGAGCTCGGGGCCGGCGGCGAGGACGGCGGTGGCGCCGTTGCGGCCGGCGACGTAGACACGGCCCGCGGCGCCCACCGGCGACGCGTAGACGCCGTCGATCCCCTCCAGCCGGGCCGGACCGTAGTGCACCTTGCCGGTCGCGGCGTCGAGGGCGCTCAGCAGGCCGGTGTTGTGCTTGAGGAAGTAGAGCACGCCGTCGTAGAGCAGCGGCGACGGCACGTAGGGCGTGTCGCGGTCATGACTCCAGACGACCGCCGGGGTCCCCGCCAGGTCGCCGCGCGCGCCGGCCAGCCGGATCGCCTTGAGCGCGTTGCCGCGGAAGCCGCTGGTGACGAACAGCAGGCCGTTCGCCGAGACCGGCGTGGGGATGGCATTGGCCGTCATCCCGCCCACCTCCCAGACGACTTTGCCGGTGGCGAGGTCGTAGGAGCGCACCTTGCCGGTGGCGTTGACCACCACTTGCCGCCGGCCTTCCACCTCGACGATGTGCGGGGTCGACCACGAGGTGGGCTCGTCGCGCGCCGCCCGCCAGCGCTCGGCGCCGGTCCGGGCGTCGAGGGCGACGATGAAGCTCTCGGCCTCGTGGTCCCAGTTGACCACCAGAGTGTCGCCGGCGAGGGCCGGGGAGGCGCCCTCGCCGAAGCCGTTCCGCGTCTTCATGTCGCCGAGGTCGCGCTGCCAGAGCGGCTCGCCGTCGCTGCTGCGCAGGCAGTAGATCCCGCGCGAGCCGAAGAACGCCCAGACCCGCTCGCCATCGGTGATCGCCGAGGCCGACGCCCAGGTGCCGTCGGTATGGGTGCCTTCGTGCGGGCGCGCCTTGAGCACCGTGCGCTCCCAGACGGTCTTGCCGGTGGCGCGGTCGAGCGCCAGGACGACGAAGCGCAGGTCGTGGTCCGGGGCCACGCCGCGCTCGCGGAACGACGGCGCTCCGGCGGGCGGCGTCGCGGCGGCCGGCGCCCCGGCAGGCGGCGCTCCAGCGGTCGGCGCCGCCGGGGCCGGCGGTTCGGCGTCGATCGCTGTCAGCAGGTAGATGCGGTCGTTCCAGATCACCGGCGAGGCGTGGCCGCGGCCCGGGATCTCCACCTTGTAGCGGACGTTCGCCGTCTCGCTCCAGGTCGTCGGCGGATCGCCCTGGGGAGCGACGCCGTCGCCGCGCGGGCCGCGCCACTGCGGCCAGTGGTGCTCCGCCACGTCACTGGCCGCCAGAACGGCGCCGAGGGCGAGGAAGGCGAGCAGAGTGAAGATGCTGAAGCGGACAGGATGGCTCATAAGCAATCCTTGTACCGCAAAACACCGCCGGAGGAAAGCGCTTGCGCACCCCAGTTGAAATCGGCGGCGGCCCCGGGGGGTCGCCGCCGGCAAATCCGTTAGAATTCTCGATTTCTGGCCTGACCGCGCAGCACTGACGGCCAAGCCGTCCGGGCCCGTGGCGCCGGCCGGGGCGCAGGTCCAGATGCAGTGGAGGTGGTCATCTTCGCAGCCGGTGGACGACTGGTCCCACTGCGGATTGTCTTCCAGCGCGGCGCAATGGCAGGCCCGATAGGGGCACTGGCCCGGCGGGCAGGTGATGGTGGCGCCGCCGGTCGTCTGCGCCTTCCGGGGCGAGCGGCGGAGCCTCCTTCAGCACGGCCGGAGCGACGCCGGCCAGGAAGTTCGAGGAGGCGGGCAGCGCCGTGTCCGGCCGCCCGTCGCCGTTGGTGTCGATCCGGACCTCCGCCTGGTAGCGCGGCAGGTTGACGTACGCCCAGACCGAGTTGTTGCTGGGCCCAAGCTCGATGCGGCGGGTCAATTCGAGACGGCCGCTCTTGTCGCCGCCGACCGGCGTGAAGGCGACCTTGACGTTGAGGGCCAGGGGCGCCGAGTAGGTGCCGCCGGTGGTGTCGGCCTGGAAGATCCGCATCGTGGTGACCGGCTGCTTTCCGGTCAGGCTGACCGCGACGTCGTACTTGCCGCAGCTCGTCTCGATCGGCTGCGTGCTCACCAGCGAGAGAGCCATGAGCTGGATGCGGGTGACCGCCTCCCCCTTGCCGTCGAACTTCGCGTCGTCCAGGCGGCGCACGACGGTGTCGATGGTGCCGAGGCTGCCGGCGGGCTCCACCGCCAGGGGCGCGCCCTGGAATTTCACGACGCCGGTGAACGGCTGCGAGCCCTTGCAGAAGAAGCCCGCGGGAAGGGGCTCGTCCGCGAAGTTCGTCTGGGCGAAGCCGGCGACGGTCATCCACAGATCGACTCCGTTGTGGATCACCTCCCCGGCCAGGAGGGGCGAGCCGCTGATCAAAGCAAGGATCAGGGCGGCTCCTACCGATGAACGGATCAAGGCCTTGGATACTGTCATCACTGCTCCTTTCAGAGGATTGTGGAAGGCGGCGCCTCCGGGGTACGGCGGAGGCGCAAGCCACCTCTAATGAGACAGGTGCGCGGGGAGGGGGAAGGGGGGACGAGGGCGTAGCGGGCCGCGGAGGGCGGCCCGCGGTCCTATGGCGCCGACGTCACCCGGCTCGCTCCGGCGACCGCCTGGTCTTTCACGATCGCCTCGCCGCGCGCCTTCCAGTCCGCCATCAGCGCCGCCGGCAGCTTGCCGCCGAAGCCCGCCAGCGCGCGCAGGAAGGCCTGCATGGCCTTGCCGCCCGCGGCGTGCTCCCTGGACGCCCCGGCCAGGTCTGCCGCCAGGTTGCGTTCGAGGGCCCGCTCGTTGTGCATCCGCGCCGGATGCAGGGAGATCGGCAGCAGGCCCCCCGTCTGAATGCCCCTCGCGTTGGCCTTCTCGATCTCGGCGATCAGCTCGGCGATCTCCAGGCGGACGTAGCGCGTCATGCTCTCCTGGGTGGCCACCACCGTCTGCCGCACCGTCACCGCTTTGCGAGCCGGCGGCTGGCCCGGGTCCGCGGTGCTCTCGCCGCTGAAGACGAATTCGTAGGAGGTGTCCTGCATGCCGGCCCAGTCCCGCGGCACCCGCACGGTCAACTGGTTCTGCAGGGTGTCGAGCGGGGCCATGGGGCCGGCTTCCAGCGGCAGCCCGGCCGCGTTCGTCCACTGCGCGGCCGGAATCCGCGCCGGCACGGCGCGGTAGGGACAGCCGGCGGGGAGGGCGCCCAGCGTGGTGAGCGTGCAGCCGGCCGGATTGAAGTCCTTGAAATCCAGGCCCAGCCGCACCGTGTCCTCGACGTTGCCACCGTTGGCCGTCTCCAGCAGATACGTCCGCGCCACGCCCGGCTTGGCCGCGGAACGGTCCGGCTGCACGGCGACGTAGGGATCGTAGAACGCCGTCACTTCGATGAAGACCGCGTCCGTCGCGCCCACACGCGGCTGGCCGGCAGCGTCCGGGCCCAGGAGCCCGTGGGCCCGCGCCCCCAGGCTGTCGCCGCTGACCTGGACGGGATAGAGCCCGGGCTCGGTGAGCGGATGGCGGAACGGGCTCACCCGCAGCGTCAGGGTCCGCGAGGCCGGCGGTTCGCTCGCCCGCTTGTAGGGGGGTACCGCCGGGATCTCCTGCTGCGCGAAGAGGGCGGCGTCGGGCGAGGTGAGCCAGACGTCCACCGGGTCCTCGTCGGGCCAGCCGTCCTTGTCCTCGTCGCGCACGGACAGCACGCCGTCGGGTCCGGCGCCGTCCTCGTCGATCGCTTCGGCGCGGCCGGCGAGCAGCTCGCCGCCGGCCCCGTAGCAGGCGTCCATCACGCCGTCGTAGGGATCGCCCCTGAAGCGGGCTCCCGTGCCGTCCGTGCAGTCGAAATCGGTGTTGGGATGGATCTCGAAAGTGAACGGCGCGTGCTGGCCGGAGCGGTTCGACAGCGCGCGGGCGAAGTTGCCGAAGCCGTCCGTGACGCTGCCCAGGTTGGTGACGTCGACCTTGAAGTCGCCGAATTCGCCGGGCTTGATCTTCAGCGTATCGTCGCTCACCCGCAGCTCGGGGTCCGTGGTCAGCGGGCTGGCGTCCACCTTCAGCGCGTAGTTTTCGACGAAGAAGGGGACCTCGATGTTCTCCGTGCCCGCGTGCTGGCCGATGGGGATTCCATGCTCGTCCACGCTGAAGGTGAAGTTGTAGAGCGTGAACGAGCCGATTTCCGGGATGGGCGAGAGGATGCCGCCGAACTGGAAGCTGGCCCGCAGCGCGAGTTGCACCTGGTTGAGGTAATAGGTCATGTTCGACAGCGAGACGCTGGCGTTGTCGGCGAAGGGGGCGGGATCGTAATTGTCCGCCGTCACGGGCCCCAGCGCCACGAGGCCCGCCGCGCCCTCGTCGGCCGAGTGCCGGTAGCGCACTGTCCGCTCAGCCCCCGGGGCGGGCCTGCCGTCCCCGCTCACGTCCCAGCTCGCCGCGATGAGATCCGAACCGGCCGACACCTCGAAGCCGAGCCCGACTCCGAGGTTGGCGCCGCTGACGCCGAGCACCAGCCCGGTGCAGATGGGGTACACCTTGCCGCCGATGGTGACGACCTCCTTCTTCACGCGCGCCACGTCGCAGTCGGCGCGGATGTCGTAGCTGCCGGTGAAGGGGAAGGCGCGGATGGTGGAGAGCAGCGGATTGTCCGGGTCGGGCTCGCTGCCGAAGGGCGTGGTAAAGCTCTGGCAGTTGTCGAGCTGATCCTTGATCGAATCGAGCACGTTGCCGCCGGAGCCCACGCCGATGCCGAACTGGACCATGTCCTTCAGGCTGACGTCGCCCTCGTTGATCTTCTTCACCAGATGGTACAGCGTGCACATGGCGGGCAGGTCGACGTGGGAGTCGACGGCCCAGTTGATGATCGTGGCTCCGACCACGCGCACCTGCACGCCGGCGAAGATGGTTTCCGCGGCCACGAGCTCGGCGCCGTCCTTTTCGTCGGCGCTCTTGAAAGGGTTGAGCGAGTCGAGGAACTCGGGGAAGGCGAAGCGGTCGCAGCTCGCGATGAACCACTCGTCGTCCAGGTGGTGCTCCTGGCAGAAGGCCTTGTAGTCTCCCACCGTGAAATCCTGCGGCTGCAGCTCGGTGTGCAGGGTGAGCTGGCTGCCGGCCAGAGCCGACGACGGCACGTCCGTGACGCTGACCTCGACCGGCAGGCGCAGCCCCACCGCGACGTCGAACTCATAGCCGACGCGCGCCCCGAAGATCTCGAAGCAGAACTCGTCGACGATGAGATCGATGCAGACCTCCTCCGAGACCTCGTAGCCCCATTCGATCACGGGCGGCGCGAACGTGAACCCCATCATCGCGTTCCTGGTGAAGGGAGCGCCGGACGGCTCGGCTCTGGAGGCGGCTTTCGCCGCGGCCAGCTCCCGCGTCCGGGCCGGCGGCTCCATGCACTCGCCGGCCACCAACTCCGCCTCCTCGTCGCAGCGTACCGTGAGCGTCTCCTTGAGCTTCATCCGGCGGCGCGTCTGGTCGAGCTCCAGCAGGTCCTCCTCCCCATCCCCGCCGGACCGGAGGATTTTCTTGCCCATCTTCTTCATCGCCGCATCGTTGACGGCCGCGACAACCGCGCGCGTCAGGTCGCATTCACCGTCCGGCGTCATCTCCCCCAGGCCCGGCGGCAGGCCCATGCCGACGCCGAAGTCGCGGCAGGCCGCCTCCACGCTCTCGGCGGGAGGATCTTCGCCCACGCGTCCGTCGCCGTCATGATCGATGGATTCCGGGCCGTCTTCGTCGATCAGCTCCACGACGCCCGGCTGGCTCCCGCACTGGGCCTCGGGATAGACGGTCCCCCCGGCGTCGATGCAGTCGTGGTCGTTGTTCACGGCGTCGCCGGGCGGATCCTCGCCGGTGGCGCCGTCGCCATCGTCGTCGACGGCCTCCGGGGCGTCCTCATCCACCAGCTCCTCGACGCCGGCCTTGAGCGTGCCGTCCGCCTCGAAACAGGAACGGGGATCGCCGTCGGGGATCAGGTTGGCCGGCGTGGCGGGGCTGGCGGCATCGAGATAGCCGCCCCGGTGCTCGCCCGTCAGCGTGTCGATGCAGTCCTTGTCGTCGTTGCTCTCCGGGCCTGTGAAGAGCGCGGCCCGGCGCACCCGGACGCCGCCGCCGGGTCTGGGGTCCGCACCGGTGGCACGGCTCTGGCCGTCCTTGTCCATCTTCTTGAACCGCACCGGATCCCAGGCGTCCTTGTCCTTCGACCGGGGATCCTGGAAGTCCAGGGTCATCTCGGTGGCCAGCTTCTTGCCGTTCACCTTGCCCTGCGGGTTCTTCATTTCCTGCGTGGCGAGGGGCTTCACGTCCTTGCCGGGAAACTTGCACTTCTTCTTGATCTCCTTGGGATCGCCCGTCTCCGTCGCGGCCTTGCATTCCGCGTTCCCCTCCATCTCTTTCTGCTTCTTGCCGTCGGCCCACGCTTCGATCATCTTTTGCAGCGGCGTGCCGGTCTCATCGATCACGATCCGGGGCCGGCCCGTGCCCTGTTGTCCATGGGCCGCCAGGAGCGGCACGAGCACCGCCAAGGCACAGAAGACCATACTCAGCGTGCCACTCACCTTCGCGGAATGCGCGTGCATACCTGCTCCTTTCGAGAAGACTCTCGGGAAGTACCTGCCTCTTTTCGCGGTCAGGAAAATCTGAACAATCTCGGGATAGAGCAAGCGGCGTGCCCGAAGATCGGCCGCCGATCGAGCCGCATCCGCCGGTCCTGCCGTGTCAGGGGACTGTCAGGCGTGTCAGTGCCGCTGTCTTTAGTATCTCCTCAAGGTGAGGGGAAATCGAAGGCGGGAGCGTTCCTTCTCTCGATCGCTGTCAGCGGTAAAGACAACCAGACCGAGAGGAGAGGAGGATTCGTCATGGGTCCGCAACGTTCCTACCGCGGCTTGATGATGCCGCTCATGGTCCTTGTGGCGCTCGCGTTGACCGCGGCGCTCTCATTCACCCCCGGATCGAACCGGCTTGCCGAGGCGTCGGCGGATACGGAGGTGGGCCTGATCCGCAGCTCGGAAAAGTCCGCTTCCCCGTACACGCTCTTCGAGAGCGGACAGGTCCGCCCGCTCGCGATGTCGCCGGACGAGCGGCTGCTGTTCGCCGTCAACACGCCCGACAACCGCCTGGAGATCTTCCGCATCCACGGGAACCGGCTCACCCGCACCGCCTCGATCCCGGTGGGCCTCGAGCCGGTCGCCGTCGCGGCCCGGTCCAACCGGCGAGGTCTGGGTGGTCAACCACCTCTCCGACAGCGTGAGCGTCGTCGAGCTTGACGACAACGCGCCGGGCAGGTCGTGCGCACGCTGCTCGTGGGCGACGAGCCGCGCGACATCGTCTTCGCCGGACCGGAGCGGAGCCGGGCGTTCATCACCACGGCCCACCGGGGCCAGAACATCCCGTTCGATCCCCAGCTCACCACCCCGGGCGTCGGGCGCGCGGACGTCTGGGTGTTCGACGCGGACGAGCTCGGCGGCGCTTCCGGCAATACGCTGGGCGGCACGCCGCTGACCATCGTCACCCTCTTCACCGACACCCCGCGCGCGCTCGCGGTGACGCCCGACGGCTCCCGCGTCTACGCCGCCGGCTTCCACACGGGCAACCAGACCACCATCGTTCCCGAGACCTCGCTCCCGGACGGCTTCGGTCCGGACGGCGCGCCCGGGCCCCACCACCAACGCCGATGGCCGCCCGGCGCCCGAGATCGGCGCCATCGTCAAGTGGAACGGCGAGCACTGGGTCGACGCGCTCGGCCGCTCCCGGACCAGTACGTGAGACTCTCGCTGCCCGACAAGGACGTGTTCGTCATCGACGCCATGGCCGACCCGCCGCGCCAGCTCGCGGGAGCGGGCGGCGTCTTCCAGGGCGTCGGCACCATCCTGTTCAACATGGCCGTCAACCCCGTGAGCGGAAGATCTACGTCGCCAACACCGAGGCGAACAACACTGCGCGGTTCGAGGGGCCGGGCACCTTCGCCGGGCGAGAGCCTGCGCGGCCACCTGCACGAGAGCCGCATCACCGTGCTCTCGCCCGGCGGCGGCGTCGCGCCGCGGCACCTCAACAAGCACATCGACTACGACACCTGCTGCGCGCCGGCCCGAACGCCGAGAACGCCAGCCGCCTCGCCCTGCCCCAGGGCATGGCGGTGACCGGCGACGGCGCGACGCTCTACGTCGCGGCCCTCGGCTCCGACAAGGTGGGCGTTTTCTCCACGGCGGCAGCTCGAGACCGACACGTTCGTGCCGAACGCGGCGAGCCAGATCCCCGTGAGCGGCGGCGGCCCCACCGGCCTCGTGCTCGACGAGGACCGCAGGCAGCTTTACGTGATGACTCGCTTCGACAACGCGATCTCGATCGTCGACACGCGCGACGCAGGCGGAGATCGTCGCACGTGCCGGATGCACAACCCGGAGCCGCCGAGCGTCGTGACCGGACGCCGGTTCCTGTACGACGCGAAGTTCTCGTCGAGCAACGGCGAGTCGTCCTGCGCGAGCTGCCACGTCTTCGGCGACTTCGACAGCCTGGCGTGGGACCTCGGCAACCCGGACGAGGAAGTGATCGACAACCCCGGACCCTTTCTCAGCGAGCTCTTCAACCTGGTCACGGGGCAACCCATGAAGCATTCTTCACCCGATGAAAGGACCGATGGCGACGCAGAGCCTGCGCGGGATGGCCGACCACGGCCCGATGCACTGGCGCGGCGACCGCACCGCCGGCAACGAGACGCCCAGCGAACAGCCGGAAAGCGGGGCTTTCGACGAGCGCG
>CAVXIV010000022.1:0-87336 GCA_963761805.1 uncultured Acidobacteriota bacterium | reverse complement strand
GTGCACATGTTGCACTGGCACTGCGAGGTACTCGGCTATATCCTCGATGCTCCACAGAGGCTCTCTTTCCAATCGCATGTCTCTGCCCCACAGAAGGTGTCGTTGACTGGTTTGAACGGTTAGAGAACTTTGGCGCCCGCGACCAGCTCCTCAAAGAGGAGGTGGCACGTGCGGCTGCTTGCGGCCTGCGCCAAGAGCCTCTGAGGGTTTTCGCGCGGCCCGCCTCCCAACTCTAATCTACCAGTCGGGCCGCCCCCGGCCGGTCCCTTCCGCCCTCCGCGCGATAGCCGAGTGTGTGATGGGCTCCCGGAGCCTGAGGGGTCCGGGAGCCAGGAGTTCAGGCAGAAAGGGCGTCGTCGAGGTCAACGCCTCTATGGCAAAGGGCGGGCTGCGCCTCGGATCTGAGGCCGATGGGGCCGGAGCTGGCGGCTCGCCATGAGGTCCTCGGGCAGGTAGCCTGGGAGCTTGGCCCAGGCCTTAGGCTGGGGAGCTCCTTGGCCACCGTGCGATAGAGCTCGGCGTAACTTGTCTGATGAGCTTCAGCGTAGCCACATTCTCGGGATGGAGCCGCGGCGTCGCCGGGCCCGCAGTACTGGAGGCGGCTGGCCAGAACGGGCTCGAGCTGAGTCGTCCAGATGTCGGCGGCTGCCTCTTCAGGCCCGAGATTCAAGAGGCGTCGTAGTCCTCCGAAGGGTCGGAGGCTCGCCTAGTGCCACACGCCTTTCGGCTTAGATGCGTCCCGAAAACCTGGCCAGGGCAGCGACAGTCTGAAAAGAGCAGTCCTGCCGTCGAACGCGGGACGCGCCTCCGTGGTGGGCTCCGCTATGCGGGCGATCCTGCGGTTCATGTGCTTCGCCGGCGCTCTGCGAGGACGTTCTCGCCGACGGGAGCGTCGGTTTCAGGGACCGAGGGGCCCGCGCCGGATTGTCGGGTTGGTGCTGCACCATAGGACGCGGCGGGAACCTCGGCTTGATCCAGACAAGGCGGCCCATCTGGGCTCCGCCGCCAGCATCGCAGGCTGTGCCCCCTCGGCGCCTTTCCGACTTCTCGTCGGCATGGGACGGCAGAACGCCGCCCCCGCGCCGACTCGCCGGATCTCTTCTGAAGGGACCTCGCGAGGAGAGCCAGAAGGAGGTCGGGTGCTCGGTGCGAAGGTTCGCCGCGGCGCGCTCCCCGGACCGGTGGCACTTCTCGATCCAGCACGTGCGGTTCAAGCAGCGTGCGTCCTTGATGGAGGCAGGTGCCTGGTCCCCTGCTGGCGAAGAGGAGGGGTGTCGCCAGAGTGGTGAGAGGACAGCTCGAGCAGGCGCGGGCCGAGGGATGGAGGCTGTTGCGTCGAGGGGAAAGGGCGCGCGGCTCAGGTTGCGTGTGAGGTCTGCGAGATAGCGGCGCAGCTCAGGAACGGTGATGCTGACGTCCATGCGGTCGAAGTCGAGCTCCGAGGACCTCGTCCTGATTCTGCTGGCCGCTTCGCGATCTCCTCTAGGTGGCCGCGGTCCAGCACCACGACCGGTTGTCCGGTTCAAAGCCAACTCCTTCCAGGCGGGCGAGAAGTTGCTGTCGATGCGGCCGCGCCAGGCGACCCAGGCTGGCGTCTGACCGAGTCTCACGGCCACGGCCAGAGGTCCCCTTTGTGGAGGAGAAGGAGGGTGTGGACGCCGTCGGCCTCTTCAAGCGGACGGAGATCCTTCCTGCGGAGGTTCTCCTCGACGGTGATCTCCCCGGCCTCTGTATCGGAGAGCTCGCGGACGATGGCGGGGATGTAGAGAAGAGCCGATCCGATCGCGTCAGCTGCAGGAAGGCCCAAGCATGAGGCCCGGACGCGGCGCTCGCCGGCGACGAGCTCGTAGCCCGTTTCCATGGGACGGACGAGGATCAGCTGGATCACCCCCTTGGCGCGGATCGACCTCGCGAGCTTGACGAGGTCAGGATCCTCGGCGTCGGGAATCTGGAAGCGTCGGGGCTGATAGAGGCTGGGTGTGATGTCCCGCAGGGGGATCTGTTGAACCTCGGGATTGGCCGGAGGTGCTGGCAGCTCGGACAGCTCGGTGAGCGGTGATGCAATCGCGGGCCTGGGGTTCTTCCTGGGCCGCGGCGTCTCCTTTTGTTCCTGGGACCGTTCATGACGACCGCAGGACCCGAGGGGAGAGAGGCCGGCTGACAAGGCCGCGCGCAGCGCGCCCGGAGGGCTTGGCCTTGCGGCCGGCCGCCCCTCGGTTACCAAGCGGGGCGTCACGGGGCGGTCCCAGGGACGGAAGGAGCGGGCCGGGCGTTGATGCACCCCAACCCAGTGGATGGCAGTGTTGAAGACGTGGGTGTTGCCTGCGGCCCATTCTCTGCCGCCCCTCCGGTCCCTAGCAGGCCCAGGCCTCGTAGATGGCCTGGCCGATGCCCATGGCAGCCCGGTTGGCCTCGTCGTCGCCATCGCCCGCTCCGGCGCTCTCGAGAGCCCCTTCGATCGAGAGGCCATCGACCTGGACCGAGGAAGAGACCTTGCGGGCCACGAGATCGAGCGCGGTCTTCTGAGCCGTGCCGTCGTAGTACGGGACCTCGATGGTGACGTCGAGGGTCTGGCCGATCCGGTGGATGCGCCCGTTGGCCTGGCGCACGACCCGGGCGTCGAAGTCCACGCCCTCGACCCAGATCGCGCGGGAGAAGTGGACCAGGTTGTTGAGACCGGTCTGGACGGCCCTCGGGTTGGTGATGAGGATCCGGCGGCCCGGCTCGATCACATTCGCGTTGAGCCAGTCCTCTCTTGGGCCGCCTTGACCTTCTGAACGTCGAGGAAGACGGCGCGCTGGCCGAGGTATTCCTTGAACAGGCGGAGATAGCGGACCGGCAGCCCGGAGCTTCCGGTATGGCGGAGGAAGATCAGGACGTTGCGACCCTGCTCAAGGCAGGTGCGCACCCGGCGGAGGATCCATCGCTCCTTGGGCGATATCCAGGAGGCGGGGAACATCTTGCCCGTGGTGACCACGGCGCCTCCCGCCTCCTTGGGGTAGGCGAGCACGAATTCCTCCAGGTCAGCCGTGCATCGGTCGAGGTAGGACGGTAGCTCGGACATGGCGCCCCAGAGCTTGCCGGCGAGGCAGGTGTAGCGGTCGGCCTTGATCTTGCGGGTCAGCTCGGAGAGCAGGCGGCGGAACTCGGCGAGCATCTCCTGGCCGGTACCGTCATCGTCGGCGACCTTGATCGGCACCGGAAGCTCGAAGCACGGCGGCAGCTCGTGATCGAGATCCTGCTTGTGCATGAGGACCGCGACCGGGAGGAGGTGGTCCAGGATGAAGCTCGGGAGCACCCCCGGGGCCTGGCCCATCTGGCGGATCTCGGGCGCTTCCCGGGTCTGCTCGCGGTCGCTGCGCGCGCCATACCCGACGATCTCGGAGACGGTCTCGGCGGTTACCGGGACGTAGACCTTCCGGTAGCCATAGGCGGTGATGAAGGCCTGCTGCTCCCAGGGCCGGAACTGGCCGCGGAAGCGCGGGGAGAGTGCCCAGAGGTTGGCGAAGAGCGAGCCGGCGTAGCCGCCCATCAGGGAGCCGGTGAGAGCGATCGTCGGCACTCCGGGCAGCTCCACCAGCCGGTGCGCCGCCTTCTGTTGGGCCGAGCCCTTGTTCGAGTACTCGTGCCATTCGTCGGCGATGAGAAGGTCGAACCGCCGCCGGCAGTGGCGCAGGATGTAGCGTGCGAGCGGGAAGCGGCGCGGCTCAGGCGTTGCCTGAAAGAGGGGCTCGCCGCAGGGCTCGTTTTCTTCCCAGGCGCCGAGCTCGTTCAAGCGATCAAGAGCTTTGAGGAATGCGGGCCGATGGGGTTGCGTGGTCTCCGGGCGTTCGAGCCTCTTTGCGAGCTCCAGCAACTCGCCGCCGCGAAGGCGAGGCTTGTAGACGCTGTCGTGGTATTCGCTCTGGGAATCTTCCAAAGCCTTTGCAGCACCGTCGAGGAGCTGCCTTGCGCGCGTCCGAAGGTAACTGGCGATCTCCGCCTCCAGCGCTGCGGCGCGGGAGAGCTGATCGAGAGCATCCTGGAGACGGTAGTCGGCGTACGAAGCTTCAGCCACCCACTCAAAGAGCCGGAGCGCGATCGGCCGCAGGCGATCAACGGTCGGGAGAGGGCCCGTTGCCGAAAGCCCGGCCTCTCCCTCGCCGGCACCTTCGTCGATATCCTCATCGGCTGCCTCTGGAACCGGCGGAAGGGCCATCGCCAGGATGCGGCGGCGGGAGACGAGGGAGCGGACCAGGGGTTCGTAGGGGTAGGTGCCGGTCAGTACGGCCGCCAGATCCTCGGCGATCCGGGCGGCCTCGTTGACCGACAAGCGGCTTATGGCCTCACACCGGGCGCGGGTTTCGGCGAGTCTTGCGGGGCTCATCTCCGGCCGGGCGCCGCACCGGGGGCAGGCGCGGCCGATGCCGGCGACACCGTGGCCCAGCTTGGCGGCTTCGCGGGAGAGGACGTAGATCTCGGCGTCCTTCTCCAGGTCGGAGATTCTCTCGACGATCACCACCCGGTGATGAGGGAGCACCGCGGCAGCCTGATCTCGCCACGACTTGAGGAGATGGGGAGGACAGATGATGAGAGTCCGCTTGACGGAAGAAAGCCGGGACGTATCGAAGCCCAAGCGGCGAAGCTCTCCAGTCGTGGCCCGGAAATTGAGGGGTGAGAGCGCGCCGACGATCGAGAGCGCAACGGTGGACTTGCCTGTGCCGACCTCGGCGATGGCCTGCGGGTTCTCACCACGGGCGAGGAGCTTCAAGGCCGTGGCAATGGCGTCCTTCTGAACCTCGTACGGCTGCCGAGCCAACGGCGGCAGCGCCATCTTATGAGCGGGATTGGCCGGATCATGGAGCGCGGGAAACTGCTCGCGCATGAGCCGGCCGAGGCTCTCGCCGTAGCTTTCGACGAGGTCGGCGCTGTTGAACTCTGAGAGGTCCCTTGCGCCGGATGAAGTCGCGCCTGGTTTGAGCTCCAGGAACTCCAGCGTGTCGAGCCGAAGGACGGAGAGAGTGAGCTTCGGGCGCTGCACCTTGATGCTGCCGACCTTCTCGCCCTCCTTGTTGAAGCGCTCTTCGACGGTATGGAAGTCGCGCCGGAAGCTCCCCTTGACCAGGATCGCGGGAAGCCCCGGCCGGTTCGGCATGAGCTTCTTACCGTTCAAGGTTCCCACCGAGAGGGCGAGGGCGATGTGGGCCGGACGGGGCGGCTGCGCGACCGGGAACTTGGCTCCGATCATGTCGGCGACGCCGCGGTCGAGGCCGGCAAAGCCGGAGCCGTGCCACGGCCGGAACCCGGTCAGGAGGCCCTGGATGTCCAGAGGCACGGGTTCGAGAGTGAGGCCCGTGCGCTCGCTGCGCACCCGGAAGAGGGCATCCGAGGACTCCGGGAGCTCGGGAAGGGCGCTGGCGTCGGCTGCCCAGCGTTCGATCCTCTTCTTGTCGAGGAGGCTCTCCGGAACGGGCGCGCTCCGTTTGCGGGCTACCAGAACGCACTGACGGAAAGCCTCGAAATGAGGTTCCGGGAAGCGCCAGGCGCGGATGTCCTGGTAGTGCCGAGCGAGGAAACCGGCGCTCGCCTCCAGGGCGTAGAACGGCACCAGGAACATGAGGATGCCCTCACCCGGGAGGAGTGCCGTGGTCCAGCGCTCGAGAAATCGTTGCTCCAGCCGCCCATGCACCTTGTCGATGTCATAGGGCGGGTTGAGAAAGAGCAACGACGCTCCATCCTCTGCGGTGATCTCGACGTGGAAGGCATCACAGTGAAGCGAGACATCAGGGTGCGAGCCGCCATAGAGGCTCAGGTGATGGCGATGGTTCCGGGCCCGTTGTTCTTCGAGCTCTACGGCGTAGATAGTGGCTTCCCGGTCGGGCCGTTCGAACCAGTGCGTCCGGAGCGCCGCGATGGCGGCTGCGTCGCCCGCGACAGGATCGACCAGGATGTGGGCTTCGTCCTGGGGCGCGAAGCTAACCAAGGAGGCCAAGCTGGGCAGCAGCGGGGACGGGGTCGGGAAGTACCCGCCGAGGGCGACGGATTGGGGTCGTGCCATGGTCGGTCATCTCCTTTTGTAAGGGAAGATGCGCAGCCGTCTGCGCCTTGAGGAATTGGGCGAAGGTCGGGTGGTCCACCTTGCAGCAGAGGGCGGTCTCGAAGCCCACGGTCTCCAGGCCCAGGTGGAAAAGCGTTCCAGGGCTCCACTCAGAGCCGGAGCTTGTCTGGCACCAAGGCTCTTCGAGCGCAGCCCGATAGAGCTTCAGGTGGAAGCCCAGGTCGTTGGCGATGGGAAGTGGGGATCGTTGATCGAGATAGGCGACGAAGTAGGCGGCGATGGCGGCCTCGCGAGCGTCCTCGCCCCACGTCTGCCGGATCGCCTTGGCCTGCTCGTCGACCCACCAGGTGGGAGGAAGGCAGAGAAAGGCGATGTCCTCGGCATCGGTGGTCGCGGGTTGAAAGCTGAAGACCGGAGGGAGGTAGACCAGGGTGAGTGTGGCTCCCTCGCGGGTGAACTTGTCGAACCTGAAGCCGGCCGACCGGGGGACCTCAAACCGGGTCGTGAGGCTGCTCCCCGCGGCCACGGCCGGGCGCCCGCCCCGAAGGTTGGCTGAGAAGGCGCGGGAGCCCTGGTCGGTTCCGGCGTAGGCCATGAAGACCGGCCGGTGGGAGCGCTCCTTGCCGCCGGAACCCAGCTCCCAGAGATCGTTGGCGAGGACGTAGGCCAGCAGCTCGACGCTGAACGAACGGCTTTTCTGACCTTCCCGTAGGGGTTTACTCTCGACGGTGATCGTCTTGCGATTCACGGATCCTGTTCGGGCGTCCGGTGCTTCGGGCCCGCCTTTCTGGCGGGCAGGTCTCGGTCCACGTGGGGGGCGTCAAGGCTCGGCCGCAGGCCGACCCGCAGGGTTGCCTTGACGGCCCCCACGTGGACCGAGACCCTCGCCAAAGAAAGGGCGGGGCCGAAGCACCGAAGGAGTCCGGTGTGGCCACAGAGGGTGTTATAGGAGGAACCAAAAGTTTGGGAGAACCTTTGATAGCAGGTCCCCGGAGGACTGGATGAGAGGGGGAAGTCTCGCCGGCGGCTTCTTTGCCGGGGAGCGGGAGCCGGACCGCGTGGGGGGGTGGTGGAGGCTCGATGGCGCAAGCCATGGAGCGGCGCGCGCCGGCGAGGGGGAAGGAAGGAGGATTGCGGAGCGGCCCTCCGATGCACGCCGAAAGGCGTGCGGCCCGGAGCGCAGCGCGGAGGCGCGTGAGGGATCGCAGGAAATGTGCGCCGGGATAAACCGGTGAGGTGGAGCGGATGAAAGAGCCGTACAGCGAAGGCCTAGCCAGCCACGCTGGCCCCGAGTCATGCGCGGACGGTCGTAAGGCCGGGCGTGAAGCGTTGACAGGGGTATGTGCAGGCGGAGTATTGAGCCTCGAAAAGATCGTCGTTCGGGGTGCTGACGCCGTATTTTCGGGCGGAAGGCAACACCGGGTTCTTCGTTAAGGCAAGAAGGGCTCGGACCCCGCGTGGTCGGAGACCTCAGGCATGCACAGAACCACCTCACGCGAGAACCGGGAGATCCCAAGTCCACCCAGGCGGATGGTGCTCTGGGTCGCGCTGGGAAGTCCGAGGACGAAAGCCAGTGATGAACGGACCTGGGAAGTCAGACGGGTGCGTAGTACCCGCGAAGTCTCCGAACAATGGGAATGAGCGAAGGAAGCGAGGCTATGGTCAAACCCTACTCGGGCACGAAGGCGGAAACGCCGGAAACAGACAAGGAGAGAGCTAAGGCGGAGACGACCCAAGCTCATCAACCAGCGGAGGGGATGGAGGGAAGGCGCCCGGCCAAGGGGAACCTGCAACAGCGAACCATGCACCGGACGCAGAGCCGGGGTCGCATGCCACAAGAGCTGGAGCGGGTGCGAAGGGCAGCGAAGAAGGAGAAGGGGTTGCGGTTCACGGCGCTCCTGCACCATGTCTACCAAGTCGACCGGCTTCGGGAGGCGTACTTGCGCCTCAAACGGGGTGCCGCACCAGGGGTGGACGGAAAGACATGGCGGCAGTACGGCGAAGCTCTGGAAGTTAACCTTCAGAGCCTCTCGGAACGGCTGAAGCGGGGAGCGTACCGGGCGAAGCCAGTTCGCCGAGCCTATATTCGCAAGGCGGACGGGGGGCGAAGACCCCTCGGAATTCCGACTCTGGAAGACAAGATCGTCCAGGGAGCGGTGACTGAGGTGCTCAACGCCATCTACGAAGTGGACTTCCTCGGGTTCTCTTATGGATTCCGCCCTGGGCGCAGCCAGCACATGGCGCTGGATGCGCTCTGCGTCGGGATCGAGAGGGGACGCGTGGGCTGGGTGCTCGACGCAGACATTCGGGGGTACTTCGACACCATCGACCACGAATGGCTAATCAAGTTCGTCGAGCACCGGATCGGTGACCAGCGCGTTGTACGCCTGATCCAGAAATGGCTGAAGGCCGGCGTGCTGGAGGAGGGACAGCGGAGACCGAGCACGGAGGGGACGCCGCAGGGGGGCAGCATCTCGCCCCTGCTCGCAAATATCTACCTCCACTATGTCTTCGACCTCTGGGCTCACCAATGGCGACGGAAGCATTGTCGGGGCAAGGTGAGAATCGTCCGGTATGCTGACGACATCGTCCTTGGATTCGAGTATCGCCAAGAAGCCGAGCAGTTTCTTCACGCCTTGCGGCAACGGTTCGCCAAGTTCGGGCTGGAGTTGCACCCGGATAAGACCCGCCTGATCGAGTTCGGTCACTTCGCAAGAGAAAGGCGGCGGCGACGGGGCCAAGGCAAGCCCGAGACCTTCAACTTCCTGGGATTCACTCACATCTGCGGTGAAAGCCGTAGCGGAAGGTTTCGGGTGGAACGGCGGACTATGGCGAAGAGGGCGCGCGCGAAGCTGGCGGAAGTGAAGGCCATCCTCGAGCGCCGTCGCCACGACCCGGTGCCAAAGGTTGGGGCGTGGCTGCAGTCCGTCCTGCGGGGGCACTACCGGTACTATGGGGTGCCATTCAACTATGTGGCTCTCCATCGATTCCGGCGTCAGCTTAAGATGCTGTGGCAGCGCACGCTCTCGCGTCGTAGCCAGAAGGGCCGCTTGCCGTGGGCCCGCATGGAGCGAATCGCGGAGCGATGGCTACCTCCTGCCTCGATCCATCACCCTTATCCATCGGAGCGCTTTGACGCCACTACCCGAGGCAAGAGCCGAGTGCGCTAGCAGTGCATGCTCGGATCTGTGCGGGGGGCGCCGGGTAACCGGCGTCCCTACCGCGATCCCCGCAGGGCGAAGCCCGAGGAGATGCACGAAGAGCCCGGCCGCCGGCGGCGGACACGCCCAACGAAAGGATCAGCTACGGGTGGAGATACCTCAACCTCTCAGGTGGGATACTCCTTCCTTTCATTTTAGATAAGAAAAGGGATCGAAGCGAATCCACGCCTGGCGTCCTCTGGAGTCGGGCGTCGGGCGTCGGGCGGCCGGGAAAGGCCGCCCGAGAAAAGAAGCGCCGTCAGGCCACGAAACTACGCTTGGGGTGATCGAGAGAGGCCCGCTGCAGGATGAAGGCGAGATAGTTTAGGAAGTCAGCCGCGCAATGCGAGAGGCGGGAAAACCCGGAGAGCTGAAAGCTCGACGAGCAGTAAGCCGCGAGAAGGTTCCATTCGTGGGATGCCGAGGTGAGCCACTCGGAGACGGTCGCGTCCTCGAACGTATCGTCGCGTTCCTGGTTGGCTGCGATTCGATCCACCATGTGCGCGTAGAGGAAATTGAGTACAGAGGGTGGGGCATAGCGGTTGCCGAAGAGAGGCCGGGCGTGGAAAGCGTAGAGGGCTGCCGTGACGTGAAAGAGAGCGATCGTGGACGTCCGGACGGCGGAAGGAGACGCCGAAGGGAGAGCTGCTTTGGCCAGAATGTCCAGGGGGCTCTCGGCCGCGCGGAGGAGGGAGGAGGAATCCAGAGGAGCCGACGGATCGATCGAAAGCAGGGCGAGGGCCGAGGTCGAAGACGCCAGCGTGTAGAGGTGATGGATCGCCTCGAAGGGTGGATAAACCGCGGATCCAGGCATAGGGGAGCTCCCAGGGTGAAGAGGGTTATGGGTTGACGCGGACAGGAGCGGAAGCGACGCCGATTCCGGTCTCGGTGAAGGTCTGGAGATAGACGAAGAAGGGTTGGGGCGAGACGGGCAGGAAGAGCAAGTCTCCCGCCGTGGTGCGCTCGGGAGCCAGCAGGCGGGCGAAGCGGTAGAGCGAGCCCGACGGGGCGGCGAACGCGGCGAAGCCACGGGCGCCGGCCGAAGGGCTCGCGTTGACGCGATAGGCGCGCAGGGGAGGCGTTCCTGGCGGATCGTCAGGCAAGGGGAGGCGGAGGTGCGAGAACTGCAGCGCGAGCCCTTGCGGCGCGGCGGGAAAGCCCGACCGGGCACGAATGGTGATGAGAGGATGCTGGACGACGGCCGAGTACGTCCCGCGCCGGATTCTCAGCCTCGGGGCGTAGATCCCAGGGAGGGTATAGGCATGAGTCGTGGGGGCGAGGGTCGTCTCTTCGAAGACCCCGTCCCCATTCCAATCCCACTCATAGCTTCGCGGGATTCCCCCGGAGATCCGGAGATCGAAGGAAAGGGGAAGAGAGGCCGGAAACGAGCACTTCGAGCCGCACAGGTGGGCGGCGAAGAGCGTGGGGATGGGACGTTGCTGAAGGCCGAAGGCACGGGCGAGAAAGACGGCCATCTCCGCCCGGGTGGTCTGGGCGTCGGGGCAGTAGAGGCGAAGCGGAAGGCCGGCGCAGCCGGCGGTCACGCCGTCCCTGAAGAGTTGCTCGATCCAAGGACCGGCCCAATGGAAAGGCGGGACATCCGCGAAGACCCCAGACCAGGGTGGAGGGGTGAAGTTTGGTCCGCGGCGGGCACGGGTGAGGAAAACCGCCATCTCGGCGCGGGTGACAGGAGCGGCTGGACAGAAAAGGCCCGGGCCGCAGCCTCCGGTCAGACGGTCCCTGTAGAACTGCTCGATCCACGCCGCCGCCCAGTAATGCGGGGGGACGTCCTGGAAGATCCCGATCGGGGCCGGAGGGACGTAGCTTACGCCGCGGGTCAGCCGGATCAGGAAGACTGCCATCTCGGCGCGGCTCACGCGAGCGTCGGGGCAAAAAATGCGGCCTCCAGCCGTAGAGAGGCCGCATCCGCTCGTCGCGCCGGCGAAGAACAGGTCCTCGATGGCGTCGAGGGCCCAGAAGGCCGGAGGGACATCCTCGAAGACGGTCGGAGCCACGGGAATCTCGAAGGAGCGGGTGGTGCGGCCATCGCTGTTGGAGACCGCAAGGGCGACGCGGTAGGTGCCGGGCAGGTCGGGGACGAGGGAGATCTCGGGACCGAGCAGAACCTGTGTGGTCGCGTCGGGTCGCGTGATCGTCCAGGAGTAGAAGAGGGGCGGACGTCCAGTCGCGGTCGTCCCCAGGCGCACTGGGCTCCAGCCGAGCGGAAGCGAGCCCGGAACTCGGGTCCCCACAAGGGCGGGGCGTGGGTCGAGGACGGTCAGGGTCTTGGTGACCGTCGAGCATTTCCCGCGGGCGTCACAGACCTTGAGAGTCACTGTCTTCGGCCCTGGGGTGGTGAACGTGTGAGTGGGATTTCTGAGGTTCGAGGAAGCCATCGCTTCCATTGCAAGCCAGACCATCAGGGACGGAATCGTCATCGGCGTCTCCGAGAAAGGGCCGGGCCCCGCTTCCGTGGAGCCCGGGTTCAGCCCAAGGAATTGATCAGGCAGCGCTTACCTGGCGTTTGATCCGGCGCGTGGCCAGGAGAGCGAGACCCGCCGTGAGGGCGATCAAGGCGGTCGTTCCGGCGGTGGGGACCGCGGGAATGTTGGGATCAAACAGCGGGGTCACGGTGGGATCGTCGTCGGCCTCGGTGTCCGGGTCATCGCTGGGCTCGTCCTCGAAGTTGGAGCCCGAGACCGACGCCTGGGAGGAAATCTCCTTCAGTCGGGACAGGTCGCCCGCCAGGACGTCGAAAGTGATGACGACCTTCTCGCCCGGAGCAAGCGAAGGCAGGGTGACGATCGGCGAGGCGTCGCCCGTGGAGTTGCCAGTGAAGACGGCGCCGCCCGAAGTCACGACCGTCCCGGTCATGAGCTGGACGTGGGAGTCGAGGGCGACGGTGACGGTTAAGGCCGTCAGCGTCGTGGCCGAGGGGTTTTCGACCTCCATCGTGTAGCGGAGGACGTCGCTCTGGCTGAGGAAGCCGTCTGAATTCCTGTCCTCCCGGAGCTCGTCTGAGAGGGTGATCTCGACAATGGCGTCAAGAGGGGTGGCTTCCTCGTCGCAGGTAACCGGGTTGTCCGCTGCCCGCACGCAAGCCGAATTCGAGATCTGCTGGAGTCCCTCGGGAAGGGGATTGCTCGCTCGCAGTGCGAAGGAAAAGGAGCGGGAAGCGCCTGGCGCGAGCTCGGGGATCGACAGGGTGCAGAGCGATCCGTCGCAGATCCAGCCGGAGTCGGAATCAGGCTTCGAGAAGCTGGCCCCCGCCGGCACCCGCTCTTCCAGGATCAAGCCCGCGGCCGCGCGGTCGCCCGAGTTGGTCACGGTGAGGGTGAAGGGGAGGAGGGCTCCAGGGCGAAGAGGGCCGCCGGAGTAGGACTTGACGAGGTCAACCTGGGGTTCGCCGGCGACCGGCTCCTGGGTTTCATCGCAAGCGGTCCGGGGCCCTTCGGCCGCGCACGCCGAATTGCGGAGGGTGGCGAAGGACGCCGGCAGGGAGGCGTCGAGACGGATCGCGAAATCGGATGGATCCGTAGCGCCCGCCGCGAGGGAAGGGATGGCTTTCCGGCAGGTGGACGGGGCTCGCGTCGTGGGCGAGCAGGTCCAGCCGGGTGAGCTTGCGGCGGCCTCGAAGGTCGAGAGCTCCGGGAGCGTCTCGGTCACTATCACGCCGGCAGCATCCTGGTTGCCGGAGTTCGAGACGGCGATTGTGTAGGTGATGATCTCGCCGGGCTTCAAGATTCCGGCGGAGCGGACCTTGTCGAGGGTCAGAATGGGAGCGCCGTCGGTCGGAACGTCGATGCTGTCGCATGAGGAGCTCGCCGGTGGAAGCTGGACGCAGGCGGAATTGCTGACTTCAGTGAACCCGGCAGGAAGAGGCGACGGGAGCCGGAGGGCGAACCGTGCGGGGATGGTCTCCCCGGCGGGCACCGCGAGGGTGAGCTGACACGTGGAGCCAGGGGTAGATGCAGAGCATGTCCAGGCGGGGTCGCTGCTGGCAGGGACCCACGAGGTGTGCGCCGGGACGGTCTCGGTGAGCAGGACGCCGGCGGCGTCCTGATCGCCGGTGTTCTGGACCGCCAGGCGGAAGACGAGGACCTCGCCCGGGCGAGCGGACCCGGACTCCAGGGTTTTGGTCAGATTGACGACAGGCCGTCCGTCGGTGGGAATGTCGATCGTGTCGCAGACGTCTGGCGGCGCGCCGGTCGAGGCGCAGGCCGTGTTGCGAACCATGGTGGCGCCGGCCGGCAGCGGCCGGGCCACGGTTGCGGCGAACTGCCGCACCACGACGGCTCCGCCGCCGGGGATAGAGGGGATCGAGAGGACACACTTCGAGCCCGCGGCTGGGGAAGGACAGCTCCAGCCAGGAGAGCTTGCCTGCGGCGCAAAAGTGGTGTTGGCCGGCACCGTCTCGAGAATCGAGACGCCGGCCGCGTCCCGGTCGCCTCCATTCGTGATCACGATGTCCCAGACCAGCAGGTTTCCTGGCGTACCCGAGCCCGAGGCCAGGACCTTGTCGATGGACAGGCTTGGTGAGGCGTCGACGGGAGTCGACACCGTGTCGCAGTTGTTGGCCTGGGGCTCGCCCGCGCTCGATGTGGAGGCACACGCGGTGTTGGTGATGGCTGAAAGAGTCGCCGAGACAGGAGAGGCGACGCGGACCGTGAAGGTCCGGGAGGCCGTGACGCCGGCCGGCAAGGGACCAAGGGGCAAGGTGCACGGCGACGCCGCGCAATTCCAGCCCGGCGAGGTGTTCTGGGCCACGAAGCTCGTCTGAGGCGGAAGGGTTTCCGACAGGATTACATCCTGGGCGGGAGCGTTGCCCTGGTTCGTGACCTGGAGACTCCAGGTGATGAGCGAGCCTGGCGAGGCGGAGTTGGCCGTGGCCGTTTTCGAGACGATCAGATCGGGAATGCCGGGGAGGAGGGGAGTCGAATCGGTAGCCGTGTTGTCGGCCAGGTTGTCGTCCGGAGTCGCGGAGCTCACCGTAGCGGTGTTCGAAAGCTGCGTCACCCCAGGGGGTATGTCCGTGGAGGCGGCCACGGCGAAAACGCGGGCTGCCGAGCCCCCAGGGACCAGGGTCCCGAGCGACAGGGTGCAGAGCGAGCCCGGGCCGTTGCCCTGAGGGCAGCTCCATTCGGGTGAGCTGGCGGCCGGAGAGAAGGTGGCGTTGGCGGGGACGGTTTCGGTGAGAGTCGAGCCGAGAGCCGAGGCGGTTCCCAGATTCGTCGCGGTCAAGGTGTAGGCCACGATTGAGCCAGGAGCCACGGAAGCCCCGAAATCGGTTTTCACCAGGCCCAGGTCGCTCGCGGTGCAGGGCGGCATAGGAAAGTCGCGGGTGATGACGCGATCGGGTTGAGGCTCAGGGGTCGCCAACTGGTCGCGGGCGATGATGCGGATGGGCCCGGAGAGCCCGGTCGCGTATCCGCGCAGGACCATGGTGAGCAGGTAGTTCGTGGCTGCATTCGGCCTGGGGATGCAGCTGTAGTCAACGATACCTCTCGGGCCATCCTCGACGACGGAAGCCGTACAATCGTCCGTGGCGATGAAGTCCTGGAAGATGGTGAGGTAACTGAAGCGGCCCGTCTGATCGTCGGGCACGGTCAGGCGGCCCGACCAGACAACGCCGGCTTCCGGGGGATTGGGATTGGACACGACGACGTCGAACTCGACCAACTCGCCGCAGTCGATCTGGCCGTTGGCGTTGGCGTCCGCGAAGCCGCGGAAGCTCACCTCGTGCCGGTGTTGCGCGAAAGCGCTGGTAGGCAGTAGGAACAAAGCGATCAGTAGCAGGCGCGTGAGCATGTTCGGTTCCCTTGTAGTTGTGAAGGTTGTCGGGCCAGGAGGCGAGGTACCAGCTCGACCTTCTGGCCGCTTTTCTCTCAAGCGGCGTTGGCCTTCTGGACCGCGGGCGGAGGATCGAGGATTGCGATAAGAGCGGCGCCGCTCGTCAGAGCCTCGTGGACTGCTGAATAGACCGCCACCCGGTAAAGGTCCTCGCTCTCCGAAATCTCGGCCCGTTCGAGATGGGCGTCGAGCCAGGCGAGGGCGTCGAGATCGATCCTTGGATAGCCAGGAGAAGCGGCGGCGGGAGGGGGAGCTGGACCCTCGCGATGCCCTTCCTCCTCGTTGGAGTCCTTGGAGCCGGCGGGCGGTGCGTTCGTGGCGGCCGAAGTCGTCTGCTGCGCGGCTTTCGCCGCCTCGACGTGCTCTTCCAGGTACCTGCGGCCCAGGGTGGTTTCGCGCTCGTTGGCCTCCTCGATCAGGGTTTCCTGCACCTCATTGGGCAACTGCTGGAAGAGGCGGAAAGCCTGGATGTCGCAGATGACGCCGGTTTCAAGCGCGAGCTTTGCGGGCCCATGGGCCTTGAGAACAGCCTTGAAGCCGGAGAAAGTCTTTTCAATCATGCCGATCGCGCGGCAGAACTCGACGGCCTTCGCGAAGGGAGACTCTTCGAAGGCTTTATTGTAGGAGAAGGCTTTTTCGTAGAGCGTCAGCCCCGCACGATTCTCGTTGTCCCCGATCTGGAGGAGGCGACGCCTGTAGGACGGGATGTCCTCATGGTTGACGAGCACGGGGAGCCGAGTCCAGCCGTCGTATCGTCGGGCCGGATGATCTTCAGGGAGATCGGGCTCCTGCTCCAGGATCTGGGCGGCCCGTGCGCGGTTGATGGCCGACGCGCGCCAGCGCCGCTCGCCGTGGAGAATCTTGAAGCCATCGCCGGATGGGGTGGCGACGATGGAGGACTGGATGCCTTCGAGCCAGAGGCTCTCGGCGAACTCGGCCAAGGCCTTCGGATCGAAGTGGATGCGCGGCTGGTTCTCGTCTCTTTCCAGCGCGTCGTGGGGGACGAATTGGGCAACCTGGGTGGTCATGGCGCAACCTCCGGTGGGGAAAGCGTCAGGTTGTACGGGAGCAGGACCTTGAAGAGGTTCCCGCCGGAACGGTGATGGTAGGCGCGATGTTGACCGCCCGATTGAGGTACTCAACGGCCGCGGCATTGAGCTGGTCCGCCACCGAGGAGGCAAAGACTTCGCGGTCCGAGAGGGTGATCGCGGTGCGAGAGCGTGTGGGCTGACTGAGCTTCGCGCCGGCGCCGATGAGGGACAAGAGTGTGGCGCGGCCGAAGACGAGGACGGTGTGGTTGTTGACATCGCCGCGCACGCCGGCCGCGCCGTTCAAATCAGCCCCTGGGAGACCGGGAAACTGATAGGTATGGCCGCGGACGATGAGACGGTCCCAAGCGATGGCGATTCTGCGGTTGCCGAGTGAAAGGGTGTTTTCGTAAGACCCGACAAGACGCGCCCCCCGGGGAATCAGAATGCGGCCGAAGCGGTCCCGTACATCGAGAGAGATCTGAGCCACGGCGGGTGCGGCGTTGTCGGTGTTGATCGTCGTCAGGAGGATCGCCGAGAGCACCGTTCCAGCCGGAAGCTCCCGGGACTCCTTGCGAACGCGTGTGGCCGCTGTGGCGGCGGGTGCTTCAGGCTGGGGAGGTGCGGGAGACGCCGAGGGAGCCATGGCTGCTGGCACGGTAGGGGGCGGGGGAAGCGGCCCGAAACTTGGGCTGCTTGGCCGAGCCTGTGCGTCCGATCCGGAGTTGTCTGAAAGGGGGCTGCTGAAGGCTGCGCGCCAGCGCGCCGGCGGCTCCTGACGTAGCGACGAGGGGCGGACCGGGGGGAGTGTCGAGTAGGGCGATGGATTGAATCCCCGGTAGACCCCGATGGGTTGCTCAGGGTCGAGGGCCATCCCCTCTTGAGCGGAGGAGGTAGTAGGCGCCGGCGGTCCGATGGGTTCTCCGGGCGTTGGCAGGCGGGATGCTGAATTCTTGGTGTCGCCCAGGTGCGTTGAAGCATTGCCTTCGGCCAGGAGCTGGCGGAGGACGGGATCCTCCACCGTTCTGGGCTTCTCGGCAGGATCCCGGCGGGGAGGCGTGTTCAGGAAGGTGGGATCGGCCGGCCGTTCATCCTGCGCTTTCTCGATCATGGCGGCGGCCGGTGAGGTCGAGGGCCGGGTAGCCCAGATCGCGGCCAGCGAGACCAGGAGAGTGACCGCGGCGGTGATGGCGATCACGCCAGTCCTGGAGAGGCGGCGAGCCGGAGGCGGGGCCGCCTCCAGGGACGGACTGTTAGTCGGGGTGTCGTTCATCGTCGGCTCCTCACTTGGCGCGGCGGATGACGGTCTGGTCGGCCGGTTGATTGCCTGTCGCCAGAACGAGCTCGGGAACGACGCGATCGATCGCGTAGACGCGACCGCCGGCGGCGGGCTCGGTGAAGTTCACAACTTCCAAGGAGCCGCCTTCGGCTCGGACAAAGAAAGCGGGAGCGGGCTTGGTGAGGTCCTGGGAGCGAAGGACCACGAAGGTCCGCGTGCCGTCGTCGTAGACGGAAAGCGGCGAGAGCGAGCGGCGGCCCGCCTTCCAGGAGTATTCGAAATTGAGATTGCCGACCGAGGCGGCTTGCGTGGGGATCCCCGCAGAGGGAGGGATGGGATCGGAACGGTTCCAGGTGACGGCGAAGTCCTCGGGGTAGTTGAAGGCTACGCGGTCGAAGAGGATCGCGGCGGGAGAGGTCAGGCTCGCGGGATCACAGGTTGGAGAGGCGAGGAGAAAGGCGTAGATCCTCCTATTCGTGGTGACGAGCAGGTTGCTGGTAATCCCGCAGTCTTTGGGTTTAATGGCGAGGACCGGGACCGAGCCATCCGGGCCGGCCTGGCCCTGTTTGACATCCCAGCCCGCGGAGTCGGGGAGAAATCGGTCCATGATCTGCTCTGAGGGTTCGAGGGCGACGATACAGGCCCCCAGGGGAGAGCAGGTGAGCACGGGGGTGTCCTTACCGTAGGTGATCACCTTCCAGTCGTTGGGTAAGCCGAGTGTTTCGGCGCCCGCCGGCAGGGCCAGGAGCGTGAGTAGCAGGAACGTCGTGAGTCGGTTGCGATGTTTCACAGAATGACTCCTTTTAGAGGAAAGGCTCGTTCGCCTTTTGAAGGGTTCGTTCCGGAGCGAGACGCGACCATTGAAGGCTGTCGATGTAGATCCCCAGTGGATTCGGATCGAAGGCCTCGAGCTTGCGTTTCGGCTTGCTGCGGACGGTAACAAAGGCGTCCCAGTCCGCCACGAGGACGGTCGGGGCGCCGACGATGTAGGTGGTTTCTCTCCATCGGACCCGCCAGGTCGCGGTCGAGGCGCTCCTCGTTGCGCCGGGCTGAGGGGGCAGCTTGGTGGTCGCCACGATCTCGACGGTTCGGGTGAGCCGTTTGGCGAGCGTGCGAGGATCGTTGTCGGCGAAAAAGGCAGCGATAAAGTCGCGGGATGAGGCGGTTCTGGGAATGTGAACATAGGCGTCGCGAACCGCGGTTCGTTGGGCGTTGGGATCGGAGTAGACCGAGCGGATCCCCTTGAAGAAATTCCCCAGCGCGTTCGAGATGATGAGGTCCGTCACGGTCAGCTCCCTGGCCGGGCCAAGGGGAACGACGTCGCCGGTCTTGTCGGTCACGTAGAGGTAGGGGATGAAGACGCTGCTCTGGGCGCGGATGATGTAAGCCGACGCCAGGATCAGGTTGAGAATCCCGGAGAGCACGGCGAGGCTTACGAGCTGGGCGCGTTGGCGTCCGAAGTGCGCCCAGAGGGTGAAGAACTCCTCACGAGGCGAGAGGAGCTCCTCGACGGGCGACGGGTCCGAACGGTGTTCGCGTCGTTTCAAAAAGCGGAGCATGAGCCTTGGTTTCTCCTCAGTGGCCCACCAGGGCCTCGCGCATGCGCAGGAATCCGCTGGGCGCGGTCAGCTCGTAGGCGAGCCGTCCGGGGACCTGCAGCGTCAGGAGCGTGAAGATGACGACCTCGGCGGTCGTCCGGAGGAGGACCGGGATGGCGGCCACGTCGAAGAACTGCACGATGGCGACGAGGCGGGTCCAGTCGCCGGACATCTTCTGGCCGAGGGAGAGGAAAAGGCCGAGGATCATCGCGTGGATTCCCAGGCGGATGCAGCTGACGATGTAGTTTTCCGAGAGCGGGATCGTGACGCGGTTGGAGCTGAAGCCGAGGAACATGCAGAGGCCGGCCATCTGGAGGCTGGCCTGGACAAGGATCATGACGAGCCGGTAGGCGAGGAGCACGTGACAGACGAAGAAGGTACCGGCGATCAGAAACAGCAGGATGAGAACGGCGGGGTCGAAGACGCCGTTAAGAACGGCTCCGCCCAAGATCGAGCCGGCGACCTTGAAGCCTGTTTCGATGAAGGAGCTCGGCGAGAGATAGGTGGTTCCTCCGAGGTGGGCGCCGAAGAACTCGAAGAGCCGGACAAATCGTGGGAGGAAGAAGGGGAAGCCATGGATCATCGCGACAAAGAAGCCGAGGACGATCACCTTGCGCACCAGTTGCGCCAGCATGGCGCCGCCGGTGATCTTTCCGGACATGTGGGCGAAGGCCCAACCGAAGATGGTGAAGATGAGCTCCAGGACCACGAGGGCCATGAAGACCGTGAAGGCCAGGCTGAGGCTCTTGCTGTACCAGTCGCTGCCGGCATCGCGGAATTCACTGACGAAGCCGTCGAGGACGCCGGCGGCGGCCGGGCTGGCGGCGAGCACGACGAGGCAGGGGAGGAGGAAGAGCACGCGGTTTCTCATCAGCGGGGCATCCACTCGGGGAGAAGGGAATAGGAAGAGGGAGGCTCTGAAGAGCCGGCGAGAGCGGCGGCCAGGGTGGCGCGAAAGACCTCGATGCTGACCTGCCGGTCCTGGGCCTCTTGATTGATGCGGTGGGCGGAGGCGACCATCTCGGCATTGGCGGCAAGCTGCATGGTCGTCTGCAAGGAGACGAGTTGCTCGGTCTGCCAGGCGATGAAGTGGCCGATCGATTCGAGGGCCTGCTCGGTCCCGACGGCTGAGCTGAGCTGGTCCTTGGCGATTGCGATCTGACCGAGAGAGGTGTTGGAGTCGATCGCGAGCTCGCGTAAGCCCAGGAGTCCCGCCCGGATGGTTCCGAGGGTGCGGAGTGTTCGTTGGAAATGAGCGTCCGGGAAGTTGGTGGGCAGCTCGGCGCCCGGGAACGCTTCGAAGAACGTTTCTTCGAGATCGTTGAGCCTGTAGGTGATCCCCTCAGCCGAGAGGAGGATGCCGTCCAGGCTCGAAAGCAAGGGCCCGATGTCACGCCACGAGTGGAAGTCGAGCTTTCGAAGCGTCTGGACCTGGTAATAGATCTGCTCGATCTGATTAGCGATCGTGGTGGCGCGTTGGAGAATCTCGTAGCCGGTCTGGGCGTACCGTACGGTCTCCGCCCAGGTGGTCGTGCCGATGTGAGCCACGTCGGTGACGGGGATCTGGCCCTGGGCCGGACGGGCTACGAACAGGGGCGAAAGCAGAAGGACCGCGAGAGCGCATCGGAGTCTCATGGCAGGGTCTCCTCGTAGAGGCGGGCCAGGCGATCGGACGCCTCGCTCAGCCCGAGTTGTTGGAGCCAGTCAACGGGCCAGGAGGGTCCGTGCTGGGCGATGGTGTCTTGCATGCGCGCGTGCGTGGCCTGGAGTGATAGGCCGGGCACGGTGCTGTAGAAGCCGAGGTCGGCCGGGGTCAGGGCGAGCTCCATCAGACGGCTGCCGTCCGGATTGACAAAGTAGTAGTCGCGTTTCGGGCGACTCTCGGCGATGCGTTGAATCTGCTTATCGTTCAGGTTGCAGGCGCGATAAAACCCCGCAACCGCGTGGCTCGAAGCGGCCGGATTCGGAAGGAAGATGCGGGTGGGGCAGCTTTCGAGCAGGGTGTTGAACGAGTCGTTCTGGGTGAGCTGGGCGAGGGTCTGGACCGCGAGGACGAGCACACAATTCTTCTTCCGCAGGCGCAGGGCCCATTCCTTGATGACCTCGCTGAAGTAGGTATGGAGCAGGGCGAGGCCGGCTTCGTCGAGCAGGATGAGCGTGGGAGACCCGTCGAGCTGGAGCTCCAGGCGGGTCAGGAGATACCAGAGGATGGGCAGTTGGATTTTGGGCTCCAGACCGAAAAGCGTCGCCATCTCGAAGATCTGGAAACGGGCCACATCCAGCGTCTCGTGACTCGCGCCGAGATAGGAGCCGTAGGGGCCCGTGTCGGTGAAGGGTTCGAGGGCGGCGGCGAGGTCGACGTCCTGAAGCTGGAGCTTCAGCATCGAAAGCGTTCGGTGGGAGGGCTCAAGGTGGGCAAGACGCGTCAGGGCCGCGGCCACGACGTTGCGGTTCTGAGCGGTGAAGGCGGGGAGCTGGACGGCAAAAAGCGCCTCCAGCCAGGAAAGGGTGCCGGCGCGATCGGACTCGCTGTCGAGGTGGCGCAATGGCTGGAGGGCTACTTCAGAGCCGCCCAGGTCGTAATAGGCCGCGTTAGCGGCACGGGCCAGCAGAAGCGAGGAGCGGTCGCGGTCGAAGAGGACGACACGGCTTCTGGGATAGCGCAGCCAGCCGGTCGCGAGGGCCTGCAGCAGCGTGCTTTTGCCGGATCCCGGGGGGCCGACGATGATCGTATGGCCCAGGTCCCCGGTGTGAAGGTGTAGGCGAAACGGGGTCGCTCCCTGGTCGGTCGCGATCAGAAGCGAGGGGGAACCCGCGGGGAAAAAGCGCGATGGATTCGACTCCAATCCGGGCCATATGGCGGTCAACGGCAGGATGTCGGCCACGGCGAGACCGTGGATCAAGGGCGCGCGGAGGTTGGCGCGAGCCACCGCCGGAAGCGAGCCGTGGAAAGCCGCGACGGCGTTGACCGTTTCCAGCCGGCAGGTGAACCCCCGGTCCTCCAGAAGCTTCTTCATCTGCCGGGCGTTTTGTGTGGCGCGGTCCGGCCGTGAATCTCCGAGCACCACGACGGGTGTGGTGAGAAAGAAACGGACATCGGCTTCCTGATTGAGGCGGGTGGCGTCGGCGGCTTCGTCCACCATGGCGGAGGCGTGGCGATTGCGGAAGGGATCCGCTTCGGCCAGGGTCCGGCCTCTGAAGAGACTGGCCGCGGACTGCTGGTCCCAGGACCAGCCGCGTTGCTGGCGGCTGATGATGCGTTGGGCACTCGGCGTCGACAGAGGGATGAGACGGGTTGTGAAGCGATAAGGAAAGGGGAGGTCGTTGAGAGGGTTGAGGAGGGCGGGCGTGGTGGTGGCTGGGAGGCCCGTCACCCCCAGAATGCGGAGGTGGACTTCCCCGATCCTCGGTTCCCAGCCGCCGAGGAAGGGTTCCGAGGCGAGGGTGAGATCCAGGTAGCGGCCGGCCGGGGGAGCGGCGACCGGGTGATGCTTGCTGGTCAGACACTCGTGCAGGTGGGTGAGGAGGCCGGACGCGGAGAGCGGCGTGACGCGGAGCGGTCCGGCGAGCCGGCTGGCGAGGACCTCGAATTGCTGGCGGAAGTGGTCCAGGACATCTTCCCAGCGATGCTGCTCCCGCTTGACCCCTTGCTGGAGCCGAAGCAGGGTCTGATGGTAGATCTCCCTCGGGGGGCGGAACGTTACGACCAGGACGACGGCGGTCTCATAGAAATTGCCATGGAGGTACTCCTCGCGGCGGAGGTCGTCGAGGAGCCGCGTCACGGGGTCGGGAAAATCTCCGGCCGCCGGGTAGGAGTGTGCCGGCCGCCGGAGGGCGGTCAGGTGGAACGTCCAGGAATCGGTGAAGGTGGTGAACGCCCGGGCGATGAGAGTCGAGAGGTTGTTGAGCTCTTCATCGGTCGAGCTGGCGCGGTCCGGGCCTCCGAGGCTGAGAGCGGCTGTAAAGCTGCCGTCCTTGTTGAGGACGACGCCGGCGGCCTCCTCGGAGTCGGAGACCACGAAGGCCCAGGGCAGAAGGTCGGAGAGGGCTCGCCTGCGGCGCGGGATGTCTGAGACACGACGCAGGCCGGAAAGGGTCGCCGCGCCGGCTAAGAACATCAAGGCATGGAGGAGATCCACGGTCAGGGCCGCTCCATTACTGATGCGTCGAGACCGCGTCAGGCGGTCGCGGCGCCGGGTAGGCAGGATGGGGAAGCGGTTGGTGGTAATCGGCGTAGCTCAGGCTCTCGGCGAAGATGGCGGCCATGTGATGGTCCGCGTGCGTGGCCCATGCGGCGACGGGGTAGTAGAGAGTCCAGAGCAGGAGGACGGCGAGGATGGCGCGCCAGGAAAGATTGCCAAAATAAACGATAGGAAGGGTCAAGCACACCCCGCCGAAAAAAAGCCCGCGTTCGAGCCCGGCAAACCTGGGCGGGATGAGCAAGGACCGGTGGACCTGGTGAGTGTCGAGCATCGTCTTCCGCTTCAACGGGCCGTAGTGGGCCTAGAGCTGGCGAACGCCACCCGCGGCGTCCTCCGGAGCGAAAAGCAGGAGAATCCCGATTGCCAGGAAGGCGACGGCGGGAATCAAGGGAAGGTAGAAGGGCGCACCAGCTCCCGAGGCTCCGACGAGGCCGATCGCCGTGAGGAACGCGGGCAACTTGGCAATCAAGACGACCGCGAGAAGGGTCGTACCGATCGGCTTGAGGATTTCATTTTGTCGGGAGAAGCCAAGGGAGACGACACCGCCGAACGCGATGATGAAGGCGATGGTGTTGGCGGTGGGACCCGAGAGGTTGCTCTGAATCAAGCTGAGGGTGTCGTTGAACGGCAGGACCTCGCCGCCGGCGGCGGCGTGCGCGGCGGAAGGGAGGGCGCCGAGAAAAATGCCGGGGAGGAGCTTGGGACCGATTCGCATGTTTTTACTCTCCTTGAAAGCCGGCGAGCGCCGGCGGATGGACTAGATCGAAGCCGTGGTCGGCGTAGTAGCCTTTGACCTCGGCGATGGCGGTCACGCGGCGTCCCTGGTGGCCGGCGCGGATGGTGACGACGAGATCGATGGCCTCAGCGATCAGCGGCCCCTGGTCGGGGGGATCGGACGAGGGGAAGGCACGGCGGGCGAGGCGATCGAGCCGCCGGAGGCCTGCACGCGGAGATCCGGCATGAAGTGTCGAGAGCGTGGAGCCGTGACCGGTCGTCATCGCGTCCAGGAAGGGGTAGGCCTCCTGGCCGCGGATCTCGCCCACGATGACGTGATCCGGAGTGCGGCGTAAGGTCCCCCGAACGAGCTCCCAGAGCGACAGGCGGGGTGTCGTGCGGAGGACGAGGACGTCGTCCGCGTGGCATTGGACCTCGGCGGTTCCCTCTTCGAGGATGACGTAACGGTCGGAAGGCCGCGACAGCACGAGCTCGTGAAGAAGCGCGTTGAGGAGACCGGTCTTGCCTGCGTAGGTCGCCCCGGTAATAAGGATTCGGGCGAGACCCTGGACGCGCTCACGAAGGTAGGCGGCGGTCTCTTCAGAGAGGACCTGCTGCGCTACCAGGTCGGGGAGGAGATAGAGAGTGGTGGGGTGCTTACGGAGGGTGAAAGTCGGTCCGTCTGTCGCCGGGGGCACCGTCGCATGGAGGCGAGCCGAGCCGAAGGCTGCCGGCAATTCGAAATCCTGTTGAGACTCCTCGACGTCGAGGCGGCGGCCGGAGGAGGCGGCGAGTGTAGTGAGGAATCCCTCAACCGCGGGCCGCTCGAGGCGGACGTCGTGACGGCTGCGGCCGCCGGAGCCAAGGGTGCGAACCCAGAGGTCGGTGTTGACATAGATCTCGGAGACCGCCGGGTCTTCCCAGAAGCGGGCGAGGGCGAGCCCGAGATACGCCTGAATGGCCTCGCTTACGCTGTCCACGGGCGGATCTCCTGGGCGAGGTTCTTGGTGCGCTCTTCGCGAGGCGTCCGCGAGGCGGGGGGGCGTGGGACGACCCTGGTGGTCCACTGGGAGTGATCGGGCGGTATCGGTTCCGATTTGGGGAGCGGAAACTTCGTTGCGGCGAGCCGGATCGGATCGTTGTAGTAAGGCAGTGGCTTGGTGATGATCGGAAACATGCCGGTCCGAAGGACAAGCGCCTGGCCGCGAGGCAGGCGAGCGATTTCCTCCGGCATCAGGACGGGACGCCCTGTCTCTGACTCCTGGGTGGATCGATTCCGGTCCAGGAAGCCTCTGCCGGAGATGCTTCCGCGTTCGAAATGGACCGTGCGTTTGCCGACGCGTTCGCTCAGCCGACGGGCGGTGTCGAGGTCCGAGGGGGCAAAGGCTATGTGGACCGGACAGTTCGAGGAGACGCTCTCATGCTGGCCGTAGTATTGATGGAGTTGGCCCTGATGCTGGACGACGATGTAGGCCTGAACGCGGTAGCCGCGTAGATAGGCGATGGCGCTCTCGATGATTTCCATGCGTTTGAACGTGGGAAACTCATCGAGGAGCAGAAGGACACGGTGGCGTTCAAGGTCGGTCGGACGGGTGAGCGCCGAGACGATCTGCGAAATGACAATCCGAAGATGATCGGCCAATCTGCTGAGGCTGTTGGGATCGATCGCGATGTAAAGGGTGACCGGGCGAGGGTCAGCTCCGGGGACTTTGAGAAAGAGCTCTTCCAGCGAGAAATCCGAGGTGGCGGTGGCGCGGGCGAGGATCGGGTCGGTGTAGGGCGTGAGGCCTGAGATCGCCTGCGCGACGACACCGGCGCGGGTGGGCTCCGCCATGTCGAGGAGAGAGCGAGCGGCGCCCGCGACGGAGGGATGAGTTTTCCATGAGGCCCCTTGCGGCTCGTGTTGGGTTGCGATCATCCCCTCGAGCTTGGAGACAAGGGTCCGGGCCGGCTCGGTGAGAAAGGCGTGGCAGCCGGCGAGCGATTTATCCGGCTCGGCGTAGAGGACGTGAAGGATGAGGCCGGTGAGGAAATCCCGCGCCATGATCCGCCAGAAGGCCTCGCCGCCGCCGCTTGGGGGATCTGGGACCAGGAGCTTCGCCAGGGCCTGAGCGTCCTGGACATCGAAGGGGGCGGGGCGGATCGAGAGCAGCGGGTTGTAGCGCACGTACCCCGGGTCGTCGCTGCTCGGATTGAGAATGAGAATGCGCGAGCCGTTGCGAGCCCGGAAACCGGCGGTGAGCTGCGAGATCTCGCCTTTGACGTCGAGACAGATCAGCGGGCCGGTCCAGTCCTGGGCCGCGGGGATGACGAGCGAGGTCGTCTTTCCCGCGCCCGGAGGGGCGAGGAGCAGGAGGTGCGAGTCGCTCTTGACGCGGAGCATCCGCGCTCGCCCGCCCACCTCGACCGCCCCCAGTGGAATCGCGCTGGAGCGCGACCAGGCGGCGCCCGGGGCATCGAGTACGAAGTCTTGAGACGCCAGGATGTCGTCTCCGGTAGCGAGGCGGGCCGAGCCGTGCAGATCGCCGCGGTTCAGAAGATGAGCCCGCAGCGGCATCAAAGCAGGTAGGAGCGCGGCGACCGTGGCCGCGAAAGCGCCAGCTCCCCAGAGGTCGGCTGATGTGACGAGCGCGGAGTAGGGAGAGGCGAGGAGCCGGGAGCGGGTTGAGAACAGATAGGCAGAAGCGCGATAAGGAGGGTAGGCCGTCGCCAGCAGACTGGCGGCGGCCAGCAGGAGGGCGGATGGAAGGTGGCGGTATTGGCGCCGGATCGCGATGGCTGCGGCGACCGCGGCCGCGCCGAGGACGACGGGGATCCGCGACCGGAGCGGGAGCGCCGGGAACACGGGCGCGCCCAAGTCGGGCGGGTAGCCGAGGAGGTAGGCGAGACGGGAGGACGCCACCACACAGCCGAGCCACGAGATCCCTGCGATTAGGGCAAGCAGCCCGAGAGCGTAGAGCTGGCGGGTTTGGCGGGTGCCGGCGGGCAGCCGGTAAAGCTGGGGCGAGCTCATGGAAGGGTTCTCCAGAGCTCCTCAGTCAAGAGTGGGTACAGGCGGCGCCGGACCGCGCTGGGATGAATGCAACCGAAGACTCGGGAATCGATCGAGTCGGGGCTATCCCCCAAGAGAAACAGGCAGTCCGCTGGTTGTTGGGAGCAACCCTGAAACCTGGGGAGGTTGAGGCCTGCCGGAAAGCGAGGCCAAGCCAGGAGGGCGTCGTTGATCTGCACTCCGTACGAGAATGAGCAGACCTTGGGTGCGATGGCCGCGAGACGCTTCGCAAGAGGGGCGGAACCGCCCGGGCATGGGCCTGGCCAGACTCGGCGGGTGCGGAGAAGGATGGACGCGATGGCTGGCGGCGGACAGAACTCCAGAATGGCCGGTGGCGTGAGGCGTTGCGGTGGAACCGCCAGATAAAGACCGCGCGGGAGGCTGGGCGTGAGAATCGCGCGCCCCCACAGGTCCATGGATAAAAGGAGCAGAAGGGCCGCTAGCAAGGCCCAGCGGCGGTAGATCGGCGAACGGGGTGAGGGCGGTCTACTGACGTCCTTCATGCTGACGATCCAGGGTCAAGATCTGTTTGCGGATGTGCTGGGCACACCAGGTGGCCAGCTTGCGAGCGACGGTGAGGGTGACGGCGAAGCCCGTGGCGAGGGCCGGCGCCGCCTCCAGGGCGGCCACGGCGATCGTTCTCGGAGTGATGCCGACCCGCGCGAGGGCCGATGTCCAACCGGATAGCGAGCGAGGATTGTGGGAGCCAAGGACGGCGGAAAAACTCTGCAGGGTTGGCGCTCCGAGACCGCGAACGCATGCTTGCGTGACCGCGTCACGGGCCCGAAGAGCGCGGCCGGCTTGGATCAGCAAGGAATCCCGCGACGCAGCACCTCGGCCGAAGGCGCGCAGCGTACGGCGTAGAGTTGCCTCCTCGACCCGGAGGGCTGTGACCGCATCCCGCGGTGACGGGGTCGGCGTGGGCACCGGAACGGGAATGCAGGAGCGGCGTAGAGCGTCGGCCAGCGCCGCTGAAGAGAGATTGCCCTGTTCAAGAAGGAGGGGCGACTGGAAGAGCCGCTCGCGGAGAGCCCGGAGCTCCAGGTATACCCGTAGCATCTGGCGCGCCGAGTCGGCGGCCAGGTTGATGCCCTGAAACCCGGCCTGGAGCATAGGGGGAAGGACCTGTGACAGGACGCGCCGACCGGCCGTCGTGGCGAGGCGGGAGGCGAGGCGCTGGGGCTCCAGTTGGCGGAGAAGACGCGCGGGAGAGACCTTTTCGGCGAGGGCGCGCTCGAAATAGCGGAGAAGCCGGTTGCTCTCGGCGGCGAGAACATCGCGCCGGCTGTCGCGTCTTTGACCGGCGGGGCTCTGCGTTCGCAGGGAATGGGCCTCCACCCGGACGGCGGCGAGGCTGGAGTCCTCTCGCCCGTGCTCTTCAACAGCGGAGATCCACCGCGCCCGGGTGGTGGGATTGGGAGAGCGGAAATAGACAGCCTCGGCCAGGGAGAGATGGCGCGCCGAAGCGCGAAGCGTCTCGGCGAGGTCCCGGGATTCGGTGCGGAGTGCGGCCCCGTAGAGTCGCTCGGCACGGTCGAGATCCTTCAAGGCTTCGAGCCAGCGATGCCGGGTGGAGGGCCGTGGATCGGTCAGGTGCAGGCGTTCGGTGGCTGTGGCGTTGGAGCGGGCTTGGCCGAAACCGGTGCGGGCCTCCCTGAGCGTGAGGCCTCCTGGTTGGGGCGAAGTTACGCGGGAGCCTTCGGCGAGCCGAAGGTAGCGGGCCCGAACTGTCCGCCATTCGCGCTCGGTTTCCGGCGAGGGCGCGGAGAAGTAGTGGTCTTGGGAATGGAGCAACGATGTACGGAGGTCCGCGAGAGTGGCGGCGGACGCCTGGGGGAGCGGCTCGCGTGAGGGAAGACGGTCAAAGTGGCGAGCCACATCTTCGAACGCTCGTTGAGCAGCTCGAAACTCGCGGGCGTGGGTCTCGTTAGGGTCGGCGGTATAGCGATCAAACGCCGCCAACAAGTCGAGCGCCAGACGGTCGCTTTCGGCGCCTAGCTCTTCGTGGCGGCCAGAAAAGAGAGACGCGGGCGGCGCGACCGCGACGAGGTCTTTCCCGGGGGAAAGTCGGGTATCCCCGGCTCGACTGCTGTCCTGGTCTTTCCCGGGGGAAAGTTTGGAGTCTAGCAAGTCGGCGGCGCCGCGGTCTTTCCCGGGGGTAAGATCGGCGTCGTTGGTATGATGGATGTCTTCCGGCGGGCGATGGGATTCCAATCCGTCGGAGCCAGTGAGATGGTGTAGAAGGGTGTCTTTCCCCCGGGTAAGACTGTCAGGCTCGGACTGGCGAAGAGCCAGCGAAACCAGCAGGTGATAGGTGGCTCTCAGATCGAGAGACCCGTGGGAGACGAGACCGCGATCAGCGGCGCTGGTGAGGCGTTCCGAAAGGTCGTTGCACAGACGCGCTACTCGCGTGATGTCCCAGGTGGAGAGCCTCTCCGAAGCAAGCTGCTGCACATAGGCCAAGTCAGCAGCCATGTCGCCCTGGAGCGCCGAAAGAAGCGATGGTGGGAGGGTGGGCGCCAGGGCGGCGGAGGCTTGAGGTTCGGCGATCAAAGCTGCGAGCTCGGCCTGGAGCTCCCGGCGTTCAAGGACCTGGGGGGCAATCTCCGACGCCTTGGCGCTCGCGGCGGGACTGTCGACGAAGGACTGGATCCGGTGCGGCAAGCGGCTCGCCAGCAGATCGCTGAAGCCGGAAGCGCTTTCTGGGAGGTGCCAGTAGCCGGTCGAGCGGCTGCCGGTGCTGGCGAGAGCGTCGGGCGCGAGACCGTCGCGTCGTAGAGTCTCGACCTCACGGCGGGTCAACTCGGTGATGGCGAGGATCGGCCCGGTGGGGCGGTGGTTGAGGAGCAGCTCGTGGCGGTTGACGATCGCCGCGAGGGAATACCTCTTGCCGACGTCCGAGCCCTTGAAGATCTCCTCGGTGCCGTCACGGCTGATCGTAAACGTGATCCCTTGGGCGATTCCTGTGGTGCGGGCGACTTTGATTAGGGTCTGGATTCCGAGCCTCTCGAGGCGGCTGCAAAACTCTCGGAGGGTTCTGGAGCTCTCCGCGGCGCGGTCGATCGTCTCGCGGAGGGCCGCCACGCGGTTCGCGCGCTGGGGATCGTTGAGGTGACGCCGGAGCTCGGCCTTGCTGAGGCGACCCCCTCGGCGTTCCTGGGGACGTTGCAGCCCGAAGCGCTTTTCGAGCTCGCGCGCGACCGACATGATCCGGTATTGATCGTTGGAGTCAGAGATGGTGCTTCCGTCGTAGGCAATCCGGAGGGTGCAGATATGGAGATGGCGGCCGTCGCCATGGTCGTGGAGATAGGCCACGTGGGGACTGTTGCCGTAGCCCATCTGAGCCAGAGTCAAGGAAAGGGCCTCCTCCCATTCCGCATCGGAGAGGTCTTCGCCTTCGGCGGGACGCAAAATCAGATGGGCGACTGGGGCGGCTAGCGCGCGGTCCCGGAGGGCGTAGACGTCACGGAATTGGCGGGCGAATTCGCGTGGGGTGGAGCCCAAGAGATCCGTAGCCAGGATCATCGAGTCGTCGCGCCGCGCCTGGAGGTAGTTCATGAGACCGCGCACGCCCTCTCCTTTGATGACCAGGCCGATCATGGCTGCGTCAGCACACTCCGGTATTCACGGAGCTCTCCGAGCACTTGGGTGAGGAGGACCGCGAGGCCTGGAGGGACTTCGCGGGTGCGGTGGAGGGCCGCGACGGCCTGGTTGAGAAGACTGCCAAGCCGGGAGAGCTGCCCGGCTATCTGGAGGTTGGCCCGGGGGACACGCGGTGCACGGACAATCCCATAGAGGATGGAAGCGCGGAGGAAGGCCTGGCGATTCGCAAGAGACTCGGCGGCCTTGAGCCGCCGCTCAAGGATGCGGGCTTCCTGAGGGCTGAGGTGAACGACAAGCCGCAGAATGCGACGGCGTTCGAGGGGAAGACGCGGGCGGCCTCGCTGCTTGGCTCTCATGGGCGAGCATTAGCGTGGGCCCCCGGTATTGGGATTTAGTGGGAATTCAAGGTTGACTTTCCCTGCAAGCTTGCAGCCTCTCCACTTCCATCCCGGACCTTCGTCGCCGGGGTTGTGGGTGGAAAAACGCGGTGGCCCGGCTTGGTGGGCGCTTTCCAAGGGATGCGGAAAGGTCACGGCGGGTGCTTCAGTGAGCAAGGCGGGAAGAACAACGTGAATCCCGCCCAATCTCCGAGGCTGGCCGAGGAGCCAGCGTTTTTCGGCGCGCGCTTTTTGCGTGCCGAAAAACATAGCTGGCTCCTCGTGCGCCGGTAAAACCGGCGAGGTGTTGAGGATGAGAGAGCCTTACGGTGAAGGAGTAGCGCCCCACACCGGCCCCGAGGCGGCGCTGGATCTAGCGGACTTAGCCTTTGTCCATCGCCCGGAAAGCGTCGGGGGAGGAGGGCTGGCGCCCGCGCCTGGAGGGCAAGAATGGTCTGGGAATCGATCCGAGCGGTACCACGGACCTCAGGAAGAACGGTCCGGGGATCGATCCAAACGGCGGTGCGACGCTGGTAACCTACAAACTTGAGTGAGCGGCCCTCCAGGGCCGCTGACGGCGGCGCGGCGCGCAGGATATCCAGCAGATGGGGTCAGCCCAGACTCGCCGAATGCGGTCGAGGCACCGTCAACATGAGCCGACGGAGCCCGAACCGCTTGCCTGCGGGCCATGGCAAGATCGCGCCATCGGAAGAGAGCCCGGGTACAGACACTGCCGTTCCAGACCGGTTTACGGCGCACTCGGCCTCCCTGCTTTAGCGTGAGGATCGCTTCGCCCCACTGAGGAGTGGGGCACCGAAGCTCTCGCGAGAGATCAGTAGGAGTCCTTCTGCTCGAGCTGCTCGAAGAGCTGCTGCACGCTCTGATCGGAGAAGTCGCCGCCCATCCGTTCGATGAACTCGAACATCATTCCCGACCCCGAATCGCGCTTGGAGAAGATCTGCCGCAGACCGGGGCTCTGGATGACCGTGGTGTCGAACTCCATCCCGGCCGCTTTGAGCTCTTCGGCCATCTCGGGGAGGTTCTGGACTCCGATGGCCACGTGTTGGACGCCGGGCCCGAAGTGCTCGACGAAGCGTGAGACCTGCGAGTCGGGAGAGGTCCCCTGGAGGAGGACCACCGTCACCGGGCCGGCCTTGAGCACGGCGGAGACCATGGCGGTGTGCTGACCCTCGGTGCGGCGGCGCTCCTTGAGCTCGAAGCCCAGCACCTCGGTGTAAAGCTTGATCGAATCTTCGAGGTCGCGCACCGCAATGGCTACATGATCCACGGCGGTGGCGTACTTGCCGAGGGCCGCCCCGACGTTGGTTGCAGACGTACGTTCACTGATCATTGAAGCTCCTTTCGATGGCTTGAACGGAAGCAAATAGTAGCGCTACCACCCCCGAGCTTCCCTCAGAAGAAGCTCCGAGCCGAGTCAAAGACCCTAGCACGTAATCTGGAATTGGAGTATCCTCCCAGGACTGTGTGCGGGAGTCCATAGAGCCCCGCGACGCTGCGATATATGACGTGAGCCCCCCGGTAGTTGTTCCTGCTGGACCAATAAGGGGAATTTTTCAGGCTCGAAAATCGTAGGCTCGCTCCGAGCCTCGATCTGTACTTTTGTCTTCTGAGCAGCTCACGCCGAAGACGGCCTGGTTAGTTATTGAAAGTTGAAAGAAAGGTGAAGAAGGTGAAAATTGTACTCAGGCATGAAGAACAGGAAGCTATAGAGAAGCTCCTGAATGACGTCTCAGCTCAATTCAACTCGTCTGAGGATCCGGCGTTTCTGTCAGAAGCCCCGGTGATCGCACATGAACTGCCGCTCCGTTTGCGTCGCTCGCTGAGCGAGTTCCGCCTTCAGGAACCGCAGTCGGCAATCTGTCGTGTCGTGGGATGCCCGATTCGGGATGAGGGAATTGGACCGACGCCCGCGCACTGGAAACACCGGCAGACTGGTTTCGTGCCCGTGAGAGAGGAGTTCCTGCTGGTCCTGACGGGATCTCTGCTGGGCGATCTGATCGCCTGGGCCACGCAGCAGGATGGCGCCATTGTGCACGACATCGTACCTATCCAGGGGCACGAGCACGAACAGCTGGGGAGCGGCAGCGCCGAGGAGCTGACCTGGCATACGGAAGACGCTTTTCACCCGCATCGCGGCGACTATCTCGGCATGATGTGCCTGCGCAATCCGGAGCGTGTTCCCACGACTTTCGCGGCTGTCGATGTCTCCTCGTTGGACAGCGAGGACCGCGAGCTCCTTTTGCAGCCGCTCTACACCATCCGGCCGGACAACTCTCACCTGCGGAAGCACCGGGTGGCGCCGACCGGCGGCGAGGATCTTCTCGAGTCTGCCCACGACCGGATCGATACGATGAACGAAAGTCCGGAGAAGATCGCTGTTCTCTTCGGTAGTCCCGAGGAACCGTACTGCCGTCTGGACCCTTTCTTCATGGATCCGCCCGATGATCCCGCGGCGCGGCGGGCGCTCGACAAGCTCCTCCGCCTGGTAGATTCCCAGATTCACGACCTGGTGCTCGAGCAGGGAGAGATCTGCTTTATCGATAATTTCAAGGCGGTTCATGGCCGGCGTCCCTTCAAGGCGCGTTTCGATGGCAGGGACCGTTGGTTGAAGCGGATCAACATCACTCGCGACCTCAGGCGATCACGCGTCAGCCGGAATTCCGCGGAGTCACGCCTGCTCACCTGAAATAGGTTGCGGGGCAACCGTGTTCCGCAGGAGGGCGCGTCCGAAGTCGTGAAGTGTGAAGTGGTGGTCGTCGCCGCGAGCCAGGCGGTAGCGAGGTCTGGCTTGGCGCTTCACCGCTTCGCGGGCTGGCGCAGTCTGCTGTGTCACGCTTACCAGTTTCCGGGCACCTAGGGTATTTACCGGGCCGAAAAAGCCGGGGAAGGTATGAAGATTTTGTCTTGCAGCGATGGAAGCACGGATGAGGCTTGAAAGAGTACTACTGGAAGATTGGATGCGCCTCTATTACTTCGAGGCGGAAATCGACATAGGCAGCAGTGGCGTACAGAACTACTCGATCGCCGATCTCCGGGCCTTGCTGGGATTCCCCCTCGAGGATCTGGACAGGATCGTGCTGCGGGACAGTGAATCCTTCGGCGGCAAGGGAATCAGGCGGGTGCTGGCTGATCGTTGGCTGCACGGGAGGGAAGATCGCGTCCTGGTGACGCACGGCTCGAGCGAGGCCATCTACCTGATCATGGCCTCTCTGCTGTCCGTGGGGGATGATATCATTGTTCTCGATCCCTGTTACCCGCAGCACTACTCGATCGCCGAAGCGCTGGGCTGCCGCATCCGCCATTGGCCTCTCAGGTTCGAACGGGGATTCCGTCCGGATCTCGAGGAGCTGCGCCGGCTGGTTGGGCCTGACACGCGGATGGTGGTGGTCAATTTCCCGAACAATCCGACCGGAGCCGTTCTGACGTCATGCGAGTTGGAGGAGCTCCTGGAGATCGTTGAGGCGACCGGCGCCTACCTGCTCTGGGATGGGGCGTTCTCTGAGTTGATCTATGACGATCCGCCTCTGCCGGAGCCGTCCCTCCTCTCCGACCGGGTGCTTTCCATCGGCACGTTGTCGAAGGCCTATGGATTGCCGGGCCTGCGCGTCGGCTGGTGTTTCGCCCCGCCGGAGCTGCTGCGGCGGATGGTCGAGACGCGCGATCACATAACGCTCCACCTCTCGCCGCTGGTGGAGTACGTCGCCGAGCAGGCGATCTCCGGAGGGGACCACATCGTCGGCCCTCGTCGGGAGCAGGCGCGGAGAAACCGCCAGCTGGTGGCGGAATGGGTGGAGCAGCACGGGGATCTGGTCCAATGGGTGCCGCCGTCCGGCGGCGTCTGCGCCTTTCTCCGTCTGCCGGCCGTCGACCATGTGGAGTCTTTCTGTCATCACCTTGCCAAAGAGCAGGGGGTGTTGCTGGTCCCGGGATCCTGTTTCAATCATCCGCAGCATGTACGACTCGGGTTCGGAGATTCCACCCATCTTCTTCAGACCGGGCTCACGTGCTTTTCCCAGGCTCTGCGGCGCAGTCCAGGTGAGAAATTGTTGAAGACCTCCGAGTTGTAGCCGTTCCCTCGACAGGTTGTCTCACGCCTGAGTAGTAGCAATGGTCGGTCAGCGGGTAATCACATCGTTGCAGGGGCTTCATTCCGGAGAGCAAGCCGCGTCGCGGATGAGGCCGCAGGAGAAGGTACAGATGTCGCGGGTTCACCAGGTCTTGGAGGTTCCGGGAGAGCGGTATGCCTCGGTTCAGGGGGCGAGTTGGGTCGAGCTCATACGCGGGTGGGCTGAAAAGCGCCCGGAGGCGCGGGCCTACCTGTTCCTGGAGGACGGGGAGACCGAGGGCGCCAGCCTCTCGTACGCCGAGGTGGACCGCCAGGCCCGGGCCGTGGCGGCTCTGCTCCAGAGGTCGGGGGGGCGCGGCGAGCGGGCGCTGCTCCTCTATCCCCCGGGCCTGGACTTCATCGCGGCGTTCCTGGGCTGCCTCTACGCCGGCGCGGTCGCCGTTCCCGCCTATCCTCCCCGCGCGGGCCGCGGGCTGGGCCGCCTGCAGGCCATCCTCGAGAGCGCCCGTCCGGCCTTCGCGCTCACGACCCGCGCCATGCTCCCCCGGCTGACCGCCGCGGGCGGGCGCGCGGGGCTGGAGATCCTGGCCACGGACGGGCTGGACCAGGGGCTCGCGGAGGACTGGGAGGACCCGCAGAGCGGGCCGGAGACGCCCGCCTTCCTCCAGTACACCTCCGGCTCGACGGCGCTCCCCAAAGGCGTCGTCGTGACCCACGGCAACCTGCTGCACAACGAGTCCCTGATCCAGGCGGCCTTCCGCCAGTCGGAGCGCTCGGTGGTCGTGGGGTGGCTGCCGCTCTACCACGACATGGGACTGATCGGGAACGTGCTGCAGCCGCTCTATTGCGGCGCGACCTGCGTGCTGATGTCCCCCCTCTCCTTCCTGCAGAGCCCGTGGCGCTGGCTGCGGGCGATCTCCCATTACCGCGCCACCACCAGCGGCGGCCCCAATTTCGCCTACGAGCTCTGCCTGCGCAAGATCCCGGCGGAACGCCGGGGGGAACTCGATCTCGGGAGCTGGGAACTCGCGTTCAACGGCGCCGAGCCGGTGCAGGCGGACACCCTGGAGCGCTTCGCCGAGGCCTTCGCCCCGGCCGGTTTCCGGCGCCAGGCGTTCTATCCCTGCTATGGGCTGGCCGAGGCCACCCTCTTCGTCTCGGGAGGCGAGGCGGACGCCCCTCCGGAGATCCGTGATTTCGAGGCCGCGGCCCTGGAGCGGGGGATCGCGGCGCCCGCCGCCGGTTCCGAGGGGGTGCGGCGGCTGGTGAGCTGCGGCCGCCCCGCCGCGGACCAGCGGGTCGCGGTGGTCGATCCCGAGAGCGGAGAGCCCCTCCCCGCCGGCCGGGTGGGCGAGATCTGGATCCAGGGCTCCAGCGTGGCGGCGGGCTACTGGGACAGTCCCGAAGCCACCGGGCGCGAGTTCCGGGCCTGCATGGTGGACGGAGAGGGGCCGTTCCTGCGCACCGGCGACCTCGGGTTCCTCGACGCCGGCGAGCTGTTCGTGACCGGCCGCCTCAAGGACCTGATCATCCTCCGCGGGCGCAACCTGTATCCGCAGGACATCGAGCTGACGGCCGAGCGCAGCCATCCGGCCCTGCGGTCCGGAGGCGGGGCGGCGTTCTCGGTCGACGACGGCGAGGAGCGCTTGGTGGTGGTCCACGAGATCGAGCGCCGGGCCGGCCCGGAACATACGGCGGCCGTGGCCGGGGCCGTCCGGCGGGCGGTGGCGCAAGAGCACGAAGCCCAGGTCTGGGAGGTCGTGCTCATCCGCGAGGCCACCCTGCCCAAGACCTCCAGCGGCAAGGTGCAACGCTCGGCCTGCCGCGCGCTCTATCAGGACGGCGGTCTCGCCGTGGTCGGCCGCAGCCGGCTGGACCCGGCGGCGCCCGAAGAGGTGGGGGCCGGCAATCCGCGGCCGGAGGAGCCGCTGTGGGCGGCGCTACGGGGGAGCGCGGCCGCGGTCCTGGGCGTCGCTCCCGCCGCGCTGGACGACGACCAGCCGCTCACCGCCCTGGGTCTCGACTCCCTGGGCGCCGTCGAGCTCAAGCACCGGCTGGAGACCGAGTTGGGTCTCGCGCCGTCTCTCGCCGATCTCCTGGGTGGAGCGACCCTGGCCGACCTCGCCGGGGCTCCCCACGTCGCCAGTGGCGGGCGGGAGACCGCGGCGGAGACCGGCCCGCCGGTCCTCTCCCACGGCCTGCGGGCCCTCTGGTTCCTCGATCAGATGGCGTCCGGGGACGCCTACGTCATCGCGGGCGCCGGCCGGGTCCGGGGCGCTCTGGACGGCGTCGCGCTGCGCCGGGCCTGCGAGCGTCTGCTGGAGCGTCATCCCTCTCTGCGGACGCGCTTCGCCGAGCGGGAGGGGGACGTCCGCGCCTGGGTCGAGCCCGGGCTGGAGCTCGGCTTCCAGGAGGAGAGCTGCGCCGCGGAGGAGCTGAAAGCCCGTCTGCGGGAGGAGGCCGGCCGCCCGTTCGACCTCGGGCGCGGGCCTCTGATGCGCGTCTCCCTCTTCCACCTCGCCGCGGACGAGCACGTGGTGCTGCTGGTCGTCCACCACATCGCCGCCGACCTGTGGTCGATGGGGGTGCTGGTGAGGGAACTCGCGGCGCTCTACGGCGGCGCGCCCGAGCCCGTCGCTCCGGCCTCGACCCATGCCGCCTGGGCCCTGCGGGAGGAACGGCGGCTGGCCGGACCGGAGGGCGAGCGGCTCTGGGACTATTGGCGCCACGAGCTTTCGGGCCCCCTGCCGCGCCTGGACCTGCCCACCGACCGCCCCCGTTCGTTGGCGCGTCGGCACGTATGCGGCTCCCTGACCTTCCGCGCCGCCGACCCGGCCCGGACGCTCGCGCTCAAAGCCCTCGGCCGGGCGCGGGGCGCCACCCTCTACATGACCCTGCTGGCGGGCTTCGAGGCGCTGTTGCAGCGGTACACCGGGCAGGAGGACTTCCTGCTGGGCTCGCCCACCGTGGGCCGGGATGCGGCCGACCTGGCGGGGGTGGTGGGGTATTTCGTCAACCCGGTGGTGCTGCGGGCCGACCTCTCCGGCGACCCCGGTTTCGAGGATCTCCTGGGCAGGGTCCGCGCCCGGGTCCTCGGCGCCTTCGAGCACCAGTCCTATCCCCTGTCGCTGCTGACGGAGCGGTTGCAGCCGGACCGCGGGGCCGACGGCTCGGCCGTCTTCCAGGTCATGTTCTCCCTCCAGGCGGTCCATTCCGGGATCGACGGCGCCCTGGCGGCCTTCGCGCTGAACCTGGAAGGCGCGCGGCTGGCGCTCGGACCGCTGGTCTTCGAGTCGGTGCCGCTGGCGCGGCGGACCGCCCAGTTCGACCTGACCCTGGCGACCGCCGAGCTGAACGGCGAGATCTGGGCTTCCTGCGAATACGACCGGGACCTGTTCGAGGCGGAGACGATCGAGCGTCTGGCGGAGCGCTTCGGTCGTCTGCTGTCGGCTGTGGCGGAGCGGCCGGAGCTGCGGCTTTCGGAGCTGCCGCCGCTGGGCGAGGAGGAGCGGCGGCAACTCGCGGCCTGGAGCGCCGCAGAGGGCCCCGCCGCCGGCGAGCGTACGCTGGCCGAGAGGATCGAAGAGCAGGCCCGTCGTCGCCCGGAGGCGGTGGCGGTGGTCTTCCCGGGCGGTGAGCTGACCTACGGGGAGCTGGAGCGGCGGGCCGACTGTGTGGCGGCGTGGCTGCGCGAGCGGGGAGTCGGTCCCGGGACGGTGGTGGGCCTGTGTCTGGAGCGCTCGCCGGAGCTGATCGTGGGCCTCTATGGGACGCTCAAGGCCGGAGCGACCTACCTGCCTCTCGATCCTCGGACCCCCCGTGAGCGGCTGGACTGGCTGCTGGAGGACTCGGGCGCGCCGGTGGTGCTGACGCGCTCCCTGCTGGCCGGGATCGGGGAGGGCGAGCCGGGTCCGCGGCCTTCGGGTCCGGGCCTGGACGGTCTGCTCTACACGATCTACACCTCGGGCTCGACCGGCCGGCCGAAGGCGGCGGGGGTCTATCAACGGGCGTTCCTGAACCTGCTGCGCTGGTACGTGGAGGACCTGGGCGGGGGCGGGACGGACGAGGACCGCTACCTGCTGCTGAGCTCGTTCAGCTTCGACCTGACGCAGAAGAACCTGTTCGCGCCGCTGGTGACGGGGGGGCGTCTGGTGCTGGGCGAGGAGCCGTACGACCCGGCGCGGCTGGCGACCACGATCGAGCGCGAGGGGGTGACGCGGCTGACCTGCACGCCCAGCGCGTTCTATCCGTTGCTGGAGACGGGGGACTTCGCGCGCCTGTCGAGCCTGCGGATGGTGGCCCTGGGGGGCGAGCCGGTGGCGTCGGAGCGGCTGGCGGCCTGGCGGAACTCGGCGCATTGCCGGGCCGAGGTGGTCAACAGCTACGGCCCGACGGAGTGCACGGACATCGTGGCCTGGCACCGTTTGGCGGAGGTAGAGCGGGAGAACGCTCCGGCGGGGCGTCCGGTGCCGGGAGCTCGGCTGTGGGTGGCGCAGGAGAACCTGGACCTGACACCGGTGGGAGTGGCGGGGCAGTTGTGGATCGGCGGTCTGAGCGTGGGTCTGGGCTATCCGCGCGACGCGGCGCTGACGGCGGCGAAGTTCCGGCCGGACCCGTTCTCCGGAGAGCCGGGGGCGCGGATCTATGCCACGGGAGACCGGGCGCGCTGGCTGGCCACGGGAGACCTGGAGTACCTGGGCCGTCTGGATCAGCAGGTGAAGGTGCGGGGATTCCGCATCGAGCCCGGCGAGGTGGAGGCGGCGCTGCGGTCGCACCCGGCGGTGGCCGAGGCGGTGGTGACGGCGCCCGCGGGTCCCGACGGCGGCCGGCGGCTGGTGGCCTACGTGGTGCCCCGGCCGGGACTGACGCTGGCCGGTCCGGCGCTGCGCGAGCACCTGGCGGAGCGCCTGCCGCCACACCTGTTGCCTTCGCTGTTCATTCCTCTGGAGTGGCTGCCGCTGACCTCCAGCGGCAAGGTGGATCGTCGCGCGCTGCCGGAGCCGGCGTGGGAGGCTTCATCGGTTGGGCAATCCCCGCGGACGCCGGTGGAGGAACTGCTGGTGGGCATCTGGGCGGAGGTCTTGGGCCTGGAGCGGGTGGGGGTGGAGGAGAGCTTCTTCGAGCTGGGCGGCCACTCGCTGCTGGCTACGCGGGTGGTGTCGCGGGCGCGGGCGCTGCTGGGGGCGGAGCTGTCGGTGCGGGACCTGTTCGAGGCACCGACGGTGGAGTCGCTGGCGCGGCGGGTGACAGCGGCTGTGCCGCCGGAGCCGATGCGGGTGGAGCGCCCGGCCGAGCCGCCTCTGTCCTTCGCCCAGGAGCGCCTGTGGTTCCTCGACCAGCTGGACCCCGGCTCGGCGGCCTACAACATGCCGGCGGCGGTGCGCCTGCTCGGGCCGCTCCAGCCCGCGGCTCTGGCGGCGGCGCTGGAGCGGATCGTGGCGCGGCACGAGGCGCTGCGCACCCGCTTCGAGTCGCGCGAGGGCCGGCCGATGCAAGTCATCGAGCCGGCGGTGGAGCTGGCGCTGAAGCGGGCGGACGCGGCGGACCTGGAGGCGGCGCTGGCTGTCTGCCGGGAGGAAGCGTCGCGGCCATTCGACCTGACGCGGGCGCCGCTGGTGCGGGCTTGCCTGCTGCGGCTGTCGGAGGAGGACTGGGTCTTCCAGGTGACGATGCATCACGTCGTCTCCGACGGCTGGTCGCTGGGCGTGTTCGTGCGCGAGCTGGCGGCGCTGTACGAAGCGCTGTCTATGGGGCAGGAGCCGGCGCTGTCGCCGCTGCCGTTGCAGTACGCCGACGTGGCGGTGTGGCAGCGTGGGCGTCTGGCCGGGGCGGGGCTGGAAGGAGAGCTGTCCTGGTGGAAGTCGCAGCTGGCCGGCTCGCCGCCGGTGCTGGAGCTGCCGCTGGATCATCCCCGCCCGGCCGTGCAGCGGTTGCGGGGAGGCCGGCGTGCGGTGGCGATCCCGGCCGCCGTGGGCCGGAACCTGGAGCGGCTGGCGCGCTCCTCGGGGGCGACGCCGTACATGGTGCTGCTGGCGGGCTTCGCGGCGCTGCTGGGCCGTCACGCGGGGCAGGAGGACGTGGTGGTGGGCACGCCAGTGGCGGGACGCACGCTGCCGGAGACGGAGGAGCTGATCGGTCTGTTCGTCAACACCCTGGCGCTACGGGTGGACCTGTCGGCGGATCCCGGTTTCGGCGAGCTGCTGGGGCGGGTGCGGGAGCGGGTGCTATCGGCCTTCGCGCACCAGGAGGTGCCGTTCGAGCGTCTGGTCGAGGAGCTGTCGCCGGAGCGGAGTCTGTCGCACAGCCCAGTGTTCCAGGCGCTGTTCACCTTGCAGACGGCGCCGCTGTCGCCGGGCCTGCCGGGGCTGGAGCTGCGGCGTCTGGAGGTGGCGACGGGGGTGGCGAAGTTCGACCTGAGCCTGGACCTGTCGCCGGAGCCTTCGGGGGGCTATATGGGCTGGCTGGAATACGACCGGGACCTGTTCGAGGCGGAGACGATCGAGCGTCTGGCGGAGCGCTTCGGTCGTCTGCTGTCGGCTGTGGCGGAGCGGCCGGAGCTGCGGCTTTCGGAGCTGCCGCCGCTGGGCGAGGAGGAGCGGCGGCAACTCGCGGCCTGGAGCGCCGCAGAGGGCGACTATCCCAGGACCGGCACACTCCACGGCCTGTTCTCCGCGCAGGCGCGCAGAACCCCTGAAAAGACCGCCGTCGCCCATCGCGACGAGGCCCTCACCTATCGGGAGCTGGACAAGAGATCGGAACGTCTGGCCCAAATCCTCAAGGAGCTGATCGATGGTAGAGAACCGTCAGTTTCGTTTGAGTAAGTTCGATGTGATCGGTGCGGGATCGCTGGCGGAAATCATCGAGCAGTGGATGGGCGGCAAGGCCCTCCGCTGGTACATCGCGCAGATCTCCGAGGAAGAGATCGTGGTGGAAGCCACGTTCTACGACGGGGAGATGTTCGAGCCCGCCGGCGGGCTCGAGAGCCGCGGGCGCTTCCCCGGCCGCGACGCGGTGGTGAGCATCGTCCCGACCGGAGTGGGTTGCGAGCTCGGCGGCTACGCCGGGGACGCGGCTCCGGCCACCAACCTGCTGGCTTCCGCGGTCGACTACCTGATCACCAACCCGAACGCGGTCAACGCCTCGAACTTCATCAGCATGCAGGAGAACGTGCTCTACACCGAGGGCCTCTGCATCGACCTGTTGATGAAGGGGGCTGTCGACCTCCACATCCCCTACGCCAACCGGCTCGGCCTGATCGTGGAGAAGAGCAGCCCCGCGAGCCTGGACGTGGTCTTCAAGGTCGTGAACACGGTCCGGGCGGTGCATGGCATCGACGTGGTGGACGTGGTGGTCACCGACGAGCCGATCGGCAGCCACAGCGTGGAGAACGCCTCGGGGGCTTTCGTGGGGACGGTGGACCGGCCGGATGTGATCTTCGCCGCCTGCGAGCGCCTGCTCCGCCAGGGAGTCAACGCCATCGCCATCACCACGAACATCCAGGACCTGCCGCCCGAGAACTACGTCAAGCACTTCGAGGGCGAGTACCCGAACCCCCTGGGCGGGGTGGAGGCGGTCATCTCGCACCTGATCGTCAACCGTTTCCAGGTGCCCGCGGCGCACGCTCCGATGCTCAACTACAAGGAGCTGGACCTGGTGCACTCGGTCGTGGACGCCCGGGGCGCGGGGGAGATGGCCTCGGCGAGCGGCCTGGCCTGCACCCTCATCGGCCTGCGGCGGGCGCCGCAGATCGTCCCCGACCGGGCCTTCCGCTGCGCGGACATGATCAACGTCCACAACCTGCTGGCGGTGGTCTGTCCGGCCGGATGCCTGGGAGGCATCCCGGCCATCTACGCCGGCAAGCACGGCATCCCGATCGTGGCCGTCGAGGAGAACGCCACGATCCTGGAGGTCTCCGCCCAGCGGGCCGGGATCGAAGGCGTGATCCCGGCGGCGAGCTACGCCGAGGCTGCCGGCATCCTGCTGGCGCTCAAGCGGGGGATCAGCCTGGAGAGCATCCGGCGCCCGCTGCCGACCTTGCGGCACCGCTTCGGCGAGGCCCATGCCGGAAGGAGACCGCGTGCCGTCTTCGCGTGAGCCGCTTATCGGCCTGCTGGCGGATCCTGGTTGCGGCCTGGCAGTGGGGGTGCTGGGCATCTTCAAGTCGGGAGCGGCGCTGGTGCCGCTGAGCCCAGGGCAGCCGGAGGAGCGGCTGGCTCTGATGGCCGCCGACTGCGGGCTGGAGATCCTGGTGACGCAGAGCCGACACCGGGAGCTGGCGCTGCGGCTGCGCGAGCTGGCGCCGTCGCTGCGCGAGGTGGTCTTCCTGGAGGATCTGCAGAGCCTCCCGGAGCCGGTTGCCACGCTGGCGGAGCCGCCGTCCGAGAGCCTGGCCTACGTGATCTACACCTCGGGCTCGACGGGGCGGCCCAAGGGGGTGGCGGTATCGCACGCCAACGCGGTGCCGATGATGACGTGGAGCCGGGAGTACTTTGGCCTTGACGCGTCGCGCCGGGTGCTGCAGAGCCTGTCCTACGCCTTCGACTTCGGGTTGTGGGAGATCGTCACCACGCTGATCTCGGGGGCAACGCTGCACGTGCCGAGTGCCGGGGAGCACGGCGATCCGCAGGCGTACGCGCGCTTGGTCGCGGAGCTGGGGATCGACACGCTGCACACGACGCCGTCGTTCTTCCGGGCGATGGTGGAGACGGGCCAGCCGCTGCCTGGGCTGCGGACGGTGCACCTGGGCGGCGAGGCGCTAACGCGCGACCAGGTGGAGCGGTTCGCGGCTTCTTTGAATGACGAGTGTCGCCTCTACAACGGCTACGGCCCGACGGAGGCGACCGTCAACAGCACGATTTTCGCGCTCGGCGCGGTGGCGGCGCTCGGCGAGCGGGTGCCGATCGGCCGTCCGTCGGCGTGCAACGCGGTCTACATTCTGGAAGAGCGGGGCGAGCCGGCGCCGGTGGGTCTGGCTGGTGAGCTGTGGGTGGGCGGTCCCGGAGTGGCGCGGGGGTATCTGGGGCGGCCGGACCTGACGGCGGAGCGCTTCCTGCCGGACCGTTTCGGATCGGAGCCGGGGGGCCGCCTGTACCGGACCGGAGACCGGGTGCGCTGGCGCCCGGACGGTCAGATCGAGTTTCTGGGCCGTCTCGACGATCAGGTCAAGGTGCGGGGCTTCCGGGTCGAGCCCGGGGAGATCGAAGCCGCGCTGCGCGGTTATACCGGGGTGCGCGAGGCGGTGGTGGCGGCGCGGCGCGATCCTTCCGGGGGCACGGCGCTGGTGGCTTGGCTGATCTGGGAGGGGGAGCCGCGGAGCGGCGGCGAGCTGCGGTCCTTCCTGCGCGAGCGTCTGCCGGAGGCCATGGTGCCCTCCGCTTTCGTGGCCGTACCGGCGCTGCTGCTGACCTCCAGCGGCAAGGTGGACCGCCGGGCGCTGCCCGAGCCGGCGTGGGAGGCTTCGTCTGCCGGTCAGGCTCCGCGGACGCCGGTGGAGGAGCTGCTGGCGGGGATCTGGGCGGAGGTGTTGGGGCTGGAGCGGGTGGGGGTGGAGGAGAGCTTCTTCGAGCTGGGAGGCCACTCGCTGCTGGCCACGCGGGTGGTGTCGCGGGCGCGGTCAGTCCTGGGGGCGGAGCTGTCGGTGCGGGACCTGTTCGAGGCGCCCACGGTGGCGGCGCTGGCGCGGCGCGTGACGTCGGCCCCGGTGCCGGAGCCGATTCGGGTGGAGTGCCCGGCCGAGGCGCCGCTGTCCTTCGCCCAGGAACGGCTGTGGTTCCTCTCGGAGTTCGCGCCGGGGAACCCGTTCTACAACATGCCTTCCGCCGTCCGGCTGCGGGGAGATCTGAAGCCGGAGGCGCTGCGGCTGGCTTTCGGCGAGATCGCGCGCCGGCACGAGGTGTTGCGCACCACCTTCGCCGTGGCCGGCGGCCGGCCGGTTCAGGTGGTGGCGCCCGCCCGCGGCCTGGACCTGCCGTTGATCGACCTCTCGGGTCTGCCCGCGTCGGCGACCGAGGCGGAGGCCCTGAAGCTGGCGCGGCGGGAGTCGCTGCGTTCCTTCGATCTCGGCCTCGATCCGATGCTGCGCGCCTCGCTGCTGCGCCTCGGCGCCGGCGAGCACGTCCTGCTGGCGACCCTCCACCACATCGCCGCGGACGGTTGGTCGGTGGGCGTCTTCAGCCGCGAGCTGAGCGCCCTCTACGAGGCGTTCGCTGCCGGCCTGCCGTCGCCGTTGCCGGAGCTCCCCATCCAGTACAGGGACTTCGCCGTGTGGCAGCGCCGCTGGTTAAGCGGTGAGCAGTTCGCCGGCCTGCTCCGCTTCTGGACCGGGAAGCTGGCGGGTGCCGAGAGGCTGCGGATGCCTGCGGACCGGGCGCGCCCGGCCGTCAGCCGGTACCGGGGCGCCATCCACTCCTTCCCGCTGCCCACCGGACTGGCGGCGGAAGTCCGGAGTCTGGGCCGGCGCGAGGGAGCGACTCCCTACATGGTCCTGCTGGCGGCCTTCCTGGTCCTGCTCTCCCGCTACTCCGGCCAGCGCGACGTGATGATCGGATCGCCCATCGCGAACCGGAACCGGTCCGAGACCGAAGGTCTGATCGGCTTCTTCGTGAATATGCTGGCGATGCGCTGCCGGGTCGACGGCGACGCGACCTTCCGCCAGCTCCTGGCGCGCGTCCGGGAGACCTCGCTGGCGGCCTATCACCACCAGGACCTGCCGTTCGAGCGCCTGGTCGAGGAGCTCGACGTCGAGCGCGACGCGGCCTACATGCCGCTCTTCCAGGTCACCTTCGCGTTGCTGAACATGCCCGCTCCCCACCTGGGGTTGAAGGATCTGGAGGCGAGCCCGCTGGAATTCGGCTTCACCACTAACCGCTTCGACCTCTCCCTCGACGTCTGGGAGCGGCCGGAGGGGTTCGAGCTGCGCTGGACCTACAGCACCGAGATCTTCGACGCCGCCACGCTCGAGCGCATGGAGCGGCATTTCCTGGTCCTGTTCTCCGCCCTTGCCGGCGACACCAACCGCGTGGTCGCGGAAGGCGCACTGTTCGACGCGGACGAGCTGCGGGAACTGCTCCGGGAGTGGGCCGGCGCTCCGCCGCCGGAACGGATCCCGCTCGCCCAGGAGGCCTTCGAGCGCCAGGCTGACCTGACGCCGGACGCTGTCGCCGTGTTTGGTGACGGGGAGCCGCTGACCTACGCCGAGCTGGACCGCCAAGCCAACCGGCTGGCGCGCCTGCTGGCGCGCCGCGGCATCGGACGGGAGGACGTGGTGGGCGTCTGCCTGGAGCGCTCCGGCGAGATGCTCGTCGGCCTCCTGGGAATCCTCAAGGCCGGCGCCGCCTATCTGCCGCTGGACCCGGAGAACCCGCCGGAGCGCCTGGCCTACATCCTGGACGACGCCGGCAGCCGTCTCGTGCTGACGCGGGGGGATCTCGCCGCCCGCGTCGAAGGCGGGCCGGCCGGGCTGTTCCGCTTCGACCGCGACGCCGCCGCCCTGGAGGCCGAGAGCCGGGAGCGACCGGCGGCGGCCGGGCTCGTTGGCGAGAGCCTGGCCTATGTCCTCTACACCTCGGGGTCCACGGGCCGGCCGAAGGGAGTGGCCGTGCCGCACAGGGCCCTGGCCAACTTCCTCCACTGGGCCGCCTGGGACCTGCTGGCGCGGAGCGCGCGTCGGCTCCCCCTGGTGACGCGGTTGAGCTTCGACGCCAGTCTCCTGCAGCTCCTGGCGCCCCTGGTCAGCGGCGACGGGGTCTGGCTGGTAGACGAGGGCGAGCTGCGGGAGCCCGCGGCCCTGCTCCGCCTGCTCGAAGGCGGGCGGGAGAGCGGCTTCAACTGCGTGCCGTCGCTGTGGAGCGTGCTGCTGGCCGAGATCGCCGCCCGCGGCGCCGCTCCCGGTTTCGGCCACCTCTACCTCGGCGGCGAAGGGTTCCCCCCGGAGCTGGTGGAGAGGACGCTGGCCCTGCTGCCCCAACTGACGATCTGGAACCTCTACGGCCCCACCGAGGTGACCTCCAACGCCACCTGCGGTCAGGTGGCGGCGGGAGGGCCGGTGACCGTGGGCGGGCCGATACGGGGCATGCGGGTCCGCCTGCTCGACGCGGGCTTCCAGCCTATGCCTGTGGGCGCCATTGGGGAGATCTGCGTCGGCGGACCCGGCCTGGCGCGGGGCTACGCCAACCGGCCGGACCTCACCGCCGCCGCCTTCGTGCCGGACCCCTGGAGCCCGCAACCGGGCGGACGCCTGTTCCGGACCGGCGACCTGGGGCGCATACACCCTCACGACGGCCTCGAGGTCCTCGGCCGGCTCGACCAGCAGGTCAAGGTGCGAGGCTTCCGCATCGAGCTCGGAGAGATCGAGGCGGCGCTCCGGCGGCAACCCGGGGTCCAGGAGGCCGTGGTGATCGCCCGCGAGGATGTCCCCGGCGACCGCCAGCTCGTCGCCTACGTGGTCCCGGAGGCGGCCGACGCTGCCATGGACGCCGGCGCTGCCGCCGAGCAGGTGGAGCGGTGGCAGGAGGTCTTCGACGACACCTACGACCAGGCCGCGCGGGAGGAGGGGCCGGACGCGGGCTTCTCGGGCTGGAACAGCAGCTTCACGGGAGAGCCGATCCCCGCCGAAGAGATGCGGGAGTGGGTCGACCGCACGGTGGAGCGCATCTTGGCCCTGGAACCCCGCCGGGCCCTCGAGATCGGCTCCGGCACCGGCCTCCTGCTGTTCCGCGTGGCCCCCGTCTGCAGTGTCTATCACGCCACCGACTTCTCGCGCACGGCCCTGCGCTACCTGCGGGAACGGCTGGCCGAGCCCGGCCGGGAGCTCCCCCAGGTCTCCCTGCGCCAGGCGCCCGCCGACCGGCTCCAGGAGTTCGCGCCTGGCTCGTTCGACACCGTGATCCTCAACTCGGTGGCCCAGTACTTCCCCGACTCCGGCTACCTGCTGCGGGTCATGGAGTCGGCCGTGCGGCTGGTGCGGCCCGGCGGGACCGTGTTCGTGGGCGACGTGCGCAGCCTGCCTCTCCTCGCCACCTTCCACCTCGCCGTGCAACTGCACCGCGCCCCCGACTCCCTCACGCTCCGGGAGCTGCGCGAGCGCGCCCGCCGCGAGGAGGAGCAGGACGAGGAACTGGTGGTCGATCCGGCCTTCTTCCAGGCCTTGACCGCGCGGGTACCCGGCGTCGTTCAGGTGGAGATCCGGCCCAAGCTGGGACGGTTCCGGACCGAGATGACGGTCTTCCGCTACGACGTCGTCCTCCACGTTGGGCCCGCGGAGGCGGTCGCTCCGTCGTCGAGCCGTGACTGGCGGGGGGACGGGCTGACGGCGGCCGGGCTGCGCCGCTGGCTGGAGGAGGAGTCGCCGGCGCGGGCGCGCATCACCGGCGTGCCGAACGCCCGCCTGCGGCGCGAGTCCGAGGCCCTCGCCCTCCTCCGCGAAGAGGGAGCCGGCGAGCGGACCGTCGGCGAGCTGCGGCGGGACCTCGAGCTCCGGCTGGCCGCGAGCCCGGAGGGCTGGGTGGCCCCGGACGAGGTCGCGCGGATGCTCGCCGGCCTGCCCTACGACGCCGACCTCTCCTGGGCCTCCTCCGACGAGGCGGGAGCGTTCGACATCCTGCTGACCCGGCGGGGGAGCGCGCGGGAGGCCGCCGGGCCGGACCTGCCCGCCGCGGTTGGGGAACCGGAGCGGCCTGGACGGCGTTCACCAACCGGCCGCTGCACGGTAAGCTCATCCGCCGGCTGGTGCCCGCGCTGCGTACCCGGCTGCGGGAGAACCTCCCCGAGCACATGGTGCCCGCGGCTTTCGTACGGCTGGACGCTCCTGCCGTTGAACGCCAACGGCAAGATCGACCGACGGGCCCTGCCCGCGCCCGGCGCCAGCCGGTCCGAGCTGGGGGACGGCGTCTTCGTCGCGCCCCGCACCCCTACCGAGGAGGCGCTGGCGGAGATCTGGCGGGACATCCTGGGGATCGATCGCGTCGGCGTCCACGACGATTTCTTCGACCTCGGGGGACACTCCCTGCTCGCCACCCAGGTCGTCTCCCGGGTCCGCGAGCGGCTTGAGGTGGAGCTGCCGCTGCGGGTCGTGTTCGAGGCGCCTACCGTGGCCGGCCTGGCGCTGGCCGTCGTGCAGCGCCAGGCCGAGGAGGTGGACGACGCGATGCTGGCCCGGCTGTTGGGGGAGATCGGCGGGTTGAGCGAGGAAGAGCAGCGGAGTCTTATCGGCGAAACCGGTTCCGGAGATGTGCTATGAGCGATCTGTCGAAGATCATCGCGGGACTGACGCCGGAGCAGCGAGAGCTGCTCCTGCGGCGTCTGCGGAAACCCAGAGCGGCGGCCGAGGAGGGAGCGAAGGCCCCGGCCTCGCCGTCGATCCCTTGGCAACCCCGCGGGCCGGAAGGCTTGCCGCTCTCCTTCGCCCAGCAGCGGCTCTGGCTGCTCGACCAGCTTATCCCCGGGAACCCGGCCTACAACATGCCGGCCTCCGTCCGGCTCTCGGGGCCGCTCGACGTGGCGTCCCTGGTCCGCACCCTGGAGAGCCTGGCCCGGCGTCACGAGACGCTGCGCACGACCTTCCATGTCGTCGTCGACGGGGAGCCGCGCCAGAGGATCGCGGCCGAGCCGTCCGTGTCCCTGCCGTGCGTGGACCTGGGCGGCCTGCCGCCGGCCAACGCCGGGGAGGAGGCCCGCCGCCTCACCGACGGCGAAGCCTATCGGCCGTTCGACCTCACGGTCGGGCCGCTGCTGCGCTCGCTGCTCCTGCGCCTCGGCCGTGAGAGCCACCTGCTGGTGCTGACCATCCACCACATCGTCTCCGACGGCTGGTCGGTAGGCATCCTGCAGCGCGAGCTCGCGGCGTTCTATGAAGCCTTCGCCGGCCGTCGCGTCCCCGGCCTCGGCGAGCTCACGGTCCAGTACGGGGACTTCGCCGTCTGGCAGCGCGACTGGCTGGAGGGCGGAGTCCTGGAGGCGCAGCTCCCCTACTGGCGGCGCCAGCTCCAGAGCCCTCCCAACCTGACGCTCCCCACCGACCACCCCCGGCCCGCCGGTCCCCTGGTGCGCGGCGCAGCGCGGACGGGCCTGCTGCCGCGGGCTCTGGCCGAGCGGCTGGAGGGTTGGGCGAGAGAGGAAGCGGCGACCCCGTTCATGGTCCTCCTGGCAGGTTTCGGGGCGCTGCTCTCCCGCTACTCGGGGCAGACGGATCTGGTCGTCGGCTCTCCCATCGCAAATCGCCGGAGCCATGAGACCGAAAAGCTCATCGGCTTTTTCGTCAACACCCTGGCCCTGCGGCTCGACCTCTCCGGCGAGCCGTCCGCGCACCAGCTTCTGCGCCGGGTGCGGAAGGTCGCCCTGGACGCTTACGTCCATCAGGACGTTCCCTTCGAGAAGGTGGTGGAGCAGGTCCTGGCCGGACGGCATCTGGGGATCAACCCCCTGTTCCAGGTCATGTTCGCGCTACAGAACGCGCCCCAGACCGTCGCCGAGGTGAGCGGGCTGCGCATCGAGACGCTGGAGGTGGACGCCAGGACGGCGCAGTTCGACATGACTTGGTCGCTCTCTCAGGCGTCCGATGGCCTCCAGGTCCAGGTGACCTACAGCAGCGACCTGTTCGACTCCGCGACCGTGCTGCGGATGCTGGAGCACTTCGGGACGCTCCTCGGGGCGATGGCGGGCGATCCCCGCGAGCGCGTGGCCGACCTTCCCCTGATGACCCCGGCGGAGCGCCACCAGGCCCTGGCGGAGTGGGCTGGCCAGTGGGAACCGGCGCCGGACCAGCCTTGCCTGCACGAGGTCTTCGAGGCGCAGGCGGAGCGGACGCCGGAGGCGGTGGCGGTCACCCTGGATGGCGAGGGCCTCACCTACCGCGAACTGAACCTGCGGGCCAACCGACTGGCCTGGCGCCTGATCGACCTCGGAGTGGACCCGGGGACCCTGGTAGGCCTGTTCACCACCCGGTCGCTGGACATGGTAGTGGCCATCCTGGGCATCCTGAAGGCAGGCGGCGCCTACGTGCCGCTGGACCCCGCCTATCCCCGGGAGCGGCTGGCCTGGATCCTGGAGGACGCGCGGGCGCCGGTCGTCCTCACGGAGGCCTCGCTGCTCGCCGAGCTGCCGGACCTGCCCGGCACGGAAGTCGTGTGTCTGGACGCTCCGCCGCCCTCCGGCGACGCCGTCTCGGCCGGCAATCCCCTCCGGCGCGCGGCTCCGGACAGCCCCGCGTACGTGATCTTCACCTCCGGTTCCACGGGCCGGCCCAAGGGCGTGGTGGTGCTCCACGGCAACGCCGTCAGCCTCATGGAGGCCGACCTGGGAGGACTTCCGCTTCGGTCCGGACGACGCGGGGACCCTGTTCCACTCCCAGGCCTTTGACTTCTCGGTCTGGGAGATCTGGGCGATGCTGCTCTACGGCGGCCGCCTGGTGGTAGTGCCCTACTGGGTCAGCCGCTCGCCGGACGACTTCCACCGTCTGTTGGCGAGCGAACGGATCACCGTGCTCAACCAGACGCCGTCGGCGTTCCGCCAGCTGGTCGACGCCGACCTCCAGGCCGGGGATGACGCTCCGCTCCATCTGCGCTTGGTGGTCTTCGGCGGCGAGGCGCTCGACCTGGCCAACCTGCGTCCCTGGTGGGAGCGGCACGGCGACGTCCGGCCGGCGCTGGTGAACATGTACGGCATCACCGAGACGACGGTGCACGTCACCTACCGTCCCCTGTCGCTGGACGACCTGGCGGCGCCCGGCCGGAGCGTGATCGGCCGCCCGCTCCGGGATCTCCGGATCCTGCTCCTCGACGCCCGGCTCCAGCCCGTCCCGATCGGCGTCCCCGGCGAGATCTTCGTCGCCGGACATGGCGTGGCCCGGGGCTATCTGGGCAACCCCGCCCTGACGGCGGCGCGGTTCGTCCCCGACTCCGCGGGCGGCCGGCCGGGCGACCGCCTGTACCGCAGCGGCGACGCGGCCCGCTACCTGCCCGACGGCGATCTGGAGTACCTCGGCCGCATCGACCAGCAGGTCAAGGTGCGCGGCTTCCGTATCGAGCTGGGGGAGATCGAATCGGTCCTGAGGATGCATCCCGGCGTGCGCCAGGCCGTGGCGATGGCGCGGGACGACGGGGCGGGAGGCAAGCGGCTGGTGGCCTACGTAGTGGCCGACCCGGCCGCCGCCACCGCCGAGGCGCTGCGCCGCCATGCCCTGGAGCGACTCCCGGACTACATGGTGCCGTCGCCCATCATCCTTCTCGCCGCCCTCCCCCTGACCCCGAGCGGCAAGGTCGACCGCCGGGCGCTCCCCGCGCCCGAGGAGTCCCGTCCCGAGGGGGCGCGGCGGGTGAGCGAGCCCCGCACTCCCGTCGAGCAGATCGTGGCCGGCGTCTGGGCCGAGGTCCTGGGGCACGCGGAAATCGGGCGCGACGACGACTTCTTCGAGTCGGGCGGACACTCGCTGCTAGCGGCCCAGGTGGCCTCCCGCCTCGCCCGCGCTTTCGGGGCGGAGGTGCCGCTGGCGCGCCTGTTCGAGAACCCGACGGTCTCCTCGCTGGCGGTATGGATCGAGGAAGCGACGCGGGCCGGGCGGAGCCATCGCCCGCCGCTGGAGCCCGCGGACCGCGCGGCCGCGCCGCCGCTGTCCCTGGCTCAGGAGCGCCTGTGGCTAGTCGAGCAGCTCCAGCCCGGCACCGCCGCCTACAACGTGGCCGCGGCCCTGCGCCTGCGCGGCCCCCTGCGACCGGAAGCCCTGGAAGGCGCCCTGCGGGAGGTCGTCCGCCGCCACGAGGCGCTGCGCACCGCGTTGCGTGCCACGGCGGACGGAGCGCCCGTACAGGTCATTTCCCCCCCGGCGGCCTGGACCTTGCCGCGGGTGGTCCTGGAGGACGTCCCGGAGCCTGAGCGGGCTCTCCTCCGGGCCCTGGAGGAAGAGGTGGCGCGACCGTTCGACCTCGCGTCCGGTCCCCTGTGGCGGGCGGTCCTTTTCCGGCTGGGAGAGGCGGACCACGCACTGGCGCTGACCCTCCACCACGCCGTCACCGACGGCTGGTCCATGGGACTGCTGCGGCGGGAGGTGCGGAAGGCCTACGCGGCTCTCGCCGCCGGCCGTCCCTCACCGCTCGGGGAGCTGCCTCTCCAGTATGCCGATTTCGCCGTCTGGCAGCGCCGCTGGCTGGACCCCGAGACCCTGGCCGGCGAGGTCGCCCACTGGAGCGGGCGGCTGGCAGGCGCGCCCGTGCTCGAGCTGCCGTCCGACCGGCCGCGTCCCGCGGTGCGGAGCCTGCGCGGCGCCGTGCTTGTGCGTGATCTCCCGGTGGATCTCGCCGAACGGCTGGAGGCCCTGGGCCGGCGCGAGGGGGCGACCCTGTTCATGACCCTGCTCGCCGCGTTCGGCGCGCTGCTCGGACGCTACACGGACCGTGACGACGTCATGGTGGGCTCGCCGGTGGCGAACCGCCCCCTGGTGGAGCTGGAGGAGCTGATCGGCTTCTTCGTCAATCTCCTCCCCTTGCGCCTGCGGCCGGCGCCCGGCGCCGGGTTCCCGGACCTCCTCGCGGAGACCCGGCGGGTGGTCCTCGACGCCCACGCCCACCAGGACCTGCCGTTCGAGCGCCTGGTAGAGGCGCTGGTCTCCGACCGCGACCTCAGCCATCCGCCGCTCGTGCAGGTGACGTTCGACCTCGCGCTCGGAAGCGACGAGGAGGAACGTTGGGGCGATCTGGAGCTGGAGCCGCTGCCCGCCGACACCGGGACGGCCAAGTTCGACCTGGCCCTGAGCCTTACGCGTACGCCCCGGCGCTTCGCCGCCGCGGTGGAGTACAGCGCCGACCTCTTCGATCCGGAGACCGTTCAGCGCCTGGTGGGGCACCTGGAGGTCCTCCTCCGCGCCGTGGCGGAGACCCCGGCGTCGCGCCTCGCCGGCCTGCCCCTGCTGACCGCGGAGGAGCGGCGCCAGATCCTGGTCTCCTGGAACGAGCAGGGTGGCGGCGGGAGCCCGGAGTTGGCGCACCGGCTGGTGGCCCGGCAGGCCGCCGAGGCTCCGGACGCGCCGGCGGTGGTGACCTCCGGGGAGACGCTGACCTATGGGGAGCTGGTGGACCGCGCCGGCCGGCTGGCGGCCCGCCTCATCGCCCGCGGGATGGGCCGCGGTGAGGTAGTAGGGGTCTGCCTCGAGCGTTCCCCCGACCTGGCCGTCTGCCTCCTGGCGACGTTCGAGGCCGGGATGGTCTACCTGCCTCTGGATCCGGCCCTGCCGGGAGAACGGCTGGTCCATCTGTTGCGCGACGCCGGCGCGCCGGTGGTCCTGACGCGCGAGCGCCACGCCGGCCCGCTGGCCGCGTCCGGCAGCCGCGTGCTTCTCCTAAAAGCCTTGGAAGCAGAGCCGGCCCCGGCCATGGAGACCCGCCCGGCGGAGGCCGGCGAACTCGCCTACGTCATCTACACCTCGGGCTCGACCGGCGAGCCGAAGGGTGTGGCGATCGAGCACCGGAGCCTGGCGGGTCTGGTCCACTGGCACGTGGGGACCTATGGGCTGGGTCCGGCGGACCGGTGCACCTGGGTGGCCTCCCCGGGCTTCGACGCCTCGTTGTGGGAGCTCGTGCCCGCCCTGGCGGCCGGGGCCGGCGTCCTGGTGCCCGACGAAGAGGCGCGCCTCTCGCCCGAGCGGCTCGCCGCCTGGATCGTGGAGCGGGGGATCACGGTGAGCTTCCTGCCGACCGCCCTGGCCGAGATGGTGCTCGACCTGCCCTGGCCGGAGAGCGTACCCCTCCGTTTCCTCCTCACCGGCGGGGACAAGCTGCGTCGCCCGCCCCTCGGACCGCTGCCGTTCACGTTGGTCGACCACTACGGCCCCACCGAGGGCACGGTGCTCGCCACGTGCGGCGCCGTGGGCCCGGAGGCGCGGTCGCACGCCTCGATCGGCCGTCCGGCGGCGGGCGCCCGGGTCTATGTCCTCGACTCGAACCAGGAGCCGCTCCCTGCGGGTGTTCCCGGGGAGATCTGCCTGGGCGGGCCGGGGCTGGCCCGGGGGTATCTGGGCCGGTCCGCGTTGACGGCCGACCGCTTCATCCCCGATCCCTTCAGCAGCGTTCCGGGTGCCCGTCTGTACCGGACCGGTGACCTCGGCCGCTGGCGCCGGGACGGCCGGATCGAGTTCCTGGGCAGGACGGACCACCAGGTCAAGGTGCGCGGCGTGCGCGTCGAGCTGGGGGAGATCGAGGCCGCCCTGGGTCGCCTGGACGAGGTCCGGGAGGCGGTGGTGCTCGCCCGCGAGGGTCTCCGGGGTGACGTTCACCTGGTCGCCTTTGTGGTCCCCGTGGAGGGCGAGCCGGGGAGCCTCGCCCGCGGGCTGCGCGAGGCGCTGGCGATGCGCCTGCCGGAGGCCATGGTACCCGGCGCCTTCATGACCCTGGAGTCGCTCCCGCTGACCACCAACGACAAGATCGACCGCCGCAAACTGGCCGACCTCGCCGCCCTGGCCGGGACGGCGGCACCGGCGTCGCCCGAGGCCGAGATCCCGGCCTCCGCCGTGGAGGATTTGCTGGCGGGCGTCTGGGCCGAGATCCTGACGCGCGAGACCGTCGACCGGCGGGCCGACTTCTTCGAGCTGGGCGGTCACTCCCTGCTCGCCACCCGGGTCGTCTCCCGGGTGCGCCAGCTCTTCCAGGTGGAGCTCCCCCTGCGCGCCCTGTTCGAGGAGCCCACGGTGGCCGGTCTGGCGCGGCGGATCGAGTCGGCCCTGCGCCAGGACGCCGGGGCCGCGCCGCCACCCCTCGCGCCGGTGCCGAGGACGGGGAAGCTGCCCCTCTCCTTCGCCCAGGAGCGGCTCTGGTTCCTGGAACAGCTGGAGCCCGGCACTCCGCTCTACAACATCCCTGCCTTCCTGCGCCTGCGCGGAGATCTGGATTCCCGTGTCCTGGCTGCGGCGCTGGGCGAGATCGTCCGGCGCCACGAGGTGTTGCGGACCACTTTCCCGGCCGCCGGCGGCCACGGCGTCCAGGTGGTGGCGCCGCCCGCGCCCGCCGCGCTGCCGGTGGTGGACCTGCGGGCACTGCCCCCTTCGGAGCGGGAGCGCGAGGCCCGGCGCCTGGCGGTCGAAGAGGCCCGCCGCCCCTTCGACCTCGTGCGCGGCCCGGTCCTGCGCGTCTCCCTGCTCGCCCTCGGCGACGTCGGCGCTCGCGGACAGGAGCACCTGGCGCTGATCACCTTCCACCACATCGTCAGCGACGGGTGGTCGGCCGGCCTGCTGGTGCGCGAGCTGAAGGAGATCGTGGAGACCCAGGCGGCGGGGCGCCCTCCCGCGCTCCCCGAGCTCCCGGTCCAGTACGCCGACTACGCCGCCTGGCAGCGGCGGTGGCTCACCGGCGAGGTGCTGGAGGCGAAGCTGGACTACTGGCGGCGGCGGCTCGCGGGCGCGCCCACGCTGCTGGAGATGCCTACGGACCGGCCGCGGCCGGCCGTGCGGAGCCTGCGCGGGGATTCCCGCCCGCTCGAGATCCCGGCCGGGCTGGCGCGGGCCCTGGAGACCGCCGGCCGCTCCCAGGGCGCCACGCTCTTCATGACCCTGGTCACCGCCCTGCAGGTCCTCCTCTCCCGCTATTCGGGACAGGACGACCTGCTGGTCGGCACGCCGGTGGCGGGCCGCGACCGGGTGGAGATGGAGAACCTCCTGGGCTTCTTCGTCAACACCGTGGTAGTCCGCGCCGATCTGGCGGGCGACCCCCGGTTCGCGAGCGTGCTGCTGAAGGTGCGGGAGAGCATCCTGGCGGACTACGCGCACCAGGACCTCCCGCTCGAGCGGCTCATCGAGGAGCTGCAGCCGGAGCGCAACCTGGGCCACACGCCGCTCTTCCAGGTGGTCTTCGCGCTGCAGAACGCTGCCATCCCGCCCCTGGAGCTGCCCGGCCTCTCCCTGGTCCCCGTCCCCCAGAGCGCGGGCATCGCCAAGTTCGACCTCACGCTCTCGCTGGCCCAGGAGGACGGCCGCCTGGTCGGGGGGCTCGAGTACGCCACCGACCTCTTCGACGGCCCCACCATGGTCCGCCTCCTGGGCCATTACGTGACCCTGCTGGAGGCTGTGGTCGCGCGGCCGGAAGCCTGTCTCTCCGAGCTCCCGCTGCTGGCCGCCGCCGAGCGTCACCAGCTCCTGGTCGAGTGGAACGACTGGCGCTCCGAGTATCCGGCGGGCGAGCCGCTCGCCCGCCTGTTCGAGGCGCGCGCCGCGTCCATACCTGACGCCGTGGCCCTCCGCTTCTTCGGCGAGACCACCACCTTCCGGGATCTCAACGCCGCCGCCAACCGCCTGGCCTGGCACCTGCGCGACCTGGGGGTGGGGCCCGACGTCGCGGTGGCCGTCTGTCTGGAGCGCTCGTCCGCCATGGCGGTGGCCTTCCTGGCCATCCTCAAGGCGGGCGGCTACTACGTCCCCCTCGATCCCGCCTATCCCGCCGAGCGGCTGCGCTGGATGTTGGAGGACTCTGGGGCGGCCGTGCTGCTGACCTGCGGAGGCCTCGCCGAGAGGCTCGCGGACGGCGGCGCCTGGATCGTCGACCTAGACCGCGAGCGGGACGCCATCGCTTCGCGGTCGGAGGAGGACCCGCCGCACGCGGGCGGCGCCGACAACCTGGCGTACGTGATGTACACCTCGGGCTCGACCGGCCGGCCGAAGGGGGTGGCCATCCCGCAGCGCGGCGTCAGCCGTCTGCTCCTGGAGACCAACTACGTCCAGCTCGGCCCGGACGACCGCATCGCCCAGATCTCCAACAGCTCCTTCGACGCCGCGACGTTCGAGTTCTGGGGGACTTTCCTCTGCGGCGCCTGCCTGGTGGGGATCCGCAGGGAGGTGGCCCTCTCGCCCCGGGAGCTCGCGGCGGAGCTGCGGGACCAGGGGATCACCGCGCTGTTCATGACGGCGGCACTCTTCCAGCAGATGGCCCAAGAGGCGCCCGGGGCCTTCGCGGGCGTCCGCGCCCTGCTGGTCGGCGGCCAGGAAGTGGATCCGGTGGCCGCCCGCCGGGTGCTCGCCGGGACGCCGCCGGAGCGTCTGCTCAACGGCTACGGACCGACCGAGAGCACGACCTTCGCCACCTGGCTGCATATCCACGACGTGGGCCCCGAGGTCCGCAACATCCCGATCGGTCGCCCCCTCGCGAACACCCGGCTGCGGATCCTGGACCGCACCCTGGGTCCCGTTCCCATCGGGGTTCCGGGCCGCCTCTACATCGGCGGCGACGGACTCGCCCGCGGCTACTGGCGGCGGCCGGATCTGTCCGCGGAACGGTTCGTCCCCGACCCCTTCGGCGGTGCGGGGGAGCGGCTCTACGACTCGGGCGACCTCGCGCGTTTCCTGCCCGACGGCCGCGTCCAGTTCCTGGGGCGCAAGGATCACCAGGTCAAGATCCGCGGCTTCCGCATCGAGCTCGGCGAGATCGAAGCGGCGCTGAACGGGCACCCGGGCGTGGGGACGACGGTGGTCCTGGCGCGCCAGGACGGCGCTTCGGCGGACCGGCGTCTCGTCGCCTACGTGACCCCCCACGAGGGAGCGGGGGACGAAGCGGCTCTCCGCGCCGCGCTGCGCGATCACCTGGTCCGGCGGCTTCCCGAATACATGGTCCCGGCCGCCTTCATCGTGATGGACGCCCTGCCGCTGACGCCCAACGGCAAGATCGACCGCGAGGCGCTGCCAGCACCGGGCGCCGCGCCCCGGGAGGCGCGGGAGGGCTTCGCCGCGCCGCAGTCGGTGACCGAGCAGCTCTTGGCCGACCTCTGGGAGGAGCTGCTGGACATCGGCCCGGTGGGCCGGACGGACGACTTCTTCGCGCTGGGGGGCCACTCGCTGCTGGCTACCCAGGTCATCTCGCGCGCGCGGCGGAGCTTCGGCGTGGAGATCCCCCTCCAGGTCTTGTTCCGCAGCCCGACGGTGGAGGGTCTGGCCCGGGAGGTCGAGGACCTGCTGGGCCGTGGCACGCGCGGCGCCGGGCGACCGCCCATGGCGCCCGTGGAGCGCGGCGGCGAGCTGGCGCTCTCGTTCGCGCAGCAGCGGCTCTGGTTCCTCGAGCAGCTCGAGCCGGGGAGCGTGGCCTACAACATCCCCCTGGTCCTGCGCTGCCGCCGGTTCCTGGACCCCGCCGCCCTCGCCTGGGCGGCCGGCGAGGTCGTCCGGCGCCATGAGGCTCTGCGCACCCGCTTCGAGAGCGTGGACGGCCGGCCGGTGCAGCGCATCGACCCTGCCCGGCCGGTCGCGCTGCCGGTGGCCGACCTGCGCTCCCTGCCCGCCGGCCGGCGGCTGGACGAGGCGCTCCGGCTGGCGCGCGCCGAGGCGGAGCGGCCGTTCGACCTGCGGCGGGGACCGCTGCTGCGCATGAGCCTGCTGCGCCTCGACGAGGAGGACCAGGCGCTGGTCCTCAACCTGCACCACATCGTCAGCGACGGCTGGTCGGTGGGCGTGCTCCAGAGGGAGGTGGAGGAGCTCTACGCCTCCTGGGTCGAAGGGAGGGCGCCCGAGCTTCCGGATCTCCCGCTGCAGTACGCCGACTTCGCCGCCTGGCAGCGCCGCTGGCTGGACGACGAGGTCCTGGCGGAGCATCTGGACTACGCCCGCCGCCGTTTCGGCGGCGAACTGCCGGTCCTCGACCTGCCCGGGGACGGCGCCGGGGACAGGCCCGATTTCCGTGGCGGCGCGGCGTCCCGTCAGCTCCCGGAGAGCCTGGTTGCCGGCGTGCGGGCTCTCGGCCGCGAACAGGGCTGCACCCTGGCGATGGCTCTCCTCGCCGCCTTCGAGGTTCTGCTGCGGCACCTCAGCGGCCAGAGCGACCTCGTCGTCGGCTTGGCGATCGCCAACCGCAACCACCTGGACACCGAAGGGCTCATCGGCTCCTTCGTCAATACCCTGCCGCTGCGGACCGACCTCTCCGGCGCCCCGGCGTTCCGCGAGCTGCTGGACCGTGTCCGGGAGGCCATGCTGGAGGCCTACGCCCACCAGGACCTGCCGTTCGAACGCCTGGTGGAGGAGGTACAGCCGGAGCGGGCCCTGGGCCGCCACCCCCTGTTCGAGGTGCTGTTCAATCATCTGGCCATCTCCGGGGAGGGGCGGTCAGCCTCGCGGCTGGGATGGGAGCCGCTGGAGCTCGCCGAGCCTGAATCCAAGCTGCCGCTGACGCTCTATCTCTCCGAGCTGGGGAACGAGGTGTCGCTGCGCTTTGTCTACCAGCGGTCCCGCTTCAGCGAGACGCGGATCCTCCACCTCCTGGACCAGTTCGAGCACCTCCTCGAGCAGGCGGTCGCGCAACCCGGGCTGTCCATCGATTTGTACTCCCTGGTCCCCCCGTCAGCCCGACTCCTGCTGCCCGACCCCGCGGCTCCTCTCCCGGAGCCGGCTGTGCCGCTGGTCGCCGCGAGCGTGCGGGCGCGGGCCGCCGCCTCGCCCGTGCGGCCGGCGGTCCGCCGTGGAGGCGAGGTCTGGACCTACGGAGAGCTGGTCCAGCGCTCCGGGGAAGCGGCCCGGGCCCTGGTCGCCGCGGGTCTCGCTCCCGGCGAGGTGGTGGCGGTCGCGGGCGAGCGCGGCTTCGGGCTGATCGCCGCGATCCTGGCCGTGCTCGAGAGCGGCGGGATCCTGCTGACTCTCGACAGCTCGCTGCCCGCCGTCCGCCAGCGGCTGATCCTGGAGACGGCGGGAGCGCGCTGGATGCTCCATTGCGGTCCCCGCCAGCCCGGCGACGCCTGGATGGAGGAGGTCTGCCCCCGCATCCTGGAAGTGGACGCCGGCGACGGCCGTATCCCCGGTCCCGCCGCCGAGGCGGCGTTGCCGCCGGTCTCCGGGGACGACGCGGCCTACGTCTTTTTCACCTCGGGGTCCACGGGGATGCCCAAGGGGGTGGTGGGGCTCCACAAGAGCCTGAGCCACTTCATCGAGTGGCAGCGGCGGGCCTTCGGCATCGGCGAGGACGACCACGGCGGCCTGCTGATCGCCCTCAGCTTCGACGCGGTGCTGCGGGACCTCTTCCTGCCCCTGACGAGCGGCGCCTGCCTCCACCTGGCGGAGGCGGACGGTCCGGACGGGCTCCTCCCCTGGCTGGAGCGGGAGGGGATCACCTATCTCCACACGGTCCCGGCGGTGGTCCAGTCGGCGCTGGGCGAGCGGCCGGCCGGCGTCACCCTGTCGCGCCTGCGCTGGATCTTCCTGTCCGGCGAGCCGCTGAGCTCCGCCCTGGTCGAGCGCTGGCGCGAGGCGTTCCCGCAGGCCGGCGAGGTCGTCAACTTCTACGGCGCGACCGAGGCCACCATGATCCAGGCGGCCTTCCGGGTCCCGGAACCGCCCGTTCCCGGCGTGCAGCCCGCCGGCTGGCCGCTGCCGGAGACGCAGCTCCTGGTGTTGGCGGCGAGCGGCCGGCTCTGCGGCGTCGGCGAGCCGGGCGAGATCCACATCCGCACGCCTTTCCTGACTCAGGGGTATCTCAACGCCCCGGAGGACCAGGCGAGGAGCTTCGTTTCCAACCCGTTCCGCCAGGATCCGCGGGACCTGCTGTACCGCACCGGCGACCGGGGCCGCTACCGGCCGGACGGCTCGCTGGAGGTGCTGGGGAGGCTGGACCAGCAGATCAAGATCCGCGGCGTCCGGGTGGAGCCCGAGGAGATCGCCGCCAACCTGCTGCAGCACCCCGCCGTCCGGGCCGCCGTCGTGGTGCCCTGGATTCCCGGGCAGTCGCTGGCCGCCTACGTAGTGGGAGACGGCGGGAGCCGTCCGGACCTCCGGGCGTTTCTGGCCGAGCGGCTGCCGGCCGCCCTGGTGCCTGCCGCCTTCACCTGGCTGGACCTGCTTCCCTTGACCGCCACCGGCAAGGTGGACCGCCGGGCCCTGCCGGCTCCGGAGATCCCCGCCGAGACCTTGCAGGCGGCCCCCCGCACCCTGACGGAGGAACTCCTGGCCACGCTCTGGAGCGAGTTGCTGGGGATCGGTGAGGCGGGAGCGGAGGACGACTTCTTCGCGCTGGGCGGGCACTCCCTGCTGGCCACCCGCCTCGTCGCCCGGGTGAGCCGAGTCTTCCGGGTGGACCTGGCGGTGCGGGCGGTGTTCGAGGCTCCCAGCCTGCGGAACATGGCCAGGCGCATCGACGAGGCGCGGCCTGAGCCGGGCGCCCGCGAGGTCCCCCTCCTCGCGCGGACCGGCGACCGCGGGGCGTTCCCGCTGTCCTTCAGCCAGCAGCGGTTATGGTTCTTCGAGCGTCTTGAGTCGGGTCGTTCGGTTTACAACGTGCCGCTGCGGCTGCGTCTGCGGGGCGGGCTCGACGTGGCGGCCCTGGCCGAGTCGCTGAGCGAAATCGTGCGCCGTCACGAGGTGCTGCGGACCCGTTTCGCCGAGAGCGGCGAGGGCACGGCGGTGCAGATGGTCGAGCCGGCGTCGGCGCTGGCGCTGCCGGTCGTCGAGCTGTCGGCGCTGCCGCTGGAGACGGCGGAGCGGGAGGCCGAGCGGCTGGCGCGCGCGGAAATGGCGCGGCCCTTCGACCTCGACCGGCCACCGCTGCTGCGGGTGCTGCTGCTGCGCCGGGAAGCCGGGGAGCACGAGGCGGTGCTGACCCTGCACCACATCGCCAGCGACGGCTGGTCGCTGGGAGTGCTGGTGCGCGAGCTGGAGGCGCTGTACCGGCTGTACACGACCGGGCAGGGGGAGGCGCCGGCCGCGCCGCCGATCCAGTACGGCGACTTCGCGCGCTGGCAGCGGCAGTGGCTGGCGGGCGAGGCGCTGGAGAAGCAACTGGCCTACTGGCGCGGCCGTCTGGCGGGGGCTGCCGGGGTGCTGGAGCTGCCGTGGGACCGGCCGCGGCCGGCGGTGCAGAGCTTCCGGGGCGCGCGGCGGTTCTTCCAGTGGTCGTCGGAGCTGTCCTCGGCGCTGGTGCGCTTGAGTCGGAGCCGCGGGGCGACGCTGTTCATGACGCTGCTGTCGGGCTTCGAGGCGCTGCTGTACCGGTTCAGCGGCCAGTCGGACGTGAGTGTAGGCACGCCGGTGGCGGGCCGGACGCGGGTGGAGACGGAGGATCTGATCGGGTTTTTCGTCAACACGCTGGTGCTGCGCCTGGAGCTTCTGGGATCGGGGAGCTTCGGGGATCTGCTGGAGCGGGTGCGGGAGCGGTCGCTGGAGGCGCACGCGTACCAGGAGGTGCCGTTCGAGCGCCTGGTCGAGGAGCTTCGCCCGCAGCGTGACCTGAGCCGCACGCCGTTGTTCCAGGTGATGTTCACGGTGCAGAACGCGCCGCTGGGGAGCCTGTCGCTGCCGGGCCTGGAGCTGGAGGCGGTAGAAGTTTCGGCCGAGACGGCGAAGTTCGATCTGGAGCTGGCGCTGGGGGAGACGCCCTCGGGCCTGCGGGGCTGGTGGACGTACTCGACGGACCTGTTCGACGCCGCGACGGTGGCGCGGTTCGAAGGGGCTCTGGAGCGCCTGCTCTCGACGGCGGTGAGCGCGCCGGAGACGAGCCTCGACGCCCTGCCGCTGCTCAGCGCGGCCGAGGCACAGCAGCTCCAGGTGGAGTGGAACGACAGCTCTGTCGCCCGGAGCGGCGAGACGGTGGTGGAGCTGTTCTCGGCCCGGGCGTCTCAGCGGCCGGAGGCTCCGGCGCTGGTGTGCGGCGAGCGGGTGGTGAGCTTCGGGGAGCTGGAGGGGCGGTCGAACCACCTGGCCCGGCGCCTGCGGTCGCTGGGGGTGGGGGCGGAGAGCCGGGTGGGCCTGTGCGCGGAGCGTACGCCGGATCTGGTGGTGGGCCTGCTGGGCATCCTCAAGGCTGGCGGAGCCTACGTGCCGCTCGATCCGTCCTATCCCGAGCCGCGCCTGCGCTTCCTGGTGGCGGATTCAGGAGCGCGGGTGGTGGTGACCGGGGCGGAGCCCCTTTCGGCTCTGGCCGGCCTGAATGTCGAGGTGGTGGCGGTGGGTGAGGAGGTCGCGGCGGCGGCTCCGGTGTGGCCGCGGCCGTCGGACCTGGCCTACCTGATCTACACCTCGGGAACCACGGGGACGCCCAAGGCGGTGATGGTCGAGCACGCGAGCCTGGCCAACATGCTGCGGGCCAGCGCCGAGCGGTTCGGCTGGAGCGCCGGGGACCGCATGCCGTGCGTGGCGCCGTTCACCTTCGACATCTTCCTGTTCGAGCTGCTCAACCCGCTGCTGGCTGGCGGCGTCTCGGAGCTGGTGTCGCTGCGCCCGGTGCTGGATCTGGATCGGCTGATGGAATCCGTGGCGCGGGCCACGCACCTGCACGCCGTGCCGACGCTGCTGCGGCAGGTGGTGGAGCGGGCGCGCCCGGAGCCGGAGCGTTACGCCGGGCTGCGGACGATCTTCGTGGGCGGCGACGCGGTGCCCGCCGAGCTGCTGCGCGACGCGGCGGCGGTGTTCCCTGGAGCGCGCGTCCACGTGCTCTACGGCCCGACCGAGGGCACGGTGATCTGCTCGAGCCACGCGGTCGAGGGCTCGTGGCGCCCGCTGCTCGGCCGGCCTTTGGCCAACCTGCGCCTGAGCGTGCGGGACGCTTCGGGTCAGCCGGTGCCGGTAGGTGTGGCCGGCGAGCTGTGGATCGGCGGCGCCGGGGTCAGCCGCGGCTACCTGGGCCGGCCGGAGCTGACGGCGGAGAAGTACGTTCCCGCTCCTGACGGCCGGTGGTACCGCACGGGCGACCGGGCGCGGACGCTGGCCGACGGCCGTCTGGAGTTCCTGGGCCGGGTAGACCAGCAGGTGAAGGTGCGCGGCTTCCGCATCGAGCCCGGCGAGGTGGAGTCGGCCCTGCTGGCCCAGCCCGGGGTGCGCCAGACGGTGGTGATGGCGCGGCCCGACGGAGCGGAGAAACGGCTGGTGGCCTACCTGGTGGGCGACGGGGTGGAGGAGCCGGCGCTGCGGACGGCGCTGCGGGAGAGCCTGCCGGACTACATGGTGCCGTCGGTGTTCGTACTGCTCGACGCCCTGCCGCTCACCGTGCACGGCAAGGTGGACCGCTCGGCGCTGCCGACGCCGGAGGCGCGGCGGACGGGCGGCAAGGTGGCCCCGCACACTGCGGCGGAGCGGACGCTGGCGCGGATCTGGTCGGAGGTGCTGGGGATCGCCGAGGTGGGGGCCGAGGACAACTTCTTCGACCTCGGCGGCGACTCGATCCTGACCATCCAGATCCTGGCGCGGGCGCAGCGCGAGGGTCTGCGGCTGACGCCGCGGCAGATGTTCGAGCACCAGACCGTGGCCGCGCTGGCGCGGGTGGCGGTGGCGAGCGCCGGGGTGGGTGAGGAGGGTCCGGTCCGCGGTCCGGCCCCGCTGACGCCGGTGCAGCGCTCGTTCTTCGAGATGGACCTCGAGCCGAAGCACCGCTTCGTCCAGGCCCTGCTGTTCGAGACCCGCGAGCCCCTGCCGGCGGACGCCCTGGACGCGGCCCTGCGGCTCTTGACCGAGCACCACGACGCCCTGCGGCTGCGCTTCGAGCGGCAGAGGGAGAGCTGGAGCCAGCATCACGCCGAGCCTGGCCCGGCTCCGGCCACCCGGATCGACCTCTCGGCTCTGTCGGCGGACCGGCGCGCGGCGGCGTTGGAAGCGGCGGCCGACCAGGTGCCGGACGGCTTCGACCTCGCGGCCGGGCCGCTGCTGGCTGGGGTGGCCTTCCACTTCGGCGAGGGGGAAGCGGACCGCCTGCTGCTGTGCCTCCATCACCTGCTGGTCGACGGCGTCTCCTGGCGCATGCTGCTCGAAGACTTCGAAACCGCCTGCCGGGCGGCCCTGGTGTCCGGCCCCGTCCGGCTGCCGGCCCGCACCACCTCGTTCAAGACCTGGGCCGAGCGGCTCACCGGCTACGCGGACGAAGCCGTTCAGAGCGAGCTGCCGTACTGGCTGTCCGGGGCGCCGGCCCCACCGCTGCCACGCGATATCCACCGCGGAGAGAACGACTGGGCCTCGTCGCGCCAGGTGCGGGTGGCGCTGTCGGCGGCCGACACCGAGGCGCTGCTGCGCCGGGCGCCGGCGGCCTATCGGACACGGATCAACGACCTGCTGCTGTCGGCCCTGGCGCGGACCCTGTCGCGCTGGAGCGGCGCGCCGCGGGTGGCCGTCGCCCTGGAGGGCCACGGCCGCGAGGAGATCTTCGCCGAGCTCGACCTGTCGCGCACCGTGGGCTGGTTCACCGCCGTCTACCCGGTCCTGCTGGAGGCGAAGGAAGCGCCGGGCGACTTGCTGAAGTCGGTCAAGGAGCGCCTGCGCCGGGCGCCGCACGGCGGCGTGGGCTACGGCGCCCTGCGCTACCTCGGTCCCGAAGAGGCCCGGGAAGCCCTGGCCGCCCGGCCCGAGCCGGAGGTCTCCTTCAACTACCTCGGCCAGCTCGATCAGGTGCTGACGACCGATTCCCTGCTCGCGCCGGCGCGGGAGTCGGCCGGCACGGCCCGCTTCGCGGGCCCTCGGTCCTATCTGCTCGAGGTGGTGGGCTCGGTGGCCGGCGGCCGTTTGCGGGTGAGCTGGACCTACAGCCGCAACCGCCACCGCCGGGCCACGGTGGAGGAGCTGGCGCGGACCTTTCTCCTGGAGCTGCGGGCGCTGATCGACCACTGCCTGTCTCCCCAGGCCGGCGGCTACACGCCCTCGGACTTCTCGCTGGCCGGCCTCGATCAGGTCGCCCTGGACCGGCTGGCGGCGGCCCATCCGGACCTCGAGGACGTCTATCCGCTGTCGCCTCTCCAGGCGGGCCTGCTGTTCGAGACCCTGGCCTCCCCCGGCGCGGGCCTGTACGTGACCCAGATGAGCTGCGCGCTGGCGGGCGATCTCGACGTGGCGGCCTTCGCCCGGGCCTGGCAGACGGTGGTGGACCGCCACTCGGTCCTGCGCGCCTCCTTCCCCGGCGGCGACCTCGCCCGGCCCCTCCAGGTGGTCCACCGCCGGGTCGAGCTGCCTCTGGAGACTCGGGACTGGCGCGGCCTCGACGCCGACGAACAGGAGCGGCGCCTGGAGGAGCTGCTGGCCGAGGACCGCCAGCGCGGCTTCGACCTGGAGCGGGCGCCGCTGATCCGCCTGCTGCTGCTGCGAACGGGCGAGCGCTCCTGGCGTCTGGTGTGGAGCCACCACCACCTGCTGCTCGACGGCTGGAGCCTGTCGATCTTCGCCGCGGAGGTCTTCGCCAGCTACGCAGCGTTCAGCCGCGGCGAGAGCCCGCGGCTGGAGCGCCCGCGGCCGTACCGGGACTACATCGCCTGGCTGGAGCGGCAGGACCCGGCGCGGGCCGAGCCCTACTGGCGCGAGCGCCTGGCGGGCTTCCGGACGGCCACCTCGCTGCGGCTCGACGCGCCGGGCCAGGCCAGCGGAGCGGGCGAGGAGAAACGGCGCCTAACGCCGGCGCTGACCCGGCGGCTCGAAGAGCTGGCGCGGCGGCAGCGGCTGACCCTCAACACCCTGACCCAGGGCGCCTGGGCGCTGCTGCTGAGCCGCTACAGCGGCGAGGCCGACGTGGTCTTCGGCACCACGGTCTCGGGAAGGCCGGCCGAGCTCGACGGTGTGGAGTCCATGCTGGGCCTGTTCATCAACACCCTGCCGGTGCGCGTCCTGGCGCGGCCGGAAGAGCGCCTGGACTCCTGGCTGGCCGGGCTGCAGGACGAGCTGACGGAGATGCGCGAGCACGAGCACACGCCGCTGGTGCGCATCCAGGCCTGGAGCGACGTCCCTCCGGGAACGCCCCTGTTCACCACCTTGCTGGTGTTCGAGAACTACCCCGCCGCCGCCGCCCTGGAGTCGCAGGACCGGCAGGAAGAGAGCGCCCTCGCCATCCGGGACGTCCGCGCCGCGGAACAGACCGGCATCCCCGTCAACTTCGGGATCCGGCTGCTGGAAGGCGGCCTCGATCTACGCTTGCTCTATGAACGGGCTGCCTTCGACAAAGTGTCGGTCCTGCGGATGATGGGCCATCTGGAGAGCCTGTTCCGTTCCATGGCGGCGGGGCTCGACCGGCCGGTGGCGAGCCTGGGCCTGCTGACGGAGAACGAGCGCCATCAGCTCTTCTCGGAGTGGAATGACACCGCCCTGGCGGTGGACCGCGGCCTCTGCGTCGACGCCCTCTTCGAGATCCGGGCCAGGCGGGCCCCTGACGCGGTGGCGTTGGTCGAAAACGGCGAGTCCTGGACGTACGGGCGTCTCCTCCACGAGGTGGAAAGGCTGGCCGGCTGCCTCCAGGCCGCTGGAGTGGGGCCGGAGAGGGCGGTGGCGGTCTGCCTGCCGCGTTCAGCCCGGCTCGCGGTGGCCATGCTCGCCACGTTCCGGGCGGGCGGAGTCTACGTCCCCATCGATCCGGCATTCCCGGCCGAACGCCAGTCCGCGATCCTGCGCGATTGCGGAGCGGTGGCGGTCGTCACCAGCGAGACGTTTTGCCAGGGCGTACAGGGCGCCGCTCCGGGACCCCGGGCGAGCGGGAACGACGCCGGTTGCCTGGCGTACACCCTGTACACCTCGGGCTCGACCGGAGCTCCCAAGGGCGTGGCGGTCGAGCACGGCAGCCTCCTCGATCTCCTGGCGTGGCATCTCGAGACCTACGGCGTCGGTTCCGAGGACCGCGGGACCTGGATCGCGGCGCCCGCCTTCGACGCATCGATCTGGGAGTTGCTGCCCTATCTGATCTGTGGCGCTTCGGTGACGATCGCCGACGAGGAGACGCGTCTGGCGCCCATGCGCCTTGTCGAGTGGCTGGCCGGTGAGGGAGCCACCCTCACGCATCTGCCCGTGTCCGTGGCCGAGCAGGTCTTCCAGCTCCCCTGGCCGGAAGGCGCCGCGCTTCGGGCATTGCTGACAGGGGGCGACCGGCTCCGTCTCGGCCCGCGGTCGGAGCTTCCGTTCCGGGTGTTCAACCACTACGGGCCGACGGAGGTCACGGTCGTCGTGAGCCGCGCGGCGGTGCCTGCCGCCGCGATGGAGGCGGGGCGGCCACCCATCGGACGTTCATTCGGGAACGCCCGGCTCCATCTGCTCGATCATGAGCTCGGGCCCGTCCCGATCGGCGTGCCGGGCGAGATCTACATCGGAGGCCTGCGCTTGGCGCGCGGCTACTCAGGTCAACCCGCGTCAACCGCTGAGCGGTTCGTTCCCGATCCTTTCGCGGAGTCGCCGGGCTCCCGTCTCTACAGGACGGGAGACCTTGCGCGCCACTTGCCGAACGGCGAGATCGACTTCATCGGCCGCGCCGACTTCCAGGTCAAGATCCGTGGGGTCCGCATCGAGCCTGGAGAGATCGAGGCGCTCCTCGCCCGGCACCCGGCGGTCGCCGATGTGGCCGTGGTCGCCAGCCCTGCTGCCAGCGGCGAGCTGCGCCTCGCGGCCTATGTGGTCCCCGCTCCCGAGCAGGCCATCGAGCTGTGGCCCTCCACGGGCGAGTACTTCGTCTACGACGAGCTGATCTATCACGGGCTCACCCACGACGCGCTGCGGAATGAGAAGTACGAAGCCGCCTTGCGCCGGAAGGCGGCGGGCAAGGTGGTGCTCGACGTGGGGACCGGGAGGGACGCCATCCAGGCGCGCCTCTGCATCCAGGCGGGCGCCGCGCGGGTCTACGCCATCGAGATCGTGCGGGAGTTTTATGAGCAGGCCCGCAGGACCGTCGCGGAGCTGGGCCTCTCCGACCGGATCACGGTACTTCACGGCGACGCCGCCCGGATCGAGCTGCCGGAAAAGGCGGACGTCTGCGTTTCCGAGATCGTGGAGGCCATCGGTGGCGCGGAAGGAGCGGCGGTGATCCTCGAGGGGGCGCGGCGGCTCCTCAAGGACGACGGCCTCATGATCCCCGAGCGGAACGTCACGCGGATCGCCGCCGTCCGCCTGCCGGACAGCCTCCGCGAGCGCCCCGCGTTCACGGCGGTGTCGGCCCATTACGCCCGCAAGATCTTCGATCATGTCGACCGGCCGTTCGACCTCAGGCTGTGCGTCAAGAACTTCCCCGTTTCGCATCTCGTCTCGAGCGTGGGGATTTTCGAAGACCAGGATTTCTCGGCGCCGGTGGCTCCCGAGTACCAGCTGGAGCTGTCGCTCAAGATCGAGCAGCGGTCCCGGATGGACGGCTTCCTGCTCTGGCTCAACCTGTACCTGGATGGGGACGTGATCGACATCCTCGACGGCAGGTATTCGTGGTTCCCCACCTATTTCCCGGTGTTTCACCCGGGCGTCGAGGTCGCCCCTGGCGATCGGATCGAGGCCGTCTGTTTCGCGACCCTGTCCGACAACGGAGTGAACCCGGACTATGGCATCGAAGGGCGGCTGATCCGGACCGATGGAAGCTCCGTGGAGTTTTCGTTCATCTCGCGGCATCACGACCAGCCGTACCGGGCCACCCCCTTCTACCAAGACCTGTTCCAGAACGGGGAGATCCCGGTCGCCGGCGTCCGGGACCCGCGGGATCTCATCCCCGAGCTTCGGGAGCATCTGCGGGCCCACGTTCCCGATTTCATGATGCCGTCCGCGTTCGTGACGCTGGATGCGATCCCGTTGACTCCCAACGGGAAGATCGATCGCAGGGCGCTGCCCGATCCGGATGCCGTGGCCACTCATGAGACCTCCTATCAGGCTCCGCGCACACAGGTCGAGGAGATCCTGGCGGGAGTGTGGGCCGAGATCCTGAAGGCGCGTCAGGTGGGACGCCATGAGAGCTTTTTCGAGCTCGGCGGCCACTCCCTGCTGGCCACACAGGTGGTGTCGCGCATCAACCAGCTTTTCCAGATCTCCCTGTCCCTGCGCCGCCTGTTCGACGCGCCGACGGTCGCGGAGCTGGCCGCCGTGGTCGCGGAGCTGACGCGGTCCGGGCTCGCGGCGGAGGCGCCGTCCATCCAGCGGACCGGCGACCGCGGGGCGTTCCCGCTGTCCTTCAGCCAGCAGCGGTTATGGTTCTTCGAGCGTCTTGAGTCGGGTCGTTCGGTTTACAACGTGCCGCTGCGGCTGCGTCTGCGGGGCGGGCTCGACGTGGCGGCCCTGGCCGAGTCGCTGAGCGAAATCGTGCGCCGTCACGAGGTGCTGCGGACCCGTTTCGCCGAGAGCGGCGAGGGCACGGCGGTGCAGATGGTCGAGCCGGCGTCGGCGCTGGCGCTGCCGGTCGTCGAGCTGTCGGCGCTGCCGCTGGAGACGGCGGAGCGGGAGGCCGAGCGGCTGGCGCGCGCGGAAATGGCGCGGCCCTTCGACCTCGACCGGCCACCGCTGCTGCGGGTGCTGCTGCTGCGCCGGGAAGCCGGGGAGCACGAGGCGGTGCTGACCCTGCACCACATCGCCAGCGACGGCTGGTCGCTGGGAGTGCTGGTGCGCGAGCTGGAGGCGCTGTACCGGCTGTACACGACCGGGCAGGGGGAGGCGCCGGCCGCGCCGCCGATCCAGTACGGCGACTTCGCGCGCTGGCAGCGGCAGTGGCTGGCGGGCGAGGCGCTGGAGAAGCAACTGGCCTACTGGCGCGGCCGTCTGGCGGGGGCTGCCGGGGTGCTGGAGCTGCCGTGGGACCGGCCGCGGCCGGCGGTGCAGAGCTTCCGGGGCGCGCGGCGGTTCTTCCAGTGGTCGTCGGAGCTGTCCTCGGCGCTGGTGCGCTTGAGTCGGAGCCGCGGGGCGACGCTGTTCATGACGCTGCTGTCGGGCTTCGAGGCGCTGCTGTACCGGTTCAGCGGCCAGTCGGACGTGAGTGTAGGCACGCCGGTGGCGGGCCGGACGCGGGTGGAGACGGAGGATCTGATCGGGTTTTTCGTCAACACGCTGGTGCTGCGCCTGGAGCTTCTGGGATCGGGGAGCTTCGGGGATCTGCTGGAGCGGGTGCGGGAGCGGTCGCTGGAGGCGCACGCGTACCAGGAGGTGCCGTTCGAGCGCCTGGTCGAGGAGCTTCGCCCGCAGCGTGACCTGAGCCGCACGCCGTTGTTCCAGGTGATGTTCACGGTGCAGAACGCGCCGCTGGGGAGCCTGTCGCTGCCGGGCCTGGAGCTGGAGGCGGTAGAAGTTTCGGCCGAGACGGCGAAGTTCGATCTGGAGCTGGCGCTGGGGGAGACGCCCTCGGGCCTGCGGGGCTGGTGGACGTACTCGACGGACCTGTTCGACGCCGCGACGGTGGCGCGGTTCGAAGGGGCTCTGGAGCGCCTGCTCTCGACGGCGGTGAGCGCGCCGGAGACGAGCCTCGACGCCCTGCCGCTGCTCAGCGCGGCCGAGGCACAGCAGCTCCAGGTGGAGTGGAACGACAGCTCTGTCGCCCGGAGCGGCGAGACGGTGGTGGAGCTGTTCTCGGCCCGGGCGTCTCAGCGGCCGGAGGCTCCGGCGCTGGTGTGCGGCGAGCGGGTGGTGAGCTTCGGGGAGCTGGAGGGGCGGTCGAACCACCTGGCCCGGCGCCTGCGGTCGCTGGGGGTGGGGGCGGAGAGCCGGGTGGGCCTGTGCGCGGAGCGTACGCCGGATCTGGTGGTGGGCCTGCTGGGCATCCTCAAGGCTGGCGGAGCCTACGTGCCGCTCGATCCGTCCTATCCCGAGCCGCGCCTGCGCTTCCTGGTGGCGGATTCAGGAGCGCGGGTGGTGGTGACCGGGGCGGAGCCCCTTTCGGCTCTGGCCGGCCTGAATGTCGAGGTGGTGGCGGTGGGTGAGGAGGTCGCGGCGGCGGCTCCGGTGTGGCCGCGGCCGTCGGACCTGGCCTACCTGATCTACACCTCGGGAACCACGGGGACGCCCAAGGCGGTGATGGTCGAGCACGCGAGCCTGGCCAACATGCTGCGGGCCAGCGCCGAGCGGTTCGGCTGGAGCGCCGGGGACCGCATGCCGTGCGTGGCGCCGTTCACCTTCGACATCTTCCTGTTCGAGCTGCTCAACCCGCTGCTGGCCGGCGGCGTCTCGGAGCTGGTGTCGCTGCGCCCGGTGCTGGATCTGGATCGGCTGATGGAATCCGTGGCGCGGGCCACGCACCTGCACGCCGTGCCGACGCTGCTGCGGCAGGTGGTGGAGCGGGCGCGCCCGGAGCCGGAGCGCTATGCCGGGCTGCGGACGATCTTCGTGGGCGGCGACGCGGTGCCCGCCGAGCTGCTGCGCGACGCGGCGGCGGTGTTCCGTGGAGCGCACGTCCACGTCCTCTACGGTCCGACCGAGGGCACGGTGATCTGCTCGAGCCACGCGGTCGAGGGCTCGTGGCGCCCGCTGCTCGGCCGGCCTTTGGCCAACCTGCGCCTGAGCGTGCGGGAGGCTTCGGGCCGGCCGGCGCCGGTAGGTGTCGCCGGCGAGCTGTGGATCGGCGGCGCCGGGGTCAGCCGCGGCTACCTGGGCCGGCCGGAGCTGACGGCGGAGAAGTACGTGCCAGGTCCCAACGGCCGGTGGTACCGCACGGGCGACCGGGCGCGGACGCTGGCCGACGGCCGTCTGGAGTTCCTGGGCCGGGTGGACCAGCAGGTGAAGGTGCGCGGCTTCCGCATCGAGCCCGGCGAGGTGGAGGCGGCCCTGCTGGCCCAGCCCGGAGTGTGCCAGGCGGTGGTGGTGGCGCGGGCGGACGGGGCGGAAAAGCGGCTGGTGGCCTACCTGGTGGGCGACGGGGTGGAGGAGCCGGCGCTGCGGACGGCGCTGCGGGAGAGCCTGCCGGACTACATGGTGCCGTCGGTGCTCGTACTGCTCGACGCTCTGCCGCTCACCGTGCACGGCAAGGTGGACCGCGCGGCGCTGCCGGCGCCGGAGGCGCGGCGGATAGGCGGCAAGGTGGCGCCGCGCACTGCGGCGGAGCGGACGCTGGCACGGATCTGGTCGGAGGTGCTGGGGATCGCCGAGGTGGGGGCCGAGGACAACTTCTTCGACCTCGGCGGCGACTCGATCCTGACCATCCAGATCCTGGCGCGGGCGCAGCGCGAGGGTCTGCGGCTGACGCCGCGGCAGATGTTCGAGCACCAGACCGTGGCCGCGCTGGCGAGAGTGGCGGTGGCGAGCGCCGGGGTGGGTGAGGAGGGTCCGGTCCGCGGTCCGGCCCCGCTGACGCCGGTGCAGCGCTCGTTCTTCGAGATGGACCTCGAGCCCAAGCACCGCTTCGTCCAGGCCCTGCTGTTCGAGACCCGCGAGCCCCTGCCGGCGGACGCCCTGGACGCGGCCCTGCGGCTCCTGACCGAGCACCACGACGCCCTGCGGCTGCGCTTCGAGCGGCGGGGGGAGGGCTGGAGCCAGCAATACGCCGAGCCCGGCCCGGCTCCGGCGCTGCGGATCGACCTTTCAGACCTGCCGACGGACAGGCGTTCGGCGGCGCTGGAAGCGGCGGCGGACCAGGTGCCGGACGGCTTCGACCTCGCGGCCGGGCCGCTGCTGGCCGGCGTGGCCTTCCACCTCGGCGAGGGGGAAGCGGACCGCCTGCTGCTGTGCGTCCACCACCTGCTGGTCGACGGCGTCTCCTGGCGCGTGCTGCTCGAAGACCTCGAAGCCGCTTGCCGGGCGGCGCTGGCGCACGGACCCGTCCGGCTGCCGGCCCGCACCACCTCGTTCAAGACCTGGGCCGAGCGGCTCGAAGGCTACGCGGACGAAGCCGTTCAGAGCGAGCTGCCGTACTGGCTGTCCGGGGCGCCGGCCCCGCCGCTGCCGCGCGATCTCGACCGTGGAGAGAACGATTGGGCCTCCTCGCGCCAGGTGCGGGTGGCGCTGTCGGCGGCCGACACCGAGGCGCTGCTGCGCCGGGCGCCGGCGGCCTACCGGACACGGATCAACGACCTGCTGCTGTCGGCCTTGGCGCGGACCCTGTCGCGCTGGAGCGGCTCGCCGCGAGTGGCGGTGGCCCTGGAGGGCCACGGCCGCGAGGAGATCTTCGCCGACCTCGACCTGTCGCGCACCGTGGGCTGGTTCACCGCCGTCTACCCGGTCCTGCTGGAGGCGAAGGAAGCGCCGGGCGACTTGCTGAAGTCGGTCAAGGAGCGCCTGCGCCGGGCGCCGCACGGCGGCGTGGGCTACGGCGCCCTGCGCTACCTCGGTCCCGAAGAGGCCCGGGAAGCCCTGGCCGCCCGGCCCGAGCCGGAGGTCTCCTTCAACTACCTCGGCCAGCTCGATCAGGTGCTGACGACCGATTCCCTGCTCGCGCCGGCGCGGGAGTCGGCCGGCACGGCCCGCTTCGCGGGCCCTCGGTCCTATCTGCTCGAGGTGGTGGGCTCGGTGGCCGGCGGCCGTTTGCGGGTGAGCTGGACCTACAGCCGCAACCGCCACCGCCGGGCCACGGTGGAGGAGCTGGCGCGGACCTTTCTCCTGGAGCTGCGGGCGCTGATCGACCACTGCCTGTTTCCCCAGGCCGGCGGCTACACGCCCTCGGACTTCTCGCTGGCCGGCCTCGATCAGGTCGCCCTGGACCGGCTGGCGGCGGCCCATCCGGACCTCGAGGACGTCTATCCGCTGTCGCCTCTCCAGGCGGGCCTGCTGTTCGAGACCCTGGCCTCCCCCGGCGCGGGCCTGTACGTGACCCAGATGAGCTGCGCGCTGGCGGGCGATCTCGACGTGGCGGCCTTCGCCCGGGCCTGGCAGACGGTGGTGGACCGCCACTCGGTCCTGCGCGCCTCCTTCCCCGGCGGCGACCTCGCCCGGCCCCTCCAGGTGGTCCACCGCCGGGTCGAGCTGCCTCTGGAGACTCGGGACTGGCGCGGCCTCGACGCCGACGAACAGGAGCGGCGCCTGGAGGAGCTGCTGGCCGAGGACCGCCAGCGCGGCTTCGACCTGGAGCGGGCGCCGCTGATCCGCCTGCTGCTGCTGCGAACGGGCGAGCGCTCCTGGCGTCTGGTGTGGAGCCACCACCACCTGCTGCTCGACGGCTGGAGCCTGTCGATCTTCGCCGCGGAGGTCTTCGCCAGCTACGCAGCGTTCAGCCGCGGCGAGAGCCCGCGGCTGGAGCGCCCGCGGCCGTACCGGGACTACATCGCCTGGCTGGAGCGGCAGGACCCGGCGCGGGCCGAGCCCTACTGGCGCGAGCGCCTGGCGGGCTTCCGGACGGCCACCTCGCTGCGGCTCGACGCGCCGGGCCAGGCCAGCGGAGCGGGCGAGGAGAAACGGCGCCTAACGCCGGCGCTGACCCGGCGGCTCGAAGAGCTGGCGCGGCGGCAGCGGCTGACCCTCAACACCCTGACCCAGGGCGCCTGGGCGCTGCTGCTGAGCCGCTATAGCGGCGAGGCCGACGTGGTCTTCGGCACCACGGTCTCGGGAAGGCCGGCCGAGCTCGATGGTGTGGAGTCCATGCTGGGCCTGTTCATCAACACCCTGCCGGTGCGCGTCCTGGCGCGGCCGGAAGAGCGCCTGGACTCCTGGCTGGCCGGGCTGCAGGACGAGCTGACGGAGATGCGCGAGCACGAGCACACGCCGCTGGTGCGCATCCAGGCCTGGAGCGACGTCCCTCCGGGAACGCCCCTGTTCACCACCTTGCTGGTGTTCGAGAACTACCCCGCCGCCGCCGCCCTGGAGTCGCAGGACCGGCAGGAAGAGAGCGCCCTCGCCGTCGGGGACGTCCGCGCCGCGGAACAGACTGGGTATCCGCTGACGCTGACCGCCTCACCGTCCCAGGCCGGCGGACTGGCCCTCCATCTGGCCTTCGAGTCCCGCTGGGTCGAGCCGGTGGCCGCCCGCCGTCTCCTGGGGCATTTCGCGGTCCTCCTGGAGAGTCTCGTGACCCACGCGGACCGGTGCCTGGGTGATCTCCCCCTGCTTCCGGCGGCCGAAGCCGCTCAGCTCCTCTGGGAGTGGAACGACACGTCGCCGGTGGACCCCGGGAAGCGCTGCGCCCACACCCTGTTCGAGATCCAGACGCAGTGGACGCCTCACGGCATGGCGGCGGTAGCCGACCAGGGCTCGCTCACGTACGAGGAGCTGAACACCCGCGCGAACCGTCTGGCGCACCACCTCCGAGCGGCCGGCATCGGTCCCGAGGTCACGGTTGGAGTGTTCCTGGAACGCGGCCTCGATCTCATGATCGCCATTCTCGGCGTGCTCAAGAGCGGCGGCGCCTACGTCCCCATCGATCCCGACTATCCGCGGGAGCGGGTCGGCTTCATGCTGGAGGACGCCCGGGTGGCCGCGGTGATCACCGTGCGGCCTCTCCTGGAGCGGTTGGGAGACGACGATCGGCCGGCGGTCCTCCTGGATGAGCATTGGCCGGCCATCTCCGCGCGGAGCCCGCGGAATCCGGCGCGCCTCGCCGGTCCGGAAAACCTCGCCTACGCGATCTACACCTCGGGCTCCACCGGCAAGCCCAAGGCGGCCCTGATCGAGCACTGCAGCCTGGTGGCCTACACCGTGGACATCGCCGCGCGCTTCGGGCTGGAGGCTGGAGACCGTTTCCTGCAGTTCGCGTCTCCGGGATTCGATGTGCTGGCCGAGGAGCTCTTCCCAATCTGGTGGAGCGGCGGCGCCGTCGTCGTTCCGGAGCGGGGGAGCGTGCCGACACCCCAGGATCTGACCCGCCTGATCGAGGAGCGGAAGATCACAGGCTTCGAGCTGCCTACCGGCTACTGGCAGGAGTGGGTCTACGACCTGACCGTTCGCCGCCAGCCCGTACCCCCGTCCCTCCGTTTCGCGATCGTGGGAGGCCAGAGAGTCTCGCCGGAACGGCTGGTGGACTGGCGGTCCACGGGCCTGCCGCTCTTCAATGTCTACGGCCTCACCGAAGTCACCATCACCTCCACGGTCTTCCGGCTCGATCACGAAGCGAAGGTCGCGGACGGCTTTGAGCTCCCGATCGGCCGGCCGACCGCGGGCACGCGGCTCTACGTCCTGGACGCCGGCGGCCAGCCCGTGCCGCTAGGATCGCCCGGCGAGCTCTTCATCGGCGGTCCGGGCTTGGCGCGGGGCTACCTGCACCGGCCCGAACTGACCGCCGAGCGCTTCGTTCCGGATCCCTTCGCCGGTGGCGGCTCGCGCCTCTACCGGACCGGCGATCTGGTCCGCTATCGGCCCGAGGGCCATCTGGAGTTCCTGGGCCGGATCGACAACCAGGTGAAGGTACGCGGGTTCCGGGTGGAGCCCGGGGAGGTCGAGGCCGTCCTCAATCGTTGCCCGGGAGTCCAGGAATCCGTGGTCCTGGCGCACCAGGACAGGGCCGGCGAAGGATTCCTGATCGCCTACCTCCTGGTCGGAGGCCCGGAGGGCCCCGAGATCGCCGGTGTTCGGGAGTACCTGCGCCAGCGGCTGCCGTCCTACATGGTGCCTTCCAGGATCGTTCCCCTGCGCGAGTTCCCGCGGACGGCGCATGGCAAGACCGACAGGAGGGCTTTCCAGGTGGAGGAGGCGCTGGCGACGCGCACGGAGGGAGCGGCCGCCCCCCGCGACCTTCTCGAGCTCGAGCTGGTCAGGATCTGGGAAGAGGTCCTCGAAACACGGCCGGTGGGGATCAGCGATGGTTTCTTCGATCTCGGAGGCCAGTCCCTCTCGGCCATGCGCCTGATGGCGAAGATCAAGAACCGGTTCGGCCGCGACCTGCCCATCATGGCCCTGTTCCAGGCTCCGACGGTCGAAGGGCTGGCCGCCATCCTGCGCCGGGAGCTGGGCCCCCTGCCTTACAACCCTCTGGTGGAGATCCAGCACGGTGGCTCTCTGCCGCGGTTCTTCTGCGTGCACCCCGCCGGCGGCGGCGTGCTTCCGTATCGCGACCTTGCCTCGCACCTGGGAGCCGACCGGCCTTTCTACGGGTTCCAGGCGCCTGGACAGGAGGAAGGGCAGGAGCCTCTCGAAAGCATCGAAGAGCTCGCGGCCCTGTATATCAGGGCCCTCCGCGAGCTCCAGCCCTCCGGGCCCTACCTGCTGGGGGGCTGGTCCTTCGGTTCCTACGTCGCTTTGGAGATGGCGCAGCAGCTCCGGATAGCCGGAGAGGAGGTGCCGCTGCTGGTGGTGATGGACACTGTGGCGCGGACCGACGCTGAAGGCCGGGACCCGCTGAAGGTCAGTGAAGCCCGGCTCCTCTACCGCACCCTGGAGCTCGACCTGAGCGACGAGGATCTGGCGCACCTGGATCCCGACGGACAACTGGCTTATGTGATCGATGTGGGTAAGCAACGGAATCTGCTGCCCACGGACTTTAGCGTCGTCCAGGCCCGTTGCCATCTCAAGCTGTTCAGAGCCCATGCAATGGCGGAACGGGCCTATACCATCCGGAGCTATCCGGGACGCGTTCTCGTCCTGCGTGCCAGCGAACAGCCTGAGGCGACTTCTCACAACTCCGACCTGGGGTGGCGGGAGGTCGTCACCGGAGACCTTGCCGTGCTCGGCACTCCCGGCAACCACATGAACATGCTCCAAACGCCCCATGTCGAAATCCTGGCCCAGGCCTTGCGGGATTTCCTGGTGGCGCTGGGATTGTGAACCCGACGGAGACCTGCATGAAACTACTCTCGATCCTCTTGCGTTACTCCCGTGGCACCATGGTGCTGGCCATCTTGGCCGGAATCATCGCCGGCGCCGCGAGCGTAGGCCTGCTCGTCCTCATCAACACCCTGTTGCACAGGGAAGGTCCGCCCGCCGGCAGCCTGCTAGGCCTGTTTGTCGTCCTGGCTGTGCTGGTGCCCGTCACGAGCATCGGCTCGACCTATTTGCTCGTGCGCCTGGGTCAGCAGGCCATCGTCGGCCTTCGGCTGGATCTCTGCCGGCGGATCCTCAGGACCTCCCTGGCGCGCCTTGAAGAGCTGGGGGCTCACCGCCTGCTGGCGAGCCTGACGGACGACGTCTCCTCCATCACGCAGGCGGTCGCCCTCATCCCTCAACTCTGCATGAACGGCGCGCTGTTGGTTGGGTGCATGGTGTATCTCGGCTGGCTCTCCCGGCCGCTGCTCCTCGTCCTTCTCGCTCTCATCATCGCCGGAGCGGCCAGTTATCAATTGCCCATGATGCTTGGCGGCCGGCGGATGCAACAGTTTCGTGAAGCGGCGGACGCTCTCTTCGGCCACTTCCGTGCTCTGACCGGCGGACTCAAGGAGCTCAAGCTCCACAAGTCGCGGCGCGAGATGTTCCTGGCCGGGTTGGAAGACAGCTCTCTGCGCCTGCGTGACCTGGGGGTTTCCGGGATCACCCTGCTCTCCGCCGCCGCGAGCTGGGGCCAGTTCCTCCTCTTCCTCGTCATCGGCGGGCTGCTGTTTGGAGGCTCTTCCATGGAACTCGGAGGCCGCGAGGTGATCAACGGCTTCATCCTCACGGTTCTTTTCATGATCGGCCCTCTGCAGGGGATCCTCAGTCAGGTGCCTCAGATCGGCAAGGCGAACGTGGCTCTGCGGAAGATCGAGCGCCTCGGGCTTTCTTTGCAGGACGTTCAGGACCCCGAGCCCGTCCTGCCCGCCGCCGCGGCTCCATGGAAGTCCCTGGAGCTTTGTCGCGTGACGCACGTCTACCGGCGTGACGACCAGGATGGAGAGTTCATCCTCGGCCCCCTCGATCTCGCGTTGAGGCCGGGCGAGCTGGTCTTCATCACTGGCGGAAACGGCAGCGGCAAGACGACGTTGGCCAAGGTTCTGACCGGTCTCTATCCGCCTAGGTCGGGAGAGATCCGGATCGACGGCCAGCCTGTGAACGACGCCGGAAGGAACGCGCAGCGCGAGATGTTTTCTGCGATCTTTTCCGACTTCTTCCTCTTCGACGAGCTGGTGGGCCGGGAGCGTGAAGATCTGGACGTCCAGGCCATGGAGCATCTGCGGCGGCTCCAGCTCGATCGTAAGGTGCAGGTCCAGCGGGGAAAGCTCTCGACGACGGATCTTTCCCAAGGGCAACGCAAGCGCCTGGCGCTTCTGGCCGCCTATCTCGAGGACCGGCCGATCTACGTCTTCGATGAGTGGGCCGCGGACCAGGACCCCTACTTCAAGGAGATCTTCTACCGTGAGCTCCTGCCCGAGCTCAAGGCGCGCGGCCGCTGTGTCTGCGTGATCAGTCACGACGACCGCTACTACGACGTGGCGGACCGGGTCGTCAAGCTGGAGAACGGCCAGATCGTGGATGCGCAACGTGCTGACCTGTCCATGGGGGTGGGCGCAGTGGCTGTCGCGAAGTGAGGTTGCGATGCTGAGCCGTCCTCCGATCTTCATCCTGTCGTGCTATCGCTCGGGCTCGACGCTCCTGAGATATATCCTGGACACCCATCCAGAGATCTACAGCCCTCCCGAGCTTTCCCTGGGGCAGACCGCCGAGCTCCTGGGGCACTTCCAAGCCGGGCTCGCCGGCACCCGCTTCGATCCGGAGAGACCGGAGGACATGCCGTCCCAGGTGCTGGAGGAGGTGCGCGACACCGTCGCCGACGCGGCGCGGAAAGCCCTGGAGCACAAGGGCAAGAGCGTGTTCTGCGAGAAGAGCCCGAGCAACGTCCTCTACATCCCTCTGTTGCGGGCGCTCTTCCCTTCGGCGCGTTTCCTCTGTCTCCACCGGCATGCCCTGGACGTCGTCGGCTCCACGATCAAGATGCACGCCGGCATCCCGGAGCTGGCGCGCTATGTCTACGCCGCCAAGGGAGATCTCGTCACGGCGTTCCTCACCTATTGGACGGAGTGGACCTCGATCCTCCTGGACCTGGAAAAGGCGCAGCCGGAGAGTTGCCTGCGCTTGCGTTACGAAGACTTGGTTTCCGATCCGCGGCTGTGGAGCGGACGGATCTTCGAGTTCCTGGGACTGGAATGGGACCCCGCTCTGGTCGACGCTGTGTTCCAGCGGCAACACGATCCCGGACGCGAAGATCCCTATATCCGCTTTTCAACCGGGATCCACAAGAACAGTGTGGGGGCGGGGCGTGGGATCTCTCAACCATGTCCGCAGCGAGCAGCGCCAGCAGATGGAAGAGCTGCTGCGGGCCTTGGGGTATCGCGAGGAGGGAGACGCCGGCCCGGGCCGTCAGGCCTCGGAAGGGCCGGCCTCCAATCGGCTCGAATGGTTGTTCGAAGAACATCTCGCGTCTCAGATCCGACACCATCCAGAGATCGTGGCCGATGTCGATTCCAGCTTCCAGGTGGTGATCACCGACGGCGAGCGGCGGGAGTGGCTGGTCGACCTGCGGGAGGGGCGGGCCGGGGTCGTGCCAGGTGGGCAGGGCGCCTCCTGCACACTGAGAACGGAGGCGGCCGATCTCCTCGGCATCGCCCTCGGCCAGGTCAACCCGCGCAAGGCCTTCGAGGACGGCCGTCTCGTCATCGAAGGCGATTTCGATCTTCAGGCGCTCTCTGGCCTGGTGCGGCTCCTCTCTCTATCTTCGGGACAAGAGATCACGACGAAAGAAGGAAAGACACTCTAAACCACACGAATCGAGGTTCTGGATTCATGTTTTTTCACTCTCTGAGGTCCCTGTCGCGGAGCGCCCTGTTCACCACGATCGCCGTGGCGACCCTGGCTTTCGGCATGGGGGCCTGCCTCTCGGTTTTCAGCGTGATCAGCGGCGTCCTGCTGCGGCCTCTGCCCTATGGCCAGCCGGAGAGCCTGGTCCTCCTCTGGGAACGCAACGTGGAAAAGGGGCCGGACCAGTTCCCGGCCTCCCCGGCCAACTTCCGGGACTGGCGCTCCCAGAGTCGGCTCCTGCGCGCCATAGCGGCCTTCGACGTGGGGACCGCCGGCCTCTCCGGCCGGGGGGAGCCGCGGCGGGTCAACGTCGCCTACGTCTCCGGCGACTTCTTTTCCGTCCTCGGCGTGCCGCCCCTGCTGGGCCGCTCCCTCGCTCCGGCGGACGACCTGCCGCAGTCGCGGCCGGTGGCCGTGCTCAGCCACCGGCTCTGGAAGGAGGGCTACGGCGGCGACCGGGGCATTCTCGGCCGCGTGCTCAACCTCGAAGGCCAGCCCTACGAAGTCGTTGGCGTCATGCCCGAGGACTTCCGCTTCCCCGATGAGACCGAGCTCTGGACGACGATGAACCTCACCCCAGAGATGGCCGGGATGCGCGACAACCACTACCTGCGGGTGATCGCCGCCTTGCGGCCGGGGGGCGGCCTGGAGCGGGCGCGGTCCGAGCTGGACGTCATCGCCCGTCGCCTGGAGGGGCAGTACCCGGAGACCAACGCCGGCTGGTCGGTGGACCTGGTCCCGTTGCGCGACCAGCTCGTAGGCGATGTGCGGCCGGCCCTGATCGCCGTGTTCGGCGCGGTGGGCTTGGTGTTCCTGCTGGCCTGCGTCAACGTCGCCTCCCTGGTCCTCGCCCGGGCTCTCCGGCGCCGTAGGGAGTGCGCCATCCGCATGGCCATGGGCGCCAGCCGCTGGAAGCTGGTCCGTCAATTTTTTACCGAGGGGATGATCGTGGCCCTCCTCGGTGGGGCCCTCGGCCTGGTCCTCGCCCATTGGGGAACTGAGCTGCTGACCACCTTCGGACCCGCCGAGATCCCGCGCCTCGAAGAGATCGGCGTCGACGCCCGAGTGGCGGGTCTGGCGGTGGTCCTCTCGATCCTGGCGGGCCTGTTCCTGGGGGTCGTCCCCGTGTTCCTCCTCAAGGATGCCGACTGGCACGAGGGCCTGCGCGACCGCTCCGGCGTCGACGTGCCGGGCTTCTGGGGTCGCCGCGGCCGCGAAGCCCTGCTGGCCGGCGAGATCCTTCTCACCCTCGTCCTGATCATCGGCGCCGGCCTGCTGATCCAGAGCTTCCGGAACCTGCGCGCCACCGACCTGGGTTTCCGCCCGCAAGGCGTCTTCGCCGGCCAGCTGGCGCTGCCCACCTCGAAATACCCCACGCCCGAGTCCCAGGGGACTACCTACCGCCAGCTCCTGGACGCGCTCTCCGCGATGCCCGGAGTCCGCTCCGTGGCGATCGGCAGCGGCCTGCCGTTCACCGGCGAGGACATGGCGTTGCGGTTCACCGTCCAGGGACGGCCGCTGCCGAGCGGCGGGACCCGCCCCGGAGCCAAGTTCGAGGCCGTGAGCCCGGGCTACTTCCGCACGCTGGGCATACCTCTGCTGAGCGGCCGTGATTTCAGCCCCCGCGATTCCGGCACGGCTCCCCGGGTGCTCATCATCGACGAGACCATGGCGCGCCAGTTCTGGCCGGGCGAGGACCCCCTCGGCCAGCGCGTGCTGGTCGGCCGGGACACCGAGCCCCGCGAGATCGTCGGCGTGGTCCGCAGCGTCCGGCACGGCAGCCTCGAAGCCCCGGCGGAGGCCCGCATGTACGTCCCCCTGGACCAGCATCCCTGGCCCTATCTGAGTCTCATCGCCCGCGCCGATTCCGACACCCAGGGGATGGCCGGCGCCCTGAGGAACGCTGTGTGGAGCGTGGACAAGGAGCAGGCCATCTCCGAGGTCGTCACTCTCGATCAGCTCCTTTCCCAGGAGCTGGCCCGGCCGCGGTTCAGCATGCAGACCCTGACCGTGTTCGCGGCTCTGGCGCTCTTCCTCGCCGCGGTGGGCGTCTACGGCCTGTGCTCCTACATGGTCGAGCAGAAGGCGGCCGAGATGGGGATTCGCATGGCGCTGGGAGCGCGCGCCGCCGACATCCTCCGCCTGGTACTGCGCCAGGGGTTGCGGCCGGTGGTCCTGGGCGGGGTGGCCGGGCTGGTGATCGCCCTGATGGCCACCCGGGTCCTCACCAGCCTGCTCTACAGCGTCGAGGCCTTCGACCTGGCGACCTATCTGGCGAGCGTGTTCCTGCTGGGTGCCGTCGCCCTGCTCGCCAGCGCCATCCCGGCCCGGCGGGCGGCCCAGGGCGATCCGGTGGTCGCCCTGAAGCGCGGGGAGGCCTGATGAGCTGGCGGGGAAGGCCCCTGGGCATCCTCGGAGGCATGGGGCCTCTCGCCTCCGCGGAACTCCTGCGCACCATCTACCGGCTCAACGTCACCGGGCCGGAGCAGGAGGCGCCCGTCTGCCTGCTCTACTCGGACCCGACGTTCCCGGACCGCACCGAGGCCATCCTCCAGGGCTCCACCCGGGAGCTCTCCCGCAAGCTGGAGCGCTCCCTGGAAACCCTCCTGGCCATGGGGGCGGACCGGATCGTCGTGGCCTGCGTGACGATCCACCATGTCGTCCCCGCGCTGCCGGAGGAGCTGCGGCGGCGGGTCATCTCGCTCATCGACCTCGTCATCGACGAGGTGCTCGCGGCCCCCCGGCCCCTGCTCCTGCTGTGCACACACGGCACCCGAATCGCCCGGATCTTCGAGCGCCACCCCCGCTGGGAGCTCGTCTCCCCGTGGATCTCCTATCTCGAAGAGCGGGATCAAGTCGATCTGCACCAATGGATCTACCGGCTCAAGGCGAACTATCCACCCCGCGAGTGCATCGACTGGCTGAAAGCCCTGCTCCTTCGTTACGACGACCAAGGGGTGATCTTCGGCTGCACCGAGCTCCACCTTCTCCAGCAGACACTAGAGGAAAGTGCGAGCCCTATTGAGGTTGTCGATCCATTGCTTGCTTTTGCGCGTCTGTTTAAAGGGTGTCCTTGCCCGGGTTATTGAACAGCCTGGTGGAGCGGCCCTGGGCTGAACCTCGATATCTGAAGGGCTCTGGTAGCTCAGAGTCGAGAAGCTCTCCGCGTCATCGTTCAAGCCATCGAACCGGGACGGCCGTCGCCGCTCCCGTGGCGCGGAGCGGACGGTCCTCAAGGAAGGTGTAGGCCGGCCGCTCGCCGGCCGCCTCCGCGAAGTCCAGGCTCACGACGACAAAAGGTCGGTGATGTCGGCGGTGTTTATAAAAATACTAATAGCCCGCCACGTGCACCCCTGCCGGGGAATCGGGACGCCGCGCCCGGCGTCCCGATCAATGTCTTCCCTGGAAGTATCCGTGGAATCAACAGGATTGAGACGGCGTAGTTGGCCAGTACCATGGAGGGGTGGCCACGCCCTGCTAGCGATCACTGTTACCCATCCTCCCGGTCGTACCACTCCAGCACCCCCTCCTCAAAGTCCCCCATCAACTGCCGGACAAAGGTCTCTACCTTTGCAGCCGCGGTCGAGAGGGAGGGGCCATGCTGGTGTAAATATACGCGTTCACCTAGAGACGCTGCCTCATGACCCATCAATTGTCGACTGTGCTGGGGGTCGATCCCAGTTCTGGGATGAATTGTCTTGATCGTGTGTCGGGTCGCTTTGACGGGAATCCGGAGGTCTCCAGGGAACAAGGTCACCCGGTCGTTGCCTCGGTAGCCGACGATCCGAGCTCGCATGATGGCAGAGGGAATCGGCGCCTGCTGCTGAGCCTGATGAGCTTCGAGAATCCTTCGGGCTTCCAGGACGAGCCGCTCCCAGGGCTCGGTCAGGCGGTTCATCTGGGTTCCCGGCAGGCTTCCTGGAACCAGGTCATCGCATAGCGGGGGGCGTGGGATAGCCAGCAGACACTGGAGCCCGTGGGAGCCGAGGTAAAGGAACCGGCCGTTTGCACCACCCCTATCGCCCTTCGCCCTGGGAATCTCTAGCCGTGGTATGCCATGGTCGGTCCGGAGCCAGGAGAGCTTGCCCCGGCACAGTTCCTCGACGTGACGGCATCCGGTGTAGAGGACAATACGAAGCGCCAGGAGGGAGCGTCGTGAAGGAAACGGGATCGAAGGGGAACCCTCCCGAGCCTGAGTCTCCAGGAACCGCAGGGCCTCGCCGAGGGCGGAGAGGTCCGCATCCTCCAGGAAGACATCCGCGGAATGCGTCTCGAGCTCCTCGGCTTTAAGGAATGGGTCCTTCACGATCCAGCCGTTCCGACGGCACCACTCCCAGACCATTCGCATGGCACGAAGTACGTGGTTGCCGGTGTGACTGCCGTCAGCCCATGGCCGCAGGGTCCGGACCCGGGAAGCCACCTCCCGAGGGATTTGGTCGATCTCGGCGGGACGAAGTTGGGCGAACTCCGTGAGCGTAAAGGACCCGTAGAGGGGGAGGACGTGGCAGTTGAAGAGATCCTCGTAGAACTCAAGAGTTCGGGGAGAGCGCTTCCCCTGGCGTCGTTGGCGGTAATCTGCGTTGAACAACTCCCAAGCGGAGGCCCAGGTCATCCGTCGTCCTTCTCGCAACCCAGGCTCAATCTCCTCGTCCTCCACCTCGCGGATCTTCCGCCGGACCTCCGCCCGGAGGCCCTCAAGCTCCTCAATGGTCACGTCCCGGGGCACTACTGAGACCTTGACCCAGGTGCCTCCCCGGTCCGCCCGGGTGCCAATCTGGACTTCCTTGCGAAGGACACGGATGGCACAGCCCTGGATGGCATCCCGGCCAGCCTCATAGATGTAGTAGGGGTTAGGATTCGCGAGTTTGCTGTAGGCACGTCGAATCACCTCGAGATTGATGCGCGGGACGGTCTGTTTCACCGACCGGTCTCCAGCGGTTCGCGTTTCAGGCATGGACGGCCTCCCCTTTCTCCCGGTGGCTCCGGGTTGTACGCAAGTTGTACGCGTTGCCGCCAGGAATGGGGAGGAATTGGCTCCGTACCGGAGTCCCAGGAGAGGGCAGGAAGGCGGTTCCCGGGGTGCTCGTAGGAGGGGGGAGGGATTCGAGGTAAACTAAGCCTAAACCATTGAGCGATATG
>CAVXIV010000021.1:0-437507 GCA_963761805.1 uncultured Acidobacteriota bacterium | reverse complement strand
GAGAGGGGGAGACCGCCACCCTTGATTCCTCTCTGCCTCGCTCCTCTTCCCTGCTCCCCTCTCCCGGTGAGGGAGGGAGGGAGGGGTCGGGAGAGGGGGCCGGGGGGTGAGGGTCCGGGTGGGGGCCTGTCACGTCATCCCCTCAATCTCCGCTCGACCGTCAAGCCGTGCTTCTCCATCTTGCGGTACAGGGCTTGGCGGGAGAGGCCCAGGATCTCGGCGGCCTTGGCGACCACGCCGCCGGCGTCGGAGAGGGCGCGTTCGAGGCGGACCCGCTCGGCCAGGCCGACCTCGTCGGTCTCCTCCGCGGAGAGCGGGGTGACGGCGGGCACCGGCAGGCTGCCGAGGCCGAGGTCCTCGGGCCGGATGGTGTCGCCGGAGGCCACCAACACGGCCCGCCGCAGGGTGTTCTCCAGCTCCCGTACGTTCCCCGGCCAGGGATAGCGCACCAGGCTCTCCCGGGCCGCCGGGTCCAGCCGCCAGACGGCGCCGGTGGGCGCGGGCGAGAGGTCGCGCAGGAAGCGCTCCGCCAGGGGGAGCACGTCCTCGGGGCGCTCGCCCAGGGACGGCATGGCCAGCTCGATGACGTTGAGGCGGTAGAAGAGGTCCTCGCGGAACCGTCCGGCGGCGATCTCCCGCCGCAGGTCGGCGTTGGTGGCGCAGATCAGCCGGACGTCCACCCGCCGCGTCTCGCTGCTGCCCAGGCGCTCGAACTGGCCACTCTGGAGGACGCGCAGGAGCTTGGCCTGGCCGGAGGCCGAGAGGTTGCCGATCTCGTCGAGGAAGAGGGTGCCTTCGTGCGCCGCCTCGAAGCGGCCGACCCGCCGCCGGGTGGCCCCGGTGAAGGCCCCGGCCTCGGCACCGAAGAGCTCGCTGACCAGCAGCTCGTCCGGCAGGGCTCCGGCGTTGACGCGCACGAACGGCTTGTCCTTGCGCCGCGAGTTGGCTTGGACGATCTCCGCCAGCTTCTCCTTGCCGGCGCCCGAAGGGCCGGTGATGAGTACGGGAACGTCCCCGCGGGCCACCTGGAGGGCGAGGGTGACCACGGCGTGCATCTTCTCGCTGGACCAGACGGCGCCGCAGAGGTCGTGCCGCTCCGCCAGGTCCTCCCAGCTCCGCCGCGCCCGGCCGCGTAGGCGGGCGTTTTCGAGCTGCAGCTCGCGCAGGCGCAGGAGGTTGCGCACCGAGGCCAGGAGCTTCTCGTCGTCCCAGGGCTTGGCCAGGTAGTCGCTCGCCCCTTCCTTGACGAGCTGGACGGCGGTCTCGAGCGAGGTCCAGGCGGTGAGGAGAAGGACCGGCAGGCCCGGGTCCCGCCGCTTGACCTCGCGGAACAGCGCGATCCCCTCCTCTCCGGAAGTCGCCTCGGGGCTGAAGTTCATGTCCTGCACGACCACGCCGATCTCCTGCGCCGCGTCGGCGTCCAGGCGCGCCAGGGCTTCCCCCGGCGAACGGGAGAGGACGCAGGGTTTTCCCCGGATCTCGAACAGGACCTGGAGGGCGGTGGCGACGGCGGGCTGGTCTTCGACGATGAGAACCTTGAGCATGGGCGCTCCCCCGGCAGGATAGCAGCAGGTCCAGGTGTCCCTCCAGGAGACCTCCGGGGCACCCTGCTTTAGAGGTTCAGAAGTTCTCTGGATCTCCTCCATGGAGGTGTGTGGAATGCGTAAGAGGATGTTATTCCTGGCCCTTTCCCTGGGCGTCCTCGGCGGCGCCCTCGCGGCTCCCGCGGCCAAGGCGGGCGGCACCTACAGTTGTCCCCGGTGTACGTACTACGCGGACGGTTCGAAGTGCTGCGTCTCGTGCACCTGCCAGAACGGAATCCCCATCGCCTGCACCAACAACTACTGTCCGCCGGCCGGCGGCGGCGGCGACCGCTAGAAGGAGGACCGGATGCGCAAGAAGATGCTGCTCCTGACCCTGGCCCTGGCCTCGCTGGCCGGCGCGCTCTCGACCGCTCCCGCCACCGCGGTCGGCACCACCTACTGCCCCCAGTGCACGTATTACGCGGACGGCTCCAGTTGCTGTGTCTCCTGCTGGTGCCGGAACGGAATCGCATACATGTGTACCGACAATTACTGTCCGCCGGAAGGCGGCATCAACTGATCAAAGAACGGAGATTCACGAATGCGTAAGAAAATGCTGCTCCTCGCCTTGACCCTCACAGTCGTCGCGTTCTCGCTCCAGGCGCGGGCCGAGGCGGCCGGCGGCTATGCCTGCGTCCAGTGCTCGCCGCTTCCCAGCGGCGCCCAGTGCTGCATCACCTGCTGGTGCGAGGACGTGGGCCGGTTCCAGATCATGTCGTGCCCCGCGATCGGGTGCGCTGAGATCTAGCCCTGACGGAGCCATAAGCTCGCCCGCTCTCCCGGCCCTCAAGGCCGGGAGACGGATCTCCTCACACGTTCCGCGTCGCGATGGCCGGCGGCACCCGCGAGCCGCGCAGCGCCGGCCCCAGGGCCGCGGCGAGGCCCAGCATCCAGAGGAAGGCCACGCCCGGAGCCAGCACCCGCCAGTCCAGCCGCGAGCCCGCCACCCAGGTGACCAGCCCGTAGTTGAGGGCGTAGGCAAGGCCGAGCCCGAGGACCACGCCGGTGGTCGTGACGATCCAGTTCTCCACCAGGAAGTAGCGGACGATCGCCGCCGGCGTGGCGCCCAGGGCCCGCCGGGTGCCGATCTGCCGCCGCCGCTCCGTCACCGAGAACGAGGTGATGCCCACGATGCCGAGAGCGGTCACCACCACCAGCAGGACCATGACGGAATTCAGCGAAGCCACCAGCAGGCGGTCGCTGTCATGGAAGCGCTGGCGAGTCTCCGCGATGGTGCGCACCCGGACATTGCGCCCGTCGTCCACCTTCAGGAGCGCCTGATCGATCGCCGCCGCCACCGCGCCGGCCTGCCCGGGATCGGCCCGCACCAGGTACTGCGTGCCGCGCTGCAGGCCGCCGGATGGGATGGGATAGAACACGGTGTACTCGTTGATGGCCGCGCTCCCCACCGGGTTGTAGAACTTGTCGAAAACGCCGACGATCGTGTGCGTCTGTTCCACGTTCGAGTACCCGATCGCCTTGCCGACCGCCTGCCCGCCGGGGAAGAGATGCTTCGCCAGGGCCTGGCTGATGATCACTCCGACCTGCGCCCGGTCGTAACCCGAGTCCGGGGGAACGCTCTCATACTCCTGCTGCGAGACGTTGCGGCCCTGTACCAGCTCGACGCCCAGCGTGTCGAGGATGGTGGGATCCACGTAATAGAACTGCGTGTTGATGCCCCGCTCCCGACCGGGAAGGAGGATCTCCGTGACGGCGCCGCCTCCCATCCATGGAGTGAAAAACGTATTGGAAGCCGAGCGGACCCCGGGCATGGCGCGCAGGGCCGCCAGGTCCTCCCGGGTGAGTTGGGCGAGGCGCTCCGGGTCGCGCAGGGCGTCGGAGAAGGGCTCGCTCACGACGCGGATGAGATTGGCCTCGTCGAAGCCTGAAGGCCGGGTCATGGTCTCGCGGGCTTCGAGGATCAGGGTGATGCCGTTGGCGGCGATGGCCAGCGTGAGCGCCACCTCCGCCACGATGAGGATGAAGCGCGCCCGGCTGCGGGTCATCGCGCGAAAAATCGGTCCGATTTCCAGTTGCATGGCTGTCTTCCTTTGGCCTACTGGTTCTTGAGGTGCCGTGCCGGCGGGATGGCGCAGATCCGCCACGCCGGATAGATGCCCGCGATGGCCGCCGCGATCAGCGAGAGCACGATCGCCGCTCCCACCATCCGCACATCGAGTTGAAAGAAGGTCTCCTCGGCCGAGCCCGGCTGATAGAACCGGTTGACGGCGGCGATGCTGCCGAGGGAGAGGAGCAGGCCCGCCACACCGCCCATCACCCCCACCAACTCGCACTCCACCAGGTGCTGGACGAAGATCGCCCGCCGGCTCGCCCCCAGGGCCCGCCGCACCCCGACCGTCGAGGCCCGAGCCAGGAACTTGCCCAGGAACAGGCCCACCAGGTTGAGCGCCGCCACCACCAGGAATAGCAGCGAGATCAAGGCGAGAGACCGCGACTGCGGCGGCACCACCTCCCACTCCTCCATCAGCTCCAGCACCGGCGTCAACCGGTTGTTCAGGGGGCGCTGGAAACGGCCGCTCTTCTTCTGGTCCATGACGTAGGCGTCGAGGAAGCTCTTATAGGCCTTCACCTGGGCGGCGTCATCGAGCTGCACCCACATCTGGGCGAACGCCATCTCGCTCGCGTGCAGGCGCTCGAGGAAACCGTCCCCCTCCTCCTGCCGCCAGCCCATGAGGTTGCCCGCCGTCTGGATCTCCATCGGCTCGATAAAGTTGAACGGCATGAAAATGTTTTCGGGCTCCTGGTTGGGGTTCTGCGTCATGTCGTAGAACAGCACCCGGGGCCGCCACGGGGCGAGCACGCCCACCACCCGGAACTCCCCCTCCTCGATGCGGATCTTGCGGCCGACGCTGTTCTCGCCGCCGAACAGGCGGTCGTTGAGCTCCGAGCCGATGACCACCACCGCTTCCGGCTTCTCGTCCGCGGAACGGCTCCAGCCCGATCCATAGCGGAACGGCACGTCGAACATCGGGAAGAAGTCGCTGAACGTCAGCCGCACCAGCTCCCGGAACGGGCGGTCCCCGGCCTTCTCGGGATAGATGTACATCCGCGACTTGAACATGGCCGCCTGGCGGGTCGGGACGTCGCTCCGCATGATCCGGCGCAGATCTTGATAGGTGACCTGCGGCGGCGGCGCGCCGTCTTCGGAGTAGGCATCCCGCGGATCCCAGGAGTCCAGCCGCACGTAGTGCAGACGGTCGCTTTTGCCCGGGATCGGGTCCCGGGCAAGGGTGTTGTAGATCGTCAGGAACGTCGTCGAAACGGTCACGCCGAGGGCGATGCCGGCGACGATCAGCCCGGTCAGGAACGGGTGACGCCGGATGCTCTTGGCGGCGAGACGGAGGTTGTAGAGCAACATTTTCGTCGCCTCCTACGAAGCCGTCCGGCGGGCTTCGCTGGACATGGTTCAGGGGAAAGGGCGCGATCCGCTCGAAGTCCACCATGCGGCCGTCCGCGATGTGGAGCTGGCGGTGGGCCCGCTGCGCGTGCTCGGGGCTGTGGGTGACCATGATGATGGTCGTCCCCGCCTCGTTGATCTGTTCGAGGAGATCCATGATCTCGCGCGCCATGGCCGAGTCCAGGTTGCCCGTGGGCTCGTCGGCCAGGATCATCTTGGGATCGCCGGCCAGCACGCGGGCGATGGCCACGCGCTGCTGCTGGCCGCCCGAGAGCTGCGACGGCAGGTGGCGCAGACGCGCCGAGAGCCCCACCTGGGCCGCGGCGCGCTCGATGCGCTCCTTGCGCTCCTTCGCCGGCAGGCCCCGGTAGCGCAGCGGCACGTCCACGTTGTCGAACACGTCGAGATCGGGAATCAGATTGAAGCTCTGGAAGATGAACCCGATCTTCTCATTGCGGATGCGCGACATCTCGCGGTCCGAAAGCCGGCTGACGTCCTTGTTGTCGAGGTAATACTTCCCCTGCTCGAAGCCGTCGAGGAGACCCGAGACGTTGAGGAACGTGGTCTTGCCCGAGCCCGACGGACCGGTGATGGTGACGAACTCCCCTTCTTCCACTTCCAGCGAGAAATCGCGCAACGCCCGGGTCTCCACCAGTCCCGTGCGATAGATCTTGGTAACGTTTTCCATCTTCAGCATGGTTTTTCTCTCCCGCGCGCTCAGCGCCGCACCAGCACGGTCTTCGCGCCGTTGAACTGTTGAATATCGGAAAGGACGACCTGTTCCCCTTCGCGTAAGCCTTCGACGATCTCCACCTCGGCGACGCTCTGGGCGCCGGTGCGGATGCTGCGCAGGGTGGCGAGTCCGTCCTCGATCACATAGATCTGCCGCCCGCCGCCGCTGTCCATGAACGGCCCGCGGGGCACCTTGACGACGTCAGCACGCTTCTCCAGCAGCAGCCGCACGGAAACCCGCTGATTCTGCCGCAGCCCCGGCACTTCGCCGTTGAAGGCCACCGTCCCCTGCACCGTGCTCGACCGCACCTCCGGCGACACCGCCGTCAACTCTCCGGGCAGCTCGCGCCCGCCCCAGGAGACGACCGCCGGCGTGCCGGCGCCCACCTCGTCGGCGTAGGACTCGGGGATCTGGACCTCCACCTCGTATTTCGAAAGGTCGACCACGGTGAGCAGCGGCGCGTTCTGCGCCACGGCGTCGCGGTCCTGCGCGTCGATGGTGGCCACGAGGCCGTCGAAGGGGGCGCGGACGGTCAGCTCGCCGACCCGGCGCTCCAACTCGGCCACGACCAGCCGCTGGCGAGCGATCTGCTGGCGGCGGTCCGCCACCTCGAACAGCCGCGCCTCGCGGGCCAGGCCGCCGCCCTGGTCGGCCTGCTCCAGCTCGACCTCGGCGATGCGGACGGCGTCGCGGCCGCGTTCGTGCTCCACCTCGTTGAGGAGCCCCTCGGAGCGGAGCTTCTCGGCCCGCTGGAGGTCGCGCCGGGCGGACTCCAGCCGCACGCGGCGCAGCTTGACGGTCTGCTCGTCGGCCTGGTTCTGCTGCCGGGCGGACAGCTCGGCGCGCGACAGCTCGGATTCCATGGACTGGAGCCGCGAGCGCTCCTGGGCGAGCTGCGCGTCCAGCTCCGGGCTGGCGAGGGTCGCCAGCACCTGCCCGTCGCGCACCGCCTCGCCGGGCTTGACGTTCAACGTGACGATGCCCTGGGCCGGGCTGTACAGGCGCGGGTGGTTGGCGGCCACGATGCGCCCCTGGGCGGCGACGTCCCGCTCCAGGTCGCCGCGCGTGACCGTGGCGATCCGCAGGCGCTCGAAGTCGATCGACTGCTCGGCCCGCATCCACCGCTGGAGGGACGGGGCTATGACGGCGACCAGGACCGCCGCCAGCACGGCCGTCCCGAGCAGGACCTTGGCCCGCCAGGACAGCCCGGGAGATTTCACGACCATCTGGTCCATCGAATCGGTTTCTCTGATCATGCCGGCCCTTATAGGCAACGGCTGTGCCATGGGCGGGAAAACCCATAAGAGCCTATAAATCAGCATCTTGCAGTGACGGACGGCTGTCCGCGGACGGCGGACGTTGACAGGTGTCCGGGCGATGGGCGGACAGGTGTCCGGGACGAGAGGCCCCTCGTGGCACGAGCCTTGTATCCCTGCTTCAACACGGCAAGGTACGTCCGCCGGCGGGGCATGTCGCCTCAAGCACTGTCGATAGGAGGTCTCGGGTTGGAGGCGATTTCGGTGCGGCTGGAGAGTTCTTCCCCTTCTGTTTCCGTGCGCGAACGGACTCTGTTCGCGGGAGGGCTCACGGCGCTCCTGATCCTGGCCGCGCTCCTCCGCTTCCATGACCTCGGCGTGCCGGCCTATGACTGCGACGAGCTCTACTCCCTCCGCATCCAGGGCCTCTCTCCGAAAGCTATCGCCTCCGTGGTGGGACGCTCGGTCTTCCACGATTTACATCCGCCGCTCGCGTACCTGGTCTACATGGTCTGGATCGCCCTGTTTGGGACGGCGGAGGTCGCGGTCCGCTCCCTGCCGCTGCTGCTGGGGCTGGTCTCGGTGGCGCTGATCGGGCTCATCGGCCGGCGGATCGGCGGGACCTGGGCGGGGCTCGCCGCGGCCGCGCTCCTGGCCTTCAACCCGTTCCACATCGCCTACTCCCAGGAAGCGAGGTCCTACGCGCTGGCGGTGACGCTCACCATCGCGTCCCATTTCTTCCTGCTGCGCTCGCTCCGCGAGGCGTCCGCCCGGAATCTGACGGCCTACGCGCTGCTCCTGGTCGCCGCCGTCTACACGCACTACTTCGCGTTGCTCGCGCTGCTGTCCCACGGCCTCATCGCCCTGTGGGCGCTGCTGACCGGCGACGGGGATTCGCGCCGCGCGGCCCGCGCGACGCTGCTGACGTTCGGCTGCGCCATGGCCACCTACATCGCCTGGCTGCCGGCCCTCGTCTTCCAGGCGTCGGGAAAGCCCGAGGGAGCGTCGCTCGACTATCTCGCCGCGGACTCTCCCCTCAGCCGGGCGGGCGCCTTCATCGGGGACGTCGCGGGCCTGGGTCCCTCGCCCTATCTCCTCCCGGCGACCGTCGCCCTGCTCGTCCTGCTGGCCTTCGCCTTCTTGTACCGGGAGCCCCTGCCCGCCGCCGTGGAATCCGGCCCTGAAAGCGCGCCGCCGCGGTGGCTGGGCTTTCTCCTGCTGCTGGCGGCGGTCCTGATCGCGGCCGGGGTGCCTCTCCTGGCTCCCCCCTATCTCTTCCCGCAGGCCCGGCAGGTGCTCCTCTCCGAGGGGTACAGCCCGGCGGATGTCGAGCGCGAATTACGGGGCCTCCTGCAGTTCGCGATCTCGCTGCCCCTGGCGCTGGGAGCGATCGGTCTCGTGCTGCTCGGCTGGCGCCGTCTCTCGTCGCTGCTGGGCCGGCTGCCCAGGATTGGCGCCGGCCGGCCGCTGGCGGTCAACGCCCTGCTGGCGGGACTGCTGCTGGTGCCGATGGCGGTGGTCCTGGCTCTCGCGCTCAAAGGCGTTCCCTTGCTATCGGACCGCAACCTGCTGGTCTGCGAGCCGCCGCTGACCCTGGCGATGGGCCTGGGAACGGTGGCGCTCGCGCGGGCCCGGCGGGGACGCCTCGCCCTCGTGCCGCTCCTCCTCGTTCTCGCCCTCGGGAGATTCCAGTATCAGCCCATCTCCGGGGTCTTCGGCGTCGCGGGCAAGCCCCTGGGCATGCAGACCGGCGCCTGGCGCGACCTGGTCCGCGAGCTCGACCGGCGGGGCGGAAGCGCCCTCCCGCTGGTGATGGTGGACGCTCCGCGCAGCGATCCGGCCGAGTTCTATCTACACGACAGACCCGTCAAGCGCATCGTGGAATCCGATCCGATCGCGCGCGTCCGCCTGCCGGGCGAATTCCGCTTCGTGCACATCAAGGGCAACCGCGACAGCGAGGCGCTGATCTCCAAGATGGCGGGCGTGGCGTCCCTCCAGCCCAGGTTCCAGGTGGATGAATTCGTGATCTACGACGCCCGTCCCTTGCCGCCTAGGATGTAGTACTGCGCGCCGAGCGGCAGCCAGGAGAAAAACCGCTCGAACATCCCGAAGATCCTGGCGCGCCAGGGAAAGAACAAGAAGTAGCGCCCTTCGATCGATCCCAGGCCGGCGCCGCGGAACAGCCGCCGCGCGGTGCCCGCCGTGAGCAGGACGGCGTCGTGGTCGAACTCGCAGCGGGACACCACGAGCCGGGTCAACGGATTGAGGGGGTTGTGCTCGAAGACCGCGACGAGCCCTCCCGGCTTGACGACGCGGCACATCTCGGCGACGAACCGCTCCCACTCGGCCGGCGGCACATGGTGCAGCACGCAGACGGCGAAGGCGATGTCGAATTCGCCGTCGCCGAAGGGCAGGGCGGAACCGTCGTATTCGGAGAATTCGGCCCCCGGCGAGTTCCGCTTCGCCTCGCGGATGGATTCCGCGGCGATGTCCACGCCGTAAACCTTGCCGAAATGCGGCGCGACGAAGCGTTCCATCAGGCCGACCCCGCAGCCCACGTCGAGCACGGCCAGATCGGAGATGCGGCCGAAACGCCGCCGCGCGATCTCGATCAGCCGCTTGGCCTTCACTTCCAGGAAGAAGTCGTGCCCCCTGCCGGAGAAGGACACGGCGTCGTCGACCCGCTGGGAGTAGCCCTCCGTGTACTGATTGAAGTCCATGGAGGTTACGAGCGGTCCAGCAGGCGAGGGGGTTGTCCGAAAGCCGCCCCGCTGGCGACCGCCTCCTTGTAGATCCGGCTGATGTTGGAGCTCAGGTCGGAAGAATGCCATCCCGGCGGCAAAACCGAGTGCGAAAAAGTGATGTCTTCCTGGTTCGAGGGCTCCAGCGAATAGCTCACATAGATCTTGCGCCCGAGGACGTTCTCGACCATCTTCTCGATCTCGAAGATCGAAAACGGCTTGGCGTGGGCGAGCACGGCCGTCGACTCCTCTCCCCGCGCGTCGTCCTCCAGCAGGACGCGGCTGACGAACCGGGCGATGTCCTCGACGAACACGAAGTCCCGCAGGGTGCTCATCCACGCGGTGATATGGGAAACCTGATGGCGCAGCCCGTTCAGGATCAGCGTGGAGATCAATCCGATCCGTTGATTCGGCCGCAGGTATCCATACACCGAGGTCGGCCGGTAGACCCGCTTCGTGATGGGAGCGCCGCTCGCCGCGAGGAGCTGTTCCTGCCGCTGCTTGAGCAGGCCGTACGGACGTCGGGGCTCCGGCTTCGAGCTCTGATCCACATGGCGTTGCCCTTCGAACAATCCGCCCGCGGAGCTCAGCAGGTAGAACCCCAGCCCGGCGTCGGGGAACCGCCGCGCCAGGCGCTCTGTCATGCCGAGGACGGCGCGGAAGCTTTCCAGCTCGACGGCGATCTCCGCCTCCGTGGCCGCGAAGCCCGCCCGCCCGGCGCTCCAGAGCACTTTCAAGCATGCGGCGGGGGATTCTCTCAACGCCGCGGAAATCCTGGCTTCGAGCTCCTGGAGCTGCCGCTCCTGCAGGGCCGGATCGGTCCAGCTCAAAGGGATTCTCTCGGCCCGCGGATGCGCGGTGGAGGTGACGGCGTTGACGATGGCCGACCCGAGGAGCCCCACTCCGAACACCGGGATGGTACAAGAGGGCCGGTTCCCGCCGCCGGGGTCCGTGAGGAGGATCATTTCTTCGTGCCGTACTTTTCGACCAGGGGCGCGAGCAGCCGGTCCTTGCTGCGATCGATCACGAAGAAGGTCGGCTTGCCGTGCGCTTGCAGGAGCAGGGCCGACAGGTATTCGATGGCGATCCCGCCGAGGAGAGCGTTCAGGCCGCCGAAGAAGGCGATGGCGAGGATCAGGGAGGTCCACCCGCGGACCAGGATCAGCTCCGGGTGAATGGCTTTCAGGATGAGGACCCCGACCGACAGGATCACGCTGGCGGCCAGGGCGGCCATCCCCATGGCCGCCCCGAACCGCAGCGGCTTGATCTCCGAAGAGATCAGCATCCGCCGCGCGTGGCTCAGCAGGGAACGGAAGCTGTAGCCGCTCTGGCCCGTCGTCATGGAGCGCACGTCGACCAGGGGGAGGAGCAATGCGCCCATACGGTTCGTAAACCAGGAGAGCACGACGTCGAAGTAGGTATCGTGCGTGGAAACGGACGCCGCGGCCCGCGCCACGCTGCCTCTCATCAGCCGGAAACTGTTGAACTGGCGCACCCGCGGGCTGCCGACCAGCCAGGCGACCAGCGCTTTGTAGAACCTGGAGGACGCATTGCGGAAGGCCGTCTGGTGCACGGCACCATCGGCGTTGGCGTAGACGACGTCGTGGCGGTGGGCGATGGCCTGGACCAGCAGCGGGATGAGGTGCTTGGGATGGTGTTGCAGGTCCTCGTCCATCGTCGCGACCCAGTCGCCCGAGGAGTGAAGGATGCCGGCGACCGTCGCCGGGTGCTGGCCGAAGTTCCTGGACAGGTGCACGACCTTGATCCACGGATGCGCCGCCTGCAGCTCGGCGAGGACCTCGGGCGATTCGTCGACCGCCGAGTCGTTCACGAAGATGGCCTCGAGCAGCTCGAGAGGCCCGCCTTCGTCCGCGAGAGCGGCCTTCAGGGCGGCCAGCTCGGCGCAGAGATCGCGCAGGTAGGCGGCGCCCTTGTAGACCGGTGTCACAGTGGAGAGGTAGACCTTTTCCATCCTTCCTCACGCCTTCTCGTCAGGTGCAGCGAAACCCGCCGTACAGAGAGACATCCAGCACCGCTTCTGGATGCAAAGCCGGGGCCATCGCGCGGGGTGAGGGGAAGCTTGATCCGTCAACGTTACAGAGCTGAACCCGCTGAGCGGGGGCCGAAAACAACAACAAATACCAGAAAACGATTTCTATAGAAGCGAGGGATGACAATGTTCACCAAGACTTCTCCATGGATCGCCGGAGCGGCCATGTTCCTCCTCAGCCTCACCGCGCTGCCCGCCGCCGCCCAGACTCCGACGTTCTACTTCAAGGCGAGCGCCACGACCAACGGTTTTCCGGGCACCTATTCGTACACGGCTCCTGTGGTCGCCGGCGTGACTTCCAACAGCGCGTCTTCCAATCCGCTGGGCACAGCCTTCAACAGCGGGACCCTCTATGCGGAGGCGAGCTCCAGCGGCTACACCGAGCCCGGCCATGCCTCCGCCGCCGCCTACTCCTACGCCCGCCGGCTCTCGCCGAACGTCTCCCCCGGGACCAACGTCCTCGCCAACGCCCAGGGCAGCTTCGTCGAGTACTCCCTGTACGTCGAATCCGGGACGCTGCCGGCCGGCACGGAGGTGACGTTGAAGTTCCGCGCTGCGACGGCGATCGCGAAGTTCAGCGCCGAGAACACCTACTACGGCACCGCGCGGGTCGATCTGCAGATCGGCTCCTCGGTGGGCTACACGACCTGGACCACCAGCCCCGGCGTCCCGGATCCCGAGGTCCAGTCGCCGGAGATCACCGTCAAGACCCGGGTGGGCTCGCGCCTGTACTTCACCGGCAAGGCGTACGCCTCCACCGCCGCGTGGTTCTACAACTCCAGCAACAGGGTCACCGATGGCAAGCTGGGCCTCGAAGTGAGCATGGACGTCCAGCGGATCGACGCCGAGTGGGACGTCACCGTCCGCAGCGACTCCGGGAAGATCTTCCAGCCCATGCCCTGAAGCTGCTTCTTTGATCGTCAGTAACGGGGCCGTCCGGAAACGGGCGGCCCCTCGCCCCTCCCCGTCCGGACAGTCGATCTCACCTCGGACCGCACCATCGTTCTCAGCCTGCCGTCCGTAGAATAAGGATATGGAAAGGATCTCCCCTCTCCTTCTCATGCTCCTCCTGGGCTCGCCGGTCCAGGCGGACAGTGCTGCGACACTCCAAGGCTGTCTCCCGGGCCTGCTGCCCGGCGAGAGCGAGCGCGTCGGCCTCTGGGTGGAGCACCGTGGGATTGAAGGTCGTGGCCGACCAGCCGGTCACGGTCCCGCCGGACGGCGAAGTCGTCATCGAGCTGCCCTGAACGGACCGGTCCTTGTAGGGACGGGTGGGGGTCCGTAGCGCGCCGCGGCGATGAACAGGCCCACGATGGCGGCCGTGACCAGACTAGAGCCTGGAATCCAGTAGCGCGCGGGCTAGATCGCGTACTCCGGCGCCGGGTTCACCGCGAACGCGCAAAGCAGAGACGCCAGCCGGCCTTTCATCGCGGTCCCTCCTGGAATTGAAGCGTCCTCTCGATCTGCATCCTGTGCTCGACGGTGTGGACCCGGAACGCCTGCGCGTAGGCCTTCCAGTCCAGCTCCGCCTCCCAGGTCACGGGAGCGTTGTCGATCTTGATCACCATCGCCACCGGCGCCGTGACGCCGGTTTCTTCAGGGGCGTGCTCGATCAAAGACAGATACGAGCGGTGGATCTCCCGCAGCTCCGCCACGAGGTCTTCCCAGGAGCGTTGGAAAGGATTTTCGGATAGCAGGTGCGGCGGGATCGGCTCCGTCGCCGGACGCTCTCCCGCCACCAGCGCCTGCAACTGCTCCACGGCGGGCCGGTGGCTCTCCACCAGATGATCGATCACTTCGTGAGCCGACCACGCCCGCGGCGAAGGCTTCACCGCGCGGAGGCCGGGCGGAACCGTGTCGAGGAACGCCTCGAAGGTTTTCGCCACGTGCCCATGGAGCTGAGCCGCGGACACCTCGGTGCCCTTGCGGCGGAGATAGTCCAGAGCCGCAAGTTGCTGGGGGTGGAGATCCATGTTCCCCATCCTATACCAGGCGCATCTCCGCGATCAGCCGCGGGGAGGTGGCGCGGTCCCAGGGCCGCCGGTCGTAATCTCCCCAGAGGCGGCTCACCTGAAGGCCGGCGGCGCGAGCCCGGTGGTTCAGCTCCTCGATCGACCAGAGGCGGGCCGGGAACGAGGCGCGCTCTACCAGCCGGCCCTGGACGAGGTATTCGTAGGACGCCGAGCACAGGCGCTCCCCGGGGTCGCAGCGCCACGTCTCCCGCACCTGGAGCCCACCTTGTCCGGTGCGCTCCAGGACCAGCCCCTTGGAATGTCCCGCAGCCCCCCGCCGCTCCGGCGGGAACCAGGCCGCGTCCAGGATGAAGCGTCCGCCGGGCGCGAGATGGCGGGCCACGGCCTCCAGCGCCCGAGCCCGGTCTTCGTCGCCGATCAGATGGACGAAGGGATCGTCCACCGCCGCCGCCAGATCGAAACGGACCTTCAGCGCGATCTCGCGCATGTCCGCCGCGAAGAGGAAAACGTTGCGAAAGCCATCCAGCCGGCGGCGTGCCACCGCGATCATCTCCGGGGAGAGATCGAAGGCTACGATCCGGGCGGCGGTGCGAGCCAGGGCGGCCGTGGCGCGCCCGGTCCCCGCTCCGATCTCCAGGATCCGGCAGCCCGCGGGCTTCGCCGCCTCGCCGGTCCAGAAATCCGCATCCCCGCGTCCGGCCAGCTCCAGATCGAAGAACGGCAGGATGCGCCGGTAATAGGCGCGGACGTCTTCCATGCCGTTCACCACCGGAACGCGGTGTGGGCGGCCTGTCGCGCAAGAAGTCTGTAGAGATCGCGCGCGGTCTCGCGGGCCAGATAGGGGATGTCCACCCGATGGGCCGTCATTCCCGCGCCCGCCGTGTCCACCCGCACCCGCGCCATGGCGGCGCGGCGGTCGAAAGGCGATTCGTGGATCGCCACCGCCTGGATCTTGGCGAACCGCGCGACGCTCACCTGCCGCCAGATCCAGCCGCTACGGAAGAGGACCGCGCTGTCCGTCACCGCCCAGCCGAGGTTCCTGACATAGATGCGCGAGTTGATGTAGCCCCAGACGAGGAAGACGGCGAGCGGGACGAGGGCCCACGCTTTCAAGGCCACGACGAACGGCAGCGAGAACACGATGGACATCAGGACCGACTGTTTGAGCACGCGGCGGAAAGCGCGCGGCTCCACCGGCCGCCACGCGATGGTCGCAAGGTCCACCTCCGGCGCCACCTCGTGAAGGAAGGCCGGCAGCTCGTCGCGGCGGATGATCGGAGCGAGCCATTCACGCTGCTTGGCGTCGGCTTTCTCTTCGCCGCCCTCGCCGCCGCCTCCGGCCGTCTGCACCTTCACCGAAGCGCGGCGGAACAACTGGTGGAACGGCCCTTCCCGGATCGTCAGCGTCTGGATGCGCCGCAGGGGGATCGTGGCCACGACCCTGGTGAAGAGCCCGTATTCCGTGCGCAGGTCCTCGCCGGCGCGGGTGATCCGGAAACCGTACAGCCGCGTCAACGCCCAGACCATGGAGATCAGCCGGATGAACAGGAGCAGGCCGGCGAACGCCGCGAAGGTGAGCGCGATCCGGCCCAGAGGAAAGCCGGTCTGGCCCAGCAGAGATCTGAACAGATCGCGGATCATGAACCGTCCCGAGATCTCACCGCCGAAGATCCGCTCCATCAGGGTGTTCCCCAGGCCCAGCTCCCAGATGAGGCCGAAGCCCGTGGCGATGAGGACGACGCCCCGGTTCTCGATGAAGCCGCATAGCAGGAGCTCGATCAAGGGCAGCCGCAGCAGGGTCCGGTCCGGCGCGGCGGACGGCGGGGCCTCGGCGTCGGCCGGCGCCTCCACCCCCGTCCTGCCTGCGAACACCCGCCGCCGCATCTCCTCGTACGCGGCCACCGGCAGGACGCTCATCTTCGCCTCGGGCTCCTGCCCTCCCCCGGTCTCCACGCGAACTTCCACCACGCCCAGCAGCCGGTGGAAGACGTTCTGCACCGCGTCGAGGTTCTGGATGCGCGCGTAGGGCACGTGCCGCTCGTTGCGGAAGAGGAGCCCCGTGCGGATCACCATCTCGTGCGCCTCGTAGCGGTAGCGGAACGTCACGTAACGGAGGATCGCGACGAAAGCGTAGGGGATGACCAGCACCATCGCCCACCTCTGCCAGTCCCCCCACCAGCCCTGGGAACCGGCGAAAAGGACGAACACACCCGGCAGCAGGAAATTGCGGACCTGCGCGACGAGACCGAAGAGGACCGAGAGCGGGTGCAGCCGGTGCTCAGACGGCATCGCCGCCCTCCCGCGGCAGGAGATGATCGCGGATCTCCAGCGCCGTGCCGTGGTCCAGCCCCGACAGGTCGACCCGCGCGTGATCGGTCCCCGCCGTATAGATCACCAGCGTGCCGAGCCCGAAGCGGCGCTCCAGGGGACCCTGCGAGACGTCGGTGTGCTGCACGCGCGAACGCGGCACATTCATCACCCTTCGCCAGACCACGCCCTTGCGGATCTCGATGCCCTGCCCGTCCACCTTGTAGGAGGCGTGGCGGTGCTCGATCACCGGCCAGCGCTGCGCCAGCCAGGACAGCGCCAGGGTCACGCTCCCCCAGCCCAGGCCGACCAACGCCTTCACCCAGACCGGAACGTCGTCCTGAGCCAGCACGATGGCGAGCGCCCCGGAATCGACCAGGAAGACTACGCCGGCGAAGATCCAGCCCCCCAGCCGGGCGAGCGTGACGCTGCGCGGGTCCAGCGGGCGTTCGACGCCGTCGGCGATCGAAGGCGGCGCGGGCTCGGGCTCCAGGGCGGCGGCGGGAGCTTCCTCGACCGGAACGGCATTCTCCTGGGCCTGCTCGGCAGGTTCCATGACACCCATTCTACGTGCTATGCCCAGGAGGGGTTGCAAACCCCGCCCGAGCCCTCACCCCAACCCTCTCCCGACCCCTCCCGCCCTCCCTCACCGGGAGAGGGCGCCCCCACCCAAATGCAAACTCACTGCAGTCTCCCCTCCTCTCCCGGTGAGGGAGGGCGGGAGGGGTCGGGAGAGGAGGGGCCGGGGTGGTGAGGGCCCCGTGGCACCCTGGACGTTTCTATGCCAGACTTCGCCTCAGCCATCCGCGGAGAGTCGTTAATGCGCAAATTGCATCGCAGCTTCATCCTCGCCCTGGCCACGGCCGCCTTCTTCGCGCTGGCTGGCGCGCCCCTTGGCGCGGCGACGCTGACCGTCTACGACAACGCCCTGCGCAACGGCTGGCAGGACTGGAGTTGGGCGGCCCACAACCTGGCGCAGACCACGGTTCACCAGAGCGCGCCCAACGCGATCTCCTGGGAACCGGACGCCTGGCAGGGGATCTACTTCCACAGCAATCCCGGAGCCGCCGATCCCGCCGTCGCCGGCTTCGAGGGGATCCGCTTCTGGATCAACGGCGCGGGCGGCAACCAGGCCGTGCGGCTCGTGATCTACCGCAACGACGCGGAAATCGGCAGCAGGGACCTCTCGCCGCTCCCCGCCACCTGGACCCAGAGGACCGTGACGTGGGCGGAGCTGGGCGTCACGGCGGCCGCCTTCGACGGCATCGTCTTCCAGGCGAATTCGGCTGGCAACCAAGCCGCCGCCTACGTGGACGACGTCGAATTGATCCAGGCCGAGGGAGGACCGCCGCCCGGCGGTCCGGTCTCCGTCGCGGTCGATCCCAACCTCGACCGGCGTGCCATCAATCCCTTGATCTACGGTGTGAACTGGGCCGACGCGACGCAGCTCGCGACCGGCGTCTACACCGTCAACCGCCGCGGCGGCAACGCGACCACGCGCTACAACTGGCTCGCCGACACCTCGAACCGGGCCTTCGACTACTACTTCCTCAACATCCACGAAGGCGGAGCGAACGGCGCCGCGGCCGACAGTTTCACCCAATCCACCCTCGCCGCCGGCGCCCAGGTGGTGATGACCATGCCGATCGATCGCGTGGCCAAGTCGTCGGCCCGCGCACCCGGCTTCTCCACCACCCTCTACGGCCCGCAGACCCGCACCGAGTGCGCCGACAACCCCGGCGTGCCGGGCTGCTCCAACAACGGCAACGGCGTGTGCGATCCCTTGTCGAACGCCGTCCTCTGCGCCGGCGGCGTGCGCTGCTGCAACCCCGCCAGCCCCGCTGTGCCGGGCTCGCCGGGTTTGCGCTACATCACCGGCAACAACCCGGCGGACACCTCCGCGCCGGTCGATCTCGACGCCCACGTGGGCGACTTCGTCAGCCATCTGGCGACCCGCTTCGGCTCCGCCGCGAACAACGGCGTGCGCTACTACAACCTCGACAACGAGCCCATGCTCTGGAACAGCACGCATCGCGACGTCCATCCCGCGCCGCCCGGCTATGACGAGGTCTGGGCCAAGGGGCTGGCCGCGGCGACGGAGATCAAGAGCCGCGACTCCGGCGCCGAGATCCTCGGTCCCGAGACCTGGGGATGGTGCGATTTCTGGACTTCGGCCCAGGACGCCGCCCTGGGCAACTGCGTCGACGGCCCCGACCGCGACGCCCACGGCGATCTGCCATGGCCCGCGTGGTACATGCAGCAGTCCTGCGCCAACCGTCTCCCCGCCGGACATCCGGCCGCCGGGGACCTGCCCGTCGACTGGCTCGACATCCATTTCTATCCCCAGGGCGACGGCGTCACCGGCCTCTCCGGCAACCAGTCGGTGGAAGACGACGAAGAGACCGTGGCGGCGCGTCTGCGTTCGCTCAAGGAGCTTTACGATCCCACCTGGGAATCGGAATCCTGGATCTCCGACCTGGAGCTCAAGGTGGTCCAGCTCATTCCGCGGATGCGCGCCTGGCGGGACGCCTACTGCCCGGAGATGAAGCTCGCCCTGGCCGAATACAAATGGGGGCGCGACAACACGCTCTCCGGCGCGCTGGCGCAGGCCGAAGCGCTCGCCATCTTCGGCCGCGAGGGGCTCGACATGGCGCTGCGCTGGGTGGCGCCGGAGACCGGCAGCCTGGCGGAAAAAGCCTATCGTCTCTATCAGAACTACGACGGCGCGGGCTCCAAGGTGAGCGGCGATTCCGTGCGGGCGGTCTCCAGCGATGTGGATGGCGTCGCCAGCTACGCCGTCCGCTCGCCGAGCGGCAGGCTGTTCGTGCTCCTGTTCAACAAGGACACGGTCTCCCGCGACATCACCGTGACGGTCAACGGCGGCGTCACAAGCAATATCGATCTCTGGCGTCTCGACAACACCGGCCTCGCCGCCGCCGGCACGCTGACGAGCACGGCCACGGGCTTCACCGCCACCCTGCCCGGCCGCACGGCGACCCTGGCGCGTGTGCAGCTCCCGGCGCCGCCGAACCTGATCTTTTCGGACGGCTTCGAGACCGGCGACGCTTCAAGGTGGAGGTTCTGAGGCTCACTCCACCTTGCACTTGCAGCCCAGCTTCGGGTCCCATCCCAGATCGATCCAGTGCCAGTAGCCGCCGTACAGCCAGAGGCAGACCCGCCGGTCGTCTTTCTCTCGCAGATCGATCCGGAAGCTTTCGAAAGGTTTCCCGTCGAGGCGGATCTCCACGAGGACCTTGCGGTCGGCGGGCACATCTTTGATCAGGACCATCTCCCCGTTCCCCACCGTCGCCTTCAAGGTCTTGTCGACTCGGAAGGTGAACTTCGAGGTTGCGGAAGGAGGCCGGGTGGTCGACATGTTGGGCCCGCTGGCGTAGTTCCGTCCCTCCGGCGTCCGTACATCGAAGGGCGCGATGCAGATGACGCCGTCCTTCGCGCTCGCCGCGGCAGGTCCGACCATCGCCAGGAGGAACACCCATCCCGCTGTTCTCATCGCGCATCGCTCCTTTGGAACACCCGTGTCCGAAGTCCCCTGTCCATCCATGAACAGGATTATAGTGCCCGACGCCTCGTGGCCCGCCATGCGGGTTCGACTTTATCTTGAAGCGCTGAAATACTTCGGGGCCGCCTGCTGTTCAGGATCATCCGGCCTCATGAGCCGGCACGACGCGATGGCCGGGAAAACTCTCCCGGTCCCAACCTTGAGACGGCCTCAGAGAAAGGAACAGCAGCATGAGAGAACGCTTCATCCATCAGTGCGCCCTTCCGGTCATCCTCCTACTGACATTCCTGCTCACCAGTGGAGCCGCCATGGCGGCCGGTCCGTTCTCCTATACAGGAGTCAACCCGAACGACGACGATTGGTTGCCTATCAACTATCCCAACGTAACCTCCACGCAGACCCAGAGGGTCACCCTGGATCTCAACACGGGAAACGCGCTTTCGCACGGAAACCAACACTGGGCGATCGGTCTTCGCGGCCCCTCCTATGACGATCAATATCCCTTGGGCCGGGGAATCGCCTTCGGCTATCTGTCAGGGACCACCAACGCCTGGTGCAACGGCGTGGCGGTCGAGAACTTCACGGCCAACAAGTACGGGCCCGGGATCATCCCGAACACGTGCCAATCGTTCACCTTCCAACCCAACACGGTCTACCGGTTCGAAGTCACCGCGACATACAACGACGTCTCCTATACGGTGTCGCAACGCTTCTATGATCTGGAGCTGCGCCAATGGTACTGGGAGCCCGTGCTTTCCGGCGGCTGCTTCGAAACGGCCGGACAACCCTGCGAACAGCACTGGGAGGATGGCGACGCGGGCGATGCCTTTGTGGGATCGACCTACCCGGTGGGATATAGCTGGTCCGCCAGCAACATGTATGTGACCCACTGGTAGGTTTCAGCGTGCTGGAAGGGCGCGCCTGGAAACCCGTCAGGCGCGCCCCCTGGTACAGCCTCAGTCGAAATGCGACGTATCCCCGCGCCGCTTCAGCTCCTCGATGCTCTCCCGGGTCGGCCCGAGCAGTCCCACCTTGATCCCGTGCCGGCGGCACCACGTCTGGGCCCGCGAGCTGAGCACCAGGAGCATGATGATGTTGACGCAGGGCAGGAACATCGAGGCCGCCCACAAGGCGGGCACGCCCTCGCCGAGATGCCCCGCCAGCCTGTAGGTCGTGCTGATGCTCATGACGAGCACCACCACGTAGGCTACGACGAGCAACAGGAGAAGCGCCGTCGCCACCCCGGAGGACTCCGTGGCGACGGCCAGCGGCGCGCGGAAGACGCTCAACAGGATCTGGACCCCGATCAGGACCACCAGACGCCGGTAAAGCTTCGCGACGCTCTCCGCGGTTTTATAGAAGACGGGTGCGATCACGGGCTCGGGTGAGGCGACCCGAAGGACCGGCGGGGGCGGCGGGACCGCCCGCGGGACGGCCGGAGCCATGGGCGGAGGGGGCGCCGGAGGCATGGCCGAAGGGAGCTTCCGCTGGACCTCCGGAACCGTGCCGGCCGGCTGCCAGCCCGCCATCCCTTCCCGCCACACGAGGACGTCGCGGGGGTTCGGAGCCGAGAGCAGCGCCCCGGCGAGCGACTCGACCGTCACCGGCCCCCGGCGCTCCCCCGCTTCGAAGTAGAACCATTCCTCTTCCATGTTCACCTCCGTCGATATCCTCCTGAGATGACTCTTTCGTCCAAAACGTGTCGTTGCCGCGGAGCCTCCATTCTGCTACATTTCCACCGCGGCTGCTGCCAAGCTCACAGACTCCGGTCCAGAGCATCCTTCTCCCTCGGCGTAGAAGGTTGGCAGCGAGAGGTCCGTCTTCCTCCCTCCAAAGCTCCCGGCCGTGTCTGTGCTGCCGATCCCCTAAACAGCGTTCACAAGGTTGTTGCATTGACGGATCACAGACTCCGCGAGGCGAGCCATGACTTTCGATCCCCGTTTGAGGCGTCTCGACGCCACCCGTGTGCGGGTTGACAACCCCTACGGCATCGACACCGTCCTTTTCGCGAACGAGCAGGTTCCGGTAGAGACCTCGGCCGTCACCGAATTGCTCGAGCTGCTCGAGCTCCAGGAAACCGTCGAGCGGGTGGCCCGGGCGGCTCCCGGCAGCTTCGACGAAACGCCCGCCATCCGGCAGGTGGCGGTCACGCCCGACTTCCACAAGGCGCGCGGCATCCCGGTCGGGACCGTGCTGGCGACCCGGGGGTTCGTCGTCCCCCAGGCGATCGGCAACGACATCAACTGCGGCATGCGGCTGCATCTGACCTCGCTGCAGGCGGACCAGGTCGCGGGCCGGCTGGATGAGCTCGAAACCGTCTTCCGCCACCTCTATTTCGAAGGCGGCCGCGACATCCCCATGTCGCGCGGCCAGCGCGAGGCCCTGCTCAAGAACGGCCTGACCGGCCTGCTGGACGCCACGCCGCGCACCCGGACCGAAGGCCTGTGGCCGCTCTTCCACGAGTTGGATATGGGCCGCGAGTTGGCCCGCGTGGAACAGCGCGGCAGCCTGAAGGCCGATCGCGTCTTCGGCCTCGACGACTTCATGGGCCCTGCCGATCGTCTCAGCCGGGACAGCCAGATCGGCAGCATCGGCGGCGGCAACCATTTCGTCGAGATCCAGCGCGTTGAAAAGGTTTTCGACGGCGGCGTGGCCCATGCCTGGGGCCTGAAGCCTGGCCTCGTCACGGTGATGGTCCACACCGGCTCCATCTCCGTCGGGCATCTCTGCGGCGGCTTCTACCGCGACGTGGTGCGGCGGATCCATCCCGCCGGCCTGAAGCACCCGCGGAACGGCATCTTCATCCTGCCGGACGGCGGGGCGCATCGCGGCGAGGCCGATCTGTTCTGGGACGCGCTGCACAACGCCGCCAACTTCGCCTTCGCCAACCGGATGTTCCTGGCCCTGATGGCGCTGTCGGGCCTGCGCAAGGTGATCGGCGACACCCGCTTCCCGCTGTTGTACGACGCCCCGCACAACCTGCTCTGGAAGGAGGAGCTGGACGGCGAGGAGGTCGTCCTCCACCGCAAGGGCGCCTGCCCGGCCCGCGGGTTCGGCGAGATGGCGGGAACGCCGTTCGCGTACTACGGCGAGCCCGTGCTGGTCCCCGGCTCGATGGGCGCGAGCAGCTACATCCTGGCCGGCCAGGGCAGCGCCGGATCGCTCTACAGCGCCAGCCACGGCGCCGGCCGCCGGCTCTCCCGCGGCGACGCGCTCAAGGGCCACGAGGAGGAGTTCCGGAAGTTCATGGAATCGTTCCGCGTGGTCACGCCCGTGGACCTGCGCCGCGCGGACGTGCGCCTCCGGCAGGACATCGTCGCCCGCAAGCTGGAGGACATCCAGCAGGAAGCGCCCTACGCCTACAAGGGGATCGGCCCCATCATCGAGACGCTCACCGAGGCCGGAATCACCCGGCCGGTCGCGGAGGTGAAGCCGCTGATGACGATCAAGGGGTAGAAGGGGCCTTCATTGATGACCGGCTATACTACCCACGCCGGGCGGCTGGTCCCCGGCAAGTTCAAGGAGAGACGCTCATGAAGAAAACCACCGCGAAGAAGTTGTCGCTGTCCAGAGAGACCCTCGCGCACCTGGAAGGGCGGGAGTTGGATAAGGTGGCGGGCGGCAGCATCATCTCCAGCGATGACAAGACCTGCACGTACACGGCGCTCGGCCCCAACACGACCTGCTGGTGCTGACCCCTTGAGTCCCGCCCTCCGGCCGGTTCGCCGGCCGGAGGGCCCCAGCATCTACTCTCCAGAGACGACAACAACCGGCTGGATGTTGGCGCAACGGCAGCAGTTGTACAGGGCGCAGCCGTCGAAAGCCTGGCAGGTGCCGCCGGTGCCGCTGCACACGTCGCCGAGCAGCTTGCCGGCGCATACATTGGTGCTGGCGCAGTGGAGGCACCTGGCACAGGTCGCGGGATCATGCCCCTTGAAGGCCGGCTTGAGCCCGAGCTGCGAGAACATCGAAGCCGCGGGATCGGCTTGGCAGGCGGGTCCTTCGGTGGCCAGCAGGCCCGGAGGGGCGGAGACGGGCGCCTCGGCGGCGAAAGCGAAGCCGGCCAGCAGCAGGCAGACCAGGGTCAGCGCTACGTTCCTCGACATCATCCTCCTCCTTTCGGTCCAGGCCGTTTTGGCCTTTCTCTACTTGAAGAGGTGCTCGACGATGTCTCGGGAGAGCCCGGGCATAAATGCCCGGGCGGGGCTCCCTACCCCTTGATCACCCCCATCGGCACCAGCCGGGCCACCTTGCCGGCGAGCCCGGCGTCGTGCACCACGTTCACGACGCGGTCCACGTCCTTGTAGGCGTGCGGCGCTTCCTCGGCCAGCTCCCTCACCGAGGCGCGGACGACGATTCCCTTGTCCTCCAGGGCTTTGCGCACCTCGTGCCCCTGCTGCACCTTCTTCGCCGCCGTGCGGCTCATGGCGCGGCCGGCGCCGTGGCAGGTGCTGCCGAAGGAGAGATTGAACCCCTCGTCCGTGCCCACCAGGACGTACGAGGCCGTGCCCATGCTGCCGGGGATCAGCACCGGCTGTCCCACCCCCTTGTAGGCCTCCGGCGTCTCGGGATGCGACGGCCCGAAGGCCCGCGTCGCGCCCTTGCGGTGGACCAGCAGGTCCTCGTCGCCGTGCCGCTCCAGCTTCGCGATGTTGTGGGCCACGTCGTAGAGCACCCGCAGATGCCCCCGCTCCCCCAGCGCGCGCTCGAAGACCCTCCGGGCGGCGAAGGTGATGGCCTGGCGGTTCGAAAACGCGAAATTGGCCGCCGCGCACATGGCGCCGAAATACTTCTTCCCCTCCGGCGACTCGTAGGGCGCGCAGGCCAGCTCGCGGTCCGGGAGCTGGATGCCGTGCCGCGCCATCACCGCGTCCATGGAACGCACCCAGTCCGTGCAGACCTGGTGGCCCAGGCCCCTTGAGCCGGTGTGGATGAGGATCACCAGTTGCCCGGCCCGCAATCCCAGGGCCTCGGCGGCGTGGAGATCGAAAACCTTGTCAATCCGCTGCACTTCGACGAAATGGTTACCCGAGCCGATCGAGCCGAGCTGGCCGCCGCCCCGCTGCCGCGCGCGCTCCGAAACGTAGACGGGATCGGCCCACGGCAGCGATCCCCGCGCCTCGATGGTGTCCAGATCCTCGGGCAGGGCGAGGCCCCGCTCGACGAGATATTCGCAGCCTTCGCCCAGGACGCGCTCCAGCTCCTCGTCCGCGAACTTGAGATGGCTCCCCTGGCCGGTGCCCGAGGGAATGGCGCGGGAGAGATCGTGGACGATCGATTCCAGCCGGGAATGGCTCAACTCGTCGGCGTCGATCTCCGAGACCAGCAGGCGCACGCCGCAGTTGATGTCGTAGCCCACGCCGCCCGGCGAGATGATGCCGTCGCGGGCGCGGAAGGCGGCGACGCCGCCCACCGGAAAGCCGTAGCCCTCGTGGGCGTCGGGCATGGCCTGGGCCGTGCCGGTGATCCCCGGCAGCGTCGCCACGTTGAGGAGCTGGAGGAGCGTGCGGTCGCGGGAGATCTGTTTCCACAGCTCTTCGTCCGCCCAGATGCGGGCGGGCACGCGCATGTCCTCCCGCGCCGAGACGGGGATTTCCACGAGGTTGGGGCTCAGGCGGACCGACGGATACGACGGCACGACCTTGGGCGGAGCGGGAGCGGTCGTTGAAGGTTTCATACGTCGAAGATCACCTCCGCTTGGAAACCGCCGTCCTCCTCCTCCACCCGCAGGCCGTGGAACGTGGCCGCCTTGACCAGGGCCGGCGGCTCCTCGACCGCGACGCCACGCGCGGCGGCCTTCAGATGGGTGTCGGACGACTCGAGGATGTCGAAATCGAGAGCGACCCAGAGATCCACCTCGGCGACGAAAAGGATCTCGTTGAGCCAGTCCACCAGCAGGGCTTCCCGGTCGGCGGACGAGACCTCCAGGGTCCGTGCAGGGCCCGAGGGCTCGGCCGCCGCGCCCCGCAGGAGCATCAGCGCCAGGGCGCGCCCCGCCTCGACGGCCAGGCCGCCCAGGGATTCCGCGCCTACCTGGAGCTGGACCTCGGAGGTGTGATCCACCCAGTGATGCCAGCGGACGCCCGTGCTCTGCGCGGTCTCTCTCATCGCGCGAGGCTATCACTGCAAGAGGCTCGCCCGCGGAGGTGTGGTGCCGCGCCCCCGCCCGGGCATAAATGCCCGGGCTACGTAAAAATCGCCGGGTGAACCCGACGACCAAGGCCTCGGGTTCAGGTAGAATTGGCGTCAGCCAAGATCTCTGAGGAGGTGGATGTGCCTTTGTGGCAGATCTTCTACCATGCCGTGTGGGCGACCCAATACCGGGAACCTCGAATCGGTTCCGAGGTGGAGCCCTTTGTCTACGACCTTCTGAAAACCAAAGCCCATGCACTGGACGCCAAGGTGTTCGCCCTGAACGGCATGCCCGATCACGTGCACTTGGTGTTCTCGGTCCACCCCAAGGTCGCTCCCGCGGCCTTCCTGGGCAGCGTCAAGGGATACAGTTCCAACCGAATCAATCAGGCCGGTCTCCTGGATCGCCGGTTCTCCTGGCAGGATGAGTACGCTATCTATTCTTTTGATGCCAAGAGGCTTCCCTATCACGTGGCCTACGTCGAGAATCAAAAGATCCACCACGCCCAAGCAACCGTGATCCCTATCCTCGAGCGAACCAGTGACGAGAAGGATTAGCGCGAGCGTGAAATCGTTCCGCCCCCCGCCGGGGCATAAATGCCCCGGCTACCGGAAAGCAGCCGGGTAAACCCGACTGACCCCGGTTTTTGAGTCCCCTTCAGGGGCACGTTTCCTCCCTTTCACGCGACGTGAAAGCCCTTTTCCCTTCCGTTCTCGGGCTTTCCAGAGCTGGAAAGCGGGAAGACGGTCCGTGATTTCCCTTTTGCCTCTCGTTTTCGACCTTTCACGTCTCGTGAAAGCCTCAAGACGGGACGGAAAAGGCTTCGGCGGGTCATGAAAGGGAGAGAACGGCTCGTGAAAGGTCTTTACGAGGCGTTTTTATGCCTTTTACATCGCGTGAAAGGTGGAGAACGTCGCAGGAAATCGGGGAAACGAAGCGGAAAAGGCGCGTTGCGAGCCGTGAAAGCCTTCTCCCTTCACCCGAAAGGCTTCACCGCTCTTTGAAAACTGAATCCCATACGGGAGCCGACCCGAAACGGGGCGGGAAAGCTCTCGTGCGCCTGCCCGGCGATTGCGGGAGGCGCGAATTCCTTCCTACGCCAGCGGCGGGCGCCTGCCCGCCTTGTCCGCCGCTGGCCTTTTATCTCATTTCGCGGTGAACCAAGTCCCTCGGGCCCATCGGCTGCGCACTCACGTTCGAGAACCGGACAGAAGATCCACCATGCCCATGCCACCGTAATTCCTGTCCTCGAGCGGACAGGAGAAAAGCACGACCAGCACGATGCCCCCGCGCCAACATAGACACCCCGAGCTAATCCCAAAAGCTACCTCAAGGGACTCCAACCAGTCGCCCGGGCATTTATGTCCGGGCGGAGGTCCGCAGCCGCCTCTTCTGGCAAACGCACGGAATACCCCCGGGGGGTTGCATTGGAATAGGGGTGGGGGGTATACTGGTTTCAGTCAGTGACGGAGGCAAGAACATGGAAACCATGACCCTGAAGATCGACGGAATGAGTTGCGGCCACTGTGTGGCCCGAGTTGAGAAGGCCCTGAAGAAGCTGGAGGGGGTGAGCGTGCGGAAGGTGCAGGTCGGCTCGGCCGACATCGACTACGACCCGGAGCGGACCCCCTTCAGCCGCATCCGCGAGGCGCTGGACGACGCCGGCTACACGGCCACCCCGGTGGAAGCCGCGGAGAGACTCGCATGAACGCCACGGATTGGATCGCCATCCTGGCCGGGACCGCGGCCATCGCCTGGGTGAACTGGTACTTCTTCTTCGCCCGCCGGTCCGCCGCGACGGCGGCCGCCGCCGCGGGCGGGGCCCAGGAGATCACCATCACGGTGCACGGCGGCTATGTGCCGGCCGAGGTGCACGCGCAACGGGGCCTGCCCCTGCGCCTGACCTTCGACCGGCAGGAAGACTCCAGTTGCTCCGAGGAGGTCGTGATCCCCGACTTCGGCATCCGTAAATTCCTCCCCGCCTTCCAGAAGACCACGGTCGAACTGACCCCGAACCGGGCGGGAACCTACGAAATCACCTGCGGGATGAGCATGCTGCACGGCAAGCTCGTCGTGGAGGGTTGAAGATGGCTACCGTGACAGCGGAACCGGCCAGCGCCGCGAAGGTGGACATCCCCGTCCAGGGGATGACCTGCGCGGCCTGCCAGGCCAGCGTCCAGCAGGCGCTCCAGCGCCAGCCCGGGGTGGTCGACGCCTCGGTGAACCTGATGATGAAGAACGCGGCGGTCTCCTACGATCCGGCGGTGACCCGGCCCGAGGCCCTGGTGGAGGCGATCCGCGACACCGGCTACGACGCCGAGCTGCCCAGGGCCGAGCAGACCGCCTTCGAGGAACAGGAGGCGCGCGACCGGGCTCAGGAGGAGGAGTTTCGCGCTCTGCGCCTCAAGGCCCTGGCGAGCCTCGCCGCGGGCGCGGTCGCGATGATCGTCTCCATGCCGCTTGATGGCCACGGGCGCGCACCACGGCCCGGTGGCCGATCCGTTCATGCGCTGGGCCATGGAGTCCCTGACCCCGGCGCTGCGGGCGGCGATGCCGTGGCTGTATGCGATCAGCCCGGCTGTCCTCTCCTACGGCCTGCTCTTCCTCACGCTCGGCGTGATGGCCTGGGCCGGGCGGCACTTCTACACCCGCGCCTGGGCGGCCTTCCGCCATCACTCGGCGGACATGAACACCCTGGTCGCCGTGGGCACGGGCGCGGCGTTCCTCTACTCCGTGCTCGCCACGGTCGGCGCCCGGGTTCTTCCTCGCCCGGGGGGTGGCGCCCGACGTCTACTACGAGGCGGTGGTCATCATCATCGCCCTGATCCTCACCGGCAACGCGCTCGAGGCGCGGGCCAAGAGCCGCACCTCGGCCGCCCTGCGCTCCCTGGTCGCCCTGCAGCCCAAGACGGCCCGCGTGCTGCGCGGGGACCGGGAGGTGGACGTGCCCGTCGAGGAGGTCCAGGCCGGCGACACGGTGGTGGTCCGCCCCGGCGAGCGGGTGCCGGTCGACGGCGAGGTGCTGTCGGGCGCCAGCGCGGTGGACGAGTCGATGCTCACGGGCGAGTCGATGCCGGTCGAGAAGAAGGCCGGGCGACCGGGTGATCGGCGGCACGATCAACCGCACGGGCGCCTTCCGCTACCGGGCCACGACCCTGGGCGCGGATAGCGTGCTCGCGCAGATCGTCCGCCTGATGCGCGACGCCCAGGGCTCGCGGGCGCCCATCCAGAAGCTGGCCGACCGCATCAGCGGCGTCTTCGTGCCGGTGGTGATCTCGCTCGCCATCGCCACGTTCGTGATCTGGTTCGTGGCCGCGGACGCCGCGCCGGCCGTGCGCGCCTTCGCGGCGGCGGTGGCGGTGCTGATCATCGCCTGTCCGTGCGCCATGGGCCTGGCGGTGCCGACGGCCGTGATGGTGGCCACCGGCAGGGGCGCGGAGCTGGGCGTCCTGATCAAGGGCGGCGAAGCGCTGCAGCGGGCGGGGGACGTCACGACCGTGGTGCTGGACAAGACCGGCACCGTCACCGAGGGCTCGCCCACCGTCACCGACGTGGTCCCCGCTCCAGGCGCGCCCCGCAACGCGGACGAGCTGCTGCGGGTCGTGGCCTCGCTCGAGGCGTCTTCCGAGCATCCGCTGGCGGACGCCATCGTGCGCCGCGCCCGCGAGCAGGGGCTGACCCTGGCGACGGCGGAAGGCTTCCAGTCCGTCACCGGCCGGGCGCGGTGGGGATCGTCGAAGGCTCGTTCCTGGCCGTCGGCAACGAGAGGCTGCTGGCGGAGTACGCCGTCGATCCCTCGCCCTTGCGGGAGGAGGCCGAGCGGCTCTCCGGCGAGGGCAAGACGCCGGTGTACGTCGCGATCGACGGCGCGCTGGCGGGCCTGCTCGCGGTGGCCGATCCGATCAAGCCGACGTCCCGCGAGGCGATCGAGCGCTTGCAGAAGATGGGCCTCGAGGTGGTGATGCTGACCGGCGACAACCAGCGGACGGCCGAGGCCGTGGCGCGTCAGGCGGGCATCGACCGCGTGGTGGCCGAGGTGCTGCCCGAGGGGAAGGTGGCCGAGGTGCGGCGGCTGCAGAGCGAAGGCGCGGTTGTGGCCATGGTCGGCGACGGCATCAACGACGCCCCGGCGCTGGCGCAGGCGGACGTCGGCATCGCCATCGGCACCGGCACCGACATCGCCGTCGAGGCCAGCGACGTGGCGCTGATGCGCGGGGACCTGCGCAGCGTGGCGGCGGCGATCGCGCTCTCCCGGCGCACGATGCGGACGATGAAGCAGAACCTGTTCTGGGCGTTCATCTACAACGTGATCGGCATCCCGATCGCGGCGGGCGTGCTCTATCCCGTTTTCGGGCTGCTGCTGTCGCCGATCCTGGCCAGCGCGGCCATGGCGTTCAGCTCCGTGAGCGTGGTCGCCAACAGTCTCCGCCTGCGCCGGGCGCGGGTGGCTTGAGGAGGATCGCATGGAAGACAATCTTGAAGCGGTAGAGACTACCGCCTGTGGCTGCGGTTGCGGGCCGCGGACCGAGGAAGGGCGCAAGGCGGCGGGGGTCGATCCGGAGATCAAGGCGGCCAACCAGCGGCGCTTGCGCCGGATCGAGGGGCAGGTGCGCGGCCTCCAGAAGATGGTCGAGGAGGACCGCTACTGCCCCGACATCCTCACCCAGATCTCCTCCGTGCAGGAAGCGCTCCGGGCGGTGGGCCGGGAGCTGATGCGGAACCACCTGAAGCACTGCGCCACCCAGGCGATCCGCAATGGCGGCGGCGAGGCGGATGCGACGTACGACGAGCTCATCGAGCTGATCTACAAGCATAACCGGTAAGCCCGCCCCCCTCTCCCGGATCCGGGAGAGGGGGGTTCCTGGCTTCAGAGGTAATCGGGATGGAGGCAGATCTCGTAGTCGGCTGGGTTGGTGTAGCTGGTCGGCCGCTTGGCGCAGATGACGAACTCGCCCGGGAACAGGTTGGGAGAGGTGCCGTCGTCCCAGATCGCGGTAAACGAGAGGGACGTCGCGTCATAGAGCGTCAAGTACTTTCCGAATACATTCTGATAGACCCGGAAGCGCAGGTTCCGAAGGTTCCCGCTGCCCATGGCCTCCAGCGATGAATTCGCGTAGATCGGCCCCAGGCAGCTCTCCTGCCCCGGGCTGACCGTTCCATACGAGCAGATCTGAGCCGCCGACGCCATCCCGGTCACCATCAGGAACAGGGCTCCGAACACCATCATCCTTTGAACGCTACGCTGCATATCTTCTCCTCCTGTTTCGTCGAATGTCCGATAGGACTGTATATTCAAAAATGACGATAAGCAAGGCAGGCATATATGATCCCGGTCCATGAAGTCGGGGGAGCGGGTCGTCATCGTAGGCGCCGGTGTCGCGGGCCTCTGCTGCGCGTTGCGCCTCCAGGAGAAGAACATTCCCTACCTGATCCTGGAGGCGTCCGACGCTCCGGGAGGGCGCGTCCGCACGGACAAGGTGGACGGCTTCCTTCTGGACCGGGGCTTCCAGGTGCTCCTCACCGCCTACCCTGAAGCCAGACGGCTACTGGATTTCAAGGCCCTCCGGCTGCGGTCGTTCCGTTCAGGGGCCCTGGTCCGCAAGGGTGGCAAGCTCCATCGCGTCTCGGACCCGTTCCGGGAGCCCTGGGGCGCTCTCGCGACGCTGCTGGCGCCCATCGGTAGCCTTCAGGACAAGCTCCTGATCGCCCGTCTGCGAAAGCACGTCCGGGCCAGCACGCTGGAGCAGATCTTCACCCGGCCGGAGACCACGACGCTGGAGGCGCTCCGCGGCTTCGGCTTCAGCGATCGGATCATCTCCGCGTTCTTCAAGCCCTTCTTCGGCGGCATCTTCCTGGAGACCGAGTTGGCGACATCCAGCCGGATGTTCGAATTCGTGTTCCGGATGTTCAGTGAAGGCAAGGCTGCGTTACCGGCTGAAGGCATGGAGGCGATCCCCCGCCAGCTCGCTTCGCGGCTCGCCAAGGATTCGCTCCGGCTCAAAGCCCGAGTCGAAACCCTCGGGGAGAAGGAGGTCCGGCTGACGGGTGGCGAAAGGGTGCCGGCGGCGGCCGTCGTCCTCGCCACGGAGAGCACGGAGGCGGCCAGACTGATGCCCGAGCTGCACCCCCCAGGCTGGCACGACACGGCCTGCCTCTACTACGCCGCCGCGAAGCCCCCGATCCAGAAATCCATGCTGGTGCTGAACGGAGAGGGAAGCGGGGCGGTGGACAATCTCTGCGTGCCTAGCAACGTGGCCCCGACCTACGCGCCGACGGGTCAGTCCCTCGTCTCCGCGACGGTTGTGGGAGCCGCGGGAGCGGACGAAAAGGAGCTCGAATCCGAGGTCCGCAAGCATCTCACCTCATGGTTCGGACCGGCGGTGGGGAGCTGGAAGCACCTGCGCATGTACCGCATCCGCCAGGCCCTGCCGGCCCGCAAGAGCTTGGAACCGGCGGCGCTGCCGGTGCGGCGGAATCCCGGGATCTACATCTGTGGGGATCACCGGGAGACCCCCTCGCTTCAGGGAGCGATGGTGTCAGGGCGGCGGGCGGCGGAGGCGGTGGGGGAGGATTGGGCCCCCGCCCGGGCATAAATGCCCGGGCTAGTCGAAAGAGCCCCCTGAAGGGGACTCCATCAGTCGGGTTTACCCGGCTGTTTTCCGGTAGACCGGGCATTTATGCCCGGGCGGGGGTGGGGAGCGGTCCCCTACTCCCCAAACGGCGCCCAGATGTTCTTTACCTGAAGCGCCTGCCGCAGGAACTCCTCCCCCACACCCTGCTCGGGATCGGCCCAGTCGCGCGGCTGGCCGTAGTCCACCCAGGTGCGCTTGAGGTTGCCCGTCGAGGCGCGCTCGACGGCGGCGCTTCCCTCGCGGCTGCCGAAGTACCAGAGGGCGTCCACGTCGTCGTGCGCGGCGAGGACGCCGGCCAGGGCGTCGCGGCCGCCGGTGACGATGTTGATGACGCCGCCCGGCACGTCCGAGGTGTCGAAGACCTGGTAGAGGTCCGTGGCGGCCAGGGGCCAGCGCTCCGAGGGAACGGCCACGACGGCGTTGCCCATGGCCACGGCCGGGGCCACGGTGGCCACGAAGGCGAGGAGCGGTCGCTCGTCCGGACAGACGACGGCCAGGGTGCCGATGGGCTCGTAGACGGCGAAGGTAAAGTTGCGCAGCGGCGTGGCCTGGACGGTGCCGGCGTACTTGTCCGCCCAGGCGGCGTAGGTGAACAGGCGCTCCACGGCGAGGTCCACCTCGGCGCGGCCGGCATCGCGCCCGGCGCCGGTCATGGCGTCGAGCCGGCGGGCCAGCTCGTCGCGGCGGGCGGCGAGGTTCTCGGCGGTGTAGTAGAGGATCTGCGCCCGCAGGTGCGCCGTGGACTTCGCCCAGCCGGGAGCGGCCTTGCGCGCGGCCTCCACGGCGTTGCGGACGTCCTTGCGGTTGCCCTCCCCCACTTCCCCGATCGGCTCGCCCTTCGGTCCCAGGACCTTGCGGCTGGCTTCGCCGTCCGGACGGGTCTGCTTGCCGCCTATGTACAGCTTGGCCGTGCGGTCGATGGGCGGCAGCCCGCCCTCGGACGGCTCGTCCCAATCCTCCTCGGGAACGGGAGCGGCTTCCGCCTTGGCTTCAGGGACCGCCCCTTTCTTCTTCGCCTCGGCCTGCCAGCGGGGCTGCACGTACTCCCAGAGCCCCTCCTTGCCGCCCTCGCGCCCGAAGCCGCTCTCGCGGTAACCGCCGAAGCCCGAGGCCGCGTCGAAGAGGTTGGTGCTGTTGATCCACACCGTGCCGGCCTTGATCTTGGCGGCCAGGTCGAGGGCGAGGTTGACGTTCTCCGTCCAGACGCTCGCCGCGAGGCCGTAGCGGGTGTTGTTGGCCAGCTCGATGGCTTCCTCGGGCGTGCGGAAGGTCATGGCCACGAGCACGGGGCCGAAGATCTCGACCTGGGCGATGGTGGCCGACGGCGACACGTCGGTGAACAGGGTCGGCGGATAGAACCACCCTTCCTTGGGGCAGCTCCAGGACGGCTGCCACATCTTCGCGCCCTCTTCGACGCCCTGGCGCACCAGCCGGTCAATGCGCTCGAGCTGCACGGGCGCGATGATGGCGCCGATGTCGATCGCCTTGTCGCGGGGGTCGCCCACCCGCAGGGTCTCCATGCGGGCGCGCAGCCGGTTGTAGAGAGTCTCGGCCACGCCCTCGTGGACGATCAGGCGCGAGCCGGCGCAGCAGACCTCCCCCTGGTTGAACCAGATGGCGTCCACCACGCCCTCGACCGCGCCGTCGAGGTCCGCGTCGTCGAAGACCACGAAGGGGGACTTGCCGCCCAGCTCCAGGGAGAGCTTCTTGCCCGTCCCCGCCGTAGCCTCGCGGAGGATGCGGCCGACCTCGGTCGAGCCGGTGAAGGCGAGCTTGTCGATCCCCGGATGGCGGACGATCAGCTCGCCCGTGCGGCCGTCGCCGGTGACGATGTTCACCACCCCCGGCGGCAGGCCGGCGTCGCGGCAGATCTCGGCGAAGGCGCACGCCGTCAGCGAGGTGAACTCGGCGGGCTTGAGCACCACCGTGTTGCCCATGGCGAGGGCCGGCGCGATCTTCCAGGCGAGCATCAGGAGCGGGAAGTTCCAGGGGATGATCTGACCGGCGACGCCGACGGGAACGTAGCCCGGCAGCTCCCGCTCCATGAGCTGCGCCCATCCCGCGTGATGGTAGAAGTGCCGGGCCACCAGGGGGACGTCGAGGTCCCGCGTCTCGCGGATGGGCTTGCCGTTGTCCAGGGTCTCCAGGACGGCCAGCAGGCGGGCGTTCTTCTGGACGCGGCGGGCCAGGGCGTAGAGATGGCGGGCGCGGCCGTGGCCGCCCAACGCCCACCAGCCGGGCTGGGCCGCGCGGGCGGCCTCGACCGCGGCGTCCACTTCCGCCGTGGCGCACTGGGCCACGCGGGCCAGGACCTTGGCCGTGCCGGGATTCAGACTGTCGAACCACTCGCCGGAGTCCGGACGGCGGAAGTCGCCGCCGATGAACGGCAGGATCTCCCGGTTGCGGGCTTCCAGCCACGCCATCGCGGGATCGGCGCTCTCCGGCGCGGGACCGTACTCCAGGGTCTCGAAGATCTCGGCGATCGAAGCCATAAACCCCCTCAGGCCATGGGATGGCGGAAGGCCGCCGAGTAGCGGCCGGTGGCGTGGTGCTCGAGCTGGCGCTCGATGTCACCCAGGAGACTCGACGCGCCGAGCCGGAAGAGCTCGGGCCGCATCCAGGCGTCGCCCAGCTCCTCTTTCATCAGGGCCAGCCAGTCGGTGGCCTGGCGGGCGGTCGAGATGCCGCCGGCCGGCTTGAATCCGATGCGGAAGCCCGTGCGCTCCCGGTACTCGCGGATGGCTCGCGCCATCACCAGCGAAACCGGCAGCGTGGCGTTGGCCTTCTCCTTGCCGGTCGAGGTCTTGATGAAGTCGGCGCCCGCCATCATGGCGACCCGGCTCGCCCTCGCCACGTTGCGCAGGGTGCCCAGCTCGCCGGTGGCGAGGATGGCCTTCATGTGGGCGGGCCCGCAGGCCTCCCGGAAGGCGCGGACCTCGTCGTACAGGGCCTGCCAGTCGCCCGTCAGGACGTGGGCGCGGCTGATGACGATGTCGATCTCCTCGGCGCCCGCGGCGACCGACTCGCGGATCTCGGCCAGGCGCAGGGGGAAGGGGTTCAGCCCCGCCGGGAAACCCGTCGAGACGGCGCAGACCGGGACGCCCGAGCCGGCCAGGGCCTCGCGCGCGGTCTCCACCATGCCGTGGTAGACGCAGACCGCGGCCACCCGGATGCCCAGGTGGGCGACGCCGAGGGCCTCCAGCAGGTCCTGCCGCACGGGCTGGCGCGCCTTGGCGCACAGGCGACGCACGCGGCCCGGGGTGTCGTCGCCCGCGAGGGTCGTCAGGTCGATGCAGGTGATCGCCCGGAGGTACCAGGCGGCCTGCCACTCCTTCTTGACCGTGCGGCGCTTGGGCAGGGTGGCGGCCCGGCGCTCGACCGCGCTGGTGTTGACCCGCACCTCCCGGACCCAGTCCAGCTCCAGGGGCGTCCCCGGATTGCGGTCAGGGTGATGGGGCGCGGCCGGCTTCGGGGCCGGCGGGGACCACTTGGGAAGGTCGGTGACGGCCATAGTCAAAGCTTCCTCAAAGGACGAAGCTTACCTCTACTTGACCGAATTTGGCCAAGCCGCCCGCCCGAGCCCTCACCTCCCCGGCCCTCCTCTCCCGACCCCTCCCGCCCTCCCTCACCGGGAGAGAGGGAGACTTGAAGAGACTGTTTTGCTTTTCTCCCTCCTCTCCCGGTGAGGGAGGGCGGGAGGGGTCGGGAGAGAGGGGGTAGGGGGAGTGAGGGCCGGGCGGGGGCGCCCTTCACCGTCCCGTTCCTACCGCGGTCCGGTTCTTGAAGCGCACGCGGCCCAGCTCGACCCCCGTGTAGTAGTGGGTGAGGATCTCGCGGTAGGTGCGGCCCCGCTGGGCCATGCCGTAGGAGCCCACCTGGCACATGCCGACGCCGTGGCCGAAGCCGCGGCCGGTGAAAAGCCAGCCGGCCTCCCGGTTCTTGGGGGTGAGGCGCTTGGCGGTGAACAGGGTGTCCGGCACGTCGAGGGTCCAGCGGATGGCGAGGCCTTCGACGTCGGTCACCTTGTCCCCCTGGCCGTAGATCCGGATCTTCCCCACCCGTCCGGACTCGCCCCGCTGCAGGACGTCGAAGCTGCGGAAGCCGAGGCCCGGGAAGCGGGTGTTCACGGTGGCGGAGAGCTGCGAATCGGTGCGGAAGCGGGTCCACGAGCTGTAGGGACTGCTGCGGTCGAAGGCGACGCCGTCGAGGTCCACCTCCTGGGTGACGGAGACGAGGCGGTCGCTCAGCCAGAACAGGGTCAGCTTGTCGCCCGGCAGAGGGCCGAGCCAGGAGCTGTAGAGGTCCGCCCCCTGGCGGCGGAAGGTGGCCAGCTCGGCGGGCAGGTCGTAGACCTTGTCCTCCTTGCCGGAGCGGACCAGGAGCCTGCCGGCGTCGACTCCGAGGAACGAGACCTCCTCCCGGCGCACGACCTGCAGCAGCTCGGCCAGGGCGAGGAGCATCTTCTCCACTTCCTCCTCGCTCAGCGGCTGGTCCAGCGGCCCGGTGACGAGGCCGCTCCTGATCAGCCAGGCCGCCCGCCGGCGGTCCTCCTCGGTCCAGTCGGCCGGCGGCTCGTGCAGGAGGTAATTGACGTCCTCCGGAGCCAGGAAGAGCCGGGCGTCGAGGGCCAGGTCGAAAGCGATGGAGACGTAGCGCTGGACTTCCCGCCGGTCCAGCGAGGCCAGCCGCTCGCGGGTCGCGGGCAGGCCGGCCAGGAGCGCCAGGTGCTCGAGGCGGGCGCCCAGGACCGCGGCCGGCGAAGCGCCCGCGGCAGTCGGCAGCAGCCGGCGGGTGAGGCCGTCCGGGAAGAGCTCGCCCGGCCGCAGGGTGCCCTCGATGCGGGCGATCCCCACCTCCATGCACGGCACGGCCTGGAGGTAGGGCTCGTGCTTGAGAGGGAAGATGATGTGGCCGTCCTCGGTGTGGCCGCCGCAGGTGGAGCTGTAGAGGGCGTCCACCAGCTCGCCGTGATAGAGGAGCACCTGGCCGGCGGTCTCGGCGATGGCGCGGTCCGAGAGGGGGTGCTCCACGTTCATGCCGCCGTAGACCTGGCAGCGCGGCGTGGCGCAGATGTCGTAGCCCTCGCGCGCGAATTCGCCCAGGTTGCGCAGCGTGTAGGTGCGGGCCGCCACGGCCTGGGCCTTGAGGGCCTCCACCTGGTTGTACTGCTCCGGCCCCATCTCGCTGGGAACGACCCCGCGGAGGTAGTCCTCGACCGGCAGCTCGTTGATGAGGTTGAGGGAGCCGCGGTCGTTCACGTAGACGAGGATCCGCCCCCGGTAGCGCTTGTTGCGCACCCGCACGCTGGGGTTGCCCACCGGCGAGACGGAGAGCCAGCGCCCGGGGTAGACGGCGGAGGTCGAGCCCAGGGTCAGACGCAGAGCCGGATCGGAGACGGCGGCCCCTTCGTTGACGATGAAGGCGCCGGTCACGCCGATGCCGGCGAGGCGGCGCATGTCGGCCTCGGCGGCCTCGCGGGTCGGATAGCGGCCGAGGCGCACCCGGTAGAGGTCGATGCCGGCGTCGAAGAAGGCTTCGCCGGGCTGGCCCGAGTCGCGGGCGAGCCGGTTGGCGAGGTCCTGGGCCTGGCGCTCGTCGCGGAGCGCGGCCACCTGCAGGCGGTAGTAACCCTTCTCGGAGCTGGCGGCGGCGGGCTCGACCTTGAGCGGGCCGTTCACGGTCATCGGCTGCCCTTCCATCTCCACTTCCAGCGGCTCCTCGCAGCAGGGAAAGGTCAGCGAATCGAGGTCGCTCGCCAGCCCCACCTTGACCAGGAGCGGCGCCTGGGGCTCCACCGGCTCCTGAGGGACCGGCTCCTGCGGGACCACGGGCGCGGGCTGGGGAGCCGGCTGGGCCGGCGGCGGCGCCTGCTGGACCGGCGGCGGCTGCGCGGGAGGAGGCGTCTTCGGGGCGGCGGCTGGCGGCTTCCGGGGCGCCGTGCGCGGCGCCGGTTTCGGCGAACAGCCCAGAGCGAAAGCGAGCAGGACGAGGACGGGGAGAAACTTCGATCTCACGCGGTCTGCACCTCGGGTTTACGGATCTCGCTCAACATCTCGCTCCGGACCAGCGCCACCAGGGAGCCGGCCAGGACCATCGTGAGCAACGCGTTCGGGAGACTCTGAAGCAGTAAGAGTACCAGTTGAACCAGCGTCCGCACGCGGGGAGCGCCGGAAAGCAGCCTTTCGGTCAGGGCAGAGATCGGAGCGAAGGCGGCGCTCAGGGCGATCATCGCGCCCACGAAAACGATGCAGAGGACGAGGACGGCTCCGAGGCGGTGCCCCAGCACCGAGAGACCCCGGCGCGAGGCGGTCCGGACTCCGGAGGTCTCCCGCGCCAGGTCGGCCTGGGCGACGCTGAACCAGAGTCCCAGGACCAGGGCCAGGAACCCCATGGGCAGCACGCCGCCGCAGCCGAGCCCCAGGGCGGCGCCCCCTCCCCACCTGGCTCCGCTCACGAAGATGAAGAGCAGCCAGGTCAGGAGCGTGAGCCCCATCAGCAGGATCAGGGTCCAGTAGAGGAGGAGCATGCGGAAGAACCGCCAGACGTAGAGGCCGCCCCAGCCCATGAAGTCGCGCAGGCTGAAGGTCCGGAAGAGGAGCTTGTGGCGCCCGGGGCCGGGGAGGGCCTGGCGGTCGGCGGCGGCGAGGACGCCGTAGGCGCCCGCCTGGACGAAACAATGGAACAGCAGGGTGAGCAGCCAGACCGCCAGCAGGGCGGTCAGCGCGAGGGGCAGGGAGGGAGCGGAATCCGCCACGCGGCGGAACGCCTCCTCGACCGCGCGGCGCCCCGGTCCCCAGAGGTCGACGCCCAGGATCACCAGCGGTAGCACCAGCCCCAGCGCCAGCAGGGCCAGGGTGAGGAAGGAGCCGATCCAGCCGAGGAGCACCAGCTCCCAGTTGGCGGAGAGGTTGGCCCAGCCGCGGCGCAGGCAGTCGAGGGCGGACAGCCTCATCGCAGGTGCGCCCCGTGCACCGCGTGCTCGCGCCGGAAGTCCTCCACCGCGTCGAGGACCACGGGCTGGGCCATCTCGTAGAGACGGCTGACCAGCATGGCGGGCAGGCGCGAGGCGAGGAGGGCGAAATCTTCCCGGGGCGGCGGCTCGGCGTCGGGGCCACGATCCAGCGCGTTGCGGGGGACCATGGTGGTGCGGCCGGCGACGCGGACCGGGGCCTTCTTCGGCACGGCGTCGTCGAGGCGGTAATTGGTGGTGAACAGCGTCGGCAGCCGCCGGGTGTAGCGGGTGTTGATGATCAGGTAGAGGAGGTCGCGCACCCAGGGGGTGGGCTGCTGGGCTCCCAGCTCGTCGAGGACCAGGAGCTCGGCGTCGGCCAGGGGGTCGAGGATCTGGCGCTTGGATTCCGGAGAGTCGGGATCGAAGGTCGACTGGATCTGGTGGATCAGCGAGGTGAACTCGACGAACCGGCCGTGCACCCGCCAGCGCTCGATCAGCGACCGCAGGACGCCTACGGCGAGATGCGTCTTGCCCGTGCCCGGCGGCCCCACGAAGAGAAGGCCGGACTGCTTGAAGCCGCCGCCGTCCTGGACGAAGCTCTCGACGTACTGCTCGGCGGCGAAACGGGCGCTCTCGAGCTGCCTGCGCTCGGCGTCCGCGGGGCTGGAGGTCTGGAAATTGGCGATCTTGCAGTGCTGATAGCGGATGGGGATCCCCGCCGCCGCGAGCAGCCGCGGGATCACTCCCTGCTCGCGGCAGGGGCAGACGCGGGCGGTGCCGGCTCCCCCGTCCCGTACGACGATCCAGCCTCTTCCTCCGCACTCCGGGCAGGGCTCTTCAAGGACTTCTCCAACCGGCATGGAGAAATCGTAGCATGGGCCTTCACTCCCCCAGGAGAGGGGGAACACGGACAAACACAGACGGACAAAGACTGACAAGGACCAAAAAGCGCCGTGCTCGTCCTTGTCTGTCCTTGTTCGTCCGTGTATTCCTCAGCGGCGGATCTTGCTTAAGGGGCCGCTCTGGAGGCGCACCAGAGCGTGCTGGCGCTCGGGATCGGCGGCGCGGCGCTCCTCGGCCTGCCGCTTGACGAACTCGAGGAGGCGGTCCACCTCGCCCTGCATCCTCTCCATCTGCTCCCGCATGTTCAGGATCACCTCGACGCCGGCGAGGTTGACCCCCAGGTCGCGGGTCAGGGTGAGGATGATCTCCAGGCGGCGGATGGCCTCCTCGTCGTAGAGGCGGGTGTTGCCGGCGCTGCGCACGGGCTTGATGAGGCCTTCCCGCTCGTAGAGACGCAACGTCTGCGGGTGGATGCTGTACCGCTCGGCCACCACGCTGATCATTACGAACTTCTGATCGGGCTTGCGCCGCGTCGCCATCAGCCGGCCTCCTCCGCGATCGTAACCGCGGTGGCGCCGGCCTTCCGCTTCGGGATGTGGACGCGCAGGACGCCGGCCTCGAAGCCGGCGGTGATGCCGTCCACCTCGACCGGCGCTCCCAGCTCGAACGTGCGGCGGAAGGGACCGTAGCTCCGCTCCATGCGGAGGAAGTTCCGGTTCTCTCCCAGGGCCTGCCGGCGGCCGGAGAGCTCCAGCCGCCGCTCCTTCACCTGCAGTTGGATGTCCTCACGCCGGACGCCGGGCAGCTCGGCGAAGAGGAGATAGGAGTCCTCGGTCTCGAGGACGTCGACCGGGGGGGCCCAGGTGCCCGGCAGGCCCCCTTCCCGGTCCTCGTATTCCGAGGTGAGCAGCGCCTGCTCGAAGAGGCTGTTGATACGGTCCTGGATGCGGGACAGCTCTTCGAGGTAGATCTTCTTCAGCGGCGCCATGACTCACTCTCCATTTACTTCTCGACGTACTCGGCGTCGATGACCTCGTCGGAGGCCCCGCCGCCACCCGGACGCTGACCGGCCGGACGGTCCGCCGTCCGTGGGACCGGCGCCCGGCGCGCCCTGGCGGTACACCACCTCGGCCAGCTTGTGGGAGGCCTGGACCAGGCGCTCGGCGGCCTCCTCCATCTCGGAGGCCGACGGCTCGCCTTCCAGCGCCTTCCTGGCGTCGGTGAGGGAGCGCTCGATCTCGCCCTTCTCGTCCGGACCGAGCTTCTCCTTGTGCTCCTCGTAGGTCTTCTCGGTCTGGTAGATCAGTGCTGTCGAGCTTGTTGCGCGCCTCGACCTGCCGGCGCCGCTCCTGGTCCTCGGTCCGGTGCGAATCGGCTTCCTTCACCATCCGCTCGATGTCGTTGTCGGAGAGACCGCTCGACGCCGTGATGGTGATCTTCTGCTCCTTGCCCGTGCCGAGGTCCTTGGCGGAGACGTGCACGATGCCGTTGGCGTCGATGTCGAACGCCACCTCGATCTGCGGCACGCCGCGCGGCGCGGCCGGGATGCCCACCAGGTGGAACTTGCCGAGCGTGCGGTTGTCCCGCGCCATCTCGCGCTCGCCCTGGAGGACGTGGACCTCCACCGAGGTCTGGTTGTCCGCCGCGGTCGAGAAGATCTCGCTCTTGCGCGTCGGGATCGTGGTGTTGCGCTCGATCAGCTTGGTGAACACGCCGCCCAGGGTCTCGATGCCGAGCGACAGCGGGGTCACGTCGAGCAGCAGCACGTCCTTGACGTCGCCGCCCAGCACGCCGCCCTGGATCGCCGCGCCGACCGCCACCACCTCGTCGGGGTTGACGCCCTTGTGCGGCTCCTTGCCGAAGAAGTCCTTGACCACCTTCTGGATGGCCGGCATGCGGGTCTGGCCGCCCACCAGCACGACCTCGTCGATGTCCTTGGCCTCCAGGCCGGCGTCCTTGAGCGCCTGCCGGCAGGGAGCGATCGAGCGCTGGACCAGGTCCTCCACGAGCTGCTCCAGCTTCGGCCGGGTCAGCCGGATGTTCATGTGCTTCGGCCCGGAGGCGTCGGCGGTGATGAACGGCAGGTTGATCTCCGTCTCCTGCGCGGACGACAGCTCGATCTTGGCCTTCTCGGCGGCCTCCTTCAGGCGCTGGATGGCCATCGGGTCGTTGCCGAGGTTGATGCCCTGGTCCTTCTTGAACTCCTCCAGCAGCCAGTCGATGATCCGCTGGTCGATGTTGTCGCCGCCCAGGTGGGTGTCGCCGTTGGTCGACTTCACCTCGACCACGCCCTCGCCCACCTCGAGGATCGAGATGTCGAAGGTGCCGCCGCCGAAGTCGTAGACGGCGATGGTCTGGTCCTTCTTCTTGTCGAGGCCGTAGGCCAGCGCGGCGGCCGTCGGCTCGTTGACCAGGCGCTCGACGGTGAGGCCGGCGATGCGGCCGGCGTCCTTGGTGGCCTGGCGCTGCGCGTCGTTGAAGTAGGCCGGCACGGTGATGACCGCGCGGTCCACCTTCTCGCCCAGATAGTCCTCGGCGGCCTGCTTCAGCTTGCCGAGGATCATGGCCGAGATCTCGGGCGGCGAATACTGCTTGCCCTCGACGTCGACGCGCACGTCGCCGTTCTCGGCCCGCTCGATCTGGTAGGGCACCATCTTCATCTCTTCGTTCACTTCGTCGAGTGCTTGCGGCCCATGAAGCGCTTGATCGAGAAGACGGTGTTCTTCGGGTTGGTGACCGCCTGGCGCTTGGCGACCTGCCCGACCAGGCGCTCACCGCTCTTGGTGAAGCCCACGACCGACGGGGTGGTGCGGTTCCCCTCGGCGTTGGCGATGACCTTCGCCTCGCCACCCTCCATCACAGCGACGACGCTGTTGGTGGTGCCGAGGTCGATTCCGATGATCTTGCTCACTTTGCGCTCTCCTTCCTCGTGATCTCTCTACCCGAGCACAGTCTAGAAACTTAGTGGCGGCATGTCAACTTTCCGCCGCACCATGTTTGACAAACCTGGACGCAGATTTATTCCAGCGGAGATCTCCCGCTTCAAGGGAGAGTCCCCTGAACTAATCCAGGAGAACCAGGGGAGCGGCGGCGGATTCGGGCGGGACGCGGAGGAACTCGGGGTCCAGGAGGAAGTTGCCGGAGATCGCCTCCGACGACTCGGCGCCCGGCACCGGCCGGCCTCCTTCGACGGGCTGGAGGGTGTAGCTCTCCTCCTGCGCCGCGTACCTCAGCGGCCGCCCTTCCGGGTCCCTGAGGTCCGCGGGAGAGAGAAGCCCGGCGGCGACCAGGACCTCCAGCCGTTCGGGGAAGCTCCCCTCCAGGAGGAACCAGGTCTTGGCGGCGTGGTCGATCTTCAGGTAGAGAGCCGACCGTTGCTCCCGCAGCAGGGCCTCGCGCTCGCTGCCCTGCCAGGGGAACGGGATCAGCAGGGAGTCGGGCTTCCGCGCCAGGACCGCGATCACCAGGGCCATCAGCAGGATGGCCAGGGTCCGGCTCACCCAGCCGAGGGAGGCCGGGGGAGCCGGGCGGGGCTCCACCTTCATGCGGACGAACGGGCCGGGAGCCTCATGGTCTTCCGCCGCCCCAGTCGCCGTGGTCGCGGCGGCGGGACGGGGCGCTGGAGCGGCCACGGGACGGGGGCCGGCAGGGGCCGGGCGGGGACCCGGAGCCGGGGCGGCGGCTCCCGCCGGCGCCGGCCTGGCCTCCACCGGCCGGGGTCCGGCCGGGGGCGCCGCGTGAGCCGGGGGGGCCGGCCGAGGTCCGGGCGCCGGCTCAGGGACTGGGCGGGGCGCCTGCCGGACTGCCGCGTCGTGGGCCTTCTGCGCTGCGTGGAGGAGGAACTCGTCCACGGCGATGGGGTCGAAGCCCTCCTCGTAGGAGACTTCGTCGCCGCTGTAGAACTTGAAATCCCCCTGGTCCCAGCCCAGGAGCTGCTCGAGGAGACGCCAGATCTGGAGCCGCAGGGCCTCCAGGAGCTGCGACCGCTCGATGTACCGCCGCTCCACCAGGAGGTCGATCAGGCCGCCGCCGGCGGACTGATGCTCGACGGCCGCCCGGCCCAGGTCCTGAGCGCTGATCATCCCCTCCTTGAGAAGGATCTGGGAGAGCCCCTCCTCCAGGGGCTGGTTGAGGGAGTCGGCGGTCACGATCCGGCCGTTGAGGAAGGAGATGGCGACGATGTCCTGCTGGCCCTGGACCGTCAGGATGCCGGTCTTCCCCTGCTGCGAGATGAGCTGCAGGATCTCGGGGAGCTTGAAGAGGTCTAGGGTGCCCTCAACGGCCATGAGTCATCGGCCCCCGGCTCAGACTCCGCCGCGCAGCTCCCGGCGGAGCCTCGCGCCGAAGAAGAGCGCCAATCCCAGGACCACCACGATCCAGGAAGCGAGGTTTCCCGGATCATACCTCCAGGGGATGCGAACTCCCACCTTTCCAAAGAGGGGAATCATCAGCAGGGCCGTGGGCACGAGGATCGCCAGGAAGGACTTGCCGCCTTCGCCGATCTCCGCCGAGGCCACTCCCGGCAGCAGGATACGGCCCCAGCGGTCGAACGCGCCCTCCGGGAAGACCTCGGACGGGCGGTCGGTGTAGCCCCGGGGCCGCCGCGCCAGGTGCAGGGCCACGGCCACCAGCACGAGGCTGAGCGAGACCAGCAGCGGCAGGCCGCGCCGGAACAGCTCCAGCCCTCCCGAGCGCGCCTTGCCGCCGTTGCCCCGGGCCGCCAGGAGCTGGCGCCGGATCTCGGGGATGCGGGTCATGCCCTCCATCGACGTCACCACCCGCTGGGCGGGAGGGTTCGCGATCCAGGCGGCGACCCGCTCGCGGTCGATGCCGCGCGCCCGCTCCATGGCGGCGGTCTGCTCGTCGAACATGTAGGAGACCGAGAAGGCCTGGCTCAGGTTGTAGTGGGCCGCGGCGTTCTGGGGGTCGATCTCGATGGTGTTCTGGAAGCTCTGGATGGCGCTGCCGAAATCCTGCTTCACGAAGGAGTACGCGCCGAGGTTGAGCATGGCGGCGGTGTTCCGCGGCTCCTGCTCCAGCACCTGGCGGTAGAGCGAGCGGGCGAGGTCCCACTGGTCGAGCGAGCGGTGGACGTCGGCCAGCAGGTGCTTGACGGCCACGCTCTCGGGCAGCAGGGAGCGCAGGGCCCCGAGGTCGGAGAACAGGCCGCCGTAGAGCCGGCGCTCCTCCAGGCTCCGCATGGCCCGGGCGGGCGGCGAGAGCTCCACCATCATGCGTTGCCGCAGCTCGCCGACGAGGATCGGCGACGCGCCCGCCAGCAGCCACAGGACGATGAGCACCACGCGTTCGCTGGTGGAGCCGTAGCCCCAGAGGAGAAGCGACCAGAAGAGGATGAGCCACAGGGGTCCGTAGGGGAGGGCCAGGGGCCACAGCAGCGCTATAGCCGCCAGGACCAGAGCGGCGGGCCGCGGCAGCGAGCGCCCCAGGAAGTCGACCATGTCCTGGAAGAGGGAGGTGCCCTTGGTCAGCATCTGTACGGCCACGAAAAGGCCGCCGGTCACCAGCAGCAGGGTCAGGACCCAGATCACCAGGTCCTGGAGCAGGAGGTAGCGCTCCAGCGGATGGCCGAAGATCCTGGGCAGGCCACTCAGCCAGGCCAGGACGGCGCCGGGATATTTGCCCTCCAGCCGCAGCACGCTGGCCTCGGCGAACGCCGTCTCCGGGCGCCCGGGATCGAACCGCTCCGCCGCCTCCAGGCTCCAGCGGGCGCGGGGGAAGTCCTTCTCGCGGGCCGCCTGCACCGCGCGGGCGACAGCGCCGGCGGAGAGGTCGGGCAGGCGCGCCATCCCGATCTGCCGCGCGGTCTCCAGCAGGTTGTCTACCGCGCCCCGGGCCTGCTCCCGGTCGTTCTGGACGATCCACTGCAGCCACTGCTCCTCGATCTGCTTGAGCGTGTTGCGGACCCGCGGCGTCATCTCGACGCCGGTCACCTGGGGCGAGGAGACGGACTGCGCCCCGGACGCCGCCGGGGCAAGGAGGACGGCGGCGAGAGCTGCAGCCCCCGCGAGGCGTCTCAGGTCAACGAGTCTTCTGGACATAGCGGACCCGCACCCGGTACAGCAGATCCTCCAGGAAAGCCGCCTCCTGGGGCGTGAGGTTGCCCAGGGTCTTCTGCCGCAGGACCTCCAGGAGGTCGATATGAATGCGGGCCATCTCGAGGTTCATCGCCGACCGCCCGTCGGGCAGACGGGCGTCTCCCAGGAAGATGGGGATGGGCTCGGCGAGCATGGCCACCAGCTCGAAGAAGCCCTCCTCCCCCAACTCCGGCGGCATCGTGGAGAAGTCCTCCCCGGGCGCGGCCGGCGGCGGCTCGGGAGCCCGGCGCGGGTCGCCTTCGCGGCCGCGCGGCTCCACTACGGGCGGCACCTGGGGCGCGGGCGCCGGCTCGGGCTCGGCGGCGGGCGCCGAAGTCGATTTTTCACTGAGGAAACGATACTCTTCCCGCAGCTCGCCGTCAGGCGTGAACATCCTCTTGTCGGTGACCTTGAGCTCTTTCTTCTCGTTCGACACTTCGGACCCCTGCTCCTTTCTGGCCGCTTGCGAAGAGCTGTTGAAAAATCGTAGCAAGCGCCATTCTCGCACGGCAAGCGGACCGCTGTCCGCGCCGTGAGGCTGGAACCCCGACGATGCCCGAAAAGCCCGACCTCCAGAAGCTCCTCGACCTCGTCGCCCGCCTGCGGGCCCCCGACGGCTGTCCCTGGGACCGCGAGCAGACCCTCCCCGACGTGCGCGCCTACCTGCTGGAGGAGGCGCACGAGCTGGCCGGGGCCATCGACGCCGGCGACTGGGAGGAGTTGGGAGAGGAGCTCGGCGACATGCTCTTCCAGGTCGCCTTCATCGGCCGTCTCGCCGAGGAAGCGGGCGCGTTCAGCCTCTCACAGGTGATCGACAACGTCCACCGCAAGATGGTGGAGCGCCACCCGCACGTCTTCGGGGACGAGGTGCTGGCCGACGCCGAGGCGGTCCGCCAGGCCTGGGAGCGCCGCAAGCTGCGGCAGGAGCCGAGGCGGGAGTCCCTCTTTTCGGGGGTCCCCTCCTCGCTGCCGTCCTTGTTGGCCTCCTACCGCCTGACCCAGAAGGCGGCGGGCGTGGGTTTCGACTGGCCGGACGCCGGAGCGGTCCTCGACAAGGCCGAGGAGGAGATCGCGGAGGTGCGCGAGGCGCTGGCGGCGGGAGACAAGGCGGCGGTGCGCGAGGAGGTCGGGGATCTCCTCTTCACCCTCGCCAACCTCGCCCGCAAGCTGGACGTCGACCCCGAAGCCGCCCTGGCGGGCACCAACCGCAAGTTCAGGGAGCGTTTCGCGAAGATCGAGGAAGGTCTGGCCGCCCGGGGCAAGACCGCCGCCGAGGCCACGCTGGAGGAGATGGACGAGCTGTGGGAGGCGGCGAAGGGGAAGAGCTAGAAAGCTGGCAAGGACACAAAGGACCTAAACGACATAAAGGACGTCCTTTGCGTCCCTTGGGTCCTTTATGTCGTTTAGGTCCTTCAGCTCCCCGCCACCGCCTTGCCGCTCTCCGCCATCACTTCCTTCAGATACGGCACCACCGTCTTCGCCATGACCTCCTGCCCCTCTGCCGTGGGGTGGATGCCGTCGTCCTGGTTCAGGGCGCGGTCGCCGCCGACTCCTTCCAGGAGGAAGGGGACCAGGGGGACTTCCATCTCTTCCGCGATCCGCGGGTACACGGCCGCGAAGTCGTCGGCGTAGGGGCCGTAGTTCGGGGGGATCCGCATGCCCAGGAGGAGGACGCGGGCGCCGGCCTCTCTGGAGCGGCGGATGATCTCGCGCAGGTTCTTCTCGGTCTCCGCCAGGGGCAGGGCGCGCAGGCCGTCGTTGGCGCCGAGGGCCACCACCACGACCTCCGGCTTCTGGCCCAGCAACCAGTCCAGGCGGGAGAGGCCGCCGGCCGTGGTGTCGCCGCTGACGCCCGCGTTGAGGACGCGGACCGTGCCGACCCTCTTCTTCGAGCTCGCGCTCGACCACGGCGGGATAGGCCTCGTCCTCGTCCAGGCCCAGGCCGGCCGTCAGGCTGTCGCCCAGGAAGACCACCAGAGGCCTCGCATCCTGGACGGGCGCGGGGGTGGGCTTGGGACGCGTCGCCAGAGCCTGGCGCGCGGTGGGCGGAGAATCGTCGGAAACGTCAGGACTGCACGCGGAGACCGCGGGAATAAGGAGCGTCAGAAGCAAAGTTGGGAGCTTTCGCCACATAGAGCTGAAAAGGCCCTGAACCCTTCCTCTTATTTCCAATGACGACACCTCGCATCGAGCTCCGGCGGCTCACCCGCAGGCTCCCCTCCGGCGACCGGGAGCTGACCATCCTCGACCAGGTCGACCTGGCGATCCAGCCCGGCGAGTTCGTGGCCGTGCTGGGCCCCTCGGGAGCGGCAAGTCGACCCTCCTCGCCCTCATGGCCGGCCTCGACCGGCCCACCTCCGGCGAGGTGCGTGATCGACGGCGAGCCCATCCAGGCCATGTCCGAAGACCAGCTCGCCCTGCTGCGGCGGCACAAGATCGGCTTCGTCTTCCAGAGCTTCCAGCTCCTGGGCAACCTCACCGCCCGGGAGAACGTCCTCCTCCCCATCGAGCTCCTGGGGCAGTCCGACGCCGGGCGCCCGGGCCGACGAGCTGCTCGCCGCCGTGGGGCTCGCCGACCGCGGCCATCACTATCCCGAGCCAGCTCTCCGGCGGCGAGCAGCAGCGGGTCGCCCTGGCGCGGGCCTTCGCGCCGCGCCCGGCGATCCTGCTCGCCGACGAGCCCACCGGCAACCTGGACGGCGCCACCGGCCGCAAGGTCCTGGAGCTGCTGACCGGCCTGCGCTCCCGCGCAGGGGACCACGCTGGTGCTGGTCACCCACGACCCGGCGGTAGCGGCGCTCGCCGACCGCCTGATCCACCTGCGCGACGGCAGCGTCGAGCGCCAGGAGACCGCCCTCGCGCCGCCGCCGGCCGAGGTCCTGGCGTGACCCCGGGCTTCTTCTTCCGCACCCTGATCCGCGAGTCCCGCGGCTCGCGCGGGCGGCTGGCTTTCTTCGTCGCCTGCCTCGCGGTGGGCGTCGCCGCCGTGGTCGCGGTGGCGGGGCTCTCCGCGAGCCTCGAGGACGGCATCCGCCGCGAAGCCCGCCAGCTGCTCGCCGCCGACCTGGTGGTCCAGGGGCGGCCGTCCCTTCCCGCCGCCGGTGAACCAGGCCATCGCCGCCATTCCGGGGACTGAACGCACGGACGTCCGGGAGACGGTCACCGTGGCCGCGGCCCCGAGCCGGGGGGGCAGGCCCGGGCCCAGCCAGCTCGTGGAGCTCAAGGTGGTGGACGGGGTCTACCCTTTCTATGGCGTCCTGGAGCTGCGCCCCGCCAGGCCCCTGCACGAGCTGCTGCGGCCCGACACGGTGGTGGTCGCCTCGGAGCTGCTGGCGCGCCTGGGGCTGAGGGTGGGCGACACGCTGCAGATCGGCGGCCAGCCGTTCCGCATCGCGGGCATCGTGCTCTCCGAGCCGGACCGCGTCAGCATCTCCATCACCTTCGGTCCCGCGCGTCTTCCTCTCCGGCGCCGGGTTCGCCCGCACCAACCTGGAGGACCGCGGCAGCCGGGTCGGCTACCGGACTCTCCTCAAGCTGCCCGAAGGGACCTCCGGACCCGAGCTGGACGCCACCGCCGAGCGGCTGAAGGCCGCGATTCCCGAGACCGAGCGGTCTCCGCGTCGAGACCTACAGGCAGGCCCAGCCCGCCCTGCGCGAGAACCTCGAGCGGGTGGAGCGCTTCCTCGGCCTCGTGGCCCTGCTCTCCCTCTTCGTGGGCGGCATCGGAGTGGCCCAGAGCGTGCGCGCCTGGCTGCCGAGCCGGCTGGACGCCATCGCCGTGCTGAAGTGCCTGGGCATGCGGCCGCGCGAGATCTTCCCGCTCTATCTCGGCCAGACCGCGCTGCTCGGCCTCGCCGGGAGCCTGATCGGCATCCTGGCCGGCGCCGTTCGTCCAGCTCGTGCTGCCGTCGCTCTTCCCGGACCTCATTCCCAGCCGAGCTGATCCGCCCCTGGCAGCCCGCCGCCCTGCTGCGCGGCCTGGCGCTGGGCGTGGGCGTGGCCTGCTCTTCAGCCTGCCGCCGCTCTCCGCCGTGCTGCGCGTGCCCCCGGCCCGGGTGCTGCGCCGCGACGCCGAGCCCCTGCCGCAGCCACCGCTGGGTGTCGGCGGCCACCGTGCTCGCCCTGGTCTTGGGGATCTGGGGGATGGCGACCCTGCAGTCGGGCTCGGTGCTGCGGGGGGCGCAGTTCACGGGCGGCGTCGCGGCCGCGACGGCGGCGCTCGCCGGGGCGGCCTGGCTCGTCTCCCGGCTGGCCGGGCGGGTGCCCCGGGAGATCTCGCCCGCCTGGGCCCGCGTCTGGCTGCGGCACGGCCTCTCGGCTCTCGCCCGGCCGGGCGCCGCGGCGGGCGGCGCCATCGTCGCCCTCGGGCTCGGCGTGCTGGTGGTGCTCGCCATGTCGCTGGTCGAGCGGCGCCTCGCCGCCCAGCTCGCCGCCGATTTCCCCACCGACGCGCCGAGCGCCTTCCTGATCGACATCCAGCCGGAGCAGTGGCCGGGCGTGGAGCGGGTGCTGAAGCAGGCCGGCGCGGAGAAGATCCAGTCCGTGCCGGTGGTGATGGCCCGCCTCGCGGCCATCGACGGCGTGGCTTCCGAGGAGCTGGTGCGCCGGGCGAGAGGGAGCGGCCGCGAGGGCGGGCGCCGCTGGGCCCTCACCCGCGAGCAGCGGCTCACCTACATGCGGCACCTCCCGGAGGACAACGAGATCATCCAGGGCGCGCTGTGGAGCGATCCCGAAGCGGCCGAGGTGAGCGTCGAGCAGGAGTTCGCCGACGACCTGGGGCTGAAGCTGGGCTCCATGCTCCGCTTCGACATCCAGGGCGTGCCGGTCGACGTCACGGTCACCAGCATGCGCACGGTGGACTGGGAGACGTTCGGGATCAACTTCTTCCTGGTGGTCGAGCCCGGGGTGCTGGAGAACGCTCCCCAGCAGCGGCTGGCGACCGCCCGGCTCCCCCGCGGTGTCGAGCAGCGGACGCAGGACCTGCTGGCGGCGGAGTACCCCAACGTCACCCTGCTGCGGCTGCGGGAGATCCTGGAGAAGATCCTCAAGGTGCTGGGCCGGATCGGCCTCGGCATCCGCTTCCTCGGCGGCTTCACGGTGGTCGCCGGCATCGCCATCCTGGCCGGGGCGATCAGCGCCGGCTCGGCCCGCCGCGGGCGTGAGGTGGCGCTGCTCAAGACGCTGGGGATGACCCGGCGCGGCGTGGCGGCGGCCTTCGCCGTGGAGTACGCCCTGATCGGGCTGGTCGCGGGGTTGATCGGCGCCGTCGGCGGCACCGTGCTCGCCTACGGGGTCGTCACCCGCGGCTTCGAGATCCCCTGGAGCTTCGATCCCCTCTCGCTGGCGGTGGCCTTCGCCGCCGCCATCGCGCTGGCCGTGACCGCGGGGCTGGCGGCGAGCTTCCGGGCGCTGGAGCGGCGGCCGATCGAAGTTTTACGAGCGGAGTAGGCCTACTCCGCGTCCCCGGGCCGCGTCAGCAGGTAGCTCACCGGCACGAACTCATACCCTTCCGCCCGCGCCCTCGGCACCTCGCTCTTCAAGGCTTCCAGAGTCTCCGGGAAGGGATGGCCGATGGCGATGGCCGCGCCGTGGGCTCGCGCCAGGTCGAGCAGGCGCTGGAACTGTCCCCGGATCGCCTCCGGGTTGGGATCGCCGTCCAGGAAGACCTGCCGCTCGGCGGCGGGGATGCCGAGGTCCAGCGCCACCCGGTAGCCGACGCTCTCGGCGCTGGTGCGGGAATCCAGGAAGAAGAGACGCCGCTCGGCCAGGAGGCTGAGGATGGTGGTCATCGGGCCATGGTCCGCCGACAGGCCGGACCCCATGTGGTTGTTGACCCCCACCACCCCGGGCACCGCCTTCAGGGCGTCCAGGGTCCTCTCGCGCAGCTCCGCGTCGCTCATGTTCCGGAAGAGGGCCCCGGGGCCGGGGTCCTCGCCATTCTTCGGCTCCATGGGCAGGTGCAGCAACATCTCCACCCCGCGGCGGCGCAGCTCGGCGACGACTTCCTGCGTCTGCTCCTCGAACGGGAGCACGGCGTAGGTGACCGGCACTCCCAGGCTCTCCAGGGGACGAAGGTCGTCGACGCTCCGGCCCAGGTCGTCGATGACCAGGGCGACGCGGACGCCCCGGACCGGGCCGGAGGGAACGTCGCCGCCCGTCATCTTGGCGGGCGCCTGGAACGGCTCCGGCTCGACATGGTCGGTGGGCCGGGGCCGCCGCGGCTCCTCTCGCCGCGAGGCCGTCGCGGTCTTCGCCCGCGCCGGCGTCTCCTCGCGGCCGGAGACGGCCGGAGGAGACGATGGGGATTCAGGACGCAGGAAGAAATAGAGCGCTCCGGCTCCGATCAGGAGCCCGAGCACGAAGAGCCAGGCTCCTGATCCTCCGGAACGGGAATGGCGGCGAGGCATGCGGCTTTAAGCGGCCTTGGCCTCGGTCTCCGGTTCCTGACCGAGCAGGCGGCGGATGCCCCGGCGCAGGATCAGCTCGGTCAAGGGCGTGTCCTTCTCGAGATACGTGCGGCTGCGCTCGTCCACCAGCAGGTCGGGCTTCAGCCCCTCGTTCAGCGGCTTCTTGTCCGGGCCGGTGTAGAAGGCCTCGGTGAAGAGCAGCCGCCCGCCGGACGACAGCTCGGCCGAGCCCTGGCGGCCGGCGTGACCGAAGGTGCGCTCGCCCACCAGCTCGGCCACTTCCTTCTGCCGCAGCACCGTGGCGAACACCTCGGCGGCGCCGAGGGTGCCGCGGTCCACCAGCACGACCATCTTGCCCTGCCAGACCGGCTGGGCCTCGCCGCGGAAGCTCTGCAGCTCCTCCGCCCTGCGCTTGAGCGCTCCGAGGTCGCCGCTGGTGAAGAGCTTCGCCGCCGCGTACGCCACCTCGGGGTTGCCCGAGGAGACGCCCCGCAGGTCGATCAGCATCTTGTCCTTGTTGGGCTTACTGGCGTTGCCGGCGAGGGCGTCGCGCACCGCGCCGACGGTCTTGTCGTCGAAGGTCGAGACGCGCAGCAGCGTCACTCCTTCGACCTCCTCCAGGCTCACCGGCGGAGCGTCGAAGGGCTTCAGCTCGATCGAGGCCTGGACGGTCTCGCCGACCCGGATCAGCTCCATCGGCAGCTTGGAGCCCGGCTGGCCGGCGAGCAGCTCCTGGATCTCCCAGAGCGGCATGGTCCGCGTGTTGCGGGTGCCGACCTTGGCGACGATGTCGCCCGGTTTGACTCCGGCCGTATCCGCGGGGCTCCCCTGCTCCACCGCCACCACGTAGGCGATGCCCCGCTCCTTGAGCAGGGTCAGGCCGGTGTGGCGCTGGCCCACGGCGCTGGCCCGGAGATAGTCCGTGATCTCGGAGGCCGGCACGTAGATCGAGAAAGGATCGAGGGCGTCCGTGGTGCCGTCGAGGGCGCCGGCCATGAGGGTGTCCATGTCCGGCTCGTCCACGTAGGCCTGGCGGACCAGCCCGAGGGCCTCGCTGAACACCGCGAGGTACTTGTACAGGGAGTCGTCCTCCTGCTGACCGGCCTGATGGGTGTCGGCCGCGCGCAGCAGCGTCGCCGCGAGCAGAGGGAAGACCAGGATGGCGGAGAGGATGAAGAAAAAAATCCGACTGCGGTTCACTGTGCCCCCTACCGTAACCAGTTCAAGGGGTCCTCGGGTTGGTTCTCCACGCGGATCTCGAAGTAGAGCCTGTCCGTGGAGAGGCCGACGGCATCCCCCAAGGATAACATGTCTTCCTTGCCCACCTTTATTCCAGAAAGGCCGGCGTAGAGCGAAAAGACCCGTCCTGGATGTTGCACGATCACGGTGTTGCCGTAGCCCTGGAACGGCGCGGCGTAGAGCACCCTGCCGGGAAAGACGACCTTGACGTCGGCGCCGGCCTGCACGGTCAGGGCGACGCCGTTGTGGGGGACCCGGGTCTTGTAGCGCGGGTCGAGGATGGAGCCGAAGCCGGTGCTCACCTTTCCCTCCACGGGCCAGTCGAGGACGCCGCGGAACTCCTGCATGGGCGTGCCGGACGGCGAGCCCTGGGTGCGCCCATAGAGGAGGTCGAGGAAGGCGGCGAGCTTGCGCTCGCGGTCGGCCAGCTCCTCGGTACGGGCGGCGAGGGTGCGGCCTTCCTTCTCCAGCCGCGCCAGGAGCCGCTGCTTGTGCTGGACGACCGCCGCGAGCTGCTCCCGCCGGGCCTGCTCGGCGCGGATCCACCGCTCGGTCTCCTCGCGCCGGGCCAAGAGTTGCTCCCGCTCCCGGGCGAAGTTGTCCCGGGCCTGCTGGTAGCGGTCGATGGCGGCGCGGTCCCGCCGCGCCAGGTAGCGCATCAGGCGGATCGAGGGAAGGAGCCGGCGGTCCGGCTGGAGGGAGAGGAACAGGCGGAGGTAGCCCTGGCGGCCGAGCCGGTAGAGGGCGGAGAGGCGACGCTTGAGATCGCCCCGCGCCTTTTCCAGGGCCCCCGCGAGGCGGCGCACCTCCAGCTCCCCCTGCTCCACCCGCCGGGCCGCGAGGTCCCGCGCCGCCGCGGCCTCGGCCAGCCGGGTCTCCTGGAGCCGCAGGTCCACCTCCACGGCCTCCATCTCGCCCTTGAGCCCCGTCTGCGCCTTGCGCGCCGCCTCCAGACGGGCGGTCAGGCGGCCGATCTCGGCCCGGATGTTGGCCAGCTCCTGCTCGCGGGTCTGCCGCTGCTGGGCGGGCAGGGGGAGGACGCTCGCCAACACCACCAGCAAGCCCGCCACAGCCGCCCCGAAGGGGGCTGATTTCTTCACCGCCCTGAAGCCCGCTGGCCGTCCCCCTTGCCGTTCTCGTCCAGCTCCCTGGCGAGGAAGCTCAGCATGTCGGCCGCCTCCTCGATCTTCTTGGAGATGGGCTTGCCGCTGCCGTGGCCGGCGCGGGTCTCGATGCGGATCAGCGTCGGATGGGAGCCGCCGTTGGCCCGCTGCAGCGCCGCCGCGAACTTGAAGCTGTGCGCCGGCACCACGCGGTCGTCGTGGTCGGCGGTGGTGATCAGGGTCGGCGGATAGGCCGTCCCCGGCTTCAGGTTGTGGTACGGCGAGTAGGCGTAGAGGGCCTTGAACTCCTCCGGGTTGTCCGGCGAGCCGTAGTCCGAGGTCCACCCCCAGCCGATGGTGAACTTGTGGAAGCGCAGCATGTCGAGCACGCCGACGCCCACCACCACGGCGCCGAACAGGTCGGGGCGCTGCACCATGGCGGCCGCGGTCAGCAGGCCGCCGTTGCTGTAGCCCTCGATGGCCAGCCTGCCCTTGGACGTGTAGCCGTTGGCGATCAGCCACTCGGCGGCGCCGATGAAATCGTCGAAGACGTTCTGCTTCTTCAGCTTGCTCCCCGCCTGGTGCCAGTCCTCCCCGTACTCGCCGCCGCCCCGCAGGTTGGCCACGGCGTAGACGCCGCCGCGCTCCATCCAGACGACGTTGGAGATCGAGAAGGTGGGGGTCACCGAGACGTTGAAGCCGCCGTAGCCGTAGAGCAGGGCCGGATTGGAGCCGTCGAGCTTCAGCCCCTTCTTGTGGGTGACGAACATCGGCACGCGGGTGCCGTCCTTGCTCTGGAAGAAGACCTGCCGGGTCTCGTACTGCCCGGGGTCGAAGCCGCGGATCTCAGGACGGCGGAAGACGGTGCTCTTGCCGGTCTCCAGGTCGTAGCGATAGATCGTCCCCGGCGTCGTGTAGCTGGTGAAGGCGAAGAAGGTCTCCTTGTCCTTGCGCCGGCCGGTGAAGCCGTCGGCGGTGCCAAGCCCGGGCAGCTCCAACTCGCGCAGGAACTTGCCCTTGAAGTCGAACTGCCGCACCTGCGCGTGGGCGTCCTTCAGATAGAGGGCCACGAAGGTGTCGTTGAGGCACCCGACCCCCTGGAGGGTCTCGGCGGTCTGGGGGATCAGCTCACGCCAGTTCTCGCGGGCCGGGTTGCGGATGTCGATCGCCACCACGCGGCTGCGCGGCGCGTTGAGGTCGGTCACCAACCAGAAGACCGGCCCGTCGTTGTCGATGACACGGTAGGAGGCGTCGAAGTCGCCCAGCAGCTCGACAACCTTGGAGCCGGGCGTCTGGAGGTCCTTGTAGAAGAGGCCGTTCTCGGTCTCCGTCCCTTTCCAGGCGTGGATGACGAGATAGCGGCCGTCCTCGGTGACGCCGCCGATGAAACCCATCTCCTTCTGGTCCGGCCGCTGGTAGACCAGCTCGTCCTCGGACTGCGGGGTGCCGATCCGGTGGTAGTAGAGCTTCTGGTAGAAGTTCGCCTCCTCCAGCGGCCGGCCCTCCTTGGGCTCGTCGTAGCGGCTGTAGAAGAAGCCCTTGTTGTCATGGGTCCAGGCGGCGGAGGAGAACTTCACCCAGCGCAGCAGGTCGGGCAGGTCGCGGCCGGTCTCCACGTCACGCACCTTCCACTCCTGCCAGTCCGAGCCGCCGGAGGAGAGGCCGTAGGCCAGGAGCTTGCCGTCGTCGCTGACCCGCAGGCCGGTGAGGGCCACGGTGCCGTCCTGGGACAGGGTGTTGGGATCGAGCACGGCCTTCGGCTCGCCGCCCAGGGTCTCCATCAGGTAGAGGACGTTCTGGTTCTGGAGCCCGTCGTTGCGGGTGAAGAAATAGCGCCCCCCCTCCTTGAAGGGCACGCCGTAGCGCTCGTAGTTCCAGAGGTCGGTCAGCCGCTTGCGGATCGCCTCGCGCTCGGGGAGCGCGGCGAGGTAGGCCGAGGTGACCTTGTTCTGCGCCGCCACCCAGGTCCGCGTCTCCTCCGAGTCCAGGTCCTCGAGCCACCGGTAGGGGTCCTCGACCTTGACGCCATGGAGCTCGTCCACCTGGGTCCCGCGGCGGGACTCGGGGTAGACGAAACGCTTCTCCGCTGAGCTCTCGACTGTCGTATCCATCGGCGCCTCAGTGACTTCCGCGAAAGCCGGCGTCGCCGCCAGGGCGAGCAGGGCCAGAACGATCCGCCTGGACATAAGGATCTCCTTCTTTATGGGTGCGGCTGACCCCTGTTCAGGGGTCAAAAAGTCAACAAGCCGCATCCAGGGAGCATTCCGATTCTAAAGATATCCCAACGAGCGCAGGCTCTCCAGGTACTCGGCGCTCTGCGGACCGCGGGGCGCGCCGCGGCGGGGCTCGCCGTAGCCGGCCAGGGAGACGGGGGGACGCGCCCAGGCGCAGCCGCCCGGCGGGGGCGGCAGCTCGGCGCTCTGGGGCAGGCCGAGGGCGCGCAGGAGCCCCGAGGCCACGGCCTCGGGAGGGATCACGGGCCGTCCCGCCCGCGCGCCCTGGCATCCCGCGCGGCGCCAGAGGAGGATCCGGCCCTCGCCGCCCGTGCGGCGCCGCCCAGGGTCCAGGACCACGGCCACCGTGCCCACGCCGGGGAGGACGCGGGCCAGGAGCCCGTCGGTAGCCGCCAGCTCGGAGCGCATGAGGTCGGAGAAGGCGACGTCGCCGCCGCGCCAGCCGTCGGCGGCGATGTCGAGGCCCGCGAGGTAGAGGGCGGCAGCCTTGGGGGAAGCCGCCATATGGGAAGCGAAGACCTCGCGGTAGAAGCGGTCGGGGCGCAGGGAGCGATCCAGCACCGCGGCCGCGGCCTTAGGAGGCAGGGCCGCGGCGAGGCGCGGATCGGCGCCGCCGGCCGCCACGGCCCGGGCCGCCGCCGCGATCTCCGGCGTGGCCGCCGCCGGTGCCACGGCCCCCTCCGCGCGTTCCCGCAGGAGCTGGTAGGCGCCATGGGCGACCACCAGTCCGGGCAGGGGCGCGGCGGGATAGGTGGCCCACCAGTTCACCGCCAGGGCCGGCTCGCCGCCCCGGGAGGCCAGCTCCCAGACGGTGAAGGCGCGCCGGCGGTTGGCCAGGATCGGCCGGTGCTCCGCGAGCCCCAGGGGAACCGCCACCCCGCTCCACCAGGCGCGCAGGGGACCGCTGCGGGCGATGGGAGTCTTGACGCCCAGGGGCAGGAAGCTGTCCAGGGAGGTGACGCCGTGGTCCGGACCCGGGATGCCCGTGGCCACCCCGGTCCAGAAAGCGGCCGGGATGTCCGGCTCGGGGCTGCGGCGGTAGCTGTAGACTCGTCCTTCACGGGCGAGGCGGCCCAGCTCCGGCAACTCGCCCAGGGCCAGCAGGTAGTCGGCCTCCTCGGGAAGCACGCCGTCGACGCCCAGGAGCAGCACCCGTTCCCCTGGCGCCGTGGGCAGGGTCGGGGGAGCCGCGACCGGACCGCGCCGGGCCGAGACCACCGCCGGTAAGGACAGCAGCACCAGGGCGGAGAGGATGGCGAGCCCGAGCCAGCGGCGGGAGAACAGCCGTCCCAGGGGAGCCGCGTCCGTGAAGCGGATGGCCAGCGTCAGCAGCCCGTTGTAGACGAGCTTGATCACGCCATAGATCAGGGGGGGCGTGACGAGGACCAGGATCGTCACGTGGGAGATCCGCCCCTCGGCCAGCACCTCCCGTCCCAGCCGCAGGGAGGTGACGAGCAGCCCCGCCCCGGCGGCCAGGGCCACGGCGAGGGAGAGCGTCTCGATGCGCTTTACGTGGTAGAGGCGGATGACCAGCAGGATGATGCCGCACAGGGCCAGGAACGCGAGACCGGTCGCGAGCGAGAGCGGCGGGAAGAGATGGAGGAAGAGGGCCGCGAGGTCGAGCGGGCTGGAGGTGAGGTTGCCGTTGGCGACCGCCAGGGCCAGGGCGAGGGCGAGCGCCAGCGCCAGGCCGGCGATCAGCCCCACCTTGGCGGTGAGCCAAAGCAGGGTGCCCGCGGTCTGGCGCGGCCGCAGGGCGTCCTGCAGCAGGAAGCGCTCGAACCCGTGATCGAGATACCCCAGCCGGCGCAGCTCGGAGCGGACCCCTTCGAGATCGTGGCCGGACGTCATGACGGGTAGTGTACCCCTACCCTTCCGCCGCCTCCCGCTCCAGGAAGAAGTCCATCAGCTCCGAGGAGGTGCTCTCCATCTCCAGGCTGAGGTTCTGGATGCGCTGGCTCAGGAAGTTGAACATCCAGGCTGCCGGCACGGCCACCACGAGGCCCAGCGCGGTGGTCAGGAGAGCTTCAGCAATGCCCTGGGAGACGATGGAGAAGCCCCCCGCCCCTCCCCCGCTCTTGGCGATGTCGCGGAAGGCGTGGACGATCCCGATCACCGTGCCGAAGAGGCCGATGAACGGCGAGGTGGTGGCGATGGTGGCGAGACTGCCGATGCCGCGGTTGAGCTCCGCCGTCACCTGCTGGGTCGTGCGGTCCAGAGCCCTTCCCGCGGCCGCGATGACCTCGGCGGGCGAGAGCCCGCGGGCGCTCTTCTGCTGGAAGGTCGAGAGGCCCGCCGAGAGCACCCGGGCGACGTGGCTGTGGGGAAACTTGCGGGCGGCCTCGATGGCCGGCAGCGGACGGCCCTCGGACAGGTGCGGGGTCACCGAGCGGGCGAACTGCAGCGACTGCCGGCGGGCGCGCGTGAGCACCACCAGCCGCTCGACGGAGACCCCCAGGGACCAGACCGAGAGAAGGACCAGGATGAGGACGACGACGATGCCCGTCACGCTGATCTGTACGGGCATGCCCATAAGCTCGATGGAACCGTTCACGAGTGCTCCTTTCCAGCCCCGAAGGCTGCGAATACGGGATCGGATCTCCGGGGGACCGCGGCGGGCGGTTCCGGAGGGAATTGGAGCGCTCCTGTCTGCTTAGAAGGGAGGGGCGGCGTTTCGGTTCCTGGGGGAGCCCTCTACCACCAACAATGAATTAGGCCACGACCGGAGTAACCAAACGGTGGCTCTGGCAGGGCGAGAGGGGGTAGCATAGAGCCTCTTCAAAGGAGACCTGAATGAAGAAGCAGACAAGGAAGCTGGCGCTAGTGTAGTGGGCCCGATATTCGGGAACATCTGTTATCCTCTTTGGTCATGGAATACCTCCAGGGAGGGAAAAGATGAGATCGCCGAGATCTGCGGGGTAACGCGCAGGACCGTTGGGGTTTGGCGTCGTCGCTTTGCCGAAAAGAGGGTGACCGGCATCTTGAAGGATGCTCCGCGGGCTGGGCGCCGGCGTTCGACCGACGCGGAGGAGATCGTGCGTAAGACGACGCAAGAGACGCCTGCGGCCGGAACTCACTGGAGCACCCGCAGCCTGGCCAAGGTGATGGGGCTCAGCCCGAGCACGATTGGCCGTGTTTGGAGGGGTCACGGTCTGAAGCCGCATTTGGCTCGAACGTTCAAGTTGAGCCGAGATCCGAAGTTCGCGGAGAAGTTGGACGATGTCATTGGTCTTTACTTGAATCCTCCAGAGCATGCCTTGGTGTTCTCGGTCGATGAGAAGAGCCAGATTCAGGCACTCGACCGAACGCAGCCAGGACTGCCGCTCGTGCCAGGTCGCTGTGGCACGATGACCCATGATTACAAGCGCCACGGGACGACGACTCTGTTCACGGCGCTCAATACGCTGGATGGACGGTGATCGGGACCTGCATGCCACGACACCGTCATCAGGAGTGGATCAAGTTCCTGAGTCTCATTGACCGAGAGACCCCGAAAGGCAAAGAGATTCACCTAATCGCGGCGTCGTCGAGCCGTTCGATGACCGTGTCGCGGTTCCGGAGTTGCCCGGGAGCGCCGGTCTCGAGGGGCAGGCCCCGGAGCGTCACGCGACCGGCAAAGGCCGGGGAACCCTTGCAGAAGAAGCCGGCGGGGATGGGGGTCTTGGCGAAGTCGTAGAAGGTCGTGCCGTCGGAGGTGGTGGTGAAGGCGTCGATTCCACGCGGGATTACCGGATCGGTATCCGAGTAGGACACACCCGCCAGCAACAGGACCGCAAGCGCCAACAAGGCTCCTCTGCTCCTCATACGGACCTCCTTGCGTGAAGGAAGTTTGCAGAATCGCAAACACTCCTACATCTAAAGGGTGTGCGCGATTCGCCCGTGCGAGCCCGTGGCCGCTGGAGAGAGAGGGGGCCCCGGGCCGGCCCCCTCTCCTTCTCGCTTTCCTAGTTGCAGCCCGACTGCTCGGGGACACACTTCGCCGTTTGGCCCTGGATGCAGCACTTGTAGCCGATGATGCAGAACGGACAGATCGTCTGAGCCTCCGCCGGCTGCGGAACGGCCGGGAGGAGGGCGCCGAGGGTGAAGAGCAGACCGAAGATCCGAAGGGCGTTCTTGCGCATGGTGGGTACTCCTTGGGATTCGAACCTTCTACATCGAAGGCCGGCTATATCTTGTCACACTATCCGCAGGCCTTGGTCTCGGGGATACACCTCTCCGAGTGTTCCGTCACGCAGCAGTAGTAGCCGGGGATGCAGAAGGGACACATCCGGAAGGCATGGGCCGGCGGAACGGCGGGGAGAAGAGCGGCCAGGGTGAAGAACAGACCGAAGATCCGAAGGGCGTTTCTACGCATGGCTGGAGCTCCTTGTGAGGAATTCAGACCTTCAACATCGAAGGTCGGCTATATAATGCTACACCGTGAGAGGAATCGCCGCACTGGTTCGTTCCTCTCCGCAGGACCAGCGGCCCGGTCCAGCGATGGGCACGACCGGCCGCTATCCCGTAACCGAACGAAACGGAGGTTCCCTATGAAGAAGACCGTCAAGAAGCTGTCCCTCGCCAAGGAAACGCTGCGCAACCTCAACGAGGAGCAGCTTCAGGACGTCGCTGGCGGCGAGAGGTCGAAGCGCTTCTCGGAGTGCCCCGATCTTTCCTGCGGTTTCGCCTGCACGGCGATCGACTGCTAGGTTTGGACGGTTCGCCTCCCAACTCCGTAGAAGAACAGGTCTGGCCGGCGACGAGCCGGCCAGACTGTTTACCTGTACGTCTGGAGGTCTGCGTGAAGAAGAGCATCAAGAAGCTGACCCTCGCCAAAGAGACGCTGCGCAACTTGAACGAGGAGCAACTCGAGAGCGTTGGCGGCGCCCAGTCGGAGCATTTCTCTGCGTGCCCCAATCTGTCCTGCGGGTTCATCTGTACCCGCTTCGCCTGCGCCTAGCTGTTCCTCCGGGGAGGGGCAAAGGCCTCTCCTCCCCTTCCTATACCCGGATTCCAGTCAGCGAAGGGCTTCAGGCCCGCAGACGGCGCGCGAGTTGCTCGGCGGCCTGCTGGTTGGCCGTCTCGCGCGCGGGCTCGGCCAGCTCGCGGCGGGTCGTGGAGGAGATCTTCAGGTCCCTCTCGGCCGCGGAGAGGCCCTTGTCATGGATGGCATCCCAGGTCTGGCTCACCACGATCGCCTCGAGGTTCTGGATACGGTCCAGGAGAGCGGCGTTCTCCTGCTTGAGAGTGGCGACGTCCTTGGCCAGCCCGTGGGTGGACGTGCCGAGATTCTGCTGCTTGGCCCGGAGCTTGAGCCATTCGGAAACGACGCCCGCCGCGATGCCCGCCAGGGGGATCAGGACCCACCATTGGAAGTCGAACATGCCTTTATTCTAGCTCCGACCTGGGAAATACTACGGTTCGCCTGCTCACTCTCTGCAGAACGGTCCAGGGAGGGATCCCATGTTCGTACGAGTCAAGCTCGTCCCGCGCCGTCTGCGTACCGAGGCCCGGTTTCAGGCCCCCCGTGGCTGTTCCTCGCAGTGACGCTGGTAGGCGCTTGGGGCTACCTGATGCTGGTCTGGGACTAGACGGCCTACTCCAGCCCCCAGAGCTCGTTGCCGGTGGCCGGGTCGTGGTGACTGAAGAAGAGGCGGCCTCCTGCGGATACCAGGGGACCACCGACGTCGTCGAGAACCTTGAAGGTTCCAGCCGGCGTGCCATCGGTCTCGAACAGAGCCCCATCCTGGGGAAAGACACGCGAAAGGAAGTAGAGCCGGCCCCCCCGGATCTGGAAGTTACCGGGGCCGGGGATCGGCTTTCCGTCACGGTCGAGGATCTCTCTCGTCCCCGCCTCGGTGCCATCGCTCTTCCAGAGGCCGCGCTCGGACGCGTAGTAGAGCTCGCCGTTGAAGATAGCAGGATTTTCCAGCGAGCTGATCCAGCTGCCGCTCACCCTGTGGGTTCCCGCCAGCGTCCCGTCGCTCACCCACAACCCCTCGTGCTGGTTCCCCGCGTGAGCGAAAAACAGCCGTGATCCCGTCGAGATGAGGTGAGTTGGCTGGCCCCCTCTATTTCCCGGCTCGAGCTCGAAGGCCAGCCTGGTGCCAGCAGGGGTTCCGTCGGTGCTCCAGAGCTCGACGCCGAAGTCCCGGGTATCGGCGAAGAACCAGAGCCGGCCCGCGTATTCGACCAAGCTCGACTGGAGATCCCGGTCGAAGGACGCGAGGAGTCGAGTCCCGCCGAGCGTTCCATCACTGCTCCAGAGCTGGTGCTCCGACGTCGCCGGTTCTTCGGCCATGAAGAAGAGCTTCCCGTTGAAGGCCGCCACCACGGCGGGATCTTCAATGCCAGGCGCCAGGTCCAGCCTGCGGGTGCCTTCCACGGTGCCGTCGCTGGTCCAGAGCTCGGTGCCGTGCTCTTCGTCTTCCGCCGTGAAGCAGACGGAGTTCCCCAGGGCGACAAGGACGGAGCGGACCGCGAGCCCCTCCGGCGTCAGTTGGAAGGTCCCGGCCGAGGTGCCGTCCGTGCGCCAGAGGGAGAACTCCGATTCTCCCTCCAGCTGAAGTTCAAGGAATAGCCGTCCTCCCGCTTCCACAGGGGATACAACAGGGATGTACCCCGGTTCGGGGCCGGGAGCAAACTCATGGACCAGCACGGTCCCCGTTTCCGAGCCGTCGCTCGCCCACAACTCGTAGCCATGCTGGCCGTCATTGGCGAAGAAGTAAAGCTTGCCTCCAAACTCTCCTATGGCCGAAGGATAGGAGCTCGCCTGCAGGTCGGGAGCGATGTCCGTCAGGAGCCCCGTGCCTCCAGCCGTGCCGTCGCTGGCCCAGAGCTCGATTCCGTCGTGGTCGTCGCTGGCGTTGAAGACGAACCGGCCACCGGCAAAGCTTCCCCAGAAGAGGCCAAAGTAGACGTTGTCGCCCTCCAACTCTTTCAGATCAGCGAGTTTCACAGTCCCGCGGGACGTACCGTTGGTAAGCCAGAGCTCCCGGCGTTCCCCAGCCAGGAAAAACGTTCGTCCCGACCCGCTGCTGAAACTTCTGGCAAAAGAGCCGCAGCTTCCACGGCAGAGATCTCGGACGATCCGGGTGCCAGCGGCGGTGCCGTCCGTCACCCAGAGCTCGGCGCCTCGCGTTCCGTCATTGCCCTGGAAAAAGAGCCGGCTCTGGTTGGTCAGGGTTGCCTCCAGCGCCGCGGCTCCGGAACAGGGACCGGGACAGACGTCGCGCACGATCCGGGTGCCCTGCGGTGTACCGTCCGTCACCCATAGCTCGTTGCCCAATCCTTCTTCCTTGGCTTCGAAGATCAGACGGTTGCCGATCGTGGCACGGCGCTGGACATTGCCGGTCGCCAGCAGCAACGCATCGGGCGTGGTATAGCGGGTCAGGGCACGGGTGCCCTTTGCAGTGCCGTCGGACGCCCAGAGCTCCTGCCGGTTGCCAGTGGTGTCGGCCACAAACAGGAGACGCTTGCCCAGCGCCCGAAGATCGCGGAAAGGATTGCCATCAGGGAGCTGCGTGGCGAGTTGGGTCAGTGGGACCGTCCCGCGCATCGTGCCATCGCTCTTCCAGAGCTGCCGTCCCTTTCCTGGAACAGGAACGGTGAAGAAGAGGGTCCGCCCCACCGCAATGAGTTGCTCGGGGCTTTGGTGGTTGGAGGAACGCGGATCGGGGTCCCGCACCAGCCGGGTCCCCCGCGCGGTGCCGTCGCTCGTCCACAGGGAGTCGCCCCGGCCGTCATTGGCGGCGAAGAAGAGCCGCCCCCCAACGCTGGTCATCTCGAAAGGGAGGGAGCCCTCGGATCCGGGCCGAATGTCAGCCACCTGGAACGTCCCCACCGCTGTCCCGTCGCTCCGCCACAACTCCATGCCATGGCTGCCGTCGTTGGCCGCGAAGTACAGCAAGCCCTGTTCAGGGACCCAGACGCGCCAGCGGCCGTAGTCCGCCAACCGAACGTCCTCGGAGGTCAGTCGAAACGTAGTGGCAGGCGTCCCACGGGTCATCCACAGAGAGCGCCAGTACTGGTTGTAGTTAGCGGTAAAGAAATACCGGCTTTCTTCCCGAGCAGCAAAGAAGGGATTTCCGTGACACCCGTCAGGACAAGCATCCAGGAGCCGGAACGTGCCGGCCGACGTGCCATCCGTCCGCCACAGTTCCCGGCCCGTCTCCCTGTCGTCCGCCGTGAAGTAGGTCAGGGATCCGACGGGCACGAAGGCGCCAGGAAGCGAGCTCACAGGGGACGGGAACGGATTGACGTCCTTGACCAGCCGGGGCGTCAGGCCCAGGACGGGAGCGGCACAGAAGACGAGCAGCGTCAGCGGAAGCCAAGGACGGAGGCGCATGGGGTTCCTCCCTAGAGCTGTTTAGAAGAAATTATACCAGTAACGCAGGCGGGTGTGTGAACCAGTTCACAGCTCCCTTGCCCTGGATGTCCTATAGGTAGGCAATCTTTCAAGGAGAGCGGGATGACAAAGGGGCGGATCATGGGGTTGTGGGCGCTACTCGCGCTGGGGATGGCACCGCTTGCGGAGGCCCTGCCGGCCTTCCCGGGCGCGCAGGGGTTCGGGGCTGTGGCCACGGGCGGGCGGGGCGGGCAGGTGCTGAAGGTCACGACGCTGGCCGTGTCGGGGACCGGGAGCCTGCAATGGGCGCTGAATCAGGCCGGACCGCGGATCATCGTGTTCGCGGTCTCCGGCGTCATCAACGGCGACGTCCATATCCCGCACGGCGACGTGACCATCGCGGGCCAGACGGCGCCCGGCGCGGGGATCACCCTCCACGGCCACCTGTACACGACCTTCGGGACGAGCTTCGGCAACATCGTCATCCGCCACCTGCGGGTGCGGGCGCCGGCCTCCAACGCCGCCTGGCCGCCGGCGCAGCACGACGCGGTCCAGTTCTCGACCAACCACACGATCATCCTCGACCATGTGGACATCTCGCATGGCATCGACGAGAACTTCGACCTCTGGGGCGGCGCGCAGGATGTGACGGTGCAATGGTCGGCGATCACGTTTCCCGTCTACAACGGCGGGCATCCGGACGGCGCGGCGCACAACTATGGAATCCTGAACGGCCCCGGCGGCGGGCGGATCTCGATCCATCACAACCTTTTCGTCCACAACAAGGCGCGAACCCCGGCGCTGGCCGACGGCCCGGCGGACGTGCGGAACAATGTGATCTACAACGGCCGCGAGGGATTCGTGCACCACAACCCGGCCGTGGGAGACTTCAACATCATCGGGAACTACTACAGGGACGGTCCGAGCGCGAGCCTGGCGCCGCTCTGGTTCGATCCGGAGAACGATCCCCCGATCCCGACGCGCTACTACGTCTGGAACAATCATGTGGACGACCCCGGCGTGTTCACGGGCCGCGTGGACAATCCCTGGACCAACGCCGTGTTCGCCGCGGAATACAGCTTCGCCTGCTGTGGGATCGTTTCGTCGCAGTTCAACGCCTGGGGCGAATTCAACTTCACGTCCCATCCCGGCTACGTGGCGATCCCCACGGAAAGCCCGGCCGAGGCCTACAGCGCGGTGCTCGCCAGGGCCGGCGCCTTCCCGCGCGACGTCGTGAACCGCTGGGCCGTCGAGGAGACGCAGACGCGCACCGGCTCCTGGGGCAATCGGCGGCCGGCGAGCTGGCTGGAAGGCCTCACCCCCGGCACGCCGCCCCCGGACGGCGACAACGACGGCATGCCCGACGCCTGGGAAGTCGCGCGAGGGCTCAACCCTGCCAGCGCGGCGGACGCGTCGTCCGTGCGGTCGTCGGGATACACGGCGATCGAGGAGTACATCAACGAGTTGGCGGATTCGCTGCTGGGGCTGCCGTTCGCGGACGGGTTCGAGTCGGGGGACACGGGGAGGTGGCAGTAGACGGGGCGGGGAGCGGGGGTACCGCTCCCCGGACCGCGGCTACGTCGCGTACACGCAGTTAGAGCTCGTCGTGCTTCCGGATGAGCAATCGCTGTAGGTCAGGACGCAGTAGTCATAGCCCTGGACCGGCAGCTTGTAGATCGCCCAGCAGCAGTGATCCCCGCTGACAGTGGTGCCGCAATCGTTGTAGACCAGCTCGGCATGGACGGGGGTGGGAGCAGCCATGGCAGCCACCACGAAAACCAGCGCGATCAACAACTTGAAACCTATCCTCATAAATTCTCCTCCTTCAATGCGTCTATAACACGATCCGATAGTGGATGCAACCAGATCCTATAGATTGAAGATACAGCCGTCTGATTTTCCCAACGCCTGGAGCCCTTGGGCGCAATCGGAACCAACGGCGTAACTCCCGTTTCCTGAACACCTTCCCCGCTCTCCTCCGCCCTGGCACGGGATGTGACCCGTGCAGGGCGCATGGCGACGATTCCTATCCGCCCTTTGCTGGCGGCATTGCTGCTCCGTCTGACCCTCACTGGAGGATTTTCCGCGCGGGCCCAGGAAGCTGTGGACGGCCGCGCCATCGAGTCGATCGAGATCCGGGGCGAGAAGAACCTCTCCGAGGAGACGCTCCGCTATTACCTCGGGATCGAGACGGGCCAGCCGCTGGACGAGGACGCCCTCAACGACAACATCAAGGAGCTCTGGGACCGCAACCTCGTGGACGACGTCTCCGTCGAGAGTGTCCCCACGCCGGCGGGGGTCCGCCTGATCGTCACGGTGGTGGAGCGCCCGACCCTGCGGTCGATCTCCTACGACGGCTTGAAGCGGCTCTCGAAGACGGACCTTCAGGACAGGATGGTCACGCAGCGCATCCGCGTGCGCGAAGGCGAGCCGCTCTCCCTGGGCGAGTTGCAGCGGATCAAGACGCTCATCGAGGAGATGTACGGCGAGAAAGGGTTTCGCTTCTCCACCGCCCAGTTCACCGTCGAGGACGTCGGCCCCAACGAGAAACGGGTGACCTTCAGCGTCGACGAGGGCAACCGCGTCCGCATCTCCGACATCGGCTTCGAAGGCAACGCGGTCTACAACGACATCCGCCTTCGCCTGATGATGCGGAAGACCAAGGAGAGCGGCCTCATCACCCGGTTCAACAAGAAGGACGTCTACGATCCGGCCAAGCTCCAGGAGGACCTGGACAAGGTCCGCGACCTCTACCGGAGCGCCGGCTACAAAAACGTCGTGATCGGCGACCCGAAGATCGAGGTCCGGGAAGCCGCTCCGAAACGCCGGATGTTTATCACCATTCCAATCGAGGAAGGGGACCGCTGGAAGTTCGGCACGGTCACGGTTGAGGGAAACCAGATCTATTCCGACCAGCAACTGCTGCGGGTGTTCGATCAACAAGCCGGCGGCTGGCTGCGGTCCAAGGTGATCGAGGAAGGTGTCAAGCAGATCTCGGACGGCTATCACAATACCGGCTACATCTTCGCCCGCGTCGATCCCGAGTTGGTGGAACGCGAGGGGCGGGTGGCCGACGTGGTGATCCATGTGCGCGAAGGCGAGCAGTTCAAGGTCGGCCGCATCGAGTTCGCCGGCAACGAGCGCACCAAGGACAAGGTGCTGCGCCGCGAGCTGCGCCTCTACGAAGGCGGCCTGGTGAACATCACGGCGGTGCGCAACAGCATCCTCAAGGTCAACCAACTCGGCTATTTCCAACTCGACGAGGAGGACCCAGTCGAGTTCGACACCGATGTGCAGGACAAGAAGGTCGACTTCGTGTTCAAGGGCGAGGAGGCGGACCGCACCGAGCTGCAGTTCGGCGGCGGCTGGAGCGAGCCGGACGGCTTCTTCGGCCAGTTCGGCGTCAGCACCAAGAACTTCCTCGGGCGCGGCGAGCAGCTCGGAGTCTCCCTCCAGATCGGCGGCCAGAGCGACTCGGTGGACCTTTCTTATGGCATACCCTGGTTCCTCGACCGGCCGCAGAGCCTGGGGATCCGCGCCTACGATCAATCGGTCGAGTACGGCCGCGTCTCGGACCTGGACTATTACCAGCGCGACAGCCAGGGAGCGGTGCTCTCCTACGGGCGCAACCTGCGGCTCTTCCAGTCCGCGAGCGTCAGCTACACGGCCTCCCACTACGATGACCGGTACAAAGTCCTGCTTTCCGACGGCACTCTGGCTATCGTCCAAAGGTCCATCGACAACTCCTCTCTGCGGCCGTCCTACGTCTTCGACAGCCGGGACAATCCTTTCGAAACGACCCGCGGCAAGAGGATGTCGCTGTCGGTGGAGTACGCGGGCGGAGTCCTGGGCGGGGACAACCAGTTCATCCGGCCGGAGGCGTCGTTCAGTCTCCACCGGCCGATGGGCCGGCAGCCCGTCCGCACCGTGCTGGCGTTCAACGTGGAAGGAGGCAGGATCGAGCCCTTGAGCGGCTACAGCATCTCGTCCCTCGAGCGCTATCGTCTGGGTGGCGAGCGGAGCATTCGCGGCCACCGATCCGGCTCCATCTACTTGCGCGACGCCAACGGCGATCCCCTGCGCGACGCGGACGGCGCGGTCCTCGGCGGCGACAGCTTCGCCCAATTCAATCTGGAGTATCACTTCCTGCTGGGCGGGCCGTTCCGCCTGCTGCTGTTCGCCGACGCGGCCAACGTCTTCGGCGAAAGCCAGCCGTTCGATCTGTCGGACCTGCGCACCACCGCCGGCGTGGAGCTGCGGGTGACGCTACCGGTGTTCGGCGCGCCGCTGCGCTTCATCTACGCGAAGAACCTGGACCCGCGTCCGCAGGATGAGTTCGAGGCGTTTCAGTTCAGCATAGGAACGAGCTTCTGATGTGACATGATCCCGCTTCCCATGGCCCTCACCGCGACCGTCTACAACTTCGACGTCTCCCTGGCGGACGTGGACCGCGGCGTGTACGAGACGCTGGCGGTGCGCGCCGCCCTGCATCCTTCGGAAACGGAGGAGTTCCTGCTCACGCGGGTGCTGGCGTACTGCCTGGAGTACGAGGAGGGGATCTCCTTCTCCAAGGGGGTCTCGGACGGCGACGAGCCGGCGGTCTGGGTGCGCGACCCGGCGGGGCGCATCCGGACGTGGATCGAGATCGGCGCGCCGGACGCGGCGCGGCTCCACAAGGCGGCCAAGACGGCCGACCGCGTGGCGGTCTACACGCACAAGGACCCGGCGTCCCTGCTGCGGCGGTGGGCCGGCGAGCGCATTCACCGCGCGGCGGAGATCCCGGTCTACGGATTCGAACGCCAGTTCCTCGACGGCTTCGCCGCGCTCTTGGAGCGGCGGATGAGCCTCCACCTCTCCGTCTCCGGACGGGAGCTGTACCTGGACGTGGCGGGCCGGAACCTGACCGGCGCCATCTCCGAGCACCGGATCGCCTGATAGGATCGCCCGGTCATGAAATGGGTCCAGGTGGCGTTCCTCGCCATCGCGGAGCTGCTGGCCTTGACGGTCTGGTTCTCGGCCTCGGCGGTGGCGCCGCAGCTTCAGGCGGAATGGAGCCTGACGCCGGGGCAGTCCTCCTGGCTGACCATGAGCGTGCAGCTCGGCTTCGTGCTGGGCGCGCTGCTCTCGGCGGTTTTCAACCTGGCGGACCGGGTCGCGGCCCACCGGCTGTTCGCCGCCAGCGCCCTGCTGGCGGCGGGGGCCAACGCGGCGATCCCGATCCTCGACGCCGGCCCCGGCCCCACGTTCGCGCTGCGCTTCCTCACTGGGATCGCCCTCGCGGGCGTCTATCCGCCGGGCATGAAGCTGGTGGCCTCCTGGTGCCGCGAGGACCGGGGGCTGGGGATCGGCATCCTGGTGGGCGCGCTGACGCTGGGCTCGGGGGTCCCCCACCTGCTGAACGCGCTGCCTCTGTTCGGCCCGGCGGGCATGCCGCCCTGGCGCTACGTGCTGCTGGCAACGTCGATCCAGGCGGTGATCGCCGCCGTGATCGCGGCGACGCTCGTGCAGCCGGGGCCGTACCTCGGCAAGGCTCCCCGCTTCGACTGGCGCTTCGCCGGCCGGGTGCTGGCGGACCGGCCCACGCGCCTCGCCACCTTCGGCTATCTCGGCCACATGTGGGAGCTGTACGCCATGTGGGCCTGGGTTCCCATCTGCCTGCTGGCGAGCTACGAGGCGGCAGGCTGGAGCCAGCGGTCGGCGCGCCTCGCCGGCTTCGGCGTGCTCGCGGCCGGCGCCGCCGGATGCATCCTCGCCGGCAAGCTCGCCGACCGGGTGGGGCGGACCCGGGTGACGTCCTGGAGCATGATCGCCTCCGGGGCCTGCGCCCTGGCCGCCGGCTTCTTCTTCCGGCATCCCGCCCCGCTGACCCTCCTCTGTCTCGTCTGGGGCTTCGCCGTGGTGGCGGACAGCGCGCAGTTCAGCGCCGCCGTCACCGAGCTGGCCGATCCTCGCTACGCGGGCACGGCCCTGACGCTGCAGACCAGCCTGGGCTTCCTGCTGACCCTGGTCACCCTGCGGCTGATCCCCTGGCTGGTGCAGCGGGTCGGCTGGGAGCACGCCTTCGCTGTCCTTGCCGTCGGCCCGGCGATGGGGGCCTGGAGCATGCTGCGCCTGCGCCGGCTGCCGGAGGCGGCGCGGATGGCTTCGGGGAACCGGTAGACGAAACGGATCTTCTACAGCGGACACCTTCTGTGGGATAGTAATAAAAGGCTCATAGAACCACACATCGAGGAGGTCCCATGAAGAGCAGTTCGGCTTTCGCGATCCGTATCGTTCTCCTGGTCATCGCTCTCCTGGGCCTCGCTTCCGGCGGCTCTGCGCAAACGGCAACCCTGGTGAAGGACATCAATGGCCAATCGGCGCCTCCGGAGCATCCATATAACCATAACCCCGTCGCCTATCGGGACCAGATCCTTTTCACGTATTTCGCGCAGGGGGCCGGCGCAGAGCTCTGGCATTACGATAGGACTGGAGCGGGCCCCAGGCTCCTGGCGGACTTCTGCCCAGGCGAATGCTCTTCGGGGCTCCAATTCCTCGGAACCGCCCGGTCCTTGCTCTTCGGGATCGCCTCCCATGAGGATCTCTCCCGCAGCGCCCTCTGGCGGACGGACGGCACGCGTCAGGGCACCTTCATGCTGCCTGATCCCACTTTCCGGGTGGATGTCGCGTTCGACAGCTCCTCGAGCTCCTACAAAGCGGTGATGACCCGTAACCTCGTCTACTTCACTGGCTGCACAGAGGAGGAAGGCTGCGATCTCTGGCGCAGCGACGGCACGGTGGCGGGAACGTTCCCGGTGACCAACCTGGCGGTCCATGGCTTCAGCGACGATCCTAGCGAGCTCACGCTGGTGGGAAACAGGATCTTCTTCATCGTGCGCAGCCAGCTCTGGGCGAGCGACGGCACCAGCGACGGCACGGTCATGGTCCGCGAGTTCTCCGACCAGCCCCGGCACCTGGCCGCCCTGGGATCGCGGGTGCTCTTCTTGGCTCCGGAATCCGGAGAGGAGCTGTGGATCAGCGACGGCACGGCGGCGGGCACCCGCCCCCTCACCAGCTTCGCTCCGGCGGCGCCTTTCGAACAGACGTGGTTCCTGAAGGTATTGGAAGACAAGGTCTACTTCGTAGCCGACGACATCCTTCACGGCGCGGAGTTGTGGGCCAGCGACGGCACGCCTCAGGGGACGGCTCGCGTCACTGAATTCGGTTTCCACTCTCCTTTCTATGGGTCCGACGAATCTGGCAACTCCGACGGACTGCGACACTGGGCTTTGACGAAGCTGGGAGACCGCGTGCTCTTCTGGGCTTCCGACGGGCTCACCGGCTTCAAGGTCTGGTTGACCCGCGGTACTCCCCAGTCGACCGCTCCAGTCTGCGCGTCCTGCCAGTTTTCCGGCTTTATCAGTCCGCGATTCATCCATGGGAACGGCGCGGTTCTCTTCCGGGCAAGGGACGAGGAGCAGGGGGAGGAAATCTGGGCAACCGACGGTACGGCGCGCGGCACCCGTCTGGTGAGGGATCTCTGCCGCGGCACCTGCGCCGGAGCCTTCTCGCATCCCGTTGAGGTGGCCGGCAGGATCTTCTTCCTGGGTACCGACGGCCAATCGGGAATCCGCGTCTGGACGACGGACGGCTTCCCGGAGGGGACTCGGCGCTTCGCCGCGGTTCAGCCGTACCTTTTTGCTGCCGGGAGCTTTCTGGCAACCCTGGACGGCAAAGTTTTCTTCTTCGGGGGGAGTGGCGAGGACTCACGTTTGATGGAACTGTGGGCCAGCGATGGGACCACAGCGGGAACGAGCCTGGTCACGTCGACCTTGTCTGGAGGCTCCGCCGGCATTGCCCGGACCTTGTCTCTGGGAGACCGGACGTACTTCTCCGCATGCGACGGCGAGGCCCGCCGGATCTGGCGGAGCGAGGGGAGCTCTGAAACCACCCAGGTCTTCCAGGAGCCTTTCGTCGCCTGCTTTCAGGAGGAAGACCTTCAACTGGCCGCCGTAGGCGGTAAAACCTTCGGAATTACGAACGAGTTCCGCGAACAGGTCTGGAGGCTGGAGGAGGACGGCCGATCCACGCGTCTGGTCGACTTCCCGCACTTCGACGCGATTCGCTCGTACGCTCCTTTCAAGAACCAGCTTTATTTCACGGTCGTCCAGAACGATCTCGTCTCGCTCTGGCGGAGCGACGGAACGCTACAAGGCACGGTGGAAGCCTTCGATTGGCCGGACTCTCTCAATCCTCCGAGATTCATGACCGCCGCCGGCGCCGGCCTCTGGTTCGTGGCGGAGTCCAGGGAAGATTTCGATTCCGGAATCAGAGTGACGGACGGCACTTCCGGAGGCACCCGCACAATCCTCGACCTGTTCACCAGTGCCCATGAAGATCCCGAGTTCCAGGCGATCGGCTCGCAGGTCTATTTCCTCGCCCCCAAGCCCAGCTCCCGCAATATCCAGATCTGGCGGTCCGATGGCACGGCGGCGGGGACCGAGCCGGTGACAGACTCATTGTTTCGGCCCGCCGAGCTCACGGCCTTTGAGGGCAGCCTCTATTTCTTCTCCAGCCTTCCCGGCGAGGAAGGCCGCGGGTTGTGGCGGTCGGACGGCACCGCCGCCGGCACCGTGCTGCTCAAGGCCTTTCCGGTGGTCGTCGAGGACTTCGGGGGCATACCGCGCTTCGGTCTGACCACCCTGGGTCCCTGGCTGATCTTCGTGATCGAGGATGGCGTCCACGGCCGCGAGCTCTGGCGCAGCGACGGCACCGCCGCCGGCACCGTGCTGGTGCGCGACATCTTCCCGGGTCCGGGCAGCTCGGACGCCTCCGGATTCACGGCGGCGGCAGGACGTCTCTTCTTCTCCGCCAACGACGGCGCCCATGGCTTCGAGCTCTGGCAGACGGACGGCTCGCCCGCCGGTACCCGGATGGTTCAGGACCTCAATCCGGAAGGATCGTCCTCGTATCCTTCCTCGATGGTTTTCGCGGCGGGCCGGCTGTTCTTCGGCGCCGACGACGGCCTCGTCGGCAACGAGCTGTGGACGTTGCCTCTCGGCGGCCCACCCTGCCAACCTTCGGACCGGGTCCTCTGCCTCAACGGCGGACGCTTCAAGGTCGAGGCCTCGTGGCGCGACTTCTCCGGCAACGAGGGCCGCGCCTTCGCCCGCTCGCTCACTCCGGACACCGGCTACTTCTTCTTCTTCGACGACGACAACGTCGAGATCGTCCTCAAGGTCCTGGACGGCCGGGGGAGCAACGGACATTTCTGGGTTTATTACGGAGCCCTGTCGAACGTCGAGTACCAGTTGACCGTCACCGACACGCAGACCGGCCTCGCCCGCCGCTACTTCAACATCGAGAGCCGGTTCGCCAGCGTCGGCGACGCCGAGTCCTTCGGTCCCCGGGGCGCCTACGAGGTGAAGTCGATCGCTCCGCCCAGCCTCGCGCCGGAGATCTCGGAGCGCCTCGATTTTGCCAAGGCGACCGGAATCTGCGTGCCCAGCGCGACCCGCCTCTGTCTGAACCAGGGGCGCTTCGCCGTCGAGGTGGCCTGGGAGGACTTCTCCGGCAACGTGGGCGTCGGCAAGGCGGTGGGGCTCACCGGGGATACGGGCTACTTCTGGTTCTTCAACGACGCCAACGTGGAGACCGTCATCAAGGTGCTCGACGGCACGGGGGTCAACGGGAAGTTCTGGGTCTATTACGGCGCGCTGTCCGATGTGAAGTACGACATCACGGTAACGGACACCATGACCGGCAAAGAGAAGGTCTACAAGAACCCCAAGGGCCGGTTCGCCAGCGCGGGCGACGTGAACGCGTTCTAGACGTTGGCTGCGAGGGCCTCCCGCAGGAGGTCCTCGCCGATCACCTCGCGGCGCCAGCCTTCCAGCTCCCTGGGCAGCCGGGGATCGGGCTGGCCCACGGTGAGGCGTAGGAGGGCGTCCAGGATGCGGCGGGACGCGAGGATTTCGGGCGGGATCTCCAGCTCCGCCGCCCGCCGCCGCACCAGCTCGCGCAGGCGGTCCTCCAAGGCGCGCACCTCGGGCGAGAGGGGCTTGCCGGCGATGCGCGGCGGCAGGTCCGGCTCGGGCAGCTCCAGCGCTTCCTCGATCAACTGTAGCCAGGTCCCGGCGTCCCGCGCGCCCTGCCGGGGATCGTAGGACGAGAGCTTCTGGAGGTCCCGGGGGTTCTTGGGCCGGCGGATCGCGAGGTCGAGCAGCAGTGCGTCCTTGAGCACGAAGCTCCGTGGGATGTCGCGCCGCCGCGCCTCGCGCTCCCGCCAGGCGGCCAGGCGCTGGAGGATGGCGAGTTGCCGGCGGTCGAGCCGCCCGGCCCCCTTGACGCGGAAGTAGGCCCCCTCGACGTCCTCCTGGAAGCGCTTGGTGTCGAGCAGCTCGGCGGAATCCTCGAAGGCCCAGGAGAGGCGGCCCCGGGCTTCGAGATCCGCGGTCAGCCGCTCGTAGAGGGGGACCAGGAAGGCCACGTCCTCGGCCGCGTAGGCGAGTTGGGCCGGAGAGAGAGGGCGGGCCATCCAGTCCGTGCGGGTCTCCTCCTTGGCCAGCTCGACGCCGAGATAGGCGGCAACCAGCTTCTGGTAGCTCAGGGAGGAGCCGGCCCCGGCCAGCGCCCCGGCCACCTGGGTGTCGAAGAGCGGCGCGGGGAGCACGCCCAGGGCGCGGTAGAAGACCTCCATGTCCTCGCTTCCCGAGTGGATCACCTTGACGCCGGGGGACCGGAAGACCGTGACCAGCGGCGAGAGGTCACGCGCCGCCAGCGGATCGACGAGCCAGGAGGTGCGGCCGTCGGAGACCTGGATCAGCCCCAGGCGGTGGTAGAAGGTGTTGGTGCGGACGAACTCGGTGTCGAGCCCCAGCGCCGGGGCCTCGGCCCAGCGCCGCGCCGCCTCGTCCAGAGAGGCCTGGGTGTCGATCAGGGTGTAGGCCGAAGGATCTCCCGTCATGGGCGGGCATTGTAGCGGGGACCCGGGTAATTCGGGCTAAACCTGGTCTTTGCGCTCGTCCTACGGCCCAGAGGGTCGAAGACCAGGTGGTCACCCGGCATCAGCATCCGCTCGAAGAGCCCGCGTTGGAACAGAAGACCCGCTCGTACTGGTCGATGCGCAACCGAAGCCAAGGCAACATCGCGATCTCCATTTCAAGATACGGCGTGATCGAAAACAAAAGCAAAAAAGCCTTCCAGGGCTCACGCCCCGGAAGGCTTTCATATGAAAGCCGATGGCGAAGCCTTCCTAGGGTTCGTTCTCCTGATTCTGGAAGGCCTTGGCATTCATGTTGTCCTCAGTAAGGGAGGCTGAAAATAGGGCAAGTCCGAAATCCTTGTCAACCCCCCTTTTGATTTTTCCTACCGGTTGTGCACGCCGGCCGGATCCAGCTCGAGCTTCTCGTTCTCGCCCGCGTACTCCAGGCGCTTACCCGTAGCGATGGCCTTGAGGAAGCCGGCGAGCTGCACCATCTTGCTCGACGGCGAATCCCAGTACTCGGCCTTCTCCACCTTCACCCGCAGCAGGGCCAGCTCGGGGTCTTCCAGCCCTCCCGGGAACCAGGCCTTGAGGACGGGCTTCCAGAGCTCCTTCATCTTCTCCCGTTCGCGCACCAGCGTCGCCGTGCCGGACAGAGAGACGTAGCGGTTGTCGTCCGGGTCGGCGTAGCTAAGGTTCACCCGCTGGTCGCGCTGGACCTCGCCCACCTTGGGCGAGGAGGCGCCGGTAAAGAACCAGAGCTCGCCGTCGAACTCGGTCTCCTGGGTCTGCATCGGGCGGCTGCGCAGGGAGCCGTCCTCGTCCACCGTGGTCAGCATCGCGAAGCTGATGCCCTTGATCAGGTCGCGGATTTTCTCGATGTCGTTCTTCTCAGGCATCTCTCTATCTCCCTGCCGGGAGGGAGTGCGAGAAACATGCCGAGAGGAAATTCCGGCGGAGGAATCCGGTGGATTGCGGCGCATCCACCCGCTATATTTCGTGTCATGGCACTGGCACGCGAACGCATGATCGACCGTATGCTGGCGAGCGACTCGGCCTACAACGGCCGCTTCCTCACCGGCGTGCTCACGACCGGCATTTATTGTCTTCCCTCCTGCCGGGCACGCAAGCCGAAGCCGGACAACGTGCGCTTTTTCGACAACCCGGAGGAGGCCCGCCAAGCGGGCCTGAGGCCCTGCAAGCGCTGCCGTCCGGACGACTTCTACCGGCGGCGCGACCCGGACCGGGAGGCGGTGGAGGCCCTGGTGGAGCGCCTGCGCCGCGAGCCCTCGGACTTCGCCGGGGTCGAGGACGTCGAGAGCGCCTCGGGCATGGGCTCTTCCAAGCTCCACGAGATGTTCCGGCGTCACTTCCACTCCACCCCGGCCCAGATGCTGACCCGGGCGCGGGTGGAGGCCGCCCAGCGGCTGCTCCTGGAGACGGACCTCTCCATCGCCGCCGTGGCCTTCGAGGTGGGCTTCGAGGGGCTCTCCACCTTCAACGAGAACTTCCGGCGCCTCGCCGCGCTGAGCCCGCAGGAGTACCGCCGCTTACTGGGCGCGGCGTCGTTCCGGATCGCGCTGCCGCCCGACTACCCCCTCAACCTGATGTTGGGTTACCTGGGGCGGGACAACGACAGCTCGACCATTCAGGTCGAGGGGCGGCGCGTGACGGCCGGCATGCGGCTGGGCGGCGCTCCCGCCCTCCTGAAGGCCGAGCTGGCCTCCGGCGCCGTCCGCGCCAGCCTCGAAGCCCGCGGCCCACTGCCGGCCGACGCGGCGGCGCGGGCGCACGGCCAACTGCTCCGCCTGCTGGGGCTGACGCGCGACCCCGCCGCCTTCGAGAAGCGGATGGCCGCCGCGCCCGAGACGGCGCCGCTGATCGCGGGCCGGCACGGCCTGCGCATCCCCCAGACTCCCGACGCCTTCGACGGCCTGACCTGGGTGATCATCGGCCAGCAGATCACCCTCTCCTTCGCCTTCACGCTGCGGCGGCGGCTGGTCGAGCGCACCGGGACCGCGGCGGGCGGCGGGCTGTTCACGCCGCCGGCCGTCGAAGCCGTGGCCGGCCTGGAGGTCGAGGACCTGCTCAAGGAGCAGTACTCCCGCCGCAAGGCCGAGTACCTGATCGGCGCCGCCCGGCAAGTCGCCTCCGGGGAGCTGCCCCTGGACCGGTTGGCCGCCTCGTCGGCCACCCGGAGCGAGGCGGAGCTGCTGGCGGTGCGCGGCCTGGGGCCGTGGTCGGTCCACTATCTGTTGATGCGGGCCTTCGGGTTCGAGGACTGCGTGCCCGTGGGGGACGCCGGCCTCGTGCGCGGGCTCGCGAAGCTCTTCCGCTTAGCCGAACGGCCGGGCGCGGAAGAGACCCTGGAGCTGATGCGGCCCTTCGCTCCCTACCGGAGCTGGGCCACCTTCCACCTTTGGCAATCTTTAAAGGATGAATCCATATGAGCTACTACACCAGCATGATGGAGAGCCCCTGCGGCCCGCTGCTGCTCGTGGTGAATGAGACCGGAGCGGTGGTGCGCATCGAGTTCGGCAACGGACGGGAGTCGCAGAAGACCGTTTTGAAGATGCGGTCGGCGGGGATCGACGTGGTCGAGGACGCCGGCCGCACCGCCGGGTTGCGGCGGCAGCTCGAAGAGTACTTCGTGGGCGACCGCCACGAGTTCGACCTCGAGCTGGCCCCCGAGGGCACGCCCTTCGAGCGGTCGGTCTGGGAGGAGCTGAAGAAGATCCCCTTCGGCGAGACCCGCTCCTACGGCGAGATCGCCCGCGCGATCGGCCATCCCGGCTCGGCGCGGGCGGTGGGACGGGCCAACGGCGCCAACCCCATCCCGATCGTGGTCCCATGCCACCGGGTGATCGGGGCGGACGGCTCGCTCACCGGCTTCGGCGGCGGGCTGGAGGCGAAGTCCCGGCTGCTGGAGCTGGAAGGGCGGGCGCTGCCGTTTTCGTGAGCCCTCAGCTCCCCGGGATCGCCGTCACGTCCCCCTGGCTGGCGAAGCGGCCCTTGGGGTTACGGTAGGTCTTCGAACGGTTCGTGACGGTGTCCCTCACCGTGAGCGTGTATTCCTGGTCGGTGAGGCCGCCGAAGTAGACCCAGAAATGGCCGTTGAGGGCGCGGCCGTCCAACACCTTGACGACGACTTCCACGTTCTCCGCCGAGGTGAACCAGAAGTAGCCGGTGTCGCTGGTCAGCGGCAGGGCCTGGGCGGTCTGCGTCTGGCCGGCGGCGTTCTTCCAGGTCAGATCCAGGGAGAACCGGCCGTTGACCAGGGGCAGCGCCTTGCCGCAGGCGTCGCACGCCGCCGCCAGATCCTCTCCAAAACTCTCCACGGCGGCGAGCCTGGCCGCGGCGCCGGCCGGCGCGGGGAAGGCGGTGAGATCCCCGGCGCTGGCGAAACGGCCGGCGGGATTGGCGTATGTCTTCACGGCCCCGGTCGCCGTATCGGTGACGGTGAGGGTGTACTCGAGGTTCGTCAGCCCGCCGTAGTAGACCCAGAAGTTGCCGTTGACCGCCCGGCTGTCCAGCACCTTGACCATCAGCTCGACGTTCTGCGCTCCCAGGAACCAGAAGTAGCCGGTGCTCCCCGAGACCGAAACAGCCTGGGCGGGCGCGGCGGCGGCGCCGTTCTTCCAGGTCACCTCGGCGCGGAAGCGGTTGCCGCCGAGGCACAGGAAGGGACCCGCCGTGCAGGAGCCCGACGCCCGGACCTGCGCGGCGGCGCTGCCGTCCACCGAGAGGGCGTAGTCGCCCGGCGGCACCTCCAGCAGCAGGCCGGCCCTCGCGGAGAGCCCCTGTGTGCCGATGGTGGCCGAGCCGCCCGTCCAGGCGTAGGCCAGAAGCGAGGCGTTGGGAGCCGTGGCCGCGGCCCCCACGGAGCTTGGAGCCGGCACGGCGCGCAGCGTCCCCTCGCGCGAACCGAAGACCGGGTTGGTTGGGGATCTCGCTCTTGCGCGTGTCCCCCCGGCCGGGACGGAAGACCGTCAGAGAAGTTCAGACCCGAGACGTCCACGCCCCCCGAAGCCGCCAGGGTGTTCACGTAGACGCTGCCGTTGGCGTCAAACCGGTTGCCGTTGTACCGCATCTCGTTGATCGGCCCGCTGTTCGGATCGATGTCCCAGACCGGCACGCCCACGTTGTCGCTGAAGGAGGAGTTGGAGACCATGCCCCGCGCGTTCCTGGGGCGCGCCGCGTTGGTGAAGGGGATCGTGTAGATCGCGGCGCCGCGCGACTCTCCCGCGGAATTGCCGTAGAACCGGGAGTCGTCCACCGTCGCGGTCGAGCCGCTGAAAAAGAGCGCTCCGCCCCACCGCTGCCCCGAGTTGCGGGCGAAGGTGGTACGAACGACGAGGGCGTTCGATTCCTGCCGGAGCGCCACCGCGCCGCCCTCCGGCGTTGGTCCCCCTGGCGTCGGAGTCGAGGACCATCGAGTCCTCCATCAGCAGGTCGACGAGGTCCCCGGACACCGCGCCGCCGAGGCCGCCGCTGCCGTCGGACGCGGTCTCGATGTCGCAGTCCGCGAAGACCGTGTGGCGGATCTCCACCCGGGCGCGGTTCTCCTCCAGGGTGCCGGCCACGGCCACGGGACCGTCGCCGTAGACGCGGTGCCCGTCGCCGCCGGCCAGGACGCAGCCGCCGCTGAAGGGCGCCCTCTCCACCCCGCCCCCCTGGAGGAAGGAATGGGTCAGCACCAGGCGGGCGGAGCGCCGGTTGACGGCGCCGAAATTCGTCGAGGGATCGTCGGAGTCGACCGACCAGAGGCCGATGGCGCCGCCCGCTCCCTGGGGGCCGCCCGACGAGGGACTGGTTGCCCTGGAAGACCGAGCCGTAGATCTCCGTGACGGCCCGGAAGTTGCCCACCGCGCCGCCCAGCGTGGCCCGGTTGCGGACGAACAGCGACCGGTGGATCCGCATCGTCGTCAGGTCCTCGGCGTGCACGGCGCCGCCGGTGGTCGGATCGGGATGGGCGCAGCAGGGATCGGCCAGCGCCTGGTTCTCGGTGAACGTGGAATTGGCGATCAGCACGTCCGCGCCCTTGTTCCAGGTCCCCAGGGCGTAGATGGCGCCGGCCACGTACCCCGCCTGGTTGCCCTGGAACCGGACGCCGGTGACCCGCAGCCTGCCGTCGAGGACCCAGATCGCCCCGCCGGCGGCGTTCGTCTTGTGCCCGGGGACGTTGGTGCGGTTGTTCACGAATTCGCCGCCCTGGAGGGTCACCTCGGCGGAGGGGCGCACCGACAGGGCCCCGCCCCGGTTCGGCGAGGCGTTCTCCCGGAACGAGCAGTTGACGAACGTTGCGCTGGAGCCCTCCAGCGCCTTGACCGCGCCGCCGCCGGTGCCCGTCCCGGCGGCGCCGTTGCTCACGAAAGCGCAGTCGCGGAACACCGCGTCCGCCTGCGACAGGGTCACGGCCCCGGCCTGGTTGGGCTTCGTGCTGAAGCCGTTTTTGAAGGTGATCCTCTCGAAGGTCACCCGCTTGCCCCGGTCGCGGCGCGAGTTGACGAAGCGCAGCAGCGTGCGCGCGCCGCCGCCGTCGAGCACCACCGCGGCCCCCGCCGCCGCCCGCACCGTGAAGCCTTTACGGAGATTGTTGATGGCGAAGCCGTCGCCGGTGGGCCGGTAGGTCCCCGCCGCGAGCTCGATCGTGCCTCCGTCCGTCACCTTGGCGATGGCGGCATCCAGGGTGCGGGCGTCCTGCGGGACGCGCACCGTCCGGTTCTGGCTCTGGGCGGCGTAGGCCCCCGAGCCGGCGAGCAGGCAGAGGGCGAGCGAAAGGGCGGGGATACGCATGATGAGCTCCTCTCCCGATCCGGGGCTCGCTGCCCCGACAGGTACGGCGAACTGCACGGATTTCGTATTGCTATTTTAGCATGAGTGGCCGTTTTCCACGAAGGTCTCGGTCTCCATCTGCAGGGTCATGTGATGGAGGCCGAAGCGGTCGTGGAGCACGGACCGGATCTCTCCCAACATCTCGCAGCCGTAGCGGTCTTCCCGCACGACCACGTGAGCGGAGAGGGATTCCATGCCGCTGGTGATGGTCCAGACGTGGAGGTCGTGGATCGCCAGCACGCCGGGGATAGCGGCCATGGCTTGCCGCACCTCGTCCACGTCGATGTGGGGGGGCGCGTGCTCCATGAGCACGGCGGTGGCCTCCTTGAGGAGGTCCCAGGAAGAGTAGATCACCAGCAGCGAGATGAGCACCGAGGCCACGGGGTCGGCCCATCGCCAGCCGAAGGCCCAGATGAGAACGCCGGCCGCGATGGCCTGCACGCTTCCCAGGGCGTCGGTGAGCACATGGAGCCAGGCGCCGCGCACGTTGAGGCTCTCGTCGCGCCCCTCGTGGAGGATCCAGAGCGAGGCGAGGTTGACGAGGAGACCGCCGGCGGCGATCCCCATCAGTCCGGCGGCGTTGACCTCGGGGGGATTGCGGAAGCGCTCCCAGGCCTCGGCGAGCACGAAGAGCGACAGCGCCACCAGCGTGGCCCCGTTGACGAGAGCGGCCAGGATCTCCATCCGCCGGTAGCCGTAGGTCCGGCGCGAGGAGGCCGGGCGGCGCGCCATCCACATGGCGAACAGCGAGAGACCCAGGGCGGCCACGTCGGACAGCATGTGCCCGGCGTCCGCCAGCAGGGCGAGGGACCCCGTCAGCCAGCCGCCGACCGCCTCCGCCAGCATGTACAGGGCGGCCAGCACGAGGGCGAACGCCAGCCGCCGCCGGTTCCGGGAGGACGCCGCGCCGTGATGATGGCCGTGGGAGTGCGAGTGCGCGCCGCTCATTCCAGGTGGAGGTTAGCAAAACACCGGAAAGACATCGCAGGGAAAGAGCGGAAAACATTGATAATCATCTATTTGCGCTCTTCCACTTGCAGGAGTACGATGCGGTGCATGGCCGGCTGTTGGCTCTCCGGGCCAGCCGCCACCGAGGGTGAGACACCCGCCTCCGGTCCCAACCCGGGTGGGCGACGTTCCTCGGCGACGGTTCCGGGACCGCTGGTGGCCATCCCGCCTGCGAGTGGACCCCTGATGGGGCCGCCCGCTTGACCGTGCGGGCCGCGCGGTCCTTCGCGCGGCCATACCGGCCCCCGGGCCGCTCCGGGTTCTGTCCTTGTCGCCCGGATCGGCTGCCGCGCCCGCGGCTTTTCCGGGGGCCGGATTGTTATCTCTCCTCGGGTACAATTCCTCCACCTGTCCGGAGGAAACCATGTCCGACCCCAAGCTGTGGCTGTTGATCTTCGTCTGCTTCCTGAGCTGCGCCAGGGAGAAGGTCATCAGCGGAAAAGTGACCGATGAGCAGGGCAACGCCCTCGCGGACGCCGTGGTGCGGATCGAGGACAGCGGGTTCGCGACGCGGACCGGACCGGACGGGACCTACAAGCTCGACTACACGCCGGGGGAGATCAAGCTCATCGTGGCCAAGGAAGGGTACGGCGAGCGGGAGTTGGACCTGACGATCGCCGAAAAGCAGCTTTACGAGGCGCCGCCGGCCCAGCTCGAGAAAGCGAACGACAGCATCTATCAGCAGCAGACCGTCTCGGACATCCGGAACCTCGGCACCGCCATGTTCAGTTGGCTCACCGACCAGCTCAGCGCCGCCGCTGCCGGCCAGAACTGGAAAGAGATGGACGTCGAGGATGGATTCGTTTCGGTCTCCCGCGCGGAGCTCGAGGAGATCCTCGTGCCTCATTACATCCCGGCCATCCCGAAGAAGGACGGCTGGGGAAACGACTATGAGCTCTATCTCAACCTGGAGGATCTCATGGTCTACAAGATGATGGCCATCCGCAGCCCGGGGCGCGACGGTCGCTTCTCCCGGGGCCCTTACAAGGCCGGCAGCTTCACGCCCGAGGACTACGACCAGGACATCGTCTGGGTGAACGGTTATTTCCTGCGCTGGCCCGAAGGTTTGAACAGCCGCCCATGAAGAGCCGCATTCTTCTCTTCCGCTTTCTCGCGGTCCTCATCCTGGCCCTGGCGGGCTGCGGCAAACCCGTCATCCACGGCAAGGTGACGGACCTCGAAGGCCGCCCCGTCTCCGGTGCCTTCGTGAGCATCGAGTACACCCGCTTCGTGGCCATCACCGCGGAGGACGGCGGTTATGAGCTGGACTACCCTCCCGGGGAGTTGACTCTGACCGTCTCCAAGAGCGGCTACGAAGCGATGGAGATGAGCCTCTCGCTTCCCACGAAGCGGCGCTACGCCGCGCCGGTGGTCCAGCTCCAGCCCGTGGGGACGGGGCATCGAGGAACCGTGGCCCGGCGCGAGGGGGAGGAGCCGCCGGAAGAGGACGAGGCCGACCTGCTGGCTCAGGTCCGGGAGGTCTCTACCCAGGTCAAGCGCCAAAAGAAGACCGTCGACGAGATCCGGGACATGGGAGTCGCCCTGTACGGCTGGCTCAGCGACGCGGTCGAAGCGGGCGTCCCCGGGCAGCAGGCCATCGACGTCCGGGCACAGTACTCCCCCATCTCCCGCTCCCAGTTGGAACGCCTGCTCGTGCCGAAGTACATCCAGCGGCTTCCGGAGACGGACGGCTGGGGCCATCCGTACGAGGTCCGGGTCAACCTGCACGACCTGGGATCCCGTCACATCTTCGTCATCCGCAGCCCCGGCCGCGACGGCAGCTTCTCCTCCAGCGTCTACACGTTCGGCGGGTTCCCTCCCCGGAGCTTCGACGAGGACATCGTCTGGGCGGACGGCGATTTCATCCGCTGGCCGGACGTGACGGAGATGTAGCCGGGGCGGACGGCGACTTCGTGCTCTGGCCCGAGAGCGGCCGGTAGACGCACCTGTATAGATGAAGAGTCTTTGAAAGGAGGAGGAACGTCATGCGCCTCGTCAGAGCTTCCGCTTCATGGATCTTTGTTCTCGCCGTCCTGATCGCCGTCCCGGCCGCCGCCGGGGAGCTCGCTGCCCTCTCGCCGGTCCCGGACGTGGCCGGCGTCCCGGCGCCCGTGAACGCCGATTGCGGCTTCCATCTGGAGACGGTGCTGCCTGGAAATTCCGCGTTCTGCCCCGCGCCGAAGAACGCCGCCGTGATGCCGTCTCTCCCGGCGCTGGACGGTCAGGCCGAGCTGCCCGAATTCCTCGCCGGATTCCGCACCTGCCGGTGCAGTTGCGGCGCTCCCTGCAAGACCGACGCGGACTGCGGACCGGGCGGGAGATGCGGAGCGGGCATTACCTGCTGTTAAGGCTGGCTGTTGCTAAGCCGCTGAAGCCGAGGGGCTCCGCGGCCCCTCGGCTCGCTTCGTCTTCCAGAGCTTCACCTTCGCGCAACGGTTCCCGCCGCGCATGCACTCCCGGAACTGCACGCCCGTGCCGTCCTCCAGGAAGCGCACCGCGCGGGCCTCGCGGCTGCCGGGATAACCGTCCGGCTCGACCGGGATGATCGACTCCAGCATGTCGCCCTTGCCGGCGTCGTAGACGTCCAAGCGGGCGCCCCGGATCAGGAAGCCTACCCGGGAGCTGTCCGGGCTCCAGATGATCTCGTTGCACCAGTCCACGTCCCGCTCCAGGTTGGCCAGCTTCCTGGGCTTCTCCTCCCGGGAGGGCCGCAGCCAGAGGGACTGGGCGGGAGGATCGATGCTCCACCGCGAATGGACCTCCGCGATCCGCTGGCCGTCCGGAGACGAGAGGTCGAGGACGACGTCAGGCCCGCAACCCGCCAGGGCGGCCATCGCCAGGGCCAGCATCAAGGACAGAGCCTTGGGGTTCATACTCCTTCTACGAGCGAGAATCGCGTTCCGTCACGGCGCTTTCCGGCAGGCTGAACCGCCTCGCATCGCAGTCGATCCGCGCGGTGACGCCCAACGGCAGGACGAAGAACGGGTCGGTGTGCCCGAAGTCCATGCGGGTGACGACCGGCAGATCCACGAGCCCCTCTTCCGAGGCGACGACCTGAAGGAGAGCGTCGTCGTACTTCCCGAAGTCTTCGGCGGGACGGCGCCTCCTGGCCGGCCGAGGAGGATGCCGGAGAGCTTCCCGAGGATTCCCATGGCCACGTAGGACCTTAGCGCCCGCCGCAGGACATCCGGGGAAGGCGCCTCTGCCGAGGTCTCCAGGAAAAGGATGGCGCCGTCCCAGATCTCGTCGGACGGCCAGACGGAGGTCCCCCGCAGGAATTCCATCACCTCCAGGCAGCCGCCCACGAGCCGCCCTTCCGCGCTCTCTTCTCCCTGGAGAAACGGCCAGGGCTCGGAAGGCTGAAGCATCCTCATCTTCTCCTGATTAGCCGGCTCCGCCCAGTCGAGAAACTCGACCGTCCAGCCGTCCCGGTTGGGCTCGACGACACCCACGGGCTCGGCCGAGAACAGCGTCCGCCGGACCGACTCCACCATGTACGGGAACATGCCGCCGTTCTCCGCGAACCCGGTCATGACGGAGGGGCCGTAGAAGGAGACAAGTCCCGCCTTCAGGCATGCGAAGTGAGCCACCGTCGTATCCGAGTACCCCAGGAAGACCTTGGGGTTGGCCCGGATCACCTCCAGATCCAGATGCCGGAGGATGCGGATCGAATCCTCGCCGCCGATGGTGGAAACGATCCCCTGGATGCTTGGATCAGCGAACGCCGCCATCAGGTCCGCGGCCCGGGCCTCCGGATGTGCGGCGAGCCACTCCGGCTCCCGCAAGGCGTGGGGCATGGCGACCAGCTCGACGCCGAAGGTCTCTTCGAGCTGGCGCCTGCCGACTTCATAGCGGTGCGGGAAGGCACCGGGACCGCCCCAGGAGAGGGAGACGGCGGCGAGCCTACGAGGTTTGCGCATGGTGGAGATTATCTAAATCGGCAGATTTGTCTGCGAGGCCCTCATCTATCTCCATGCACTACGACTACAAAGTCCTCAACCCGGCTCTAGCCGCGCCGCGACCCTGAGTAGATTTCGCCTCTACACACCCGCCTTCTTCGCTGTACTCCGCCCTACGGTCCAACTAACTACGCAAACCACCCCTGAAGCCGCTCGTGGTCTATACTTCATTCCGTGAGCTACGACCCGCTGACGATACTTCTGCCAGCACCCTCTCCTCGCCTAGGAATTACCGAGCAAGAACTATGGCGGGATGTAGAGGCTACACTCACCAAATTGTGTGACAAGGTTGAACAGCAGGGGGCGCTCGTGTACGTATCAACCACCTATGGTGATATCGAACTTGATCTGGTCGTCAACACCAATCACCAGAATGCAGTGAGAAGAATCGGCTTAGCATCGCTTGACGAGTTCCACGCCATTAGCCATGGAGACCCAATTTTCCTCCCTAGCGCAAGCTACCTCGTCTGGCTAGATCCAGCCACATTTTTTGGAGCTGAGCGCGCTATCCTGTTTGCTCACCGTACGACTGCTAATCGTCTTTTGATAATAGCTTTTGTCCCTACCAATGGTCAATCTATAAAATCAAAATCAACTTTAGCTATACACCATTTCATCAGAGATTTGTTATGGGTGTATATCGATAATGCGATCTTCGGCATTGAACTAGACGCACTTACGGCGGAGACCGGCCACTTAATGGGGCGAGCCATCGCTAAAGTGAGCATCGGGGTCGGGACAATCGATGAACTACTCAAGAGTAAAGAACCCATCGATGACAAAATTCTCACATTGGCTCGGCAAACTGTGGACGATGGACTGCTACGCCTAGAACTGATCCGCCATAATTTCTACAAATTTGCCCTTCAGAGGCGTGGCATCAGCGAGACGGACACTACCGATGATGACTATAAGTTGTTCGATGCCGTAGCGACTATTCAGGGTCTAACTCCTATATTCCAGCGTGAGGCAGAATCAAGGGGCTTGAAACCTACACGTATGTCAGTCCAAGCTCCCCTTGCTCTTATTTGTGGACCCGAAAGCCTACTTAGGCTAACTTTCCTTAACGTTTATGACAATGCCCTCAAATTCTCATACGCCAACACAGCCATAGATATTAAGGTAACCGCTTCCAGCATTGGTCGCCTTATTATCTCCTTTCAAAACCTTGGAATTGGTGTTGCACCAGATGAGACCCGAATCGTCTTTCAGCGATTTCGGCGATCCCGCTTCAAAGATCCCGTTCGCCGAACTGAAGGATTGGGCCTAGGCTTAGCATACTGCCGGCGAGTCGTGGAGGACATTTTTAAGGGCACAATCACGTTAGAAAGCCGATCTGTAAAAATGCCCTCGCCCCGTCGATTCGAAGGCGATAACTGGCTCACAACTGTTACAATTGAAATCCCACTGGACATTTCAGCAAAGGAGGTGAATCGATGATCTTATTCTTCGATGATTATCTTGGGGCCTCCGAGAACCAATTGTTTCTACACCTGCTGCGTAGGGCTACCCAAACAACAGCTGTCGAAATCGTAAAAGAGAAAACGATTCCAGCGGTTGAGGCGAAACTCCGACGAGTACCTTTAAAAGTAGCCATTCTAGACGTTATGGCGGTCGTCCCAGAGGATCATACACTTTCAGCGATAGCGGGGCTTGAGGTATTGAACAGGTGTAGAACCGGAGTATATGGTGACTTGAACAAGAATATTGCAATCTTCATGCGCACCGCTCGCGGGGAGCCCCATATCCGCCGAATGGCTCAGAGCTATGGCTGTACAGATTTTTTTAATGTAGGCAGAGACGACGATGAAAATTTGATCAAAGCAGTTGTAAATATTCTCGCAATAGGGGATAAGCTATGAGCGAAGCATCACGTCTTCGTTCCCGGTGGAACTCAGAGCCTGACCGAGTTAAAGCTATCACCGCTGATCTGCTCGCCGGTCGCGATTGGACAATAAATTTAATTAGCCGACTAGATGGGAAGCAGGCACTGATTGCAGAAATCGAAACGTGCACTCGACAGATCATACCGGGCGAGGCTGCACCCCGTGATTTAAGAGGATTTAGATTCCAAATACTGGACTTGTCCTACAGCACAGCCTTGGCTGATTGCTCACTTGATTATGCTACATTCGAGAATGTCCAGCTATACGGCGCAAGCCTTACGGGAGCATCGTTACGACATACCACGTTCAAAGACGGATCGTCACTCGCACACGCCACAATGCGACACTGCGACTGTCGTCGCGCATCATTAGCCTCCGTGGCCCTGACGAATGCTGATCTACGTGGTAGCGACCTCAGAGGCACCGATCTATGTCGCGCCGATCTTCACAACGTGAAGCTGGCGGATGTTCACCTTAATGAGGAGCCATGGTGGGCTCTGTTTTTTCGCCGTGATCGCTGGACTAGGTTTGGTGGAAAATTCCAAAGCGCGAACTATTTAGGCAATGATGTTGACGCGGTTGTAAAACGGCGCATAGTGGCGGAAGCGGACTTCTATTTGTTCCGCTGCGAGCACCCAATTCTAGGGCTCATCTGGTACATAGCTGCTAATGGCGGCAGGTCCGCGGTGCGCCTCGGTGCTTGGGCGCTTTTCATGTGGTTCCTGTTTGCCATTGCCTATCACGCGCCAATGTCGGCTACTCTTGCTAGCACCCCATTAATACATATAAGTGCGACTCTGCGGCCAGAATTCGTCAGGTCGGGGACTGTGGGATCATTAACATTTGGTGATAGTTTGTATTTCAGTGCAGTGACGCTAACAACACTGGGCTATGGCGATATTGTCCCGGCGCCATCGAGTTGGACTGCAAAGTGCTTGGTGGCAGTGGAGGCCTTGCTCGGTTACGTGCTGCTGGGAATGTTTGTTGCCCTATTACTGCAAACCGTGTACATATCAACATGAGCCCGGAGCGAATGCTGGTAGTTGGTTAGCGGGGCAGCCTCGCGGGGATGGCTCCCGCCAGCCGGTCGAGTCGGAGCTTGCTGACCGCCCGCAATCTCGGCAGCCGCGCAGCCAAAGTCGCCGAGCGCCTGAACAGCCTGCGGCAGACCACACCGTGCGGGTCAGCAGCCGGAATCGCCCCAATACGAAGGCGAATCGCGCGATTCAGCGGCAGAACCGCCCGTTTCAGCCGCTGAAGCGGGCCATTCCATCCCTGAATCCAGCGGTTTCAAGGACTGAAGCCGCTCGCTTCGATGACTGAAGCCGCTGGATTCAGTCGCTGAAACCGTCCCATCTTTCCGAGAATCCGCCGCTTCCGCGGCTGAAACCGCTGGTTTCAGTCACTGAAGCCGCTCGATTCGGCGACTGAAACCGACGGCTTCAGCGACTGAAACCGACGGCTTCGGAGACTGAAACGAGCCTAGCGGCGGACGGTCAGACCGATTTGAATCATGCGCGGAGCGCCGAAGGCCTCGATGGGCGTGCGGCCGGTGACGATCTGCTCGTCGAAAAGGTTCTCAGCGGCCAGGAAGACTTCGAAACGCTCCCTGACGATTCTGCGCAGGGAGAGGTCCACCACCTCATAGGCGGGAAGCGGGAGCTGGTTGAGGTCGTCCTCGAACTGGTCTCCCGCCCAGCGGGCCTGGAGGAGGGCGGTGACGGGGCCGTCGAAGGAGATCCCGAAGGAGCCCTGGTTGAGGGGGACCTGGGGGACGCGCAGGCCGGTGCGCTCGACGCGGGAGTCGGTATAGAGGTACGCGGCCCGCAGCTCCCAGCGCCGGAGGGGGCGGAAGCGCAGGTCGGCCTCGGCACCGTCGGCGGTCACGCGGTCCAGGTTCTGGCGCTGGCGGGTGATGAGCGTCGGGGTGACCGAGAGCGTGACGTTCCCCACCGCGCCGTCGATGCGGTTGCGGAAGGCGTTCAGCCGCAGCAGGAGGTCCGCCGTGGGGGCGAAGTCGGCTCCGATCTCGGCCCCCACCAGGGTCTCCTCGTCCAGGTCCGGATTGGCCAGGGTTTCGATGTTACCCACACGGAAGGGACGGTAGAGCTCGTTGAGCGAGGGTGCCCGGAAGCCCCGGTAGGCCGAGGCCCGCAGGGTGACGGCGTCGCCGGCGCGGAACAGGAGGCCCGCGCGGGGATTGAAGCTCGTCCGGGTGCCGCCGCTCTCCCAGAGATCGGCCCGCGCTCCGGCCAGGAGATCGAGACGCGAAGTCAGGCGGAAGGTCCGCTGGGCGTAGAGCCCGCCGAGGGTCTGGTCCTGGTCCTCCCAGGTGGCGCGGCGGACGTCGATCCCGGCCAGAAGGCCGCCGCCGGAGCGCCAGGCGGCCGATCCCCCGTAGCCGTCGGTCTCGAAGTCCTGCTCGGCGGTGAGGAATTCCCGCGAGCGGTCCGGCAGGATACGGGAGAACGTGCTGCGGAACCTCTGCGTAGTCCCGAACGCGCTCCACTCCCAGCGGTCGCCCGACCCGCCGGCCTCGATCGAGCGCAGGCGGGTGTCGTTGCGCTGGAGCTCGGTGCCGTTCTCCCGTTCCTCGTCGAAGACGTTGAGGCCCACGTGGTAGCGGCCGGCCTGGAAGCGGCCGTAGAAGGTACCGAAGTCGACGCCCGCGGGACGGTCCACCGCTCCCCGGTCCTCGGGAGCCACGATGTAGAAGCCGTCGGTCTCGAAGAGGCGGCCGGCCAGGGTATACCCCCAGTTTCCGGCGACGGCGGCGTCCGCAGCGAAGACTTCCAGGTCACCGGTCCCGTGGTCGCCGCCCCGGGCCGTGACCTCGAGAGTGTCCGGCCGGGGGGCGCGGGGGAGGAGCTGGATGGCCCCGCCCATGGCCGAGCTGCCGTAGAGCTGGGAGAGGGAGCCGCGCGAGACCTCGACGGCTTCCAGGGACGAGGACGGCAGGCGGTTCCAGTAGACCCAGCCGCCGAAGGGATCGTTGAGCGGCGCGCCGTCGAACAGGACGAGCGTGCGGCTGGCGCCGCTGGGACCCAGGCCGCGCAGGGAGACGCCCTGCGTGGTGGGATGGGCGGTGAGGCTGCTCGACCGCCGCAGCAGCCCGAAGCCGGGCACCTGCCGGAGCCGGTCGTCCAGAGTGAGGTCGGGCGCGCGCTCCAGCTCCTCGCGGGTCAGGACGGTGGTGGGCGCGACGGCGTCGACGATGCGCTGCTCGTCGCCGGCGGCGGTGACGACGATCTGATCGGTGAAGGATTCGGAAGGGGGTTGCGCCAGCAACGCCAGGAAGATCAGAACCGCCGCGTTCATCGCCCCCCTTTCTGTCGCAATCCACGTGCCGGTCCCGGTAGCAGATCCCGGCGGGTGGCCATCAACGCAGGGTGTACAGATAGGCCGCGATGTCCTTGGAGTCCTCCTCGGTCACGCCCATGTCGGGCATGGCCGTGCCGGGCGCCACGGATTGCGGATCGCGGATCCAGCGGATCAGGTTCTCGGGATTGTTGGGGAGCTGGCCGGCCAGGTACGAGCGGCTGCCGATGGTATCGAGCGCCGGGCCGACCTGCCCGCGGGCGCCTTCGACGCCGCGGATGCTGTGGCAGACCTGACAGCCGTACCGCCGGATGGCGGCCTTGCCCTTTTCCGGATCGCCGCCGGTCATCGCGGCGGCCTTGGCGACGTCGTCCCCACCGCAAGCCCCCAGCGCCAGGGCCAGCAACCCGGCCGCCAGGAGCGTCTTGATCTCAAGCGCCATGTCTCGTCGTTCCTCCTTGCCCCGATCAACCGTAGATGGGATATCACAATCGGGGCGCGAACGTGAGCATGGCGTCGCTCTCCGGCCGGCGGAAGAGGCCGGCGGCGGGTGCCGCCGGCCTCGGTCCTTACGAACCAGAGGCGCAGCCCTGGTAAGAGATGGTCCAACCCGCGGGTACGGAGCACGGGTTGGGGAACTCCCGGCACTCACCCGTGGCGGGGTTGGTGCCGTAGGCGATGACGTCGATGCAGTCCGGGCCGGCGGCCGCGTTCCGGCCGCCCAGGGCCACGAGGCTCAGGACGACGAGCGAGAGTCCCAAAAGACGTAACTTGATCCTGGACATGGCTGATCTCCTTTTTTCCCACGATCCGTTGGCCGTGACGGGAAGCCCCGGCTGGTCTGTGGTCATCCATGTCTACGCAAGAAGTCGGCGCGTCCCGCCACGGCAGGTAAGAAAGGGAAGATAAGGCAGGAGACGGAAGGAAAGGCCGGCGGCGGGCGCCGCCGGCCTTGGAAGAACTCAGGAACTCGCCGGGCAGCCGCTCGTACGATCGCCCAGCCATCCGGAACCACGCAGGGGTTCGGGTAGACGCAGCAGGTGCCGGTCTCGGGGTTGATCGCGTACGTGATCACCTGGATGCAGGCGCCGTTGTAGCGCTTGGTCGGGCACTCCGGCTTCGCGACGGCGTCGCTGGAAGCGAAAGCGGTGGCGAGAAGAAAGGCGGCACCCAAAAGGCGGAACTTCATGAGGCGTTCTCCTACTGAAACGGTTGACTCTTCGCGGGTCTTGGAACGCCAGGACCCTACATGCTCGAGCAAGAGATATCTTGGACTTGAATTTGAACGAAGTCAACCCTAACGGATCTACAACCTAACGATTATTCATTCGGGCTACCCCGGACGGCAGGGAGAACCCTGCTCATAAACCGCCAGGGCGCGGGCGAGATCCCCGGCCCTGGCCTCCATCCCCTGCCGACGCGCTTCCTCGATCAGCTTGCGTTGCCACTCGGCGGCGTCGGCGCAGCGGCCCAGCTCCGCGTACGCCAGGGCCACGGTCTCGCCGTGGGGCAGGGCCGGCCGCGCGTTCCACACGGCCAGGGCCAGCTCCAGGGCGCGGGCGCCGTCGCGGACAGAGCGGTCCGGACAGGCCGCGAGGAGCCGCGCCAGGGCATGGCTGAGCAATCCGCTGCCCGGGATGACCTTCAAACCCTCCTCCAGCTTCCGCCGGGCCTCTCCGTAACGTTCCAGGCGCACCAGCGTCTCCGCCTCGCCCAGGCGGGCCGCCTCGTCCCCCGGAGCGAGCTCCAGGGCCTTGGCGTACTGCTCCAGCGCCCCCTGGGGGCGGCCGGCGTCGCGCAGCGCCCGCGCCAGCAGCCGCCGGGCTTCGGCATCCTGCGGGCGGCCCGCCGCCGCGGCCTCCAGATGCGGCAGCGCCTGGGCCGGCGCGCCCTCCTCGACCAGCAGCGATCCGAGGTTGAAATGGGCCGTGACGTTCTGGGGATGGAGCCGCAGGGCCTCCAGGAACTGCTCGGCGGCGCCGGACGGATCCCCGGAGAGCCCCAGGACCGTCCCGAGATTCACCCGCGCCTCGACGCTGTCCGGTTTGGCGGCCACGGCGCGGCGGAACTCCGTGGCCGCCTCGGCGTAGCGCCCGGCCTGGGCCGCCGCCTTGCCTTTCATGATCGCCACCCGTTCGCCGAGACGCAGGGCCGCGACCTCGTCCAGGAGCGGATCGGCGGGCCGTAGCCCCACCGCGCCCGCCTTCGCCAGGTGCTCCCCGGCCTTGGCCCAGTCCCCCAGACCACGGTAGGCCAGCGCCAGCGGATGGTGCAGCCGGTTTGCTTCTGGAACGGCTTCCAGGGCGGCCTGCAGGTGCTCCACCGCGGCCCTGTAATCCCGCCGGGCCAGCGCCACCTGCCCCAGGAGCGCCCGCGAGGCCGGCAGGGAGGGCGCTTTGCGCAGCGCCGCCTCGGCTTCGTCGAACTTTCCCTGGAGGAGCCGGATCTCGCCGAGATAGACGTACCCCGGCGCCGCCCCCGGGGCCATGGCCAGCGCCCTGCCGTACGCCTCCGCCGCCTCGTCGAGCCGCCCGGCGGCCTGATCCGCGGCGCCCAGGAAGTAGGGCCAGCGGAAATCCTTCGGATCGAGCGCGGCGGCGTTGCGGAAGCAGTCCGTGGCCGCGTCGTGGAAGCTGTAGGCCAGGTAGACCTTCCCCAACTCGCCCCAGGCCTCGGCGGACTCCTGCGCCGCGGCGATCCCCTGGATCTCGCGGATCTGCGCCGCCACCGCCTCCTCGAGGCCCTTGAGGTCCGGCGAGCGCACCGGCACGAGCGCGGCGGCCAAGAGAACAGGCAGGAACAATTTCATGGCGTCTTTTTCTCCAGCGGCTTGCCCGTGCCGCGCGTCAGGGAGGTGTAGGTCCGCAGAGGCGGCGCCGGGAACGACTCCGCCGAGCCGTCCGGCCAGAAGACGCGCACCCCGGTCACCTCGGCCGCCTCGCCGAGTCCCACCAGCACGCGGGGATCGTTCGCGGAGGCGTAGCTGCCGTCCGTGGCCGCCCGCCGCCAGAGCGAAGGCGCGCCTTTGCGCAGGATCTCGACCCGGGCGCCAAGAGCATTGAGGGCGTTGAGGCGCAGGCCCAGCCAGGGCTTGCGGCTCCCCGCTTCGTTGATCAGCAGGCGGACCGGCGTCTCGGCGTCCACCACCAGGATGTCCGTATCGCCGTCGTTGTCCACGTCGCCGAAGGCCGCGCCCCGGGAGACCGCCAACTTGCGGAACGCTGCGGAACCTGCCGGGACGAAACGCCCGCCGCCCTGATTCAGGTAGAGCTGGCTGGGCTGGGCGTAGGGAGCCAGCCCCTCGCCTGAGCCCATGGCGCCGACCAGGTTCACGGCGCCGCTGAAGGCCGCCAGATCGAGCAGACCGTCATTGTCCACGTCGATCCAGCCCGTGCCGAAGCCGGTGAACGGCAGGCTGGGCGCGCCCAGTCCCGACCGGGCGGTGGCGTCTTCGAACAGTCCCCCGCCCTGGTTGGCGTAGAACGTGTTGGCCTCCCCCGTCAGGTGGGTGATCAGCAGGTCGTCGTCGCCGTCGCCGTCCCCGTCGCCCAGGGCGATCCCCATCCCCGCCTCGGGCCGTCCGGCGGCGTTGAGGGCCACGCCCGCGAGCAGGCCGTCCTCGCGGAAGGTGAAGTCCTTCTGGTTGATCCAGAGAAAATTGGGCGCGCCGTCGTTGGCCACGAAGAGGTCCTGCCAGCCGTCGCCGTCGAAGTCGCCCGCCACCACGCCGAGTCCGGGACCGGGTTTGCGCCCGATGCCGGAGCGGAGGGAGACGTCCTCGAACGTGCCGTTCCCCCGGTTGCGCAGCAGGCGGCTGGTGACCGGCGGGAAGGTGCTGGGGCCGCAGTAGTCCCGCTTGCTGCTGGGGGCGTTGCACCGGACGTTGTTCTCCCGGGAGAAGTCCACGTAATTGAGGACGAAGAGGTCGAGCCAGCCGTCGCGGTCGAGGTCCGCGAACGTCGCCCCGGCACTCCACCGTAGGTCGTCCACCCCGGCCTTCGCCGTCACATCCGTGAACGTGCCATCGCCGTTGTTCCGCCAGAGCTGATTCGAGCCGAAGTTGGCGAGGTAGAGATCGGTCCGGCCGTCGTTGTCGAAATCCCCCGTGGCCGCGCCCATCCCGTACCCCGTGGCCCGGATGCCGCTCGCCTCGGTGACATCGACGAATCTGCGGGCGGGCAGGTCGTTGCGGAACAGGCGCCCCCACGCCGCGGGGCCCGGGTCTGGAGAACCCGGCTTCAACGGATGTCCCTGGACGATGAATGCGTCAAGGTCGCCGTCGTTGTCATAGTCGAACAGCGCCGCCCCGCCGCCCATGATCTCGGGGAAGAAGAGCTCGCCTGTCTGGCCTGTCTTGTAGGTGAAGACGAGGCCCCGCTCGGCGGCGCGGTCGGTGAACAGGTCGGCCCCTGTCGGTGAGGGCGCGGTGAGCAGGAAGGCAGCGAGAAAGGCGAGCTGTTGCATCGGTCAGTGAGGATCCGTCGGATCGATCGGATCCGACGGATCGGTCGGATCCATCGGATATTCAGTGGATGGCATACGCCGCCGCCCGGAACCGCCGCACGATCTCCCCCGCCGGCTCGACCTTCTCCACCCCCGCGACGCTCTTGCCCGCCTGGAGGTAGTCCTTGTAGGAGAAGGCGCGGACCGAGGAGCGCTTCAGCTTCCAGACGGACTGGAGGGAGTAGATCATCCGCATCCAGTGCTTGGTCTTCCGGCCCTTCAACATCCAGCGGGCGATGGGGCCCGCCTTGGTGCCGACCTTCTCGATGTACGGCGTGCGGATCACCGCCACCGGGACGCCCGTGATGCGCTCGGTCAAGACGACGTCGTCCTCGTCCGCCTGCACGATGGCCCGCTTGTAGTCCTCGTGGGCGGTGCACTCCGTGGTGGCGATGAAGCGCGTGCCCATCTGCACCCCGGCGTAGCCCATCCGTAGCGCGCGGACGAAGTCGTCCTCTTCCCCGATGCCGCCGGCGCAGACCACCGGGACGCCCAGATCCCCAAGCTCCGCGATCAGCGCCTCCTCGCTTTTCGGCCCCGCATGCCCCCCGGCGCGGTTGTTGACCGCGATCAGGCCGTCCACCCCGGCCTCCAGTCCCTTCATCGCCCACTTCCGCTCGGTGACGTCGTGGTAGACGAAGCCGCCCGCCGCGTGGGCCTTCTCCACCACCCAGCGGGGGTTGCCCAGAGAGGTGACGAAGAAGCGGATGCCCCCCTCGATGGCCTGGTCCACGAAGCGGCGCATCCTCTCCTCGTAGACCTTGGAGGAGCGCTCCACGATCACGTTCATCCCCACCGGCTTCGCGGTCAGTCCGCGGATCAGCTTCAGGCCGGCGCCGAACTCGTGGCCATGGACGTAGACCATGGAGAGCGGCTGGATCACGCCGATCCCGCCCGCCTCCGAGGCCGCCGCCACCAGCTCCGGGTTGCTGCACGGATACATCGCGCCGCAGATCAGCGGCACCTCGATCCCGAGCTGCCGGGTCAGGGGCGTGTCGAGGAGGGACACCTAGCGCTCCACCGTGACGCCGCGCCAGAAGGCGACGTGGTCCTTGATGTTGGCCGCCGCCGGCTTGGGCTCCGGGTAGTACCAGGCGGCGTCCTTGTTCTCCTGGCCGTCCACCGTGACCGTGTAGTAGCTCGCCGTCCCCTTCCAGGGGCAGACGGTGTGCGTCTCGGTGGGCTTGAAGAGATCCTTGCGGAGGGCGTCCGGCGGGAAGTAGACGTTCCCCTCCACCAGCTCGAACTTGTCGGTCTCGGCGATCACAGTCCCGTTCCAGATGGCTCTCGGCATGTCCTCTCTCCCTCTCTGTGCTATGGGGAGGATTGTAGGCCAGGGAGCAGCCGATACAATGGCCGGGGAAAGGGAGGGGACCGACTTGGATCGAGACGAGCTTCTGAACCGCTACCGCGAGACCCGCGCCCTGAGCGTCGACCTCTGCCGGCCGCTGCGGCCCGAGGACTACCGCATCCAGTCCATGCCGGACGTGAGCCCGCCGTGGTGGAACCTGGGGCACACGACCTGGTTCTTCGCCAAGAACATCCTGGAGCCCTTCGGCCGCTACTCCGAGGACGACGCCCGGCTGGAGTTCGTCATGAACTCCTACTACGAGTCCCTCGGCCCGCGCATCCGCCGCGACCACCGGGGGCTTGTGACCCGGCCCAGCAACGACGAGGTCTATCTCTTCCGCGAGTCGGTGGACGGCCGCGTCGAGGAGCTGATCCGCTCGGTTCCGGACGCGGACTACGAGCGCCTCCGCTTCCTGGTCTTCACCGGCGTCCAGCACGAGCAGCAGCACCAGGAGCTGCTCGTCACCGAGGTCAAGCACATCCTGGGGAGCAACGTCCCCGAGTTGCGGGAGGCGTACCGGCCCGCCGCGGCGACGAACGGCCACGGCGCACCCCGGGCGGGATGGGTCTCCTTTCCGGCCGGCCTCCACGAGTTCGGCAACGTAGAGGGCGGCTGGTGCTGGGACAACGAGATGCCCGTCCACAAAGGTTGGCTGGAGGGCTTCTCTCTGCTGAACCGCCTGGTCACCAACTCCGAGTACCTGGAGTTCATGGAAGACGGCGGCTACCGCAACCCCCTCCTCTGGCTCTCCAACGGCTGGGCCAAGGTGAAGGACGACGGCTGGAACGCTCCGCTCTACTGGGAGGAGGCGGACGGCGAGTGGAGGATCTGGACGCTCTCGGGCGCACGTCCTCTCGATCCGTACGAGCCCGTCTGCCACGTCAGCTTCTACGAGGCGGACGCCTTCGCCCGCTGGAAGGACGCCCGCCTCCCTACCGAACGGGAATGGGAGCACGCCGCGCGCGTCTCGGGTTTCCAGGGCGCGAACTATCTCGACAGCGGCGCCCTGCATCCACGGCCCGCTGATGGCGGACCTGGCCTTCTCCAGATGGGCGGCGATCTCTGGGAGTGGACCTCGAACCACTACGAACCCTACCCAGGCTACCGGCCGTTCGAGGGTCCGCTGATGGAGTACAACGGGAAGTTCATGGACAACGTCCGCATTCTGCGCGGCGGCTCCTGCGCCACGCCCGCGAACCATATCCGGGCGAGCTACCGCAACTTCTGGGCGGGGGACACCCGCTTCCAGTTCACGGGGATCAGGTTGGCGCAAGACGTTTGCCAGGAAACAAATGTTCGCTAGAAAGACGGACATCCTCATCCTCGGCGGCGGCGTCATGGGCGCCAGCGTGGCCTGGCATCTGGCGACGCGGGGATGCCGCGACGTGACCGTCCTCGACCGCGCGCCCCGGCTCGGAATGGGGAGCACGGGGAAGGCAACCGGCGGGTTCCGCGCCCAGTTCGCGACCGAGGTCAACATCCGCATGTCCCTCCTCTCGCGGGAGAAGCTGCTCCGCTTCCCGGAGGAGGTCGGCGGCGATCCCGGATACGCGCCCCGCGGTTACCTGTTCCTGGCCAGGGACGAGGAGCAGGTGGAGGCGCTACGCTCGATCCGTCCACTCCAGAAAAGCCTGGGAGTCCCTGTCGAGGAGATCGGTGTTGAGGATGCCCGCCGGCTCAACCCGGCCGTCGTCACCGACGGAATCGTCGGCGGCTCGTTCTGCTCCTTCGACGGTTTCATCCGCCCCATGAGCATCCTGGAGGGCTACGCCGAGGCCGCCCGGCGGCTGGGCGTCCGCTTCGAATGGGATGCCGAAGTGACGGCGTTCCAGGTCGCGAAGAGCCTGCCGGGCCGGATCCTACGGGTGGAGACGACCCGGGGTCCGATCGAGGCGCGGCACGTCGTGAACGCGGCCGGAGCCTGGGCGGGCGTGGTGGGCCGACTCGCGGGCGTTCGAATCCCCGTCTCCCCGCAGAAAAGACAGATCGCGCCTACGGTCCCCACCTCGGTCCTCCCTGAAGAGATGCCGATGACCATCTTCCTCGAAGACGGCTTCCACCTGCGCGTGCGGGACGGCCGCGTCCTCCTCCTCTGGCCCCAGGAGCACGCCTCGGACGATCCCTTCGACGAGAGCTTCGACGAATCCTGGCTCCCGGGGGTCCTGGAGCGCGCCCATGCCCGGATCCCCTGCCTGCGGGACGTGCCGGTGGACCGCGCCGCCTGCTGGGCCGGCCTCTACGAGATGTCGCCGGACCAGCACGCCCTCCTGGGCCGCGCTCCGGAGCTGGAAAACCTCTGGCTGATCAACGGCTCCTCGGGGCATGGCGTCATGCACTCGCCGGCCCTGGGGCAGCTCGTGGCGGAGATGATCCTGGACGGCGAGGCCAAGACGATCGACGTGCACGCCCTCCGTCCTTCCCGCTTCGCGGAGGGCCAGCCCATCCCCGAATTCCACCTGCTGTGATATTGACTTATTTTAAACTCTAAATAAAATAGCGCGGTCGTACGGTGCCGGGCCCGGCCGCCGAACAGCTTCAACCTTCAACTTCCAGCTCATCGAGTTGGGAAGGAGGACACCATGAAGACTTTCGCCGGTTTCTGCTTCGTCGCACTGTTCCTGGTCTCCGCCTCTGACGCCTTTGCCGCCTGCAGCACCCCCCCGACCGCGAACACCGACGTCTACAACATGGCCAAGAACACGACCCTCAGCATTTTCAACAGGGATCTCGCTTTGAACGACACCGATCCGGATGCGGGCGACTCGCTCTTCGCCTACGTCAGCGGATATCCTTCAAGCGGTGGCTGGTGCGGCATCGCGCCGGACGGTTACTGCTATCAGCCGCCCACCAACTTCACAGGCCTGGTGGCCATCCCCTACACGGTACAGGACACCTGCAACAACACTGACGGTGGCACGATCCTGATTTTCGTCCAGTAGTCCTTGAGCCAGGGGTGGTGAGGCCGCTCACCACCCCATCGTCCCCGCCCCGCCCTTGAACGGTCCCACGATCTCGCTGGTGATCCAGCCGCCGTAGTCCCCCTCCTGGGCTTGGGCCCGCTCGCCGTCCACGAAGCAGGCTTCCATGGCTTGGGGATGGAAGGCCACGTAGTGCATCATGGGCTCGTAGATGCGGGTGGGCAGCGGGAAGTACCAGGCGGCGGACTCGGCCCGCTGGCCGTTCACCTCCACGTCGTAGTAGCGGGCGAGCCCCTTCCAATCGCACCAGGTGGCGTTCTCATTCTCCTTCAGGAATTCCATCCGGACATCCTCGGGCGGGATGTAGTAGACAGGGGGATGGCTGGTCTCGAGGACCCGCTTCGCGCGGCGGGTCTCGGCGATCATCACGCCGTTGAAGCGGACCTGGATGAGCTTGGAGGTATCTTCCATCGCCGGCGGACGCGGGTAGTCCCAGACGGACTCCTGGCCGGGGGCGGGCTCGATGCGCCGGATCGTCATGGCGCAAAGATATTCGATGGCGGACCGAAGGGAAACGGTGCAGGGGCGCAGCCGGTACGGCGCTGCGCCCCCTTGCCGCCCCTGCTACCGCTTGATCAACTCGGGCTCGTTCTCGTGGACCTCGGGCCGCGGCGTCTCGCCGAGGCGATCCGCGGCCTGCTGGCCCTGCTGCTTCAGGGCGTCCGGCGTCAGGTCCTGCCGCTTGGCCTCTTCCTTGGCGGTGTTCACGGCTTCCTTGGCGACGGTCCGCACTTTCTCGGCCACGTTGCTGACCACGGTGTCCGGGGTCAGGCCCTGGCCCTGCACCTCGGTCTTGACCTTGTCGGCCACGGCCTCGGCGACGTGCCGGCCCTTCTCCAGGACCTCCTGGCCCGTCTCCTTGACCTCCTCGAACAGCCGGTCGCGGGTCTCGCCCATCAGCTCGTTCTCCTTGCGGGTCGAGGGGATCGAGAGACCGGCGATGACGCCGAGGGCCAGCGTCGCGGCGCCGACCATCAAGGGGTTCTCTTCCATCTTCTGCCAGAAGCCGAGCCTGACCCGGCGCGCCTTGTAACCGGCCTGCCCCTTCAGAGCGACAGCCTTGTCCTTGGTGCGGTATTTCAGGTCGGAGGCGCGCTCCTTGGCACGGTGGCCGAGGTCGATGGCGTGCTCCTTGGCGCTGCTGGCCGCGTCACCGACCTTGTGAGCCGCGCCGGTGACCGCGTCCTTGGCGCTCTCCGCCACGTCCTTGACCTTGTCCTTGGCCGCCGAGAGCCGGCCGCCTTCCTCGTCGTACTCGTAGTCCGACTCGTAAGCGGTGTAGGCCCGGGTCCCGGCCGTGCCCGCGTAGGAGGGCCGGCCGTAGCCGTAGTCGCTGTCCTGGCCCCGAAGACGGTAGGACTCGCGGACCTCCTCTTGCTTGGAGCTCTCGACCAGCAGCCAGCCGAGGCCGAGGCCGATCACGGCCGCGGGCATCGGATGCTCCTTGGCGATCCGCCAGAGCTTGCTGGCCCCGGCGCTCGAGCCGCCCTTGAAGAGATTCCAGACCTCGAGGCCGATCTGACTGGGCGTCAGCTTGGCGTCGAGGGCCGCGAAGGTCTCGTCCATGTTGGACCGGGTACGGTGGATCTCCGACCGGATCTGATCCGAATCCCGCCCGCCGCGCAGGTCGCTGGCATCGGCGGTCACCCGGGTGTTGGTGGTGGTCACGAAATCTTCTCTTTCAGCCATGCCTTGTTCTCCTGCAAGCTTTGGGTGGTTTTCTTCGGAGCGACGCTTTCTCGCTTGAGGGTTTCGAGGGATTTCTTGATCATGCTGTAGCCGACGCCGGCCAGGATCGCGCCGATGATCAGCGGCGCCAGCCAGACCGCGGCGCCCAGGGGCAGGAACTGGTCCATGAGCGACGTCAGGCCGTAGACCGCGAAGAGGAGGAGCGCGATGGCGCCCAGGAAGGCGACCGCGCCGCCCACCGCGACGTGGCCCAGGTTGGTCCCGACGCGCGAGACCTTCTCGGACATCTCCGTCTTGGCCAGGTCGACCTCCTGCTTCAGCAGAAGGCTCGATTCATGAGTCAGCTCCTTGAGCAATTGCCCAATAGACCGGTCGTCCTTGACGGTGTTTTCATCTCGTACTGCCATGGCTTACCTTCACCTTCCGATCGGCTCGTTGAAGGGCGTGGTCCCGGCGTTGGCGAGATCTTCCTCGGGATTCCTGCGCTCGGGGGCGTAGGACGACCGGTCCCCGGCGCCATAGGTGGAGGTCCCGACGGTGGGGCCGGTTCCGGACGAGGTCCCGTAGCCGGTTCCGGTGGTTTCGGGGGACCGCCGCCAGTCCTGGCGGTCGTAGCCGTCGTATCCGGTGTCCTGGCTCGTGCTGGAGGCCTTGAGGAAACGCGCCAGCATCAGGCCGGCGACGAACGTGGTACCGAGGAACAGGTCCGGACGGCGCCGGGCGAAGCTCTCGGTGTCGCGGACGAAGCCGCCCAGGTCGTTGTCGCGCAGATAGGTCGAAAGCTTGTCGACCTGCTGGGCCGCCTGGTCGGCGTAGCGGCCGAAGCCGCCGCTCTGGTCGTCCTCGTTCAGCTTGTGGGCGGCTTCGCGCAGGGCGCCCGCCAGAGTGCCGAGCTTGTTGGCGGCCTGGTCCTTCTGCTGGCCGACCAGCTCCTGGACGTGGTCGCGGGCCTGTCCGGCCGCCTGCTTGACCTGGTCCTTGGCCTGATCGGCCAGGTGCCTGGCCTCTTCCTTGGCCTGCTGGGCGACGCCCTGATGTTCTTCCAGGAGGGGTTGGTTTACGCCCGAGCCCACGTTGGTCCCCGGATTGAAGGAAGCTCCGCTGGTCAGCGGATCGGGAGTGGTGAGTGTGTCTGTACTCTTCGCCATCGTGACCTCTCTTTCGAAGATTGGTTACTGCGGCGTGCCCTGCTCAAACCCTGTGTGTCAGTAGCACCGGACCTTGGATCAAGGTCACCGCATCCAGACTTTTTAGATTCGCAAGAGGTGTGCCAGATCGCGGCTCGTAGGGTACTCTCTTGTCTTTCAAGGAGGAAAGATGAAACGACAGCGGCGGAACGTCTCCAGCGGCGCGCCCTGGGAGCCCATCGTCGGCTACTCGCGGGCGGTGCGGGTCGGCCCGCACGTCCAGGTCGCCGGCACCACGGCCCTCGACGCCTCGGGCGCCGTCGTGGGGCCGGACGACCCCTACGCCCAGACGGTCCAGATCCTGAAGAACATCGCGGCGGCGCTGGAGAAGGCGGGCGCGCGGATGGAGGACGTCGTCCGCACGCGCATCTTCACCACCGACATCTCCCGCTGGGAGGAGATCGGCCGCGCCCACGGCGAGGTCTTCCGCGACATCCGTCCAGCCTGCACCATGGTGGAGGTGAGCCGGCTGATCTCCCCCGAGCTGCTGGTCGAGATCGAGGCGGACGCCCTGGTCGAGGAACCGTGAGCTACTTCTTCTTGCGGTCCGCTATCTTCTGGATGTAGCCCACCGCGTCCGGCGTCTTGCACCCGGTCTCGCCGTGATCGACTTCCACTTTTCCGATGCGCGCCGCGGCGGCGATGGCTTTCTCCTGCAGGTCGGGATTGCGGCTGCCGATGGCGATGACCAGGTTGTTCATCTCATAGCGCACGCGGTTCCTCTCGGAATGGATCTCGCGCTCGATCTTCGCGAGGAGCCGCTCGCTTTCCTCATCGGTCAGGCCGCCGCTCATGGCGAGATGGGCGAGCCCCCGCCAGCCGGCCGCGGCGGTCCATTCCTCGTCCGAGCGGGTGTACTCCTCCAGGGCCTCGCGGCCGGCGGGGCTCCGCGCCGCGAGGTCGCCGAAGGCGTCGCTCTCCGGATAGCCATGCAGGCCCCTCACCCAGGAATCCAGGGCCGCGCGGTCGAGCCGCTTGGGATCCGCGATCATGGTGGCGAAGATGCGGGCGTCGTGGTTGCCCGACTTCCACAGCCCCTCGGCCAGGTCGTGGTCCACCTTGACCTTCTTCTTGAGGTCCTTCAGATGGGCGAAGCTGACGCCGTAGACGTCCGCGCGCGCGCCGTGGCGGCGGTAGATCTTGCGGTTCTGTTCGGTGCCGAGCGACCTCAGGGTGTCGAGCGCTTCCTGGACGTTCATGGGCGGCCCTCCTTCGATCTCGGCGCATCCTACCCCACGGCTTCGCCGCCCTCGGCTTGCCAGCCCCCGCGGCGATGCGAGATCATCGCAGCTCCATCATGGAGGTAACCGCCGTGAGACATCTCAAACGTTCGATCGCCGCCGCCGCGCTGTTCCTGGCCGCCGCCCCCGGGTTCGCCGGCATCCACTACAAGGCCACCACCACGACGCAGGACGCCGCTGCGAAGACCCACCAGATCAAGGTGGAAAGCTGGGTCTCGGGAGACAACGCCAAGGTCGTGTTCCTGGAGAGCGGGGGCAATCCCGTAGCCCAGGAGGGAACCTACATCCTCACCCAGGACGGCGGGCGCACCCTGTACCTCGTCAACCCCGAGGAGAAGACCTACGCCAAGTGGGACCTCCAGGGCATGCTCGGCACCATGGGCGCGGTGATGAACGGCATGGGGCCGCTGCTGAAGATCCAGTTCTCCAACGTCAAGGTGGAGAAGGTCTCCGAGGGAGACGGCGGCACGGTCCTGGGACTGCCGGCCCGCAACTCCAAGTACCGGACCAGCTACACCATGACCATCAAGGTGCTGGGCATGGGCAACACGTCGGACGTGGTCACCGAGCAGGACGTCTGGGCCACCACGAAGCTGCAGGATGCCGGCCTGGGCGTCTGGCTGCGCGCCGAGCCGCCGCGCACGGGCAACGCCGAATTCGACAAGCTGGTCAGCGCCGACGCCTACAAGCTCACCGGCTTCCCGCTGAAGATCGTGGCCGTCAGCACCACGACCTCCAAGAAGGGCAAGGCCCAGACCACCCGCAGCACCATGGAAGTGACGCAGCTCGACGCCAACGCCGCCGTCCCGGCCACGGCCTTCGAGATCCCGAAGGGCTACGAGGAGACGCAGCTCCTCCCCACCCAGGGCGCCGAGCAGCAGGGGGAGGGGCAGCAGGAGGAGCAGGGCGGGCTGCGCGGGCTGCTGAAACCGCGGAAGCCGCCCGTGGAGTAAATCGGCCGCGGGAGGGGATGGTAGAATCCGCCCCTGGTTGGGGTGGACCGGCCTCCCAAGGGGCGCGGTCTCCCCTTTGAAACGCGGCCCGGCTCTGGCGATCCACGCCGCGGCCTTGGGCGTCCGGGGCTCCGCCCTCGCCGGGGGTGAAACGGCCCTCGCGAGGGGTGCCGCGGCCCCGCCGGGGGCGGACCCGCCCTCCCCGGGGGCGACACTCCCCCTGAAAGGGCCGGAGCCGCCCTCTCCGGGGCCGGACCGGCCCAAGCTGGGGCGGCGCCGCCCCTTCGGGGGCGGGGACGAAATCCGCGAGGGCTACGCCCGCCCTCCCCGGGGCCGCGCCTGCGGACCCGGTCCCGGCTTTCAATTTCTACGATCCGAACGCGATCTGAACGGAGACTCTCATGCGCAAGTCCATCCTCTTTCTGGCCGTCGCCACCGCCGTCGCCCTGGTCCCCTACGTCCAGGCGGGCGACAAGACCTACGGCACGGGTGTGAAGACCGCCGAGACCACGTCCATGGCCAAGATCCTGGCCGATCCCGACGCCTGGGTCGGCAAGAAGGTGCGGATCGAAGGGAAGGTCGTGGACGTCTGCCCCATGAAGGGTTGCTGGATGGAGCTGGAAGAGACGAACGGCGGGGCGAAGATGAAGGTCAAGGTGGACGACGGGGTGATCGTCTTCCCGGTCGACGCCAAGGGCAAGCTGGCGGTGGCCGAGGGAGTCGTCGAATCGATCCCCATGACCCGCGAGCGCTACGTGGCCTGGCTGGAGCACCTGGCCGAGGAGAAGGGCCAGAAGCTCGATCCCGCGACCGTCGGCGACGGCCCCTACCGCATCTTCCAGATCAAGGGCGCGGGCGCGGAGATCGCCGAGTGAAGGACGGCCAGGCGGAGCGGCTGGGCACCCGGGAGATCTACCGCGGGCGCACCTTCGACGTGGACGTCGACCGGGTCCGCCTCCCCAATGGCCGCGAGATGGAGCTGGAGCTGGTCCACCACCGCGGTGCCGCCGCCGTGGTGCCGGTGACGGACGACGGCCACGTCCTCCTCGTCCGCCAGTACCGCTACGCCACCGGCGGCTGGCTGCTGGAGGTCCCGGCCGGCAAGCTGGACGGCGGCGAATCCCCCGAGACCTGCGCCCGCCGCGAGTGCGAGGAGGAGACCGGGTTCCGCGCCGGAAGTCTCCAGCCCCTGGGCTGGATCTGGACCACGCCCGGGTTCGCGGACGAGAAGATCTGGCTCTATCTGGCGACCGAGCTGGAAGAGACCGCGCAGACCCTCGAAGACGACGAGGTGCTCTCCCTGGAAAGGGTCCCCCTGGCCGAGGCTGTCGAGAAGGCGTTCCAGGGGGAGATCCACGACGGCAAGTCGGCGATCGCGTTGATGCGGGCGGGGCGGAAGCTCCAGTAGGTTTTCCTCCCCCGCCCGGGCATAAATGCCCGGGCTAATAAAAAGAGCCCCCTGAAGGGGGCTCCAGCAGCCGGGTTCACCCGGCTGTTTTTGTCTAGCCCGGGCATTTATGCCCGGGCGGGGGTGAGGGCCTCTACTCCCTGACCAGCAGATATTCCTGGATCCCGTGCTTCAGCAGGAACGACCTGTCGACGCGGAACCCCTTCAGCAGACTGGTGACCTCCGCCGGCGTGACGCGGGGCGAGGGCCGCTCGGCCGCCGTGCGCCGCTCGTAGACCAGGTGCTGCTCGTCCTTGAGCCTGAAGCGGTACGGCTGGGCCGGGATCTGCTTGTGGTAGGAGACCAGCGCCAGCAGGAGCGTCCCCGGCCGGCTGTAGCGGCGGAGCTGCTCTCCCAGGAGCGGCAGCTCCTTACGGTGGAGATAGTTCAACAGGTCCCAGGCGAGGATGACGTCGAAGCGGGTGTCCTCCGGCAGCGCCAGGAACTCGGAGAAGAACTCCCGCCCCGCCAGCTCGCCATCGCTCGAAGGCGTGCGGGCCGAAAGCGCCGCGTAGAGGTCCTCGATGAACAGCTTGCAGCCGAACTGCGAGAGGAACTCGACGTTGGAGCCCACGGCCGAGCCGAGGTCCAGCACCTGCACCTTGCGCCCGCGGATCTGCTCGAAGAGAGCCGAGAGCGCCAGGGATTTGTGGACGTCGGGCTCGGCGACGGCCGTGCCGCCGGTCGCCTGGGTCCGGCCGGTTTCCTTGCGGGGGCCGGAGCCGCGGGATGAAAACCAGCCCATCAGGCGGTGGCCTTCACTCCGGCGGTTTCAGGCTTGGGCTCCGCGGACCTGTCATTGGACCGGTCCGAGGGCTTCTCGAACGACCGGGAGGGACTCGAAGCGCTCGCGTTCTCCTTGGGCGCTTCCATGTCGATGCTGCCCTTGAAGCGCGAGCCGTCCTCCAGGATCACGCGGGGCGCCGTGATGTTGCCCCGGATCTCGCCCGACTGCCGCAGGATCGCCTGCTCGCGGGCGAAAACGTTGCCGTTCACCTCGCCCTCGATGGTGACCACCCGTCCGAAGACGTCGGCGCGAACCTTGCCGTTCTTGCCGACCGTGACGTTGTTCTGCTTCAGATCCACCTTGCCCTCGACGCGGCCTTCGATCACCAGGTCCTCCTCGCCGCTGAGGTCGCCCTTGATGAAGATGGAAGGCCCGATGGTGGCGCGTCCCGTCTGGCGCGGCGCCTCGCTGGAAGCACTGGAGACGGGAGCGGGGCCGGGAGCCGGCGCAGGAGCGGCCGGGCGCGGGGGGTTCGTCGGGGCAGGGGTGGGGTTCTGGGACGGCGGGTCGTCACTCTTCTTCCAAACCATGAAACTTCTCCTTCTGTACAAATTTTGGAGCGCGCAAAATGGAGGGTATGAGTGCGAAGCCCGGAAGTCAAGGTGCAAATAGATTTCCGGCTATATAACACGACGGAAGACGCGCCCGGGGCGTCGGGCGAGACGCCCCGAAGGCGCGAAAATCAGCTCGCAAGGCGGGCGTTGAGAGTGATCTCGACGCCGCCGAGAGCCTGGGAGACGGGACATCCCTCCTTGGCCTTGCGGGCTTGCTCCTGGAAGGCGGCCTCGTCAATCCCGGGCACCGTGGACTCGTTGTCGAGCTCGATGCGGGTGATCTTGAAGCCCTCGCCGACCTTCTCAAGGTGTACCTTGGCGGACGTGGCGACGCGCGTGGGCGAGAACCCGGCGCGGCCGAGGCCGGCGGAGAGGGCCATGGAGAAGCAGCCGGCGTGGGCGGCGCCGATCAGCTCCTCGGGGTTGGTCCCCCCAGCCTCTTCGAAACGCGAGCCGAAGGAATAGCGGCCTTCAAAGGCGCCGCTTCCCAGCGATACCGTCCCCTGCCCGTCCTTGAGCCCCCCCTCCCAGACCGCGTTGGCTTTGCGAATCGGCATGGTTCCTCCTCTCGATCAGAAAATCCTATGGATTCCGCGGAGGCCTGGCCTCGCGGAACACGAGCTTCGTGTCCGGCGGGAGCTCGCGGAGGGCGGTGATCTCCACCGGCAGGCGAGCCTCCCAGTCGACGCGCAGCGTGGCCTCCACCTTGTCGCCGGGCTGGATGCCCTCCAGGGAGACGCCGTCCGCCACCGCGAAGCCCATGGTCATGGAGTCCATCCCCATGGCCTCGCCGTCGCGGCTGGTCCAGTCGTCGATGGCCTCGTGGTGGAGGAACAGCTCGCTGTTGCCGGGGACCGGGACCTGCTTCACCTCGCCGCGGAGCGTGTGCTCCCTCCCGCCCCGGCATCCGAGGACGGCGCAGATCATGAGGATGAGCCCCGCGCTCCGCATCGCTCCCGTCATCGCGGCGGATCGTAGCACGCGGCTACTTCTTCACCGTCAGCTTCGAATACCCCATCCCGTCCGGCTCCTTGCCGGCGGTGAGGACGCCGACCTTCTTCCACTCCTTGAGGTCCACGATGGAGATGGCGTCGCCGTTGGCGTGGGCCACGAAGGCGCGCCGGCCGCCCGGCTCGACGAGGATGCCGATGGGGAGCGAGCTGTTGCCGAAGGGGCCGGCCGCCATCAGCCGCCCCTCCTTGTCGGCGGCGGCCTCGACCGGCAGCGGCACCCGACGGGCGACCTTGCGGTCCGCGACGCTGAGGACGGAGAGGTCGCCGGACTGGGCGTTGCTCACCAGGACGTGCTTGCCGTCCGGGGTCGCCTTGGCGCGGATGGGGAACTTCGCCGACTCGGCCGTGCCCAGGACCTTCAGCGTCCTGGCGTCCACGACGGTGACGGTGTCCGCCTCGCGGTTGGTCACCCAGACCTGCTTGCCGTCGGGCGTGATGTCGATCCCCTCGGCGCCCTTGCCGGTCTGCACGTCCCCCAGCGCCTTCCCCGCCTTGAGGTCGAGGGCGGTCATGGACCCGGAGCCGATGTTGGCCACGAAGGCGCGCGAGCCGTCCGGCGTCGCCACCACCATGTGGGAGACCTCAGCCCCGGTGGGGATCGACCGGGTCACCTTGCCGGCTTCCACGTCCACCTCGATGACCGCCTTGTTGGCCTCGACGGTGATCAGGGCGCGCCGCTCGTCGAGGAACACCAGGCCGTGCGGGCGGCGGTTCTCGCCGAGGTCGATCGTCTTCACCACCTTGGCGGCGGGGACGTTCAGGACGGTCAGGCTGGAGCCCGGCTGCGGGCCGGTGCCGTAGTTGGCGACCAGCGCCAGCTTCCCCGAGGGCGAGACGGCGATCTCGTGGGGTCCCGTCCCGACCGGCAGGGTCGCGACCACTTTGGAGGACGTGAGATCCACCAGCGAAACCGTGGCCTCGGCCTTGTTGGCCACGAGCAGCGTCGCCGCCTGAAGCGAGCTGGCGAAGAGAAGAGAAGCTGTAGAGAGGAACATAATCCGAGAAAAGAAACGAATGGACATGAGGATTTCCCCTTTTCTTATCCGGAGCCTGGAGCATGCCCCGGCTCCCGGCAGAGTACGAGGATAGCGGCAAAAGGTTCGGGAGGTGGAGGGGCGGCGGAGCCGGTAGGTTGGAGAGCAAGGACCTAAAGGACATAAATGACCTAAAGGACTCAAAGGACAGCGCTGTTGTCCTTTATGTCTTTTAGGTCCCTTATGTCCTTTAGGTCCTTCCAGGGCTTACCGAATCTCCGGCCGGGTAGGCGCAACCTATCTTTCCTGACGGGGGTTGGGCATTCCCGATCTCTATAGAATCCCTCCATGGCCACCGAGACCAAGACCGCCCCCGCTCCTCCTCCCCCCGCCGCCGACGAGCGGCGGACCTCCTCCGAGATCCCCGTCCGGCGCTTCTACCGGCCGGAGGACGTCGCGGGGGTCTCCTACCAGGAGCGGATCGGCGATCCGGGGAAGCCCCCCTACACCCGCGGCCTCTACGCGGACATGTACCGCAAGCGGCACTGGACCATGCGCCAGTACGCCGGGTACTCCTCCGCCGCCGAGTCCAACCAGCGGTACCGCTACCTGCTCTCTCAGGGGACCTCCGGCCTCTCGGTCGCCTTCGACCTCCCCACCCAGATCGGCTACGACTCCGATTCCCCCATGGCCCGCGGCGAGGTGGGCCGCGTGGGCGTCGCCGTCGACTCCATCGAGGACATGCGCCGCCTCTTCGACGGCATCCCCCTCGATCAGGTGACGACCTCGATGACCATCAACGCCACGGCCGCCATCCTCCTCTCCCTCTATCTGGCGGTGGCCGAGGAGCAGGGGGTCTCCTGGGACAAGGTCGGCGGCACGGTGCAGAACGACATCCTCAAGGAATACGCCGCCCGCGGCACCTACATCTATCCACCCAAGCCGTCCATGAAACTGGTGACGGACATCATCGCCTTCTGCGCCGACCGGGTGCCGAAGTGGAACACCATCTCCATTTCCGGCTACCACATGCGGGAGGCCGGCTGCACCGCCGTGCAGGAGGTGGCCTTCACGCTCGCCAACGGCCTGGCCTACGTGCAGGCGGCCCTGGACCGCGGCCTCCCCATCGACGACTTCGCGCCGCGCCTCTCCTTCTTCTTCAACGCCCACAACAACTTCCTGGAGGAGGTGGCGAAGTTCCGCGCCGCCCGGCGGCTGTGGGCCGAGCTGGTCCAGGAGCGCTTCGCCCCCGGGGACCCGCGCTCGCTCTGGCTGCGCTTCCACACCCAGACGGCGGGCTCGACCCTCACCGCCCAGCAACCGATGAACAATGTGGTGCGGGTGGCCCTCCAGGCCCTGGCGGCGGTCTGCGGCGGCACCCAGTCCCTGCACACCAACTCCCTGGACGAGGCCCTCGGCCTCCCCACCCAGGAGGCGGCCCGGCTCGCCCTGCGCACCCAGCAGGTGATCGCCCACGAGAGCGGCGTCGCCGACGTGGCCGACCCGCTGGGGGGTTCCTACGTCGTGGAGGCGTGGACGGAGGAGATCGTCCAGCGGGCCCGGGACTACATCCGCAGGATCGACGAGATGGGCGGGGCGCTGGCGGGCATCGAGCGGGGGTTCCAGCAGCGGGAGATCGCCGAGGCCGCCTACCGCTACCAGATGGCGGTCGAGGAGCAGCGGGAGACCGTCGTGGGGATGAACGCCTTCCAGCAGGAGACGGAGGCGCCCACGGAGATCCTGAAGATCGATCCCGCGGCCGAGCGCGAGCAGGCGGAGAGGGTCCGCTCCTTGCGCGACCGCCGGGACCGGGAGCGCGCCGCCGCCGCCGTCCGCGAGCTGACCGCCGCCGCGCGGGAGGACCGCAACCTCCTGCCGCCCCTCCTCGACTGCGTCCGCGCCGAGGTCACCCTGGGGGAGATCTCGGACGCCCTGCGGGAGGTCTACGGGGAGTATCGGGAGGCGGAGCTGGAGTGATGGTCCCCCGGCAAGGCGTGTAGAATCCACTAGCCCATGCTTTAATCAGCGGCTGAGGGATTCGCGAATGCGGAGCCGAACGGTCCATCTACCCGGCGAGGGATCTCCCCGCGATGAGCTACTCGCGGCGTCGCGGGAGGTGGAGCGTCCACCCGATTTCATTCTCGCCTTCCTCCCCCCGGAGGAGACCCTGCGGGAGATCCTGGCCACCCTCACCTCCCTGTGGCCCGACTCCCTCCGCTTCGGTTGCGAGGCGGTGACCCAGTTCGCCGGCGCGGACATGACCACCACCGGCGCCGTGCAGCTCTTCTGGCTGGACGACCCGCGGCGCCATCACGCCGCCGTGGAGGTGATCCCCGGCACCTACGGCGAGCCGCCGTCGCCCCGGCGGGTGGAGACGGTGGCGCGGCGGATCGCCTCGGCGGACGGCGTCCTGCTGCTGGTGGACGGCCTCCGCTTCCCCGCCGAGAAGTTCCTGTCCGAGTTGCGGCGGACCCTGGTGGGCCTGCCGCCCGTGGTCGCCGGCGGGCTCGCCTCGCAGCGCGAGCCGGTGACCCACGCCGGCGCCCGGGTCTTCTGCGGCGAACGCATCCTCCCCTCCGCCTGCCTGGCCGTGACCCTCCACGGCGTCGCCATGCGGGTCGAGGTGCTGCGCGGGTGGACCCCGGCCTCTCCGGTCTACACCGTGACCCACGCCGAGGGAAGCGTGGTGCGGGAGATCGACGGCGAGCCGGCCACGGATTGGTACCGCCGGTTCTTCACCATCAACGGCGAGCTCGCTCCCATGCCGGCGTCGGCCTACGGGTACCCCCTCATCGTCGAGGGGCCGCGGCCGGAGCGCCAGGGGCTCTACCGGAGCATGCGCTTCTTCGACGATCCGCCCGGCGCCGTGACCTTCTGGGGGGATTTCGAGACCGGCGACCGGGTGCGGCTGGGGATGGGCAACGAGGCCTCCCTGGTGAGCACCGCCTCCGAGCTGGTCACCGGCTCGCCCCCGGACGCCGCCATCCTCTACTCCTGCGTCGGCCGCGAGTCCGTGCTGGGCGGCATGGCGGGCCAGGAGGTGGAGAAGATCCACAAGGCGCTGGGCGAGGTCCCCCTCTCGGGCTTCTTCACCTTCGGGGAGATCGGCCCGACGCCGTTCGGCCACCTGGCGTACTACAACCAGACGGCCATCCTGGTGCTCCTCCAGGAGGTGGGCGCTTGACCGGTCCTCTCGAGCTCGACAACGCCATCCTCCGCAACCTGTTGACGCAGACGACGCGCGCCTACGAGCGGCAGATGGGCGAGCTCCACGCCGAGAAGGAGCTGGCGCAGGTGACCCTGGCCTCGATCGGCGACGGCGTGCTGGCGACCGACGACGGGGGCAGGGTCAAGTACCTGAACCCGGTGGCCGAGAAGCTCACCGGCTGGGAGCGCGGCGAAGCCCTGGGCCGGCCGCTGCCCGAGATCTTCCGCCTGACCGAGTCCCTGGGCGAGTCCGAAATCGAGCGGCTCCTGCGCCAGTGCCTGGAGGAAGGGCAGAGCTTCCGTCTGGCCGAGCGCATCACCCTGGAGCGCCGCGACGGCCGGCGCTACGCCATCGAGAGCACCTGCGCCCCCATCCGTGCCCAGGACGGCCGCATCATCGGCGCCGTGCTGGTCTTCCAGGACGTCTCCGACAAGCGCCTGATGGCCCTCCAGCTCGCCCACCAGGCCACCCACGACGAGCTGACCGGCCTGCTCAACCGCCAGGCCTTCGACGGCCACCTCCAGCGCGCCCTGGAGGAGGCCCGGACGCTCTCCAACACCCACGCCCTCTGCTACATGGACCTCGACCAGTTCAAGCTGGTCAACGATACCTGCGGCCATCTGGCCGGGGACGAGCTGCTCTGCCGCGTCACCGCCCTGCTGCAGGACTCCATGCGCGACACCGACCTGGTGGCCCGTCTGGGCGGCGACGAGTTCGGCGTCCTCCTGGCCCGCTGCTCGCTGGACGAGGCGGAGCGCCGGGTGCGCGAGTTCCACGCCGTCCTGCAGGCGTTCCGCTTCACCTGGCGGGACAAGACGTTCGCCGTCGGGGCGAGCATCGGCCTGGTGCCCATCACCCGCGAGTTCCGCACCGTGGCCCACCTCCTCTCGGCCGCGGACCACGCCTGCTACGCCGCCAAGGAGAAGGGGCGCAACCGCATCCAGGTCTACCATGAGGACGACGCCACCTTCATCCGCCGCCACGGCGAGATGAACTGGGTGGTGCGCATCCAGCAGACTCTGGAGCAGGACCGCTTCCGGCTCTTCTCGCAACCCATCCAGCCGCTCTCGGCCCAGGCACCCCCGGGGCTCTACTTCGAGGTGCTGCTGCGCATGGTGGAGGACGACGGCCGCATCCATCTGCCCTCGGACTTCATCCGCGCCGCCGAGCGCTACGGGCTGATGCGCTCGATCGACCGCTGGGTGATCCGCAGTTGCATCCGCACCCTGACCTCCCAGCCGCCGCCGTTCCTGGACATCCTCCAGAAGTGCGCCATCAACCTCTCGGCGGTCTCGCTGGGGGACGAGAGCTTCTTCGACTTCCTCGTGCGGGAGCTGGAGATCTCGGGGGTGCCGGGCGGCAAGCTCTGCTTCGAGATCACCGAGACGGCGGCCATCGAGAACCTCCACCAGGCCCAGAAGCTGATGGCCCAGCTCGGCGCGCGCGGCATCCGCTTCTCGCTGGACGACTTCGGCACCGGCATGTCCTCCTACGGCTACCTCAAGGAGCTGCCGGTGAGCTTCCTCAAGATCGACGGCAAGTTCATCAAGGACATCGTCACCGATCCCCTCGACCGGGCCATGGTGGAGTCCATCAACCAGGTGGGCCACGTCATGGGCATCCAGACCGTGGCCGAAGGGGTGACCAGCTCCGCCGTGGTGGAGCGGCTACGATCCCTGGGCGTCGACTTCGCCCAGGGGAACTGGATCAGCCCGCCGCGGCCGCTGAGCGGTCCGGTGACCGGGGAGGCCACGCGCAAGAGCGCGGAGGCGTTCGACAAGCTTTCTCTCTAAAGATCAAGACAAGACGTTTTGGTGACATTCCGCCCTTGCCCCTGTAGGATTGGGCGAATTTTTTGGGGGACCCGTATGTCGGAAAGCATCACCGCGACGCCACGCCGCACGCAGCAGGCGACCACGGGGTTCGTCCGCGAGTTGGGCCTTCTCGACTCGACCATGATCGTGGCCGGCTCCATGATCGGATCGGGCATCTTCATCGTCCCGGCCGACATCGCCCGCCAGGTGGGCTCGTCCGGCTGGCTGCTGATGGTCTGGGTGGTGACCGGCCTGCTGACGATCGCCGCCGCCCTCTCCTACGGCGAGCTGGCGGCCATGATGCCGAAGGCCGGCGGCCAGTACGTCTATCTGCGGGAGGCTTACTCGCCGCTCTGGGGCTTCCTCTACGGCTGGACGCTCTTCCTGGTGATCCAGACCGGCACCATCGCCGCCGTGGCCGTGGGCTTCGCCCGCTTCCTGGGCGTGCTGTACGAGCCGATCTCGCCGACGGCCTGGATCATTCCGCCGATCGACCTGTCGGACAGCTACGCGCTCAGCCTTTCAACCCAGCAGTTGGTCGGCATCCTGCTGATCGTCTTCCTGACCTGGCTGAACACCCGCGGCATCCATCTCGGCAAGATCGTCCAGAACACCTTCACCTCGGCGAAGACCCTCTCCCTGATCGCCCTGATCCTGCTGGGGATCTTCGTGGGGCGCAACGCGGACGCCATCGCGGCCAACTTCACCGACATGTGGACGCCCCGGAACGCCTCGCCGATCACGCCCGACGTCGCGGCCACGATGGGAGCCTTCGGCCTGTTCGTCGCCTTCTGCGTCGCCCAGGTGGGCTCGCTCTTCTCCTCCGACGCCTGGAACAACATCACCTTCACGGCGGGCGAGGTCAAGAACCCGCGGCGGAACATCCCGCTCTCCCTGGCGGCCGGCACCACCCTGGTGATCGGGCTCTACATCCTGGCGAACGTGGCCTACCTCTGCACCCTGCCGCTCTCGGCCATCCAGACGGCGCCGGACGACCGCGTGGCGACGGCGACCTTGAACGCCATCTTCGGCGGCGCGGGGGCGGTGATCATGGCCATCGCCATCATCATCTCCACCTTCGGCTGCAACAACGGGCTGATCCTGGCGGGGGCCCGGGTCTACTACGCCATGGCCCAGGACGGGCTGTTCTTCCGCAAGACCGGGCTGCTGAATGCCAAGCACGTTCCCGCGTTCGGCCTGATCCTGCAGTGCGTGTGGGCCTCGCTGCTGGTGCTCCCCCGCACCCGCACGGTCGGCGAGGACGGCGCCGTCACCTACGGCAATCTCTACAGCGTTCTCCTGGACTACGTCGTCTTCTCGGTCCTCATCTTCTACGTGCTCACCATCGCGGGCCTGTTCGTGCTGCGCCGCAAGCGGCCGGACGCGGAGCGCCCCTACAAGGCTTTCGGCTACCCGCTGGTGCCGGCTCTGTACATCCTGACCGCCTCCACGATCGCGGCGGTGCTGCTCGTCTACAAGCCGGCGACCAGTTGGCCGGGCCTGATTATCGTGCTGATCGGCATCCCCATATACTTCGCCTGGCGCAGGCTGGGCACTCCCGCGCCCGCTCCGGCGGGAGATTCCGGTTCGGACGTTTGATGACGACTTTGGAGGTCTAAGACCCGATGGCGAGAAATCTTTTTGCGAGGAAACCCCTCGAGCTCCTGATGGAGGAGCTGAAGGACGACAACCGGCTGCGCCGGGTCCTCGGTCCCGTTCAGCTCACCAGCCTGGGAGTGGGGGCGATCATCGGCGCGGGCATCTTCGTGGCGACCGGCGCCGCGGCGCACAACGTCGCCGGCCCGGCCCTGATGCTCTCCTATGTCGTGGCGGGCCTGACCTGCATCTTCGCCGCCCTCTGCTACGCGGAATTCGCCTCGATGGTGCCGGTGGCGGGCTCGGCCTACACCTACGCCTATGCCACCATGGGCGAGCTCTTCGCCTGGATCATCGGCTGGGACCTGGTGCTGGAGTACGCCGTGGGCAGCGCGACCGTGGCCACAGGGTGGTCAGGGTACTTCCAGAACGTTCTCGCCAAGTTCGGCATCCACTTCCCTGAATACCTCCGGGAGTCCCCCTGGCGCTACGACGCGGCCACCGGCGGCTTCGTCGATACCGGCTCCGTCATCAACCTGCCGGCGGTGCTCATCGTGATCGTGGTCACGGCGATCCTGGTCAAGGGCATCCAGGAGAGCGCCAGCTTCAACGCCGCCATGGTGATGGTCAAGGTGGCGGCGGTGCTCTTCGTCATCGGCGTCGGCGCCTTCCTCGTCGATCCCGCCAACTGGCAACCCTTCGCGCCCTATGGCTGGACGGGCATCAACATCTTCGGCAACCACGTCGCCGGGCAGACCGATCCGGCAGGCGCGCCCGTGGGGATGCTCGCCGGCGCGGCGATCATCTTCTTCGCCTACATCGGCTTCGACTCGGTCTCGACCCATACGGAAGAGGCCAAGAACCCGCAGCGCGACGTGCCCATCGGCATCATCTTCTCGCTGGTGATCTGCACCGTCCTCTACATCGGCGTGGTGGCGGTGCTCACGGGCATGGTCAAGTACAACCAGCTCGACATCAGCGCTCCGGTGAGCATCGCCTTCGCGCAGAACGGCATCGGCTGGGCGGAGTTCCTGATCGCCGCCGCCGGCGTGGCAGGCATCACTTCGGTGCTGCTGGTGATGATGCTCTCCGGCCCCCGCGTCTTCCTGGCCATGGCCCGCGACGGCCTGGTCCCCCGCGGCTTCTTCGGCGACGTCCACCCGAAGTTCCGGACGCCCCACAAGTCCACGATGCTGATCGGCCTGTTCGTGATCTGCCTCGCGGGTTTCCTGCCCATCGACGCGCTGCTGCATCTGACCAACATCGGCACGCTGTTCGCCTTCGTGGTGGTCTGCGCGGCGGTGCTCATCATGCGCCGCAAGTACCCGGACGCGCCGCGGCCGTTCCGTGTCCCCTGGGTGCCGTTCATTCCGATCATGGGCATCCTGAGCTGCCTGCTGCTCATGTTCTCGCTGCCCACCGCCAACTGGTGGCGGCTCTTCGTCTGGCTGGGGATCGGGTTCGTGATCTACTTCCTCTATGGCGTCCGCCACAGCGTGATGCGGAAGTACGGCCAGTAGCGGCGGCTCCAGATCTTCAGGACTTCCGGCCGGCTCCCTGGAGCCGGCCGTTTTCGTTTCACGTTCAGTTCCGGTGGCAGGACTGGCAGGCGAATCCGCTCCCGGCGGCCATCAGGGTCGGCGGGTCGTTCCCCGGGTCGCCGTCGGCGTAGAGCTTTGCGAACAGCTCCAGGTTCTCCAGGCGATCCTCCACCTCCTCCCGGTACTTCCAGGACGCGTAGCCCGGTACCTGCCGGGTCGCCGTCAGGACGTCACGCGCACGGTCCGCGTGTCCGGCCTTGAGCTCGTAGTCGGCCCAGAAGGTCAGGTAGCCCTCCTGGTTGTGCGGCCACCGGGACTCGTTGCGGCAGGAGGGGTCCGTCTCCTCGCAACCGGGATCGACCCCGCGCAACGCTTCGAGTCCGTGCGCGAAGTCCTTGGAATCCTTGGGCGAGGTGAATCCCAGAAGCGCCACGGTGAAGGAATGGAAGGCCGGATCCTCGGCGTAGGCGGCCAGGAGATCGCGCTTCATCTCCTCCTTCCTCTCCGGTTCGCGGGTGATCCCGGCCAGCGAGAGGCGCACGGGCACGAGCCAGCTCGGGATGCGCCGGTCGGAAGGATCGAGGCGCTGCGCCTCGGCGAGGAAGCGCTCGGAGAGGATCAGGTTCTCGATCACCCGCGGATCGGAGTGGTCTCCTTCGGCGGCGATCCACAGATGGTTCAAACCGAGCAGCAGGCAGGTCCGGGCGTCCTTCGGATCGGTGGCGTAGGCCGCCATCAGGAGCCGCAGGGAGGCGGAGCGATCGGGCCCGCCGCCGTTGAAGTTTTCGAAGAAGGTCTTTTCCGCCATCTGGGCGACCGGCGCCCGCCCCTTCTTCTCCTCCGCGTCTGTGAGGCGGAGGCCGGCGATCACGGCCATCACGGCAAGGGCGACAATGACAAGCATTCTGAAAGGTGTCATGGGGTGTCTCTCCTGAAGCGCTGCGTTCATGGAGAGATCGTCGCCCTCCGCGGGGGTGCCGCGCATGTGCCGGGGGTCAGGGATGGCGGAGCATGACTTTCGGCAGGGGTGGCTTTCCCGGGTTCCTCCTATACTGGCGGCGGCATGAAAACCCGAGGAGATCTCCTGGTACGCCTCGCCGGGCTCGTGGCCTGCCTGGTGGTGGGCCTGCCGATCGGCCTGGACGTGGCCGACCAGCCCGAGTTGCTCTTCCAGCCCGTGACCGGGTTCAGCCTGGCGGCCATCGTCCTCTGCGGGCTGCTGTTCTGGATCGTCACCTCCGACCGGGACTTCGCGCCGGGGTGGCGGATCGCCATGATGGCGGTCCAGACGCTGCTGGCGGTGGGCCTCACGCTGAGCGTGCAGAACGGCCTCACGAGCATCCTGCTGGTGGTGACCATCGCCCAGGCCGCCGAGCTGCTCCCGCTACGCGCCGCCGTGTCCTGGCTCATGCTCCAGACGGCGGCGATCGGCGGCGTCCTCGTCTACGGCACGCACCTGGAGCCCCGGTACGCCCTCGTCAACTGTCTCGCGTTCGCGGGATTCCAGGTCTTCGCGCTCCATCACGCCCTGACCACGGCCCGGGAACGGCGGGGCCGGGAGGAGCTGGCGCGGGTCAACGCCGAGCTGCTGGCCACCCGCAGACTGCTGGAGGACAGCAGCCGCGCCGCCGAGAGGGTGCGCATCTCCCGCGAGCTCCACGATGTGATGGGCCACCATCTCACCGCCCTCAGCCTGAGCCTGGAGGCGGCCCGCCACGCGCCCGAGGGGGAGAAGGCACGGCACGTCGAGACTGCCCAGGGATTGACGAAGCGGATGCTCCAGGAAGTCCGCGGCGTCGTAGGGCAGCTCCGGGAGGCGGACCCTATCGACCTCGCGGGAGCGCTCGCCGAGCTTGCCGCCGGGATCGAGCGGCCCACGGTTCATCTCTCCTTCCCGGGGGAATTGCGCATCGACGACCCCGAACGCGCCCATGCCCTGCTGCGCTGCGCCCAGGAGATCCTCACCAACGCGGTCCGTCACGCGAGCGCCCGCAACCTCTGGCTGGAGCTGGCCCAAGGGCCGGACGGCCTGGAGCTGCGAGCCCGCGACGACGGCCGGGGCGCGGGAGCGGTGCGGCCCGGCAACGGCCTGACCGGCATGCGGGAGCGCCTGGAACAGCTCGGCGGACGCCTGGCCTTCGAGTCCATCCCCGGGAGCGGCTTCCAGGTGAGGGCCTGGCTGCCGTGATCCGCGTCTGCCTCGTAGACGACCAGACTCTGGTGCGCCAGGGCATCCGGACCCTTCTCGGCTTCGTGGAAGGGATCGAGGTCGCTGGAGAGGCGGACGGCGGGCGGGCCGCGCTCGGCCTCGTCCCGTCGCTGCGCCCCGACGTCCTCCTCCTGGACCTGCGGATGCCCGACGTCGACGGCCTTGGGGTGCTGCGCGGGCTCCGGGAGGCCGGCGCGCTGCCGCCCACGATCATCCTCACCACTTTCGACGAAGACGCCCTCTTCCTGGAAGCCATCCGCAACGGTGCGCGGGGCTTCCTCCTCAAGGACGTCTCCCTGGAGCGCCTGGCGGAGGCCATCCGGACCGTCGCGGATGGCGGCACGCTGATCCAGCCGGCTGTCACCGAGCGCATCCTCCGCGGCGCCCTGGAAGCCGGCTACGAGTTCCCCAGCCTCGATCCCCCCGACCCGCTCACCGACCGCGAGGTGGAGATCCTCCGCCTGATGACCGGCGGCTACAACAACCGCGAGATCGCCGACGCCCTCCGGGTGGCCGAGGGGACGGTCAAGAACCACATCTCCAGCATCCTCTCCAAGCTCGGCGTGCGCGACCGCACCCGGGCGGTCCTCAAGGGGCTGGAGATGGGCCTGGTCTGAAGGCAAAAAAAGACCCCGCTTCGGCGGGGTTTTGGAGGAGGGAGGTTGGAGAGGAGATTGTCTAGCTGTCCTTCCGTCTCCATCCTCATATACGGAGGGACTTCCCCGAGTGTTTATCCACCGTAGTAACATCTCCCCCCGGCCGGCGGCTTGCGACCCGGCTGACGCGACAATTCTTTCCTATGAAGAGGTGACCTTGAGCGCATCCACGGACACGAAGCCATCCTCCTCCAGCGCGGGATGGACGTTCCTGACCAACCACGCTCACGTGCTCTTCTGCATCGCGCAGGACCCGGAGGTCCGCCTCCGGGACGTCGCCGCGCGGGTAGGGATCACGGAGCGGGCGGTCCAGCGGATCGTGACGGACCTCGAATCCGAGGGGTATCTCACCGTCTCGAAGGAGGGACGGCGGAACCGGTACCAGGTCCATGACGGGCTGCCTCTCAGGCACCCGATCGAGCGGCATCTGACGATCAACGGTCTCATCAAGCTGGTCCTGGGGACGGAGGAGTGAGAGTCGCCACCTGGAACGTGAACTCCGTCCGTTCGCGGGTGGAGCGGGTAGCCGCCTGGACCGCCCGCGAGCTGCCGGACGTCCTCTGCTTCCAGGAGATCAAGACCACGGACGACCTCTTCCCCCTGCAGGTCTTCACGGACCTCGGCTACGAGGTGGCGACCTACGGGCAGAAGACGTACAACGGCGTCGCCATCCTCTCCCGCAAGCCGATGAAGAAGGTCGAGCGCGGGTTCCCCGGCGAGGAGCCCGACGCGGCCCGGCGGCTCATCGCGGCGACGATCGACGGGGTCCGTATCGTCAACGTCTACGTGCCCAACGGCCAGTCGCCGGAGAGCGAGAAGTTCGTCTACAAGATGGGCTGGCTGGCGCGCCTGCGGGAGTACCTGGACGAGTCTGCGAAGCCGGCCGGCAAGCTGCTCCTGCTGGGCGACTTCAACATCGCCCCCGAGGAGCGGGACGTCCGCTACATCGAGAAATGGAGGGGGCACATCCACTTCCACCCGAAGGAGCACGAAGCCCTGGCCCGCATCACCTCGTGGGGGCTCTACGACCTCCTCCGCAAGCACCACGAGGAGGGCGGGCTCTACTCCTGGTGGGACTACCGCCAGCTCGCCTTCCAGAAGAACGACGGCCTGCGGATCGACCTGATCCTGGGCACGAAGCCGATGCTCAACAAGTGCACGGGGGTGGAGATCCACCGCGACGAGCGGAAGGGAGAGTCGCCTTCGGACCACGTCCCGGTGGTGGCAGGATTTGATCTCTAGCCGGCCATCCAGCGCGCCGACTCCCACCCCAGGTGCCCGTGGGCGTTGAACAGCCGCACCACGGGCCGCTCCCCCCAGTCGATCACGCTCAGGGTGCCGGGATCGAGGAACATGCGGCGGGCTGTGGCCAGGGGGGCGCCGAGAGCTGAGCAGAGGAGGGCCTTGATGGGGCCCACGTGGCTGACCAGGACCACCCAGTCGCCGGCGTGATCCCGGGAGAGGTCGCCCACCAGCTCCAGCATGCGCGTCCGCACCGATTCCAGGGATTCGCCGCCGGGCGGCGCGAGGCTGAGATCGCTCTCCCACCGGCGCAGACGGTCGGCATCGGTCGCCACCACCTCGGCCCGGCTCAGGCCCTCCCACTCGCCGAAGCACTGCTCCCGCAGGCGCGGCTCCAGACGCAAGGGGATCTCCCGCGACTCGGCGATCCGCCGGCCGGTCTCCCGGGCGCGGCTCAGAGGGCTGCTGTAGACCGCCTGGACGGGCAACGGCGCCAGGGCCGCGGCCAGGCGCTCCGCCTGCTCGATCCCGGAGTCCGCCAGCGGCTCGTCGCGCGAGCCCACGTAGCGCATCTCCCGGTTCGAGAGGACCTCGCCGTGGCGAACCAGCAGGATACGGAGGAGGGGGGGACGCATGGGACCGGGAAAGACTATCCCGATTCCGCGCGGAAAGAACTGTCCCGCAAGCCGCGCCGGCGGCAACTCTTTAAGAAGAGACTCCCTTCATCTCTTCTGAGGAGGATGACGATGGCGGATCTACGCTCCTGCCCCCCGACGCCCAAATCCGATACGCCCGAGGATCTCGGATTCGAGCCCCAACCCATGGTGGACTGGCTGGCGCCGGCCCAGCTCGCAAACACAGGCATCAAAGCCCTGCTCTCGGGGATCTTCGGCGCCTACGCGGACAAGCGCGAGGTCATGGCCGCTCTCGACGACAAGCCCGAGTTCAAGCGGGGCGAAGAGGACTACAGCGATCAGGGGGAGATCTGGATCGACTACATCGCCGACCTTGGGGATGGATTCGACGCCACCTATACGATGGCCCGCCTCGTCTCCCAGGAGACCCTGCCGCTGAGCGATGGCGCCGCCACCTACGAGACGCGGCGGGGGAAGATCCTGGTCATGGGAGGCGACCAGGTCTATCCGACCGCCAGCTTCAAGGAGTACCTCAATCGTCTATTGCAGCCCTACACCGCCGCCCTTCCCTGCGTCCAGGGAGAGGAGCCTCGCCTCTTCGCCATTCCCGGGAATCACGACTGGTACGACGGCCTTTCGAACTTCACCCGCATCTTCTGTCAGCGGCGGTGGATCGGCGGCTGGAAGACGCTGCAGCGCCGCAGCTATTTCGCCCTCAAGCTGCCTCACCGATGGTGGCTGTGGGGGATCGACATCCAGCTCGAGGGCTACATCGACCAGGCACAGATCGACTTCTTCCGCAAACATATTAAGAATTACATGGATCCCGGCGACAAGGTCATCGTCTGCACCGCGCAGCCGGATTGGGTCTATGCGGTGACCAAAGGTCCGGAATCTTTCCGCTCCCTCGGGTTCCTTGAAGACAAGACCATCCGCACGGACTGCAAAAGCGAGCCGCGGGTGATCCTCACAGGCGACCTGCACCACTACGTCCGCTACGCGACGGCGGACGGTACCGTCCAGCGGATCACCGCCGGAGGCGGTGGGGCGTACCTCTATGCCACCCACGAGATGCCGGACGAGATCCCTCTCCAGGAGGGCTTCCGGGAGACCGCCCGGACTGTACAGTACGAGAAGAAAAAGGCCTTCCCCGACGAGGCGACCTCTCGCAGGATCTCCTGGGGCGCCCTGCTGCTTCCCTGGAAAAGCCGGAAGTTCGGGTTCTTCCTGGCCATCTTGTACTCGCTCTACGCCTGGATCGTGCAGAGCGCCAGCAAGATGCTCCCCGGCATCCCAGACGGGTCGCTGATGCACCACTTCCAGAACCTGGCCCCCTCATGGGCAAATCTCGCTGACGTCCTGCGGATCTTCGGCAAGGTGCTCGCCCACAGCCCGGCCAGCGTCGTCTTCACGCTGCTGATCATCGGCGGGCTGTATGCTTTCTGCGCGGCGAAACGAAAGTGGGTAAAGCTTGTCATCGGTCTCGGCCACGGGGCCGCCCATGTCCTCCTGAATCTGGCGCTCCTGTGGCTTTTCGCCCGGATCAACGGAAGCTGGCTGGACCTGGAGATCGACAGGCCCCTTCAGGTGCTCCTGTTCATCGCCGAGATGCTCGTGATCGGCGGCTTCCTGGGGGGCGTGCTGATGGCGGTCTACTTCCTGCTCTGCAGCGTCCTCGGCGGGTTCCACACCAACGAGGTCTTCTCCAGCCAGCGGATCGCCGACTACAAGAACTTCCTCCGCCTGCACATCGACGCCACGGGGCGGCTGACGATCTATCCTGTTGGGGCGCGGGAGGTCGTCAAGAAGTGGAAGCTCGACCCGGCGGCCCGGGACGGCCAGCCCTGGTTCGAGCCGGACGGCGGGGAGAAGCTCCAGGCGGAGCTGATCGAAAAGCCCATCCAGGTCTCCTGATCGGCGGGCCGAAGCACCTTTCAGGTGAGACCGGAAGGAGATTCAATGCGCAAGAAGCTGCTCTTCACACTGCCTGTCCTGCTTCTCTCCCTGGGCGTCGACGCGTCCTGGAAGATCGGCGAGGCGGGGCAGTCTTGCACGATCGCCTGCGAGTATGCCCCGGAGGTGGAGTGCTCCAGCCGGAATGGGGACTGCCAGTACTACTACGGCGCATACGACTACATCCTCTGCGACGGCTTCGCGATCCGGTGCCCGCTGTAGTCAGGAAGCGGCGGCTTCCTCGAGATCGCCGGTCCCCGCCATGGCCATGGGGGCCGGCGCGCTCATCTCGCCGTTCATCTTCTCCTTGAGCGCCACATACTTGCCGTCCAGGGTCTCGAAGACGCCGGCGATCTGCTCCAGCCGCTGGTCGAGGTCGATCGTCCAGTGCTCGTCCTTGACCGGCTCCAGCTTCAGGCCGTTGAGGCGGTAGGCGAGGGCGTCGAAGCGCATGGGCACGGCTCCGACGTGAATCTTGGCCGAGAGGATCTCGGCGCCTTCCTCCAGGTAGCGGTAGAGGTCGTTGAGCACGGCCCCCGTGAGGCTCACCTTGGCTTCCCGGGTGGCCAGGCGGACGCTGCCCGCCTCGGGCTCCACCATGACGTCCGGCTCCTCCAGCAGGACCCTTAGGAAACGGCAGCCCAGGACCGACTGCCCTGGCTCCTTGGGGATCACCACCTCGCTCAGCTCCTCCATCTCGGGAGCCTCGTCCAGCCAGGGGGCCTTGAAGTCCCCCTCGACGCCGGCCGCCCGCAGCAGGGTCAGCACCGTGCCGAGCCAGGTCTTGGCCGTGCTGGCGACGTAGAGGATGGAGCCGTCGATGCAGCACTCGACGATGCGGGTGCGGGGCGCCTGGCGCATGGCCGACTCGGCCTCGGCCAGCTCGCGCAGCTTCTTGCGGGTCTTGGAGCCCACGAAGGTCTTGCCGGACGTCTCCATCTCGGTCTTCACCAGCTCGCGGAGCCGCTCCTTGACCGCCGTGGCGTCGGGCCGGATGCGGTCGATCCGCACCCGGAAGGCGTAGCGCCCCTGGGCGACCTCGTAGGGGGCGTCCAGCTCGAACGGCACGGCGCCGATGCGCTCCCGCACCTCGGAGCCGGGCTCGATCTCCCAGAAGCGGATGCGTTCGAAGTCCGGCCCTTCGGGGGGGACGGCGATGTTGAAACGGGTGACGGCGACGGTTCCGCTCAGAAGTCCCATGGTGCTGCCTCCAGTGAGCCGTGATTGCCCGGCGGGAAAGGGAGGCAATCTTAGCTGACTGGAGCGGAAATGGGAGGCTTTCGCGGCTCGGTTTCCGGCTTCTTGTCCTGGGGCTCGGCCGCGGCCCCGGGCTCCTCGACGGAAAGGTCCTCGACCACGATCTCCGCGGCCGGATCCCCCGGGATCTCCTCCGCCACGACCTCTTCCACGACTTCCACGATGGGCTCCTCTTCGGAGATCGCCGTCTCCTCGATCGCCTCGTCCTCGGAGATGGGCTCCACGGCCGGCCCGTCGAGGACCTCGACGGCCGGGGCGTGCTGGATGATCTCGACCGCCTCCGGCTCGCCCGCGATCTCACCCTGGCCGGGCTGGAGGACCTCGACCGCGCCGGCTTCCGCGCTCGCCGGGGCCTCCGTCTCCTCGTCCGCGTAGCTCCAGCCGCCGACCGCGCCGAGATCGACGGTGAAGACGTGGCCGATGTCGGAGTCCACGTAGAGGTCTTCCACCGTCTCGTTGGCGACGGCGTAGTCCTCGGGCTCGGCGGCCTGCCGCACATAGCGGGCGTTGGCGCTCCACTCGCCGCGGACCTCGCTGACGGCGATCAGGGAGTTCAGGTAGGAGGCCAGATCGAGACGGGCCCAGGCGATCCGCTCCGCCTCCTTGCGCAGGCGCTCCATCTCAGCGGCCGTGGCCTCGTCCCCCCGCCGCCGGGACTGGTCGCGCAGGACGCGGAGGCTCTCGGCGAGCCGGCCCTGGGCGCGCTGGAGTCTCTGGAACTGACGCTCCTCGGCCTGGGTCAGGCCGCCGCCCTGGCGGTTGCGGAGCCCTTCGCGGCCGTAGTTGGACCGCAGGAGCCGGTAGGAAGACGAGGCGATCCGCAGCCCCTGGGCGATCCGGTCCTCTTTATGGCCCGTGCGCGCCCAGGAGACGCGCAGCGCCCCGAGGTCGGAGCTCCCCAGGTCGAGGAGATCGAACAGGCGCTCGTCCCGGGCCGACAGGGCGGCCCGGATGAGATCCAGGCGGGCGCGCAGGGCGCTGAGGTTGGCCAGGAAGACCACGTCCTCGGTATCCCGGCGGTCGAACCCGCTCGCCGGGTCTTCGAGCGCGGCCACCACGCCTTCCAGGGCAGAGTCCGCCGTGTGAACGAGCTGCCGGGCGTTGGACGGAGCCCCGTAGGCGAGGGAGCCCGGGAGGAGAAGGGCACAGAGGAGAAGGACGATGCGGAACCTGCTCATACGCAAACTCGGTCTTCCAGAAGACGGACGGATCTCAAGCGCTGCTCTGAACCATCATACGCGGCGGGAGGGGGATGCGTCTAAGGAGAAGGGAACTTCAGGTCTCGGGGAGCTAACAATCAAGGCGGCGCCGCTGCGGGATCAGCGACGCCGCCTTAACCCCAAAAAAGGAGAAAGACCATGGACGGGGATCATACTCGACTCGGCCGGATTTGGGAAGGCCCGCCCCTGGCGCTACCCGGGATCCAAGCCATGGTGGGTCTCCTGGACGATGAAGTCGACCACGGCCTTGATGTCGTTGCCGGACCTGGCGTACGCCGCGAGCTGGCGGTCCGCGCCCGTCCCGCCGCGCAGGATCTGGTGGATGTACCCGATCTCCTCCCGGCTCCCCAACTCGTCCACCACCGGGTCGATGAACTCGAGCAGCTCGTGGATGAGCGCCACGCAGTCCACCTCCGTCTGCTTGCCGAAGTCGATCAGCTTGCCGCTGATGCCGTGGCGCGCCGCCCGCCATTTGTTCTCGTTGATCAGCAGGCGGCGGTAGAGGCGGAACCCCATGTTCTGCCGGATCAGCTTGTAGAGCCGCACGGTGACCGCCTGGATCAGCGCCGCCAGCGTGATGGTCTCGTCCACCCGCAGGGGCACGTCGCAGATGCGGTACTCCAGGGTGTTGAAGAACGGGTGCATGCGGATGTCCCACCAGATCTTCTTGGCGTTGTCGATGCACCCCGTCTTGATCAGCAGCTTGATGTAGCTCTCGTACTCCCCCAGGCTCTGGAAGTGGTCCGGGATGCCGGTGCGGGGAAAACGGTCGAAGACCTTGCTGCGGTAGGACTTCAGGCCCGTGTTCCGCCCCTGCCAGAACGGCGAGTTGGTGGACAGGGCGAAGATGTGGGGCAGGAAGTAGCGGGCGGCGTTCATGACGTGGATCGCCGTCTCGCGATCCTCGATCCCGATGTGGACGTGGAGGCCGAAGATCAGGTTCGCCCGCGCGATCTGCTGCAGATCCTCGACGATCTCCTCGTAACGCGGGTTGTCCGTGATGAGCTGGTCCTTCCAGTGGGCGAACGGGTGGGTGCCGGAGGCCGCGATGGTCATGCCGTTGCGCCGCGCCAGCTTGGCCAGGTCGCTGCGGAGGCGCACCACCTCGCGGCGCGCCTCCTTGACGTCCTGGCAGATGTTCGTCCCCACCTCGATGACCGACTGGTGGAGCTCGGGCTTCAACTGGTCCTGGAGCGTGTGCTCGTCGTCCAGGAGATGCTGGACGTGCGACCGCAGATCGCGCGTCTCGGGATCGACGATCTGGAACTCTTCCTCGATGCCGAGCGTGAACAGCCTGGCTTCCATCGACCCTCCCCTTTTTTACTCCTTGCTGGCCGCCTCCAGGACCGGAGCCGCCACGCCGGGCGACGCCGCGGCGGCGCGCTGGACGTATTGACCCCAGCGCAGATTGTCGCCACCCTCCACGTGTCCTTCTGCCCTGCGGATCGCCATGCTGGCCGCCGCCTCGACGATCCAGGCGAAGTTGTCCTCGCCGATCGAGTGGACGTCGGCGTCCGGGGCCGGGTTGCAGAAGTCGATGGCGTAGGGGACGCCGTCCCGCACCGCCATCTCCACCGTGTTGAAGTCATAGCCCAGCCAGACGTTGAGGGCCAGCACGCCGTCGTAGACCTTCTGCAGGACGCCTGAGTCCACCGGCGGGCCGTTGCGCACGTAGCGCAGGTGGAAGGGCTGCCGCGGGTCGTACTGCATGATGTGGATGTCCCGGCAGTCCAGGGCGTAGCAGCGGAAGTACTCGGTGAAGACGATCTCCTCCTGGAGCATCATCACGAGCTCGCCGGTCTCGCTGTAGGCGCGGAAGAACTGGTCGGGGTTCTCCAGCCGGTAGACGTTCTTCCAGCCGCCGCCGGCGAAGGGCTTGAAGAAGGCTGGAAAGCCCACGTAGTTGAAGATCCCCTCCCAGTCCAGGGGATAGGCCAGGTTGCGGAACGACTTCGGGCCGGTGTCCGGCGGCGGTTGGTGCGACGGCAGCAGCACCGTCTTCGGCACGGCCACGCCGATCTTGGTCGCCAGGCAGTTGTTGAAGAACTTCTCGTCGGCGCTCCACCAGAACGGGTTGTTGATGACCGCCGTGCCGTTGAGCGCCGCGTTCTTGAGGCAAGCGCGGTAGAAGGGTACGTCCTGCGAGATCCGGTCGATGATGACGTCGTAGCCGGAGGGCTCGCCCTGGATCAGCTTGTCGATGCGGACCGGCTCGGCGACCACCCCTTCCACGCCCTTCGCGTTCACCCGCTCGATGAAGGCCTGGGGGAACGTGTCCTCCTGGCCGAAAAGGATGCCTATTTTTTTCATGGGGTCCATTCCTCCCGGTGAGGGCAAGATATCGGCGAACACTACCACACGCCCGAGGGTGTAGCGGGGGCTTAACAAACGGCAGGTAAAGGGGCTTCGCCGTTGACAATTCCACCCAGCTCCCCCAAAATAACCTCCGTGCATAAGGGTCCGCGCCTCCTTCGGGGTGACGCGGCGGCTTCGATGAGGCTTGGGCGGCCCAAGGAGCCGGGCGGGCTGGGACCCGCCGATGATGGTTACGCCCAGGAAGGAGGTGGTCCAGTGATTGAAGGTAAACACGGTTCGATGGAGGTGGCGTCCTCGTAAGAGGATCCTCCATGTCCGTGGCACAGGGAGGGTAGCCCTCAAGAGGGAACCCAACGCCACCTAGACGGACCCTTAAACCCCCGGCGCCGCGAGGCGACCGGGGGTTTTCGTTTTCAGGGGGGCTGTTCGGCGTGTTCGTCCATGCTTGTCCGTGTTCGTCCGTGTTTCTTTTCCCCTTGCAAAATAGAACGACCGTTCGTATCATTGTGTGCATGGGCAAGGGAGCCGAGACCCGCGAACGCATCCTCGACCAAGCCGTGCGCCTGGCCAGCCGCGACGGTCTGGACGGGCTGACCATCGGCACCCTCTCCTCGGAGCTCGGCCTTTCCAAGAGCGGCCTCTTCGCCCATTTCGGTTCCAAGGACGAGCTCCAACTCCAGGTCCTTCAGGCCGCGGTCGAGCTCTTCGAGCAGAACGTCATCCGCCCTGCCCTCGCCGTCCCCCGGGGCGAGCCCCGTCTGCGGGCTCTCATGGAGCACTGGCTCACCTGGCAGAACAACCCCGACATGCCGGGCGGCTGCCTGATCGTCGCCGCCTCGGTCGAGCTCGACGACCGGCCCGGGCCGCTGCGGGACTATCTGGTCCTTTCGCATCAGAGGCGCCACGACTTCGTCGCCAAGGCCGCCCGCCTGGCCATCGAGGCGGGCCACTTCCGGCCCGACCTCGACGCCGAGCAGTTCGCCTTCGACGTCAACTCGATCGTCCTCGGTTATCACCACGCGTATCGCATGCTCCGCGACCTCCAGGCCCGCGAGCGCGCCCGCGCCGCCTTCGAGCGCCTCCTCGCCGACAGCCGGGCTTGAGATCGGGAATCCAGAAGAAGCAACGTCAAAAAATAGAACGATCGTTCGTGCATCAGGAGATCGGAACCATGAGCGAAGCCTTCATCCTCGACGCCGTCCGCACGCCGCGGGGACGCGGCAAGGCGGGCAAGGGCGCCCTGTCCAACGTCCATCCCCAGGAGCTGCTCGCCCAGACCCTGAACCAGCTCGCCGCCCGTACCGGCTTCGATCCCGCCGAGGTCGACGACGTCGTCGCCGGCTGCGTGGGCCAGGTCGGTGAGCAGGGGGCGAACATCGCCCGCAACGCCGTACTCGCGGCGGGCTGGCCGATCGAGGTCTCGGCGACATCCATCAACCGCTTCTGCGGCTCGGGCCTCCAGGCCGTCAACTTCGCCGCCATGGGAGTCATGGCCGGCGTCCAGGGCCTCGTGGTGGCCGGCGGCGTCGAGAGCATGTCGCGGGTGCCCATCGGCGCCGACGGCGGCGGGCAGGACGGCGGCAACCTGAAGCTCCGGGCCCGCTATCCGCAGGTCCCGCAGGGGATCAGCGCCGACCTCATCGCCACCCTGGAGGGCTTCTCCCGGGAGGACGTGGACGCCTTCGCCCTGGAGTCGCAGCGCAAGGCGACCTTCGCCCAGCAGAGCTGCCACTTCGGGCGCTCCCTCTTCCCCGTCAAGGACCCCGCGACCGGCGAGGCGCTCCTGGAGAAGGACGAGAACCCGCGGCCGGACACCACGCTCGAAGGGCTCACCTCCCTGGCGCCTTCCTTCGTAGCCATGGGCGAGAAGTACGATCCGCTCGCCCTCCAGGCCTACCTCGAAGTCTCCGAGATCCGCCACGTCCACACCGCCGGCAACTCCAGCGGCATCGTGGACGGCGCGGCGGCCGTGCTGCTGGCGTCCCGCGACTACGTGGAGGCGCGCGGCCTGAAGCCGCGGGCCCGCATCCGCGCCATGGCCACGGCGGGCGCCGAGCCGGTGATCATGCTCACCGCCCCCACCCCGGCCTCCCGCAAGGCCCTCGACCGGGCGGGCATGCGGCCGGGCGACATCGACCTCTGGGAGATCAACGAGGCCTTCGCGGTGGTGCCGCTGCAGACCATCCGCAACCTCGGCATCGACCCCGAGCGGGTCAACGTCAACGGCGGCGCCATCGCCCTCGGGCATCCGCTGGGCGCCACCGGCGCGATGCTGCTCGGCACGGCCCTGGACGAGCTCGAGCGGCGGGGCCTCGGCACCGCCCTGATCACCCTCTGCATCGGCGGCGGCCAGGGGATCGCCACCATTATCGAGAGGATCTGACGTCTCAAGGAGAACACGATGAGCCTCCGGATCGAAGACGGCTTCCGCATCCCGGCGCTGGACGGCTTCCGCCTCGCCGCCACCCGCTATGAGCCCGCGGCGGGGACGGACAAGGTCGTGCTGATCAACTCCGCCACCGCCGTCCGGCGCCGCTACTACGACGCCTTCGCCCGCTTCCTGGCCGGCGAGGGTTTCACGGTGCTGACCTACGATTACCGGGGGATCGGGGATTCACGCCCCCGGAGCCTCGTCGGGTTCCGGGCGTGGATGCACCAGTGGGCCGAGGACGATCAGGAGGGCGTCCTCGACTGGATCGCCCGCCATCTCCATCCCGCCAGGCTCCTGGTGGTGGGCCATAGCGTCGGCGGCCAGATCGTGGGGCTGGCGGACAACAACGCGCGGATCCACGGCATGCTGGGGGTGGCGGCCCAGAACGGCTACTGGGGAAACTGGCCCTCCCCCGAGCGGTACTGGCTGGCCCTGCGCTGGCACACCGTGCCGGTGGTGAGCCGGATCTTCGGCTACGTCCCGGGCTGGCTCGGCGTCAAGGAGGACCTCCCCGACGGCGTCGCCCGGGAGTGGGCCGCCTGGTGCCGCCGGCCGGGCTTCATGTTCCAGGACAACGAGGAGAGGCGCTGGGGCTTCGAGAGCTTCGAGAAACCCATCCTCGCCTACAGCTTCGAGGACGACGACTACGCTCCCCGCCGCGCCGTGGAGAGCCTGCTGGAAACCTACCGGAACGCCCGGATCATCCACAAGCACGTCGTCCCCCGGAAGCTGGGGGCCAGGGCGATCGGGCACTTCGGATTCTTCAGGGAGCGCTTCAAGGAAACCCTGTGGCGCGAGGCCGCGGGGTGGCTGACGGAGCAGGCGGCGGCGTAGCCGGATCAGAGCTTCCGGCCGCGCCGCGAGATCGCCCGGGAGCCGATCAGGACCAGGACCAGGGCCAGAAGAGGAAGAGCAAACTCGGAGATCTCGGCCGCCATGGTCCAACTCCCTTCGACAATCGCCGCGCCTCGACTGGCACGTTGACGACTATCGATATGCTACACCGACATTGAGGGAGTTGTAAAGCGCCTCATGGCGCCGGCACGATCGAATTCAGGGCGTCGATGATCGCCGGCACGTCCTTGCTCTCCGTCTCCCGGATGAGATCGACGGCCTTCCCCACCAGGCCGGAGGGCTGCGCCACGATCTTGCCCAGGAAGGCTACCTTGGTGTCCAGAGCCTGGACCGTCAGGGGGCCATAAGGCCGGCGGCTGCATCGAGAGGAGCACCGCGTGCAGCCAGGCATCGTCGCGGGCGGCGTCCATGCTGAAGTCGAGCACCCGGATCATGTCCTGGCCGCCGATCTTCTCGAGCAGGCCGATCAGAGGCGAGAAACGGCTGATCACGGTTTCCACTGGAGGGATCAGCCCGAACAGGATGTCGTTGATCTTGTTGAAATCTCCGTGGAAGTCCTGCAGGGCCTGTCCCTGGAACGTCTCTCCCGCGACCACTCCCAGATCCAGGTTGATGTGGGCGTTGATCCCCACCAGGAGGTCCTGGAGGATGATGAGATTCCCCGACTGCGTGGCCTGGAAGGCCAGTTGCCAGCTCTTCGTGGGCTGCCCGCCGGACCGGAAGGCGTCGTAAGCCGTGAAATAGCGGCTGGCGAACAGGGCGTCGAAGCGGTCCATCCGCGGCCCATCGTCGAAGAACCCCGCCGCGATCCCCTGCTTCACCTTGAGGGTCACCTGCCGGTACAGGGCCGGGAAGTACCCCAGCGGATCGCGCTTCGCCTTGCAGTCGGCGATGATGCCGTCGAGGATCTGGAGGACGTCGTCGATGTTCTGGGCTTGCATTCGCGGAGCTTATCGCGAGCGCGTCTGCACCGCCGCCAGTTTCTTCGCCACCCGCCGCAGATCCGCCACGAACATTTCCCTCGCCTTCCGGCGCGCGGCCTCGTCCGGCATCCGGAGGATCGCCGAGGGGTGGATCGTGGCGGTGAGCCAGGGAGCCCAGAGGGTCTCGAAGAACTTGCCCCTTTCCACCGTGATCTTGAACTTGGGGCCCATCAGCGTCTGCGCGGCGGTGGCCCCGAGACAGACGATCACCTCCGGCTTGACGATCTCCAGCTCGGTCTCCAGCCAGGGACGGCAGGCCCGGACCTCCCCCAGCGTGGGCTTGGCGTGGATGCGCCGCTTGCCCCGCGGCTCCCACTTGAAGTGCTTGACGGCGTTGGTGACATAGACCTCCTCGCGCGGGATCTCCGCCGCGCTCAAGGCCTCGTCCAGCAGCTTGCCGGCGGGCCCCACGAAGGGCTTTCCCGCCAGGTCTTCCTGGTCTCCGGGCTGCTCGCCGATGAAGCAAGCCGCCGCTTCCCGGGGACCGGCGCCGAGGACGGCCTGCGTCGCGTTCTTGTAGAGGTCGCATGCCCTGCACCCCTGGGCCGCCTGCCAGAGCTTGGGGATGGTGGGACGTTCGGGGATGAACTCCTGCGCGGGGGGATGGATCTCGGTACGCATCGTCGCCTCCCTACGATGCGTTTTACAATAAATGTGCCACACTCTCGGGAACTTGTCCCGTGTCCGCGGTACCTGCGCCGATCCCCCGGAGGATCGCGAAGATCCCTGGTGGACTCGCGGCAAGTTCAACCGCACCTGTCGCTATCCCCGTGGACTTGTTGCGATCCCTGATGGACGCGTAACCCTACCCGTTGGACCGGCCGCAATCCCCGAGGACTGGACGACATCCCCGGTGGACTCGGAGGACTCCCGCCGGACTCGCCGTGATCCTCCATGGACTCGCGACGATCCCCACTGTACCTGCCCGCAGTCTCGGGGTGATGGACGGCTTCCCCCGGGGATCGTCGCGATCCCCGGAGGGAAAGAGGCGGGTACGCTACCGGCCGCTGCGCAGCGGGCCGGCCGCGGCCTTGAGGAGGATGTCCACGCGCCGGTTCTGCTGCCGGCCGGACTCGGAGTCGTTGCTGGACACCGGATAGCCCTCGCCCATGCCGATGGCGGCCAGGCGGTCCGCGTCCACGCCACGGCTCACCAGGTAGCCGCGGACGGAGCCGGCCCGCCGCTCCGAGAGATTCTGGTTGTGCTCCTCGCTGCCCGTCGAGTCGGTGTGGCCCTGGACGACCACGGCGGTCTTGGGGTACTCGTTCAGGACGGACGCCACATCTTCCAGAGTGCTCCGGCCGTCCGCGTCGACGGTGGCGGAGTCGACGCCGAAGAGGATGTCGGAGTCGAAGTGGACGAGGAGGGTGTCGTCGTCCACCCGTTCGACGGAGGTGCCGGGGATGCGCGCCAGCTTCTCCTGCTGGGCGTCCATGTAGGCGCCGATGCCGCCGCCGACCACCGCGCCGATGGCGGCGCCGGCCAGGATCTCGTCGGCTTCCCGCTCGCCCTTGAGGACCGCCGCCGCGGCGCCGGCCGCCGCGCCGATGCCCGCGCCCTTGACGGTCCGGTCGCGCTTGGTGACCCGTTCCGGGCGCTCGGAGGGCGGCGCCGAGGCGCAACCCGCGAACAGCGAGAGGATGAGAACGGAGGCCGTCAGGCTTCCGAGACTCTTCTTGGATTGAAGGTTGAACATGTCGATCTCCTTTCGGTCGTCCCAGGCTGGAGGGACTGTCACTCCCTTCCAATCAAGGGGCGTGCCAGGGGCCCTCACCCCCCGGCCCCCCTCTCCCGGCCCTCTCCAGTCTCACCGGGAGAGGAGAGCGCGGCGAAGAAGGCTGAGGGCCGGAAGAGGTGAGACCGAGGGGTGAAGGTCCCTGGAACGGCGTGAAGAGGGCGGGAGGAAAGGGGCGCGGCCTGTGCCGCGCCCCTGCCCCTCGCCTGTGTCACCGGTGCCGGCGGGCGCGGCCGTTGCCGCGATAGTAGGCACGCCCGTTGTCATAGTAGCGGGCGCCCCGGTAGGAGTCGCCGCTCCGGTAGTAGCGGTCCCCGCCCCGGTAGCGGTAATCCGCCCGGCGCTCGGCGTCCTCGCGCGCTTCCTTCTCCTGCTTGTAGTCGCTGTAGGCGCCGACCGCGCCACCCACCGCGCCGCCGACGGCCGCGCCCTTGAGGAGCTCCTTACCCTGGGTCCTGCCACGGACAACCTGGGTGACGGCGCCCGCGGCCGCGCCGATGGCGATGCCCTTCACCAGGCGGTCGGAACCGTTGGTGTCCTTGCGGTGCTCGGCCTGGGCCGCCGTGGCGCCCAGGAGCAGGAGCCCCACCAGGAAGAGGACCACGAAACCTCGTTGTCTGACTATGCTGAACATCTCTACATCTCCTTTCACGAACGTTCCTCGTTAACCCTGGCGCAACGGGCCGGACTTGCCCTTCAGGAGGATGTCCACCCGCCGGTTCTGCGACCGGCCGTAGGACGAGCCGTTGCTCGCGACCGGCGCGTTCTCGCCGAAGCCGATGGCGGTGACGCGCTGCGGATCGATGCCGCGGCCGATCAGGTAGCCTTCCACCGAACGGGCGCGCCGCTCGGAGAGGTCGTCGTTGGACTCCTCGCTGCCCTGAGAGTCCGTATGGCCCTGGACCACCACGGCCGTCTTCCGGTATTCGTTGATCACCTCCGCCACGTCGGACAGGGTGGACCGGCCGTCGCCGTCGAGGCGGGACGAGCCCGTGTCGAACAGGACGTCCGAGTCGAAGTGGACGAGGAGGGTGTCCTCGCCCAGCCGCTCGACCGTGGTGCCGGGGATATGGGCCAGGCGCTCCTGCTGGCGGTCCATGTAGGCGCCGATGGCGCCGCCGACGACGCCACCGATGGCCGCGCCGGCCAGGATCTCGTCGGCCTCCCGCTTGCCCTTGGCATAGGCGCCGGCCGCGCCGATCACGGCGCCGATGCCGGCCCCCTTCCAGGTGCGGTCGCGCCGGGTCACCCGCTGAGCTTCAACTGCCGCCGTCCCGTAGGTCAGGGACGCCAGCAGGGTCATGGCGATGATTGCGCGCTGCCTCTTGTTTCTGACCATCTCGATTCTCCTTCGGGAAGCCGTGCCCGACGGCTTCCGGCAACCCTATAGGGCAAGGGCTATGCCATAGGGGCTTATCGACGATAGAGAATGGTCATAAGGTCAATAAAATGAGCTGTTTATCTCCTCCGCGACGCTATCCTGACGGGGTATGGGAAGGCGGGGAACCGTCCTTTCGGGAGGACGCCTGCGGAGAGGGTGGAGACGCCTGGAAACCCCCGTTCACCCCCAAGGTGCTCAGTAAAAGGGCGGTTCCGGCCTCGAAATGACAAACCGGTGGGCAAAAGTCCGCCACATGCTTGTCACGGTTCTGAATCGGCGTCACACTCTAGGGTCAGAACCGGTTCCGAAGTTGAAGATTCAGATGACGGTGGGCCGCCGAGGGGGCAACCCTTAGATGTCCCGCCCTGTGTTCCACTGATTTTCTTTTGGAGAGGAGAGTACCTATGAGCCGCCTGACCCGCAATTTCGCCGCCATCCTGTTGACAGTGACGTTGTTAGCCATCGCCGCGCCCGCCGCACAGGCGCTTCCCCTGGGGAAGGTTCCCCCCGGCAGCGCCATGGACGGGAGCTGGTTCGGTGCCGCCCTGAGCTGGCTGAGCCAGCTCCTCGGAGTCCCGACGCCCGGCGTCCAGAGCGCGAAGGAGAAGGCGTCGACGGACATCGGCAGCAGTACGACCACCAGCGGCGGCCTGACCGGTTCGTGCATCGATCCCAACGGCTGCATCGTGGTGGATCGGGGCAACGGCAACGGCAACGGCGGTGGTAAGTAGATAGAAGGTGCGCTGAAGGGGGCGGCGGTAGCCGCCGCCCTCTGATAGATAAAGGTTGGATTCCTTTGATCTGTTTTTTTCGGAGGTAGCTGCGATGCACCCAGACCATCCGAGCACCCAAGACTGGGAGGGCTTTCTGAGATCCCCTTCCCGTCCAGGCCACACCGCTCGCAACGCGAAGATCCTGAGGCACCTCCTGGCCTCCTGCACGGTCTGTCGCGACCGCTTGCAGGCGATGGGATGGCCTGGCGACCGGCTGGTGCGGCTCGTCTACCTCCCTGGAGGCGAGACGTCCCGCTCGGCCGAGCGGACGAACGGGTACGACTACAGTCAAGCCTTCGCGCGGACGGAAGAGGCCGTGTCCGACTTCCTGGCCGAGGCCCCGCAGCCGCCCTACGAACCAGACTTCCTCCTGGAGGAGCTGGATCGGGCGCCTCGGGACCAATGGGCCGCGCTGACCCAGGACGATCGCTTCGCCTGCCCGCGCTTGGTGCCGCTGTTGATCGAGCGCAGCCACGCCTGCCGCTATTCCGACCCCGAGAAGATGTTGCTCTGGGCCACGATGGCGCGGGACCTCGCGCAGCGCGTCTCCCCCGAGACGGCCGCCAACGAATCCCGGCTGGCGGACCTGCGGGCCCGGGCCTGGGGCCAATACGGCAACGCCCTGCGCGTCGCCGGCAGGATGCGGGAGGCCGAGGAGGTTCTGATCACCGCGCAGGCTCACCTGGAGACCGGCACCGGCGATCCCGTCCTGCGGGCCCGCGTCTGGGAGCAGATCGCTTCGCTCTATACCTTCCAGCGCCGGTTTGACGAAGCCGTCGCGAAGCTCGAGGAAGCCGCGGAGGTGTACCGCCATCTCGGAGAGGCGCACGCCCTGGCCCGCACCCTCGTCCTGCAGGCCATCGCCTGCCTCTACGCCGGCGGCGCGGAGGCCGCGGTCAGACTGCTCAACCAGGCGATCCCCCTGATCGACCAGGAGGGCGATCCGCACCTTCTGATGGCGGCCTGCCACAACCTGATCCGGTGCTACATCGACCTCGATCAGCCGGAGCTCGCGCTCACCCTCTATTCGGAGACGCGGGACCTCTACAAGGAGTTCAGCGACAGCCTGATCCTCCTCCGCGCCGGATGGCAGGAAGGCCAGCTCCTGAGGGACCTCGGCCACCTGCGGGCGGCCGAGACGGCCCTGCTGCGGGCGCGGGAAGGGTTCATCGAACGCGGTCTGATGTACGAGGCGGCGGTCGTGTCGCTCGATCTGACGGCGCTCTACGCCAAGCTGGGGGCCACCGACGACCTGCGGCAGACGGTGGCGGCCACGGTGCCGATCTTCCGCGCCCTGCGGGTGGACCGTGACGCACTGGCCTCGCTGCTCCAGCTCCAGCAGGTGGCGGACCAGGAACAGCAGGCCCTGGAGTTGATCCGCTTCCTCAACGCGCGGATCGACCCCGTTTCCAAGAGCGGCAACGTCCGTTGACGAACCGCGCGGCGCCGGCCCCGGGCCGGCGCCGCCCTGACTCTTCAAGACGAGATGCCCTTCCTCAACCCTCAGCCCGGCGATGGCTCCCTTTCGTGTCACGTTTTACCGCTGAGACACACAACCTTCTATAGAGCCGTATCCAATGAGGGTTTTCTTTCGCGGTCCGCCGGTCGTTCCGGCCGTGTCGCATCCGCGTTGATTGGGAAGGAGAAGAGTTGCCATGAACCGCACTCCTGGTATCCGTCTGTTTCTCGTCCTCGCAGCCCTGACCGCCCTCCTGGCGGCTCCCGCCGCCGAAGCCCGGGGTCTGGAACCCCAGCGGCCCGGCGTCGAGGCGGGCTGGATGAGCGCCGCCTTGCAGTGGCTGGAGCAGGCGTTGGGCCTGCGCCGTCCCGCTCCCCGGACCGGATCGTCCACCACCAAGGAGGACACCTCGGGCACCCTCTCCGGCAGCGGCACCGGCCTCACCAGCGGCGGCGCCACCACGATGGGCGGCACTTGCATCGATCCCAATGGCGTTACCCGTCCCTGGTGTTCTGGCGGTTAGAAGAGCCGCGGTTTCTTTTGATCTGAGGTCTCGTCGAGGGAGGTGACCATGTTCGAGAGCCATCCGAGCGTTGAGGACTTCGAAGGATTCCTGCGTGGCGTCTCCCTGCCCGACCGCCACCGGCGCAACGCGCAGGTCATGCGCCATCTGCTGACGGAATGCCCGGCCTGCCGCGAGCGCCTCCAGGCCATGGGCTGGAGCTCCCAGCGTCTGGCCCGGCTGCTCCGCCCCGCGGCCGAGCGGGAAGCAAGGCGCGAGGAGACCGCCGGCGGCTACGACTACAGCGGCGCGTTCGAGGCCGCCGAGCGGTCGCTCATGGCTTTCCTGACGCCGGAGGAGCCTCTCCGGGAGATCTCCGTCGAGGCCCTGCTGGAGGAGCTCGACGCCCTGGCGCCGAAGGAGCAGACCCAGCGTGTCACCGGCGTCGGCGCGTTCGCCACCCCCGCCGTGGCGCGGGCGCTGGTCGACCGCAGCCACGCGGTCCGCTTCCGCCACGCGGAGGAGATGCTCCACCAGGCCAACCTGGCACGGCTCTGCGCCGAAGCCTGCGAGACCGGCGCGGCCGGCGGCGAGCTGCGGCTGGCCGACCTGCGGGCGCGGGCCTGGGGGCAGTACGGCAACGCGCTGCGCGTCAACAGCAAGCCGCGCGAGGCGGAATGGGCGTTCGCCGTCGCCCGCAGCTACCGCGAGGCCGGCACGGGCGACCCGGTTCTGCGCGCCTGGTTGATCGAGAAGACGATCTCGCTCGCCATCTTCCATGGGCGGTTCGATCAGGCCGTCGTCCTCTGCGAGGAGGCGGGAGAGATCTATCGCGAGGTCGGTGAGAACCACCAGCTCGCCAGCACGATGGTGCACAAGGCCATCGCCCTGATCTACGCCGGCGAGGCGGCAGGCGCGGTCCGCGTCCTGAACCAGGCGATCCCCCTCATCGACTACGAGGAGGATCCCCACCTGCTCCTGGCCGCCTGCCAGAACCTGATCCGCTGCTATATCGATCTCGGGCGGCCGGACCAGGCCCTGCAGATCTACTCCGAGGCGCGCGGGATCTACCAGGAGTTCGACGATCCCCTGATCCTGCTGCGGGTCTCCTGGCAGGAAGGGTTGCTGCTGCGCGACCTCGGCCACCTGCGCGCGGCCGAGGCGGCCCTGCTGCGCTCACGGAAGGGCTACCTGGAGCGGGAGCTCTCGTACGAGGTCGCCCTCGTCTCCCTCGATCTGGCCTCGGTCTACGTGAAGCTGGGCCTGGTGAGGGAGCTCAAGGAGACGGTCGCCGCGACGGTGCCCATCTTCCGCGCCCTGCGGGTCGAGCTCGAGACCCTGGCCGCGCTCCTGCAGCTCCAGCAGGTGGCCGACCAGGAGCAGCAGGCGCTGGAGCTCATCCGCTCCCTCAACGCCCGCCTCCAGCCGCTGTCCAGGAAGCCGGTCGAGGGTCACTGACCCCCCTAGAAGCCCGCGCGGCAGAAAATGCCAGAGCGAGGGTTTTCCCCCACTGAGGGGCGGCCGAGGCTTTTTACAGATGACTGTCTAGAGGAAGCCAAGCACAGATTTGATCCAGCCGTTGACCTCTTTGTCGGATACACTCTGTCATCGGGGTCGTCCTTTTTCCGGTCCGTGTAGCTTCTTGGCAGAACTACACTTATCCGATGGACGACCCCTTTGTCATCCCCCCTCGTGAATTTTCCGGGCTAGCTCCTTGGTCTCTTGCCCCGGGGACCCTTCCCTCCCCGGGGCCCTGAATCCTCAGAGCCGTTCCCCCGGAGGGAAGACTCCTCGCGGGATGGCTCAGGGTCGCCCCCCGGCAACCCGGCCAGCGCCGCTCGCACCGCTCCCTGAATCATCTTCTCCAACTCCTGGGGGTTGATTCCGGGAGTCGGCGGAGGAGCCGGCTGGGCTCCGAAGCCGAGCTTCTGGAACCTGCGCAGGAACTCCTCCATGACCACCGCGTCGGTCGCGGGACGGTCCTCCGGATACAGCGTCTGGAAGAAGACGTTAGGCTCCACGTCCAGCGCGCGCAGGATTGCCAGGATGTGGCGGAACTTGAGCTCCATCCGCCCCGTCAGCACCTGGCTGACATACCCCGGCCCGGCGCCGAGCTTCTGGTCGAGATCCTTCCGGGTCATCCCTGCCGCCTGCATGATGGTCTCCAGCAACTTCGTAGCCCGTCTCACCTCATCATCGATTGCCATGCTCTGAGCCTACTACAACACTGAATTCTCCCAAAATGGTACCAGCCTTGAAAGGTAATTGATTCCGCGAAGAAAACGCCCGGCCTCCCAGCCGGGCGTCCTTCACGGGAAGATCTGGCGGGCCTAACCGGCGGCGCTGACGGGCGGCTTGGAGCCCCCTTTGGCCTTGGCCTTGAGGTAGTCGCGGTTCATGCGGGCGATGAAGTCGACGGAGATCTCCTTCGGGCAGACGGCTTCGCACTCGGCGTAGTTGGAGCAGCTCCCGAAGCCCTCCTTCTCCATCGCCTCGACCATCGCCAGGGCGCGGTCGTAACGTTCGGGCTGCCCCTGCGGCAGCATGTTGAGGTGGGAGACCTTCGCGGAGGTGAAGAGCTGCGCCGCGCCGTTGGGGCACTGGGCCACGCAGGCGCCGCAGCCGATGCAGGCGGCCGCGTCGAAGGCACGGTCGGCCAGCGCCTTGGGGATCGGCATCAGGTTCGCCTCGGGCGCGCTGCCCGTGGCGACCGAGATGAAGCCGCCCGCCTGGATGACGCGGTCGAAAGCGCCGCGGTCCACCACCAGGTCCTTGATCACGGGGAAGGAGCGGACCCGCCAAGGCTCCAGGTAGAGCACGTCCCCGCTCTTGAAGTGGCGCATGTGGAGCTGGCACACGGTGGTGCCGGGCAGCGGCCCGTGGGCCTCGCCGTTGATCATGAAGCCGCAGGCGCCGCAGATGCCCTCGCGGCAGTCGTGCTCGAAGGCGATGGGCTCCTCGCCCTCCGCCACGAGCCGCTCGTTCAAGACGTCCAGCATCTCCAGGAACGAAGCGTGCTCGTTGACGTCCCGGATCTCGTATTTCACCATCCGCCCCTCGTCCGCGGGGCTCTTCTGACGCCAGACGTGAAGGGTCAGGTTCATCACTTGTAGCTCCTTTGGGTGGGCGTCACGCTCTCGAACTCCAGCGGCTCCTTGTGGAGGGCCGGAGCCTTGCCCACGCCGTTCCATTCCCAGGACGCGACGTACTGGTAGCGGGCGTCGTTGCGCTGCGCCTCGCCTTCCGGGGTCTGATGCTCCTCCCGCAGGTGGCTGCCGCACGACTCGTCACGGTCCAGGGCGTCGATGCACATCAACTCGGCCAGCTCGAAATAGTCGGCGACGCGTCCGGCCTTCTCCAGCTCCTGGTTGAGCCCGTGCGCGGTCCCCTGGACGCGGAGGTTGCTCCAGAACTCCTCCCGCAGCGCGGGGATCCGCTCCAGGGCCTTCCTGAGCCCCTCGGCGGTGCGGGTGATGCCGCAATAGTCCCAGACCAGCCGTCCCAACTCCCGGTGGAAAGAATCGGGGGTGCGCTTGCCGGCGCTGGAGAGCATGCGCTGGATGCTTTCGTTGATGTCGGCCTCGGTAGCCCGGAAGGCGTCCGACTCCGTGGTGACGTCCTTCCCCAGGAAGCTGGAGAGATAGTCGCCGACGGTGTAGGGGAGGACGAAGTAGCCGTCCGCCAGGCCCTGCATCAGCGCGCTCGCCCCCAGGCGGTTGGCGCCGTGGTCCGAGAAGTTGGCCTCGCCGAGGATGAACAGCCCCGGGACGTTGCTCATCAGGTCGTAGTCCACCCAGAGCCCGCCCATGGTGTAGTGCGGGGCCGGGTAGATCCGCATCGGCACCGCGTACGGGTCTTCGCCGGTGATCTTCTCGTACATCTGGAAGAGGTTGCCGTACCGCTCTTCGATGGTTCTGCGGCCCAGACGCTTGATGGAGTCCGAGAAGTCGAGGTAGACGCCGTTCTTCTGCGACCCCACGCCGAGCCCCTCGTCCACCATCGCCTTGGCGTTGCGCGCGGCCACATCGCGGGGCACGAGGTTGCCGAAGCTCGGGTACTTGCGCTCCAGGTAGTAGTCGCGCTCGCTCTCCGGGATCTGCTCGGGAGAGCGGGTGTCGCCCGGGTTCTTCGGCACCCAGATCCGGCCGTCGTTGCGCAGCGACTCGCTCATCAGAGTGAGCTTCGACTGGTAGTCGCCGGAGGCCGGAATGCAGGTGGGATGGATCTGCGTGAAGCACGGATTGGAGAAGAGGGCGCCGCGCCGGTGGGCGCGCCAGGCGGCGGTGACGTTCGAGCCCTTGGCGTTGGTGGAAAGATAGTAGACGTTGCTGTAGCCACCCGTCGCCAGTACCACGGCGTGGCCCGCGTGGCGATCGATCTTACCGGTCACCAGGTCGCGGGTGATGATGCCCACCGCGCGGCCGGCGTCCACCACCAGGTCGAGCATCTCCGTGCGCGGGAACATCTTCACCTTGCCGGCGGAGATCTCCTTCTCCAGGGCCTGATAGGCGCCCAGCAGGAGCTGCTGCCCGGTCTGGCCCCGGGCGTAGAAGGTGCGGGCCACCTGGGCGCCGCCAAAGGAGCGGTTGTCCAGCAGGCCGCCGTACTCGCGCGCGAAGGGCACGCCCTGCGCCACGCACTGGTCGATGATGTTGACCGATACCTGGGCCAGCCGGTAGACGTTGGCCTCGCGGGACCGGAAGTCGCCGCCCTTGATGGTGTCGTAGAACAGCCGGAAGACGCTGTCGCCGTCGTTGTGGTAGTTCTTGGCGGCGTTGATGCCGCCCTGGGCGGCGATCGAGTGGGCGCGGCGGGGGCTGTCCTGGAAGCAGAAGCACTTCACGTTGTACCCCAGCTCGGAGAGGCTCGCCGCCGCCGAGGCCCCGGCCAGGCCCGAACCCACCACCAGGATCGTGAACTTCCGCTTGTTGTTGGGATTGACCAGCTTCACGTGTCCCTTGTGCTCATCCCACTTCTTCTCCAGAGGACCGGAGGGGACTTTGCTGTCGAGCTTCATGGCGGAGCTCCTAGCGGACGAGGCCGGTCAGCACGGCCAGGGGGAACGAGATGTTGCCGAGGGTGATGATCCAGGCGAAGGCGTGCGCGAAGCCGCTCCGCCAGCGATTGAACCGGGGATGGTTCCACCCCAGCGATTGGAAGAGACTCCACAGCCCATGGTAGAGGTGGAGGCCCAGAGCCACCTGCGCCACGATGTAGAACAGCGAGATGTACCAGACCTGGAAGCCGCTGACCACGTTGTGGTACACCGCGCCTTCCCTGAAATCGGGATGGACCGTGCCCGTCGTGAAGTGCAGCAGGTGGTAGATGACGAAGAGGAGGACGATCACCCCGCCCCAGCGCATGGTCCGCGAGGCGTAGGTGGTGTGGACCTTCGGCCGGCTCACGTAGTCCCGCGGGCGCGCCTGCCGGCTCATGCGGGTGACCTGCCAGGCCGCCCAGATGTGGAGGACGACGGCGGCCAGCAGCACGATGCGGAGCAGCCAGAGAACGCCGTACGCCGGCAGGGCCGGCTCCCCTACGCTGCGCAGGAACTCGCCGTAGACATCGAGGTACGCCTGTCCCGCGTGCTCCCCGCTCGTATACGCACCCTCGTACAGCTTGAGGTTGCCGATCATGTGCACAAGAACAAAGCCGAAGAGGATGATGCCCGTGACGGCCATCACCGCCTTCTTGCCTACCGCGGACCTGTAGAGATCGGAGAACCAGGACATGGATGTTCCTCTCGGAAGCTCGGGCCGAAACCTGAGCCCGGACCGAGCCTATGCTATGCCAAGCGTGGCAGGTTTTGTGAAACCTGTCACAAGGCGGGGCCGCGACGCCGGCGACGGCGCCGTGGACGGGATCGCTCCCCGCTGTCGGCGGGAGCCTTGAGAGGGGGACGGCGGCGGCCCGCGGCCTGCCATTCCTTCAGCGCCTCATACCCCTCTCCCGTCGCCCGGACGAGAAGCTCGAACAGCAGCAGGGCGTCGTCGAACCAGGGCTTGCGCGCCAACCGCACCCGCTCGTGGGTGGACCATTGCGGCTCGCACAGGCGCTGGAAACCGGTCAGGGCATGGAGGGCCTGCTGGGAGCGCAGGTTGGAGATCGTCAGGCGGGAGAAGAAGGGCGCGACCTCTTCCTGGATCATGGCCTCGATTTCCGCGCGGCGCATCGGCTTGCCCTTGGTCGCCTCGATGTCGAGCCGGCCGAGCATCACCTTGGGGAGCAGCAACGCCGCCAGCAGGCCGGTGTCGGTGAGAGGGCGGTCCTCGGCCACCATGCGGTCGATCACCGGCAGGATCTGACCGAAGTCCCCCAGTCCCCGCTCGCCCGCGGTGAGCATGGCGTAGGCCTCGGGCAGCAGGACCTCCAGGAGGCCCAGCTCGAGCATCCACTGCATGGCCGCCCCGGCCCGCCCGCACTTCAGCAGTTGGATGATCTCCTCCGTGACCCTCGCCGGCGACGCCTTCTCCAGTTCCTTCCGGTGGAGGTGGATCGCCTCCTGGGTCCGCGACTCGATGCCGAAACCCAGACGCCCCGCGAACTCGCAGGCGCGGAGCATGCGGACGGGGTCCTCCTGGAAGCGCACCGCCGGATCGCCGATGGCCCGGATCAGCTTGCGCTCCAAGTCTTCGATGCCGCCGACGTGGTCGACGACCGTGTAATCGGCGACGTTGTAGAAGAGGGCGTTGATGGTGAAGTCGCGGCGGAAGGCGTCCTGACGGGGGGTGCCGTAGGTGTTGTCGCTGGTGATGAGCAGCTCGCCCGGCTCCCCTCTCTGCTCCTCCGGATCCGGATCTCTCCGGAAGGTGGAGACCTCGACGACGCTGCCATCGTGGAAGAAGACGTGGACCAGCCGGAAGCGCCGGCCGATGATCCGCGAGTTCGAGAACAGGCGGCGGATCTCGTTCGGCCGGGCGTTGGTGCCGACGTCGAAATCCTTAGGCGTGCGCCCCATCATCAGGTCCCGCACGCTCCCCCCCACCATGTGGGCCAGATAGCCGGAGTTGTGGAGCCTGTAGAGGACCTTGAGGGCGTTCTTGTCGATGTCCCGGCGGGAGATGGGGTGCTCGGACCGCTGCAGGATGCGCGGTTCCTCCTCGGCGTTGTCGCTCACGGATCGATTATAAGGGGCGTGGAGAACCATCGATAAACAGCTATATAGGGCATCACAAAGGAGTTAGCGGACTCCTCCCCGCTGGAAGACTCTATAGAGGCTGACGGGAAAGAGGCAAGACTTGGGGGAGAAAAAAGAGGGCCAGGGCGGGCGGAGGGCGTTAAACCCGCCCCGGCACCGGAGGGAGAGGAGACTCTGTCTATCCGTTTCCGCCGGCTCCCGCTGTCGCGGGTTCCAGCGGCGATCTGCTTGTCGTCCCTGCCTTCCAGCCTCGCCAACCCATGAATTCCACGAAGCGTGCCAGGGCCTGTCCAGGAAAGGCCACCCTTTGTTTTCAGAAGCTTGGGAGGAAAAGAGGGGCTTTGCGCCGTCTGACGGATCGGACGCGTGTCCCCTGGCGATGACGGAGGTGCACTCTGGCGAGGCCGGAGCGTTTCAGGAAAGACGGCTGACGATGTCGATCTCGGCTTCCAGGGTCTTGTGGACGGGGCATCGGTCGGCGATCTCGAGCAGCCGCAGGCGCTGTTCCTCGGTCAGCGGACCGAGCACCTCGATCTCCCGCTCGATGCGGTCGATCTTGCCTTCCTTGGTCTCGCAGCGGGCGCAGTCGACCGCGTGGACCTTGCCGTGCCGCAGGCGCACACGGACCCCTTCGAGGGGCAGCTTCTTTAGATTGGCGTACATCCGCAGCGTCATGGACGTACAGGTTCCCAGAGCCGCCAGCAGCAGGTCGTAGGGCGTCGGTCCCTTGTCGGTGCCCCCGACCTCCACCGGCTCGTCGGCGATCAGCCGGTGGCGGTGGGCCACGATCTCCTGGACGAAGCCGCTCTCGCCGCCGCTCACCAGCACCTCTCCCGGACGGCCCACCTCGGGATCGGTCTCCATGGCGGTCTGCACGCCTTCCAGATACCGGCCCGCCCAGGCCGCCAGGACGTCGCCGACGTAGCGGGCGTCCGCTTCGTCGGTGAGCAGGTGGTTCGCCATGCCCAGCGAGACGAAGCTCTTGGGGTGCTTCGCCATCTCGAAGAGCCGCCGGGCGTGATCGATGCCCACCACGTTGTCCACGGGGGAATGGAAGAGCAGGAGCGCCTTGTGGAGGTTCTTCAGGACGCCGCGCAGGTGGTCCTCCTCCAGGTCGTCCAGGAGCGCCTTGCGGATGCGGAAGGGGCGTCCTCCGAGATGGACCTCGGCCTCGCCCTGGGATTCCAGCTCGGGCGAGAGGCGGACCAGTGTATTCCGCAAGTGCTCGGTGTCGCTGGGCGCGCCGATGGTGGCGACCGCCCGCGCCTCCGGGATCCTTCCCGCCGCCGCCAGCACGGCGCAGCCCCCCAGGCTGTGTCCCACCAGCAGGCGTGGAGCCTCGTGCTCGCGGCGCAGGAATTCCGCCGCCGCGACCAGGTCGTCCAGGTTGGAGGAGAAGTCCGTTTCCGCGAGCTCCCCCTCGCTCTGGCCGATGCCGGTGAAGTCGAAGCGCAGCACGGCGATCCCCCGCTGCACCAGGGCGCGGCTGATCCAGCCCGCGGCCTTGATGTCCTTGGAGCAGGTGAAGCAGTGGGCGAAGAGGGCATAGGCGACCGGCGTGGTCAAGGGAGTATCCAGGCGCGCCGCCAGGAGCTGGCCGCTGGCGCCCGGGAACCGAAGCGACTCGCTTTTCATGCCTCGGATCGTAGCACCCGGGTCACGCTAGACTACCTCCGTGCCTGCCGACCCCGTCCTCGAAGCGGTGGACGTCGCCAAGACCTATGGCGACGGCACCGCCGCCCTCGCCGGGGTGACCCTGGCGGTCCAGCCCGGCGAGACCGTGGCCCTGGTGGGCGAGAGCGGCTCGGGGAAGACCACTCTGCTGCGCACCTTCAACCGCATGGTCGAGCCCTCGGCCGGCACCGTCCACGTCGAAGGACAGTCCGTCTCCAGTCTCGATCCCATCGCCCTGCGGCGCCGCATCGGCTACGTGCCCCAGGACGGCGGCCTGATCCCTCACTGGACCGTGGAGCGCAACGTCGAGCTGGTCCCCCGCCTCCTGGATTGGGACCGGGAACGGCGCCGTGCCCGCGTCCGGGAGATGCTGGAGCGGGTGGGCCTCGATCCGGACGTGCACGCCCGCCGTTATCCCGCCGAGCTTTCGGGCGGGCAGCGCCAGCGTGTGGCTTTCGCCCGCGCCCTCGCGGCCGATCCCGAGGTCATCCTCCTGGACGAGCCCTTTGGCGCCCTGGACGCCCTGACCCGCCTGGAGCTGCACCGCCAGTTCCAAGACCTTCAGAAGACGCTCGGGAAGACCGCCGTCCTGGTGACTCACGACCTCGCCGAAGCTTTTCGCCTGGCCGGCCGGATCGGCGTCATGCGCGCCGGCCACCTCCTCCAACTCGCCCCGCCCGCGGAGCTGGCCGCCCACCCGGCGGATCCGTACGTCGAAGCTCTCCTGGAGATGCGGCGTGTGTAGGGTTCTCTTCGCGCTCGCACTCCTCTCCGCCCTCCCCCTCCACGCGGCGGACCCCGTCGTGGTGGGCTCGAAGAACTTCGAGGAAAACCGCCTGCTCGGGGAGATGTTCGCCCAGCTCCTGGAGAGCCGCACCGATCTCCAGGTGGAGCGCCGGCTGGGTCTCGCCGGCACCCAGGTCTGCTTCGAGGCCCTGCGGACCGGCGCCATCGACGTCTATCCCGAGTACACCGGCACCGGCCTCGTCTCCATCCTCGGCGAACCCGGAAGCCGAGACGCGGACGAGACCCTCAACCGCGTCCGCTCCGAGTTCCTCCGCCGCTGGGACCTCTGGTGGCTCTCCCCTCTGGGATTCGAAAACTCCTTCGAGATCGCCGTCCCCCGGGAGCTGGCCGAGCGCGAGGGCCTTTCCACCATCTCGGACCTCGCGCGGGTCTCCAAGCGGCTGCGCGGAGGCTTCGGCCACGAGTTCGTGGGCCGGGAGGACGGCCTCTTGGGACTGCGCCGCGTCTACGGGCTGGAATTCGCTTCCGTCCAGCACCTCCAGCAGGCCCTCCAATACCGGGCGGCCCGGGAGCGGGACATCGACGCGCTGGACGTCTACACCACGGACGGACGGCTGATCCTCTACGACCTCAAGGTGCTGCGGGACGATCGCGGCTTCTTCCCGCCCTATGAGGCCGCCGCCCTGGTGCGGGGCGAGACACTGAAGGAGCACCCCGAGGTCGGCACCGTCCTCGGTCTCCTCGCGAGCGCCCTGGACGAGGACGCCATGCGGGCACTCAACCTGCGCCTCCAGGAGAAGCACGAAAGCGAGACCGTCGTGGCCCGGGATGCCCTCCGCAGCCTGGGCCTCACGAATCCCGAAGCCAGAGGCGCCGAGCCGCCCGTCTCGCGGAGGACCAGCCTGCCGGCCTATCTCTGGGACGAGCGCGTCCCCCTCGCTCGGCGGACGCTGGAACACCTCGGCCTCGCCGCGGCGGCCCTGCTGCTGGGAGCCCTGGTCTCGATTCCCCTGGGATTGTGGCTGGAGCGGCGCCGCCGGTACGCCGAAGCTGTGATCCGTCTCCTGGGCCTGCTCCAGACCGTTCCATCCCTCGCACTGCTGGCCTTCATGATTCCACTGCTGGGCGTGGGGATCGTCCCCGCGATCATGGCGCTCTGGATCTACTCGCTCTTTCCCATCGTGCGGAACACCTACACCGGCGTCCGGGACGCCGATCCCAAGGCTGTCGAGGCCGCCACGGCCCTGGGCATGACGCCCGGACAGATCCTGCGGCAGATCCGCCTCCCCCTGGCCGCCCCGGTCGTCCTCGCCGGCCTGCGCACCGCCGCCGTGCTGACCGTCGGCACCGCCACCCTGGCCGCCTTCATCGGCGCGGGCGGCCTCGGCGAGCCGATCGTCACCGGGCTCCAGCTCGCCGATTCGACAATGATCCTCTCCGGGGCCATCCCCGCCGCGCTTCTGGCTCTGCTGGTCGATGCGCTGCTGGGATGGCTGGAAAGGGCGCTGCGCCCCCCGGGACTCGACGTCCGTCACTGAAAGGAAATCCATGCGACTCCTGCTCCTCCTGTTGCTGCTCCTGGACCCTGGAGCCCGGCCGCGGATCCGCGACCTGGGAGTCGAGCCTGGGATCTTCCCGCCCGGCCCCCTCAACGCCATCACCGACGTCGAAGGCGTCCGCGTCGGTCACCGCACTCTGATCCGGGACGAGTCGGTTCGCACCGGGGTCACCGCGATCCTTCCCCACGGCGGCAACCTCTTCCAGCGGAAGACGCCAGCCGCCGTCTACGTCGGCAACGGCTTTGGCAAGGCGGCGGGATTCCTCCAGGTCCAGGAGCTTGGGAACCTGGAGACGCCCATCATCCTCACCAGCACCCTCTCCGTCGGCACCGCCATCGAGGCGGTCGTCGGCTGGACCCTTGAGCAGCCAGGAAACCAGGAGGTGCGCTCGGTCAACGCGGTCGTCGGGGAGACGAATGACGGATGGCTCAACGACATCCGGGGGCGGCACGTGACCGCCACCGACGTCCGCGCCGCCATCGCCGCCGCGAAGGGTGGAGCTGTAGAGGAAGGCTCTGTCGGTGCCGGTACGGGGACCATGGCGCTCGGCTGGAAGGGCGGGATCGGGACCTCCTCGCGGAAGCTTCCCGAGACGCTGGGTGGTTACACCGTGGGAGCCCTGGTTCAGTCGAATTTCGGAGGCGTTCTGACGATCGACGGCGCGCCCGTGGGCGAGCGGCTCGGCCGCTACGACTTCAAGCAGCAGGTCGCCCCCAATCAAGGGGACGGCTCCTGCATGATCGTCCTCGCCACGGACGCCCCGCTCTCTCTGCGCAACCTCGAACGCCTGGCGAAGCGCGCCATCCTGGGCCTCGCCCGCACCGGCTCCTTCATGAGCAACGGCTCGGGGGACTTCGTCATCGCGTTCTCCACGAAGAACCTGGTCACGTACGAGCCGAAGGAGAGGACGCTGACGGTCGAGGAAGTCACGAACGACGCGATGAGCCCGCTCTTCCTGGCGGCGGTGGAGACGGTCGAGGAGGCGATCTACAACTCGCTTCTCAAGGCGACGACCGTCACCGGTCATCAGGGGCACACCGGGGAGGGGATTCCGGTGGACAAACTTCGGGAGATTCTGGCGAAAGAACGTCCTCAGTAGGAGAGCCGCTTGCGACGCCGCTCGCGCCTTTTCCGTCGCTGTTTTTCAACCCAAGTGGGGCTGTCGGAGATTTCAAGACCTGCCCAGCCTCCCACGAGCCCGGCTTCTACGATCTCTTTTCCGGTTAGCTCTACTTTGTCACATTCCAGAACCTCTTGAGATCAGGGTACTTGTCAGGCATAATGTCGTGGGATTGAAAGCGACGAGGAATCGTGTCCACATGCCACCCCTGAAAGGCTCGTAGTCGGAAAGAGGAAAGCCATGACCCATCTCCCCTGCAAGGAGTGGACGGGCGATTTCTGGCGTTCAGCCGGGAATATACGCCCCTTTTTTGCCTCCGGACCCGGAACGTAAATCCGCAAGCCCTCCGCTACCTCACTGGGCTTCTCCAGGCAACCCGGCGCAATATCGAACGCATGGCCGAAATCGTCCCTGATACCGATTCCCAGGCCTTGCATCACTTCCTGGCCCACTCGCCATGGGATGCTCGCGCCGTCATGAACAAAGTGGCTCGCGACCTCGATTCTCTGTTGGGTGGAGATCAGGATTGCTGCCTTCTGCTCGACGAGACTTGCTTTGCCAAGAAGGGCAAGAAGTCCGTCGGTGTTGCCCGACAGTGGATGGGCCGGCAAGGGAAGACGGACAACTGCCAGGTGGCGGTGTTCGCAGCTCTCGCGCGAGGCAAGTTCGTCAGCTTGCTCGATGCCGAGCTGTACCTGCCGCAGGAATGGGTCAAAGACCCCCAGCGGTGTACGGCGGCGGGCGTTCCTTCGGAGCGCCAGGTGTTGAAGACCAAGCCCGCTCTGGCTTTGGAACTGGTGCAGCGAGCACGCCGAAATGGGGTGCGTTTTGCCTGAGTAGCGGCCGATGGTGGATATGGTCAGGATCGGGCTCTTTTGAGAGCGCTCGATGATGCGGGGGAGACGTTCGTGATTGACGTTCATCGCAACCAGAGAATCTTCCTCGAAGAGCCCAGCCAACCGAGCCAGGAGTCTCCCCGGGGTCAGACTTGCTCAGCAGCGCCGGTCACTGTCGAGCAATGGGTTGCCCAGCAGCCGGCTGAAGAGTGGGAGGAGGTCTGGGTTCGCCACAGCAGCCAGGGTGAATTGCGAGTCCAAGCGCTGCGGCGCCAAGTCTGGGTGCTTGAAGGCGGGGACGCCAAAGCCCGCTGCTGGCAGTTGGTGGTCACGCGGGAGAAGGGAGATCCCGAAGCGATCAAGTACAGCCTGAGCAACGCGCCGGTGAGCACCTCGCTCTCGCGGCTCGCCTATATGCAGCGGCAGCGCTATTGGGTGGAGAGGGCCTTTCAGGAAGCCAAGAACGAAGCCGGTATGGATGAGTACCAGGCCCGGAGCTGGCAAGCCTGGTACCACCACATGGCCCTTGTCATGATGGCCCTGCTGTTTCTTCTTCGGGAACGGCAGCTTCAAAGAGAGAAACTGCCTCTGCTGAGCGCAGGTGACATCAAAGCCCTCTTGGCTCGGACCCTTCCGCGCCGCGACCAAGACCCTGAAGAAATCATCCGGCAGATCCACCAACGCCACCGACAACGCCAAGCAGCCATTGACTCAGCCTACCGGCGGCAGAAGGCTAGCGCGAATGTGACAAAGTAGAGTTAGTGGTTCAACTCTTAGAGCACGATCAAGTTCCTCATCTGTCCAACTCATGAAGTCATTCTAACTGCCCCCCCAAACGTCTCCCGCCACCCCACACTCCTCCGCAGCAGCTCCAGCGCCCGGTCGAGCAGTTCCTGGTTCTCCTTCCGGACCAGCCAGGTGCTCCGCCCCGAGGGGTGCGGCAGGGGGATGACGTCGAACAGTACGCCGCCCCGCGAAAGCTCGAAGGCCCTGCCCACTCGCTCCTGGAGCGGCGCGGGATCGGGGAGGAACTTCTTGATGGCGAGCTGCCCTACCGCCAGCACCGTCGCCGGGCGGATCAGTTGGATCTCCTCCTCCAGGTAGGGCGCGCAGTTGGAGATCTCCAGCGGCGCAGGGACGCGGTCGCCTCCCTGCGGCGCCCGGCCGGGAAAGCAGCGGATCACCGCGCACATCCAGACGCGGCGCCGGAACTCCTCCTCCGAGACCCCCATCTGCGCGAACCAGGAGAAGAGCCGCGATCCCGCCGTGTAGGCGAACGGCCGCTGCAGGACCACTTCCTTCGGCCCCGGCGCCTGCCCCACCAGCATCAGGCGTGGCCAGACCTCCGGACGGGCGGCCACCGGCGGCGGCTCCACCGTCGGACAGATCCGGCACCCCCGCACCTGCGCGAGGTGCCGGTCCAAGGCCTCCCAATCGGGGATCAAATCGGGGATGAGCTCCGCCATGGACGCTCGGCGAGGCTGTCCAGGAAAGCGTCCACAACCCGCGGATCGAACTGCCGCCCCCGCTCCCGGCGCAGGACGGCCGTGGCCTCGTCCGGCGGCAGCGCCGCGCGATAGGGCCGGGTGGTGGTCATGGCATCGAAAGCGTCGACCACGGCGATGATGCGCGCCCCCAGCGGGATCGCCTCCCCGGCCAGCCCGCGGGGGTAGCCGGGATGCTGGCCGGCGAGGTCGCCGTCGAAGCGCTCCTGGTGATGCAGGACGAGCGGAGCGGCGCCGTTCAGGAGATCGAGACGCTCCAGCATCCGCGCCCCAATCTCGGGATGCCGCCGCATCAGCTCCACCTCGGCGGCGTCGAGGGGCCCTTCCTTGCGCAGCACCGACTCGGGCACGCCGAGCTTGCCCACGTCGTGCAGCAGGCTCGCGTAGTGGAGAGTCTCCAGGTCGCGGCCGCGCAGCCCGAGCTTCTCCCCCACCGACATGGCGTAGTCGCCCACCCGGCGCAGGTGCCCGCCGGTGTAGGCGTCCTTGGCCTCCACGGCTTGCATCAGAGCTTCCGAGATCCGCACCAGGTCCCGCCGCAGCAGGCGGTTCGACTCGATCAGCTCCTCCCGAAGCCGCAGCTCCCGCTCCCGGGACCACCCCACCAGCGCACCCGCGAACGACAGGATCAGCAGGTCGGCCCTCCCGGCCCAGACCTGCCGGGTGATCTCGCCTCCCCCGTGGGACACCGCCATGGCCGCCAGACCGAGCAGATGGCAGATGCCGCTCCCCGATGCCGCCAGAATCCCCCCACGCAACCCATGGTTCAGAGCAGCCCAGAGGATCGGCAGCAGGTAGAGCAGGGTAGCCCAGCCGGTCCATTCCGGGAGGAGCCCCACCATCGTCAGGGCCACGACCGCTGCCACGAGGACCATCGACGCGCCCGTCAGCACGTCGCGGGCGGTCTTCTGGTCGAAGACCGGAGGCGGCGGCGCGAGGACCAAGGTCTCTTCGCCTACGCCGGCGGTCTCCCGCTCCGGCTGGAGATCGAACGGCCGGAATTCATCCGGGAGGAACGCCAGCCAGCGCCGCCCCCGACGGTCCATTCCCAGCAGGATGGGCGGAGCCAGCAGCACGACGCTGACCAGGGCGCCGGTCGCCCAGGTCCAGATCCAGATCGCCGGGGCTTCCAAGGGTTGGGCCAGCAGGTAGGTCGCCACCGAACCGGCGATGCCGCCCCCCAGCGCCGCGGCCAGGGTCCAGAGGAAGGAACGGAGGTTGGGCAGGCCGCGGCCGAGCCTGGGTACGTGCTGGAAGAGGAGCCAGGCGGCGATGCCGGTCAGGGAGAACGAGGCCGAGAACGCGACGGCGGTCGGAAAGCTCCGCAGGAGGTACCAGAGCGCCGCGAGCTGCCCCAGGGCCGCCCCGAGGATGCCCAGCCAGCCGAAGAGGATGCCCGCCGTCAGGGAGATGGCCGGCGTGAACGGGAAGAGGAGACCGCCGCTCCAGCCCGAGATGAGCTCCCCCGCCAGCCCCGCCACCAGGGACAGGGCGATCCGCTGCCCTCTCCCGTCGCCGAGCCACTTCGCGAGCAGGCCCGAACGGTGGTAGGCGAAGGCCGCCCCTGGGACCGGGGCGGCTCGCGGCCGGGAGTTGATGACGCTCATTCCGGGCGGGTGGACCTCCTCAGGGCTGAGTTCCCTTGGCCGGCGAATTCACCACCAGGTCCTCGCCGGCCTTCTCGATCGCCTCCGGCAGCACCTCGACCGCCGGCTCCCACCAGTTCTCGCCGGGCTCGAACGCCTCCCCCTCGTGCGTGCAGGGAGACGCGATGTGATCGCGGCCGTACATGGGCCTCCCCTGGTGCCGCAGCCGGTTCAGGGGATAGATGCTGCCGCAGACCAGACAGAAGCGGCCGATCGTCCGTCCCTGCCGCTCCTCGGGGAGCTGGCTCTTCGGGGCCGCGTGGGGGAATCGGTAGACCATGGCCTGTACCTCAGCGGGCGGCCTGCAACTCAGCCCGCGAGAAGAAGAACGACACCTCGATGGCGGCGTTCTCCGGCGAGTCGCTGCCGTGGATGGCGTTGCGCTCGATCGAGGTGCCGTAGAGCTTGCGGACCGTCCCTTCCTCAGCCTTGGAAACATCCGTCGCGCCCATCACCTTCCGCAGGTGGGTCACCGCGTCCTCGCGCTCCAGCGCCACCGGGATCACCGGACCGCTGGTCATGAACTCCACCAGGCTGCCGTAGAACGGCCGTTCCTTGTGCACCTCGTAGAACGCCTGCGCCTGCGACTGGGTCAGCCGCAGCATCTTGATGCCACGGATTGTAAAGCCCTCCTGCTGCAAGTGGGCCAGGATCTTTCCCGCGCTGCCGGCCTCGACGCTGTCCGGCTTCAGGATCGCCAACGTCATCTGCATAAGACTTCGTCTCCCTCTATCGAATGTTGAAAGCCCTCATCGGGCGGGTGGATTGTAGGGCAAACCTCAGAACGCCTCCACATCCCCTTCCGGCCCGTCGATCACGAACGCGCTTCCCACCATCTCCAGGGCCCCGCCGGAACCGAGCAGCACCGCCGATCCCGCCGGAATCCCCAGGCCGAACCGCACCCCGGTCCCGGTGAGCATCTTGCGCAACCGGCGGTCGTGCCCGGGATCGAAGTTCGGCTCCACCACCCCCTCCGGCAGCCAGCCGAAGCCGGGGATCAGGTCCCCCCGGAAGATGCTGCGGGCGAACCGGCCGGCGCATTGGGCGGCGGCGGCGATGGCCACCACCATCCCCCCCTCGGCGATCTTCCTGGCCAGCGCCTCGGCCGCCGGGGTGTCCTCGATCGCTTCCAGCAGGTGGTCCGTCACCCCGCCGCCGATATAGACGGCCGCGACGTCCCGAATCCGTTCCGAGTTCCTGCCGCGCCGCCCGTCCCGGGACCGGTAGATGGGGATGATCTCCACCTCGCGGTCGAAGTCCTTCATGTAGTCGGCGAAATGGCGCGGATAGTCGTTCGAGCCCGCCGCCGCCGGGATGAATCCGATAGGCCCCGGCGGCGCCTTCTCGATCCAGGCGCGGTCGGCGTCCTCCGTCTCCCCGAAGCTGAACTCGCCGCCTCCGATGAGAGTCAGCCAGCCGGAGCCGGGGATGCGGGTGATCTCGGTTGGCATTGCGTCTCTTTCCAGAATCTGACCGATCCGTCCGATCCGACCGATCCGTCGGATTCGGCCGACTCCCCCGGAGGTCCTCCTACCGCCCCAACGCCCTCATCATCGTCTCCCCCAGCGCCGCCGGGGACTCCGCCACGTGAATCCCCGCCGCGCGCAGCGCCTCGAACTTCTCCGCCGCCGTGCCCTTGCCGCCGGAGATGATGGCGCCCGCGTGGCCCATCCGACGTCCCGGAGGGGCGGTGAGGCCGGCGATGAAGCCCACCACCGGCTTCTTGCAGTGGTCCCTTACCCAGGCGGCGGCGTCTTCCTCGGCACTGCCGCCGATCTCGCCGATCATGATGATCCCCTCGGTCTGCGGGTCGGCGCTGAACTGCTCCAGCACGTCGATGAAGTTGGTGCCGTTCACCGGGTCGCCGCCGATGCCCACGCACGTCGACTGCCCGAGCCCCAGGTTCGAAAGCTGCCAGACCGCCTCGTAGGTCAGCGTGCCCGAGCGGGAGACCACACCGATCGAGCCCTCCTTGTGGATGTGACCCGGCATGATGCCGATCTTCGCCTTGCCCGGCGAAATCACACCCGGGCAGTTCGGCCCGATCAGCCGCGTCGGATGGTCGCGCAAGAAGGCCTTGACCTTCAGCATGTCGTTCACCGGGATGCCCTCGGTGATGCAGACCACCAGCTCGATCCCGGCCGCGGCGGCCTCCATGACAGCGTCGGCGGCGAACGGCGGCGGCACGAAGATCATCGACGCGTTGGCGCCGGTCTTCTCGCGGGCCTCGGCCACGGAGTCGAACACCGGGATGCCCTCGACCGTCTCGCCTCCCTTACCCGGAGTCACGCCGGCCACCACCTGGGTCCCGTAGTCGCGGCAGCCGAGGGCGTGGAAAGTGCCCTCCTTGCCGGTGATGCCCTGCACTAGCAGGCGCGTGTCGTTGTCCACCCAGATCGCCATGACTACGCTCCTCCTCTGTTTCCGCCGGCGGCCGCGGCCACCACCTTCTCGGCGGCGTCGGCCATCTGCTCGGCCACGATGAACTGGAACGACGCCTCGCGCAGGATGCGCCGCCCCTCCTCGACGTTCGTCCCCTCAAGCCGCACCACCACGGGAAGGCTGACGTTCCCCAGCTCCTCGATGGCCCCGACCACGCCGCGGGCGATGCGGTCCGTGCGCGCGATACCGCCGAAGATGTTGATCAGCACCGCCTTCACGCTGGGGTCCGAGACCAGGAGGCGGAACGCATTCTTGACCGCCTCCTGCGAGGCGCCGCCGCCGACGTCGAGGAAGTTGGCCGGTTCGCCGCCGTAGAGCTTGATGATGTCCATCGTCGCCATGGCGAGCCCGGCGCCGTTGACCATGCAGGCGATGTTGCCGTCCAGCTTGATGTAGTTGAGATTGAACTTGCTGGCTTCGACCTCCAGGGGGTTCTCCTCGGCGAGGTCGCGCATCTCCAGGACGTCCTTGTGGCGGAACAGCGCGTTGTCGTCGAAGGTCATCTTGGCGTCCAGCGCCATCACGTCGCCGCCGCCGGTCACCATCAGCGGGTTGATCTCGACCAGCGAAGCGTCGGTGTCCATATACGCGTTGACCAGAGCGGTCATGAGCTTGGCCGCCTTGGACGCCGTGGCCCCCTTGAGGCCGAGGGCGTTGGCGACCGCCCGCCCCTGGAACGGCAACAGCCCCAGGTGGGGATTGACCGCCTGGCGGAAGATCGCCTTGGGGTCCTTCTCCGCGACCTCCTCGATGTCCATGCCACCTTGCGAGGACGCCATGATGACCGGCTTGCCCTGGGCGCGATCGAGGGTGATGGAGAGATAGAGCTCCTGGGCGATGTCCGCGGTCTCCTCGATGAGGACCTTGCGGACGAGCTGCCCCTCGGGGCCGGTCTGGTGGGTGACGAGCTGCATGCCGAGGATCTTGGACGCGTGCTCGCGGGCCTCCTCGGGGGACTTGGCGAGCTTGACGCCGCCGCCCTTGCCGCGGCCGCCGGCGTGGATCTGGGCCTTGACGACGCACCGGCCGCCGAATTCCTGGCAGATCCGCGCCGCCTCGTCCGGATCATCGGTCACCTTGCCCCGCGGGGTCGCCACCCCATACCGGCGCAGGATTTCCTTCGCCTGATACTCATGGATCTTCAAGACGTTCTCCTCCGAGAAGTAAGTCCCTTGGGAACGGATTCTGAGCCTGGGATTCCCCCGGTATAGAGGGAAGAGGCGCCCGGCGGACCGGGGCCGGGGGGAGCATATCAGAGGGCGGCGGGAGAACCCCCGCCCGGGCATTTATGTCCGGGCGGGGCCGCCGATACCTCACTCAACGTCACGCTTCGGCATCTTCGGCGGCGAAAGATACTGTAGACTCGCAGCCCCATGTCAAGCGAGTTCCCCAAACACATGATCCACGAGGACGCCGCCCGCACGGCCCTCGCACAGACCTTCGGCTACGGGGAGTTCCGCCCCGGGCAGGAGGAGGTGATCGGACACCTCCTGGCCGGACAGTCCGCCGCGGCCGTCTTCCCCACCGGCGGCGGCAAGTCGCTCTGCTACCAGATCCCGGCTCTTCTGCTGCCGGGCCTCACCCTGGTGGTCTCGCCTCTGATCGCCCTCATGAAGGACCAGATCGATCCGCTCACCCGGCGCGGCGTGGCTGCCGGCCGGCTCGACTCGACGCTCACCGGCGACGAGGTGCGCGCCCTCATGGAGGCCCTCCGGTCTGGCGCCCTCCGCCTCCTCTACGTCGCTCCGGAACGCTTCAACAACGAACGCTTCCGGGAGGCGATCTCCCGCATCCGGGTGTCGCTCTTCGCCGTCGACGAGGCGCACTGCGTCTCCGAGTGGGGACACAACTTCCGCCCCGACTACCTGAAGCTCGCCGGCTTCGGCAAGCTCTGCGGCGCCGAGCGCATCCTGGCGCTCACCGCCACCGCCACGCCGCCGGTGCTCGACGACATCTGCCGCGGCTTCGGCATCGCTCCCGAATGCGCCGTCCGCACCGGCTTCCACCGCGAGAACCTGCTGCTCCGGACCACCCCGGTCCTCGCCACCGACCGCGACGCCCTGCTGCTCGACCGGCTCGCTCGAGATCCCTCCGGACCGGCCATCGTCTACGTCACCCAGCAGAAGACGTCCGAGGACGTGGCGGCGGCCCTGGCGCAGGCGGGGTTGCCGGCCCGCGCCTACCACGCCGGCATGGAGGACGACGAGCGCGCCCGCGTGCAGGACTGGTTTCTGGAATCGGCGGACGCCGTGGTCGTCGCCACGATCGCCTTCGGCATGGGGATCGACAAGGCGGACATCCGCAAGGTGATCCACTACAACCTGCCCAAAAGCCTGGAGAACCTGGCGCAGGAGATCGGCCGTGCCGGCCGGGACGGCCGGACGGCCCTCTGCGAGACCCTGGTCTGTACCGCCGACCTCCTGGCCCTCCAGAACTACGCCTACGGCGACACGCCGGACCTCGCAGCCGTGCGCAGCCTTCTCGAAGAGCTCGCCAGCGCTTCTGGAGGTCCCGACGCGATGGAGCTCTCGCTCTACGACCTCGCGGCGCGTCACGACATCCGGCTGCTGGTGGTGCGGACCCTCCTCACCTATCTGGAGCTCGGGGGATATCTGGAAACCGGCACTCCGATCTACGCGGAATACGAGCTCCGGCCGCTCGTGCCCATGGAGGAGATCCTGGACCGCTTCTCGGGAGAGCGGCGCGAGTTCCTGAGCGGCGTCTTCCAGCAGGCGAGGAAAGCCAAAATCTGGTCCCACATCGATCTCGAAGTAGCGGCGCGGGCCCTCGGCTCTCCCCGCGACCGTCTGGTGCGAGCCCTCGACTACCTGGCCGAGCAGAGCCTGCTGGAGGTCCGCGCCGCCGGCCTCCGCCATCCCTACCGCTGGCTCCGCCCGCCCGGCGACCTGGACGAAATGGCGAGATCGCTCCACCGGCACACCCTCGAACGCGAGACCCGTGAGATCGCCCGCCTCGACCAGGTGCTGACCCTCGCCGCCCACGACGGCTGCCAGACCGCCTTCCTCGCGGCGCACTTCGGAGAGCACCTCCCCCATCCCTGCGGCCACTGCTCCTGGTGCGAGAACGGCCACCCCGCGAAGCTCTTCCCGGCGCCCGCCGTCCACCTCGACGAGAACCGCCTGCGCGAAGCGATCAACCTGCGCCGGGAGATCCCGGACCTGGCCAACGCCCTGGCTGGACCGAGAGCCTTCACCCGTTTCCTGACCGGCCTCCCCTCCCCGCGGCTGACCCGCGGCAAGCTCAAGTCTCATCCGCTCTTCGGGGCGTTCGCCGACGTGCCCTTCGCGAAGGTGCTGGGGCGGGTGGAGGAGATGGAGGTGTATCCTTGACGGAGGAACCAAACCTGAAGGAGAGTGTCCGTATGAGCCGCATCACCATGGAGATTCCTGACGAGACCCTCCTGGCGTTGAAGATCTCGGCAGGCCAGGCTGAGGAAGCGCTCCGCATGGCGGCCGCCGTAAAGCTCTTCGAGCTTGGACGTCTTTCTTCCGGAGCTGCTGCTCACCTTGCCGGCATTCCCAGAGTCGTCTTCCTTTCGCGGCTGGCGGATTACGGTGTAGACACTTTCCGCCTATCGGCCGAGGATCTCCAGAGGGAAACCCGCCTTGCCTGAGGTCTTCAGCGACACCTCGCCGCTCCAGTACCTCCATCAACTTAACCTGCTTCATATCCTCCCGGCTCTCGCCGGCCGGATCGTCGTACCTCCCTCGGTTGAAAGAGAGTTGCTCACGGGCCGGGATCTGGGGATCAACCTCCCGGACCTGACCGCCCTTGAGTGGCTGGAGATCCGCCGTCCCACCAGCAGACCAGCCTTACCTCTCATCAACGACCTGGGACCAGGCGAGACGGAAACCCTCATGCTGGCGCTCGAAACCCCCGGCTCGATCGCTCTCCTCGACGATGCCCTCGCTCGACGGGTGGCGGAGACCCTCAAGATAGGTTTCACGGGGACTCTTGGATTGCTTCTCGACGCCAAGAAGAAGGGGCTCATCCCCACGCTCCGACCTCAGCTCGATCGACTTCAGGCTCTTCGCTTCCGCCTGGCTCCTCATACCCGCGAGACCATCCTGCAACTCGCTGGCGAGGGAGCAGATGTTCAGGAGACTGGCTGAGCCACCCGCAGGCGGGAAAACCTCCCTGGGACCGCTGGCGTCCCGCCGGCCTGCTTACCTTCGCTTCTAAACGGCTTTCGCCAACGGGCGAACAGCCAGAACTTCGTCTGACCGGAGAGCCTCGATCTCCGACTCCCGGACCGCCACGACGGCGATGGACTCTCCGAGAGCGTTGAACACCTCCAGCACGCATCCCTCCTCGCCACCCACCGGGTGAGGGACATGATCGACCAGGACCGCCACATCTCCCCGCCTGAGATTGTGCTCAGGAAGATCGCGCTTGAGGGCGACACGCTCATAGAGAGGCAAACTCATGGTCTCTGCCCGGACGTCCAGCCTCGACGGGTGAGGGCGATCACTCCCCGGCCGCTCCCTGGCGGACGGCCTCTTTCATGTCCTCGACGGTCACTCCCTTGATGGAAGGCTTGAGAACGCCACACAGAGACATCAAATCCAGGTTCTCAGGACGCATCTCCACCATTCCGTCCTCCCGGAGCAAGAAAGGAGACCGCCTTGGCCTGGCTCCAGTCGATATAGTCGGTCGAGTCGTGGGTGGCCCAGAACTCCCTCTCCTCGTCTTCCGAGTCAAACTTCGGGATCGGCTGCAAGCTCTTCCGCTCTGACATGGCTGTACCCCTTGTGCTCCTTCCCGGCCCTGAGCATCTTCGGAAGCAAAAGATACCGCATACTTGTACTACCACGTCAAGCGAGTTCCCCAAGCGCATAACTTCCACTCCACCGTTCAAGCGCCGGCGCAGCGAGATTCCCGTAGCGTCCGCAGCGACAGGACGTACTCTCCCCGCTCTGACCAACGTGGAGGTCCAACGCATTCTGGATAAGGAAGACCAGGTCTCGGCGGCCCGCGTGCTCCTGGCGCTGGAGCGGTATCGCGAAGGGAAGGCTTCTCTGAGCAAGGCAGCCGAGGTGGCGGGCGTCTCCGTCAGCGAGATGATGAATCTTCTCGCGGAACACGGAATCCCCGCGGACCTCCGCGTGGAAGACTACCGGGAAGGACTCCAGACCCTTCGTGAGATCTGGTAGAGATCCTCCTTCTCCGCGCCACGACCCGTGGTACGGCCTCTTCTGCGGGTGGTACTGAGGACCGCACGCTCACCGATATCACTGGCGAATGGCCGACGGCCTTGAAAGCTCCCAATGACCAGGCGAGGAGAATTCATGGAGCAGCGAGTGAGCTTGCGGGAGGTCAATCAGCACCTGGCCCGCTACGTCAAGGCGGTGGAAGCCGGAGAGCGGATCGTCATCACGCGACGTGGCAGGCCGATCGCGCTTCTTTCCCCGATTTCCCGGCAGGAGAAGACTCTGAGCGCCGCCCAAGAAGAGGCGTTGGAGCGCCTCCTCAACCAGAGCTATCACCTCGGCGGCGAGCCCCCTCTCGGGATGAGTTGCATGAGCGTTGAGCGGTTCAGCCTCGACGCCAATATTCTGTTCTATACGGTCGACGCGGATGCCGGAAAGCGACAGGAAAAGGCGCGGGAGATCGTGCGTCAGGCGGCACAGGAGACTGCGAAAAAGGCCGGCCCAACGGGCCGGGAAACTCCAGCCCAGGCATCTGAGGCCGTCAGGCCGATGCCCTGGGGGCTATTCAATGCCCGTCCCTCCCGACGGCCTTAAGGACCGCGAGAGTCTCTGCCAGGATCGGCTCAGCTCTCGGTTCAGCTTCTCTCGGCCCTTCAGCCGACAGAATCTCCACCAGCACACCCTTGAGCGCGAGAGCCGTGAAATCGCCCGCCTCGGCCAGGTAATAACCCTCGCCGTCCACGACGGCTGCCAGACCGCCTTCCTCGCGGAGCATTTCGGCGAGCGGCTCCCCTATCCCTGCGGCCACTGCTCCTGGTGCGAAAACGGCCAACCCGCGAAGCTCTTTCCCGGCCCCCGGTCCCACCTCGACGAAGCCCGCCTGCGCGAAGGGATCAGCCTGCGCCGGGAGACCCCGGACCTGGCCAACGCCCTGGCCGGATCGAGAGCCTTCACCCGCTTCCTGACCGGCCTCCCCTCGCCGCGACTGACCCGCGGCAAGTTCAAGTCCCACCCGCTTTTCGGCGCGTTCGCCCACGTCTCCTTCGCGGAGGTGCTGCGGCGGGCGGAGGAGATGGAGGGCGGTGGTCTGTCAAAGTGAGGCTTGGCGGGAGGTCTCCTGGGACCGCCGGCGTCCCGCCGGCCAGCTGACGTATTCGTCTTCTTTGTCGGGGAAGGTGAAGGACTGCTTCTAGGCGGCCTTCGCCAAGGAGCGAACGGCCAGAACTTCGTCCGGCCTGAGAACCTCAACAGTCCAACGCAGGCATGGCATTCTCAGAGAGCAACAAAAATATTTATTCATTCTTAGAGAATACAAGCTCCGCAAAACGGACCAAGACATCTACGTTCATCTCCTCAGATTCATAGGTCGGATTTAACTGAATTAGCCAAAGTGTCCCACCTAATGGGAATTTAATGCGATATAGTCCCGGAACAACCTCTTCGCCTTGGCGAACACGATCTCGAATGATAAGGACCCCGTTTTCGATACCATAGTTCTGCATATAACCACTTACCTTGAGCATTTCCCGGCTCTCCCAGTTGGCATACTTTGCGTCGATACAGATGCTCTGCCTGAAATCATTAATATTAAGAATTAACCATTCGACATAAACTTCGGGTATTGCACCCTTAAAATCAATATTCGCACTTAGCATATGACTGTCGTCAACACCACGAAATGTTCCGGAGCGATTATCGAAGAACACGTATGCATCCGGGCCAAGGCGAAACTGCGCCTCGCTTTGGCCCCGCCTTATGTAACGAAGCTGTATAATCTCCTCAACTCCAATTCGGCGGATTGCTGCTGCGAACTCAAAAAAGCACCACACTTCGTAGAGATCTGCCATGCTGCCTTCACGTACATATTTGAAGACACTCTCATCTGTCAACCAGACCTCGCAGGCTAAGTACTGTTCCCTGGCTTTTGCAAATTCTTTTACTGCGCTGGCCAAGAGGGTTGCCCTAGGGGGCCTTAGCTGGATTACGCTCTGGTATTTTAAGAAAATTTGCTCAGGCAAAACTTCTTTTGCTTCGAGGATTTCTCTCAGAGTCTCCTCTATCTTTTCTGATAAGTCTTTGCAACGGCCCCGACAAGGACTAAGAGATTCCTGCCCCAAGAACTCTTCCGCCTTGGTCCTTGCCCCGTCTATGTCTTCGAGCATACCTGCCACATAAGGCGGAACGATGCCGTCCATCGATTGAATTACATGATTGGTTATAATCTGGCAATGCATCGTAAACTCTGTGACTACCATAGCCATAAAAAGCGCCTCTTGATCCGCAAACCGGCGCTTGGTTCGTTGAACCACAAATACATCTTTTCCTTTCTGGCGCTGCTGGAGTGTACGAGGCCAATCAATCGGGCCTTGGAGTTCCGCTGGATTTACCACATCAGGCTCTCGATACCAAGACTGCGGAATATCCACATTTTCAAGCAACTCTCTACAGAAACTTTGACTGGCCTTCCATAGGTTAAACAACAGGATAAGGTCTCTAAGGTAAGGTCCCTCAAGCGCACTTGCAGTAGGAATATTGCTTAGACCGAAATGAACCGAACGAAGCTCTCTCTTCCACCCTCTCAAATCTGACAGAAGTAGGGCGAGAGCCCTACGAATCATGTAATCTGCACTGGCGCGATCCTGATCGTTTATAAACCGGTTCATCACTTAAGCCCCTCGGTGATTCGTGCCAATGATCTCGCTGCCCATGTACCAACTAACACCTCTTCCTTGAGTGCCTTGAGTGCGTACCGGCTATATTGCTGTGGCTGATCGAAAACCATAGACGCAAATAATGAATCTAAAATCTCATCCACATCTTCCGGCAAGTCTTGGGCAAATCGCCGGCAAAGTCTCTCTGCCAGTTCTATTACGAGCGCTGTGCCAAGTTCGCACTTACGATAGAGGTGCGAAGGCTCCCGGAAGGCAAGCGTGCGAATATCGGCGACCAACTGACGCATACGTCTCAAGCTCTCCCCTAATTTTTCGTGTTCATCTATATTTATATCTCCAACCCCAAGCTCCTGCAGCTTTCGCCTTATGACTACTCGCAGAAGAGATCCTTCTTCATCCGACGCAAGTGGTGCTATGGCAACTGTAGATATTCGCCTTGAAAGAGCGTGGGTAAAGTCAAACATAGTATCATTATCAAACGGATTACGTGTGCCAATTATGCGAAAGGTACCTGGCATAGGTAGGCCACCTGCCTGATGATTACGATTAGGGAAAAGGTTAGGGTGTTCAATTACGCCTTCCCTAGCAGGTTCAAGTGCATCAAGTGCCGGGCCGAGCAAATTGCTGATGTCTCCTCTGTTAATTTCGTCCAAGATGAGCCAATGGAATCCACCCGCCTCAATGCATTTTAATACAGCCTCAGTAATCCATCCAAATTGTGGGACAAAGTGCCCCTCAATCATTCGAAGCCCACCAATAGAATCCGAGACTGTGGCTTCCGGAAAAACGCTCACTTGCGTATATTTTTCCAGCGCGCTGCTATTCGGCAACAGGAACTCCGCAAGGTATCTAGCTAATTGACTCTTTCCTGTTCCTGGGACTCCCTCTAAGACAACGACCTTCCTGCTCTCAAGCTTGTCAATCAGGTCACTTGCTATTTGCTGGGGAAGATAGAAGTTGCACGCCCGCAATCTCGACACCAACTCTGCCGCCGATAGAGGCGAACGAAATTTCGCCTTTTGAATTTTCAAACCGTCCTGCTGAGCTTTCAAAACACGCTTGGTTATAGCTTCGGCGATCTCCTGGGTACGACTCTGGGCTCCCACAACAGACTCGATTTTATCTAAGCGGTGCGAAATACTAACAAGCACTGACCTGACATCAACATCGGTCCCGCCCATATAATCGGAAACATCTTCTTCCAATCTGGCCATCAAGGAATCCTGTGTAGACATTTGATCCTTCATGCCCCAGATATTGTTCTCAATATAAGCTATGCTCTGCTGTAGATCATCAACTGAACGGCGTAACCCGACAAGTTCATCGCCTTTCTCAGAAGACTGGCGAACTTTTAACTTAGGTTCCGCCTTCTCCACGGGCGTTCGCGCCTCTCCACGCCTAACATCTGCAGCAGGCGTAGGCACGCTGCCGCTGCGAAGAAGTACCTCTCCAGGATGAGGTAGCTTCTTTCCCGCTAGAATGGCTTGTATTATGTCAGTGTCAATGTGAGCATCATCGCCCTCAACACGAACACCAAGAGATTTTAACTTAAAGACAAGATCCTGATTAGAAATTTCCATCATCTTTGCCAGGTCTTGAACTCTTATCTTCCCCATGAGAAATTATCCGGTTAAATTAGTTCCTGGGTTAGTTGTGGCATTTATTTCTGCAAACTCCCAATCTTGCAGGACGGAGACAGAAGGTTCAGGCACTTCGAAGCTAAACGATCATAAGAACTTAGTCTGAGAGTATTTGCTAGGTTGTAAGGAGCTAATTAAATCTATTCCTTCTTACCTCCGATCTCCCCCACCACCCATCGCACCACCTCCAGAAATCGCTCCACCCGCCCCTCCTCCGCCATCCACCGGAGCTTCAGACTAGGCCTTCGCTCGATCGCGTCCGGCAGGAGCGAAATCCCGGGAAGGGCGTTGAGCTTGCCGAGGAGTTCCAGCCTCTTGGCGGGGTCGTCGAAGGGAGGACGAGTCCTCATCTGCTGGAACTGGATCTCGACGCGGCCGTAAGTCCAAACGGAGATCGTCCAGAAACTTTCGTCCCCCTTTCGGACCATGGGGAAGAAGGAGCCGGCCTGGGTTCCCTTGCCCCACCAGATCGAGCAGCCCTGATTCTTGGCCCAATCGAGGAGGCGCCTGGCAACCTGGGCTTCCTCTTCGCTGGTGCGGCGAGTCAGATCGGCGAAGAACGTGGGCTCGTCCCATTGCCGGGTCTCCCGCGTGCCGCTGGATTTCCGGGTGAGGGACTCGGAAGTCTGCCCCATGACGCGGGGGACGAGGGTCCGCAGGGCGCCTCCGGCGTATTGCCGGATCTCCACGGCCAGCACCTCGGCCGGGTCCATCTGCTGGTTCAAGAACTCCACGACCCGCCGCAGTTCGGGTGGGATGGCGTCCGAGACGAAGAGGAGGCGGATCTTGCCGGCCTGGAGGTTGGTCTTGACTCTTTGCCAGAAGTCTCCGGACGAAGCGGTGCCGTCGAGGAAGGCGGCGAGTTGGTGCTCCGGTTCGAGGCCCTCTCTCTCGCATCGTTTCTCGAGCCAGCCCTGGAGGGCGTCCGGCGTCCAGTAGAGGACGGAATTCGCGGCGTAGTCGAGCATCTGGCCAACGACTTCGCGGCGCGTGCGGGGATCGCTGCCTCGCTTGACTTCGACTAGGGTGGGGACGCCGTCCTGATCCAGGAAGAGGTGGTCCAGGGCCCAGCGGGATCCGCCCTGCTCCTGGTCCGGGATGCCCACCTCGCGGGAGACCAGAAGCCAACGCCGCGGCGTGCCCGGATCGATCTGATCCCCCGCCAGCAGGTCGGGATGGCAGGCGAGGAGTTGCTGGAGGTCGATCTCCGCGGCGAAGGCGGTCTCCGCCATCTCCGTGAGCTCCCCGGCGGGGTCGAGCAGGAAGATTCCTCCTGGCATGAGTTTGGATTTCAGCCGCTCATTGTACACGATCAGCCCGCAAGGCACGCGCTCTCCAGCGGGACGCAGGCGGGAACAGCAGCGCGCCCGCTGGAGACGCATAGGTGGGATTCGCGCCTCCCTCGGGAGGCGCGCGAGAGCCGTCCCGGCCCCGGTTCGAGGACGGCTCCCGTATAGGATTCAGTTGTCAAGGAACAGCAACCCCTCCGTCTGGCTCGCCAAGACCCGGCGCGCCTTCGGGAAGGGGTAAAACGTCAAGCGCTCGGAGCTTCCTCCGATACGCGAGACACCGCGGAGGACGTCAAGCTCCTTTCGGGTCTCGTCGAAGCGGTTTCAGGGCTCCCGAAGTCCTTTTCACGTCGCGTTCCCCCGGCTTCGGACGACGTTCCCCGGCTTTCACGCGACGGAAAAGCGGGGAATGACCCGTTCCCTCCCTTTCGCTTGGCATTCCCCAGAGGGAACGCCTCGTGAAAGACCTTTCACGCGAGGGAAAGACCTTTCGCGTGCCGTTCCCTCCCCTTCTCGTCGCGTTCCCTCCTTTTCGGGTCCCGTTCCCCTCCTTCACGAGACGTGAAAAGGAGGGAATGGCAGGCGAAAGGCGGGGAATGGAGCATTCCCCGGCTTTCGGGTCGCATTCCCCGCGGGGAATGGGAGGCGAAGGGCGGGGAACGGACGCGAAAGACAGCGAACGCCTCGGCAAAAGGAGGGAACGCGAGGCGAAAAGGAGGGAATGCCTCCCGAAAGGGAGGGAATGCCTCCCGAAAGGGAGGGAACGCCTCCCGAAAGGGAGGGAACGCCTCCCGAAAGGGAGGGAACGTGGCATTCCCCGATTCCGCACATGCGGTGACTCATTGACATAGACAGTTCTTACCACGACAATGGCCTGAGAGTCTACGGCCAGGAGACGGACAGCGTCCAAGGAGGCGCGAGCCGGCCTCGCCGTGACGGGATCTTTGAAAATTGACGCACCGTTGTCCTCCGCCGGCTTTGCCGGGCGCCGGCGGAGGGGAGGGATTGGCTTGTCCTCAGCTCTCCGAGGCCGCCTTCCATTCCCGCGCGTCGTAGCGCACGAAGCGCGGCAGGAAGACGCCGCAGAGGAGGACTCCCAGGACGCAGAGGACTCCTCCCGAGACGACTGAGGCCTGGAGGCCGAAGGCGGCGGCGACCAGGCCGGCTTCGACGTGGCCCAGGAGCGGGCCGCTCATGTAGCTCACCATCTCGATCCCCGCGAGGCGGCCCCGGAAGGCGTCGGGGATGGTCTGGTTCCAGAGGATCATGCGGAACATGCCGCTGACGGCGTCCGCGCCTCCCGCCAGGGCCAGGAAGAGGAGGGAGGGCACGAGGCCGTCCACGAAGCCGAAGGCCACGATGGCCAGGCCCCAGACGGTGGCGGCGAGCATCACCGCCAGGCCGTGCCGGTGGACGCGCGGCGCCCAGCGGCTGGTCAGACTGGCGAGGAGCGCCCCCACCGCCGGCGCGGCGTAGAGGAGGCCCAGGACCTTGGGGCCGCCACGGGTCTGCGAGAGCGCGGGGAAGAGGGCCAGCGGCATGCCGAAGACCATGGCCACGAAGTCCACCACGTAGGTGCCGATCAGCTCCTGGCGGCTCCGGGCGTAGCGGAAGCCGTCGAGCACGCTGCGCAGGCTGGGACTCTCCGCCGACTCCGGGGGCAGCACGGTGCGGATCTTCCGGATGGCGAAGTACGACACGGCGTAGGTCAGCACGTCGAAGAGGTAGGTCGCGGCGAGGCCCGTGGAGGCGATCAGGGCTCCCCCCAGGGCAGGGCCGGCGATCATGCCGACGCTGCCCCGGAACATGGCGAGGGAGGCCATGGCGGGCAGCTCGTCCGGGTCCACGAGCCGCGGCCCCAGGGCGTCGAGCGAGGGCCGCTGGAGGCCGTTGAGGCCCGACATGACGGCGGCCACGACGTACAGGGTCCAGGCGGGCGGACTTCCATGGAGGGCCATCAACGCCAGCGCGGCGCTGCCCAGGCCGAGGCCGACCTCGGTGATCAGGATCATCCGCCGGCGGTCCACGAAGTCGGCGAGAGCGCCGCCCACGAAGGCGGTCACCAGGAGCGGCAGCAGCTCGGCCAGGCCGAGCAGGCCCACGGCCAGGGAGGAGCCCGTCAGCTTGTACATCTGATAGGGCAGGGCCACGTAGGTGACCATGGTGCCCAGGAAGGAGACGGACTGGGCTGTGTACAGCCACCGGAAGTCGCGGTGGCGCCGGAGGGGCCTGAGGTCCATGGTGCCGAGGACGATAGCACCGGGGGGCCGGGCGGGACGCCGCCCGCCCGGGCCCTCACTCCGACCCTCTCCCAGCCTCCCTCCCACCCTTCCGGGAGAGGGCGCCCCCACCCGGCCCTCACTCCCCCTACCCCCTCCTCTCCCGACCCCTCCCTCCCACCCACACCGGGAGAGAGGGGGAAAGGACGTCAAGGACGTCAAGGACATCAAGGACATCAAGGACGGTCGGGGTCTCGGTCCTTTGCAGTTCTCCCTCCTCTCCCGGTGTGGGTGGGAGGGAGGGGTCGGGAGAGGAGGGCCGGGGTGGTGAGGGCCCGGAGGCGGTCGCCTCCGGAAAGACTCTCAGGGAAGAACTTCTCACGAGAGCGAAGGATCGAGTAGCATCTCCAGCGATGAATCTAGCCTCGACTCTCGCCACCTTCGTCAACTCCAAGATCCGTAAACGCGGAACCCACTACTTCCGGGGACGACGCGTCAGCCTCTCCTCCTGCGACCGGGAGCAGGCGAAGGCGATCGTTACCGGAACCAGCCTCTACCAGGTCGTCCTGAGCCGCGAAGGGAAGACGCTCCGCGCCTCCTGCTCCTGCCCCTTCGCCGGCCGCGGGGAACCCTGCAAGCACATCTGGGCGACCCTCCTGGCCGCCGATGCCAGGGCGGGTCTGCGGGGAGAGGACGGCTCGCTTCCCAACCGGCTCGCAGCGGAGGCCGGGGAGGCGCCTCCTCAAAAGGCTCCTCCGAAGGCCGCTGAGAAGAGCCCCGTCCGAGAGCAGCCGCTTCCGCGGTCCGCGGCGAGACCGGTCCGTGCCGCTCCACCCCCTCCTCCCCCGCCGCGTTGGGACGAGGTCCTGGACCGGATCGAACGGCTCGGCGCCCCTCCGCCGCCGTCTCGCGTGAACAGCATCCTCTACATGGTCGACGCCTCCTCGACCCTGGAGAGCCAGAAGCTCACTCTCCGGCTCCTGACCGGCCGCAGGAAACGCGACGGCTCCTGGGGCAGGCTCTACCCTCTGACCCTCCACCGCGAAGAGATCCCCCATCTCTCCGATCCCGCCGACCGGGAGATCCTCGCCCTGCTCGCCGGGGCGACGAAGGGTGGGATCCTGCGGTACTACTACTCGCATTACAGCGACAACTTCGTGCCGGCTCAATGCGAGGTCCCGGATGCGGCGGCCGACGTTCTGCTCCCCCTGGCCAGCGGCACCGGGCGGTTCCATCTGTGTTTCGACCTGGAGTCGGGGCTCCCTGGCGAGCCCCTCGTCTGGAACCAGGACGAGCCCTGGGAGCTCCGGCTGGAGGTCCAGGAAGAGCCGCCGGGCGATTGCCGGATGGCCGCGTCCCTGCGCCGGAACGGTGAGGATCTGGCCCCCGGCAAGAAGGCGCTCCTGCTCGGTTCAGGGCTCGTGTTCGCCGGCGGCCAGGGCTCGCGCCTCCCTCCAGGCGCCTCCCGCTGGTTCCCGCTCCTCCACCTGGGCAACGAGCTGCGGGTGCCGGCCGCGGACCGCGAGAAGCTCCTCGAGCGCCTCCTCGCCGCGCCCGACCTCCCCCGCCTCGATCTGCCGGAATCGCTGCGGGTCGTGGAGGTCCGCTCGGAGCCCCGCCCCCGGGTTCGGCTGCTGCCGCCGCCCAAGACGTGGATCCAGGCGTGGCCACGGGCGGACATCTCCTTCCTCTATGACGGCCACGAGGTCCCGGCCGCCGTCGGAGGCCGGGGCGTCTATCTCCGGGAAGAGCGGAAGCTCATCCTGCGCGATCCCGAAGCGGAGCGGAAGAGCCTCGACCGCTTGCCGGATCTGGGCTTCCGCACGGCGGCCCACGCGCCCGGCGAGCCAGGGTGGCAGATCCCCGCGGGCCGGATGTCCAAGGCCGTACGCGCCCTCCTCGCCGAAGGCTGGTCCGTCGAGGCCGAGGGAAAGCTCCATCGCACGGCGGGCCGCTTCCGCATGAACGTCGCATCGGGGGTCGACTGGTTCGAGCTGCACGGTCAGGCCGATTTCGAAGGCGAGACCGTCGCGCTGCCGCAACTGCTGGCCGCCCTGCGCCGCGGCGAAGGCTTCGTGACCTTGAGCGACGGCAGCCTGGGGATGATCCCGGAAGACTGGGTGAAGCGGTTCGCGCCCATCGCCCGGCTCGGCCAGACCGAAGGGGACCACCTGCGGTTCCAGCCCCCCCAGGCGGCGCTCCTCGACGCCTGGCTGGCGGACGAGCCCGAGCTGACCTGCGACGAGGCGTTCGAGCGCGCCCGCCAGCGCCTCGGCGGCTTCGCGGGCGTGGCGCCGGCTCCACCGCCGCCCGGGTTCAAAGGCGACCTGCGCGGCTATCAGAAGGCCGGGCTGGGATGGCTCCACTTCCTGCGCGACTTCGGCTTCGGCGGCTGTCTGGCGGACGACATGGGCCTCGGCAAGACGGTCCAGGTGCTCGCCCTGCTGGAGAGCCGCCGCGCATTACGGAAGAAGGAAGGGAAGAAGGAAGGGCTGCCCCCCTCGCTCGTGGTGGTGCCGCGGTCCCTGGTCTTCAATTGGCTCTCCGAGGCGGCCCGCTTCGCGCCCCGGCTGCGCGTCCTCGACCACACCGGCGCCGGCCGCGCCCGGGAAGGCGATCCGTTCGCGGACCGCGACGTGGTCCTCACCACCTACGGGACCCTGCGCCGGGACGTCGCGGCGCTGCGGCAGGTGGAATTCGACTACATCGTCCTGGACGAGGCGCAGGCGATCAAGAACGCCGACAGCCAGACCGCCAAGGCCGCCCGCCTGCTGCGCGGCCGGCACCGCCTGGCGCTCTCCGGGACGCCGGTCGAGAACCACCTGGGCGAGCTGTGGAACCTGCTCGAGTTCCTGAACCCCGGCCTGCTGGGCGCCTCGCCGCTCCTCCAGGCGCGCTCCGAGGAGCTGCGCGATCCGGACGCCGGGACCCGGAGCCTGCTCGCCCGCGCCCTGCGCCCGTTCATCCTCCGCCGCACCAAGGAGCAGGTCGCCCCCGAGCTGCCCGCCAAGGTCGAGCAGACGCTCTTCTGCGAGCTGCCGCCGAAGCAGCGCCGGCTGTATGACGAGCTGCGCGATCACTACCGCGATTCCCTGAGCGCCCGCATCGGCGAGCAGGGTCTCGGGCGGACCAAGATCCTCGTCCTCGAAGCCCTGCTGCGCCTCCGCCAGGCGGCGTGCCATCCCGGTCTCCTGGACCGCGACCGCGCGGGCGAGCCGTGCGCCAAGCTGGACCTCCTGCTGCCGCAGCTCCGCGAGGTGCTCGCCGAGGGCCACAAGGCGCTGGTCTTCTCCCAGTTCACCAGCTTCCTCGCCCTGCTGCGCGATCATCTGGACCGTGAAGGGATCTCCTACCTCTATCTCGACGGCCGCACCCGCGACCGCCGCGAGAAGGTAGAAGCGTTCCAATCCGATTCCGGATGCCAGCTCTTCCTGATCAGCCTGAAAGCGGGAGGATTGGGCCTGAACCTCACCGCCGCCGACTACGTCTACCTGCTCGACCCCTGGTGGAATCCGGCGGTCGAAGCCCAGGCCATCGACCGCGCCCACCGGATCGGCCAGACCCGGCCCGTCTTCGCCTGCCGCATCGTGGCCCGCGACACCGTGGAGGAGAAGATCCTGCAGCTCCAGCAGAGCAAGCGCGACCTCGCCGACGCCGTGATCCAGGCCGACGGCAGCCTGCTGGCCGGCCTGAGTCGGGAGGATCTGGAGTTGCTGTTGTCGTGAGCCGAGCCCCCGCCCGGACATCAATGTCCGGGCTAATGTACGGCGCCCCCTGAAGGGGGCTTCCAAGCCGGGTTCACCCGGCGCTGTTCCTAGCCCGGGCATTGATGCCCGGGCGGGGGCGACGGGGTCCCAGGGTCCCAGCGTTTTGACAGCCCCCGCTCCGGCAGTCCATCCTTGATCTTCATGGAAGACAGGCTCCTGGAAGCCATCAACTCCCGCGAACCGGAGCTCGCCCGGGCCGGCGACGACGATCTGCGCAATCGCGCCGCCGGCCTGCGCCAACAGGCCCGCGGCGGCGCTTCGCTTGACGATCTCCTCCCCGACTTCTTCGCCCTGGCTCGCGAGGCCGCCCGCCGAGCCCTGGGCGAGCGGCCCTACGACGAGCAGATGCTCGCGGGCGTCGCCCTGCACCAGGGCAAGCTGGTGGAGATGCAGACCGGCGAGGGCAAGACCCTGGCGGCGGTGGCCCCTGTGGCCCTCAACGCCCTGATGGGCCGCGGCGTGCACGTCCTCACCTACAACGACTACCTGGCGCGCCGCGACGCCGGCTGGATGGGGCCGGTCTACGAGCGGCTTGGCCTCACCGTCTCCTTCGTCCAGGAGGGATTCACCCCGGAGGAGCGGCGGCGGGCTTATGGATGCGACGTCGCCTATCTCACGGTCAAGGAGGCCGGCTTCGACTTCCTGCGCGACGGTCTCTGCCTGGAGCCGGAGGGCCAGGTGCACCGGCCCTTCCATCTCGCCCTGGTGGACGAGGCCGACTCGCTGCTGATCGACGAGGCGCGCATCCCGCTGGTCATCGCCGGCCATCTCGACGAGACCGGGATCGACCTCCATCGCCTGGCCGACCTCGCCCGCCAGTTGCGGCCGGGGGACGACTTCGATACCGACGAATACGCGCGCAACATCTTCCTTACCGAGCGCGGCGCGCACCGGGCCGAAGAGCTGCTGGGCTGCGGCAACCTCTTCGCGGCGGAGAACGTCCGTCTCCAGGCCGAGGTGCGCAACGCCCTGCACGCCGAGAATCTGCTGCGGCGCGACGTCGATTACATCGTGCGCGGCGGCCGTATCGAGCTGGTGGACGAGCTGACCGGCCGCGTCGCCGAGAACCGCCACTGGCCGGACGGCCTGCAGGCGGCGCTGGAGGCCAAGGAGTCCTTGAGCCCGCGGCCGGAAGGGAACATCCTCGGCACGCTCACCATCCAGCACTTCCTGCGCAAGTACCCGCGGCTCTGCGGCATGACCGGCACGGCCCGCCCCGCCGCCCGCGAGCTGGCCGAGGTCTACAACCTCGAAGTCCTGACCGTGCCGCCCCACCGGCCGTGCGTCCGCGCCGATCATCCCGACGTGCTCCTCGCCACCCGCGACGCCAAGCGGCGGGCCGTGGTCGAGGAGATCGCCCGCATCCACGCCGGCGGCCAGCCCGTCCTGGTGGGCACGATCAGCGTCGAGGAGTCGGAGAGCCTCGCCGCCGGCCTGGTCCAGGCGGGGATCGCCTGCCGGGTGCTCAACGCCCGCAACGACGCCGAGGAGGCCGGGATCGTGGCCGAGGCCGGAGCTCCGGGCGCGGTGACGATCTCCACCAACATGGCGGGACGCGGCACCGACATCCGGCTCGGCGGCGCGGGCGAGCGCGACCGCGAGCGGGTGGTGGCCCTGGGCGGGCTCTACGTGCTGGGGACCAACCGTCACGAGAGCCGGCGCATCGACGATCAGTTGCGGGGCCGGTCCGGCCGCCAGGGCGATCCCGGCTGCTCCCGCTTCTTCGTCAGCCTCGAAGATCCCCTGCCGCGGCGCTACGGTCTCGAAAGCCTGCTGCCGCCGAAGCTCCTGCGCGAGCTGCGGGCCGCCGGCGAGGCCGGAGAGATGAACGAGCCCATCGACAGCCCGGTCCTCCGGCGCGAGGTGGCCCGCGTGCAGCGCATCGTCGAAGGCCAGCATGGCGACCTCCGCAACCGGCTGCTCGGCTACTGGCAGATCCTGGAGCACCAGCGCGCCCAGCTTCAGGAGTGGCGGCAGGAGGTCCTGGAAGGGCGCTCCCCGGAGAGCCTGCTGGCCGGGCGCAGTCCCGAACGCTGGACGCGCCTCCGCGAGACCTGCGGCGAGGAGGTGCTGAACGAGGTCGAGCGCCGCCTCACCCTGCTGACGATCGACCGTTGCTGGAGCGAGCACCTCGCCGAGATGCAGGCCGTGCGCGACGAGGTCCACCTCTTCCAACTCGGCGGCAAGGACCCGTTCACCGAGTTCTTCAAGACCGCCGCCGCGGCCTACGAAGCGCTCCTGGTCCGAATCGACGACACCATCCATGAGCTCTTCGAGCGCATCGAGATCACGAAGGATGGAGTCGACTGGGAGCGCGAGGGCCTGCGCGGCCCCTCCTCCACCTGGACCTACCTGGTGAACGACAACGTCTTCGGCGGCAACACCTTCCTGACCATGGCCAACCGCGCCTCCTTCGGCTTCATGGCCATGCTCGTCGCCTGGTGGATTCTGATCCCCTGGATGATGTTCGCGCGCTGGCGGCGGCGGAAGAGAGACAAACTAGTGTAGTGGGTCCGATATTCGGGAACTATGCGACCCACAAGCATCCCAAGGTCCAAGCCTGGCTGGAGCGCCATCCGCGATTCTTTGTTCATTTTACCCCGACCAGCGCCTCTTGGCTCAACATGGTCGAACGGTTTTTCCGTGATCTGACCCAGAACCGACTCCGCCGGGGAATCTTCCACAGCGTCGAGGATTTGATCGCGGCAATTGAGGACTACCTGGCTCGCCACAACGAAGATCCTAAGCCCTTCATCTGGACGAAGACGGCGAGCGATATCCTCGAGAAAGTCACTCGGGCTCGGCAAGCAGTCTCCCTCCTCTCCCGGTGGACGGGAGGGAGGTCGGGAGAGGAGGGCCGGGGAGGTGAGGGCTCGGAGGGCGGGTCGCCTCAAAGAAGCTCAGCCGCCCTGGAAACTCCTAGTACCTGAATACCGCCGCCATGGCCTGCCCGTCGGGCACCTCCTGCTGCGGCACGGCGAAGACCTTGCCGCCGTTGGCGAACGTCTGCGCCGCCGCGAGGTCCAGAAGGTCCTGGCCGCCGTCGCGCTGCCGTTCCTGGTCGTCCTGGAGGCGGGCCTTTCGGCTCTGGACGTCGTAGGTCCCCCAGAGCCGGACGCCGCGAGCCACGAACAGGGTGTCGATCCGCCCGTCATGGGCAGCCGGCAGGATCTCCTCGTAGCTGCTGGAGGCGCGGCCGACGCCGATCAGGTCGCCGTAGCGCGCGGCGGCCTTCCGCCGGTCCTCGTTGAGGACGGGCTCCACGATCTCCAGGGCCATCTCCCGCAACTCCTCGGCAGAGAGACCCTCAGGGTTGCCTGTCAGCCCCTCGTCCAGAACCCGCGGATGTTCCGTGGTGCCCTTGTAGCGCGGGAGGAGATACTCGACCCCGGCGAGCACGACGGGCGTATCGCGGTCCATGTGCTTGAGGAGGGCCTTGTCCGCCAGGTTGAAGAACTGCTGCATCTCCGCCTTGAGGTCGTCCTCGGCCATGCCGTGCCCATGGAAGATGGTCGACCGCGACACGGTCCTGGTGGGCATCCCGGCCTGGAGCTGGGTGTAGTTGCGGGTCAGCGGTCCGAGAGCTTCCTCGAAGCTGCGGGGCACGTCCGGCGGCAGCTCCACCTCCTCGGCCCGGTGGCGGGTCGCGGCGATGAGGCGGATGTTCTTCAGGCTGATGGCAAGGACGTAGAACCGTCCCTCGTTCTGGAGGAGCGTGAAGAGCGGCTTCAGGTGGAATCGCTTCTCCACCACGGCCAGCTCGCTGGCGCCGGCCGGGAGGCGGACGATTCGGAACAGGCCCGGGGAGAAGAGGACCGCCAGCCCGTCGCTCTGGGTCTGCCAGAACGCCTGGTCGTCCACCAGCTCGCGCAGCGGCGCCAACAGCTCCGCGGCATCCGCCGGGCGGGTCCCCTTCTCCTCCAGCCTCTCCTGCACCGTGCGCAGCAGGTTCTTGAAGCGGATGGGGTTCTGCTGCGCCTCCGCTCCCGCCCGGATGGTGGGCATGTAGATCGAAACGCACGGGTCGCCCGCATGCTGAAGGAGGTCGCGGATGTCGTCCTGGGTGATGACGCTGAGCTGCGCGCCCTGCACGTCGTCTCGGGTCAATAGGGCCATGGGTACCTCCTGAGAAAGGAAAGTCCTGCCGCTCCCACCCCGGCGGGGATGGAGCGGCCTCTCCTTCATTCCAGCAAGGGCCGTGCCGCTCGCCGGGGAAGCCTCTTCATCCCGTACACCCCCACCAGCAGGACCGCTCCCAGCAGGATGATCGCCGGGCCCGAGGGCAGGTCGTAGGAGAAGGAGAGGAAGAGCCCGCCGAGGGTGATCCCGACGCCGATCAGCACCGAGCCCAGCAGGACGCTCCGCAGGTCCTTCCAGAGCATCAGGCTGACGACCGAAGGGATGGTCAGGAGCGCCACCACCAGGATGATCCCCACCACCTGGATCAGGATCACCACCGACAGCGCGATCATCCCCAGCAGCAGCGACATCACCAGCCGCACCTGGACTCCCCGCACCTGCGCGAACACCTCGTCGAAGGCCACCGCCACGATCCCTTTGAAAAAGAGGAAGACCGTCAGCAGCACGAAGGCCGTCAGCGCCAGGATGACCAGGACGTCGCGCCGGGAGACCAGGAGGATGTTGCCGAAGAGGTAAGTCAACAGGTTGGGCGCGAAGCCGGGGGTCTTGTAGAGGAAGACGATGCCCACGGCCATGCCCACGGACCAGAGGACGCCGATCAGGGCGTCGTAGGAGCGGATGGTCTGCCGGTCCACCGATCCCAGCGCTAGGGCGCAGAGCAGGGCCACGGGCACGGCGCCCAGCAACGGGTCGACCCCTAAGAAGAAGCAGACGCCCATGCCGCCGAAGGCCGCGTGGCTGATGCCGTCGCTGATGAAGGCCAGCTTCTTCACCACCACGAACGTGCCGATGACGCCGCAGAGCACGCTGGCCAGCACGCCCGCCACCACGGCGTTGCGCAGGAAGTCGTAGGAGAGGGCTTCGAAGAATCCGGGCAAGGGCTTGTCTCTCAGTGGTGATGGTGGTGCAGCACGCGGTGGGGGACGCCGTGGGTCACCAGCTCGACCGGGCAGCCGTAGACCTCTTCCATGACCTCCAGGGAGAGCTCGGGACCGCCGTGGTAGAAGAGCTTGCGGTTGATGCAGGCGATGCGCCGCACCATGGAGGCGAGCGAGGTCACGTCGTGGGTGACCACGACGATCGGGATGGAGCGGTTGAGGTCCTCCAGGAGGTCGCGCAGGGTCCCCCGCGACTCGGCGTCGATGGAGGCCGTGGGCTCGTCCAGGAAGAGGATCGCCGGATCGGCGACCAGGGCGCGGGCGATCAGGGCCCTCTGGAGCTGACCGCCGGAAACCTCGGAGACGTGGGCGCGGGCGACGCTCCGCAGCCCCAGGCGCTCGAGGGCCCGGTCGGCGGCGGCGCGGTCCTCCCGGCCGTAGGGCCGCAGGAGGCTCCGGCGTCCCAGCCGGCCCATCAGCACCATGTCCTGGATGCGCAGGGGGAAGTCCTTGTCGAAGGTCGAGAACTGGGGCACGTAGCCGAGGCGGCCCCGCGGGTCCCCGCCGGAGGCCCCAGAGGAAAAGTGCCAGACGACGTCGCCGGACCAGGGCCGGAGCAGCCCCAGCATCACCTTGAGCAGGGTCGTCTTGCCGCCGCCGTTGGGACCGATGACGGCCAGGAAGTCGTCAGGCTGGATGTCCAGGTTCACGTGGTCCAGCACCACCTCCTGACCGTAGCCGAAGGTGACGTCCCGGACTTCGACGAGGGGTTTCTCAGCCATGGGGCAGCGCCTCGCTCAGCTCCCGGCTGACCCGCCGGAGGTTGTCCATCCAGTCCCGCTCCTGGGGATCAGCTACCAGGAGGCGGCCGCCCACGGCGTCGGCGATCACCTGCGCGCTCTTCCGGGGGAAGCCGCTCTGCACGAAGATGACCTTCACGTCCTCGCGCCGGGCTTCGTCGATGAGGCGGATCAGGCGCGCCGCGCTGGGCTCCTTGCCCTCGGCCTCGATCGCCACCTGCTGAAGGCCGTACTGCCGGGCAAAGTAGCCCCAGGTGGGGTGGTAGACCATGAACCGGCCGCCCCTCACGCCCGCCAACTCCGCCCGGATCTCCCGGTCCAGCGCCGCGATGTCGGCCTCGAAGGACCGCAGGTTCGCCCGGTACTCCGCCGCGTGGGCCGGATCGACCTCCTCCAGGGCCGCCGCGATGTTCCGCGCCGCTACGGCCACCGTGTCGGGCGAGACCCAGACGTGAGGGTCCCCGCCCTCGTGGCCGTGGTCCTCGTGACCGCCGTGCCCTGAGTCTTCCAGGATCCTCATGCCCCGGGACATGTCCACGATCCGCACCCCGGGCACATCCTTCAGGAAGGGCAGGATGCGCGCCCGCTCGATCTCGAAGGCCGGATGCCCCACCGCCACGTAGACCCGGGCGCGGCTGAGGTCCGCGATCTGGCTGGGCGTGAGGGGATAGTCCACGTGTGAGTAGCCGGGCGGGATCATCACCTCCACCTCCACATGCCGGCCGCCGATCCGCTCGACGAAGTAGGCCTGCGGCGGCACGCTCACGGCCACCCGCAGCCGGCCGTCCCCGGGTCCCGCGGCCGGACGGCAGGCGAACGCGGCCAGGGCCAGGAGCAGGAAGACCCTCAAGCGGCGCAGCCCGGGCATCGGCCGTAGAGCACCAGCTCGTGGGATTCCAGAGAGAAGCCCGGGGGCGTCAGGCGGCGCAACCCCTCGGGGCATCCCTCCAGCTCGAAGACGCGGTCGCACATACGGCAGTGGAAGTGGTGGTGGTGGTGTTTGCCGGTGGCCTCGTACCGCGGAGGCTCCCCCGGCAGCTCCACCTGCGTGAGCGCACCTTCCTCCACCAGGTTCTTCAAGGTACGGTAGACGGTGGCGATCCCCAGGCCCGGACAATGGCCCTGCGCGGCGTCCAGCACCTCCTTCGGGCCCAGAGGACGGCCCGACTCCTCGATGACGCGGCGGATGGCGCGGCGCTGTTGCGTGTCCCGCTTCATGACCCTGAAATGATAATACGATCTCAACAAGCGCCGCAACGTCGCGGGTATAGAATCCCGCCATGACGACCACACCGCCGCAGCAACGCATCGAGGCCGACGTGAAGACCGCCATGAAATCGGGGGAGAAGGAGAAGCTCTCCACCCTGCGGATGCTCCTGACGGAGATCAAGAACGAGCGCATCCGCCGTGGCAGCGAGGTGGACGAGGCCGGCTTCGTCTCCCTGGTCCGCAAGGCCATCAAGCAGCGCGAGGAGGCCGCCTCGCAGTACCGCAACGGCGGACGCGAGGAGCTGGCCGCCAAGGAGGAGTCCGAGCGGAAGATCCTCTCCGCCTACCTGCCCGCGCAGGTGGACGAAGGGCAGATTCGGGCCGCCGTCGAGGAGATCGTGGCGGAGAAAGGGCTCTCGGGGCCGGCGGCCATGGGACCGATCATGAAGGAGGTCCTGGCCCGCTTCGGCTCCAGCGCGGACGGCGCGACGGTCAACCGGATCGCCCGCGAAGTCCTGGCCAAGAACACTTGATGCGCCGCGCCATCGTAGGCACCGCCGGCCACATCGACCACGGCAAGACCAGCCTCGTGCTGGCGCTCACGGGGATCGACTGTGACCGCTGGGCGGAGGAGAAGGCGCGGGGCATCACCATCGACCTCGGCTTCGCCCACCTGACCGAAGGGGACCTTCAGCTCGGCTTCGTGGACGTGCCCGGGCACGAGCGATTCCTCCACAACGCCCTGGCCGGTCTCGGCGGCATCCGCGTCATGCTGCTGGTGGTGGCCGCGGACGAGGGGGTGAAGCCGCAGACCCGGGAGCACCTGGCCGTCTGCTCGCTGCTGGGCATCCCCGCCGGGCTGGTGGTCCTGACCAAGGTCGACCTCGTCGCGCCCGACCTCCTGGAGCTGGCCCAGTTGGAGGTCGAGGAGCTGCTCGCCCCCACCCCGTTCGCGGGAGCGCCCGTCCTGCCGGTCTCCAGCGTCACGGGCGAGGGAATCCCCGAGCTGAAGGCCGCCCTGCTCGATCTGGCGGCCCGCCACGCCATGCCCGACGATGGGCAGCGGCCGGCGCGGCTGCCCATCGACCGGGCGTTCCACCTCAAGGGGCTGGGGGTGGTGGTCACCGGGACTCTGGCGAGCGGCGCCGTCCGCCCGGGAGAGACGCTGGAGATCCTGCCCCGGCGCGAGCGGGTGCGGGTACGGAGCGTCCAGGTGCACGGCCAGCCGCGGGAGGAGGCCGAGGCGGGCGAGCGCACGTCGCTCCAGCTCACCGGCGTCTCGCTGGAGGACCTGGGCCGCGGCATGCAGCTCGGCCTTCCGGACGCCTTCGAAGCCACCACCAGCCTGCTCGCCCGCTTCACCCTGCTGCCGTACGCCCCGGCGCCCGTCCGGGGTTTCGTGCCCGTACGGCTCCACCTCTACGCCAGCGAGGTCCTCGGCCGCATGCGCCCGCTGAACGCAGAGGGGCTCGCGCCGGGGGAGACCGGCCCGGTGGAGATCCGCCTCCAATCCCCGGTCTCGGCCCTGCGCGGCGACCGCTACATCCTCCGCCGCCCCTCCCCGCCCGCCACGCTGGGAGGCGGCGAGATCCTCGATCCGCGCTGGCGGCGGCACCGGGGCACGGTCCTCCAGCAGGCCCTGGGCGCGCTGCAGAAGGACCTCCCCGCCGCGCTCGCCTTCTGGGTGCAGGAGGCGGGCGAGCGCGGGATCGAGGCCCCGGAGCTGGCCCGGCGCCTGGGCCTGCCGCCGACCCGAGCGGCGGAACAACTCGCGAAACTGGCGAAAGCCCAGAAGCTCATCGAAGTCCCCGAAGGACCGGGGCGCGGCCGGCGCTGGCTCTCCCCGGCGGCGGTGCAGCGGGTCACGGACCGCGCGCGCCGCGTGCTCAAGGAGCACTTCCAGAAGGACCGCCTCGCCGAGTTCATCTCCAAAGCCGAGGCCGTGCGGCGCATCCTGCGCGGCCGGGCGGCGGACATGTCGGACGTCTATCTCGGCTGGCTGGAGGCCCAGAAGGTGCTCGCCGTGCGGGGCGACCAGGTGACCCTGCCGGGGCGCAGCGCCCAGCTCACCGGCGAGGAGTCGAAGCTCTCGGTCGCCGTCCTGGAGCGCTTCGACAAGGCCGGGCTGGCACCGCCGTCGCCCGGCGAGGTCGCCCAGGAGCTCGGGGCCAAGCCGCAGATCCTGGAGGGGGTCCTCCGCCACCTGGTGGCCCGGGGCCAGCTCGCGAAGCTCCCCAGCGGGCTGATCCTGGCCTCCTCGGCGCTGGCCGCCCTGCGGCGGGACCTGCTGGCGACCTCCTGGGAGCGCTTCTCCGTGGGTGACTTCAAGGACCGTTTCGGACTGACCCGCAAGTGGGCCATTCCCCTGCTCGAGCACCTGGACTCGACCGGCGCCACTCGCCGGGTGGGGGACGACCGCATGATCGTGAGGAGTGGAGGGTGAAGACATGAAGACCATCGCCGTCCTGGGAGCGTCCAGCAACCGCGGCAAATACGGGAACAAGTGCGTCCGCGCCTACCGGCAGGCGGGCTGGGAGGTGTTCCCGGTGAACCCCAACGAGCCGGAGATCGAGGGGCTCCCCGCCTCCCGGCGGCTCGCCGACGTCCCCGCCGGCCTCGACCGCATCAGCGTCTACCTGCCGCCGCCGCTGACCCTGGATCTGCTGCCCGAGATCGCCGGCAAGGGGGCGAAGGAGGTCTGGTTCAATCCCGGCTCGGCGGACACCGAGGTGCTGGAGGAGGCGCGGCGCCTGGGCGTCTCCGCGGTGCCGGGGTGCAGCATCGTGAACATCGGGTTCAGCCCGTCGCAGTTCCCATAGTCATCCTGTGGAAAGGGGGGTTCTCATGCAACACCCGCTGCAATATCCGCTCGCCCTCAGCTTCAAGATCGTGGCGCTGGCACCGCAGATCTTCGTCCGCGACGCCGCCGGCCGGGAGATCCTCTACGTCAAGCAGAAGCTCCTGAAGCTCAAGGAGAAGGTCCGCGTCTTCTCGGACAGCTCGCAGTCGCAGCAGGCCTACGAGATCAACGCCGACCGCTGGCTCGACTGGAACGCCCGCTACACGTTCACGGACAACATGGGGCAGGTCGTGGGCGCCATCAGCCGGCAGGGCATGCGCTCGCTCTGGAAGGCGACCTACGAGATCCAGGACGCCACCGGGCAGACGATCTTCCGGATCGAGGAGGCGAACCCGTGGGCCAAGGTGCTCGACGGTTTCCTCGGGGAGATTCCCATCGTCGGCCTCTTCACCGGCTACTTCATCCATCCCAAGTACGAAGTGAATCGCGCCGGCTCGGGCCAGCCCGCGCTCCACGTCTCCAAGCACCGCGCGTTCCTGGAGAGCCGCTTCGAGATGGAGAACACGGGCGGTCCGCTCGCCCCGCATGAGGAGGTCCCGGCCGTGCTCGGATTGCTGATGATGGTCCTCCTGGAGCGGCAGCGCGGGTAAGATCCGCAGCATGGCCCTGCTTTCCGATGCCGGGTTGCTCGCGCGGCTGGTCGCCTTCGATTCGACCAGCCGCAACAGCAATCTCCCCATCGCCGACTTCCTCTGCGACTACCTGGACCGCCCCGGCGTCCGCGTCGAGCGCAACCTCTCCCCCGACGGCGACAAGGCCAACGTGATCGCCTGGATCGGCCCCGAGCCGGACGCCGGCCGGCACGGGCTCGTGCTCTCGGGCCACATGGACGTCGTGCCGGCGGACGAGGACGGCTGGAGGAACGATCCCTTCCGCCTCACGGACGAAGGGGACCGCTGGGTGGGCCGGGGCTCCTGCGACATGAAGGGGTTCCTGGCCGTCGCCGCCAACCTTGCCGCCGAGGCGCGGGCCGAGCGCTGGCGGGCGCCGCTCGCGTTGGTCTTCACCTACGACGAGGAGGTGGGCACCCTGGGGGCCAAGCACTTCACGGAGAGCTTCCCCGGGGCGGCGAGCCTCCCCCGGAGCGCCGTCATCGGCGAGCCCACCTCCCTGCGGGTGGCGCGGGCGCACAAGGGGCACGCCAAGCTGCGGGTGACGCTCCACGGCGTCTCGGCCCACAGCGGCTATCCCCACCTCGGCGTCAACGCCATCGAGCCCGCCGGCCGGGTGATCGTGGCACTGGCGGCTCTGCGGCGCGAGCTGGAGGCGGAGGAGCTCCCCAACCGGGAGCTCTTCCCCGAGGTCCCCTACGTGCCCCTGAACGTCGGCATGGTCCACGGCGGTGCGGCCATCAACGTGGTGCCGGACCGCTGCGACGTCGAGTTGGGTTTCCGCCCCCTGCCGGGGCTCGCTTCCGAAGAGATCGCCGAGCGCATCCGCCGGGTGGTCCGGGAGGCCGCGGCGCCCTTCGAGCCGGAGATCGGGACGCTTTCCGACAGTCCCCCCATGCTCCTGGACGAGGCCTCCTCCATCCACCGCCATCTCTGCTCCCTGGTGGGCCAGAACGGGCAGTCCACCGTCTCCTTCGCCACCGACGCCGGCTGGCTTCAGAGCCTGGGCATGGACTGCGCCATCTTCGGTCCCGGCTCCATCGAGGTGGCCCACAAGCCCAACGAGTTCATTCCCAAGGATGAATTCGCGGCCGCCCGGGGGCTGCTGGAGCGGACGATCTCGCGCTTCTGCGAGGAGGAAGGATGAAGGTCTTCGAGGCCGATCTGACCTGGACCGGCCAAGGCTTCGAATCCGGCGTGCAGGTCGAGGTCGGCGACGATGGCCGCATCGCCGCCGTGGGAGCCCTGGGCCGGACGCCGGACCTGCGCCTCGCCAGCCGGGCGCTATTACCGGGAATGATCAGCGCCCACTCCCACGCCTTCCAGCGGGGCCTGCGCGGGCGCGGCGAGACCTTCCCGGCCGGCGCGGGAAGCTTCTGGACCTGGCGCCAGGCCATGTACAGCCTCGTGGGCCGGCTGGAAGCGGACGAGTTCCGCGCCCTCTGCCTCCAGACCTTCCGGGAGATGCGCTCCGCCGGCATCACCACCGTGGGCGAGTTCCACTACTTCCATCACCGGGAGGAGTCCCCGGACGCGGCCGACTACGCGTTCGACGAGCTGATCCTGCAAGCCGCCGCCGAGGCCGGCATTCGCATCGCGCTGATCCAGTCCTACTACCACACGGGCGGCGTGGGGCAGCCGCTGGAAGGATCGCAGCGCCGCTTCCGATCCCCCAATCCCCAGGTCTACTGGGAGCAGATGGACCGTCTCGCCGCCCGTCTCGATCCTCGCCGGGAGACCCTCGCCGCCTCCGTCCACAGCCTTCGCGCCGCGGGCCCGGACGATCTGGCCGCCATCTACACCGAGGCCAGGCGTCGCGACCTGCCGTTCCACATCCATGTCGAGGAACAGAGACAGGAGATCGACGACGTCCTCGCCTACTACGGCCAGCGCCCCATGGCCCTGCTCCTGAAGACCCTGGGAACGGCGACGGACATCACCGCCGTCCACTGCACCCATACCGATCCCGAGGAGATGGAGCGCTATCTCGCCGGCGGCGGCATGGTCTGCTTCTGTCCGCTCACCGAGGGCAATCTGGGCGACGGCATCGCGACGGCGTCGAGGACCCACCCCACAAGCGGCGCCTTCTGCATCGGCAGCGACTCCAACGCCCGCATCTCCTCGATCGAGGAGATGCGCTGGCTCGAATACGCTCAGCGCCTCGCCACCGAGAGCCGTGGGGCGCTGCGGGACGCGGAAGGCAGCGTCTCGAGGACCCTCCTGGAGGCGGCGACGGCCGGAGGCGCCAAGGCGCTGGGGATCGAGGCCGGCCGCATCGAGCCCGGCCTCTGGGCGGACTTCGCGGCGATCGATCTGGATTCACCCGCTTTGGCGGGCTGGACGCCGGAGACGCTGCTGGATTCGCTGATCTTCGGGGCGACGGAAGGGGTCGTGGCGGCGACGTGCGTGGGCGGGGAGTGGAGGGAGCACAGGAGATGAAGTTGAAGGATCTCCTTCCCCGCATGTCCGAGACCGAGCGCGAAGCTCTCGAAGCCGGCACGGTCTGGATCGAAGGCGGCCTCTTCTCCGGCCGGCCGGACTTCCGGCGTATACTCGCCGAGCCCTATCCGGAGCTGACCGAGCGGGAACGGGCGTTCCTGGACGGCCCCGTCGAGGAGGCCTGCCGGATGGTGGACCCCTGGGAGCTCTCCCGCCGGCGCGAGATCCCGGGGGAGGTCTGGGACTTCCTCAAGCGCGAACGGTTCTTCGGCCTCACGATCCCTCAGGAGTACGGCGGGCATGCCTTCTCGGCCCTGGCGTGCAGCACGTTCTTCGGCAAGCTCGCGTCCCGGTCCCTCCCGCTCTCGGCGGTGGTGCTCATCCCCAACTCCGTGGGACCCGCCGAGCTGCTCCTGGCCTACGGCACGGACGAGCAGCGCCGGCATTACCTCCCCCGTCTCGCGAGGGGCGAGGAGATCCCCTGCTTCGCCCTCACCGAGCCCGAGGCCGGCTCCGACGCCGCCTCGCTCACCTCGGAAGGCGTGGTCTTCCGGGGGCGGGACGGCCGGATCTCCCTGCGCCTGAATTGGCGGAAGCGCTACATCACGCTCGCCCCCGTGGCGACCCTGCTGGGCCTGGCCGTCCGCCTGCGCGATCCGGAGAACCTCCTCGGCCAAGGGGAGGACGTGGGGATCACCTGCGTGCTCGTCCCCACCTCCACGCCGGGCGTCGAGATCGGCCGGCGGCATGATCCCCTGGGCATCCCCTTCCCCAACGGCCCTACCGAGGGCCGGGACGTGGTGGTGCCCCTGGACGCCATCCCCGGCGGCGCGGCGGGGGCGGGCAAGGGCTGGCGGATGCTCATGGAGGCGCTCTCGGCGGGACGCTCCATCTCCCTGCCGGCCCAATCCGCGGGCGGTGCCAAGCTGGCGGCCCGCGTCGTGGGCGCCTATGCCGCCGTGCGCCGGCAGTTCGGCAAGCCCATCGGCCGGTTCGAGGGGATCGAGGAGCCGCTGGCGCGCATCGCCGGTCTCACCTACCTGATGGAGGCGGCGCGGGTCTACACCTGCGGCGCCGTGGACTCCGGGAACCGGCCGTCGGTGGTCTCGGCCATCGTCAAGCTCCAGCAGACGGAGCTGCTCCGGCGGATCGTGATCGACGGCATGGACGTGCTGGGCGGCGCCGGCCTCTGCCGGGGACCGCGGAACGTCCTGGCCGACGGCTACACGGGCGCCGCCATCGGCATCACGGTCGAGGGGGCGAACATCCTCACCCGCACGCTGATCCTCTTCGGCCAGGGGGTCATCCGGTGCCATCCGTACGCCCAGAAGGAGATCCAGGCCCTGGCGGCCGGCGACGGCAGAGCGCTCCGCCGGGCTCTGATCGGGCACGGGCTCTTCCTGACCGGCAACCTGATTCGCTCGGCCGTCCTGGGCCTCACCCGGGGCCGTCTCGCCCGCTCGCCCGTCTCCGGTCCCACGGCCCGCTGCTACCGGCGGCTCGCCTGGGCCTCGGCCCGGTTCGCGGCCCTGGCCGACCTCGCGATGCTCTCCCTGGGCGGCCGGCTGAAGTTCAAGGAGAAGCTCTCCGGCCGCTTTGCCGACGCCCTCTCCTGGATGTATCTGGGTCTCTGCGCCCTCCGCCGGTTCGAGGCCGAGGGACGGCGGGAGGAGGATCTCCCTCTGGTCCGCTGGGCCCTGGACTGGAGCCTCGCCCGCGTCCAGGAGGCCTTTGAAGGCCTCTACCGCAACTTCGAGGGGCCGCTCGCCTTCTGGATGCGCGGCCCCGCCGCCTTCTGGGCGCGCGTCAACCCGCTCGGCGCCGCGCCTTCGGACCGGGAGGGTGGACGCCTCGCCGTCATTCTCCAGACCCCCGGCGAGCAGCGGGACCGCCTGACGGCCGATCTGTACCTGCCCACCGATCCCGAAGAAGCCGTCGGACGCCTCGAACGGGCGTTCCTCCTCGCCAGCCGGAGCCTGACCGAGCCCGATCTGGCCCGGGAGGCCGCCGAAGCCCGTCTCGACGCCATCCAGGTGGACAGCTTCACCCTCGACGAATATCTTGGCCTCGCGGAAACCCCCGATCGGGTCGCCGCCACGGCTTGAGGACATCCCTATGTGTGGACGCTACACGCTCAGCACCCCCAGCGACGACCTCGCCCTCCTCTTCGACATTTCCGAGCTGATGCCCCTTCCACCGCGCTACAACCTCGCGCCGACCCAGGAGGCCGCGGTGGTGCGCGTCACCGAGCCCGGCGCGGCGCGCCGGCTGGACCTGCTGAAGTGGGGACTGATCCCCTACTGGGCCAAGGAGGCGGCCATCGGCAACAAGCTGATCAACGCCCGCTCCGAGACCGCGGTCGAGAAGGCCTCTTTCAAGACCAGCTTCAAGAAGAAGCGCTGCCTCATCCCGGCCGACGGCTTCTATGAATGGAAGAAGGAAGGGAAGCTCAAACAGCCGTACCTGATCCACCGCAAAGACGGAAAGCCCTTCGCCTTCGCGGGCCTGTGGTCGATCTGGCGGGACCCCGAGCGCGGCCAGCCGGTCGAGACCTTCACGATCCTGACCACGGACGCCAACGACCTCATGCGTCCCCTGCACGACCGCATGCCTGTCATCCTGGACCGTGAGAATTTCGATCTCTGGCTGGACCCGAAGATGGAGGACACGGCGAAGCTCCAGCCCCTTCTGGTGCCCCACTCCTCGGAGGACTTCGAAGCCTTCCCGGTCAGCCGGCTGGTGAACAGCCCGACCAACGATCTCCCGAACTGTATCGAGCCTCTGGTGCAGGACGGAGGAGTCTAGACCACGTACGCGAAGGTGAAGATCCCGATCATCATGAAGATCAGGGCCATCTTGCCGGCGACGCCGATCACGAAGCCGATCCAGGTGCCCACCCCGACCCGGCCGGCCTGACGCAGGTCGCGCCGGGAGAGATATTCGCCCGCCACCGCTCCGATGAACGGGCCGAGAAGGAGCCCGGGCAGGCTGAAGAAGAAGCCGACGATCGTGCCGATCGCGCCCCCTACGAGGGCCAGCCAGCTCGCCCCCACCCGTTTCGCCCCCAGGCTGGCCGCCAGGATGTCCAGGGGGAAGGTCAGGACGGCCAGCAGGCCGATCAAGGTGAGCGGGATCCAACCCACCTTCTCGAAACTCTCGGCCCAGGCCACCAGGACCAGTCCTCCGAGAACCAGCGGGGCTCCGGGCAGGGCCGGCAGCACCGTCCCGGCGATCCCCGCCACCACCAGCACCACGCCCAGCAGCATTAGGAGGGCTTCCATGCCTTCCATCACTCGCTCCTATCGCCGGGATTCCACTCCCAGCTCGACAGACCGTCCCAGCTTTCTGCGGCACAGACTCACGAAACGCCTCTTGTGCAATTCCCCGTCCAGGATGTCGTAGTGGTTGGGGACCATCCACCGGGGATCGAGCTCCAGGGCCTTGCGCAGGCTCCCGGGGATCTGCTCGGGCCGGCTGTTCAGGATCGGCGGCGGCAGGTGGGGCATGTAAAAGTAGCTCGCGAAGAGGTCCCCCGAGAAGAGCAGGTCGTGCCGGGCGCTGTAGAAGCCGCAGTGCCCCTCCGTGTGGCCGGGCAGGTGGATCACCCGGAGCCCGCCCCAGAAGGGGAGCTCGTCGCCGTCGCCGAAGTGCTCGTCGATCGTCGCCGTCCGGTAGCGGAACGCCCGCCGCCCCACCGCCTCCAGCCGGCCGCACCAGCGGGCCGTGCCCTCGTAGGGATAGCAGCCGTCCACGTGCCGCTGCTCGGCGGGATGGCCGTACACCGGCGCCCCCGTCCACTCCTTGAGAGCGGCCAGATTGCCCGCGTGGTCCAGATGGCCATGGGTCAGGAGGATTCCCCGGACCGATTGCGGCGAAAGGCCCAGCCGGCGCAGCAGCCGGCGGACCAGGACCGGCTCCCCCACCATGCCGGTGTCCAGCAGCCAAGCGTCCTCCCCCTCCACCAGGAGATGGCAGACGCTCATGACGCCGCGGATCGGATACAGACCGGGCGGGGCGTTGCGGGTGACGATCATCGTTCCCTAGAACGCGCCGGCGGCGTCGCTTCTTTCAATTTCCGGTCGAAGAACTCCGCCGTGGCCCGGTAGACCGCCAGCCAGCTCGCGTTGCGCAGGAAGCTGTGGATCTCGTCCGGCAGGATGAGCTGCTCCACTTCGACGTTCCGCTCGCGCAGGGCCTCGACCAGCGTCACCGTTTCGCTGAAGGAGACGTTGCGGTCGTCGTCCCCGTGGATCACCAGCACCGGCGAGCGCCAGCCCGCCAGCGAGGCCATGGGGGAGGACTCGAAGGCGAGCCGCTCCTCTTCCGGCGTCGGTTTGTGATCAGGGAAGAAGGTGCGGGTCCCCACGTTCCAGTCGTGCACGCCGTGGATATCCACCCCGGCGGCGAAGAGGTTCGAGGCGCGGGCGAGGCCCAGGGCGGTGAGATACCCGCCGTACGATCCGCCCCAGAGACCGATGCGGTCCGGATCGACGTCCGGCCGGCTCCGCAGGTAGAGCCCGGCCCCCAGCACGTCGTTGAACTCGCTGGCGCCCGTAGCCCCCTGATTCGGCGCCTCCCGGAAATTGAGACCGTAGCCGGTGCCGGCGCGGAAGTTCACCGACAGCACGACGTAGCCCTGGCTCGCCAGGTACTGGTTCAGGGCGTAAGCGTTGAAGTAGTAGGGACTGTAATGCCAGCCGAGGAGCATCTGGCGGTGCGAGCCGCCGTGGAAGAAGAGGATGCCCGGCCGCCGCTCCCCCGCTTTCAGGTCCCGGGGCCGGAAGAGCTGGCCGTGGATGCGCAGGCCGTCCGACGCGCTGAAGATCACCGGCTCGGGCTCCACCAGGGCGCTCTCGGGGAAATCGGCGGGGATCGTCCCCGGCGCCATGGCCCGCGCCGCAGCGCCGCCGATCTCGATCACGGCCTCCGCCGGCCGCCGCGCCCCGGAGCGGAAGTAAGCTACCCCTTTGCCGTCGCTGGTGATCGCGGGCTGCCATTCGATGCCCTTGCCCCTGGTCAGGACCACGGGACGGCCGCCGGCCGCGTCCACCCGCCAGACGTGCCGCCGGTCGATGTCGTCCTGGTTGGAGCTGAACACGACCTGCCGGCGGTCCGGCGTGAGGCTCACGGTTTCGACCTCCAACTCGCCGGGGGTCAGCAACGTCGCCTTGCCCCCGGCGGCGGGGACGGAGTACAGGTGCAGCCATCCCTCCCGCTCCCAGGGGAAGACGATCCGGTCGTCCGCCGCCCAGAGCAGTTGATTGGCCGCCACCATCTCGAAGAAGGCGCTGCCCGGGCCCGGCTCGGCGCGCCAGATCGTCTTCGCCTTCCCCGTGGCCACGTCGGCCACCAGGATGGACCAGGGATGGAGCGCGCTCGGCTCGGGGCGGAAGAGGAGCATCTTCGACGACGCCGGGACGCGCAGGAACGCCAGGCGCGTGCCGTCCGGCGACCAGGCGGGATCGCTGTCACGGTCCACGCTGGGCTCCATCCAGCGGAGCGTCTTCGCGGCCACGTCGTAGACGCCGACGAAGCCGTGGTCGCCCCGGGGGCTTACGAAGGCGAGCTTCGAGCCGTCCGGCGAGAACCGAAGCTGCCGGACGCCTCCCCGAGCCCGGATCCATTGCACCGGCTCTTTGCCGTCCAGCGCGGTCCAGAAAGCCTTCCCGCCCTGCAGGAAGGCGATGCCGTCCCCCTTGGGCGAGACGGCGACCGCGCCTCCCGCCCCGACCCGCGCCGGTTCTCCACCGTCGAGGGCAACGCGCCAGATCGCCTGCTCGGCTCCCGCCGGGTCGCTGGTGGGATTGGGGACGTCTCCCTGCCGGTTGGCGCCGCCGCCGCGGACGTAGAAGAGGGTCTTGGCGTTCCGCGACCATTCGAGCCCCGAAAGGGCCTGCCCGTCGTCCTCGGTGTAGCGGGTGACCTGCCGCGCCCGGTATTCCGGGGGCTCGGCCACCCAGACGTTCCGGACGCCCTTGGCGTTCTGGATCCAGGCGAGCTTGCCTCCCGTAGGAGAGGCCAGCAGCTCGGACGGGAACGGCGTGCTCAGGAGCGCTTCGAGAGTGACCGTCTGGGCGGCGAGAGGTGCCGCAGCGAAAAGGAAGAGCAGCAGAACGGCGAAGGGGGCGCGGGCGGGCGCTCGGTCGGGCATCGGTCCTCCGGACGAAACCTGTCGATCAGGACCGCATTCTAACCTCGCGCCCGCAGGGCGGCGGTCGCTCACTCCGGCGCGCTGAACCGGAGCGAGGGGTCGTGCTGGGCGCGCCGCAGGTAGGCGGCGACGCCGGTCACCAGGTCCACGGTCGCCTTCTCGGCTTCGACCGCCTGCTTGAGATAGGCCAGAGCCGCAAGCGCCTCGCGGTGGATGTGCAGCGAGGAGAAGATCGGAACCATCTCCTCCGCCAGCCGCTTCAGGTCCGCCGTCCGCCGCTGCTTGGAGTAGAGGGTGGCCAGCTCCAGCGAGACCAGGGCGGTGTCGTAGGGAATGTCTTCATTGATGAAGCCGTCGCGAGCGGCCAGGAACAGCGACTCGGCCTGATCGGCCTGCCCGAGACCCCGGGCGATCTTCCCCTTGACCCACTTGCGGCGGTTCTGGGTCCAGGCGTCCGGGAAGTTCCGGTAGAGCGCCCGGGTGTCCCGATAGAGCTTCTGTGCCTCCAAAAATCGACCGGATTCGGCAAGGTCGTCGATAAGGTTGTGCTTGGTACATAGCAGGAGTCGGGGCTCCTGCTCAGGGTCGATCAGTTCCAGTGCCTGATAAAGGAGAGGGATCGCATCCGGCAGGTTTCCCGAAACATGCAGGACTGTCGCGAGGTTCACCAGAGACCTGCCAGCCCGGTGCCTTTGCTCGGTTTGCAGGAATATTGAGATTGCACGCCGAAGGAGTCTAAAGGCCTCATCAAACCGACGTTGGGCTCTTCGAAGCGAGGCTTCAAGGTCCAACAAGATGGCGCGTTCCAGAGGATCATGCGTTCCTTTATGAAGCTCGGCATAAGCTTTTTCAAAGGACTCTTCAGCTTCCTGAAGATCGGATCTGATCCGTCGAGCATTGCCGATATACGCCCACGCCCTTGCCCGCAGATCGCAGATAACCTCAGCGCCATACTGGCTGGTATCGAGGAGCTCCGAAAGCTGGAGAGCCAATTGCCCCAGCTCTTCCGCGTATAGAGGACTCTGGATGCTCGTCTCCAAGCACCGCTCGACAAGGAGCTCGAAGACTCCCCAGGTCTGGAAGCGGGGAGAGTTCCTGAGGACGAGATCCCGTTGCTCCGCGGGATAGCCCTTCAGCTCGACGAACAGGCCAAGGGCTTCCAGGCGCTCTTTGGCCATGCACTGCTCCCGCTCCCTGAAAGATTCCTCGTGCTCTCGCAAAACCTGCCCATAGTCTGGGGTTTCCCGCCAGTGCAGAACGTCCGCGACCTTCTTGGCCAGCAACCCCGAGCGATGACGCGTGAAACCCACAAACCGCCGGCGGCAGGTCGCACACCGGGAGAGATGCTCCACGATGACGAGATGTTCCCTTGACAACGACAACAGAAACTCCTCCAACGAGAAATCATTGGGGTGGATCTTCAAGAGTACCCTCCTTGTCAGGTACCAGGCCCCTCCTGCCTGAGTACCACCTCTACAGGACTAGTTACCGCTGGCCGGGAAATCGTGACAAGCATTCTCCGAAAAAAGCAGGGCGCCGGCCTGCCGGAGCCGGCACCCTGTTGCTTGATTCAGCTACCTATTGCCATTAAGGTCCATAGGCCCGCCCGCTTCTATTTCAAGGCCCTCTGAAGAGGTAGTGTCTGTAGGCAACCCATTAGGATCCATCTGGCTACCTTCCTTTTCCTGCATGGAAACCGGCGCGCTGGGCGCGAACCAGGCAACCACCTGATCCCAGAGTGCGGCCAGGAAGCCTTCCCGGGGCAACCTCTCCGCTGAAGGGAAGGCGTACAGGGCTGAGGAGCACAGGACGAGCAGGGCCAGAGCAAGGGTGATCGATCTCATCAGACGAGACATGAAAGGCTCCTTGGGCGGACTCCCTCCCGGCGGCCACCATGGCAACCGTCTTGGTCCGCCCCGCAAGAGGGTGCCACTCTCTGAGTCGAAGAGTGCCCCCTCCCGCTAATTTCAGTGCCTCTCGCATGATTTTTAGGGCCTCAAAGACGACGCCTTGCCGCTCCCGGAAACCTTTTTAGGGATCGATATAAGAGGATCCCTCAAAATGAGGGAGCGAGCTAGGGTTGGCCGGGCGGCAGGAGGGTGTAGCCGAGTTGGCGGAAAAGCTCGATCTGGTCGTTGACGACCCAGGCTTCCCGGATCTTGCCGCCGTCGATCCGGAAGAGGGTCATCCCCACGACCTCGACGGGCTTGCCGCTCCGGTGCGCCCGGACCGTGTAGCGGGCCACGACGCGGTCGCCCTCGGCGATCAGGTCGTCCAGGGTGTAGCGGATATCCCGGAAGAGATCCCGGGCGCGGCGCTGGGTCTCCTGGATGGAGGCAGGGCCCTTGGCGGCCGGCGCGCCGGGGGTGCGGTCCGTGAAGTCGGGCGAAACCACCTCGCCCAGGGCCGCGAGGTCTCCCCCGCTCAGGATCTCCAGGTAGCGCCGGACCAGGGCCTTGTTCGATTCGATGGGAGAGGCAGGGACCGGAGAAGGAGCCTCCTGGCCCAGGACCGGACAGGCCAGAAGGAAGCCGAGGATCAGCAAGAAGGGCTTCACCGGTCCCTCACAGCGGGTCGAAGCAGGTCCGGCCGCTGCAGCAACGCCCTTCCTGGCAGATCTGGCCGTCGGGGCCGAGGCAGGTCATGGTGAGGCTGCACCAGAAGAAGCCGTCCCGAGGGTTCGGGATCGTGGGGTCGCGCTCGACGTCGACGTACATCCCTTTCCAGCGGAGACGCGAGCAGCAGACCTGGGGACCGGGCGATCCTGTCTTGGCGAGGTCCATGTCAGGCATCCTCCTCCATTTCCATGATACCCGCCGCGGCGAGCAGGGCGCGCTTCACGGCGACCCGGGCCAGTTGAATCTTGTACTTGTTGCGGGAGAGCGGCTTCGCCTTCTGGACCGCGGCCTCCCCCGCCTGCCATGCCACGTTGGCGTCGAGCGTCTTGCCGGCGAGGATCTCCTCGGCCTCGGTGGCGATCCATGGGATCGGCGCCACCTGGCCCAGGACCACCCGCGCCCGGTTCACCCGCAGGCCGTCCATCTCCAGGGCCACGGCGGCGGTGGCCAGGGACCAGTCCAGGGTCTGCGCTGCCGCACCTCGTAGCTGGCGATCTTGCGCCCGGCGGCGGGGGGCAGGAAGACCTCGGTCACGATCTCCCCCGGCTTGAGGTCGATCTCCCTCTCCCCTTCGCTCTGGGGAATGCGGTAGAGCTTTTCCAGCTCGATCCGCCGCTCCCCCTCGGGCCCCAGGACGGCCACCTGCGCGCCCACGGCGACGAGCACCGGCACCAGCGTCGAGGGCTGGACGAAGTAGGCCGGGCCGTCGTTGCCCAGGATGGCGTGGTAGCGGTTGTCTCCCGCCGTCACCATGGACTGGCCGCCCTTCATCGCCAGCAGGCCGAAGCCGTTGCGGAAGTACCAGCAGCGGGGCCGCTGGCAGAGGTTGCCGCCGAGGGTGGCGACGTTGCGGATCTGCGGTCCGGCCAGGGTCCCGGCGGCCTTGGCCACCGCGGAGTACTCCCAGCCCAGGGCGGCGTCGGCGGCGAGGTCGTCCAGGGTGGTCATGGCGCCGATGCGCAGGCCCGCTCCCTTCTCGGAGCGGACGCCGGTCAGCCCTTCCAGCTCCTTGAGGTTGACCAGCCGTTTGGGGGTCTCGACGCCGTCCTTCATCAGGGCCAGCAGGTCGCTGCCGCCGGCGAGGGGGAGGGCGCCGGGCGCGCCGAGCAGGCGGACGGCCTGCTCGCGGGTCCGCGGGCTCGCGTACTCGAAGGGCCGCATCAGGCCTTCCCCTCCTTCTTCGCTTCCAGCGCGTCGAGCACCCGCCGGGGCGTCAGCGGCAGGTAGGGCACCCGGACGCCGATGGCGTTGGCCACCGCGTTGGCGATGGCCGCGCCGGGCGAGATCACCGGCGGCTCGCCGAGGCCGATCACGCCGCGCTCGTCGTAGCCGGGGCCGGTCATCATGTGGACCACCAGCTCGCCCACGTCCGCGATGCCGGCCATCTTGTAGGACTCGAAATCGACGTTCAGGGTGATCGCCCGTCACCGGATCCACCACCTTCTCCTCGGAGAGGGCGTAGGAGATCCCCATGATGAGGCCGCCGTAGACCTGGCTCTCGGCGGTCTTGAGGTCGATGATCAGGCCGCAGTCCTGCACCGCCACCAGCTTGTCGACCTTGACCACGCCGGTCTCGACATCCACCGAGACGTCCGCCATCTGGACGCCGCCCGCGCCGCTGCCGGTCAGCTCCCCGTCGCCGGGGTTGGCGCCGGTGGCGGTCACCGGGGTGCGGCCGAACAGGGCCACGGCCTGCCGCCAGGTCATCTTGCGATCGGCTGCTCCCTTGACCCGGATCACGCCGTCGGCGGCCTGCAACTGGTCGGCGGTGGTGCCGAGCTGGGGCGCCGCCTTGGCGAAGACCATCGCCAGCAGGTTCTGCGCCGCCCGCCGGGTGGCGGCGGAGACGCCGCCCACGGTGGTGCTGCCGCCCGACCCTCCCGAGGCCGGATAGCGGCTGTCCCCCAGGCTGACGTTGACGCTTTCCAGCGGCAGGCCCAGGGTTTCGGCGAGGACGATGGCGATGACCGTGCGGGTGCCGGTGCCGATGTCCTGGGTGGAGATCTTGGCCTCGGCCAGGCCGTCCGGGTGGACGGTCACCTCGCAGTTGCTGCGGTGCCCCCCGCCTCCCCAGGTGTGGAGGGAGAGGCCGAGCCCCTGCTTGACCGGCCCCTTGCGGGCGTCGCCCCGGGGGTGCCAGCGCTGGCGCCAGCCCATCAGCTCGTCGGCGATGGCGAATTCCTCCCGGTAGATCTTCTCGATCCGGGTCAGCGAGAGGTTCTGCAGGAAGAAGTCGAGGGGGTTCATGCCCAGCGACGCGGCGGCGTCGTCCAGCGCGCTCAGGGTCAGGAAGCACGCCTGGGGATGATTGGGGGCGCGCCAGGCCCGGGAGCTCGCCTTGTGGGTGGGGATCGACGAGTGCTGGTGCCGGCGGTTGGGGATCTGGAAGACGTACGGGAGCGGCGGGCTGCCCGAGCCGCCCAGGCCGCCCGAGCCCCAGGACTTCGAGATCCAGGAGATGAGGGTGCCGTCCTCCTTCGCCCCGACCTCGATCTCGGCGTAGGCGGAGGGGCGGTCGCCGGCCACCGTCAGCTCGGCGTCGCGCTCCAGCATCAGCTTGACCGGCGCGCCGGCCCGCTTGGCGAGGCGGGCGCACTCGACGCCCCAGCGGTCGACGCTGAACTTGCTGCCGAAGCCGCCGCCCATGTGCTCGGTGATCACCCGCACGTTGGTGGCCGGGATCTCCAGCGCCTCGGCGAGCTGCGAGGCGACGCCCGAGACCGCCTGCGTGGAGCACCAGGCCGTGACGCTGTCGGGGCCCGTCCACTCGACGATCTGGCCGTGGGGCTCCAGGCAGTTGTGGGCCACGGGGGGCATGCCGTAGAAGCCCTTGACGCGGGCGGCGGCGGTCGCCAGGGCCGCTTCCGGATCGCCTGTGACCTCCTCCGGTTCCGGCTGGACGCCCGGCGCGCCTTCGAGCTTCTCGTCGTCGACGTAGTGGGGCAGCACCTCGTACTCGACCTTGACAGCCCGGATGGCGTCCTCGGCCGCGGCCTCGGAGGTGGCGGCCACGGCCACGACCTCGTCGAGCGCCCACTGGATCTCCGTCCCCGGGCCCTGGAGGATCCGCAGGGCCTTGACGCCGGGCGTGGCCTCGGCGGCGGAGACGTCGAGCTTCGTGATCCGGGCGTGGGCGTGGGGGCAGCGCAGCACCTTGGCGTACAGCATGCCCCTGGGGTGGAGATCGTAGGTGTATTTCGCCCGGCCGGTGGCCTTGGCGGGGCCGTCCAGGCGAGAGATCCGCTGGCCGATGAGCTTCCGGTCCTCCGCCTTGGGCCAGGAGTGCTCAACCACGGCCACCCCTCCTCTTCTTTTTCTTGTTCCTGGGCTTCCCCTTCTTCGGGGCCGGGGGGGCGGCCTCTTCCCGGACCTCGACCTCCTCTTCGTTATCCTCTTCCTCCTCCGGTTCGGCGTCCGTCAGGGCCGCTACCAGAGGGGCGGCCTCCAGCACGGCCTTGCGCATGCCGGCGTAGGTGCCGCAGCGGCAGAAGTTGCCGGAGAGACCGTCGTGGATCTGGGCGAGCTTGGGGTTGGGAGTCTGGTCGAGCAGGGCCTTGGCGGCCATGATGAACCCGGGGGTGCAGAAGCCGCACTGCTGGGCGTCGTGCTCCACGAAGGCGGCCTGCAGAGGGTGGAGCTTGCCGGGACGGCCGATCGCCTCGACGGTCTGGACGGGCGTGCGCTGGGCGTCGATGGCCAGGACGCTGCAGGCGTAGACGGCCTTGCCATCCAGCAGGACGGTGCAGGCGCCGCAGGTGCCGCGGTCGCAGACCCGCTTGGCGCCGGTGAGATCCAGCTCGTCGCGCAGGGCGTCGAGCAGGGTCGTCCGGGGCTCCAGCATCAACTCGTGCGACTTGCCGTTGACCCGCAGCCGGACGGGCACCCTGCCCGGTCCCCAGACCTCGACGCCCGCCTCGGTCTTGGGAGCGTTGGGGGCCTTCGCCTCCACCGTCTCCTCGGCCAGCAACGCCGCCGATCCGAGGACCCCGACCGCCGCGCCGCCCCGCAGGAACGCGCGGCGGGAGATCCCACCCCCCGGCGGATCGTCGCCCTTGCCGTCCATGGACATCCAACGCCTCCTCTATTGAGGATTGGAAATTACCACAGGCGTATAGGGTTGCCAGGAAGAGAGTGGGAAGAAATTCAGGAAAGGGGATTCAGCAGCCATCGGGACCGAAGCCGAGGATTTCTTCCTCTTCTTCCTTGGCCAGCCGCTTCCCTCTGATTTCCGGGGGGATATTGGGCCAGACCTCATCCTCTAGAAACCGGCGTAACTTCGCGGTACGTGCCTGGCGGGCCTCCTCGGCTGACAGTACGGGATCGGGATCACTCATCATCTGACGCATACCCCACGATCTCATCCATCTCCTTCTTGGACATGGATCTCCCCCGGAACTCTGGTTTTACTTTGGGCCAGACCTCCTCTTGGAGGAACTTTATCCAACGGTCACGCTCCCCCTCTTCAGGCTCGCGGGCCGGAACAACCGGAACGAGGTGAAGCCTTCGCTCCTCCAGCGCCTTGCGGATCGCCTCGTCCATGCTTTCGCCCGCCATCTCGGCAACCTCTTTGGCCAGTTGCTCGGTCTCAGGACTCATGAGCGGTTCCATGTCTCTATGGTCCCGACCGCCAAGGGACCAGTCAAGCGACTCTTTAGCGATCCCCCGAGGAAGGGGTGATACGAAAGGCGGACGTTCCCCTAGGAACGCCGCCTCTCTTCCCGAAGGGGCTCTCGTAGCCCTCTTGAAATGCGGCCCGCCCCTCCGGAGGGCAGTCTCCGCCCCGGCGGATTGCGACGTTTCCCTCGCGAGGGGCGACGTGGCCCTTGCGGATTGCGAGACGGCCCAAGGGAGGGCGGTTCCAGGGCCGGCGGGGGCGGACCAGCCCCCACGAGGGGCGGCCCGGCCCTGCCCGGGGCCATGCATCCCCCCACGAGGGGTGGGACGCAATAAGCCGGGGCGGGACGGAATTCGCGGGGGCGCGGCTTCCCCTTCCCAGGGCTGTCACCGCTCAATGTTCCTACTTATCGGGGAAACGCGAGTCAGATCTCCAGAATTACTATCCTTTGCCGCAGAAGGTCGCGAAACTTCTTCCTGACCTGCCTTGGAGGCTCTTTCCCGACATCATCCATCCTCTCGCCGCTGTGGTAGGTGTGGACTTCAGAATGCGCGTAGTTGTCAGGGACCGGCTGGTGCTCAACTCCGAAGCCGTAGCGCCTGCCGTCATCGCTGAGGATCGACGCCGGGATGTCCTCCACAAGAAACGCCGCAACTCCCTGGTCTGGATAGGCGATCAGCATGTCTGCCGGCCTGATCCGGTACTTGGCACGGTCAACGGAAAACGCCGGCGACGGGATGGAAGCGTCGCTGACGGCGCCAGCCTCCACATCCCGCCAAGGGATTCGCCTAAAGAGGCGTTCCGTTGGGTCGAAGTGGGGATCTGGAAGAGGGGGTTCGACCGCGGAGCCGGACTCAGCCATTCAGGAAGTTGGAAATACGGCCGATGGTGTCCCGGATCTCGCCGGTCGCGAGATCGACCGGCCAGACAACGGGCTCGGAGGCTGGCTCAGAAGTGATCGCCAGGACTTCGCCGTCATTGAAGCATTCGATGTCAGCGTATCTCTTGTCTGGAGTCTTGAACACGATGCTCACTCCACCTTCCACCGATGGGGAAAGACGAACCCCGTCTCCAGCCTCGCCTTCCCACAGCACAATAAGGATGCGCCGTGCGTTCTCGATGGCGTCATTGCTGGGCGGCTCCGCTTCATAGCTGTCCCAACCAGTGGCCAGCCCTCGAAATGACTCAAGGACGGCCAGTTGGGCGGCTTGCTCACTCTCTGAAGCCGCGTCGCGCCTCAAAGGATGAGCAAAGTTGCCTGAGTACGGAAAAGGCATGCCAATCTCTCCCACAAAAGAAATTTTACCGGAGAACGGAGCGCGTGTCTATCCCTCCGGGCCAGGAAGGTAAAGCCCCTTGTAACTACCCGGGCACGATCTTCGTATAGATATACTCGGAGGATCGTTCGCGGTCCCAAGGGGAGACCTGCGGCCGCCTCGGGAGGTCCAAGTTGACGAAGGATCGCGCCACGGGCCGGGACATCGTCCTGGCGATCGGCGAGAACATGCGCCAGAGCCTCGAGCCGCTGGTGACGAAGATCATCGCCCCCAGCATCTATCAGGTCTATCTCCACGCCGAAGACTACGACCGCCTGCGCAGCCTGTTCTCCGAGCTCGAGAACGAGGCCAGGGCGCTTCTGGACAAGGAGCTGGAACGCTTCAACCGCGGCAACCGGGTCGACTTCGGCCGCTTCCTGCCCGGCAAGAAGAAGGAAGCCGCCGAGCCCGCCGTCCCCAAGGTCGTCAGCGCCGAGGGGAAGTGGACCATCCGCTTCCAGGAAGACCCCAACAACTCCCTCAACCCCGGCGACGTCGAGGTCGTCTCCGAGTTCGCCCGTCCCCCGGAGGCCAACCTGGGCGTGGGGTCCAAGACCCACCGCATCTCCACCACCCGCAAGCTCGGCGGTCAGCCCATGACCACCCGCAAGGACCTGCTGGCGCAGGGCGGCACCGTCGCCACAGGTCCCGACGCCCACGCCCGCATCCTCTACAAGGACGACCGGGGGACCCATACGTTTCTGATGACCAAGGACGAAATCGTCATCGGCCGCACGGCCCCGGACGTCTGGGCGGATCTCTCGCTGGACACCTCCCTGGACGTCTCCCGGGAGCACGCCCGGCTCCAGCGCACGGCGGACGGCAAGTTCCGCCTCAAGGACCTGAGCAAGCTGGGCACCACCCTCAACGGCACTCCCCTCCCCCGCAGCCTGGAGTCGGTCGACAGCGGCGTGCGCGACCTGGACCGCTGGGTGGAGGTTCCCGAGAAGGCCCGCATCGGCCTCGCCGGCGTGGTCTATCTCGACTTCGAAAGGGCGTCCAAGGCGTGACGGCGCTCTATTTCGCCCGCCTGGTCTTCCTCCTGGCCCTGCTCGCCGTGACCGGACTGCTCGTGGCGCTCGCCGCGCGGGAGAAGAAGTAGCGTGGCCGCCCAACCGGTGAAGCGCCCGCTGGCCGCCTGCCTGAGCGATCCGGGCATGGAGCGCGACAACAACGAGGACCGCGTGCTCTGCGATCCCGAGCGGGGGATCTACGCCGTCATCGACGGCGTCGGCGGCGAGTCCGGCGGCGAGGTCGCGGCGCAGACGGCCATGGAGATCCTCCAGGCCCGCCTCTCCCGGCGCACCACCGACGCCGCGCGCCTGGTGCGGGAGGCCGTCGCCCTCGCCAACAAGCAGATCTATGAAAGGGCCCAGGCCAACCCGGCGCTGACCGGCATGGCGTGCGTCCTCACCGTGGCCGTGGTGGACGGCTCGCAGGTGACCATCGGCCACGTGGGCGACAGCCGCCTCTACCTGCTGAAGAAGGGCGAGATCCGTAAGATCACCAAGGACCACTCCCCCGTGGGCTCGCGCGAGGATGTGGGCGAGATCTCCGAGGCCGAGGCGATGAGCCACCCCCGGCGCAACGAGATCTTCCGCGACGTGGGCTCCGCCCCGCACGAGCCGGACGAGGAAGGATTCGTGGACGTCACCCGGATTCCTTTCGAGCCGGATGCCGCCCTGCTCCTCTGCAGCGACGGACTCTCGGACCTGGTGCCGTCGCGGACGATCCTGTCGACCGTCGAGGCCCACGCCGGCAATCCCAAAGGGGCCGCCCAGGCGCTGATCGACGAGGCCAACGCCGCGGGAGGCAAGGACAACGTCTCGGTGGTGATCGTGGAGGGCGAGCGCTTCGCCCCCGGCGCCCGGGGACGGCAGCTCGACGCCACCCAGGACCGGCCCAGGCCCAAGATGCAGGGAGCGGCCCACGCGAGACCCTCACGCCAGAGCCCGCTCGCCAGCCGTCCGGCCTTCCTCCTCTACGGCCTCCTCCTCGGCGCGCTCCTCGTGGTTTCCGCCTTCGCCGCCTTCGGCCAGATGCGCATCCCCTTCCTGGACCGGGGACAGGGCCGCGAGGACGCCCTGCGCGTGGGCGTCGGGGACGGCGGCACGGCGACCATCGCCGAGGCCATGAGCCAGGCCCGGTCCGGCCAGACGGTGCTGGTGGCGCCGGGCGAGTACCGGGAGACGGTGCAGCTCCGCGAGGGCGTCCGGCTGGTCAGCGCCGTCCCCCGGGGAGCGGTGATCCTGCCGCGGCCGGGCGCCGGCCTGCCGGCGGTGACCGCCCAGGGGGTGGTGGACGCCGGGTTCGTGGGCTTCCGCATCGCCGGGGACGCGCAGACGGCGCTCCAGGTGGGCCTCCGCCTGGCCGATTCGGAGGTGGACGTCCAAGGGATCGAGATCTCCGGCGCCGCGACGGCGGCCGTCGAGATCGCGGGCACGGACCGCTCGTCGATCCATTACAGCTATCTCCATGACAACCCGGGCGGCGGCGTGATCGTGAGCGGCGAGTCCGCCCCGCGGCTGCTCAACAATCTGATCATCAGCAACGGCCGCGTACAGGCCTCGCCCCGGCCGGGGATCGAGGTGCGGGAGGCGGCCTGGCCGGAGCTGCTCGAGAACCGTATCGTGGGCAACGGCGGCGGCGGTGTCGCCCTGCCTTCGGCCAATCGGGCGCAGGAGGTCTTCCTCTGGAATTCCTTCGGCGGCGCGGCCATCAACCAGGCGGTGCGCGTCGTCAGCGCTCCTGCCCCGGCGCCGGGGCAGGGGAGCCGGTGATGCTCACGGCGCAGCAGGTCGGCCGCTTCGAGCTCCGCGACTTCCTGGGCCGCGGCGCCATCGGCGATGTCTATCTCGCCTGGGACCCCCAGGAGAACCGCGAGGTGGCGCTGAAGGTCGTCCGCCTGAAGAACGCCGACCCCGACATGCTGGAGGCGGAGAAGAACGGCGTCTCCATCCAGAAGCAGCTCTCGGGCGTCTGCTCGCAGGTGGCGGCGGTCTACGAGTGGGGAGAGGACGCGGGCTTCTTCTGGGTGGCCATGGAGTACGTGGCCGGCGAGGACCTGTCGCAGGTGCTCAACCAGGGGCCGATCTCGGAGGAACGGGCGGCGTTCATCTCCTGGCAGCTCTGCGAGATGCTGGAGGGCTGCCACCAGTTCTCCGCCGACGTGGCCGGCCGCAAGGTCGGCGTGGTCCACGGCGACATCAAGCCGGAGAACATCCGTCTCCAGGTGGAGGACCGGGTACGGGTGCTGGACTTCGGCATCGCCAAGCACCTCTCCCAGACCCGCCGGTTCACGAAGAACCTCTTCGGCAGCCTCCCCTACACGCCGCCGGAGCGCCTGGACCGGGGCGGCGTGGACTTCCACTCCGACCTCTGGGCCGTCGGCGTGGTCCTCTACCTGATGGTCGCCGGCTATCCGCCGTTCTCGGGGGAGGATCCCGAGGAGATCGAGGGGAAGATCCGCTCGGGTGAGCCGCCCCGGCCCCTGCCCATGGCCACGTCGCCGGTGCTGGGGAAGGTCATCTTCCGCAGCCTGGACTTCGACGCGCGCCGGCGCTACCAGAGCGCGGCGGAGATGAAGGCGGACCTGGAGGCCTGGAACGAGGACCGGCCGCTGCCCGGCGATCAGCCGCGGGTCCGGCCCGCCCCGACCGAGGACCTGAACGCCACCCGGCGCACCTCGCGGCCCGCCGCCGCCCCGGCTCCCCTCTCGGAGACCCGCCGCACCGACCGGGCCGCAGAGGCTCCCCGGGAGGCGGGGCCGGAGGCCACCCGCCGGACGGGAGAGGTGCCGGTGGCCGTCCCGCCGCCTCCCCCCGCCGCCGCGGCATCCATGCCTTCGGTCTTGCCGATGACGGACAGCATCCCGGAACCCCCGCCCGCTCCCTCACCTACGCGGTCCTGGCGGTTGCCGGTCAAGATGCCGGTAGCGGTCGGCGCGCTGGCGGTCGTGTTCCTCGTGGGCTCCCAGATGTGGGTGCGGAGCGAGGCGTCGGAGCTGCACCACGACCTCGCCACCCAGAGCTCGCCGGATCTGGACCAGATGTGGGGCCGCTACCAGCGGATCTCTTCCTTCGCCCTGCCGGGCTCGGGGCTGGGCGAGGTGCGGACGGAGCTGCGGGAGGCCCTGCTCAAGTCGGCGGATCAGATCCTGGAGAGCTATCACGGCAACAGCCCGTCCACCACCGAGCGCGGCTGGCAGCGGGCCCACGAGCGCCTCAAGGCGGCGGTCGACCTCAACTTCCGGGACCGCGCCACCCGGGCCAAGATGATCTACGCGCGAGGACACCTGGACCGCATCGAGTCGCAGACTCTCAAGTCCAAAGGCCAGCGGGACGAGGCGCGGCAGAAGGTGCGGGACGCCATCGGCGAGTTTCGCGACGCGGCGCGCATGGCCCCGGACTGGCCGGACCCGTATCTCGGCCTGTCCCGGATCTACGCCTACGAGCAGTTCAACCTCGGCGAGTTGGAGAAGGCCTTGACGGAGCTGGACCGCCGGGGCTATCCCCTGGACCGCCGCGAGAAGGCGATGCTCGCCGACGGCTACCGGATGCGGGGCCAGGAGCTGCAGTCCCAGGCCGCCCGGGTCCAGGAGCGGGACGAGAAGATCGGGCTGCTGGAGAGTGCCAGCAACCACTACGAGAAGGCCATCGGCATGTACGGCGAGGTCGGCAGCTTCGCCAACGCCAGGGCCAACCGCGCATCCACCGAAAAGCAGCTCGACGAGGTGCTGAGCCGCCTCTGGGATCTGGGAGTCTTTTGAACCCATGGCCGTAACCCGCAGCACCGCCGCCGACCGGCGGCGTCAAGGCATCCCTACCCTCACCCGGAGCTTCCCCGTCCAGGGGATGCCCGGCCTCCCCTCCCGCCAGCGCGAGGGGGTGCTCCTGCTCGCCGGAGCCGTGGTGGTCCTGCTCGGGCTCGTCCTCGTCTACCTGGGCGTCACCCGGACGATGGGGGACGTCGAGAAGCAACTCGCCGCAGGAGAGGTCGTCAACGTCAACGCCCTGCGGGGATCGGACCAGCTCCTCCCTCTCCTGGAGGACGTCTTCGAGAGCTCGGCGGAGCGGGCGTTCGCGGCCGAGCAGATCTGGAAGCGGGCGCACGAGGGCAGGCTCCCCAACATCGGCGAGCTCTCCCGCATCCGCGTCGCCGCCGCCGAGATCGAGGGGAACGCCCAGCTCGAGACCCTGAAGGAGCGCCTGGAGGCCCGGGGCGAGGGAACGGAGTCGGTCCCCCTCCTCGCCGGAGCGCAGATCCGGCGGCTCAAGCCGCGGCTGACCGTCCGCGCGCCGGGCCAGTACCGGACCCAGTTCCTCCTCTGGACGGGCCTGTTCTTCGCCGCCTTCGCCGTCCTCCATCTCGTCTGGCGCATGCGTAACTTCGCGGGGGACGAGCTGATCCTGCCGGCGGTGCTCCTGCTCACCGGGCTGGGGCTGGCGATGATGGTGAGCTTCCGCGATCCGCTGCGGGACCTCCTGCTCTTCCGCACCTTCGCCCAGGGCGCCCTGGGCGGCGCCGCGCTGATGCTGGCCGGCAGCCTCGTCGACTACGAGCGCTCGCCCCTGCGGCGGATGACCTTCGCGCCCCTGCTGGCGGCCTTCGGCCTCTCGATCGTCCTCATCCTCTTCGGCAGCGGCCCCGGGGGGAGCGACGCCAAGGTGAACCTGCTCGGGTTCCAGCCGGTCGAGGTCATCCGCATCCTGGTCGTCCTCTTCCTGGCCGGCTACCTGTTCGACCGCTGGGAGTTCCTGCGCGAGCTGCCGGAGACCCGCTCGTCGGCCGGGGGCGCGCTGCGCCGCCTGAGGGTGCCGAAACTGGAGTACCTGCTGCCGCCGATCGTCGCCATCGGCCTGGTGCTGGTCTTCTTCTTCCTCCAGAAGGACCTCGGGCCGGCGCTGATCCTGTCCTTCGCCTTCCTGGTCCTCTACTGCGTGGCCCGCGGCCGGCCGTGGATGGCCCTCGCCGGCACGGCCGTCATCGCCGCCGCCTTCGCGGTCGGCTACCGGCTGGGCATCCCGCGCACGGTGAGCGGCCGCCTCGCCATGTGGCTCTCGCCCTGGGACAACACCTTCCGGGGCGGCGACCACCTGGCGCAGGGCCTGTGGTCCCTGGCCGGGGGCGCGCTCACCGGCACCGGGCTCGGGCTGGGCCAGCCGCAGCGGGTGCCCGAGGTCCACACCGACCTCGTGCTGGCGGGGGTGGGCGAGGAGCTGGGCTTCCTCGGCCTGCTGGCGGTGACGGCCCTCTACGTGCTGCTGATCGTCCGCGGCTTCCGGGCGGCGTTCCGGTCCGGCGGGGTCTACAGCTTCTTCCTGGCCCTGGGGCTGACGGTGCTGATCGCGCTTCAGATCCTGCTGATCGCGGGCGGCGTGGTGGGCGTCTTCCCCCTCTCCGGCGTGGTCTCCCCGTTCCTCAGCTCGGGGCGGACGGCCATGTTCACCAACTTCCTGATCCTCGGGATGCTGCTGGCGGTCTCCGCCCGTCCCGGCGACCCGGGGCTGGCGCGGCGGTTCCATGGCGCCGCGCGCTGGGCCGGGATCGGGCTGGGCGCGGTGCTCGCGGCGATCCTGCTCAAGGCGGCGTACGTCCAGGTCGTCAGGCCGAACAAGTTCCTCACCCGGGGCACACTGACCGTCCAGGGAGACGGCTACCGCCGGTTCCAGTACAACCCCCGTCTGGCGGACATCGCCCGCGAGATCCCCCGCGGCAACATCCTGGACCGCAACGGCGTCCTCCTCGCCACCAGCGATCCGGCCGAGCTCGAGAAGCGCCGCGCCATCCTGGAGCGGCTGGGCGCGACCGTCGATCCTCCCCGGCGGCCGGAGCCGGGCGACCGCTTCTATCCGTTCGAGGGCAAGACCTTCCACCTGCTGGGGGACCTCAACGAGCGGACCAACTGGGGCGCCCCCAACACCTCCTTCGCCGAGCGGGACAACCGCATCCGCCTCCAGGGGTACGACGACTTCGCGGGGATCGTCGAGGTCCAGCAGCCGAACGGCGAGCAAGACCCGCGAGATCCAGCTCGACTACAGCGAGCTGATCCCCGTGCTGCGGCACCGCTACCGGCCGGACCACCCGGAGGCGAAGAAGATCCTGGAGCGGGACCGGACGCTGCGCCTGACCGTCGACGCCCGGCTGCAGCTCCAGGCGGCGGAGATCGTCGAGAAGTACGCCCGGCAGGCGGGGCACGGCGGCGCGGCCGTGGTCATGGATGCCTCCACGGGGGAGCTCCTGGCCTCGGTGAGCTATCCCTGGCCCAAGCGGCTGCCGGTGGAGGACGCGGAGGAAGGCGAGGAGGAGGAAATCAATCCCCAGCTCCTGGACCGGGCCCGCTACGGCGTCTATCCCCCCGGCTCGACGTTCAAGATGGTCACCGCCATGGCGGCCCTGCGCAAGGATCCGGACGCGGCCCGCGACACCTTCACCTGCCAGCTCCTCTCCGACGGCCGGGTGGGCAACCGCGTGCGGGGCTGGGGCCGGCCCATCCGCGACGATCCCACGGACAAGACGCCCCACGGGCAGGTGAACCTCAGGAGAGGGATCGTGGTCTCGTGCAACGCCTACTTCGCTCAGCTCGGCACCCTGGACGTCGGTCCCGAGGCGCTGCTGGAGACGGCGGAGATCTTCGGTATCGACGTGGCGAAGCCGAACACGGTGGCGCAGCTCAAGGACGCCCTGCCCCAGGCCGCCTACGGCCAGGGTCAGGTGGTGGCGACCCCCTTCCAGATGGCCAGGGTGGCGGCGACGCTGGCCAACAAGGGGGCGATGCCCGAGGGCCGGTGGATCCTCGGCGAGGCCAACACGCGGACGGCCGAGCCGGCGCGGGTCCTGGAGCCGGACCTGATCCGCTTCCTGGACGTGGCCATGCGCGAGGTGGTGACCCAGGGGACGGCCTCGCGGTTCCTCTCGGGGGTGACGCCGGGGATCGCCGGCAAGACCGGCACCGCCGAGGTCCGGGGCAAGGCCTCGCACTCGTGGTTCATCGGCTTCGCGCCCTACGAGTCCAAGGGCGGGCGGCGGATCGCCTTCGGCGTCATCATCGAGCACGGCGGCTACGGCGGCCGGCTGGCGGCGCCCGCGGCGGGCGAGATCGTGCGGGCGGCCGCGGAGCTGGGTATCATCGTACAGCCCGGCGCCGCCCCCTCCGGCGCGGCCGGAGACACACCATGAAAGACATCCTCGGCAAAGTCCGCGACATCCTGGAGCCCTGGCGCAAGGGCTCCTCTCCCCTGGAGATCCGCCGCGCCATCCTCGACGACGTGGAGAGCCGCGTCATCGCCGTGGGCGACGGCAGGCGCCTCCTTCCGGTCAACCACCTGCGGGTCCATCTCCTCACCCCGGACCCGGACGACCGCCAAGCCATGGAGGCCGTGGTCCGGGAGGCCTGGGATCTGAAGGGGCAGATCGCCGAGCGGCTGCGCGACCGCGGCTGCCCGGTCCCCGCCGGCCTGGACGTCGAGGTCGTCTTCGACGAAGAGACCGACCCCAGATACGGCGAGCGCCGCTTCTTCGTCGAGTACGGCAAGCGGGAGGGCGAGGCCGCCTCCGCCGAGGCCGCTCCCGAGACCGCCCGGCCCACTCTGGAGCTGACGGTGCTCAAGGGCACGGCGACGCAGCGCGTCTACGAGCTCGAGACTCCCCGCATCTACCTCGGCCGCCTTCAGGAGGTGGTGGACGCCGACGGCCGCGTGCGCCGCCGCAACGACGTCGCCTTCAACGAGGAAGGGGAGATCAACACCACCGTCTCCCGGGAGCACGCCCGCATCGCCTGGGACGACGAGACCGGCGGCTTCTGGCTCCGCGCCGAGCAGAACGCCTCCGGCACCCGCATCTACCGTACCGGCAAGACGATCGACGTCAGCGCCCACGATCGCCGCGGAGTCCGCCTCCAGGCCGGCGACGAGGTCCATCTCGGCCGGGCGTGCCTGAAGGTCGGATTCCGCTAGTCTCCTTCCCTGCCTCCCTCGCCCGCCGAAGCTCCCATGAGCTTCACGCGCTCTCTTGCAATCGCTAAATTTTAAGAATACCCTTTACTCCTCTTAGGTGGAGGCGCCCCATCTCGGAGATCAACCCGGAACTTTATGAGGGAACATCATGAAGAATGGACGCAACCGCCTGATCGCCTGGTCCTGTTTTCTCGCCCTGCTCCTGCCGGCAACGGTTCTCGCGCAGACCAACCCAGGAGAACAGACCAATGCCCCGGAAGAGAATGCCGGCTATGGATACCACATCAAGAACGGCACCCCCTCGCTCGCGATGGATTCCGCCGCCGTCTTCGCCCCGGACCAGGGTGTAATCCTGGTGGACCCGAGCAACGAGAGTGTGGTCCAGCAGACTTTCCAGGCGGAGGATCTGGGGGATGGAACCTGGAGCCTCCCTGACCCCGAAACCGGAGCCAACGTCGTGGCCAAAGTGCAGTACGCCGCTTCGGTCTACGCGACCGACCCCGCCATCACCACTCCGACCCAGACGGCCCTCCCAGTCGTTCCCAGGGATCAGGTTTCCATCCTCCCCCTCATCGCGCCTCGCATTTTCAGGATCCGCCTGGGCTACACCTGTGATCTTTGGAGCTCCTGCCCTGGCGGATGGTGCCAGAACGGAACCATCACCACCACGATCTCCAACCATCGGATCTGCCGGTGGACGGGCCGATTCTGGAATGTCTGCGTCGACTTTCTGGCGCCGGTCTGCCGGACCACCCATTACACCTGCCGCGACTGCACCGGCCCCTTCTGGCACTCGCTGAATCTGCGATACGTCTGCGGCTTCTGATCCGAGGCAGGAAAACGCCCCCGCGGGACCCTGGAGGGGAGGAGTCGGGGATCCCGCGGGGGGCAGTGATGCGATTCAGGTCTTGTCAGTTGCCGCTCTGGGCGACCTGGGTGCGGGCCTCTTCCTCCTTGATCCACTCGGCCAGGACCTCTTGCGGAACCGGCGCGAGGGTGGCGGCGAGGGTCTGCTCGGCGCCGTCGCGGCGCACGGTGTAGGACACCTGCTTACCGACGCCCAGGCTCGCCTTCGCCTTCTTGAGAGCGTCCTTGTTGGCGTCGGTCAGGGCGACGCCGTTCATGGCCACCAGCACGTCCCCGGCGCGGAAGCCGGCCTCGGCCGCGGGGCTGCCAGGCTTGACCGAAGCCACCCGGTAGGCGCCCGAAGCGTCCTTCTCGGTCTTCAGGCCGAGCCAGCCCTTGGCCGCGAGATGGGCCGCCTTCTCCTTATGGGCGGCCGCCGTCTTGTGGGCGCAGTTCTCGCCGCCGGCGAACGCCATCGGCGTGAGAGCGAGGGTCAGGGCGAGAGCGAGGAGAGAGGTCTTGCGCTTCATCGTCTAGCTCCTTCGGGAAAGGGGACTGTCCAGTCCCCGGTTATCCGACGCCAGGAGCGTAGAATCGTAGGTACGTAAACGTCCTCAACCCGCGGTAAAACCTCGCAACGGGCGTAATCAATTTGTAAAGACGGGGGAAGCTCCCTTGCGCAGCCTGATGAATGCCCTAGACTTGCGGACGGCTATGAAGATCGACGCCTTACGGAAGAAGCACGCCTTGTGGGTGGGATTCGTGGCGGTCCTGGTGCCGCTGCTGGTCCTGCTGGGTCTCCAGTATCGCTGGCTGATCAAGCTGGACCAGAGCTCGGAGATCGTGCAGAAGGCGACGCTCAACAAGCTGCTCGACGCCGTCTCGGACGAGGTCTCGACCTACTACCAGGTTCATGCCGAGAGGGTACTAGACCTGCCCGCCACGGTGTTCACCCAGAACCAGCTTGATAAGGCAAAGTACCTCTTCAAGAAGAAGGGGCCGGAAGGGGTCAAGCACCTGTTCGTCGTGAGTTTTCTGAACGACGACGGCCCTCTCTTCTTCGAGCCGTCCTGCAACTTGTTCAAGCCGCCATCGTGGTCTCCCGAGGTCCGCGCGGTCTGGATGGCGGCGTCTCCCTGGAAAACTCTGATCCACAAGGGAGGGGTCGTGGAGCGCGTGAGGCTGACGGTCGAGGAAAAGGACCCCGACCATCGGATACTCCTCTATCCAATTACGGACGAGTCCTCGAAGCTGGTGGGAATCGCCGGCATGGTCCTCGACGAGACCTACTTCCGGGACCACCTCCTGAGAAAGGCCATCAAGGAATCTCTGTTCGACGCCTTCCCCGATATCCGGCAAGCGCCGATCGTGTCTGTCCGCGACAACAAGGGACATATCGTCTATTCCACCGGTCATGTCGATTCCTGGAAAACCGAGGCGGAGACCGAACAACCCTTCTCTCTCGTCTTCACCGATTGGACCATCGGCCTCACCGGCCGTCATGCCACGCCTGCCAAGGTGGCGAAGAAGAACTTCCTGGTCAATCTCGGCCTCTCGGCCGCTCTCGCCACGGCGCTCCTGGGCGGCTTGATGCTGGCGCTGCGCACCGCCTCGCGGGAGATGAAGCTGTCGGAGATGAAGAACGACTTCGTCTCCAACGTCTCCCATGAGCTCCGGACACCCCTGGCCTCGATCCGCGTCTTCGGCGAGTTCCTGCGCCTGGGCCGGGTGGACAACCCCGAGAAGGTCCGCGAGTACGGCGACTACATCGAGAACGAGAGCCGCCGGCTGACCCAGCTCATCAACAACATCCTCGACTTCGCCAGCATCGAATCCGGGCGCAAAACCTACCGGTTCGAGCGCTGCGACGTGCGCGAGGTCGTCTGCCAGACGCTGAAGACCTTCGAGGTGCGGCTGCGGCAGGACGGCTTCAACATCGTCGTCGAGGGGGCGGACACTCCCCTGCCGCCGGCGCGGATCGACGCCGGCGCCATCGCCCAGTCGCTGAGCAACCTGCTCGACAACGCGGTGAAATATTCCAAGGACCGCAAGGACATCCAGGTCTTCCTGCGGCGGGACGGCGATCTCATCGTTATCTCGGTCCAGGACCACGGTGTCGGTATCCCCCGGGACGAGCAGCAGAAAATCTTCGACCGCTTCCACCGCATCGGCACGGGTCTGGTCCATGACGTCAAGGGCAGCGGCCTGGGGCTTTCCATCGTGCGTCATATCGTCGAAGCCCACGGCGGCAAGGTGACGGTGGAGAGCCGGCCGGGCGAAGGGAGCGTCTTCTCGATCCACCTGCCCATCGAAACTCTCGAATCCAGCGCGATGACCGCTCCCGCCGGCGCACAGGAGCAGACTTCCCGGGCATGAACGAGATGAAACGAGTCCTGATCGTCGAAGACGACGAAGCCATGTCCGTCGCCCTGCGCGACGGCTTTCAGTACGAGGGTTACGACGTCACCGTGGCCAAGGACGGCGAGGCCGGTCTGCACCTCGCCACCAGCGACGAGCCCGACCTGATCCTGCTCGACGTCATGCTGCCGAAGATGACCGGCCTGGACATCTGCAAGCACCTGCGCGGCAGCGGCAACGACGTGCCGATCATCATGCTGACGGCGCGCGGCCAGGAGATCGACAAGGTCCTGGGCCTGAAGCTCGGGGCGGACGACTACATCACCAAGCCCTTCGGCTTCATGGAGCTGCTCGCCCGGGCCGAGGCCGTGCTCCGCCGCGCCCGGGGTCCGGCCGTGACGCCGGCCACGCCCGAGACCTACCGCTTCGGCGACATCTCCATCGACTTCAAGCGCCACGAGGCGCGCAAGGGGAGCCAGCCGATCGAGCTCTCCCCCCGGGAGTTCCAGCTCCTTGGCTACTTCATCCAGCACCGGGGCGAGATCGTCACCCGCGAGACCCTCCTCGATACGGTCTGGGACTACAACGCCATCCCCTTCACCCGTACGGTGGACATGCACATCGCGAAGCTCCGCAAGAAGGTCGAGGACAACCCCTCCGACCCCAAACACATCGTGACCGTCCACCGTCTTGGCTACAAATTCACCGGCTGAGCGGCTTGTTTGTCCCTTTTGGCCATTTGGCGGCACTGATAAGAGATAAGAGGGTACCTCGGGCCGTGGTCTAACCGTGTTACCCTATAGCGATTCACACATCTGAGCTTTCTTCGCGCAACGGGGCCAGTGGAGGCTCCGGCGCTGCGGTTAAGGAGGGATCGATCCCATGTCTTCCCCAATCGTCCGACGCCTGACGGCTGTCCTGGCTCTTGTGGCGGCCCTAGGGCTCGCCGCTCCCCCGGCAGCCGACGCCGCGAGCCGCCGGGCGCCAGCCAAGCCCCAGGCTACCTTCGTCTCCAGCCTCGTGGACCAGCTCACAGCCTGGCTGCTTGGATTCTGGCCGGCTCCCGCTCCAGCCGAGCGGAACCGGCAGGGGAAGACCGGGACGATCCAGATGGACGGCCAGAGCACCGATGGAATGACGAACGGTGAGTCGTCGCCGCCCGACGAACCGAACCCGCGCGGGGCCATGATCGATCCCAACGGCAACTCATAATGCTAGGCCACATCGAAATCAAACTTGTGCGATAATTAAGGGACATTTTTTAAGCTCTGGGAGGGTTCGATGGCTGACGGAGACTACCAAGAACAGCACCCCAGCCCTGCCGACCTGGACCGCTTTCTCATGGGCGAGTTGTCCCCGCGTCAGGCAGCGCCGGTTCTGACCCATCTGATCCGAGGCTGCGAGGCGTGTCAGCAGAGAATGCAGCCGCTGGCCTCTACGATGTTCAGCGCTGGACGGGCAGAACCGCCGGCGGCGGAAGTTGGCTTCGAGTACGACTTCCCGCTCTTCAAGGCCTTCGCCACCGCCCGCAGGTACGCGGAGGCGAAGACCAGGGATACCGCCCGGGTTCATGAAGCTCTCCCCACTCTCCGGGAGATTGTCCCGCAGTACGTTTCCCTCGAAGAGAAAGCCCGACAGGACTGGGCTCTCTGCGAGACGCTCATCGAGCGCTCGCGCGCTCTCCGGCATAGCGATCCGGAACGCATGATCCTGACCGCGACTCTCGCGGCGAACCTGGCCGAACGGCTCGATCACGGCTCGTTCGACGCCCGGGCTTTAGCCGACCTCCAGGCACGGGCCTGGGCGGAGCTCGGCAACGCCCGCCGGATTGCGGACGACCTCCCCGGCGCGGAAGCCGGGCTTGCCCGAGCGTTCGAACGGGCGGGACATGGGACGGGGGCCTCCTTGCTCCTGGCCCAGATCATGGACCTGACGGCTTCCCTCTATACGGACCAGCGCCGCTTCAAGGAAGCCGGTCTCCTGCAGGAAGCTGTCTATGCCATCTACGACAAGATGGGGGACAAGCACTCCGCGGGACGCGCCCTCATCAGCAAAGGCCTCTCCAAGGGCTACGCTTTCGATGTCGAGGAAGCCGTGCAGCTCTTCAGCCAGGGACTCGGCATGATCGAGGCGAACCGCGATCCGAAACTGGTCATGGTCGCCCTCCACAACCTGATTTGGTGCCTGGTCGAATGCGGCCGAGCCGACCAGGCCGACCAGTTGTTCGCCTATAGCCGGGATCTCTTCTCCTCCTACGTCGAACGCCTCGATGCCATCAAGGCGAACTGGCTGGAGGGCCGGATCGCGGCGGGCGTGAGCGACGACCAGCGCGCTGAAGAGAGGTTCCGCGAAGCGCGGGCGAGCTTCGAGCAGGCGAAGCTCTTCTATGAGGTGGCGCTCGTCTCTCTCGACATGGCCGCCCTGTGGCTTCGGGAGGGACGGACGGCGGAGATCATGCGCCTGATCGACGAGACCATCGCGATCTTCCGCACCCGCAAGATCCAGCGCGAAGCGATCGGAACGTTGCTCGTCCTACGAAAGGCTCTCCAGAAGGATCAGGCGACGGAAGCGTTGATCCGCGCCATGTCGGCCGAGTTGCAGCGGCTCGGGGGAGCCTGGGCTCACCAGAGCCGCGTCTCGACCTAGGGCTCGCCGCCGGTCCGCTCGCGCTTCCAGGAGGCCCGCCGGCTCACGGCGTCGCGGACCACCCGCAGGCTGGCCTCGAACCGGCGCTCGATGGCGCGCTGCGCGGGCGAGGAGGCCCCGCCCGCGGGAGCGCCGAGGGCGGCGGCGTTCTCCTCCCTGGGCTCGAACCCGTACAGCCAGGCGAAGAAATCCGTCGGCGTGGTGTTCAGCAGGGGGAGGATCTCCAGCACGTCCTCGAAGGAAAGGCGCAGGCGTCCGTCGAGGAGGTCCAGGAGCCGTCCCTCCCCCCAGCCCAGGCGCTGCTCGATCCTGTCCAGGCTCGTCCCGCTCTGGACAATGAGCTCTCTCAGCAGGCCGGCGATGCGGCGCTCTTCAGGATGTATAGCCATTGCTAAGGATTGCTTCTGCTTCATCTTACCACGGCGGGAAACCGCCTGCGTCCCCCTCTCGGGAGAGAGGGACATAAAGAAAAGGAAAGAGGGCAGGGCTCAAGCCGACAACCGTTCCCAGTCCGAATCCGGCGCGTCGACGGCGATGGCGAGACCGCCGTCCGAGCCCACGAAGACCGGGTCCTTGACCACCCGCACCTTGCCGCCGCCCACGGCCTGCAGCTCCTGTTCCAGGCGCTGCCCCAGCCCGCGGATCAGCCCGGTGCCGCCGGAGAGGACGACGTTGTTGCGGACCCGCTCCTGGTACTCGGGCTGGACGCGGGAGAGCAGGTCCAGCATGGACTCCACCAGCGCCGGCAGGATGCTCTCGCAGGCCAGCCGCATCTCGTTGGTGATGTCGATCTGCGTCGGCTTGCCGTTGACCGGGACGGTGACGATGACCGGGTTCTTGGGATGGCCGACGAAGCTCGCCTGCTCCTTCCACTCGCGGACCATGTAGGGGGAGAACTTTGCTTCCGGGTGGCGTTCGCGGACGAGCCGGGCGAGTTGCTCGTCGATGGAGTCGCCGGCCTGGGTGAGGGTGCGCTGGTCCTCTTCCTTGGGCAGGCGGCCGTTCATGACGCACAGGTCGCTGGTGCCGGCGCCCATGTCGACGATCATCGTGTGCAGCAGCTCTTCGAGCCCGTAGGCCACGGCGAAGGGCTCGGTGACGATCATCAGGTTGTCCACCGCGCCCTGGAGCGCCTTGCGCACCTGCTGCTTGCTGACCCGCAGGGCCTCCGCCGGCACGCCCACCACGGCCCGCACCTTGACGCCGTTGCGGGACTCGGGGTCGACCCCCACCAGGGAGAGCAGGTGGCGCAGCAGCTCGCGCACCGCCATCTCGTCCTTCTCCGAGCCGTCCTTGATGAGCCCCTGCTCCAGCGGCCGGTAGAGGTCGAGCATGGAGCGCTTCTCCAGGGCTTCGCGCCCGATCAGGACGCTCTTCTTCAGCACCTTGCGCGCCACCATGTCGAGCGGCCAACCGACGTAGCTCTCGATCACGTGACGTTGTCCGTTCGACGCCGAGATGGAGCTCCTCGACGTGCCGAGATCGATCCCCACGTGGAGGACCTCTTTTCTATCGCTCATGGATCGGCTTTTCCTTTCTCGCCGGCCGCCGCCTCGGGGCTCCCCGCGACGGACTTCGCGTAGCCGCGAATCCCCTCCGCGAGAGCCTCGGCGATGTACTGCCGGTACAGTGGTTTGGTCAGCAGCCGGGCCTCCTCCTCGTTGGAGAGGGAGGCGACCTCGGCCAGGATGGCAGGCATCTCGGTGGTGAGCAGCACGATGAAGGGGGCGGCTTTCACGCCCCGGTCCTCGATCTCCGGGCTCACCTTGCCCAGCGCCTGATACAGCGAGCTCTGGACCGTCTCGGCCAGCTTGCGCGACTTGTCCTGCCGCACGCCGGCGTAGAGCCGGTTCAGCAGTTGGCGCATGTCCGCCATGGAGTACCCGGATTCCCGGTTCTCGGACGCCGCCAGCCGGGTCAGGTAGGGATCGTGGGTCGGGCCGAGATAGTAGGTCTCCACACCCCGTGAATGCCGGTTCTCGATCCAGTTGACGTGGATCGACACGAAGATGTCCGCCTGGACCTGGTTGGCGAGGCGGCTCCGCCGCTCCAGGGAGATGTCGCTGTCGGTCTCCCGCGTCATCAGCACCTGGAACGACTCCTTCTCCAGGATGCGCCGCAGGCGCCCGGCGATGTCCAGCGTCAGCTCCTTCTCCACCAGCCCCAGGGGAGCGCGCGTGCCGAGGCTGTCGCCGCCGTGTCCGGGATCGATGACGATCTTCCGCACCTCCAGGGGGAAGACCGAGGCGTCCACCGGCCGTGGGTCCGCGACCAGCGCCCCGGCGGGGGCCGTCCGGGGGACGGAGGCCGCCAGCGCCGGCTTGGGCGGCGGCGGGGCGGCGGCCCGGGCCGGCGGCGGATCGCCCAGCGTAAAGAGCATGCGCGCGGTGACCAGCAGCGCGAGGGGCACCAGCGCCAGGGTGGAGATCCGCATCGCCGCCCGCCAGCGCCGGGCCTGGATCAGCGGGCGCGGCAGCCGGCCTTCCTGCAGGTCGACGTTCTCGGTGACCAGGTCGTGCAGGAGCTGGCGCTTGAGGCGGTTCTTGTTGGCCATCCGCGTCGGCACCCGAGGAGAGGGGAACGGCTTCAATGGCGTACTTCGTCCAGCGGCGGAAACAGGCACAGCATTCTACTACAGCCTCCGCCGCCCCCTACTGCCGCCTCAGGTGGATGCGCAGTTGTTTCGGCCCCTCCTCCACTCCCGCCACCCGCACTTCAGGGTGGGCGAGGTCGAGCACGACGTGGAGCTGGTTGCCGGGGTGATAGCCGACGCGGACCTGCAGGAGCTCCGCGGAGCCGCCGACGACGCGGGAGCGGCCGAACGGGCGGCGGATGCCGGAGAGCCGGATCAGCTCCCGCGGCGGGTTGCCGTCGAGGCGGGTGCGGCTGTAGACATCCGCGCGGATGGCGCCGTCGCCCGACAGGATGACGTCCGTGCCGCCGGGGACCCTCTCCCAGGTGATGTCTTCCAGGACGCCCAGGGCCGGACCGGCGTCCGGGATCGGGGCGAGCGCCGCCGGGGTCGGCTCGGGAGCCGCGGGCGCGGGAGCCGTGACGTCTTCCACCACGGCCGGCGGAGCGACGGGCGCCGTCTCGGGCGCCGGCCCGGGCGCGGTCTCCACGGCCGGGGACGCCGGAGGCCGCGGCCGGGGAGCGGGCCGGTTCGCCGGCGGCCCCGCCTGGACGACCTCCTCGCCGCCGCCGAACCCGATCATCTCCAGCAGGGTGTCCTGGAAGAGGAAGAGTCCCACGGCCAGCAGCAGGACCGCGGCCAGGATCGCCAGCGGCAGGACGCGGCGCGGCTTGCGCTGCGCGGCCGCGGCGCCGCCGAAGGTCGAGGCGAACATCGGGCTGGGAGCGCTGATCGGGGGCTCCGGCGCGGGCGGCTCGAACAGGTCGGGGAACGGCTCGCCCGCCGGCCGGTAGGGCTCCGGCTCCTCTTCAGCCGCCGGCAGCCAGGAGGAGGCGGAAGCCCCCAGGTCCGGCTCCCGCCGGGGGGCGGCCGGGGCGATGGGCTCCAGGTCCGGCAGGTCGAAGACGTCCCCCTTGGCCGGGGGCGGCGGGGCGGCCGGCGGCCAGTCCCGGCCGGCGGCGGCCAGCGGCGGCGGGAGCGGCGCGGCGGACGGCGGCACGGGGCGCGGGCCAGCCGCGAAGCCCGCCGGCGAGCCCGGCGAGGGGACCAGGTCGGGAGGCCGCTGGGTCACGTCGAAGGGGGTTCCCCCCTGGGCGATGTGCTCGTCCACGATCCGGTAGATCAGCTCCTTGCTCCCCGGCGCCAACTCCTGGAAGTGGAGCCCCATCCCCGCCGGGCGCATGGGACCCTCGTCCTCCGACCGGGCCCACACGACCTCGGCGCGCCCCTTGATCAGCTCGAAGCCGTCCCCCAGGCGGAACTCCAGGTCCAGCACCGTCCCCGGCGACTGCGGCGCCCGGGTGCGGATGAACATCCCGCCCGGCGAGATGTTCGCCGAGTACTCGCTGATGAATCCGCTGAAACGGTCAAATTTGAACTGGACGCGCGTTTCCAGGGGTACGCGCCGCGAGTCGCGCGGAATGTTCGAGTAGTCGACCATGGAGCTCCTGTCCTGGTTTTTCGAGCCGGAATCATAGCAGCGTCCGGCGCGATTATGGTAAAAAGGCGCATCCCCCGGAGGAATTCATGAGCACTACCGCGCTGGAAGAGAAAGCCGCGAAGGCCGCTGACTACATCCAACTGGAAGAACAATTCGGAGCCCATAACTACCATCCCCTCGACGTGGTGGTGAGCCGCGCCGAAGGCGTCTGGGTCTGGGACGTCGAGGGCCGCAGATACCTCGACTTCCTGGCCGCCTACTCCGCCGTCAACCAGGGCCACTGCCATCCCGAGATCCTGCAGGCGATGCTGGAGCAGGCCCGCAAGGTCACGCTCACCTCGCGGGCCTTCCGCAGCGATCAGCTCGGCCCCCTGTACCGCCAGATCTGCGAGATGACCGGCTTTCAGCGGTTCCTGCCCATGAACAGCGGCGCCGAGGCCGTGGAGACGGCGCTCAAGACGGCCCGCAAGTGGGCTTACACGGTCAAGGGCGTGCCGGACGGCCAGGCCGAGATCCTCGCTTTCAGCAACAACTTCCACGGCCGCACGATCACCATCGTCTCCTTCTCCACCGAGGAGGCCTACCGGCAGGGCTTCGGGCCTTTCACCCCGGGCTTCCGCGTCCTCCCCTACGGCGACGCCGAGGCGGTCGAGGCCGCCATGAACCCGAACGTGGCGGCGGTCCTGGTCGAGCCCATCCAGGGCGAGGCCGGCATCGTCGTCCCCCCGGCCGGCTATCTCAAGCGGCTGCGGGAGATCACCGAGCGCCACAACTCCCTGCTGATCTGCGACGAGATCCAGTCCGGCCTCGGCCGCACGGGCAAGCTGTTCGCCTTCGAGCACGAGGGCATCCGGCCCGACGTCGTGGTGGTGGGCAAGGCCCTCTCCGGCGGCTTCTACCCGGTCTCCGGCATCCTCGCCGACGACGCCGTCATGGGCGTCTTCAAGCCGGGCGAGCACGGCTCGACCTACGGCGGCAACCCCATGGCCGCCGCGGTGGCGCAGGCGGCGCTGCGGGTCCTGGTGGAGGAAAAGATGGTGGAGCGCTCCGCCGAGCTCGGCCCCTACTTCATGGAGAAGCTCCGGAAGATCCAGTCGAAGCACGTCAAGGAGATCCGGGGCAAGGGGCTGTGGATCGGCATCGAGCTGCACCGCGAGGCCGGCGGCGCCCGCCGCTTCTGCGAGGCCCTGCAGGGGGAGGGGCTGCTCTGCAAGGAGACCCACGACCACGTGATCCGCATCGCGCCGCCGCTGGTGATCCAGAAGGAGGAGATCGACTGGGCGGTGGAGCGGCTGGAGAAGGTGCTGACGACGCTGTAGGACCTAGCGTACGCCCTCGGGGAGCCAGGCCTCGCCGCCCGGATCGTGCATCTCCCAGTAGGGGATGCGCTCGCACTTGGCCATCCGGTAGACGGTGCCGTCCTCGCGCTCGAAGCGGAAGAGGCGGTGGGGCGGGTCCTTCTCGAACGTGTAGGCGAGGACCGAGGGGCCGCTCGTCAGGCGGATCTCCACCCCCTCGGCCACGTCCTTCTTCTCCAACCGATAGGACACCGGCTCCAGCTTCTGGAAACGGCCGGCGAGCAGGGAGGGGAAGACCCGGACCGACGCGGGAGCCGGGCCCGCCACGTAGTCCCGCAGCGAAGCCGGCAGGCCGTCCTCGGGCAGCGCCCCGGACGGCCACGGCTGTGAGCGGTCCCCCTGGCCGTCGAAATACGAACGGGTCTCGAGCCGTCCCTTGACCATGTGGGCCGAGGAGACGCCGCAGGCCTCCGAGGAGGTGGCGGCGATCTTGCGCAGGGCGCCGGAGTCGCGCCGCAGATAGACGCTGGCCATCTGGTGGTAGGTGTAGATGCCGGTGGGGACGTCGCGGATGTGGTTGAGCTTCAGCACGTCGAAGCCTTCCGGGCGCGGGGTGTCGGCCTTGACCTCGAGGTCCGGCGCCCAGGGCTCCTTGACCAGCACCAGCAGGGCCCGGCCGTCGAAGTGGTGGCCGTAACGGGCCCAGGTGACGTCGTAGGCGCAGAACTCGGCCTTGCCGTCGTCCCACAGCGGCGAGCGGCGCCAGGCGGGGTCGCCACCCGCGGCGGGCGCGGAGGCCGCCAGGGGCGCGGCGTTCACCCGGCCGGCGTCCGGCGCGGAATCGGAACGGATCGCCCAGACGACCAGCGCCAGGAACAGCAGGGCGGCGAGGGATTTCAAAAAAATCTTCATCGGGGCCTATGATATAAGCCTCAAGACCACCCGCGTCCTCCGGTTTGTTCGAAGGCAGCTCAAAGGCAGTATGTTCATCCCCACCGCCAGCTCCTGGAGAGGCGCCGCCGCACTGTCCGCGGCGTGCCTCCTCTGGGCCGGTTGCGGCGGCGCGGGCTCCGGCGCGTCCGAGCGCAAGGGGGGAGGCGGCGAGCTGCGGGTCCTGCTCCCCGCCGAGCCCCGCGACCTCGATCCCAACGGCATCCAGGACGAGGTCAGCCTCCTGCTGGCCCCCAGCCTCTACAACCGGCTGGTGATGCTCGACGCGGACTCCCGCATCCTCCCCGACCTCGCCGGGAGCTGGGAGGTCGGCGCGGACGGCCTGGAGTACACGTTCCACCTGCGGGACGGCGTGCGCTGGCACGACGGCCACCCCTTCCAGGCCGCCGACGTGCGCTGGACCCTGGAGCACCAGGCCAGCCGGCAGTCCTTCGGGGAGGAGGCCTACCGGAGGATCGCCGCCGTCGAGACGCCGGACGAACGCACGGTCGTGGTGCGGCTGCGCGAGCCCTGGTCGCCGTTCCTGGCGATGATCGCGAGCTACGGCGCCTTCATCCTTCACCCGCCGCACTCCCCCGGGGAAAAGGTCCCGCGGGCGAGTCCCATCGGCACCGGCCCGTTCAAGCTCCAGGCCTGGGAGAAGGGACGGCGGATCGTGCTGGGCGCCAACCACGACTACTTCCGGACCGGCCCCTTCCTCGACCGGGTGGTCTACGAGTTCGAGCCCGATCCTGACCGCGGCCCGCAGCGGCTCATCGACGGCGAGGCGGACTACCTGGTGGTCCGCCCGCCCCTGGGCGTCCTCCCCCGCCTCGCCCGGAGCCCCGAGGTGCGGGTCGTCACCTTCCCGGGCGACAGCCAGTACTCTCTGGCCTTCAACCTGCGGCGGCGCCTCTTCCAGGACCTGCGCGTCCGCCGCGCCTTCAACCTGGCCGTCGACCGGCCGGCGCTGCTCGCCCGCGCGCTCTTCGGCTACGGGACCCCGGGCATGGGCTTCTACACCCCGGCGGTGGCCTGGGCCTTCAACCCGTCCGCCCGCGCCCCGGAGCTCGACCTCGCCGGCTCCCGCTCGCTCCTCGACCAGGCGGGATTCCGGCCGGACGCCCGGGGGATCCGCCTGCGGGCCAGGCTCCTCACCCCGTCCTTCTCTCCCTTCCCCGACGTCGCCCGGGTGGTGGCCGACCAGCTCGCGACCGCCGGCATCGCGCTCCAGATCGAAACGGCGCCGGGGCGGGAAGTGGTCGCCAGGATGACGCGGAGCCACGATTTCGACGTCGTGCTGATGGGCGGCAGCCTGGGCCCGGATCCGGAGATCCTCAACCTGCGCTTCGGCTCGCGCAGCCCCCTCACGGGGTACAGCAATCCGGATTTCGACGCCGCCGTCGCCGAGGGCGCCCGCGCCCTGGACCTGGTCCGGCGCGCCCGTGCCTACTTCCGCGCCCAGGAGATCCTGGCCCGCGACCTTCCCCTGGTCCCCCTCGCCGACGGCGCGAGCGTCACCGTCTGCCGGCGCGGAGTGACCGGCCTTCCCCGGCTCGAAGCCCGCGGGCTCGTTCCCGATTTCGATTTCAGCCTGGTCCGCGTGCGCGCAGCCTCGCCGGTGGCGGAGGGCCGGCGGTGATCCGGCGCCGCTGGCGGGACTGGCCCTGGGCCGCCAAGCTCGCCCTCCTGCTCGGCGCGCTCGCCATCGTGCCGCTGACCATCCTTACGCTCTACAACGCCGCCGCCAGCCGGGCCGAGCTGATCGACGCCACCCTGGAGCAGAACCTCCAGCAGGCCCGCAACACCGCCCAGGGGATCGACGACTACCTCGACGGGCTGCGCGCCGACGTCCGCGTGCTCGCCCTGTCGCCGCAGACGGGCCGCCTCCTCGCCGGCTCCGCCATCCCCTCCCTGGAGAGCGACCTGCGCCTCGCTTTCGGCCAGATGCGGGAGACCCACGGGTTCGACGCCGTCTACCTGACCGACAGCGGCGGCCGGGTGCGGCTCGCCACCGAGGACCGCCTCCTCGGACGCAGCTACCGGACGGCCTCCTTCGTCCGCAACGCCCTGGCCGGCAACGCCAGCGTCGACGAGCCGCGGTACGACTTCCAGGACCGGCGGATCTTCATCCACGCCGCGGCGCCCGTGCGCGACCCCGAGGACCGCATCCTGGGCGCCGTCGTCGGCCGCGTCCCCCTGGAGGACCTGGATCGCATCCTCCAGGGCGACACGGGGTTCGCCGGGCGCGGGGAGTACGGCGTCCTCTGGGACGCCGACGGCATCCGCCTGAGCCACCCCACGCAACCGGAGCTGCGGCTGCGCTCCTACGAGCGCCTCGCTTCCGAGACGGCCGCCCGGCTGGCGGCGGAAGGACGGTTCGGCCCCGGCACGCTGGCGCGGACGGGCGGCGGGCCGTACCTGCCGGGGATCGTCGAGCGCTCGAAATGGCTCCTTTTCGATCCGCGGGCCGATCCGCACCTGCGCATCGGCTCCGGCGGCCGCATCGTCCATGCCTCCATCGCTCCCCTCCGCAACGAGCGCTGGCTCTACGGCCTGTTCAGCCCCGAGGACGCCATCCTCGCCTCCGTCCAGGAGCAGACCTTCCGCAACCTGATGCTCGCCGCGGTCACCGCCTTGCTCGCCATCGCCGCCGCGCTGCTGGCGGCAGAGTGGGTCACCACCCCCCTGCGGCACTTCGGCCGCGCGGCCCAGGCCCTGGCCGCGGGCGACATGTCGCGCCGGACCGGGCTGCGCCAGCGTGACGAGATCGGGCAGCTTTCCGCGGCCTTCGACGCCATGGCCGAGGCCCTGGCCGCCAAGGAGGCCGAGCTGCGGGACCATGCCGTGCGGCTGGAACAGCGGGTGGCCGAGCAGACCGGCGAGCTGCGGGACCTCTACGCCAGCGAGCAGGAGCTGCGCCAGAAGGCCGAGGAGGCCAACCGGGTCAAGGACGAGTTCCTGAGCACCGTCTCGCACGAGCTGCGCACGCCCCTGAACGCCATCCTCGGCTGGGCCTGGCTGCTCTCCAACGGCAAGCCCGACGACGAGAGCCGCGCCCGTGCCGTCGCCACCATCGAGCGCAACGCCCGCTCCCAGAGCCAGATCATCGACGACCTGCTGGACGTCTCCCGCATCATCACCGGCAAGCTGCGGCTCCAGGTCGAGCCCGTGGACCTGATCCAGATCATCGACGCGGCCCTGGACTCGATCCGTCCCGCCGCCGACGCCAAGGAGATCGTCATCGAGCGCCGGCTCGACCACGGCGCCTCCCAGGCCAAGGGGGACCCCCACCGGCTCCAGCAGATCGTCTGGAACCTGCTCTCGAACGCCGTCAAGTTCACTCCGCGCGGCGGCCGGGTGGAGGTCAGCCTGGGCCGGTGGCGCTCGCAGACCGAGATCCGGGTGACCGACACCGGCATGGGGATCTCCCCGGAGTTCCTGGCCCACGTCTTCGACCGCTTCCGGCAGGCGGACAGCAGCTCCACCCGCTCCCACGGCGGCCTGGGGCTGGGCCTGGCCATCGTGCGGCACCTGGTGGAGCTGCACGGCGGGACGGTGGACGCCCGCAGCGACGGCGACGGCCGCGGGGCGGCGTTCCTGGTGCGGCTCCCGGTACCGGCCCTGTCCACCCTGGCCGCGCCCGAGCCGCCGCCGGCCCTCGCCGCTCTCGCGGAGGTCGCCCCCCAGGAGCTGGAAGGCGTGAACATCCTGCTGGTGGACGACGAGCCCGACACCCGGGAGGTGATGCCCGCCGTGCTGGAGAGGTTCGGAGCCCGCGTCGCGGTGGCCGCCTCGGCCGCCGAGGCGATGACCCTGCTCCAGCGCTCGGGCGCCGACGTCCTGGTGGCCGACATCGGCATGCCGGAGGAGGACGGCTACTCCCTGATCGGCCGCGTGCGCGCCCTGCCCGGCAGCGTCCGCGACCTGCCCGCCATCGCCCTCACCGCCTACGCCGGCGAGGCGGACCGCCGCCGGGCCATGGAAGCCGGCTTCCACCTCCACCTCGCCAAGCCCGTCGAGCCGGCGGATCTGGTCTCCGCCGTGGCGGCGTTGACGCAGAAGCCCTGAAAAGCCGAAGGGGGAGCGTCTCCGCTCCCCCTTCTATATTTTTCCGCTCGTGACCACCCCATTTCGCGCCCATCCCCCGAGCGGGTTGCGTTCCGGCTGTCAAGGGCGACCTCTCGGCCGCCGGCACCTTTCTATATTGCATGTAGGATGCCAGCCTCTAGAACGCGGAACCATCAAGATTCCCCTCACTCCCAGGAACGGCTTCGCGCTTCCCTGGCGCGCCGTTCAGGCGCGCCTCGCCAAAACGGCAGCCGCGTGCCGGGCCGCCCCCAGAAGCGCCGCGCGGTCGTTCAGGATCACCCGCACGGGTACCTTCTCCAGGTAGGGCACGAAGCGGCCCTTGGCCGTGAAACTGGACAGGAACGGCCCCCGCAGGAGACGCGGCAGGATCTTCGGCGCGATGCCGCCCCCCAGGTAGACGCCGCCGGTGGCCGTCCCCGTCAGCGCCAGGTTGCCGGCCACCGCGCCATAGGCCGAGACGAACAGGTCCAGCGCCCGGTCGCAGAGGCCGCAGGCGTCGTGCGCCAGGGCCGCCTCGGAGATCACCCTGGCCTCGTCCTCCTCGCGGGCGAACGCCTCCCGCACCTGGGGATTCTCCGCCATGTGGCGATCGTCCCGCAGATAGTTGTAGACGTTGAAGAGGCCTGGACCCGAGACGACCCGCTCGACGCTCACCCGCCCGTAGCGCTCCCGGAGGAAGAGCATCAGGCCGACCTCGTCCTCGTTGCGCGGCGCGAAGTCGGAGTGCCCGCCCTCCGACGCCACCGCCCGCCAGCCGCCGCCGATCCGCGGCAGCAGCGCCATGCCCAGGCCGGTGCCGGCCGCCACCAGGGCGCGGTTGCCGTCGGCGTCCGGCGTCCCCGCCTGGAGGACCGCGACCTCGTCCGTCTCCAGCAGGGGGATCCCCTCCGCCGTCGCCACCAGGTCGTTGATCAGGGTGACCCTGGGCACGTGGATGTCGGCGGCGACCTGGGCGCCGTCCACCCGCCAGGCCAGGTTGGGGGTGCTCGCCTGGTTGTCGATCACCGGCCCCGGAATGCCGAAGCAGGCGGAGCCGATCTCTCCATCCCCCGGCGGACCCGCCGCCAGGAACGCCTGGACCACCGAGGAGAGGCCGGGGAAGTCCGCGCTCTGGTACTTCGCGCTGCGGATCAGCCGCAACCCGTCCCCCTCGACCGCGAAGAGGCCGAGGTTGGTCTTGGTGCCCCCGACGTCCCCGCCCAGGATCATCGTCCGCCTCCTCAGAGCGCCGTGCCGAGATCCTGAAGAAGACGGTCGAGCGCCATCCGCTCGTCCCGGCCCAGTTGCAGCCGCAGGACCTTCCGGCCGCGCCGCTCCAGGGCCTGCCGGTCCCCCTCGGCCTGGGCGCGGACCAGCGTGCCGAAGGTGTAGTGGGTCTCGGGCACGGGAACGTCCTCGGCGGGCTCGTCCAGCAGTTGCAGGAAACGGCAGCGGTCCGGCCCGCCCTTGTGGAGCTGCCCCGTCGAGTGGAGGAAGCGCGGGCCGTAACCGAGGGTCACGGCGAGGCGGGTCTTCTCGTGCAGGATCGCCTGGACGGCCCGCAGCAATTCGGTGGTGCGGGGGGCCGGCTCCAGATAGGCGTGGATGCCCAGATAGTCGCCCGGCCGGGCGCCGCGCACCCACTCGGCCACGGCGGGACCGACCGTCCCCAGCTCTTCCACCCTCACCTCGCCCGCCGTGGACGGCTTGATCCCGCTCTCGGCCGCCTTCATGGCCTGGCCGGCCAGCTCCTTGGCGAGTTGCACGTCCGGCTGGTCGAACGGATTCAGCTCCAGGACGGCCCCGGCCGCGGCGGTCGCCATCTCCCAGCGGAACATCTCGCCCCCCAGGTCGTAGCGGTCCGCCAGGACGATCCGGGCCACCGGATGACCCGCCGCCTGGAGGGCCGCGAAGTGGCTCTCCAGCTCCGGATGCTCCTCGCCGTCCAGGACCACCGCCACGAAGAAGCGGTCGTCGTTGTAGGCCTCGGGCGTCCCCAGGGGCTCGCCTACCACCGGCACGATGCCCCGGTGGCCGTCGCCGGCGAGGGCCGCCTTGCCGGTGCTCTCCGCGATGAGCTGCTCGATCCAGTCCGGGAAGGACTCCAGCGAGGGGGAGGTGACGAAGGTCACCTTGTCGCGCCCCGCCCGGGCCAGCTCGCCCAGGGCGGCGCCCAGGACCAGACCCGGATTGGACGCGGTCGGTACCGCCGGACCGCACCCCTCGGCCATGGCCTGCCCGCTCGCCAGCAGACGGCTCAGGTCCACTCCCAGCAGGGCCGCCGGCGCGAGGCCGAAAGGCGTCAGCGCGCTGTAGCGCCCGCCCACGTCCTCCGGCGCGTTGACGACCGCCCGGAAGCCCCGCTCCTCGGCCAGCTTCTGCAAGGGAGTGCCGGGATCGGTGATGGCGATGAAATGGCGGCCGCGGGCGTCTCCGGCGGGCGCGAGAGCTTCCCAGAAGTAACGGAAGAAAGAGAGGGTTTCTGTGGTCGTGCCGGACTTGCTCGACACCAGAAACAGGCTGCGGCGCAGGTCCAGCCGGGAGGCCAGAGCGCGCACGGCGTCGGGATGGGTGCTGTCCAGCACGCTCAACGCCGGAAGGCCAAGCGTGTGCCCAAAAGTGCGGGAGAAGACCTCGGGAGCCAGGCTGGATCCGCCCATGCCCAGTACCACCGCGTCCCGGATGCCCTCGGCGGCGGCCTCGCGCGCGAGCTGCGTCAGCCGCTCGGCGACTCCCCGCATCGAAACCGGAAGCTCCAGCCACCCCAGCCGGTCCGTCAGCTCCGCGACCGGCGCGGGGGACCACAACCGGTGATCCTTCTCCCACAGACGCCGTCCGAAGTCTTCCCCGTCCCACCGCGCGAGCCGGGCATCCACCGCTTCCTGATACTGACCCAGATGAAGATCCACTCGTCCGCTCATCCCGGTGCCCTCCCTTCGGGGAGGTTATATCAGAGGGGGCTGCAGCCCCCCGGGCCCTCACCCCTGCCCCTCTCCCGACCCCTCCCACCCTCCCTCACCGGGAGAGGGGAAAAACAAAGAAGCCCTTGGTGTCCCTAAGGTCTTTGGTGTCCCTGTTGTCCTTTGCAGTCTCCCCTCCTCTCCCGGTGTGGGTGGGAGGGAGGGGTCGGGAGAGGAGGGGCCGGGGGTGGTGAGGGTCCGCGAAGGGCCAGCTTTGCCCTCGCGGGGGCGGTCCCACAATCGCTTGGGCCGGCTCAGCCCTCGTCGGGGGAAGCCCGCCCCTGCCGGGGGGAGACTCCGCCCCCGCCGGGGGCGCCCCGCCTTCGCGGGGGCTGGCTCGGCCCTGGCCTGGGCCGGCCGCGCCCCACCGAGGGGCAATCCCGCCCCTTCGAGGGCGCTCTCCGCCCCCGCTGGGGCTGTCCGGCCCTTCGGGGGGCGGCCTCTGCCCTTCCCGGGGCGGTCGCATCAGACGTGATTCAGAAGCATCAACTCGTGAGGGTGAGGCTCCAGATACGCCTGATCCTGCAGATATTGTACCCCGAACCGCCGCACGTAATGCCGGATCAGCGTCAGGGGAACCACCAGAGGCACCAGACCGAGACGGTAGCGCTCGATCGTCTCCGCCAGCTCCGCCCGGTCCTCTCCCTCGATCCGGTCCGAGACGAAGCCCGCCAGGTGATGCAGCACGTTGGTGTGACCCCGCCGGGTCGCCGGGCGGCGCAGGAGCCGCGTCAGTCCCTCCCGGTAGGCGGCGGCCGGCTCCTCCACCGGCTGGCGCCGGTCCGCATCCCCCAGAAGACGCCCCAGCCGGCGCATCCCGGCCTGGTTTCGGGCCATCAGGAGGAACTTGTGGCGCTCGTGGAAGCGCATCAGCGACGCCCGCGTCCACCCCGTCCTCTCCCCCTCCCGCCAGCGGTGATGCACGAACACCCGGGTCACGAAGCTCTCCCGCAACAGCGGATCGTTGAGCCGCCCTTCCTCCTCCACCGGCAGGTCCGGCAGCCGCGACATCAGGACCTCCGCGAAGAGACCCCGGCCCTCCTTGGCCGGCGCGGGGCCGTCGTAGACCTTGACCCTCTCCATGCCGCAGCTCGGCGAATCCTTCTTGAGGACATACCCGTCCAGGTCCATCCCAGCCAGGGCCGCCACCCGGCGCTCGGCGTAGTCCCGCATGGCCTCGGTGTAGTCCTGCCCGGTGCTGGGCATGATCAGCCGCACGCCGCCTCCGATCCTCTCCAGCCGGATGGGCGGCCGCGGCGTGCCCATCCCCAGCTCCACCTCGGGACAGACCGGCACCCACTCCACATACTTCCCGAACGTGTCGGTCAGGAAAGAATCCTTCTTGTGTCCGCCGTTGTACCGGACCTCCTGGCCGAGCAGGCAGGCCGAGATGCCGATGCGGACCTTGGGAGCCTCGGGAGTCGTCATCCTCCCCTATATACCCGATCCCGAGACCCTGCGCTCAGTTCGGTGGCTGCAGCCTTTGGAACACGTCCTCTTCCAGGAAAGCGAAGCTCTCGGGGGTGCCCGCATGCCACAGGTGCCGGGCCCGCTGGAACGCCTCCTCGGCTCCCGCGGCGTCCCCCGCGGTCCTCCGGGCGTCGCCCATGAACACCCAGGCGTACCCCTCGAGCCGCGAACGCCGGCCGCCGTCCCCCGGCACCCGGCCCGCCACCACCAGAGCCAGCTCCGCGATCTCTTGCGCCTGGATCGGATCGTTCGGCGCGACCTCCTCACACTCCTGACAGATCCGCTCGACCAGGGCCCAGCTCCTGAACTCCCGCCCCTCCTTGACCAGGAGGCGCCGGTCCTGGGGCGAGAAGGGCTGAAGAGTGCGCCACAGCTCCTCCGCTTCGGCCCTCTCCCTTTCGGGCGTTTCCTGGGCCAGCTCCTCTTCCTGGTCTTCCAGGTCGCCCATCAGCTCGACCAAGGCGATCTTCAGGGAGACGGCCACGGCCCAGGCGAGGTCCTCGGCGACGGCCGAGCTCTCCACGTTCAGGTCCGCGGCGGCGCTCCGCACCACGTGGACCATGCGCAGGACGTCCTCGAACAGGAATGACGGCACCCCCGTAGCCTTCAAGAGCCGCTCCACGGTCTTGGGGGAGGGCTTCTTCCGCCCCAGCTCGTAGAGGGAAATCAGGCTCTTGTCGATCCCCGACGCCCTTGCGAGCTCGGTCTGATTCCACCCCCGGAAGGCGCGCAGGAAGGTGATGGCGACCTTCAGGTCCTCGGGGTCCTCCGTTTTCTTCATCTCGGTCTCTCCTCGTCTGCGAACGACATTGTCGATCTCAAGAGTAGATTATTACACATCTGGGATAGACACTGTGTTCCCGGGAGACGCGCCCATGGCGGCCAAAGAGGCCGCCCCCGGAGCGCCCTCCTTGAAAGGAGACCGACATGTCTCGTATCTCGATGTCGAAGCTCGCTCTCGTCCTGGTCCTCGCCACCCTCCTGGCCCCCGCGACGGGATGGTCCGCGGGCCTCCGTTTCTCCAGTGACGATTCCGCGGCCCGTATCTTCGCCGCGGAGAACCCTATCGTCGTTTTCTGGAACTACATAGTCGGCTTCTGGGACAAGGAGGGGTGCGGAATTGATCCGAGTGGGATGTGCACGGCGGACCCGAGCACGACTGAACCGACGACCAAGAATGGTTGCGGGCTGGATCCCCATGGTTGCACGTCGAGCACCAGTCCTACCGATGGCTCGACCACCAATCAGGACGCAGGATGTGGGATTGACCCGCATGGTGGTTGTACGAGCGGCACCTAATCCATAGTTGAATCATCTCCTCCGGGCCGGTAGCTCTGAACCGGCCCGTCCTTCAGCCCTCGAAACGAAGTCGTTCGTCGTGCCGGGCACGTTCGAGATAACCCACAAGCCGCTGGGCCATTTCGACAGTAGCGATCTCCTGCTCAACAGCCTCACAGAATAGGCTGAGCGCTGCCAAGGCTTCGCGGTGAACACCTTGTACTCTGAAAATTGGTGCCATTTGACGGGCTAACACCCTAACCTGATCCACTTTCTTGTCTTCAAGATAAAGTATGGCGAGTTCCAATGAAACTAAAGCGGCATCGTAAGAAATCCCCCTGAAGGCAAACTCTGTCCGGACCTGCTCCAAAGCTCTGATAGCCTCTTCGCGGCATCCCAGACCAGCCAACGCACGTCCCTCTAGCCACAGGACTCGAACCAAGTCAAATCCGTTCCCCAACTGAACAGCCGCCTCCCTCACCTCCGGTAACTTGGCTGCGGCCTCTTCATGCCGACCCAAATGGCACAGATTGACCAACCAATTGAATTGCAGGGCGAAGAGAAGACGTGGTTCACGTTGTCCGTCCACTAGCGGGGCCGCCTGCTTCATCACTTCGATGGCCCGCTCATATTTGCCCATCTGCTCCAAGGTAAAGGCCAGGTTCAAGTAGATAAGCACAGTTGTTGCCGATTTAGCCCGTGCTAGCGCCTTCTCGTGTAACTCGACAGCTTCAGTCAACCGGCGTTGATCCCGTCGTAACGATGCGGCGAGATCAAAGACGTACGCTTCATCCAAGATGGACGAAAGCACAGTTTCCCTCGTACTCCAGAGTTTCCATACCCGAGCGAATGCCTCCTCCGCTCCCGGCAGATCGCTCGCCACCCGACGCGCATTCCCCACGAAGGCCCATGCGTAGCCTTGAACCTGGGACCGCCAACCGTCCTCTCCGGTAACTCGGCTAGCAACCTTCAGCGCCAGATCGGCCAAGTCCAAAGCCCGCCCTGTATCGGCAGGAGCCGCCTTCTCGCTCTCCGCGCAAAGCCGCTCGCACAGAGCCCAGGTCCGGAACTCCCGCGCCCCTTCGACCAGCACCCGCCGCTCCCGGGGCGAGTACTGCTTAAGCCGCTGCCAGAGTTCCTCCGCCTCCTTCCGTGCCTGGCGGATCTTTCTGGCCTGGAGGAAACGGACCATCTCGTTGCGGGTCCTCTCCCCCGCCCATCGGGCGGCCAGCGCCGAAGCCCGTCGGGCAAGCTGGCGTTCCGCCTCGTCGAGCTCCATGGGAGAGCCAACTTCCCCTGTCCCCTCTTCCGGCTGGAGGAACTCCGCGCAGAAGGTCGACAGCTCCGTGGTCTCGGACTCCATACCCAGAGCAGCGGCCAACTTTTCGAGCTTCGCGCGGGAGAGGGCTCTCCTCCCCTTCTCATAGTCCGAAAGGACGCTGCTCGGGATTCCAGTCGCCTTCGCCAGATCCTTCTGGGTCCATCCCCGGGCGCTCCGCAGCAGCGTCAGGGTCAAACTCAAGGCAGGGGGCGTGGTTCTGGCCATTCTTCTCCTCGTGTCCTTGTTCCGCAAATAGTACAGTGCTTTTAGCACCTTTTGCGTGACGAGGATAGAAGATAGCTGTCCTGGACCCGAAAAAACTACCCCTGCGGTCATAAGTGTTGATTTTTCGTCGGCTGGACGTTCGGCCGGCGCGGACTTGGCCTATCTTTTCCGCGTCACGGAGAGGAGACGCAATGCCTGACTGGAAGGCTGAGACGCGAGCGCAGCTTCAGGACGTGGTGCGGGAGTTGGAGGCCATCCAATATCGTCTTCTGGGGCTGGCCGCCAGCCTTCGCTCGCCCCGGGACGAGACTGCCCGTCTCCTGGGAGGAGAGGAACCGGAGAACATGGCGGAGACCCGCTCGGCCATCGAATGCGTGCTGGTGGACCGTCTCGGCCCGGCCATTCAGGATCTGGTCGCGGCGGCGGAGGGCATGGCGGGGGAGGGAGGAATGGCCAGCGAAGAATAGGGGCTTCAGGGGAATACCCATCCTCCCGCCGCGTTTACAGTTTTGCCTCCGGGAGGACCCTCCGTGCCCGACTCCAGTGACCGCGACGTACGCATCCGCCAGGCCCTCCAGCTCCTGGCCGACGAGATCCGCGAACGCATCGACCGCCATCCCCTGGGCCATCTCGTGGCCGGCCGTGGCGAGACGATCGATCTGCGCCTGAGCCTCCCCACGATCTTCAAGGACGGGCAGCTCGAGAAGACGAGCCGGGGCGCCTCCGAGTCCATTCAGGAGGCGGTCCAGGTCCTGCTCCACCACAACTCCGTGTTCCAGCCGGGGCGGATCCTCTGCCTGCGGTGCGAGACGGCCACTTGCGAGCACGCCGCGCCCACGGACAGCCGGCAGGTCTTCGCCGGCTGGGGCAAGACGGGAATTCCCCGTTTCGTGGACTTCGGCCAATGGCTGCTGGAGCGCCGGGATCCCAAGGTGGACCTCCTCTATCGGGAGCCTTCCCCCCTGGTGGTGACCGTGGTCCCGGAGGCCGACCTCGTGGGCGGGTTGATCGAGGTCTTCCGGCAGCGGGAGGGGAGCTACCGCGTCCACGGGCAGGTGACCGCCGGCTGGTACCGGACGCCGGACCCGTCCGGCCTGGCGGGAGTCCGGCAGCCGCTGGCGGTCTCGCTGCAGGTGGTCTCTTCCCGGTCGCGGCGCCTGCGCCAGCGGTTCGGGGTGAACGTGATCGGCGTCGGGCCAGGCGGCGAGCCGCTGGAGAACCTCTACGACCGCATCGGCGCGATCCCCTGGGGGGACGCCGTGCGCTGGGCCCAAAGCGCCCTTTCGGGGATCGAGGCCAAGCTGGAGCGTTCCCGCATGCCGAAGGAGGTACTGGAGCAGCGGCTGGAGGGGATCGTCCAGGGCATGGCGCGGCGGCTGGAGAAGGACTGGCGGGGCAAGGAGCGCCGGACGGTCCACGGCCAGCAGCGCCACGCCGAGGGGGACCGCCCGACCCGTATGGCCCTGACCGACCTCGCCCGGGCCAAGCCCGAGAACCTTCTCTTCGACACGCGCCGGGAGACCCTGGTCGTGGTGGGCGACCGGGGGCGGGCGCACGTCTTCAACCTGGCCGGGAAGCTGGTGACCTCCGTCCGCTACAACCCCGCCTCGATCGAGAAACGCCGGCAGACCGGCCTCTGGCGCCCGGCGGCGGCCGAGGAGGTGCGGACGGTGCGGGAGCGGGTGGAGGTTGGGCCGGTCGAGATGTAGGCCCCTCACCACCCCGGCCCTCCTCTCCCAGCCTCCCTCCCGCCCGCCGGGAGAGGAGGGAGACTTGCTTTTTGTCCTTTCCCCCTCTCTCCCGGTGTGGGTGGGAGGGAGGGGTCGGGAGAGAGGGGGTAGGGGGAGTGAGGGCTCACCGGGCCGTCAGCAAAGGATACGGATTCCGCGCCTCTCCCCTCGCATAGATCCCGTAGTGCAGATGGGTAGGCGTCCCCCTGGCGTTGCCGGTATCTCCCACATACCCGAGGGTCACTCCCGCCTCGACCCAGTCGCCGACGGTGGGGGGCGCCCAGTCGTCGAGATGGGCATAGTAGTGATACCAGCCCGCCGGCCCCACGACCGTGACCGTCTTGCCCCCCAGCCGGTTCAACCCTTTGCGGACCACCACTCCCGGGGTGGCGGAGAGCACGGGCGTCCCGCGGCGGGCGAAGATGTCGATCCCTTCATGGGTGCGCCCTTCGGAACGCCCGGCGCCCCAGGTGTTGGCGAGCTCGTCCGGGTGGATGCCCTGGACCGGTACCGGCAGGTTGGCGGGAGGCACCTCGCGCAGGAGCCGGACCACCCGCACGGCGTTCTTGAGATAGGGATAGGCCCAGATCAGCAGCAGGAGGAGCAGGCCCAGCCAGGCCAGCCGCGCCAGGAGCCGCCGCCGCTTCACGAGGCCCGCCCCGGAATCCCGATCCACACCGCCATTCCACCCGATCCTGCAACGCGCGTTCCCATAGAATCAGTCTCCCATGACGCGCCTCGCTCTCCTCGCCCTTCTCGCCGTGACAGCCTTCCCCGGAGAGGTCCGGGACACTCCGACCGGCAAGGTCTGGGTGGAGATGGTTCCGGCCGGCGCGAACAAGCCGAAGGAGGGAATCGGCCGGGGCTGGATCGAGGCGCCGCCGGAGCGGGTTTTCCGGGCGCTGACCGACTACGCCCACTGGCACGAGTTCATGCCCTTCCTGGAAGAGTCCGCCGCGCGGCCACAGCCGGACGGCTCGGTGATCGGCCTCCACCTCCTCCGCCTGCCGAGATCTCTGGGAGACCGCCGCTACCGGGTGCGCTTCACCCAGAGGATCGACACCGCCCAAGGTGGCCGGACCTGGCGGGTGGCCTGGAAGCTCATTCCCGGCTCCGGCAACCTGAAGGACCACCACGGCTCCTGGACTCTCACCGCCGCCGGCCCGGGAAGGACGAAAGCCGTTCTCCACCTCGAAACCGACCCTGGAGGCGCCACTCCCCATTGGGCCGTGGACCGCGGCATTGCCAACACCGTACCCTGGATCTTCCACGGCCTGCGGCAGCATGCGCGGCGGGGGCGGTACGATGCGAGGTTACGCTAGACTAGCGCCCTGCCATGAACCTGGAGCTTCAACCCGAGGAGCTGCGGGCCTACAACGAAAACGTCTTCGATCTCCGGGCCCTCGGGCCGGAGACGCGCTTCCCGCTGCCCGACGAGCCGTTCGTCACCTTCTGGCAAGAAAGGGTGCGGGAAAGCCGCACGCGCGGGGCGTTCGCCGTGCTGCGGGATCACCTCCCCCAGCTCCGGTTTCCCATCCGCGAGGGGATCAGCGAGACGGAGGCCTACCGGGCCGCCACCCGGCGGGGGACGCCGGCGGAGGCCCGGCCGGAGGAAGAGCTGAAGCTGGAGCATCCCGAGGCCATCGAGCTGGTCCTCCATGAGAGTCCGGCCGGACGCATCCCGCTGCTGATCGCCCGGCGGCGGGAGGAGTTCGCGGCTCTGATCCGGGCGTTGACCCGCAGGAATGAGCCCGTCCCCGTCCCCCCGTCGCAGGGAGCGCTGATGGTCTCCGGCTACAACAACTGGAGCCGCATCGGGGAGCTGCGGCGCCGGTGGGAGGCGACGGATCTCGCCGAGCGGGAGACCGCCACCTGGGCGGAGGAGCTCCAGCGCATCCAGAGTCACAAGGAGCTCTACCAGGACCGCTTCATCCTGCTCTCGGACGGCCCCTACAGCGCCGTGCCCGCCTCCGAGATGGGCCTGGGAGAGGAGGAGTGGCGGGAGATCTCGCTGGCCATCCGGCGCGACCACGAGTGCGCTCACTACTTCACGCGCCGGCTCTTCGGCTCGATGCGCAACAACGCCCTGGACGAGCTGATCGCCGACTACGCGGGGATGGTCGGGGCGGTCGGGCGGTTCCGCGCCGGCTGGTTCCTGCGCTTCGTGGGCCTGGAGGACTTCCCGCGCTACCGCGCCGGCGCCCGGCTCGACCTCTATCGGGGCGATCCGCCGCTGTCGGACGGCGCCTTTCGCGTCCTGCAGGAGCTGTTGGTGGCCGCCGCCGGGAATCTGGAACGGTTCGACGCCGGGCCGCCGGGCCCGGCCGGGATCGCCCTGCGGATCGCCGCCCTGGCTTCGCTGCGCCTGGACGAGCTGGCGTCGGCCCGGGGGACTGACCTCATCGCCGCGGCCCTGGAGCGTCTGCGGTAGAGACCGCGTCCTCGAACAGCCGCCATTCCTCTTCGTCCATGGGGATGCCATGGACGCGCCGCTCGGCCGCCGCCTCTTCCTCGGGATCGCCGGGGGCCATGACGCGGGCGTCCGGCGCGCCCGGCGCGCTCCGCACCCGGGCCAGCAGGCGGGAGAGGTCTCCCTGGAAATCCCCCGGCTCGCGGAAGGCCGCCACGTCCAGGGCCAGGAAGAAGTGGGCCACCCGCCGGGGCTCGTCGTAGGGCGGCTCGTAGAGGTGGGAGAGCTCGTGGTCCAGGGGCATCCCGGCCAGGACGGCGCAGAGGATCTCGACCATCATTCCCAGGCACTGCCCCTTGTGGCCGCCCAGGGGCTTGAGGGCGGCGACGGCGTCCGCGTCCTCCACGGCCCAGCCGGGCTCCAGGGGGATGCCGTGCGCCCGGTGGTGCTTGACCTTGGAGTAGGAGACCTGGCTGGTGGCGAAGTCGGCGCAGAAGAGGTCGTCCCCGAGCCCGCGGGCCGCCAGCGAAACCGGGTTCGTGCCGAAGACCGGCCGCAGGCCGCCGTGGGGGGCCACCAGGGCGTCGCTGTTGGTGAAGGAGAGCCCGAGGACGCCCTGGCGGGCCATCTCCAGGGTGTACACCGAAGCCGCGCCGAAGTGGTTCGAGCTGCGCACGGCCACGGCTCCGACGCCGAAGTCCCGGGCCAGCCGCGCCGCCTCGTCCGCCGCCACCCTGCCGGCCACCAGCCCCAGGGCATGGCCGGCGTCCAGCACCCGGACCGCCCCGCGGCCGGACCAGCGGAATTCCGGCCGGGCCAGGCTGCGCCCGCCGTCCAGCTCGGCGATGTAGGTGGGGAACAGCCGGACGCCGTGCGTGTCGATCCCCCGCAGGGAGGTCCCGGCCAGGCCGTCCACCACGAAAGCCACGTGCTCCTCCGGCAAGCCCCGCCGGCGGAGGGCGTCCTCCATGAGGCGGGCGAGGGTGCCGGCGGGGACGCGTCTCAAGGGCCGTGCCCCGACGCCGTCAGCTCGGGACGGGCGGCGGCGGCCTGGTCGCGGACGAAGCGGGCGAACCGGCGCACGCCTTCCTCGATCTGCTCCCCGGTCACGTAGCTGAACGACAGCCGCACCTGCCGCTCCCGCCCCGGGGTCAGGGAGAAGAACGGCATGGGACAGACGATGACGCCATGGTCGCGGGCGCACTCCGTCAGCCGCTCTTCCGTGAACTCGAACGGGAGCGTGACGGTGAGGAAGAACCCGCCCTCCGGCCGGTTCCAGCGCACCCCCTCCACGCCGCCCAGCCCCTCTTCCAGGCAGGCGAGCATGCGGTCGCGGTTGGCCCGGTAGAACGGCAGCTTCTCCGCCATGAGGGGGCGCAGCGATCCGCCCGTCTCCAGGAGGATGCCGCCGGCGATGGCCTGGATCACGGTGGAGGTGTTCACCGTCGTCAGGCTCTTGATCTTGGAAAGCTCGGCGGCGAGCGGGCGGCGCTCCCCCGACGGCAGGACCACCGTCTGGCCGGCCACCAGGTAGCCCAGACGGAGGCCGGGGAAGAGCGTCTTGGAGAAGCTCCCCATGTAGACCACCACGCCGTGCTCGTCCAGGGCCTTGAGGGTGGGCACGGGCGGGCCGTCGTAGGAGAACATGCCGTAGGGGTTGTCCTCCCAGACGAGCATCCCGTGCTCGCGGGCGAGGGCGAGGAGGGCGCGCCGGGTCTCCACCGGCATCCGGGTGCCGAGGGGGTTGTTGAAGTCGGGGATGTCGTAGAGCGCCCGCGGCCGCAGTCCCCGCCGCCTGGCCTCCGCGATCCCCGCCAGGACCGCCTCCGGCTCGAGGCCGTGCTCGCCGGTCGGCACCGGGATCAGGGGCAGCCCCATCATGCGGGCGAGCCCCGGGATGCCGATGTACGTCGGGTCGCTGACCAGCAGCGCGTCGGTCGCCGGATCGATCAGCCCCAGGAGGAGGATGGCCATCCCTTCCTGGCAGCCGGCGGTGACGATGATGGACTCCGGGCGGGCCGCGATCCCCTCGTCCAGGGAGAGCTGCCGCGCCACGAGGTCGTTGAAGATGCCGTTGGTCTTGTTGTACTGGCCGAGGTCGTTCCAGACCGCCCTGGGAGGCCGCCCGGACTGCCGCGCCCGTTCCTCCACCCAGACCGCGGCCCGCCGGAGACTCCCCTCGACGTCGAAGTACCGCTCCGCGGGGCGCCCCGGAGCAAACGAGATGGCCTCCGGGTACAGGAGGACCACCTCGTTGAGGAAGTTCATCACGTCGAGCAGCGGATCGCCGAAGCAATCCTTGAGCGCGATCTCCATCGGATCAGTAGGAATCCTTCTGCTCGAGCTGCTCGAAGAGCTGCTGCACGCTCTGGTCGGAGAAATCGCCGCCCATGCGCTCGATGAACTCGAACATCATGCCGGAGCCCGGGTCACGCTTGGAGAAGATCTGCCGCAGGCCGGGGCTCTGGATGACCGTGGTGTCGAACTCCATCCCGGCCGCCTTGAGCTCCTCCGCCATCTCCGGGAGGTTCTGGACGCCGAGGGCGACGTGCTGGACGCCGGGGCCGAAGTTTTCGACGAAGCGGGAGACCTGCGAATCGGTCGAGGTCCCCTGCAGCAGGACCACCGTCACCGGGCCCGCTTGGAGGACCGCGGAAACCATGGCCGTGTGCTTGCCCTCGGTGCGGCGCCGCTCCTTGAGCTCGAAGCCCAGCACCTCGGTATAGAGCTTGATCGACTCTTCGAGATCGCGCACCGCGATGGCTACGTGGTCGACCGAGGTCGCGTACTTGCCGAGATCCACCATGGTTTTGGTTTCAGGCTTGGTTTCACCGATCATCGAGACTCCTCTCTGGCTTGCGGATTGAGAAGGCGACGCGCCCGCCGGGCCTACCGTCACGGCGCCACCCTTTTAGAGGTGCTTCTATACCGTCAGGCCGTGACGTTCAAGGTCCGTGCGTAACGCTTACACTGGATGCATGGAGCCCCGGGAGCCCCTCCTTCGGACCGTGCTGCTCGGGGCCAGCAACCTGAAGATCGGCCTGCCCTTCCTGCTGGACCGGCTGCGGCGGCGGGCGGGCGGGCCGGTGGAGACGCTCGCCGCCTGCGGGCATGGCCGCTCGTACGGCGCCTGGAGCCGATATCTCTTCGTCCGCCGGCTGCCCGGCATCGCCGCCTGCGGCCTCTGGCGGGAGTTGGCGGCGCGGCCGGCCCGGCCCACCTTCGCCCTCCTCACCGACGTCGGCAACGACCTGGTCTACGGCTATGCCGTGGAGGAGATCGCCGGCTGGGTGGAATCCTGCCTCGACCGGCTGGCCCCTCACGGGGCCGTGGCGGTGCTGACGCTCCCGCCCCTGGCGCGGCTGGAGAGGCTGACCGCCTGGCAGGTGCGGCTGGCGGTCTCGGTCCTCTTCCCCGGCCGGGACGCGCCCTGGCCGGGTCTGCTGGACCGGGCGCGGGAGCTCGACGGCCGGCTGCGGCGGATCGCGGCGGAACGGGGGGCGCGGCTGGTCGAGCCGGAAGCGGGCTGGTACGGGATCGATCCCATCCATCTCCGCCGGAGCCGCCGGCGGGAGGCCTGGGAGCGCGTGCTCTCGCTCTGGCCGCTGGCGCCGGAATCCCCGGTCCCCCCGGGACGCCTCCGTCCGCCCCTCCTCGGAGCCGAGGAGGCCCGCCTCCTGACGTGGACGCTGCGGCATCCCCAGCCGGCGGCGCGGAGCGCGGACGGGACGAGCCTCTCCCTCTATTGATCCTCCAGAACCTCCTTCAAAACGGAAGGACCGGTGCTCATTCAGCCTTAGAAGTTCTAGGGCTTTTCAGATTGGAGCCCCGTTTTACGTCTTTTTATGGGCATGGGAGGAAATACCATGACCATCGACGAACGATGCAGGACAGGGTACCGCCGTCTGTTTTCTCACCCCCGCATGGTCCGGGACCTGCTCAGCGGGTTCCTGCGAGAAGAATGGGCCGGGTGGCTGGACCTCGCCACCCTGGAGCGCAGAGCCGGCGCGGAGCGTCTGCTGGAGCGGGTGGAAGGGGCCTCCGTCTGGCGCGTGCGATGGCAGGGGGGCTCGTCCTGGCTCTACCTGCTGCTCGCCTTCCGGGAGGAGGAGGATCCGGGCATTGCGCTGCGGATGGAACTTTGCCGGGGCCTGCTCTATGAAGGCCTGCTCCGCCGCTGTCCGCAACGGCGCCCCTGGCTGCCGGTTGCGGTGCCGGTGGTGCTCTACCGGGGCGGGGAGCGCTGGACGGCGTCCCTCGACGCGCTCGACCTCTTCCTGCCGCTGCTCCCCTCGCTCCAGCGCCACGCGCCCAGGACGCGCTGCCTGCTCCTGGACGCCGCGCACGAACCGGTTCCCGAAGCCGCCGGGGAGGACAACCTCGTGTCTCTCCTCTGCGCCCTGGAGCGGAGCCGCACCGTGGACGACGCCATCCCTGCTATGCGGCAGGTGGCCGCCCTCACCGAGGGGGACGACGAGATGCGGCGGGCCTGGACCGCCTTCCTGGGCGAGTGGCTGGCGGACCGCCAGCCCCTGCCGGCCGCGGCGGCCGGAGGTGTGCTAGCGTGAGGGGGCGACGGAGGATTTCCCTATGGAAGAGACCACGGCACGGCTGGACGACACGGTGGACATCCCGGACACCGCTTGGACGCTGGAAGGATTCCGCGCCTGGGCCCTCTCCGGGGATTTTCCCGAGCGTGGGCGGATCGACTACCTCGCCGGTTCCATCGAGGTGGATATGAGCCCCGAGGAGCTGCGCGCTCATGTCCTGGTCAAGACGGCGATCGGCGTTACCCTCCATGAGTTGGTAGCCCGTCGTGAGACGGGAAACGTCTACATCGACGGCGCCAGGGTCTCCAGTCCGGCCGGTCAGCTTTCCGTGGAGCCGGATGTCGTCGTGGTGCTATGGGACTCTCTGGATGCCGAGCGTGTCCGGGAGGTGCCGTCGCCACGAACAGGGAAGTACATGGAGCTCGAAGGCGCACCGGACCTGGTGGTGGAGGTCGTAAGCGACAGTTCCGTTGGCAAGGATCTCCGCCGCCTGCCTCCTCTCTTTGCCGCCGCGGGTGTTCCCGAGCTCTGGCTGGTGGATGCCAGAGGCCGGGGAGGGCGGGAAATCCGCTTCGATATCCGGACCTTGGAGGCGGCAGGGTACCGCAAGGTAGAGCCGGACGAGGGAGGCTGGACGTTTTCGCCCCTGCTCGGAGTCCGGTTCCGGCTGCGGCAGCTCGAGCCCCGGCCTGGACGGCGGAGCTACCGTCTGGACCACCAGGAGTGAGACTTTCCGAAATCCAGGAGGCGGAGGAGGGGCTCCGCCGCTTCGCGGTCGAGATCCCCGCCGTGAGCCCCCTCTTCGCCGGCCACTTCCCGGGACATCCGATCCTTCCGGGAGTGGCCCAGCTCGCCATGGTCGAGCGTGTCCTGGGCCCCCTCTCGGGGGTGCGCAACGTGAAGCTGCGGCGGCCCGTCTCCCCGGGGGACCGGCTGGAGCTGCGGATCGCCGGCCCCAGGGAGGACGGCACGGCAAGGTTCGAGCTGAGCCGGGACGGCGAAACGGCCGGCGGCGGGATCGTCCTGCTGTCCGCGGGAGCCGCGGGCGAGGCTCTCCTGCCCGCCAGGGAAGGGGAGGAGCTCGCGGCGGACCTCCTGCCCCACGCCCCTCCCGCCCGGCTCGTCCGCGGCGTGATCGAGGCTTCCGAGGACGGGATCGTCTGCGCCGCCGAGGTCCCGGCGGACCATCCCCTGGTCGTGGACGGCCGCTGCCCCGCCTTCCTGGGGATCGAGGCGGCAGCTCAGGCGGCGGCGGTCCTGGAGGCGCTGGGCCGGAAGGACGGGGCGCCGGGACCCCGGATCGGCTACCTGGTCGGCATCCGGGAGGCCCGTTTCGCGGTCCCCTCCCTGCCCGCCGGCCGGCCGTTCGAAGTCGCGGCCCGCCTCCAGGGAGGGGCCTTTCCGCTGTCGCTCTACGCAGTGACCGCCGCCGGAGCCGTCACGGGGTCCATCAGCACCTACATCCTCACTCGTGACGGATGACGGCCATGGGATCGACCCGGGTGGCCCGCCAGGCCGGCAGCGAGCTGGCGAGGAGCCCGACCAGGGTGAGGAGCGCGGCCACGGTGAAGAAGACCCCGGGGTCGGTGGGGGTCACGCCGAACAGGTACTCGGAGAAGATGGCGGTAGTCCAGACCGCGGCGAGGGTGCCCAGGGGCAGGCCCAGCAGGGTGAGGGTCAGGCCGCGCCACAGCACCATTCCCATGATCTCGGAGCTCCGCGCGCCCAGTGCCATGCGGATGCCGAGCTCGCGGGTGCGGCGGCTGACGGCGTAGGACAGGGTACCGTAGAGGCCGATGGCGGTGACCAGCAGGGCCGTCAGGCTGAAGCCGCCGAGGAGCAGGGAGAAGAGGCGGGGCTGGGCGAGTGTCTTGTTCACATCGTCTTCAAGGAGGCTCACCTGCACCGCCAGATTGGGAGCGAACCGGCGAAAGACCGCGCGGACAGGCTCCACCGCCTGCGACGGCTCGCGGGAGGTCTTGATCTGCAGCGATGTCGTGGGCGTGTACCGCTGGGCGAGGGGCACGTAGAAGAACGGAGGGGGCTCGGCGGACAGGTCCGTGGCGTGAATCCTGCGGACAACCCCCACGACCTGCCAGGGTTCCCACTTCTCACCGTTGGCCACCGCGACCTGCTCGCCGACGGGATTCCGGCCGTGCCACAGCAGCGCGGCCGCGGTCTCGTCCACGATCAGGGCCGGCGTGGAGCCCTCCCGGTCCTCCGGCGTGAAGTACCGGCCGCGGACGAGGGGGATCTCCAGCGTCTCGAAGAAGCCCGGCGTGACGATGTTGCACTCGGTCTCCAGGGCCGCGTCCTCCGGCTCCGAGGGCCGGCGGAGGGTGCCGGGCAGTTGGAACGAGGTCGAAGTCAGGGGAACGGAGTACGCCAGAGCGGCGTCGCGGACCTCCGGCAGTTTCCGCACCAGCTCCAGGAGCTGGCTCTGGAACTGCGGTCCGCGCCCTCCCGGATAGCCTTGGGAGAGATCGAACGACACCTTGAGCACGTTCTCGATCTGGAAGCCCGGATCGACGGAATACAGGTTCTGCAGGGTCCGCACGATCAGGCCGGTGCTGACGAGCAGAATCAGGGAGAACGTCACCTGCGCTACGACCAGTGCTTCCTGGAAGCGGAGCTTCCCACCGTCCGGAGGACCGCCGCCGGCCCGGTAGTGCAGCAGCGGCATGGGCTGCCGCCGCGTGGCCCAGAGGGCAGGCGTCAGGCCGAAGAGCACCCCGGTCCCCACGGAGAGCAACAAGGTGAAAGCGACCACCCGGCCGTCCATGACGACGTTGTCCAGAGGTGGGAGATACCGCCCGAACGGCCAGCCGCGGATCACGTCCACGACGAAGAGCGACATCAGGAACCCAGCCAGCCCGCCCAGCAGGGAGAGCGCGACGCTCTCGGTCAGCAACTGCCGCACGAGTTGTCCCCGCGTGACCCCCAACGCCAGACGGACCCCGATCTCCTCCCGGCGCGCCGCCGCCTTGACGAGCAGCAGGCCTCCCAGGTTGGCGCAGACAATCAGCATCAACAGCGCGACCAGTGCCGAGAGCCGGAGCAACGGGCTGGTCGTCTGGATGCGCGTGCCGGGGTAGAAGCCGAAATCCTCGTGGATCGCGAGCCCAGGCTGCCGCTGGCCCGGCGGGACTCCCTTGTCGAGGTGGGCGGTCAGCACGTCCAGCTCGGCCTGGGCCCGTGCGGCGTCCACTCCGGGAGCCAGACGGCCGAAGAAGAAAAACAGCCAGGGATAGGTCGAGGGATCGCGGGTGGCCGTCACCAGAGCGGGAAAAAACAGGGACACCGATTCCGCGGAGACCCAGAGGTCCGCCGGAGCACTGAGGACGGTGCCGCGGAAACCTTCGGGCGCCACTCCGATCACCCGGAACTCGTTCCCGTTCAATTGCACGGCGGACCCGAGGACCTTGCCGCGGCCATTGAAGGCCCGCTGCCACAGGGCGTAGCTCAGGACCACCCCCCGGCGGTTCCCGCGTTCATCATTTCCCGGATCGAAAAGGTGTCCCGGCGCGGCGCGCATCCCAAGGGTGGCGAAGTAGTTGTCGCTCACCACATAGCCCCGGATCCGCAACGGCTCACCCGCTCCCGAGAAATTCATCGGGAACCACTGGAAGGCCGCCAGCTCGGAGAAGACATGGTTGGCCTGCCGGTAGTTGAGGTAGGTCTGATAGGAGATCGGCGGCCGCTTCTCCGCTCTCGGGGTCGGAGGCCGGGTCGCCACGGAAACGATCCGGCCCTGATCGGCAACCCCCGGAAAATCTCGGATCAGCAACGCGTCGACCACGGCGAAGACCGTGACGCTGGCGCAGATGCCAAGTGCCAGGCAGGCGACCGCTACCATCGTGAAGGCGACGTTGTTGTTCAGCCTGCGCAGCCCGTACCGTACATCGAGAGGGATGCTCATTCGACTTACCCTGGTAGAGCCATGAAGATTAGCATCTCCGCATCGCCATCAGCACTGCACAGGCATGGGCTCAATGGTTCCGGAGTGGCCTTTCGCCGTCCAGAGACGTCTCCCGGCGTTCCGGCGCCGCGGGCCGCACTCGCACGTGCAGGCGTACGTCTTTGATCCGTAATTCCCGTCCCGAGTCGAGCACCAGGGTGTCGGCGACGCCCAGAATCCGGTCGGCGTCCAGATCCTTCCAGATCCGAGAGGTGTGGACCCGGCCTTCGCGGGGGTAGACCTCCAGCCAGCGCTGCCCCTTCAAGGCCGACTTGGCCTCCCCGAGAGGCTGGACCACGAGACCGTTCTCCAGGTAGTAGCCGGGCCCCTTCCACTCGATGACGAAATCCTCGCCATTGAGTTGCAGCATGGCATCGGTAACCTTGTCGACGTGGTACATGTCACAGGTGGTGATGCGGTGGGCGCTGTCACAGACAGCGAAGTCGTAGACCCCGGGCTCGGCCTCCAGTACGAGAGACTGGGCCTGCAGGGTTGTGGGGAGAAGACACGAAGCGAGGACGATAGTGAGGCGCAGGGATCGCATTTCGGGCTCCTTTCGAGCAAGGTTCGACTCTCCGGGACAGGCCCCGGACTGTCTTTCCCCCCGAACCTCCTCCTCCTACATCCAAGACCGAATCAGAGAATTTTTTGACTGGGCTCTATTTTACCGCGAACTCCCATTCCAGAGCCTGCGGAAACAGAACCACTGGTGAGGCGCTCTGCGGATCGCCGCTTCCAGATCGCAGGCGAAGCGCCCCAGGGCGTCTTCCAGGTCGCGCTGGCGGTCGCCGCTCTGGGCCACGTGGATGGGGGGCCGGAGCATGCAGCGGTAGTTCCGCCGGCCTTCCCGGAACACGAACACCGGGATCAGCGGCGCGCCGGCGGCCCGGGCCAGAGCCACCGTGCCGACCGGCAGGGAGTACGGCCGGCCGAAGAGCTTCACCTCCTGGGTGCGGCCACCGGAACGGGGGCGGTCCCCCTGGAGCGCCACGATCTCGCCACGGCGCAGGGCGTCCAGAAGGTCCATGCCGAGCCGCGGGTCCTCGGCGAAGTGGGTGGTGTAGAGCTCGCCGCCCCGGCCGCGGATCAGCTTCTCGTAGAACGCCTGCGCCCGCGGGTCGGTCTCGGCCTCGCGGACCACATGGCTGTGCCGGCCCTCGCGGGAGGCCGGAAGCATCGAGCCCACCTCCCAACTTCCCAGGTGGGCGGTCACCAGGATGGCACCCTGACCCGAGGCCAACAGGTCCCGCCAGCCTTCCAGCCCCTCGGCCTCGACCGCGAAGCCGCGCTCGGTGCACAGGCGCTCGTAGCGCTCCGTGAGACACCAGGCGAACCGCGAGAAGGTACGGTAGATCCGGCGCTGCCGCTCCCACCAGCCGCAGGGGCCCAGCACCGCTTCCAGGTTGGACGCCACGGCCGCGCGGATGTTGCGCAGGGCGATCCAGAAGAACAGGGTGAAGAGCCCGATGACCGGAACGAGGCTCCAGGAGGGCAGGATGCGGATGCCGAAGTGATGGAGGCGGAACCAGAACACCCCTGTGACGTAGAAGGGGCCAAGGATCCGGCGGACCCAACCGGCTTCCGGCGCGTGCGGAGGAACCTCGTGACGTAGTGCGACGCTCATGGTAGATCAACGGCTCTTGCGAGATCATCCCCTCGGCGGAACAGGGCCTCCAGCGCCGGCAGCACCAGGAACGTGGCCACCAGGCAGGCGCAGACCCCCAGGGCCACCAAGGTCCCGGCGTTCTGGATTCCCGGCACCCGGGAGGAGCCCAGGCTGCCGAAGCCGACCCCGGTGGTCAGCGCGATCAGGATCATCGCCAGGCCGGAATCCTCGACCGTACCGCGGATCCCTTCCCGCGGGCGCAGCCGGCCGCCGTGGACGGCGTGGACCCCGAGGTCGATGCCGGTGCCGAAGAGCACCGGCAGGGTCGAGATCGCCAGCAGGTCGACGCGGCCGCCGAAGGCCCCCCAGAGCCCGAAGGTCCACAGGCACCCCAGGGCCAGCGGCAGGCTGGAGAGGAGGGAGTCGCCGAGCCGGCAGCGCACCGAGACCAGCACCACGGCGGCCACCAGGGCGAGCGCCAGCGCGCTCGAGCGCGGCGAGGTCGCCCAGGGCCAGGCCCCGCAGCTCCGCGCCCACGCGCGGGAGCCGAGGCCAGGGCCAGCCCGGGCGCGGCCCGCCGGAGCTCGCGGGCCAGCTCCTCCGCCGTCCCGCCCCGCACCCAGAGGGGCGCGGACGTGGACGGCCACCGCCGCCCCCCCGGCGCCTCCCGCACCAGCTCGGACATCCAGCGCGGCCAGGCCTCCCGGCGGCGGCGGGGCCGGGATCCTCCCCCGGCCCAGGGCGCGCAGCGCCGCCAGGGCAGGAGCGAAGGGCTCGAGCCGGAAGCCGGCGGCCGCGAGCTCCCGCTCGAAGTCGTCCGCCGCCCGCTCCAGCGGCAGGGTGCGCAGCTCCGCCAGCCGCCGCCGCAGGCGCTCCCCCTGGACCAGCCAGTCGGCCGGGGTGGTGATCTCCGCCGTCCCGCCCAGCCGGGCCTCCAGGACCGGCCGCGCCGCGGCGGCCCCGTCCAGCGCCTCTCCCAGGTCGCGGCCCCGGGCCACGACGGTGAAGGTGTCGAGCCCCACGGCGAAGGTCTCCACCAGCAGCCGCTCCGCCTGCGAAGGACGGGTGGTCCGCCGGCCGCAGGGAGCGCAGGTCGGTCGAGAACGACAGCCGGGAGACGCCCCAGCACGGAGACCGCCGTCAGCAGCGCCGAGACGGCCAGGACCGCACCCGGGCCGCCGGGCCGCGAGTCCCACGGTACCGGTGTAACGCCGGCTCCCCGAAACGCCGCCAGAGCCTGGGCGGCGCCCCCATGGAGCGGCGGGGGAAGGCGAGCGCGAGCCCGCCGCCGATCAGCAGCGTCGTCACCAGGGTCGACCAGCACGCCCACGGTGAGCACCTGCCCCAGCTCGCGCAGGGGCCGGAAGTGGGCGAGCATCAGGGCCGCCGAGCCCCGCCGCCGTGGTCAGGGCCGAGGAGACGATCCCCGGGCCGGGATCGCGGAAGGTCCTCGCCAGGGCCGCCGGCGCGTCCAGCCCCTCCCGCCGGAGCTGCCGGAAGCGGGCGCCGCCGTGGATGCCGTACTCGACCCCCATGCCGATCAGAGCGGCGGTGAAGCCCACCCCGATCACCGTGATGCCGCCCAGGGAGAGGGCAGGGCCGCCACCGTCCAGACCAGGCCGGCGAGGACCGAGGCCAGGATGGCCAGCGGGATGAACGCCGCCGCCGAAGCCCACCAGCAGCAGAGCTGCCGACCCCCACCGCCGAGGCGGTGGCGGTGCGGGTCAGGTCGGACCGCAGGATGGCCTCGTCCTGGGCGGCGTAGAGCGGGCCGCCGACGGCCTGGAAGTCCAGGGGGACGTCCGACGACCGCCGCGACCTCGGCGTAGGCGCGGCTCCAGCTCGGCCTGGCAGCGCCCGCCCGCCCGCCGGGTCGATCTCCGCCCGCGCCGGCGTGAGCACCACCAGGGCCGCGTCGCCCGTCGCGCGAGACGAAGCGCCGCTCAGCGGATCGACGGGCAGGGCGGACGAGGCGGCCTCCAGCAGTCCCTCGGAGAGGCCCAGGGGATCGGCGGCGAAGAGCGGCGCCGCCACCGCGCCGGCCGGGCTGCGCAGCGCTCCGCCGCATCTGGGCGACCCGGTCGCGGATGGCCTCGGGCTCGAGCCGCCGGGCGAGGTCTTCCTTCCATCCCTCGCCGTGCGTCAGCAGGGGCAGGCGCGGGGCCACCCAGGTCAGGAAGAAGCGCTCGTCCTCCTCGGTGATCCCCGAGCGGGCCTCCGCCACCTCGGGGCTCCCGCGCCAGGATCTCCGGCCAGCCGCTCGGCGGCAGCCGATCAGGGGCTCCGGATCCTCCAGGCGGCCGCCCGGGGAGCGGACCACCACGAAGACCTTCTCGAAGCCGCCGAAGGTGCTGGAGGAAGACCCGGTAGTCGTCGCGCCGCCGGCGCGCCGTCGGGCAGCAGGGCGGAGAGGTCGGTCTCCAGCCGGAAGCGGAGAGGCGGGGATCGAGCGCCGCGGCGGTGAGGAGCGAGGGTGGCCGCGAGGACCAGCCGGGGGCGGCGGGAGACGGGAACGAAGCGAGGATGTCGGAGAGAGGCATCTCACGCCGAAGCCCCGGCGTCCACCACCAGGGCCTGGCCGGTGATCGCCGCCGCGCGGTCGGAGAGCAGGAAGAGCACGCGCCTGGGCCACGTCGGCGGGCATGACCCCGCCGGGCAGGCACTCGCCGGCCCGCAGCGCCGCGACCGCCGCCTCCGGCAGGCCGGCCGTCAGGTCGGTGGCCACGAAGCCGGGCACCACGGCGTTGACCCGCACGCCCCGCTTCCCCACCTCGCGGGCCAGCGACCGGGTGAGCCCCAGGATGCCGGCCTTGGAGGCGGCGTAGGCGCGCCTGCCCCGCCACGCCGTGCAGGGCCGAGAGCGAGGAGACGTTCACGATCGCGCCCCGCCGCCGCACCATCATGCCCCGCAGCACCGCCCGGCAGCAGCGGAAGAGCCCGCCGAGGTTGGCGTCGAGCGACCGCGTCCCAGTCCTCGTCCGAGGTCAGGGCCAGCAGCGACTCGCGGCGGATGCCCGCGTTGTTGACCAGCCCCGCGACCGGCCCCAGGGCCTCCTCCACCTCGGCCACCAGGTCGTCCGGCCGCGCGCGGTCGCAACAGATCGAGCTGGAAGGCGCGGGCGCCCGTCGGCCGCCGCCACCTCGCGCGCCGCCGCCTCCTCGGCGGCTCCAGGTGAAGGCCACGAGACCGGTCTCGGCCGTCGCGGCGGACAGCGCCTCGACGATCGCCCGGCCGATGCCGCGGCTGCCGCCGGTGACGAGGACCGTGCCCACTTGCGCATCTCTCGAGCCGGGCGCGGGTCACCGCGCCGGCGATCCGCAGGCTGTCGATCAGCGGCCGGTAGTGGCTGGTCGTCCGGCCGTCGGCGAAGCCCAGCCGCACCGGCACGGTGACCACCCGGAAGCCCCGCCGCGCCGCGCGCACCACCACGGCGCTCTCGGCCTCGAAGCGCGCCTCGGGGAAGCCGACCGTCTCGACCAGCCGCCGCGAGTAGAAGCGGAAGCCGGTCTGGATGTCGGCAGAGCCGCTGCCCGGCGGCGAAGGAGATCGCCTTGGAGGAGAGGCGGTTGCTGGCGCGGCGCAGCGCGCTCATCTCGGCGAAGAGATGGTCGCGCACGCCCAGCACCAGGTCGCTCGCCGGCCTCGGCCACCGCGCAGGAGCTTGGGGATCTCCTCGGGCAGGTGCTGGCCGTCGGCGTCGAGGGTGACGCACGCCGTCGAAGCCGCGGCCGAAGAGGTCGCGGAAGGCGGCGGCCAGGGCCGCGCCCTTGCCGCGGTTGCAGGGGAAGGAGACCACCCGGGCTCCGGCCCGGCGGGCCTCCTCGGCCGTGCCGTCGGTCGAGCCGTCGTCCACCACCAGCACCTCGGGCAGGAGCGCGAGCGTGCCGCGCACCACGGCGCCCACCGAAGGCGCGGCCTGGTAGGCGGGGATGACGGCGGCGATCTTGAGGCTCATGGCCGCCCCAGGACCAGCCAGGCCGCGGCGCCGCCGGCGGCCAGGCTGGTGACGAGGACGGTGGCAGGAGGCGGCAGGCGGCGAGCCGTCGTGCGGCACGACCCCGAGCTCCGGGTCGGGCTCGGCGAACCCGGCGGTGGGGCCGAAGCGGCGCGCCGGCGGCGGCCAGCACCGCGGCGCCCAGGAGGCCGCCGCCGTACTCGCCGGTCACCGCCTTGGGAGCGAGCACGGGCGGCAGCGGCGCGTCCCCCCAGGCGGCGCGCAGGACCCGCGCCTCCAGCCGGTCCCCGTCGCGGGAGCCCGAGGCGCCGGAGACGATCCGGTCGACGTCCTCCGGCGCCAGCCCGGCGCGGTCGAGGGTCCGGCGCAGCGAGCCGGGCCAGGGGCTCGTGCCCCGTCCCCCAGCCGGCGGCCGGCGCCGTGGGATCGAAGGCGCTCCCCCAGGCCAGCACCCGGGCCAGGGCCCGGCCGCCCGCGCTCCCGCAGCCCTTCCGCGGTCTCCAGGACCACCAGGGTCGCCCCCTCGCCGGCCAGGAAGCCGTCGCGCCGCCGGTCGAACGGGCGCGCCGCCTCCTCGCCGGCCGGCGAGCTGCGGGCCAGGGCGCCGAAGCGGTCGAGCAGGGCGTGCAGCAGCGGCGTCATCTCGTCCACCGCGCCGGCCAGGGCGCGCGGCGCGCGGCCGGCGGCCACGCTCGGCGGCGGCGCTGCCCCAGGGCCAGCAGCGGTCCGGCCTCGCGCTGGCAGACGGTGACGCTCGGCCCGCGCGCCTTGCAGGCGATGGCGATCTGGGCCGCCGGCGCGTTGGCCACGCTCTCGGTGAACAGGGAGGGCGAGGCCGCCTCCGGCCCCTCGAGCAGGATCTGCTTCAGGAGCGCCTCGGTGTAGGAGGACGGGCCGAAGGCGGTGGCGATCACCGTGGCCGTCCCGGCCTCGTCCTTGCCGGGCAGGCCCGCGCAGCGCAGCGCCATGCGCGCGGCGGCCACGGCGAGCTTGGAGGGCGGGCTCATGCGCCGGGCCTCGGCCGGCGGAGAGCCACTCCGCCGAGCTGGCCCGGCGGCGTCAGGCAGGCCTGGCGCGCCCCCTCGGGCCGGTGATAGCCGGCCGAGCGGTCCACCTCGGAAGTGAGGGCGGTCGCCCGCGGCCAGCGCCTGGCGAGGCGGTCGGAGCCGGCGCCCCAGGCGCCGATGGTGCCCAGGCCGGTCAGCAGGATGTCGGGGCTCAAGCGGCGCGGTCCGCCCAGCGCGAAGAAGACGAGGGCGGCGTTGGAGCCGCCGAAGGCCAGGCTGGTCGAGACCGCGGCCGGCGCGCCGTCCGGGCAGCGGCAGCGGTCGGTCCAGCACCAGGGCGACCGGCAGCTCGGGATCGGGCGCCGCCCCGCCCGGGACGGGGTGCAGCTCGCCGTGGCGCAGGCAGAGCACGGTGGCCACCGCCTCCATGCGCCCCGGAGCGAGCCCAGCAGGTGGCCGACCAGCGCCTTGGTGGCGATCAGCGGGATCTCCCCCGCCCGCTCGCCGAACACCCGGCTGCAGGGCCTGCCACTCGGCCGCGTCGTTGAGCGGCGTGCCGGTGCCGTGGGCGTTGACGAAACCGACCGCTCCGGCCGGCAGGCCGGCGTCGCGCAGGGCCGCCTCCAGCGCGGCGGCGGCGCCGGTCCCGCTGGGGTCCGGCGCGGTCATGTGATGGGCGTCGCAGGAGGAGCCCGCGCCGGCCAGCATCGCCAGCGGCACGGCCCCCCCGGGCCAGCGACCCGCTCCAGCGGCTCCAGCACCAGCACCGCCGCCCCTTCGCCGAACGACATGCCGGCGCGGCCGGCGCGGAACGGCCGGCAGGGCGCCTCGTCCACGGAGCGCAGGGCGTTGAAGCCGGCATAGGTGAGCTGGCAGAGGGAGTCCGAGCCGCCGGCCACCGCCACCTCCACCTCGCCGGAGCGCACCGCGTCCAGCGCCGCGCCCAGGGCGAGCGCGCCCGAGGCGCAGGCCGAGGAGAGGGTCCGCACCGGTCCGGTCACCCCGAGATGGCGGGCCACGGCGTCGCCCGGAGCGTTGACCTGCTGCGCGACCAGGGCGCGCAGCCGCGGCCCGCCGGCGGTCGCGGAGGAACTCGCGGAAGAACCCCTCGCTCTCGAACATCCCGCCCGTGCTGCTGCCGAACCAGACCCCGGCCTCGGTCTCCCCGTCCAGCGGGACCGGCAGGCCCGCCTGCGCCAAGGCCTCGCGGGCGGCGAACAGGGCGAAGCGGTCGGCGAAGCGAGAGGCGCTGCCAGCTCCGGGAAGGCGCGCAGGAAGTCCGCCGGGGGCTCCCCGGCCTCGGCGGCCAGATGGGTGCGGTGGCCGCTGTGATCGAAGCGGTGGAAGGGACCGATGGCCGCCCGGCCGGCGCGCAGCGCCTCCCAGAGCGGGGCCACTCCCCAACCGAGCCCGCTGACGGCGCCGAGGCCGCTGACCGCGACAGGCGGCCGGCTCCGGCCGCATCTCCTGACAGCATGGGGGGTGGCTTCACGCGCCTAGGCCCGGGCCTCGATGAACTCCGACAAGGCTCGACACCGAGGAGAAGACCTCGCGGCCGATCTCCTGGCTCTTGATCTTGATCCCGAATTCCTTCTCGAGGGCCACCACCAGCTCGAGGGCGTCCACGGAATCGAGCCCCAGACCCTCTCCGAACAGAGGGGCCTCGTCCTCGATCATCTCCGGGCTCATCCCTTCGAGGTTGAGGCTCTCGACGATCAGGCGCTTGATCCGTTCCGGGGTGGTGGCGACGACTTCCGACATATTGCAAACCTCTGAAATCCGGCGGCCTTCCGCCGCCGCGGCAGCTCCGGGTTGTGGACCGAGACCGGCCGGTCAATGCTAGCGTGCCCGCCGGGGGACTGGCAACTCGGGCCGGAATCCCGTCTAGTATCATCACCCGCCTTGATTTCCAACGACCCCATCGTCCAAGCGCTTCGAGCGCCTGGTCCGCCGCGATCCCGCGGCGCCGCTGGTGGTCTCGCCCGAGCGCCGGGCCACGGTCGGCGACGTCGATGCCCTGGCGCGGGCCGCCGGCGGGCTTCTCGCGGCGCGGCGCCTGGCGCCGGGGACCGTCGTGGGCCTCGCCGCCGCCAACGGGCCGGGCTTTCTCGCCTCGTTCCTCGCCCTGCGCCGGGCCGGGCTCGCCGCCCTGCTCCTGGACGCCCAGACGCCGGAAACCGAGGCGCTGCGCATCCTCGCCGGCCCTCGGCGCCCCGTTCCTCCTGCGCTGCCGTCCGGCTGGCCGGAAGGCCCGGCCGGTTGGGCGCTCTCGGCGGCTCCCGCCGAGGAAAGAACATCTCCCCGGTCTTCGCTCTTCCCGGCCCTCCCGGCGGAGACCGCCGTGGTCAAGCTCACCTCCGGCTCCACCGGCACGCCGCGGGGGATCGCCACCCCGGCCGAGGCCCTGCTCGCCGACGACGCGGCCCTCACGGCCACCATGGGGTTCCGGCCCGGACGACCGCCTGCTCACCACCATCCCCCTCTCCCATTCCTACGGCCTGTCGAGCCTGGCGGTGCCCGCCCTGGTGCGCGGCACCGTGCTGGTCCTCCCCGAGGAGAGCGGCGTCTACGATCCCTTCGTCACCGCCGCGCGGACGGGCGCGACCTTCTTCCCCACCGTGCCGGCCTACCTGGACGCCCTGCTGCGGATGTCCGATCCGCCGCCCCGGCCGGACTGCCTGCGGCTGGTGCATCACCGCCGGCGCCCCGCTCTCCGCCGCCACCTCGGTCCGCTTCCGCGAGCGCGTTCGGCCTGCCGGTCCACGTCTTCTACGGCGCCAGCGAGTGCGGCGGCATCTGCTACGACCGCGAGGGCGGCGCCGCCGAGCGGGGCACGGTCGGCACGCCCGTCGAGGGGGTGCGGGTCGAGCTGGACGGGGACGAAGGGGAGGGCGGGGTGGTGACCGTGGAATCCCCGGCGGTGGCCTGGGTACCTGCCGGATCCGGACGAGCGGCTCGCCGGACGGGCGGTTCCGGGCCGGCGACTTCGCGGTCTGGCGGGACGGCGAGCTGGCCCTCCAGCGGACGGGTGGACGACCTGGTCAACATCAAGGGGAAGAAGGTCAACCCGCGCGAGGTCGAGGCGGTGCTGGCGGATCTGCCGGGGGTCGACGAGGTGGCGGTGCTGGGCGTGCCCGTGCCGGGACGGAGCGGTCGAGGTGCTGCGCGCCGTGGTCGCCTGCCGGCCGGGCCGGCTGACGGCCGACGAGGTCCTGGCCTGGTGCCGCGCCGCGTCTCGCCGCCCACAAGGTGCCGCGCAGCGTGCTCCTGGTCGAGAGCTGCCCCGCACCCCGCGCGGCAAGCTGGACCGCGCCGCCCTGCGGGCGCTGGGGACGGGCCGTGACTGACGACCGTCCGTCCTACCGTCCCCCCGCCCTGCTGCTCGGCTCCGCTGGGTCTCCACGCCGCCGGCCCTGGCGGCGCTGGCCGCCGCGCCCCGGCACTGGCCCGCCGTGGCCGCCGGCCCTCTTCGCCAACCACGTGGTCCTGCCACGGCCAGCATGATGCCCCGCGGCCAGGCTGGTCGGCCCCAACCTCGTCCGCCTGCCGGCGAGCGCCGCCGCCCGCGGGCGAGGTCGCCCTCACCTTCGACGACGGCCCCGACCCTGAGGTCACCCCGCGCGTGCTCGACCTCCTGGACCGCGCCGGCGCCCGGGCCTCCTTCTTCTGCATCGGCCGCCGCGCCGCGGCGCATCCAGAGCTGGTGGCCGAGATCGTCCGCCGCGGCCACCGGGTCGAGAACCACACCTGGACGCCATCCCAACCTCTTCGCCTGCTACCTGCCGCCGGCCCTGCGCCGGGAGATCGAGCGCGCCCAGGAGCTGATCGAAGGCGTGACGGGCCGGCGGCCCCGGCTCTTCCGTCCCCCGGCCGGGCTGCGCAATCCGCTGCTGGACCGGGTCCTCCACCGGACCGGCCTCCGCCTCGTCTCCTGGACCCGGCGCGGCTTCGACGCCGTCGAGAAGAATCCGGCCGCCGTCACCCGCCGCCTCCTGGACGGGCTGGCCGCCGGGGACGTCCTCCTCCTCCACGACGGCTCCGCCCTGCGCGGCGGCGGCAACCCGGTGGTCCTGGAGGTCCTCCCCCGGGTGCTGGACGCGCTGGCGGAGCGGGGATTGCGGTCGGTGGCGATCGAATGAGCCGCCGCAAGCAGCTCCGGGAGCTGCTCTACCGCATCCGCACCGAGGGATTGTCGCCGGGCGAGCAGGCGGGGGCGGTGGCCTTGGGGGTCTTCATCGGCTGCACCCCCTTCTACGGCCTGCATCTGGCGCTCTGCATCCTCTTCGCGAAGCTCTTCCGGCTGAACCAGGCGCTGACCTATCTGGCGGCGCACATCAGCCTGCCGGGCGTCTGGCCGCTCCTGGTCTTCGCGCAGCTCCAGCTCGGCCGCTGGCTGCGGGGCCGCCCGCTCCTCTCGATCCGGCCGTCCGAGCTGAAGATGGCCGACGTCAGCCTGAAGCAGTTCGGGATCGACCTGCTCCTGGGCAGCTACCGTGGTAGGAGCGGTCCTGGCGGTGGTCTTCGGCCTCCTCACCGTCTGGGCGGCGCGCAAGCGGCAGGCCCACCCGGATGTCGAAGGCCTGCTCGAGGAAGCCGGCCGGCGCTACCTGGACGCCGGCATGTTCCACTGGGAGTTCGTGCGCGGCAAGCTCCGCCACGATCCCGCTCTACTTCAACCTCCTCCGCCGCGGGCTTCCTCCCCTCCGAGGGCCGTCTCCTGGACCTCGGCTGCGGCCGGGGCATCCTCTTCTCCCTCTTCCTCGCCGCCCGCGACCGCCACGCCCGGGGCGAGTATCCCGAAAGACTGGCCGCCGCCGCCCCCCCGCCTCGCCTTCCACGGCATCGAGAGAGGCGCGAAGACCGCGGCCGCCGCCCGCAAGGCCCTGGGCGACGAAGCCGTGATCGTCACCGCCGACCTTCGGGACGCCGCCTTCCCCGAAGCGGACGCCGTCGTGATCCTGGACGTCCTGCATTACCTTCCGGCGGACGCGCAGGAGGATCTGCTGACCGTGTGCCGCGAAGTGCCTGGCACCCGGCGGCGTCCTCCTGATCCGCGACGCCGATGCCGCCGGCGGCTGGCGCTTCACCGCCACCCGCCTCCAGGAGAGGACGATGTCCCTTCTCAGGGGGCACTGGCGCCAGCGCTTCCACTACCGGAGCGCGTCGGAGTGGAGAGGAATCCTGGAGAGTCTGGGACTGACCGTCGACGTCCAACCCATGGGAATGGGGACGCCCTACGCCAACGTTCTGCTCGCGGGACGGAAACTACCTCAGGATCTGAGAAAGGATTTACGTAGCGTAGATCCGGACTGCTCCGCGTAGTTGACGGCAGGGCTCAATACCCTCAAACTCACCCCTTCTTCTCACATCCAACGCTGGATGTAGGACCCGACTGACCCAGAACCGTATGGGCCGTGTGTGCGCCGGCTCATATCAAGGAGGATTGATGCACAGGAACTGGGAACGATCGATGCTGATGGGCTGCGTATTGCTGGCTGCCGGCGTGCCCGCTTGGGCGGCCGGAAAGGCGACGGCGGCGCGGCCGGCGATGGAGAGCCGCAACCTGGCGAGAAGCGCCGCGGCGACGCCGATCGGAGGCCGCCTGCGGGTGGCCAACGTTCAGAGACCGGACACGGGCGAGACCGCGGCCTTCGTGCTGGAGCGCTTCGAGGTCTTCACGCCCGACGCCACGATCACCGTGCACGGCGATCACGGCGACGAGGTGCTGCCGCCCCCCGCGAACAAGTACTTCCGCGGCAAGGTGGCTGGCCGGCCGGACTCCCTCGTCTTCCTGGCCGTGCTGGAGGACGGCACGGCGCAAGGGATGGTGAGCGAGGGCGAGGCGATCTATCTGATCGGCGGCGAGGACGAGCCGGCGGCCAAGGCCCGGCGCGCCCCCCTGGCGATGCGCCGGGTCGACGCCCGGGACCTCAAGGCTTCCCGCGAGGAAGGGTTCAGTTGCGGCAACGAGCTTCTCCCGCCCGGCCGGAGCTCTCTCGAAGGGCCGGATTTCATGGACATGGCCGCGCCGGCCGAGAAGACCGCCAAGGCCGCGAGCACCGCGAAGGCCGCCGCCTACACGGCCCGCGTGGCGATCGAAACCGATTACGAGCTCTACGCCAAGTTCAACAGTTCCACGCTGGCTTCCACCTACATCGGCAACCTGATCGGCTACGCCTCCACCCTCTATCAGGCCGAGATCAACACCAGCCTCGCCGTCCAGTCCATCAGCCTGTGGACGACCAGCAGCGATCCCTGGACCCAGACCACCGCCACCTGCGGCCTGATGGAGTTCGGCCGCTACTGGAACCTCAACAAAACCGGCGAGTCGCGCTCGATCGCCCACTTCATGAGCGGCCGGCCGGGCAGCGGCATCGCCTGGACGGGGACCCTCTGCTCCGCGGCGTTCGCCAGCAGCAGCTACTGCCCGACGGTGCCCAAGGATGCTCCCTGGGGCGGCGGCTACGGGTTCTCGGGCGGCATGTCGGGCATCTTCAATATCGCCAATCCAACGGTGGTGTGGGACATCCTGAGCGTCACTCATGAGATCGGGCACAACTTCAACTCGCCGCACACCCACTGCTACAACGGGATCGGCGGCAACGCGAGCCCGGTCGACCAGTGCCGCAGCGGGGAGACTGGCTGCTACGCCGGCACGCAGAGCCTGCCCGGCCCCGCCGGCGCCGGCAGCGGTACGATCATGAGCTACTGCCACCTCCTGAGCGGCGGTTACTCGAACATGGCCCTGACGTTCGGGACTGCTCATCCCTACGGCGTGATGCCCGGGCGGGTGCCGTCGCGCATGAGCTCCTACGTGGCGGCCGTGGCCGTCTCCAAGCCGGCCTGCCTGACTCCCTGACGAACTCAACCCCCGGGGCGTAGTGTCAACGTCGCCCCGGGGGCCAGCGCGCCGGCGTCACAGGAGTCCGCCTCTGCCGGGACGACGTCCATGGGATTGCCTTGAGCCGTCAGGCAGACGCGGTAGTCTCCCGGCGCCACGTTGGGGATGCGGAAGGTCCTTCCCTTGATCTCTCGCGGCTGTCCCTGGTCGTACGCCCATTGAGAAGGAATGTTGGCGGGAAGGGGCAGCCCGTTTTGAAAGAAGACCAGAACCCGGCCCCTCTCCAGGAACTCTTCGGGATCCCAAGGCAGAGAAACCTCCAGGTCTCCCCCCGCCTCGGAGACCGTCAGGGCCAGCGGCACCCCTTCCGCGGAAGCCCGGAACGCCCGCAGCGCGAAGCCCGGCGCGCTGACGATCGCCACCAGCCGGGTCGCAGACTCAGGGATTTTGATCCTGAATCCGCCCGCGTCGTCGGTCGTCGCCGCGTCTCCCGCTCCCGAGGGATAGGAGAGGATCGTCACCTGAGCGCCGGATACAGGCCCCTGGGAAGAGATCACGGTTCCCGTCAGCTCTTTGAGCGGACGCACAATCAACTCGAGCGGTCCTACCGCCCGGTCTTCCACGAGAGTGATCAGCGTGCGGCCGCTGACCCGGTCCTTGGACTCCGCGGCGAGCCAGGCCGTTCCCTCGGGCAGCGCCCGGATGTCGAAGGTCCCCTCCGCGCCGGTCTGCACCAGAAGGGGATCGACGCCCTCGGCCAGGACGCCGACCTGCGCTTCGGGTACAGGCTGGCCCTTCTCGTCCACCACCCGACCGAAGACGCGGGCGTCCGGAAGGTCCAGTGTGAGCCGGACCTTGCCGGAACGGCCAGCCTGGACCTTGGCCCGGGTCCAGGTCTGGAGAGCGGGCTCTTTCGACTCGATCTCAATTCTCCATACGCCTTCCCTCGGCAGGACGCCATGGAAGGAGCCTCCCGCGTCAGACTCCATCCGGATCGAGCCCACACCGTTGCGCCCGTTAAACCATAAGGTAGCCGCCAGGGGCTCATCGCCCAAGCGAAGGCTCCCTTCCAGATCGATCAGCTTGATCTCAATCCTCTGCGTCGCAGACCCGGGTCCCTCCACGGCCAGACTGTTGTCCGAGTAGAGGCCGTTGCCGAGCGAATCCAGCACAGTGATCCGAAACCGCCCGGGGGACTGATCGCGAACGGTGAAGCGCCCCTCGGGATTCGCCGCGCCGTCAAACAGGACTGGAGATACACGCACCGTGGGGTCGTCCCGGAACACCCGGGCGCGCCAGGGCTTCCCCAGCCAGTCCACCGCCGGATAGATCTCGAAGCCGATGTCGAGGGGACGCTTCAGGATCAAGGGATCGCTCAGGAACGTCTCGGCGCCGGGCTTCACGACGACCGGAGAGGCCTTGACCGGCGGATAACCGGGCTGCGTTACTTCCAGGACGTAGGAGCCCGGCGCAAGACCGGTGAGTTGGACGAAGCCGTCCTTGCGGACCTCGCGTTCCACGGCGGTACGCTGGAGATCGGAGACCCGCCCTATTTCCGTGTTGCCGGCCAGCAGAGGGGCCAACCTGGCCCTGCACTTGCCCGGCTCGATCGCTCCGTCCTCGACCGCCACCCAGGCCGCCACCGAGGCTCCTTTCTCGAGCTCGACCGTGCCGAGGGACAGCGTCTTGCCGGCCGGGACCTCCACACCCCATCGATACTGGGGCGTGAAGCCCTCGGCGGTGATCACGAGATCGAATTTCGTGGCGGGCAGCGCGCAGCTCCAGGCACCGTTCTTATCCACCGGGCAGCTCAGGATTCCCGGAGGCGCCGGAGGCCGCTTCAGATACGAGGGCGCGGCCAGGGTCTTGACGAGGACGAGCTTCGGAAGGGCGAGGCCCTTCCCTTTCACTTTCAGGACGCCGGAGACGCTACCCATGGGCCAGAGGTCCAGGGAAAGCCGGGACGTGTCTTCAGAAACCTTGAGGTTCTTCCTTGGGACCCAGTATCCCGGGAGATCCGTGGCGACCTCCCACTCCGTGCCCGTCGGCAGTTCCAGCCGGACGGGCGACAGCGAAGCAACCTCCGCCGTTACAGGCTCCCGCCCTTTCTCCACAGGGCGCAGGACGATCCGTCCCTTCACCGGCAGGCTCGAAGCGGATTTCTGAACGAACGTGATCTCGACGGGGACGAGGCCGGTCAACAGCGCCGTCAGAAAGCAGAACGCGGCCAGAATTTTGAGATACCAGACAGCCATCTACCGCCACGTCTCGCTAGACAGCGGGACGGCCGCCCCCTCCGGAGCAACTGAAGCATTCAGCCGGGCAGAAACTCGACGTCTGGCAGGGATTCTCCTCTCCACCTCCACCACCGCCGCCGGTCCCGCCGCCGCCGTTGACAATGATCACCGTGCAGTAGTCGCCGCTTTCGGAGCAGGAGGTCGTGTTGCTGACCGGCTCGTAGGAGTTGGTGCACCCCGTCGTGCCGGTCTCCTTGTCCTGCGCGGGCCGGCACAGGTAGTTCCAGGGCGTGAGCCAACTGCTGCGCCCGCAGACCTCGCAGGCGTCCGCCCGTCCGGAAAGGACGGCTTGAGAGAACAGAATGATTCCACCGAAAAGCACGACACGGAGCCGCGAGGATCCCCTCATCTTTCCCTCCGATTGGACAAAAATCCCCTTGAAGGCCTCGCAGGGCCTCCGCGGGCGCGAATTTTCGCTCTACAGATCCCGGTGCGGGACGCACCCTCAAGCGAGCCAGAACTCAGAAGAAGGGCTGGCTCGACAGCTTCTTCGCGTCTTTCGATGTCGTCGGCCGGGAACAAGCTAGCATCGGAAGGGAAGAAAGTCCATGGAGCCGCGATTCGACGGTACAGCGCTCCGCCGAGGCGTTGCGCGTCGCGTTGAACGCGGGTACACCCCCGTACCTCGCGGGTACACCCCTCCCCCTTCGAGGTACGGGCCTCTCCCTTCGAGGTACAGGCCTCCCCCTCAAAGGTACGGGCCTCTCCCTTCGAGGTACGGGGCTCCCCCTCGCGGGTACAGGGGTCCCCCTCGAAGGTACCGGCCTCCCCCTCGCTGGGCGGCTGTCGCCCAGCGAGGTACGGGGGTGTACCCGCGAGGTACGGGGGTGTACCCGCGAGGGAGAGGCCTCTCCCCGGGATTTTCAGCTTCCCGAGCGCCTGGACGATCAGGAAAGCGCCTGGGGCGACGTCAGAGGCGCGAAGGGGTCCTCCCCCTTGTGTTTGTCGGGATGCGTGAGGCTGTAGGAGAGGGAACGCCACGCTTCAGCGGGGCGGAGGCTCGCGTAGGCGAGGAGCAGGGCGGCCCCGCGGCCGGCCCGGCCGTGGAAGGATCCAACCCGGAGGAAGGCGGCCACCAGCCGGCGCAGCAGGGCGGCCCGGAGCGGCGCGAGCTTCAGGACGTCCCAGGCTTCGGGGGGGACCTCGGCGTCCAGGGTCTCACGGGCCGCCGTCAGGGCCGTGTAGACGATGCCCTCGCACCGCCCCTGACGCGCCAGGTCCGCCAGGCGCGGCCAGTCGAAGGGGCCGCCCCGGCGCAGGGTCTCGTTGAGGTCGAAGAGGACCTTGAGGCGGAAATAGCGCTTGCGGCAGGCGTTGACGCAGAGGGAGATCAGCAGGTCCTCGGGGGACATGATCCAGGCGTCCTCGCCCCGGAAGCGCACCGGACGCGCGTCGGCCCAGATGCGCTTGAAGTCGATGGGGAGGACGCCGTTCAGGGTGACGTCGTGATGGTCGTCGAGGTCGCACTCGACGCCGTGGGTGTAGAGGTCCCGACGGATCTTCCGCTCGTCTCCCTTGTCCTTCTCCCAGTCCGGCCCGGGCCGCAGGGAGAGGTCGATGTCCAGGGAGGTCACGACCCAGGGCTCTTCGTAGACGGAGAGGGTGAGGGCCGTCCCCTTGAGGAGCATGGCGTGGAGGTCCACCTCGCGCAGGCGGGCGAGCCCGGCGGCCAGGCGGTCGGCGTCCCGCTCGCGGAGGGCGGCGTTCTCGAAGAGGGCCGTCTCCAGCCGCTCAGCCAATGCCCCCGGCAGGCGAAGGACGTCCGGATCGCACCGGCGCAGGTTGGCGCCGGCGATGGGCAGCACGCCGTGGCGCTCGGCGGTGGCCACGAGACGCCTCCAGTCGATGGGATGGTCACGGCAGAGACCCTCGACACCGGCCTGGTGGGCGGGAAGGAAGTCCTGCCGGGCGCACAGGCAGAGAACCCGATCCTGAACCCTCACCCCCCGGCCCCCTCTCCCGCCCCCTCCCTCCCTCCCTCACCGGGAGAGGGGGAGAAGAGACCTGACAGGAGACGCACCGCCCCCTCCAGATCGCTCCCGGTGGCCAATCGATAGCACGCGCACCGCTCCACCAGCCCGGCCAGGGCGTCGAGATGATCCTGGGAGGAGCGGGGCTCGGTCAGCAGGACGTTGGGGACCAGCTCCAGCAGGGCCTCTCCCGGCTCCATCGGGGCCAGCCCGCTCTCCGGAACCCCGGCCACCCGGGGGAAGACCAGTAGCGCCGGCTCGCACTCCCAGACGATCTCGGCCCCGTACTCGCGCTCGGCCCGCACCTGCCGCTTGCGCCAGCCCTCCGGCCGGCCGCCGTCGAGCAGGGGGGCCAGCTCGGGGAAGAAGGAGACGGTCTCGTCCGTGAGGTCGAATTCGTCCGGGAAGGCCAGGACCCGCGATTCCCGAAGGAAGAGGGTGTCATCCCCTAGAAATCCGAAGCCGGCGCGGGCCAGGGCAAGGGTCAGGGTGGACTTGCCGGAGCCGCTGGTGCCGGGCAGGAGCAGGGCCCGCCCGCCGCGGCAGACCCCGCCCGCGTGCAGTCCATACAAGCCCCGGCGCTTCAGCAGCTCCACCAGGGGCAGGGTGAACAGGGGATGGGAGACCGCCCAGAGGTCCGCCGGCTCCGTCCCCAGCGCCGAGGCGCGGACCCGCCCCTTCCCCATCTCACAAAGTACCCGCAGGCGCGGACCATAGTCGATGTAGAGGACGTCGGCCCGGTCGTCGTAGACCACCTCCCCCACCGGTGGGTCGTAGACCGGCCGCGCCGATTCCGGACGCCCGAAGGGGTGATCCCCGACGTGGATCTCGAACGTCACGTCATGCGGCGGCCCGCCGTCCAGGGGCAGCCCCGCCAACCGGGAACGCACCCCCGCCGCCACCCGCTCCTCGGGGGCGGCGACGCCCACCCGCACGCCATGGAGGACGTAGGCGCGGTCCGTCATGACACGCGCGCTTCTTTTCCCCCTCTCCCGGTGAGGGAGCGAGGGAGGGGTCGGGCCAATGCGGGATCAACCGGGTCAGGGGGTGAGGGCTCGATCCGCCACGTCTCCACGAAATCCGCCCGCGGATCCCGCTTCTCCATCAGCGGCTCGCCCTGGTAGACGAGCCAGCAGTGGGCGGCGAAGCGGCCGTCCATGGCGCCGGCCCCGAAGCGGAGGGAGACCTCGGCGCCGGCGCGGCGGAGAAACCGGTAGAGGGTGAGGCCGCGGGTGAGACAGCCGGAGCGGACCAGCGGTCGGCCGGCGGAGATCAGGCGGTCGATCCGGCCCACCAGGGCGGCGACCTGCTCGGGATCGGGCGGCGGCGGCAGAGGTCCCCGGGGCTCCAGCCAGGAGGGAAGGTCCGGCAGCTTGCGCCACCGGAGCTGGAGCGGCGCCAGGGCCGCGAAGACGAGGACGCGGAGCGGGAACAGGGCTCCGGCCTCAGGATTCCTCGACCAGGAGGCTTTCATCCACCATCTCCTGCAGGAACTCTTCGACATCCCCCCGGATCGTTTCCAAAGGCGCGTCGAACTCTTCCCCGATCGCGGAGATGATGGCCTCGACGCCCAACTCGCCGTCGCACAGGTCCCAGACCCGGGAGCTCACCTCGTCCAGGGCATAGTACTGGCCGCCGTCGAGGTCCAACAGGACCAGCGTTCCGGCCGCGCGCTGGGTCAGCACGCGGTCGCGATGCCGGAGACGGCTCTCCGGTGCGAGCATTCGGGCTCCTCCAGGAAAAGAGACGCCGGCGGGCCCTGGGAAGGACCCACCGGCCGGCTGGAACTGCACGCGGCTCCTCTCAGAAGCTGAACCGGGTGACGCGCCGCAACAGGCCCAGACGCCGCAGGGACGGCTTTCTATACGCCTTTTTGACCATTGCAAGCTCCTTCTCGTTGAGCAAGGCGCCCGGCGTGGACTCCTCCGGGAGATACGCCGGGCGGTGTTTTCAAGAATCGTGCCTCGTCCCTACTGGCTCGGGCCTTCCCAGATGATGACCTCGGCCCAGGCGCCCTTCTTGCCGTGGGCCTGGAAGTCGACCACGTTGTTGTTGCCCTCGTGCATGGCCGAAGAGATGTCGATGGTCGTCTCCTCACCGGCCTTCTTCAGATTGACCTTGAAGCGCTGGCCGTTGACGATGATGTCCAGCTTGTTCAGCCCCGGAGCACCGTTGCGGACCGTGACTTTGTCCTCGGCCCGCGGCACGTCGGCGCTGAGGTTCTCCGTCGTCGGCTTGCCGCTGTCGCGGGAGACGATCAGGTGGATCGGATCGCAGATCGCCACGTTGCCGGCGCCGTCCGTGGCCTGGATCTCGATGCGCGCCCGCTGGGTCTGGTCGATCTTGGTGGCGGTGACCGTCACGGGCTCGGTCGTGCCCGGGATGAAGGGCGGCACCACGGTGTCGGCGTTCTCCGACAGGGTCACGACCAGCGAGACCAGGCCCGAGCCGGTGTCCTGGAACGTGGTGACGGCCTGGGCCGGCGGACCGGAAACCACGAACGTCGGGCAGGTCGGCGGGGCCGGTGGGAATTCCTGGAGGGACGGGCCGGGCAGCTCGACCCGCAGGGCGGCCATCTGCCACAGCATGGAGTCGGGGTTCTGGCCCGGCGGGGTCGAATGCATCTGCACGACGGTGCTCTCGACGTCGGCCGGGATGTTGATCGTGTACTCGTCGGTGGTCCACTGCGGCCCGTCCGGCACGCTGTCGAGGACGTTGAACAGGGTGGGGTTGTTGCTGATCGTGGTCTCGTCCGGCCGGCCAGCCTCGCCGTCACCGGCGAAGAGCCAGAGTTGGGCCGTGCGGTCCGCTGAGACCGCGCCATGGCCGAAGGTGACCGGGCTGGTCACGCGCGTCTCGCCGGGCGTGGGGTCGTCGCCGTACGCGAAGTCCAGGTTGTCCCACACGATCACGCGATAGGCCGTCGAATTGGAGGCGTCGGTGTAGGCCACGAACAGGCCCACGCCGTCGAGGCGCCAGAGGTTGCTCGCGCCGTTGCCGTCGCCGAAGGCGAAATTGAGGTTGCCCGTGCCCGCCGCGGACACGAGCGAGGTCACGTCGGCGAAGTAGCCGATGTTGAGGATCGGCCCGGCGGCCGAGACCGGCTGGCTCTCGGTGCCGATGACGGTGCCCGTAATGGGCGTGCCGTTGAAGGTCACCTGCTGGTCCTTGTACGGCTGGGAGAATGTGCAGGTGCTGCCGTCGAAGTCACAGGGACGCTCGCGGCCGGCCCAGTAGAGCAGGGCGAAGCGTACGTTGCCGCCGATGTTGACGTTCAGGTTCACAGGGGTGGTGTGATCCCAGGTCATGAGCCCTTCGCCGTCCTCGCTGACCGTGAGGCCCGCCTCCTGAAGATCGATGAACGGCGCCAGGGCGGTGGCATGGCCGGCCGCCGGCACGACCAACAGGGCAGCGAGCAGCAGGAACAGGAATCGCCGATGGAATTTCATAGAAGCGTTCTCCTTTGCTAAGTAAGTTTTCCAATCGGTACTACAGCATCCTTGCATATGTTCTTGACGGCCCCCGGGAGGCCGTTACGGAGCTCGGCTGAAGCGAAGGTTGAAACCGGGAAGAGCCCGAAACCATCCACTGCCCCCTCCTGAACTACGTGGACCTACGCGTCCGTTGAGGGCTTTTCGGCGACCGGGCGATCTAGGCGGGAGACCCCTGGCTTTGCGACCCCGCCTCGCGGCGGGTGTGCCTTGATCCAAGCCGCTATGGAGATCTGCAAAGAATCTGCCATGCCTTTTCTGCTATGAACACAGGATCTGACACTTCCGGAGAGGAGGACCGGGCGCGGATTCCTTGCAACCGCGCGGCTAAATATCGATGCTGCTTGAAGAAAAGGGGAATTGCGATGCTTGACACACCTGTCGTGTCAGCTTACCCTCGATTCGAGTGAACAGACCTTCAAAGCCCTGCCCGGACTCCGCCGGCGGTTCGCCGAAGCGGCGCTACGAGAGGCCTCGCATCCTTTCGCGGGAGCCGTTGGAAGCCGTGGCCGCCGTCTGCGCCCCTTCCCCGCCGGCCAAGGGGAATCCGGGGTTCTGCCCGCAGGGGCCGATTTCTTCCTAGTCTTCGCTCATCACGACCCGCAGCAATTCTCGCCGTTTCGCCGCCTCGGGGTAGATCTTCAGCGGGCTCCCCGCGTGCGCCTCGGCGGTGCCGGGACAGAAGTTGAGGAGGTGGCTCCCCGGTCCCTCGGCATCCAGCATGCGCTTCACCTCCACGGAGAGGCCGCGCACTTCCTGGAGGCCCCTCGACTCCAGCCAGACCTCCTGGATGCGCCGCTCGTGGAGGTTTCCGACCGGCCGGCGCCACTGCACGCAGGGGTAGACGTTGCCGTAGGGATCGACGGCGATGCCCGAGGAGCCGGCGCCGCAGTGCTTGCCGGTGGGGACGGGGGCCGCGCCGTCGTCGCCGCCCCGGGCTACCTCGGGAGGCGCTCCCGCCGCCGCCGCCCTCCCGCGCTCGAACTGCAGCCGGAAGAGGCGGAGCACCCCCTCGCGGCTGGGAGCGACCTCCAGGGGCTCACGGCTGCCGTCGTCCCGGGGCGTCACTTCCGGGTCGACCTGCAGGGGCAGGCCCAGGGAGTCGGCCAGGGCGAACATCCCTTCGACCTCGCCCTCGTTCCAGCGGGTCAGGGTGCTGTTGACCTTCACCCGCAGGCCGAGCTCGCGCATCTCCCGCAGGTTGGCCAGCAGGCGGTCGAAGCTGCCGGGCACCCGCGTCTGCCGGTCGTGGGTGGCGGCGACGGCCCCGTGCAGGCTGACCTCGACCAGGAAGGGATCGACCTCGTCGCGGACGCGCCGGGCCAGCTCTCCCCGCAGGGCGTGGCCGTTGGACTTGATCCGCACCACGAACCCCAATTCGCGGGCGCGGGCGCCCAGGGCCAGGAAATGCGGGTGGGCCAGGGGCTCGCCGCCGGTCAGGGTGAGGTTCAGGACCTGCAGGTCCCGCAGGTCCTCGAAGAAGCGGAAGTACTCGTCGCGGCTCAGGGGCTCGCCCCGCAGGCCGAGATCGTTGTAGCAGAAGAAGCAGTCCAGGTTGCAGCGGTAGGTCAGCTCGACCAGCACGGAGAAGAGATGGTTCTCGCGGAAGGCCGCGGCAAGGACGCGGGAGAGGCTCACGGCGCGTCCTCCACGGCTTCCAGCAGGCCCGCTTCCTCCATCTCGGCGGCGAAGGCCAGCACGTCCCGGGCGAGGACGGCCGGGTCGGTGTCGTAGACCTCGGAGAGAGCGTCGATCCAGGCGCGGACGTCGCGCTCGCCGTCCGCGAGGTCGAGCACGGAGGCGCCGACCTCGTTGAGCACCAGCACCTCGGCCGAGGACTGGCGGACCACCACGGCTTCATCTTCGATGTGGCGGTAGCGGATGTCCGGCCGCCGCCGCAACACCGTCGATAACGTGATGGAGGTCATGGTGCGATCGAATTCAATATACCCCAGACGTCTCCTTCCCGCGTGAAGGTCAGCTCGTAGGCCGGGACGGCGCGGGCCAGCCGCTCCAGGATCTCCAGCAGGGCCTCGCGCCGCCACGGGTCGCGGTTGACGAAGGGGGCGGCGGCCACCAGGGAGGCCAGGGCGGCGGCCGGCGAGAGGGGGCGCAGGCGGTCCTCCGGCCCCTGGACGAGCTTGAACAGGGCGCGGAGGGGGGTGGACTCCGGGCCGCCGGAGCGCTCGCCGAGGTCGCCGGTGAACGGGAGCTTGACCACGGATGGACCCTCACCCGGAGACAGCCGCACGGCGTTGAGGTCGTCCGAGAGGACGATGGCGCCCCGCTCCAGGCAGAGGCGGGAGGTGGTGGTCTTGCCCGCGCCCGAAGGGCCCAGGAGAAGGAAGGCGGCGCGTCCGTCCGTCACCCCCGCGCTGTGGAGCACGGCCCCGCCAGTCTCCAGCAGGCGGTAGGCGGTGAGCACCCGAAGGTAGTTCTCGAAGACCGAGGCCCACTCCTCCCCCGCCGCCTCCGGGGTCCACAGCCCGCCCGCCAGGGAGGGCGTCCAGTCCAGGCGGGCCATCAGGCGCAGCCCGGCGAGACCGACGGAGTCGGGACCGTGGTCCATCTCCAGGTTGTACTCCCAGCCCCGGGTGTCGATCTCCAGGAAGTCGGCGGCCGGCGCACGGAAGACCGCGCTGGGGACGCCCTCCCCGGCGGCCTCCCGGCAGAGGCCCCCGAACCGTTTCCGCACCGCCTCCTCCTGTGCCTCGGAGATCCCCCGGAAGAGGTAGGGACCGCCGGGGACGTCCAGCGCCAGGCTCCGGCCCCCCCACGGCTCGCCGCTACGCCGGCCGGGAAAGAGGTCGGGATAACGGAGGAATTGACCTCCGAAGCCTCCTGAGCTCATCGCCGCCCGAGGCGCGCCAGGAGGAGGCCGAAGAACCGGAACAGGGAGGAGAGACGGACGGCGATGGAGGGATGAGCTTCCCCGGCGCGGCCGAGCACGGCGTTGAGGGGGACCGGGGCGTCGTGGACCGCGCAGGAATCCCCGCGAGTGACCAGGGCCAGCCCGCCGGAGCCGGGCCGGTATCCCAGGAGCCGGTGGGCGGTCAGCCGGCCGGCCGCGCCGCGGAAGACCACCACGTCGCCGGGCCAGTAGAAGCGGCCGGGGAAGACCCTGATGCGGTCGCCGTCCCTGAGGCCCGGCGCCATGCAGTCGCCGCAGACGACGACTTCGAGGGGCTCGCAGCGGGCGAGGTCTCTGAGGGCGCCGTCCCGGGAGAGGTTCATAGCGCCCCCTCCGGAACCTCGAGGATCAGGCGCGGCTCCAGGCGCACGGCGCGCTGGAAGTTGGCGCGGGCCTCCTCGGGCCGGCCGGCGGCAAGTTGAGCGCGGCCGAGGTTCAGGTAGCCCTCGGGCCGGGGCTCCAGGGCCACCGCCTTCTCGTAGGCGCGGATGGCGGCGTCGTTACGGCGGAGGAGGAGGTACTGGGTGCCGGCGGCGATGGGGATGCCCACCTCGACGGGGTCCTTGGAAGCGGCCGTGCGCAGCACCTCCAGGTGCCGGAACAGCAGCGGCTCCGAGAGCTGGCGGGCGGCCATCGCCGACATCGTCACCGCCTCCACCTCGCGCAGCAGCCGGCTCGCCGCCAGCCGGTCGCGCCAGCGTACGGTCTGCCCGACGAGCGCCAGGGCCAGCAGGGCCACCAGCGGCCAGACCAGGACGCGCCCCTTCACGCCTCCGCCTCCTCTTCCGCGCCTTCCGCGCCGTCCAGCACCCAGCTCAGGAAGAGGATGGCCGGGAAGGCCACCAGGGCGAGCCGGAACGGGAAGTGGACCAGCGACAGAGCGGCCAGCGCCGCCACGCCCGCCCAGGCCAGGGCGCGCCGCTCCGGCGGGCGGTCCGGACGCAGGAGGACGCTGAAGAGCACCCAGAAGCACCAGCCCAGCACCAGCAAACCGGGGACGCCCCACTCCGCCGCCACCTCCAGGTACTCGTTGTGGGCGTTGGCGAAGACCACCTGCGTCTGGTTGGGGAAGAACTCGACGCCGCGTTCCAGCAGGGCCAGCTTGGCGGGCGCGAACTCCGGCCGGTAGGCGCCGTGGCCGACGCCGTTAAGGGGATGCTCGCGGAGCATCCAGCCGGCGGCGTTCCAGCCGTCCAGGCGGCCGGTGAGGACCATGTTCAGATCCCCCCGCAGAGCCTGCCTCCCCGTCTCCACCACCCGCTGGCGCAGCGGCGGCACGGCCGCCACCAGCAGGGCCGCGGCGAGGACCGTTCCGGCGAGGCCGAAGACGGTCATGCGGCGCGGCAGCAGATTCACCCAGAGCAGCAGGCTGCCGGCGAGCAGGGCGACCACGGCGGCGAGGGTCTGGGTGATCAGCAGGGCGTACAGGCAGACCGCCAGGGCGGCGACCGTCGCGGAGATCTTCAGGAGGTCCTTGTCCTCCGCGCGCAGCAGCCGGCGCAGCAGCCCTTGCGCGATGAGCGCCGGGAGCACCAGGTAGGCCCCGAGGTCGCCGGGATTGCCGGCGTAGGAAGTGACGGTGAGGCGCGATCCGGGGGTGAGGCCGAAGAGGTCCAGGGGCTGCCAGACGCCGTGGAACTGCAGGATGCCGACGAAGCCCAGGAGCGCGGCCGGGATCAACAGGCCGTGGAGGAGCCGCTCCAGGCGCCCCGCCGGCAGGGCCGCGCTCCAGCCCACCAGCGCGGCGGCGCCGATCCACAGATCGATGAGCGCCTCGCGGGTGTTGACCGGGTGGCGGGTGGTGGCGAGCCCGGCCGTGGCCACCAGGAGGACGGGGACGGCGATGCGCACGGCCGGCAGCCGCCAGAGGTCCGCCAGCCGGATCTGCTCCACCCACCGCAGCCCCCAGGCGAGGCAGAGCAGGGAGGCCAGGACGAGCCATTCGCTGACCATCAGCTTGGGCTGCCGGAAGGACTCCTTGGCCACCCGCGCCAGGACGAACGGCGGCAGGAGAATGACGAGCCAGAGGAAGAACGTGCCCACTTTGAGGTCGAACGGAACCTCGGGCGCCGCGGGAGCCGCGGCGCCCTTGCGGGCCTGCGATGGAGCCTTGGAAGGCCGGCGGGCGTTGCCGCGGGCGGGTTTCACGGCGTGGGAGTATACAGAGGACACGGACGAGCACGGACGGACACGGACGGCCAGGGACACGGGTTCGCGCTCCTTAGGGTCCTTGCTCGTCCGTGTTTCGTCCGTGTCGGTCCGTGTGGCCTTTCCGCAGCCTCGCCAGCCCGTAGCTCCCCAATCTCCAGAGGAGGTCGAACGGCCGGGCGAGCCGCCGTCCCAGGTAGCCGAGGTGGGTGCGCGGGCGGCCGTAGACGGCGTCGATCTGGGCGTCGGTGAGGAAAGTGGCGTCCAGCACGGAGCGGGCGAGTTGCAGCGGGCGGGGGCGGTCGCTGGGCACCGGCTGGAACAGCCCCAGGCGGAGGGAGCGCGCGTAGCCGGGGTCGAGGCGGCCGGCCAGGATGTGCCGCAGCAGCGTCTCCTCGGGACCGTCCCACGCCGCCGGGTCCTCCCCGGCGGCCAGGCGGAGGCAGAGCCGGCGGACGGCCTCGGTCTCGCCCGCCGGGACGTCCTTCGCGGTCCAGGACAGGGCGCGGGGGGGCAAGGCTTCCGCGCCCAGGTCGAGGAGGTCCGAGACCATCTTCAACAGGGAATAGGAGGCGGGCCAGTAGCCGTGCTGGCCCAAGCCGTGGACCAGGACGTGAGCCGCCAGCACCTCCGGGGACGGCGCCGAGCACCGGCCGGGCTGATCCGTCAGCGGCTCCAGGAGACCTTCGCGGTCGAGCGCCTCGAAGGTGGCGGAGGGCCCGCCGCCCACCCGCACGCCCGGGAGGTGGCGGTGGATCTCCACGACCGCGCCGGAGGGGGCAGCGAGGGGCGGGAGCTGGTGCTCCATCTCCGGCATCCCCGAAACCCGGTATCCGATCTCCGTCAGGGCCCTCTGGAGCTCCCCGGCCCGCCCTCCGGGCGCCAGCACGTCGATGTCGCAGGCGCCGCGACTGCCGGCCGCGAGCAGGCCCGCGCCTTCCAGGGCCGCGAACTTGAGGAAGACGAGGGGGATCCCCAGCGGCGCCGCCGCCTCGGCCACCTGGCGGACGGCGGCCATGAGCCGCAGCCCGGAGGCGGCGGCGGCCGTGCGGTCCCGGGCGAAGCCGGCGGCGGTCTCCGGCGCCAACTCCGCCGCCAGCCGCTCCCGCCCCTGCCGCGCCGCGATCCGCGCCGAGACCTCGAAGGTGCGGGCGAGGCCCAGAGCTTTCCCTGCATCCAGAGAGCCGGGAAACGGCGCTCCGGCGGGTCCGAAGGCGCGCAGGAGCATCCAGCAGACCTCGGGGGAGAGCGCCAGGGGCGGAGGACGGAAGCGCATGGGGGAAGAGGATACCCTTCCCCTCTTGTCCCTGGTGTCCCTGGCGTCCTTGGTGTCCTTTGGCTACCATCTCCCTTCCCATGCCCTCCTCCGACTCCTGGACCACCCCAGCCCTCCGCCTGGGCCTCGCCCTGGCGGGGATCGGCCTCTCCCTGGTCACCGTCGTCCAGGACCGCGCCCTGCGCAACGCGCGGGAGGAGTCCTACCGCTGGCTGGAGCGGGCCGGGGTGACCCGGGACGCCTCGGCCCTCGGCCGCGAGCCGGACCCGGAAAGGGTGCGCCTGCGGGCCGCCCGGGCCGTGCTGGCGGCGGAGCTGGACCCCGGCCGGCACCAGGGCGTCGAGCCCGGGCGCGCCGCCCGCGAGAGCGCGGAGCGCATGCAGGAGGCCGCCCGGCAGGCGCGGGAGATCCTGGCCCGGCGGCCGGCGTCGTGGGAGGCGTCCATGGTGCTGGGGGCGGCCACCTACCTGGGCTGGGCGCAGTCCAGAGACCCCCGGCTCTTCCAGCGCTACCGCGAGTGGGAGGCCCCCCTGGAAGCCGCCCTGCGCCTGGCCCCGGCCCGCCGGGAGCCCACGCGCTTCCTGGCCGCCGCCTACCTGGAGGTCTGGCCCGCTCTCTCGCCCGCCAAGCGGCGGACCGCCCACGGCCTGCTCGCCGAGGTCTTCCGCGATCCGGAGGACCTGGGACGGCTGATCGGACCTTGGCTCGACACCGCGGCCGACCGCCGCGAGGCCTTCTCCGTGCTGCCGGACGATCCGGCGGCGTGGGAGAAGGTCTCCCAGACCTACATCCAGCGCGGCGACCTGGACGGCTTCGCGGCGGCGCGCGAGCGCCAGGAGGAGACCCTGCTGTCCCGCCTCCACCGCGACCTGCTGGCGGCGGACCGCCTGCGCGCCCGCGGCGACGTGGGGGAGGCCCGGAGCCTCTACCTCTCGGTGGCCACCCGGGCGCGGCCGGAGGCGCGCTATCTCGGGTTGCTCGAGCAGGCTCTGGAGCGCTGCCCTCCCGGCCCGGTGCGGGGGGATACGGCCGAGCTCCTGGAGCCGCATCTCGCGCGGGCCCTGGAACGCTGCCAGTTCTCCGGCTGCGACCTCAAGCCGGCCGCCCTGAAGCGCCTCGCCCGCTTCATCCATGACCAGGCGCCCCCGCAGGCGGCCCTGGCCGCCCTGTACTCCGACGACCTGCCCCGGGCCACCTACTACGAACGCCGGACGCAGGGGCTGGGGAGCGAGCCCTGGGGTCCCTACCTCGTGGCCAAGGCCCGGCGGCTCGCCGCCCGCGAACGGACGGACGAGGCGCGCGAGGCCCTCGCCCTCGTCCACCCCTCCTGGCGCAACCGCGCCCTCTTCTGGGAAGCCAGCTCCGAAGTGGCGATGGCGGCCGGGGATCCGGGAAGGGCGGCGCAGGCGCGGGAACGCCTGGCGTCCCTCTGCCAGCGCTCCTGGCCCGCCACGGCCTGGACCTGGCGAAGCGGCGTCGCCCGGCTGGAGATGGTCCTTGACCGACCGGCCCAGGGGATCGCCGTCGCCCTCGACGAGGTGCCCGCCAACGGATCGGTGGTGGAGCTACGGCTCGACGGCGCCGCCCTGGCCGGATTTCCGGTCCGCCCGGGAGCGGCCGGACCTCTCTCCACCCTGCGCGCGATGACGCCGCTGCGGCGCGGCATCCACATCCTCGAGCTCGCGACCCGGGACGGGGGCCGGGTCCTCCCCGGCGGCGTCGAGCTGCGCTGAGCGCTCCCGCGTCCGCGCCGCCGCCGCCCCCCCCGCCAGCACCGCCAGCGTCAGGGCGTTGGCCGGCATGGTCAGACCGAAGTCCAGCCCGGCGTGCAACCCCAGGGAGACCAGGACGCCCAGCACCGCCAGCGCCGCCGCGCGGTCCTCGGAGCGGCCGCCGTCGCGCAGCACGAGGGAGAGCCGCCGGAGCAGGAACCAGAACCCCGCCGCCAGGACCGCCGCGCCGAGGAGCCCGGCGGTGACCAGCACCTCCAGCAGATCGCTGTGAGGGTGCCAGAGAGCGCCCTGGACTTCCGGCGGCTGGACCATGGGGAAAGCGTCGCGGAAGGCGCCGAGCCCGACGCCGGTGACCGGGAACCGCGCCCACAGCTCCAGCGCCGCCCGGTACTCCTGGAGGCGGGAGCCCAGGCTGACGTCCCAGACCGAGGTGGAGAGGAGCCGGCCGAGCCCTCCCTGCCGCAGACCCAGCCAGGCCACCACCGCGAGGCCCGCCAGAGCGGCGGCCGCCCCCAGGGGAGCGGTCCACCAGCGTCCGCGGCTGCGGGCGATCAGCAGTCCCTGGACGGTCACCGCCGCCACCGCCGCCAGCAGGCCGGCCCGCGAGCCGGTGAAGGAGAGGCCGGCGAGCAGCGTCAGCCAGAGCAGAACGGGCGGGGCGATCAGCAGCAGCCGGCGCTCGATCTGCGTCTGCTCGGCGGCGCGGCGGGACGCCCACCAACCCCAGGCGAAGGCCACCGGCAGGGCCATCTCCAGGTAGACCGCCAGATGGTTGGGATTGACGAACGTGCCGCGCAGGCGGACGGCGGAGGCGCGCAGGTCCACCCCCCAGAGGGTGGTGGAGCGGGCGAACCAGTCCCGCGCTCCGAAGAAGACCTGGAAGAGAGCGCCGGCGAGCACCGCGCCGGCCAGCCAGCGCCGGGACTCCCGCCGCCGCCCCGCCACGGCGCCCGCGAGGAACGCGGCGGCAGCAGCCGCCCAACCCAGCGCGACCGAGCGGGTCGCCGCGGCGGCCAGGGTGAGCCGGGGCGCGGCATCCCCTCCGATCGGGCCGGTCAGCTCCATCGCCTGCCGGTGCAGCCGGGCGTGCTCCGGCGAGAGCGCGCCGGCGAGACCCGCGGGCAGCGCCGACGCCTGGAGCAGGCCGAGGAGCGCGATCGCCAGCAGGGCCGCCGCGGGCGCCAGCGCCGGACGCAGGGCCGACGGGCGCCGCAACAGGATGGCCGCCAGGGCGAAGGCGGCGAAGGCGAGCCCCCGCAGGATCGCCGCGGCCCAGGGGGGCACGCCGCCGAAGGGCAGGGGCGCCGCCAGCAGGAGCAGGGCGAGCAGGCCGGCTACCAGATGGTCCGCCGGACGGGTCTCGGATTGGCGTATCATGGCGCCGTTTCAGAAAGCGAAAGCGGAGGCCTCGTCCAGCACGGGCATGCCCGCCACGGGGAGATCATGCGCCTGAAGATCTTGTCTTCGATGACTTTTATCCTCTGGTTGTACGCCGCGGCGGCCGGAGCTCAGTTCCTCCAGTATACCCCGCCCGGCGGCCCCGAGCAGGATCCGGAGACCCGGCGCGAGGAGCTGGAGCGCGAGTTGGAGGAGGCCCGCTTCGACCTGGGCGTGGTGCGGATCGCCCCCTGGGCCACCCTGCGCAACGTTGCGTATGTCCGCAACTTCTATGATGTGGGCGAACAGCCGCCGGACGACGTCACCGCCACGGCCGGCGCGGGCCTGCGCTTCTACGTGCGCAACGGCTCCAAGGCGACCTGGACCGCCAAGGTGCTGCCGGAGTACGTCTGGTGGGCGCAGCAGGAGGACCGGCGGCGGCTCGACGGCCGCTACCTCCTGGGATTCCAGGGCTACTTCAACCGCCTGACCGTGGAGGTCCAGGCCGGCCGCCAGCAGCAGCAGCGGATCGTCACCCCCGAGGTCCCGGTGCTGGTCAGCGAGCGGCGCGACGGCGGCGAGGTCCTCGTCGAGGTCGGTCTCGGCAGCGCCCTTTCCCTTTTCACGGCTTACTCGGTGAACCAGTTGGACAGCCTGGTGGACGACATCGACGACCCGCGCGTTCAGGAGCTGGACCAGTTGGACCGGGACGAGCGGGTCCTCCGCGCCGGCCTGCGCTGGGAGCGCCGCGAGCGCTGGAGGGTCGCCCTGGGCGCCGAGCTCTCCGAGGTGGAGTTCGACCGCGCGACGACGACCGACCGCTCAAACGAAGGCGTCGCCCCCGTCGTCGAGGTCCGCTTCGAGGGCAACCGCCTGCAGGCCCGCGCCGACGTCGCCTTCCGCTCCCTGGAGGCGCGGGAGGGCTCGATGTTCGTGCCCTACGACCGGGTCACCGGCGGCGCCGCGGTGTTCGTCGAGGCCAGCCGCCTGGTGACGCCGTCGGTCTATTTCAACCGCGGCCTGATCTACTCGCTCTTCCCGCAGTACGCCTACCTGGAGGACGAGCGCCTCGGCGCGGCCCTCGACTTCGACCTCGGCCGGCGCACCCGCGCCCGCCTCTACGCCGAGCAGGGCGCCAACGTCTACACCCCCTTCCTCCCCCTCACCCCGCGGCGCGAGGACGACGTCACGTCCTACGGCGGCCTGCTGGAGTTCGGCCTCACCCCCTGGCTGGCCCTGCAGATGAGCGCCACGCGCTCCAGCTTCGACTCGGAGATCCCCGGGGCCGACCGCTCGTACACCACCGCCGGAGCGACGATCACCCTCCTGCGGCTGCGTTGACGCCCCGCGCTGGACCCCCGGCCCGCTCTTGCGGTAGAATAGATGAGAAGTAAAACATGCATCATGAGTAAGATAGCGGTTCATTCCTGGATCCTGTTCCTGTTCTGCGCCGCTCTGGCCGGCGCGCAGGCCCAGGGCAAGGACCCGTACCGGGTCGGCGCCCGCGACCTGCTGGACATCCGCGTCTACGAAGACCAGAAGCTCAGCGGCGAGCGCCGGGTCTCCGAGAACGGCATCATCAACCTCCCCCTGCTGGGCGACGTGGCGGTGACCGGCAAGACCACGCCCGAGATCGCCCAGATCCTCGAGAAGGCCCTGGAAGACAAGTACATGCAGCAGGCCTCGGTGGACGTGCAGGTGATGGAGTACCGGTCGCGGCCGATCTCGATCATCGGCGCCGTCAAGAGCCCGGGCAACCTGGGGTTCTCCGGCCGCTGGACCCTGCTGGAAGCCTTGACCGCCGCCGGCGGCCTCGCCGACAACCACGGCGGCGTCATCCACGTCCTGCGCCGGGCCGACAACGGCCTGTCCGACCAGGTGACGGTCTCCCTGGACGATCTGCTGCTGCGCGGCGATCCGCGGGTCAACATCCCGATCGTCGCCAACGACCTGATCAACGTCCCGGTGAGCGTGCAGGTGACCGTCTACTGCCTGGGCGAGGTGCAGAAGCCGGGCGCGCTCTCGTTCAAGAGCAACGAGCGGATCACCGTGCTGTCGGCCATCGCCCAGGCGGGCGGCCTCACCGACCGGGCGGGCAACAAGGTCCTGGTCAAGCGGCAGGGGGCCGGCCCGGGCCAGGAGATCACGGTGGACTACAAAAAGGTCGTCGCCGGCAAAATGCCCGACGTCGAGCTCAAGCAGGGCGACGTGATCGTCGTCAAGGAGTCGTTCTTTTGAGCCCCCTCGCCCCCGTCCCCCAGTTCGAGGAGCCGGATCTCGCGCCCGAGCCCGAGTCCGATTTCAACATCGCCGAGTACGTCGGAATGCTGCGGCGCCACTGGAAGCTGGTGGGCGTCTGCTGCGCCTTCGGCCTCATCGGCGCCTCCATCCACTACGCCATCACGCCCAAGGAGTTCCAGGCGACGGCGGTGATCCAGATCGAGCGCCGCAACATGACCCCGCTCGGCAACGGGCAGAACCCGTGGCTCGAGAACTACTGGAACCTCGAGTTCTATCCGACCCAGTACGAGCTGCTGCACAGCCGCGGGCTCGCCGAGCGGGTGGTCAAGAACCTGGAGCTGATGGAGGACCCGGCCTTCAACCCGGGCGCCGCCGGGCAGCCGGAGAAAGCGGTCACGGCCGAGGCGGACGAAGCGGTCCTGGGCGGCCTCGCCGACCAGCTCCGGGGCGGGCTCGCGGTGGAGCCGGTGCGCAGCACCCAGCTCGTCCGCCTCTCCTTCCGCGCCGCCGCGCCGGAGTTCGCCGCCAAGGCCGCCAACGCCTTCGCCGAGGCCTTCATCGACCTGGGGGTCGAGGACCGCTTCGCCATCGCCGGCAAAGCTTCCACCTTCCTCTCCTCGCAGATCGACACGCTGAAGGATGAGATCCAGGACAAGGAGGCGCAGCTCCAGGCCTTCAGCCGCCGCAGCGACATCGTCACCCTCGATCCCGGCTCCAACGTCACGCTGCAGCGCCTCGAGGCGCTCAACAAGGAGTACATCGCGGCCAAGAAGCTCAGCATCGAGAAGGAATCGGAGTACCGCGGGATCGCCGGCGGCCCGCGCGCAGACCTGGCGGACAGCCTGACGGCCGGCATGGTCAGCGACCAGCGGGCGCAGCTCCTCAAGCTGGAGCGCGAATACGAGGCCAAGCTCAAGGTCTACAAACCGGACTTCCCCGACATGTTGGCCCTCAAGGCCGAGCTGGAGAAGAGCCGCCAGAGCCTCAACGACCTCATCCGCGAGCAGGGGCAGAAGGCGAAGAACGACGCCTACGCCGCCTGGCAGACGGCCCTGCGCCAGGAGAAGGCGCTGCTGGCCGAGCTGAACTCGATGAAGAACGAGGCGATCGACCAGAACTCGGCCGCCGTCGAGTACACCAACCTCAAGGTCGAGGTCGAGACGCGCCGCGACCTGCTCGACGAGCTGCTCCGCAAGCAATCCGAGACCGAGGTCACGGTCCGCCTCCAGGACACCCGCGAGTCCAACATCCGGATCATCGACCGCGCCCTGGTGCCGGGCGGCCCCTTCCGCCCCTCGCTGCGCAAGGACCTCACCTACGGTCTGCTGCTGGGCCTCCTGTTCGGCGTCGGCTGCGCCGTGGTCATCGAGTTCCTCGACCGCACGGTCAAGACCCCCGAGGAGGTGGAGCGCAAGCTCGGCGTGCCGACCCTGGCCGTGATCCACGACATCTCCGAGAGCGGCAAGGGCTACGGCTACTCCGGCTATGGCTACGGCTACGGCTACGGAGACACCCCGGCCGAGGGCGTCCGGATCAAGCCGGGCAAGGGCAGGGTCGCGGCCGCCCTGGAGAAGAAGGGGCCGCAGCCGGCCGGGCAGCAGGCGCAGATCGAGCTGGTGCCCCACGAGCGCCCGCGGACCCTCATCTCCGAGGCCTACCGCTCGCTGCGCACGGCGCTGATGCTCTCCTCCGCCCGGGAGCTGAAGGCCGTGGCCGTCACCTCGGCCGTGGCCGGCGAGGGCAAGACCGCCACCGCCTCCAACCTCGCCGTGGTCCTGGCCCAGCTCGGCCGTCAGGTGCTGATCGTCGACTGCGACCTGCGCAAGCCGCGCCTGCACCAGGTCTTCCGCGTCTCCAACCGCCACGGCCTGGTCAACCAGCTCACCTCCGCCGCCGATCCGGAGCCGATCTTCCCCACCGAGGTGCCGAACCTCTGGATCACCCCCTCGGGGCCGATCCCGCCCAATCCGTCCGAGCTGCTCTCCTCGGACCGCATGCGGGAATGGCTGCGCAGCGTGCGCGCCCGCTTCGATTTCGTGGTCATCGACACGCCTCCGGCCCTGGCGGTCACCGACGCCACCATCGTCGGCCAGCTCGCCGACGGCGTGGTGCTGACCCTGCGCTGCGGCAAGGTCACCCGCGAGGAGGCGCGGCACTGCCGCGACCGCCTGCGCCAGGCCGGCCTCAAGATCTTCGGCGCCGTGCTCAACCGCTACCGCTCGCTGCAGGGGAGCGCCGCCGGCAAACGCTACCGCTACTACGAGGCCTACGCCGCGGACGAGAAAGAGCCCAAGGCCGGCTCGGCCGCCTGATGATCGACGTGCACTGCCACATCCTGCCGGGCGTCGACGACGGCCCGCGGACGCTGGAGGAGGCTGTGGCCATGTGCCGCATGGCCGCCGCCGACGGCTGCGAGGCCATGATCGCCACCCCCCACCAGCGGCGGGGGGAGTGGTGGAACGCCGACCGCGAGGGGCTGTCAGCCCTCGCCGGCGAGCTCCAGGGCGCCGTCGGAGCCGGTTTCCGCGTCCTGCTCGGCGGCGAGGTGCACGTCGATTCGGGTCTGCTGGCCGAGGTCGAGAAGCTGCCGGAGGGGGGCGGCATCCTCCCCCTGGCCGGCTCCCGCTACCTGCTGATCGAGTTCGGCGCCTTCGGCACCGCCGAAGCGGCCTCCCACCTCGTCCACGAGCTGGTGGTGGCCGGCTGGCGCCCCATCGTGGCGCACCCCGAGTTCATCCCCTGGCTGGCCGAGGACCCGGGGCTGGTGGCGCGCCTCGTCTCCCTGGGCGCCCTCACCCAGGTCACGGCCATGAGCCTGACCGGCGACTTCGGCCGCCGCCCGCAGGCCGATTCCTTCGCCCTGTTGAACGCCGGGCTCGTCCATTTCGTCGCCAGCGATTCCCACGGCACCCGCCGCCGCCCCCCCGGCCTCAAGCGCGCCTACTCCATCGTCGCCGGCCGCTGGGGGGAACCCCTGGCCCGGCGGCTGGTCGCCGAAAACCCTCGGGCGGTGGTCGAAAACCGCTCCTTGCCGGAAGCCGTATGAAGACGTCCGCCTTCCTTCTCCTCTCGCTCCTCTGGCTCGGAGGGGCCGCCGCGCCCGCCGGGGCCGCCGTCGATCCGTTCTACCAGAACCTGCTGCGGGACGGTCAGCACGCGTTCGATCGCAAGGACTTCGCCGCCGCCGCCCGCGACCTGCGCCTCGCCTGCTTCGGCATGCTGGACGAGCCCAGGCCGCTGGCCGACTGCCTGGCCCGGCTGGCCCTCGCCCAGGACCGTCTCGAAGACGGCGAGGGCTTCGGCGTGACCTTCCAGCGCCTCGTCGAGGTCGAGGACCGCTTCAAGGCGTACAGCCAGGGGGATGTCGCCCCCGGGCTGAAGGCCCTGCTGGAGCCGCGGGTGGCCGTCCGCATCCCGGCCGCCACCCTGGCGGGGATCCCGGCCTTCAGCGCCCTGGCGCGCAAGCCGGCGCCCCAAGCCCCGGCGCCCCAGGAGAAGCGGCCCGCCCCCGCGGCCGGCCGCCGGACCGCCGCTCCGCCCCAGGAAGCGGCGGCGGCCGCCCCGCTCTCCGACGACGAGCGCAAGGCCCTGATCCGGGCGCGCCTGCTCCTCTCCGAGCAGAAGCCGGACAAAGAGGAGCTGGAGGAAGCCTTCAGGATCTCCCGCCAGGTTTCCGACGCCCACGCCGACCTCAAGGAGGCGCACCACATCGCCGGCGAGGCGGCCTACCGCCTCCGCCGCTGGAGCGACGCCCTCCAGTACTTCCGCCGGGGCGGCGATCCGGGCGACGACCAGCCCGAACGGCTGTTCTACCTGGCCGTCACCCTCTACGAGTCCGGGGACGCGGCCGGGGCCGCCGCGGCCATGAAGCGGGCCCTCCCCAACCTGCAGCGGACCTCCTACGTGGACACCTACACCCAGAAGATCCTCGGCGCCGGGGGACCTGGAGTACAATGAGCGGGAATCGGAGGACAGGGAAATGCGCGCGAGCCTGCTTCTCGCTGGATTGATCCTCGCCGGCGCGGCCACCGCCGCCCAGGCGCAGACAGTGACCGTCGAAAAGCCCGAATGCCTGCCCACGGAAGCCAACGGGCTGGTGCGGGCCACCGTGAACGGCGGCAGCCCCGGGCAGTCCGCCCGCCTCTACTTCCGCTGGAAGGAGCACGAGGACTTCTATTGGGTCGCCATGGAGGCCGATCCCGGCGGCCGCTTCTGGGCCGTCCCGCCCAAGCCCGAGAAGCGCAACGAGCAGGTGGAGTACTACGGCGCCCTCGTCGATCCGGCCGGCAAGGTGGTCGCCCGCTCCGAGACGCAGTTCGTGAAGGTCACGGGCGACTGCAAGCCCGACCTCGGCCCCCGCGAGCTCGGCGTGGCCGAGAACCTCACCGTCGGCGAGACCTCGCCCAAGCAGCAGGGCAAGAAGGTCATGGCCTTCCTCTGTGACGGCGTCGTCACCCGCGTCAACCACGCCGGGGTCCGCCGCGCCGACGAGGTCTGCCGCGCCTGCGTGATCGCCTGGTGGCAGCGCAAGGCCGTCATCATCCCGGCCGCCGGCGTGCTGGGCGTCGTGGTCACCGACGACGACCCCGAGCCGTCCCCCGCCCGCCCGTAACCGGCCTGTCACCCTTTGACTTCCGCCGCGCACCCTTGCAGAGTACGGGGGGCGTGTGCCTGCCGGTGCTGCTGTAGTCCCGCCTGAAAACCAAAGTCGAACCGCAGAGGAATCTCATGTCGAACATTTCCGTGTTTCCTACGCCCCAGCCTGAGCGCGACCACGCCGCCGAGGGCGTTACTACCGCCAGCCATCTGATCGAGCCGCATGGCGGCGAGCTGATCAACCTCATGGTCGCTCAGGAGCGCGCCGCCGAGATCAAGGCCGCCTCCCGCGACTGGCCCTCCTGGGACCTCACCCCGCGCCAGATCTGCGACCTGGAGCTCATCCTCAACGGTGGCTTCTCGCCCCTCCGGGGCTTCATGAAGAAGGCGGACCACGACGCCGTCTGCGCCGGCATGCGCCTGGCCGACGGCACCCTGTGGCCCATCCCGGTCCTCCTCGACGTCACCCCGCAGGTGGCCGAGAAGCTCCGCGCCGGCGGCGTCCTCGCCCTGCGCGACCTCGAGGGCGTGATGCTGGCCGCCCTGCACATCGAGGAGATCTGGGAGCCGAACCGCGAGGAGAGCGCCCAGGCCACCTTCGGCACCACCGACACCACGCACCCGGGGGTCTCGCACCTCCTTCACAAGAGCAACAGCGTGGCCGTGGGCGGCCGTCTCGAGGGCCTGCAGCTCCCCATCCACTACGACTTCCGCTCGCTGCGCCACACGCCCGCCGAGCTGCGGACCGAGTTCGCCCGCGAGGGCTGGCGCCGCGTGGTCGCCTTCCAGACCCGCAATCCCATGCACCGCGCCCACTGCGAGCTGAACCTGCGGGCCGCCAAGGAGGCCCGGGCCAACCTGCTGATCCACCCGACCGTGGGCATGACCAAGCCGGGCGACCTCGACCACTACACCCGCGTGCGCTGCTACCAGGCCGTGCTCCCCCGCTTCCCGCAGCACACGGCCAAGCTCTCGCTGCTGCCGCTCGCCATGCGCATGGCCGGCCCGCGCGAGGCGCTGCTGCACGCCATCATCCGCAAGAACTACGGCTGCACCCACTTCATCGTCGGCCGCGACCACGCCGGCCCGGGCAACGACAAGTCGGGCAAGCCGTTCTACGGCCCCTACGACGCCCAGGAGCTGCTGCGCAAGCACCAGGAGGAGCTGGGGGTGGAGATGGTGCCCTTCAAGATGGTCTCCTACGTCGAGGAGCTGGACACCTACATGCCCCAGGACGAGGTCCCCGAGGGCAAGCGCACCCTGGACATCTCGGGCACCGAGCTGCGGCGCCGCCTCCAGGAAGGCCGCGAGCTGCCGGGCTGGTTCACCTTCCCCGAGGTGGCCGAGGAGCTGCGGCGTACCCATCCTCCCCGGCAGAAGCAGGGCTTCACGGTCTTCCTCACCGGCCTCTCCGGCGCCGGCAAGTCGACCATCGCCTCCGCCCTGCTGGTCAAGTTCATGGAGACGGGCGGCCGGCCGGTGACCCTGCTCGACGGCGACATCGTGCGCAAGAACCTCTCCTCCGAGCTGAACTTCTCCAAGGAGCACCGGGACATCAACATCCGGCGCATCGGCTTCGTGGCCTCGGAGATCACCAAGAACGGCGGCATCGCCATCTGCGCCCCGATCGCGCCGTACGACGCCGTGCGCAAGGAGGTGCGGTCGATGGTCGAGCCCGGCGGCGGCTTCGTTCTGGTCTTCATCGCCACCCCGATCGACGTCTGCGAGGAGCGCGACCGCAAGGGCCTCTACGCCAAGGCCCGCGCCGGCATCCTCAAGGAGTTCACCGGCATCTCCGACCCCTACGAGGAGCCGGGCGACGCCGACGTGGTGATCGACACCACCAAGCTCTCTCCCGAGGAGGCGGCGCAGGAGATCCTGCTCTACCTCGAGAAGGAAGGCTACGTGGGCGCATCCCTGGAGATGCAGTGACCTACACTGCGGACCTGGAGCGCATCCGCGAGGCGCTGGAGCGGGCGAAGGCCGCGCTCCAGCGCTTCACCCCCGGCGAGGTCGAGTCGCGCTACAAGTCCGGGGACGACCCCGTGACCGAGGCGGACACCACGGTCGACACCCTGCTGCGGGAGCTGCTGCCGCAGCAGGGTGAGGGCTGGCTCTCCGAGGAGACCCGGGACGACGCCTCCCGTCTGGACAAGCGCCGCGTCTGGGTGGTGGACCCCCTGGACGGCACCCGCGAGTTCGTGACCGGGATCCCCGAATGGTGCGTCTCGATCGGTCTGGTGGAAGACGGCGAGCCGGTGGCGGGGGGCCTCTGCAACCCGGCCACGGGGGAGACGATCGTGGGCGCCAGGGGGCACGGCGTGACCCTCAACGGCCGGCCGGTCCGCGTCAGCGGCCGGCCGTCCCTCCAGGGGGCCACGGTCCTGGCGAGCCGCAGCGAGGTGAAGCGTGGGGAGTGGGAAGGCTACCGGGAGGACCTCTTCGAGATCCGTCCCACCGGTTCCGTGGCCTACAAGCTCGGGCTGGTCGCCGCGGGCGTCGTGGACGCCACCTGGACGCTGACCCCCAAACACGAGTGGGACGTAGCGGCGGGCGCGGCGCTGGTCCTCGCGGCCGGCGGCGTCCTGGTCGGCGGCTCCCCCGAGGATCTGCGCTTCAACCGCGCCAAGCCCAAGCTCACCCGGCTGATCGCGGCCCCGCCGGCCCTCCTGCCGGAGATCGAAGCCGAGATCGCGCGGCGGGCGGGGGCGCGGGGGGCTGCGATACAATAGGTGGCGCGCTGGCCCGGACCGCCAAGGTGGCCGCCGACCCGCGAGGGGCGCCGGTCGCCTGTCGGAATCCGTCCCTCCTCAGCATGAGGCGCAAAGTCTTCGTTGAAATCTCGGAGCTGCCCTCAGGTGGGATTGCCGCCCCCGGCCAGGGGAGGCGGTCCCCTCACGGGGGCGGCTCAGTCCCCACGAGGGGCGGCTCTCCCCTGGCCAGGGCAGCGCCTCCCCTGGCCGGGGGCGGCTCAGCCCCCACGGGGGACGGACTCCTCTCGCGAGGGAGCGGCAATCCCTCTCCAGGGGACGCGCTCCCCTCGCCGGGGCGGAGCCGGCCCTCGCGAGGTCGTGACCTAACTCCTTGTTGGTGCTGGCGGGGCGCTCGGGAGGGTGAGAACTGAGGTACCGTCCGCCCCTGTAAGGGGGAGGACGGCCTCCCTCGACACCCTACAGACGGCCCCGGGCGGGGTGGAAGCCCGCACCGGAGCCTCCGTGCTTGGTGGGTTTCAGCAATGAGCGGAGGACATCCGCCGGAAGGTCGCGTAACTTCGCCAGGGTCTCTTCCCCTATCTCTTCCTTAGCCCGCCGGACCGAGCCGGTCCGAGTGCATCTCTAGACTCTGGAGCGGGCCGCCCGCCCGAGCCCTCGCCTCCACCACCAACAATGAATTAGGACACGACCCTCGCGAGGGCTACATCCCGATCCCCAGGCCTGAGGCACCCCAAAGCGCAATGCGGACCTCCGAAGCCATGACAGACAACGAAGTCTGTGCTATCCTGCCGCCATCTTGACAGCGACCTCGTCCATCGCATATCCTATTTCCATACCCGGGAGAGATGCCTAGCGACTCGTGGGCTTAGCCGCCCCCCGGGTTCTCTCTCTCTTTCCAGCTTCCCCTGACGCCGCCGCCACATGTACCTCCTTTATGTGGACGAGTCCGGGGTTCCCAATCCGCATCCGAGCCAGACTAGCCACTACGTGACGATGGGGCTTGCGGTCCACGTCGGGACCTGGTTCGCTTTGACCCGCCGTATCAAAAAGCTGAAGCTCGCCTACGCTCTGGAGGGTGAGATCGAAAGGCTGGAGCTTCACGCGGCCTGGCTCATGCACGCCTACCGGGAACAGTCCCTGATCCCGTCGTTCGATGGGCTGAGCCGGCGGGACAGATATGACGCGGTTCAGACTTGGCGCAGATGCAGGCAGCAGAACGACTGGCCCGGCCTCGCTCCCAGGTTGCGGGAACGAGAGCGGAAGGACTTCCGCAAAACCGAGCCCTTCGTCCACCTGACAAGGGAGGAGCGAGAGAGGCTCTGCCTGGAAGCCTTGAAGATCGTGGGAGAGCACCGGAAAGGGATCACGCTCTTCGCTCAAGCCATCGACAAGCGTGTGCTGCCCTCGGCCGCGGACGCCACCAGCGAGGCCTTTTCACGCCTGATCGATTCTTTCGAGATCTTCCTTCAGCACCAGCCCGACAATCCCTGGGGCATGGTCGTCGTGGATCACGACGAAGCTCAGAAGGACCGCTATACCGCCATGCTCCACCGGCTCCAGCAGACTGAACACCACCTCGGAGGAGTGGACAGGATCATCGAGTCTCCCTTCTTCCTGGACAGCCAGTCCAACTCAGGCGTCCAGGTGGCGGATCTGTGCGCGTATTCCCTCCGCCGTTATCTGGAGAATGGCGAGGAGGAGAAGCTCACAGCGATCTTTCCGAAGTTCTACCGGGAGGAGGGCGTCGGGCTGTGCGGACTACAGCACTTCACGGCTCCGGGATGCGGATGCATGATCTGCTCTGAGCCTGCCGGCAGGATTCAGCGGAAGAAGCGCCGGAAACGCGGAGGCTTGCCGCTCACCACGCTTCGGCCGGCGGCACTGGAGGGTTCTCCGGGTGCTCCTCGTTGTCGACCGCCCGAAGCAACTGTGCCGGGCTCTCCTTGACCTCCAAGGGCGGCGCGCCGGAAGTCAGGAAGACCACGCTCCCCTCCTGGGGGCGCCCCGCGACGCGGTCCAGGATCGCGGCGATCTGCGAGACGTGCAGGTTGGCGTTTCGGTCGTCGAGGGTCGTCGCGCTGATCCATGCCATGGTCTAACCTCCGGAGGGGGTAGGGGCCGGTGCGGGAGCATCCCGTTCCTGGTACGGCAGCGCCGGCCCCAGCTTCCTCGCCACGCGGTCCTGGATCCAGTGCGGGTCCCACCACTCCACCGGGCTGACGGGCAGCCCCTGGAGGAGCATCGTGAAGTGCAGGTGGTCGCCGCCGGCCAGGCCGGTCTGCGCCGGAGCGGCCCAGCTCCTGGCCGCGCTTCACCATCTGCCCCTCCTGGACCCCGATCGACGAGAGGTGGCCGTAGAGGCTCTGCAGGCCGTAGCCGTGGTCGATCACCACCGCGTTGCCGTAGATCCCGAAGAAGCGGGCCAGCACCACCTTGCCGCTGTTCGAGGCGGGGATGGCGTCGCGCTCCACCGAGGCCATGTCGAAGCCGAGGTGGTCCTGCTGGTCCACGTGCTTGCCGTTGTAGATGTAGGTCCGCCGGTCCGCGAAGGCGGCGGTGATGGCGGCGTTCAGCATCGGCAGGAACGGCTGGGTCCAGAGGAACTTCCGCTCCGACTTCGCCCCCAGCTCCTTGAGCGTCTGGGCGTTCTTCTTCCGCAGGTCGCGGTTGATCTGCAGGTAGTTCTGGAGGAGGTCCCCCTTGTCCGCGACCTCGGGGGACTGCGAGAGGATCTCCGGCACGACCTTGTTCATGAACTTGTCGTTGACCTGGATCGTGTCGGTCTTGATCGGCCGCGGGGTGAACTTGTCGATGAAGCCGGCCTCGGCCCGGTTGCCCACCTCGTCGATCGGCCACCAGGCAGCACCTGGGAGGCGTCGCTCATGTCGTAGGGGACGGCGAAGAAGGCGAAGCGCACCTGCTTGTCGTTGTTGCCCGGCACGGGGAAGCCCGGGAACCACCAGGAGCCGGCCTGCACGCCGTCCCGGATCGCGCCCTCGCCCACCCGGTAGACGACGGCCTCGGACCCCCCCTGGTTGACGTAGTGGAAGTTGGAGAGGATCTGGAGGGACGGCGGCGCCAGGCGCACCGGCAGCTTGACCTCGGAGACCACCGGGTCCGGCCGGCGCAGGCAGCGCGCCCGCCCGCTCGGCCGTGACGCGGATGGTCGCCTCGCCGGCGCGCAGCCCCTGGACCGTCTCGCGGCCGACGTCGACCGTCATCTCCACCGGCGGCGGCCCGCCCCAGATCTTCCAGGCCGCCTGGGGCGTGAAGGTCTTCTCCATCACCGGTTTGACGTCCGAGCCCTGGACGACCTCGACGCGGACCTTCTCGACCCGCTGCGGGTCCTCGATCCGGATCTGCATCGGCGTCCTCCGCCCGATTCCCGGCAGGGTCGGCTTGACCGTCACCCGGGGGGAAGCCCCCGTGTAGAACCCCGCGAACGCCCCGACGGCGAGCAACAGGAGAACGAGCACCACCAACGCCCGCAGGAAACAGCCCGCGGCTCCACGACCCTCGCGACGATCCCAGCGATCCCGACGCATGCGACGACCTCTCAACGAAAAGGCGGATCTGAGTTGAACGACCGCGGCGGAACCGTCCCGCCGCCTGCGCGGCGCATCATAACCCGGAGATTCCGTAGAAGAACTTACAAAATGCGGGAGGAGTTGGGCGCGAACTGAACGTGAAGATCAGATTTTCTTGCAAGAAGGGTAGACGAATCGGGAATCCGGTCCGCATACTACCGGTTAGAGACTCGGGGCATCCCCCCGACCTTGTGTAGCTAGGCCCGAGGCTAAGGGCGGCCTTGGGAGGAATCGACCACTGTGCAGCGCAACCCTAGTCGGTCCGGAGGTGGTAGAGAGCCCATGAATTACACGGCCCGTTCTGTCGTCGTCCTCTTCCTGCTCCTTTCTTCAGCGGTTACCGTCTCGGTCCTGATCAGTTCCCCGAAGCCCACCGCCTCTCTCGTGGTGGTGAAGCCGGAGGGGGCCCGGCGGCAATCCCCCACACTTCCTCGGAATCTCTATGCCCAGGCCGCCCAGGCCCTGCGCGAAGGAGATTTGCAAGAGGCGCGCCAAGAGCTCGAAAAAGTGGCCGCCGAGCATCCCGACCAGGCTGGACAGACGCGCGTCGTGGCCGGCCTCTACACCTGGGAAGCGGGCGAAGCCGACGAGGCCGAGCGCCTCCTCGCGGCGGCTTCGGCCCCCGAGAGTCCTTTGGAGGGTTGGCGGCTCCTGCTGCTGGCCCGCGCCGCCGCCGAGCGCGGCGACGCCGAGCGGGCCGCAGCCGCCTACGACGGCCTGATCGGACACGAAGGCTCCTCCCTGCGCCCCCTGGCCTTCCTGGAGGCGGCGGAGCTGGCGGCGGAGCGGGACCTGCCCCGGCTGGCCCTGGACCTCGTCGCCCAGGCCCGCGCTGCGGGCGTCGAGGGAAGCGTCGCCGAGGAGCTCGACAGCCTGGCCTGGCGGATCGGCAGCGAATTGGAGGACGAGGCGGTCCAGCTCGAAGCCGGGCGCCGCATCGTCGTGACCGATCCGCTGTCGTCCGAAGCGCTTCAGGCCGTGCGCACCTTCCGGGCGTTCCGCGGCCAGGACGGCGGCACCCTGGACTGGAGCAGCCTGCTTTCCTCCGACGAGATCCTGCGCCGGGCGGAGTCGTTCCTGGAAGCGGACAGCGTCCAGGCGGCGCACAGCACGCTGGAGGAGGTGCCGGAGCCGGAGCGCGGCTTCCAGTGGTATCTCCTCAAGGCCAAGACCTACACCCGGGGCGGTGAGGGTCGGGAGGCCCTGACCGTGCTGAGCACCCTGGTGCCGTCGGCGCCGGACGAGAGCGCCTCCCTGGAGTGGGAGCGGGTGCTGGCCATGGCCGGGGCGGGCCAGGCGGATTCCGCGTCGATCTATCTCGCGAAGCTCCTGCGCTCGCACGCCAAGCTCCAACTCTCCTCCCGAGAGCTGCGGAGCCTCTACGAGGACTTCCTGGAGGCCGGCCTGTTCGAGCCCGCCGTGGACACCCTGCGCCTGCTGCGGCGCATCGATCCGGGCGACGAGACCGGCACCGAAGACCTCTGGGAGAGGGGCTGGGCCAAGTACCGGGCCGGCGACCGCTCCGGCGCCGTGACTTACTGGACGGAGCTGGCGGACATCTATCCGGACGACAACGATGCGCAGCGGGGCCGTTACTGGACGGCCCGGGCGCTGGAGGAGATGGGGCGGCCGGAGGAGGCCCGGGAGGCCTACCGCAACCTCGCGGCTTCCTCGGACACCGGCGACTTCTACTTCCGCCAGGCACTGGTCCAGCTTGGCGAGACCCCTCCTTCCGCGGGTACGGGCGCGGAGCGCCTGGCCCAGGCGCCGCCGCCGGGCGCCTGGCCGGCGGACCCCTCTCTGCAGCGGGTGAAGCTGTTGATCGACATCGGACTGGACGAGCTGGCGGGCCAGGAGTTGGAGATGGCCGGCGAGGAATCGAACCGCCGGGACCGGCTGGCGCTGAAGGCGCTGATCCTCTGCCTCACGGGGGAGCAGCGGGAAGGTCTGCTGCTGCTGCGCGAGGCCTTCCCGGCCCTGGGCGGCGCCTACCAGGCGAGCGTGCCGGCGGAGATTCTGCTCGCCTACTACCCCCTGGAGCATGGCGACGCCATCCGGGAATACGCCCGGCAGGCCGGCGTGCCGGCCAGCCTGGTCGCCGGCATCATCCGCCAGGAGAGCGCCTTCGACGAGCGGGCCACCAGCCCGGTGGGCGCCCGCGGCCTGATGCAGGTCATGCCTCTGACGGCTCAGGAGGTCTCCCGCAAGGTGGGCATCCCCTACCGTCCGGAAAGCCTCTACGACCCTGAGGTGAGCGTCCAGCTCGGCTCGTTCTACTTCGGCGAGCTCCTGCGGCGCTTCGACGGCAACGTGGAGCTGGCGCTGGCCGGCTACAACGGCGGTCCGAACCGGATGTATCGCCTCTGGAGCGAGTCCGGTCCGGAGCCCCGGATGGACGACTTCCTGGAGACCCTGGATATCGACGAGTCGCGGAACTACGTCAAACGCATCCTGATCCTCGCCGACAGCTACCGCCAGCTCTACCCGTCGCTGGGGTGACACCCCCAGGGGCGGGGGTCCATCCCCCCGCCCCGGACTCTCCTGAGTGGCAGAATTCTTGCTTTAGAAATCGGGCTGAACCCATGTCAAAGGAGATTACGATGAACCTGTATGTGGGGAACCTGCCCTACCGAATCACCGAGGACCAGTTGCGCTCTACGTTCGAGGAATACGGGAGTGTCTCCTCCTGCACCATCATCAAGGACAAGGTGACGGGGCAGTCGAAGGGGTTTGGGTTCCTGGAGATGCCCGAGCGCACGGAAGCTGAAGCGGCCATCAACCAATTGAACGGACGTGACTTGATGGGCCGCAAGATCAATGTGAACGAGGCCCGGCCGCGCGAGAGCCGGCCCCCCGCCGGCCGCCAGCCCGAGAGCTACGGCGGCGGCGGCGACCGCTGGTAGGTGGTAGACGGTCCGCGTCTCCCGCGGACGGTTCGGCAAGGCCTACAGCGCCCGTGCGGGAGGAGTGTCCCTGGCGGGCGTGGCGCGGGTGTCCAGCCGTAGCCATTTATCGCGAGTAAATCTTTCCGCCGGCGCATCAGCCGGTTTTCTTTTTTGCGAGCCCGGTTTGACATGAAGTCTCCCCTCCTCCTTTCGTTCCCTCTCCTGGCGCTGCTCGGCCTCTTCACCTGCGCCGCCCCGGACCGGCCGCAATCCCTGGCGGGTGAGGAACAGGCGCCCGCTCCTCCTCCGGCAAAAGCCGCCACGCCGGGACCTCCGGTCCGCGTCCCCTTGACGGTCAAGGAGACCGCCGGCGTGGCCCGGACGGGAGAGGTGGTCCGATCCGGCGTCCCCTTGCCCCGCGACCCCGGCGTGCGGGACGTCCAGGGGCTCGCCGTGGTCGATCCCCAGGGTAAGCCGGTGCCGGCGGAATTCCGGGTGCTCGCGCGCTGGAACGCGGGCAAAGAGGACGCGAGCGCGCCCGTCCAGTGGGTCCTGGTGGCCTTTCCCGCCTCGGTCGGCGCCCGGGGGAGCGCGGTCTACACGCTGGTCACGGGCGTTCAGAATCCGCCGCCGGCCGCGCCACTGCGTCTCACCCGGGAGGGCCGGCAGGTGATCGTCGACACCGGCGCCGCCGTGTTCCGACTGGGCAAGGAGGCTGGGACGCTGTTCGACGAGATCGCCCTCCCGGGCGGCAAGAAGGTGGTGACCGGCGGCGGACTGGCCCTCCGGGCCGGCGGCGCGGACGGCGGCCATTCCACCCTCCGCGGCGTACGGATCGAGTCCGCCGGCCCTCTCTCCGCCGTGGTCGTGGTGGACGGCCTCTACGACCAGCCGCCGGTCGGCAACGGGCGCTTCGGCTCCCGGCGCCGCTACGTCTTCACCGCCGGCTCCCCCACCGTGCAGGTGCGGCACTCCGTGGCCTGGGAGGGCAACCTGGAGTGCCCGGGCTGCACCACGACCAAAGACGGGAAACCCAATGCTGTCCTGGTGGAGCGGGCGCGGGACACCCTCGCTCTCGATCTCGGCGCGCCTCTCGCCGTCTCCATCGTGGGAGACTTCAAGGCCCCGGCGCTGGAGGCCGCCCTGCCCGGCGAGGGGGACCGCACCGCCTGGATCCGCCAGACCCAGCGGGAGCGCCGGACCGCCCCGCCCACTTTCGAGGCGGCGGTGGCGGGGCAGCGCCGGAAAGGAGACGCGGCGGACGGCGGCCTGTTGGCCGCCTCCGGTCCCGCGGGCTCGGTGGCCGTGACCCTCAACCACATGCACCGCTACGAGCCGCAGGCCCTCCGCCTCCTGGAGGACGGCCGCCTCGCCGTGGACCTGGCGGACGGCAAGGCCTGGCTAGCCAACCACCAGGGGCTGTTCGCCACCTTCGGCGTCACCGCTCTGCCCGGACCCGCGAAGCGTCCCGACCTCGACCGCCTGCTCTGGGCGCCCCTCAATCATCCCCTGCGGGCCTGGCCCTCGGCCGAATGGTTCAACGGCTCGCAAGCGGTGACGGAGGTGCCCGCCGGCGACCTCCCCGGCCCTCTCGCGGACTATGACAAGCTCATCCCCGCCGTCCTGCGGCGGACGGTGAAGGGGATCGAGGAAGACGGCCTCTCCGGCCTCATGACCTTCGGGGTCTATCCCCGCTACTGGGGAGAGGGCTGGCCGGGCGAGATCGAGTGCAAGGGAGACCCCACCCCCGGCGCGACCTGGGACGACACCTTCTGGTGCGGCACCTGGACCGACTACCACCACACGACCGCGACCGCCGCCGTCTGGGCCATGCGCTCGGGAGAGGTGGAGTGGCTCGACGAGATCTCTTTCCCCGCCGCGCTGCGGACCCTGAGTACTCAGATCGTCCAGTGCTCCCCCGAAGAGGAGTGGTTCTACTGCGGCCAGGCTCCCATGGGCTACAGCGCCTACCGCTCCGACTTCAACAGCTCCCACGCCTACTTCGACAACCTCTTCCTCTACTACTGGCTGACGGGGGATTCGACCGTGGTGGACACCCTCCGCCGCGGGGGCGACAGCATGCGCCGCTGGTTCTGTGGCACCCGGGGTCCCTCGCCGGTGACCGTCCCGCACGGGCCGGACGGCCCCGCCTGCCCGCCGGCGCGCCCCCCGGAGAGCGCGGACGTCTCCCTCACCGGCCGCGTCGCCGGGCAGTGGACCGCCGCCTTCCGCTTCCTGGGCCTGGCCAGCGACGACGCCACTTTCCTGGAGGACTACCGGTCCAACCTCGCCCGCGCCGTCAGCACGCAATACTCCGAGCTCGAGAAGGACGGCCGGCGGTACGGGTTCATGGGCGAAAGAAAGGTGACGGGTCCGGGGACCGACGAGGCGGGTCCGCTCTGGATCAACGGCTTCTACGACGCCGAGAACCTCTACCGCTGGCAACTGGATACCGGGGACGCGCCGCTGGGCGAGCCACCCCTCCCGGCCAGCCGCGTGCTGGCCGCCATGGCCCGCACCATGGTGGAGCTGGGCGCGGGCAAATTCGGCAACGGCACGCCGGAAGGCCTGTGGCCGCGTCTCCTGGTCTACAACTGGTCCGGCCCTCGGATCGGCGGCGCCCTGCAGACCGTGGAGGCCAAGGACCGGGAGCTCTACGATCCCGAGAAGTTCGGCACCGTGGCCCTCCTCGTCCGCACCGGCCGGCAGACCGGCGACCCGGTGCTGATCCAGGCCGGAGACCGCATGATCCACGTCATCCTCCGGCAGGCGAACGGCAAGGTCCTCCCCCTGGGCAAAATCCAGGGCCAGACCCTGACGCGCCTCCACCCCGCCGTGGCCGTCGCGGCCGAGCGGCCCTCGCGGTAACGTATCCGGCAACGATCTTGCACCCGGCACCGAGCGATCCCGCGACTGGATCGCGGTGGAAAGGACGAGCTTGCCGAGCGGCGAGGGCCTGTCGATTCCCCTGAAGATGTCCATGGCGCCAGCCGGCGAAGCCGGCCCATTCCACGCCCGCCTGTTCCGAGGCGGCCTGTTCTTCGGCCTCAGCCAGTTCCTGGGGATGGCCCTGGGCTTCCTGGGCGGCATGGCTCTGGTCCGGGTCGCGGACAAGCCGGCGGTGGCGTCCTACAACCTGCTGCAGCAGGCCATCATGTCCGTCGGCATGATTCTCCAGCTCGGCCTGGGCGCGGCGGCGTTGCGCTTCGTGCCCATGAGCCGCGGCCGCGGCGGCGAGCGGGCCACGGCCCTGTTGCGGCGCCGCCTGTTCGGGATCCAGATGGCCCTCTGCGCGCTGGCGGTCCCCGCGCTGTTCCTGTTCTGGCCGTCGATCGCTCATCGTCTGGATGCCCCGGAGCTCGCCAAGGCGACGACGTTCGTGGCCGCCGCGGCCCTGCTCACCTCGTTCGGTCATCTCGCGGACAGCTATCTGCGGGCCTTCCGCCTGTACAGCCTCTCGGCGCCGTTGACCCACCTGCTTCCCCGGGCCTTGATCATGGGCGGCTTCCTGCTGCTGCTCGTCACGGCTCCGGGCCATGAGCCCTGGGAGGTTCTCGCCTCCGTCTACATGGCCTCGCTCCTCCTCACCTCCTTTGGCTACGCCCTGGCGCTCGCGAAGACCTCGGCCGGCGAGGTTTCGGAGCCACGGCAGGCTTCGCCTCCCCCTACTGCCCGGGAGATCCTCGGGACCTCCACCGCCATGGGGCTGCGCGGCGCGGCCTCGGTGCTGTTCGTCTCCTCGAGCCTGTGGATCCTCTCCTGGGCACGGCCCCACGAAGAGGTGGCGGTCTACGGCGTCGCCGCGGCCCTGCTCCAGATCATGGCGGCGATCCCGGGTATCGCCAACTTCGTCGTCCCGCAGGAGTTCCCGGTGCTGTTCGCAGAGGGGCGGACCGCCGACCTCGAGAAGCTCGCCCGCACGGCCGCCAGCTTGGTGGCCCTGCTCTCCCTCGCCGGCCTCGCCGCCCTCCTGCTGGTCGGGAAGCCGTTGGTCCGCCTGGCCTACGGCGACGCCTATGTGGACGCCTGGGGCATTCTCCTGGTCCTCGCCGTCGGCAGCTTCTGGGACTCCGCTTCGGGCGCGGCCGGCTACGCCCTCCAGATGTCGGGGCACCACGTCCGGCTGCTGCTGCTGACGATCGGGGGAGCTGTCCTCAACATCGTCCTGAGCCTGATCCTGGCCCCGCTCTGGGGCGGCTACGGCATCGCGGCAGCCACCACCGTGACGCTGATCGTCCTGAACCTGCTGATGGTGAAGTCGGCGCACTCCCTGCTGGGCGTGCGCACGTTCGTCTATACCCGGCCCGCGGAATGGAAAGGGGCCCTGGCGGCGGTACGCGAAAGCGGCTGGCTCCCGTGGAAGGGAAGAAACAGAAGGCCATGAGTAAAGCGCTCTGGGTGGTCGGCGGTGAGCAGCGTATCCAGTTCTCCAAGCCGAACGAGTGGTCCGAGTTCAAGAATGCCCTCGTCGTACGCGTGCGGAACGGCCGGCCGGAGCGCGTCCTGGAATACCAATCGCCGCCGGAGCACTGCCCGGACGAGCTGCCCTCCCATGTGTTCAAGGCGGCCACGATCGATGGCGGCACCGCCTACCTGTGCACGCAGACCGAGGTGCTGGTCTGCGACTTCCCGGGCTTCGGAATCCGCCGGGTGATCTCGCACCCCTGCTTCAACGACCTTCACCATGTCGCGCCCGGCCCCGACGGCACGCTGTTCGTCGCCGTCACGGGCCTCGACTCCGTGGCCGAGCTCTCCCCCGAAGGGGAGATCCTAAGCCTGCGGTGCGTTCTTGGGGGCTCCCCCTGGGACCGCTTCTCCCCCGACGTGGACTACCGCAAGATCTCGACGACCAAGCCTCACCGGTCGCATCCCAACTACATCTTCTTTCTCGACGGCCGGCCCTGGGTCACCCGCTTCGAGCAGCGGGACGCGGTGCCCGTGGACGGACAGCTCGATGGCCGGGGCTCCTTCGACGTGGGTATCCATGGTATCCACGACGGCCACGTGGCCGGAAACCGCCTTCTTTTCACGACCGTCCACGGCTGCGTCGTGAGCTTCGACCTGAGGACGGGAGAAAAGGAGACTCTCGACCTCAACCAGGTCCGGGAGCCGGACGACGACCGTCCCCTGGGCTGGTGCCGGGGCCTCCTGCCCATGGGAGAGGACAAAGCCTGGGTCGGCTTCACCCGTCTGCGGTACACGACCCTGCGGCGGAACCTGAGCTGGATCCGGCACGGCTTCCGGGAGACCGAGCATCACCGGCTGCACCCGACCCGCATCACCCTGTACGACCTGCGGGAGCCCGCCCTGCTGGAGCAGATCGACCTCGAACCGGCCGGCCTGGGAGCGGTGTTCAGCATCCATCAGGCTTGACCGGCCGGGGCCTGATTCTTGCAAAGGCGCTTCAATAACATGCGACAAAAGTCAGCGCTGGCGCTGGTCCTGCTCCTGGCCACGGCCCTACGTGTCTGGGGGCTGTCGCACGACCTCCCCTTTTCCTATTACGGCGACGAGCTCCACTTCATGAAGCGCGCCATGGCCATGGGGACCGGCGACCTCAATCCGCACTGGTTCCACAAGCCGGCGTTCCTCATGTATGTGCTGGCCTTCTTCTACGGCCTCTACTTCGCGGCCGGTTGGCTCGCCGGCCGGTTCGACTCCACCGCCGAATTCGGCGCCAGCTTCCTCTTCGAGCCCGCCCCCTTCCTGATCATCGGCCGGCTGGTGGTCGCGGCCTTCGGCGTGGCGACGGTCTACGTCGTCTACCGGATTGGCCGCAAGGTGTTCGGCACCCCCTGGGCGGGGATCGGCGCCGCCGTGGCCGCCGCCGTCCTGGCTCCCATGGTGGCCTCGTCGGTGACGATCAAGAGCGACGTGCCGTGCGGCTTCCTGATAGCCCTGTCGGTCTACGTCTACCTGGGGACCCGGGAGACCTCGCGCTGGCGGCCCCTGGTGACCGCCTCGCTGCTGGCGGGACTCGCCATGGGCACCCACTACTACGGGATCGTGCTGGTGCCGGCCTACGTGGCGCTGGAGCTGCTGCGCGGCTTCTCTCCGGACGTCCGCTGGAAGACCGCCCTGGCTCGCGCCGCCGCCGTGGGCGTCTTCTTCCTGGCCGGCTTCTTCATCGCCTCGCCCTACAACTTCCTTGATCCCACCTGGGGGAGAGACAACGCGCGGTCCATTCAGCGGACCCTTGGCCTCACCGAGGAGCCGGTGGTCCATTACGAGCCGGACAGTAAGACCGAGTACACCCCCGGCCCCGCGGCCTGGACCGGTGCCGGCGGGGCGTTCTTCCGGCTCGTCGGCTCCGACGAGGTGCTCGGGATCGCCCTGTCCCTGCTGGTGGCCTGCGGCTTCGCCGTCACCCTGGCGCGGCGGGAGACCCGCTGGTACGGGCTGCTGGTGCTGATCCCCTGTCTGTTCTTTCTCGCCGCGGCGGTCACCGTGGCGGCCTACCACGCGCAACCCCGGCACCTGAACGCCATCTATCCCCTGCTCACGACCCTGGTCTGGCCGGCAGCCCTGGGGCTCGCCAGCCTGCTCCGGCAGCCCGAGCCCCGCACCCGGGCCGCGGCCCTGCTGGCCGTGGCGGCGCTCTCGATCCCCACCGCCGCCCGGACCGTGGAGTTCAACCGGACCGTCACCCGCGTGGACAGCCGCCTGGTCTCCTACCGCTGGATCCAGGCGCACATCCCCCGGGAAGCCCGCGTCCTGGTGGACGAGTACGGGCCTCCCTTGAATCCGGGACCCGAGTCGGCCGGCCGCATGGCCACCGTGCTGGCGACCCTGCCGAAGAGTCCTTTCACCCACAACCAGGACCTCCGGATCGAGCTGGTGCGGAAATATCCGCCGGCGGACGGCCTGAACGTCGACGAGCTGGGCCACCAGTGGTGGGAGCCGCGGGAGCTCACCGACGCCGAGTTGCGGAGCAATCCCAGGCACCTCGACATGGGCAGCCCGCTGGTCACCCGCCAGCCCAGGCCGCTGGCCGAGATCAGGGCGGAGGGCATCCGCTATGTGATCACCAACAGCGACGCCCGCGACCAGTACTTCAAGGCCCGCGGCAAGGGCTTCCCTTCCTTCGTCCGCTTCTACATCGAGCTCGAGCGGACCCGCCGGATCAAGACCTTCGATCCCGGGGACTGGGGCGGCAAGGGGCCGGTGGTATGGATCTACGACCTTCGCCAGCCCGCTCCGCCGGACCAGGAACCGCTGACGCTGGAGGGGCACCTGCCCTGGAGCGCGCCGGAGCTCTAGGCTAGCTCAGCGGACAGCCCGCGCCGTTGGCCGCCTTCAGCTCGTCCGCCAGGGCCAGGATCTTCACCGTATCGCTGCTCCGCAACGCGGTGTCGACCCGGGTGATGACCTGCGTGCGGGTGAGCGGGAACTCGATCCCCGGATGACCGGCGTTCAGCAAGGCCGCGACGCCGGTCCGCGCCAGGGCTCTGGCGTCTCCCAGGAGCCCACCTCCGGGCTGGAAGCGGAGCGCGGTGCGCAGCGTCGCGGTCCCCACCGGGCCGTAGTTCTTGCTCTCTGTGAAGACGTCGACGACCCGTTCCCCCGGGGTGGTCCCCGTCGGTGACCAGGCCAAAAGGGAGGCGCTCCAGAACGTGTCCGCGCAGCCGGACGGCGCCGGCAGCGGCAGCCAGAGCGCGGCCATCACCCAGAGCAGGGAATCGGGGTTCAGGCCCACCGGCTCGGAGAAGACCTGTACCGTCGTGGCCCCCGCCCGGGCCGGCACGTCCACCGTGAACCCGTCGGCGTCCCAGGACCGGCCGGACGAGCCGTTGAGCTGGTTGGAGGGGCTCGCGTTGTGGCTGATGTCGACACGGTCCGGCGCGAAGTCCACGGCGTCGCCTACGAAGATCACCAGCCGGCCTTTGCGCGCCGCCGCCCGGGTCGCCCCGTGGTTGAAGGTGAACGGGTCGGTCACCTGGGTGTCGCCCTGGGTCCGGTCCTCGCCGTAGGCGAAGTCCAGGCCGTGGTAGACGATCACCCGGGCCGGGCGCGTCACCGCCGGATCGCGGTAGACCACCAGCAGGCCGGCGCCGTCGAGGTCGGCGAGGTTGCTCGCCGGGTCGCCGTCGGAGACTGGATAGACCTGCCGGCCGGGAGGCTGGTCCGCGACGATCTCCGTCACGTCCACCATGTAGCCGAGGTTGTTGATCGGTCCCGCGTTGGTGTCGGGCTGGACCTCCGATCCGATCAGAACGCCGTCCACCAAAACGCCGTCGAACCGGAGCTGCTGGTCCTTGAACAGGCCTTCGGAAGGGAGCACACAAGGGCCTCCTGGCTCCTCCTGGTCGCACGGACGGTCGCGGCCGGTCCAGTACAGCAGGGCCAGCTCGACCGGTCCCCCGACGTTCACCACGAGGTTCCGCGCTCTTCCATCCAGGAACCCCGCTCCAGCGTGGACGACCGAGAGCCCCGGCCCTTGCAGGTCGTAGACGGGATGAAGGGGTGTGGCCGCGAGCGCCAGGGCGGCGAGGTGGCCAGCGATCGTCAAAAGAACTGCGCGGACGGACATGGCGGATCCTCCAAAGACTTATATCCCTGAAGAGCAAGGGCTATACCATCGCTCATCGTCGATGGATGGACAGGATCCAGTCTCCGGCGGATTGTGCCTTGCCGAACCCCGAGTCGTCGGTAAGGAACTAGCGAGGGTGTCCATCAGAAGGTGACGAGAAGTTTTTTCATCGACACCATCCCATACGTCGATGCTTCACGCCCGCGCCGACACCCGCGGGGCTGGCGGGGCCGGGCGCCATCTCTCGATGTAGCCCTCGTCCCGATACCACTCCGCCGTCCGCCGCAGCCCCTCGTCGAGGTCCACCGTGGGCCTGTAGCCCAGGTCCCGCTTTGCCTTGGCGATGTCGAACGCCCGGTTCTGCCGGTACCAGTCCACCCGGCGGGGAAAGATCGGCGGAGTGATCCCGAAGGGCTTGCAGAGCTTCTCGACGACCTGCCCGGCGACCACCACCGGCAGGACCGGGTAGTGCGGGATCTCCACGTCTGCTTCGAGGGTCCGGGCCACCCGCCGCACCAGGTCCTCGATCTCGACATACCGCTCGTCGGCGATCAGATAGGCCTCTCCCACTCCCTTGCCCTCTTCCATGGCCAGCACGTGAGCGTCCACCAGGTGGTCGATGTAGAGCGGGTGGTACAGCGTCTTCCCGCTGCCGAACATCGGGAACCGGCCCTTGAGGACGCGGCGGAAGATCAGACCGAAGCGCTCGGGGTCCCCTGGGCCGTAGATGGCCGCTGGCCGCAAGATGACCGTGGGCAGCCCCTTGTCGCAGTAGGAGCGGACGATCGGCTCGGCCTCGTACTTGGTCCGCTGGTAGTAGTCGGCGGGCTGGATGGGCGCCTCTTCGTCGGCCGGCGGCGGGTCCACGTTGCCATGGACGCCGCAGGTGCTGCAGTAGATCAGCTTGCGCGCCCCCGCCTCCCGGGCCGCCTCCAGGACGTTGCGGGTCCCTTCGACGTTGACCTCGTGGTAATAGCGGTCCGGGACGTTCATTTCGCGGAAGGCGGCGGCCAGGTGGTGCACCACCTCCACCCCCCGCGCGGCGCGGCGGACCACCTCGCGGTCCGTGACGCTCCCCAGGACGACCTCCGCTCCCAGGTCGCGGAGCTCCTGCGTCTTGATTCCTTCCTTGGAATCCAGGGCCACAACCTCGTGGCCCGCCTCCAGGAGACGGCGCACCAACGCCTTGCCGGTGAACCCTGTCCCACCCGTGACCAGGATCTTCATCGGCCTTCCTTTCGTTCCGCCCGCAGCACGACGGGCGAGCCGAAGACCCGCGTCAGCCCCAGGAACCGGCTGGCCCGCTCCACCGTCCGGGAGATGCTGGCGCTCCGCAGCGTGCGGTGGACGACCATGGGAACGAAGAACTGCCGCCGGAGGACCGGTTCGCCGAACCCGTGGCGCGCCAACTCGGCCGTCACCTCGGCCGGTTTGAAGACGAGGAACGTGCGGGTGTTCCCCTCCAAGGCCTTCTTCCAGCGGAAGAGGGCGCCATAAAGGGCGTTGAAGCTGCGCGAGTCCGGGTAGTCGAGGATCACCGCCCGCCGGGCCACCCGGCACATTTCCGCGATCAGCTCCCGCCACCGGGAGACGTGGGTGAGGAGCCGGAAGGCGATCACCACGTCGAAGGAGCGATCCTCGAAGGGCAGGTCCAGCAGATCGCAGGCGCGGAACTGAAACGAGCCCGGCGGCAGATGGCGGTCCAGACGCTCCCGGCAGACCCCGCTGCTTCCCACCACGGTGACGTCGAACCCGTTTTCGACCAGGGGACCCGCGAGTTGAGCATGTCCGCCGCCCACGTCCAGCACCCGGGCGCAGGGAAAGGGCGCCAGCATCTCCAGGGTGATCGCCGTCTGCACTTCCAGGAGATACCGGCCGACCTCTCCCGAGAACCGGCGGGCGTACCCCTCGGAGGAGGTTTCGACGTCCGCGATCACGAGACCTTCCTCAGCGCTCTTTCCGATACGGCCCGGGCCGTGGTGAGCTTGACGCCGGAAACACTCACCAACCCCTCGGGACCACCGTGCCGGCCATGGTCGTGGATCACCGGTCGCCGGGCGGGGAGGGTCGAGCCTTCGGCCACGGAGGGCAACCGGCCCCAGAGCACTCGCGACACCTCGTCCCGCCGGGCGTTCAGGCCCGGAACCGCGGCGTTCAGGGTGGCCAGGAACCCGGCGATCTCCTCCTCCGACGGCCCCTCCTCCCCTCTCGCGGAAGCGTAGGCGGTCCCGGCCAGGAAGCGGTCTCCCATGGGCAAGAGGAACCAGGTCTGGGCGCCCGACTCCGATGCCGCCACGGCCAGGGCCACCCGGGACAGCGGCTCGCGGTCCAACAGCAGATTGAAAGCCAGCATGGGACGGAACAGTCGGGGGACATCGCGGTCGAACCGGCGGGCGATCTCCCGGCTCCAGGGACCGGCGCAGTTGACCACGGCCCGGGCGCGAATCTCCAGGCTCCGTCCCGACCGCCGGTCCACCGCGCGCACGCCGGTCACCCGTCCACCCGCTGTCAGTAGATCCGTGGCCTCGACCTGATCCAAGACGCCAGCCCCAAGGCTCCGAGCCCAACGCAGGACCGACGCGATCAATTTCTCGGGGTCCGGCGCCACCGCGTCATGCCAGAGGGCGCCCCCGCGCAACCCTCGCCGATCCACTCCGGGAAAGAGATCCGCCACCTCCGTAGAGGACAGCCACCGGCCTTTCGGCAACGCTCCTTCCCGCGAGAGGAAGTCGTTTATCTTCAGAGCCAGGCGGAGGACGTAGGGACGGCGCAACCGGTTCCCCCGGGGAGGATCGTAGAGCGGCATGAGGCAGGGAAGTGGCTCCACCAGGTCCGGGAAGCTGCGCAGGAACCAGCGGCGCTCACCCACCGACTCGTAGAACCGCGGGAGGTCCAGGCTCTGGAGATAGCGGAGGCCGCCATGGAGGATGCGCAGACTGTTCGCGGTGGTCTCGCCTCCAAAGTCGCCGCGCTCCAGGAGGAGGGCGGAGAGACCGCGCCGGGCCGCTTCCAGGGTCAGCGTAGCGCCTTGGATGCCACCGCCCACGACGAGGAGGTCGAAGGTTTCGGCCGTCGTTCCCTCCCGGCCGCGGTCCGTCAGCGCGTCCATGTCGACTGCGCCGCCGGGCGGCCGGTCGGGGATGGAGCCGGGACCGGAGGGCGACGGCGGAACCGCAATGCCATCTGAGCCCGGCAGAAGCTCCCCAGGCTCTGGCATCCACCGAACGTGATGGGTTGCGTGGAAAGCTCGCGGAGCCAGCACCGCAACGCCGCGGCCGGTCGTCTCTCCTCTACCCCGTCCTGGACCAGGAAGCCATAGGAACCCGCCCGACCGGCGTGCTCCGACAGCGGCAGAGGATCGCTCCCCGGCAGCACGGGGACGCCGCCCTCCCGCAGGAGGCGCGGAGTAGCGCCGAAATCCGGCCGGCCGCCGTTGTCGCCGAGAAAGAGCCACTTCGGCTCGGGGCGGCGGAGAATCCCCTCGATGAGGGCTCCCCGGTAGAACCACCACTTGCCGAAACCCCAGGGGAGCACCGGTACGGCGCCGCTCCACCGGACGCGAGCCAGGGCGTCCCGGAACGGCAGACCGTCAGGGAACTCCTCCGTCGAGAGCAGGGCCAGGATCTCCAGTCCCTCGCGCGTGCGCACCTGCCGGCCGGCGATGACGAGCAGCCGCGCTCCGTCAGGAGAACGGCGCGCCATGAGCGAGGACGGCTCCTCCGTCGGCTCGAACCGCCACGATCCGGTCTCTCCGCTCAAAAGCCGCTGGAGTGCCCGTTCGCCCGTCATCTCGGCCAGGAGCAGACAGCCCAGGAACGGCCCACCGATCCCCAACTCTTCCGCGCCCCGCTGAAAATTGGCGAGGGAGGCGTCCAGGAAGGTGTCCCGCTCGAAACAGGGATGGAAGTGGACATGGGCATCCACCAGGAGCGGGACGGGAGCCGATGGCTGAATTCGAGAGTTTTCCATGCGTCATCGCCTGACGCTTGGAAATCAGCAATTTCCATGCCCTCGCAACTCCGCTTCGATCCTCTCCCCCATCTCCCGCAGACCTTCCCGCGCCCCGTGCCGCCGGGAGATGTCCTTCCAGTTGGCCGCGCTCCGTCCCAGCCGACGCGCGAGGGCTTCCGCGATCTCCTCCGCGAACCGGTCGAGCGGCGCGACCGCGACGTGGGACAAGCTCGTGTCGATCCCCTCCATCGCCTTGGGCGTCGCCACCAGGAACCGCCCCATGGCCAAGGCCTCAACCACCTTGATCTTGATCCCACCACCCATCGTAATCGGAGCGATCACCACCGCCGCCCGCCGGTACTCGGCCCGCAGGTCGTCCACGAAGCCGGGGATCTCCACGTTGAGGTGGCGATCGACTTCAGGGAATCCCGGACCTACGAAGCGAAAAACCGCTCTGGGATGGCGCTCGAGCACACGGGGAACGACCCGCTCCAGGACGAAGCGGGCCCCCTCTCGGGTGGCGGCGTAGTGGTAGTTCCCCACCATTAGGACAACGGGAGGATCCTGTTCCTCCTCTTCATAAAACGGATGAAACATCTCCTCGTCGAAGGCCAGAGGGAGGACCGACACCTTCCCCTCCGGCGCCCAGGACCGGAAGACTTCGGCGTCGGCTTCAGAGATCGCGAACATCGTCAGAGCATGCCGGCAGGCCTGCCGTTCCCAGAAGTACAGCCCCGGTACCAAGCCCAGCCGGAGCGGAGATTTCCGGGCGAGATCCAGCGAGCGCAGGAGCTCTACGTTGTGGGAGGCGTAGAAGAAGGGCTTCCCGAACCGGCGGGAGAGGAGCCAGGCGTAGCCGCCCGCCTTCTCGAACTCCGCGAACAGGAAGTCGATCCGATGCCGCCGCAGGACCCTCGCCGCCTCTCGATACAGGGCCGGGCTGAACAGGAAGTATCCCGCCTCGCTGTAGGGCACGGCGGCAACACTCGCGAGCCGCCCCGCCAGGGCCTCATCCCGCCCGCCGGGATCTCGCCCTTCGAGATAAACGACGTGCGTCTCGTACCGCTCCGCCAAGAAACGGAGGACCAGCCGCGCCCGCGCGGCGCTGCCGGAACTCCCTGCCATGGGATCGAACAGGGATAGATAGAGGACGCTCCGCATGAGGATCGATTTTCCCCCAGGGATGGTCTAGAGTAGCCGCCATCCCGCAGGAGGCTCGATTATGTTGCAGGATCTGACGTCGGACTCATTCGAGGCGCATCTAGGCACGCCCTTTCGCATCCACTATGGCGGTGAGGCGCCGCTTGAGGTGGTGCTTCAGCAGGTGAAACGCCACGAGGAACATCCGGGACCCCGAAGCCAGCCATTCTCCATCTTCTTCTTCCAGGAGGCTCCACGGCTAATCCTGCCGCAGAGCATCTACCAGTTGGAGCACGAAGCGATGGGGACGATAGAGGTCTTCCTCGTCCCCGTTGGGCCGGATCCGCAGCGGCGCGGGATGGTCTACGAGGCCGTGTTCAACTGAAGCCGAGATAAACCACCAGAAGCACGGTCCGGCTCCGGAGTCCAGAGCCGGACCGTAAGGCTGCCTTACGGCAGCGAGCAGTTCGAGAAACCGCTTGTCGCCGAGATGAGCAACGTGCCGCCACCGGCCGGATTCAAGCCGTTGATGTACGTCTCCACTCCCGGCGAGCTCGTGGCCACCATGCCGTTCACGCCGAACGCATTGGTCGTCGTGACCGTCCCCTGCTTGCGCAAGCCCAAGCCCTGAGAGCCGCCGCTGCCCGCGCTTGTGTTGCCGGACATGTTTAGACAGACCGTTGTATTCCCGGACGCCGTACCGGAATCCACCCGAATCCCAGGACGCACACCGGTGAGCGGCGCGGCCACCGTGTTGTTCTGGATCTTGAAACGACCGATCCCGTTCGAGTTCCGAACTGTCGCAAGAATGCCGTTGCCGTCCGACTGACTGATCGTGTTGTTGCTGATCGTGCTGGTCAGGTCAGGAGCGTCGGTGACGCCGAAGAGATTGTCCGCGCCTACCGAGATGGCCGGACTGGCAAAGGTGTTGTTCGGCGCAAGGATGTTGTTCGTCACATTCGCCTCCACCGTCACCGCACCTCTCACCGAAACACCGATGCCGAAACCCGCGATGTTCGCAAGCGGGTTGGCCACGGTGCCGTTGCTCGACACATCGAAATTCGCCTGCCCCTTGCCGGTCGCGGCCACTAGGATGCCGTTGGTCCCCAGCCTGCTTGCCGCGCTCTGGCCAGCTATGCGATTGCCCGTAATGCTGATGACGTTCGCACTGCCGGGCGTACCAAGGATCCCGGCCGGACCCGCGGCGTTGGCGTTGGCTCCCAAGGCCTGGATGCCGGCGCCACTCGGGAAGTTGGTGATCACGTTGTTGGCGATCGTCGCCTTCGTCACGTTCGCCACCGTCGTCACCGAGCCGAGCGCCTGAAGGTTGATCCCCGAGCCGAGCGAAGAAGCTGACGAGGTCGAGCTCGTAATCGTGTTGCTCGACAACGTCAGATCGGCAATGGTGCCGTTGAAGTTCGTGATATCGACGCCATGGTACTGCGCGTTGGTCAAGGTGTTGCTCGTAATCGAGACGATCCCGGTCAGGTTTTGTTCCGTGCCCGCCGCCTGATCGTTGAAGGCGATGTTCGAATCGAAGGAACCGGCGATCACCGCCGTGCCCGAGTTGTTGATCGTGGTGTTCGTCAGAATGAATCCGGCGACCTGCGTCCCCTTCACGCCGCTCCGGCCAGTGTTCTGGATGTTCATTGAGGCGAACGATGGAGCCATCGTGCTCGTCAGAGCGATGCCCACACCGGTCGTCCGCTGAATCGTGCCACCCGAACCCGCGCTACCCGTCCCACTCACCGTCAAGCTGCCTGAGGATCCCGTGTTGTTGAGGATGATGCCGCTCGACGGACCGGAGGCCGCCGTGCCGGCCGAGATGCTGCTGAACTTCAGGCCCGCAACCCCGATCGTGGTGTTCGCCACGTTGAGACCGATACCTGTCGTCGTGGTGATCGTGCTCGTCGTATTCGTAGCTGTGACCGTGCCGCCGCCCGTCGCCGTAAAGGCGTCACTGGCGCCGGTAGTCAGGCTCAATGCACCCGAGAAGCTGATCGCCGAACCGATGTTGTTGTTGAGGAAGATGCCCGTACCGGTATCGGTGACGGAGCCGCTGAAGGTGGCGGTGTCACCCGTTCGGTTCTGCACCACCACTGAGCGACCGGCCGAGTTAGTGATCGCGGCGGCGTAGCTGATGGTGGCGTTGCCGCCATCGACGTTGAAGTCCGTCCCCGTCGCATTGGTGATCGAGCTGCCCGCGCCCGCGGAGAAGACCGCAGCCGTCGTGCCGTCGGCGACGTTGACCAGCGAGACGCCTGTCGTCGGGCTGTTCGTGCTCTTGATGCTCGCCGGCTGCAGGTCGACCGTGGCATTCGTCACATCCACCGCCGGACCGCCGTTCGCTTCGAAGAGGCCAAGCCCGGCACCGACCGTGACCCGCATGCCGGTACCCGCGCCCACGTTGATCGCGCCGGTGCCCGCGACGCTCAAGCCTGCGCCGCCATCCGCGAAGATGTTGAGGTTCGTGAAGTTGAGATCGCCGGCCATGTTGGACATCACGATACCCGCGCCACCTACTCCATCACTGGGGACACCGATCACCGTCATGCCGCCGGAGACGGTCTGGTAGGAGCCGCCCGGCGTGGCGTCAAAGATGGCGCTGCTGATGCTGATGCCGGTGCCGACGTTGTTCTGACTCACTGCATTGCCGGCAAAGCCGGTGATGCGGGTCACGCCACCGCCCGAGCCGTCGATCAGGATACCCGTCGCGTTCGATACCACAGCGTTGTGGCTGAAGTCGATCGTCATGGTGCTCGCCGCCGAGGTCCTAGCATCGAACGCATTGCCGACGGCGGCGAGGGCGTTGTTGTTGAGCGTCGCCGTCAAGACGCCGGTCGAGCCTGCGTTGAGATCAACACCTTCGAGACCAGCGCCGCGGATGTCGTTGTCGCTGATCGTGATGCTGACGCTGTTAGCACCCGAGGCGGTAACGTCCACTGCATTGCCGCTGGCCTGGAGGTCGAGGCCGCGGATCTCGACGTTTTGCCGGTTGCCCACCGTGGCTGGCACGGAGACGACATCACCGCCGGTGTTGTAAATCCGCGGCTTGTTCCCGGCATCAACCAGAGTACCGAAGCCCGGCACAGTCAGGCCGATCCCCTCTCCCCAGAGCTTCTGGCCATCCTTGAGCACGATCCCGCCGGAGAGCGGCGTCGTACCCGTGTCGCCCTCGAAGATAAAGATGATATCGCTGGCCTGCGAGGCCGCTTCCACTGCCGACAAGTTCTCGAATGCGTCCGTCGAGCGGCCATCGCCGCCCGCAGCGTTCTGCTCGTCAACGACATCACGCACGTACCAGACCCGATTCGAAACATTCAGCATCACCGTGCCTATCGTAGTGTTATCCCCGTCAGACAGTGTGTAGGTGAAGCTGTCCGTGCCGGTGAAGCCCGCGGGCGGGGTGTAGTGGAAGCTGCCGTCGCTGGCGACGGTAAAGTCCCCGCCGTTCGCCGACGTGCCCGATGCCGCTGTCAGAGTAAGGCTGTTGTAGGCAGGCTGGGTATCCGGGTCGCTGTCGTTCGCCAGCACTCCGATCGCCGCCGTGGTTCCCAGCAGACCTGTTCCCGCAGCGCCCGCCACCCGAAGCTGCGTGTTTCCCAGAACGCTGTAGCTGTCCTCTCCCGCGACCGGCGGCTCGTTGAGATCGATGACGCCAATCGTGACTGTTGCCGTACCTGAGAGCGCCGGCGTGCCGCTGTCCGTCACCTGCACCGTCAGCGCGAAGCTCGGCGTCATCTCGAAGTTGATGACCCCAGCCACTGTAATCCCGCCTGTGGAGGGATTGATGGCGAACGCGCCTCCCGTGTTGCCCTCCAGGATCGAGAACGTGTGCGACTGTCCCGCGTCCTGGTCGGTGAAGGTAACCGTCCCTACAATCGTCCCGTTCGGACTGTTCTCGTTGACGGTGAAGGTCGCCGGATCAACCACCGGAGCTTCGTTCACGTTGGTGAGATTGATCGTGATCACACCCGTGCCAGACTGCGCCGGTGTACCACTGTCCGTCACTTGCACCGTCAGTGAGAAGCCCGACGTGGTCTCGAAGTCCAGGGCTGAGCTGTTGGCGACCGTGATCGCGCCCGTGGAGGCGTTGATCACAAACGCGCCGCCCGTGTTCCCGCTGAGGATCAGGAAGCTATGGATCTGACCCGCGTCGGGATCGGTGAACGTCACCGTCCCGATTACCGTCCCGTTCGGGCTGTTCTCGGCGACCGTGAACGTCGCCGAGTTGACCACCGGCGGATCGTTGGCATTGGTGAGATTGACCGTGATCGTCGCCGAGCCCGAAAGCACTGGCGAACCATCGTCCGTCACCTGCACCGTCAACGAGAAACTCGGCGTCGTCTCGAAATCCAGCGCCGCGCTGTTCGCCACCGTGATCTCGCCCGTGGTGGAATTGATGGCGAAGGCGCCGCCCGTATTGCCGTTGATGATCGAGAAGGTATGCGACTGACCGGAATCCGGATCGGTGAACGTCACCATCCCGACGCTCGTACCGTTCGGACTGTTCTCCGGGACCGTAAACGTCGCCGCGTCGACCTCCGGAGCGTCGTTGATCGGTTCTACGGTGAGAGTGACCGTCGCCGTGTCGGTGCCACCGTGGCCATCGTCCACTTGGAAGGTAAAGGAATCCGGTCCATTGTAATTCAGAGCCGGTGTGTATTCCACCTGGACGCTGGTGGCTGTCGGCGAGGTCAACGGCCCCAGGGAGCCGTGCACCGGCGGAGTGACGATTGTGAAGGTCAATGGGTCGGAGTTGGGGTCGCTGCCCGTCAAGGTGATCGTGACAGGTGTATCCTCATCGGTCTCGACTGCCTGCGCGTCAGCGACCGGCGGCTCGTTGCAGACCGGCAGAGGCGGCTCGCCTGAGGGCAGCGCCGGAGCCGACGGGGAGCAGACACCATCGTGCTCTTCCGGGAACGGCAGCACGGGGCCGCCCAGAACGGGGAACTGCGATCCCGTGAGGTCGATCCCGGAACAGGCCGTCAGGGCGATGGAGCCGCGATTCGCCATAGGGACTGCTGTCCCGGTGGGGCGCACATCGCCGGTGCCAAACGTCCAGCTCACGCCAGCCTGATAGGAACGGACCATGATGCGCCCGCCCTTACGCGAGGAGCTCGTCGTCGCGAAATCTCCTACGGCCCGGAGCGTCGCCTCATCCAGCGTCACGGCTCCCTTGGCCCGGAGGTCGATCGTCCCACCCCGATTGCCGAGCCGTGAGCGGCCAGCGTCGAAGGCGTTGCCGCTCCCGGTGAGAGTCCCTGCCAGGGAGATCGCCGTGATGGTTCCCCCCGTTCCCGCAGGACCTTCCGGACCCGGCGTCGCACTGATCGCGAACAGCGCCGGAGACGCTGCCGGTCCAAGGACCTGAATATCGCTGCTCGCGAAGAGATCCACCAGGAAACCGGCCGCCCCGCCCTCCGTGGAATCAGCCCGGACTCGTCCCTGTCGAGGACCAGCCGTCCCGAGATCCCGGCCATCGATCAGGAGAGCAGTGCCCGAGCGGATCACGACTCGCCCTGGGCCGTCCCGCTTCGCAACCGCCGCCACGAGGCCGTTCACCTGGACGCCGCAGCCCTCCAGCCGTACGACCTGCGTGCCGCCCTTCTCGCCCTGCGAGACCACGATTCCGCCGGCGTCCACCCGCAGACCCGGCTCTGAGGATGTCTGAGCGCGGATGGTGATGGAGCCCCCTTCTTGCTTGCTCACGCCACCATCGAGCACCTTGCCTGTCAAGGCGGAGGCCAGCACCACCCGGCCAGGTCCGGAAGCGATCAGGCCGGCCACCGTCACCTGGTCTCCCGCTGTGATTTCGATATCACCCGCTCGGCCGCCGTAGGCTCCGGCCGACACAGCCGAGCCCGCCTGGATTTCCACCTTGCCACCGGCCTGGAGGGTGATGTCTCCGGCCCGGTCGCTGGTACCGGTCGTCCGGCCGCTCGACACGACAGCACCCGCGAGCGGGCCGGAGGGCCCGGCAAGAGTAATGTCGCCGTCGGCTGCCAGCTCGATGTCCCCGCCATCGCCGCCACCATTCCGGTTCTCGGCGAAGATCCCGCTCCCAGGTGTCAGTGACAGATCCCCTGACACATCCAGACGGATCTGACACGCGCTGGCGTTGCCTGGCAGAGGCGGATCGTCGTTGCAGTTGATGGTGCCGTCGAGGACCAGGTCATCGTTGACCGTGAAGACCCCGTTGACGACACCGTCACTGTCCTGCGCGGATCCATCCAGGGAAGAGAACTGGATGTTGCCGCTCAGAGTCACGGTCGCCGAAGCGGAACCGCTCGTGACCAGGAGTAACAGAAGACAGAATTGCACAGCGCGGCGCAAAGCTTTCATACCGACTTCCTCCAGAAATACATGTACGTCAATTGGTAGAACATCCATACGCGGGCCTACTTGGGACCTGCGTATCGGTGCCGGGGAGAACACCGCTTAACCATGCAAGATCAGCGCCGCGCCTATCAAAGCATGGCAATATAAAGGAACGCTCTGAGGACAGACTGTGGCGGTTTTAGTTGGGGGACCACTGCATCAGCCGATAGACGCCCCGGTCCTCTATGGATCGGAAACCTAGCCGTTCGTAAAGCCGCACCGCCGGGTTGTAGACCTCGACGTGGATGCTCACCGGCTTGCCCGCGGCTTCTCCTTCGGCCAGGAGATCGCGGAGGATGGATGTGCCGAAGCCGCCGTTGCGGAGCTCCGGCAGGAAGGCGATGTCCACCAGCCGGATTTCTTTCTCCCGGCGGTGGACGTAGAGCCGGCCGGCCGGGACTCCGTCGACCAGGATCACCAGGAACTCGGCGCCAATGTAGTGCTCCTGATACCAGGTGTGCTGGGCGGTGAACTGCTGGAGGATGAAGGCATCCTTCATTTCCGGAGTCCAGTCCACGATCATGGCGAGCTCCTCCTCGCGGGTGCTGCGATAGACCCGGAGGAGGAACTCCATGTCGCCCGGCTCGATGGGCCGGAAGGTGATCCGCGGGTCCGGCATGCTACTTTTCAGGCTCAGGGTCCATGGAAACGAGGATCGAGACCATCTCAGCTGGAGTCCTGCGGGCGAGGTCGGCCACCTTCACGTCGCCACGATCCCAGATTCCAGGGTTGAGCCCGAGCAGGTAAGCGCCCCGCCGCAGACGTGGCCTGCCGGACTCCGCGTCCACCGTGAATTTCGTCCGCAGGACCAGAGGCAGCCCTTCCGCCGTCCGGATCCGCAGCACGAGCTCGGGCAAGGCATCCCACTCCAAGGGGAAGCGGAAGCTGACTGGAGGACTGGGACTCCAGGCGGGGTGCTTGCGGAAGCTCCATGCGTAGTAGGGGAGCGGTTGGGGGGACTCCGGGACGGGAGACGGGAAAAGGACCTCGAGATCCACGGCCTGCGGCAGGTTCTCCGGACGATCCAGCTTCAGGGTGGTCTCCGGATAGAGGCCATGGACATGGATTCGCAAAGGCTGACCGGGAAGGTTGGTATCTCCCTGGAAAAGACTCGCCGCCGGAACGATCACCGGGGAGGCTTCGAAGCCCTTGTCCTGTCCCGCCGCCAGGGGCCGCCGGACTTTCCGTGGCAGACGGCGCAGACTACGGAAGGTTTCGCTCTCCTCAATGTACCCGACGGGCATGGGCCGCACATCAGGCCGTGCCATGTCGGCCAGGGGCTGGGCCCACGCGAAGTCTCCGACGACCGGCATCAACAAACCCATCGAGCCGAGCACCATGAAATCCCGCCGGCGGAGCCAGGAAGATTGGTCAGCTTCAGACTTGTCCGCTTGGTTCATATAGCCGCCCTCATACATGTCAATAAGCAGAAAAATGGAAATGCGCCGCGGCTCCCTTTAGGGAGCCACGGCGCGCCGACTGGATCTCAGGTCCTTGGAGGGAAGACGCCCTGGAGCGCGATGCAGAAATAGAACGTCAGGTAGGGCTGCAGGTTGTTGTGCGGCTGATCACCGCCGGCGGGGGCGAGTGCGTTGGGGCTTAGTTGGACCACGGCCCCAGGCGCCGCATACGCACCGATTCCAATCCCTGTGGCGAAGCGATGGCCCGCCGCCGTTCCCTCGATGGCATCAGCCTGGGATGTAGATACGGCATGCGAGTGGGAGGGAATCTCCGACTCGAGCAGCGTCACGGTCTCGCTGCCTCCTGTCTCTCCGAGGTCATGGAGCGACAGGCCGGGCCCCTGACCCGGGTGCATGGGCGCTCTTCCTTGCAGGTCGGGAAGCGCGAAGTTCGACTTGCCGTCCCCACCGTAGGTGGTACCAAGCAGAGAGAAGAGAGCGGTGTTCTGGCTCAAGGGCAAGAGTTGGCCATCGCACCAAGCCCAGCCTTTGGGCGCGAAGTTGAACGGGAAGATACGGATCTCTGCGACGAAAGGATCAGCCATGGCCTTCTCCTAGGTTGGTGACGGGAAAATCCCAAAAAGGGAAATGATAAAGTCGACACAGAGATAGGGCTGGAAGTTCGTGTGCGGCTGGCTACCTCCAACCGGCGAGACGGCCGAAGGGCTCAGGGTAGTAAACGGGGCGTCATCTCCGTACAACGTCACATTAGTGACCAGCGTTCCTGGCAGAAGGTTCGCGGGGTCCGTCTGATTGGCAAGGTTTTGCGTCGCCAGCATCGGATGCGAGTGGGCGGGAATCTGGCTGACAGTCAGCGTGATCTCCTCCGCCCCTCCCGTCTCCGCGAGGATGAACCCATTGCCTTGATGGATCGGAATCCGTCCCCGGAGGTCGGGCAAGGCAAAAGTGCTCTCCCCGTCGCCCCCATAGGTCGTACCGATCAGTTGAAAGAGGGTCTCGTTCTCGGAAATCGGCAACAACTGTCCCTCACAGAACATCCAGCCTGCGGGGGCAAAGTTCCCAGCAAACATGCGAATCTCACCGACATAAGGTTGTGCCATCTCGGCTCTCCTCTAAGTGGGGCTCGGGAAAATGCCCTGAAGGGCAATACAGAAGCTCAAGGTGAGGAACGGCTGCATGTTGAGGTGGGCCTGGCTGCCTCCGACGTTCGCGATGGTCTGAGGTGCCATGGCCTGGAGGTTCGACGCAGCACCATAGAGGTTCTGAGGCGTCGACTTCGCCAGCAGGAGATTCGTAGCAGGGGTTGAAGTCGTCGCCTGAGCCGACGTGGCATTAGCAACGTGAGTATGCTCCGGCAATTCAGCGATCGAGAGAGTGTGCGCCTGTTCTCCTCCTCGTTCTCCCAGTGTATGACTATTTCCAACGTGGATCGGCGTCCGCCCGCGCAAGTCAGGCAAGGCGAAGTTCACCCTGCCGTCACCGCCGAAGGTCGTCCCCAGGAGTGAGAACAGCGCTTGGTTCTGATTGATCGGGAGCAACTGTCCATTACATAAAGCCCATCCCTTCGGAGCAAATACAAAGCTCATGATTCTGATCTCTGATAAGAACGGTTCCGCCATAGGACCCTCCCTTTGATCATCGATGGTAGTGGTTCGGCTCCAGAGCCCAGAGCCGAACCACGATGGCTATGCTTCAGGGCAGCGAGCAGTTCGAGAAACCGCTCGTCGCGGAGATCAGCAACGTACCGCCACCAGCCGGATTCAAACCGTTTACGTACGTCTCCACTCCCGGCGTGCTCGTGGCCGCCATGCCGTTCACGCCGAACGCATTCGTCGTCGTGACCGTCCCCTGCTTGCGCAGGCCCAAGCCCTGGGAACTGCCGCTTCCCGCGCTTGTGTTGCCAGATATGTTCAGACAGACCGTCGTATTCCCGGACGCCGTACCGGAATCCACTCGAATCCCAGGACGCACGCCGGTCAGCGGAGCGGCCACCGTGTTGTTCTGGATCTTGAAACGGCCGATCCCGTTCGAATTCCGAACCGTCGCAAGAATGCCGTTGCCGTCCGACTGACTGATCGTGTTGTTGCTGATCGTGCTGGTCAGGTCAGGAGCGTCGGTGACGCCGAAGAGATTGTCCGCGCCCACCGAGATGGCCGGACTGGCAAAGGTGTTGTTCGGCGCCAGGATGTTGTTCGTCACGTCCGCTTCCACCGTCACCGCACCTCTCACCGAAACGCCGATGCCGAAGCCCGCGATGTTCGCAAGTGGGTTGGCCACAGTGCCGTTGCTCGACACGTCGAAGTTCGCCTGCCCCTTGCCGGTCGCCGCCACCAGGATGCCGTTGGTCCCCAGCCTGTTCACCGCGCTTTGGCCGGCAACACGATTCCCCGTGATGCTGATGACGTTCGCGCTACCGGGCGTACCGAAGGTCCCGGCCGGCCCCGCGGCGTTGGCATTGGCTCCCAGGGCCTGAATGCCGGCGCCACTCGGGAAGTTGGTGATCACGTTGTTGGCGATCGTCGCCTGCGTCACGTTTGCCACCGTCGTCGCCGAGCCCAGCGCCTGAAGGTTGATTCCCGAGCCGAGCGAGGAGGCAGCCGAGGTTGAACTCGTGATCGTGTTGTTCGACAGCGTCAGATTGGCGATGGTGCCGTTGAAGTTCGTGATGTCGACACCGTGGTACTGCGCGTTCGTCAGCGTGTTGCCCGTGATTGAAACAGTCCCGATCAGGTTCTGTTCCGTGCCCACCGCCTGATCGTTGAAGGCGATGTTCGAATCGAACGAGCCTGCGATCGCCGCCGTGCCCGAGTTGTTGATCGTGGTGTTCGTCAGAGTGAATCCATTGACCTGCGTCCCCTTCACGCCGCTCCTGGCAGTGTTCTGGATGTTCATCCAGGCGAACGACGGCGCCATCGTGCTCGTCAAAGAGATACCTGCACCAGTCGTTCGCTGGATCGTGCCACCGGAACCCGCGCTACCCGTACCGCTCACCACCAAGTTGCCGGAGGAACCCGTGTTGTTGAGGATTATGCCACTCGACGGACCGGACGCCGCCGTGCCCGCCGAGATGCTGCGGAACCTCAGGCCCGAGGCGCCGATGGTGGTGTTCGCCACGTTGAGACCGATACCTGTGGTCGTCGTGATCGTGCTCGTCGTGTCCGTCGCCGTCACCGTGCCGCCACCCGTGGCGGTGAAGGCGTCACTGGCGCCGGTGGTTAGGCTCAACACACCCGAGAAGCTGATCGTCGAACCGGTGTTGTTGTTGAGGAAGATGCCCGTGCCGGTATCGGTGATGGCGCCGCTGAAGGTGGCGGTGTCGCCGGTCCGGTTCTGCACCACCACCGAACGACCGGCCGAGTTGGTGATCATGGCAGCGTAGCTGACAGTGGCATTACCGCCGTCGACGTTGAAGTCCGTCCCTGTCGCGTTGGTGATCGAGCTGCCCGCCCCCGCGGAGAAGACCGCGGCCGTCGTACCGTCGGCGACGTTGACCAGCGACACGCCTGTCGTCGGGCTGTTCGTGCTCTTGATGCTCGTCGGCTGCAGGTCGACCGTGGCGTTGGTCACGTCCACCGCTGGGCCGCCGGTCGCCTCGAAGATCGCCACCCCGGCTCCCACGGTCACCCGCGTACCGGTGCCCGCTCCGGTATTAACGGCTCCCGTGCCCGTTACCCGCAGGCCGGCGCCGTTGGCCGTGAAGATGTCGAGGTCGGTGAAGGCCAGGTCGCCGGACACGGTGGTCATCACGACGCCGTTCACTCCCACACCGTCTCCCGAGGTTCCGACCACCGTCGTGCCACCGGAGACCTGGTCATAGGCCGCAGTACCCGCGTTGGCGTCGAATTTAGCGCTGGTGATCGAGATACCCGAGCCCACCGTGTTCTGGTGGACGCTGTTGTTCGCGAAGCCAGTGATGGTCAACGTACCGCCACCCGAGCCATCGACGAATACGCCCGACGCGGCAGCGTTCGTGGTCAGGATGTTGGCGTTATTGCTGAAATTGAGTCTCAGATTCGCGGCGGCAGCCGCCGTACGCGCGTCGAAGCTGTTGCCGTTGTGGGTGCCGGCGAGGTTCCAGCTGTTGGTGGTGAAGTTGATCGCCAGCGTTCCGGACGTACCGGCATTGAGGTTGATATCGACGCCCTCGGCTCCAGCGTTGCGGATCTCGTTATCGGAGATAGTCAGGGTCGCCGAGCCGGTGAGTGCCGCCGCAGACGTGAGGTCGATCGCGTTGGCGGTGGTGCTCGCCAGACTCAGACCACGAATCTCAACAGGGACCGCCCCGGTGACCGTCACGGTGTTGCCAGCTGCATTGGTGACCTGGGGCTTGGTTCCCGCCGTCACCAGGTTGGTAGGTGAGCCGTTGCCGTTGAGATTGACCGGAATCGACAGGGCCACGCCCTTACCAATCAGGTGCTGGTTGGCCTCGAGCTCGATCGAGCCGGCGAGCGTGCCCGCGTGGATGAAGATGTAGTCGCCCGCGAGGTCGGAATCGCCTGCGCCGCCCGCGCCATTGAGAGCGGTGAGCGCATTGAACGGCGAGGAGGACGTGCCGTTGCCGCCGGCGGCCGCTGTCGGGTCCACATACCACACCCGCTCGAAGCGGGTGAGCGTCACCGTCGCAACCGTGCTCGCGGGAGCGGGTACGCCGTTGTCCGTCACGGTGTACTGGAAGGTCTCCGTGGCCCCCGTGTCGCCAGGAGCCGGCGTGAAGATGAAGCGGCCGTTCGACTGCATCTGCACCCGGCCCACCGCAGGGTCGGAGCAGTCCAGAGGCGCGCTCGCATCCGTGCAGGCCCCAACCGTAATCGCTGTGACGGAGATCGCGTTACCCTCGACGGGATCGCTGTCACCGTCGAGCACGCCGAAGGTAGTGGGCGTAGTCTCCAGAACGTGCGGCGTCGACAACGCGGCCTGATCCACCACCAGGTCGGTGTTGCCGATGAAGTCGAATGTGTCGTTGTCCGCCACCGGCGGATCGTTGACGCAGGTCACCGTCACCGTCACTGTCGCGGTCGGCGTTGCACTGGCCGGCGTCAGCGTGTAGGTGAACGTCTCCAGCGTGGTGCCCGGCGGGTTGTTGCAGTAGTTCGCGTTCGGTTGATAGGTCAGGCCCGTGCCGCCGCCCGTGATCACCACCGTGCCGTTGGTCGGCTGCGTCACCGAGGTGATGCTGATCGGGCCCGCGTCGGGATCAGTGTCGTTGGCCAACACGGGGATCGCCGTGGCGGCAGCGTCCTCCAAGACCGTCGCCGAATCGTTGACTGCCACCGGCGGGTCGTCCACGCAGGTCACGGTCACCGTTACCGTGGCCGTCGAGCCGCCCGGCGTCAGCATGTAGGTGAACGTATCCGTGCCGCAGTAGTTCGCGTTCGGCGTGTAGGTCACATTCGTGGTGTTGTTCGTCACCGAGCCGTTGGCAGGCTGCGTCACCGATTGGACGGACTTGGTGCCACCGTCCACGTCGGTGTCGTTGGCCAGCACGTCGATGGCGTTGTTGGTCGAGTCCTCGACCACCGTGGCCGCGTCGGCCACCGCCACCGGGTTGTCGTCCACGCAGGTCACGGTCATCGTCACCGTGGCCGACGAGCCGCCCGGCGTCAGCGTGTAGGTGAAGCTGTCCGGACCGCAGTAGTTCGCGTTCGGCGTGTAGGTCAGATCCGCACCGCCGTTGGTGATTGCCACCGCGCCGTTCGTGCCCTGCGTCACCGAGGTGATGCTGATCGGACCGCCGTCCGCGTCCGTGTCGTTCGCCAGCACGTTGATCGTGTTCGCGCCCGAGTCCTCGTTGACCGTCGCCGCGTCGTTGACCGCCACCGGGTTGTCGTCCACGCAGGTCACCGTCACCGTCACCGTCGCCGTCGGAGTGGGGCCAGCCGGCGTCAGGGTGTAGGTGAACGTGTCCGGGCTCCCCGAGACGCTGTTGCAGTAGTTCGCGTTCGGTTGGTAGGTCAGGCCCGTGCCGCCGCCCGTGATCGCCACCGTACCGTTGGCCGGCTGCGTCACCGAGGTGATGCTGATCGGGCCGCCATCCGGATCAGTGTCGTTCGCCAGCACGTCGATGGCGGTCGCTCCCGCGTCCTCAGGGACCGTGGCCGCATCGGCGACCGCCGTCGGGCTGGTGTCCACCGACTCGACAGTCACGGTGGAGACCGCAGTGTTGCCGTTTGTCGTGCCGTCGTTGGCCACAAAGTTGATCACGCGCGGCGTTTCGGTGGGAGAGGTGTCGGTGTTCTGATACCGCACCTTGCGGAGCACGGTCTGGAAATTGGCCACCGTATCCGGACCGGTCAGGGTCAGGGTTCCCGTACCCGGGGCCACGGCGTAGTTGGCGATGATCGCGGTGCCCGTCACGTCTGTGGACAGCGTCTCGAAGCCCGTGTCGAGCAGGTTCGTGATCGTCACCGTCAGCGAGACCAGAGTCGCGCTGTCGGGATCCGGGTTGTCGGCGTCCATCACCGTCGCGTCTACCGGGTCTTCGATCAGCGTCGCCAGGTCGCCTTCCATGAAGGTGGTCGCGAAATCGCTGCCGGGCGTGCCCTTGTCATCGTTCGCGTCGAGATCGATGACCGGCCCGTCGTTGAGGCAGGTCACCGAAACCGAGACGGTCGCGGAGGAGCCGCCAGGAGTCAGCGTGTAGGTGAACGTGTCCAGCGTCGTACCCGGAGGCGTGTTGCAATAGTTCGCGTTCGGCGTGTAGGCCACGTCCAAGCCGCCGTTGGTGATCACGACCGTGCCGTTGGCCGGCTGCGTCACCGACTGCACCAAATTCGTGCCGCCGTCCACGTCCACGTCGTTCGCCAGTACCAGGATGGCCGTAGCGCCCGAATCCTCGGCGACTGTCGTCACGTCCGCCACCGCCACCGGCGGGTCTTCCTCACAGGTCACCGTCACCGTCACCGTCGTGGACGAGCCGCCCGGCGTCAGCGTGTAGGTGAAGGAGTCCGCGCCGCAGTAGTTCGGGTTCGGCGTGTAAGTCACGCCCGTGCCACCGCCGGTGATCGCCACCGAGCCGTTCGCCCCCTGCGTGACCGAAGCGACGCTCTTCGTGCCGCCATCCGGATCGGTATCGTTCGCCAGCACGTCGATCGGGTTCGCGACCGAGTCCTCGAGCACGGTCGCGGCGTCCGCCACCGCTGTCGGATCGTCGTCCACGCAGGTCACCATCACCGACACCGTTGCGGACGAGCCGCCGGGCGTCAGTGTGTAGGTGAAGGTGTCCGGTATGCCCGACACGCTGTTGCAGTAGTTCGCGTTCGGCGTATACGTCAGGCCTGTGCCGCCCCCTGTGATCGAAACCAATCCATTAGCCGGCTGCGTCACCGACTGGATCAGCTTCGTGCCGCCGTCTGGATCGGTATCGTTCGTCAGCACGTCAATCGGGTTCGCGACCGAGTCCTCAGCGACTGTCGCGGAATCCGCGACCGCCGTCGGATTGTCATCCTCACAGGTGACAGTCACCGTCACCGTCGCCGTCGAGCCGCCCGGCGTCAGTGTGTAGGTGAAGATTTCCAGCGTCGTGCCCGGAGGGTTGTTGCAGTAGCCGGCGTTCGGCGTGTAGGTGAGATCCGCGCCGCCATTGGTGATCGCCACCGTACCATTGGCCGGCTGCGTCACAGACGTGATGCTGATCGGTCCGCCGTCGACGTCCGTGTCGTTCGCCAGCACGTTGATCGTGTTGGCCCCGGAGTCCTCGTTGACGGTCGCCGCGTCGTTGACCGCCACCGGATTGTCGTCGTCGCAGGTCACCGTCATCGTCACCGTCGCCGTCGAGCCGCCCGGATTGAGGGTGTAGGTGAAGGTATCGGTGCCGCAGAAGTCCGCGTTCGGCTGGTAGGTGAGACCCGTGCCGCCGCCCGTGATCACCACCGCGCCGTTCGTACCCTGCGTCACAGACTGGATGGTGAAGGGATCGTTCTCGACGTCGCTGTCGTTCGCCAGCACGTTGACTGCCGTTGCGGCGGCGTCTTCGGCCACGGTCGCCGCGTCGGCGACCGCCACCGGGTCGTCATTCACGCAGGTCACCGTCACCGTCACCGTCGCGGAAGAGCCGCCCACTAGCGGCGGCGCCAGGGTGTAGGTAAAGCTGTCCGTGCCGCAGAAGTTCGCGTTCGGCGCGTAGGTAAGGTCCGCGCCGCTGTTGGTGATCACCACGGCGCCGTTTGCGGGCTGCGTCACCGAATTAACGCTGATCGGGCCACCGTCCGTGTCTGTATCGTTCGCCAGCACGTCGATCGCGGTAGCCGGATCATCCTCGGTGAGAGTCGCCGCGTCGGCGACCGCCACCGGCGGGTTGTCGAAGCAGGTCACCGTCATCGTCACCGTGGCCAAGGAACCACCGTTCAGCGTGTAGGTGAAGGTGTCGAGCGTCGTCCCCGGAGGCGTGTTGCAATAGTTTGCGTTCGGCTGGTAGGTCAGGCCCGTGCCGCCGCCCGTGATCACCACCGCGCCGTTGGCCGGCTGCGTCACCGACGTGATGCTGATCGGGCCGGCGTCGATGTCTGTATCGTTCGCCAGGACGGGGATCGCCGTGGCCGGGGCGTCCTCCGCCACCGTGGCCGCGTCGTTCACCGCCGTCGGCGGGTCATCGACGCAGGTCACCGTCACCGACACCGTGGCCGTGAAGCCGCCCGGCGTCACTGTATAGGTGAAGGTGTCCGGGGTCGTTCCCGGAGGGTTGTTGCAGTAGTTGGCGTTCGGCGTGTAGGTGAGGTCCGCGCCGGCGTTGGTGATCGCCACCGTGCCGTTCGCCGGCTGCGTCACCGACTGGATGGTGAACGGACCACCGATGTCGTTCGCCAGGACGTTGATCGTGGTCGCACTCGAGTCCTCGGCGACCGTCGCCGCGTCGTTGATGGCGCCGCTGAACTGCAGCACCGCGTCGATGCGGAAGCAGATCGCGTTCAGCACCGCGCAGCGGAAGCCGTAGAGGGCGCGGATGTCCGTGCCGGCGGGGGCGTCGGCGCCCGCCTCGGCGAAGGTCTCGGTGGCGAGGGGGGCTCCCCACTCGTCGATGGTGTTGCCGTCCAGGTCGCCGGCGATAGCCCAGGCCGCTCCCGCCATGCCGAGGAGCAACAGCGCGAACAGGTAGGCCGTGGCCGTGCGGCGGCGCATCATCATCATGGCCGCGGCGAACAGCGACAGACCCAGCAGGATCAGGGCCCACTCGGAGAGGGTCGGGATGTCCGGCACGCCCAGGGCCTGGATAAGGATCGGCGGGCCCTGTCCCGGGGTCACCCGGGCCGTCAGCATCTCGTCCTCAACTGTACCGTTCGCCAGACCCAGCACTCCGAGGCGGATCACCGGGATGTGCTGTACGGTCGAGAGGCTCAGCGGGTAGTAGGTCTCGATGACGCTCGAGCCGTCCGTGCCGTTGCTCACTCCCACCGGCCAGGGCAGCGGCCGGCCCGGAGGAGCCGCGACGGGCGAGGGCGGGCCGAAGGTGTCGGTCGCCGGGCTGACGCAGTTCTGGATCTGCAGCGCCGTCACCTGGGCCGCCGAGGAGCCGATCGTCTCCACCGTGGTGGTCAGGATCTGCTCGACCCCGGGGAACGTGCCCGTCAGAGTGGGGACGTCGCACCCGGTGTTGATCTGGTTGTCCAGGTTCAGCAGGATCTGAAACTGAGAGGTCGCCGCCGACGCCGCCGGGACAAGCCCGAGGGTCAGCAGCACAAAGACGAAGACGATCCTGGCTAGGCCGGATTTCTGAACATGCATGGCAAGACTCCTCGGCAGGAACATCCCGCGCACAACTTCCCCCTGGAGGCAGAATGGCGGCGGACGACGAGATCGGAAGTGACAGACCGCATCAGCGGATTTACACCCGGTACCCTACCCGTGACTGGGCAAAGACCTTGAAGACTCGAATGCCCGTACCTTATCACAACCAGGGCACTGGACGACGATTCTCAAGTAAATTTCAAGAGTGGCGCAAAGGTGGAAATCCTTGGGAGAAGGCCGTCTGTTATGCTCCCTGGAGACCCCGAGCCGCCCCCGATGTCCGAACGCCCCGCGACCGCTCAGCCTCTCGACGCGCTGCTCGCCACCAAGCTCTACATCCCGGCCCCGCGCCCCAACCGGGTGCCCCGGCCGCGGCTGACCCAGCGCCTGGAGGCGGGAGCCGCGGGCCCTTTCACGCTCGTCTCGGCCCCGGCCGGCTTCGGCAAGTCCACCTTGCTCTCGGAATGGATCCAGACCAGCGGCCGCTCCGTCGCCTGGGTCTCCCTCGACGAGGGGGACAACGACCTCCTCCGCTTCCTCTGCTATGTCGTAACCGCCCTCCAGAAGCCGCACCCCGGGCTGGGGGACGACACCCTGACGACGCTCCGCCACGCCCAGAGCCCGGACGCCGTGGCGCTGGAGCCGGTCCTGACCGGGCTTCTCAACGAGATCCACGCCCTCGGCCAGGACCTCGTGCTGGTCCTCGACGACTACCACGCGATCGAGACTCCGGAGATCCATCAGGCCGTCCAGTTCCTGCTCGACCGCCTGCCGCCGCGCATGCACGTGGTGATCGCCACCCGGGTCGATCCCCCCCTCCAGTTGTCGCGCCTGCGCGCCCGGGGGCAGCTCATCGAGCTGCGGGCCCGGGACCTGCGGTTCACCTCCCAGGAGGCCGCCGACTTCCTGAACCAGGCCATGGGCCTCGCTCTCTCCGCCGAGGACGTGGAGGCCCTGGAGCAGCGCACCGAAGGCTGGGCCGTGGGCCTCCAGATGGCGGCGCTCTCCCTCCAGGGACGGGCGGATGTGGAAGGGTTCATCGGGGATTTCACCGGCAGCCACCGCTACGTCCTCGACTACCTCACCGAGGAGGTGCTCTCCCGCCAGCCGGAGCCGGTGCGCGAGTTCCTGCTGCGGTCCTCGGTGCTGACCCGCCTCTCGGCGCCGCTGTGCGAGGCCGTAACCGGGCGCGAGGACGCCCAGGCGATCCTCGAACGCCTGGACGCCACCAACCTCTTCCTGATCCCGCTGGACGACACCCGCACCTGGTATCGCTACCACCACCTCTTCGGCACCCTGCTGCGGCACCAGTTGGAGCGCCAGGAGGGGCGGCAGGGATTGGCGGCGCTGCACGAGCGGGCGAGCCAGTGGTATTCCGACCACGGCCATCCCGAGGACGCGCTGGAGCACGCCCTGGCCGCCGGGGCCATGGACCGCGCCACCGAGCTGGTGACCGAGCACGCCCTGCCCCGCCTGATGCGGGCCGACGCCGGCACGGTGATCCGCTGGATCCGCTCCTTACCCGCCGAGTGGCTGGAGCGGCGGCCCAAGCTGCGCCTGTCCTACGCCTGGGCCCTGGTCTCCCAGCTCGAGCTCAAGGCGGCGGCGGAGCAGGTCGACGCCGCCGAGCGCGCCCTGGAGGCGGCGCCGGACTCCGAGCTCTTCGGGCACGTCGAGGTCCTGCGCGGGTTGCTCACCCGCACCGCGGGCCGCAACCGCGAAGCCATCGCGCTCTACCAGGACGCCCTGGACTGGCTGCCCGAGGACGCCCACTTCGTCCGCGGCGTCCTCCTCCTGGACACCGGCACGGCCTGGCTCGGGCTCGACGAGCTGGCGGCCGCCGGGGAGGCCTTCGAGCAGGCCCGGACGGAGTGCGCGCGCAGCGGCAACACCTTCTGCGTCCTGCTGGCCGAGTGGCATCTCGCCGAGCTGCACCTCGCCCAGGGCCGCCTGCACAAGGCCGCCGAGCTCGCCCGCGGCTCCCTGCGCATCGCGGAAGGAAAGGACGGCCGGGCGATCCCCGCCGCCGCCATGGCCCGCGGCATCCTGGCCGACGTGCGGCGCGAGTGGGACGACCTGCCGGGCGCCGTCGAGGAAGCGGCCAAGGCCTGGGAGCTGGGCAAGCGCGGCGAGATCGCCAGCGGCCTGCTCTCGGGCAGCCTGTCGATGAGCCGGGTGCTGAGCTCGCTGGGGGATTTCCCCGGCGCCCTGGCGGCGCTCGGCCGTGCCGAGGAGGTGATCCGCCGGACCGGCCAGCCCCACTGGCTCGAGGCCATCCTCTCCTTCCGGGCCGGAGTCCAGCTCCGCCAGGCCCGGATGGAAGGGAACGCGGAAGCCCTGGAGGCGGCGGCGCGCTGGGCCCGCGACTCCGGCCTCCTCGGAAGTTGGCGGAAGGGTCCCGTGTCCGACGCCTTCAACGACATCCACCGCCGCGACTTCGCGCACCTGGTGATCGCCCGCCTGCTGCTGGCCCGGGGCGAGACCGCCCAGGCCGAAGAGCTGCTCTCGGCCCTGCTCGCCACGGCGGAAGAGACCGGCCGGGCCCAGTCGGCGATCGAGGTCCTGTCGCTGCAGGCCCTGGCGCGGAACCTCCAGGGGGACCGGAAAGGCGCGGTGGCGCTCCTGGCCCGCGCCCTGGCGATGGCGGAGCCGGAAGGTTACGTGCGTCTCTTCGCGGACGAGGACCCCGCCTTGGCCGGCCTGATCGAGGAGGCCGCGCCGGACGCCGTCTCCCCGGAGTACGCCCGCAGGCTCCTCGACGCGTTGGGAATGGAAAGGCCGGCGCGGGTGGAGTTGTTGCCGCCATCGCCGGCCGGAGGGCAGGACCGTCAGGAGACCGCGATGGCCGAGCCGCTCTCGGAGCGCGAGGTGGAGGTGCTGCGGCTGATCGCCACCGGCCTCTCGAACGCCGACGCCGGCCGCAAGCTGTACATCGCGCCGAGCACGGTCAAGAAGCACCTGGAGAACATCTACGCCAAGCTCGGCACCCGCAACCGCACCCAGGCCATCGCCCGGGCGCGGGAAATCGGTGTGTTGTAGCGGGGCCTACCGGACTTCCTGGGCCACGCCGCTGCGGATGGCCTGCGCCATCAGGGCGTGCATGTCCTTCTCGGCCTTGGCGCTGGCGGCTTCCATCTGGCGGCCGAGCTGCTCCATCTGCCGCCCGAGCGCCTCCATCTCTTGCCCCAGGTCCTCCATCTCGCGGCTGAGCCGTTCCATGTCCTTCTCGATCTCGCGCTGACGCTTCTCGCTCTCGCGCTCGTCCGCCTCGTTGCCGCGTCGCGCCCGCTCGGCCGCCAGGGCTCCCTGCTGCGCGCCCAGGGTCCCCTGCTTGGCGCCCAGCGCGCCCTGCTTGCCGCCGAGCGCGCCCTGCTGGGCTCCCAGCTCGCCCTGCTTGGCACCCAGCTCGCCGATCGGCTCCCAGATCCTCTCGACCTGCGCCAGGGTGGCCGCGTCGCGGACCACGTAAGCCTTGCCGTCGCGGCGGAACCAGAAGATGTCCTCCCCGCCCTTGCGGAGCTGGCGGACCTTCTCGATGTCCCGGGTCGAGCCGTTCATGATGGTGTTGCCCTCCCCCTTCAGCACGACCCAGGAGTCGCCGTTGCCGTTGTAGGAGTAGGAGTAGCTGTGCTTCCCCTCCTTCGGCGGCTTGGGAGGCGCGGGGGGCCGGGGCGGAGCGGGCGGTGCGGGGGGCGGCGTCACGCCCTGGTACTCCCGGCCGCCGGCGGCGCGGGGAGCCGGAGCGGGCGTGCCGTAGGCCATCGCCACCGGAGCGCCCGGGGTGGGAGCCAGGGCCGGACGCGGATGACCTCCCGGCAGGGCCTTGGGGGCCGCCCGGCCTGGAATCGGAGCCGGAAGGGCTCTCGCCGCCGGAGCGGGCGCCACGGCCGGAGTCGAAGGGACGGCCGGAGGAGCGGGAGTCCCTGGCGCCAGATGCGCCGGAGGGACGGGTGGAACCGCCTTCGGAGCCCGTGGGGCCCGGGCCACCGGGACGCCGGGCGGCAACGGAGTCGGCGCCTGGGCGACCGCGACCGGCGTGCCCGGGGGCGCGACCTCGTCCACCGGCTCGACCGGCTCGACGGCCTCGACGGGCTCGACCGCATCGACGGGAGCGACAGCCTCCACGGGAGCGACCGCCTCCTCGGCCTGCGGAGCGTCTTCTCTTTCTTGCGCCACGATCTGGATGGGAACCATACCTACAAGAACCGCCGCCCCGGCCAACCACCACCAGAGGGCGGAGCGCTTCCTGCTATCGGAACTCTGCTGCAGCATCTGAAGTCTCCTTTTGAGGTTCTGCGCAGAGGGTGAGGCGCCCGCGGCGGCGAGACCGGTCTCTCGCGGAGCCACACCCCATCGGAGGAGAAGGCGTCCATAGGCCTGGGGCGCCGACCCCAGGACCTGGAGCACCTCCGCGTCGCACGCGGCTTCGCGGGCGAGCGCGTATTCACGGGCGGCCAGCGCCGCCAACGGATGAAAGAAGAACAGCCGCTGCGCCAGGGCCGGCACCCAGCCGAACCAGAGGTCCTTGCGCCGGAGGTGGACCAACTCGTGGCACAGCGTCATCGACACCTCGGCGGGGGTCAGCCGCGCGAGGCCGGATTCCGGGATCAATACGACCGGCCGCAACAGCCCGGTCACCTGCGGCGTCCCCACCTCGCCCGATCCCCGCAGCTCCGGAGCCCGGCGGAGGGACAACCGCTCGCACAATTCGAGGAACGCCGTCCGTATCCACCCTTCCCGCAACGGCTCTGCGGATCGGAGGATCCGTCGGGTCTGCCGAAGGCCTAGGGTCATCCTCATGACGAGGATCAGGAGTCCCAGGATCCACGTCAGGACCAGAGCGCTCTCCCAAGACAAACTCCTCCCCTCTCCCGGTGAGGGAGGGAGGGAGGGGTCGGGCCCAGGGGGGATCAATTGGTAGGGGGTGAGGGCCCGGGAGGGGGCCTCCGCCGCATTCCTTATATATAAGGTCGCCGCCTCCACCGCCGGCCCCCCTGCCGTCTTCGCCGGCAGCAGGGCGAGCGGCACGGGCGCGAGCCAGACGAGATCCAGCAGCAGCTTCAGGCAGGCCGCCCACCAGAGGCCGCACCGCACCGAGGCCGGCAGGCGCGGGAACAGGCGGCAGACCGCCCAGACGGCGGCGACGAAGAGCCCGCCATAGAGGGACGCGCGGAGCAAGGCATCCAGGACCGGTGTGAAGGCGCTCATGCCTCCTCCTTCCGCTTCGACTGGAGCTTGGCCACCAGCTCTTCCAGCTCGGCCAGATCGGAGTCCGAGACCTCGGCCTCTTCCGTGAGGTAGGTCACGAAGGGCGCCACGGAGCCGCCGAGCGTCTTCTCGACGAAGCTCCGCACCACGTCGCGCAGCACCTCGCCGGCCGGGGCCGGGGAGAAGTACTGGTAGACGCCCGCCACCTGCCGGCGGTCCAGGTGTCCCTTCTGACGCAGGCGCTCCATCATGGTCAGCACGGTGGAACGGGCGAGCCCACGCGGCGCGCCGAACCCTTCCGCCGCCTGTCCAACGGAGGCGCCACCCTGCTCCTCGACGTGCTGCAGAAGCGCCAGCTCCTGGTCTCCGATCGATTTCGGTTTCATACCGTCCCTCAAGTTGACTACAACCGTCGTCATGGTACGCCTGACGACATCTGTCGTCAAGGGGGTTCTACGCGGGGGTGGAGGGAAGGTTTCAGGGGGAATTGGCAAGCTCGCGAAAGCGCCTCTTCGGCACCCTTGCTTATAGAAGGGAACAAAACGTCCTCCCCCCTCGGAGCGACGGACAGCGGGGCCTGACGGGCGATTCTGGAGGCGGCGAGTCTCCCTTCTCGCCGTGGGATCGCCCGTCAGGCCAGCGTGAGGTGATTCCTATTCAAAGGAGAGCACGGATGAGCATGAAGAAGAGACTGTCTCTGAAGGGCGTGGCACTGATTGTGGTGCTCGCGCTGACGGCCTTCGCGTCCTTGCCGGCGCCTGCCCAGGCCATCTGTCTATGGGGAGTCGCCTACACCGACTACTACTCCACCGGCGGCGTCTGCTACACCGACTGCCCCAACACCCGGGTCTGCTACGGAGACACGTCGGGCTACATCACCGAGTCCTACTGGACCGAGTGCTATTACTGCGAGTGACCGCCGGGCCCGCCTTGCCGTCCCGGTGAGATCCGGCACCGCGCCGCCCCAGGTTGAAACCTGGGGCTACCCGCGATTGTCCCTGAAGGGACGGTTCAAGCTATCCCTCACCGCCACGCAAACACCGGCTGCTCATACCCGTCCACCCGCGTCTCCCGGCCGAGCACGCCCACCTCGGCGAACTGGTGGAGGATCGCCGCCGTCGGGGTGTAGATGAGAGTGTCCAGGATCGCGAGGGCCAGGACGGGACGGTCGCTCTGGGGAATCGAGTGGAGGACGAGGTTGTCCGGGTCCAGGAGGTCCGCGACCGGGACGAGGTAGACGCCCGCCACCTCGCGGGGGTCCGGACGGAGCGCCGCATCTGCGGCTCCCCAGAGCACGACGGGGGTGATCACGAAGCCCGAGCGGGTCGGGAAGTCGTCGAGGCAGCCCAGGATGTGCTCGGGCGTCAGGACGAATCCGAGCTCTTCTTCCAGCTCGCGCAATGCGGCATCCTCCGCGGATTCTCCGGGATCGAGACGGCCTCCCGGCAAAGCCCACTGGCCGCCGTGACGCTTCAGTCCAGCCGCCCGGCGTGTGAGAAGAAGGGCGGCATTCCCTCTCTCATCCGGCTGGACGACCAACGCCACCGCCGCGGGCCGGCGTTCCGCCATCGGCGCGCTACTCTTCGCGAAGCGCGTCAGATTTTCCCGCAGCAGCGAGCGCAGCTCTTCGTCGAAGCGTGGCGTTTTCACCTTGCGACGGCTCCCTTCAGGCTTACCTCGTCCCTCTTCCCGAGGCCGTGAAGCCGGGTAGATGTTGCATCTCCTGTTTTCTCCGCGTCGTCGAGTCCCTTTTCTGTCGCGACTCTCTCACTACGTGTCGCAGCCAGGCTTTCCCGAAAGATACGCTGCAACAAGATTGCAACACTCAAGGGGATCATCGCGACAGACAAGAGGAATACCGCAACACGAAGAGACATACATGCGACATCAACTCCCCAAGATGCAACACGACGCGACAACCCGCCCTCCTGATAGCCATGTTTCGCGACATCCAAGGGGAAAGACGTACCCCGAAAAAGAGATGACGTTGCAGACCGCCGAAAAGATGCGACGCTTTCTGGATTCATCGCAACAGAAAAGGCGGGGAATGTCGCAGACAACAGAGTCTCTGCAACATTCTCCCCCCTCCCTGGCGGCTCAAGGGAGAGAGTCGCGACACCGGGAGCCAGGATTGCGACAGAAAGGTCATCCCCGCGGCTTGAAATTCCTCTGGGCCTTGTGAATGACCTTCAGCTTCTGCTTCTCGCGGATGCGCGCGACCTCGTCCTGACGGATCTGGAGCTGCTTCATCTCCTTCTGGAGCTTGCGGTAGCTCTCCAGACGCTCGGCCGGCAACTCTCCGGTCCGCGCCGCCTCTTCCACCGCGCAGCCGGGCTCCCCCCCGTGGCGGCAATCGCGAAAACGGCACTTTTCCGCCAGCGCCTCGATGTCAGGAAAGGCGGACTCGATCCCCTGGTCTCCTTCCCAGAGCTGGACCTCCCGCAAGCCGGGAGTGTCGATGAGGAGGCCACCATCAGGGGCCGGGAAGAGCTCGCGGTGGGTGGTGGTGTGCTTGCCCCGGTCGTCGCCTTCGCGCACCTCGCCCGTGCGCTGGGCGTCCCGCCCCAGAAGACGGTTGATGAGGGTGGACTTGCCCACGCCCGAGGAGCCCAGGAACCCCACGGTCTGCCCCGGGCCGAAGTAGGCCCGCAGCTCGTCGACGTTTTCCCCCATCTTGGCGCTCACCCGGTGGACGGGCACGCCCATGGCGACGGCCTCGACCTCCAGCAGGCACGTGTCCGGGTTGTCGCAGCGGTCCAGCTTGTTGAGGACGACGACCGGCTGAGCGCCGCTGTCCCACGCGGCGGTAAGGTAGCGCTCGATGCGCCGGGGGTTGTAGTCGCCGTCGAGGCCCGAGACGAGAAAGATGGTGTCGACGTTGGCGGCCACCACCTGCTCCTCGGTGCGCTGGCCGGCGGTCTTCCGCGAGAACTTCGACTTGCGCGGCAGGACGGCGTGGATCATGGCCCGCCCCTCGCCGGTGGGCGGCCGGAGCGCAACCCAGTCCCCGACCGCCGGATAGCCTGCCCCGCCCGCTCCCTTGAGCTCGTGCCGCAGCTTGCCCGCGACATCGGCGTAGTGCTCGGCGTCGCCGGTGGAGACCTGAACCAACCCTTTCTGCGCCATCACGCGGGCCGGCACCATCCCCTGCTCCGCCCAGGGGGCGAAAGCCGCCGCGAAAAAGTCGTTCCAGCCGAGCTCTTCGAGGGTCAAGAGGGTCAGGCGTCCATGTCGTAGGCCCACTCTTCCAGCGAGCGGCCGGTCTTGGCCGGCAGGGTGCCGATCCAGGCTCGCATCATGGCGACACCGGGATGGACGCTGTAGGGATTGGCGGTGGAGGGTCCGGGCATGGGTTTATTGTAGCCCCTGCTCCTTGTTCATCTCCTCCGCTCGCTTCTTCGCCTCGGCCAGAGGTGGCACGTCCCACTTCGCCCGCTCCTCGTCAGTGACGGAAGGGTCCACCTCCCAGAGAACCAACTTGCCGTCCACCCTTTTGTACTGAGTCCCGTAGAGCTGCGGTTTCCCGAGGGTCATCAGGTAGCGGTCTTTGGCAGCCGCGGCGAGCCAGCGGGCCGTCGGGTGCTCGGGGTCGAGCTCCACGGCCTTGAGACACCATTGATGAGCACGGTCGTAATCCTCGACCTCGCTGCTGTGCTGGAGGATCATGGCGGCGTGGTAGTAGTCGTCGGCCTCGCGCAGACCGCCGGCCGCTGCAATCTCCTTGGTCCGCTTGAGCCGCTCTTCGTCCCGCTTGCCGACCACGCTCCAGTCGATCGGCTGAGTCATCCGGTCCTTCTGGTCCTCCTCATGCAGACGAGCCAGCTCGGCATTGACCTTCGCCCGGTGAGCGTCGTGCCGCTTCTGGACCCCTTCGAAGAAGGTCTTCCAGCGTGGATCCTGCCGCAGGGGCTCAAACTGGGGGTTTCCCTGGGCACGCTCAAGGTCGCGGTAGCCCTTCCCCGACGCCTTGTCGAGGCTCTCGAAAGCGGCGTCCTTGTTACCGGCGGCGGTCAGGCAGGCGGCCGAGGCGAAATAGGCCCGGGCAGCCTGGCGGTCCGAGGTGGCCGCCTTGGCGGCGGCGGCGAAGCGGTCGGCGCAGCGAGGCCAATCCTCGCTCTGGTAGGCGGCGGAGCCCTGCTGGAAGAGGTCCTTGAACGAGGGAGCCGTCTCCGCTCCGGCAGTCCCGGCGAGCACCAGGACTCCAAGGGTGAGGGCATACAGAGGGGGAAAGCGTTTCCGCATTTGGCCTCCTTAAGTAGGTTTAAAGAGATTGTAACTCTCCGGACAACCCAATACGCCGCGAAATCCGCCGTTCGGCGAATGGATGCTACGCCGGCCCCCTCCATATCTTTAGCCTGCTAGGAAAGGAGCGGGAAGACCCAATGACATTCGACAAGAAGCGGCGCGGGAGGACGGCAGCCATCACCCTCGTCCTCTCGCTGTTTTCGTCTTCCATCCCCGCGGCCCGCGCCCAGGAGCCGGCGGCGCAAGCGCTGACGTTTCAGGAAGCTCTGCGGCGGGCCCTGGAAGCCAATCCGTCCACGGCGCGGGCCCGCTCCGACGTAAATGTGGCGGAGGCGCAGCTCCGGCAGCTCCGCTCGGCGATCCTGCCGCGCGTGGAGCTCAACGGCACGGCCACCCGCAACAGCGACGAGGTGACCTTCGACGCCAACGGCTTCGAGGCGACCATCCTGCCCGAGAACGACTGGCGCTACGACGTGACCCTGAGCCAGCCGATCTACGCCGGCGGCCGGGAGCTCAAGGCCCTCCGCCAGGGGCGGCTCAACACGAGCAGCGCCCGGCAGGGGGTGCTCCAGAGCGAGGAGCAGGTGCTTCTGGGGACTGCCACGTTCTACCTGGCGATCGTCCAGGGGGACGAGCTGCTGACCGTGGAGCGCCAGAACCTGGAGCTGGCCGAGCGGCGGCGCGCGCAGGCGCAGGCGTTCTATGAGGCCGGCGAGGTGACGCGGGTGGACGTGCTGAGCGCCGACGCGGACACCAAGGCCGCGCAGCGGGCCATTGCCTCCGCCGAGCAGATCCGCGAGACCGCGGTGAGCCGGCTGCGGGAGACGCTGGCCCTGGATCTGGCACCGGGCGGCTCGCTCCAGGTGCAGGACCCGAAGCTGACCTTCCCCAAGCTGCCGGAGGCCGAGACGCTGGTGCGCGAGGCCCAGGCCAACCGCAGCGAGGTGCGGCAGGCGGAGATCGTGCTGGAGATCAACCGGCTCGAGGTCGCCAAGCAGAGGGCGGCGCGGCTGCCCACGGTGAGCGGCGAGCTGAGCTTCATCAATCAGGCCTCGAACTTCCCCGCCGAGCGGTACGGTGCCTTCTCGGTGAACCTGACGCTGCCGATCTGGGACAGCGGCGAGATCGCTTCACGGGTCCGCACGGCCGAGGAGCGGCGGCGGCAGGCGGAGATCACCCTGGAAGAGAACAAGCGGGCGGTGCGGGAGGACGTGCTCGAGGCGCTGCTCGACCTGCGGACCGCCGAGAGGAGCCTGGCCCTGGCGCACGATCAGCTCGCCGCCGCCGAGGCCGAGCACCAGCAGACCTTCGAGCTGTACCGCGCGCAGGAGGCCACGTCGCTCGACCTGCAGGCCGCCGAGGGCTCGCTGGTGGCGGCGCGGCGCGCGGTGGTCACCGAGAGCCTGAGCCGCGACCTGGCGGAGCTGAACGTCTGGTCGGCGGTCGGAACTTTGAAAAATACGATCCTCTCCGAGGAGGTGAAGCCATGAACGCCAAGAAGCTGGCGCTCGCCGCGGCGCTGATGCTCGCCGCCGCCTGCGCGCAGGAAAAAACCGCCGATGACAAAGCCGCCCAGGCGCCCGCTCCCGAGCCGCCGGCGGACGTGGCGCACCTCGTCAGCGAGGAACCGGCGGCCCAGCCCGCTGCGGCCGCCGAGGGGGAGACTCCCCGGATCGAGGCGAGCCGGAGCCTGGCCGACCTCGAGCCCACGGGCGAGTTCATCTCGCCGTCGCAGTCCGAGGTCGCGCCCAAGATGCCCGGCCGCGTAGCCGCCGTCCACGTGGAGGAGGGCTCGCGGGTCGGCCGCGGCCAGACGCTGCTCACGATGGAGACGGACTACGCCCGGCTCGACATCCAGCAGGCCGAGGCGGAGCTGACCCGCGCCAAGGCCGCCGAGGAGGATGCCAGGCGCGACTTCGAGCGCAAGAAGGGACTGCTCGCCAACGAGTCGATCCCACAGGCGACGTTCGACCGCTCGCAGGGGACCTACGACCAGGTCCGGGCGGCGCGCGAGTCCGCCGAGGTCGCCCTCCGGACGGCGAAGCAGCGGCTGGCGGACTCGGTGATCCGCTCGCCCATGACCGGCGTCGTAGCCGAGCGCCGCACCGACGTGGGCGAGCACCTGGGCGAGGCGGGCGTGGCGTTCGTGATCGTCCAGACCTCGCCGCTCAAGCTCCGCTTCAGCGTCCCCGAGCGGTACCTCGGAGAGGTGCGGCGGGGCCAGCGCGTCGCGGCCACGGTCGACCCTTATCCGGGCGAGACCTTCTCCGGGACCATCAAGACAGTGGGCGGGGTGATCGACCCGGCCAACCGCACGTTCTTCGCCGAGGCTGAGTTCGCGAACTCGGACGGCAGGCTGCGCCCCGGGCTCTTCGCGCGGGTGAAGCTGGGGAGTTGACGACATGCAAAAACTGGCAGAGCTCTGCGTGCGGCGCCCCGTCTTCGCGACGGTGCTCATCCTCGCCCTCGTGGTGGTGGGCGCCTTCTCCTACATCCAGCTCGGCGTGGACCGCTTCCCGAACGTCGACTTCCCCTTCGTGACCATCACCACCGTCCTGCCCGGCGCGGCTCCCGAAGAGATGGAGACCGAGATCACCGACAAGATCGAGGAGGCGGTCAACACCATCAGCGGCATCGACGAGCTGTTCTCGACCTCCTCGGAGAACGTGTCGCTGATCCAGATCCAGTTCGCCCTGGAGAAGAACGGCGACGTGGCGGCCCAGGAGGTGCGCGACAAAGTCAACTCGATCCTCGCCGACCTGCCCCAGGACGCCGATCCGCCGATCATCGAGAAGTTCGACGCCGACTCCGACCCGGTGATCTCCATCGCTCTGTCCGGCCCGGCCGCCAGCGCGACATCTCCGAGTTCGCCGACAAGGTCCTCAAGCGCCGCCTCGAGACGGTCAACGGCGTCGGCCAGGTGCGCCTGGTCGGCGAGCGGCCGCGGCAGATCAACGTCGTCGCCGATACCGGCCAAGCTCTCCAGCCTCGGCCTGACCTCGGCGGACGTGGTGGCGGCCCTCGGCACCCAGAACGTGCAGATCCCCGGCGGCCGGTCGAGCAGGGCCGGCGCGACCTGACGCTGCGCACCTACGGCCGCGTCGGCTCGCCGCAGGAGTTCGGCGCGCTGCCCGATCGCCACCCGCCAGGGCTACCCGGTGCGGGTGCGCGACGTCGCCCGCATCGAGGACGGCATGGAGGACGAGGAGACCGTCGCCACGGTGGACGGCAAGCCCGCCGTGGTGCTCCAGGTGCGCAAGCAGTCGGGCACCAACACCATCGCGGTGGTGGACGGCCATCAAGGAGCGCTTCGAGGAGCTCAAGTCCGAGATCCCCAAGGGCTGGAAGGCGGAGATCGTCCGCGACCAGTCGGCCTTCGTCGGTCGCGGCCGTCGAAGCGGTGAAGGAGCACCTGATCCTCGGCTCGATCTTCGCCGCCGGCATCGTGCTGCTCTTCCTCCGCCGCTTCCGGCCGACGCTGATCTCGGCGGTGGCCATCCCGAGCTCGCTGATCGCCACCTTCGCGGCCATGGAGTACATGGGCTTCACGCTCAACGTCATCACCCTGCTCGCGCTGACGCTGGCGGTGGGCATCGTGATCGACGACGCCGTGGTGGTGCTCGAAAACATCTTCCGTTACATGGAAGAGAAGAAGATGTCGCCCATGCAGGCGGCGGTCGAAGGCACCCGCGAGGTCGGCCTCGCCGTGCTCGCGACGTCGCTCTCGCTGATCGCCGTGTTCCTGCCGGTGGCCTTCATGGGCGGCATCGTCGGCCGGTTCATGAACTCCTTCGGCGTGACCATGGCGTTCGCCATCGCCATCTCGCTGCTCGTCTCCTTCACGCTCACGCCGATGCTGTCGTCCCGCTGGCTGTCGCGCAAGGACGCGGGCGAGGAGCACAAGGAAGGGGGACACGTCCGTAGAAAAGGTTTCTACGGCGTAGTCGAGCGGAGCTACCTCGGCCTGCTGCGCTGGTCGCTCGCCCACCGCTGGGTCGTGGTGGTGCTGATGATCCTGGTGTTCATCTCCACCGTCCCGCTGTTCATGGTGGTGGACAAGAACTTCCTGCCCAACGACGACGAAGCGCAGTTCCAGGTCGTGGTGCGCGCGCCGGAAGGGGCGAACCTCGACACCACCCAGGCCATCCTGGAATCGATCGCGAAGCAGGTCCGCCAGATCGAAGGCGTGGTGACCACGGTGGTGACCATCGGCGACGATCCCCAGCGGACGCTGAACCTGGGCTCGGTCTACGTCCAGCTCACGCCGCCCGAGGAGCGCAAGGGCAAAGGCAAGGACCAGTTCGCGCTGATGGACCGCGTGCGCACGGAGATCCTGCCGCAGTATCAGAAGCTGAACCTGCGCGCCCAGGTGGCGCAGGTTTCGGCCTTCGGCGGCGGCGTGGACAACGACATCCAGTTCTGGATCGGCGGCCCTGACCTCGGGAAGTTGGACGAGTACTCCAAGGTGCTGAAGACCGAGCTCGCGAAGGTGCCGGGCGTCACGGACGTGGACACCAACTACATCGTCGGCAAGCCGGAGATGGGCGTGCGGATCGACCGCGAGAAGGCGGCCGACCTCGGCGTGCGCGTGCAGGACATCGCCTCCTCCCTCAACGTGCTGGTCGGCGGCCAGAAGGCCACCTCCTATTACGAAGGGGGCGAGGAGTACGAGGTCCACGTCCGCGCCGAAGAGGCGGACCGCAACAACGCCGCGCGCATCGCGTCGATGGAAGTCCCCTCGGCCACGCTCGGCACGGTGCCGCTGCGCGACCTGGTAAGCCTGAACGAAGGCGAAGGCCCGTCGCTGATCAACCGTCTGAACCGGCGCCGGCAGGTGATGGTCACCGCCAACATGCTGCCCGGCTTCTCGGCGCAGGTGGCGCTCGACAATCTAAACAAGACGGCGGCCGACCTCAAGATGCCGGCGGGCTTCTCCTACGGCCTCACCGGCCGGTCGCGCGAGCAGGGCAAGGCGTTCGCCGGCTTCATGCTGGCGTTCCTGCTGTCGATCGTCTTCATGTACCTGATCCTGGCGGCGCAGTTCGAGAGCTGGGTCCACCCGATCACGATCCTGCTGTCGCTGCCGCTGACGGTGCCGTTCGCGCTGTTGTCGCTGGTGCTGCTGAACCAGTCGATCAACATCTTCTCGATGCTGGGCATCCTGGTGCTGTTCGGCATCGTGAAGAAGAACAGCATCCTGCAGGTCGACCACACCAACGGTCTGCGGGCGAAGGGGCTGCCGCGCTACGAGGCGATCCTGGAAGCCAACCGCGACCGTCTGCGGCCGATCCTGATGACTACGCTGGCCTTCGTGGCGGGCATGATCCCGCTGGTGGCGTCGAGCGGCACGGGCGCCGGCACCAACCGGGCGATCGGCTCGGTGATCATCGGCGGCCAGACGCTCGTGCTGCTGCTGACCCTGATCGGCACCCCGGTCACCTACAGCATCTTCGACGACTGGCAGGAGGCCCGGATCTTCTCGCGGCTCGCGAAGCTGTTCCGGCGCGGGAAGAAGGAAGAGGAGCTGGTCGGCGAGCCCGCGACGGCCGCGGATTGACCGTCAGGGGGGCGGGGTTCAGGAAGCCGGACCGGGTGACTGGTCCGGCTTTTTTGTTGGATTCAGAAGAACATCTCTACGATCCACCCACCTTCAACATGACCCCCTCATACCGCGCCCGGGCGTGGATGCCGATGAAATAAGTCCCCGCCTTGGGCGCCGCGATCGTCACCTCCTCCAGGTTCTCCCCGTGCGCCGACGCCCCGTCGTTCTGCGTTTCCGTCGGCAGTGATCCGAAGCGGACGTAGAGGTCGACATCCCCGTTGCCGAGCTCCGTGGAGATCGTCAGCGGCGGCGCGCCGGCACCGATTTCGACCCTCCAATAGACCCAGGCGCCGGTCCGCCGGTCGGTGAGACCTCCCAGGGTGGTTCCGTAATCAATGAGGGCCGCCGGGGCCTGAGAGCTGATCCAGTCGCCTCCCACCTGCTTTTCGTTCAGGAAGAGGAGCAGGCCGGCCTCGGTGTCCGTCGCCAGGGCGTTCCCCCGCAGGTCGAGACCGGCGTTGTCCACCAGCTCGGACAGAGCTCCCAGTTGGAAGGGTAGGGGGCCGGTGAGGCGGTTCGCGCCCAGCCAGAGGATGGCCAGGTTCGGGAGATTGCCCAACGCGGCGGGGATGTTCCCGGACAACCGGTTCCCGGTCAGCAGCAGACCCTCCAGGGAGGCCGCGCTCCCCAGACGCGCCGGGATCAAACCGGAAAGCTGGTTCCGCTCCAGATCCAGATAGGCCAGCCGCGCGAGGCCCCCAAGCTCGGGCGGAATGCGGCCGGTGAGTTGGTTGTCGCTGAGACCGAGCTGCTCCAGAACGGTGAGCGTTCCCAACGCCTTGGGGATCCCGCCCGTGAGCTGATTTCCCCCGAGGTAGAGAGACACCAGACCGGTCAGCCGGCCCAGGTCTACGGGGATCGCGCCGGTGAGCCGATTGGCGGAGAGGTCCAGGAACTGGAGGCTGCGTAGATTCCCGAGCTGAGAGGGCAGGGCTCCCGTCAGCGCATTCCGCGAGAGATCGAGGATCTGGAGGTTGGCGAGACGCCCCAGGTCCGCCGGGACCGCTCCGGAGAGCTTGTTGAACGCCAGCGACAGGGTCTCCAGGTTCGTCAGGTTGCCCAGCTCCTTGGGGATCGGTCCCGAGAGCGGATTCAGCCCAAGCCGGAGGGAACGCAGGCTCCGGAGGCGGCCCAGATCCTTGGGGATGGCGCCGTTGAGGCCGTTGCTCTCCAGGTCCAGGGTCTGGAGGTTGGGGAGGTTCCCCAGCTTCGCGGGAAGCTTGCCGGTCAGCCCGTTGTCGCCGAGGAAGATCTCCTCGACGGTCGTGCGCGCTTGGTTGCAGCGGACTCCGTACCAGTCGCACTCGCTGCCGGCGGGACGGCCCCAGCCTTCGCGGTTCACCCAGCGCGCCCCGCCGGTCCCGCTGTAGAGGGCCAGGAGGACCTTGCGTTCCGCCGCGGGAATGGCGGCGCGGGACGGGGCGGCGATCCCCAGACCGAGGGACAGAAAGGCCAATACGGCCAGGACTTTCCAGCGACTCGCCGGACGGGGAACGGCTACGCTCACGACTACCTCCAGATACGCCTTGAAAATCCGCCTTTCGGCGAATGGCCGGATCGTTGCCTCCATCGTACTCTGACTGCGGAATGAAGGAAATGGAGTCCATCATGTCCGATCCGACAGAACCCTCCGGGGATTGCTACGAGATCCGGCTCCAGGGCTGCCTCGACGAGCACTGGTCGAGCTGGTTCGGCGGCATGACGCTCACGGTGGAGCCCTGCGGCGAGACGGTCCTCCTCGGACGGGTGCCGGACCAGTCCGCCCTCCAGTGTCTGCTGCGCAAGGTCCACGAGCTCGGGCTGGCGCTGATCTCGGTCCGGCGTTGCCGGCAGGATCAGGCAGCCTCTTCCACGTAAGCGATGGCTTGACCTCTACCGCGGACCCGCGACAGAGTCAGCGGGTGAACATCGTCGCGGTCCACTACGCTCCGGGGCAGGGCGAGACCATGGTGGAGATCCTGGCCGGGGCCCTCGACAAGACGACTTACGAGGCACGGGCGCGGCTCAGCTCTCCGGAAGGGGGGCCGGTCGTGGTCGCCAGCTTCGCCGAGATCGAGTCCGCCTGGGTCTTCGCCGGCCGGCTGCGGGTCAACGGCATCCGCCCGATTCTGCTGACGCCGGACGACATCGAGTCGGACGCGCAACGGTTCCTCGTCCGCGGCTTCGAGCTCGGCGAGCGGGGCCTCACGGCGGTCGCGCGCCGGGGGGAGAGCGCCGAGATCACTTTGGAGAGCATCGACCTCCTCCTCCGGGGCGCGCGGATCGCGAAGAAGGTGGAGACGGAGGAGACGGGCGTCTTCCAGTTGACCCAGGCGCGGCGCAAGTCCCGGCGGGTGACCCGGGAGGAGCGGGACGATTTCTTCCACCTCTACTCCATGGGCCACCCCCCTCTCGTCTTCCGGGCGAACGACCTCGACTACCGCTCCCTGGGGGCGGACCTGCACCCGTCGGTGGCCGAGAACTTCAACATCCTCCTCGCGGAGCTGCGCCGGCGCCTCCCCCACGCCCGCTACGACGAGCGCCTCGTCAACCGGCTGTCCCGCGCCCGCGTGCTCGGCCCCTCCCTGACCGAGGACCACCTGGACATCGCCATCTCCCTGATGGCCCGGGTCCTGCGCGCCTGATAAGGTTGTCGCGATCAAGAACGGAGGAGCTGCAAGATGAGGCGGATCGCGGTTCTGACGAGCGGGGGGGACGCCCCCGGGATGAACGCCGCCATCCGGGCGGTGGCGCGTGCCGGCATCCACGAGGGCTGGCAGGCGTACGGAGTGCGGCGGGGATTCAGCGGACTGATCACCGGCAACTTCCTCCATCTGGAAGCGCGGGACGTGGGCGGCATCCTGCAGCAGGCGGGCACCATGCTGGGCAGCGCCCGCTGCCCGGAGTACCGGGTCGAGGAAGGCCGGGTGGAAGCGCTGCGCCAGCTCAGGCAGCACGGCATCGACGCCCTCGTGGTCATCGGCGGCAACGGCTCGCAGACCGGGGCGCATCTGCTCTCCGCCATGGGCTTCCCCGTGGTGGGCGTCGCCTCGACCATCGACAACGACCTCTGCGGCTCCGAGATCACGATCGGAGTGGACACGGCGCTCAACATCGCCCTGGAGGCGATCGACCGCCTGAAGGTGACGGCCTCCTCGCACCAGCGGGCGTTCCTGGTGGAGGTGATGGGCCGCGACTGCGGCTATCTCGCGCTGGCGGCGGGCCTGGCCGGCGGCGCCGAAGCGGTGATCATCCCGGAGGTCGATACGGACCCGGACACCCTGGGCGCCGAGTTGCGGGACGCCTACCGGCGGGGTAAGCCGCACGCCCTGATCGTGGTGGCCGAGGGGGCGAAGTACAACGCCGAGCGGCTGATCCGCCACTTCTCCGAGAACCGGCAGAAGTTCGGCTTTGAGCTGCGGGCCACCATACTGGGGCACGTCCAGCGCGGCGGCACCCCCGGCGCCTTCGACCGTCTCCTCGCCACCCGGCTCGGGGCCGCGGCGGTGAAGAGCCTGGCCCGGGGCGAGCACGGCGTGCTGATGGGGCTGAACAAGGGCGAGATCACCGCGACACCCCTGGCCGAGGTGGTGACCAACCAGAAGCCGCTGGATCTCGGGATGCTGGAGCTGACGCGGATGCTGGCGCGGTAGGAGACGTCCAAGGCGTCGTGCCCGGCGGGGGCGTCCTACCTGGACGGCGGGGGACTCTTCGGCTTCTCCTCTTCCGCTCCCGCTTTGCCGTCCTTCCCGAAGAAATACTCGAAGGCGTCTGTAGGGGTCTTCTTCTCTTCCGCCTTCACCTCGATGGGCTGCGTGGTGCGGCCGAAGAAGTACTGGAAGGCGTCCGCCTTGGGATCCGCCTTCGGTTTCTCAACGACGGGAGCGGCGGCGGGGGACGGCGCGGGCTTGGGCTGAGCGGGCTCCGCGGCAGGCGTCTCGGCGGGCTCCGGCTCCGCGGACTCCTCGGCCGGCGCGGAGGCCTCTTCCTTCGCGGGCGCCTCTTTCTTCTCCTCTTTCCGCTCTTCCCGCTTCTTGCCGAAGAAGTACTGGAAGGCGTCCGGCTTGGGCTCCGGCTTCTTCTCCGGCTCCTGGGCATGTAGGCCGGCCGGCATCAGGGCGGTGGCGAGGATGAGGATCAGCAGTCGGCGCAGCATCGGGGTCTCTCCCGAGACGGTATTCTACTCCCATGACGAACGCCGACCGCCGCATCAAGGAAGTCATGGCCGAAGTCCTGGAGATCGACCCCGCCATCATCGGGGAAGGCTTTCACCGGGACGACGCGCCGGCCTGGGACTCCCTGAATCACCTCCGGATGGTCACCGCCTTGGAGGAGGCGTTCGGCATCCGGTTCACCATGAGGGAGGTCGGGGAGATGGAGCGCTTCGACACCATCCGCCGGCTGGTCTCCGAACGGCTCCCGGCATGAAGACCGGCACCCTGCTCCGGCGGTTCCTCACTCCCGGCTTCGTGGTCACCCTGCGCGCCTGGCGCAAGTACGGGTGCAGGATCAGCCCCAAAGCGGAAGTGGAGATCACCCCCCACCTTACGATCGGCCGCGATTCGATCATCGGCTCATTCACCAAGATCAAGGCCGCGGACGGCCCGCTGACGATCGGCTCGGGCGTCGAGATCGCCACCGGCTGCGTCATCACCTCCCACACCGGCGGGGTCGAGATCGGCGACGACTGCATGATCGGCCCCAACGTCTCGATCATCGGCAACAACTACCGGTACGACCGCCTGGACGTCACCATGCGCCTCCAGGAGAAGGTCTCCCCCAAGGGCATCCGGATCGGCCGCGACGTCTGGATCGGCGCCGGCTGCGTCCTGCTCGACGGCGCCCACATCGGCGACGGATCGATCATCACCCCGAATTCCGTGGTCTCCGGTCCCCTGCCCGAGCGCTCGATAGCCCAGGGCAACCCCGCCAAGGTCATTTTCACCCGCCGTTAGCCGTCACGCCGGCGTCCACGCTCTGTCACAGGAATGGCGCGGGAATCGGAGTACACTCCGAAGACGAAAGGATTCCCGATCCCATGGAACGAACCTTTGATCAAGAGCTGGAGCGGGTGCGGCAGACCCTGCTCAAGATGGGCGGAATGGTGGAAGCCATGGTCGCCAAGGCGACCCAGGCCCTCCTCGACCGCGACAACAAACTCTGCGAACAGGTCATCGAGGCCGATAACGAAGTCGATCGTACCGAAATGGAAATCGACGAGCAGTGCCATGTACTCCTCAGCCGCCGGCAGCCGGTCTCGGTCGACCTCCGGTTCCTGGTGGCGGTGATGAAAATCAACAGCGACCTCGAGCGGATCGGCGATTCGGCGGTGAACATCGCGCAGTCGGTCCTGCAGGTGAACGAGCACCCCCCGCTCAAGCCCTATATCGACCTGCCGCACCTCTCGCAGCTCGTGCAGGCGATGGTCCGCAAGGCCCTGGACGCCTTCGTCCGGCGCGACTCCGCGATGGCCACCGAGGTCTGCCAGTCGGACGACGACGTCGACGGCCTCTATAAGCAGCTCTTCCGCGAGCTCCTGACCTACATGATCGAAGACCCCAAGACGGTCAGCCGGGCGCTCCACCTGCTCCTGATCTCGCGCAACCTGGAGCGCATCGCGGACCATGCCACGAACATCGCCGAGGACGTCATCTACTACGTCGAGGGCCGCGACATCCGTCACCGCTTCTCGGCGGGCATGGCGTCCGGCGGGGCCTCCTGAAGATGAGCGCGCGGGAACGGTACAAGGTCCTGTTCCTGTGCACGGGCAACTCGGCCCGGAGCATCCTCTCCGAGTACCTCCTGCGCAAGACGGACCCCCGGCGCTTCGAGTCGTTCAGCGCCGGGTCCAATCCCAAGGGCGAGGTCAATCCTCTGGCCCTGCGCCTGCTCCAGGAGGTCTACAAGATCGACGCGAGCGGCGCCCGCAGCAAGTCGTGGGAGGAATTCAAGGACGACCGGTTCGACTTCGTGATCACGGTCTGTGACAACGCGAAGGAATCCTGCCCGGTCTTCCCCGGCCAGCCCATCGCCGCCCACTGGGGCGTGCCCGATCCCATCGATTACGAAGACTTCAAGGAAGCGGGCCGCGTCCTCGCCCGCCGCGTCGAGCTGTTCGTCAACCTTCCGCTCGAGAAGCTGGACCGCTTGCGGCTGGAGGAGATGACGCGGGAGATCGGAGAGACGGCCGGTCAACCGAACCGGCCGGTGATGTAGTCCTCGGTCTGCTTCTTGATCGGATTGATGAAGATCTTCTCGGTGGGGCCATACTCCACCAGCTCTCCCAGATAAAGGAAGGCCGTGAGGTCCGACACGCGGGAGGCCTGCTGCATGTTGTGGGTCACGATGACCTGCGTGTACTTGGTCTTCAGGTCCTGCATCAGCTCCTCGATGCGCGCCGTGGCGATGGGATCGAGGGCCGAGCAGGGCTCGTCGAGGAGGATGACCTCGGGCTCGACCGCGATGGCCCGCGCGATGCAGAGGCGCTGCTGCTGACCGCCCGAGAGGCCCAGCGCGCTGTCGTCGAGACGGTCCTTGACCTCGTCCCACAACGCCGCCCCTTGCAGGCTCCGCTCCACGATCTCGTCGAGGTCCCGCTTCTTGTTGGTCCCCTGGATGCGCGGGCCATAGGCCACGTTCTCGTAGATCGACTTCGGGAAGGGATTGGATTTCTGGAAAACCATGCCAATCCGCTTGCGCAGGGAGTTGATGTCGATCTTGGGGTCGTAGACGCTACCCTCGCCGAAGCGGATGTCGCCCTCGGTCCTGACGCCGTCGATCAGGTCGTTCAACCGGTTGATGCAGCGCAGCAGCGTGGACTTGCCGCAGCCGGACGGCCCGATGAAGGCGGTGATCTGCTTCTCCGGAATCCTCAGCGAGATGTCGTTCAGCGCCTGCTTGGCGCCGTACCAGAGGGAGAGGTTCTCGATGCGGAGGATCGGGTTCTCGATCTTCGGATTGATCGCCGGGTCGTCCGCGGCGGAGACCTGGGCGCGGGCGGGGGCCTCCGGGATGGCCTGAGCGGCGGCGGTGGTCTCGCTATGGATCATCGTTCTGTATCTCCGGCCGCGGAGCTAGACGGCGCTCCCGGCGTACTTGCGGCGCAGGTGATTGCGCAGGCCGATCGCCACCAGGTTCATGACCGTCACCACCACGATCAACAGCAGGGCGGTCGCGAAGACGAGCGGCGTGGTGGCCTCGACGTTCGGGCTCTGGAAGCCGACGTCGTAGATGTGAAAACCGAGATGCATGAATTTTCGTTCGAGATGGACGAAGGGCGGATTGCCGTCCACCGGCAGCGCCGGGGCCAGCTTCACCATGCCGACGATCATCAGCGGCGCCACCTCGCCGGCGGCGCGGGCCATGGCCAGGATCATGCCGGTGAGGATGCCGGGGGCCGCCGCCGGCAGGACCACGCGGCGGATGGTTTCGAACTTGGTGGCGCCCAGGGCCAGCGACCCTTCGCGGACGATGCGCGGCACGGCCGCGAGCCCTTCCTCGGCCGCCACGATCACCACCGGCACGGTCAGCAGAGCCAGCGTCAGCGCCGACCAGAAGATGCCGCCGGTGCCGAAGGTCGGCGCGGGCAGGGATTCCGGATAGAAGAGCTGGTCGATGGTGCCGCCGATCAGGTAGACGAAGAAGCCGAGGCCGAAGACGCCGAAGACGATCGAGGGCACGCCCGCCAGGTTGTTGACCGCGATGCGCACCATGCGCACCAGCGGCCCCTGCTTGGCGTACTCGCGCAGGTAGAGGGCCGCCAGCACGCCCAGGGGCGCCACGGCGAAGGCCATGATGAAGACCATCATCACGGTGCCGAAGATGGCCGGGAAGATGCCGCCCTCGGTGTTCGACTCCCGCGGGTCGCCGCTGACGAACTCCCAGCCCCGCTGCAGGTAAAGCCCGAGCTTGTCGAGCCCGCTCATGGCGTTGGGCTGGATCGCGTGGACGACCGTGCCCAGAGACATCTCCTTGGTTCCGCCGTCGGCCGTGCGCATGACGAGCGTCTCGGCTTCGTAGCGCTCCCGCATCTCACTGAGGCGGGCGGCGAGCTTCTCGTAGTCCGCCTCGCGGACGGCGAGATCCCGCGCGATCTCCGCTCGGCGGCGCTCCCGCTCCGCCGCCGGCAGCTCCTCCAGGTCCAGCTTCTTCTGGGCGAGCCGGAGCCGTTCGATCTCGTAGTTGACGTCGCCGATCTCACCCTTCTCGAAATCCTCGATACGCTCGCGTTCCCGCACCTTCTTTTCGTGCAGCGGGTCGAACGCCTTCCAGGTGGCCTCCTGCCCCCGGGCGATCACCTGGTCTCCCCGCCGCAGCTCGGCCATGGTGCCGTAGAAGTTGCCCCACTCCAGGCGCTCCAGCATCACCACGTCCGCCGGCCGGGTCCGCGAGGCGATGTCTTTCTCGTCGAGCCAGATGAAGTCGAGGCCCTCGACGTCGCGGTTGCCGATCTTCAGACGGAACCGGTCGAGAGCCGCGGACTCGGGCTGGCCCACGGTGGAGGCCGGGGTCTTCTCGACCTCCCAGACCTCGCCCAGGATCTGCCGGCCGTCCTTGAGGTTGAGCAGGACGAGGTCCTTCTGCCAGAAATAGCTCAGGCCATTGTAGGCGAGCAGCAGGAGGATGGCGATGACCAGCAGGAGGTTGAACGCGAGCGCTCCGCCACAGAGCCAGGTGAAGGCCTGCCCCATGACGTCCGACCGCCGCCGGCGGCCCCCGAACAATTTGCCGGCCCGGGTTTCCTCCAGCGTCCGGCGGCTCGCGGCGTCCGCCGGCACGGCGGGGACGCGGCCCGCCAGGGCCTCGGACGAAGCCTGCGCAGCGGTTGAGCTCATGTCTCTTGATTCCCGCATCAGAGCTGAGAGTACCGTTCGCGGAGGCGCTGCCGCACAAGCTCGGCGACGGTGTTGATGATGAAAGTCATGACGAACAGGAGCAGGGCGGCCAGGAACAGGGTGCGGTAGAGCGTGCCGCCCATCGGCGCCTCGGGGATCTCCACCGCGATGTTGGCCGACAGGGTGCGGAAGCCGTTGAAGGGGTTCCACGACATGATCGGCGTGTTGCCGGTCGCCATGAGCACGATCATGGTCTCGCCCACCGCGCGGCCGAAGCCGATCATGATGGCCGAGAAGATGCCCGGCGAAGCCGTGGGCAGCACCACCCGGGTCACCGTCTGCCAGCGGTCCGCGCCCAGGGCCAGGGAGCCGGCCACCAGGTTGCGCGGCACGTTCGAGAAGGCGTCCTCGGCGATGGCGAAGATGATCGGGATCACCGCGAAGCCCATCGCCAGCCCCACCACCACGGCGTTGCGCTGGTCGTAGCCCAGTCCCGTGGTCTGGAGCAGCCACGCCTGGAAGTTGCCGCCGAAGGCCAGCCGTTCAAAAGGTTGCGACACCTGGAAGCAGAACCAGATCCCCGCCGCCAGCACGAAGACGAACAGGATCGCTTCCGTGCCCACATGAAACCGGCCGAGGAACACCCGCGGCAACCGGTTCCACAGATAGCCGGCCAGCAGGACGAGCAGCGGCAGCACCAGCAGCATCAGCAGCAGAGCCGGCATGGCCCTCTCGATCCGCGGCGCCAGCCAGAGGCCGGCCAGGAAGCCGAGCACCACGCTGGGCAGCGAGGCCATGATCTCGATCATCGGCTTGAGATACCGCTTGTACGTCGGGTGCATGAACTGCGACGTGTACATCGCGCCCAGCACTCCCAGCGGGATCGCCAGCAGCAGGGAGTAGAACGTCCCCTTGAGCGTGCCCACCAGCAGCGGGGTCAGCGAGAGCTTGGGCTCGAAGTCCTCCGTGCCGCTGCTCGATTGCCAGACGTGCTCCGGCTTCTCGGCGCCCTCATACCACACCTTGCCGAAGAGAGACTTCCAAGTCACCTCTGGATGGGGATTGCGAATGTCGAGAGCCGCGACCTGGCCGGAGCCGCCCAGGAAGGCGCCGTCCGCTTTCGGGGCGTAGGCCAGGGAGACCACGTTTTCCAACGGGAGCGGTCCGGTCCACAGCGTGCGTTCCGAGGTCGAGAAGAACAGGCCCAACCGGCCGCCGCCCAAGGCGAGAAATCCCTTGTCCCTCTGCGACGGGACGATCCCCACGACCGAGCCCGGCAGCGCCGGGAGCTCGTGGATGCGCGTCAGCTTGGCGCTGGCGTCGTCATCCGTTTCACGGACGGGGAACCAGACTGACAGCGCGCCGTTCTCCTGGCCCACCGCCAAGGACCGGCCGCCCAGCAGGAGATTGAAAGCCGTCACCGGCGCGCCGGCGGAGACCGTGCGGAGGGGGCCCGGTTGGCCGTCCTGCAACGTCCACCAGAGCAGGTCGCCGCTGGCCGTGCCCGCGAACAGGTCCCTCTGATCGGGATCGATCACCATGGTGGTGATGCGGCTCGGGGCCTCGATCTCCACGCGGTTGAGGCTCTCGGTGGTCTCTCCCGTGATCGCGTTCTCCTCCACTCCGCGCCGCACGATGGCGATCCGGCCGCTGGCCAGCACCGCGGCCGCCGTGGCGGTCCCGTCTTCGGGGTTGAGCTGCGCCGCGAAGGCCTGCAGGGGCTGGCCCTCGGGGTCGAGCTGGAGGCTGGCCGGCGGCTGGATGTCCGGCGTCACCACCCGCTGGTCGCCCTCGAAGGTGACCTCGAAAGCCATCCGTTTGAGCAGCACGCGGCCATCGCTGGTCGCCGCGGCGAACGCCCGGCTCTCGGGAGGCACCTTGGCGCCGAGCAGCTTCACGCCGGCGGCGCCCGCGAGGATGTCGGAGGCATAGACCACCAGGCCGTCGTCCAAGCGGACGACCCGCACCTGCCCGCGCTCGTCCAGGGTGGCCACGTGGGTGCGATGCTCATCGGCGAGCAAAGCGTCGATCCGGCCGGCGCCCTGCACCGCCACCCGCCGCGCCGGCTTCACCTCGGCGGCATACGTCAGCGGCAGGACCTCGGCCAGGATGAAAATGAGGATCCCCAGGATGCTGGCGATGATCGCGATACCGCCCGCCGACACCACCCAGCGCGCCGCGCGGTCGGCGATCAGCCGCCTCCTGGGGGTCCCCCCGTCAACCATTTGTCTGGCCACGCGGGAAGCTTACTGAAGCTTCGCCAGCTCTTCCTGGACGATCTTGGCCGTCACAGGAATGTAACCGTCCTTGACCACGACCTGCTGGCCCTCCTGCGAGAGCATGTACTTCACGAGCTCGCGGACCAGCGGATCGAGCGGCTTGTTGGGGGCCTTGTTGACATAGACGTAGAGGAACCGGGAAAGCGGGTACTTGCCCGACAGCACGTTCGCCGAGGTGTCATCCACGCACGGGCCGCCCGGCTTGGCGGACAGGGGCACCGCCCGGACACCCGAGGTCTTGTAGCCGATGCCCGAGTAGCCGATGGCGAACTTGTCTTCCGTGACGCCCTGCACCACCGAAGCCGAGCCCGGCTGCTCCTTCACCGTGTCCTTGTAGTCGCCCTTGCAGAGCGCGTGCTCCTTGAAGTAACCGTAGGTGCCCGAGGCGGAGTTGCGGCCGTAGAGGCTGAACGGCTGATTGGCCCAGCCGCCCTGCTTCAGGCCGGCGGCGCCCCAGTTGGCGACCGCCTTGCCGCCGCAGGCCCGGCCCTTGGAGAAGATCGCGTCCACCTGCTGCATGGACAGACACTCGATCGGATTGTCCTTGTTGACGAACACGCCGATGCCGTCGACCGCCACGCGGATCGGGGTCGGCTTGTAGCCGTACTTCTTCTCGAAGCCGTCGATCTCGTCGGCCTTCATCACGCGGCTCATCGGACCGAGCTGAGCCGTACCCTGGATCAGCGACGGGGGAGCCGTCGAGGAGCCCTTGCCCTCGATCTGGATGCGGATGTTGGGGTACTGCTTCCGGAAGCCTTCCGCCCACAGCGTCATCAGGTTGTTGAGGGTGTCCGAGCCGACGGAGCTCACGTTGCCGGAAACACCGCTGGTCTTCTGATAACCCTGGATCCCCGAGTCCACCTTGACGGCCTGCGCCATCAGGATGGCGCCGCCACACAGAGCCAGGGTCATGGCGAGCGGAGCCACCATGCGATTACGCTTCATCGCGATCTCCTTATATTTAGAGGTGAATGTGCACGCTTTTTTGGGGCGGACACGTCACCGGTCCGCGAGCAGACTTTCGCAAAAAGGTTTGTCAGCCAGCCTACCGTCATGTGACAGCGGCGTGACAACGACCCTGTCGCAGGGCTGTCACAAATCCGTCGCCGCATCGCTCGCGATGACTCCTAAGCTGCCGCCAACTCGAAACCGGGTTCTGAACTGAAATCAATCAAGATAAGGAGAGCAGATGCGCAGATCAGCTACTTTCAAGGCTGGCTTCTTGGCGCTCGTCTTCGCGCTGATGGCCGCCTCCCTCGCCATGGCGCAGGTGACGGGTCTCTATTACCAGGAGGTTGAGAAGGACGGCCGGATCTACGTCTTCAACACGCCCGAGAAGTATCAGACCTGGCAGCAGACCGGCGACATGGGTGTCGCCATCACCCTGATCGGCCGCGGCCCCAATGGCGAGACCGTCGTGGCCGAGAACGAGACCGCCGCCGACCTCTATTTCTACAAGCACGACCTGCCGGGCTACGAGCGGCCGACGCCGAAGCCGGCCGTTCTCCCCTTCGACGTGAGCTGGAAAGACGGCAAGACCACCATCAAGAGCAAGAGCGCCGAGCTCAGCATCTCCAACCGACTGCAGGTCCGCTTCACCGAGGTGATGCCGCAAGTCGGCGAGGACCGCGGCTCCTTCCGCATCCGCCGCATGAAGACCAAGCTCGAGGGCTGGGTCTACACCAAGGACCTCACCTATGAATTGCAGCTCAACTGGGCCGACAGCGCCAACGTCCTCGAAGACGCCGTCGTCAACTACGACTTCACCAAGGGCCAGAAGGAATTCCAGCTCAAGGCCGGCCAGTACAAGGTGCCCTTCGGCCGCCAGCAGTTGACGTCCTCGGGCAACCAGCAGTTCGTCGATCGTTCCGCCGTCTCCGATCTCTTCGCCCGCGGCCGCGACATCGGCGTCCAGCTCTGGGGCACCCCGCTCGGCGGCAAGCTCGACTGGCGGGTCGGCGCCTTCAACGGCAACGGCCGCACCGTCACGGCCAACGACAACGACAAGTTCCAGTACGACGCCCGCGTCACCTTCCAGCCCTTCGGCGACGTGAAGTACTCCGAGAGCGACTTCGAGAGCACCGACAAGCCGCTCTTCGCCATCGCCGGCCAGTGGGAGTCCAACAACCGCCAGGGCGCCACCACCAACAACGACATCGACCGCGAGATCGTCGGTGGCGACGCGGTTTTCAAGCTCAAGGGCTTCTCGCTCTTCGGCGACTTCTACCAAGCCGCGGACGACCCCGAGACGGGCGCCGACGTCGACCTCAGCGGCTTCAACATCCAGGCCGGCATGTTCCTCATCCGCAACAAGTTCGAGATCGCCGCCCGCCTCGCCGAGCTCGATCCGAACGACGACCTCGACAACAACGAGCAGGAAGAGCGGGGCCTCGCCCTCAACTACTTCTGGAACAAGCACACCCACAAGCTCCAGCTCGACTACCGCCAGCTCGAGAACAAGGCCACGAACCGCGAGGACGAAGAGATCCGCCTCCAGTACCAGGTCATCTTCTAGAGCCTGCCCGCCTCCACGTTTGGTTCCCACAAGGCCGCCTCGCCTCGGGCGGCCTTCTTTTTTCCGGACCGCCTCTCCTGCCGCGCCAACCTCCAAGGTTTCCGGTTGAACCCGCAACGTTTCCAGACGAGCCGCCAGCCGCGGCGGAGGAGCACGCGGCTGGCGGCATCGTCACGGAACGGAGGACGGTTGGACCGGCGAGCCTCAGTGGACGAACGTCACCACCGGTTCTTCCGAGACCTGCGAGCAACTCTTGTCCAGGAGCTGGCAGAGGTCGACCCGGCGGCGTTCGATGTCTCCGAAGTTGTGGTTCCGGCCGCACATGTCGACGGCCGCGCCGCCGGTCAGGAAGGCGGAGAGGACCGACGGGTTCCCGGGAAGCCGCGGCTCGACGTGCTTGAAGATGGTCGCCGTCTCGTCGCCGTGGCAGCCGCTGCAGGTATCGAGCGAGAAGGCATGCCGCGCCTCGGGGTTGAAGATCGAGGTGCAGGCCGGCGGCGGGCCGTCCCAGGCGAGGTCGAGGCTATGCGGCGAGGCGCCGCCGCGGAACGGCGCGGCGGCCCAGACGAGGGGCACGACGTGCGTGTGCGCCAGGATGGACGGCTCGTTGGCGTTGACGTAGGTCGAGATGGCCGCCGTCTGGTGCCGGCTCCGGGCCGGCGTCTGCGCCACCGTGAACGGCGCCAGGGGGGACGGCACGACCGCCGCCGCGGCGTTCAGCTTGAACTCCCGCAGCTCCCACAGGCGGATCAAGTGGAAATCGTTGGTGCGCACCTGGTTGATGGCGCTGCCGTTGGGCTTGCCCGGCGAGGCGCCGATGGTGGCGAAACGGTCCGTCACCGATTGCAGGGCCGCGTTGTAGCCCGCGCCGAAGGGGTGCGAGCCGAGCCCGTGCCAGGCCTTGGCCCAGTCGAGCACCGAGAAGCAGTCCCGCGCGTCCAGGCCGTACTCGAAGATCGCCAGGAACTCCGTCGTGTTGCCGTTGGCGTCCAGCAGGTTGTAGACGAAGCGGCCCTCGCCTGCCGAGTTGCCGCCCGAGTAGCCCGCGTTCTGCCGCAGGTCCAGCCGCGCCACGATCGCCAGCAGGCGGAACGGCGCCTTCTTGAGGTCGAGGACCTTGCCGCCGCTGGCCGCCAGCCAGGGATCGATCACCAGCGCCTGCACGTTCGGCCGCGCCGGGACCGGATCGCCGTTGATGGTCTGGACGACTTTCCAGGTCTGGAGCCACTGCAGAGTGAAATTGTGCAGCAGGGCCGGATCGTTGGTGCCCGCTACGGCGGCCATGTTGGCGCCGAAGGTCCAGGCGCCGCGGGTGGCCGGCAGCACCGGGGCCGGACACGGGCCGGCCCAGGTGGTCCGGAAGCAGTCGTCCACCACCGAAACGTGGGTGATGAAGAGCTCCTTCTCGGGGATCACCGGGCATGCGGAGCGGAGCGGCAGCAGCGAAACCTCGCGGCTGGTCCGCACGGCGGTCTGCTGATCGGTCGTCCCGAGCTCGGTCTGGGCCTGGGTGCTGGTGCTGGTCGCCGCGAAGGCGAAGAGCGAAACGCCCAGGGTCAGGACGAACAGGAGCAGAATCAGGCGGGGGCTCAGGTGGGAACGGAGACGGCTCATGCACACTCCTTTCGAGGCAGGCACCGGAGAGAAGATTCCGGGGACCGCGAAGGCGATCTATACCTCTACTAGAATAAGAGGGTGCCTACAAACGCTAAAGCGGGTCAGAGATAGCCTCTTCTCAGGAGCATACGGGCGCTTCCCTCGTAGACCTTCCGCGTCGGCAGCCGGAAGCCGAGGGCGTCGGCCATGCGGTTGATGACGTTGAAATTGGCGCAGACGTGGATGGCGTCCTCGATCTCGTCGTCGGCGAGGCCCGCGGCCCGCAGGGGCTCCATGTCCTCGGGTCCGACCTCGGCGGGGCGCAGGGTCAGCTTCTCCAGGAAGGCGAGCATCGCCCGCATTTTCTCCGGGATGGGGGCCGTCCGGTAGTCCTCCAGGACGGCCCGCACCACCGCGTCGTCACCGCCGGCCATCGACGCGACCGCGCCGTGCTGCTCCCTTCAGAACACGCATTGGTTGCGGCTCGACGTGAAGGCAGCGAACAGCTCCCGCTCCCAGACGCTCCACTTCGAGGGGCCGCGGAGGATGTCCTGGATCCAGGCGTTGTAGGCCTTGCCGAAGATCTCGGGCCGGTACATCAGGGTGCGCACCACGTCCGGCACCCGGGCGCCGAGCTTCAAGGGCAGGATGGGAAAGGCCAGCCGCAGGATTCCCTGTCCCCGCTCCACCTTCTTGAGCCTCATCCCCGGCCTCCCGTCAGAGCGGCGAGCCCGCGCTCCAGCCGTGCCATCCCCGCGCCCACGGCGGCGGCGGCGGAGATCTCGAAGACGTCGTCTTCCGAGTAGCCGGCCCGGCGGAGGGCCTGGACGTCCTCGTCGGTGATCCTGTAGGCGTGGAGGGCCACGGCATCCACGTACTGCCGGAGGTCCTCCGGGATGGCCGCGGCGTCCGCCGGCGGCCCTCCCGCGAGCTCTCCGGCCCGGGCCTCGACCGCCCGCCGCAGGGCGGCGTCCGTCTTCCCCTGCGGTCCCAAAATGGACTCCTTCAGACGCTGCGGCAGACCCGCGTGTCGCTCCATGCGCTCCTCCCCAGGTTTTCGCGCGATTGTACTCCCGCTTCCGCCGCTCATGGTACGCTCCCCCGCCGCGTGTTTCTGTTCACCAAACCCGACCCGAAGCGGATGGAGCGGTTCCTGGCCGCCCAGCGCAACCGCACATTCTCGTACCGCGAGGTCGGCCATTCCCTGCGCGGCGCGCCCACCGGCTACCAGATCGACCACAACCGCGTGCAGATCGGCGAGGGCCGGGCGGCCTTCGCGCGCGCCGTCGAGGCGATCCGGAGCTGGAAGCATCTCGACCTGGGCTGGGTCTCGTCCCATCCCACCAGCGCTCCCATCGAGCCCGGCACCACGGTCGCCGTGCGGGCGCGGCACTTCGGCTTCTGGTCCCTCAGCGCCTGCCGGATCGTCTACACGATCGACGAGGAAGGCCCGGTGGTCCGCTTCGGCTTCGCCTACGGCACGCTGCCGGAGCACGCCGAGCGCGGCGAGGAGCGCTTCACCGTCGAGTGGCACCACGAGGACGGCTCGGTCTGGTATGACATCTTCGCCTTCTCGCAGCCAAACTCCTCGCTGGCGCGCCTGGGGAAACCTCTCGCCCGGATGCTCCAGCGCCGGTTCGCCCGCGACTCGAAACGGGTGATGGCCAAAGCCGCCGCCGTGCCGTGGCCTGCCATGCCACCGTCCCGGAGCCCGCGGTGAGCCTCGCCTGGCGCACCGAAGACAGCCATCCCCTCCTCGACGCCTTCGGCTTCTCCACCGGCCGCTTCGCCCGGTTGAACCGGAACGTCCACGCCGGGGACGAGATGCTGATCCATTACGGCAACATCCATCCCGGGGATCCCGGCCGGGCGCTCGCGCTCTACTTCGACTCGGGCCGCCGGATCTGGGAATCCCTGTGGACCGTCCTGCGCTGGCGCTTCGGCGAGCCCGGCCCGGCCGGCCCGGTGCTCGACTTCGCCAGCGGCTACGGGCGGGTGACCCGGTTCGCGGTCCTCGATCTCCCGCCGGAGCGGATCCGGGTTTCGGACGTCTCCGCCGCCGGGGTGCGTTTCCAGCAGGAGCAGTTCGGGGTCCGCGGGATCGTCTCCCACGCCGAGCCGGAGCGGTTCGATCCGGGGGAGACGTTCGACGCCATCCTGGTCTCCTCCCTCTTCACGCATCTCCCCGCGGATTCCTTCCTGGCCTGGCTGCGCCGGCTCTGGAGCCTCCTCCGTCCCGGCGGGATTCTGATCTTCAGCGTTCACGGCGAGGAGGTCGTCCTCCCCGGCCGCGAGATGCCGGCCTCGGGATTCCTCTTTGATCCGAAGAGCGAGATCGACGCGCTGCCGGGCGAGCAGTACGGCACGTCCTGGGTGAGCGAGGACTTCGTCCGCCGCGCCCTCCCCGCGGGCTCCGCGCATCGCATCCCCCGGGGGCTCCTGCTGTTCCAGGACCTCTGGGTGGCGGTGCCGGAATCGGGGTGCGACTTCTCCGGGCTGAAGCTGGATCTTGAACCGGAGAGCTTCGTGGAGCACTGCTCGGTCCTGGGAGACACGCTGAGGATCTCCGGCTGGGTCGTGGACCGGGTCCGCCGCGAGCCTCCCCGGGAGGTGCGGCTGACGCTGGGCGGCGACCGGCACGTCCTGCGGGACCTGCCGGCCAGGGAGGACGTGGCCGCCCTTTTTCCCTATGAGAAGGTGGATGCGAGGGGCTGGCGCTTCGAGGTTCCGCAGAAGGAAGGAGAGCTGATCGTGGAAGCCGCGTCCGCCTCCGGGAGCTGGCGCCTCTACGCCGGCACCGTCCCCGGAGCCCTCCTCCGCTCGGCCCGCCTCGACCTCCACGACGCTCTCCGCCGCGCCGCCGACACCGAGACCCGCCGTCAGCGGGAGACGGCGGAGCTCGAGCGGGTGATCCACGTCCTCGAAGCCCGCATCGCCGGCATGGAGGCCAGCCGGTTCTGGAAGATGCGGGAGGTGTGGTTTCGGATCAAGAGGAGGCTGACTTCTTCTGACTCGCGATAATCTCGCGGACCCGGACCAGCAGGGCGGGTACATCCCTCTGAATCGCGTCCCAGAGGATTTCCAGATCCAAAGCGAAGTAGACGTGAGCTACGAAATCGCGCAGTCCCGCGATCTCACGCCACTCAACGTCAGAATGCTTCTCCCGCAGCTCAAGGGGCAGCTTCTTGACCGCCTCACCGATGACGTGAAGGTTGAAGAGAATACCGTCAAATCTCATCTCGTCCGTGAAGACCTGATCACGGGGTAAGCCTTCCGCATAGCGGAAGATCTTGGCGCAACTGGTCTCGATGTCTTCCAGGAGGAGGAGGACGTCACGCGACACGGATGGCGTCCTTCTCGACGAAGGGCCGGACACGGTCCCGGAGACCGGACTCGGTGACGAGGTCGACCCTGGCGCCGAGGAGATCCTCGAGGAAAATCCGCAACTTCATGTAGCCGGAGAAGGAGGGAGTCTCCCGGAAGCTGACCAGCAGGTCCACGTCGCTGTCGGCGGAGGCGTCTCCACGGGCCACCGAGCCAAAGAGGCGCAGCGACGTCACCCCGAAACGCTCGATCTCGGCACGGTGCGCGGTGAGCAGGGACAGGACGTCGTCGCGTCGCATAGGCCAGCCTCCGGGGTACTGTACCTCACACCTGAACCGGTATCGCCCCCGCCCCCCGCTCCCGCCGCAGCTTCACCAGCGCCGAGATCGCCAGGTACAGCGCCAGCAGGATCAGCAGCGAGGACGCCACACCGTTCAGCAGCTCGACGTCGAACCCCTGCGTCGCTTCCAGGTTGGCCCAGGCGAGCTTGACCAGCGCCCAGAGGGTGATCGTCAGCACGAAGCACATGGGGATCAGTGTGAAGGCGATGCGGCGGCGGGCCTGGTAGAGCCAGACGGTCACGGCGAGCAGGGTCAGCGCCGCCAGGAGCTGGTTCGAAGCGCCGAAGAGGGTCCAGAACTTCTGCCACATCCCCTCCCCCGCGAAGAAAAGGAGCAGACCGGGCGCCACCACCGTCGCCAGCGTCCCGGCCCAGGCGCCCGCCTTCCCCTTCCAGCCCAGCAGCTCCTGGAGCAGGTAGCGGCCGAGACGGGTCGAGACGTCGATGGTGTCGAAGACGAAGGTCGAGAAGGCCATGGCGCCGAAGGTGATCGCGAACGGCAGGTTCTCGCGGCCGATCAGCAGCGTCAGGAACTCGCCGATGCCGTTGCCGTAGATCGTCCCCGGCGCCAGGCCCTTGAGGTCGGCCGGGGCCACGATCATCACCGTCACCAGGGCGATCAGCGCCACGAATCCTTCCGCCAGCATGGCGCCGTAGCCCACCGGCTGGAGGTGCGACTCGCGGTCCACCTGCTTGGAGGTCGTCCCCGAGCAGACCAGGCCGTGGAAGCCCGAGCAGGCGCCGCAGGCGATGGTCACGAAGAGGAAGGGGAAGAGCGTGCCGGTCATCCCCCCGAAGTCCCAGGTCTTGAAGGCCGGCTGCTGGATCTCGTAGCCGCCGAAGAAGATGCCGATCACCCCCAGCGCCAGGGCCGCGTAGAGGATGAAGCCCGCCCAGGTAGCCGCGCGGCTGGAGCAGCGACCAGACCGGCACCACCGAGGCCACGGCGCAGTAGGCCAGGATCAGCACACCCCAGGTCTGGGCGTCGAGCACGAAGACGTGGGACATCAGCGTGCCCGCCCAGGCGCAGGCGAAGGCGGTCGGGACGAAGATGACCGTGACCAGCCACAGCGGCGGCTTGAGGAACTTCTGGACCAGTCCCAGGACCACCGACAGAGCCAGGTAGAGGATGCTCGCCGCCGCCACCGCGCCGCCGGGGTTGAAGGTCGTGCCGCCGGCCTGCAGCTCCTCGGTGCCGACCACGAAGCTGCGGGCCGTGATGTCGGTGAAGGCGACGATCACGTAGACCAGGGCGATCCAGATGAAGGCCATCATGGCGAGGCCGGCCTTGCGTCCCAGGTGCTCGCCGGTGATCTCGGCGATCGAGCTGGCGCCGTGCCGCACCGAGGCGGTGAGGCTGGAGAAGTCGTGGACGGCGCCGATCAGCACCACCCCGAGGCCGATCCACAGCAGGCAGGGCAGCCAGCCGAAGGCCTGGCAGGCGAGGATGGGCCCGGCGATGGGACCGGCCGCGGCGATGGCCGAGAAGTGCTGGGCGAAGAGGTAGAACGGCCGCGTGGGCACGAAGTCCACGCCGTCCTCGTACCGGTGCGCCGGGGTCGTCCGGCTGTCGTCCAGCGCGAACTGGCGCGCCACCCAGCCGCCGTAGAGGCGGTAGGCGGTGACCAGGAGGATGATGAAGCCGAGGGCGAGGAGGGCGAGGCTCATGGCGTTACCGCCGCCGCCCCGCCACAACTCCCGCCGCCGCGGCCACCAGCCCGGCGACGATCAGCGACAGCCCGATCAACGCCCGGACGTGGTCGTCCGCGCCCGCGGTCGCGGCCTCCTCGATCAGCCGCGGCAGCCCGGCGTCGTGGGGAATGGTGAACAGCCCGAGGCCCGCCAGCAGGAAGCCCAGGGCGGCGAGACCCTGGCCCGGCGACTTCGCCGGCCGGCCGCTTTCCTTGCCCACAATGCTGTGGGTGTATCCGTAGGAGAAGTAGACCGCCATCCCGAGCACCAGCCAGCCGATGAACCGCCACCAGGACGCCGGCGGCAGGTAGAACATCAGGAAGACGCAGAAGGCGGCACCCAGCATCGGCATGAGCCACGGCCCGCCCGGCACCCGGAAGCCGCCGCGGCCGGTCCGGGGTCCTTGTAGCGCAGCACGGTGATGCCGATGCAGACCAGCACGAACGCGAACAACGTCCCGATGTTGGTCAGCTCGACGACCTCGTTGATGTTGGCGACGCCCGCGAACACGGCCACCGCGATGCCCGGTCAGCCACGTCGTGATGTGGGGCGTGCGGTACTTCGGATGGACCTTGGCCGCCCACTTGGGGAGCAGGCCGTCGCGGGCCATGGAGAAGAAGATGCGCGGCTGGCCGAGCTGGAAGACCAGCAGCACCGAGGTGGTGGCGAAGACGGCGCCGAGAGCGATGATGATCGTCGGCCAGAGCATCCCGCGGGCCGAGAAGGCGGTGGCCAGGGGCTCGGCCGTGCCGAGCTGGGTGTAGGGCAGCATGCCGGTGAGGACCAGCGCCACCACGATGTAGATCAGGGTGCAGACCACCAGGCTGGCGATGATGGCGATGGGCATGTCGCGTTTCGGGTTCTTGGTCTCCTCGGCGGCGGTGGAGACGGCGTCGAAGCCGATGTAGGCGAAGAAGATGATGGCCGCCGCCGTGAAGATGCTCGGGATGCCGTTGGGCGCGAAGGGGGTCCAGTTCGCCGTGTCGACGTAGAAGAACCCCATGACGATGAAGAAGCCGATGATCGCCAGCTTCAGCACCACCATGGCCGAGTTGAACCAGGCGCTCTCCCGGATGCCGACCACCAGCACGACGGTGATCAGCATGACGATGCCGAAGGCCGGGAGGTTGAAGACGATGGGGAACCCGAACAGCCGCGGGGCGTCGGCCAGGGCCTGGGCGGCGCGCTCGACGACGATGCCGAGAGACTCGAGGTCGGTGCCGCCCGCCCGCGCCTCCGCCACCTGGGCCGCGGCCTGGACGGCGGTGCGGTAGTCGGTGCCCAGCCAGAGGGGGAACCGGATGCCGACGCTGCGGAGCAGCTCCTGGAAGTAGCCGGACCAGGAGATGGCCACCGCCACGTTGCCCACCGCGTACTCGATGATGAGGTCCCAGCCGATGATCCAGCCGATCAGCTCGCCCAGGGTGGCGTAGGAGTAGGTGTAGGCCGATCCGGAGACCGGCACCATGGAGGCGAACTCGGCGTAGCAGAGGGCCGCGAAGCCGCAGGTGACGGCGGTGAGGACGAAGGAGAGCGACGAGCGCCGGACCGGCGCCGGCATGGTCGGCGCCGCCGGCGGCGGCCGTGCCGACCGTGGAGAAGATGCCCGCGCCGATGATGGCGCCGATCCCGAGCAGCGTGAGCTGGACCGCGCCGAGGGAGCGCCGGAGCTGGGACTCCGGGGCTTCGGCGGAGGCCAGGATCGCGTTCAGGGACTTGGTGCGAAAGATACCCTGGAGCAAACAGTCCTCCCCGCGAGCTCCGGCCTGCCGCTCGCTCTAGATAAGAAATGCGGCGGGGAGCATGACATGGGCCGGGGCGGGGGCGCAACGGCTGGGACGAACCGCCTTCCAGGGAGGCCGAACGGCCCCGATTTGTATTCCGCGCCCGTTTTCCTCTACGATGCGCCCCGCCTCTATGGCCAGGAAAAAACTGCCGCTCCACACCAAGATCCTGATCGGCGGACTCCTCGGAATCCTCGCCGGGATCGCCGCGCACTTCCTGATGGGCGGCTCGCCGGCGCTGGCGAGCTTCATCAAGTACGTCACCGCGCCGCTCGGGCAGATCTTCCTGCGCCTCCTCTTCATGCTGGTCCTGCCGCTGATCTTCTCGGCGCTGGTGCTGGGCGTCGCCGGCATGGGCGACCCCCGCTCCCTGGGCAGGATCGGCCTCAAGTCCCTCCTCTATACCGTGGTGGTCTCCGCCATCGCCGTCTTCATCGGCATCACGCTGGTCAACCTGATCCGGCCCGGCGAGGGAATCCCCCCCGAGGTCCGCACCCGGCTGCAGCAGAGCGCCTCGCCGCCGCCCGCCGCGGCGCCGGCCACGGGAGCCCCGGCGGCCGCCACCGAGAAGAGCCCTGTCGATCTGATCGTCGAGATCGTCCCCCGCAACCCGATCAAGTCCGCCGCCGACGGCGACTTCCTGGGGATCATGTTCTTCTCGCTGATGATCGGCCTCGGCGTCGCCCTCGTCCGCACCCCCGCCGTCCAGCGCTTCCAGGAGGCGGTCGAGGGGCTGCTCGACGTCAGTATGCGGCTGATCGACCTGGTCCTGGCCTTCGCGCCGCTCGGCGTCTTCGCCCTCCTCTTCAATCTCACGGCCCAACTCGGCTACGAGATCCTGGGGCAGCTCGCCCAGTACGTCCTCACGGTGCTGCTCGCCCTGCTGATCCATCAGTTCATCGTCTATTCGCTGGCGGTGCGGGTGCTGGGCGGGATGAGCCCGGTGAAGTTCTTCCGCGGCATCCAGGAGGCGATGGTCACCGCCTTCTCGACCTCGTCGAGCAACGCGACCCTGCCGACCGCCCTGCGGGTGGCGGAGGAGAAGCTGTTGCTGCCGCCCAGCGTCAGCCGCTTCGTGCTGACCATCGGCGCGACGATGAACCAGAACGGGACCGCCCTCTTCGAGGGGGTCACCGTGCTCTTCCTGGCCCAGTTCTACGGCATCGACCTCAGCCTGACGCAGCAGCTCACGGTGGTGATCATCTGCATCCTGGGCGGCATCGGCACGGCGGGGGTCCCCTCGGGGTCGATCCCGGTCATCGCCATGATCCTCGGGCTGGTGGGCATCCCGCCGGAGGGGATCGGGCTGATTCTGGGGGTCGACCGGTTCCTCGACATGTGCAGGACGGTGCTGAACGTGAGCGGCGATCTGGCCGCGGCGGTGGTGGTGTCGCGCGGCGAAGGGGCTCCCCCCGCGCCGTCCGAAGCTTGATGAAGCGCTGAAGTCGGAATTCCAAAAGTCGGTACGGCTGTTGCATCCCGGTCTACTGGCGGGGGGGTCGGTCGCAGGCGGACAAACCCCTCCGATCCCCTCGTCAAACCGGGCCGAATTTTTCGGGAACTCTTTTGGAGCTCCCCCCATCTAAGTGGTGGAGAGGTGACTATGCAGAGAACATTGATCCTTCCCGTCGCAGCCCTCCTGGTGGCTCTGCCGGCGGTGGGCTGTGGCAAGGTCCAGGCCCGGGCGGAGCTCAAGAAGGGCAACTCCTACTACCAGCAGGAGCAGTATTCGAAGGCGCTGGACTACTACCAGAAGGGTCTGGAGCTGGATCCGGAAGCCACCTTCGCCTGGCGGTCCCTGGGGCTGTCCGCCCTCGCCCTGTACCGGCCGGGAGACGAGAGTGTCAAGAACCGGGGCTACGCCGACACCGCGATCGAGGCCTTCGAGAAGTACCTGGCCGACTATCCGGACGACGAGAAGGTCCATGAGTACCTGATGTCGATGTACGTCAACGACAAGAAGTACGACGACGCCCTCGCCTACGTCGAGCAGCAGCAGGTGGAGAACCCGGAGCAGGCCGGCAAGTTCACGCAGTACAAGATCAACATCCTGACCCAGGCCGGCCGGCTCAAGCAGGCCTATCAGATGGCGCAGCAGCTCCCGGGCAATGACGAGCGCGCCGCGGCCTACCTCTCGATCGGCCAGCGCGTCTGGGAGAAGTCCTTCCGCGACCCGGGCACGATGACGATCGAGGACAGGACCGCGCTGATCGACATGGGCCTCGACGCGCTCAAGAAGGCGAACGACCTGAAGAAGGACTACTTCGAGGGGCTGGTCTACTACGGGCTGGTCCTGCGCGAGAGGGCCAAGGTCGAGACCGACGAGGCCAGGAAGCAGGAGCTCATCCAGACCGCCGGCGAGTACCAGAAGAGGGCGCTCGAGGCGCGCAAGAAAGCGGCCGCCCAGCAGACCGCTGCCAACACCTAACGGAACAGGTGGTGAGACCATGTTCGAAGACTCTCTGATCGATCTGGACAAGACCCATAAGCGCGGCTTGCGCTGGTGGGTCATGCCGGTCGCCCTGGCGATCCACATCGTGGCCGGCGGCGCCCTGCTGTTCGCGCAGTACTGGAACGTTCCCGCGGTGGAGGAGCCGCCGATCAACGTGGTGTTCATCAGCGCCGCGCCGCCGCCTCCCCCGCCGCCGCCTCCCCCGCCTCCCCCGCCGGCCCCCGCCACGCCGAAGCAGGAGATCCCGAAGGAGGTCCCGAAGATCCCCATCACCGAGCCGGTGCAGCCCGTCGAGGTGCCGGAGAAGGTGCCCGAATCGGCGCCCACGGACGTCCCCTCTGACGTCGGCGTCGAGGGCGGCGTCGAAGGCGGCGTGGTCGGCGGTGTCGTCGGCGGCGTGGTCGGCGGTGTCGTCGGCGGCACGCCGGGCGGCACCCTCGGCGGCGTGCCGGGCGGCGTCGTGGACGATGCTCCGCTGCGCGTCGGCGGCAACGTCAGCCGGCCGGAGATCATCAACCAGGTGAAGCCGGTCTACACCGAGCTGGCCCGCCGGGCCCGCGTCACCGGCACGGTGATCGTCGAAGCGATCATCGACACGCAAGGCAACGTCACCAACGTGCGCGTCCTCAAGGGGTTGCCGATGGGCCTCGACCGCGCGGCCGTGGAGGCGGTGCAGCGGTGGAAATTCAGGCCGGCCATGCTCGAAGGGCGGCCGGTCAAGGTCTACTACGTTCTGACGGTCAACTTCCAGGTGCAGTGAGCGCCTAGGTCTTAGGAGAAAAGGAGAAGCGCATGGATCTGAATCCTCTTGTATTGTGGGAACAGATGACGATCCTCAACAAGATCGTCATCGTGTCTCTGATCCTGATGTCGATCTGGTCGCTCTATGTCTGCGTGGAGCGCACGATCGCGTTCCGCAAGGCGCGCAAGCAGTCGCTGCTGTTCGCCCGGCAGGCGACCGAGCACCTCAAGAACGACCGTCCGCAGGCCGCCATCGACGCCGCCACCAAGTACCCCCAGAGCCACCTGGCCCGGGTCGTCTCGGCCGGCTTGCAGTCCTTCCAGTATGAGAACCAGACCAGCCCCCTCTCCGAGGTGGAGATCGTGGAAGCCGCGACCCGCGCCGTCGAGCGCGCCACCCTGCTGACCACGTCCGACCTCAAGCGGGGCATCGGCTCGCTGGCCACCATCGCCACCATGACGCCCTTCATCGGTCTGTTCGGCACCGTGATCGGCATCATCAACGCGTTCCACGGCATGGCCCTCACCGGCTCGGGCGGCATCGGCGCGGTGTCGGCCGGTATCGCCGAGGCGCTCGTCGCCACGGCGTTCGGTCTCGGCGTCGCCATTCCCGCGGGCTGGATGTTCAACCACTTCACGAACCAGCTCGAGCGGCTTCAGATCGAGATGTCCAACTCCTCGTCGGAGCTGGTCGACTTCTTCATGAAGCGCCAGAGGAGCAAGAATGCGACCTAAGCACCAGAAGCTCAGCCTCATCCAGGGCGTCCGGAGCGACATCAACGTCACTCCCCTGGTCGACGTCTGCCTGGTGCTGCTGATCATCTTCATGGTGGTTACACCCATGCTGCAGAACGGCGTCGACGTCGCCCTGCCGGAGACGACGACCCCGGAGAAGATGCCCGAGAACCAGAAGCAGTTGGATGTAGCCATCAAGTACGACGCTTCCAACGAGGACGGCGGGCAGGTGTTCGTCAGCCAGAACTGGGTGCCGGACGAGAACATCGCGTCGGCCCTGGAAGCGGTCTACAACGAGACTCCGGACAAGGACGTGATCATCAAGGCCGACAAGCGGCTGAAGTACAAGCGGGTCCGGCAGGTCATGCAGATGATCAACGAAGCCGGATTCAGCAAGGTAGGCGTGGTGACCGAGAAGGACAAGTCGGCGGGCGGCTCCGCCTAGCGGCGGGCATACCCTCCGGAGAGGAGTCAGACAGCCATGGCAATGAACGTTGGCAGCGGAGCGGGCAGCATCCGCAGCGAGATCAACATCACGCCCCTGGTGGACGTGGTGCTGGTGCTGCTCATCATCTTCATGGTGACGGTGCCCCTGCTGCAGATGGGTTACAAGGTCCAGGTCCCACCCAAGGTGGAGACCCAGGTGACCCCGCCGATGCAGGAAGACCAGATCATCGTGCGGATGGACGCCCAGGGCCAGATGTACATCAACAAGCAGGTCATCTCCAAGAACGACTTCCCGGGCCGGCTGCGGACGGCGCTCACGGGCCGCCAGAGCAAGGTGGTCTTCTTCGCCGCGGACGGCGAGCTCCAGTACGACCGGGTCGCCGACTTCATGGACATGGTCCGCGACAACGGCGCCGAAAACCTCGGCATCGTGTTCGACGACCTGCGGGGCGGGCCTCCGGGCGCCGCCGCCGCCCCCTCGGGCGCGCCGTAAAGCTCGCGGCGGGAATCGCGCTTTCTCCCGTCCCCTTCGCCCGGTCCCGGGCGAGGGGGACTTTCACTTTCAGTTCAGCGGCCGTCTTTCAGCGGTTTGTCACCCGCCGCGCAGGGCGTGCCGCAGCCGGCCCAGCCACTGGTTCAGGAAGTGGGCGCGGTCCAGGAAGGGGAGCACCGGCTGTTTCCGGATGCCCATCTCCTTGTACATGGCCAGGAGCTGCTTGTTGTTGCGGTCGACCTTCAGGCCGTCCCGGACCGCGCGGACGGCTCCCTTGCGGTCCCGGGCCAGCAGGCAGGTACGGGCCAGGTTCAGGTAGTTCTCCCCCTGGTAGAACTCCACCTGGATGGCGTGCTTGCAGAGCTTCAGCCCCTCGCGGACGCGCCGGTCGCGCATGGCGATGCCATACCCCAGGTAGGAGTAGAAAACCCCCGGCAGCGACCCCGCCGACTCCCCTTTCTCCGCGATCTGCCCCAGGTAGCGGAGCCCCTGGTTCCAGTCCCCCCTCCGGCAGCAGTCGACGCCGATCCTCAGCGTCTCGGCGATCTCCTCGCTTACGGCCATGTCGAAAGCACCTCCCCGGCTGGTGGACCGGGTTTCAGATCAGGTAGTTCTTCCCGGGAATCATAGCGGAATCAACATAGAAGCACCTACAGATCAAGGGACGCCCCTCCATGCTACACTCTCGGACCTTGCCTGCGACAAGAAGGAAAGGGTGCATGAGCGATTCGCCGAGCTCCTCCCAGGACGTTCAAGAGCTGACCGGGCTGGCCCAGCGGTTCAGCGAGGGCGGGCGCTATGAGGAAGCCGCCGACCTCCTCCTGCTGGCCCTGCGGATCGATCCCAAGGACCTGAGCGTCAAGCTGGCGCTGGCCGAGATCCGCAAGCTGCAGCAGCAGAACCGCGGCGGCGGCGCCTCGCGCAGCCTGCGAGACATCATGCGCGAGGGGTTCCGGCGCAACGCCATCGACGCCGCCCACTTCCTCGGGCTGGCCCACCTCTACGCCGAGAAGGGGGAGAACGCGCGGGCCATCGAGTGCCTGGAGGTCGCCAAGGCGAAGGACCTGGCCAACCCGGCCAACCACAAGCTGCACGGCAAGCTGCTCTTCCGCCGCCGCGACTTCGACGGCGCCGCCGAGGAGTTCGGGCGCGCCCTGCGCTACAACCCCTTCGACCGCGAGACCGCCGAGAGCCTCGGCCGGGCCGAGTACGAGCGCAAGCGGTTCGAGGACTCCCTGGGCGCCACCGTCCACGCCTTCCTGCTGCTGAACGAAGGGGACGAGGAAGGGGTGCGCCGGCTCCGGCGCCGCATCCAGACCCTGAAGCAGATCCTGGGTTGGGGCAACCGCGAGCTGTCGCGGGTCTTCAAGGAGCGCCAGGAGATGGTGCACACGGCGTTCGACCGCCTGGAGTGGCACCGCGAGCGCTTCCTGGAGCAGGGCGGCCTCCCCGGCGCCCACCTGCCCCTCACCTCGCCACCGCAACCGAAGCGCCGCGAGACCAGCGGGCAGCTCGACCTCGCCTCGCGCCTGCGCCGCCTGCGGCCCCTGGCCCACTTCTCCGACGAGCAGATCTTCCGCCTCACCCAGGCCGTCCGCGAGGAGATCCACGACGCCGGCAGCCTGATCTTCGGCCACCGCGCCAAGGGGCGCGACCTCTACGTCCTGGAGCGCGGGGAGATCGCCGTCCAGCGCACCACCTCGTACGGCACCTTCGCGCTCGGCGTGGTGGAGTCTGGGGATTTCTTCGGGGAGGCCGGCTTCATCACCGGCCAGGAGCGGAGCTCGGACGCCCTCGCCGCCGCCCCCAGCCAGGTCTTCCGCATCGACTCCCAGCTCCTCGATACGCTCATCGAGGGCTCGGCGGAGCTGGGCGTCCAGGTCTACTGGACCCTCTGGCACAGCCTGGCCCGCAAGCTGCGGGGGACCAACGAGCAGCTCAAGACCTTCTTCTCCTCGGAGTCGATGCCGGAAAACTTCCTGCGCCTGCGCAAGCAGACGGCCGGCGGGGCGGCGGGAGCGGTCAAGGTGGAGCCCTCGGACAAGATCCGCCTGTTCCGGGAGCAGGGGCTGTCGCGCCGCGAGCTGATGACCCTCGCCACCTTCTCCCGCGAAAAGCGTTTCGCTTCCGGGGCCTCGCTGTTCCAGGAGGGGGACGAAGGCTCGGAGATGTACATCATCCTGGAAGGACGGGCGATGATTTCCAAGTTCATCCCCGGCGCCGGCGAGGAGGCCCTGGCCATCCTGGAGCGCGGCGACTTCTTCGGCGAGATGTCGCTGATCGACGGCGAGCCCCGCTCGGCCGACGCCCGCGCCCACAGCGGCCCGCTGACCGTGCTGGCCCTGGACCAGGGGACGGTCAGGGAGGTCCTGGCCATGGACCCCCACGCCGCCCTCGAGTTCCTCCAGCTCCTCTGCCGCCTCGTCGCCAACCGCCTCCGCGAGATCGACGACAAGGTCATCGGCTGGAAGATCATGTCGGGCGAACGCAACGAGAGCGTGTCGGCGTAGGGGCCTGGCCCCCACCCTCCCGGACGGACGCGGACGACTTCCCGGACGGACACGGACGAGGGCCCCGCTGTCCGAAGCCGCCGTGTTCGTCCGTGCCGTGTCCGTGGCCGTCCGTGTTCTCTCCCCGGCCTCACTCGTACCGCAGCGCCGACGACGGATCGACCCGCGCCGCGCGCCAGGCGGGGGCGAAGCAGGCGAGCAGGGTCACCACCAGGGCGAAGCCGACCACGGCCAGCAGGTCCTGCGCCTCCACCCGGAAGGGGACGGAGTCGATGAAGTAGATCGCCGCCACCTCGGAGTCGAAACGCACCAGCTCGAAAGTCGTCAGCACCCAGCAGATCCCCGCGCCGAAGAGCACGCCCAACAGCGTGCCCACCGCCCCCAGGCAGCCGCCGTAGACCAGGAAGACCAGCCGCAACGCGCCGGGACGCAGGCCCAGGGCCCCCAGCAGGCCGATGTCGCGCATCCGCTCCCGCACCAGCACCACCAGGGTCGAGGCCACGTTGAAGGTGGAGACGAGCACGATCAGCCCCAGCACCATGAAAAGGGCGATCTGCTGGAGCTGCAGGGCGGTGAACAGCTCCTTGTTGAGCTGCCGCCAGTCGGTGACTACGAAGTCCGGCTCCAGGATCTTGGTGGCGGCCTCGGCGATCCGGGGGGCCTCCTGGGGATCGTCCACCGTGAACTCCAGGAGGGTCACCGCCGCCTCGCCGCCCATCAGCCGCTCGACGTGGGGGCGGTCCAGCAGCACCCAGCTGCGGTCGAACTCGGCGAAGCCGGTCGAGAACGTGCCCGAGACCTCCAGGCTCTGGTAGCGGAACCGTGGCCGCCCTTCCTCGAAGCCCAGAGCCACCAGCCGGAGAACGTCCCCCTGCTTGGCCTGGAGCCGCTCGGCCAGATCCTTGCCCAGCACGGCGGAGGGGATGCCCCGCTCCGTGGTACGGAGCTGCGCGGCCGAGGCCGCGAGCTGGCCGCCCCCGGGGTCCACCCCGCGCAGGATCACCTCGATCCCCTGCGGCCGCTTGCCGCTGGAGAGCGATCCCTGCCCGTAGGCCACGCGGCCGAGCTGCTCGACTCCGGGGATGGCCAGCAGCGCTTCCCGTTTGCCCGGCGCGAGCGCTCCCGTCTCGCCGCCGACCGGATAGGCGATCACCGCCGCGTTGCCCCGCACGAGCTTGCCTTGCAGGTCCTCGCGGTAGCCGGTCATCAGCGCCATGGCGATGACCATGGCCGTCACTCCCAGGGCGGTGGAGAGCAGCGCCGCCCGCGCCGTGCCGTCCAGCAGCCGGCTCCGCCGCCCGCGCAGGAAGCGCCAGGCGATGACCCAGGGGAGAGGTCCGGTCAGAAGATTTTTCTTCTCCCCCTCTCCCGGTGAGGGAGGGAGGGAGGGGTCGGGAGAGGGGGTCGGGGGGTGAGGGCTCACTTCCGCGCCGTGGCGTCCAGGAAGCGGTCGAAGAGCTGGGACGCGTCGTGGGGCCCAGGGGCGGCCTCGGGGTGGTACTGCACCGACCAGACGGGCTTGTCCGCCACGGCGAAGCCCTCGACCGTGCCGTCGTTGAGGTTCAGCTCGGTGACCGTGCAGTTGGCCGGGAGCGAGTCGGGGTCCACCGCGAAGCCGTGGTTCTGGCTGGTGATGGCGACCTTGCCGGAGGTCATGTCGCGCACCGGCTGGTTGCCGCCGTGGTGGCCGAACGGCAGCTTGAAGGTCCTGCCCCCCATGGCGAGGCCGAGAAGCTGGTGCCCCAGGCAGATCCCGAAGACCGGCATCTCGGCGGCGACGATCTCGCGGACGTTCTCGATGATCCCGGTCAGCGGCTCGGGGTCCCCCGGACCGTTGGAGAGCACCACGCCGTCGATGGGCAGGGCCAGCACCTCGCTGGCCGGCGTGCGGGCGGGGACGATCGTCAGCCGCGCCCCCCGCTCGGCGAGCGAGCGCAGGATGTTCGTCTTCACCCCGAAGTCGTAGACCGCCAGGTGACGGCGCTCCTCCCCCACGGCCGGGATCTCGTACGCCGCCGGGCAGGTGACCTCGTCCACCAGGGCCCGCCCCGCCATCGTGGGGAAGTCGGCCAGCTCGGCGGCCAGTTGATCGACGTCCGAGCGCTCGGTGGTCAGCACGCCCCGGAGGGCGCCGCGGTCGCGCAGGCGCCGCACCACGGCCCGCGTGTCGAGCCCCTGGAGGGCCGGCACGCCGTGGCGCCGCAGATAGGAGACCAGGCTCTCGTCCCCGGAGTGGCCCGAGAAGCGGACCGTGAACTGCCGGGCGATGAACCCTTCGACCCAGGGCTGGAGCGACTCGGCGACTTCCGGCGTGGTGCCGTAGTTGCCGATGTGCGGCTGGGTCATGACCACGATCTGGCCGCGGTAGGAGGGGTCGGTGAGCACCTCCTGGTAGCCGGTCATGGAGGTGTTGAACACCACCTCGCCGAAGCGGGTGCCGGGCGAGACGGTCTCGCCCTCGAAAGTGCTGCCGTCCTCGAGCAGGAGAAGACCGGTGGTGGGGGCTGAGCTTTTCAAGTTCGTCGTTCCCATCGTTCCTCGAAACCGCGCGAAAGGGTATCATGGGGGGGCTTTTTCAGGAGGAAACACTGATGCGGCACCCGCGCGTCCCGCGCCCGGCAATCCTGGCGGCCTTCGCCCTGTTCCTCGCGGCCACCGTCCTGGCCGCCTCCGGCTACATGGTCGTCCTCAAGGGCGGCAAGACCATCGCCGCCAAAGAGAAGTACCGGATCGAGAAGGGCCGCGCCATCATCACGCTGCCCAACGGCACCCAGACCTTCGTGCCGGCGGACCAGATCGACGTCGCCAGGACCGAGGAGATGAACCGGGCCGGCTACGGCACCGCCGTCGTCCTGCCCGGAGACCCCCAGGAGCTCAACCCCGGCGCCGTCCAGCCGCCCAAGGAGAAGACCCTCAAGGACCTGATCGCCGACCGGGAGGCTGTCCCCCGCGACGTGCCGGTGAACCGGCGCGAGAAGCAGGAATCCTCCTCCGGCAAGCTGCTCAAGACCAGGGCGGGTTACCACGACCTCGCCACCCTCCCCCGCCGCCCGTTCGCCAGCGCGGAGGTCACCGCCGAGTTGCAGCGGTTCTTCCGCGGCCAGGGAATCGAGGAGGTGCAGATCTACCAGGGCACCCAGGGGGACCGCCCCCTCCTCGAGATCACCGCCGCCTCCGAAGGGTCCGTGTTCAAGTCCCTGACCACCGCCGCCAACGCGCTGCTGCACGTCCGCGGCGTCCATCCCGGCCGCGTCGCTGTGTTCGAGCTGATGCTGACCACCCCGGCGCGGGAGCGGGCCGGACAGTTCCTGCTGACTCCCGAGATGGCCGCCGACCTGGCCTCCAAGAAGGTGGACGTCACCTCCTTCTTCGTCCGCAACGTCCAGTTCTAGCCGCCGCCAGGTGCTACCTATTCCCTGTATCAAGAGGGAAGCAGAATGAACAAACTCACCAAGGTCGTCTTGGGGGCCGTCGGTGTCGGCATCGGGCTGGGATTCGCCCATGCCATCCTGAACCTCGGCTTCGATCCGCTTCGTGCTCTGGGCCTGCGAGAGGAGGTCGCGGAGGAGACCCGCTTCCAGGTCGGCTTCCTCCCCGTCACCTGACATCTCACGTGCCCCGTCTCCGACTGGATTCGTACGAGTCTGAAGGGGAAGGGGTTGTTTGAACCCGTGAGGTTCAGCGGCTGGCCGGAGCTGAAAGAGGCTCATATCTCGGGGCATACCCCGGCGACCTTCATGCTGGCTCCGATGGCGATGGCGCTGCGGCAGCAGGGGGTGCCGGTGAAGATCGTCTACCTGGGACACCGGGACGGCATCGGCGCTGATGGTCCACAAGGACTCGGACATCCATGACTTCGAGGACCTCCGCGGCAAGCGGGTGGCCGTGCCGAACCGCTTCTCCAACCAGTTCCTGATGATCTTCAAGGCCCTCAAGGACCGCGGCATGACCATCAAGGACATCGAGCTGGTGGAGATGCCGCCGCCCGACATGCCCGCGGCCCTCTACGCCAAGGCGGTGGACGCCATCATCTCGGGCGAGCCCTTCATGGGCCAGACGGAGCTCGACGGCTACGGCCGGGTGCTCTACCAGACCAAGGAGCTCTGGCCCGGCTTCATCTCCTGCGTGCTGGTGGTCAACGAGCAGTTCGCCAAGGACCAGCCGGAAAAGGTGCAGGAGCTGGTCACCGGCATCGCCAAGAGCGGGCTCTGGCTGGAAAGCGGCATGGACCACCGCATGAAGGCGGCGGAGGTGGTGGCCACCCAGTACTACAACCAGGACCCGCGCCTGCTCCGCTTCGTGCTCAGCAAACCGCCGGACCGGGTGACCTACACGAACCTCCGGCTGGCCAGGAAGGAATTCGAGGACATCGCCCAACTCGCCGAGGAGGCGGGCATCCTGAAGGGTCCCATCGCCTTCGAGGAGTACGCCGATCCCCGCTTCTCGGAGAATACGACTGGAGTCGGACCGTATGATTGGGAGGGGATATGAAGACTAGATTGAAGTCCGTCCTGCTGCCGCTCGCTGTCGCGGTCCTCTTCGTGGCCGGCTGGCACTTCGCGGTGAAGTGGACGGGAAGCGACATCTTCCCGACCCCCGGCCAGGTGGTGACCGGCACCGTCGAGCTGGCCCAGAAGGGCGTCCTGCTCAAGTACGTCGTCGCCTCGCTGTTCCGGGTCAGCGCGGGCTACCTGCTGGCCGTGTTCGTCGGCATTCCGGCCGGGCTCCTCATGGGCTGGTTCGCGCCCGCCCGCATGGCCTTCAACCCGGCCATCCAGGTGCTGCGGCCCATCTCGCCCATCGCCTGGATCCCGGTCGCCATCCTCTGGTTCGGCGTCAGCGACGCCGCCCCGATCTTCCTGATCTTCCTGGCCAGCCTGTTCCCGATCACCACCGCGGCCATGGCGGCGGTGCAGAACATCCAGCTCGTCTACATCCGCGCCGCCCGCAACTTCGGCATCGGCGGTCTCGAGCTGTTCAAGAAGGTCGTCTTCCCGGCGGCCCTGCCGCAGATCCTCACCGGCCTGCGCCTCGCCCTGGGCATCGCCTGGCTGGTCGTGGTGGCGGCCGAGATGATCGCCGTCAACTCCGGGCTCGGCTACCTGATCATCGACGCCCGCAACGCCGGCAAGCGCTACGACCTCGTCGTGGCCGGCATGGTGATGATCGGCCTGATCGGCCTGGGGCTCGACTTCCTGATCCGTCGCATGGAGCGCCTGGACGAAGTGCGCTGGGGGCTCACCCGTCAATAGACCGGCTATGATGGGGAAGACCATGAGCGAGAGCGAGCGGGCCAAGATCGTCGTGCGCGACCTCTGGATGACCTTCAAGGGCAAGGACAAGAACGCGCCGCCCATCCACGTGCTGGAGGACATCAACCTGGAGGTCCAGGACGGCGAGTTCGTCTGCATCGTCGGCCCCTCGGGGTGCGGCAAGTCCACCCTGCTCAACATCGCGGCCGGCTTCCTGCAGGCCACCAGGGGCGAGATCCGCATCGACGGCAAGCCGGTGACCGAGCCCGATCCCCGACACATCTTCATCTTCCAGGAGAACGCCGTCTTCCCCTGGCTCACGGTGGAGGACAACGTCGGCTTCGGCGTCAAGAGGTCCACGCCCGCCGAGCGGAAGCAGGTGGTGGACCATTACATCGAGATGGTCGGCCTGACCGGCTTCGGCAAGGCCTTTCCCCGGGAGCTCTCGGGCGGCATGCGCCAGCGGGTGGAAATCGCCCGCGCCCTCGCCGCCGAGCCGGACGTCCTCTTCATGGACGAGCCCTTCGGCGCCCTGGACTACCTGACCCGCATGAAGCTGCGCTACGAGCTGACCCAGATCTGGCAGCGTGAGCGCAAGACCGTCCTCTTCGTCACCCACGACGTCGAGGAAGCCGTGCAGCTCGCCGACCGCGTGGTGGTCCTGGGCAAGCGCCCGTCGCGCATCCGCGACATCGTGACCGTGGACGTCCCCCGGCCGCGCGATCTGGACGACCCCGCCTGCCGGCGCCTGCGCGACCACATCTTCAAGGTCATGGGGCTCGACCACTCCGGCATCAGTGTGGAAGACGACGACTCGAAAGTCGTTCCAATCATCGCCGGGCGGCGGTAGGGATCTCGAACCCTCACCCCCAGCCCCTCTCCCGACCCCCTCCCTCCCTCCCTCACCGGGAGAGGGGGGAGGGAATCAGGAAGGCACTTCGTCGCTTCCCTCTCCCTCCTCCCCCATCCCCAGGAAGCGCTCCACGGGCACGCCGACCCGCTTCTCGAACCGCTGCCGGTAGCTCTCCACCATCCCCACGGGCTCGTCGAGGAAGATCCGCTCCACACGGAAGAGGGGGACGAACATCGTGGAGAGGCCCAGGGACTGGTCCTCCCGCCGGCTGGCCTGCGCCATCCAGTCGTCGAAGCTGGAGACGTTGATCCCCCGCAGCATCACCCCCGCCACGCCCAACTCCTGGAGCACGCCCCAGAACTTCTCGGTGGGATTGACCAGATGGACGATGACGAGCGAGCCGGGGCGAATCATGATCTTACCCTTCCCCCGGGTGAGGGTCCCCTTCCGACAATTCGAGCAGCACGCCCCCGGCGCTCTTGGGATGGACGAACTGCACCCAGCAGCCGCCGGCGCCGCGGGTGGGCTCGGGGCGGAGCACCTGGTACCCCGCCGCTCGCAGCTTCGCGTCGTCGCCCCGCACGTCGCCGCTGCCCAGGCACAGGTGGTGGATGCCGGGGCCGCGCTTCTCCAGGAACTTGGCGATGGGCGAGTCCTCCGTCGTCGGCTCCAGCAGCTCGATGCGCGACTCGCCGCAGGAGATCAGCGCCACCCGCACCCCCTCGTGCGGCACCTCCTCGATGGCCTCGATCGTCAATCCCAGGGTCTCGTAGAACCCTCGGGCCTCCTCGATGGACCGGACCGCGATCCCCACGTGGTCGATGCGCTCGATCATGCCATGCGCTCCTCGGTCAGCCCCGCCGGCCCCGCCTCGGCGGCTTCCACCTCACCTTCCTCGCGGGCGTCCTCCAGCACGCCGGCGAACAGGCGGTCCGCCACCCGGTAGGGATCGATCTTCTCCACGTGGCCGCGCTCCACCTCGCGGTCCACCCCCAGCACGCGGTCCGCGGCGGCCACCACCCGTTCCTTGAGGATGGTCTCCACCCGCAGCCGCAGATGGGAGCGGCGCCGGCGCTCGATCTCGCCGCTGCCGGCGAGGTGCTCCCGGTGCCGCTCGATCTCGGCCAGCACCCGGTCGACCCCCTCCTCGCGGGACGCGACGGTCTTCACGATCGGCGGCAGCCACGGGCCGTGCTCGCCGATGGACAGCATCATCTCCAGGTCCTTGGCCGCGCGCTCCACCCCCTCGCGGTCCGCCTTGTTGATCACGAACACGTCCGCGATCTCCAGGATGCCGGCCTTGATGGCCTGGATGTCGTCCCCCAGCCCCGGCACGGTCACTACCGCCACCGAGTCCACGGTGCGCACCACGTCCACCTCGTCCTGGCCCACGCCCACGGTCTCGACGAGCACCCAGTCGAAGCCGGCGGCGTCCAGCAAATCGACCGCGTCCCGCGAGGCGCGGGCCAGCCCGCCCATGGCGCCGCGGGTGGCCATCGAGCGGATGAACACGCCGGGATCGGTGTACAGGGTCTGCATGCGGATGCGGTCGCCCAGCAGCGCGCCGCCGGTGAACGGGCTGGTGGGATCGACCGCCAGGATACCCACCGTCTGCCCCCGCTGCCGGCACAGGCGCGCCAGGCGGTCCACCAGCGTGCTCTTGCCGGCGCCGGGCGGACCGGTGATGCCCACGACGCGGGCCTTCCCGGTCTTGGCATAGAGCCGCCGGATCAGCTCCCGCTGCCCCTCGCCGCCGTCCTCCAGGATGGAGATCCCCCGTCCCAGGGCCCGGGGGTTCCGCTGAAGGATGCGGGGGACGAGATCGTCGAGAGCGGCGGCGAGATCGCCGGCGTGGCGGGGGCGGGAGATCATGGCCGGCCTCCCGAAGCCCTCACCCCTAACCCCTCTCCCGACCCCTCCCTCCCACCCACACCGGGAGAGGGGAACAAAACGAAAGAATCTTTCTCCCTCCTCTCCCGGGGGGGGTGGTGAGGGAGGGGTCGGGAGAGGAAGGCCGGGGAGGTGAGGGTCCCCATCAGTTGCCCTTGAAGAGCTGGCGCGCGATCACCAGCCGCTGGATCTCGCTGGTGCCCTCGCCGATGGTGCAGATCTTGGCGTCGCGGAAGTACTTCTCCGCCCGGTAGTCCTTCACCAGGCCGTAGCCGCCGTGGATCTGCACTCCGCGCTCCGAGCAGAACACCGCCGCCTCGCCGGCGTAGAGCTTGGCCTCCGCCGCCAGCCGCGAGATCTTCCGCCCGGCGTCCATCGCCTCGGCGGCGGCGAACGTCAGAGCCTCGGCGGCGGCGATGCGCGTCGCCATCTCCGCCAGGGTGAACTGGATGGCCTGGAACTGGGCGATGGGCTTGCCGAACTGCTCACGCTGCTTGGCGTAGGCCACGGAGGTGTCGAAGGCGCCGATCGCCGTGCCCAGCCCCAACGCCGCGATGGAGATGCGGCCGCCGTCGAGGATCTGCAGCGCCTGGATGAAGCCCTCGCCCACGTCGCCCAGCAGCCGGTCCTCGGACACGAAGCAGTTCTCCATCACCACCTCGGCCGTGTCCGACGCCCGGATGCCCAGCTTGTTCTCCTTCTTGCCGGGCCGGAACCCCTCCATGCCCTTGTCGAGCACGAAGGCGGAGACGTTGTGGTGGCGCGGCCCCTGGGGATCGGCGGCGAAGACGACGCACACGTCGCCGACGCTGCCGTGGGTGGTGAAGGTCTTGGAGCCGTTGAGGATCCAGCCGCCGTCCACCTTCTCGGCGCGGGTGCGGGTGCCGGCGGCGTCGGACCCGGCGCCGGGCTCGGTGAGGCTCCAGGCGCCGATCTTCCGGCCGCTGGCCAGCGGCGTCACCCAGCGGCGCTTCTGCTCTTCGGTGCCGAACTTGTAGATGTGGTTGGTGCACAACGAGTTGTGCGCCGCCACGCTGATGCCCACCGAGGGGTCGACCTTGGACAGCTCGGTGACGACGATGACGTATTCGATATACCCGAGCCCCGCGCCGCCGTACTCTTCGGGGAAGATAATGCCGAGAAAGCCCAGCTCCCCGGCCTTGGCGATGACCTCGCGGGGGAACTTCTGCTGCTCGTCGATCTCATCCACGATGGGATCGACCTCGCGGCGGGCGAACTCCCGAGCGGTCTCCTGGATGGCGCGTTGCTCGTCGGTCAGGGAAAAATCCACGGTCTGTGCCTCCTGTCAGGCTCCACGAGCCGGCCTTTCGCGACCTGGGTGGGTCTGGCCTCACGAAGAAAGTGCCATCGGCGGGCTGCCGAGGGCCGCGCGGCCGCACGGACCTCGCGGAGCGGGCGAGGGCGATGCTATCGCGGGGAGCGGGGGATGGCAACGGATTGGGAAAGGTGGGGGGCGGGCCTCCGGGCTTTACTCTCTCTCCTGCGGTGATCACCTCCACCCCGCACTCCTCCAGATACTCCCGGTATTCGCGGTGTGAGGATCGTAACTGAGAACCGAATCATCGATCCGAACCGTGTTCGTGACACGAAGATCGCGTCATGTCGTCGCCGCACCTCCGCCCACCAAGCCCAAACCTCCGGCGGCACGTCCAGGGACGAGGCCAGGCTCTCCCTCCGCGTCCCCTGGCTCGGCGTGATGATGCCGAAGGAGGCTGCGGTGAGGATGGACACGCTCATCGCTGGAAGATCCGCCGAGCCTCGGTGAGGAACACATAAGCCCAAACCGATGCTACACTTAGTCTCCTAACAGTAAGGCGGCTAACATATTGACACCTGTCTACGCTTAGGTGCTTAGGCAGATAACTATAAATTCTCCTATGAGACCGCAGCGCGTTCAACAGTCAGAGGTAGTTGTCTTGGGTGCAGGGGTAGCGGGTCTTCTAATAGCCAGCCAGCTATCTGAAAGCCATCACGTAACTCTCATTGAGAGAGCAGCCAACATACCACTTACCAAGTATTGGCTGACAGATGCGAAATGTGCTGAAGCATGGCCGGAACTGATAAGTTGTATAGATTGCCCCTATCAATCGCTTGATTTTATTGCCTATGATGGAGGAGTGTACAGATGTTATGGAGAATATCTGCTTTGGAACACGGAAAAGATCGTTGAATATCTAAAGCGTGATATCTACCGTAAGGGAGGCGAGATCCTTACGGGCCATACGTTCTATAGCTATAGGGTTAGGTCATCTAATATAAGAATAATGATTAACGACTATGCGGTCGAGGCAAAGTTAGCGATCGACTGCATGGGCTATAGCTCTCCAATTGTATATGAAAGCGATGTCGTAGAAATCTTAGGGTATTATCTCCTATATGGAGCGACATTTCCCGCAACTGAGCGCATTGATCCTGTGGGCCTTCATAATATGATGATCAATAAGAACCCGAGCTATATTGAAGCCTTTCCTACTAGTGATAATAAGCTCCACCTTATCCTTATTGTGCCTGAGAAAAACCTCCGCCCTATAAGGTCGCTGGCAGATAGCTTTTCTTTCATAATCAATAGCTCACCTTACAGTCACCTGATCGACTACTCAGCTGGCAAGAGCAATTTTTTGGGAGGTACTATCCCTGTCGGCAGGCTGAAGCGTAGAGCACTAGATCGAATTTTCTTCTTTGGAGAGGCTGGACAAGCGAACCCTGCGGCGACTGCTACGGCTTTGACTCGGATGCTTTATTCTTGCAAGCCAATTGCCGAGTTTTTGTCTGCTAGAATTGCAGATGACAAGTTGCGAAGCAGAGACATCGGTGATCCAAGATTGGATGTGATGAGTCACTTTGATCGCCGGTTCCAAGTTAATTTGTTCCATGAAATTCTGGGCTGGAGCAGTAAGAGGTTTGCAGAGGTAGTCCAGGAAATGGGGCGGCTCCAAGACCATCAACTTATCAATAGTGTGATGTTTGGCCAAAATGTCTTTTCGTCGATTTTCAATCTAAAATCAATTCGCCGATTGATCCACCTGAATGGAAAGAACATACTACGCAATGCTATTAAAAGCGTGGCGAAGACGCGGGTATGAAGTTAGAGCCGTGAGCTAGTTCAAAAGGTCGCGGAAAAAGTTGGAGACCGTAGAGTCCTTTTGAAAGACTATTTGTAACACAAGAATCATGCTAATAGTCAAAGAGGGCGTGTCCTTGATGCTAAGCAGGGGAGTAGCCCGATACTCGGTAATCATTTTTTCCTTGAGTTCAAGAATCAACTTTCGCAACTCAAGCCCATCTTTGAAGGTCATAGAGCCCGCGTTCTCGGCATCTTTTTCAAATTCCTCGATTCTGCACAAAACGTCACACTCCACCACTTTCCTAAGGACATACCTTGGGTAGAAGCTGTAGCAAAGGGTTGCCGGCAGATAAAGGATCGTCGGCAGTATTAAGAGATTTTTGAATACTTCCGGGGTGTTGATGAAGTTCGCAGTCAGCGTACCTCTAAAGCCGATATATATCGCGATAATACCTATCGTAGAAGTTATAACAAAAAAGCTGTCGATAGTTTCCAGTTCCATGCCCGAACTGCGTCTGCTGCTAAGCCGAGCAGTTACGCCTCGCTGGGTTTTATCTTCTATGTAGCTGAATAGGGAAAGAGTGTAAATGAAGAAGGCTAAAATGCTCGAGGCTACGTAGTAGATCGATATTGAGCATACAGCAAGATATATCCGAGCGAAGCCGTCGAGCGGAAAACGGCAGTTCCAAAGGATGATCGCTCCTACAATCGTTAGAGGTACGCTAATAAAATTAGTCCAAGCCCACGAAGTCGCTCTCCGATGAAGCTTGAGGAGCTTTGGCAGATGTTCGTCTGGCACGCAGAGGATATTTTGAAGCTGTGCGAGTATTGCCCGCCCTCTCGTTCGAGTAAATAACAATAGACCGTAGCCAGTTGAACCTACCAAGATTCCGTTGAAATCGAACATCCAAGCTCTCATGAGAGATAGGGCCGTCCCTTCGCCCTGAACAAAGTATGTTATGAGGACTCCGACTATGCACAAGCTAGCACTGAAAAGCGCGCAACCTAAGAGGTAAAAGAGGCTGGTGGCAAGCATATAAATCGCCAAGAGGCCGAAGAATGGGCAAGCTCGATAATTTATAGTTATCGCTTTTAGCTGTTGCAGAGGGCTTCTCAGGAGCCCAACCTCCTGGCCCAAAAGCGCTACGGAAACCGTCAGGAGATATGGCTCTGGATAGGGGAGGAAGTCGTAGATTAAGGTTGTGTCGCAGCGGCCCAAATGACCGGCAGTGAGGTTGATCCTGACTGCCAGGTATTAAGAGTAAAAAACTTCACATAGATCATAACTGCTTCATATGGCCACAGTGGCTCCGTGAGGACTCACATCAGCTACCGCCCGGACCAGTCAACACCACGCAGGGGCTCCAGAACGGAGCCACTCGGCGAGATGGCGGAACTCGTCGAGGTTTAGGACATCTATGCTCTGGACGCGCCACTCGGCAAAATAGACCGGAGAGTCCTCCTCTGCGGGCAGACGAACACCATCTCAGGGTTTCAGGGGAAAGCACCAAGGGACCTGTCCGTAGGCTTGGACGTGCGCGTCTTTGGATTCGTGGCCCGTGGAGAGGCTGGCTGGATCGGAGAGCGATATTGATTTCCTGATTGAGCTGGAGCGGAGCGCAGCCTTCCTGACCGCGCCGCTCTGGTCTTGGATCTGGAGGAACTTCTGGGGCGGAGGGTGGACGTCGGCCAACGAGCGCGGGCTGAAGCCTCGGATCCGGGAGCAGATCCTGCGGGAGGCGGTCTCTCTGTAAGGCACGACTCGCAGCGGTTACAGGATATCGATCGGAGCGATTGAGAGTAGTCTTCAGCGTTCGGAGACTGGACGTCCCTTTTGTGCCAGACCCTGCAGGCTGCGCATCTCCTCTACCGTCTCTTCCAGCCAGCGCAACCGTTCCTCGGGGGTCATCCTCAACCCCTGCTCAAGGTGATGGTGGCGCGTGCCTTCGAAGTCCCAGCCCCAATCCCCTCCCCTTTCGTGACGGTCCGGCTTGGATGGATCCGGCATACCTACCCTACTCAAAGCTTGCCACAGAGACATTTCTGGGTTTCGCCAAACTTCGCCGATGAATCTTGATTCTCTCTAACTCGTGCATGGTTACCGAAGTCAAATAGCTCTCACCGCAATGAGGACATACCACGACGGGCACATCCTCGATCACCAGAAGCTTGGCTCCTTTGCCATAGCTTCGGGTCACATGCCGGACCCGAGTTCCGGTGGAGCCGCAGAGAGCACAGACTGTGGCAGCCTCTTGGGACCGTGCCTCCTCCTTCATAGCGGCAGATACTCCCGTGCCTCGGCCTCCGCCAGCTCGACGATCCTCCCCGCCGCCCTGCGCAGCTTAGGCTTCCCCAGTTCCTCGGCCAGACGCCGGAGCTCGTCGAGGTTCAGGACGTCTATGTTCTGGAGGCGCAGCTCGGCGAGGTAGGCGGGGGAGTCCCCCTCCGGCTCCAGGTAGACGAGGTCCAGGAGCGCCTTCTCGGGGGTGGCCACCCGGGCCTCCTGGCCTCCAGCCAGGGCGAGACGCCGGAAGCCGGTGAGCAAGTCGGTCTGGAGGTGGCGGTAGTCGTAGGTGCCGAGAGGGGTGTCCCAGCGTCCCGGACGCCCGGCCGTCACGCTCGTCATCACGAAGACGGCTTCCGGGATCAGGTGGTAATGGGACAGAGCCGCCTGGAGGCTCAGGTAGGAGCCCGGGACCAGACGGTTCGCCACCAGGTAGGGATGCGGCCGGACCTTCTGGTACGGCGGGGCCAGGCTGTAGAGTCCCCGGCGGAGCTGGTACAGCCGCCCCGCCTTCACCCATCGCGAAAACTGGCGGCGGACATCGGCCGGATCGACGTCTCCCGACAGGAGGAGGCCCGTCTCGAAGAGAGGCTCGTCTCCTACGGTGGCGAGCAGCTCCTCGAAGCGCATGCCTCCAAGTTAGCCGAAATGGCAAATTGTTGCAATAGAATTAGGGATCTGGGGGGCCCGACCACCGCACCGGTGCTGCACCGCACGGCCGTTCCGGTCGTGACGGATCTGGAAGAAGCGGCCCGAAGGCCCGAGCTCGGGGTGCTCTCCGTGATGGCGCACGGGAACGCCGAGCAAGGACCCTCGATCGCCGCCGCCGTGCTGCCCGCCTCCGGGAGCTCGACGCAGACAGAGCCCCGGGGGGTGGCCACCAGGGCCGGCGGGACGCCGGCGCTCCCAGGGGGCTCTTGGCTTCCAGGGATCTCTGAAGCGCTCCACGGTCCTGCGGACCGTCCCCACAAGTCTGTGGGAGCCGATAAGAAACCGTAGCGCGCCCATAAGATCCTGTACGGCGCGATAAGGAACCTTAGCGGCCCGACAAGGGACTGTAGCGGGCCAATAAGAGTCTGTACGCGGCGATAACGTCCTGTGCGCCGGAATAAGAAACCGTAGCGGCCGAATAAGGGACTGAAGAGCGCCGATAAGAAGCTGTGGGCGGCGATAAGGGCCTGTACGAGCCGCTAAGATCCTGTACGCCGCGATAAGGAACCGTACGGCTCGCTACAGGATCTTAACGGACCGATAAGAGTCTGTACGAAGCGATAAGGACCTGTACGCGGCGATAAGATCCTGTACGGATGGATAAGAGACCGTACGGACCGATAACGTCCTGTACGCCGCGATAAGAAACCATACGGACCGCTACAGGATCTTAACGGACTGATAAGAGTCTGTACGAAGCGATAAGGACCTGTACGCGGCGATAAGATCCTGTACGGCTGGATAAGAGACCGTACGGCCCGGTAACGTCCTGTACGCGGCGATAAGAAACGATAGCGGCCCGCTACAGGACCGTAGCCGGTCAATAAGAGACCGTACGCGACGACAAGACTCTGTACGGCGTGCCGGAAGGCCGGCGGGACGCCGGCGGTCCCAGGGGACGCTCCGCTGCAAGGTTCACTCCCCGAATCTTCGCGGCCATCAGCGGCGACAGCATCAGCACGAGCATCCCGAGCGGCAGCAATCCACCTTCCAACAGGTTGTAGTCCGAGGCGAGCCGGTCCCAGGAGAAGCCGAGGGAGCGCCCGAGGAGGATCTCGAAGGCGACGGTCAGGGCCACCCAGAGCGCTCCGACGCCCAGCGCCTGGCGGACGCTCTCCGGACGAAGCCAGCGGATCAGCAGGGTGACGATCGCGAGAATCAGCAGCGAGCCCGTGAAGACGGCCACCTGGCGCGCCCGGAAGTCGCCCAGACGCGGCTCGAGGAGGAGGGTCCGCGCCACGCCGTGCGCTGACTCGGCGGCGAGGATCGCCAGCCAGACGAGGAGGGATCTCTTGAAGACCATATCCCTCTCCTTTCCTCCCCACCCTACCGCTGGCCTTCCGCCGGCGCACCGTCCTGCCGGGTAGGAAATCCCCCCGGTCCTTTGAGTCCTTTATGTCCTTTGGGTCCTTTACGTCCCTTTCGAAGCTATGATCCCGGATTCCAGGACCCGGACCGGGAGATCCACGCATGACGTTACAGGAAGCCGTGTCGCAGTTCCTCTTCCACTGCCGCTATGAGAAGAACCTCAGCCCCAAGACGCTGAAGGCGTACTCCATCGATCTGCGGCAGTTCCGGGAGTATCTGGCGGATCAGATGGAGATCACCGGCCTCGCCGAGGTGGACAAGACGGCTCTTCGCGCCTACATCAAGACCCTGTTCGGCCCCCTGAAGGAGAAGAGCGTCAAGCGGAAGGTCGCCAGCCTCAAGTCCATGTTCCACTTCCTGGAGCGGGAGGACGCCATCGCGGTCAACCCGTTCCGGAAGATGGACGTGCGCATCAAGGAGACCCGACGCCTCCCGCGCACCGTCCCGCTCGCCGACCTCAAGCGGCTGTTCAAGCATCTCTACCGCCTCAAGCAGGAGCACCCGGACCCGGAGTCCTACGCCTACCGGGCGCTGGTGCGGGACATCGCCGTCCTGGAGACTCTGTTCGCCACCGGCGCCCGGGTGGCGGAGGTGTGCAACCTGCGCGACGAGGACGTGGACCTGCGCCGGGGCCGGATGCGCATCCTGGGCAAGGGGGGGCGGGAGCGCATCCTCCAGCTCTGCGACGAGGAGGCCCTGGCATCGCTGCGGGACCACCGCTCCCTCTGGACCGAGGAGATGGAGGGCAACGGCTACTTCTTCCACAACCGCCGGGGCGGGCGGCTCTCGGAGCAATCGGTGCGCGCCATGCTGCGGCGCTGGCCCCCGGAGGCCGACATCGGCCAACCGATCACCCCCCATATGCTCCGCCACTCCGTGGCGACCCTGCTGCTGGAGGAAGGGGTGGACATCCGGTACATCCAGACCATCCTCGGCCACAGCTCGATTCTGACCACCCAGATCTACACCCAGGTCCCCCACGGACAGCAGCAGCGCGTCCTGGCCGCGAAGCATCCCCGCCGGCGGTTCCGGGCTCTCTAGATCCTCCGCCAGGAGTGGAGGGAGGGACGACTCACTTCCGTCAATTCCAGTACTCGCGGAAGGTGCGGATTTTGCCTTCGCGATCGAACCTGAATGCGGTACGACGGGAACTCACCGAAACAGGCATCCTCCTCTTGAACATGATCTTGAAATATTGCACAATTTCTCTAGAAGAAATCTCAGGTCGTACCGCCTTGATTGCTCCTATTCTTGGGGGGGAGTGCGTAACGGGCCGTGGTGGCCCGCTCTACAGGCTCTCCCCTGTTGGAGGGATTTACTATGCGCGTGATTCGGAGACTCGCCTTGCTGTCACTCCTGGTTCTGTTGATACCGACCTTCGCCAGCGCTGGCGAACGCGGCCGCCAGGAGATCCTCCCCCGCCTTGAATCGACTTGGATCTGGCAGGCCCTCACCCGTCCCTGGGCCCTGATTGCCAAGCCTCCCGCGCCGGACATCAACAAGGGCGGCGGGACGATGGACCCGAACGGCACCCCTTCCCCATGTCCCGACCCCCACGTGCCATGCCAGAGCCCTGACTAGGGGAAATCCCTCATCCTCTCGCGGTAGAATCCCCTGCAAGACGCCGATTCGCCTCATCGGCGTCTTTTCTTGTCCTCTTTTGCTAGCCAGCGGTAACTTCTATGTAAGAGTTTGGGATGCCGCAACCTTTCCTGGGGAGGGATGGAATGGCGGACGACCCCGAGCAGCACCTAGGCGAAGAGCTCCTGGAACGGTTCTTCCGGCTGGAGCTGTCCCGCGCTGAAACGGCGCGGCTGGTACGACATCTCTTATCCGCATGCCCATGCTGCGTGGAGCTGTCCACGGCGGTGGCTAGACGGGAAGAGTTCAATCTGTGGCCGGATGAGGCTTTCACCGAAGTCACGGCGCCTCAAGAGGCCAACGTGTACTCTCCTGTCTTCCTGAAGCTGCTGGAAATGCCCCAGGATGAGGATGTCCTGCGGCTCGCCCGGGAACGCGTCCAGGGCGTGGGCCTGCTCGCGGAGCTCGAGCAGCTTCCGCCGGACCAGCAGCCCGGCAGGATCCGCGAGGACAGCCGTTTCCATCACTGGGGGCTTTTCGACCGGATCCTCTCCACCTACCTGCAGTACTGCCGCTACGATCCTCAGGCCGGCGTCGACCTGGCCAGCCTGGCGCTTGTGGTTCTCGATACTCTCGATCCGGCCCAGTATCGGGAGGACCTTCTCAGGGACTTCCGCGCCTCCGCCCTGGGCGCCGTGGGCAACGCCCAGCGCTTGGCCGGCCGCTTGACCGAGGGGTGCGAATCCCTCGTGGCGGCCTGGGAGACTCTCGAAGAGGGTACCGGCGATCCATTGGAAGAAGCGAACCTCCTGAGCCTCGAAGCCTCGCTCTACCGTGACCGCGGCCACTTCAAACGTGCCGCCGCTCTCCTCGATCGGGCCATCGCCATCTACCAGGAGATCGGAGACGACAACGCCCAGGCCCGCATGCTCATCCAGAAGTCCACAGCTTTGGGCTACCTGGAGCCGCTGGAGGGCATCAAGATCCTCCAAGAGGCGCTGGAGATCCTGGACGCGGCGTCCGAACCGCGGCTGGAGCTCTATGCGCGGCACAACCTGATCTGGTTCCTCAACGACGCGGGGCAGCCGCAGGACTCCCTGTCGCTGCTGGAGACATCCCGGTCTCTGTACCAGGCCTTCGCGGATCCCTGGACGCAACTCCGTCTCCAGTGGCTCCAAGGCCGCATCGCCCGCTCCCTCGGCGATCTCCAGGAGGCCGAGGCGGTCTTCCGGAAGGTATGGCACACCTTCGAGGAGCGGGGCATGCGCTACGAGCAGACGATCGTCTCGATCGATCTCGCCGAGGCCTACAGCGCCGAGGGAAAGCTGGAGGAGGCCGTGAAGCTGGTCACGGACTTCCTGCCGGTCCTGCGGAGCTGGGGCATGCACGCCGAAGGGTTGGCCATGTGGAAGGTCTTCAGCGACTCCATCGTCGAGCACGCCCGCCGCCATATCGCCGTCGCGGCCGAAGCCTTCCGCTCGATCACTCTCTACTTCTACCGGTCCTGGCGCCAGCCGGCGAATTCGGAGTAGAGCAAAAACCGCCCGTTGCGGACTTGAAACGGGCCGTTTCAAGCCCGCAAGGGCTCGTTTCAGACCCGCAAGAATCCGGGGTCCCGGATCTCCTCCACCGCCTTCCGGATCTTCTCCCTCGCCGTCCGCCGCGCCGCTTCGTCTTTATAGGGCGAGCGTTTCCAGATCAGTTTGATGGAGAACAGGCCGTCCCCCTTCCAGCGGGGGACGATGTGGACGTGCAGGTGCGGCACGCTCTGGCTGATCTTGTTGTTGATCGCCAGGAAGGAGCCCTCGGCGTCCAGCCCCCGCTCCACGGCCTGGCAGAGGAGCTGGGCGTTCTGGAAGAGAGGACCCACGACCTCCCCCGGCAGGTCCGCCAGGGTGTCGGCGTGGACTTTCGGGACCAGCAGCACGTGCCCCGGCAGGAGCGGCCGGTGGTCGAGGAAGGCCATCGAGACCTCGTCCTCGAAGACCACCGCCGCTTCCGTCTCGCCGCGCACGATGCCGCAGAAGACGCAGCCCTTCGCCATGGGGTCAGGGCGCCGGCCGCGAGGCGGCGGCCCGCTGCTCCCCGATCCAACGGTTGACGTTGGTCTCCAGGACGCTCAGCGGGATCGCGCCGCTCCCCAGCACCATGTCGTGGAACTCGCGGACGTCGAACCGTTCGCCCAGCGCGGCCTCGGCCTTGCCGCGCATCTCCTTGATCTTGAGCTCGCCGAGCTTGTACGAGAGCGCCTGCCCCGGCCAGGAGATGTAACGGTCGATCTCGGTGGTCACTTCGTGGAGCGGCAGCGCCGTGCGGGTGGCCATGTAATCGATCGCCTGCTGGCGGGTCCAGCCTATGGCGTGGATACCGGTGTCGACCACCAGCCGGCTGGCGCGCCACATCTCGTAGGTCAGGCGGCCGAAGTTGCTGTAGGGATCGGTGTAGAAGCCCGCTTCCAGGCCCAGCCATTCCGAGTAGAGCCCCCAGCCCTCGCCGAAAGCCGAGATGTACGAATAGCGCCGGAATTCCGGCAGATCGTCCAGCTCCCGGCTGAGGGAGATCTGGAGGTGGTGGCCCGGCACGGCCTCGTGGAGCGTCAGCGCCTCCAGGTTGTAGAAGGGCCGGTTCTCCAGCTTGTAGGTGTTCACCCAGTAGATGCCCGGCTGCGTGCCGCCGGTGGGCGGCTCGACGTAGCGGCCGGAGGTGTACTTGGGCGCGATGTGGTCCGGCACCGGCTCCACGGTGTAAGGCATGCGTGGCAGGGTCTTGAACAGCGCCGGCAGCTTGCCGTCGGCCTTCTTGGCGATCCAGGAGGCCCGCGCCAGCAGCTCCTCCGGAGTCTTGGCGTAGAAGCGCGGATCGGTGCGCAGGAACTGAAGGAAAGCGGCGAAATCCCCTTCGAACTTCACGCCCGCCATGACCTCCCGCATCTCTTTCGAGATCCGCTCCACCTCGGCGAGGCCGATCTTGTGGATCTCCTCCGGCGTCAGGTCCAGAGTGGTGTAGGTGCGGATCTGCTGGGCGTAGAAGGCGCGGCCGTTGGGCAGGTCGGACGCGGCGAGGGTCTTGCGCGCGTTCGGCAGATATTCTTTCTGAAAGAAGTCGAGGAACGCCTTGTAGCCCGCCACGCCCCCTTCCATGATCGCCGTCCGTCCTTCGCGGCGGAGCCGCTCCCGCTCGCCTTCCGGCACCGTGGACGGGAACTTGGCGAACGGCGTCCAGAAGACGCTCTTTTCGGGATCGGCCATCACGTGGGCGGAGATGGTGGACTCGTAGCCGTCCAGCGTCGCCCGCGGGACGGTGAAGCCGCGGCGGAGGCCCGCCCGCATCAGCTCGATCATCTGCCCCATGTGGCGGGGCCAGGCACGCAGGCGGCTGATGTAGTTCTCGTAGTCCTTGACGGTGACCAGGGGCACCGACTCGCCGAGGCGGGAGAAGCTGGTGTGGAAGCCCGAGTCGGCGTTGAACGGCATCTCGTAGTCCTGAAGCCCGAAATCGATCACCCGGTTTTCGAGCTGGCGCTGGAAGATGTCGTAGCTGACCTGGTCCTCGGCCGCGAGCTTCGAGCGGTCGATGGCCTTCAGCTCGGCGAGAAAACCTTTCGTCGTCTCGATCGACTTCCGGAAGTCTGCGAGGTCCGCGGACGGCAGCAGGGCGTTGTATTCGTTCCGCCCCACGGACGTGGCGAAGAGCGGGTCCGTCCGCAGGCGCTCCTCCCACTCCCGGCCGAAGAGCTGATGGAGCCGCGCGGCTTCGTCGGCCGCGGCGGCCGGTGCCGGCAGGAGAGCGGCGGCGAGAATCGCGATGGCGAGCAGATGCTTCATAGGAGATCCCTTTCGTACGGCGCCAAGAATCCTCATGACGCGCGGGGGAGTCTAGCGCACCTGCCGGAACCCGGACAGTTTCAGGGAATGCTTCAGGGGCAGGAGAGAAGAAGAGCCCGGCGCCGCCCTCCGCGAGCGCCGGGCCGGGTCGGTCAGAGCGCCTTACGGATCCGCTCGTAGCCCTTGCCCAGCTCGTCGATCAACAGATCGATCGCTGTCTTGAAACCCTTGGCGGTTTCGACCGACGCCTTTTCCAGGGCGTTGCCCTTCATCTCCAGCTCAGCCCACTTCGGCTCCAGCTTTTCCCATTCCTCTTTCAGCTCAGCCTTGCCGAGGTAGACCTGGAGCTTGAGCTCGTCCCGAAGCTGAGCCAGCGCTTCCACGCCGGGGATGGTTGTCTGAGTGTTCATGACCGCTCTCCTTTCACTCTCTGCAGGCTCAGACTAGCGCGGTGCTCCGCGGCCCGCGCCGGACCGCCGGACGGGGTCGCGGGCGTGAAGGGGCGGGAGGGCGGGCCACCCGGAGAGGTGGGACCTTCCTCACAACCCGAACGGATACGTCTCCGGCATCCCCGCCACCTCCTGTGCCCCCAGCGGCGTCACGGCGCGGGTCTCGTCGAACCAGACGTACTCGTCGAACTGCCAGGACAGCACGGCCTGGAAGTAGTGGCTCAGCAGCTCCGTCTCGGGCCGGTAGATCACTCCGATGGCCCGCTCGAGACGGGGGATCTCCAGCTCCTCCCGTACCTCGGCCCGCCGGGGGTCCTTGAGGTGCAGGAGGAACGACGGCACGCCCGACTCGTGGCACAGCCGCTCGTAGCTCTCGGGATGGGAGGGCCGGACGCGCTTGATCTCCATCTCGCCGTTCCAGTCCGTGGCTGCCGCGACCGTGCCGTGGTCGGTGCCGAAACCGACGATGTAGGCCTGGTCGCCGAAGGTCTCGCGGGCGAGCTGCCCCACGTTCAGCTCCCCGCGCGCTCCCATCTCGGTCGCCGCCGCGTTGCCGACGTGGGAGTTGTGCTCCCAGACCACCGCCTTCGCCTCCGGACCCCGGAAGCCGAGCACCATCTGGAGGGTGTCGAACATGTGGCGGTCGCGCAGGTTCCAGGACTCCGCCGAGCCGTAGTACATGGCCCGGTAGTAGCGCTCGGCGTTGGCCACGATGCGGGCGTTCTGCACCGCGTCGAGGAAGCGCTCGCCGTCGCGGGCCGCGTAGTCCATCCGCCGCTCCAGCATCTCGCGCAGCGTGCCCAGCACCTCGGCCTCGCAGAGGGCGAAGCGCCGCGTCAGGGCCGCCCGGCCGTAGAGGGCCGGGTCCCGCTCCCAGGGCGTCAGGCAACCGTAGCGGATCTTCGCCACCTGCGCGGCCTCGGGGTCGACCTCCTGGAGATAACGGAGCACCGAGGCGATCGAGGAGTAGAGGCTGTAGACGTCCAGCCCGTGGAAGCTCACCTTCCGTTCCATCTCTCTCACCCCCTCGTTATGGTCGCGCAGCCAGTGGACGAAGTCCCTCACCTCCTGGTTGCGCCACATCCAGGTCGGGAAGCGGGAGAACGTGGGCTCCTCGGCCCGAGGCGTCTCCCGGCCGCGGATGTAGCGGTCGACCTGCGCCGCGTCCGGCCAGTCGGCCTCGACGGTCACGATGTTGAAGCCCTTGTGGAGGACCAGCTCGCGGGTCAGGCGGGCGCGGAAGCGGTAGAACTCGGACGTGCCGTGCGTGGCCTCCCCCATCAGGACCACCCGGCTGTCGCCGATGCGCTCCAGGAGGGCGCCGAGGTCCGCCGTCTCCAGATCTTCGAACGGCTCCGCTTCCTCGCGGATCAGCGCCGCCACTTGCTGGACGGGGCTGGCTTTCCGGGGATGGTAGAGCGCCACCTCCATGGGCGGGGCGCTCGGGGCGAGGCTTCCGGCGACGGGCGTCACGCCGGCCGCGGCCGTCGCGGCGCGCTCGGCCTCGGCTTCGGCCGCCGGGTTTTCGGTTACCGGCTCCCCCGGCGGACCGCCCACGCCCACCACGGGCGCTTGGGGAGGGGCCACGATGGCCCCGCCCTCCTCCCGCCATCCTTGCGCGCCGATGAGCGGCACGAAGCGCACCCCTCCCAGGTCCTCGCGGGCGAAGCTCCCGTCCGCCCGCCGGCGCACCCGCACCAGGCTCTGGGTGCGCGGGTCCGGCCCGATGGGGATCACCAGCCGGCCGCCGGCCGCGAGTTGCTCGAGCAGCGCGGGGGGGACCTCCGGACCGCCGGCGGCCACGACGACGGCGTCGTACGGCGCGCGCTCGGGCCAGCCCAGGGTGCCGTCCCCCTGGACCACGTGGATGTTCGAGTAGCCGAGCCGCACCATGCGCTCCTGGGCCTGCCAGGCCAGGGGCGCGTGCCGCTCGACGGTGACGACCTCGTGGACGAGGCGGGAGAGCACCGCCGCCGCGTACCCCGAGCCGGCGCCGATCTCCAAGACCCTGTCCCCGGGCTGAAGCTCCAGGGCCTCGGCCATCAGGGCCACGACGAAGGGCTGGGAGATCGTCTGCTCCTCGCCGATGGGCAGAGGGGTGTCGTCGTAGGCGAACTCGGCCAGGTGCTCGGGGACGAAGTGCTCGCGCGGGACGGTCCGCATCGCCTCCAGGACCCGCCAGTCCCGGACGCCCCGGGCGGCGATCTGGCGCCGGACCATGTCGTCGCGAAGGGTAATGAAATCGATGGCCATGGTGGTGTTCATGCTACAGCTCCTCGGTGGAAAGGACTGCATTGTGCGTGCCGGAGCAAAGTTAAAAATCGCCCGTTCCCCGGATCTTGCCGAAAACGTTTCCGCCTGCGATGCTGGTCCCTCCATGAGGAAGGGGGCGAGGCATGCGAGTCATCGTAGTCGGAGCGGCGGGGACCATCGGCAAGGCGGTCGCGGCGGCGCTTTCCGGGCGCCATGAGGTCGTGCGGGCCGGCCGCACCAGCGGCGAATACCGGGTGGACGCCACTTCCAGGGAGTCCATCGACCGGTTCTTCCGCGAGGTCGGGCCGTTCGACGCCCTGATTTCGCTGGTGGGCGGAGCGGCGTTCAAGCCGCTGCCGGACCTGACCGACGAGGATTTCCAGTTCAGCCTCTCCCACAAGCTGATGGGTCAGGTGAACCTGGTGCGCGCCGGGCTCCCCCACGTCCGCGACGGCGGCTCCTTCACCCTCACCAGCGGCGTGCTGTCCCGCGAGCCCATGCCCGGGACCTCGGCCATCAGCCTGGTGAACGCGGGCCTCGAAGGGTTCGCCTTCGCCGCCGCCCTGGACATGCCCCGGGGCGTACGGATCAACGCCGTCAGCCCGCCCTGGGTGACCGAGACGCTGGTGGATCTGGGATGGGACACCTCGCCCGGCATGCCCGCGGCGGACGTGGCGCGCGCGTACGTCGCGTCCGTGGAGGGGAACCGCAACGGCGAGGTCCTCGACGCCCGGGACTTCTGATGCGCCTCAGCCGAATTCGACCACGAAGCTCTTGGGGAAGAAGCCCTCGTAGTGCAGCTCGCCCTCGGCCCCGGGGGCGCGCCGGAGGTTGTCGAGCACCAGCAGGCTCCGCACGATCTCGGTGATCTGGACCTGCGAGATGAACTTGCCGAAGCAGCGGTGCTGGCCCCAGCCGAAGAGCAGGTATTGATACTCGGGCCGCCCCTCGCGGAACTCCGCCGGAGCGTCGAGCTCCGTGTCGTCCATCATGGCCGATCCGTTGGCCGCGAAGACGACCTTGCCGGCGGGCAGCGCGGTCTCGCGGTCGGTGCCCCTGGCGAGCACGTAGTCCTGGGTGGTGAGACGGAGGAGCACGGGCGCCGGCGGCCGGAAGCGCAGGGCCTCCTGCACGAAGGGCAGCAGCAGGCTGGGATCGCTGGCCTTGGCGGCGGCGACGGCGGCCTGGAGCTTGTCCGGGTTCCTGAGCAGGACGTCGATGGTGTTGACCACGCCCATCTCGGTGTTGTCGATCATTCCCACCAGCAGACCGATCAGGTTGTCGCGCAGACGGTCGTCGCTCAGGCTGGCGGCGGGATCGGCCTGGGCCGCGAGCATGCGGTGGAGGATGTCGTCCTGCGCGGCCCCTTGAGGCTCGGCCCGCGCCTGCGCGATCAGCCCCTCGATGTGGCTCCGGAAGTCCTGGCCCGCCTTGGCGCCCGCGGCGGCGATCTGGGGGTCCTGATTCAGATTCAGGAACAGCTCGGTGAAGATGGTGCGGATCCAGGTCCCCAGCGTCTGCGGGTCCGGACCGGGAACGCCGAAGTACTGCCCGGCGAGCCGGAGCGGCAGCGCGCGGGAGAAGCCGTCCGTGAGGTCGAGGCGGCCCGCGGGCTTCGCCGCGTCCGTCGCCTCTTTGGCGTTGGCGGCCACGAGAGAGCGGACGACATCGAGGTCCGTCCGCCGGATGATCACCCGCAGGGCGGACACCTCGAATTCGTATTGCGGCCCGTCGTCCATGCCGAGCAGGAAGTTCTGGCCGCCGAAGATGACGCCGTTGGTCAGGGCGTAGGGCTTGACGCCGAAGACGCTCCCCACGTCGGCGACTTCGATCACGTCGCGGAAGCGGGAGACGATCGCGGGAGCGGGGCCGGGCATCACGAAGATGGGCTTCTTCGCCCGCAGCTCCGCGAAGAGCTCGTTCGGCTTGCCGAAGATCCAGTGCTGAAACAGCTCGACCTGCTCCTGCAGGATCTTCTGCGGAGCCTCTCCGGACTTTCCCAGGGCGTCGTACTCGTCAAGAAATCCCATGGCGTCGGCTCCTCACGGTTACGGTGCTGCTCAAGGGTTGGTGGCCGCCAGATATCTGAGCGCCGTCATGCTGGGCAGGAAGGCGTAGACGCTCCCGCGGGTGATGACGAAGGGGGAGAAACCGGCGATCGTCTTGTTTCCGGCGGGGTCCGGGATGGTGAACTTGCTGTCCGCGGGATCGTTGGAACCCACGAGCACGTCCCGGCTGCCGTTGAGGCCGGGAGTGAAGATGCCTTCGTTGATCCACTGCGACATCAGGAACTCGAATTGGTCCTTGATGCTGACGCCGATGAACAGGCCGAGCAGGCCGCGCTCGGCGCCGTCGTCGGGATGGGCGGGATCGTACGGCGGGCCGTAGGCGATCCCGCGCCGGATGATCTTGTGCTTGCGGCCGTCGTCCCCTCCCGCCACCACCTGGCTGCGCGGGTTGTTGCGGCGCAGGTGGGCGCCGATCGGGCAGCGGTATCCCTTCTTGTCGTTGAAGACGTCGGGATGGTCCGGCGACGGCACGTAATCGAAATCGTTGTACTGGTCGGGCGTCAGCGGCGGCTGCGGCGAATCGGTGTCGGGGGACAGTACGATCGGCACGCCGTTGCGCCAGCGGCCGCACATCTTGGCAGCCAGCTTCTCCGGGTCCATGCCGACCTTGGGAGCGTTCTCCTGAAGAAACCTTTCGAAACCGGCGACGTCCTGCTTGAGGACGCGGAAGGCGGCGAAGCTGCCGTTGCGCCCGAGCTCCACCGGTTGCGGCAAGGGATAGGTGAAGTTGACGAACTGGCTGGGATAGCCCAGGAGGAACTCCCCGGTGGGGGCGACCGGCTGCATGTCCGGCGCCTTCCGCCCCGGCGCTCCGTCGATGTTGGGCTGCGAGATGCCGTCCCGGTAGCCGAAATGAACCTTGCCGTCGGGCAGCTCGTAGCCGTCGCGGCGGCCGATCTCCGTCATCGCTCCATCGCGCTGGAAGAGCGACTGGAGGACCGCCGTGCGCTCCTCCAGGACCTCGCGGCTGGCGCCGTACAGGTTGAGGAGCACGTGGACGTCGGGCGCGCCGAAGGGCGGATCCCACTGAGCCGGCGCGCTCTCGCCGGTATCGCCCACGTAGCCGGCGCGGGCGACGGGACCGGCCTGGAACTCGGCCGGGAAGGAGCCCAGCGTCGCATCCGGCAGCGCCAGGGCCCGCAGCCCCTCGTAGGTGATCCCCACGTTCAGGCAGTAGTCCGGCTTCACGGCCCACTGCTGAGCGGTGGTGATCTGCGGGCTGGCGGCCGGATCGCCGCCGGCGAGGCCGCCCAGGAAGCGCCGGGCGCCCGCCGCGTTGTCGACGCGCAAGAGGAAGTGGCGGACCGCGGGCATGGTGTAGCCCCGCAGGATGTAACCCTGGATGTCGGAAAGATCAAGGTCCGCCACAGTCTCAGTCCCCGGCGTTGTTGAGGATGTCCAGCACGGTCAGGGTGGGATAGGCGCTGAAGAACGGCTCGATCACGGGGAGGTCATGGGCCTTGATGTAGGCCAGGAACTCGTCGCGGTGCTGCTCCACCGGCAGCGGCGGCGCGTCCGCCATGTGCGATAGCAGCAGGTCGAAGACCTTGCCGACCTTGTCCACGAAGGCGTTGACGTAGGCGTCCAGCGAGCCGTCGTAGGCCGTGAAGACGCCGAGCTTGGTATTGTTCTCCAGGAACACGAAGCGGGCGAAGTGGACGATACCGGTCGAGATCAGCGCCTGGTTCAGGGGGTTCTGGTCCGGCGGCAGGCTCTGGATCTGGGTCAGCTTCGCCCGCAGATCCTCGAAGTCCTCGGGCGACTTGAAGGTCATGATCAGGGTCAGCGGGTTCTGCACCGGCTTCTGGGACGGATGGGGCGCGGGTTGCGGGGTCGTCGAGGGAGAGGTCGAAGGCTCGGTCATGGCGATCTCCTTGAAGAGAGGAGGACGGAGTGGCGATGGATAAAAGGCGATCCTGGGAGCGAATCCGTTACAACGATTGAAATCCGTGAATGTTTTATTGTAGCCGATGTTAAAAGGGAAATCAAGATTGAGAGAAGCATTGACGATGCTCTATGTAAGTCTGGCTTTCCTTCTGATCTTCTGTGCCCATTCCTCCCCCACCGCGACGGCCCAGTGGCCGAAGCTGCGGGCACAGACGAAGCTCCTCCATGACCGGGGCGTGCTCCTGACGGTCGGCACGGACACGCCGACGCCGTGATCATCCCCGGCGTCGGCTTCCACGAGGAGATGGCGCTCCTGCGGGACGCCGGAATCCCGGCGAAGGACGTGTTGCGGAAGGGGGGCGGGGAGATCTACGAGCCGCGGGAGCTGATCGGCGGAGGATTGCGCTAGAATCAGACCCTGCTTCTTACGATAACCACTCAAGAGGATGAATGATGGGGAAGCTTGCGGTTCTCGGATTTTTGCTGCTGAGCGCCCCGGCGCTGGCGGGCGACATGTTCTCGTACAAGCGCGAAGGCGCCGGTACTGACTTGACAGGACGAGTGATCGTCGACGGGAACAAGTACCGGATGGAATTTAATGAAGAAAGCGATCAGAGGCTTTACGACGCCGTGGTCTCGAAGGACGGCGGCGCGCACGAGTACGCCCTCAATCCCGCCAACCGGACTTATTACGAGCTGAAATCCGACCCGTCCCTGCCCACCTCGATGCTCTTCTGGCTTTACCCCCTTCCGAATACCAAGAGGTCCGTGAAGAACGTGAAGCTGGACGTGAGCGCGGGACAGGAAACCGAGCAGGTCGCGGGCATGGCGGCACGGCGGCACGACATCAGGCTCTCGTACGACATCGCTGTTGAGCTGGCGCCGAAGGACGTCGTCCGTGGCAAGGTGAAACTCGAAGCCGTCTACTGGATGGCGGAAGACAAGGCCCTGGCCCTGCCGGAGCTCATGCGTCCCGTGATCCGCACGAGCTTCCCGGAGATCGACACCAGGCTGGCCGAGGCCTTATCAAAGCTGCGCGGCCTGCCCGTGAAGCAGGAAAGCACCCTCTCTGTGGAAGCCTTCCAGAGCGAGCCCCGGAAGGAGACGGTCAGGCTTACGATCTCCGGCTGGACGACGACCGCTACAAAGCCTTCGATGTTCGAGGTCCCCAGCGGCTTCAAATACCACGAGCCGGTGTTCTCTCGCCCGGGGTTCTAGGGAGACTGGCTCAGCCGCCGCGATAGGGCGCGAGCGCGGCGACGATCTCCGGCGGCAGCGGGATCGGCCGCAGATCGCTCCGCCGCACCGCCACCAGGACCGCGTAGCCCTCGGCGGTCAGGTCCCGCTCCGGGTTGGTCTTGCGCACCTCGAACTGAATGCGCAGCGAGGAGTTGCCGACGTTCGAGATCCAGGCTTCGACGTCGAGGCGCTCGTCGAGCAGGGCGGGCTTGCGGAACTCGAAGTGGAGCGCGGCCCGCGGCAGCCAGAAATCGAAACGCTCGAAGAGCTGCGAGAAGGGAAAGCCGACGGCGCGGAAGAGCTCCGTCTCGGCGATCTCGAAGAAGCGGACGTACGAGCCGTAGCAGATGATCCCCGCGAGGTCGATGTCGCCCCAGCGCACGAATTCGCTGACGCGGAAACGGCCGGGGGTCGGCGGCGTGATGCTCTGGGATACGGCCGATACAGTCATCTTTACACCTCAGAGACTTGATCTCAGCAATAACGGTCAGGCATGCCCATGACGACGCCCTGAGCGATCAGATTTTCAACGTCCCGCGTCCGCGTCCCCTGCCGGAGATCCTCCAGGGCCGAAGCGGGGGCTTCGACGATCTCCGGCAGATACGGCTTGATCTCCGCCTGGTCCGCTTCGGAGCGTGCCGTGGGAAAGGTACGCCGAAGACGGACGACGCCGCTCTCGCGGGATTCCTCTTTGTAGAGGAAATTGAGACGCAGCCGTCCCCGCGCGTGCGGCCAGTCCGGGAAACTTCCATGATCGCGGAGGACGTCCGGACGTCGGGAGGCGGCCATGGAGAGCAGCGGCGCGCGCTCCAGCGTTTCCTTCTCTCCGGATTGCCCTAGAGGAGGCCCCAGCTTCTGGAAATAGCGGGCCAGGACGTCCGTATCCGCCACCACGCGGTGGTGCATGTCGGAGACCAGCTCAGCGTAGCCGTCGGGAGTCAGCGGCAGCCCATACGCCAGCTCGCGCTGCACGCAGGCGTTGTGCATCCCGGTCGAGAGGATCAGCCCGTCCTCGTTGATCAGCCGCTTCAGCTCCGCGATGGCCGTAGCCTTGTCCACGAAATAGTGGAAGGAATCCGAACAGAAGACAGCGGAGAGATAACCGTCCGGAAGCGGCAGCGGCACGTCCGCGGCGCAGCAGAGGAATTCGGCTTCGGGCGCGATCCAATGCTTCGCGAGATAGAGACCGAAGAAAAACGTATCGATGCCGACTACTCGTGTTCCCCTCTCCCGGTGAGGGAGGGAGGGAGGGGTCGGGAGAGGGGTTAGGGGTGAGGGTCCAGGCGCGAGTTGCGTCAGGTTGAAGGTGATCTGTCCGCAGCCGCAGCCGAGGTCCAGGATCGGCCCCCCGCCCGATCCCTCACCCCCTGGCCCCCTCTCCCGACCTCTCCCTCCCTCCCTCACCGGGAGAGGGGGAACGTGGCTCAAAATGGTTGCCAAAGAGAGGGCTACGAGCTGGCGGGGCTGTCCGTAGCGGTAGCTCTGATAGATGAAGTTTTCCCGGACGTTGTGGAAATAGAGAGCGAGGAGATCGACGGCGGTCAGGCGATCCGCTCTGGACGTCACCGCCTCTGCCAGGCGCTTCCATTCCCTGTCATGCGCGGCGCGGCGGATCGAGCTCAATCCCGGAAGGTCCGGCAGCATGCGAATCCAGCGGTGGGCCAGGGCCGGAACAGGCGGATACAGCAGCGCGAGCAGGGCCTCCTGATGCCGGCCCGCCGCGATCAGATCCCTGGCCTTCCGCGCCTGATCCTCCGCCAGAACGGGGATTCCCGCCACGACGGGGTATGTGTTGCAGCGGCAGCGCAGGAGGCCGTAGCGCAGCTCGTCGCCGTCCCGCTCGGCGTGCGAAACCTCGAAGCCTTCGCCGCAGGAGGGGCAGCGCAGCGAGGGAAGGAGGGAGGCGTTCATGCGAGAGGGAGCTTATCTCAGGGTGGTTCAGGGCGGGTTTGCCGGTTGGGGCGGCGTGCCCGCCCCAGCCGGAAAACCACTCCGAACTGGAACCGAAGTTGCAGTCCCCCTCCCGATCGGGCCGCGGAGCCCGTGCGGAGGGAGCTTGGAATACGACGCGGTGGTGGTCGGAGCGGGGCCGAACGGATTGGCCGCCGCGATCACGCTGGCCCAGGCGGGCTGGCGGGTCCGCCTCGTCGAGGCGGGCGAGACGGTGGGCGGAGCGGCGCGGTCGGCGGCGCTGACGCTGCCGGGCTTCCGCCACGACGTCTGCTCGGCGGTCTACCCTCTGACGGTCGCCTCCTCGTTCTTCCTGAATCAGCCGTTCGAGCGGCACGGATTGAAGTGGATCGATCCCCCGCTCGCCCTGGCGCACCCGCTCGACGACGGCACGGCCGCGGTGCTCGCGCGGGACATGAAGGAGACGGGCGAGAGCTTCGGCGACCACGGCGACGCCAAGGCTTGGACACGCCTGTTCCGGCCGTTCGTCAGGAACTGGCTGGAGCTGGCGCCCGATCTCCTGGGACCGTTGGGCCTGCCGCGCCATCCCTTCCGCATGGCCCGCTTCGGGCTGACGGGCCTGCGGTCGGCGGCCGGCCTCGCCCGCTCCCGCTTCGCCGGCTCCCGCGCCCGGGCTCTGTTCGCCGGCATCGCCGGGCACTCGTTCCTCCCCCTGGAGCAGACCCCCACGGCCTCTTTCGGATTGTTGCTGGCCATCTGCGGCCACGTCGTGGGCTGGCCGCAGCCGGAGAAGGGAGCGCAGTGCATCCCGGACGCCATGGCGGCGGTGCTGCGCGAGGCGGGCGGCGAGATCGAGACCGGACGGACGGTGACGTCGCTGGACGAGCTCCCGAAGGCGCGCGCCTACCTGCTCAACCTGACGCCGGCGCAGGTGCTGCGGCTGGGCGGCACCCGCTTCTCCGAGCGCTACCGCCGCCAGCTCGGCCGGTACCGCTACGGCCCCGGCGTCTTCAAGATCGACTGGGCTCTCTCGGAGCCCATCCCCTGGCGGAACGAGGCGTGCCGGCGCGCCGGGACCGTGCATCTCGGCGGCAAGCTGGAGGCCATCGCGGCTTCGGAGAAGGCCTCCTGGAACGGGCGCGTGCCCCGGCAGCCGCTCGTACTGCTGGGCCAACCCAGCCTCTTCGATCCCACCCGCGCGCCCGAGGGACGCCACACGGCGTGGGCGTACTGCCACGTCCCCCACGGCTCGACCGAGGACATGACGCGGGCCATCGAGGACCAGGTCGAGCGCTTCGCCCCCGGCTTCCGCGACGTGGTACTGGCGCGTCACACCCTGAACACCGTCCAGCTCGAGGCGCACGACCCGAACATCGTCGGCGGCGACATCAACGGCGGGGCCGCGACGCTCTCGCAGCTCTTCACCCGGCCGGTGGTGCGGCGGGTCCCCTACTCCACTCCGGACCCGCGGGTCTTCCTCTGCTCGTCGAGCACGCCGCCCTCGGGCGGGGTCCACGGGCTGTGCGGATGGCACGCGGCGAAAACAGCTCTGAAACGACAAGGAGGACGTTCATGAAGGTTCTGGTCACGGGAGGAACGGGAGTCGTCGGCATCGCGCCCGGCCACCATGCCGGACGCCTTCGCCCTGTTTCCGCTGGGCAACATCCTCAAGCGCATGAACTGGATAGCGGTCGTGCGGAACACCGCCGAGCACTTCGGCGTCCCGTCTCCGGACATCCAGGTGGACGAGCTCGCGCTGGACGAAAGCCAGGAGAGAGAGGTTCTGGCGGAGCTGAAGCGGAAGGTGGCGGACCTCAACCGGGAGGCGGAGCCGGAGTTGCAAGAGGAGGCGAAGGCACGGATGGAGGAGGCGGTGAAGAGCTGATCCGCCTCCTCCCCGTTTCCGCCTAAAGCCGGCAGAGACAGATGCGGTAGCAGTGAGGGACGATATAGCAGGTGCCGCCGCCGGAGTCGGGACCGCAGTAGGCGACGCAATCGGCGTTCGTGGAACACTGGGGCGGGGCGCCGCAGCTAGCAGCGTCGGCGTTGGTGGACAGGCTGCTCACGCCGATCAGGGCCAGCGCCAGGCAGATCAGACCCAAACGTACCTTCTTCGTCATTCCAGACCTCCGAGAGTCGGTTGGACCGCCCCGGGATCGCGGCGGCCGTTCATTGTTAGGGGTGCCTGGGAAGCGGTTCAGGGGGTCGTAGCCGGCGAGGTGGCATGCCCTTCGAGACCTCACCCTCGGTCCAGGGATCGCCTGCAAGCTTCCGGGATGGCCGCGAAGCCTGAAAAACCGTCCCGGAAGCTTGCAAACCGTCCCGGAAGCTTAAAAATCGTACCGGAAGCTTAAAAATCGCACCGGAAGCTTAAAACCCGCTTTTTACGCTTACAAACCGCTCCGGAAGCTTAAAACCAGTTTTTTACGGTTACACACCGTTTTTCAGGCTTAAAAACGGCCGCGGAGGTCTTTCGGCCGCGAAGGAGCGTTAGATCCCGGCCAGCAGGCGCTCCAGGTCCTCCGGCAGCACCCAGTCGGCGCGGGCGATCCTGTCCCAGGAGAACAGCGGGATCAGGTCGCCCGGCCGGCAGGGCTCGAGGCGTTCCAGCAGTCCCAGGGAATGGGCGAGATAACCGGCGACCGCTTCGGGGCTGACGCCCGCTTCCCGCAACGAGCGCAGCGTCAGTCCCCGATCCCGCTTGGAAAGCTTCTCCCGTCCCGCGTTCACCACCAGGGGGACGTGCGCGTACGCCGGAGGCGCGCCACCCAGGGCCACGATGAGCTGGATCTGCCGCGCCGTGGAGGCGAGAAGGTCGGCGCCGCGCACCACGTCGTCGATGCCCATCGCCAGGTCGTCCACCACCACGGCGAGTTGATAGGCGTAGAGGCCGTCGCGGCGTTTGAGCACGAAGTCCCCCACCGCGAGATCCACCCGCTCGGTGATGGGGCCGTAGACGCGGTCCTCGAACGAGACTGGCCGGTCCTCCACCAGGAAACGGATGGCCGCGTCCGGCTTCGCGGCAGCGCACAGGCGTGGGAACCAGTCCGGATCGAGAAAGCCCGGACGCAGGGAGGCGGGATACGGCGCCTCCTCGCCGCCGTGCGGGGCCGAGGCCATGGCCTGGAGGTCCTTGCGGGAGAGGCGGCAGGGAAAGAGACGGCCGGCACCGGCGAGACGGCGGAGGGCGTCCTCATAAAAAGCCGACCGCTGGGACTGGACATACGGAGCATGAGGACCGCCCACGTCCGGTCCTTCGTCCCAGTCGAGGCCGAGCCAGGCGAGGTCCTCGATCTGCGCCTCGGCCATGCCGGGCACCACGCGGGGTCCGTCGATGTCCTCCAGCCGCCAGACGAACGTCCCGCCGCGGCTGCGCACGGAGAGCCACGCCGCCAGAGCCGTGCGGGCGTTGCCGACATGGATCATCCCCGTGGGAGACGGGGCGTAACGGCCGCGGGGGGGACGGGCGGACATCTCTGAAGGCAGATACCAAGCTTGAGGATGGCCGTCATCTCGTGGAGTGGCTGACCGGGGCGCTGGAACGCTGAGGGATTCTAATGCAGGTTCTGGAGAGCGCTGCGAACCTCGTCAACAAAATGCTTCAGCGAAGGCTGGTTCCGGCCAGCCCGGAAGAGGTCCATGGCGTCGACCAGGTCGGGGGCATACTCCATCTCGGTGGTCAGGATCGGCTGGCCAGCCTCCCGGATCGTATCCCGGAGAAGCTTCTTGTAGAGATGCCGCTCGCACTTTCCGGGATCCGAGGGCGCCGCGACACCCAGTACGTCATGTACCGCCTCCGGATCGGCGAAGCACCAGCGCTCGATATGGGGATCGGGACAGCCGATCGCGCAGCGGGGGAAAATCCCTTCCTGGATTGATTCTTCCAACTCGCGACGCATTTGAGCCCACCCTTGGCAATTAGCATCGATCACAAGCACGAGAAGATCAGGAATATCGAACCCCATCCCTCCTCCTGAGGTGATCGCCCGCTGCCATGCTCTAAACTCTGAAAGAGCTTTCGCGTGGCCGCCCCTTGCGCTTGGGGTTCGGATGTCGACGCGAAAGCCTAGTTCTCTCCCAATACGAGTTAGCAAGGCACGAGCGAACTGCTCATGACCGCTATCTTCACAGTAGAGAACGACACTCGGGCGTTTAGCCATCCAGCCATCCGCGTAGAAGCATGGCCTCGACGAGAGCCGCGTCCTCCGGACCGGTAAGGGATTCGCGGACCTTCTCGTCGTCGAATAAAGGGCCCCCTGGCTTGAACTCCCGGACCTGCGTCTCCCTCCCTCGCTGGGAACAATGGAAGAGTTTGATCAGCTTCGACCTCGCTTCGGCACGACGTAGAATGGCAGCGATCAAGGTGGGAGAATGCGTGGTGACTACAACCTGACTGTGGCCCTGCTCCGCCATGGAAGCGAGGAGGTTCGCCACCACCTCGATCCTGCGGGGATGGACGCCGTTCTCCGGCTCCTCAAACGCAATCAGCTCGCCTGGCCAGGGATTCCCAGCCAGACAGCACAGCGCCAAAACACGGAGCGTTCCTTCCGAGACGACACGGGAGGAGTAAGGGGTACCGTCCTGCCGGATTACGATGTCCAGAATGCCCCTCCGAGGATCAAGATCTACATCGAGATCCTCTACCGTCGGAATGGCGCTCCGCAACGCACGTCCGATCGCCAGGAAAAATTTCCTATGAGCTTCGCTTTCCTTGAGGCGATAGAGAAAAGGCGCGATCCATTCGCCGCGTGGACCGATGTCGTTCACTTCTCGGGGCGGCTGCGGTTCCCTCATGGCTATCCGAGGGTCCAGGTAGTAGGTTTGCCAAGCGGACAGCTCGGTGCGAAGCCGGTCGAAATCAGGATAGCGGTGCTCACCTGTAAACTGGCGGTTCGAGACCAGAGTGTGACTCAAGCCCAACGGCTCGTGCCGAGGATGACCAGACTCGCCGAGTTGACGAACGATCAGGGAGTCGCCCAGATGCTCGATCCGTGGCTTCTGCTTCGGCGTCTTGTCCCTCTTCAAGCGGGCCAGATACTCGTCTGACACTTCCAACGCACCGGTCTTCGGATGAATCCGAAGCCCGACTCGATAGCGCAACGGCTCTGGCACCGCTCTTTTCGGGACTCGCGAGGGCTGGACCTCAGCTTCCAGGATCAACTCGGCCCGGTCCTGCTGGAGCAACCCTTCCAATCCTCTTTCTGGCAGGCTGAACGCCTCAAGAGGGTAGCCACGTAGAGGGGGCTCCAGGGCCGCCGCGAGAGTCTGCTCGGTCGCCAGCCGGGAGAGCAGGAGGAGAGCTTCCAGCAGATTGCTCTTGCCGGCCGCGTTCGGACCCATCAGGACCACGAGCGGCGCCAGCTCGATATCGACGTCGAGCAGGGACTTGAACCCCTTCACGCAAAGCCGGGTCAGCAAGGGCCGCCTCTCTCCTGGTGACGCGAATATCTGAGCATACGCAAACCTACCACAGAGGAACCGGCTAGCGCAGGTTCTCCGCCACCCTGTCCCCCAACCATAGATGATGCCGCTGGTGCGCCGTGGTGGCCCGCAAGGCAGAGTACAGGTTGTACTTGATGCGCGGATCGAAGGGCGAGACGAAGGTCACCCGGTTGAGCGCCCACCCTTCCGCCTCGGCGAGAAAGGCCCGCAGCTCGTCCTGCAGGACGTCGAAGTCCCGCATGGCTTCTTCCTTCGGCTGCGGGTTCTGGGGCACAAACTGGGGCGTGGTCTTCACCTTGACGCGGACGGGGGGCTCCACCATCTTGCAGAGGAACCAGCCCATGAAGTCCCGGCGGTAGCGCCCCTGGCTGCGGAGACCGCGCTCGCGGACCTCCGCTAGCCCCGCGCGGAGACGGGGCAGGTAGGCGCGGGACGTCAGGTTCAGGTGCAGGATCTGCTCGCCCACGGACCAGCGATTCGGATCGGCCCGCCGGAGCCAGTCTTCCTCGGACAGGCCGTCCACCAGCCGGTGGGCCCAGGCCTGGGTGTCGTCGAATTCAACTTCGATGGATCGGAGTTGCTGTGCCTGGTCCATGGCGATGGGAGTCTATCAACCGATCCGGTCGTCGAGCAGATCCAACACGCGGGCATCGTGGCGGGGATCGAACTTGCGCGCGAAATAGTGGGAACCGCCGGTGATGACCGGCAGGTCGTCTGTGGACAAGGTCCGGGGTCTGCCGTTTCGGCTGCCGGTGAAGTCCGTATAGCGCAGATCGTCGTTGTGGAATTTGAACCGGCCGCTGTTGAGGAGCAGAGTCTGCACGACAGCCTCGTCGGGACAGATGGTGCGGTGAAACCACTGTACCAGGCTCTGCTCGCTGCGCGCGCGCTCGACCAGATACTCGGCGCAGGCCCGGCGCAGCGTCGTCCATTGGCTGCCGGCATAGCAGATGAGATCGTGACCGAACGGCGGCTTCCGCCAGCGCAGGCCGACCCGGGGCCCGTACACCAGATGAAAGTGCACCAGGGATTGCAACTTGTTGAGCGGACGACCCAGCTTCAACGCCGGAAGCGTCCAGCGCGGAGCTTCGAAGTACTGGTAGAAGTAGCGGCACTGCCCCTGACGGCGGCGCCCCCAGGCCTTCACGTAACCGCTGGCGTCCCAATAGCGCAGGAAGCCGTCGCAGCCGCTCGTCGCGAGCAGGGATTCGAAGCTCCGCAGCGGCTGGACCGGATAATCCTGAGCCGACAGGTAGACGATCCAGTCGTAGGAGATCCCGCGGTCCGCGAGCCACTCCACGGCATCGAAGTACGGCTGCACGAGCGAGAAATATCCGCGGCGCGCGGGCTCGCGAACCTCGAGGACGTCAACGTCGAGAGCCTGGCGCAGCTCGCCGGCCGTACAGTGGCCGGCGAATCCGTCGTGGCCGACGAGGACGAAGCTGTCAGGCTGTGAACGCTGGAGCGTTTTGATCAGCCGGCCCGCCTGCGGTGGCGCCAGATGGTTTTGGATGAAGTAGCAGATGCGCATTCAGCGGCCCTTATTGGAGAATATAATACTGGACGCTCCAAGGATCGCCATCAGCGAACATGCTGCCCACCAGCCAGATCTGGATTCGGCGGTCCAGAAAGGGGAATTTGCAAGCACGACCCAGTCTCCACCTTTGCCGGCCTGCCGGGAGCCGCCGATGAACGTCACCTTCTTTCTCGCCGGGGAGAAGGACGTAGAGGCCCTGCGGCGCCTCGATCCGGACCGCGACTGGCGGGAGTTCCAGGTCGGCGAGCGCGCGTGGATCCTGCAGACCTATCTGCGGCTGGTCCGCGCGGGATACCCGGTCGAGCTTGCGGCTTCACCGCCTGCCGAGGGGATCGTCGTCTTTCATGCGAAGCAATCCAGGGCGCTGCGCTCCCAATGGCGGAGGCTGCGGAGAACCGTACTTCTGGGAGTGAGAGCCGACAACCGGGAACCTCTGATCGCCGACTTCGAGGTGTTGCAGAACGGCCGTTTCGCGGACGGGAAGCGGCGCTTTTTCATCCCCCATTGGCCGCAGCCGGCTCTGATCCCCCGCGACGTCTCTCGCGGCGCCGCGATACGGCGGATCGCCTTCAAGGGCTTCGATCAGAACCTCCATCCCGACTTCCGGTCGCCGGCCTGGCGGGGGTTCCTGGCCGACAGGGGGATCGAATGGGAGGTGGACGCGGTGCCGTTCGCCGGGGAGGCCACGGAGCGCCTGAAGATCGACTGGCCGGACTTCCGGCAGGTGGACCTGCTGTTGGCGGTTCGTCCCCAAGACCGGCGTCTATGGACACCGAAGCCTGCCACGAAGCTCTGCAACGCCTGGCTCGCGGGCGTTCCGGCACTGCTCGGGCCGGAGCACGCGTATCGCGAGCTCCGGCGGTCGGAGCTGGATTACCTGGAAGTGGATTCCCTGGAAAGTGCGAAGGCCGCGGTGCTCCGGCTTCTCGAGCGGCCGGACCTCTACGAAGCCATGGTGCGGAACGGCCGGGCTCGCGGCGCTGAATTCACGGCCGAGGCTACCCTGCCGCGATGGATGGAGCTGTTGACCGGGAAGCTGCCGGCCCTGGCCTCCTCCCGCGCCGGCTGGCGTCCGCCCCTGCCGGTCCACGTGGCGGGAAGGTGGCTGCTCCAGAAGGCCGCCTTGCGGCCCGCTCGGTAAGCGATAAGAAAATGAGCTTCACCCAGGAAGTGGGACATGCGCGCGGGTTCATCGCACCCGGAACGGATATCCGCCGATTTCGGAGGCGCCGCCGTCCGGCCGCACGCCCTCGACTCGCAGGCGGTGCTCGCCGGGGGAGAAGAAAGAGGAGGGAAAAGTGATCATCAACGCTTCCAGCGCGTTCGGACGCAGGCCGTCCCGCTGGAAAACGGCGCGGTCCGCGCGGGTGATCGTCACGCGGTAGCTCGCGAAGCCGGAATCGGGCCCGACGTCCACGGCCAGGGCGAGGACGTCGCCGGCCTTGGAGCGGTCGACGACGGCGGGCTCCCCTTCCCCGCGCAGGGCGGTGAGGAGGAAGACGGGCGTGTTGACCAGGGGTGCGGGGAGACCGCGCGGGGGTTCAGGCGGCGCGGTCTTGCCGGCCTCGGCGAGCCTGCCTTCGAGCGTGCGGCGCTCCTCGGCGCGCCGTTGCTCGCTTTCGGTGAGGCGGCGTTCCAGGTTCTCGGTCTTCTGACGCTCGGCTTCGAGCCGCTCGGCTACCTGGCGCCGTTCTTTCAAGGATGAAAAAGACAGCACGGACGGCAAGGACAACAAGGACAGAAGCACGACGGCGAGGCCCAACTGCGCCAGCCGGCTACGCCGGGCGAGCCAGGCGAAGAGGCCCGCGCGCGCAAGAGCCGCCTGGGTGACGTCTTCTGCCACGGCGGCTTTCAATCCCTTCTGGAAGCCGCGGGCCAGCTCGAGCTGCTCCATGCAGTCCGCGCAGGTCACGAAGTGCTCCTCGAACGCGGCCTCCTCCTCCGGCGGCAGCAAGCCCCGGTGGTAGCGCTCGATGAGTCCCTGGCTTTCGATGTACGCGTGGTCCATGGCTCAGCTCGCGGCCTTCACCCCTCTCCATAGTGTGATCAAAAGGAGAAGGATCGCACCCGCTATCGCCTCGCGGGTCCCCATCCGCTCCAGGATCAGCTCCTTGTAGCGCTGCCGGGCGCGATGGAGGACGCGGTTGAACTGCAGGTTGTCCAGGCCGTAGTCGGCGGCGATGCGGTCCTTGTCCTCCTCGGCGATGTAGAAGCGGAGGAGGATCTGGCGGTCGCGGTCGTTGGCGAGGTCCTGAATGGCCCGCCGGACCAGGGCGGCGTTCTCGCGCTCCATGAGGCCGCTCAACGGTCCGGCGGCGGGCGAGACCGCGGCGAGGACGGCGTCGCTGTCCGCGTCGGTCTTGCGGCGGCCGGCCTTGCGGTAGTGCTCGATGGCGAGGGAGCGGGCGATCTGGGCCAGGTAGCCGGGGAGCTTGGCGGGCTCCCGCAGCTCGCCCCGGCGCAACTTCTCCAGGGCGAGGCGGAAGGTGTCCTGGAACAGGTCTTCGGCCTCGGGCCGGCCGTTGGTGTGGCGGTCGAGGATGATCGCCACACCGCGGCCGTAGAGCTCGATCACCCGCTCCTCCGCCCGCCGGTCTCCGGCCTGGATGCGCGCGACCAGCTCTTCGAGTCCCTCAAGGGCTGTGTCTTGGCTGGCCAGAGCGATCCCCCCGCTTCGGAAAGCGGGCGGATTCTAGCATCTCAAGTCTCCGGCGGCGGAAGCGGCGGCGGCGTGCCGCTGCCGCCCCAGACAGCCACCTGCTCCGGATCGCCGTAGGTCGTGGAACCGTACAGCGTCAGGTAGCGGTCGCCTCCAGGCGTCCAGGTCTCGCTGAGCGAAATGTAGATGTAGAGCGGCTTGGTTTCGTAGTAGCCCTTCCAACGGAGCTGGTCGCCGTAGAGGAGGAGCCGCAGCGGTTGATGCCTGTCTTCCTGGTCAATGTCTGTGGAGAGCTGGATCGGGGCGGACGACTGAGCGGGGTCCAGGACGGCGAAGCCTACGCTGATCTGCCAATCCCCCGTAAAACATGGCGGCTCATCGCCGTAACCGCTGCCGGTGCCGATCATCAGGACCCACCCCGCCTGAAACCAGGGATTCTCGCCGTCCACCCAGTTGACCTTCCAGGTGCCGATGAAGTCGCCGATGCTCACGCTCATAGATCCCTCCTTCCGTTACAGGAATAGTGAGACGCGGACGCGCAGGATCGCACCCGGGCTTCAGCTCCAGTCGCCCGCCAGGACGAACCCTGCCCAGTAATACGGATCGCGCCAGCGCCGCTGCTGGCGGATGTGGAGCTGGGCGGCGCGCAGGGCCGCCGCGGGCGCCAGCTTGTCGATCCACAAGGCCCGATAGAAACGCTCCATCAAGGCGGCCGTGGCGCGGTCTTCCACCCGCCAGAGACTGGCCAGCACCCGGCGCGCCCCCGCGTACTGGAATCCCCGCGCCAGGCCGATCAGCCCCTCGCCGCGAACCTCCCGGCCCAGGGCCGTGCGGCAGCCGCTGAGGACGACGAGGTCGGCGTCCAGGCGCAGGTTGTAGATGTCGTGCAGGTGGAGGAATCCCTCGCGGGCGTTCCCCTTCTCGTCCACCATGGAGAGGGCCAGGCCGGAGAGGGCCGGGCGCTCGGCGTCGATCACGCCGTGGGTGGCGAAGTGGACGATGCGGAAGCCCCCCAACCGGTCGCCGAGGACCCGCGGCAGGGCCGCCTCCAGGCCGAGGGCCAGCGTGGCCTCGCCCGGAGGGGCCAGGGCCGCGATGGCCTCGGCCTCCTGACGCGAGGCGGGCAGACGCTCGAAGACGGTCCCCTCACCGCCGCGCGACACCGCCGCCTTCGCCATCCGCGGGTCTCCTGGACCGAAGACCGGGTCGGCCAGCAAGGCGATCAGCCGGGGGGCGGGCGGGCGCGCGGCCAGGACGCGCCGCTGAACCGCCAGCGCCGAGGCCGAGGGGAGATAGGCGACCTCGTGCCTTTCGAGGAGCGGGACCGCGTCGGAAAGGAGCAGAGCCCCAAAGGGGATGTATTGCAGGGCGCCGTCCGCCACCACCACGATCCGGCGTCCACCCAGGCGGGCGGCGACGGGCCCCAGGAGCGTCCGGCCGAGAGCCGCCGCGTCCTGAGTCTCTTTCAGGCGGTTCTCGACGCTAAACGCGCTCAGCGCCTCGTGCAGCCGCCGGGCCGCCGTTTCGATCTCCGGCCGTCCGGGCAGCTCGAAGCTCTCCACCGTCTCTGGAGTCACCGCCCAGAGGAAGCTCCGTTCCTCGCCCAGGGCGTAGCTCAGCAGGAGCGTGTCCGGATCGAGGAGGCTCTGGATCTCCGAAGCACGGAGGGTCCGGGGCTGGGTCAGGTCGGCGTAGCCGGGGCTCCGCTCGCGGATCTCGGCCTCGACCACGTCGAGGTCGCGCAGGAGAGCGAGACGCTCCTCTTCCAGAGCGGCCCGGTCGGCGCCGCCCCGCAGCGCGCGCTCGGCCTTGGCGCCGAGACGGCGCAGCAAGGAGGTCCGGCGCTCCAGCAGCGCCGGGTCCACTCCTTGGTGGACGTCTACGCCGGCCTCGCCCAGCAGCTCCAGGAGGGTGCGGGCGCGGGCGCGCTCGCTGGACTCCAGAGCCGCCCGGTCCCAGCCGGCGGCGGGCTCGGCGCGATGGCTCTCCATCCATAGCTCGAGGTGAAGCTCGTAGGCCTGGTGCCGCAGCCCGGAGAAGGAGGCGCGCAGGTCCGGTCCGGCGATGCGGGAGCGCAGATCCTCGTAGATGCCGAGCGCCGCCTCGGCGTGCGCGCGGGCCACGGCGAGATTTCCCAGACGCCGCTCCGCCAGGGCCAGCGACTGCTCGGCCTGCGCCTCGCCGGGCCGGTGGCCGGCGGCGCGGGCGAGCCGCAGCGCCTCCTGAAAGTTCTCCAGGGCCTTGGCGGGCTCGCCCAAGGCCAACCAGGCGTCCCCCCGGTTGCGCAGGGCCTCGGCTTCGTCGGCGCGGGCGCCCACCGCATGGAGCAGCTCGACGGCCTGATCGAAGAGAGAGATCGCCGCCCGCGGATCGCCCATGTCCCGGGTGGCGCGGCCGAGCTGGGTCAGGGCCACCCCTTCGCCCCAGCGGTCGCCCAACTCGCGGCGCAGCGCCAGGGCGCGGCGATGGAAGTCCAGCGCCTCCTGAAGCCCGCCCTGGAAGGCATGGACCAGCCCGAGGTTGGTCAGCGTGGCCGCCTCGCCGGTACGGTCGCCGCTCTCCCGCCGGAGCCGCAGCGCCTCTTCATAGGAGGCGACGGCCCGCGGCCACTCCCCCAGGGACTGGTAGACCAGCCCGATGTTGTGGAGGACGGTGCCTTGCCAGCCGGCCTTCTCCAGGGTGCGGAAGATGTCGAGGGCCTGGCCGAAGCGGGTCAGGGCCTCTCGCGTCTCTCCCAGCTCCAGGTCCAGGAGACCGGCGTGATTGAGCGTCTGCGCCTCTCCCATCCGGTCGCCCGTGGCGCGCATCCGGTCCAGCGCCTGTCGGTAGTGATCGCGAGCCCGCTCCGGCTCTCCCAGCACGTCGTAGACCCGCCCGACGTTGATCAGCGCCGCTCCCTCCAGGGCCGGAGCCAGCGCCTCGCGCAGGACGGGCAGCGCCTCCTCGTAGCAGGCAAGGCCCGCCCGGAGGTCGCCCTGAGCCAGCGCCGTGAAGCAGAGATTGCTCCGGGACGCTCCCTCGCCGTAGCGGTCGCCGGTCTGACGCTGAGTCTCCACGGCTTTCTCGAAAGCCTCGCGAGCCCGGGTCCCGTCCCCCAGGCCCAGATGACCGAGCCCGATCTCGTTCCAGGTGTTGCCTTCCCAGAGCCGGTCTCCCAGGGCCTGCCAGAGGGGCAGCACCTCCTGGCCCAGGGCCAGGGCCTCGCGTGTCTGTCCCACCAGGCGCGAGAGGACCGCCATGGCGTAGAGACTCCGCGCCTCCTCCCGCCGGTCCCCTATCGTCCGCCAGGCCTCGCGAGCCTTCCGGTACTCGGAAAGGGCCTGCCGGCGCGCCTCGGCCGTACCCTCGAAGTACCGCTCCCCCGCCCGAGTCAGCGCCGCCTCGGCTTCGAAGCGGTCTCGCGGCAGCTCGTCTACCCGCAGCTCGTACCGGCCCGGAGGCGCGCCGGGCTCCCGCGACCGGATCTCGACCGCGTAGACGCCGGAGGACTCGGGGGAGACCGCCAGCGTCTCGATTCCCTGGCGGTCGAAGGGGCTGTCCACGATGGCGAGGCGGCGGCCCTCCGGAGACCGGACCTCCACCGTCACGTCGATCCCTTGCTGCTCCACGGCGATTCGCCAGACGCGGCCGGCGGTCAGGTCCACGGAGTGGGTCTGGAGCTGGCCCGCGTCCAGGGAGACGAGCAGAGCCAGGGAAGGGAGAGATCGCCGGAGGCGAGGCATCGGCATCGACTTCTTCTAAGAGGGACGGGGGGATGATAACCCGACTACCGCGAATGCGTCGCCCGGTCCGGCTTCGTCCCCGGCGGGCTGAGCGGCGGCAGCTTCGCCAGCTCCGCCCGCCGCCGCGCGGCCTCGGCCGGCTTTCCCCAGCGGCCGTACAGCTCCACCAGGATCTCCAGGGACCGCATCCGTCCGACCGGCTCGTCCCGGGCGGCGATGGGGACCAGGATCGCTTCGGCCTCGGCGTACTGGCGAAGATCCACCAGACAGCGCCCCAGCTCGACCCGGATCAGGTCCAGGCCGTGCTCCTCCGCGTTGGGGGGATGGCGGAGGCCCAGCACGCGCCGGAGAGTGGACGCGCAGGCTGCGGAGTCTCCCTGCTCCCGCTGGATCTTCGCCATGTAGAACATCGGCAGGGCGAAGGAGGGGTGGTCCGGACCGTGGACCTTCTCGCGGATCTTCAGGGTCCTCTCATAGAGGCGCAGCGCCTCGGGGTAGCGCCGGACCCGCGCGTAGAGGTCCGCCAGCTCGTAGAGGGAGCTCGCCAGGTCCACGTGCTCGGGACCGAAGGCCGCCTCGCTGAGCGCGACGCAGCGCTCGAAGTAGGACCGCGCCTTGTCGTCGTCCCCCTTGAGCTTCCAGGCGCGGCCCAGGCCCTCCACGTTGGCGACCAGCTCCGGGTGCAGGGGACCGAACGCCGCCTCCAGGATCGCCAGCGACCGCTCGTAATAGGCGATGGCCCCGTCGGGGTCCTTGGCTCCCATGCCGCTGGCGATCCGCAGATTCGCCAGGGTGGTCAGCAGGCCGGCGATGAACGGGTGCCGCGGACCGTATGCGCGCTCCAGGGCCGGCAGGGCTTTTTCGTACTGCGCGCGGGCTCCCGCGCGATCTCCGCCGCCGCTCAGGGCGTTCCCCAGGAACATCCGCGTGTGCGCCGTGTAGGGGTGGTCCGGACCGTAGCTCGCTTCCAGGATCGCCAGGGCGCGCTTCAGCCGCTCCTGCGCCCGGACAGGCTCGAAGTTCCTGTAGAGGGCGGCGCCCAGATCCCGCAAGGCCAGCCCAACGTCGGGATGGCGGGGACCCAGCGCCTTCTCCAGGTTGGCCAGAGCGCGTTCCTGGATCCGGATCGCCCCCTTGAGATCTCCCTGCGCTTCCAGGACCTGGCCAAGGCCCAGAAGGGTGCGGCCCACGTCGGGGTGCTCCGGACCGAGAGCCTTCTCCCGGATCGCCAGGGCTTCCTCATAGAGCCGCCGCGCCCGGCCGTGCTCGGCCTGCTCCTCCAACAGCCGGGCCAGGTTGTGGAGGGAGGTCGCGAGATCCAGCCCGTCCTCGCCCGGCATCCGCCGGCGCAGGGCCACCGACTGTTCGAGCAGCGTCCGGCCCTGATCGTAGAGGGCCAGCTCGCGGTAGACGTCTCCCATGATGCCTATCATGTCGGCCCGCAGCGCGGGCTCGCCGGCCAGATCCTTGTCGATGCGGGCGACGCCCCGGTCCAGGAGCTCCCGGGCGGTGATCTTCTCGCCGCCGGACCGGGAGGGGGCTGCCACCTCGAACAGGCCGCGCAGGAAATCGGAGACCTGGGTGGCCCGGGCCGCCGCCAGCCGCGCCCGGTCTCGCTCCCGGGCCAGCTCCAGGGTGTAGCCCGCGGTCATGCCGATCACCAGCGCCAGAGCCGCCAGCCCCGTGGCCACGGCGCCCGCGTGACGGCGGACGAACTTGCCGGTGCGGTAGGCCACCGTGTCCGGCCGGGCGGAGATGGGCCGGCCGTCGAGGTAGCCCTCCACGTCCGCGATGAGCTGTGAGACCGAGGCGTAGCGCCGCTCCGGCTCCTTGCGCAGAGCCGTGGCCACGATCGTGTCGAGGTCTCCGGCCAGCTCCCGGCGCAGCCGGGCCGCCGTGGCGCCGCGGGCGCGGGCGATCTCTTCGGGCGCCAGCGCTTCCTGTCCCGGCGGCACGTGGCCGCCGCCGCTCCCGGCCGCCGAGGAGGGACGGGTCGGCTCGTCGGTCAGGATCACGTGCGCCAGCTCGGCGGGGCCCGTGGGGGACCGATACGGCCAGCGGCCGGAGAGCAGGACGTAGAGGAGCAGGCCGAGCTGGTAGATGTCCGAGGCCGTGGTCACCGGCCCGCCCTGAACCTGTTCCGGGCTCGCCCAGGCGGGCGTCATCAGGCGGAGGGCGGTGCGGGTCTCCAGCACCGTGCCGGCCTCCGGGTCCAGGAGCTTGGCGATGCCGAAGTCCAGGAGCTTGGCGTGCCCCTCCGCCGTGACCAGGATGTTGGACGGCTTGATGTCGCGATGGATGATGAGGTTTCGATGGGCGTCCTCGACAGCCCGAGCCACCTGGAGGAAAAGCCGCAGCCGCTCGGGCAGGGGCAGGCGCCGCTCGTCGCTGTAGCGGTCGATGGGCTCGCCCTCGACGTGCTCCATGACGAGGTAGGGCCGCCCCCCGGGACCGACGCCGCCGTCGAGGAGCCGGGCGAGGCCCGGATGGCGGGCCAGGGCGAGGATCTGCCGCTCCTGGTCGAAGCGGCGCACGACCTCCTCGGTTTCGAGACCGCGCTTGAGGAGCTTCAGCGCCACCCGCTGCTGGAACTCGCCGTCCGCCCGTTCCGCCAGGTAGACCACCGCCATGCCGCCGCGCCCCAGCTCGCGGACGATCCGGTAGCGGCCGACCACGGCTCCGGCCATCCGGTCCTCCCCGCCCGCCAGCTCGTCCTCCAGCTCCGCCCAGAGCGGCCCGCGCATGGCGCCGCCCGCAGCGAGTCCGGAGGAATCCCCCTCGGCGGCGGCCAGGAGCCGCCCCACGAGGGCGCGCAGCTCGGGATCGCCTTCGCAGGCCTGATCGAGAAAGGAAGCCCGCTCGCCGGCGGGAAGGTCCAGAGCGGCGTCGAGAAGCTGGTCGGCCTGGGTCCAGCGGTCGTCGGCCCTCACTCCCCCTACCCCCTCTCTCCCGACCCCTCCCTCCCACCCACACCGGGAGAGAGGGGGATGAAGAAACGTCTTTTGGCTAACTCCTCCCCCTCTCCCGGTGAGGGAGGGAGGGAGGGGTCGGGAGAGGGGGTTAGGGGGTGAGGGTCCGGGAGGGGGGAGAGCCCCAGCGGCTCGATCTCCGCCGCCAGATTGACCGTCACCGCCTCCCCCCACGCCACCGCCGGCGCCTCCAGGCCCAGCAACAGCCGGAGCGTCCGTGCCGCGCCCGGCTTGTCCAGCGGCCGGTTCCCGTTCCCGCACTTCGGGGACTGCACGCACGAGGGACAGCCGGTCTCGCAGACGCAGCCTTCGATCAGCGCCAGCACGCGTCCCAGCAGATCTCTCAAGTCCTCGAAGCCGCGCGCCGCGATGCCCACGCCCCCGGGATGGCCGTCGTAGATGAACACGGCGCCGGTCCCGATCTGCGGATGCAGGGGGTAGGAGATGCCGCCGATGTCGCCGCGGTCGCAGAGCGCGAGGAGGGGGAACAGCGAGATCCCGGCGTGCTCCGAGGCGTGCAGCGAGCCCAGGAAGTGCTCGCCCAGGCGGCGCAGCGTCTCCTCGACGGCCTTCGGCGCCGCCCACCAGAGGCCCACCGTCTCGAACTCCACCGGCGGCAGGTCGAGCGGAGTCTGGTCGATCGTCTCCTGGCCGTGAATGCGCTTGCGCTCGAAGCCGACCACCCGCTCGGTGACCTTGAGGCGGCCGAGCCAGGCCTGGAGGGGACCGTCGGTCCGCTCCTCCAGCACCTCCAGGATCTCGGTCTCCTTCTCGGTGAGCGGCGTCGTGAAGTAGTCGAGGTCGGCGAGCTTGGCCTGCACCCGCCGCTCCTCGCGCTCCAGGGCCTCGACCAGGAACTGCCGTCCGGCGTGGAGGTAGACCGCTCCGGGATGGCACTCGTGGAGCACGCGCACGCCGTCCACCGTGCCGATGGTCCGGCCGCCGGAGAGGATGGCGAAGGTCTCCCCCGAGCCCCGCAGGTTGACGTGGCGCTGGGGCCGGCGGCGGAGGCAGAAGATCTCGTCGCCCTCGGCGGCGGAGAGCAGATGCCCCTGGCGCAGCAGCTTCTGCACCCGCGGCCTCGTGGCGCGCCAGGTACTCGCGGTCGTCCTTGCCGAGGGGCATCTCGGCGGCGGCGCAGACGAGGTGGGCGCGGGAGACGGGATCGTTCACCGGATCGACGATCAGCCGCTCGCAGGGCCGCTCCAGGAACTCCTCGGGGTGATCGAGGAAGTACTGGTCGAGGGCGTCCGGCATCGCCACCATGGCGGTGATCGACTCGCGGCCGTCGCGCCCCACCCGCCCGGAGCGCTGCCAGGTGGCCATCATGCTGCCGGGATAACCGACCAGGATGCAGGCGTCGAGGCCGCCGACGTCGATGCCCATCTCCAGGGCCGAGGTGGAGATCACCCCGTCCAGGCGGCCCTCGAACAGGGCGCGCTCGACCGCGCGCCGCTCCTCGGGGAGGAAGCCGGCGCGGTAGCTCGCCACCCGCTTCGCCAGCGCGGGGTCCTGCCGCCGCAGCCAGGAGTAGAGCAGCTCGGTGATGCGCCGCGCCTTGGTGAAGACGATGGTCTTGAGACCCGCGTTCACCAGCCGCACGAAGAGCTGGAGGGCGGTCGTGTACGGGCTCGCGTCGGGACGAAAGAGCAACAGGTGCCGGCCTTCGCGCGGCGCGCCCGACTCGGCGATCCAGTGGAACTTCTGCCCGGTGAGGATCTCGGCGAACTCGCCGGCGTTGGCCGCGGTGGCCGAGGAGGCGATCAGCGCGGGATCCCCCCCACCGAGCGGCAGAGCCGGAGGAAGCGCTGCAGCACGTGATGGAAGTGGCTGCCGAAGATCCCGCGGTAGGTGTGCAGCTCGTCGAGGACGATCCAGCGCAGGTCGGCCAGGAACGGTCCCCAGGCGGTCCAGTGGCCGAGGACGCCGAGGTGGAGCATGTCCGGGTTGGAGATCACCACCCGGGGGAAGTTCTTGCGGATGGCCGTGCGCTTGGCGGTCGGGGTGTCGCCGTCGTAGATCTCGCATCCGGCGATCTCCGGCGGCAGGCCCGCCTCCTGGGCGAGCCTGGCGAACTTCCCCCGCTGATCCTGCCCCAGGGCCTTCAGGGGGAAGAGGAAGAGGGCGTGCCCGGGGCCTCCCCGCGCCGCCTCCTCCAGGACCGGGACCTGGAAGATCAGCGACTTGCCGGACGCCGTGGGGGTGGTGACCAGCACGTTCTCCCCCCGCCGCGCCGCCGCGATCCCCTCCGCCTGATGCTTCCAGAGCCGCGGCACGCCGCCGCGTCCGAGAGCGCGGGCGATGGGCTCCGGCAGCGGCGGGTCCAGCTCGCCGTAGACGGCGTCGCTCCCCGGCAGATGAGCGGTGTAGAGGAGCTGGGCGCGGAGGCTGTCGTCCGCGCGGAGCTCCTCCACGAGAGGGCTCATCTCGGAATCGGCGGGAAGGGGAACGGCGACGGCGTTACGGGGCATTACCGCCCGATGGTAGCACGGCGGGCCCTCACCCCTGTCCCCTCTCCCGACCCCTCCCTCCCTCCCTCACCGGGAGAGGGGCACCCCCGCCCAGAAGGGAACTGGAGGGCTTTCTCCGGCAGTCTCCCTCCTCTCCCGGTGAGGGAGGGAGGGAGGGGTCGGGAGAGGAGGGCCGGGGTGGTGAGGGCCCGGGCGCGCGGCGCGGGCTCAGGAGCAGACGGGACGGTCGGAGCAGATGAGGGAACCGCCCCTCTCGCAGCAGCGGTCGCAGCAGAGCGCTCCGGTGTCGGACGTGAAGCATCGATTGAAGCAGGCCGCTTCCGCCGTCCGCACCTCGAACGAGAACGCGGATACGAACGCCAGGGAGACCAACGCCAGACGGATCAGCTTCTTCTTCATCGCGGACTCCTTCTTCAAGGCGGCGCGGCATCAGCGCAACGCGCCCCCATAGAAGAAGGTGCTTGGAAGGGGGCTCAGAGCTCCTGCAGGAGCTGCCGCCGCTTGGATTCGTACTCTTCGAGGGAGATGAGGCCGTCGTCGTAGAGGGCCCGGAGCTGGCGCATGCGCTCGGCCCCGGACGGCCCCGGCGCGGATGCGGCGATCGGCGAGCGGGAAGAGGCGCGGAACTGCTCCGTCGCCGCGACGACGGCGTTCTTGAGATCCAGCGGCCGGGAGACGTTGGCGAAACGGATGACGCCCTGCTCGCTGGCGGTCTCGATCTCCACGTCCCCGAAACCCAGGATGCGCCCCCACAGGGTCTGCCGGTGCTCGATGTTGTTGATCTTGTCGAGCCAGGAGTCGACCGACCGGCGGCTGAGGATGCCCATCTGTTGGATCACCCGCCGGCTGGTCAGCACGTACTCATGGGACCGGCGGACGAACTCGTTCCAGCCGAGGACGACGCCGAAAACGGCTGTCAGGGCCAGGGCGGTGAGCGCCACCGGCATGTTTTCGAACCCGAACCAGGCGAAACCCGCACCGATCAGGGCGAGAGCCGCCAGGCCGATCCACAGCGCCTCGGTCCAACGGGTGACGCGGGCCACGTAGAGGATCTCCTCCCCCGGCTGGAGCTGGTCTTGGACGCTCATGGTTGAGGACCCGATCCTATCACCGCTTCCACCGCTTTGGCTCGCGGCTTGCACACTTCAGGACTTGCTTTGAGCTCGCTGTCGAATCGCCTCGTCGTCGTCTCCAACCGTCTCCCCATCGTGCTGGAGAAGAAGGACGGCAGTTGGGGCCTGAAACCCGGCTCCGGCGGCCTGGTCAGCGCCCTGGCGCCGGTGCTCTCCCATCGCGGCGGCGTCTGGGTGGGATGGCCGGGGATGCCGCTCGAACGGGGGGGCGCCTGGGAAAAGGTCCTCGAGAGCGGGTATCGGGAGCACGGGTACGACCTGGTCCCGGTCCTCCTGTCGGACCCTGAGGTCAAGGGCTTCTACGAGGGATTCTCCAACGCCATCCTCTGGCCGCTCTTCCACGACCTGCTGGGGCAGTGCAATTTCGAGCCGTCCTTCTGGTACGCCTACCTCAAGGTCAACGAGAAGTTCGCGGACTGCGTCCTGCGGCAGAGCCGGGACGGGGACTTCATCTGGGTGCAGGACTACCAGCTCGTCCACGTGGCCGAGTTCATGCGGCGGAAGAACGAGCGCCTCAAGATCGGCTTCTTCCTCCACATCCCGTTCCCGCCCCTGGACATCCTCCTGAAGCTGCCCTGGCGCGGCCAGATCCTCAAGGCGTTGCTCGCCTACGACCTGATCGGGCTGCAGACCCCCCGGGACACGCGCAACTTCCTGAACTGTCTGCAGCACCTGGTCCCGGAGGTGGAGATCGACGAAACCGGCCCGGTCGCCGAGATCCACCTGGGGTCACGGATCGTGCGCGTGGGGTCCTTCCCCATCGGCATCGATTTCCGGTCCTACGAGGAGGCGGCGCTGGCCGAGGACGTCGCGGCCCGGATGGTGGAGCTGCGGTCCAGGATCGGACCCTTCGGGATCATCCTCGGCGTGGACCGCCTGGACTACACCAAGGGCCTGCTCGAGCGTCTGAAGGCCTACCGCAACGCCCTCCAGCGCCACAAGGAGCTGCGGGAGAAGGTGTTGCTATTCCAGGTGGTGGTGCCCAGCCGCGAAGGGGTCCCCGAGTACCAGGCCCTCAAGGCCGAGATCGAGAGGCTGGTGGGCGAGATCAACGGCGAGTTCTCCAGCGCCGGCTGGGTGCCGGTCCACTACCACTACAAGAGCCTGGCGAAGCGCGACCTCTTCTCGCTCTACCGCATGGCCCGGATCGGCTTCGTCACTTCCATCAAGGACGGCATGAACCTGGTCGCCAAGGAGTTCTGCGCCTGCCAGGTGGACGGCTGCGGCGTGCTCGTGCTCTCCGAGTTCGCGGGGGCCGCGGCCCAGCTCCAGGACGGGGCGCTGCTGGTCAATCCGCACGACATCGAAGGCATGGCCGACGCCCTCAAGACGGCGTTCGACATGGACGAAGGCGAGCGCCGGCGGCGCATGGAGACGATGCGGGAGATCACCCGCGAGCAGGACATCTTCTGGTGGGTGGACTACTATTTCCAGGCCGCCCTGGGCGAGGTGCCGCACGACTTCCGCACCCCCCAGGAATACCTGCCGCCGCTGGAGATCGTAGAGTACCTGTAGACATGCGCCCCTCCGCCCTGGAACGCTGGGACGAGATCGAGGCTCGCCTGCGCGGCCGCCGGCCCGCGCTCTTCCTCGACTACGACGGCACCCTCTCCCCCATCGCGCCGCGCCCCGAGCTGGCGACGCTCCCCGCGGAGACCCGCGAGGTGCTGCGGCGGCTCGCGGAGGAGGTGCCGGTGGCGATCCTCTCCGGCCGGGGCCGGGAGGACGTGGCCGCGCGGGTCGGCCTGAGCGGCCTCGCCTACGCGGGAAGCCACGGCTTCGACATCGCCGGCCCGCCGCCCGCGCCCGGAGCCCCGCCGCTCCGCCTGGAGGTGGGCGAAGGCGTCCCGGAGCGGATCGACCGTGCCGCCGGCCTGCTGCGGCGGGACCTGGAGGGCATCGAGGGCGTGCTGGTCGAGCCCAAGCGCTTCGCCATCTCGGTCCATTTCCGCCTCGCCGGTCCCGCCGACGTGCCGCGGATCGAAAGGGCGGTGGACGACGCGATCGAAACCATTTCCGGCCTGCGCAAGGGCCACGGCAAGATGCTCTTCGAGCTGCGCCCGGACGTCGACTGGGACAAGGGCCGGGCGCTCCTCTGGCTGCTGGACGCTCTGGGCCTCGACCGGCCGGACGTGCTGCCTTTCTATCTCGGCGACGACCTCACCGACGAGGACGCCTTCCGCGCGCTGGCCGGCCGCGGCGTCGGCGTCCTGGTGGCCGAAGAGCCTCGCGAGACGGCGGCGGAGTATCAGCTTCGGGATACGGCGGAGGTCAGGGAGTTTCTGGAGCGGTTGGCTGAGCAAAAAAGGACCTAAAGGACATAAACGACTCAAAGGACATAAACGACATCAAGATCGTCGTCCTTTGAGTCCTTTGAGTCCTTTCGGTCCTTTGGGTCCTTTATGTCCTTGCTTCCCGGGAAAAAATTGAGCGCCGGCCGGCTCACGTCAGCCCGGCGCTCTGGATTCAGCCTTACCTGGCGCTCCTCCCAAGTAGCCCTCCATAAAATAAAGGTGCTCTGGGCAGTTGAATCGGGACGCGGGCGTCTGCGACACCCCGCGGTCCTCTGGCATCCAATCCGCAAAGCTCTTTCCTGAGGGCCTGGAGGACCGATGCTCGCAATGGAGGACAAACCTACGTCTCGGGATCAGACCCTGCTGAAACAGACCCGCGTGCTGGTCGAGCTCGCGAAGAGCGACGCCTCGCGGCAGAGCCTGGACGCGGCCTTCGAGCGGATCACGCGCGCCGCGGCGGAGACCCTGGGGACCGAGCGCGTGAGCATCTGGCTCTACGACACGGACCGCTCGGCGATCCGCTGCGCCGACCTCTACGAGCTGGGCGCCCGGTGCCACTCCAAGGGCAGCGAGTTGCGGGCCGCCGACTTTCCCGCCTATTTCGCGGCCCTGGAGACGGAGAGGACCATCGCGGCGCACGACGCCCGCTCCGATCCGCGGACGCGGGAGTTCACGGCCTCCTACCTGGACCCGCTGGGCATCGTCTCCATGCTGGACGCTCCCGTCCGCGCCGGCGGACGGATGATCGGCGTCGTCTGCCACGAGCACGTCGGCGCCCCGCGCCGGTGGACCGAGGACGAGCAGCGCTTCGCCGGCTCGATCGCGGACGCGGCGTCCCTGGTCATCGAAGAGAACGAACGCCAGGCGGCGCGGGCCGAGGCCGAAGCGGCCAACCGGACCAAGGACGAGTTCCTGGCCACCGTCTCCCACGAGCTGCGCAATCCGCTCAACGCCATGCTGGGCTGGGTCCACCTGCTGCGTTCCGGGACGCTCGACAAGGAGACGATGGAGCGGGCCCTGGAGACCATCGAGCGCAACATCCAGGCCCAGGCGCGGATCATCGACGACATCCTGGACGTCTCGCGCATCGTCCGCGGCAGCCTGACCCTGAACGTCCGCCCCGTCGACCTCGCGGCCGTCCTCCACGACGTGGCCGAATCCCTGAGCCCGGCGGCCCAGGCCAAAGGCATCGCGGTCCACACGGTGCTGGAGCCCACGGAAGAGCGGCTCGCGGGCGATCCCGACCGCCTGCGGCAGGTCGCCTGGAACCTGCTGTCGAACGCCATCAAGTTCACCCCCCGCGGCGGCGAGGTCATGGTGCGGCTGAGCCGGGAGGGGAGCGACTTCCGGCTCGAGGTGGCCGACACGGGCGAGGGCATCGAGGCCGAGTTCCTGCCTCACGTCTTCGAGCAGTTCCGGCAGGAGAACGGCGCGATCACCCGCGTGCACGGCGGCCTCGGCCTGGGCCTCTCCATCGTGCGGCATCTCGTCGAGCTCCATGGCGGCTCGGTGGCGGTCGAGAGCGACGGCCGCGACCGGGGCTCCCGCTTCACCGTCACCCTGCCCGCCGCGCCGCCGGGCTGCTAGACTCCCGCCCCGTTCGCAGAAGGAGACCGATCGCGTGAACGATCCCCGAGCCGTCCTGGCGGTGCTGGAGAGCACCCCGGCCCTGCTGATCCCGCTGGTGCTGGAAATCCCCGAGCCCCTGCGCAAACGGCGCCCGCAGCCGGAGAAGTGGTCGGCGCACGAGCACTTCTGCCACCTGGCCACGCAGCATCCGCCCATGCTGGAGCGTCTCGAAAGGATGCTGGCGGAGGACAACCCGCCCCTCGTACCGCTGAGCCCGTCGCCCGAGGAACAGACGGGGTCCTTCCTCGCCATGGACCTCGACGAGGCCGCCGGGCTCTTCGTCCGCGAACGGGCGGAGCTGTTGGCCCGCCTCCGCGCCCTCCCCCCCGAGGCCTGGGACCGTAGCGGACGGCACCCGGAGATCGAGGGCTACACCGTCTTCCGGCTGGCCCGCCAGATCGCCCTGCACGACATGCTGCACGGCTTCCGCATCGAGGAGACGCTGTACCGCCAGGACTGGCCGGAGGAGGAGCCCCGGCCGCTGACCGTCGAGGAAGGCGTTCCCGGAGCGCTCGCGCGCATGCGGCCGGGACAGATCAACTTCCTGGGCCCCTTCGAGACGCCGGGCCTCACGCCGCGCCTGATCCGTGTCTACCTGCCCCGGGGCTACGACCCCGCGAAGCCATCCTTCGCCCTCTACATGTTCGACGGCCAGAACGTCTTCGACGACGCGCCCTCCTTCTCCGGCGGCTGGTACGTCCACGAGGCCGTGGAGAAGCTGGCGCGGTCCAAGCGTCCCGTGCCGGTGGTGATCGCCATCGATCACGGCGGCGCGAGGCGGAACCGCGAGCTCTCGCCCTTCTCCTTTGACATGGAAGAAGGCCAGATCCCGACCCTCCTGCACTGGGTCACCACCCGCCTGATGCCGGCGCTCACGGCCGAGCTCAACCTGGTGCCCGGCCCCCTGGGGGCGGTGGTCGGCGGCTCCTCCATGGGCGGCCTCGCCGCGCTCTGGTCGCACTTCCACTATCCGCAGGCTTTCGGCGGCGCGCTGGTGATGTCCCCCTCCTTCTGGCTCGCCGACGAGGCCATCTTCGACTACATCGCCGGCCGGCCGACCCCCGCCGTCACCCGCGTCTACATGGACGCCGGCGCCCGGGAGGACAAGGGCCGGGTGGTCGACGCCGTCAAACGCATGGCCGAGCACCTCGTGGCCCGCGGCTACGACGCCGACCGCCTGATGTGGCGCGCGGATCCCAAGGGGACCCACAGCGAAGCGGACTGGCGGCGGCGGTTGCCGAAGGCGTTGCGGTTCATGTATCAGCAGGTCGGAACCTAGAGACGTGTTAGGCTAACGCTTATGAAGATCACGATCATCTTGCCAGACGAGATCGGTGAGCGGGTCAGCCAGATGCCGGACCCCGATGAGTTCGTGGCCCACGCGGTCACGCAGGCGTTGGAGCGGCGTAGCGGCGACTCGGCTGCGACGCCGGGCCGTTCTCGCTGGGCGCAGCTCGTAAAGAGGATCGAGAGCCGGTCCACTGGTTTTGAGGGCCTTGCCGAAGAGCTGAAGAAGAGCCGGGAAGATTTCCGCCGGAACTTCGATTTCCGGCATGACGAGCCCTGATGAAATTCCTGCTCGATTCAGACATCCTTTCCGACCTATACGACCCAAGCTCCTCTGGGCATCTCTCCATCGCGGCAAGGCTTGAGGCCCTCGCGGATTCCGACAGCGTCTTCGTCTCGATGCTGGCTCTCTATGAGTTGGAGTTTGGCTATGCCCACGCTCCGGAGGGAAAGAAGCCCGCTTTGCGCCAGACGATCTCCGATCTGCAAGTGGACTTTCCCATGCTGCCTCTGACGGTCGAGGGAGCCAGAGTCTTCGGTTCCCTCAAGAAGAGCCTGCAAGCTTCGAGACAGTTGAGCAAGAAGGGCAGTAAGGGCCACAACGTGGACCTCATGCTGGCCGCGACTGCGATGGTAGAAGGCTGCGTTCTCGTCAGCGCTGATTCCATTTACAGAGATCTGCATGAGCTCAATCCTCTCTTTCTGACCGAAAACTGGCTCCTCTGACGCCAGATAGCTCTTCAGAGATCCATTGACGACCCCCGCCTTCCGGCGCTATCTTGGTCGCATCGCAGCGAGCGAGGTGACCCGCCATGCTTCTTTCCGAGAAGGAAATCGAATATCTCATCTTCGGCACCGAGCGCCAGCGGCGCTTCACGCAGGACTCCCCAGTGCTCCCGGACGTCTGGCTCGAATACAACAAGACCGGTCCGGACGAGCCCGTAGACCTGCTGCTCACCCCCTACAAGAACCGACAGCCCTCCGAGCTCTACAAGAAGCTTCGTGAGCGGCTGCGCGCCGAGGACGAGATCCGCCCCGGCAAGAAAGGCGACCGGCGGGTCACCTACAACGAAGCCTACGTCGTGGCCAAGCTCACGCTGGACGAGGTCATCCGGGTGGCGCTGCCGCTGACCCGCTGGTGGGTGGAGTACGTCTGGAAGGGGGCGGAGGACCTCGAGGCCGGAGCCGCGGGCGCGGGGAAACCAGCGAGAAGAGATCCGGCGAAGACCCTCAGCAAATGGCAGGAGATCCTCAGCGAGCATACCGACGATCTGGAAAACCTGATCACCTACCGGCGGAGGGTAGCGACCGCCGAATCAGAGGACGAAATCCCCTTCCTCAGCGACCACGTCAAGGAGTTGAATCCGTCCGGCGATCTGATGTGGATGATCGAGATCGTCGGATCGCTGCGCGCCAGGATCGGCAAGACGCCGCCCCAGCTTGACAAGGAGAAGAACCTGCCGGATCACCCCGTCATGTACCTGCCGCCTGCAAAGGAGATCGTCGGCGAGATCGTGAAGCTGATGAACGACCTCAGCTTCGAGGCTCTCGACGGCGGGCATCTCCTCTGGGCGGTGCAGCGCAACCGGGACGCGCGCAACGCGATCTGGAAGTCGAGCCTCGCCGTCAAGGCGGACGCGGCCCGGCGCCTCTTCGAGATCAGTTGTAAAGGGTTGCGCTGGGGGATCATCGACAGCGGGATCGACGCGAGCCACCCCGCCTTCCGTCATGACAAGGAAAAAACTAACGAAACGGAAAAAATCAAGCACTATGAAGACTGGTTAGAAGGCGGTAAGCCCCGGACGCGGGTGATCGAAGCCTACGACTTCACCCGCTTGCGCACCCTCCTCGATCCCGAGCAGGAAGCGCCGACGCGGATTCAAAAGAATGGCGCTGCCATCCTTTTCGACGCTGAGGAGCGCAGGAACCGGAAACGCCTGCAGGAAATCCGCAAGCAGGTCGAGGAAGGACGGATGCTTGACTGGGACCGCCTTGGGAAGTTGATCCGGGTCCGCTTCGACAAGGAGTACCGCCCCCCTCGCAATCCGCACGGGACCCACGTCGCGGGCATCCTCGGAGGCCGCTGGCGGCGCTCCGACGGCCTTCCGGACGATTACGACCTCGAAGGAATGTGCCCGGACATCCAACTGATCGATCTGCGGGTGCTCGATGACAAAGGCCAGTCGGACGAGTTCACCGTCCTCGCGGCCCTGCAATTCGTCCGCTACCTGAACGGCAACTACACCAAGCCCTACATCCAGGGCGTCAACATGAGCCTGAGCCTGCTGCACAACGTCATGAACTATGCGTGTGGCCGCACGCCGGTATGTGATGAATGCCACCGTCTCATCAACAGCGGCACCGTGGTCGTGGCGGCGGCCGGCAACGAAGGCTATGGATCGTTTCTGACCAGCAAAGGAACGAGCGACAACTACCGCGACATCAGCATCACCGACCCGGGAAACGCCGAAGACGTGATCACGGTCGGCGCCACCCATCGCAATCGGCCGTTCTCCTATGGTGTCTCCTACTTCTCCAGCCGCGGTCCCACCGGTGACGGTCGTCTCAAGCCGGACCTGGTCGCCCCGGGCGAGAAGATCACCGGCCCTGTACCGGACGACAAACGGATCGACACTTTCGACGGCACCAGCATGGCGGCTCCCCACGTCAGCGGCGCCGCGGCCATGCTCATGGCGCGTCACGACGAATTGATCGGAGATCCGCTGCGGATCAAGCGCATTCTCTGCGACACGACGACCGACCTCGGTCGCGAGAGGTTTTTCCAGGGTCACGGCATGCTGGACGTGCTGCGCGCCCTGCAGTCCGTCTGAAAGGAGGCCCGGCATGCCGCTCTTCACCCTGGAAGCCGTCAAAGCCAAGCACGGGGACAGCCTCATCCTCCACTACGGCAACAAAGATAAGCCGCGCTTCATCCTGATCGACGGCGGTCCGGCCGGCGTCTACCAGAGCTTCCTGCGTCCACGGCTGGGAGCGATCCGGAACACGTTGTTCAAGAATCAGCCTCTCCCGCTCGAAATGGTGATGGTGAGCCACATCGACGCGGATCACATCGCCGGTATCCTCGACCTCACCCGAGATCTGATCGACCATAGGGACGCCCCCCTCTGCGACATCTCCGTCCTCTGGCACAACAGCTTCGACGAGGTGGTCGGCAACAAGGACCAAGACCTCTTCTCCCAATTGCCGCCAGAAGTACAGACGGCGGGCCTTGAGGAAAACCTGCCGGCGGGATTCAAGCCGGAGGAACGCCACATCGCGGCGGTGGCCGCCAGCGTCACTCAGGGGAGAAGGCTCCGCCGCGCCGCCGATATCCTGGCCATTCCCACCAACGCCCCCTTCACGGGGCTAATCACGTCTGAAGCCCTGATCCAGGGAAAGCCGCGGCCCGCGAAATTCCAGTGGGGCGACGGCATGACGCTCACAGTGCTCGGCCCCAACCAGAAGCGGATCGAGGCGCTCCACGAAAAATGGGAGACAGAGCTAAAGGCCAAGGGTCCGCTGGAAGCTGTAGCTGCCGACTACAAAGACAATTCCCCCTACAATCTCTCGAGCATCGTCATCCTCGCCGAGTTGGAGGGCAAGACCATGCTCCTGACCGGCGACGCGAGGGGGGATGACATCGTGGCAGCCCTCAAGGAGGCGAAGCTCCTGGAGAATGGGGTGCTCAAGGTAGACATCCTCAAGATGCCGCACCACGGGAGCCATCACAACATCCGTAAGGACTTCTTCCAGCAGGTGATCGCCGATCATTACGTCATCTCGGGAGACGGCGGCTACGGCAATCCCGAAGAGGAAGCTCTCAAGATGATCGTCGACTCCCGCGAGGACGACGGCTTCACCATCTGGATGACCTACCGGGACGGTCCGGAAGCTCGGGAAGGCCTGAAGGAGAAGCTGGACAAGTTCCTGGCCATCCGCAAGAAGAAGAAGCGCAAGTTCGGCGTCGAGTTCTGCCCCGACGGGATGGATTCGCTGAAGGTCGATCTGCTGGAGAAGGTGGAGTACTGATGTAACTTTCCACACCCCTCCTTCGCCCAAGAGGACGATCAAGGAAGTAGAAGCTCAAGACACCGTCTACCCTCTATGGGAAAGGAGTTCCTCTCATGCGCAGGAAACTACTGTTCGTCTGCCTGTTCGCGCTGGTGCTGGTGGGTCTGTCCTCGACTTCCATGGCCGATCCGGGCCGCGGGGCCAACGTGCTGTGCTACATCTGGGCGAACAACGCGTCGTCGGCGATCGGCGCGGCCTACACGCCCAGCAACGTGTACTCCTACAACGCCGTCGGCAAGGCCACGGCGAACAGCGTCACCCGGACCGCGGTCGGCAGCTACACGGTGACCTGCAAGGGAGTCGGCGGCGGCGCGCTGTTCGCGGGCGCCACCAGTTGGGGTCCCGGCGGTCACGTCCAGGTCACCGCCTACGGCAGCGAGGACGCCGATCAGTGCAAGGTCGTGAGCTGGACCACGGGCGGAGCCGACTTCAGCGCCAGCGTGCGGTGCTACAACCACGCCGGCGCTCTCTCCGACAACCGGTTCGACCTGCTGTTCGTCTGGTAACCTCCGGGGGCGATGACCCCCGAAGAGTACGAACGCGAGCGGCAGCGTCTCGAAGACCAGCTCCGCTCCGACATCCAGCTCCTCCAGTCCGCCCACCAGGCCAGGCTCAAGGCCTTGGAGGCGGTCTGGAGGTCTTCGCATCCCCCGGCCGAGGAAGCTCCTCGGTCCCATTCCCGGCGGGCAAGGGGGGGCGATGGGGAGCTCGACGACGCCCTGGAGGACGCGCTGGAGCGTCTGCCGCGGGAGTTCACCAGCAGGGATCTGCGGCGGGAGCTGGGGTTCTCGCCCAACCGCAGCTCCCTGCACCGCGCGCTGCGCCGCCTGGAAGAGAACGGAGCCCTCGCGGTCCTACAGTTCGGCACCGGACGCCGGCCGGCGCTCTACCGCAAGACGGAACGTTCCAACGGCTCGCCCGGCTGACGGAGAGGCGGTAGAACGCTCCAGCGGCTTCCGCAGACGCCCGTAAGGCTCCGCGACGCCTCCGGAGCGGGAAAAATCGTCCCGGAAGCTCCGGAACGTTCCAAGAGCGCTTAAAAACCTCTGAAGAGCCATAAAAGCGAGTTTTTAGCTTCCGGAACGTTCCAAGAGCGCTCTTGGACGTTCCGGAGGCTTATTCGAAGGCCGTAGTGGCTAAAAATCGCCGCGGAGCAAGTTGGAACGTTCCGGAAGCTCCGCAGCCGTTTTTAACGCTCCGCAAGCGTTTTTAAGGCTCCGCGACCGCCGCGGACCGTTTTCCAGCCCTGGAAACCGTCCCACGGCGTAGCGAACGCCGATTTCACTCCGGCGGGTGATACGCCAGGCTCGCGCCGACCCAGGTCTTGGCCTTGTTGAAGTCGACGCCCATCATCCTCCCCTTGCTCATGCGGACGAGGTTGTTGACCAGCCGCGGGCGGTCCTTCCAGACGAACATCATGCGGATCTCGGCCTTGGCGGGCTCGTCCGGCGTCTCGAAGACGGGGGCGTAGTCGACCTTCTTCTGGAGGATGAAATTCTCCGGGTCCTTCAGCGAGCGCAGGCGCTCCGGCGAGGGTCCCATCTCCACTCCCAGGCCGGCGAAGGAGAAGAGGGGCTTGAGGACGTAGTTCTCCAGGTCCTCGGGATACTCCTGGAGATCGCTGACGAACCAGGTCGGCGGGCAGTAGCGGCTGCGGATGAAGGGGAGGGAGAACTTGCTGATCTTGAGGTACCAGTTCGGGTGCCCCACCCATTCGACGTCCAGCTCGCGGCGGAAGACGTGGGAGAGGTCCAGACCCTTGCGCTCCACCTCGTCGAAGATCACCCGGTTGTAGACGCGGCGGATAGGGATCTCCCGGCCGCCATCCTGGTAAAAAAGCCGGCCGCCGCGCTCGGTCACCTCCGTCGCGCAGACGGTCCGGATCCCCGAGAGTCGCTCGGTGACGGCGAAGTCGATCTGCGTCTTCTGCTTCTCCGGCTCGATCTCCAGCAGGACGACGTTCTCGGGGTCGCAATCCCCCACGATCACGTCCCGCAGGATGGCCGGATAAGTCTCCGCGGTCAGGCCGCCGAAGTAGGGCGACCAACCCTCCGGGACGGCCGGGAAATGAGAGCGGAACTCCTTCTCCAGCAGCCACTGGAAGCCGTAGAGCGATGGGAAGCCCTGCAGCTCGATGAGCCGGGGCGTGAGCGCGCCGTCCTCGCCGCGGACGATGGCGAAGTCCACCTGGAAGAAGACGGTGTGCCCTTCATCGCCGGGCACGGCCAGCTCGGGCGGCACCGCCCGGTCTGCCTGCTTCAGATACTCCTCGGAGGTGACGATCGCCAGCACCTCGTGGGAGGCCTCGATCAGTTCCCGGGTGAGGGCCTCGGAGAGGAAGATGGGCGTCTCGGAGATGCGGAAGCCGGGAGCAACGCCTGCGCCCCGCTCCAGAGCCCGGAGCATCTCCTCATAGCGCTCCTGGGTGAAGGCGGCGTTGTAGGCGCGGCGGACGTCGGGGACCATGGCGGGCGGGATTCTATCCTGAACCCTCACCCCGACCCTCTCCCAGCCTCCCTCCCGCCTACCGGGAAAGGGCGCCCCCGCCCGGCCCTCACTCCCCCTACCCCCTCTCTCCCGACCCCTCCCTCCCACACCACACCGGGAGAGAGGGGGAAAGGACGAAAGGACACCAGGGACTTCAAGGACACCAAGGACGGCATCACCTGTCCCTGTCGTCCTTGAGGTCCTTGGTGTCCTTGACTAACCGCTCCCTCCTCTCCCGGTGTGGTGTGGGAGGGAGGGGTCGGGAGAGGAGGGCCGGGGTGGTGAGGGCCCTCAGTCCGACAGCGCGCCCTCCAGAAGGCGCCGCCTGGGGCTGCGGAAGCTGGCGCCCTTGTCCCGCGGGCGCCGCTCGAAGAGCCGGATCTGCAACAGCTCGCGGTCGGCGTGATCGATGGTCCGCTCCAGGCTCTCGGTGCCATGGCGGTTGGCCCAGCCGAGGGAGAAGGACGGGATGCCCTGCTCGGCGGCGGTGTCCCGGAGGCGCTGCCCCACTTCCGCGACGAAGCGGGCCGAGGCCCCCAGCAGCAGCAGGAGGAACTCGTCGCCCCCCATGCGTACGACCGAGTCCTCGGAGCGGGCGTTCTGCTGCAGGAAACGGCTCACCTTGATCAGCACGTCGTCGCCCGCCTGGTGGCCGTACTCGTCGTTGAACTGCTTGAAGTTGTCCACGTCCACGACGATGGCGCCCCAGGTGTCGTAGCCGGTGAGCTGCTTCTGGATCTCCTTGAGGAACCTGCGGTTGAAGCACCCGGTGAGGGGATCGCGCAGGCTGGCCTCGTGGAAGCGGCTCTCGAGCTGCTTGCGATGGGTGATGTCGACGAGGATGCCGTGGTAGAGGGTCTCGCCCGTCTCGCCGTCGCGGACCACGTGGCAAGTGTCGAGCACGGTCCGTTCCTGGCCGTCCGGCCGCCGCAGGACGATCTCGAACTCTTTCACGCCGCCCTCCCGGGTCAGGATCTCCCGTTCCCGGGCGCGCGCGCCCGGCTCCGCGAAGAGCTCGGACGCCTGGTAGCTCCGCAACTCTTCCAGGGAAGCGACTCCAAAGATCTCCAGGCAGGCGGGGTTGGCGTCGAGGATCTCCCCCGTCTCGTTGGTGATGTAGATCCCTTCCTGCAGCTTCAAGACAAGCTGTCGCAACGTCTCCGGGTCCTGCAGACTTCGGTAGCGTCCTTGGGGCATGTCGGGGCTCCTGGCGAGAATCAGCTCGCCCAAGGCGTATGCAACTCCTATAGGCAAAATCGGGGCCAGGTGGCGGAACGGAATCCCCGAGCCCGGCGGGCGCGTTACCGTAGTCCGTAGCCCGGTCCTGATTCCGGCACGCCTCCAGTGAGTATTTTAGATGATTCGATGGATAATTGCTCTAGCGCTGCTCCTGGCCGCCCTGCCGGCCGCCGCGCAGTCTTCCCCCGCCTGTCCCAAGGGCCGGATCGTGCGGGAGACCGATGCGGAGACGGGCGCCCTGGTCCTGAAGACCGCGCTCACCCCGAAAGCGGACAGCTTCGATCCCCTCCTCGTCTGGGCCTCCGACGAGCCCGACGAGTTGACCTTCGTCGTGATGGGGAACGCGGCGGCGCCGAAATACGGGACCTGCCACACCCTGGCCCTCCTGGCGGACGGCCGCGCCGTGCCGCTGAGCCCACCCCGGTATGACGGGGCGAACAGCGGCGACCGGGTGCTGGAGTACGTGGCGGCGGACCTCTCCTGGGCCGAGGCCGAGAAGCTCGCGGCGGTGAAAGGGATTACCTATACGCTTTGTAAGGATGAGCGCCAGGCGGAGGCGGGGTTCGTCTGTCAGGCGCGAGAGGTCATCGAGGCGGCGGGGGCGTGGCGGAAGGAGCGTCCCGCCACCCCCCGCCCGGGCATAAATGCCCGGGCTACCGGAAAACAGCCGGGTAAACCCGACTGATGGAGTCCCCTTCAGGGGGCTCTTTTGACTAGCCCGGGCATTTATGCCCGGGCGGGGCCGGCGGGACGCCGGCGCTCCCAGGGTTTTACACCCCGAAATACCGCGCATCCGGATGGTGGAACACCAGCGCCGACACGCTCGCCTCGGGGTCCATCATGTCCCCTTCGGTGAGGTGGACTCCGATCTCCTCCGGCTGTAGCGCCTTGAACAGCTCGCGCTGGAAGGCCAGATCCGGGCAGGCGGGGTAGCCGAAGCTGTAGCGCTTGCCTTGGTAGCGGGCGGCGAGCTTGTCCTCCAGAGCGAAGTCGTCCGGATCGGCGAAGCCCCAGTGCTTGCGGATGCAGGCGTGGAGATACTCGGCGGCGGCTTCGGCGGTCTCCAACGCCAGAGCCGCGAAGGCGTGGCTCTTCAGGTACTCGCCCTTGGCCTTCCAATCCTCCACCCTCTCGCGCACACCGTCCCCCGCCGTGGTGACGAAGAGGGCGACGTGGTCGCCGGGCAGGACGTAGTCCGCCAGCGAGAGGCCACCCTCGCGCGCCTGGCGCGGGAAGTCCCAGGAAGCGGCGACCTCGCCGGTCTCGGGATTCCGCAGGGTGATCCGGTTGCCGTCCGCCTCGGCCGGGAAGAAGCGCCAGACGGCTCTCGCCTTCATGGCGCCGCCGCGGGCGATCTCCTTCAGCCCGTCCATCACCGTTTCCAGCTTGGCGAGCTTGGGATCCCCTTCGGCCTTCAGCCGCTTCACCGATCCCTTGAGCCCCAGGTGCTTGCCGTAGACCATCTGCGGGTTCAGGTACTCCCAGACCTTGTCGAGATCCAGGTTCGCCACGTGGCGGTCCAGGTCGGGCGGCGCGGGGACGGGGACGTCCCGCCGCACCTCGGCCGCCGCGTTCCGGCCGGCTTCGCCCGTCTCGGCGGCCTCCGTCACGGCGTCGGCGTTGTCGGCGGCGAGCAGGTCCGTGACCTCCTGCTGGAGATCCGGACGAGCTCCGGGATCGAGGAGGCGCTCGACCAGCTTGAGGCCGTGCATGGCATCCTTGGCGTAGGTGCAGAGGCCGGTGTACGCCTGGGCGATCTTGCGGTGGGTGAAGCGACGGGTGAGGGCCGCGCCTCCCACCAGGAGCGGCGTGTCGATCCCCACGGCGGCCAGGTCGCCGGCCGTCAGCACCATCTGCTGCGCGCTCTTGACCAGTAGCCCGGAGAGGCCGATGACATCCGGCTGATGCTCGCGCACGGCCTGGATCAAACGCTCGGAGGGGACCTTGATGCCCAGGTTCACCACCGTGAAGCCGTTGTTGGAGAGGATGATGTCCACCAGGTTCTTGCCGATGTCGTGGACGTCGCCCTTGACCGTGGCGAGCAGGACCTTGCCGCGCGAAGAGCCGCCTTCGCTCTTCTCCATGTGCGGCTCCAGGTAGGCGACCGCCGCCTTCATGACCTCGGCGCTCTGCAGCACCTCGGCCACGATGAGCTGGTTGTCGTTGAACAGCCGCCCGACCTCGCTCATGCCGGTCATCAGGGGACCGTTGATGATGTCCAGCGGGTTGGGCCAGCGGGGATCGTCCAGGGCCGTGGCG
>CAVXIV010000020.1:0-32742 GCA_963761805.1 uncultured Acidobacteriota bacterium | reverse complement strand
TCCCGCTCCCGGACAGTCCCGGCCCGTGAGAGAACGCTTAAAATTCGCCATATCAACAACTTACGCCGCCTGAAACAATTGGCACGGGTGGTGCGTAGTGTGGACCGGAGAACGTTATGGACATCCCTCGAACTGGACAAGCAGAGAAGCGCCGCCTGAAGCGGAACGTCGCCATCGTGGCGGGCATCGCGGTGATTTCCCTGATCACCTTCGGCCTGGCCCGCCTCGAGCCCGCGGCTCCGACGGTCAAGTCGGCGACTCTCTGGATTGAAGACGTGAAGCGCGGGCCCATGCTGCGCTCGGTGCGCGGCCCCGGCACGCTGGTGCCGGAGGACGTGCGCTGGATCTCGGCGCCGGTGGAAGGGCGCGTGGAGCGCATCCCGGCGCTGCCGGGCGTGACCGTGACCGCCGACACCGTGCTGCTGGAGATGAGCGATCCGCAGCTCGAGCAGGCGGCCCTGGAGGCGCACGCGCAGCTCCAGGCGGCGGAAGCCGATTACACCGACCTGCGCGCCCAACTCGAAAGCCAGCTCCTCAGTCAGCAGGCGCAGGTCACGTCGGCGCAGTCGCAGAGCGAGCAGGCCAAGCTGCAGGCGGAAGCCGACGAGAAGCTGGCCAAGGACGGCCTGATCCCCGACCTCAACCTGAAGCTGTCGCGGCTGAAGTCGGAGCAGCTCGTCAAGCAGGCCAGGATCGAGAATGACCGCTACGCGCAGAGCCGCCGCTCGGTCGACGCACAGCTCGCGGCCCAGAGGGCCCGGGTGGAGCAGGCGAAGGCCTCCAACGAGTTGCGGCGGCGCCAGTTGGATTCGCTCAAGGTGCGGGCCGGCATCCCCGGCGTGCTCCAGGAGCTGCCGGTGCAGGTGGGCCAGCGGGTGACGCCCGGAACGGTGCTCGCCCGGGTGGCCCGGCCCGAGAAGCTCAAGGCCGAGCTGCGCATCCCTGAGGTGCAGGCCAAGGACGTCCAGGTTGGCCTGGACGCCGTGATCGACACCCGCAATGGCGAGATCCGCGGCAAGGTCGTGCGGATCGACCCGTCCGCGACGGAAGGGTCGGTGGTGGTCGATGTCGCCCTCGCTGGCGAGCTTCCTCAGGGCGCCCGGCCCAACCTCTCGGTCGATGGCGTCATCGAGATCGAACGGTTGCCGGACGTCCTCTATGTCGGCCGCCCGAGCTTCGGCCAGCAGAACAGCAAGGTTGAGATGTTCAAGGTGAGCGCGGACGGGAAAGAGGCTGTGCGGGTCCCCGTGGAGCTGGGAGTCATGTCCGTGAACACCGTGCAGATCGTCAAAGGTCTTGAGGTCGGCGACCGGGTCATCCTCTCGGACACCTCGGCTCAGGACGATTACAAAAAGATCCGGTTGGACTAAGAGATATAGCGGAGGAATCGATGAACGCAAGCTCCGAGCCGCTCATCCGCCTAGACGGCGTGACCAAGGTCTTCCTGACCGACGAGGTCGAGACCCACGCCCTGTCGGGCATCCACATGGAGATCCGCAACGGCGAGTACGTCTCCATCGCCGGACCTTCCGGCTGCGGCAAGACCACGCTGCTGTCGATCCTGGGCCTGCTCGACACGCCCAGCGACGGCAAGTACATGCTCAACAACAAGCAGGTCGCCGACCTCTCCTTCTCGGAGCGGGCGCGGATCCGCAACCGGGAGATCGGCTTCATCTTCCAGGCCTTCAACCTGATCGGAGACCTCACGGTCTACGAGAACGTCGAGCTGCCCCTCACCTACCGCGGCATGGCCGCCAAGGAGCGCAAGGAGCGGGTGCAGGAAGCCCTGGAGCGGGTCGGCATGTCGCACCGCATGAAGCACTACCCGTCGCAGCTCTCCGGCGGTCAGCAGCAGCGCGTGGCGGTCGCCCGCGCGGTGGTCGGCAAGCCGTCCATCCTGCTCGCCGACGAGCCCACGGGCAACCTCGACTCCAAGAACAGCGAGACCGTCATGGATCTCCTGCAGGACCTCCACCGCGACGGGGCGACCATCTGCATGGTCACCCACGATCCCCGCTTCGCCCGCTACGCGCAGCGTACGGTCCACCTCTTCGACGGCCGGGTCGTCGAGGAGGAGACGGGCATCCAGCGGGAGATCGAGAGCCGCGAGCTCAAGAGGAGCGGATTCGAGGTCGTCTAAAAGGAAATAGGTACCCCGAGCGACGTGCTCGGGTGATGTTCGCGCGCCTTTGAAGGCTGCCGCCACGATCGCGGCAGCCCTTTTTTTTGACCCCTGGTAAAGTCTTGGGCATGAACGCCGGCGCGCCGAAGCCCAGGGTCCTGGTCGCGGACGACCAGTTGGAGGTGCGGGAAGCCCTGCGCCTGCTGCTCAAGGCCGAGGGCTTCGAGGCCGAGACCGCGTCGTCCCCGGCGGAGATCCTGCAGGCGGTCACCGCCCGCGAGTTCGACGCCGTCCTGATGGACCTCAACTACACCCGGGACACCACCTCCGGCCGCGAGGGGCTCGACCTCCTCTCCCGCCTGCGCACCCTGGACGACTCCCTGCCCGTGGTGGTGATGACCGCCTGGGCCAGCGTGGACCTGGCCGTGGAGACCATGCGCCGGGGCGGCCGCGACTTCATCGAGAAGCCGTGGGACAACGCCCGCCTGGTTTCCATCCTGCGCAACCAGATCGACCTCCACCGGGCGCTGCGCCGGGGCAAGCGGCTGGAGGCCGAGAACGAGATTCTGCGCTCCTCGGGCGACTCCATCCTGGTCGCCGAGTCGCCGGAGATGGAGCCCGTCCTCGAGCTGATCGAGCGCGTCGGCCCCTCGGAGGCCAACGTCCTCATCACCGGCGAGAACGGCACCGGCAAGGGAGTGGTGGCGCGGACCCTCTATGCCTTCTCGAACCGCACCACCACCCCCATGGTGACGGTCAACACCGGCGGCCTCTCGGAGGCGCTGTTCGAGAGCGAGCTCTTCGGCCACGTGCGCGGCGCCTTCACCGACGCCAAGACCGACCGCGTCGGCCGCTTCGAGCTGGCCGACGGCGGCATCCTGTTCCTCGACGAGATCGCCAACATCTCCCTCAACCAGCAGGCCAAGCTCCTGCGCGTGCTGGAGACCGGCGAGTTCGAGCGTCTCGGCTCGTCCAAGACCCGCACCGCCGACGTGCGGATCTTCTCCGCCACCAACGCCGACCTGCGCGAGGAGGTCGGCAGAGGGAAGTTCCGCCAGGACCTCCTGTTCCGGCTGAACACCGTCGAGATCCGCATCCCGCCCCTGCGCGAGCGCAAGTCGGACATCCTCCCCCTGGCCCGGTTTTTCCTGGAGCAGCACGCGCTGCGCTACCGCAAGGCCTTCCGCGATTTCGACGAAAAGGCCCGCGAGGCCCTTCTCGCGCACCCCTGGCCGGGCAACGTCCGGGAGCTGGACCACGCCGTCGAGCGCGGCGTCCTGCTCGGCCGGGGCGATTGGTTGCAGGCGCAGGACCTGGGGCTCCAGCCCGCCGCGCCGGCCGCGGCGCCTCCACGCCTGGAAGACCTGACTCTGGAAGAAGTCGAGAAGCTCCTCATCCAGAAGGCCCTCGCCCGCCACGGCAACGTCAGCCAGGCCGCCAAGGCGCTGGGGCTCTCCCGCAGCGCCCTCTACCGCCGGATGGAGAAGTATGGCCTCTGACGCCGTGGACCGGCGCCGCGGCCGGAGGTCCGTCTGGCTCACCCTCCGCGGACTGGTCCGCCGCCGGCCCCTCGGCTTCGAGGACCGCATCTTCCTGTTCGCCCTCGCCTCCGGCCTGCCGGGTACGATCCTGACCCTGCTCCTGGTCTGGCTGGACCCGCACAGCCCCAAGCTGCGTTGGACGGTGACCCTGGTGGTCCTCTTCCTCTGGACCTGGCTCGCCGTGAACCTCCGGGACCGGGTCGTGCGCCCTCTCCAGACCCTCGCCAACCTCCTCTCGGCCCTGCGGGAGGGGGACTTCTCCCTGCGGGCCCGCGAGCCGCAGGAGACGGACGTCTTCGGCCAGGTGGTGCACGAGGTCAACGCCATCGGCGAGGTGCTGCGCGAGCAGCGGCTGGGAGCCGTGGAGGCCACGGCGCTGCTGCACCGCGTGGTGGACGAGGTGGACGTGGCGGTTTTCGCCTTCGACGACCAGACCCGGCTGCGCCTGGTCAACCCCGCCGGCGAGCGGCTCCTCGACGAGAAGCGTGAGCTCCTGCTGGACCGGTCGGCGGAAGAGCTCGACCTGGCGGATCTGGTAGAGGGCGAGGTTTCCCGCATCGTCAACCGCACCTTCCCCAGCGGTCCGGGCCGCTGGGAAGTGAGGCGCAGCACCTTCCGCGAGCTCGGCCTTCCCCACCGGCTGTTGGTGATCTCGGATCTCTCGCAGATGCTGCGAGAGGAAGAGCGGCAAGCCTGGAAGCGGCTGATCCGCGTGCTGGGCCACGAGCTCAACAACTCCCTGGCGCCCATCCACTCCATGTCCGGGACCCTGGCGGGCCTCCTCACCCGCGAGCCGCCGCCCGAGGACTGGAAGGACGACATGCAGCGGGGCCTGGAGGTGATCGGCAACCGTTCCGAGGCGCTGATCCGCTTCATGGCCGCCTACGCCCGCCTCGCCCGCCTCCCTCCCCCGCGCCGGACGCAGTTCGAGCTGGCGAACCTCATCCGGCGCACGGCCGCCCTGGAGACGCGGCTGCCCGTCTATGTGGAAAACGGTCCGGAGGTGACTATCGAGGCGGACGCGGACCAGATCGAGCAGCTCCTCATCAACCTGATCCGCAACGCCGTGGACGCCGCCTTACTGACCGGCGGCCAGGTCGGCGTCGGCTGGCGGGCGAACGGCACGCAGGTCGAGGTGCACGTGGAAGACGAAGGCCCCGGCCTGTCCAACACGGAGAACCTCTTCGTCCCCTTCTACACGACGAAGCCGGGAGGGACGGGCATCGGCCTCGCCCTCTCCCGGCAGATCGCCGAGGCCCACGGCGGCACCCTCACGCTGGAGAACCGCACCCCGGAGCCGGGGTGCGAGGCGCTGCTGCGGCTGCCTCTGTAGGTTCTACTTCAGGTACTCCAGCATCTCCTGCGCCGTCTTGGCGTCCGGATCGTTGGGGGCCAATCGGAGGAAGCTCTCCAGGTGCTGGCGCGCCTCGGCCTTCTTCGACTCGTCCTTGACGAGGTTGAGGCCCAGGACGTAATGGGCCTTGGCGAACTTGGCGTCGTCGGGCGCGATCTCCACGACCTTCTGGAAATAGCTCGCCGCCTCGTCCAGCTTGCCGGCGCGGGCCAGCTCGGCACCCTGGTTGAAGAAGCGGACGGCGGTCTCCGGGTCCTGGGCGTCGCCCGCCCCGAGGGCCTCCAGGGCTTCCCTCGCCTTCTCCTCGTCCCCCGCCGCCTTGAGGGCGTCGTAGCGCACCCGCAGGCCCCGGGCGTCTCCCGGCCGGAGGGCCAGATAGCGGTCCGCGGCGGCCAGGGCCTCGCCGTTGCGCTTCATCTCCAGGTAGACCTCGGCGAGGGCGGCATGGGCCTCGGCCAGGTTGGGATCCAGGGACGCCGCCTGTTCGAGCTTCGGGACGGCCGCGGCGAGGTCCCCGTTGCGCAAGGCGGTGACCCCGTCGTTGTAGGCGAGGATCGCCTTGTCGTTCCCCGAGAGCTCCTTGGCCGCGGCGGGCGCGGGCACGTCCTTGACCAGGGTGAAGGTCACGCGCAGCGTGTCCTCGATCTTCGGCTTGACCGGCCCCTCGAAGACCTTGTAGCCCGCCTTCTCCACGTGGACCTGATACTCGTAGGAGGCGTCCAGGATCAGCAGCATGACCTGGCCCTTCTTGTCGCTGGTCTTCTCCAGCTTGTAGTTGGTCCCGGGCCGGGTCACCAGGACCTTGGCCCCTTCGAGGACCGCGCCCGTCTCGTCCACCACCGTGGCCGCCACCCTCCCCTCGCTGCCGGCCTGGAGCGATCCAGCGAAAGCCAGCGTCAGAGCGAGCGCGGCCAGCGCCGCGCGACGAATGAGAGTCATGGTGTCGTTCCCTGCCTTTCTGGGATGGTTCCGGAGGCGATTCTATCCTCACCCGCCCGCCATGCCTCCGCGTAGAGCCTCGCCTCCCTGACCGTCTGCAAATGGACGGCCACCGACGAGAGCCCTTTGATACCATCCCCTCGACACGAAAGGGAGGTGCCATGCTGGCCCGACAGATTTCTGACATCCAGTCCGCGCTGGCCGAGGCCGGCCTCGACGGCTGGTTCTTCGCCTGCTTCCAGCAGAACGACCCGCTGGGGATGTCCCTCCTGGGACTGACCGGAGAAGGCAAGCTCGTCAGCCGCCGCTGCTACTACCTGATCCCCCGCGAAGGCGAGCCGCGCAAGCTGGTCCACGCCATCGAGTCCGGCATGCTGGACCACCTGCCCGGCTCCAAGACCGTCTACAACACCTGGCAGAAGCACAGCGAGGGGGTGGCCACCCTAGTCTCCGGGTTCCCCCGGCTGGCCGCGCAGTACAGCCCCAACAACGAGCTGCCCACCGTCTCGCGCCTGGACGCCGGCACCTTCGATCTCCTGCGCGCCGCCGGGGTCGAGGTAGTCTCCTCGGCCGACCTGGCCCAGCAGTTCGTGGCCACCTGGACGGAGGAGCAGCTCGCAGGCCACCGCCGGGCCAACGTCCACCTCCACCGGATCGCCCTGGAGGCGTTCAACAAGGTGGCAGACGCCCTGCGGCGCGGCGACCAGATCGACGAATACGCCGTCCAGCGCTTCATCCTGGATTCCTTTGACGTCGCCGGCCTGTGGACCGAGTCGGACCCCATCATCGGCGTCAACGCCCACAGCGCCGATCCGCACTACCAGCCCGGTCCGGACAAGTCCGCGCCGATCCGCCAGGGGGATTTCCTCCTGGTCGACCTCTGGGCCAAGGAGAAGCAGGCGGACAGCGTCTACGCCGACATCACCTGGTGCGGCGTCTGCGCCGCCTCCCCCACCGACAAGCAGCAGGAGGTCTTCTCCATCGTGGCCGCCGCCCGGGACGCCTCCTGGGAGCTGGTCCGCAGCCGCTTCCCGCGCCAGACGGTGCGCGGCTTCGAGGTGGACGACGCCGCCCGCGAGGTCATCCGCAAGGCGGGCTATGGCGACCTCTTCATCCACCGCACGGGCCATTCGATCGGCATTACGGACCACGGCCAGGGCGCCAACATGGACAACCTGGAGACCCACGATACCCGCGTGCTGCTGCCGATGACGGGCTTCTCCATCGAGCCGGGCATCTACATCCAGGGTGACTTCGGAGCACGCAGCGAGATCAACGTGGCCCTCACCCGTGAGGGCGCGGAGATCACCGGCGGAGAGCCGCAGCGCGAGCTCCTCCGGCTGTTGGCGTAGATCCGCTGTACCCGATGAGCGAACCGGAATCCGGCCTTCTCGGCGACGAAGAGAAGGCCGCCCTCGTCTGCGCCGACATCACCCGCGGCGTCCTGGGCGACTTCGCCCCGGCGCTGCTGCTCCTCCCCGGCACGGAGCGCCGCCGCGCCCAGGCGCTGGTGGCCCATGCCTGCACCCTGTTCGACTTCGCCCGTCAGACCGGGGGCAAGGAGGAGAAGCTGGAGCGGATCAAAAGCTGGGAGCTCGCGCTGGAGGCGGCTTTTTCCGGCCAGCCGGCGGGGCAGCCGATCTGCCTCCGCATGGCCCGGGAGAACGAGCGCCGCCGCTGGCCGGTGGACGCCCTGGACGAGCTGACCGCCTGCGCCCGCCGGCGGGCCGCGCGCCGGCGCCAGCCTTCCAGCGTCGCCGACGCCGAGGTGGAGGCCCTGAGCCTGGGCCGCGCCGTGGCCGCCGCCCTGTTGGAAAAGGATCTGAACGCGGAGATCGATGGCCTCGCGAGCGCCCTCGTCCGCCTCCGGGCGCTCCAGCACCTGGGCGAAGAGGTGGGCCGGAAGCAATGCCCGCTGCCCGCCAGCGAGGTCCGCTCAAGGAAGGACGGACAGTTCGATCCGGGTCAGGTTCTGGAAGCGGCGCGCCGGGAGTGCCAGCGGCTCCGCCCGCGTCTGCTCCGCGCGCCCCGGGGCCTGGTCGGACTGCCCCACGGCTATCGCCGCGCCGCCGTCTTCTCCCTCCTGGCGGCGCTGCGCCTGCTCACGGAGATCGAGGACAAGGAGACCGATCTGCTGAACGCGCCGCCCAAGCTGGGAGTAGGATCGCGGATCGGCTTCCTGCTGCGGGCGCGCTGGGTGGGCAGATAGTGGTAGACTTGCTTTGTGGCGACTGGGACTACGCAGTGGCGCATATTCCAGGAATATCGCCTATAGTTCCGAGGTGCAGATGACACGACTTCAACTTGATCTACCGGATGACGTCGCCGGTGAGATCCAGCAGCATGCGCAAAGCCGAGGTATTTCTGTTTCCCGGTTCGTTGAGGAGCTCATCCGGGGTGGCGCCACCAGCGAATGGCCGCAGGGTTTCTTCGAGGAGGTTGTTGGCGGGTGGAAGGGAGAACGGTTGGAACGCCCTCCCCAGCCAATTCTGGAAGAACGCGACGAGCTCTGAATGTATCTCTTGGATACGAACGCCTGTATCAAGGTCCTCAACGAGACCTCCGCACCCCTGATCGCAAGATTAAGGCAGCACCCTCCTTCTGAGATCCATCTGTGTTCCGTTGTCCGAGCCGAGTTGCTCTACGGAGCCCACCACAGCTCTCGCATCGAAGAGAACTTGAGGACGCTCCGACGATTCCTGGAGCCCTTTCGCTCGCTTCCCTTCGATGATGCCAGTGCCGAGCATTACGGCATCATCAGAGCGGAGTTGACCAGGCGAGGAAGAATGATCGGAGCCAATGACCTGATGATTGCCGCGATTGCGAGGGCTCATGGCGCTATTCTCGTCACCCACAACACCGACGAGTTCTCGCGAGTAGTGGGCTTGCGCCTCGAAGATTGGGAGTTGAGCTAGGATCCTAGCTGCCGACCCCCTCCACGAAGATCTTCGAAGCCGCCCTGAACCCCAGGCTGAACCGCTCCCCCGACTCCAGCCGCAGCTCGACGGCGTCCGCCGCTTCGTCGCGGCTCTCCACCCGTAGCAGGGTTCCCGGCTTCAGGCTCCGGCGCTCCAGGAGTTGGAGGAAGTCCCGGCTCTGGTCCCCCACCCTTGCCACCCGGACGGGGACGTCGATGCCACAGTCCACCAGGCTCGGCAGGACCACCTCCTCCACCTTCCCGTGAATGTCCGGGATCGGATCGCCGTGGGGGTCCACCGAGGGATTGCCCAGCATCTCGTCCATCCTCCCGATCAGGCGGTCCGAGACGGCGTGCTCCAGCTCCTCGGCCTCGGAGTGGACCTCGCTCCAGTCCATCCCCATCACCCGCACCAGGAAGAGCTCGATCAGCCGGTGGCGGCGCAGGACATGCATCGCCAACTGCCGGCCGGAATCGGTCAGTCGTACCCCGCTGTAAGGCTCGTAAGCGAGCAACCCGCTGTCCGCCAGCGTCTTCACCATCGCCGTGACCGTCCCCGGCGCCACCGACAGCGCGGTGGCGATCTGACGCATGGAGACGAGCGCCTCGGGTTCCCGCTGCTGCTCCAGCAGGATGCACTTCAGGTAGTCCTCGACGGTGCTGGTCGGCATCGGGAAAAGAGTAACGCAGACCGGCGGACTTCGCACACTTGACATTTCGCCTGTCCAGGAGCAGAATTTTGGCATGCCAAAATTTCGGTTTCTCCTTACCCTGACTCTCCCCCTCGCACTCCTCCTCGGCTGCGGCGAGGGCGGCGGCGCCGCCGGAGAGGACGGGCCGCTCCATATCGTCACCACCACCGGCATCATCGCGGACACCGCGTCCCGGATCGCCGGCCAGCACGCCAGGATCGAGGCCCTGATGGGCCCCGGCGTCGATCCCCACCTCTACAAGGCCAGCGAGAGCGACGTCCGCCGGCTCACGGGGGCGGAGCTGATCCTCTACAACGGCCTGCACCTGGAAGGAAAGATGGGCGACATCCTGCAAAAAGTAGCCAGAGCCAAGCCTGTCGTGGAGGTCAGCAAGGACATCCCGCGGAGCCAGCTCCGGCAGCCGCCCGAGTTCAAGGGGCTGCACGATCCCCATGTCTGGTTCGACGTCTCGCTGTGGAAGGAGACGCTGACTCCCATCGCCAAGGAGCTGGCGCGGCTCGATCCGGAGCACGCCGGGGAGTACGAAGCCAACGCGGCCGCCTTCGGTAAGGAGTTGGACGAGTTGGACTCCTGGGTCAAGCAGCAGATCGAGACCATCCCGCCGGACCAGCGCGTGCTGGTGACGGCGCACGACGCCTTCGGCTACTTCGGCCGCCGCTATGGCATGGAGGTGATCGGCATCCAGGGGATCAGCACCCTCTCCGAGGCCGGGCTTCACGACGTGGATCGGGTCATCGACCTGATCCTCGACAGGAAGGTGAAGGCGGTCTTCATCGAGTCGAGCGTGCCGCGGCGGACGATCGAAGCCGTCCAGGCCGGAGTGCGGGCGCGCGGGCACGAAACCGCCATCGGCGGCCAGCTCTTCTCGGACTCCCTGGGCGCCGCCGGAGCTCCCGAAGGGACCTACGTGGGGATGGTCCGGGCCAACGTCGACACCATCGTGAAGGCCTTGCGGTAGGAGAGCGCCATGACCATCCCCGGAATCCTTCGCGCCCGCGTCGCCCCTGAAGCCGAAGTGGAGCGTCCGGAGACCACCGGCGTCCTTCCAGCCGTGGAGGTCCACGACCTGACCGTGGCCTACCGGACGCAGCCGGTGCTGTGGGACGTCGACCTCCAGCTCCCGGAGGGCAAGCTCATCGCCATCGTCGGCCCCAACGGCGCGGGCAAGAGCACGCTGCTCAAGGCCATCCTGGGGCTGGTCCCCGCCGTCACCGGCTGGGTGCAGATCTTCGGCGAGCCCTACGCCCGCCGCCGCTCCTGGGTGGGCTACGTGCCTCAGCGGGAGAGCGTGGACTGGGACTTCCCGACCAACGCCCTCGACGTGGTGACCATGGGACTCTACGGGCGCATCGGCTGGTTCCGCCGCCCCTCGCGGCATCACAAGGAAGCCGCCCTGGCCGCCCTGGACAAGGTCGGGATGAGGGAGTTCGCCCACCGGCAGATCAGCCAGCTCTCGGGCGGCCAGCAGCAGCGCGTCTTCCTCGCCCGCGCCCTGGCCCAGGACGCCCGGCTCTACCTGATGGACGAGCCTTTCGCGGGCGTGGACGCCACCACCGAGCGGGCCATCCTCACCCTGCTCAAGGAGCTGCGCGGCACCGGCCGCACGGTGGTCGCCGTGCACCACGACCTGCAGACCGTGGCCGAGTACTTCGACCACGTGGTGCTCCTCAACATGCGGCTGGTGGCGGCCGGGCCGGTGGCCACCACCTTCACCGCCGAGAACCTGCAGCGGACCTACGGCGGCCGCCTGACCGTGCTCACCCAGGCCACGGAGGCCCTGCTCGGGAAGAAGGCCGCCGGCGACCTCGCCGAGGAGCGTGAGGAGGGCAAGCCGTGGACCTGACCTTCAGCGCCCGCAACGTGCTGATCGGGGCGACCCTGCTGGGCGCCCTGGGCGGCATGATCGGGAGCTTCGCCCTGCTGCGCCGCCAGAGCCTGCTGGGCGACGCCCTGGCCCACGCCGCCCTGCCCGGGGTCTGCCTCGGCTTCATCCTCACCGGCAGCAAGACGCCCTCTGCCCCTCTTCCTCGGCGCCCTGGCGGCGGGCCTGCTGGGCTCGCTGCTGATCCTCGCCATCGTGCGCTGGAGCCGGGTCAAGGAGGACTCGGCCATCGGCATCATCCTCTCCGTCTTCTTCGGCGCCGGCATCGTGCTCCTCACCTGGATCCAGAAGCGGCCGGAGGGGAACCAGAGCGGCCTCGACAAGTACCTCTTCGGCCAGGCCGCGACCCTGGTGGAGGAGGACCTCAAGGTGATGGCGATCCTGGGGGCCGTCGTGCTCGTAGCCGTCCTCCTCTTCTACAAGGAGCTGAAGCTCCTCTCCTTCGACCGCGCCTTTGGCGCCAGTCTGGGCTACCCCATGAAGAGCCTGGAGGTCCTCCTGACCCTGCTGCTGGTGGTGGTGGTCGTGGTGGGGCTCCAGACCGTGGGCGTGGTGCTCATCGTCGCCGCCCTCATCACCCCGGCCGCCGCGGCGCGCCAGTGGACGGACCGGCTTGGCGTCATGGTCCTCCTGGCCTCCTGCATCGGCGCCATCTCCGGAGTGGCCGGGTCGCTGGCCAGCGCCTACGTGCCGCGCCTGCCCACCGGGCCGGTGATCGTGGTGGTCTCCAGCGGCATCCTCATCGTCTCGCTCCTCTTCGCTCCCCAGCGGGGGCTGGTCTGGGCGCTGCTGCGCGAGCGGGCGGTGGCGGCGCGCATCCGGCGGGAGAACCTGCTCAAGGACCTCTGGCTCCAGGGCGAGCGGCAGGAGGATTGGGCCGGCTTCCTCTCCTGGCCGCTGCTCATGGGCGTGCGCGGGCAGACCGCCGGCGACCTGACCCGGAGCGCCCGGCCTCTCGCCAGGGCGGGCCTCGTCGAGAGGCTCGGAGGACGCCCTGCGCCTCACCTGCGCAAGGCCGCGCCGAGGCCGAGAAGGTGGTGCGCAAGCACCGCCTCTGGGAGCTCTACCTCACCCGGCGGCTGGAGCTGCCCAGCGATCACGTCCACCGCGACGCCGAGGCCATGGAGCACGCTCTCTCCGACGACGCCGTCCTCCGCCTGGAAGAGCTGCTGGGCTTCCCCGCGGCCGATCCCCACGGCCGGCCGATCCCGCCGAGGAGGGCCGCATGAGCCCGGAGCTGACCATCATCCTCGTGGGCGCCTGCGTGGGCGCCAGTTGCGCCCTGGTCGGATCGTTCCTGGTGCTGCGCAAGCTGGCTCTCCTGGGAGACGCCATCAGCCACGCCGTCCTGCCCGGCATCGTCCTGGCCTTCCTGCTCACCGGCAACCGCGCCGCCCTTCCCGATGGTGATCGGCGCCGGCGCGCTGGGGCTGCTCACCGTGCTGCTCGTGGAGCTGTTCAACCGCAGCGGCCGTCTGCGGGAGGACGCCTCGATCGGCGTCGTCTTCCCGGCCCTGTTCTCGCTGGGGGTGATCCTCATCAGCCGCTACGCCTCGCAGGTGGATCTGGACCTCGACTGCGTCCTCTACGGCGAGATCGCCTACGCGCCCCTGGACGTCCTGACGATCGGGGGCGTCGACCTGGGGTCCAAGCCGCTGTGGGTCAACGGCCTGATCCTCGCCGTGAACCTGCTGTTCGTGCTGACGTTCTCCAAGGAGCTGAAGATCTCGACCTTCGACGCCGGCCTCGCGGCCACCCTGGGCTTCTCCCCGGTGCTCCTGCACTACCTGCTGATGAGCTCCGTCTCGATGACGGTGGTGGGGGCGTTCGAGTCGGTGGGGGCCATCCTGGTGGTGGCGATGCTGGTGGTGCCGCCGGCCACGGCGTACCTGCTGACCGAGCGACTGGGGCACATGCTGGCCCTGGCGGCGGTCCTGGGCGCGGCCTCGTCGGTGGGAGGCTACGGCCTGGCCCGCTGGCTGGACTGCTCCATCGCCGGCGCCATGGCCCTGGTCTCGGGTCTCCTCTTCCTGGCGGCGCTCCTCTTCTCGCCCACCCACGGCCTGGTGGCCCGCTGGCTGATCCACCGCCGCCTGGGCGGCCGGCTGGAGGGCGAGCTGCTGCTCCTCCACCTCACCAAGGGGGGCGAGGGGTTGCCGGTGACCGTGCTGGAGCGCCGCTTCGGCTGGAACGGCGGCCGGCTCCAGCGGGTGCTCTCGCCGCCTCCTGCGGCAGGGCTGGATCGAGCGCGCGGGGGAGGGCCTGCGGCTGACCGCCGCCGGCGCCCGCGTCCTGGAGACGAGCGGGCGCTCGGCGCTGGCCCATCGGTTATAGGATTGCGCCGTTTCTTTTTCCTGAGGAGAGGATCATGAAGATTCGTTGTTTGCTGGCAACGTTGGCCGGGCTCTCCCTGGCGACTCCCGGCCGCCGCGCAGGACTTCTCGGGCCTGCCCGACCCCCTGGTGGCGGACCGGCCCGACTTCACCGAGAGCACCTTGACGATCGCGCCCGGCCACGTCCAGGTCGAGGGCGGCTTCACCTTCAGCCGCTTCGGGGACGAGGAATCGCAGTCCTTCGGCGAAATCCTGGTGCGGATCGGCACCGGCGAGCGGGTGGAGACGCGGCTGGGTATCGGCTCGTACAGCCGGATCGATCCCGGGTTCGCCGGGGCCGACACGATCTCGGGCTACGAGGACCCCTTCGTGGGGATCAAGGTGCGGCTCAACGAGAGCGACCCGAACCTCCGCCCCCCGGGCGCCCCGCCGCCTCGCTGCTCTTCTCGACCTCCATCCCGGTGGGGGACGACGAGCTGACGGCCGACGAGTGGCAGCCCGAAGCCAAGCTGCTCCTCGCCTGGGACCTGCCCTGGTTCTCGCTCAGCTCCAACCTGATCTACGGCTATCCGGTGGACGGCGACGAGCGCTTCCACCAGTTCGGCGCCACGCTCTCCGCCGGCTTCTCCCTGACCGACCGGATCGGCATGTTCGTCGAGACCTTCGGCTTCAACAAGGAGGGTGTGGACGGCTCCTCCACCCTTTATGTGGACAGCGGCCTGACCTTCAGCGTCTCCAACGACCTGCAGTTCGACGCGCGGGTCGGGACTCGGGCTGGACGACCCCAGCCCGAACTGGTTCGCGGGGATCGGAGCGGCGGTGCGGTTCTAGTAGCTCTCGCCCGGCTTCAGCGTCACCACCTCGCAGGTGATCCCCTGGTCGTCCAGGGCCTGTTCCAGCTTCACCGGCGTGCCGGTGAGGAGCGGGAAGGTGCCCCAGTGGATGGGGATCACCCGCCGCACCCCCAGGAAGCGGCAGGCGCGGGCGGCCTGGCGGGGGTCCATGGTGAAGTGGTCGCCGATGGGCAGGAAGGCCAGCTCGGGACGGTACATCTCGCCGAGGAGCTGCATGTCCGAGAACAGGGCCGTGTCGCCGGCGTGGTAGAAGGTGTAGCCGCCGGGCAGCCGCACGATGTAGCCCGCGGCGACGCCGCCGTAGAGGATCTGGTCGCCGTCCGAGATGCCGCAGGAGTGGTCGGCGCGGACCATGGTCACCTGCAGGCCCAGCACCTCCTGGCTGCCTCCGAGGTTCATCCCCGAGCAGTTCTCCACTCCCTTGCCCCCCAGCCAGGAGCAGATCTCGAAGCTCGCCACCACCTTGCGGGGCTTGTGCCGCTTGCAGAGCTCGGCGGCGTCCCCCATGTGGTCGAAGTGGGCGTGGGTGATGAGCACCGCGTCCAGGCGGTCGAACTGTTTCAGGCTCTCGGGGCACGCGGGGTTGTTCTGGACCCAGGGATCGATCAGGACCACCTCGCCGCCCGGCAGGTCGCAGCGGACGGTGGCGTGGCCGAGGTAGGTGAACTTCGGACGCGGGTGCTGGCTCATTCCTGGCTTCCCTCCCTTCGAAGCGGTCCGATCCGGGATTCTATCCGAGGGAAAAAGAAAACGGCCGGGGAAGACCCCGGCCGTTCAGGAACCGAAGCGGGCGGCCCCGGAGGACCGCCCGGCCTTTGTCGTGGCTCAGACCTGGAACTGCTTGAAGAAGTTGTCCCGGAGCTTGGCGTTGAACTCGTGCTCCGTCAGACGGTAGTAGATCGTCTGTGCGTCGCGGCGCGGAGCCACCAGCCCGTAGGCCTTCAGCTTCGCCAGGTGCTGGGACACGGCCGAGACCGAAACCCCGAGCATCTCCGCGAGGTCGCACACGCAGAGCTCCTTCATGTTCTCGAGCAGGTAGAGGAGCTTCAGCCGGGTGGAATTCCCGGCGAGGTTCATCAGCTCCGCCGCCTCCTCGATGTCCGGCGTCCCCTCAAGGTTCTGCCGGATCTGGGCCATTTCTTTAGATGACATGTTCGGCGCCTCACCTTTCATTTTCTTACCTCCACGTTTCATGAGATGCAATCTGTATACCTTCCTACACCCCCCCTAGCGGTGCACCCGCCGGGTGGGAATGCAAGCCCCTCGTTAGACCCCAAATTCTCACAGCGATGTTGAACAAGCTCGATTATACTCAGGGTCCTTCTTGAAATCCAGCCCCTTTCGACAAAATTCTGGCGGCTTGTCCCGTTCCGGTCCCGAGCCGCACCTTTAGGACCCCAAACAGGAGTTTCGTCTATTTCATTCCTCTCTTCAAGAGGTAACGGCAAATATCCTGGGACAACCCTCCGGCTCCTCCCGGTTCCCCCGGCAGGGAGCTTGCTATAATGTGCCGCGAAAGGAGGCGGCATGACCCCGTCCAGCGTATCCATCGAGTACTGCAGCAGCTGAAACTACTTCCCCCGCGCCGCCAGGTTGGCGGAGCAGATCGAGAAGAAGTTCGGCATCCAGCCCAAGCTCATCCGCAGCCACGGCGGCGTCTTCGAGGTCACCGTCGGCAATGACCTGATCTTCTCCAAGAAGAAGACGGGGCGCTTCCCCGAGCCCGGAGAGGTCGAGACGGCTCTCGAGCAGCGGGCCAACGCCTAGTCCAGCGGGGCGCAAAACCCTTTGAGCCCCGCTCTCGCGCTTTCCCTCCTCCTCGGCGCCGGCCTCCTGGGGCTGGCGCTGAGGACCGAGGAGCGGCGGCGCGCCGCGCCATCGCTCCCGCCTCCGGTCCTGCCCGTTCCCGAGACCATGGTCCTGCTCCCCGTGCGCGACGAGCGCCACAACGTCCTCGACTGCGTGGACACCCTGCTGGCGCAGACGGCCTCCCCCAGGGTGCGGGTGATCGACGACGGCTCCACGGACGGCACCGCCGGGCTGGTGGCGGCGCGCCTGCCCGCGGAGCCGCGCCTGGAGCTGCGGTCCGCCGCCGCTCCCCTGCCCCCGGGCTGGCGGGGCAAGGTCCACGCGCTCTGGTCGGGCTCGCGCGACGTCCGCTCCCCCTGGCTCCTCCTCACCGACGCCGACGCGCGCCACGCTCCCGACCTGCTGGCCCGGGCGCACGCGGCGGCGGCGGAGCGGCGCCTCGACGCCGTCTCCATCGCCGGCTTCCAGGAGGTCCGGGGATGGGGGGAGAACCTGCTGATCCCGCCCGTCTTCGCCTTTCTCGACGCTCTGCTGGACGACTGGGAGCCCGCCGCCGGGGGCTCCTCCGGGCCGGCGGTGGCCAACGGCCAGTTCATCCTCGTCCGGCGGGAGCCCTTCGAGGCCAGCGGCGGCTTCGAGGCCGTGCGCAACGAGACCCTCGACGACGTCGCCATCGTCAACCGTCTCCGCGGCCGGGGGTTCCGCACCGGCTTCCTCCGCGGCGACGGCCTGCGGGTCCGCATGTACCGGGGCGTGGGCGAGGCGGTCCGCGGCTGGCGCCGGAACCTCGGCGGCCTCTTTGGAGCCAGCCCGGGGGTGACCCTGCGGACGCTCGCCGTCCTCCTCTTCCCCGTCCTGGCCCTCGCGGCCTTCGCGGCTCGCCGGCCGCTGGGTCGAGGCCGCCGTGCTCTGGACCGCCGGGGCCGCCGCCTCCATGATCTTCCGCTCCGGGAGCGGCCACGCGCCGGCCTGGGGACTGCTCTATCCGCTGGACGCCCTGATGCTGGCGGGGGTGCTCGCCCTCGGGGTGATCGACCGCAGACGGGGCAAGCTGATGAATTGGAAGGGGCGGGAGATCAAGGTGTGAGGTCTCATCCTTCGAACCAGCACTCCTGCCCCGCCGTCTCCTCCACCGACACGGCCAGCGACTCCACCCGCGATCCCGCCAGACGCGGGCGCCAGGTCGCGCCAGAGCATCCGCGCCAGCAGCTCGATCGAGGTGTTCGCCAGCGGCAGCAGCAGGGTGTCCTGGGCTGGGAGACGGTAGATCCGCTCGCCGAAGCGGACCTCCACCGACTCGCCGTCCCGCGTCCACTGCAGGCGCCCGCTCTCCGCCGGGATCAGGGTGCGGCTGTCCAGCCCGGCGCAGAGCCCCCGGAGGGCCTTCTTGAAGCTCTCGATGTCCACCAGCAGGCCGTCGCCGTCCAGCTCGTACCCGGCCAGCACCGCCCGGACGCGGTAGTTGTGGCCGTGCAGCAGCTCGGCGCGGCCGTCGGGGAACAGGGTGAAATGGGCGGAGGAGAACTTGAAGTCCTCCTTGGCGAGGACCATCCGGTAGCGCGCCATGCGGGGCATTCTAGCCCCGGGTTGTAACATAGCGCCCAAACGACGATGGGAGACTCATGAGATCCATGGTCTGGCGTCCTTCGGCGGCCCGCGCGGCCGCCCTCCTGCTTCCTGACTCTCGCCGCGGCCGCCCCGGATTCTCCCGAGCGGGCGCCCTTCTCGCCACCCGACACGCCGCCGAAGTACATGCCGGCCCGGCAGTACGACCTCCAGCACCTGCGGCTCGACCTCTCCTTCGACTGGGACCAGCGGAGCGTCTCCGGCACGGCCACCAACACCCTCGTGCCCCTCCTGCCGGAGCTCCAGCGCCCTGGTCTTCCACGGCGACGGCCTCGACGTCCAGCGGGTGCGGGTGGGCGGCGTCGAGCGCCCCTTCACCGCCGATCCGGCGCCCGGAGCTTCAAGGTGGCGCTGGACCGGCCCTACGGCCCCCAGGACCGCCTGGAGGTCGCGATCGACTACTCGGCCCGGCCCCGGGCGGGCCTCTATTTCGTCGGTCCCGACGCCAGCTACCCCGACAAGCCCCGGCAGATCTACTCCCAGGGCGAGCCCGAGCTGAACCGCCACTGGTTCCCGAGCTGGGACTACCCCAACGACCGCACCACCACCGAGATGGTCGCCACGGTCAAGCGCCGCTCATGGCCGTCAGCAACGGCAAGCTCCTGGAGGTCAAGGACCAGCCCGACGGCCGCAAGACCTACCACTGGAAGATGGAGCAGCCCCACACCACCTACCTGGTCTCCATCGCCATCAGCGAGTACACCCGGATCGCCGACGAGTGGCGGGGCATCCCCGTCGAGTACTACGTGCCGCCGGCCTACGCCGGCCAGGCCCGCCGCTCCTTCGGCGACACGCCGAAGATGATGGAGTACTTCTCCACCGTCACCGGCCACCCCTACCCCTACGCCAAGTACGCCCAGACCACCGTGGCCGACTACATGTGGGGCGGCATGGAGAACATCACCGCCACCACCCAGACGCTGCGCACGCTCCACGACGAGCGCGCCGCCCTCGACGTCTCCAGCGAAGGCCTGGTGGCGCACGAGCTGGCCCACCAGTGGTTCGGCGACCTCGTGACCTGCGAGAGCTGGGACCACGCCTGGCTCAACGAGGGCTTCGCCGACTACTTCACCGCCTTCTGGAAGGGGAACGCCCACGGCCAGGAGGAGATGGAGTGGGAGATCGACAGCCTCCGGCGCAACTACCTGCGCGAGGACGGCGGCCGGTACCGCCGCCCCATCGCCACCAGGCGCTACACCGATCCCCTCCGGATGTTCGACGCCCACACCTACGACAAGGCCGCCCTGGTGCTCCACATGGCCCGCTTCCTCATGGGGGACGAGGGCTGGTGGAAGGGCGTGCGGGAGTATCTCGACCGCTTCCAGTACCGCACCGTCACCACCGCCGACCTGCAGAGCGCCTTCGAGGAGGCCTCCGGCGCCTCCCTCGGGACCCTGATCGACCAATATATCCACGGCGCCGGCCACCCGGAGCTGAAGGTACGCTGGGACTACGACGCCGACGGCGGCCTCGTCCGCCTGGAGGTCCAGCAGAAGCAGGAGATCACCCCGGAGACCGGCCTCTTCTCGTTCCCGCTCGAGGTCGCCCTGGTGGGGGACGGAGGGACCGAGGTGCGCCGGGTCCAGGTCCGCGCCGAGGCCGTCCAGGACCTCTACATCCAGAGCTCCGAGCGCCCGCGGACGGTGGTCCTCGATCCCAAGGGCTGGATCCTGATGACGGTGGACTTCGACAAGCCGGCCGCCGAGTGGGTCCTCCAGCTCGAAAAGGCGGACTCCATGCCCGCGCGCCTCGAGGCCATCCGCGCCCTCGGGACCCTGGGCGGCGACGCGGCCGTCGAGGTCCTCGGCCGGGTCCTGCGGGAAGGCTCCCACCGGGGGCTCCGGCAGGAGGCGGCGCACGCCCTCGCCGAGATCGGCACGAGCCCCGCCCTGGATGCTCTCCGCGCCGGCCTCTCCGACCGCCACGCCCATGTGAGGACCGAGGTGCTGGGAGCCTTCGGCGAGTTCCCGCGGCACCGCGAGCTGGTCCCCGTCCTGCGCGGCGCGCTGGAGACCGAGGAGAGCTACTTCGCCCGCGCCGCCGCCGCCACCGCGCTGGGCAAGTTCGACGACAGCCGCGACGAGATCATCCCGGTCCTGCTCAAGGCCCTCTCCCAGAAGAGCTATCAGGAAGCCGTCCCCGGGGCGGCGCTCGCGGCCCTCGCCGACCTCGGCGCGCCGCAGCTCTGGGACCAGGCCGTGCGCCTGGCGAAGTACGGCAGCCCCTCCGGCAGCCGGAACGACGCCATGGAGGCTCTCGTCTCCTACGCCAAGGAGCACGGCGACGCGAAGACGCGGGACAAGGTCCGGACTCTTCTGGAGGGTTACCTCTCCGATCCCAGCTTCACGACCCGGCGGGGCCTCTACGGCCTCTTCGCCGAGTTGGGGGACCCCGCCGCCATCCCAGCCCTGGAGCGCAGCCTGCGCACCGAGGCCGAGAGCATGCAGAAGAACCGGATCGAGGAGACGCTCCGCGTGCTGCGCGAACAGAGTCAGAAGGGCGAGGGGAAGGAGGACAGGGCCCTCAAGGACCGGATCGAGCAGCTCGAACGGGAGACGGACGTGCTGAAGGAGCAGCTTCGGGCGATGCGGGAGGAGAAGAGGGAGCAGGGAGAAAAGCCGTAGCGACAATCAGGGTTGCTCGGCTGCTGGGGCGGAGTGCCGCCCCAGCCAGCCAACGACTCTGGAGTCCCTACTACTCTTCCTCCCCCACCTCCCCGCCCTGGATCCTCACCGCCGTCTCCGCCATGCCCGCCAGCTCCTGGACCTTGGCGCTCTTCCCCATCTCCCCGGCCACGATCCGCAGGCCCCGGGCCACCTTCTGGAGATCCCGGTGCTCGGAGCTCCCCTTGAAGATCTCCGCCATCTCGGCCACCAGGGCGGCCAGCCGCAGGCTGGGAGACGCCTGGCCCCAGGAGGGCGCCAGCTCCGAGACCCGCAGCGCCCGCGCCGTCTCGGTGATGCTGCCCAGCACCGGAGCCCGGTAGCGGAGCCGCAGGGTGGCGATCACGCCGTCCCGGGGCGCGTCGGGATTCAGCTCGACCTCGTACAGAGCGGTCACGCTGTGCCCGGCCCCGATCTCCCCGGCGTCCACCGAGTTGTCGCGGAACCGCTCGTCGGCGATGGCCCGGTTCTCGTAGCCGATCAACCGGTAGCGGGTCACCACGGCGGGATGGAATTCCACCTGCACCTTGGCGTCCTTGGCGATCGTCTGCAGCGTGCCTGTCACCTCCTCCACCAGCACCCGCCTGGCCTCGTCCAGGGTGTCGATGTAGGCGTAGCGGCCGTCACCCTTGTCGGCGAGCTGCTCCATGAGGTGGTCGTTGTAGTTCCCCATGCCGAACCCCAGGGTGCTCAGCTCGATCCCCCGCCGCGCCTCGCGGCCGATGCGCCCCAGGATGGCCTGGGGACCCGTGCGGCCCACGTTGGCGACGCCGTCCGAGCAGAGGAGGATGCGGTTGCTGGCGTCCATCCGGAAGTTGCGGACCGCCACGTCGTAGCCGAGCTGCAACCCGGCCTCGGCGTTGGTCGCGCCCTCGGGCCGCAGCGACTTGATGGCCCGGCGAGCCATTTCGCGATCCGCCGTGGGCTCCAGCACCAGCCGGGCGACGTCGCCATAGACCACCAGCCCGATCCGGTCCCTGGACGTGAGCTGGTCCAGCAGCAGCGACAGCGACTCCTTGACCAGCCCCAGGCGGTTCTCCTGGTCCATGGACCCGGAGACGTCGACCACGAAGGTCATCACCACGGGCCGCCGATGCTCCGCCTTCACCTCGCGGCCCCGGATGTTGAACCGCAGCAGCCGGTGGTTGGCCCCCGGCGCGAACGGCGACGGAGCCCCTTCGGCACGGATGGCGAAGTCGTCCCGCGTGGGCGCCGGATCGCCGTAGTTGAAGTAGTTCACGTACTCTTCGACACGCACCGACCGGGGGTCCGGCAGGTTGCCGTCGGCGATGTACCGCCGGGCCACGGTGTACGAGCCCGTGTCCACGTCGAGGCCGAAGGTGGAGAGCCGGTCCCGCGACGTCTCGGTGTACGGGTTCGTCCCCACAGCCTTGTACTTCACGTCCGCGTAGGCCTGCCCCTGCTCGGCTTTCCTCGACTCAAGGAGCTTCGCTTCATTGCCGACGCGCAGAGGAGCGGGCGCCTGCGCCGCCGGCATGGGATCGCCCGCCACGACGCCGCCGGGAGCGCCACCGGCGACTCCGCCGGACACGCCTCCCACCACGCCGTACTCCACCCCGCTTCGACCTCCATCGGCGCCACCGGTGTCGGGGGCCGCGGCGAGCGTTCGCGTTGCCGCGAGATTCCAGCCTTTCCCGCATCGCCTGAGGCGCCGGTTTGGCCGCCGGAGGTGGCGGAGGCGGGGGAGGCGGCGGCGCAAGGAGCGCTCGGGTGTCTTGCCGCCTTGCGCCGGCATCCTGCTCCTCATCGGCGACGACCTGGTCCAGCGCCGGCTCCGACTCCGGGACCGGTACGGCTTCCGGCGCGGATTCCGGCGCGGCGGCCCGGGATTCCCGTTGCGGCGCGGCCGCGGGCGCCTCCTCCACGGCCATGTCCGCCATCGAGGGAGCCTCCCGCTGCACCCGCAGCGCAAAGACGCCCGCGCCGACGGCCGCGATCAGGGAAGCCGCGATCAACCAACGCTGCGTCGTGGGCATGGCGCTCCTCCTCTCGGGGCGCGGGGCCCCAGTGCCGAGGGAAACCGTCGTGGGGATCTCGCTCTTGATCTTGTCCAGCAGCCCGGCCGGCGGCTCGAGATCCTCCCGCTCCGCCAGCTTCCGGGCGATGTCTCGCTCGCTCAGCCTGCTCATCGAACTTCCTCCTCTCCGAGGGTCAGGGCCAGCATCTGAAGCGCCTTCTTCAGGCGCTTGCGGATCGCCACCGTGGTGACCCCCTCCTGGCGCGCGACCTCCTTGACCGGCAGGTCTCCCCAGAAGAGGGCTGTCACCGTGAAGCGCAACTCTTCGGGAAGAGCGAGGACCGCGCGCCGCAGCCGGTCTCCCGCCGCCGCCTGGCCGACCGTCTCGTCGGCCCTGGGAGCGGGGTCCGGCACCGCCGCCTCGCGCTCCTCGTCGAGGGGCACGAGACGGCGGGGCCGGCGCAGATGGTTCAGGAACGTGTTGTAGGCGATGCGGAACAGCCAGGTGGAGAACTGCGCCCGGCGGTCGAAGCCCGGCAGGGCGTCCCACGCCTTGCGGTAGGTCTCCTGCGTGAGGTCCGCCGCCAGGTCCGGGTCGCCGCAGAGCCGTTGCAGCAGGGCGTACACCCCGCGGTACGTCCGCTCCACCAGAAGCTCGGCGGCCCCCCGGTCCCCGGCGGCCAGGGCGCTCAGCAGACGCCCTTCCTCGCCGTCGGGCCGGTCCCGCATGTCACCTCTCCAGGGGATTGTCGAGACTGCTGTTCGTAATGTGTTCATCCTACCCGCTTAGACAGGGCAGGAGCGGGAAAAGAAACCGGGGAGCGGCCCGTAGCGGTCCGAGATTTACGGATTTCACCCGCTGAATCGAGCCGATTCGGTCCGAGATTTACGGAATCCACTCCCTGGATGGGATCGTAACGGTCCGAGATTTACGGATTTCAACGGCTGAAACCACTCGATGCGGTCCGAGGTTTACGGAATTCATCCGCTGAATGGGACGGATGCGGTCCGAGAATTACGGAATCGTGGTCCGAGGTTTACGGAGTTCAGTCGCTGAAACGTCCGGTGCGGCGGCTGAATGGTGCGATTCGGCGTTCGGTAGGGGCGATGCGGCGGGAGATTGGCGCGTTGCGGGGCTCAATCACGGGCGTGACGCCGCCGGAAACCACTCGCTCAGGCACCGGCGCAGCTTCGCGAAGGCCGGATCGACGCATTTCTCCAGGCTGACGGTCCGGGCGAGTTGGTTGTAGAGGGAAGAGGACCGCGGCAGGCGCACCGTCCTGAGGATCTCCTCGACCGCCTCCTTAGGGCGGCTCGGCTTCACCTGACCGGGCATCAAATAGCCCCGCTGCACCAGCCAGTCCCGGAGAGGCCTCCCCTCCTCCCTCCAGCCCAGGACCCGGTCGACGTGGGGAGAGTCGCTCCAGACCCAAATCTCCAGCTCCGGCGCGATCACCACCGCCGCCGCGCGTCCCCTCCAGCCAGCCTCGGCAAGACGGCCTTCCAATTCCGTCTCCAGTTCCAGCCGGTCTGTCTCCTCCCGGCCGCATCCTTCGTGGTCCAAGAGGACCAGCGCGTATCTATATTGACCAATGAAGGACTGGAGAAAGGTGTGAGACTGCCGCAAACACCCAGGATCCTTTTCGGGGTGGACTCGGAGATCGAAAGAGATCTCCCGCAATCTAAGAGCAGCGCGCCGGGAAAGGATACCTTTCAACGAGCCTTCCATGTTTTTATCCGCGACCAGCAGGATAAGATCCTTCATTTAGCCTAAGACCCCTGCGGCGAAGAGGGTCCCGAGAGTAGTCTCGTGCTTCCATGCCTGGAGAGCTGGATGCTCACTTCCGCGGACGATATCCGTAGCTCCCTCCGAAGTTTTGGCAAAGCAGAGGACTTGCTCGGCCTCAACCGTGCTTAGAATTACGGGTGAATGGGTAGCCGTCAACACCTGCGCGTTGTACACCGACGAAAGGGATTGGAACATAGTCTCGATTGCCCTTGGATGGATTCCGTTCTCGGGCTCTTCAACTAGATAAATGCCCGTGAAATCCTCAAGGTATGCAGGCAATGTCAGGGCGAGCATTCGCAAGGTGCCGTCTGACGCCATCCAAGAGGGAACTTCCAGTCCGGCTCCATAGTTTAAGACAAGATAACGATGTTTATCCTCCGGCCTCTCAATCGTTTTGATGTCTTCCAGATCAGGCAGGGCGGTTCGTAAATGCCCTACCCAATGTTGGAAGCGCTCAGGTGAGCGCTGTCGAAGATCGGCGACAACCCAAGGAAGGTTAGAACCATCCGGTTTGAAGCCCAACCCCTTGCCAGGAGGACTCGCTCGACGGATTAAAAGGCTATTCAGAACGATCTGCTGGACGCCAGAGACCAGCATGGTTCTAAACCAGGTGCTGACGGGAAACTTTGACTCATCAGCCGGAATACTCCCTAGGGCTGATCGCCTTGGACCAAGCTTGATCGAAGGAACCCAACCTTTTCCCTTCTCCGGATAAGTTTCCGAGTAGAAATTGTCGTTCCCTCCGGGAATTTTGTTAACCACAGTTCGGGTCTGCTTAGGATCTCTAGCTTCGGAAAGCGCCTTGGGGACATCGACAATCTCTGGGAAAAGCTCTCGAGTCTGGAAGACAGGCGGCGCTGTGCTCTTCAGCAGCACACGTTCGGCTCGCAACCCCCTTTCTTGGTTCTCCGGATCAAGTGCGACCGAAACCTCATACCTGACAGTATCGAAGTCTTTTCTAAGTAAGGTTCTTAGCCCTTCCGGGATCCGAGCCTCGACTGCAAGCTCAAACTCTGTGCCTTCATTGCGCCAAAGAAGGTCATAAAAATTCGGGGTCCGCTCCTCGATTGCAGCGTCTGGGCCATCTGACACCAAACGCCCGAGGAAGGCGATCACATCCAAAAACGTCGTCTTCCCGCTGGCGTTCGGCCCCACCAGGACATGGAACGGGTCCAGCGGCTGCCGGATGTAGCGCAGGCAACGGTAGTTGAGGGCTTCGACGAGGGTGATCATGGTGCGGCGACGATCATAGCCGCTTTGCCCGCCGTCACGTAGCCGCCCCCCCCAACCGCCCCGTCCCCGTCCTCCCGATCTTCGACCTCTCCCGCGCCAGGCGGAACGCCCGGTCCATGGAGCGGAAGACCGCGACCCGCCGCTTGCGGTCCCGCCAGCCGGCGCGGGCCAGGACGCGCAGGGGCTGGCTCTGGACCCCCGCCAGGATCACGTAGACCCCCAGCGAATTGAGGCGCTCGATGGCCGACTCCAGGCTCACCAGACCCGTGGCATCGATGGCCGGCACCGAGGAGAGATCCATGACCAGCACGCTCACCCCCGACATGGCCGTCCGATGGAAAGCGCTCATCGCCCGCTGCGCCGCGCCGAAGAAGAGCGGACCCGAGACCTCGTAGACCAGGACGTCTCGCGGCAGCCCCTTGGCGATGGGGTGCTGGTCCACCAGCCGGGAGCCCGAGACCTCCGCCATCCGGCGCATGAAGAGGAGAGCGGCCAGCAGCACGCCCACCGTCACCGAGACCACCATGTCGAAGATCACCGTCAGGCCGAAGCAGGTGAGGAGCACGATCACGTCGCTCCGCGGCGCCACCCGCAGGGCATGGGCGAAGTGCTTCACCTCGCTCATGTTCCAGGCCACGATCAGCAGCAGCGCCGCCAGCGACGCCATCGGCAGGTAGTTCAGCACCGGCGCCAGCAGCAGCACCGCCAGGAGCACGAACAGCGAGTGGAAGATGGCCGCCAGCGGCGAGCGCGCTCCGGAGCGGATGTTGGTCGCCGTACGCGCCAGCGCCCCGGTGGCCGCGATGCCGCCGAAGAAGGGAGCGATGATGTTGCCGGTTCCCTGGGCCATCAGCTCCGCGTCCGGGTCATGGGAGCCGCCGGTCATGCCGTCCGCCACCACGGCCGAGAGGAGCGACTCGATCGCCCCCAGCATGGCGATGGCGAAGGCCGAGGGGATCAGCTCACGGATCAGCCCGAAGGAGAGGCCGAGGGGCTCGCCCGCCGGCCCCGGCAGGTTCCAGGGGAGGACCGGCAGCGGCGGGAGTTGCGGGATGCCGTCCTTGAAGCGGCTGGCGATGGTGGCCACCTCGAAGCCGGGGACCCACCGCGCCAGGGCCGCCGCCAGGACTCCGCCCAGCGCCAGGGCGACCAGGGGAGCCGGCACCTTGCGGGTGATCCGCGGCCACAAGAGCAGGAGCGCCAGCGTGAAGATCCCGATGGCGAGGTCCTGCCAGCGCAGCGTCGGCAGCGCCCGGGCCAGCGCGCCGACCCGCCCGACGTACTCCTCCGGCATCTCCGCCACCGTGAGCCCGAGGAAGTCCTTGAGCTGCAGGGTGGCGATGACCACGGCGATGCCCGCCGTGAAGCCGGTGGTCACCGGGTAGGGGACGAACTGGATCAGGCTGCCGAGCCGGGCCGCGCCCAGGATGAACAGCAGGACGCCCGCCATCAGGCTCGCCAGCACCAGCCCCCCGAGGCCGAACTTCGCCGAGATCGGGGCCAGCAGCACCACGAACGCCGCCGTGGGGCCGGAGACCTGCACCATCGAGCCGCCCAGCGCCGCGATGATGCCGCCGGCGAGGATGGCGGTGTAGAGGCCGTACTGCGGCGCCACCCCCGAGGCCACGGCCAGCGCCATGGAGAGGGGAAGCGCTACGACGCCCACCACCATGCCGGCCAGCAGATCGGCCCGCAGGTCGCTCGCGCTGTAACCATTCCGGAAGGTGGCGATCAGGGCCGTGGCGGGCCGCAGGGGAGGAGAGGTCCCGCTGGGACCCTGGTAGCGTCTGGGCATACAAACCTCAGGAGCCTTGAGGGTCTTGCGGCGGCTCCGCCATAGGAGCGCCCATCCTCTTCCAGAGGAGATAGACCGGGATGCCGGTCAGCACGATGACCAGCCCGGGCCAGGTCGTCCGGGTCTTGTAGACGAGGAGGGCCAGCAGGACGCAGCACGCCCCGAGGATGTAGACCAGCGGCAGCAGCGGATAGCCGAAGGCCCGGTAGGGGCGCTCCGCGTCGGGACGCCTGCGGCGGAGCACGAAGACCCCGGCGATGGTGAGGATGTAGAAGAGCAGCACGGCGAAGACCACGTACTCCAGGAGGTTGGAGTAGAGGTTGCCGTACTGCGGCGCGCCGGAGGCGTCCCGCAGCCGCGTGCGGGGGATCACCAGCAGCGAGGCCCACACGCACTGGACGGCCAGCCCCACCGCCGGCACGCGCCAGCGGTTCAGCCGCCCCACGGAACGGAAGAAGAGGCCGTCCCGGGCCATGGCGTAGTAGACCCGCGAGCCGGCGAGGATCAGCCCGTTGTTGCAGCCGAAGGTCGAGATCATGATGGCGACCGCCATGAGCGCGGCGCCCGCGGGGCCCAGGATCGCTTCCAGGGCGGCCGTGCCCACCCGGTTCTCGGGCGCGCCGGCGATCGCCGCCACCGGCAGCGCGCGCACGTAGGCGAGATTGGCCAGCACGTAGAGCAGGCTGACCAGGGCCACCCCCAGCCCGAGGGCGATCGGCAGGTTGCGCCGGGGATCGCGGATCTCGGCAGCGGCGAAGGCGACGTCGTTCCAGGCGCTGGCCGAGAAGAGCGGGCCGACCAGCGCCAGCAGGAAGACCACCGCCAGGGCGAAGCCGCCGTCGGTCGCGGCGACGGGCGGCACGGCGGCGAGGTCCGGCGTCACGGTGATGACGTCCCGCGGCGTCCAGAAGCCGGCGGCGTTCTCGCCCCAAGCCCGGCCGGCCACGATGCCGAGCACGATCAGGGCGAGCAGGGCCAGGGTCTTCACCCAGGTGAAGGAATTCTGGATCAGCTTGCCGATCCGGACGCCCAGCGTGTTGGCGAAGGTCAGCAGGACGATGAGGAGGATGGCCACGAGTTGCTGCGCGGAGAGGCTCACCGCGTACCCCTCCGAGACGTCGATGGGCGGTACGATCCAGGCCGAGGACGAGAGGCCCGGGACCAGCACCGCCAGGAAGCTCGCGAACGCCACCGCCACGGCCGCGATGGTACCGGTCTGGATGACCAGGAACAGCGTCCAGCCGAAGAGGAACCCCAGCAGCGGCGAGTAGGCCTCGCGCAGGTAGACGTACTGCCCGCCGACGCGGGGCATCATGGCGGCCAGCTCGCCGTAGGAGGCCGCCGCGATGGTCACCATGAGGCCGCTGACGATCCAGGCCAGCAGCAGCCCGCCGGGCGAGCCCAGGTGGCGCGCCACGTTCGCCGAGACGATGAAGATGCCGGAGCCGATCATCGACCCGGCGACGATCATCACCGAGTCGAGGAGGCCGAGCTCGCGGAGGAAACCGCGCTCCTTTTCGAGGGGTAGCGATTCAGCCATGATCCTGGCGGAATGATCTCACGCTTCGGCCGCCCCCCGCCGCACCAACTGCACCACCGTCTCCATATGCCCCGTCTGCGGGAAGAGGTCGATCAGGATGACTTTCTCGATCTCGTAGGCCTCCACCAGCTTCTTGAGGTCCCGGGCCAGGGCCGCGGGATGGCAGGAGACGTAGGTGATCCGCGCCGGCCTGGCGATCATCAACGGCAGCAGGACTTCCCGTGAGAGGCCGCCCCGCGGCGGGTCCGCCACCACCCGGTCCAGGTCCCGCGGCATTCCGCGGGCCCAGCTCTCCACGGACCGGTTGACCAGCTCGACGTTGGACATCTTGTTGCGCCGGATGTTCAGGCGGGCGTAGCGCGAGCCGGCCTGGTCGGACTCGACGGCGATCACCTTGCCGTAATACCGGGCCAGGGGGAGACTGAAGAGCCCTACCCCGGCGTAGAGATCCACCGCCGTCTCCCCCGTCCAGGAGCCCACGACGATCTCCACCAGCCGCGGCAGCAGCCCGCGGTGGGATTGGAAGAAGGCGCGGGCGTCGTAGGCATAGGTGAAGTCGCCCACGCGGGTCGAGACCTCGCCCTGGGGGAACCCCTCGACCGGCGGCGCCAGGGTCACGGCCCCGTCGTCCCCGGCGGCGACGTCGAGCCGCTTGGGCGAGTCGGGCGTCAGGTGCTGCGGCAGCTCCTGGAGCAGCGCCTCCAGCTCCGGCACCAGGAGCGGGCAGCGCGCGACGGCGATCACGTCGTTGGTGGCGCGGGCGTGGTAGCCCACCTTGATCCCGCCGGCGACCGGATCGACGGCGGTGTGGAGCTGGGTGCGCAGGCGGTAGCCCCAGGGATCGCCCATCACCATCTCGGTGTTCGCCGGCAGGGCCACGCCGCCGATCCGCTCCAGGGTCTCGCGCACGGCTTCGGCCTTGAGCTGGAACTGGACGCGGTCCTCCAGGTGCTGCAGGTCGCAGACGCCGGTCAGGGAGAGCTCGGGCACGGGATCGGGCCGGCGGGCCGGCCCCGGCTCCAGGATCTCCTCGATCTCCGCCCGGCCGTAGTCGGGCCGGCGCTCGACGAGACGCGCCCGCACCAGGTCCCCCGGCGCCGCGCGGCGGACGAAGACCGGCACGCCTTCGTAGCGGGCGAGACCCTCGCCGCCCGCCACCAGCTTCTCCACCCGGACGGTGATCTCTTCGACTCCGGCGAGCTTGGCGCCGGGAGGAGGAGGCGGGGGAGGCGGCGGCGTGAGCGGCTCCTTGCCTTCCAGGACCCTCTCGGCGCGCGCGAACACGTCGGACTGGCGCGGCCCGCGGCGCGGCGGTGGGGCTGGGCCTTTCCTGTCCGATCGGTCGGATCGGTCGGATCGGTCCGGTCTCCCCGGACCGCGCTCGCCCCCCGGCCCACGGCGTTCGCCGCCGGGACCTCCCCGGCGCTCCGGCCCCCGTCCGCCGCTCTGTCTGCCTTTCATGCTTCCGCTCCCTCTACCAGGAAATGAATGCGCGGCGCCAGCTCCGGCAGGCGCCGCTCCACTTCGGCCCGCAGGTCCTGGACCCGGAACCGCCGAGACAAGTGATGCAAGACGATCGCCTCGTTGCGGAAATCGCCCGCCCGGGCGGCGATGTCGCCGAGGTGGAGGTGCTTGTAGAGCGCCCCCTTGTCCCGGTGCTCCTCGCCCAGGAAGGTGCACTCCAGCATCAGCACCCGGGCGCCGAACAGCCGCGGCTCACGCTCGAAGATCCCCGGCCCGGTGTCGCCGCAGTAGGTCAGCCAGACATCTTCCAGCCACTCCGAGGTGTCGATCCCCTCCTCCCGCAGGCGGATCAGCTCCGCGGCAGGCAGGCCGGCGAAGGCCGGGGCCAAGCGCCGTCGCCCCCGCCAGAGGTGGTAGCCCAGGCTGGGGATCACGTGGTCCGTAGCGAAGGCCTCCATGCTCAACCCCTTCCCCACCTCCACCCGGTCGCCGGGGGCCAGCGGCACGAGATCGTAGCGGTACCGCGCCCGTTCCAGCTTCTCCGCCGCCCGGATCAAGTCGCCCAGCGGCGCCTCGATCTCCCGCGGGCAGAACACCCGCGTGTGCGCCAGCCGGTGCAGCGACCGCTGGGAGAGCACGTACGGCAACCCCAGGGCGTGGTCGAGATGGCCGTGAGAGAGGAAGACGTCGTGCGCGCCAGCGAGTTGAAGCGCCCCGCGGCCCACGTCCAGGGCCAGCCCCGGGGGATGGACGCGGAACCAGTTGTCGTCCCCGGCCCGGGACCATCCCTCGATGCGCAGGTCTCCGAATCTGAGCTCGACGGGTCGCATGCAAACCAGGGGCGAGCCCGCGCCGGCGCGGGCTCCAGGTCGGGTCAGATCTCGCGGTAGACCCAGCGGCGGAGCGTCGACAGGCGGTTGTTCACGCTCTCCCAGTCCGGCTCGATCAGCCACAGGGTCGCCGCCACCGAGGAGAGCAGGGAGTTGCCGTCCTGGGGCGTGAAGCAGAAGCCGTAGACCTCCCGCTTGCGCCGCACGGCCAGCGTCGGCATCACCACCACCGCCTGGGAGAGGATACGCCCGTAGTAGCCGTGGTCGCGGCCGAAGCTGAAGATCAGGTTGGCGTAGCGCTTGTCGGTGACCGCCACCATGGGATTGTCCCGCAGGCGCTTCCTGACCTCGTCGAGAGCCATGTCGCGGTTCAGCTCCAGGTTGAACCAGATCGAGTGCATGTACTGGGTGTTGAGCTTGACCGCGCTGGAGAAGAGGTTGAGGTCGAGATCCAGGGTGTCGAACACGTGATGGGCGTCGCGGGCGTGGTGGGTGCCGAACTCGGGATCGTCGTGCTTGCCCACGTTGGGCGCCGGGATGTAGCTGTCCGACTGCGAGATGTCGTTCGCCCGCCGCATGCAGACGAAGGTCCCCTTGTTCAGGCTGTACTTGCCGTCGCCGTCGTTGCAGATCGTCTTGATCAGGGTGGTGATGTTGTGGGTGTTGCAGGAGACGACCTGGAGGAAGCGGTCCTCGCCCGGCACCAGGACCTCCTCGTTGATGCCGCGGGCGAACGGCTTGCCGAAGCCGAATTCGCTGCCCTGGGCCAGGAAGCCCTTGGGGCCGGAAAGGTTCTCGTAGAACTTCTCCTTGTTCTCGTTGCCGGCCGGCGTGCAGTCCACGACCACCGTGGCCCGCTCCAGCGCCTCCCGCGACTCGAAGCTCACCTCGTGACCCAGCTTCTCGAACTCGGACCGCACGTCCTCGTCGACCGCAAGCTTGGCGCCGCGCTGGATCAGATGGTTCAGCTTGGCCCGGTCGGACGCGAGCGGCGTCCGCTTGTGGAAAGTGACCTCATCGATCCCCATCCTGTCCCGGAAATCGGTGAAGAGACCGAGCAAAGGCTCGCCAATCGTGCCCGTGCCCACGACGTGGACAATCTTTTTCATGGTTCCCTCACGAAATAACGGTTGATAGACGGAACGCAGGAACTGCCAGGAGCGACGGGAGATTAGCACAGGGCTTGCCATGGCGAACCCTCACCCCCGGCCCCCTCCAAGCTCCCTCACCGGAAGAGGGGAGAAACACTCACGGGCAGGGCCGGGGGTGGACACGGCCGCCGTTTATTGTAAAGTCTCTATGTGACGGGCAGTTCCTTCTCAGTCCTCGGGCGTGCCGTCGCCGATCTCGCCGTGGCGGC
>CAVXIV010000019.1:367500-377474 GCA_963761805.1 uncultured Acidobacteriota bacterium | reverse complement strand
CCGCCGGCCGGTCGAGGCCGAATTGACGCGCGAAGCCGCTCACCGCTTGGTCGGCGCCGGAAGCCGGGGCCACATAGGCGACCCGGCCGGCGTCCAGGCCGTCGCGGAGGGCCAGGGTGGCGCAGAGGGCTCCGAAGGAATGGGCGATCACCCCGCGCAACGGCCCGATCGCTTTCCCCACCTGAAGGACGGCCTCGGCGGCCACCAGGGCGTTGGTACGGCGGCCGGGGGTCCGTCCATGGGCCGGCAGGTCGAAGGCGACCACCCGGTGGCCGGCCGCCACCAGCGGCGCCACGAAAGCCCCGAGCTGCGAGCCCCGGCCGGACCAGCCGTGCACCAGCAGCACGGCAGGGCCCCGGCCCCACGAGTAGGCCGCGAGGTGGGCGCCCTGGAAAGGGATCGGGAAGCGCTCGGCCTGCCGCAGGACCTTGGTCTCCCGCGGCGGCTCGGGATAGCGGAACGGCGTGCAGAAGAACTGGAAGGCGAGCCGGCCCGTGAGCGGCGGGGAGATCCGGCCCAGGCTGTTCAGGCCCGTCCGGGCGAGCCGGAGGGGAAGAGGGAGAGCTGGAGTCTTGGCGGTCCGTTCCACGTCCATCGCTTTCCTCCTTACTTACTCATAGGTAAGCGGTGCGGGTAAAAAATTTTCAGGCTCGTCTCATCTGCCGCCGGAGCTGCTCCAGGGCGGTGTCGAAGCGTTCCGGTCCCCACGCGCGGGCGATCTGCAAGGCGCCTTGCAGGGTGGCCCCGACCACCATCGCCTGGTCCGCGGGCTCGCCGGGGAATTGGAAGGCTCCCTGCTCCCGGCCTGCGGCGAGGATGCGGGTCAGCCATTGCTGCAGGTCCACGATCAGGGCGCTGGCGGATGTCCGCATCTCCTCGGGGATCGAGTGGTACTCGGCCTGCAGGATGCCCGAGGGGCAGATCTTGCCGCCGCGCGTCTTGAAGTCCAGATAGATCTGGAAGTAGGCCTCGAGCTTGCGCCAGGGATCGCTCTCCTCGGCGTCCAGCCTCTCGGCCCAGCGGGCGAAGCGGCGCCGGTAGCGCTCGATGACGGCGACGCCCAGGTCGCCCTTGGAGCGGAAGTGGTAGTGGATGGCGGCGTTCTTGACCCCCAACTGTTCGGCGATGTGCTGGTAGCTGAAGGCATTGAAGCCCCGCTCCTGGAGCATCGCCTCGGCGGCGTCGAGGATCTCGCGTTTGGTATCCCGGGCGGGCGCGGCCATGACGGGAGAGCTTACTTACTAGTCAGTCAGTCGTAAAGGGGGGTGGGCCAGGCAGGGTCTGGGAGCCTTGGCCCTTTGGGTAAGGCGAAGTATTCTTTACCTCATGCGAAGCACCATCTCCTCGAAAGGTCAGGTCACAGTGCCGGTCGAAGTGCGTGAAAGGCTTGGTCTTACCCCCGGAACTCCGGTGGAGTTCGAACTTACGGAGGAGGGCGTTTTCCTCCGCAAGGGGATCTCCGGAAGCCACCCCGTCGACCGGGTCTGGGCAACGCTCCGCCTGGGACGTCCTGTCGATGATGTCTTGGACGAGATGCGAGGCCCACGGCCGGGGAAGACGTGAGGATCGCGGTTGACTCGTCGGTACTCCTGGATGTCCTGACAGGCGACCAGGCGTTCGGGCCGGCTTCACGAGAGGCGCTTCGCCGAGCCTACGATACGGGTGCTCTGGTCGCTTGCGACATCGTCTGGAGTGAGGTGCGTGCCCACTTTCCCGAAGAGGACAGTTTCCGCACTACGATGGCAACGTTAGGGGTGGCTTTCGAATCGCTGCGAAAGGAAGCCGCCGAGTTGGCCGGAGAACTGTGGCGAGAGTATTGCCTGACGACACCCAGGCGCGACCGTGAACGGATCGTGGCCGATTTCCTCATTGGCGCTCACGCCCGGGTTCAGGCCGATGCCTTCTTGAGCCGTGATCGCGGTTTTTTCGGCAGTCGCTTCGCGGGCTTGCGCCTCATCGATCCAACCAAGCAGTAATTCGGCGAGGACAGATCGCGACATCACGGGCGAAGTATAGGAAATGTCGAGAGAGATCGGTGGCCGCGCAGATAAAGACGGGAACGAGTTCGAACGCCTCTGGGTCGTGGAGCAGGCCCTGCGCGTGTTACAGGGAAAGGCCACCTCGCTTCGGTGGGACCCGCCGGGAAAATCCAGCTTCGGCATGGACTTGGAGGTCACCTTTCCCGACAGCAGGCTCGAGGTTCACCAGTGCAAGATTGAAAACGGCATCCCAGGAGACACCCCACGGGACGTCTCTACAGTGGGGGGGCAACGACTAGGCGATGGTTCTCTTCCTTGCCCAAGGGGCGGAGTTGCCGTTCCGAATGGCCGAGGGGAGATGTATGTAAGGGTATGATCCCTCTGGCCGGTATAAAATATATCCATCCCCCCGGTCGTACCAGGGTCTGTTAACCTCACGACCGCGCCAACTGAAGCCAAGCAGGGATGACCGCACTGAGGTAGGAATATGGCCGACCGCTTCACCTATGACGTCTTCCTGAGCCACAACTCGAAGGATAAGCCACGGGTGCGGGAGCTGGCGGAAGAGCTGCGCGCCGCGGGGTTGCGGGTGTGGTTCGACGAGTGGGTCATCAAGCCCGGCGAGGACATCTACCTGGCCATCGAACGCGGGCTCGAGGCGGCTCGATCGCAGGTGTTGTGCCTGTCACCGGCGGCGCTGGGATCGGAGTGGGTGGCGCTCGAACGCAGCACCGTGCTGTTCCGCGATCCAACTAATGTTGGCCGGCGTTTCATCCCGTTGTTGTTGGCTGACTGTGACCTCCCGGACGCATTGCGGCGCTACAAGTACGTGGATTACCGCCGGAAAACCAAGGCGGCATTTGCTGAACTGCTGGCTGCCTGCCGATCCGAGGCGGAATCGACTCCGCCCGCGCCGCAAGCCAAAGCCATGAAGAAGTCCGCGCAACCGCCAGAGCAGGCCGAGCCGCTGGCCGTGCTGGAGCGCACGCTCACGGGGCACGAGGGCTGGGTCCACAGCGTGGCTGTCAGCCCGGACGGGACATGGGCGGCATCCGGCTCGGAGGACAAGACGGTCAGGATTTGGGACTTGGAGACCGGTGTATGCCGGGCAACGCTGGAGGGGCACACGGAAAAGGTTTATTCCGTCGCGATCACACCAGATGGCCTGCGGATTCTTTCAGGATCGAAAGATAAGACTATCCTCATTTGGGATGCACATCAATTTAAGATGCTGTCTCAAATCAAAGGGCTAGAGGCCGGGGTTCTTGGCCTTGACCTTTTCTTGGAAGGGCGTAGGGCCATTTCTTGTGAGGCCGATACTAAAGATGATTCAATGATTAGGATCTGGGATCTCGCTACAAACAACCCTGTGCTTTCGTTCAATCCTGGCCATAAGGGGTACGTATCATCTGTGGCCATCACTCAGGATGGAGATCGTGCGATTTCCTCATCGCAGGATTCGACTGTCAAGTTCTGGGATCTCAGAGCGTCTGAGTGCCTAGCAACTCGAACCGACCATGCTGGACCAGTTAACTCCATCCAGATCACACCCGACGGGCGTATTGCCGTTTCGGGCTCGGAGGACAAGACCGTCAAGGTCTGGGATCTGGAAGCGAGAACCTGCATAGGAACTTTGGAGGGACATCAAGACAGGGTACATTCTGTCGCTATCTCCCCGGATGGTGCCCTAGTCGCCTCCACGGGGTTTCATGGACGAGACGGTACGGCTCTGGGATTGGAAATCGGGGGCGTGCTTGCAGGTGATCCTGTACGACGGGAATCCATCGCCGATTTCTGTCGCCTTCAGTCCCGAGGGCTCGCGGCTCGTCGTAGGCACTGCGAGTCCGTCGTTAGTCTACGTCTACCGCCTGACTGGCGCCCGGGCCGCGCAGCCTGCCGAGTCGACGCGCCGCTATGTGAACGCCAAGGTCGTGTTGATCGGTGAGGGCACGGTAGGTAAGACGTCGCTGGCGCATCGGTTGATCGAAGACCTCTACGTTGTCCGCGACCGCACGCACGGGATGAACGTGTGGCCGCTGGACCTGCCGCTCCCGCCCGACGCCACGCTGGAGCGCGAGGCCCTGCTTTGGGACCTCGCTGGGCAGGAGGATTACCGGCTGATCCACCGGCTGTTTCTCGAAGAAACCGCGCTGGCTCTGCTGCTGATCAATCCGCAGAAGGACGATCCCTTTGCCGAGGCGGGCGATTGGCTCAAGGCCCTGGAGACTGCCGCGAGCCACCGCGCGTCGAATCGCAGCGTGCCCCGGCTGCTGGTCTTCTCCCAGATCGACGTAGGCGGGATGAAGATCGGCAATGCCAAGATCGAAAGGTTTCGCGAGCAGCACGGTTTCGCCGGCTGGCTGGCCACCAGCGCCAAGACGGGTGAGCATTGCTCGGACACGGAGAACGGTGGCAAACCTTCGGAGCTGAAACAGATGATCGCGGACCACATTCCGTGGTCGACCCTGCCGTGGACCGCCACGCCGCGTCTGCTCGCCGAGCTCAAGAACGCCGTGATGACGATTCGCGACAAGACGGATATCCGCCTGCTACGCTTCTCTGAATTGGCTCAGCGGTTGGAGCAGGCCCTGCCGGGTGAGCGATTCGGCGAGTCCGACGTGCGAACGGCGGTCACTCTGCTGGCCAATCACGGCTTGGCCCGGCCCTTGAAGTTCGGTGACTTGGTGCTGCTGCGGCCCGACCTGCTGAACGGCTACGCTGGAGCGATCATCCGCGCGGCCCGTGCCCACCGGGACGAGATCGGCTGTGTGCCCGAGGCGGACATCTACGGGCCGGATTTCGACTTCACCGGCGTCGACCGGCTGAACCGGCCAGACGAAGAGCTCCTCCTGCGGGCCATGGTCCAAACTTTCCTCGACCACTCGCTGTGCATCGCCGAAGACACGCCACAGGGGCGGCACCTCGTGTTTCCCTCCCAGTACCGGCGAGAGAAAGACATCCCGTGGGAACCCGGCGTCTTCGTCTCCTACACCTTCAGCGGCGAGTGGCAGACGGTCTGGACCACCCTGGTGGTACGCCTGTGGTACAGCCAGGAGTTCGAGCACAAGGAGCTGTGGCGCAACGCGGCGGAATTCCAATCCAGTCGGGGACATCTGCTAGGCCTGAAGATCGACAACCGGCAGGGCGAAGGCCAAGCGACGATCAGCCTCTTCTTCGACGTGAAGACGCCGGACGAGCTCAAGGTGATCTTCATCGAATACGTCCACCGGCACTTAGCCAGGTATGCCCGTGATGTGACGCGCGACCGGCGGTATGTGTGCCAGGAGTGCGGAACGCCGGTGATCGACCTCGACGCGGTACGCAGACGTCTGGCGGCCGGTAAGGACTTCATTACCTGCCAGGAGTGCGACGAGCAGGTGCCCTTGATCGACTTCATCGAGCAACGGCTCAAGAGCGATCCAGTCGCGCGCAAGATCCTTTCCATGGAGGAGACGGCGACGCGGGAGCTGGACACGCAGGCTCTGGAGCAAATTCTGATCGGCCACGTGCATGGCCATCACCGGCGAGGCCAACCAGATCTTCCGCCGATTGACCATGTTCGACTACGGCATTGATGGCGAGGTGGAATTTAAGGACAACGACGGCCAGGCCAGCGGCAAGAAGATCTACGTGCAGCTCAAGAGCGGCAATTCCTATCTGCGGACACGCCGGCACGACGGCCGCGAGGTGTTCGACGTGAAGAACGAGCGCCATCTGACATACTGGATCAACCAGCCCGTGGACGTATATCTCGTTATCCGCCAGACGGACGAGCGGAGCGGCGAGGAAACGATCCGCTGGATGAACGTGACGCGCTATCTCAAGAACCGGAAGGACAAGACAAGCCGCCAGATTGTCTTCGAGGGCGAGCGGCTGGACATGCAAGCGGTGTGGAGGCTGCGTGACCACTTCTGGCCGCCCCCTCATATCACCTCCAGAAGCCGAGTTTGACAAGCTTTGAACAGGGCATACTGCTGAAACGCAGAGACTTCGCTCTGATCCAGAGGTTGGCGGAGGTGCTGCGCGAGCCCGGGGCGCGAAAAAGGCCCGTTGGTGTTAGCACCCCTTGGGACCGGCGGCCTATCGAGGACGTGCCCAGACTACTTTGAGGTCTCCCTCCAACTCGTAGACCACCTTCCCGCCCACCACCGTCATCACCACCTTCAGATCCTTGAGCTGCGCCGGCGGGACCGCGAAGGGATCGCGGTCGAGGACGACGAGGTCGGCGAGTTTGCCGGTGGAGAGGGTGCCCTTGCGGTCCTCCTCTCCCGCCGCCCAAGCGTTGTTCACGGTGTAGGCGCGGAGAGCCGTCTCGAGATCGATCCGCTCCTGGGGGAACCAGCCGCCGGCGGGCTGGCCGTCCAGGGTCTGGCGGGTCACCGCCGCATAGATCCCGAGGATGGGGTTGGCCGGATACCAGGAGGCGTTCGTCCCCGGCCAGTCGCTGCCGAAGGAGAGCTTGACGCCGGCGTCCAGTAGGGTCTTGAAGGCGTAGGCCCAGCGGGCGCGGGCGCCGACCCTCTGACAGCGCATGTCGTCGATGGCATGGTAGGGCTGGACCTCGGCGAGGACGCCGAGGCGGGCCATGCGCTGGGCCACTTCCGGTCCGCGCAGCACCTGGGCGTGGATGACCCGGAAGCGGCGCTCGCGAGGGCCGTTGGCGGCCATCACCTTTTCGTACAGTGCGAGCAATGTGTCGACGGCCTCGTCGCCGATGGCGTGGACCTGCGGCCAGTGGCTGGCGGCGTCGGCGCCGAGCAGCAGCTTTTCCATGTTGCCCGGCGGCTCCATCATGGACCGCCAGGAGCCGCGCCCGCCCGTGGTGAGGTAGGGCTCGTAGAAGCGGGCGGAGGAGTTGCCCATGATGCCGTCGACAAAGCCTTTGAGCCCGCCGATCTTGATCCAGTCGTCGCCGAAGCCGTGGCGGATGCCGAGGGCGGCGAGGTGCTCCCACCGGTCGAGGGTGGGGCGGGCGTAGACCCGGACCGTCAGCTCGCCGCGGCGCCGCAGCTCCTGGTAGGCGGCGAGCTGCTCGGCCGGCGTGATGTCGTGGATGGTGGTCACGCCGAAGCTCCGCAACTGGGCCAGGGCGGCGCGGGCTTCGGCCAGGCGCTGCTCCATGGGCTTGGGGGGAATGACGGCGCGTATCCGCTGCGCCGCCTCGGGGGTGAGCCGGCCGGTGGGCTCTCCCTGCTCGCATTCGACGCCGGGCCAGTCGCAACCGGCCCCGGCGGCCTGCAGGGCCAGGCGATTCGCCAGATACAGCGAGCGGTCCCACTTCGAGAGCAGGACCGGGTTCCCCGGCGAGACCGGATCGATCGTCGAGCGATGCGGCCGGAACGGCGAGTCGAGGGCGTAGGCTCCCCAGTCGCCGCCCACCAGCCACGAGCCGGCCGGCAGGCGGTCCCGCGCCTCTTCGACGCGCCGCGCGAGGCTCGCTTCGTCCGCCACGTCCAGCAGGTTGACCCCGAGGAGGAGCTCGCCGGCGCGGTCGAAGTGGGTATGGTTGTCGATGAACCCCGGGGCCACGAAGCGGCCGTCCAGCTCGATCCACCGCGTGCCGGGTCCCCGCAGGGGGGCGATCTCGGCGGCGCTCCCCACGGCGAGGAGGCGGTCACCCGCCAAGGCCACCGCGTCCGCCCAGGGCCGCGCCGGATCGCCGGTCCACACCCGGCCGCCGGTCAGGACGAGGGTGGCGGTGGTGTCCGCCGCCAGGGCCGCCAGGGGGGAGGCGGAGAACAGGACGAGAAGGACCAGCGCTTTCTGGAATCGCATGCCCGATTGTAGCCGGCCAGGAAAGGCCCCTGGCGACCCAGGGGCCTTGTTCTTGCGCCTCAGAAGCCTGTGCCGGCGCAGGCGTTGTCCAGCATCTTCTGCGCCTGGGCGGGGGTAATGCACTCGGGGTTCGGATTGGTAGCATGCATGAGGTTCTTCTCGAAGTCCGCACAAGTCGGGAAGTCGGCCTTCTTGGGATGATCCCCGTTCCCCAGCAGCAAGTGCCCCAGCTCATGGGCAAAGGTGGTGCTATCGAGGACCTTGTCGTCGTCGATGACTGCGGTACCTGTGCGGCCGTTCGCCACTTCACCCGGGAACTGTCCCTTGGAGACGGACTCTCCAAGGCTTCCGCAACTCAGCTTGCCGACAACGAAGGCCACGATTTCGCCTTTCATCGGTTTGCACTTGTCGATCAGCGCCTTCTCTTCGGCGGTGAGCCCACCCTTGTATTCATCAAGCCCGTTGGCGCCCAGATCGCAGTTGATCGTGCTGATCTCCTTCATGAACTTGATCTTGGCCTGGCAATAGATCTTGTTGATCTTGTCCACCGCCTTGCAGATCTTGTCCATGGCCTCGGCGTCGGTGCCCAGGCTGGCTCCGCCCGTCCCCTTGACGATCTTGATCTTCAACTTGATCGTCTTCTTGATCTCCTTGTGCTCCTTCTCCACGGCGGCCACCATCTCCACGGTGAGGGGGAGGGCGCCGGAAAGCGTCATCAACTGGCTTCCGGGAGTGGCGATCGTCTCGAAGCCGCCACCCTCCCTGAGGGCGGACATGGTGATCGTGGCCAGTTGCACCCGCCCCGAGACGGGAGCGAAGCGATGGCTGATCGTAAGCTCGCCTCCGCGGACCGTGTGAGAGAAACGGGTCGTGGCAAGGTCGGCGCTCTGGACGACTTCCTCGATCCCGCACACGGTGGCGTCGAAGAGGATCGTGGCGTCGTACCCGGTAACGGGATTGTCCGTGGAGGCGTAGGCGATCAGGGGGATGTCCACCAGGGGCACCGCGTCGGGGTTCTCGACGCTCGGGATCTCGAGCGTCAGTTTCGCACCGTCCCCCAGACGGAGGCGAGGGAATGTCGCCTGGAAGGATTCGCTCACGCCGGTCAGGGAGTCCGTCACCGTGACGGTGCCGCGACCGAAAGAGGTCGACGCCAGAGACACCAGGAGGTTGCCTTCGCTATCCAGCGAGGCCGTCGGCGCGCCCGAGCTGGAATGTAGGATCAAGTCGGACGGTGAGCGAGGCACCGGATTTCCACGGTCGTCGAACCCTTGCAACTGGAAGAGCGCCCGGTCCTGCCCATCGGCGTCCGCGAGGGCGCGCACGGGCGTGACGTGCCAGTGGGTCAAGGCGTCGGGCGCGAAGACCGTAGAGCTGGTCCCCGCGGGATCCAGGACCCTGCCGGTGCCGTCGACGACCACCATCTCGGCGGCACCGGCGAGCTCGGAGGTCACCCGGCCGCGAAAGGCGCCATCTCCCAGGCTCTCGCAGGGCACCTGCCACTTTTCATCCCGGCCGATCCGAAGCGCCAGGAGGATCGGACCGGGATGCGGGTTTCCTTCCTGGTCGACGACCTGCACGTCCACCGTCGCGGCATCCACGCCATCCGCCCGGTGAGGGCTCGTGGACTGGATGAAGACCTCCTGGTACAGGGCGTCGCCCAGGGAATCCACCGCTTGGCGGGCGGTCTTTGCGGCCAACGGAGAGAGGCCGACCGTCACCGTGTCATCCAGGAGGTTGAAGGCGAAGACCTCGTCCCCGGTGGGAAGGAAGTCCACCCTCTGGTCAGCCATGTGGGAACGGAGGCCAGAGAGGTCCACCAGGTGCTCAGTCAGCGTGGCGACAAGGGTGGGAAGGAGGCTCTCCGGGATCACGGCGAAGTCCAGCTCGCCGTGGCCGAGAAGGGTGGTCAGCGTGCGCAGGATTCGGCGCGGGTTGGAGTAGAGGGAGGGGCGATGGACCAGGGGGAAGTAGGAGTCCATGCCGGATTGGGCCTTGAGCATCGGCCGGAAGCGGTGGAGGAACAAGCTCCGGCAAGGGCGGCTCGAGGTCGCCAGGAAGATGCGGAGAGTCGGCTGGGCCGCGACGGAGGCGGGCAGGCCGAACGCGCCTGCCGCCAGGGCCGCTCCGGCTGTTTTCAGAAAAGCTCTACGATCCAGAGCACCGCCTTGTCTTTTCGAAGGGCAGTCCATGGGTTGCTCCTTTTGGCAAAGGACATTT
>CAVXIV010000019.1:0-360000 GCA_963761805.1 uncultured Acidobacteriota bacterium | reverse complement strand
CGTGCCTCCTTGGGAAAGGAGGAGCGAATGAGCCAGGACGAGCACAAGGCGCTGTGGGATGACGGAGCAGAGATGCCGGAGTATCCGGCGCTCTCAGGGGATGAGCGGGTGGACGTGGCCATCGTCGGGGCGGGGATCACCGGGCTGACGGCGGCGCGCCTGCTGGTGCGCGAGGGGAAGCGGGTGGCGGTGCTGGACCAGGGACGGGTGGGGAGCGGCACGACGGGGGGCACCACGGCGCACGTCACGCAGGTCCTGGACATCCGCTTCAAGGAGCTGCTCTCCAAGTGGAACCGCGAGGACGCGCGGGTGGTGGTCGATTCCTCCCGGGCCGCGCTGGAGCTCATCGCCGCCCTGGTGGAAGAGGACGGCATCGACTGCGACTTCGCCCGCGTCCCGGCGTTCCTCTACACCGAGCATCGCGACGAGGTCTCCTGGCTGGAGGAGGAGGTCACGGCGGCCCACGAGGCCGGCATACCCGCCGAGCTCGCGGGCGAGCTGCCGTTACCGTTCCCGGTGGCCGGCGCCGTGCGGTTCGAGGACCAGGCGCGCTTCCATCCCCTGCAGTACCTCGCTTCCCTGGCGGCCACGGTGCACCGCAACGGCGGCCGCATCCACGAGAACACCCGGGTGGTGGATGTCGATCCCGGCGAGCCCTGCCGGGTGAAGACGGAGCGGGGCACGGTGACCGCCGATTCGGTCCTTTTCGCCACCCACACGCCCGCCGGCTTCTCGCTCCTCCATGCCGAGCTGGAGCCGCTTCGTTCCTATGTGCTGGGCGTGCGGCTGCGGGGCGGGGCGGAGCCCCCGGACGGCCTCTTCTTCGACCTCGCCGACCCCTACCACTACACGCGCCGGCACGGGGACGTCCTGATCGTGGGCGGCGCGGACCACAAGACCGGGCACGGGGATCCGGAAGGGAGCTACCGGACCCTGGAGGAGTACGTCCGGCGGCGGTGGGACGTCGAATCGATCGACTACCGCTGGTCGGCCCAGTTCTACCATCCGCCGGACGGGCTGCCGATGATCGGCGAATCGCTCTCCTCCTCCCGCGTCTTCCTGGCCACCGGCTACTCCGGCGCCGGCATGGTCTACGGGACCCTGGGCGGCATGCTGATGGCGGACCTCGCCCTGGGCCGCGAGAACCCCTGGGCGCGGGTCTACCGGCCGTCGCGGATCAAACCGCTGGCGGCGGGGCCGCAGGTGGCGAAGCTCAACCTCGAGGTGGCGGTGGACTTCGTCAAGGACCGCGTGGCGTCCCCGAAGATCCGCGACCTCTCCGAGATCCCGGCCGGCGAGGGCCGGGTGGTGGAGATCGAGGGCGAGCGGGTGGCGGTCTACCGCGAGGCGTCCGGCGCGGTGCACGCCGTATCGCCGGTCTGCACCCACGCCGCCTGCGTCGTCCGCTGGAATGCAGCCGAGAAGACCTGGGACTGCCCGTGTCACGGCGGGCGGTATTCGCCCGACGGCCAGGTGCTGGAGGGCCCGCCCGTCAAGGGGCTGCGGCCCGTCCAGCTCCGGATTCCGGTGAAATAAGGCGGGCGTCGGCGGTCAATCCTTCCAGATCGCCTTCCACCAGGGCTCGTCTTCGGGCCCTTCGGTGCTCGCCTTGAGGTTCATCCGGCCGCGGATCTTGTTGACGTCCCAGCCGGTGAGCGAGGCGAGCGTCTGGGCCTCCCGGTCCTGGCGCCGCGCCAGCTCCTGGCGGTACTCCCGCGCCGCCGTGCAGGAGGCGCTGCCCTTCCACGGGTGGCGCAGGATGTACCGGCCCTGGAAGTTCTGGCGGTCGGCGGTTTCCTGGAACACCAGGTCTTCGGGGAAGTGCGCCGAGTCGTAGCGGAGGTGAAGGCGGGTGAGGAAGACGTCCTGGGCGCCCGGCATGCCGCCCGGCCGCGAATCCCGCCGCTCGATCCAGAAGACCCCGAGCTGGCGGAGCTCGTCCGCCGACAGTGGATCGGCGGCGCAGGGGTCGCACCAGGCCATGTCCCAGGCGTACTCGAGGAACACCGCCCGCATGTCCTGCTTCTTGACCTGCTGGGTGAACATCGCCTTGTAGAAGTTCCCGAAGTCGTTCTTGACGAACAGCGGGACCTCCGCGTCCGAGGGGAGGCGGACGGTGCGGTAGTTGGTGGTCTCCACCCGGCCCTTGCGGGTGAGGGCATAGACGAACAGCTCCTGGGCTCCGGCGGCGTTGACCATCCCCAGGCGGATGGGGAGCATGAACTTGGGGCTCTCGTAGGCCACCTGGATCGGGCGCAGGTAGCTGAACCCCAGCTTCGACTGCTCCTTGAGGTTCACCCGCGCCACGAAGAACTTCATCCCCTGCTTGAGGTAGCTCCCCAGCACGCCCGAGGCGCCCTTGGGGATGCGGTAGCCGTTCTCCACCAGCCAGGTCTCCAGCCCCGTGCTCTGTTTGGCGGAGAGGATCAGGATGTCGTACTCGCCCACCGTGTACTGGGCCTCGATGGTCACGCCCAGGCTCTTGGCGCGGTCCTCGGCCTTTCCCACGGCGCTTTCCGCCGCCGCCCTGGGGGCTGGCACCGCCTGCCGGTAGAGCGCCTCCTGACAGGGATCGGGGTCGAAGTACTCGACCAGGCGCGGCGCCGAGTAGGCGTCGAGGTGGTCGAGGAGAGCCTTCTCGGCGACATGGATCTGCTCCCGCTGGAGCACGGTCGGGACGGGGATGACGATGGCGAATTCCTTGGGGTCCCCCTTGAAGTCGTTGGCCATGGTCAGCACGGTACGGTCGCCGTCCCGGACCATCACCACCTGGGAGGCCTGGTTGAAGAGCCTGGTGTCCGCCTTGGCGACGTAGAAGCCGCAGAAAGCGTGGACGGTCCCGGCGGCAGCCAGCAGCGCCAGGCTGGCAAGGATGAAACGTCTCATGCGAATCTCCTTTCTTCCAGGAGAGAAGGTGCGGGGAGAGGGTCGGGAGCCGCGGACCGGCGCCAGGCGTACCGCCGGCCCGGCAGCAGCAGGTCTATGAGCGGCACCAGGAGTGAGAGGAATGCCAGCGACAGCAGGAGGCCGTTGGGCCGGTAGAGCACGAAGTGAACGAACCCCGCCCCCAGCGCCACCAGCAGGGCGAAGAGGATGCGCCCGGCCCGCGAGTCGGGGGTGGTCTTGGGGTCGGAGATCATGAAGAAGGTGAAGATCAGGAACGCGCCGCTCTGGAGCTGATGGAGCGGGATGGTCATCGGCTGACCCAGCCAGAGGGCCCGCCCGAAGAGGACGGCGAGGTAGAAGGCCAGGAACGCATAGGTGACGTCGCTGCGCGCCGCCCGGTTGACCACCAGGCCGCCCAGGCAGGCGATCAGGAAGCCGAAGAACGCGGCGCTGCCCCACTGGCCCGGCGAGACCCAGACCTGGCCGGTGGCGAGCATCAGGAACACGATGCCGAAGTTGGTAGGGTTGAAGATGTGCTTGCCCCGGAAGCGGAGCGACAAATTTGCTGGCGATGGTCACCGCGGCGGCCAGCAACGCCAGCCAGACCGAGTGGGTCCGCAGCAGCAGGCAAAGGGAGAGCCCGGAGATCAGAGCGCTCCTGGGATCGAAGGCCGGCAGGCGCCAGAGCCGGGTACAGGCGTACTGGGTCAGGAGCGCCGTTCCCAGGAGGAGGGCGGCGTACCCGGGCCGGACCTCCAGGTCCAGCCGGACCACGCCGTAGACCAGCAGGCACGAGAGCATGAGGATCTGGTACAAGCGGGGGTCCCGGAAGCTGGATCGCGCGCCTTTCATGACTGGTTCTCCTGGAGCTCGGCTCCTTCAGCCTGCGCTCACTCCCTTGGACACGTCAAGCGCGGAGAAGGAAACCGGGTTTTCCTCAAACGCTCGGCCCCTCTGCTCCGTATCCGTAGTAAAGTAGAGATACATCGCTGACTTTGCATACGAAGAAGGAAGGGAGATTCATGAGGACAGCAGTCGTATTCACCGGAGGGGTGCTCGCGCTCGGCCTCGCCGCCGTGGTGGCCTGGGCGGCCCCGGCGCCGCAGAGCAACGTGTTCCGCGTCAGCTCCTGTACCACCTGCCGGCAGGAGAGGCCCGTGGTCGCCGGGTTGACCACCGGCGTCTTCATGTCCGTCTGGGAAGGGACGAGCACCAAGGACGCCGACGGCGTCAGCGGCCGGCTCTTCACCGCCGCCGGCGCGGCTCCGGCGGTGGACTTCCTGGTCAATAAGGACGTGGCGCCGGACCAGTTCGACGCCGCCATCACCCGCGACGTGCAGGGGAACTTCGTCGTGGTGTGGTCCGAGGTCGCCAACGGCAACAGCGAGATCAGGGCCCAGCGCTACCTGCCCACGGGCGCGGTCCTCGGGGTCCCGATCAAGGTGAGCGCCGACGCCCCCGGCAAGCCGACGATCCCCGCCGACTTCAACCCGGTGGTCGCCAGGACCAAAGAGGGTTTCGTGGTGATCTGGATGAGCCTCCTGCCGGCCAGCGCCTCCTTCGAGGGGACCAAGCCCGAGGTGCTGGCGCGCCGCTTCAACGCCATCGGCTCTCCGCTCGGTCCGCCGGTCAAGATCAGCACCGGCCTGGTCAACGGCGAGCGTCCTGACGTCTGCGTGGACACCACCGGCCGGATCGTGGCGGTCTGGGCGGTGGTGGACCAGTTCGCCCCCTTCCAGTCCACCCGCAAGGGGGTCTCGCTGCGCCGCTTCTCCAACACCCTGGCTCCGCTGGAGCCGGAGCAGGTGGTGGCCGCCCCCCAGGCGACGACCGTGCAGCCGGCGGTCTCCTGCGGCAGCGGCAGCACCTTCGTCGTGGCCTGGCACACCGACCTGCCGCCGGCGGCCGACCGCACGGACATCCTGGCCCAGCGCTACAGCCGTCTGGGCCGCAAGGTCGGCGCGGCCTTCCGGGTGAACTCGAACGTCGCCGGGTACCAGCGGAACCCGTCCATCGCCCATGACGCCAAGGGCAACTTCGTGGTGGTCTGGCAGGCCGACCTGGGGACCCGCGAGGGGATCTACGGACGGCGCTTCACGGCCGCCGCCGCGCCCACCGGCGCCGACTTCGAGGTGATGTCGGACGTCGACAACGCCACCGAGCCGGCCTGGCCCCGGGTCGACCACGTCGGCACGGCGGGCAACTTCGTGATCGTCTGGCAGGACGGCGCGCGGGCCATCTTCGGCCGGCGCTATGCGCCCTAGTCCTCCTTCCGGTCCCCCCGCACGGGCGCGAGCGGCGTCCGTCCCGCGACCACCGCGGTGACGGCCGCCGCTCCCGCTTTTTTGAGCGCCGCGGCCGCCGCGTCCAAGGTGGCGCCGGTGGTGGCGACGTCGTCTACGAGCAGGAGCCGCAGGCCGCGGACGCGGGCCGGGCGCGGCGCCCGGAAAGCCCGGCGGAGGTTGGCCAGGCGCTCCTCCCGGCCGAGCAGGCTCTGGGGCGGTGTGGCGCGGCGGCGGGAGAGGGCCGGCAGGCAGGGAATCCCCAGCAGACCGGCCAGCGGGCGGGCGATCCTCTCCGCCTGGTTGTAGCCGCGCGAGAGGTGACGCCACCAGTGGAGGGGAACGGGGACGACCCGGTCGAAGCCGTCGAGCCGGTCCCCCAGTCCCGCCGCCAGCCCGGCGGCCAGATGTCCTCCCAGGTAGTCGAGGCGGCCGAACTTGAGGGCCTGCACCACGGCGTCCAGCGGCGGCCGGTAGCTCCAGAGGGCGAGCAGGCGGTCGAAGCCGGGAGGGCGCCGCCGGCAGGCGCCGCAGCGGTAGTCCTCCGGCAGGGCCCAGGCCGCCAGCGGTCGGGCGCAGACCGCGCAGGCGTCCGCCGGCGCCGGCGCGAGCCGGGCCCGGCAGGGCGCGCAGAGCCCGAGGGCGCTGCGGCGGGCCGGCAGCGCCGCGCCGCAGCCCAGGCAGGGGGCGGGAAGCAAGACGTGGAGGAGGCGGTCGGCCAGCCGGCGGCCGGATGAGGCGACGCCATGGGGTTCGGGCGCGTATACGGGGTCAGTCATGAGGAGCGCGGATATACTCTCAGAGACCGAGGGACGCCGGACGACTTTCACGACGCACAAGGAGGGGATCTTGATCCGAATACCACGCCTGCTCGCCAGGCTTTCGCTGCTGTCCAGCCTGTTGCTGCTCCCGGGCGCCGCTGGCGCGCAGGAGCTCTACACCTATACCGTAGGCGTATTCGGCGGCATCGGCGGCTCCTTCGACGCCGACCCGGGGGACAGCCTCACCAACACGAGCCTGCAGCTCAACCTCGGGATGGTCACCGAGGCCCGCACCCACCTGGTCCTGCGCCTCGGCCAGCTCGGCCTCGATGACGACGAGTTCTTCGGCTCGCTCAGCGACGCCGATCTCAGCTACGCGACGATCAGCGGCGAGTACCGGATCAGCGAGGCCTTCTATGACTCGGGCGTCTACCTGGGGCTGGGAGGCTACCGCCTGGAAGGGACCGACAGGTTCTCCAGCGACGATTTCAGCGACACGTCGTGGGGCGTTGTCCTGGGCTTCACCGGCGAGTTGCCGATCAACCGCTGGCTGAGCTTCCAGGCTGAGATCTCGGGCCACTACGTCGACTTCGACGAGGCCCAGATCTTCGGCATGGGCCACGCGGGCCTGGCATTCCACTTCTAGCCGCCGTCTTCCTCTTCCCGGGCCGCGAACTCCTCGCGGCCCGCCAACTGGACCAGCTTCTGAACGTCCTCCCGGGATCCCTGGATGAGGATGGTGGCGGAGACCTCTTCCCCGTCCCGGGAGACCGAGACGTTTTCCACCTTGATCCCCGATTCTTCCAGGACCTCCAGGAGCCGGGAGAGCTTCTGCTCCCGGGAGAGCCGCAGCACCACGCTCTGCCGGTCGCGCCGCAGGAAGGCCTCCAAGGGGCGCAGTCCCGCCAGGATCACCAGCAGGGCCACAGTGGTAATGACCGCCTGGGCGTAGAAGCCGGCCCCCACGGCGATGCCGATCGCCGAGGCCACCCACAGGCCGGCGGCGGTGGTCAGGCCCTGTACCGCGCCCCGCGACTGGATGATGGTGCCGGCGCCGATGAAGCCCACGCCCGAGACGATCTGCGCCGCGATGCGACCCGGGTCCCAGGCGTTGCTGTACCCCTGGGCGTAACGGAGGCCCACCAGGACCGAGATGTCGGTCAGCAGGGCCGACCCGACGGCGATCAGCATGTGGGTCCGCAGACCCGCCCATTTGCCGGTCCGCTCCCGCTCGGCGCCGATCAGGCCGCCCAGCAGGGCGGCGAGGCCGATCCTGGCGGCGGTCTGCCAGAGGTCGTCGTTCACCGGTCCGGGGCCAGGAGCGCGGCGGTGGAGCCTGAGCTCTTCAGGTGCGACTCCAGCTCCCGCCGGAGCTCGGGATTGTCCCAGTCGGTCATGCCGATGTACTTCCGGAGGACCCGCCCGTTGACCACGAGGTAGGTCTCGGGCAGCTTTTCGGTGCCGTAGCGGTTCGCCACTTCCCACTTGGGATCGAAGAACACGCCCTCGAAGGAGGCACCGAGGAACGAACGGACCTTGTTGGAGGAGTCCGAGACCGCCACCATCACGATCGTGAAGTCGTGCTGGCCCGCGAAGTCCCGGGAGAGGCGCTGGAGCGCCGGGATCTCCTGGATGCAGGGCGGGCACCAGGTGGCCCAGAAATGGACCAGGGTCACCGGCGCGAGCTGGGGACCGAGCATGGCCGCGCGGCCGCCGGCGTCGTAGAGGGTGCCTCCCGGCTCCTTGCCGCCGCCTTGGCCGCGGGGCCAGAACAGGGCCGCCAGGGCGAGGATCACCAGGGCACCGAGGAACAGCCGGGACTTGCGGTCGAGGATTGGACCGCCCGCCGCGGCCGGCGGCGCGCCCGCGGTCGCGACGGGCTCACTGGGGGAATGCATACAGTGGCTCCGATGTTGAAAAGATCGGGTCAAGTTTTGACCCTGAACCCGAACTTCCCCTAGAATACACCCTCACGGACCCGAAAAGATTGCACAGCCTGGAGACGAATCATTCTGTACGCCCCCGGCGGGCTTTCCTGGTGGGGCTCATCCTGCCGGGCCAGCCGGGGTTTGTGGTGGAAGAGCACCTGGACGAGCTGGCGCAGCTCGCCGACACGGCGGGGGCCCAGGTCGTCGGCCGCGCCGCGCAGGCGCGCAAGGCGCCGGATCCGGCCACGTTCATCGGCAAGGGCAAGGCCGAGGAGATCGGCGAGGCGGCCCGCGAGCTGAGGGCCGACCTGCTTCTCTTCGACGACGACCTCTCGGGCAGCCAGGTGAAGAACCTGGAGGCGGCGACCAAGCTCTCGGTGATGGACCGCAGCGCGCTGATCCTGGACATCTTCGACCAGCGGGCGCGTTCCCGCGAGGCGCGCACCCAGGTCGAGCTGGCCCGGCTCAACTACATGCTGCCGCGCCTGACCCGGCAGTGGAGCCATCTCTCCCGCCAGGGCGGCGGCTTTGGCCAGCGCGGCGGCGAGGGCGAGAAGCAGCTCGAGCAGGACCGCCGCGTCCTGCGGGCGCGCATCCGGCGGCTGGAGGAGGACCTCGAGAAGATCGAGCGCACCCGGGTCGTGCAGCGCGGCGGCCGTGCGGGAGCGCCCACGGTGGCGCTGACCGGCTACACCAACGCCGGCAAGTCGACCCTGTTCAACCGCCTGACCTCCGCCGGCACGCTGGCCGAGGACCGGTTGTTCGCCACCCTGGACGCCAAGCTCCGGCGCGGCTCCCTGGAAGGCGCGCGGACCGCCGTCTTCGCCGACACGGTGGGATTCATCCGTAAGCTGCCCCATCACCTGGTGTCCTCCTTCCGGAGCACGCTGGGAGAGATCACGGCGGCGGACGTGGTGCTCCACGTCATCGACCGCAGTCATCTCCGATGGCAGGAGCAGGCGGAGGTGGCCGAGGCGGTGATGGACGAGCTGGGCGTGGATCGGGAACGGGTGATGAAGGTCTACAACAAGACCGACCTCCTCCCGGACGGCGAGCCCCGGAACGGCGACGGCCTGTGGGTCTCGGCGGCGACCGGGGAGGGGATTCCGGCGCTGAGATCCGAGCTGGCCCGCCGCTTCGGCTTCGCGGCGGACCCGCGGGAGCCGCCGCGCGAAGCTGTCCCGGGTCCCTTTTAGTGCCCTCAGGCACTTTGCGGAGTGGCGCGGCCCTGAGGCCGCCCGAAGGAGAAGATCGCCGGGGTCGCCGTTCCGCCCCGGAATGAGCTATGCGTGACATCGGTCCCGACCTGTCGCACCTGGAACGGCTGCTCGGCGACGTCCTTTTCGAGGGCGAGGTCGCCCGTACGCCCCGCGCGGCCATCTACCGGGTGAGGACCGGCGGCAGCGACCGTCCCCTGGCCCTCAAGGTGGCGCTCGAGCGCAGCGACGCCGAGGATCTGGCCCGCTTCCGCCACGAGGTGCGCCTGCTCTCCGAGGCGCGCCACCCCAACGTCGTCGAGGTCTACGACTTCGGGGTCCTGCCGGGGGATTTCCCCTTTCTCACCATGGAGTTGCTCAAGTCCGGAAGTCTGCCGGAGAAGATCCGCGGGCTGGACTGGGAGAGCTTCTACGACTTCGCACTTCAGGCGGCGGCGGGGCTCGCCCACATCCATCGCCAGGGTGTCGTCCACATGGACATCAAGCCCCTCAACCTGGGGCTCTCCAATGGCGACGGCCGGCGCGCCACCTTCAAGATCCTCGACTTCGGCCTCGCCCAGTCGGTCCGCGGCCCTCTCGACCGGCGCATCCGGGGCACCCTGGCCTACACGGCGCCCGAGGTCATCCTCCAGGACAGCTACGACCACCGCGCCGACCTCTATTCCCTCGGCATGACCCTGTTCGAGCTGGCGACCGGGGTGCTCCCCTCGGCCGGCGGCGACATGGCGGCGATCCGCTTCCACCTGGACGGCGAGCTGCCCGATCCGCTGGCCCTGCGACCGGACATGCCGCCGGACCTCGCCCGCATCCTCACGCGCCTGCTGAGCCACGACCCGGCGGACCGCCATCCCTCGGCGGGCCGCCTGCTGGCCGACCTCGGCGAGGCGTCGGGCCGGCCGATCGAGGCCGCCTCGCTCGCCCTCTCCGAGGGCACGGTGCTCGCGAGCCGCCTCATCGGCCGGGAGGAGATCCTGGGCCGGCTGCGGGCCGACCTCGCCGCCGCCGCCGAGGGCCGCGGGGGGGCGCTGCTCCTCCAGGGCGACGAAGGGGTGGGCAAGAGCCGGCTGCTGCGCGAGTTCCGGCTCCTCGCCGCCGTCGAGGGGAGCCGGGTAGGGCGGGCCCGCGACCTCGCCGAGCGCTCCCGGCCGCTGGAGCTCTTCCTGGAGGCCATGGCCTCGGTGGGGATCGAGATCCAGGCCGGCACGGAAGACACGGCCGGGGAGTCCGTTCAGCGCGAGCGCTACCGGCTCTTCCGGGAGATCGCCCTGGCGCTGGACGCACACTCCCGGTCCGGCCCGCCGATCCTGCTGCTCCTCGACGACTTCCATCTCGCCGGTCGCGAGAGCGAGGATCTGCTGCTCTACCTGGCCGAGGAGCTGAAGGGTTCCCGCGTCCTGGTGGTGGCGGCCCGCCGGCCGATCCCCGGATCGCTCCGCGATTCCGAGGCGCTATCCGTTTTCGACCTCGCGCCTCTCGGCGCCTCGGAGACGGCGCAGCTCATCGACGCCTCTCTGGGCGCCTCCGGGCTGCTGCCCAACCTCTACACCTGGCTTCACGAGCGCTCGAAGGGGTTGCCCGGAGAGATCCAGCGCCTGCTCCGGTACCTGGTGGAGAACCGGGCGCTGCACTATCGGGAGGGGGAGTGGAAGCCCTCCCTCCCCGCCCTCACCCGCTGGGCGAGCACTCCTGTCAACGAGGAGGCGCAGGCCTGGGAGCGGATCTCCATCCTTCCCGCCTCCCTGCGCGAGGTGCTGGAAGCGGCGGCCGTCGCGGCCGAGCCCTTCTCCCTCTCCACCCTGGCGGCCCTGCTGGAGACCGACCCGCAGGACGTCTACGAACGTCTCTCGACCCTGGTCGAGCACGGCGACCTCGAGCCCCTGCGGGAAGCCGAGGGATCGCTCTACGGCATCCCCCACAGTCGCACCCGGCAGGTCCTCTACGCCGGCCTGGACCCGGACCGCCGCGTCCAGCTCCACCGCCGCCTGGGCTCCTGGCTGGAGGGGATCGAGGCGTGCGGCGGGGCCGTCCTGCCCGCCGCCGTGGCGGAGCACTTCTGGCGCGGCGGCGAGCGGGCGCGGAGCCTGCCCTACCTGCTGCGGGCGGCGGAGGAGGCCAAGGCGGTCTACGGCTACGCCGAGGCCGCCAACTTCTACGGCCGGGCCGCCGAGGCCGCGGCCGAGACCGGGCACCAGGACGGCGCCGCCGCAGCCCTCGTCTCCCAGGCCGGGGCATTGGCGGCGGCGGGACAGTTCCCCCGCGCCCTCCGCCTCTACCAGGACCTCCTCGGCCGGCCCGGCTTCGAGGCGCTCCGCGCCCAGGACCCGACCTTCATCCCGCGGATGCTCCTGCGCAAGGGGCGGCTCCACACGCGCCTGGGCGAGCACGAGGCGGCGCTCGAAAGCCACAACGAGGGGCTGCGGGCGCCCGCAGGCACGGCCGACCCCGAGCTGGAGGTCGACCTCCTCCTGGGCCGCGCCCTGGCCCTGCGCGACCTCGGCGAATGGGACGCCGCGTTCCAGACGGCGCGGTCGGCCCTCGCGCGGGCGGGCAAGGAGGGACTGCAGTCCCAGCGCGCCGGCCTGCTCAACACCCTGGGCATGTTCGCCTTCGGCCGGGGGGACTGGCGGCGCGCGGGCCGCCTGGTCCGCCGCGGCCTCTGGGTGGCGGAGCGGGCGGGCGACGAATCCCTCTCCATGACGCTGCGCAACAACCTCGGCGCCATCCTCTGGAAGACCGGCGACTTCGAGGGCGCGCTCGCCTTCTACTCCCGCAATCTCGAATCCTTCGAGCGGACCCACGACGTCTGGGGACAGCTCTCGACGCTGAACAACCTGGGGATCCTCGAGTGCAGCCGGGGCAACTGGACGGCGGCCCGGGAGCCCCTCACCCGCAGCCTCGACCTCAAGCGCCGCCTGGGTTTGCGGGAGAAGGAGGTCCTGGCCCGGCTCAACCTCGGCGAAGTGGAGGAGGTGCTGGGCAACTGGTCGCGGGCGCAGCGGCATTACGAGCGCGCCCTCCGGCTGCTGGAGGACGCGCCCGAGCACCGGGAGCGCTTCGCGGCCCTGGCCCAGCTCGCCTCGCTGGACCGCAAGCGCGGCCGCTCCGCCGAAGCCGAGCGGCGAGCGCTGGAAGCCCTGGGCGGGGCCGAGAGGCTGGGCGACCGCGACCTCCTGGCCCAGTGTTACCACCAGCTCGGGCAGATCGAGAAGGACCGCGACAACCTGGACGCCTCCTCTTCCTTCCTCCATCGCGCCGTGGACATCGAAGAGGCCGCCGGCACCCACCAGACCCTCGCCCGCATCCACATCTCGCTGGCCGACCTCGCCCTGCGCGGCGGCGATCCCGCGCAGGCGGAGCGGCACGCGCTGGAAGCCCGGCAGCGGGTCGAGCAGCAGGGGGACCGCTTCACCCTGGCCAAGCTCCTCTCCATCGAGGGCCGCATCGCCAGCGCCCGCGACGAGGTGGACCGCGCCGAGCGCCTGTTCGCCGAGGGGGTGCGGCTGCTGGAGGAGATGCAGGCCCCGTACGAGCACGCCCGCAGCCTCTACGAGTGGGGCCTGCGCACCTGGAACATGGACACCGCCCTGCGCCGCCTGCGCCGCGCCCTGGTCGGCTTCGAGCGCCTCGGCGCCGAGATGGAGTCCAAGCGCACCAGCGGCGCCATCGAGCGCATTCGCGAGCACCAGCGCCCCTCCGGCAGCCGCGGCGTCAACGCCGTCCTCTACGAGGTCCTCAAGGTCGTCAACTCGACCCTGGACCTTCAGGAGGTGCTCAACCGCACCATGGACCTGGTCCTGGAACGCCTGGGCGCCGAGCGCGGCATGATCGTGCTCGCCAACCGCATCACCCGGGATCTGGAGATCGCCGTGGCCCGCAACGTCGGGCGCGAGGACGTCAACGAAGGCCGGGAGCTCTCCGAGAGCGTGGTCCGGCGGGTGATCGAGACCCGCGAGCCCGTGCTCACGGTGGACGCCCTGACCGACGGCCGCTTCGAGGGCGCCCAGTCGATCGTCGCCCGGCACATCCTGTCGATCCTCTGCGTGCCTCTCGCCATCCGCGACCGGCTGGCCGGGGCGATCTACGTCGACCACCGGCAATCGCGGCACCTCTTCGGGCAGAACGACCTCGAGTTCCTGACCGCCTTCGCCGACCAGGCGGCCATCGCCATCGAGAACGCCCGCCTCTACGGCGAGATCGACGCCTCCCGGCAACGCCTCAAGGAGGAGAACGAGTCGCTGCGGCGGGAGATCCTCTCCAGCCACAACCTCGGCTCGCTGATCGGCAGGAGCCGTCCCATCGCCGAGCTGAAGCAGATGTTGGAGAAAGTCGCCCAGAGCCCCTCGACCGTGCTCATCCGCGGCGAGAGCGGCACGGGCAAGGGGCTGGTGGCGCGGATCATCCACGCCACCTCGGCGCGCCGGAACGCGGCGTTCATCCACTTCAACTGCGCCGCCCTGCCCGAGACGCTGGTGGAGAGCGAGCTGTTCGGCCACGAGAAGGGAGCCTTCACGGGCGCCGCGGGCCAGAAGCCCGGCCGCTTCGAGCTGGCGAGCCACGGCACCATCTTCCTCGACGAGATCGGCAAGGTCTCGCGCTCGGTGCAGGCCAAGCTCCTGCGGGTGGTGGAGGAGAAGGAGTTCGAGCGTGTGGGGGGCACCCGCACCCTGAAGGCGGACGTGCGCATCGTCGCCGCCACCAACCTGGACCTCGAGGAGGCGATCAAGACCAACGAGTTTCGGGAGGACCTGTTCTACCGGCTGAACATCATCCCCATCGTCCTGCCGCCGCTGCGCCACCGCCGGGAGGATATTCCGTATCTGGTGGAGTACTTCCTGAGCAAGATCAGCCGCGACCTGGGGCGCCCGTCCAAGGAGATCGATCCGGGGGTGATCGAGCTGTTCTGCGCCTACACCTGGCCGGGGAACGTGCGCGAGCTGGAGGCGGCGATCCACCGCGCCTTCGTGCTCTCCGGGGAGGAGACCTTGACGGTGGCCGACTTCGGCTGGATCGCCCTGCACGTCCAGGGCGCCCAGGCCGCCGCCCGGCCGCCCGAGATGGACGGCTTCTCGCCGACCGTCACCCTGGTCCCCGGCGGCTACGAGGAGGCCCTGGACCGCTACGACCGCCAGCTCATCGCGGCCGCCCTCGGCCAGTGCAAGGGCCGCATCCGCGAGACCGCCCGGCTGCTGGGGATCGCGCGCAACACCCTGCGGGCGAAGATGAAGAAGTACGACCTGCAGGGGGTGGGGGAGTGAGGTTTGACACCCCCGCCCGACCTTTGTACAATCCGCGTCCCTGTGGGGCCGTAGCTCAGTTGGGAGAGCGCTTGAATGGCATTCAAGAGGTCGAGGGTTCGACTCCCTTCGGCTCCACCAGTTTCCTTCCTTCTTCCCATCCCTGAAAGCTGATCGAGGCGAATTACGCGGGATTTCCGTGTTCTTCCGAGGCTTTCCTTGAAACGTCCGCCCTGCTTTCGCTACACTTCCCCCAGGATCGAAGAGCCAGGATGCGAGGTTTGCGCCGGGGCCGGGTTCGTCGCCGAGGGATGCCTCGCCATCCTGGAGGTCGCGGCTTGCCCCGGTTGCGCTAAGATTGGTTTCCTTCCGGGAGAACGCCGTGCAGCCAAGGAAAGTGCTCGTCGTCGACGACTCGAAGTTGATGCACAAGATGTATGAGGTGATGCTGCGCCAATATCCGCTGGTCTATGCGTTGGACGGCCGCCAGGCCCTCGACCGGCTCCAGGAGCATCCCGACATCGACCTCGTGCTGCTCGACATCAACATGCCCAACATGAACGGGCTGGAGTTCCTCGCCCAACTCGGCGAGAACGACTCGCGGTCCGATCTCTCCGTCATCATCATCAGCACCGAGGGACGGGAGGAGGACACGCAGCGGGGTCTCGAAGCCGGAGCGGCCGCCTACATCAAGAAGCCCTTCCAGACCGAAGAAATCCTCGCCGTCATCTCCCGCTTGGAGACGAAGGGTTCCGCCGCTTGAGCGACCGTAGCGCCACCGAGAAGCCCCGGCTGGATTCGCCCCAGGTGGTCGGGCAGGAGCTGATCGCCGAGCTGCGGTCGACCCTGGAGCGCGCCGGCGAGCTGATCCGCGTGGTCGAGTCGAACCTGCGGGAGTCGTCGTCGGCGCCGCCGGCCGAGGACTCCTCGTCCGACGAGCGCGTCGGCGAGCTCGAGCGCCGGCTGTCCACCGCCGAGTCGGACGTCAAGGAGCTGGCCTCGCGCCTGGTGGACTCCGAGCACCAGGGCGGCCGGCTGATGAACCTCTACGTAGCCACCTACCAGCTCCACGCCACCCTCGACCCGGCCGAGGTGCAGGCCACCATCGCCGAGATCGCCATCAACCTGCTGGGCGCCGAGCAGTTCGTGCTGCTGCTGCGCCGCGAGGAGGAGGGGGGCGGCTACGAGATCGCCCTGATCGAGGGGATGTACGACGGCGTGACGCCGCCCTATGACGTGGAGGTCTACCAGACCGGCGATCCGATGGTGGACGCCACCCTCAAGGACGGGGTGCTCCGGCTGGGGCCGACCGGCGACTCGCAGGCGCTGGCGGCGGTGCCGCTGCGGGTGCAGAACGAGATCGTGGGCGCCCTGGTCCTGCTCAAGCTCCTCGACCACAAACCGATCCTGCGGGCCGAGGACCGCGACCTGCTCGACCTGCTCTCCGCCCACGCCGCCTCCGCGATGTTCGCGGCGCGGCTCTTCGCCACCAAGGACCGCAAGCTCCGCACGCTGGAAAGCCTGGTGAAGCTGGCGCGTGGCGAATAGCGGGCGCTGAGCCGCGCTCTCATATACTCCGACGCCTATGGCCATTTCCGGCAGTCTCAAGGACGTCTCCGTCGCCGACGTGATGCAGTTCATCCACCTCGGGCGGCGGACCGGTACGCTGCTGTTGAACCGGGGGCAGGAGAAGGCCATGATCGGCTTCCACGGCGGCCGGCTGGTCTCCGCCCAGGCGCCGCGGACGCCCAAGCTGGGAGACCTGCTGGTCTCCTCCGGGATGATCGACCGCGGCATCCTCGACGGCGCCATCCGCGCTCAGAACGAGGAGCTGGAGCGCCGGTCGCTCGGCCAGATCCTCCTCGCCGCCGGCTCCCTGGACGCCGAGGGCCTGCGGCAGGTCATCGCGCAGCAGATCGAGCAGGCGGTCTCCGAGGTGATGGTGTGGGACACCGGCACCTTCGAGTTCGCCATCGACGACCTGCGGCCCATCGACGACATCGCGCTCTATCCCAGCGACGTCCTGCCGGACGCGGACATCAACACCCAGATGGTGCTGCTGGAGGCGGCGCGCATCTTCGACGAGCGCAATCGCGACAGCACCCATCCGGACCTCTCCGACGCCAAGCACTCCTCTTCGGGCGGCAGCTACGAGGCCGGGGACTCGACCCATCCGGCGCTCCTGGTGGAGCCGGGGCCGTCCTCCTTCACCTCCCTGGCCGTTACCGAGATGGACGAGACCCTCGTCCGGGTGGAAGCGGCGCCTCCGCAGCATGCGGCGGAGCGGCTGCGCCTGCACGTGGTCTCCGCGGACGTGCCTTTCGCCGAGCAGTTGGCGGAGGCGCTCCATCACGAAGTGGCGGGGATCGAGCTGCGCGCGCGGGATCAGGCGGGAGTCGCCGAGCCCGGGGAGCCGCCGCCCATCGTGCTGGTGGACCTGCGGCAGGGGAATCTGTCGCTGGACGAGGCGGCGCAACTCCGGCGCTCCCGTTCCAAGGCTTCCTTCGTCGCCGTGGTCGAGCCCGGCACCTCCTTCGCCCGGGTCTACGAGACCGGCATGCTGGCCGCGCTGCCGGCCGAGGTCGAGGCGGTGGTGGCCTGCGTCGAGAACGTCATCGAGAGCCGACGCGACGTGGTGCGCGGCGCGCCGCGCCCGGACACCCGGTCCGGGGTGGCGCGCCTGCGGCGGGTGTTCGGCGACCTCCGCTCGGGCCTCATCTCGGCGACCGTGGCCCTGAACCTGATGCACATCATCTCGGAGTCGGTGGAGCGCGCCGTCCTCTTCCTGGTCAAGCGCGACCACCTGGTGGCGCTGGGCGCGTTCGGCAGCGATTCCAAAGGCAAGCCGCTGGCCGAGGTGACCCGCGGCCTCAAGGTGCCGGTGTACGGCGACAACGCCCTGTCCCGCAGCCTCGACACGGCCGAGGTGCAGAACCTCACCTTCGACGAGGCCGAGCTGCCGGAGCCGCTGCGCTCCATGGTCGGCCCGCCCCGCAACGGCCAGGTGGTGGTCTTCCCCGTCCTGGGCGCCCAGCGGGTGATCTCGATCATCTACACGGACAACGGCGACAACGAGAAGGGCATCGAGGACATCGACATCCTGGAGCTGGCCACGGCCCAGGTGGGGATGGCCTTCGAGAACGAGCTGCTGCGCCGTCAGATCTCGCAGGGCAAGAGCTGAGGCCTAGCGCGGGATTCCCCCGAAAGGCTGGATCTTGTAACCCGCCGGCGGATCGTAGGCGCCGGCCGGAGCGTCCTTGGTCTCGACCGAGACGAGCTCCTCGCGGGCGGTGAAGCGGCTGCCGTTGACCTCGGCCTGGGTCTCCTGGAGCACGGGGAAGCCGTCGATCTGCTCCAGCTTCCGCGACAGCTCCGTGCCCGCCGGCTGCAGGGCGGCCATGCTCGCCAGCATCTTGTTGAAGGCGGCGTAGGAGGGGATGTCGCGGCTCACCCACATGGTGGTGTCGAGCTTGAGGCCCGCCGCGCTGTTCACGGCCACCTTGACCTTGCGGGCGTTCCAGTTCTTCACCTTCCGGGTCTCGTTGGTGGAGGTCACCTGGACGTCGGCCTTGGGCAGGGCGTCCTTGGGGAGGCCGGCGAGCTTCTGGAGGTCAACCGGCAGGGGGAGCTCGCTGTAGGTCTTGCCCGCGTGGTCCACGATGTAGAGCTTGTTGCGGTCGAGGCGGAGGATGGTGGACATGTCGCCGTCGTCGCGGCGGAGCTTGTCCCCCGCCAGCCACACCCGGGCGGTGGACTCCGGGGACTGGCCCGGCATGTCGAGCCCCTCGACGCGGCTCTTGATGGTCAGCAGGGTGTCCGCGAAGGACGGCGAAGCGAGCAGCAGGAGCAGGGTGAACAGCGTTCTGGTCATACGGCGGAATCCTCGGGAATGCGGTAGCTTACATCACCCGGCTGGCGGCGCGTCCTTGCGCCGTACATACAACAGCTTCTCGATCTCCGCGACCACCTCCCCGTGCTCGTCCACCACCTCCACCGTGAAGACCGGCTCCACCTTGCCGCCGGCGTCGGCCTCGGCGCGGATCTCCTCGACCCTCTCCGGCGGGATCTGGAAGACGGCGCGCACGGTTCCCTTCCCTGGACGCCGGAAGCGGATGGCGGCGGCCTTGTCCCATACGATGTAGCCGCGCCCCAGGGCCTCCATCAGGATCATCATGAAGAAGGGGTCGCACATCGAGTAGAGCGAGCCGCCGAAGTGGGTGCCGACGTAGTTGCGGTTCCACCAGCGGAGCTTCATCCGCACTTCGTAGGTGCGTAGGTCGGGCGAGGTCTTCACGTGTACGCCCGCGCCCAGGTAGGGTGGGTAGAGGTTCAGCAACCGGAGCATCAGCCGCTTCGAGGCCATGGGACGGGATTATGCCCCGGCTTGCCGTTCCAGGTCCGCCCGGGAGATCTCCGCGAGATAGGCCTCCTCCAGATTGGGCTCGACCAACTCGCCCGCCAGGGGCTCGTCCGGCGCGGCGATGGCCCGCGTCTGGATGCCTTCGAGCACGCGCACCCGCGAGGTGACCCGGTAGCGGTGGCCGAACTCCAGCAGGTCGGCGTCGGCCACCAGGGCGCGGAAGACGCGGCCCCGGGCGCGGGCGACCAGGTCCTCCGGCGGGCCGTCGAAGCGGAGCCGCCCCCGGTGCAGGAGGAGGATGCGCAGGGCGGCGGCCTCGATGTCGCTGGCGATGTGGGTGGAGAAGACCACGATGCGGTCGCCGGCCTGCTCCAGCAGGATGCGCCGGAAGCGGTCGCGGGACTCGACGTCGAGGCCGGTGGTGGGCTCGTCCACGATCAGGATGGGCGGCGCGCCGAGGAGGGCGCGGGCGATGCCCACCCGCTGGCGCATGCCGCCGGAATAGTCCCGCACCTTGCGGTGGGCGTGCTCGGCGAGGCCCACGGCGTCGAGCAGGCGGCCGATCTCCTCCCGCCGCGGGCGCGGGTCGTCCATGCCCCGCTCGCGCGCCCAGTGGTCGAGGAACTGCTCGGCGGTGAAGCCGGGATAGGCGTTGAACTCCTGCGGGAGGAAGCCGATCCGCCGCCGGTACTCGGCCAGGTTCTCCGGGCCGATGGCGACGCTGCGGTAGCTCACCGATCCCCGGGTGGGCTCCAGGAGACCGGTGAGGATGCGCAGCAGGGTGGTCTTGCCCGCGCCGTTGGGTCCCAGGAGCCCTACGATCCCCGGCGTGAGAACGAAATCGACGCCCGAGAGGGCTCTGAAGCTCCCGCCGTAGACCTTGGTCAGGCTGCGCACCTCCAGGCGTGGCTCGCCCGGCTCGCTCCAGGCGGGAGGATGGCGCCGCCGCCGGGTCTCCACGGGATCGCGCCGTTTCCAGCGGTCCCCTGCCAGGAGGAGCGCCGGGGCCAGCAGGACCGATCCCGCCAGGGCGGCGCCGCCCGCCACCGCCGCCGCCCGCAGGGGGACGGCCCAGGGCGCGGCGGTGGGCTCCACTCCCAGGGACGGCGCCGCCAGGGCCAGCGCCAGGACCGGCGCCGCGCCCGCCATCCAGGGGACCTGCCGGCGCAGGGAGCGGTAGAGCCGGCCGCCCGTGGAGGCGTCCGGCGCGGCGGCCTCGGCCGCGGACGGCAGAACCATCGCGAGGGCGGCGGCGAGGGCGAGGACGGTCAGCTCGTCCACCTGGCCGAGGCTGAGCGCCACGAAGGGGAGCGCCGCCATCAGTCCCATGACCAGCGGGAGCAGGGCCGCCAGCCCCCGGGCCAGCGCGCCGAGCCGGCAGGCGGCCACGGCGAAGAGGAGCAGGGGGACGGCGAGCGCCAGGGCCACGACGCGCACGCGCTCCCGCCGCCAGGCGTCGCCGGTCAGGGAGGGGCGCTCCAGGTCGGCGCCGGCCGGCAAGGGGAGCAGGCCCAGGCTGCGGTCCATCTCCTTGCGCCGCTGCTTGCGGACCTCCTCGCTGGCGGAGGGAAGCCGGATCTCGATGGGCACTACGAAGCGGCCGGACTGCCGGAGCACTCGGGGATAGAGCGACTCTTCCGTGAGGGCGAGCCGGGACGCGGGGACGACGGCGCGCTCCCCCAAACGCAGGGGCTGGCCGAGCAGGGTGCTGATCTGGGGGATGGCACGGTCCAGGTCCTCCGGCGTGCCGGCGGGCACCACGGTCAGGGACCGCTCCGGTCCGCCCGGGAGCCGGGCGGGGAGGGGGAGGGCCGGGGGCGGAGCGCTCTCTCGTTGCAGGCGCCGGGCGATCTCGGCGGTTTCCGCGGGAGTGGCGCCGGCGCGCGGCCGGAGGACCAGGTGGATGGCCTGTTCCCCCCATCCGGAGACCCAGTGGTCGCGCACCTTGAGGGTCGCCATGCGGTTTCGGACGCGACTGTAGGCGGCGCGCACGGCCTCGAGGTCGGCTCCCCGCAGGACGACGCGGTAGCGCGTGGCTTCCTCGTCGGTCTCGGCGCGTTCCTCCAGGTCGGCGAGGAAGCCGCCGCTCCGGCCGCCGGAGCGCCGCCTCCCGCGGGTGATCTCCACCGCGCCCAGGCCGTTCATCTCGTACAGGAGCTTCATCACCAGGGGGCGCCGCCGCTCGGGGGAGCGGCTGTCCGGCCGTAGCTCGGCCACGACCTCCGCGAGGGCGGGCGTCGAGTAGCTCCAGACCCGCTCCACCTCCTCGGCCTGGCCCAGCAGCTCCTCGGCCTTGCGCACCCGCCGGACGGTCTCGTCGAGGGTGGTCCCCGGCGGCAGGCGGAGGATCATAGCGAGGTTGGACTGGCCCGGCCGCAGGTTTCCAGGGCGGGGGACCAGGGCGCCGCCGAAGAGGGCGATGGCGAGATAGGCGGCGGTGGCGGCGGCGAGCAGGGCGGTGCCGGGGTCGCGGAGAGGGGATTTCACGGCCCCAAGGAGCCTTCCCCCGCCCCGGCCCCCTCTCCCGACCCCTCCCTCCCTCCCTCCGCGGGCGAGGGGGAGAAAAGAAAAACGCGTCTGGGCCGGTTCCCCCTCTCCCGGTGTGGGAGGGAGGGAGGGGTCGGGAGAGGGGGTTAGGGGGTGAGGGTTTCGGGGAGGGGGCGCCGGCAGGATCGCTATCGCCCCAACCCCCGCCACCACCGCCAGCCAGAACGCCTTCGCCGGCTCCGCCAGCAGCGGTCCCAGCTCCGCGCTCGCCAAAGCCACCGCGACCGGCACCGTCCCCGCCGCCGCGACCGCCGTCCATCCCCAGGTCCATATCGATCCCCGGACCATCCGCATCATCGCCAGAGGGATCAACCCCGTAGCCGCCACAGCTAAAGCGATCAGGGTGGCGACGTTCAGGGGGACGTCCGCCAGCAGGAAGGCGTTCGCCGCAGCGGAGACCACGGCGGGCAGGGCGAGCGCCAGGGACAGCGCCCCCCAGCGGCCTCCCCGCCAGGCCCCCACGGCGGCGGCCAGGACTACGGCCAGGAGACCGGCCAGGGCGAGGCGGTGGACCAGCTCGCGCAGGGGATCGGCGTCGCTCCATCCTATCTCTCCGCGCATCCCGCCCGGGAGAGAACCGAGTCGCTCGCGCAAGGCGCGGTCCACCGCCAGGAGTTGCGCGCCGTGGGCCCTCCAGACGTAGAGGGCGCGGGCGGGCTCCTCCTGGAAGCGGAGAACGGCCTGCTCGGGCTTGTGGCGGTCACGGACCGTGGCCAGCGATCCCAGGGGCACCGCGCCGCCTCCGACGGGGATGGGCAGCCTCCGCAGATCCCCGCCGGTCCATGCCACCACCGGCCGGCGCCGGTCGCCCAGGCGGCTCCAACCCAGAGCCGGCGTTCGCAGCGAGCGCCGGGCCTCGGCGAGCACGGTCCCGGCCAGACTCCAGGGATCGAGGGCGCCGCCTGCCAGCTCGACCCGCACCTCCTCCTCGCGGGCGCCGAACGGCTGGACGTCGCGGACCCCGGGCACGGCGCGGATGGCCTCGGCCGCGGCGTGCACGCCCGCGTCGTCCCGGGCGCCGGAGAGCCAGACGATCGCCAGGAAGTCCCCCTCCCGCTCGGCGGCGGGGTCCACCCACAGGACCGCCCCCTCGGGCAGCCGGGCGCGCAGGCGGGTCAGCTCCGAATCCAGGCGGGCGGCCTTGCGCTCGGGATCGGTCTCGGGCGCGAAGCGGACGGTCAACTCGGCGCCGTCCGCCCGCACCTCGCCGGCCATCCCCCGCACCCGGCCCAGCGAGCGGGCGGCGCTCTCGATCGGCGCCACCCACTCCCGGCTCACCTCGGCGGGGTCGAGGTCCTCGCGGAGAGCGAGCCCCACGGTCAGCTCCGGGAAGCTGCGCTGGGGGAGGTAGTCTAGGGGTAGCCGCGACAGCGCCACGCCCCCCAGCACCAGCAGGGCCAGGGTGACGATCAGGCGGGCGAGAGGCCGGTGATTCATCGATTTCCGGGGTTCCTGTGGGCGAACCGATAGAGCACCGGCACCAGGAGCAGAGAGGCGAAGGTGGAGGTGGTCATGCCGCCGATCACCGCCAGCGCCAGAGCGCGTCGCAGCTCGACGCCCTCGCCTCCCAGCAGGGCCAGGGGGACCATGCCGGCGACGGTGGTCAGCGTGGTCAGGAGGATCGGCCGGTAGCGCTCCGAGCCGGCGAGGCGGAGGGCTTCGTCCATCCCCAGGCCGCCGCGCAGGTGGTCCTCGGCCCGGTGGACGAGCACGATGGCGTTGTTCACCACGATTCCCGCGAGGAGGATCAGGCCCAGGAAGGACATGACGTTGAGCGTCTGTCCCGTGAACGCCAGCAGGCCGAGGGCGCCGCCCAGGGCCACCGGCACGGTGCTCATCACCACCAGGGGCGTGGTGAGCGACTCGTAGAGGGCGGCCACGGTCAGGAAGACCAGGATCAGGGAGAGGATCAGCGCCAGCCGGAGCTGGCCGAAGGACCGGCTCAGCTCCAGCGCCTGACCTCCGGGGGAGACCTCCTCGTCCGCCGCCCGTGCCACGCCGGCCAGCAGGGCCTCGGGATCGCGGCGGCCCAGACCTTCGAAGGCCAGGCGCACCGAGGGGAGGCCGTCCTGCCGTTCCAGGACGGGGGGCCGCACCCCGGCGCCGATCCGGGCGACCGCGGCGAGGGGCACCACGCCGCCGTCCCCCGCCGACACCGGGATCAGCCCCGGCTCCTCGGGCTGCGTGGCCCGCACCAGGATCTCGGGCTCGGCCCCCTCGATGCGGGCGCGGCCGGCGGGGCGGTCCCCCAGCCCCTCGCGCACCTCGGTCTCCAGCCGGTCGCGGTCGGCCTTCAAGGCGGCCAGGCGCGGCACGTCCCAGGCGAGAACCACGGCGGATCGGGGACGGCCGCGGCGCACGCCAGCCTCGCGGAGCCCGGCCTGGCGCAGGCGGTCCGCGGCGCGGCGGGCCAGGTCCCCGGCCCGCTCGGGCGTCGCCGCCGAGGCCACCACCTCCAGCCGGCGGCCGGTACGCTCGATGGACTCGACGAAGGCGCTGGCCCGGGGCTCGGCCCAGGCTTCGACGTCCGGGATGCGGGCGAGGGCGGGGCGCAGCCGGGCCCGCGCGGCGGCGGCCGTTTCGGCGTCCGCGAAGCGCAGCTCGATCCGCCCCGTCTCCTCCCGGTCCCCGCCCTCAATCTCCGGGAGCTGCACGGCGAGCCGGGAGGCCCCGGCGCCGTTCAGGGCCGCCGCCACGCGCTTCTCGACCTCCTCCCCCCGTTGCCGGGCGGCTTCGGGCGTCAGGTCCGGCGAGAGGCGGTAGCGCACCACCAGGTCCCGCGCCGCGGCGTCGGGGACCAGCTCGCGGGGAAGGAGTCCCAGGGCGAGGAACGACAGGGCGGCCACGGCGGCCGCCGCCAGCACCGCGCCGGCCGGCCGGGCGAGGGTCCGGTCCAGCAGCCGCAGGTAGGCGTCCCGGCCCGGGCTGATCCCCCCGGCGGTCCCCCGGGCGGCAGAGGCCCGGCGGTCGCGGGCCAGCACCGGGGTGACGGTCAGCGAGAAGAGCAGCGAGGCGGCGAGGGAGGCCACGATGGCGAACGCCTGGGCGCCGAAGAAGGCGCGGGCCAGTCCCTTGAGGTAGATCAGCGGCAGGAAGACCACCGCCGTGGTCAGGAAGCCGGCGATCACCGGCAGGGCGATCTGCCGCGTGGCCGTGACCTCCGGCTCCTCCTCCCCCCGGGCGCGGGCGGTCTCGATGGCCTCCAGGACCACGATGGAGGAGTCCACCAGCATGCCGGCGGCCAGCGCCAGGCCGGCCAGGGAGACCACGTCCAGGGAGAGCCCCGCGAGATGGAAGCCGCAGAAAGCCGCCAGCATGGAGGCGGGCACCGCGACCGACAGGGCCAGGGTGGGCCGCCACTTGCCCAGCATCCAGCGCAGCAGGGCGATCCCCAGCCCGAGGCCGATCAGCGCCGCGATCCCCAGCTCCCGCAGGGCGCCGACCACCTCGGCGCTGCGGTCCGCCACCACCTGGACGCTCAGGGACGAGCCAGCCCGGCGCCCCAGCTCCTCCGCCCGGTTCCGCGCCCGCGCCGCCAGGGCCACGGCGTTGGCCTCCGGCGCGCGGAAGACCCGCACCAGGACGCCCTCCCTGCCGTCCAGGCGGAAGGCGGTCTCGTCCCGCACCTCCTCCAGAGTCACCTCGGCTACGTCGCCCAGGACGCTCTCGCCGTGCGGGCCGGGGATGCGCAGGGCGCGCAGGGCGTCCAGGGAGGCGGCGTCCTCGCGTACCAGGACGGGGCGGACCACGGCGCCGGCCCGCGCCCGCCCCGCCGCCACGGCGGCTCCCACCGGCCGCAGCCGCTCCACGATGTCGGCGGGGGTGAGCCCCCGGGCGGCCAGGGCGGCGGCGCGCGGGCGCACCACGGGATGTCGGGGCGCCAGGCCCAGGGTCTCGATGCGGCCGGCGCCCTCGAGGCGGGCCAGCTCCGGCGTCAGCACCTCGCGGGCGAAGGCGGCCCGGACGGCGGCCGACTCGCCGCCGAAGACCGCCACCTCGACGATCGGCTCCGGGTCCCCGGCCGCCAGCTCCACCGCCAGGGTGGCGCCGGGGAGGTCCAGGCCCGAGAGGCGGCGTTCGGCCTCGATCCGCAGGCGGTCGGCGTCGGTCTGCCACTCGCTCTCCACCCGCACGCGGGCGAAACCGTCCCCGGTCGCGCTGTGCACCGAGGTGACCCCGGAGAGGGCGGCGAGACGCAGCTCCAGGGGGCGGGTGATCCGCTCCAGCACCTCCTCGCGCCCGCTCCCCGGGGCCGAGGCGGTGATCTCCAGGCTCGGCCGCTCCAGGGAGGGGAGGAGGGAGACGGGCAGGCGCAGGAGAGAGAAGACCCCCAGCACCACGACCGTCAGCGCGCCCAGCAGCGTCGAGACCGGGCGCTCGATGGCGCGGCGGATCACTGGCTTCCTCCCTCGACCGGGCTGACCTTGACGCCGTCCGAGAGCAGGGCGGCCCCCTCCGCCACCAGCTTGTCGCCCGGCGAGAGGCCGTTCAGCACCTCCACCCTACCGCCGGCCCGGCCTCCCAGGGTGACGGTCCGCCGCCGGGCCGCGCCACCCTCGACCACGTAGACCGCCGTGCCTCCCTCGGAGACCAGCAGCGCCTCCTCGGGCACGGTCAGGGTCTGCTCGCGGGCGTCCAGCTCCACCTGGACCTCGATCCCCTCGCCCGGGGACGGCAGGGCGGCCCCCTCCGTCACCTCCGCCACCATCGCCGCCGTCCCCCCGGCGTCGAGGACCGGCGAGATCTCTCGGATCACCCCGCGCCCGGCGGTCCCGGGCTGACCCGGCAGGACGAAGCGCACGGCGAGCCCTTCCCGCAGGCGCGGCCGGTCCGCCGCCGCGGCCCGGGCCTCCACCTTGGGCTTCCCCCCGGCGGCGACGCGGGCCAGCACCGTGCCGGCCGGCACCTCGCCCTCGGCCGGGAGCCGGCGCTCGATCAGCAGCCAGCCCGAGACGGGAGACCGCAGATCCAGGCTCGACTGCCGCTGCCGGGCCGCCGTCACCCGCTGGGCGGCGAGGTCCGCCGCGGACTTGTACTGGGCGACCTGGGCCTCGGGGACGACGCCGTTCTCGAAGGCCTTCCGGTAGCGGGCCAGCTCCGAGCTGGCGGCCTCCAGCCGCAGCCGCGCCTCGGCCAGCTCCTGCTCGGCGTCGGCGTTGTAGACCCGCGCCAGCACCTCGCCGGCCCGCACCTGCGCACCCGAGGAGAGGCCGGCGCTGAACCGCGCGGGATAGCGGAGGCGTCCCGGCACGGGGATCAGCACCTCGGCTTCGCCCGCCGGACGCACCACGCCCAGCAGCGTCAACGTGGGCTGGAACGTGGTCCGCTCCACCTTCTCGAGCTTCACCGGCAGGGGCGGCGCCTCCTCCGGGACCTCGGCGGGCCGGGAGCAGCCGGCGAGGAGAAGGAGGACGGGCAAGAGGGCCCTCACCACCCCGACCCTCCTCTCCCGACCCCTCCCTCCCTCCCTCACCGGGAGAGGAGGGAGAAAGGCGCTGATACCCGGTTGCTGGGGATTCCCGCTTTGTTCCCCCTCTCCCGGTGAGGGAGGGAGGGAGGGGTCGGGAGAGGGGGCTAGGGGGTGAGGGTTCATACGGCCTCCATCACGAGATCATCAGCTCCGGACGGCGCAGCCGCCGCCGGGCGTAGAGGAAGAAGAGGGCTGAGCCGGCGGTCAGGACGCCGAGGCTCGCCAGCCAGGGGAGCGTGTCTTCGGCCCGGGGCAGGAAGGAGCCGTAGAGCTGCCCGAAATCCTGAGCGACCGGGTTGAAGAAGAACCACTTCGCCCCCAGGCCGACGGTGACGGCCGAGGCGAGCCAGACGCCGCCGGCGGTACGCAGGCGCACCGCCCAGAACAGCGAGACGGTGCCCAGGAAGGCGCTCGCCGCCACGATCTGCAGGGCCGGGGGGAGGATGGGGAACGAGAAGCCCGAGTAGAGCCAGCTCAGGAGCAGGGTCAGCTCCCCCTGGAACGCCACCACCGCGCAGACGGCGGCCGCCCGGCGCACGAAGTAGCCCTCGGCCGACGGCGCCGAGAGGGCCAGGTCCAGGCAGCCGGCCCGGCGCTCCAGGTCCACCATGCCGGCCAGCGCCGGCAGCGCCAGGGCCAGGGCGGGAAAGAGGAAGACGGAGCGGTAGACCTCGCCCGGATCGCCCTCGGATTCGAGGAGCATCATCAGGATCGCGAGGCCCACGATCAGGAGGTCAATCGTCGCGAACAGCGCCAGCCGCCGGCCCAGCAGGAGCTCCAGCGACAGACGGAGGGAACGGAGGGCGCCTCTCATGAGGCTCCCTCGAAGAACACCCGGTCGGTGGGCGGCGCCAGCCGGTGGCATTCCCGGTCGGGGTCGAGAAGGACGGCCTGGGGCCGGTGGGGCGTCGAAAACGAGAAGCTCCCGGATTGGCCGGCCTCGGCCCGCGCGATGGTCTCCACCGGCCCCAAACTCGTGGTCAGCACGATCTTGCAGAGCGCCTCCCCGGTTCCCCGGTTCAGCATCTCCCCCGTCACCCGCCAGCCGTCCCCGGCCCGGCGGAAGGCGACGTCCTCCAGCACCGGCTCCGGCAGCGCTCCCTGGACGAAGAAGTCCTGGATCATGCGCCCGACCTCGCCGCGTCCGCCTTGTTCGAGCAGCAGGGCGTAGAGCTCGTCCCGGGTGAGCGCCCCTGTTCCCTGGCGGGAGAGGAGGTCGTCCAGGGCGGAGCGGAGCGCCTCCTCGCCCATCCGGTACCGCAAGGCCGCCACCAGGGCGGGGAAGCGGATGTTCCAGTAGCTGTTGGCGTAGGGACCCTCGGGCGGCGGGACGCGGATAGTCCCCTCCATCCCCGTGCGCAGTCCGGCCACCAGAGCGCCGTTCTCCGAACCGAGCCCGAGCCGCTGCAACGCCAGCTCTCTAAAGAGGCGGTGGAAGAAGTAGGAATCGCGCGACGCCAGAGCCCGCCGCCGTTCCAGCCGTCCCGCCACCAGCTCCGCCATCAGCGCGTCCGGCTTGATCGGCTCGGAGCTGAGCAGGAACCACTCGCGCAGCAGTATCAGGTTGCCCCGGACCTCCACCGGCGGGGAGCCATACCAGTCCCATTCGCGCCACACGGCTCCCCTCAGGGCACCGATCTGGTGGACATCCTGCCCCGGCCACTCCAGCGCCACGGTCCGCCGCAGGCCGCCCACCCCGGGCCAGGCCTCCTCGAGCTGGAACGCGCCGCGGGCCAGGAACCCAAGGTGAAGCTCCCCGAGCGCCTGGTGCTGCGGGAAGACCGCCACGGTGGCGCCGCCAGCCTCGACCGCCAGCGGCCGGTGGGGTCCGCCGGCCACCAGGAGGTCCGCCAGAGGCAGCCGGCAACGGCTGGTCAGGCGGCCCGCCCGCGCGGTCCCGCCGCAGGAGTCGGCGAGGAACAGGTCCCGCGGCACGGCGAGGTCAAGAGACACGTCGGCCTGAGGACGGAAGGTCTCGTCCGCCACGGTGACCCGGTTGAGCTCAGGGTCCTTGACGAGCTTCCAGGGCTCGTACCGCGGGACCGGGAACAGGTCGGAAGCTTCGAGGCTGATCCGCGAGGCCGAGATAGCGGGGATCGAGTTGCTCTGGGAGAAGTCCTCCAGATCCCGGTAGAAACGCGCGTGCAGATGGTCGCCGAACCCCCTGTGGAAGCCATAGAAGGGGGCCCTCAGGCTGAACCGCGTCTCCTCCGGCGCGCCCGCCAGGCGGAACCGGACCTCGCGGCTCCCGCCCGGAGGGATCGGCCGGTCGAGGTCCACGGCCAGACGGTCCCATCGTCGCGAGAGCCGCAGACCGCCCGCGCTGGACCGGGCCTCCTCGATCTGGAGCGAGGGGTTCAGCTCGAACGCGAGATGGCTCCGAGGCTCCCTGCCCTGATTCACCATCTCCGCGGTCACCGCCAGCGACACCTTGCGGCCAGGCCCCAGCGTCCCCTCCACCCGCCAGCGGCGGGGTGTCACGTCGGCCGGCGTGGGCGCGGGCCCTTCGGACTTCTCCGCGGCAAACCGCCGCTGGCCCAACTCCTGGAAGCGGAGCCCGCGCTCCACGAGCAGGGCCGCGAAGCCCCCCGCCGCCAGCAGGATCAGCCCCATGGCCAGGAGATCCGCGCGGGACGGCCTGGGATCGGGGGTGTAGCGCTCCCGCATCCGGGAGACCATGGCGAGGAAGGTCCGCAGCGGATGCTCCGGGGGGATCCGCCAGGGCCTCACATCGGGTCGGGTGCGGCGGAGATGGCGGATGGCGAAGCCCAGCACCCCGGCGCACAGGGCCAGCGGCAGCGCCGACCCGGCCAGGTACTGATCGGCCGCCACCCAGGAGTCCCACGGCGCCCCGGTGACCTCGACAGGGAAGCCCACGCCCCAGGGTTGCTCGGGGCCGTCCATGCGGATCACCCGCTGGGCCGACCCGGACAGGCTCCGCACCTGCAACCAGCCGACAGGACTGGTGAGGCGCAGCCCGAACCGGCCGATCGCGGCGTTGAGGAGCATGGGGACTACGATCAGCACCACCGCGCCCAGCAGGAAGGAGCTCATGGCCCCCCCGGCGATCGTCCCCAGTCCCACCCCCAGGGCCGAGATCCCCAGGGCGATGGGCACGACGTGCATCAACCATGGGACGAGGAACGGTCCGGCAGGCAGCCCGTCAAGGCCGTTTCCGGCCGTGGCGGCCACGGCGGCGGCGAGGACCGGCAGCGCCGTCAGGGGCAGCAGCACGGCCTGCAGCGCGAGCCACCGGCGCAACAGATAGCCGGCGCTGGAGATCCCCGTCAGGCTGACGGTGGACCACGCCCCCTCGTCCCGCTCGCGGGAGATGGCGTCCAGGGAGATCAGGAACGCCACCACCGCCGTCAGCAGCGGCAGGATCTCCATGACCTCCGCCGCGTAGCTCGCGCTGCCGACAGTCAGGCGTCCCGCCCGGCGGGCGTACACCAGCGCCGCCGGTCCCGACCCTGCCAGGACGTAGAGCGCGGCCAGCACCCGGAAGCGGAGCGACCGCGCCTGGGTGCGGACCTCGTGGGCCACAAGGGCGGCGGTGACGCTCAAGCCGCGTCCTCCTCGTCGTCGGGAGGCGCCTCGATCCCCTGGAGCGCCAGGAAGGCGGCATAGGACTCCTCCAGCGTCGGCGGCCGGGGGACCGCCCCCGGGACCGGCCCGTCGTGATAGACGACCCGCTCGACGCCTCCCTGGCGGTCCGTCCGGTGGCTCACCTCGACGGCGCCTTCCGGCAGGAGCGATTCGGCGGGGATCTGCCAGAGCCGGCCGGCCACGCGCCGCATCAGCTCGGTGGGCGCGCCATCGAAGAGGAGCTTCCCTCCCGCGATTACACCCAACCGCGGACAGGTCGCCTCCACGTCCTCCACGATGTGGGTGGAAAGCAGCACGGTCGTGCTCTCGGCCACCTCGGTGATCAGGGACCGGAAGCGGATGCGCTCCTCCGGGTCGAGGCCGGCGGTGGGCTCGTCCACCACCAGGATGCGGGGGGAGTGGAGGAGGGCCTGAGCGATCCCCAGCCGCCGCTGCATGCCGCCGGAGTAGTCGCCCGCCCGCCGGTCCGCGGCCCGTTCCAGGCCGACCGCCTCCAGGAGCTCCGCCACACGCCGTCGCAGCTCCTTCCGGCCGAGGGGGACCTCGCGGAGCCGGGCGCAGTGCGTCAGGTACTCCCGTCCGGTGAGATGACCGATCGGATGGTAGTCCTGGGGGAGGAAGCCGATCCGCCGCCGGATCTCCGGCCGCGTACGCCGGGATGCCGCGTCGAGCCCGTCATAAACCCGCCGTCCGGACGACGGCTCCAGGGCCAGCACCAGGATCGAGAGGAACGTCGTCTTGCCCGCCCCGTTGTGGCCGAGCAGCCCGAACATCCCCCGGTCCAGGCGCAGCGAGACCCCCTTGAGGGCCTCGTAGCCGTCCGCGTAGGTCTTTCGGATCTCCTCCAGCTCGATCATGAGACGAAGCTCCCCCCTCCGAGATGCCCGTTGGCCTTCCCAGGATTCGCGACTCAGGTTGTTCTACGGATAGTGTATTACAAGTGCCACACAGTTGGGGAGGGGGATCTACCGCAGGAATCCTCCCCCTCCTGGGTTCCACGGACGTATGAACACGAAGCACGCAGCAATCTTCACCCTCACCGCCCTTGCCGCCCTGGCTCTCTGCGCCTGGGCCGGCGCCGTCAACGAGAAACCCCCGGCGGTCCACCTGCCCTGGAAAGAGGCCGGGCTCACTGAGCGGGAAGCCGCTGCCCATCTGCTGAACCGGTTCGCCTATGGCCCGCGTCCGGGGGACGTTGACGCCGTCGTCAAGATGGGCCTCGATCGCTGGTTCGAGCGGCAGCTCGCCGCCGGCATCCCCGACGGCCCACTGGAGGACCAGCTCCGCCGCCTGCCCGCCCTCCGCATGTCCACCGCCGAGATCCTCGAGACCTATCCCCCTCCGGGGCTCGTCCTGGCCGAGGCCCTTCAGGCGGGCGTCATCCCTCAGGGGACAAATCGCAAAGATTTCAAGGAGGAGGATCGCGAGGAGCTGCGGGACAAGGTCTACGACTTCGCCCGCGAGCGGGGGTACCGCGCCCAGAAGGAGCTGCTCGGCCAGCTCATGACCGCCAAGCTCGTCCGCGCCGTCGAGTCCAACAACCAGCTCGCCGAGGTGATGACCGACTTCTGGTTCAACCACTTCAACGTCTCCCTCACCGACAACCAGACGCGGTCCTACCTCCTCCCCTACGAGCGCGACGCCATCCGCCCCAACGCCCTGGGCCGCTTCCGCGACCTCCTCGAAGCCACCGCCAAGAGCCCGGCCATGCTGCTCTACCTGGACAACGCCCAGTCCTCCGCCGCGGCCGAGGCCACCACGACGCTGGAACGGCGGATGAGGAGAAACCCGCCGGAGACCGGCCAGCGCGTGCGTCCCAAGGGTCTCAACGAGAACTACGCCCGCGAGCTCCTGGAGCTGCACACCCTGGGGGTGGACGGCGGCTACACCCAGAAGGATGTCGTCGAGGTGGCCCGGGCCTTCACCGGCTGGTCGGTGATGCCTCCCGGCAAGATGCGCGACATGGCCGAGAGCCGCCTCGCCCGCGTCCGCAGGGTTGGCGGTCTGGGCTTCCACCGCGAAGGCGAGTTCCTCTTCCGGGCCGACCAGCACGACGCCGGCGCCAAGACCGTCCTGGGAGCCCAGCTCCCCGCCGGGCGGGGGATGGAGGACGGCGAGGCCGTGCTCGACCTGCTGGCCAGGCACCCCGCCACCGCCCGCCACCTCGCCACCAAGCTGGCCGTCCGCTTCGTCTCGGACGCCCCGCCCAAGGCCCTGGTGGACCGCTTGGCGGACGTCTACCTGAAGACCGGCGGCGACGTCCGCCGCATGCTCGCCGCCATCGCCGAGTCCCCCGAATTCTGGAGCCGCGAGGCGATCGGGGCCAAGGTCAAGTCCCCCTTCGAGCTGACCGCCTCCGCCCTGCGCGCCACCGGCGGCGAGGTCGAGGAGCCGCGCGAGATCCTCAAGTGGATCGGCCGCATGGGGCAGCCTCTCTATGCCTACCAGGCGCCCACCGGCTATCCCGACCGCGGCGAGGCCTGGGTGAACACCGGCTCCCTCCTGAACCGCATGAACTTCGGCCTGCAGCTCGCCGCCGGCCGGGTGAAGGGGATCGAGATGGACCTCCCGGACCTGAACGGCGGGCGCGAGCCCGAATCCCGAGAGGACGCCCTGAAGGTCTACGCCGGGCTCCTGATGCCCGGCCGGGATCTCGCTTCGGCCCTGAAGCTCCTCGGTCCCATGGCGGCTGATCCGGACCTGGTCCGGAAGATCGACGAAGCGGCTCCTAGTGGGGAAGGGGCCAAGCTCAAGGACCGCCGTCCGCCCACCGCGGTCGAACAGGTCGTCGGGGTGATCCTGGGATCGCCCGAGTTTCAGAGGAGGTGACCGCCATGTGGACCCGCAGACTCTTCCTCAAGGCCGGCGGCGTCGCTCTCGTCACCCTGGGCGTGGGCGGCGGCCCGGGATTCCTGACCCGCGCCGCTCTGGCGGCCCCAGGCTCCGGCTCGACGCCTTCCCGCAAGCGCAAGATCCTGGTGACCATCTTCCAGCGCGGCGCCATGGACGGCCTCGCCGCCGTGCCGCCCATCGATGGCGCCGCCCTCAAGACCCTGCGGCCCCGGCTCGCCATGACCGGGGCGCGGTCCGCCGGCGACACTGCCCTCCTGGACCTCCAGAACGGCTTCGGCCTGCACCCGGCCCTGGAGCCGCTGCTGCCGCTATGGAAGGAGAAGCGGCTGGCCATCGTCCACGCCGTGGGCTCGCCCGACCCCACGCGCTCCCACTTCGACGCCCAGGACTACATGGAGACCGGCACCCCCGGCCGCAAGGGCACACCCTCGGGCTGGCTCAACCGCGCCGTGGGCCTCCTGGGCCACGACGGATCGCCCTTCCGCGCCGTCTCCCTGACGCCGGCCCTGCCGCGCGCCCTCTATGGCGGCGCGCCCGCCCTGGCCGTCACCAACCTCGCCGACTTCAAGGTCCAGCTCCCGGGCGCCGACCGCACGGCGGCCGCCGCCGGCCAGGGCTTCGAGGCCCTCTACGAGCAGACCTCCCAGGAACTGCTCCGGGACACTGGCGGTGAGACCTTCCGGGCCCTCCACACGCTCTCCGAGGCGGAGATCCGGGGATACCGGCCCGCCAATGGAGCCGAGTACCCGCGCTCGCCGCTGGGGGACGCCCTGCGCCAGATCGCCCTCCTGATCAAATCCGACGTGGGGCTGGAGGTGGCCTTCGCGGAGTCCGGCGGCTGGGACACCCACGTCCAGCAGGCGGCCGCCTTTCCTCGCCAGGCGCGGGACCTCGCGCAGGCGATCCACGCCTTCTGGACGGACCTCGGCCCGCGCCAGGACCAGGTCCTCCTGACCACCATGACCGAGTTCGGCCGCACCGTGCGGGAGAACGGCTCGGGAGGCACGGACCACGGCCACGGCTCCTGCCTCTTCGTGTTGGGAAATCAGGTGGACGGCGGGAAGGTCCACGGCGCCTTCCCCGGACTCGACGCGCAGGCGCTCTACGAAGGCCGTGATCTGCCGGTGACCACGGACTTCCGCGCCGTCTTCTGCGAGCTGACCGGCCGGCACCTCGGGATCGCCGACGACGCGAAGCTGTTTCCGGGGTGGGCGGGGAAGCGGTTGGCGCTGTTAAGGACATAAAGGACAAAAAGGACATAAAGGACCCAAAGGACCCAAGGACGACAAGGACAAACAGAGGTCCTTGATGTCCCTGGTGTCCTTTACGTCCTTTGGGTCTTTTAGGTCGTTTATGTCCTTGTTCTACCGCCTTCTCGTGCTCCCCGTCGAGAAATACACCGTCAACACCGCCCGCCGCTCCCTCTCCACCCCTCCGCTCTCGAACGGCGCGAGGAGGACAGTCCCACTCGGATCGCGCACCAGGACCGGGTCGACCGGCCAGCGTCCTCCACCCCCGGTGCAGTCCCGGCCGGCGAGGCAGTCGCGGGTCTCTCCGCCATCCTGGAGATCGAACCGGTATCCCGTGTAGCGCGCTCCGGCCGGCAGGGCGACCCGCAGCACGTGGCAGCCGTCCGGCAGGTTCGTGGGGACCGCGCCGCCCTGGAGTCTGGAGGCGATGTCCCCGCCGCAGGACCCCGGCCCGGGAAGGATCAGCTTCTCCGTCGACAGGGCCGACTCACCAGGCGGGCATTCCACGCAGGTCCGGTCCTTGTGGGTCCGCAGACGCACGGGGTCGGGCTGCGGAGCCGGTGGGGGTGCCGGGGCCGGGGCGGGCGGCGTCACGGTCGGCTGCGGCTGCGGCGGAGCCGGCTTGGGCGCGGGCTCGACAGGGGGCTGTTCCACGACCGGGGCCGGAGCGGGCGCCGGAGCGCGGGGCGGGGCCATCTGTGGCTCCGGAGCGGGAGCCGGCGGCGTCTCTCTGGGGGTCTCCCGCGGCGGCTCCGGCTGAGGCGGAGGTTCGGGCCGGGGGGCCGGGGGCTGGCTCGGGGCCGGCTCGACGCGCGGGGCGGGTGGCGGGGCCAGGGCCGGTTCGGCGGGCCGCGGCGCGGGGGGCGGAGCCTTCTCGGCCACCACCGTCTCGCGGGAGCCCGGCTCCTTGCGTCCCTTGGCCACCCGGACCTCCATGAACCGCAAGGCTCCGGGCACGTTGAGCTGCGCCGTCTCGGACACCTGGATCCGGCCGCCCTCGCGGACCGCGATCTCGGCGAGGAAGGTCATGTATCCCTCGCGGCTGACCTCCAGGCTCCAGGGCCCTTCCGCCAAGCCGCTGACGTTCACGCGTCCCTTGGCGTCGGTGGTGACCGGGGGCGGTCCGTCCTTGGGATCGACGGACTTGTACAGCAGCCGGACCTGCGCGCCGGCCACCGCGAAGCCCTTCTGATCTTCGGCCCGGATCTCCACCGCCGCCGGCCCACGCCAGAGCTGCGCCTGGGCCGAGGGGGCGACCAGCAGGAGGAGAAGCAGGATCTTCCAAACCTTGAATCGCACGATGCGGCCCCCTTTCAGGAAAATGGGACCCGGCGATTCTACCCCGGCGGCAAGACGGACGGGGCCGGAATCGACGCTCCGGCCCCGTCGCGAAGGATCACGACAGGCCGGGCTTCAGATCGGCTCTGGATGGAAGGTGCAGCGCTGGCGGCCGCACTTGTACTGGATCGTCACGTCCACCCTCTTCATGCCGTCCTTGTCCATGCACGGGGTGACTTCGGTGATCGTGCCGAATTCGCAGACGTCGCCATTGCAGCGCTGATAGGCCTGAGCTTCGACAGCGGCGACCGCGGAGGCGTACGCCGCTTCACAGGTCGCTTCCACCCCCCACAACGCGTCCGTCACCGACCAGAAGGTGGGGCAAATGTAGACACAATCGTGATCGGCCGAGCTCTCTGGCACAAAGACTCCCATCATGCCGAGGACGACGAGCGCGGCGGCCAACCCTGCAAACTTCTTCATACTGACCTCCTTACTTCTTACTTCTATCGGTCCCTCCTCGATCCGAGGGAGGAGGGGACTTCTCTGTCTTGTAACTTACGCTTGAATTCGAAAAGTGGATTCAGTCTATTCTTCACGAGTTTTGGCCCTGCCTCTGAAACCTTCCCTCCGAGGCGGCGTATCCCTGCTTGACAGTCAACGACCCGAGTAGTACTATCCGGGTAGTTGATGCGGAGGCTAGAATGGAATCAGAGACAGCCCATCACCTAGGAGACCTGCAACTCGCGATCATGCGGGTCCTGTGGAACCGGGACGAGGCGACCGTGGCGGAGGTCCACGAAACCCTCGAGCCCGAGCGGGGACTCGCCCTGACCACGATCGCGACGATGCTGACCAAGATGGAAAAGAAAGGCGTGGTGGACCACCGGGCCGAAGGCCGCCGGTTCATCTACCGCCCCCTGGTGACCGAAGACCAGGTCCGCCGCTCGATGGTGGCCGACCTGTCCTCACAGCTCTTCCGGGGAGACGTCACCGCTTTCGTCAATCACCTGTTGTCCGAGCATGAAATCGACTCGCGGGAGCTGACGCAGCTCCGCGAGATGATCGCGGCCCGGGAGCGCAAGGAGGAACGCTGATGCTCGCGAACCACGCCATCGCCTGGATGCTCACCTATCTGCTGCACAGCACCCTGCTGCTGGGCCTCGCCTGGCTGGTCTCCAAGCCGCTCTCCCGCTGGTCGGTGGCGGCGGAGGAGTCGGTCTGGAAGCTGGCGCTCGTCGGCGCGCTGTTCACTGCGTCCCTCCAACTCGCCGCCGCCGGCTGGGAACCGCTGGCGGGCCGCTGGGGTCTGGCGTCCGGGCCGGCTGAACCGGCGGTCTCCGCCTCCGTCGTGGCCGGGGAGCGGACTCCCGCGCCCCTGCCGGTCTCCGCCTTCAGGACCGAGATCCCCCGGGTGAAGGTCGCGGACGCTCCGGCGCCCGCCCCGGCCTTCCGCATGCCCTCGATTCCCTCGATGCCGTCGCTGGCCCTGGGCGTCTGGGCCCTGGGCGCCGCGCTCCTCCTCGCGGGATACGGCGCGTCCTTTCTGCGCCTGCGCCGCCGGCTGCGTCCCCGGCCGCGGGTGGTCGGCGGCGCCCTCTTCTCCCAGCTCCGGATCATGGCGCTGGAGGCCGGGTTCGTCGAGGAGATCCGCCTCTCCTGCTCCTCGCGGGTACCGGTGCCGCTGGCCCTGGGGTTGCGGCGCGGCGAGATCTGCGTGCCTCCACGGGCGCTCGCCGGCCTGACGGCCGAGCAGCAGGAGGGGATGCTCGCCCATGAGCTGGCTCACCTGGCGCGCCGGGATCCCTTCTGGCTCGCCCTCAGCCATCTCATCTCCTCCGTCCTCTTCTTCCAGCCCCTCAACTGGGTGGCCCGCCGCCGCATGCGGGAGATCTCCGAGATGCTGAGCGACGAATGGGCGGTGAGCCGCACCGGCCGCCCACTCTCCCTGGCTGGCTGCCTGGCCGAAGTGGCCGGCTGGTCGGTGGCCCGCCGGGCGCTGCCCGTGCCGAGCATGGCCGATCGGCCTTCGCACCTCGCCCAGCGCATCCGCCGGCTGCTGGACGACACCCGCTCGCCCGAGAAGCCGGCCCGCCGCTGGCTGTTGGGAGCCGCCATGGTGGCGCTGGTGATCGCCGTCGCCGCCGCCGCGCCAGCCATCTCCGCCGCCCGTCCGGACAGCCCGGAGCGCGAGGAGGCCACCGCGCTGGCCGCCCTGGATGCCGCCGCCGAGCCTCCGGCCGCCGAGAAGCAGGCGCCCAGGCCCGAGGGCCTGCCCCACGACGACTCCGACGACGATGACGAGGACTTCAACTTCGAGTTCGACGCGGAGGAGTTCGAGAAGCGGTTCGAAGAGGACTTCGAGCAGCAGTTTGAAAAGGCATTCTCGAAATTCGACCAGGAGTTCGAGTTCGAATTCGAGCTCCCGTACGAATTCGACGAGGAATTCGAGTTCGAGTTCGACCACGAATTCGAATTCGATTTCGACATGGACGTCGACTCCATCGTCTCTCAGGCCATGGCTTCCGCGGACGCCGCCATGCTGGGTCTAGGTCAGGAAGGCGCGAGGTTCGAAGGCCGCGAGCTGACCGGCGAGGAGCGGGAGCGGCTGGAGCGCGAGGTCGAGCGGGCGACCCGGGAAGCCCAGCGCGTCACCGAGCGGGTGCAGCGCGAGCTGGCGCCGAAGATGGACCAGCTCGCCCGGGAGATCAGTGAGAAGTTCAACCAGTCCCACTCCGCCGAGATGGAGAAGCTGGCCGCCGAGATGTCGAAGCTCGCCGAGCAGATGCGTCCCTCTCCGGAGGAGATGGCCCGCCTCCAGGCCCAGGCCCGGAAGTTCCGCGAGGACGGCGAGCTGTCCAAGGAGGAGCGGGAGCGGATCGGCCGCGAGGCCCGGGAGATGGCGGAGCGGATGCGTCCGAGCGAGGAGGAGCGCCAGCGGATGCAAGAGCTCCGCGCGGAGATGATGAAGCAGCGGGCCGAGATGCATCGCAAGTTCATGGCCGAGCACCGCGACGAGATCGAGCGCTCCCAGCGGGAGATGCGGGAAGAGATCGAGCGGCACATGCAGGGCGTTCGCGAAGAGATCCGCCGCGGCACGGAACAGCGCAACCACGAGCTTCGCGACGAGCGGAAACGCCAGCGGGAGCAGCTTGACCGCGAGCGAGAACGCCGCCGGGAGCAGAGCGAAGAGCGTCAGCGGGAACGGGAGCGCCGCCAGGAGCAGCAGCGGGAGAAGCTCGAGCAGCGACCGCGACCGCGAAGACGGCGACAAGGATTCCTCCGGCCCGTCCATCTGAGACGGACCTCTTTTCTCCATCAGGGCGGCCGCGGGTCACTACCCCCTCGCGGCCGCCCTCCTTCCTTTCAGCCCTTTAGCCCTGCGGCCGCACGGTCTTCAGCATGGCCACGAAAGCCTCGCGCTGAGACTGTGATCGTGGCGTCCGGCCCCGTGGCCTTGAAGAACCACGGGCCGCCCGGCCCCTCCACCACCGCGCCCAGCAGGCGGGAGTTGGGCTGCGGCTCCGTCGGTCCCGTGCCCATCTGGCTGGGCAGCAGCGTGCCCGGGATGTCGACCCAGGTCACCTGGTAGCCGTTGGCCTCGAACGACTGGGGCTTGAGAGGGTCCGAGGTTTCCATCTGGCCGTGCCAGCGCTCCAGGTTCGCCTGGACGCCCCCGCCGCCGCCGGGACCGAAAAAGAAGACGGCGAGATCGCCGGGACCGCCCGGCCCCGGGATGCTGGCCTGGGCCAGGCGCATGCCCGACGAGGGCGGCTCGGACTGCCATCCCTCGGGGATGTCGAAGCCGAGGCCCGCGCCCTCGCTGGGAGCCCCGCCGCTGGGGATGGTCCCCCGGGACGAGATCGGTCCCGGGACTTCGCCCGACGGCTGGGCCGGGACGGTGCTCTCCGCCGCGGGGGCTTGGGCGGCGTCGTTGGCGGCGGGAGCCTCGCCGCGGTCGCCGCAGGCGCAGAGGCTCAAGAGAAGGATGGGTAGCGCTTTCCGGATCATCGTAGGTCTCCTTGAGGCGCAGATCATCCCACAGATCTCGGGACGGTTGGGCTAGAATCCCCCCGGAAGCGCTCGGGGGCTGGTGCCTCCTGCGGTCTTCAAAACCGTTGTCCGGCGCCGGTTGCGGCGTCGGGGGTGGGTTCGATTCCCATGCGCTTCCGCCATTCGGCTCAAGGGTTTACGCCAGCTTCGCGACGCCAGTTTCGCTTCAGATTCAGGTTCCCTTCTTCCCCCGAATCTGCGCCCTCAGTGACACGGCAGTGACACAGGGAAGACCGCAGGAGGCACCAGCCCCCCGAGCGCTTCCGGGGGGATTCTGCTGCTCTCGTTTTCAGGCATAGCGATCGAACCAGAGGTACTGCTTCCCCGGGATGTACCCGATCTTCTCCAGGAAGGGGATGACCGGGCTATCCAGCAAGGCGTACCCGCCCACGAAGGCTACTTCCCTGGGGATGTGGGCCTTGAGTTCCTGATGCAGGGCCGTACCGATTCCCCGTCGCCTGTACTCCGGGAGAACGGCGAGAAACACGATCCGGGCCGAAGTCTCCTCCAAGGTGGCATACAGGAAGCCCAGGATGCGGCCCCGCCGCTCAGCAACCAGGGTCACGGTGTTCATGACCTCGAAGAGCCACTTGTTGAACTCCCCCTTGTCCATAAAGACGCGCTGGTTACTCGCCTGTAGCTCGGGAACGCTGAGCGCGAGTTGGAATAGCCGGTCCAACTCCACCCGGAGGGCTCGCCGCACATTGACCTTGAGCGGCTTCTCGCGTTCCTCCTCCTCTGAGATGGCGTATAGCTCCTTCCGGCGGCGAGACATCGTATACACCGCTTCATCGAAGTCCCGGACCCCGTTCTCTGCCAGCGAGGTGAGCCAAGCTGCGACGGAGCGGAACCCCAGATGGTTTGCCATGGTGGACCACCGGAGGGACTGCAATATGTCGGCTCGTACCGAGTACGACGTGGGTCTTGAGCGCGGCATGGGCTACATTCCCTTCTGCCCCGTCGCCAACTCGTGCTCAATCCGGTCTGCCAGCTTCCCCACCTCGACAGCGACACGGGCCGCTGACTGCGACAAGGCTGTGTCCTCAGAGGAGAGAGACGATAGCCTGTGCTCTCGGCCTACGCTCCCGAGGAAGCCTTCTAGGTGGCGCAGGTCTGCGACGGCGGCTCGTAGCTCTGTCCGGGTGGGGCTTTCCGTCCAGGCAGGCCAGTTGCCGTAGTGCTCCAAGAGCATCGTAAACAGGAACTCCCCGGTCTTCCGGAGTGCAGCGTTGTAGGCCGGTTCCGTGACGTACATTAGGAACGTCTCTCGGAAGACGGGGAAGTCCTCCCATGCAGCAGGCTCGATGGTCGGGGGAATTGCCACTCCTGGGATGATGTCGCTCTTGGCCACGGTAAGGGGAGGTGCTGAGGGAGCCGGGGAATCGTCCGGCGGTGCGGCGTACAGCGACGGGGGAAGAGGATTGGGAGTGGGTGTAAACTGCGATGCTAGCTCGGGCATAGGCTGTCTCCTTGCTCGGGTTAGGCTCCGGCGCGGGGTGCCATCCCGTGCCGGGGCCGCTTAGAGGAATCCCGGCATGCGCCGGGTGTGAGGGGTTGTATACCATGCGTGCATGCATGCACGCAAGTCGCTATTTAGGGTATCCTTTAGAGTCATGCCCAATAAGACTACTCCGACAGGCCCTAAAGGGGGGAAAACCACACATACTCCCGGTGGTCTCTTAAAGAAAACTATCTATTTTGACCAGGAGGAATGGGACGCTCTACGCAAGAAGAGCTATGAGGAGAACCGGGCAATTTCCGAGTTGATCCGTGAGTTGATTCGACGTGGACTTAGGCTTGATTCCGAATAACATCAACTCAGGCGACAATATAGACGAATCTTCCACCTAAGACCATGCATATCGCACACATAGTCCCCGCAATAACTATAGGCGGGCTATGGCGGATGCTTCAGGCGGCTGCCCGGACGCTTGAATACGGCAGTCGCCTAACAGTAATCTCAATATTTAATCTAGACCAAGCTGATGCCATACGGCACTTGGACTGCAGCATAGTACAACTCGGTCGCTCTATAGAAGAGTTAGAGCGGCGAGAACGGATTTCGGGAATTATCTATTCTGTTCTGGACCAACTGCGTCCCGACGTTTTGCAGTCTCATCACATGTATTCAGACATCTATGCTATACCAGCCGGTCAAGCTGCACAAATCAGGACAGTACGAATGGTGCATGGGATCACTCAAGCGACAAAGTCCTCTCCTTTGCACCGAGAGTCAATCAAAACTGACTGGACTGATGAAGAGATTCGAGTTGAGCTTGAAATGGAGGATGCCTGCTCGGGGACCATGGTGGTCTCGCGAGATTTGCGAGCCAAGTTGCTACGCTATGGATTTGAGGCTAACAAATTAGGAGTTCTTTATCCGGGAGTCGATTTGCATGATCCTGGTAGGGGCTCCAAGGAAGACAGAGAAGAAGGTGAGGCGATCCAAAGATCCATCACGATTGGTTATGTTGGTCGGATTGAGATGATAAAGAATCCTCTCGTTTTACCCCATGTAGCACGCGAGATTGCTGGGATGGGATATAATCCTCACTTCTTAATCGTAGGTGACGGACGACAACGTGGCGCCTTTACAGAATCCCTGACCGAGCTTGATGTGGGTGAACATTTCACTCTTCTTCCGCTAACAACCGACATGCATTCCGTATACGAAAAAATTGATATTTTGGTCATGCCTTCGATATCCGAAGGCTTGCCTCTTGTTCTCTTGGAGGCTATGGCGCTTGGAATACCTGTAGTGGCGACAAGTGTAGGTGGCATTCCCGAGGTTATAACAGATGGCGTGAATGGCTTTCTCTGTCATCCTGATAATGTGACTTGTCTTAGCGCTAAACTTGCACGTCTTATCGATAGCAGGGACCTGCGGGCCTTAGTTGGCTCAGCAGGAAGGGAGACGGTAACTCAAAGGTTTTCCATGGATCGACATTTGAGTCGCTTGGATAAATTCTACCACCTTATTGTGGAGGGAGTGCCGATAGGCACATTGCAAGATGATTAGAGAAGAAAGGTCGTTTGCGGTCTTAATATCAGCCTACAATGAGCTACCAACAATAGGCGGCATAGTCCGCAGGTGTCGGGATTTTACAGAACTTGTTGTGGTGGTGGACGATGGAAGTACGGACGGCACTGATGTAGAAGCAGCTCGGAACAATGCTGTTGTTCTTAAGAATGATGTAAACAGCGGCCTTGGAGCAAGCTTGCGAAGGGGGTTCTCTTATCTCGCGGAAAAGAGAATTGGGTACGTCGTGGTCCTTGATGGCGACGGGGCTCATGACCCCGAGTACATTCCTGCGCTAGTGAAGAATCACCTGCAAACAGGCGTTGGCCTAACTATAGGCTCCAGATTTCTTGATTCTACGCTGGCTGCCGATATCCCCGCTCCAAAGGTGGCTGCAAATCGCTTTGCGGCCAAGCTGGTGAATACTGCTTTTAAATCTTCTCTAACCGATGTAGCCTCTGGGATGAAAGTAATAGGAGAACCGCTGCTGTCAAAAGCGTTTACTCGTGATGATTTTTCTATAGCATACGAGATAATTGGTGCGGCACTTCGGGCTGACATTGAGATTGGCGAATATCCAATCCCTGTGCGATACGATGCCGAGGTCTTGTATTGCACGAGTCAACCCGAACTTTGCGACCTGTTGAATTTTGCCATCTCGCAACTCGAAGAGAATGGCAGACTGCGAGGGCTTGTATCGCGGTTGCTCGGAAGAGTCTCCAGATTTGAAAAGGTCCGGGTAAGATTCGGAACTCGCGGGTTTGTTCTCCATCCTATCAGGCAGTATGCGGCATTCATCTTTCAGGAAAAGCTGGTAACCGACGACTCTAAAGGCTGGTGGGTGCTTTCCGATGAATAGCATGAAGCACTTAGGAATAATACCCGATGGCTCTCGGCGTTGGGCAAAAGACAAGAACTTGGATCTCCTTAGCTCATATCGAATAGCCATGGGAAAACTCGTTGAAATGCTGCGTACTTGTTATGGGCATGGCATAGGCTCTGTGAGCGTCTACCTGCTCAGTAAAGCGAACTTAAAAAGGACATCTGCAGAACTGGAGGCCGTTGCGGAAGCCGAAGAGGAACTGCTTGCCCAACTGCTTCCTCCATTAGCTGAGGAGTTTTCATTTCTTGTTCGCGTGGCCGGGTTTGTATACTTGGCTCCTGACCGCATACAGGAAGGTGTCAGAAAGCTTCTAAGTGTCGCAGGAGAAACACCTGAAAACGCTAACCGTAAAAACCGTCTGTACTTATGCGTTGCATACGACCCTCTAGACGAGATCGTCTCAGCTGCTATTAACTGCGAATCAATGGGCTTGGAGAGCTTGTGGGTTCCCGAAAGGATTGATCTTGTGGTTCGCACGGGAGGGGCTCGCACTCTGAGCAACTTCCTCCCACTTCAATCCAGCTACGCGCGTCTAGTGTTCCTTGAAGACTTGTTTAATGACCTATCTGTCGATACTTTGCTGAGCATAATACTCGAACACGAAGGCCAAAAACTGAAATTCGGAGAGTAACGATGACATGCGCCTAATGTACATTATCAATAATCTGAAGCTTGGCGGAGCAGAGAAGAGAGTTGTCGATCTGATTAATGGGCTTGGGCCTCAATTTTCATTGGGGCTGGCTTGCCTGCAATGTAGTGGCGAGCTATTGGAAGACATCCAAAGGGAAGACATTTCCGTTTATGATCTAGGCGTTAGAGATAGGCATGACCTTCTCGATGGAGTGGAGCGTCTGATGGGGGTCCTAGATAGCTTCAATCCTCAGATACTGCATACTCATCTAGTGCAGGCTAGCCTACTTGGCCGTATTGCAGCCCTGTCCGCAAAGATCCCAGTGATTACTACGCAACACCATGCATATCATGTGAAAGATTATAGTCCGCTGTACAGGATTGAGAGATCCACTTGGATTCTCTCGCATGGGTTTATAGCATTGTCTATTGCCATTAAGAGGCAAATAAGAAGTCTTGGCTACAGAGGGCCTGTAAGGGTTATACGTACCGGTATTACACCTTCCGACTTTGCTCCTACCTCAACCCAAGAAGCTACCAGTGAACCCTACATACTATCGGTAGGTCAGTTTCGGGATATGCAAAAGGGACATGACTTGCTGGTCAAATCGTTCAGGAGGGTCGTAGACAAGTTCCCTAACTATAAATTATACCTTGTTGGTGACGGCCCCGAGAGGGCGAAGGTCGAGGAACTTGCATACTCTCTTGGACTAGATTCATCGGTAAAGTTCTTAGGAGAGCGGCATGATGTATTAGAGCTAATGGCTAAATCCAGCCTCTTCGTGCTTGCCTCACGATGGGAGGGCTTCGGGAGGGTTCTGTTGGAAGCAATGTCTATGGGTTGCGCCATCATCGCTACCAGTACAGAAGGAATTCCAGAAATTATCTCAAATGAACAAAATGGTCTTCTAGTGAAGACCGAGGACGCCTTGGGTTTGTCCAACTCAATTATACGGCTCTTAACTGATGGAGATTTACGTAGACGCTTGGGAGGTGCAGGCAAGCAAACCGCAAGGCGTAAGTTCCCCGTCAGCAAGATGCTAAAGCAAGAGACTGAGTTTTACAATTTTATACTGAACAGTAGAAAGTAGCCCCCAGATGGAGATTCTAGAGCTGCCTAACTTCATTGATAGATACCGACAAGATCCCGCCAAGCTAAGGGAGGCGGCTCCGGGGTTGTTTAGTCTTCTGCCTGGGAATAGTGAGCCCGAAGATTTGAGCGTAGCTCTAGAGAGGGCGCGTAGGTACTATCAAGAGCATAAGTACGTCAAAGTGCTTGCGTCTCTTGATCAAGGATTGCGTGCTCTATCTGGTAGTGCAATAGAACGGCCCAAGAAAGGGCGGTTGTCAGATGATGCGAGGCTGTTGGATGTAGCTAATTTGCTTATCTTGTGGGAAAAGTCTTGCACTTGGTTAAACATCGCGCATGACAATGGCCTTCTGTCTTGGAGGCACTATCTTGATGACATCAACATAATATACGAAGCTCTAGGAGACAGCGAAGCTGCTGCTGGGCTAAGAAGTTCTTATGCGTATCGATACCTCCAGGCTGGGAGGCTATCATCGGCTATCAATGAGATCGAGAATGGATTGAGCAAGGCAAGGAAACTTTCTACAGTTAGATTCCTTACTGAGGCAAAGGCTAGTCTGGCCCGAAAGGTAGATGAATTCCCCAAGGCTTTGAAGCTGTATGAGAAAGTCCGGTTGCTCGATGATAGAATTCCCGACATGTCACAAGCTTCCCGAGCTTTATCCATGGCATGGCTGGGAATTCTCCAGGGTCGAGGATCAGGGCGAGCTAGAATCAAGGGATTAAACTTGGCCCTGGAGGCTCTTGAGCTTTGTCGTATGGCCGGACATATCGGCTTTCAGGCGCAAATCCTGTTTGGTCTCATTGCGTCATTTATCGATTCCCGCGACTATGAAGGAGCGCGTGAAACTCTTAGTGATCTCCGTAGCCTTCTCTCGGAACATCAAAACAGCTTTCCTGGTTTATTTGCTCGTGCTGAGCAGTTGGCGCTAGTTCTTGAGTCAGTGGAGTATGGAGATCGCCTTCATAGCTTACCTTCAAATGGTGAGTTGGAGAGATTGATATTTTTGGTCTCATGGGAGCCGCTGCGTAGCGTACTGCGTGCATGCTTGAGAGAAGCATTGGCAGAGAGCCCGTACCTAAGTAGAGCTTTGCTCTGCTTAGCCGCAGAACTAGTAACGGAAGTCTTGTTTGAGGGTAAGTGCCCTGACGCAACCATCAAAGAACAAGAAAAGACTCTGCAAAAGAAGAACAATAAACTGCTTGAGATAGGTGTGTACAGCGGCCATGACTTTTCTAGAATGGAGTTGCTGAGGAAGGCCAGGAACAAGGTTGCCCATGGTGTGCCGGGCGACCTTGAGGTTAGATCTATAGGCCGTTCTGTTGATTTGCTGAAGGATGTTATGTGGCTAGTAAAGCTACTGCAATCGAATGGATTGCTAGGTTTTGTCCCCAAGGGCTCAAAGAGTGAGCGCATGCTAGATGACTTCTTGGGTCCGGTTTGAGCCACGTTAGAGCCGCGAACAAAAGGAGAAAGGGAGAGGTGGGCGTGATCCGAGACTAAGTCAAGGGTACTGTCTGGGAATTTTCACTTGATTCCTCGTCTTTGGTCTCCTGAGCGTTTAGGCTATGGCGTGCCGTGGACACGCTGACGCTGTAACATATCGCGATATTGTGGTGGGGACGCGGCAAGTCTGGTAGGGGTTCCCATATTACTGCCCTTGGCTGAACCCTGCTATCCTCTGTAATCATTAGAAAAATCAGGCGGCAGAGTCCCAGTATTCGTCCTGTCAATTCGCAGGGCTTTGACAGTTGTGTGCCACTCCGAGATCCCCGGGATTTGTCCCTGGTGATTTTAGGGGAGGCGGGACCTAATCTGGTTCCCTTGTCTCTTTCACAAACTTTGGCGTGAGGTGGGTAGGATGCTCTCCCTTCCCCTGCATCGTAAGGGAGCGTCTAGGATGGATGCGAAGAGCCTGTTCCGAACTGCGGGGCTGACCAGAGAATTCCAGCGCATGTGGACAAATAATTCTGTTCGTTCGTATGCGGGCAGATTTTTGAGGGGGCTCGGCTAAAGGGCTCTGCTCAACCCTTGACATGTAAATCCGATCATAGGAATGGAAGGTGAACACTTGACATTGACAAGCTTTCGGTCATCTGTTAAACTTGCCGAATCCGTGGGCTGTTCACTGGCGCTGGCATTCGAATGCTCCACCTGGCTCAATCTGTGGTAAACTAATCTAGTCAGAAATAATCACTTTCTGCTGCCTTGCACGGTGTCTGTGAGGAAGGTGGTAGGAAGAAGACTGTACCATGTAGCAGTCATATTGAGATTATGGAGCCTGTACACTTTCGGTTCTTGGGGGTGTACAGGAGTGGCGGTATACTCTATGGGCAGGTTTCCCACCTAAAACGGTGTCCATTCAAGAAGATCTATGCCACTAGATCAAAGCTACGAGGAGAGGAAATCCCAGGCTCCGGGTACCTAGTAGATGGTACATAAAGCCTACGTCCTGGTCCAATGAAGGTTAAGGGATCATCCCTAAGCAAACTAACTCTCCTCCTCTGGCCTACTATGTAACCTTCAGGGGAAGGCTCTGCCCGAGTGAGCGAGAGAGTCCATGCTTCAACAATGATATAAATTAAGATGATAGGCGGTAGGGCTCTATCGATTGTATGAACGAGTCATCATGTATGGCTTGTCAGTTTCCTGATGAGTTCTATGAGTGCTCAGGAATGGCGCTAATAGCCCCGCATGGCCACGATCTTAGGCAGGGCTATGCTTCCCTCTTGGCTAAGGGATAGAAGGTCATAGAACCGAGCCTAGGGCCTAATCTGGCAATCGGAATATGATGGGCTGCTTATGTGAAGTTTTATACTCAGGGTGCATGAACTTCTAGAGTGTTAGTGAGTCTCTGAGCTACTTTAACCTTGTGGGCATTGGCAATGTGAGCGTACCGGGCGGCCATAGCAGTTGACTTATGCCCAAGGGCTCCCATGATCTCCCTCTCTGTAGATCCCTCCATGGCCAGATAGGAAGCATGAGAGTGACGGAGATCATGAAATCGGAAGTCAGCGATTCTGGCAACCTGTAATGCTCTTTCCCAGCTCTTGCGTGGGAATGCAGGCTTCTTACTGGAGCGAGCCCGAGAGAAGAGATGGTCGGAGGTCACTGACAGGCGATGCTTGACCAGGGCGAGCGCTTCGCCTACGAGGGGCACGAAGCGATCCTCATTCCCCTTGGTGGCCATGGCAGGGAGGCTGATGCCGGGGCTGTCCATATCGAGGCGAATCCATGCCCTGCGGATGGCCATCAACTCCCCTTGCCGCATCCCTGTGTAGAGGGCGAGCAACACCAGATCATAGAGGTCTGGGTTTCGGCTCTGCTTGCAAGCCGCAAGAAGCCGCTCTAGCTCGGAATCCTGTTCGTCTACGGGCCTGGAGAGAAAGCGGACCCTGCCTCTGGGTTCCTCCTTTCTCCTTACCGTCCTGACCACGTGCTGAGTGACCCAATTGACGGCAGGGCTCATGCCATAGGTGTACACGGCGCTGAGGGTTGTCAGATAGCGGTTGACGGTCGCGTTGCTGCGCTTCCCCTTCGGCCCGGGCTCGCGAAGCAGCTTTTGCTTGCAGTCGTCAATCAGCCTGGGGCTGATGTCGGAGAGGTAGTAGGACCCGAGCTGGTCCCTCCACCAGCGGAGATGCCGGGCATAATCCCTTGCGCTGGCGGGAAGGTCTGGAAGGACATGCTCGGTGTAGCGGTCAATCAGGTCCGCCAAGGTTCGTTTCGACGCTTCCGGGCTGAGCAGGTAGCGCCCGGTCTGGACGGCGGTTTCGTGCTGCTTGGCCCACCGAATGGCATCGGCCTTCCGGTCGAAGGTCTGGGATTGTCTGGGGTGCCCCTTCAGGCGTATATAAGCCGTGTAGCGGACTTTGCCGTCCTCGGTGAGACGCTTGTAGATGGTGGCCACGTGCCCTGCTCCGGGGTTCTTTGGTAGGCTGTGGGCTGGCAGTGACACGGGAGTGACACAAGGGCATGGAGCCTTCCCGGGTCAAACCGCTAAGCCATGAAGAACCAAACAGATACAGGACGGAAGGCATGGGAACCATCCGGTCTTCAAAACCGTTGTCCGGCGCCGGTTGCGGCTCGGGGGTGGGTTCGATTCCCATGCGCTTCCGCCATCCTCAACCCATCTTTTCGTACACGGAGACGTGCCGCTGGCTGTTGGGTCCGATCTCGGTCCGGTTCCAATCGCTCCAGCGGTGCCGGAGCCGGAGACCGGCGAGGCGCGCCATCAGGTCGAGCTCCGCGGGCCAGGCGTAGCGGACCTCGACCGGGTAGAGACGGATCTCCTGATTCCGGATGACCACGTGCTGACTCTTCAGCCGCTGGCGCATGGGATCGTGCTCCGACACCTTCATGCCGATCCGCTCGTCCGTCACCGCGGTGACCTTCAATCCGCCGGTGAAGTTGGCGCTCTGGGGGACGAAGGCCTCAAGCACGAAGACTCCGTCTCCGGTGAGTTGCGCGGCCACGTTCTGGAAACAGCGCACCTGTTCGTCCTGGGTGGAGAGCGCGAAGAAGGTGTTGTAGGCCACGAAGACCAGAGAGAAGTCGCCCTCGACCGCCACATCGGCGAAGTTGCCCATGGTGACCGGAATGGCCTCCCCTCCGGGCTTGGCGCGCAAGCGAGCGACCATGGCCGGCGAGAGATCGATGCCGTGCAGGTCGATCCCCCGGGCCGCCAGAGGGAGCGCGAGCAGCCCCGAGCCAATGCCCAGCTCCAGGACCCGGCCGGACCCGGCCAGCTCCGCCAGGAGGTCGACGGCAGCTTCTTCGCAGGAACCGAACCACTGGTCGTAGACCTCGGCGCAGGCTTCGTTGTAGGTTGGATCTTCAGTGTTCATGGCCGGCTCCTCACCGCACGAAGGGGGCTGTGACCCAGGAAGGGAATCTATCCCAAAGCTCCCCCACCCCGACCAGCGCCAGGACCCCTCAAGGATCGCAATCGGCGTCATTCTCCTTCACTGTCCCACACCGAGGGCGGCCCGCACTCTATTGGAGTAGAGCGTTGCCGTCGCCATTTCGAGAAAGGAGCGTTTCATGCACCGGATCATGCCGTTTCGTAAGCTTCTCTTGGTCGTTGTCCTCGTGGCCGCCGTTCTAGCCTCCGTGCCTCAGACTGCGACCGCGGGCGCTGGCACCATCTGTTACTACTTCAGTGACGCGAGCTATAGCCAGATTGTGGGAGCGCGCGGCTCCAACTGCTGTGGCAATCCGGTCGATTGGGGCGTCGTGACCGGATTCAGCTTTTGCTTCGCCGAATACTGCGCCTCGTGCCCCTAGCCGCCTGTCTCCGGTGAAGCGGAAACGGATGGGTTAAGGGCCCGCCCATCCGCTTCTGATTTGCCCCTTTTCCAAAAAGGAGGAAGACCCGGCTGGATTAGCGCTGCGATAGACTACGGACGGCAAGCACAGCTTCGAAAGGGAGATCACGAGCCTATGGTGAGGTCCTGGTTTCGTTTCCTTCACGTCGTGCCCCTTGGATTCCTCGCCATCTCGATGGCGTGCGCGTCACCGCCGGCTCCCCAGCCCGTGGCGCCCGCCACGGCTCAGCAGGCAGCGCAGCAACGGTATGACGTGATCATCGTCGGCGCCGGCATGGCCGGCCTGACCGCCGGCAAGACCCTCAAGCATGCTGGGCGTTCCTTCGTGATTCTCGAGGCCACCGACCGGATCGGCGGGCGCGGCCATACGGACGCGACCACCTTCAGCGCTCCGATCGACCTGGGCGGCGCCTGGATCCACAACGTCCAGACCAACCCCCTGACGCCGATCATCCTCGGCAGTGGGTACGCCACCCAGGAAACCGACGTGGACGCCGCGCGCCATCTCTTCTTCGAGGACCGTTTCGCCAGCCCGCGGGAGCAGGAACGGTTCGAGCGCATCACCGAGGCCTTCGAGGAGTCGCTCGAAGAGTCCGAAGTCATGACGATGCGGCCTCCGATCATCTGCCCCCGGAAGAGCCACCCGGGGAAGAGCCGGTAGCGCCGGGAGAGGCTACTTTCGAAGAGCTGCGCGAGCTTGTCGAGCTGAATTCCGGACCCCTGGAAAGCGCGGTGGAGCTGGAGGAAAACTCGTCGGTCGACGCGAGCGAGTTCCTGGCCGGCGAGGACGTGCTGATCCAGCGCGGCTACGGAACTTTCGTCCAGGAGTATGGCCAGGAGGTCCTCCCCCAGGTCCGTCTGCGCTCGCCGGTGACCCGGATCAGCCGCGACCCTGGAGGCGTGACCGTGGAGACGAAGCAGGGCGAGCGCTTCTCGGGACGCATGGTGCTGGTGACCGTCTCGACCGGCGTCCTCGCCGCCGGCAAGATCCGCTTCGAGCCCGAGCTTCCGGCCGACAAGGTGGCGGCGATCCGCGGCCTGCCGATGGGGCTGCTCAACAAGGTGATCCTGGAGTTTTCGACGCCCGACGTCTTCCCCCGGCAGGACGGTGCCACGCTCCAGGACGTCTGGCTGCTCTACGGCGGAGACCTGGACCGCGGCGACGACGACATGGCCTTCGTCTTCCGCCCGATGGGGACCTTGATCGCCATCGGGTTCTTCGGTGGAAAGCGGGCCTGGGAGCTCGAAAAGCTGGCGGATCACGGCCGGGGCGCATGGTCGAGCTGGCCCTCGCGGCGATGAGCGACATGTGCGACTGCGACGCCGGCCGCGCGCTGGTGAAGTCCCGGACCACGGACTGGGGGGCGAACGAATGGACGCTCGGCGCCTACTCGGCGGCCCTGCCGGGCCAGGCCGCGATGCGCCAGAAGCTGGCCGAGCCGATCGGCCACCAACTGTATTTCGCCGGCGAGGCCTGCGACTACTCGACCTACAACGGCAGCTTCGCTGGCGCCTACAACTCGGCGCTCAAGTCGAGCTACCAGATGATCACCTGCCTGCGTCATCAGGACCGCAGCGAAGCCTGCCCCTGAAGGCTCGCCGGGAGGGAGCGGCGCCGCTCCCCCTCCTGGCCTGGACTGCCTCGCAACTCCTGCTGCGTCTACCGAGGCGCCGCGCGCGGAACACCCTTTTCCACGGAAAAAACGCCCCCTACAGAGGACGCACCCCCTGCGTCCACAAGCTCTTGCCAGCTAGGCACCGATATTCGGACCAAGGCATTTTATTTGCAGATGCTTAAGGGATCGGGCGATGGATGGTGCAGCGGGGACCGCCCCCACGACAACCAGGAGGTACACCGATGAAGCCCAGACTTCTTGCAGCGCCTCTCCTTCTCGCATTGATCCTTGGCGTCGGCTGGGTTGCTCAGTCCCAGCCCTTCGACACCATGAAACGACTCCCCGCGGGCGCCTGGACGCTCGTCGCCCGGGAGTCGGGCCACGCGCTCCTCGCTCCCAAACCCCGGCGCAATCTGAATCAGAAAGGGGTGGAGAAAGCCGTACCCACCGGGCAGGCCCTGGTGATCGGGCCGGGCGGCTCGGCCTCCTTCATTCCCACCCGCTCCCGCGGCCTCTTCGTCGGCGGCCCCGACAACCAGCCGCGGGTGTGGTCGACCCAGTTCATGGGGCGCAGGATGCTGTTCAATCCGGTGGGCTCCGCGCCTGGGGTGGCCGGCCTCCCGGGAAGGGCGGGAGACTATGTCTTCAGCACAGACGGGACGGTCTGGCGTATGCAGCCCGGAGCCGCTCCCGAGAAACTGGCTGCGGATTCGGCCGCCGGTTTTTCCCGCCAGGAACTGGCCGCGGGCCCTGGCTTCGAGGCCGATGTCGACTTGATGTGGGCGGTGGCTCCTGTTGCGAGCCCTGACGGCCGCTTCGTCGCCTACGTCAGCAACCGCGAGGCCATCAAGGCAGGTTCCGCGGGGCAGTCGGTGTGGATGGTCGACTACGACAGCGGCCATGAACAGGCGCTTCTCGACCAGTCCGGCGACAGCTTCACTCCGCTCGGCTGGAGGGGTGAGGAGTTGCTCTTCACCAGTGACCAGGGCGGTGTCTCCGCCGTCGATCCGGTGAGCGGACAGGTACACGTCATGAGCGCCGGGACGTTCCTCGCCGTCGAATCGGCCGCGGGTGTCGCCGCCGTGCTCGAAGGCAACCTGCCCAGCAGCCGGAGGCTTGTGATCCTGAAGGACGGCAAGCGGACCAGGGTCGCCCGTCGGGGTCGCCTGGAGTACGCGGGCACCGCCGATTTCTCCCCCAACGGCTCACGCCTCGCCGTCGTGCTGTCGGCGATGGATGGCAGCAAGCAGGTCCAGGTCGTCGACGTGGCCACGGGCAGGTCCCAGTTCCTGTCGCTGCCTTCTCCGAGGCGGGAGGCGCTGACCGACCCACCTCGCTGGGTGGATGACGAGACCCTGCTCATCACCACCGGTTCCCGACGGAGCGGCGAGGAGCGTTCGAGCCTTCTCCCCGTCCCGGTAGCGAACGCTCAATAACGGCGGTAATGGAAGGAGCCAACCATGAAACGACACCTCGCCTCATTCCTGCTCTGCTCGGCCTTGGCCGTCGCTGTCCTCTTCGTCGTGGTCGCCTCCCTGGAGGCGGATACCGAGTCCTATCTCGCCAGGTTCCGAGACTACGCGTTGGGAGGGACGATCAAGTCCTTCTGGATCCCCACCCGCGATGCCTTAGGGAACGAAATCCCCAACGTGGTCACCAGCAAGTGGCAGCAGCCGCGGGACGACGGCACCTCGCCACACCAGGGCACCGACCTCCGCGCGCCGATGAACACGCCGGTCTATGCCCCCTATTACGGCTGGATCGTGGGTCAGGACGGCTATAACTCAAGCGGCGGCCGCATTCAAGAATCCACGGGTTCCTTCGAGGTCATCCTTCGGCTGGACGTCAACGACAACGACATTCAAGACGATGCGGTATACCTGAAGTTCGATCACGTGGAACGGGTAGGCTTCCGTACGACCGGCTCGCCCGTGACGCCGTCGGACCAGGTGGCCACCTCGGGGGACGAGGACGGGCTATACATGAACGCCCCGCACCTGCACTTTGGTCTGCTGAATCCGCGAGATGGCTCGACCGGCCGCTGGACCGGCCTCGAGCGCCACTACATCTGGGTCCCGGAGTGGAGGAGCGGGGACGACCTCGACTTCATCAGTTTTGTCGAGAAGGATGCGGCCAACGTAGTGCGGGCCACCTCCTATGTGATGAGCAGCGGCACGCGCACGTCCCTCCCCGCCGGCAACGTGGTCCTCTTCCACCGGCGGGCGGGCACCAGCACCTGGGCGTCGAGGACCATGACCTTGACGGCGGAGGCCGATCGTTGGCAGACCGATCTCGACACGTTGGGCTACGGTCCCGGGGTCTCCATCCAATGGATGATCCGCTCGACCCGGCCCGGTCTGGTGGATCCCCACAACGCCGCCTTCTTCCCCCCTGAGTTCGCCCACCCCAACAACAACCCGAACGCGGTGGTGAACGCGTATCCTTTCTACACGGCGGTCACACAATGAGGGTGCGCTGGACGGTTGCCTTGGTCGCGTTGCTCCTCGGAGCTTGCAGCGGCGGTTCCGCCGAGCGTGATCGTGTCGAGGTGACAGCGGAGCCCAGGGCCGGCGCCAGCGCTACCGACTCCGCGCCGGCCGACGCGCCCGCGGCTCCCCAGCCCTCGCCGGCCGCGGGACCCGAGCTTTTCTATTCGGTGCTCATTCCGGAATCGGAAGACGAGGTGCCGATCCGCTGGACCCCGGTGTTCACTGGAACCCCGCGGACGCGCCGCGAAGGCGGTGAGATCTGGGCTCCCGCCGCGCCGGTCGTTCGCGTCCTGGCCCCACGGTCCAGAGTGAGCTTCGAGGCGGGGAGCCTGAAGGTCGACGGCCAGGCGGTCAGCGTCCCCGCCCGCCTCGAGAACGGCGAACCCTGGGCGGCGGTGGCGCCCCTCGCCCGTGATTTCGGAGCCCTCGCCCGCGTCCATGAGTCGGGTGGCTCCGTTTCCCTCTGGACCCGCGACGCCCTGGTCTGGGTGCGGGACAACAATCCACAGTCTCCGGTGCTTCAGGAGGCGAGAGCGGCGGGGCTGGTCCCCGACCGTTGAAATCTCCGAGGGGCGGCGGCGCAGGGGGTAGCTTCTGCGCCGCGTCCCCTCCTCCTTGGCCCACATCCTGCACTGAGCACCGTGGCCTTTCGACGGGGGCATCCGGCCCCCGGGGCACAGATAACGAAGTACGTAGGACGAAGTAGAAGGAGATTCACCATGAAGCGACTCATCTTGGCCGGGCTGGTCTGCGCCGCGGCGATCGTCACCACCCACACCTCCACCGCGAACGCGGAGCAGCCCTTCCCGAAGCAGTGCATCGCCGTGACCTGCCTGCCGTGCCCCGAGGGTACCGTGGCCGATCCTCGGCCGAACGACTGCTGCCGCTGCGTCGTCCCGTAACACTCACGGGCAGGCCCTTCCGAGGGCCTGCCCTTCCCTGCGCTCTTCCCGCTATCATGCTCCGAGCCTCTCCTGCTGCGGAGGATGCATGCGCTCATACCTCGCCCTCCCGCTCCTTTTCGCCCTCGCGGCCCCCGCCCTGGCCCAGCCCGCGGCGCCGGCGTGGTTCCAGGCCCGCCTGCGGGAGCTGCGCCAGGATCGAAAAACGGACCGGCCCGCTGCGCGACCGGGAGGCCGGCTTCTGGCTCCAGATGATGGAGAGCATCGGGTCCTTCGCCCGCCAGGAGTGGGGGTCAGCCGACGAGGGGGGGGACCGATCCGCGACGAGCAGATGGGACGCAATCTGGTCTGGCTCGCCAACGAGCGCTATCCGGGGAAGAAGATCATCGTCTGGGCCGCCACCTTCCACAACACCCGCAACGTGCGCCGCCTCGATCCGGGTCTGAACAGTCCCCACCTGAAGAAGCGCTATGCGGCGTACGTCCCCATGGGCGAGGTGGCTCACCGGACGCTGGGCGATCAGATGTACTCCCTCGGGTTCACCGCGGCCCGGGGCAAGTCCAACAACTTCGGACAGCCCATGGAGCTGTGGAAGCCCACCCCCGGACGGCCCAGCTATCGATAAGTCAGGCCGCCGATGGATAAAACGGGCTGCCTATCCTCAGGATGGCCCGCCGATCGATATGACGGTCTGCCGATGGATAAAGCGCGCTGCCGATGGATCGGACGGGCTGCCGATCGTTGGGACGAGCCGCCGATGGATAAAACAGCCCGCCGATCCCTGAGATGGCCCGCCGATGCTTACGACGGCCTGCCGATGGTTGAGATGGGTTGCCGATGGGTGGGATGAGCCGCCGGAAGGGCAAAAAAAGAGGGGGCGTGTGGAAGCACGCCCCCGGAAATCAGACTAACTGGAGATCAGGAGTTGGGGTTGGTCTGCGGGCCGGTCTCGGCCGGCTCGGCCGGCTTGGCCTTCCGCTTCCGCCCACGGAACGGCTGGAGGTTGAACTCGACGAGTTTCTCCGACCGGATGCCGTACCGCTGGCGGACCAGGACGCGGAGGGCGTTGGCCAGCCGCTGTCCTTCGGTCATCACGTCCTTGAGCTGCTTGGACTGCTCCTGCTTGGTGGCGGTGAGCGCCGCCTGCTCCAGGGAGATCCCCTGAGCCCGGGCCAGCATGGCCGCGAGCTCGCTCTTGGGGACCTCCGCGTGAGGGAGGTCGGCGGCGTTGGCCTCCAGCGTGGCGATAAGCTTCTGCCACTCTCCAATCATTCCTGCATACGTGGTTTCCTGCGACATGGTCTTCTTCCTTTCCTGGGGTCACATAGGGCCCCTAATTACCGATACCGTTGTGGTACCGGATTCCCGCGTTGTCAGCCTCGAAACAGCTCCTGGAATCCCGCCCAGGAACGTCGCTGATCGAGGGATACTGCTGATGTTGCTGCTCTCCGGCGAGGTCCGCTGCAAAGCGCCCGCACTGAGGTAACTGCGATGTGCATAGGATGGAGTATTGCCGGCCGAGCGTCAACCCGGGAAAATGAGGCATAATGTGACTATGATGGTGAAATATGCATGATGGGGATAGCCGTAGGGGCAAGGTCTGCTCGGAGAACGCGGTCTCCGGCACCTCATTGAATGAGGGAAAGCTCCCTCTCAGACTACGGAGGTAGATCCATGAAATCCATGATGCGACTGACAGCGCTCGCGCTCATCCTCCTGGCGAGCCTCACCGCTCTGCCCTCGGCGGCCCAGGTCGTGGTGCTCTGGCCGAAGACGTGCCCGGAGCTCTGTGCCATCATCCTCTGCGCCTTCCCGCAGACCTGCGGTCCTTTCGTGGACGCGAACGGCGTGGAGCGCTGCGGCTGCCACGACCGGTCGATCAAGGGATAACTCAGGCGGCTGGAATCCCGGAGGGGGCCTCGCAGAGCCCCCTCCATGCCGCGCCCTCTGTCGCCCAGGGCGTCAGGACCCTCAGGAGCTCTTCCAACTCCCCGCGGTGGTGCTCTCCCATGAGGCAGACCTGGAGGAGGTTGCGCTCGATCAGGTAGCCGCTGCGGCAGCTCACCCAGATCTCCCGCGCTTCCAGGGCGTCTCCCAGGGCGAGCGCCTGGACCCCGGGCGGCGGCAGGAGTGTCAGGACCATCGGCGCCGCGATCGGTTCGGGAGCCATCACCGCGAAGCCGAGATCCTCCAGGCGCGGGCGCAGCCAGGCGGCGAGCCGGCGGCGTCCGGCGAAGCCGTCCCGCCGGGCGGAGCGGGCGAGGCTCGCCGAGAGAGCCGCGAACAGGTTGGTCGAGGTGGTGAAGGGGATGCTCTCCGACCGGGCGTAGCTGCCGAGGTCGAGATACTGCGGCAGGTTGGGGGCGGGCTCGATCGGCTCGGCATGGAAGACCAGGGCCAGGCCCGGGAACGAGGCGAGTCCCTTGCCGGAGACGCCCGTCGCCAGATGGACGCCGGACAGGTCGACCGGCACGTTTCCGAGCGAGCTGATGGCGTCCAGGCAGAGGGCGGCGCCGTGTTCCCGGGCGACCGCCGCGAGCCCTTCCAGGTCGTTGAGCACGCCGGTCGAGGTCTCGCAATGGACGGCCCAGATCCAGCGGATTCCCAAGTCCGCTTGCAGCGCGCGGCGCAGCTCGCCCAGGGGCAGAGGCTCCCCCCAGCCGGCGGCGATCTCGCGGCAGGGGAGCCGCCAGCGCCGGGCCTGGGCGGCCAGCCGGGAGCCGAACTCGCCGTTGACGAGGATGACGCCGCGGCCGGGGAAGAGGGACAACTGGGCCGCCACCGCTTCGTTGGCGAGCGTCCCGGAGCCCAGCAGGATCTCGACATGAGGGGCGCCGGTCCGCCGGCAGAGCTCGCGGCGGATGGCCGCCACCTCGTCCATGAAGCCGGCGCCGCGGTGCGACACCGGAGGAGCCGCCAGGGCCCGTGAAACGGAATCGTGGATGGCCACCGGGCCGGGCAGGAGGTTGATCGGGCGCTTCACGCCGCGCTCTCCCGCATCCGGCGCAGCATCGACGGGCTGACGCGGTCCCAGCTCAGGTACATGCCCTGGTAGGGCGCCGACTCGGTCCCCAGCGGCGGACCGATGGGGACGCAGCCCATGTGGTCATAGAGGGGGAGCTGGCTCTTTGCCCCCGAGAGCACGGCCAGGTCGTAGCCGTTCTCCCGGGCATGGCGCAGCACCGCTCCCATCAGGGCGATGAAGACGGCGCTTCCACGGTCGTCTTTCTCGACGGCGAGGAGGCGGACCTCGCAGGGCCGCCGGTGAGGAGGCAGGAGGTTGTCGAGGCGCTCGATCTTGGCGTCCAGCGAGAACGGGCGCCGGTCGCAGACCGCCACCATCCCCCGCAGCCGTTGTCCGTCCAGGCAGACGTAGCAGACGCTGTGCGCCAGCCGGGCGTCGACCAGCCGCCGCTCCGGATTGGGCGAGTGCTGGGGGATCTCCTCGACGAAGGTCCGGTAGTTCAGGTCGTAGACCTGTTCGAGCTCCCAGTCCTCGGAGGCGATCTTGACCCGCAACTTCGTGGCGACCATAGACCTCCCCTGGGCCGGAGAGTCACAGCTCGGCAGGGAATTGTTGGAGAGGGATTATACCGGTGTCACGACCGCCTCACCCAAGCCGGAGATCTGGCGCTTTTAACGGTCTATGGTGCTTATTGGCTCCAAATAAGGCAAGTATACTTTATCTAATCGCGGCCAATAAGCGTATTTCTGCGTTTCTACGGTCTTGTTTGACACTCGCCGACATTTCCGGTAAAGTCGAACCATGAGAGGAGACGCCCGCCGTTACGCCACCCAGTTCGCGGCCCTGGGGCATGAGCTCCGGCTGGAGATCCTGCGCCGGCTGCTGGCTTCCCATCCTCATGGGATGGTGGCGGGGGAGATCCAGCAGGAGCTGAGCATCCCGGGGTCGACGCTGTCGCATCACCTGGACGAGCTGCGCCAGGCGGGGCTCGTCCAGCAGCAGCGCGAGGGGCGGTTCCTGCGCTATCTGGCGGACGACCAGAACCTGCGGGCGCTCCTGGATTTCCTGTACGAAGAGTGCTGCACCCGCAATCCCGTGGTGACGATCGGGGCGGGCGCGGCCGGCAAGGCCAAGGGCTGAACGGTAAAAAAATTTGTCCGGACAATTCGACTTTTCCGGAAATGTGGAGGAGACAATCATGACGACGAACAGACTTCCAGTGGCGGTCATCGGCGGAGGGCCGGTGGGCCTGGCGGCGGCCGCCCATCTGATCGCCCGGGGTGAGGAGCCGATCGTGTTCGAGGCGGGGACCCGGGTCGGCGCGAACATCCGAGAGTGGGGGCACGTACGCCTCTTCTCGCCGTGGCAGTACGTGGTGGATTCCGCTTCGCGGAGCCTGCTGGAGGCGCAGGGCTGGGCGGCGCCGTCGGGCTGCGGTTATCCGACGGGCGACGACCTGGTGGAGCGCTACCTGGAGCCGCTGGCGGCGACGCCGGAGCTGGCGCCGCGCATCCGGCTGGGCGCGCGGGTGGAGTCGGTGGCGCGGCTGGGCTTCGACAAGATGAAGACGGAGGGCCGCGAGAAGGCTCCGTTCCTGGTGCAGGTGCGGACGGCGGACGGACGGGAGGAGGCGGTGCTGGCGCGGGCGGTCATCGACGCTTCGGGCACCTGGAAGCGGCCCAACCCGCTGGGGGCGAGCGGCGTGCCGGCGGCGGGGGAGAGGGCGCTGGCGGAGCGGATCTTCTACGGCATCCCGGACGTGCTCGGGACGCACCGGGAGCGCTACGCCGGCCGGCGGGTGGCGGTGGCGGGGAGCGGCCACTCGGCGTTCAACGCCCTGCTGGACCTGGTAGCCCTGGCGGACGAGGCGCCCGGCACCGAGATCACCTGGGTGGTGCGGAAGGGGTCTCTCGACCGCGTCTTCGGCGGCGGCGCCAACGACGCGCTGGCGGCCCGGGGCGAGCTGGGGGCGCGGATGCGGGAGCGGGTGGAGTCCGGCGCCGTGCGGGTGGTCACGGGATTCAAGCTGGTGGAGATCCGGGAGGGCGGGATCCTGGTGGGCGAGGACGGCGCCCTGCCGCCGGTGGACGAGGTCGTCGCCACCACGGGCTTCCGGCCGGACCTCTCGATCCTCGGCGAGCTGCGGCTGGGGCTCGACCTGGCGGTGGAGAGCCCCACGGCGCTCGCGCCGCTGATCGATCCCAACATCCATAGCTGCGGCACGGTGCGCCCGCACGGGGCCGAGGAGCTGCAGCACCCGGAGGAGGGCTTCTACATCGTGGGGATGAAGAGCTACGGCCGCGCCCCGACGTTCCTCCTGCTGACCGGCTACGAGCAGGTCCGCTCGGTGGCGGCCGCTCTCGCCGGGGACTGGGAATCGGCCCGGGAGGTCCACCTGGAGCTGCCGGAGACCGGGGTGTGCTCGATCGCGCCGGCCCAGAGGGCGGTGGAGAAGGTCAGCGCCTGCTGCGGGTGAGCTAGACCGGCAACACCAACACCTCGCATCCCGCCCCCGGCTTCGCCGGGGGCGCTCCGGCCCGCACCCGCACCAGGGCGTTGCCCCGGGCGAAGGCGGCGAGGTCGTGGGAGCCCTTGGGAGGGAAGGGTGTGACGAAGTAGGAGCCGTCCCGGGCCTCGGCGGCGGCGGGGAGGAAGCGGTCGCGGTTGCCGGAGCCCGGCAGGGGAGCGGCCAGGACGCCGGCCAGGGCGCCTCCCCACCAGGAGTCCTCGATCCCCATCAGGCGGCGCAGGGCCGGCCGCACGAACAGCCAGAAGCTCACCATCACCGAGGCGGGATTCCCCGGCAGGCCGAAGACCCCGCCGCCGGGATGCGTGGCGAAGACCAGCGGCTTGCCGGGCTGCACGGCCACGGCGTCGAACACGGTCCGGCATCCGAGGTCCGCCAGAACCCCCTCCACGAAGTCGAACTCCCCCATGGAAACGCCGCCGCAGAGGAGGAGGACGTCCGAGCGCAGGCCGCGCTCGACCATTTCGCGCAGGACGTCCACCCGGTCGGGGGCGATCCCCAGGGACTCGAAGCGGAGCCCCAGGCTCGCGCCGGCGGCCAGGAGGAAGTCGGTGTTGGAGTCCCGGAGCTGGCCCGGCGCCGGGGTGGATTCGGGGGGGACCACCTCGTCGCCGGTGGCCATCACCGCCACGGACGGCGCCCGGCGCACCGGCAGGGCGGCGTAGCCATGGGTGGCGGCGAGGGCCAGGGCCCCGGGGGTGAGGCGGGCGCCGGCGGGCAGCAGCGGATCGCCCGTCCGCAGGATCTCCCCCCGGCGGCGGATGTGCTCGCCCGGCGCCGTGCCGGAGCGGAAGAGGACCTCGTCCCGGCCGCCGTCGGTGGCCTCGACTGGGATCACCCGGTCGGCGGCGGCGGGGACGGGGGCGCCGGTCATGATGCGGACCACGGCCGGGGGGACGAGCGCGAAGCCGGGCGGGTCCCCGGCGGCGACGGTCCCGGCCACCGGCCGGCGCTCGTCCGGGCCGACGCCGCCGGCCACGGCGTAGCCGTCCATGGCCGAGACGTCGGCGGCCGGCACGTCCACCGTCGCCGGGAGGTCCCGGGCCAGCGCGCGGCCGGCCGCCTCCCGCCGGCCAGCCATCTCCTCAGGAAGCGGCGTCAGCCGCTCTTCGATCGCCCGCCAGGCCTTATCCGGATGAAGCAGAGATCCCATATGTCCATCTCCCGACGCCATAAATTAGCCAAATGGTATACTTCCACGACTTTCCCGGGTTCCATTCAATTCCTCGATGGGAGGTATCTCGCCGTGGCGACGGTGGAGAGCAGTTTTCAGTATCGCGGCGATTTGTCCCAGACGGCCCTGCCGGAGATCCTTTATACGATCGACCGGTTCCAGGTGCCCGGGGTCATCGAGGCCAGCCGCGAGGGCGCGATCAAGCAGGTGTTCATCAAGGAAGGCAACGTGGTCCACGCCACCTCGACCGACCGCGAGGACAGCCTGGGGACCTGGCTCCAGAGCAGCGGCGTGCTCTCGCCGGAGGTCTACGCCGAGACCATGCGCGAGCGCGAGCGGTCGAGGAAGCGTTACGGCGTGCTGCTCATCGAGCACGGCATCCTGTCCCCCGGGGAGATCTACCAGGCCATCCGCAAGCAGGTCGAGGCCATCGTCTGGAGCCTCTTCTACTGGCGGGACGGCAGCGTCATCTTCACCATCGGCGACTTCCGGGAGCCCGATTCGGTGCGCATCCAGCTCCCGATGCGGCAGGTCATCCTGCAGGGCATCCGGCGCGCCCCGGACGCCAAGGCCCTGGTCGCCCGGCTCGGCCGGAAAGAGACGGTCTTCGAGCCGTGTTATAAGACGGAGCAGTTGATCGAGCTCGCCCTGGATGGCGACGAATACAAGCTGCTGAGCCTGGTCGACGGCCGGCGGAACCTCTTCGACGTCTGTACGCAGGGGCCGCACAGCGCCGCCGAGAACGGCAAGCTGCTGTACGCTTTCCAGATCCTCCAGCTCATCCGGAGCGTGTCGGCGGCGCCGCCGCCCAGCCCGGAGCCGCGGCGGGAGGAGCCGACGGGCGCGATCAAGATCCGTTTCAAGACCCAGGGCGATAAGTACAGCCCCGGATGATGGAGCCAAACGCGCGATGCCGATCTACGAATACCAATGCCAGAGCTGCGGGAAGAAGACGGAGGTCCTCCAGCGCATGGATGACGCGCCCCTGGCCGCCTGCCCGCAGTGCGGAGGCGAGGTGAAGAAGCTGTTCTCCGCGCCGGCCGTCCAGTTCAAGGGGAGCGGCTGGTACGCCACCGACTACGCGGGCAAGAAGGGCGGCGGCGATGGGGGCGGCGGGACGGAGACGAAGTCCGAGAGCAAGAGCGAGAAGAAGGAGGCGCCGGCGGAGCCCAAGAGCTCCGGCTCGTCCGGCTCGTCTTCCTCGGGCGGCTCGGGTTCCACGGGAGGGGCGGACTAGCTCCGTCCCTTCCTCCCCCTTTTCCAGCACCTACTTGGAAATGAGACCGCCGCCCGGGATGTTAGAATCCCATGGGCGGTCTGTTCCGCTCTCGATCCCGAGTCTGTGAAGTTTCAGGAGACCGTCGATGAAGTCACCGCTCCGCCTCCTTGTTCTTCTCCTCCTTCTCCCGCTTGCCGCGCTCCCCGCGGCCGCTACCACCTACATGATGATGTCCGACCAGGACCTGACCGATCAGGCCCCGGCCGTGGTCGAGGCCCGGGTCGTGGGCGTCGAGTTCGCCCCCGTCCTCGATGGGATGCCCGCCACGGACTACCTGGTCGAGGTGAGCCGCGTCCTCAAGGGAGACCTCCCGGGCAGCACCGTGCTGGTGCGGGTGCCGGGCGGCGTCAATCCGGAGGGGCTGGGCTTGAAGATCTGGGGCGCTCCCCGGTTCGCCGAGGGTGAGGAGACGATCCTCTTCCTCAGCCCGGCCAAGGACGGCACCTACCGCATCGTGCACCTGATGCTCGGCGCCTTCCACAAGCGGACGGTCGACGGCCACTCCGTGGCCCTGCGCGACCTCTCGGAGGCGCACGCGATCGGGGAGAAGGGGCTCTCCGGCGGCGCGGACGTGGTCCGCGATTTCGGCCGCTTCTCGGACTGGGTCGCCGGCCGCGCGGTCGGCGTGGAGAGCGAGACAGACTACGTGGTGCGGACGTCCGCGGGCTTCGAGAAGGCGCTCTCGGCGGCCACCGAGAAGTTCTCGTTCCTGGCGCCGGCCAGCGGCAATGCCATCCGCTGGTTCCGGTTCGACCGCGGCCAGCGGGTGGACTGGCGGGTTCATTCCGACGGCCAGCCGGGTCTCGGCCCGGAGGCCAGCATCGAGGCTTTCAAGGAAGCCATCGTGGCCTGGACTTCCGACGGCGGCTCCAACATCCAGTACAGCTACGTGGGCACCACGCCGGCCGCCAACGGCCTGGCCAGGTCGGACGGCGTGAACGCCATCGTCTTCGACGATCCCTTCCGGGATGATCCCAGCGAAGCGGTCGAAGGGACCTTCGCCTGCGGCCGGGGCGGCGTCATCGCGGTCGGCGGGCCCTGGTTCTTCAGCTCCACCCAGGCCTTCCGCGGCAACCGGTACCACGAGACGGCCGAGGCCGACATCGTCACCAACGACGGCACCGAGTGCCTGTTCCGCAGCAACGGCAGCGGCGCCCGCGAGGTCTTCGCGCACGAGCTCGGCCACACCCTCGGCCTGGGGCATTCCAGCAACGATGAGGCCCTGATGTTCGCGTCCGCCCACAACGACCGCCGCGGCGCCCAGCTCACCGACGACGACCGGGCCGGCGTGGCGGAGCTCTACGGCAACGGCGCGGGCCCCACGCCCGGACCGTCCAACCTCGTCGCCCCGGCCAAGCTGACCGCCAGGGCCGCTTCCAGCACCTCGGTCCGCCTCACCTGGCGCGACAAGTCCAGGGGCGAGGAGGGCTTCAGCATCGAGGTGAAGAAGAAGGGCGCCAAGTGGGCCGAGGCCCTGGCCGTGGAAGCCGACTCGACCACGGCGGTCGTGGAGGATCTGATCCCGGGGGCCACCTACGTCTTCCGCCTGCGGGCGGTGGCCGGCGGCGGTGCCTCCGGGTACAGCAACACGGCGACCGTCATCCTGCCCCGGCGGCGCTAGCCAGAGCGGCGCGCCAGGGTCCCGAGACGGCCGGTGGGATTACCCGCCGGCCGTTTTCTTTTGGGACAGCGCGATCAGGGCCATCGCCAGGCCGGCCGGGATCAGGTGCAGGATCAGGCGGGGGAAGTTGGACAGCACGAAATAGCGCGGGTCCTCTACCCGGGCCGTGAAGTAGATGTAGACATAGAACGCGAGCTGCAGGGTGGCCGCCGCCGCGAACGGCCGCGTCCGGCGGGGGATCAGCAGGAGCGGCGGCAGCAGCGCGGCGAAGCCGAAGCCGTGCCACGCCGGGGTCCTCAGGGCCTCCAGGACGGCGGAGAAGACGACGCCCGCCCGCCCGGGCTGGAACGGGCCCGAGTGGAGGGGGAGGAACAGGTCGTGGTGGACCAGCCGTCCCAGCCAGGGAAGGACCACGGCGGCCGCGGGCAGGCCGACCCGCGCCATGGCGCCGAGGTCCAGCCGGCGCTCGGTCCAGGCGTGGCGGCCGAGTTGGACCAGCGCCAGGAATGCCGCCAGGGTCACCCCTTCCACTTTCGACGCGGCGGCGAAGGCGGCCGCGACGCCGATCTGCAAATCCCCCTGGCGGTCGGCCGGCCGGAGCAGCGCCGGCACGGCCGCGGCCAGGGCCAGGGCCATCCACCAGTCCGCCGCGGCGGCCATGCTGTGCCCGAGGCCGAAGCTCAAGGTTGCCAGGGCGGTCAGCGCCAGTCCCGCCTGCCGGGTGAAGCGGTCCGCGCCGCCGCGCCGCAGCCCCTCCCGGACCTCGGCCAGCAGCAGGGCGCAGAAGACGGACGCGCCGAGGACCATGGCCGTCGCCTCGAACCGTCCCGCCGCCAGCCCCGAGACCGCGAACAGCTCGGGGACGAGGTTCGGGTATTCGGGGTGGACCACCCAGTTCCAACCCGGGGAGAGCCAGGCGTAGTCCACCCCCCGGGCGAGGAAGAAACGGTGCCCCTTGATCCCCCAGTGATAGACGAAGTCGGGGAACAGGATCCAGCCCGTCAGCCCGATCAGGACGAAGGCGGCGAGGGCGGCCAGGGCCAGGGCGTCCCCCCAGCCCGGGTCCCAGGGGCGCCGGGTCCGTGCCGGGGCGCGGGGGAGCCACCGGCGGCCGAGGACGAAGAGGAGGACCGCCAGGCCGGCCAGGAGGAACGGGCTCCAGGGGACGCCGGCGAAGTCCAGGAGGGTGAGCAGGAGATGGAGGATCACCGCTCCGCTCATGACGTACAGCGCGCAGCGGTGGAGGAGGCCGTCTTCCGGAACGGTCAGGATTCCTCCCAGGCGGCTCCCCAGGAGGGCCAGGACCGCCAGCAGGAGGGCCGCCGCGCTCAAGGCCGCACCCGCCGCAGGCGCCCGCCCGGGCCGCAGGCGATCCGTGCTTGCGGGTGGACGCCGGGCGCCCCGTCCTGCACGACCACGTAGGCCGGCATCAGGTACGCCGCCCACCGCCAGCGGTAGAAGGCGGCGCCGGGGGGCTCGTCCGGGGAGGAGAAGGCCACCACGGTCCCGGCGGGGATCTCCCTGCGGGCCGCCGCGAGGCAGCGCTCCAGCTCGGCGGTCTGGGGCATGCCGGGGCGCCAGAGCCAGGGGAGCTCCGTTTTCTCCGCCCGGCCGTCCCAGCCCGCGAGCGCGCTATTCATCTCCAGGAGGAATCCGCCGCCCGCCCATGCCAGGAGCAGGCCCAGGGTCAGCCGCTTGAGCATGGCCCGGGATCTTACCCTGCTAATCTTGGCCCCCTATGGCCCTGGCCTTCCGCTCCCCAGACGACAACCCGCTGGTCCGCGCCCTGCTCGCGGACCTCGGGATCGCGCCGGGGGCCCTGGACCTCGCCATCGACGAGCGGGACGAGATGCTCGGCTTCCTCACCGCGGCCGAGGAAGGGGACCGCGAGCGGGGGCTGTTCCAGTACTTCCGGACCGGCGCCAGCATCGCGGAGTCCCTCGGGCAGGTCCTGCGCTGGCGTTTCGGCGATCCCGGGAAGATCGGGAGGGCGCTCGACTTCGCCAGCGGCTACGGCCGGGTGACCCGTTTCCTGGTACGGGAGATCCCGCCGGACCGCCTCCGGGTGGCCGACGTCTATGCGGACGGCGTGCGCTTCCAGGAGGAGCGCTTCGGCGTCCGGGGGATGGTCTCCGCGATCCGGCCCGCGGACTTCGTCTGCGCCGAGCGGTTCGACGCCATCCTGGTCACCTCCCTCTTCACCCATCTCCCGGAGGCGCGGTTCGTCGAGTGGCTGCGGGTCCTGCTCGGCCTGCTGGAGCCCGGGGGGCTGCTGGCGTTCAGCGCCCATTCCCCGGAGGTGCTGCCGCCGGGCGTCGTGATGCCGGAGTCCGGCTTCCTCTTCCACGCCACCAGCGAGAGCGGTTCCCTGGACGCCAGCGACTACGGTTCCACCTGGGTGGCGGAGGAGTTCGTCCACGCCGCCCTGGAGAGGGAAGGCGTGCCGTCGCGCCGGATTCCCCGCGCGCTCTGCGGCTTCCAGGATCTCTATGTCGCCGGGCCGGGGCTGGACGTCTCGTCGCTCGACTTCCAGGCGGAGCCGCTCCTCTTCGTGGAGAGGGCCCGCCTCGCGGAGGGCCGCCTGGAGCTGGACGGCTGGGCGGCGGTCCGGAGGGGCACCGACCTGCGGTCCGTGGAGGTCCTCCTGGACGGCGAGCTCCTCGTCTCCGCTCCCATAGACCTGGACCGCGCCGACGTGGCGGGCCTCCTGGGCCGTCCGGGTCTGCGTCCGGGCTGGCGCTGCGTCTGCCCGATCCCCGAAGAGGCTTCGCGGTCCCGGGCGGTCCTGCTGCTGCGGGCGGTGGACGGCCGGGGTGTGGGCCATCCTCTCTGGGCGGGCTCCATCGAGCGGCTGCTGCTGGCCGCCGCCCGCCTGGAGATCGGCTCGCTTCTTCATGAGAAGGCGGACGCCTGGGCCGCCTACGAGCGGGAGCGCGTGGATCTGGCCCGCATGGCCCGCGAGGTCCAGCGGCTGGGGGGATTGGTGGCGAGCATGGAGGCCAGCCGCTTCTGGAAGCTGCGCAACGCCTGGTTCCGGGTGAAGGGGGCCCTCCGGAAGAACACGGACGAGCACGGACAGACTCGGACCAGCACGGACGGGTGAAGAGCGTCCGTGGGCGTCTGTGCTGGTCCGTGCCAGTCCGCGTCGCCCCGGGGTGTTATCCTCCCTCCATGCTGTTGACCGCTCCTCCCGCTGAGGTCCTCTCGGAGGCGGAACGCTCCTTGCAGTCCCAGGGCCGCGTGGTGCTGTGCCAGATCGTGCGCGCCGAGGGTTCCACTCCCGGCAAGGTCGGCTGGAAGCTGCTGGCGCGGCCGGATGGCACGTTCCACGGCAACCTGGGCGGCGGCGCCTTCGAGGCGCTGGTGAAGGCGGACGCGCTGGAAAAACTGCGCTCCGGGGCCGGCGTCTCCGGCTCGGAGATCAAGCGCTACTACCTCACCGAGGAAGCCACCAGGGGCGAGCCCACGGGCATGGTCTGCGGCGGCATGGCCGAGGTCTTCCTCGAAGTCATGGTCGCGGCGCCCGTCCTCGCCGTCTGCGGCGGCGGCCCGGTGGGACAGGCGCTGGCCAGGGCGGCGTCCCTGGCCGGCTTCGAGGTGCTCCTGGCGGACGACCGGCCGGAGTTCCGGAACCCCGAGCTGTTCCCCCAGAGCGCCCGGCTGACCGAGGTGGACCGCGACTACCGCGCCGACTTCCTGGCGGCCTTCCGCCGCCGCGAGCTCTACGTGGCCGTGGTCACCCGCTGCTGGGAGACCGACACCGCCGCCCTGGCGTCGGTGCTGCGGCAGGCGCCGGACGGGCTGCGTTACCTGGGGCTCATGGGGAGCCGGCGCAAGGTCGCCCGCGTCCGCGCGGAGCTGGCCGCGCTCGGCTTCGATCTTTCAGGAATCCGGCTGCACGCGCCGATCGGCCTGCCGATCGGCGGCGACAGTCCGGGCGAGATTGCGATTTCGATACTTGCGGAGGTCATTGGTACCCGTTATGAGAAGGTGGCGGCAGACTGACAGACTGATCGATCGACTCACGGTAGCCCTGTGCGGGGCGCTGTTCCTCTTCCTGGCCTCGGCTCGGATGGCCTCGGCCGGTCCCGCGGACTGGCGGTACCTGTCCATCTGGGGCGGCGACGCACGGAGCGTGACGATTCATCCGGACGATCCCGACCTGGTCTTCGCCGGCACGTCCGCCGGCCAGGTCTACGTCTCCCGCAACGGCGGCCGGACCTGGGCCAACGCCGGCGACCATCTGCCGTTCCCCGGCTGGGTCGTGGAGGCGTTCCGCTTCGATCCCAACCATCCGGGCCGCCTGTGGGCCGCCCTGCGCGGCATCTGGGGCGGCGGCCACGTCGCCTCCACCGACGACCTCGGCAAGACCTGGATCTCCCGCGCCCGCCAGGGGCTCCCCAACGAGCCCGTCTACTCCCTGGCGCTGGTCCCCGGCCGCGAGGGCCGCCTCTACGCCGGCACCCTCACCGGGGTGTTCGGGAGCGAGGACGGTGGCGACACCTGGAAGCAACTGACCGGCGGCCTGCCCGAGGTGCAGAAGGTCACCAGCCTGCTGGTGGATCCGCAGCAGCCGGACACCGTCACCGCCGGCACCTGGCGCCGCGCCTACCGCAGCGACGATGGCGGCAGGACCTGGGCGGGGGTCTTCGAGGGCATGGTCCTCGACTCCGAGGTCTTCAGCCTCACGCCGGTGCCGGGCAAGCCCGGGGAGGTCTGGGCCAGCACCTGCGGCTGGGTCTACAAGACGGCCGACCGCGGCGGCAAGTGGGAGCGCTTCAAGGAGGGCTTCCAGGAACGGCGCACGACCAGCTTCAACGCCCTCCCCGGCGGCCGCCTCCTGGCCGGCACCGTGGCCGGCCTCCACGTCTCCGACGACGGCGGCAAGACCTGGCGCCGGGTGGGTGACCCCGGGATCTCCATCCACGCGATCACCTACCACCCCTCGCGTCCGGACCGGGTGCTCCTGGGCACCGAGGGCGCGGGCGTCTGGATCTCCGACGACGGCGGCCTGACCCTCCGCCCCACCGCCGCGGGCATGATCAACACCCGCATCTCCTCCTTCGGCTCCTTCGGGGACGAGCTGCTGGTGGGGGTGAGCCATGCCGGGCCGTTCTCCGGCCTCTACTCCTCCCACGACGGCGGCAAGACCTTCGGCGACTTCCAGTTCCTCCCCACGGTGCTCGACCTCGTCCAGCACCAGGACCGCCTCTGGGCGGCCACGGAGGGCGGGCTCTTCGAGCGCCGGGGCAAGGGCTGGCACTGGGTCCGCGACCTGGGCGAGGGCCGGGTCGAGCAGTTCATGATGGACGGCCCGCGCCTGCTGGCGCGCACGCCGGACGGCCTCTTCGAGCTGAAGGGGAAGACCTTTACCCGCACCACTTTCAAGCACGGCGTGCCGCGCTCGGCCGCGCTGTTCGGAGGTGCCCTCTGGGTGACCGACGCCAAGGGCCTTTATCGTCTGACCTCCAAGGCCAACGACACCGTGCCCGCGCCGTTCGCGGGCGGGCGCCTGCACCGCATCGGCGGGCAACTCCTCCTCTGGGGATCGGGCGGCGTCTTCACCCGCGCCTCCGACGGCGACTGGATCGAGCTGACCCGCGATCCCGCCCGCGTGATCCCGACCGGGAACGACCGCCGGCCCGCCGTTCTGATCGCCGGCGACGCCGTCCGCCTCTTCGACCGCGAGACCGGTCAGTTCGAGAGCCTCGACCCGCCGGTGCCCACCCGGGACATCTCCGCCGCGCGGATCATCGGCGACCAGCTCCTCCTCGGCACCTCCGGTTACGGCGTGCTGGCGAAGACGCTGAAGCCCGCGACCGGGGCGGTGGCGGCGGGGGCGGAGTAGCTTCGGAGAGCAACTACTGTCGAAGGCTGGACGGCGGGCCTACTCCCCGCCCTTGATCCCCGCCTTCTTCGCGTAGTACCGGAACGAGCGGAAGCTCATCCCCAGGAGCTCGGCGGCCTGGGTCTGGACGCCGTCGGTGCGCTCCAGGGCCTGCACCATGAGCTGGGCGCGGATGGATTCCAGGTAGGCCTCCAGGTCCAGCCCCTCGTCCGGGAGCTGGATCAGGTCCGGGTGGGTCCGCCGGTTGGTCAGCAGGTGGACGGGAAGGTCGCGGGTGGTGACGGTCTCGGCGTGCGAGAGGGCCAGCACGCGCTCGATCAGATTCTCCAGCTCGCGCACGTTGCCCGGCCAGTCGTAGCTCTCCAGGATGTGCATGGCCTCGACGGAGATCCGCCGCGTCGGCATCTCCATCTGCCGGCAGTACTTCTCCAGGAAGAACTCCACCAGCAGCGGGACGTCCTCGCGCCGCTGCCGCAGCGGCGGGAGGTGGATCGGCAGGACGTTGATCCGGTAGTAGAGGTCCTCGCGGAACTCGCCGGTCTGAAGGCGCGCCTCCAGATCCTGGTGGGTGGCGGCGATGATCCGCACGTCCACCTGCTCCTCTTCGGTGCCGCCCACCTTGCGCACCACCTTTTCCTGGATCGCCCGCAGCAGCTTGACCTGCATCGAGGGGGTCATCTCGCCGATCTCGTCCAGGAACAGCGTGCCGCGGTCGGCCTCCTGGAACAGGCCCTTCTTGTCGCGCACGGCGCCGGTGAAGGCGCCGCGCTCGTGGCCGAAGAGCTCGCTCTCCAGCAGGTTCTCCGGCATGGCGCCGCAGTTGATCGAAAGGAACCGGCGGTTGGAGCGGGGGCTGGCGAAATGGATGGCGCGGGCGATCAGCTCCTTGCCGGTGCCGCTCTCGCCGTGGATCAGCACCGTCGAGGTGGTGCGGGCGATGCGGTCGATCAGGGCGAAGATGGCCTGCATGCGGCCGCTCTTGCCGATGATGTTGTTGAAGGTGTACTTCTGCTCCAGCTCGCGGCGCAGGTAGACGTTCTCGTCCTCCAGCTCCTCGCGCTCCAGGGCCTTCTGCGCCACGATCTTCAGCTCTTCGACGTCGAAGGGCTTGGAGACGTAGTCCGCCGCTCCCAGCTTCATCGCCTCGATGGCCGACTTGGTGGAGGTGTAGGCGGTCATCATGATCACCGCCGGGCTCTCCTCGCCGGCCTTGACCTCCTTGAGCAGGTCGAGGCCGTTGCCGTCCGGCATCATGATGTCGCACAGCATGAGGTCGAAGCTGCCGCCGTCGAGGCGCTTGCGGGCCTCTTCCACCGAACGCGCGGTGGCCACGTCGTAGCCTTCGCCCTCGAAGAGCAGGCTCAGGAAGTCGGTGATGCTCGCTTCGTCGTCGACGACGAGCAGTCGGGAACGCGGGCTCATGCGGGCACCTCGGCGGAGACGAGAGTCACGCTCGCCCCGGCGGTCGGCAACTCGACGGTGATCGTAGTGCCGGCGCCCGGGCGGCTGTCGACACGCAGGCGGCCGCCATGGTCCTGGACGATCCGGTAGACGATCGCCATGCCGATGCCGGTGCCGCCGTCGAAGAACGACTGGAACGGGTGGAAGAGATTGGTGCGCTGCTCCTCGGTCATGCCGCGGCCGGTGTCGACGACCTGCAGGCGGTACCAGTCGCCGGCGAGGCGGCCCACGACGCACAGGGTGCCGCCGTCGGGCATGGCCCGCAGGGAGTTGCGGGCCAGGTTCCAGAAGATCTGGCTGACCTGGTCCGGGTCCGCGAACAGCCGCGCCGAGGGGGGATCGAGGTCCGCCTCCAGGCGGTGGCGCTCGGAGACCTCCTCGCTGTTGCGGAGCAGCTCGAAGTTCTCGGCCAGCAGGCGCGCGATGTCGAAGGCGACGCTGGAGCGCTCGCGCGGCCGGGCGAAGCGCAGGAAGCCCTTGATGGTGCGGTCGAGGCGGTGGCTCTCCTTGAGCAGGATCTCGACCAGCTTGCGCTGCGCCGGATCGCCGCCGATCGAGCCCGAGAGCATCTGCACCGAGCCCGAGATGGCGGCCAGCGGGTTGCCGATCTCGTGCGCGAGGCCCGCCGCCAGCTCGCCCACCGCCACCATGCGGTCCTTCATCCGCAGGTCCTCCTGCATGCGCCGCCAGCGGGTCAGGTCCTGGAAGATCACGATGTAGCCGCGGTGCTGTCCCTCGCCGTCGCGCAGCGGAGAGATGGAGAAGCCGATGTAGCGCGGCTCGCGGCCGTGGTTGATCTCCAGCTCGGAGCGCGTGCGGCCGGTCTGCTCGCTGGCGGCGGTGGCCTCCCGCCACTGCTCGGGGGTGAAGAAGCCCGGCCCGTGGATCGGCGCGCCTACCAGCTCCTCCTCGGTACGTCCCAGGATCTCCAGCCCCGCGTGGTTGGCGCTGGTCACCGTCCCCGCGAGGTCGGCGGTCACCAGGCCGCTGCTGATCGACTGGATGACGTCGCGGTGCACCACCTGGAGGTCGGCCAGGTGCTCCTTCTTCTCTTCCAGCTCGCGCTCGGCCCGGGTGACGTTGTGGGCCAGGTAGTAGGTCAGCAGGGCCACGGCGTAGAAGCCGAAGCCGTGCATCGCCAGGTTGTAGCCGAGGCGCCAGCCGGGGATGACCTCCTGCGCGGGGGTGGCGGGCGGCAGCCAGCGGAAGAACAGCGAGACGATGACCACGCTGTAGAGCAGGAAGGCGACGCTGGCCACGATGACGCCGGCGCGCCGCCGCAGCAGGGTCGAGGCCACGGCGATGACGATCAGGTAGAGCAGCGAGAAGGGGCTGGAGGCGCCGCCCAGGTAGTAGACCAGGCAGGTGATCAGCACCAGGTCGCCGAAGAACTGGATGTAGGCCTGGACGGTGGGCGAGCGCCGCAGCACCCGCATCAGGGCGATGTAGATCAGGGTGGCGAGGAAGGTGGCGCCGCCGAGCAGCCAGACGACCTTGCCGGGCAGCTCGTCCCATCCCGCCGGGCCCGGCGCCGGCGGCCCCACGATGCCGGGATCGGTCTGCGGCGTAGCCCAGAGCTGGAACAGGCCGAACGGCAGCAGGACGCTGACGATCGCCACCACCCGGATGGCGGTGTACCAGCGGAGCTGATGGGCCAGCGGAGTCATCTGGAGGTCGCGGCGGGTGGAGGCGGCGCGGTTCGCCGCCTCCGGTCCAAGCTCATCGGCCCAGCCCTACCCGATCTTGGAGAGGATCGAGTAGAGCGGCAGGTACATGGCCGCGACGATGGTGCCGATGACCGCGCCGAGGACGGTGATCATGATCGGCTCGATCAGCTTCATCAGGCCGGCCACGGCCGTGTCCACCTCGTCCTCGTAGAAGTCGGCGATCTTCGACAGCATCTGGTCGAGGGCGCCGGTCTGCTCGCCGACGTTGATCATCTGCACGACCATGGCGGGGAACACCTTGGTCTGGGCCAGCGGCTCGCTGATGCTCTTGCCCTCTTCCACGTTTTTGCGCACCGCCATGATGGCGTCCTCGATGATGGCGTTGCCGGCCGTCTTGGCCGTGATCTCCAGGCCGTCGAGGATCGGCACGCCGGAGGCCGTCAAGGTGCTGAGCGTGCGGCAGAAACGGGCGACGGCGATCTTGCGCAGCAGCATGCCGATCACCGGGATCTTCAGCAGCAGGCCGTCGAGGACGCGTGCGCCGTGCGGCGTCTTGTGCCAGCGGTTCAGGGCCACGCCGCCGAAGATGATCACCACGATCAGGAACGGGAAGTAGCGGCCCACGAAGTTGCTGGAGTTGATCACGATCCGGGTCAGCAGGGGGAGCTCGCTGCCGAGGCCCGCGAAGAGCTGGGCGAACACCGGGATGACCTTCCACAGGATGATGAACACCACCAGGGCGGCGATGATGATGATCGACACCGGGTAGATCAGCGCCGACTTGACCTGGCTGTTCAGCTTGACCGCCTTCTCGATGTACACCGAGAGGCGCTGCAGGATGATGTCGAGGATACCGCCCGCCTCGCCGGCCGCCACCATGTTGGTGTAGAGGTTGTCGAAGGCCTTGGGGTGCTTGCGCATGGAGTCGGCGAGCGAGGAGCCGGCCTCGACGTCGGCGCGCACCTGATGGATGATGGCCTGGAAGGTGCGGTTCTCCTCCTGGTCGCCGAGGATCTCGAGGCACTGCACCAGCGGCAGGCCGGCGTCGAGCATCACCGAGAACTGGCGGGTGAAGATGGCGATCCGTTTCGAGCCGACGCCGCGGGGGACGCGCGGGATCAGCTTGATCTCGCGCCCCTTCTCGCGCAGGCTGGTGATCTGGATCTGCTGGCGGCGCAAGACCGCCACCGCGGCCTCGCGCGTGTCGGCCAGCAACTGTCCCTCCTGGACCTGGCCGCTGCGGGTTTTACCTTTCCAAACGAAGCTGGGCATACTCGAACTCCTCCCCCTACGCCGTCAATGTAGGGTTCAAGCTGGCCGGGCCGCGGTTGATGATCTCCTGCAGCTCGTCCGGAAGGGAAGAGCGCGAGAGGGCCGTCTCCAGCGTGATCATGCGCTTGAAGTAAAGGGCGGCCAGGGACTGGTTGAACGTCTGCATCCCGTGCTTGGCCTGGCCGGTCTGCATCATGCCGTAGATCTGGTGGACCTTGTCCTCGCGGATCAGGTTGCGGATGGCCGCGCTGGGGATCAGGATCTCCATCGCCATCGCCCGCCCCTTGCCGCCGGCCTTGGGCAGCAGCGCCTGGCAGACGATCCCCTCCAGCACCAGCGAGAGCTGGGCCCGGATCTGCCCCTGCTGGTGAGCCGGGAAGACGTCGATGATGCGGTTGATGGTCTGCGCCGCCGAGTTGGTGTGCAGGGTCGCGAAGGTCAGGTGGCCCGTCTCGGCGATCCGCAGCGCCGACTCCACCGTCTCCAGGTCGCGCATCTCGCCGATCAGCACCACGTCCGGGTCCTGCCGCAGGGCCGAGCGCAACGCCGCCGTGAACCCATGGGTGTCCGCGTGCACCTCGCGCTGGTTGACGATGCACTTCTTGTGGCTGTGCAGGTACTCCACCGGGTCCTCGATGGTGACGATGTGCTCCGACCGCTCGCGGTTGATCTTGTCCAGCATGGCGGCCAGCGTCGTCGACTTGCCCGAGCCGGTGGGCCCGGTGACCAGGATCAGGCCGCGCGGCTTCTCGCACAGCCGCTCGACCACCGCCGGCAGGCCCAGCTCGCGGAAGGTCTTGATCTCGTAGGGGATCTGCCGGAACACCGCCGCGATGGCGCCGCGCTGGTGGAAGATGTTGGCGCGGAACCGCGCCAGCCCCTTGATGCCGAACGAGAGGTCGATCTCCAGGTTCTCCTCCAGCCGGTGCTTCTGGTTGTCCGTCAGGATGGAGTAGGCGAGCTGCTTCGTCTCCGTAGGCGTCAGCGGCGGCAGCGCGAGCGGCCGCAGATGGCCGTCCACGCGCACCTGCGGCGGTGAATTGGTAGTGATGTGCAGGTCGGACCCCCCCTGCTCCACCATGGACTTCAACAACTGATTCAGTGTCGGCGGCATGACCACAGACTCCAAAGCTCGGGTTGGACAGGCGAAACTGCCGGCAGTCTACACCATTGAGGGAATAGATGAAAGGACATAAGCCACTTTGAGGCCGAGTTGAGGTATCGTAGCTCGGTGAGCGAGCCCATCGGAATCGGCGGACACCACGAAGAGGAGGTCCTGGGCAAGGCCTACGACTCCCGCCTCATGCGGCGGCTGCTGACCTACATCCGCCCGTACTGGAAGCTGGTCATGGCGGGCCTGGGCATGATCTTCTTCTCCTCCAGCCTGCAGCTCCTCAGCCCGCTGATCACGGCGGTGGCGCTCGACCTCTTCATCCGTCCGGACGACCCGAACCCCGAGCAGATCACGAGCCTGAGCCTCTGGGTCCGCAACGCCCTCCTGGCGCGGGGCATCGAGCCGGTGGACGCGGCGGTGCCGGGCCTGGCGATCGTGTCGGTGATCTACCTGGCGATCCTGATCCTGACTTTCCTGGTCCTGTTCGTCCAGGGCTACATGCTGCAGCTCATGGGGCAGCGCATCATGAAGGACCTGCGGGAGGAGATCTTCGCCCACGTCCAGCGCCTGCCGCTCTCGTTCTACGACCGCAACCCCCTGGGCCGGCTGGTGACCCGGGTGACCTCCGACGTGGACGCCCTCAACGAGATGTTCACGTCCGGCATCGTGGCCATCTTCGGCGACATCCTGCTCCTGGTCGGCATCGTCGTGGTGCTCTTCTGGCTCGACTGGCAGCTCGCCCTGGTGACCCTGTCGATCGTGCCGGGCCTGTTCCTGCTGACGTTCTGGTTCAAGGCCAAGGCGCGGGACAGCTTCCGCGAGGTGCGGGTCAAGATCGCCCGCATCAACGCCTTCCTCCAGGAGCACATCACCGGCATGCCCGTGGTGCAGCTCTTCAACCGGCAGGAGGCGGCCTTCGGCGAGTTCGCCGTCGCCAACGCCGAGCACCGGGACGCCAACGTCAAGTCGGTCTTCTACTACGCCGTCTTCTTCCCCGGCGTCGAGCTGCTCTCGGCCATCGGGGCGGCGCTGCTGATCTGGGTGGGCGGCGGCAAGTCGGTCACGGGCGCGATCTCCATCGGCGGCCTGATCGCCTTCCTCCAGTACGCCCAGCGCTTCTACCAGCCGCTGACCGACCTGTCGGACAAGTACAACGTCCTGCAGGGAGCCATGGCCAGCTCGGAGCGGGTCTTCCAGCTCCTCGACACGCCGGTCACCATCACCTCGCCCGACGGCGCGTGGCGGCCCGACAAGGTGCAGGGTGAGATCGAGTTCGACCAGGTCCGCTTCTCCTACAAGCAGGGGGAGGAGGTCCTGCGGGGCATCTCCTTCCGGGTCCGTCCCGGCGAGACCCTGGCGGTGGTGGGCCACACGGGCGCCGGCAAGAGCACCCTGGCCAACCTCCTGTTGCGTTTCTACGACGTGGACTCCGGCGCCGTCCGGGTGGACGGCGTGGACGTGCGGGAGTGGGACCTGGCCCGGCTGCGCCGCAGCGTCGCCATGGTCCTCCAGGACGTCTTCCTCTTCTCCGGCAGCCTCGGCGCCAACATCCGCCTGGGGGAGGAGGCCATCACCGACGAGCGGGTGCGCTGGGCCGCCGGGGAGGTCCACGCCCTGCCCTTCATCGAGCGGCTGCCCGAGGGCTTCAACGCCGTGGTCAAGGAGCGGGGCGCCGGCCTTTCGGTGGGGCAGAAGCAGCTCATCGCCTTCGCCCGCGCCCTGGCTTTCGATCCCAGCATCCTCATCCTCGACGAGGCCACCTCCTCCATCGACACCGAGACCGAGCAGATCATCCAGAAGGCGCTCGACCGGCTCCTCGAGGGCCGCACCAGCATCGTCATCGCCCACCGCCTCTCGACCATCCAGAAGGCGGACCGCATCCTGGTGATGCACAAGGGCGAGGTCCGCGAGTACGGCACCCACCAGGAGCTGCTGGCACAGCGCGGCATCTACTACCGCCTCTATCTGCTGCAGTACAAGGACCAGGAGCTCGGCGCCGCCCAGGACGAAGGCGGCGTCGAGACCTCCGCGGCCGTTGAGCTTTAGTCGGTTACTTCCCGGCGCACCCTAGCGTCGGGAGCGGACAACCGGATGAGAGGAAAGGAGGTCTCATGAAGCGTTCCTCATGGATCGGCTTGGCCTTGCTGGCCATGGCTGTGGTGGCTCCGGCCGCCGCGTCGACTTTCATCGCCCTGGAACAGCGGGAGCTGGTGGCGCAGTCGGACGCGGTCGTCCAGGGCCGGGTCCTGAAGGTCAATTCCTTCTGGAGCCCCTCGGGGCGCCTGATCCTGACCGAGGTGATGGTGCAGGTCGAGGAGAAGATCCTGGGTGAAGCCCCCGGGGTCGTGGTCCTGCGCACGGCCGGCGGCACGGTCGGCGGCTACACCGTCGAGGCGCACGGGTTCCCCCTGTTCAAGGTCGGCGACCGCGCCGTCCTCTTCCTCCGCGACAGCGCGAACGTGGCCGAGGTCACCGGCTACCGGCAGGGACAGTACGACATCGTCCGCGACAAGGCGGGGGTCGAGATGGTGGTGCCCTCGCTGGGCCCCAATGTGCGCCTGCTCCACCGCGACGGCACTCCCGCCGCGGCGCCCAAGGCGGTGCGGCTCGATGAATTCAAGGCCCGGCTCCGGGCGGAAGCGTCCCGCGCCCGTGGCGGCCACCTCGAGAACTAGGGAAAGGAGAACTGAAAAATGAAAAGCACTGTTCTTTCACGAGCCCTGGTCCTCGCCGTCCTCGCCCTGGTCGTCGCGGGGTCGATCTCGGCCTACGTCCTCCTGAGCCCGCGCCGCACCTGGGACAACCCGCCCAACGTCATCGTCGACAACCGCGGCCAATCGTCGATCACCGACGGTGACGGCGGCGCTGCCCGCACCGTCAACGCCATCACCTCCAACCAGGCCTGGAACGGCTCGGGCCAGGGCGAGGTGCTCACCGCCTCTACGGGGTCGGTTGCGGGCTGGCAGCTCGGCGATGGCCAGCCGATGCTCAACTTCACGGATCCCGAGCGCGTCTGCACCGGCTCCTGCCTCGCCGCCACCTTCACCGGCTTCTACAGCGGCCGGGGCGACGGCACCAACCGGATCAACGACGCCGACATCGTGACCAACACGGGTTTCAGTTGGACGTCGGCGGGTGAGGGGGACGGCTGCTCGAGCGAGTTCTTCATCGAGGGCGTGATGGTCCACGAGGTCGGCCACCTGCTCGGGCTCGGCCACTCGAGCGTCGCGGGCGCCACGATGTTCCCGTCGGTCTCGTCCTGCAACAACGATCCGGCCACCACGGCGGCGGACGACAACTCGGCCATCAACGACCTCTACGGGTCCAGCGGTCCGGTGTGCCTCCTCAAGGGCGCGGTCTGCACCGCGAACTCCCAGTGCTGCTCCAATAACTGCAAGGGCGGCCGCACCAAGACCTGCCGGTAGGAAGACACGGACCGGCACGGACTCGACACGGACTGGCAAGGACGGCTGAGCTGTCCTTGCCGGTCCGTGCCTGTCTGTGTTCGTCCGTGTATTCTTTCCCCGTGCCGGTGCAGCTCAGCCTCTTCGACGTCCCCGCGGAACCCCCTCGCCCACCCGGCCGGCTCCTGATCGCGCCCGGCGCCCGGGCCGCCGAAGCGGTCCTCCTCGACCACCTCGACTCGCTGCTGGCCGAAGCCCGGCGCGATCCCGCGCTGCTCGCCCGGCCGGTGCGGGTCGTCGTCCCGTCGCGCAGCCTGCGCCTGCACCTGGCGGCCGCCATCGTCCGCCGGCGCGGCCGGTCGGCCGCGGGCGTGGTCCTCCAGACGCTGTTCGGGCTCGCTTCCGAGATCGTCGAGCGGGCCGGCGAGCCCGTGCCCGGCGGCGCCCGGCTGTTCGAGGTCCTGGCCCGCCGCGCCGCCCGCGCCGAGCCCTCCCTCCGCCGCGGCCTGGAGGACCTGGTGGACGGCTTCGCCACCGTGCCGGGCACCCTGCGCGACCTCGTCGACGCCGGCCTGGAGCCGGTCCACGCCGAGGCCGCCGAGGAGGCCCTGGCCAGCGACGGCCCCCTCGCCGCCAGCCGCGCCGAGGTGGAGCGCGCCCGCGCCCTGGTGCGCGCCGCCGCCCACACCGAAGAGTGGATGCGCGGGCTGGGCCTGGGCCGCGCCTCGACCCTGCTGCGGCGCGCCGCTGATCTCCTGGAGACGGACGACGGCGTCCTGCCGGGCCGCGCCGTGCTCATCCATGGCTTCGCCGACGCCACCGGCGTGGCCACCGACCTGCTGGAGGCCTTGCTGCGCCGCCGTGGCGCCTGGCTGATCCTGGACCAGCCGCCGCGGCCCGACGGCGACGGAACCGAGAAGGCCTTCACCCGCCGGTTCGCCGAGCGCCTCGCCGCCGCCGCCGAGACCGCCGAGGTCTCCCGCGACGCCGGCCCGGCTGGCCTCCAGGCCTTCGAGGCCGCCGGGGCCGACGCCGAGGTCCGCGAGCTGGCCCGCCGGGCGCGCATCCTGATCGACGGCGGCGCCCGGCCGGAGGGGATCGGCGTCGTCGCCCGCGACCTCGGACCCTACCGCCTCGCCCTGCGCCGGCACCTCGGACGCCTGGGCGTCCCCTTCTCGGGCGTGGGGGAGCACGGCGCCCTCGACCCGGCCGGCCGCCGCGCCCGCGCCTTCCTGGAGCTGCTGCGGGAAGGCGAGGGCGTGCCCTCCGACCGCTGGCTGGACTCCGTCGCGGCCCTGCCCGGAGTCCGCGGGCTCGGGGGCTGGGTGGACCTCCGGCTGGCCTTCTACTCCCTGGGCGCGGGACGGCTGCGCGACGCCTCCGAGGTCCAGGTCGAAGAGGTGCTGCGGAGCCAGCGCAGCGACTCCTTCCCGCTGCCGATCCGCCAGGGATTGCGCACCGCCGCCGCCCTGGACGGCGAGGAGGACGGCGGGCCCGAGGACGACGAGGCGGCGACCGGCCGGCGCAACGAGGCCCACGCCCGCCGCCGCCGCGTCGCCGGCTCCCTCCTGCGCGCCGCCGTCCGCGCCGCCCGGGCCACCCGCGACCGCCTCGCCTCCTGGCCCGACGAGGCCCCGGCGGCCGAGCACATCGCCCGCCTGCGCTCCCTGCTCACGGACGACCTCGGCTGGGACCCCGGCGCGGCGGAGAGCCGGCCCGTGTTCGAGGGCCTGGACGCCCTGGAGCGGGAGGTCCCGGCCCGCCTGCGCCTGGCGCCGGACGAGATGCGCCTGCTCCTCGACGGGCAGTTGGAGAAGGCCGGCGCCTCCGGCCTCGGCGGCGCCGGCGGCGGCGTGCAGGTCCTCTCGGTGACCGAAGCGCGCGGCCGCACCTTCGACCATCTCTTCGTCTGCGGCCTCAACCGCGACACTTTCCCGCGCACGGTCCGCGAGGACCCGCTGTTGCCGGACGACCTCCGGCGCATCCTGCGGCGGGTGCTGCCGGACGTGCCGGTCAAGCGTTCGGGCTTCGACGAGGAGCGCTACCTCTTCGCCCAGCTCCTCTCGGCCAGCCCCGCCGTCACCCTCTCCTGGCAGGCGGCGGACGACGACGGCAAGCCCCTCTCGTCCTCCCCCCTGGTGGAGCGGCTGCGCGAGCGGACCGAGATCGCCCGGGCGCCGGCCCTCTGGGCGCTTCCCCTGGCCGGGCCCCTCACCGGGCCGCGCACCGCCCTGGAGCACGCCGTCCTGGCCGGGCTCCACGCGCCCCGGCGCTGGTTCGGGCGGGTGCTGCCGCTGGCCCTGGAGGAGGCGCGGGCGGAGCTGGACTCCCCCGTCTACGAGCTGCGGCCCGACCGGCTGGCCGTCTACCGCCTCGCCGTCCTCGATGAGCTGGACCCCGACCTCCGCACCCCCGAGGGCCGGGCGGTGCGGGCGGGCCTCGGCCCCTATTTCGGCTTCATCGGCCGCCTCCCCGGCAGCGAGGGAGAGCCCCGCCTGCGGGACCTCTACATCACCCAGTTGGAGAATCTGGCCGCCTGCCCCTGGCAGCTCTTCCTGGTGCGCCTGCTGCGCCTGGAACCCACGCCGGACCCCCTGGCCGCCCTGCCCGGCCTCGACGCCGTGCTGCTCGGCAACGTCGTCCACGCCACCCTCGACCGCATCGCCCGGCCGCCGGGCCAGCCGGAGGACGTGCGCGGCGTCCGCGGCCTCACCCCCGTGCCCGTCGCCTGGCCGGACGAGGACGTGGTCGACCGCGTGCTCCACGAGGAGGCCGAGCGCCTGCTCGCCCTGGAAGGGGTGCGCCTCGCCGGCCTCGCCCGCGCCCTGGCGGAGCGGGCCCGGCCCATGCTGGCCACCGTCCGCGAGGTGGACTGGGCCGGCGGCATGGTGCCCGTCCTGGCCACCGAGGCCGAGGGGGAGCTGGACGTGGGCGATTCCCCCGGCACGCTCCGCCACGTCCTCTTCCAGGCCGACCGCGTGGACCACAGCCGCGGCCTCGTGGTCTGGACCGACTACAAGACCGGCAAGCCGATCTCCAAGGCCAAGCGGCCCGAGGTCCGCCGCCGCCACTTCCTGGAGCGCGTGAAGTCCGGCGCCAACCTCCAGGCCGTGGCCTATCTGCTGGGCTCGGAAGGCGAGTCCATGGGGCGCTATCTCTACCTCCGTCCGGGTCTCGAAGAGGACGCCCGGGAGTTCTCCGTGATCTCCGGCGACCAGGAGTTCGCCGAGGCCTTCGTGGCCGCGTCCGAGGCCGTGCTGGCCGCCTGGGAGTCCGGCAGCTTCTTCCCCCGCCTGGTGGAGCCGGACGGCCGCAGCGAGCCTGGCCGCTGCGGCTTCTGCACCGTGGCCGAGGCCTGCCTGCGAGGGGATTCCGGGGCGCGCCAGCGGCTCCACGAGTGGACGGTGGAAGGGGAGGAGGGGGAGGACTTCGCGGAGACGTCGCTGTTGCGGGTGTGGCGGTTGATGGAGAAGGATTCATGAGCGAGCCCGACCTCCGCCGGCGCGACCGCGAAGCCCGCCGGGCGGCCCAGACCCGCTTCGACGCCCCCCTGGTCCTCCAGGCCGGGGCCGGCACGGGCAAGACCACCACCCTGATCGGCCGCCTCCTCGCCTGGACCCTGGGGCTGGGTTGGGACCGCGCCGTCCAGCGCTTCGCCGAGCGGGCCGCCTCCCGCCCCTTCGGACTCCCCGAGGAGGCCACGCCGGAGCGCGTCGCCGCCGAGGTGCTGGGCCGCGTCGTGGCCATCACCTTCACCGAGGCCGCCGCCGCCGAGATGGCCGGCCGCGCCGCCCGCGAGCTGGCGCGCGTCGCCGCCGAGGGCGAGGTCCCCGACTGGCTCGACGCCTCGCTCCTCCCTCCCGCCCCCGAGCGGGCGGCGCGGGCGCGGGCCCTCCTCGGCACTCTCGACCACCTGGCCGTGCGCACCATCCACGCCTTCTGCCGCGGCCTGCTCGCCGACCACCCCCTGGAGGCCGGCGTCCATCCCGAGCTCACCGTCGACGCCGACGGCCGGCTGGTCGAGGAGACGGTCCGCGAGACCGTCGAGGACGCCCTGCGCGACGGCTACGGCGATCCCGGCGATCCGCACCTGCTGGCCCTGGCCTCGGGCGGCTTCGGGCCGCCGGAGATCGTGGAATCCCTGACCGCGCTGCTCAACGCCGGCCTTCCCGCCGCCGTCCTCGCAGAGGACCCCTTCCGGCCCGAGCGGCTGCGCGAGCTGCGGAGCCGCCTCGCGGACGCCTGCCGGGCCGTCCACGTCCTGATCGCCCCCCGCGTGGGCGGCCGGGCGCAGAACGCCAAGAAGATCGAAGCGGCCCTGGGCACGCTGGCCGGCCGCCTGGCGGAGGACGTCCCCCTGGAGAGCCTCCGGGAATGGATCGCCGAGCTGCTGCCGAAGAACCTGATCGACCATCTCAAGAAGTGGCGCCGGGATCTCGAAGGCACCGAGGCGGCCCTCTTCGGCGACGTCCAGCAAGACCTCGCCGCGGCCGCCGCTGTCCTGGCCGAGCTCCTGGAGCACCTGACGCGCCTCGATCCCGAGCTGCTGGAGCACGGCCGCCGCGCCCTCCATCCGCTGCTGGCGCGCATCGAGGCCGGCCTGCGCGCCCGCGGGATCGCCACCTTCGACTTCCTGCTCACCGGCGCCGAGTCCCTCCTGGCCCGCGACGCCGAGGTCCGGCGGCAGGTCCGGCGGCGGATCGACCAGCTCCTGGTCGACGAGTTCCAGGACACCGACCGCACCCAGTGCGAGATCCTGCGTTGGATCGCCCTCGACGGCCCGGCCGACCAGCGTCCCGGCCTCTTCCTGGTGGGGGACCCCAAGCAGTCCATCTACGGCTGGCGCAGCGCCGACCTGCGGGCCTACGACGACTTCGTGGCCCGGGTGCGCGAGGCCGGCGGCGAGGTCATGTCCCTGGTCGAGAACTTCCGCTCCGTGCCGGCCATCCTCGGCGAAGTGGCGCGGGTGGTGGAGCCGGTGATGCGGGAGCGCGAGGGCGTCCAGCCCCCCTTCGAGCCCCTGCTGCCCTGCGACCGCCGGCGGGACGATCCCGGCTTCGCACGCGGCCGGGTCTGGTCCCCCGTCGAGCATTGGGTCTCCTGGAAGAAGGACGGCGAGCGGGGCGGCGGGCGGACGCAAGCCGTGGATGCCGCCGGGATCGAGGCCGCGGCCCTGGCCGCCGACGTGCGCGCCCTGCACGAGGACCACGGCGTGGCCTGGAAGGAGATCGCCGTCCTGCTGCGCGGCACCAGCGACCTCGACCTCTACCTGGAAGGGCTGCGGCGGGCGCGGGTCCCCTTCGTGGTGGGCCGCGACAAGCAGTACTACCGCCGCCGCGAGGTCATCGAGGCCGCGGCCCTGGTGCGCGCCGTGCTCGACCCCGGCGACCACCTGGCCCTGCTCACCGTGCTGCGGTCCTCCCTCGCGGGCGTGCCGGACGCCGCCCTGATCCCTCTCTGGAACCGCCAGCTCCCGCGCCTGATGACCGAGCTGCGGGAGCCCTCGCCGCAGGCGATGGAAAAGCTGCGCGAAGTGATCGAGGGCGCGGCCAAGGCGGTGCCGAAGGAGATCCCGGGGCTCAACCGCATCCGCGGCTGGGAGCGCAACCTCCTGGCCGCCGTCGAGCACCTGGCCGTGCTCCGCCGCTCCTTCGCCTGCGAGCCCTCGGACGTCTTCGTCGAGCGCCTGCGCCGCCTCACCCTGATCGAGGCCGTCGAGGCCGCCCGCTACCTGGGCCCGTACCGGCTGGCCAACCTGGAGCGCTTCTTCCGGCAGCTCCTGGCGTCGATCGAAGACGGCGGCGGCGACGTCACCGCCATCCTGCGCTCCCTGCGGCGCAGCGTGTCCGAGTCGAAGGAGGCGGAGGAGGGGCGTCCCAAGGACGGCGCGGAGGACGCCGTCCACGTCCTCACCATCCATGGCGCCAAGGGGCTCGACTTCGAGCACGTCTACCTGGTCCAGCTCCACAAGCTCTCGCCGGGCGACCGCGGCCCCCGCACCGAGGCCGGCCGTCTGGGCGCCGGCTGGGAGTACCGCCTCTTCGGCGCGCCCACGCTCCTCTTCGACCGCGTCGAAGCCGGCCGCCGCGAGGTGGAAGCCGCCGAAAGGGTGCGCCTCCTCTACGTGGCCATGACCCGCGCCAAGGACCGCCTGGTGCTGGCCGGCGTCTGGCCGGACGAGACGGTCCCGAAATCCGCCGAGCAGGCCCGCACCCACATGGACCTCCTGCTCTCCCGCGGCGATCAACCCGGCGACCTCGCCGCGCTCTGGGGGGAGGCGGCGGACGGCGGCCGCTGGTCCCACCCGGACCCTACCGGGGCGCTCTGGAAGTTCATCGACCTCTCGCCCATGGAGCCCGGCCTCGCCGCCGAGCCCGAGCGTCCCTCCCTGCCCAGCCCCGAGGAGATCGCCCTGGTCTCCAAGGTCCTGCGCCAGAAGCGCGGCGAGGCCCGCGCCCGCATGGACCGCCCCTTCACCGGCGCCGCCTCCGAGGAGGCCCACGCCCTCCTCCGCGAGCGGCAGGCCGAGGAGATGGAGGACGCCAGGCGTACCCGCCGCCGCCGTCCGGCCCTGGACCGCGCCGCCGCCATGGCCGCCGGAGGGGCCATCCACCGCGTCCTGGAAGAGTGGGACCTCGCCGCCGATCCCAAGGCCGAAGCGAAGCGCCAGAGGGAGCGCCTCCCCGCCTACCTCGCAGCCCTCGTAGAAGGGGATGAAGGAGAGCGTTCCCTTCCCCTCGCCGAGTCCCTCCTGGACACCTTCGTCCGGGGTCCCCTCCTGGGCCGTTTCCGTGGTTTGAAGGACCGCATCCTCGCCCGCGAGCTCGCCGTCCTCCTGCCGCCGGGGAATGGGGATCATTCGCCGGTCGGGGCCGTCAGCGGCGCGATCGACCTCTTATATAGGGATGTGGACGGAGGGATCGTGATTGCCGATTACAAGACGGACGAGGCGGCGACGGACGCGGAGATCAAGGATCGCGCCGAGGTCTACGCCCCGCAGGGGATGACATACGCGCGGGCGATCCAGGAGGCGCTGGAACTGGCGGAGGCGCCGCGGTTCGAGCTGTGGTTTTTGCGGGCGGGGCGTATACTTCTCCTGCCATGACGATCACGATCCCTGACTCGGTCCTGGAAGCGGCTCGCATATCGGAATCCGAGCTGCGTCAAGAGATTGCCATCCTTTTGTTCGAGAAGGACAAGTTGACTCTTGCCCAGGCGAGCAGGCTGGCCGAGATGGGAGGCTTGCAGTTCCAGCACCTGCTCGCGAGCCGGGACATACCGGTTCACTATGACGTTGAAGATTTCGAGCAAGATCCCGATACTCTGCGTCGTCTGGGCCGTCTGTGATCGTCGTCAGTGACGCCTCTCCCATTATTGCCCTTTCTGCTGTAGGTAAACTGGTCCTTCTACGCCAGCTCTACGGAAAAATCCTGATTCCTGAGTTCGTAGCCCGCGAGATCGCGGCCGGCAACCCGGATCGACCGGGCGCCTTTGAAGTTGAGGGCGCGCCGCTGACGACTTGGAAGGGCTTCCGAGCCTGGCCCAGGAAGCGGTCGAGGTGCACTTCGAAGGCGAGAACGCAGAGATCCCGTCCCCGACAGCCATCGAGGACTTGGCGGCTGACCCGGCGTACGAAGGTGGGTTCTGGCTCCTCGTCGATATCGACCTCCCGAAGGTCAGCGCCAAGGGCGTGCGTTGCTTTAACCGTCCTTTCAGGGACAATCGCGGGTAGCCCCAGGTTTCAACCTGGGGCGGGGGAGGCCGGGGTCACAGCTCATCGTCCGGTGACAGCGTGACGACTTCCGCGGACGGCGGCCTGACTCCAGCGACGGCGTGACGACTTCTCCCGACGATGCTCCGGCGTCCGCAGACGGCGGGTCAACGTCCCCGGACGGCGCGCAGTCTCCCGAGACGACGAGGCGACTTCCCCAGACGACAGCCCGTCGTCCGGCGGCGGCGTGACGACTTCCGCGGACGGCGGCCTGTCTCCAGCGACGCTGAGCCGACTTCTCCCGACGATGCTCCGGCGTCCGCAGACGGCGGGTCAACGTCCCCGGACGGCGCGCAGTCTCCCGGGACGACGAGGCGACTTCTCCAGATGACAGCCCGTCGTCCGGCGACGGCGTGACGACTTCCGCGGACGGCGGCCTGTCTCCAGCGACGGTGAGCCGACTTCTCCCGACGATGCTCCGGCGTCCGCAGACGGCGGGTCAACGTCCTCGGACGGCGCGCAGTCTCCCGGGGCGACGAGGCGACTTCTCCAGATGACAGCCCGTCGTCCGGCGACGGCGTGACGACTTCCTCGGACGGCGGGCTGTCTCCGGCGACGACGGGCCGGCTTCCGTGGACGACGAGACGATGTCTCCGGACGCTGGCCCGTCTCTCCGGGGGGCGGACCGCGAAGTAGCGCCGCTACTGTCGTAAACACGTCGACGATGTCATGCTTCTCGACCCCTCCGGGCGGTTGACTTCCGGGGGCGCCGCAGGCTACCCTCCAGCAGAATTTATCCGTTGTCGAACATCGTTTTCCGTTGGGCGAAGGGGTTTCTGCGCGAGCGTGGGTCGCCTCCCCGGGACATGAGCAGGGCAGCGGAAGAAGATCCAATGAAATTTCTTGCCGCCGCCCCCTGCGATCCGGAGCTTCTCCGTCCAACGGAGCTATGCTGACGCCGTGCTCCGGGTACTGATCCTCGACGACGAGTCGATCGTGGTGGACACCCTGGCGGCCTACCTGAGGCTGCCGGGGATCGAGCTGACCACGTGCATGGAGACCGAGGCCGCCGAGGCGCTGCTGCGGTGCTTCCGCTTCGACGTCGTCATCACCGACCTCTCCGTCTCCCATCTCGGCGGCCTGGACGGCATGCGCCTCGTCCGGTTCGTGACCGCCAACTTCCCCGATACGGCCGTGTACGTGCTGAGCGGGTACGTGGACCAGGCGGTCCGCGACCTCTGCGCGGTGATGGGCGTGACGGGGGTGCTGGAGAAGTCGGAGGGGCTGGCCCGGCTGCGCCGCTACCTGCTGGAGCGGCGGGCGATCCTCATCGGTCCGGGGGCGACGCCCGAAGGGGAGGGCGAGGTGCAGCAGGTCGAGCTGCTCGAGGAGTTCATGGCGGTCAACCCGATCCGCGCCGTCCTGCAGCCGGTGGTGAAGCTGCGCGACGGCTCGCCGCGGTTCGAGGTGTTCGGCGTCGAGAGCCTGGCCCGGGGGCCCAGCCGGTCCCTGCTGGGCAACCCGGCGGTCTTCCTGGCCTACGCGGCGCAGAAGGAGCTGCTCTTCGAAGCCGACATGATCTGCATCCGGGCCGCCCTCGACGAGGTGAACCAACTGGGGATCCGGGTCACCACGTTCCTCAACGTCCAGCCGCGGTCGCTGACCAATCCGGAGTTCGCGACGCGGCTGTGCGAGGCGGTGCGCACGGCGGGCATGGCGGAGAAGGAGATCGTCCTCGAGCTCACCGAGCAGCAGACCATCGTGAATCCGAGCGCCTTCGCGGCGACTCTGCAACGCCTGCGGGAGCGCGGCTTCCGCATCGCCCTCGACGATTTCGGCGAGGGCTCCTCCAATCTCAACCTCTTCCAGGATCTGCATCCGGATTTTCTCAAAATCTCCGGAACCTTTTGCCGTGGTCTCGCACATGATCCGTTCAAACAGATCATCGTTCAGAGCACGGCTGAAATGGCCGCGCGGGCGGGCACCGCGACCGTGATGGAAGCGGTGGAGACGGCGGAGGACGCCGAGGTGCTCCGGCATCTCGGGATCGATTACGCGCAGGGTTTCTTTTTTCAGCGGCCGTTGCCCGGCCGCGAGCTGGCCGAGCTGTTGCGGGAGGGAGACGCGGCGGAGAGCCGCGCTTCCGTGCTGGAACCGCTCGGCGCGGCGCCATCCGCTCCCTGACAGAAGGTAGTTGGCGATGGTGTTGTCCCGATTTCGCGCCGCGGGCGCACCTAGGGACCGGCGTGCGCCCAAGTTGTAGCAGCCGTCGTAGATTAATGATTTATTTTTTATTGGGGGAATTCGTCGTGGACAACCTAGCCACCTGACCGCCTCACCGTCCATCCAACTGTAGTTTCTGCTGTTCCAAACTTTTTAACAGGAGGGTAACGCCCTCCACAGGGGAGATCTACGCCAATGAAGATCCTTGATTTCTATTCGAAGTTCGTCTCTGTTACCGAGGAGTCCAACCTTTTTCAGGCTCTCCGCAGCCTGAGCCAGGCCGAGGACCTGAAGGAAGTGCTCGACGTCAACGGCGAGACCCACCTCACCGACTGGACTCCGTGGCCGCCGATGCAGGCTGCCGCGCCCGCGGCGGTCTGAGCGCGTTCCGTTGAGCGGCGCGGAATTTGCTTGACGATTCTTCGCCGTTCATGAAGCAGTGTCCGGGCCCGGGGGGGCTTCCTCCCGGGTCCTCTCGCAGCAGGAGCTGGAGCGATGAGATTCGAACGATTGAAGGAGCGTGTACGCAATCTGGGAGAGGTCTCTTCCTGGCCGCAGATGCTCGAGCTGGTCGAGCGTGCGTCGCATCGGGAGGACGTCTCCGTCTGGGATCTGCCCGTGGCGGCCTGCCTCGCGATGGGCGGCGACGAGGAGACGGCCCTGCCCGCGGCGGCGGCGGTCTTCTGCTCCGTGGCGAGCATTCATCTGGTGGATGACATGCTGGATAACGACCCGCGCGGCGATTACCACGTCCTGGGCTACGGCCCGACGGCAAATCTTTCACTGGCGTTCCAGGCCGCCGGGCATATTTCGCTCGACGAGCCGTCCGCGCCGCCGGAAGTGCGCGTGGCCTTGCAGGCGAGCTTCGCCCGCATGTCCCTCGCGACCTGCTTCGGCCAGAACCTCGACTCGCACGAGGTGCGCGGCGAGGAGGACTACTGGCGGGTGGTGGGGGCGAAGACGCCGCCGCTGTTCGCGGAGGCCTTGCGCATGGGCGCCCTGCTCGGCGGCGCCACGGCCGAGACGGCCGATCTGCTGGCCCGTCTGGGCGCCGCCCTCGGCCGCTACGTCCAGGTCAGCGACGACATGGCGGACGCGCTGGAGACGCCGGCGCGCGCGGACTGGATGCGCCGCGGCAACAACCTTCCCCTGCTGTACGCGATGACCGCCGGGCATCCCGAGCGCGAGGAGTTCGTGCGCCTGTCGCAGAACGCCGCCGACCCGGAAGCGCTGGCGGCGGCGCAGAAGATCCTCTTCCGCAGCGGCGCCGTGAGCTATTGCACGCTCAAGCTGCTCGAGATCTCGCGGGAGGTGCAGGACCTGTTGTCGCGCATCGCGCTGCCGAATCCCGGCCCGGTGCGGAAAATCGTCGAAGTCCACATGAAGCCGCTGAACCGGCTGCTGGAGTCGGTCGGCGTGGAAAATCCGGCGGCGTTGCCACTTCATTGACCCGCTTTTGATGGAAGGCGCCACTTACCTTTCAGGAGACTTCGTGTTTTAACGGTGTACACTGACGGGCGGCCTCCGGTTTCCTTCCGGGGAACGCCTATGGGGTTCTCGGCATGCTCACGTCGTGCTTCCATGCGCTGAGCTGTCCCACGGCACCCGAGCCAGTTGAGAATCCTTGTGCTCGCGGACCTCCCTTTTCTCCCCGCTCCCGTTTATCCTTGACGAGGGGTCGCCCCGCGAGGGGTAGAAAAACAATTTACAATCGGAGGGATCGCATCATGTTGATCGGAGAGTTCAATTCAAGATTCACGTCGGATGAAAGCGCGCTGTTCGCGGCCCTGCGAGAAGTGAGCCGCATGGAACCCGAACAACTGATCGTCGACGACGTCATCAAGTGGGATGAATGGCCCCCGGACGGCACCGGCGCCGGCGACCCGCCGAGCCCCCGGTTGACCGCGAGGGCCGACGCCTGATCCGCCGCCGCTTCCGTCGTCCGGCGTCCGCGCAACCCCGCGATCTTTCCGGCTGTCTCGTGGGGCCGCGGGCGCCCTGTTGGGTCCGCGGGGCGAGGATGTTGTAAAATCCTCGCCACTCTCGTCCCTGAGACAGCCGCATGGCGACCCGGCATTCCTCATCGTCTTCCTGGACAGCGAAGGACCTGTTCCTGGTCCTGGTCAGTCTGCTCGTCCTGTTCGTCTGTCTCTTCTACACCTACTCCTTGGCTTTCTCGCCGGACCTCGGCTACACCCTCAGCTCCACGGACTGGAAGGTGGTCTCGGCCTATCCGTGCGAAGGACGGTCGGACAATTGCCTGGAAGTGGGCGACCAGGTCCTCTCCGTCGAGGGCGTCGACTTCCAGGAGTACACGCACGACCGGGGGCTGTTCCTCTCCGACCTGATCCGGCCGGGAGGCTATGCCTGGGTCACGCTGGTCCGGGACGGCCGGCGGATGACCCTCGACGTCAAGATCCGCGCCCACCGGGTCGATCTCGACCGCGCCATCTTCTCCATGGTGGCGCCCCTGATCTTCTGGCTGATGGGGACGGTGGTCGTGATCTTCCTGCGGCCGCGGGACGAGCGCTGGCTGGTGCTGGTCCTGTTCAGCTACGCCACGGCCCTGTGGACCTCGACCGGCCTTTCGGGGCGGGCGGCGGGGGCCGCGTACGTCTTTCACGTGGTGATCTGGTTCTTCCCGGCCCTGTGCCTCCACCTCCACACGGTGCTGCCCAACGACCTGTTCCGCCGGCGGACGCGGCGGGCGCTGCAGGCGGCACTCTATGGGGCCGGCGTGGTCCTGGCGGTGCTCGACGCCTTCTTCCTGCTGCAGGGCTTCGGCTACATGTACGTCTGGTACACGCTGCTGGGAGTGGTGATCTCGATCGGGCTGCTGGTCGCCCGGCTGTTCCTGCGGGTGGACTCCGCGGCCAAGCTGGCGGCGCGCATCATGCTGTTCGGCGTGACGCTCGGCCTGATGCCGTTCCTGCTGTTCCACGGCGTGCTGCTGGCCTGGTACAAGAGCGTGCTCCTGGCCGGCTGGGACCTGCGCTGGTTCTACGGCTACATGAAGGTCATCTCGGCGGCCAGCATCCCCATCCTGCCGATGGCGTACATCTATGCCATCTACAAGCACTACCTGGGGGCGCTGGAGTTCCGGGCCAACCGGCTGCTGGGGATCTACACGTTCTCGACCCTCTTGTTCGGGTCCTACACCATCACCTTCCTCTTCCTGAGCGGCCGCTGGGCCCCGATCGACGGCGGCTTCCTGTCCCTGGTCCTGCTGATCTCCCTGGTGTTCGTGGCCTTGACCCCGCTGCTGCGGGACCGCTTCCAGGCCCTGGTGGACCGCTACGTCTTCGGCATCAAGCACTCGGCCGAGGAGATCATCGAGCTGGTCTCCGAGCGGGTCCCCACGGCGTTCGACCGCGAGGCCCTGGCCGGGGTGGTCGCGGACGAGGTGCTGCCGACCCTGCTGATCCGGCAGTCGGCGCTCTACCTGTTCGAGGACGGGCGCAAGGAGACGCTCTACGAACAGGCCCTGCCGGAGGGCGGGGAGCCCACGGCGGAGGACCTGCAGCGGCTGCTCCTGGAGAGGAGCGGGCGGCATCGGCATCTCCCGCTGCACAAGGCTGGAGACTCGTCTCTCTCCTGGGTACGGCTGGCGATCCCCCTGGTGGTGCAGACCCGCACGCTCGGCGTCTGGCTGATCGGCCGCCGCGATCCGGACGACTTCTTCCCGGCGAGCGACATCCACCTGCTCTCCACGGTGGCCAACCAGATCGCCCCGGTGGCCGAGAACGTCCGGCTCTACGAGAAGGCGCAGCAGGAGATCGCCCAGCGCAAGGCGGCCGAGGAGGAGATCCGGCGCAGCGAGCAGCGCTTCCGCACCCTCTTCGAGGCGACCCTGGAAGGCATCGCCATCGTGCGCACGGGGATCATCCTGGAGGTCAACGAGGCCCTGCTGGGGATCTTCGGCTACGAGTCGGCCGAGATCATCGGCTGCCGGCTCACCGATCTGGTCTCCGGCGAGGTGGACCTCGAAGGGGTGCCGCGCGAGACCGTGGGTCTGCGGCGCGACGGCTCCCCGGTGGACCTGGAGATCGCCGGCAAGCGGTACCACTTCCAGGGCGAGGAGGTCTCGGTGGTGGCCATCCGCGACATCGCCCAGCGCAAGCGGGACGAGGCCGAGAACAAGATGCTGCAGCGTCAGCTCCTGCACTCGCAGAAGATGGAGGCCATCGGCCGCCTCTCCGCCGGCGTCGCCCACGACTTCAACAACTGCCTGCTGGCGATCTTCGGCTACAGCGACATGTTGATCGAGCGCTACGAGGAGGATCCCTTCCTGGTGCGCAACCTGACGGGGATCAAGGAGGCCGGGCAGCGGGCGGCGTCGCTGACCAAGCAACTCCTGGCCTTCGCCCGCCGCCAGCCCATGGAGACGCGGGTGATGAGCCTCAACACCGTGGTCTCGGGGCTGGAGAAGATGCTCCAGCGGCTGCTCGGGGAGGACATCCACCTGGCCGCCGAGCTCCATCCCGAGATCGGCCGGGTGAAGATCGATCCGGGCCAGGTGGAGCAGGTGATCGTGAACCTCGCCGTCAACGCCCGCGACGCCATGCCGCGGGGCGGCCGGCTGACCGTGCGGACGGCGCCGCTGGAGGTCACGGACGAGTCCCCGGCGCCGCACGCGGACGTGCCGCCGGGCGCGTACGTGCTGCTGACGGTGAGCGACACCGGCTCGGGGATGGACGCCGAGACGCAGGCGCGGGTCTTCGAGCCGTTCTTCAGCACCAAGGGGGAGGGCACGGGTCTGGGGCTGTCGATGGCCTACGGCATCGTCCGCCAGAGCGGCGGCCGGATCTTCGTCAACAGCGCCCCCGGGCAGGGGGCGGTCTTCTCGATCTACCTGCCGGTGACCCGCGAGGCCGAGGCGCAGCGGGGCGCGGCGGTCCACGGCGCGGCGGCCCGCGGCACCGAGACCATCCTGCTGGTGGAGGACGAGGAGGAGGTGCGGCGGGTGCTGCACCAGATTCTCTCCGGCAAGGGGTACCGGGTGCTGCAGGCGGGCTCGGGCGAGGAGGCGCTGGTCATCTCGCGCCTCCACCGCGGCGCCGTCCACCTGCTGCTGACCGACGTGACCATGCCCGAAATGAAGGGGCCGGAGCTGGCCACGCGCCTGCGCGCCGAGCGCCCGCAGACGCGGGTGGTCTTCATGTCCGGCTACAACGATGAGGTGCTCACGGACGGCGGTCCGGACGCCCCCTTCTGCCTCCAGAAGCCCTTCTCTCCCCAGGTCCTGAGCCAGGCCATCCGCTCGGTCCTCGACGAGGCCGCCAGCGCCCCGCGGGCGGCGGCGGTGTAGGCCCTTCTACTCCGGCTCTACCACGCCCCCCACCCCGGAGCCCCGGGGATCGGAGGCGGCTTCCATGCGGCCGTCGGGGAACAGGTGGACGGCGTGGATCTTGGCGACCTCGGTCGGGGGCTTGACCTCGATCTTGTGGCCCCGGCGTTCGAGCTCGGTCCGGGTCTCGGGCGAGAGGGTGTCCGCCTCCACGTCCAGCCGGTCGGGGAGCCACTGGTGGTGGAGGCGCGGGCGGTCCAGAGCCGCCTGGAGGGCGTCGCCGTCCACCAGCAGGTTGAGCATCACCTGGATCGTGTTGGTGGGGATGCGCGAGCCGCCGCGCCCGCCGAGGGCGTAGGCTTCACGCCCCTTCCAGGCGATCACCGGGGTCATCGAGGAGAGCATCTTCTTGCCCGGGGCCACGGCGTTGGCCTCGCCCTGGACGAGCCCGAAGAGGTTGGGTCTGCCCGGGACGGTGGCGAAGTCGTCCATCTCGTTGTTGAGGAAGAAGCCCGCGCCGGGCACCCACAGGCCGGAGCCGAAGAGCTCGTTGAGGGTGGTGGTCAACGCCACGAGGTTGCCGTCGCGGTCCACCACCGAGAGGTGGGTGGTCTCGCCGCCGGCCGGCGCCGGAGCCGCCGCGGCCGCGCCGGGCCAGGGCTCGACGCTGGTGGACGGGACCGTCCGCCGGAGATCGATCCGCTCCGCGCGCCGGGCGATCCAGGCGGGGTCCAGGAGCTGCGCCTCGGTGGCTTTCGTGGTGGCCGGGTCGCCCAGCAGGAAGCGGTCGGCGAAAGACAGACGCAAGGCCTCGGCCAGCATGTGGCCGCGGTCGGCGCCGAAGCGGGGGAGCTTGCCCCACTCGCGCCGCTCCAGCATGCCGAGCGTCTGGCCCAGGATCACGCCGCCCGAGGAGGGGAGCGGCATGGAGACGAGCTTCCAGCCGAACGCCTCCATCACCAGGGGATCGCGCCACGCCGGCTTGTAGGCCGCCAGGTCCGCCGCCGTGAGGATGCCGCCGTGGGCCTTGGAGGTCTTCTCGACGGCCTCGGCCACCGGGCCGGTGACGATCCCCTTCGGCCCCTGTTCGGCGTAGCGGTCCAGGGTCGCGGCCAGGTCGGGCAGGCGCAGGAGGGCGCCCACGGCCGGCGGCTGGCCGCCGGGGAGCCAGACCTTGGCGCTCTCGGGGAACTTCAGGAGGAGGTTGCGGTACTTCTCGCGGCCCAGCAGCTCGTGGAGGTGGCGGCTCACCCGGAAGCCGTCCCGGGCCAGCTTGCGGGCCGGCTCCACCACCCGCGCCCAGGGGAGCCTCCCGTACCGCCGGTGCAACTCGTAGAGGCCGCCGGGGGAGCCGGGCACGCCGGCGGCCAGCGGTCCCACCACGGAGGCGTCCTTGACCGGCTCGCCCTGGGCGTCCAGGTACATGTCGCGGCGGGCCGCGGCGGGCGCGATCTCGCGGAAGTCCAGGGCCGTGAATTCGCCGCCCATCCGCGACACCGCGAAGCCGCCGCCGCCGAGGTTCCCCGCCTCCGGATAGACCACGGCGAGCGCCAGGGCGGTGGCCACCGCCGCGTCCACGGCGTTGCCCCCGGTTCGCAGGATCTCCAGGCCGGCCTCGGTGGCCAGCGGATCGGCCGAGGCCACGGCGCCGCCGGTCCCCGCGGGGGCCGGGACCGAAGCGGTCTCGCCGGGGGGAGGCGCAAGCAGGAGGGAGAAGAGGAAGAGCGGCAAGGTCTTCTTCATGCCGCGGATTGTTTCATGACTTCCCTACCGAAAAGACGTCAGATCAAAGAGCGGGAAGAGTGGCCGGGGCCCTCTTTCCGCAGAGTCGTCTCGCGTTGCGCGAGGGCGCGGTCGTGCCGCGTCGCGTCGCCGATCTGCCGGTAGCGCGCCGCCGCCTGCTTGAACAGGCCGGCGGCTTCGCCGGTCCTCCCCTGGTCCCGCCGCAGCGCGGCCTCGAACTCCAACAGACGGGCTTCTACCAGGAGGTCGCCGGTGCCCTGGGCGAGGCAGGAGGCGGCCTCGCGCAGCGCCTCCTCGGCGCCCGGGAGGTCCCCCCGGAGGCGGCGGGCCTCGCCGCGGGCGGCCCAGATGCGGGCCTTGAGGTCCGCCACCACGGGCGCGGCGTGCCGGGTGGGATCGAGGAGATCCGCCCCGGCGAGGGTGAGGCGGGCGAGATGCCCCGCCTCGGCCGGATCGTCCTCGGATTCGGCGCCGGCGAGCAGCAGCTCGCAGAGCCCCCAGGTCTGGAAGCGGGGTTCCGCCAGCAGACGCTCCTCCTGGACGCTCTCCGGGGACGCCAGCAGCTCGGCCGCCAGCGCGGGGGCTTCCGCCCGCTCGCGGGCCAGCACGGCGTGCAGCCGGGCCAGGGAAGCGACGAGCGAGCCGGTCCCGTCGTCCTCGTCCTGGAGGTTCTCGGGGCAGGGCTCCGCGACCTGGAGCCCGCAGCCGCTGCGGTATTCGTCAGCCATCAGCTAGGCCCGGAAGTTTCGGGGTCTTTAATCCCCGAGTGCGTCGTACGCGGGGAAGCGGGACTCGGGGGCGTCTAAGCCGGGACCTCCCGCGGTTCCAGCCGTTCGGCGGTGGGCTTGTGGAGGACCTGGCCGCCGTGGGTGAGGACGGCCCCGGCGAGCACCTCGTCCTCGAGGTTGGTGGCGAGGTTGCCCTCCTTGTCCACCAGGAGCTGTAGCAGGGCATGGACGTTGCGGGCGTAGAGGAGGCTGGCGTCGTGCGGCATGCCGGCCGCCAGGTTGGACGGTCCCAGGATCAGGACGCCGTTCTCGGTCGTCACCTCGCGATCCGCCTGCGAGAGCTCGCAGTTGCCCCCCTGCTCCACGGCCAGGTCGACGATCACCGCGCCCGGGCGCATGGCGGCCACCATTTCGGCGGAGATCAGGCGCGGCGCGGGCCGGCCCGGCACCAGGGCGGTGGTGATGACGGCGTCGGCCGCGGCGAGGTGACGCTGGACGATTTCGCGCTGACGGCGCAGGAAGTCCTCGCCCATCTCGCGGGCGTAGCCCCCCTGCCCCTCGCCGCTCTCCTGGACGGGCAGCTCGATGAACTTCGCTCCCAGGGATTCCACCTGCTCCTTGACCACCGGGCGCACGTCCGAGACCTCGACCACGGCGCCCAGGCGGCGGGCGGTGGCGATGGCCTGGAGACCGGCGACGCCGGCGCCCATGATCACCACCCGGGAGGGCTTGATGGTGCCGGCCGCGGTCATCAGCAGGGGGAAGTACTTGGACAGCCGCCAGGCCGCCAGGAGCACCGCCTTGTAGCCGGCGATGTTGGCCTGGGACGACAGGGCGTCCATGGACTGCGCGCGGGTGACCCGGGGCACCAGCTCCAGGGCGAACGAGGTGACGTTGCCCGCCGCGAGGATGCGGACCATGTCCAGGCTCTTGTGCGGAGCGAGGAAACCGATCAGCACCGCCCCGGGCTTCAGCCCTTCGGCCTCATGGCCGGGGAGGCCGTCGAAGCGGTCCGGCGGCGTCACCTTGAGCACGACGTCGGCGGTCTCCCACGATTCGGCGGGATCGTCCACCAGACGGGCTCCCGCGGCTTCGTAGTCGGCGTCGAGGAAGAGGGAGGCGAGCCCGGCTCCACGTTCCACCGTCACCGCGAGACCCTGCTTCGCCATCCGGCGCACCGTTTCGGGGGTGCCGGCCACTCGGGTCTCGCCTGGACGCCGCTCGCGAGGGATGAACACATTCACCATGTGAACGAGCTCCTGGATGTCTGTTGCTGCCCGCCGATCCTATCCTATTTCTCCCTTTACTTCTCCTTCAGCTCCAACTCCCGGGCGGCGGGGGATCTCTCGAAGTCGCCGGGAGCGATCTCCAGCGGGTCGTGGACGGCCTCCTCCGGCGGCGCCGGGCGGAGCAGGGAAACCACGATCGCCGCCGTCAGGATGCCGATCACGATCCCCAGGGAGAGCTCGACCGGGATGTGGATCCACTCGTGGACCAGCATCTTCGCGCCGATGAAGATCAGCACGAGCGCCAGGCCGAACCCCAGGTAGCGGAACTTGTGCATCAGTCCGGCCAGCAGGAAGTACAGGGCGCGCAGACCGAGGATGGCGAAGATGTTCGAGGTGAAGACGATGAACGGGTTCTGCGTCACCCCGAACACCGCCGGGATGGAATCCACGGCGAAGACCACGTCGGTGGCCTCGATCACCACCAGCACCAGCATCAGCGGCGTCGCCTTGAGCACGCCGTTCTCGCGGATCAGGAAGCGCTTGCCGTGGTAGTGCGGGGACACCGGCACGAAACGCTGGAAGAGCCTGACGACGGGATTGCGTTCGGGATGGACCTCCGTCTCCTTCTGCACCAGCAGACGGATGCCGGTGATCAGGAGGATGACGCCGAAGACGAAGATCAACCAGGCGAACTTCGCCAGCAGGGCGGCGCCCAGGGCGACGAAGATGCCGCGCGAGATGAGCGCGCCGAGGATGCCCCAGAAGAGCACCCGGTGCTGGTACTCCGCCGGCACCGCGAAGTAGTTGAAGATGACGATGAAGACGAAGATGTTGTCGAAGCTGAGGGCCCGCTCGATGACGTAGCCGGTGAGGAACTCGAGGCCGATCTGGGAGCCGAAGCGGGAGTAGACCCACCAGTTGAAGACCAGGGCGACCAGGGTCCAGACGACGCTCCAGAACAGCGCCTCGCGCAGGCCGATCCGGTGAACCTTGCGGTTGAAGACCCCCAGGTCCAGCGCCAGCATGGCGAAGACCAGGGCGAGAAAGATGCCCCATTGCAGAGGGGTGCCGACGACCGCGTTCTCCATGGATTCCTTTCCTCTCCCGGCCCGTGACGGTTCCGAGAGGCGGAGTTTACCCTGAAGGCCGCTCGCGGCGGCGCGGCGGGGGCTTCGAGAGGGAAAACCGGGAGGGAAAACCGGGAGGGAAGAGGTACCGCCGGGGCGCCTCACCGGAGGAGGCGCCCCCGAAACTCTCTCCGGTCAGCCCTTCTTCAGGTGGGCGTTGACCAGCTTGGTCAGCTCGAACATGGTGACCGAGTCCTTGCCGTCGAAGACCGCCTTCAGCTTGGCGTCGGCGCGGATGGTCCGCTTGTCGTTGGGGTCCTGGAGGTTGTTGGAGCGGATGTAGTCCCACACCCGCTTGGTGACTTCCGTGCGGGGGAGAGGATCCTTGCCCACCACCGCCGCCAGCTTGTCGTCCGGCTGCAGGGGAGCCATGAAGGCGCTGTTGGCTCCGCCCCCCCCCTTGCCCTTGGAGCCCTCGCTCTTCTTCGCAGTCGATTTCTTCTCTGCCATTGGATGCTCCTCCACTATAGAAAGGTTAGGTACCACTCGAAGCACAACACGGTTGGCTATGCAAATATCCGGCCTGTACGAACCTCCGGACGAAACTTCTCCCCCTATCGTATCGTGGTTTTTCTCCCGTCAACCGCCCCCGCCTGTCCCGCCGGCCGCTTCGTGGTACTTTTCCCCGCCATGCCGGGTCTCTTCATCACCTTCGAGGGGCTCGACGGCAGCGGCAAGTCGACCCACCTGCGCCGGGCTTCCGCCTGGCTGGAGGAGCGGGGCGTCCCCCACGTGGTCACCCACGAGCCGGGCGGCACCCCCTTGGGGGACGCCGTGCGCGCCCTGTTCCTCGACCCCCGCTGGGGGACCATGGACGGCGTCGTCGAGCTGCTGCTGGTCTTCGCCAGCCGGCGCCAGCACCTGCTGGAGGTGATCGAGCCGGCGCTCCGCGAGGGCAGGCACGTGCTCTGCGACCGCTTCACCGACTCGACCCGCGCCTACCAGGGCTATGGACGGGGCGTGCCCCTGGAGGTGATCGACCAGGTGGACCGCCTCGCGACCGGCGGGCGGACGCCCGACCGTACCCTGTTCTTCGACCTGCCGGCGGAGGAGGCGCGGGCGCGCGGCCACTCCCCCTCCCGCCGCGGCCGGGGCGAGGCCGACCGCCTGGACGCCGAAGGGCTGGACTTCTACGAGCGGGTGCGCCGCGGCTTCGCCGAGATGGCGCGGGGGGAGGCGCGGTTCCGCGTCGTCCGCTCGTCCGGCTCCGTGAAGGAGACCGAAGCGCAGGTCCGCGCGGCCCTGAGCGACCTCCTGGACGCCGGGCTGGAGGGCCGGGATTGAACCTGCCCGCGGCCCTGGACACCGCCCGCCAGGGGCGGCTCTACCCGTCGGTGATCCTCGACGGCGGCGACACCGAGGCCCGCCGCCGCGCCGCCGTCGAGCTCTCCCGCGTCCTGCTCTGCGAGGCGGCGCCCGCGGCGGCCCGCCCGTGCGGCGTCTGCCGGCACTGCCGGCGGATCGGCTGGCCCCCGGAGGACAGAGCGGACGAGGCGCCGTTCCACCCCGACTTCCAGGTCCTGCAGCGGGACCTCAAGGCCTCCACCTCGGTGGACGCCACCCGGGAGATGCTGAAGACGGCCCAGGTCTCCCCGTTCGAGGCGCGCGGCCAGGTCTTCGTGGTCGCCAGTGCCGAGAGCCTTACCGGCGAGGCGGCCAACGCCCTGCTCAAGACCCTGGAGGAGCCGCACGTCTCGGCGCCGCGCAACTTCTTCCTCCTGGCCCCCTCGCGGCTCGACCTGCTGCCCACCCTGCGCAGCCGCTCCCTGGCCGTTTTCCTCGGGCCGGCCGAGCCGGTGGACCCGGCGGTGGTCGAGCCCCTGGCGCGGGCCTTCGCCGCCGCGGCCTCGGCCTTCGCCGCCGGCGGCGCGCCGGTCTACCTGCTGTCGGCGGCGGCGGCGCTGGCCGGGGCCGGCGGCTGGGAGGACCCGCGCTCGGGCCGGCCCTGGGGGATGGCTTCGGCCGCCGTCCTGCGCTCCCTGGAGTTGGAGGAGGGGGGCTCTCCCGAGGTCCGCCGCGCCCGCCTGGCCCTGGCCGAGGCGCTGCTGGAGTCCCCCGCCATGCGGCTGCGCGGCATCGCCGCCGAGCGCATCCTGGAAGGCCTGGTGGCTCGCCATCTGGCGGTCTGAGCACCTAGCTGAAGGAGGACGGGAAGTCCCGGAATGGCGCTGTGCTAAAATACTTGTCCGTTTTTGAGGAATTCATTCCCGCCTAGAAGCGTTCAGGCTTGCGATCCAACGTCCACGGAAAAGGAGTCAGACCCATGAATTCAATCCGCAGTAAGTCTCTGGTCCCGGGTATGCTCGTGCTGAGCCTCGCCCTGGGGGCCGCCCTGCCCGCCTGCGCGCAGGATAAGGGCAAGAAGATGATGGACGCCAAGACCGGCTCCAGCAACGTGCTGGCCGTCGTCAACGGCAAGAACATCACCGAAGCCGACCTGCAGAGCGCCGCGGCGGACCAGTTCCAGGCCCTGGAGCGGGAGTACCAGCAGAAGAAGCACGAGCTGATCGAAGGCCAGCTCAACCAGGTCATCCAGGACCGTCTCCTGGAGGCCGAGGCCGCGGCCCGGGGCATCACCAAGGAGGCCCTGCTCGCCGAGATCAAGCCCACCGAGGTGACCGACGCGGAAGTGGACGCCTTCTACGAGCAGAACAAGGCCCAGATCCCGAAGCCCAAGGAAGAGGTCGCGCCGCAGATCAAGAACTACCTGGCCCAGCAGTCCGGCCAGAAGGCCCGCCAGGAGTTCTTCGCCAACCTGGAGAACAAGTACAAGGTCGACGTCCGCCTCGAGCCGATCCGGGTCGAGGTCGCGGCCACCGGCCCGGCCAAGGGCCCCGCGAACGCGCCGATCACCATCGTCGAGTTCTCCGACTTCCAGTGCCCCTTCTGCTCGCGCGTGAACCCCACGCTGGCGCAGGTGCGCGAGAAGTACGGCGACAAGGTCCGCATCGTCTTCCGCCAGTACCCACTGCCCTTCCACCAGCAGGCCCAGAAGGCCGCCGAGGCCTCCCTGTGCGCCAATGAGCAGGGCAAGTTCTGGGAGATGCACGACGCCATGTTCGCCAACCAGTCGGCCCTGCAGGTCGAGCAGCTCAAGGCGCAGGCCACCCAGTTGGGCCTGAACGCCGATCAGTTCAACTCCTGCCTCGACTCCGGCAAGCACGCCGCCCAGGTCCAGGCCGACTTGAAGGAAGGCGCCGCCGCGGGCGTCAACGGCACCCCGGCCATGTTCGTCAACGGCCGCTTCATCAACGGCGCCGTCCCCTTCGATCAGATCGCCCCGGTCATCGACGACGAGCTGCGCCGCAAGGGCTTGAACACCGCCTCGAAGTAAGCCTCCTGCGACCTCACCCCAACCCCTCTCCTCAAGGAGAGGGGCTTTGTTTTTTGGAATACCTTCTCTAGATCGGGACAGGGGATGAGGTCGCAGGCCGCGGGCGCCTGATAGTCTTCCCCCACCATGCCTGGAGACCTGCCTCCCGACGAGCTGCGGTCCGCGATGCACCGCGTGGCCGACCTGGTGGCCGACTACCTGGAGATGGTGGGGGAGCGTCCCGTGCTGCCCGCCGTCTCTCCCGGCGAGGTGCGGCGCGTCCTGCCGTCCTCGCCCCCCGAGCAGCCCGAGCCGGTCGAGACCATCCTCGACGACTACCTGCGGGTGATCGAGCCCAACGTCACCCACTGGAACCACCCCGGCTTCCTCGCCTACTTCGCCATCTCGGGCTCCGGCCCGGGCATCCTGGGCGAGACCCTGGCCGCGGCCCTCAACGTCAACGCCATGCTCTGGCGCACCTCGCCCGCCGCCACCGAGCTGGAGGAGCGGGTCTGCGAATGGCTGGGCCAGATGATGGACCTGCCCCGGGAGCTGCGGGGCCACATCAACGACACCGCCTCCTCCAGCAGCCTGGTGGCCCTGGCCGCCGCCCGCCATAGCCTGTCCGGGCTCGACGTGCGGACCCGCGGCCTCGCCGGCCGGCCGGACGCGCCCGCCCTCACCGTCTACGCCAGCGACCAGGCCCACTCGTCCATCGACAAGGCCTGCATCGTCCTGGGGGTGGGGCAGGACCACGTCCGGCGGATCGAGAGCGACGGCGAGTTCCGCCTGTCCGTCCCGGCCCTGGCGGAGGCCGTCGCCCGCGACCGCGCCGAGGGGCGTCTGCCCATGGCCGTGGTCGCCACCGTGGGCACCACCTCCACCACCAGCATCGACCCCGTGCCCGAGATCGCCGACCTCTGCGCCCGCGAGGGCATCTGGCTCCACGTCGACGCCGCCTACGCCGGCTCGGCCGCCATCTGCCCCGAATACCGGGAGCGCATGCCGGGCATCGAGCGGGCGGACTCCCTGGTGGTCAATCCCCACAAGTGGCTGTTCACGCCCGTGGACTGCTCGGTGCTCTTCGTCCGCGATCCGGCCCTGCTGCGGGAGGCCTTCTCGCTGGTCCCGGAGTACCTGCGGACGAGCGAGTCCGAGGCCACCAACCTGATGGACTACGGCTTCCAGCTCGGCCGCCGCTTCCGTTCCCTGAAGCTCTGGATGGTCATCCGCGCCTTCGGCCTGGAGGGTCTGCGCGAGCGCATCCGCGAGCAGTGCGCCATGGCCCGCGAGCTGGCGGGTTGGATCGAGGCGGACCCCCGCTTCGAGCTGGCCGCTCCGGTGCCCTTCAGCACCGTCTGCTTCCGCGCCCGGGCGGCGGACCCCGAGGCCCAGGACCGCCTCAACGAGCGGCTCCTGGCCCGCATCAACGCCGCCGGCCCCTTCTTCCTCTCCCACACCGGGCTGCGGGGCCGCCACACCCTTCGCGTCGCCATCGGCAACATCCGGACGACCCGGGAGCACATCGAGGACCTCTGGCGGCTCGTGGGCAGGTCCCTGGAGGAGCTGTGAGCGAGGCGCGGTTCATCCCCTACCGCCCCGAGCGCCTGCCGGAGGACGAGATGCTGCGGCGGGCGCGAGACTTCCACGACGAGCTGGACCGCCGCCGGAGCGTCCGCGGCTTCTCGCCGGACCCGGTGCCCCGGGAGCTCATCGAGCTGGCCATCCGCGCCGCCTCCACCGCCCCGTCGGGGGCGCACCGGCAGCCGTGGAAGTTCGTGGTGGTGGGGGATCCGGCCGTCAAGCGCGAGATCCGCGTCGCCGCCGAGGCCGAGGAGCACGAGAGCTACGTCGGCGGCCGCATGCCCCCGGACTGGCTGGAGGCCCTCGCCCCCCTCGGCACCGGCTGGGAAAAGCCCTACCTGGAGATCGTCCCCTGGATCGTGGTGGTCTTCGAGGAGCTGTACGGCCTGGAGCCGGACGGCCGCAAGCGCAAGAACTACTACCCCAAGGAGAGCGTGGGGATCGCCTGCGGCCTCTTCATCGCCGCCCTGCACCGCATGGGCCTCGCCACCCTCACCCACACGCCGAGCCCCATGGCCTTCCTCTCCCGCATCCTGGACCGCCCGGCGAACGAGAAGCCCTTCATCCTCTTCCCCGTAGGATACCCGGCGCCGGATGCCGAGGTGCCCGACATCAGGAGGAAGAAGTTGGAAGAGGTTGCGGTGTGGCGCGAGTAGGCCGGGGGACCAGCCACACCACGCCCATGGCCACCGCCAGCGCCGCCAGCACCAGCCCCGTCAGCAACCCCGGAGCGCGGTAGAGCATCTCCACCCGGTGCTCGCCGCCCGGCAGCCAGGCGGCCAGGAAGGGGCCGTTCGCCACCGTCACCGGCCACGGCTTGCCGTCGAGGAGCAGGCGCCAGCCGTCGCTGTCCTTGTAGACGCTGGAGGCGAGCAGGCGCTCCTCCACCAGGAAGGTCCGGGCGGAGATCCGGGACGGCTGAAGCGTGAGGATCTCCACGAAGGACTCCCGCGGCCGGGCGGCTCTCCAGGGCGCCGGGCGGGCCGGCGATGGCAGGACCAGCGCCCGGGCCGCGAAATCCGGGTTCGCGGCGAGCCAGTCCACCCACTCCTTCTTTCCCGGGCCCTCGGTGGACGCGGGGAGGAACAGGCGGTCCAGGACCTTCTCCCGCTCGAAGATCCGGCTTCCCGGCTCCTTGAACACGGACGTCTGCCCTTCGGCGGCCTTGTAGCGGACGCGTCCGATGAGGTAGCGCGCGCCCAGGAGCTGGTAGATCGGGTGCTCCTGCTCCGCGAGGATGTGCTCGGTCGAGTCCGCCGAGGCGCTGACCGGTCCCAGGGCGGCGGCGTACATGTCCGGCTTGAAGGGGTTCGAGATCCGGATGTCCCCCAGCCCGTAGATGGCGGACGCGTTGGGCAGGAGGCGGTCGGCCAGGCCCGCGACGCGGTGACGCCCGGCGTTCTTCTGGAGATACTCGATGACCGGAGTCGTGGGGTAGAACTCCCGGCGCGGCATCAGCGGATTCGCGGGCCGGTGGATGACGATCAGCTCGAGCGCCACCAGCGCCGCCAGGGCCCAGGCGAGGCCCTCACCTCCCCGGCCCTCCTCTCCCAGCCTCCCCCCCGACCTGCCGGGAGAGGAGGGAGACTGCCTGAAGAAGATCAGAGCGGCGAGGGCGACCGTCGCGATCCCTAAGCCCATCGAGAAGCGGCGCAGGGCGAGGAGGTCGTTCATCCCCGGCTCCGGCGGGCTCAGGTATCCCCAGGAAATGATCCCGATCAGGAGCGCCGCGCAGACCGTCACCGCCAGCCGTCCGGGCCGGTCCTCCCCGGCCCGCCAGCGCTCCACCGTGCAGGCGCCGAGCCAAGCGACCGCCAGGCAGAGCACCAGGAGCATCCGCCGGTGATCGCTGGCCGACTGGTTCAGCATCGGCAGGTACCGCAGGAGCATGGAGACGCTGGGGACCTGGATCGAGATCACGAAGCTGGCCGCGGCGAGGCCGAGGAAGAGCCGCTCCTGGGGGAATCGGCGTTTTCGGGGCGCGAAGGCGAGCAGCGCGGCGAGCAGGGCGGCCCCGCCCACGAACCCGCAGCAGTCCTCGTTGGTGTTGCCGAACCCCCAGTAGGAGTGGTAGCGGCTGTTGCCCCAGACGTTGGACGCGAACACGGGGAAGAAGCGCTGTCGGGTCAGCTCCAGGGCCTTCTCGCGGGCCGCGTCGATGCGCCACACGTGGAACGGCGAGTGGTGGCCGATGCGGAGGTTGCGGGTCTGCATCTGCCGGTTGCGCAAGGTCTGGGACACGAACTCCGCGGACGGCAGCAGCGCCGGGGCGGCCAGTCCCAAGGAGATCCCCGCCGCCAGCGCCCAGCGGCCCAGGAGGCGCAGCCGCTCCCGGCCTTCGCGCCGGAACAGCCGGATCAGAGCGAAGAGGCCGCCGACGATCGTCACGTAGAGGACGGTCTCCGGATGTCCCGCCAGGAGCAGGGAGGTCAGCGCGACGATCAGCAGCAGGAAGTCCCGCCGCGCTCCCCGGTCGGCGGTGACGGCCAGGGCGTAGAGCACGAGCGGGAACAGCGCCGCCGAGTTGGCCAGGGGCCAGTTCAGCCAGAGCAGCAGGAACCCGCCCAGCCCGTAGGCGAGGCTGCCGAAGAGGGCCGCCAGATCCGAGAGGCCCTGCCGGCGCATCAGCAGGAAGAAGAAGACCAGCGCGATCAGGACGCGCAGGCAGGCCGTCACTCCCGACGCCTGGGGCAGGGAGAGCGGCAGCGTCGCGAGCACCAGCGGCTGGAGCGACTGCGACTGCGGATCGCCGAGCAACGGCATGCCGGCGCCCGCGAGGTCGTTCCACATCGGCCACGCCCCGGTCTTCACCTGGCGCCGGACCTGGGCCATGGTGGGGAGGATCTGCGTCGGGACGTCGAGCTGCAGCGAGTTGCCCTCGGAGCGTAGCTTGAGCTTTTCCTCCGTCCGTATTCCGGGGACGATGTCCACGGAGAGCAGCACCTTGCCCAGGAACAGGGACGACCCGAAGAGGATCACCAGCACCAGCGCGAACGCCCCCCAGATCCGCGCGGGGACCGGGTCCCAACACCGCCGGAGCGCCCGGTCGAGGAGAAACGCGAGGAGCCCCAGATAGAGGCCCGGCAGGGGGGCGGTGAGGAGGTCCATCAGGAAGTGCTGGATAGTACCCTTATTTTTACCCTTATTTGGGGGTAGTACCCTCTTTTACGGACCGGGGGCGCGGGGAGTCCAGCGGAAGGACATCTGGGGTGGAGCCTAGAGAGATCCAGGCTCGGCGACCCACTCTACGGGCTGTCCCGTGACTTCTGCGATCACATCAAAATCGCGGTCGTAGTGGAGCACCGTCAAACCTGCGGCTTCGGCCGCCGCCGCGATGACGAGATCGGGAATGGGCAGCCGATGGCGGCCGCTACGGGGCCAAGTCGGCCTGGATATCGATGGCCCTTTCGAGCACCGCATCGTCGATGGGGACCGACGCGTAGGCAAAACTTCTACGTTGCCGGATGCGGTCATGCTCCTCGTGGTTGCGGGCGCTGTAAAGCACCTCGAGATCGATGATGGCGCAGGTGGCAGCTTCTCCCGCCTCGATAATGGGACCAAGCCGTTCGCGGACAGCCGGATGCGGCATGCGGGCCAGGGCGCTCTTGTCGATGAGGTAGCGAGCCCTCAAGATCGCCACGCTCCAGCCATCACATCAGGATCGGCCAGATCCATGCCGTTCATCGCCGAGAGGGCTTCGACCTCTTCGCGGCGTGCCTGCGCCCGCAGGACTTCGCGGAACGCTTCCTCGATGGTGTCCCGAATGGTGGTTGTGGAGAGCGCTCTCTGGACAGCCGAGAGAAGCTCCTCATTGATCTCGACACTCGTTTTCCTGGTCACCTCTGCAATACCTCCCGGTCAAGGATATCACCCGGCGGTAAGTTGGGAGGTCTACATTCATTGAATCAGGATATCCAAACAGCGGGCAGAGATCTCCAAGTCACGGGCGCCCTGAAACGCAGGGGGAAGAGCCGCCCTCGCCAGAGCCCTGTCGCCCCCGACAGGGGCGGGGCCGGCCCTCGGTGGGGGAGAGTCGCCCCAGGCGAGGGCTGAACCGCCCATCGAAGGGGCGAGCTGCCCCTTGGGTGGGCGCGTCCGCCCCTGGCCAGGGGAGCGTCGCCCCAACTGGGGGCTGGACCGCCCCTCGCGCGGGGAGAGCGGCCCAAGGGAGGGGAGCGCCGGCCCAGACGAGGGGAGGAGCGCCCCCTTCAAGGGGCGAGCCGCGTTTCCGGAGGGGAATTCCGCCCTCGGGCTGGGGAGATGCACCCCTTTGCGGGGGCGGCGCGCCTCCGCGATCCTGGACGGTTGCCCCCGAAGGGGGCCTCCCTCAGTAGTAATCCGCGCAGGACAGATAATACCCGCACCGCGGGTCCGGACAGAACAGCTTGCATTTCCGCTCTTGGAGCGCGCTGCCGCAGTTGGGGCAGGTGCGCATGACCTCCTCGGGGGAGGCGGCGCGGGCCGGCGGCTCCGGACGGACAGGCTGGCGGTGGGGATCGCTCATGCCGCGAGACTAGGTCCGCCCGCCGGGGCCGTCAAGGGCCGAGGCTCCGCCTCCTCGGGGGTGACCATGAGGATCGACGGGATCTGATCCGGCAGCGCGAGGCGGAGATAGAAGTGGCCGATGCCCGCGAGACCCAGCATCAGGCCCGGGGCCTCGCCGCCGCCGGGGACGCCGCAGGGCCAGGGGGCGCGGTCGTTGTAATAGCGCTCGATGCCGAAGCGGGCGAGATCGCGGTCCGCCCCGGTTCCGGCGCCGTTGCCCAGGATGCGGGCGGCCACGGCGGCGCACTCGGCGTTGCCGCCCAGACCGTGGCAGAGGGAGAAGTCGGCGCCGGGATAGCTCATGGCCTGGCGCACGCTCCGCTCGGTGGTGTCGATGGCCACCGCCGCCTCCTTCTTCGACTCCTCGGAGCCGGTCAGCTTCCAGGCCCGCGCCCGCGAGAGGGCGATCCCCGGCGCGCCGTGGCACCAGGCCATGCCGCAGGCCCAGACCGGGGCGCCGGTGGGGCCGGGAGCCTGGGAGCGGAAGTCCGGCCAGTTCCCCTGGGCGGGATCGAAGCAGCGGCGTTCGTAGAGGAAGGCGCTCTCGGCGGCGTCGCGGTAGCGCTTCTCGCCCGTGGCCCGGGACAGCTCCAGCAATCCCCAGCCGATGCCCGCCGCGCCGTGGGAGAAGCCGGTGAGGTCCGGCTGGCCCGGCTGCTCGGCGGGGATGGTCGTCCAGGAGAGGGAGGCGCCGTGGGCGCGGGCCGTGGCGAGGAGATGGTCGCCGTGCCGGCGGGCGAGTCCGGCCAGGTCGCCGTTGCCCAGCAGTCCCGAGAGGCCCAGGAAGACGGGAATCGCCCCGGCGCTGCCGGAGACCACGTCCAGGGCCTCGGGAGCGATGGGATCCCCCAGCATCTCCCGCGTGGCATTGACGGCGGCCTCTCGGAAGCGCTCCTCCCCGAGCAGCGGCGCGCACTGGGCCAGGGCGTAGACGACGCCCGTCATCCCCGAGTAGAAGCCCACCCGGTACGGCGGCGGCAGGGTGTGGAGACGGGAGAGGGTCTGTTCCAGGGCGCCGAGGGCCGTGCGGCGGAACAGGCGCTCGCCGGTGACGGCGTAGAGGCGGGAGAGGAACAGGGCGACGCCGCTGGTGCCGGAGTAGAGGTCCGGCCCGAAGGAGCGGTGCACCACCTGCCAGGACCCTTCCACGGGGTCCATGGAGTCTCCCAGCCAGTTGCAGCGGCGGCCGTCCCAGACCGCGTCGCGGCAGAGGCGGGCGCCCAGGGAATCGGCGACGGCGAGGTATTGCTGGCGTTCGGCGTCCATCAGGAAGGCATCTCGTAAAGGTCGACGGAAGCGCGGTTGAGCCAGGGCCGCTCGAGCGAGAGGCCGTGGCCGGCGAACCAGCGGGCCACCTCGGCCAGCCGGTCTTCGGGACGGGTGAGGCCGCGGGTCCAGGCGCTCCACAGGGCCTCGGCCAGCAGGCGGCAGCGGCTCATGCCGAAGCTCTCGCCGTTGCCGGGATCCTCCGCGAAGGCGAGGCCGCGGGCCAGGGGCTTGGAGAACAGGGGCGTCCCCTCGGCCATGTGGCCGTTCAGGCCGCCATGGACCTCCGCCGCCACATCCGCCGCCAGGTGGAACCAGCGCCGGGAGACGTAGAGGACGGCGGAGTCGAAGCGGTCGTATCCCGCCGGGTCCGCCAGGGCCTTGAAGCGGAAGGGGACCTGGAAGCGGTTGAGCCGGCCGGCGAGGCGGGAGAGCAGCTCGGGCGATCCCTCGGCGGTGACGTTCCAGTAGAGGCGGACCATGGAGAAGGGCTCGTCCCAGGCCAGGGGCGCGTCGCTGAAGACGAAGAAGAAGCCCGGCTGGGCGGTGACCGACTCGCGGGGGAAGTAGGCGGTGATGGCCTGCCCCTGCTGCGGCGGGCCGCCGCCGGACTGGACCACGTACTGCCCCGGCCAGAGCTCGATAAAGAGGCCGTGCTTTTCGGCCATCACCTGGCCCGCCGGCCCCACGCGGTTGATGCGCCAGCCCGGCTCCCAGCGGTCCGTGCCCGGATTGGACTGGGAGAGCCGCTGGAGGAAGGGCGTGGGGTCCGCCGGGGTGTAGGCCGGCATGGGGGAGTCGCGGCAGAAGAAGCGGTTGTAGATCTGCTGCTCCAGGGCGGCCACCAGCGGGTTGGCCGGGGCGGGCAGGCCGCTCCAGCCGCCCGGCTGGGGGACGGCGGGCACGGTCTCGCCCTCGAAGGTGAAGTGCTGGGGCGAGAGGATCGCCACCGCCGCCAGCACACGGTCCAGACGGGACCGGAGCCTGGGGTCGAGGTTCACGGGGGTCATAGCGCGAACAGCTCCACGGTCCCGCGCCGCGGGTCCTTGAGAAGGTTGAGGCTCATCTGCAGCAGCCAGACCGCCGGGCCGGCGATCTCCGTCGAGAACTGCAGGAACTCGTAGGCGGTCTGCACCATGCGGGCGGCGCCGTAGCGCACGGCGCGGTCGAGCCGGCGGTCGGCCTCGGCCCGGTCCACCCCCAGGGCCTCGACGTAAGCGGTCCAGAAGGACCGGATGGCCGGGCGCAGCGTCGCCAGGGGGAGCTGGGCGAAGTTGGCGAGCTCCCCGGGCGCGATGGGGCCGGGGGCCTGGATGGAGCTGATCCAGGAGGTGAGGAAGCCCTGGAGCACGGCGCCGGCGTCCCATGACGGGTCGCCCCAGTCGGCCAGCTCCCAGTCGATCAGGTGGACCGAGTGCTTGCCGTCCTCCCCCGTGGCCACCAGGAAGTTGTCCCACTTGATGTCGCCATGGATCAGCGTTTCGACTTTCCACCCCTGCCGCAGCTCGGCCAGCAGCTTGGGGAACTCGGGATAGCGCTGGAGCACCTGGAAGAGCTGGAGCCCGGCGCCGCTCACCCCCTGTAGGGGCTGGCCGGCGAATTCCGCGGCCGAGAGGATCCAGGGCGGCTGGGATTGGAAGGCCCCCTGGGGGACCACGGCCGCGGCGCGGTCCGACCGCACCTCGCGATGGACGCCCCCGAGGGCGGCGCCGAGGGCGCGGGCCACGTCCGGAGAGATCGCGTTCTCGCGGAGCTGCCGGACGTGCAGGCTCTCGGCCCCGGGGAGGGCTTCCAGCACCAGGACGTGGCGGTCGGAATCGAAGCCATGGAATCTGGGCAGCAGGGGGCGCAGGGCCTGGAACGGCGTGTCGGAATGGGCGAGCTGGTAGACCACGGCCTCGACCCGCAGGGTGTTCGTGGACTGGGGGTCCCACTGGCCGGCCTGCTTGACGAAGAGGGAAGGCCCCTCGTTGCGCAGCACCTTGAGGTTCTTGTTGCGCCGGGAGGCCTCGATCATGGTGACGTCACCGTCCACGACGGCGGCGGGGGGCAGCCAGCCCCTTTCCATGAGGTAGAAGGCGGCGTTCTGGGTAGAGAGCAGCATGACTGTCCTTAGCTTAGCGTTTTCAGAAGGGGGCCGCGGGGCCGCGCCGGAAAGTAGGCGAAGCCCCGCGGCGTGAAGTTACGTCAGCCGTCTAGAAACCTCCTCCGAAGCCACCTCCTCCGAAGGGGTCTCCACCGCCGCCCCAGGGACATCCCGGGGTCCGGGGGCACCACGGGCTCGGGCAGCGGGCAGTGAGGATGGGGCACCGCGGCGTGAACTGGCAGAGCTGGGGCCTTGTAATCGGGCACCAGGGCTGCTGCCGGGTCACCGGCCAGCATTGGATGAACAGAGTCACGGGCGGGGTCGGCTGCGGGCAGATCTGGGTGACCGGCGCCGCGAGGTTCGCCTGGGCCTCGAAGCCTCCACCGCCCCAGTCCTGCCCAAATCCCTGATCGAATCCGGCCGCCCCGGCTTCCCCGCCGCCTCCCTCGAAGCCTTGGTCAAAGGGGCACTGCGGGGTGCAGACGAAGCCGAACGTCGGGCAGTTGGGCTGGTTGCGGGTGGGGCACTGGATGACCGTGCAGGCGATGCCGATGCTCGGGCAAGGGGGCTGCCGGGTGAACGGGCAGCACGGCGTCCTGAGGTTATTCGTCGGGCAGACCGGCGTGCAGCGGATCTGCTGGCTCGGACAGCACGGCGTGAGGTTCGGCCGGGTTGGGCAGAACGGTGTGCAACGGATCTGCGGTGTGGGGCACCGGATGACCACCGACGGACAGGCGATCCCTGGTGTCGGCAGGCAAAGCCTGGGCGGCGTCGGACAGCCGAACAGAGGCGTGTTGCACGGGATCACCGGCGTCCGCAGGGGGATAGGGCCGCCGCCGGGCAACGCCGCCTCCCCGAAGTCCTGAGCCACCTGACCCTGGAACCATTCGGCGCCACCCCCTTGGGCGGCCTGAGGGCCGGTCTGGACCTGAGCGTCGAGGGCGGTCCATACGAGCGTCAGGGGAAGCCCGTGCTCGCCGGGCTCCTCCCGCGTGAGCAGGATGGCGTCATTGGGCACATCCACCCAACTGCTCAGCTCCAGATCGCTGTACAGACGGGTCTGGTTCTCCTGGGCCGAACGGCCCCGGTACCCGGTCAGCACCTGGAGCTGCGGTGGGTTCGCGGGGTCCGGGACGAGCTGGTCCACCCAGTTGTCGCCGCCCCGTGCTTTTCCTTCTCTGTCTGCCATTGTGTCGGTCCCTCCTTCCGCTCAGTTGAAGGAAGGCGTCCTGCCGCACTTCGGGGGTCTGGAGACGCGGCTGAGCGGGATGTCGCGGAGCTCCAGGCCCTCAGGCGAGGCCGTCTCCTGAGGTCCAGGTACGGATAGGTTGCCGCTCTGCTCGTATTGTTGAACAACCTGAAATATATCTCCTAATCGACATGGAACGAAGAGAGGATGGGTCCCGCCGCCCCGGACGGCAAGCGGCGGGACCTGTTGGGATCAGCTCACGGCATCAGAATCCTCCTCCGAAGCCGCCTCCTCCGAAGGGATCGCCGCCGCCACCCCAGGGTCCGCCCCAGGGGCACTGCGGGGTCACCGGGCAGAAGGCCGACCGGGGGCAGGTCAGCGTCCGCGGGCAGGTCAACGTCCGCGGGCAGGTCAGCGTCCGGATGCACTGGATGTTGCGCGTGATGGCGATGGGGCAGAACCGCGTCGCCGGGATCGGACAGATGGCCGTCTGCGGCTGCGGGCAGAACTGGGTCGCCTGGGCACCCATCTCTCCCTGGGCCTCGAAGCCTTGACCGAAGTCCTGCCCGAAGTCCTGTACGAACCCACCGCCGCCGAACTGATCAAACGGGAACGGTTCGAACGGGCAGTCCTGAGTCACGGGGCAGAACTGGGTCTGGGGACAGAGAAGGGTCCGGGGGCACGTCAGTGTCCGGGGGCAGAGCTGGGTCTGCGGGCAAGCCAGGGTCTGCGGACAAAGCTGCGTCTGCGGGCAGAGCTGCGTCTGCGGACAAAGCTGGGTCTGCGGGCAGATCTGGGTTTTGGGACAGAACTGAGTCTGCGGGCAGAGCAGCGTCTGCGGGCAAGTGAGGGTCCGCGGACAAAGCTGAGTTCTCGGGCAGATCTGGGTCTGCGGACAGAGCTGCGTCTGGGGGCAGAACTGGGTGAACGCTTCGGCGCCCATGCCGCCTTCGAAGCCGCCCTGAGCTTCGAAGCCTTGGCCGAAGCCGCCGCCACCTCCGATGTCACCGCCGCCGAGGTTGGGCGTGAACTGGAGCTGCGGCGTCGTGATCCGCCATCTCCAGTCCGGAATCTCCTGCCAGCAGCGGGACTCGAAGATTGTCGGCCGCAGGCACTGCGGTTCAAAGATCGTTCTTCTGACGCAGTTGATCTGGAGGGTCCGGGCCGGCCCGGGGCAGATCTGGGTATGTGGTTGCGGACAGATCTGGGTGTGCGCCTGCGGGCAGAACTGGGTGGCCTGCGCCCCCATTTCTTCGCCCCCGAAGCCTTGCGCCTGCTGGCCGAAGCCGCCGAACTGGCCGAAGTCACCCGGCTGGATGACCGGGGTGCCGGGGATGTCGATCGGGATGCACCCCGGGTTCGGCGTCGCCACCTGGTTGCAGATCTGCGGGTTGCTGGTGAACTGGCACTGGAAGTCCACCGTCACCGGGCCCGGGCAGCGGACGAGCCGGCTGGGGAAGCAGCCGATCCCGATCGTCCGGCAGAGCGGTTCGAGGCGGGTCGGCAGGCACCAGGGCTGCCGCGTGGGTGGGCATCGTACCGGCAGCGGGCTCGGACAGCACGCCGAAGGTCCGGTGATGCAGGGCCGGAACGGTGTCGGACAGAAAGCCCGGGTGTTGCAGAGGACGGTCTGGGCCACCTGGAACCCGGCGCCAGCTCCCACGCCCGCTCCCGCACCCAGGTCCTGGGCCACCTGACCCTGGAACCATTCCGCGCCGGCGCCGGCGTCGGCGGTCTGAGGGCCTGTCTGAATCTGGGCGTCGAGGCGGGTCCAGACCAGGGTCCGGCCCAGGCCCATCTCGTCCTGGGACTCGCGGGTCAGCAGGATGGCGTCGTCCGGGACGTCCGCCCATCCGGTCAGCTCCGGATCGAAATAGAGGCGGGTGTGCCCCTCCTGGGCCGAGCGTCCACGGTAGCCGGTCAGCACCTGGAGCTGGGGCGGGTTGGCGGGGTCCTCCACGAGTTTGTCGACCCAATTGTCGTCTCGAGGAGCTTGTTCTTTGGCCATGAATCCTCCTTCGGTCGGATTAAGGAAAAGATCCCGGCGCCACGAAACGGCGACAGGACCACCGAGAGCTTGTCGGTCGGGTGAGCACGGTCACGCCTGTCCCTCCTGGCGAGCCGTCGTGAGTAGTCTTCTTAAGTAAGTTGCCGCTGCGCACTCCCTCCAGGACAACTGGCGAGGTTTGTTCCTGGTTTGTTACAGAAGATGGGAAAAGAGGGTGGGGTTTACGCCCTGCTTCCGTGAGCGGCGCGAAGTCGGGCTGTTCTTAACGGTGGAGGGGTGTGATCATTCATCAACCAAGGCGAGAGCCTGGTCGATGATCTTCCCGGAGAGGTACATCCCCGCAGCGAGGAGCTTCTCGATCGCCGGCCGGGCGGCAGGCAGGACTCCCTTTCGCTTGGCCCTGAGGACGACCCCGAGCGTGCCGGTAAAAGAGATTTCAAGGACCTCGGCGCATCGCCGAGCCGCAAGGTCGTCGATGATCGCGATCGAGTCCGGATGAGCGAGCGCCCAGGAGAGCACGGAGGTCTCTCCCGGGCCGAGTTTCCAGAACAGCACTTTGGAGGAGGGAGGCACCGGATCGACCTCTTGCAACCACTCTGTGGTCTTCAAAGCTTGGGCTGTGGGATCTTCGGGGCCGCGGTGGAGGATCTCTTCAGAGACGGTCCGGGGGACATGGATGATCGAACCCTCTACTCCGAGAAGGTCGATCAGGCCTGCATGTGAGAGATAAATCAGGGGTGAGGCGTTGACGACGGGCGGGCTACTCACGCGAGACTTCCCGAGCGAGCTGATCGAGATCAACGTGGAACGCGTCCACCTTCTCTCGCGCGAGGGTCATCAAGAAGTCTGTCCGGTCCAGACCGGCGATGGCTGCGGCTCGTTCCTGGGAGATGAGCCCATGGGAGTACCAGCGGATCGCAGCCGCCAGGCGTACGTCCTTCTGGACCTCCGTGGGTGAACGCCGCAGGGTCTCGTAAAGCTCGTCGGGAAGATCGATCGTCAATGTAGTCACTGTTGATCCTGGTCCCACGGTGTTGGACTATGCCCAACGTCTCGGATAGCTTACACCTCCTTTGACAGGGAGGGGATCATGCCGCGATTGACCCGCATCTACACCCGCACCGGCGACGACGGGACCACCGGCCTCGGCGGCGGGCAGCGGGTTGCCAAGGACTCGCCGCGCATCGAGGCGTACGGCACGGTGGACGAGCTGAGCTCGGAGATCGGCGTCGCCCTGGCGCTGGGGCTCCACCCCCGGCTCGCCGAGGTGCTGACCCGGGTCCAGAACGAGCTGTTCAATGTCGGCTCCGACCTCTGCATCCTGGAAGAGGACAAGGAGAAAATGCCCGTGCCGGTCGTCGAGGCGCGGCACGTGGAGGCCCTGGAGCGGCTCATGGACGAGCTGGCCGCCGAGCTGGGGTCCCTGGACAACTTCATCCTGCCGGGGGGCTCGCCGGGAGCGGCCCAGCTCCATGTGGCGCGGACGGTCTGCCGCCGCGCCGAGCGCCTCTGTGTAACCCTTGCCCGCGAGGAGCCGGTCGGGCCTTTCGTGGTCCGCTACCTGAACCGCCTCTCGGACGCCCTCTTCGTCATGGCCCGCTATGAAAATCACCAGCGGGGCATCCCCGACATCCTCTGGAACAGCCGGGCCTGAGAAGACTTGGCCCGCCTTTTGAATCAACCCTGATTTGACGACGGACCGGCGTGGGCCGGTCCTGGGCCTGAATTCAAAAGGAGGATCGAAATGTCGTCCTCGTTCAACGTTTACCTCATCGGTTACATCATTCTGGTCATCGGGCTCGCGCTGGGAGCCTATCTGGCCGGCGCGCCGCCGATTTGGATCGCCGTCGGGGTGATCTGCCTGGTGGGGATCGGCATCCTGAGCGCCGTCAAGAAGACGCAGGGCCGCAGCCTCAACGCCCCCCGGACGGGTGGGCCGCAGCCGCCGGCGCGCTACTAAATCAAGGGACAAGGTTGGGCGGCCGGCGGCCGCTCCGTGGGCGGGGCGAGAGCGGGAGGGAGGGGCGAGGGTGCGATGGGGCGGCCGCAGGCCGCCCTTCGTGTAGGTTCCGCAGGCCCGCCTTGGGGATACGAGGCACCTCACTTATAGTGAACGTGCCGATCCCATGAAAGCCTCTGCGACAGGCTCCGAGCCCTCCCGCGCGTTCGGCTTCGACCGTCTGGCGGACCTCGCCATCCGCCGGCCCTGGCCGACCCTCCTCTTCTTCGCCGTCCTGGTGCTGGCGGCGGCGCCGGGAATCCTCCGGCTGCAGCTCCGGACGGACGGCCACGCCCTGGTGCCGCCGGGCGATCCCGCCGTCCGCTTCGATCACGAGGTGCGGCGTCACTTCGGGCTGCGGGACCCGGTCGTGGTGGTGATCGAGACCCCGCGGGCGAACGGAATCTTCAATCCCGACACCCTGGGCCGGGTCCGGGCTCTGACGGCGGAGCTGGAGAAGCTCGCGGGTGTGCCCAAGGGCGGCGTCGTCAGCCTCGCCAGCGAGAAGCGGGACCGGGTCTATCCCGGCACCCTGGACTTCCGTCCGTTCCTGGACGTCGTGCCGGCGAACCGCGAGGACATGGAGGTCTTCCGGGGGGATCTGGAGGCGATCGAGATCCTGCGCGGCAACCTGGTCTCCAGGGATCTGAGCGCGGTGGCCATCCTGGTGGGGGCTCCCAACATCCTGGAAGGGCCGGAGGGAGTGAACGCCGCCGCCGCGGACCGGGTGGACCTCTGCCGCCGCATCGTGGCGGTCAGCCGCAAGTACGAGGGGCCGGGGAACCGGATCTTCGTGGTGGGGGCGCCCATGGCGGAGTCCCTGCTGGGGACTCACATCCTCGAAGACCTGGCCGTGCTGCTGCCGCTCTCGATCGCCGTCATCGGGATCGTCGTCTGGATCGGCTGCCGGCGCCTCGCCGGGGTGATGCTGGCGATGGTCCAGCTCGCCGCGGCCCAGACGTTCACGTTCGGCGTCATGGGCTGGCTGGGACAGCCGGTCTACCTGACCACGGCCGTGCTGCCGGTCATCCTGACCACCCTGGCGCTGGCGGACGAGATCCACCTCTTCTGGCGCTACCAGCAGATCCTGGGGCCGGAGCCCACGGAGGCCGACGCCACCCATCCTGCCGCCGTGCGGGTGCTGGTCTCCCAGATGGCCCGCCCGATCGTGCTGGCGACGGTCACCACCATCATCGGCTTCCTCTCCTTCCTCTCTTCGCCCCTGGAGGCGGTGCGGAGCTTCGGGGCCTTCACCGCCATGGGCCTGCTCTTCTGCCTGTTCTGGTCCCTGATGGTGGGGCCGGCGGCGCTGGCGCTGCTGCCGCCGTCGGCGCTGCGGCGGCCGATGGGGCGGAGCGGGGCGTCCTCCGGCCGGTTCCGCCGCGCCTTCGAGCCGCTCTACCGGTCGCCCGCGCGGACCCTCGCCGTCCTGGGGCTGATCACGCTGGCGGTGGGCCTGGGGATGGTCCGGCTGCGGGTCCAGGACTCCTGGCTCAGCGGGTTCGCCCCGGAGAGCGAGTTCCGGGTGAACACCGTCCGCACCAACGAGCTGTTCAACGGCACGCATCTGCTGCTGGTCCATCTCGACCTCGCGGGATGGAAGGGGGAGATGGAGGAGATCTACGACGGCGAGGCCGGCCCGCTCCTCGATCCGAAGGTCCTGCGCGCGCTGGGAGACTTCGAGCGCTTCCTGGGGGAGCAGCCCCGGGTGGGAGGGGTCCTCGGCCCCTACGCCCAGCTCACCACGGTCTCGTTCCTGCGCTACGCCCGCGACCCGGAGCGGCTGAGCATCCCGGGCTCGGCCTCGCGGGTGGCGACGCTCGTCGGCTATTTCGACGACGTGCGGGGGGAGCCGCGCCGGCGGGAGGTGATCGACGACGCCCGCCGCCGGGGCGTGGTCACCGTGTTCCTCAAGGACCCCGACTACCGGCAGGTGGACGCGCTGATGGCGGACATCCGCGCCTATGCCCGGGAGCGGCTGGCGCCGCTGGGCGTCCGCATCGGCTTCGCGGGGGACATCGCGGTGAGCCAGGCCATGATCCCGGCCATCGTCCGCACCCAGGTCTTCTCCCTGCCCCTGGCCCAGCTCGGGGCGCTGCTGGTGGTGATCCTCCTCTACCGCTCGGTGAAGGTGGGCCTGCTGATCGCCCTCCCTTCGACCGTGGCCGTCGCCTGGATGCTGGGGCTGATGGGCTGGGCGGAGATCCCCCTCGGGGTCGCCACGGCCATGTTCTGCTCCATCACTCTCGGAGTGGGCATCGACTACGCGATCCACTTCTACGAGAGCTTCCTGCGTTCGGGAACGGCCCTGGAGGCCCTGGCGGAGTCCGGACCGGCCATCGTCGCGGACGCGGCGGCCATCGCCCTGGGCTTCGGGGTCCTGGGCTTCTCGCAGGTCCCCTCCAACGCCCGCCTGGGCTTCCTGGTGGCCGGGGCCCTGACCGCGGCGTGCGCCCTGACCCTCACGGGGCTGGGGCCGCTCCTGCGACGTTTCCGCCAGTAACTTCTCCGTTCCCTTGTGATAAAAACCGCGTCTCCAGTCATGACGCGGAACGACAAAGCCCGGCGCATCGCCGCCATCCTCGACGAGCTCTACCCCACGGTGGACATCCCTTTGCGGCACCAGGACCCCTTCACGCTGCTGGTCGCCGTGGTGCTCTCCGCCCAGACCACGGACAAGCTGGTCAACGAAGTCACCCCCGCCCTCTTCGCCCGCGCCGCCACGCCGGAACGGATGGCCGCCCTGCCGGTGGAGGAGATCCGGTCCCTGATCCGCCGGATCGGCCTCAGCGACGCCAAGGCGAAGAACCTGAAGCGCCTGTCCGAGATCCTGGTGGAGAAGCACGGCGGGAGGGTCCCGAGGACCCAGACGGAGCTGGAGGAGCTGCCCGGGGTGGGCCACAAGACCGCCTCGGTGGTCCTCAATCAGGCCTTCGGGCTGCCGGCGTTCCCGGTGGACACCCACATCCATCGCCTGGCCGCACGCTGGGGCTTCTCCAGCGGCAAGAACGTGGAGACCACCGAGCGGGACCTGAAGAAGCTCTTTCCCGAGGAGACCTGGGGCAAGCTCCACCTGCAGATCATCTACTTCGGCCGCGAATACTGCCCGGCGCTCTACCACGACATGGAGAGCTGCCCGATCTGCTCCTGGGCGGCGTCGAAGACGCGGAAGGAGGTGGAGCGGCGGCGGAATCTGGGGCTGCGGCGGAGATCCCCCGGCTCCCAGCTATGATCCCCCCATGGACCGTTTCACCCGCTACTCCTGGATCACTCTCGCCTACAACATCGCCGTCGTCCTCTGGGGCGCGATCGTCCGGGCCACCGGCTCGGGGGCGGGCTGCGGCAGCCACTGGCCGCTCTGCAACGGGGAGGTCATCCCCCGCTCGCCCAGCGTCGAGACCCTGATCGAGCTCTCGCACCGGATCACCAGCGGGATCGCCCTCCTGCTGGTCGTCGGCCTCGTGGTGTGGGCCTTCCGCGCCCGCCCCAAAGGGCACGCCGCCCGCAAGGCGGCGGCCTGGTCGATGTTCTTCATGCTGACCGAGGCCGCCGTGGGCGCGGGCCTCGTGCTCTTCGAGCTGGTGGCCGACAACCAGTCCATGGCGCGGGCGATGTTCATGTCCGCCCATCTCGTCAACACCTTCCTGCTCCTCGCCGCCCTCACCTGGACCGCCCACTTCGCGGGCGGCGGCGCGCCGTTCCGAGTCCGGGGCCGGGGTGTGGCCGGCGCCGGGTTCGCCGCGGGGTTCCTGGGCCTGCTCCTGGCGGGAGTGAGCGGGGCGGTGGCGGCCCTGGGGGACACCCTCTTCCCGGCCACGAGCCTGGCCGAGGCCCTGCGGCAGGACCTCTCGCCCACGGCGCACGCGCTGATCCGGCTGCGGATCTTCCATCCCGGCATCGCCATCGCCGCCGGGCTGTTCGTGATCTACCTGGGGACGCGGCTGCTGAAGACGCGGACCGGCGGGCCGGGGGTGGGCCGGTACGCCGCGTGGACGAGCGGGCTCGTTTTCCTCCAGATGGCCGCCGGAGCGGTGAACGTCCTGCTGCTGGCGCCGGTCTGGCTCCAGATCGTGCACCTGCTCCTGGCCGACCTGCTGTGGATCGGCTTCCTGCTGATGGGGGCCGAGGCCCTGGCGGTAGGGGAGCGCCGGGAGGAGGCGGGCGCGCCCACGGCGGAGGCCGTGGGTGCGGGCCTGCGCTGAAGAGGGCGGCTACAGCACCGTCTCGCGGACCACTTCCTCGATGGTCGTCATGCCGTCGCGGATCTTCTGGAGGCCGCTGCCGCGCAGCGTCATCATGCCGATCTGCATGGCTTTCTGCCGCAGCTCGAAGGAGCTGGCGCCGGAGAGGATCATCTCCCGCATTTCGTCGTCGACCTCCAGCACCTCGTAGAGACCGACACGGCCCTTGTAGCCGGTGTTGCTGCATCGGTCGCAGCCGCGGCCCTTGAAGAGCTTGAGCGTGCGCGCCTCGTGCTCGGAAAAGCCCGCCTGGATCACCGCGGCCGGCGGCAACTCCAGCGGCTCCTTGCAGAAGGAGCAGATGCGCCGCACGAGGCGCTGCGCCACGATCAGGTGCACCGAGGTCGCCACCAGGAAGGGCTCGATGCCCATGTTCATCAGACGGCTGATCGAGGACGGCGCGTCGTTCGTGTGCAGCGTCGAGAGCACGAGGTGGCCCGTCATGGCGGCCTTGATCGCCACCTCGGCGGTCTCGAAGTCGCGGATCTCGCCCACCAGGATGATGTTGGGGTCCTGACGCAGGAAGGAGCGCAGCGCCGCCGCGAAGTTCAGGCCGATCTGCTCGCGCATCTGCACCTGGTTGATGCCGTTGAGGTTGAACTCCACCGGGTCCTCCGCGGTCATGATGTTGACCTCGGAGGTGTTGATGCGCTGCAGGGCCGAGTAGAGCGTGTTCGTCTTGCCCGATCCGGTGGGGCCGGTCACCAGCACCATGCCATACGGTTTGAGGATGGCGGCCTCGAACTTCCGCAGCGACTCCGCCTCGAAGCCCAGCTTCGTCATGTCGAGCATGAGCTTGTCTTTGTCCAGGAGACGCATGACGATCTTCTCGCCGAAGAGCGTCGGCAGCACGGAGACGCGGTAGTCGAGGTCCTTGGACTTGCCGGAGATCTTGGTCTTGATCTTGATGCGCCCGTCCTGCGGCAGCCGCTTCTCGGCGATGTCGAGCTTCGCCATGATCTTGCAGCGGCTGGTGATCGCCTCCCTGAGCTTCAGGGGCGGATGCATCATCTCGTAGAGCAGGCCGTCGATGCGGTAGCGGACCCGGTAATCCTTTTCATACGGCTCGATGTGGATGTCCGAGGCGCCGCGCTTGATGGCGTCGGTCAGGATCAGGTTCACCAGCTTGACGACGGGCGCCTGCTCCGATTCCTCTTCGAGCGTGGAGAGGTCGAGATCCTCCTCCTCCTCCAGGACCTCGAGGTCGCTGCCGGTCGCGCCGCCCTCGTCGGTGAGGTCCTCCATCACCTTCTTCAGCTCGATCGCGTGCGTCGAGCCGTAGTAGCGGTCGATGGCGATGCGGATGGCGCTCTCGGAGGCCACGACCGGCTCGACCTTGTAGCCGGTCATGAACTTGACGTCGTCCATCGCGAACACGTTCGCGGGATCGATCATCGCCACCGTGATCGTGGCGCCGGCCTTGGTGACGGGCAGGATGGTGTATTTGCGGGCGAGGTCGGCCGGAATGATCTTGAGGACGGCCTCGTCGATGTCCATGCCGTTCAGATCCACCGAGGGGACGCCGAAGTGCTGCGACAGCGAGTCGACCAGTTGCTTCTCGGTCATGTAGCCGAGCTTGACGAGGTTGGTGCCGACCCGGCCGCCCTGGTCTTTCTGAAGGGTCAGGGCCTCGGTGAGCTGGGCCTGGTTGATCTTGCCCGTGCGGATCAGGAGCTCCCCGAGCTTGTCGGGGATCTGGGGGACTGCCTGCGGCCGGCGTAGCGGCTCCGGGGGTGGTGCCATGCAAAATCACCTTCGGGCCGGTCTCCGGCCCCGTCCATCGTGAGAGCTACCGAAAGGCTGGCTTAAACGCTCCGCAGTCTATCACATGGAAATTTGGCTATGGGAGCCCTCACCCGCAGGGGGAGACAGCAAGGCCAGCGCCCGCGCCGCCACCTGGTCCGGGAAGACCTCCAGCAGGCAGGCCTTGGGCTCGTCCAGGCGCTTGTAGCAGAAGCTGCACGGGAGGCGTTTGAACGCCGCCCGCTCCGGCGCGGCGTAGGGGCCGTGGCGCTCCGGGTCCGTGGGACCCATGACCATCACGACCGGGGTCCCCAGGGCGTGCGCCAGGTGGGTCGGGCCGGTGTCGCCGCCCAGCATCAGCCGCGCCCGGCGGATCAGCGCCGCCAGCGTCGGGAGGTCGGGGGCGGGGACCGTGCGGGCCGCGCCGGCGGCGGCGGCCTCGACGGCGGCGGCGAGGTCCTCCTCCCCGCGGGCCACCGCCACCCAGGTCGCGAGGCCGGCCTCGGCCCGCAGCCGCCGCGCCACGGCGCCCCAGCGTTCCGGGGGATAGCGCTTGTTGGCCCAGCCCGCCCCGGGGTGGAGCAGGGCGAAGGGTTCGGGATGGCTCTCCAGGAGCTCCCGCGCGGCGGGGGGCGGCGGGCCCTGGAAAAGCTTCTCCGGTCCGAAGTCCGCCGGCTCGGACGGCAGGCCAAGGCCGTCCAGCACGGAGAGCATCCGGTCCACCGCGTGCGCGCCCCGGGGGACGATCCGCCGGTTGATCCAGACGGCGCTCGACGGCTCGCGGCGGTGCCGGCGGGCGAAGCCGATCCGGCGCCTGGAGAAGGAGAGGAGGGAGAGGACGCCGGCCTTGTGGTTGCCCATCAGGTCCAGCGTCACGTCGGGGGCGAAGCGCCGCAGGGCGGCCAGGAAGCTCCCCAGCTCCCGCATCCCCTTCCCGGAGACCTTGCGCCACCGCCGCAGCCGCACGACCAGCAGCTCGTCGAGGTCCGGATGCCCCAGCAGAACGGGGGCCATCCCCTCCTCCGCGATCCAGCCGATCTTCGCGTCGGGGAGATGGCGGCGCAGGGCCGTCAGCACCGGCAGGGCGTGGACCACGTCCCCCAGGGCGCTGGTGCGGACGATGAGGATTCTCACGGCAGGTTTTTGACTTTGGAGATGAGGTCGCTGGTCGCGTGGTCTTTGGGATCGCCCACCAGGGCCGTGTGGCCGCCGTAGGAGCGGACTACCTCGTACTCGGGTACCCGCTCGGGCGAGCCGTAGTCCGTCCCCTTGCAGTGGACGTCCGGCTGGAGCTCGGCCAACAGGGGAGCGGGGGAATCCCCCTCGAAAATCACGACGAAATCCACCGGCGCGAGCGCGGCCAGCAGCTCGGCGCGCTCGGCCGCCGGGACCACCGGCCGGCCCGGTCCCTTGAGCCGCTCGACCGAGGGGTCGTCGTTGAGGGCCACCACCAGGGCGTCCCCCTCGGCCCGGGCGGCCTGGAGATACCGCAGGTGCCCGACGTGGAGCAGGTCGAAATGCCCGTTGGCGAAGGCGACCTTCTTCCCCCGGGCCTTGAGCTCAGCGATCCGCTCGCGCAGCTCCGGCGCGCTCAGCACGATCCCCATCGCAGCTCCTCCAGGGGGCGGGGATCGGTCTCCACCGCCCGTCGCAGCTCCTCGGGGGAGCAGGTGGCCGTCCCCATCTTCATGACCACGACGCCGCCCGCGTAGTTGGCGAGCAGCGCCGCTTCGAGCGGGTCCGCCCCGGCCGCCAGCGCCAGGGCGAAGGTGCCGATGACCGTGTCGCCGGCGCCGGTGACGTCCGCGACCTGATCCGTGCCGGAGACGGGCAGGTGGGCCGAGGCGCCGTCGCGGAACAGGCTCATCCCGCGGCTGCCCCGCGTGATCAGGAGGAAGCCCGCGCCCAGCCGCCGCCGCAGCTCGCGGCCGGCGTCCTCCAGGCGGCCGGGGTCGTCGTTGATCGTGGCGCCCAGCAGCGCCTCGGCCTCCTCCTCGTTGGGGGTGGCGCCGTCGAGCCCCGCGAAGCCGCCCAGCCGGTAGCGGCTGTCCGCCACCAGCGTGGCGTCGTGGCCCAGGGCATCGCGCACGAGCGGGAGCAGTCCCGGCTCGACCGTTCCATATCCATAATCCGACAGGATCGCCACCCGGGTCTCGCCCGACCAGCGCTTCAGGAGACCGGTAAAGCGCCCGCGCTCCTCCTCCGTGAGCGTCAGCGTCTCCTCGATGTCATAACGCACGATCTGCTGCTTGATCGAGTGCTTGCCGCCGCCCAGGATGCGGACCTTGGTGGGGGTCCGGTAGCCGGGCCGCGTGGCGATCCCCTCCGTCGTCACCCCGCGTCGCCCGAGATCCTCCAGCAAGGTCCGACCGTGGGGATCGTCCCCTACGATCCCGAGAGGCAGGGGCCGGCCGCCGAGGGCCGCGACGTTGGCCACCGCGTTCGCCCCGCCGCCGGGGATCAACTGCTCCCCCTGATAGGAGAGGATGAGGACGGGAGCCTCGCGGCTGATCCGTTTCGGCGTGCCGGTGATGAACACGTCCGCCACGAGATCGACCAGCATCGCCACCGGTTGTCCGGCCATGGCGTCGATCCGGCGGAGAAGCCGCTCGGGGTCGGGGACCTGGAGCTGGGCGGGCATTCGGGGCGGATTGTAGCAGGGCGTCAGCGGATGACTCGGACCTCGACTTCCAGGCGGAGATCGCGCCAGTTCCGTTCTGTCGTGAGAACCGGCAGAGCAAGCTGCTGTCCCAAGGCAAGACAGGCCCGGTCTCCAAGAGAAAGACCCAAACTCCGGGTTGACAGTCTCAAGATCCCAGCTCCGTAGGCCAGATCCTCACTGAACGGATAGATCTCCAACTCAAGCTCTTTGAGGGCCGCTCGAACAGCCTGCTCGGGCACACCTTTCTCTATGAGCTTGGAAATCACCTCGGAGAGATTGACAGTGCTGATTACGGCCCCAGGGATGCTCTCCGCTACTTCCTTGGCACCGGGCTCATCTTGAAGAAGCGCCAGGAGAGCCGAAGCATCCAGTACCACCCTACTCAAGCTCAGATTCCCGACGGCGTTCAGCAATCAGTTCATCAGAAAGCCGCGTACCTTCCGGTACGTAGGAGCGGATGATGGCCTGAGCGCGCCGGATGCCCTCCTTAGGGGTCAAGACGCGGATCGACGTCTCTTCGAGCACAAGAACCAACTCGTCGCCAGTTTCCACCCCCAGAGCCCTCCGATACTCCGAAGGGATGACGAGCCTGCCACCTTCCCCGAGCTTTGTCATAGTTCGAGCCATTTGCCACCTCGGGGATATTCTACCATCCTATGGGGAGGCTGAGCTTCCCTGAAGAGCAGCAGCGAATCCCTCTGGGGAAGTTGCCGCGGCACAGGAGGATCTCCAACTTCTCCCTGAGGATCGCATCCTCCTTCCTAGTCCCTGAAAGCTTTCCTCCAGGGAAGTCGACAATCCCGGAGGGAGCGCGGCAAGTTCGTAGGGAAAGCTCAGTAGGGATGTAGAGCAGGAGAGCTTCCCTCAAGAACAGGAGGACTTCACCGCTGGACTGGCGTCCTTCTCCTTGGGGAAGCGCGTCTTCTTCCCGAGGATGGCCGGCTTCTCCAGAGGGCACGCCTTCAGGCCCGAGGACGTGACAGCTTCCCCGTGAGGATCGCGGCTCACCCCCGGTACTGCTCGTCCGCCACCGGTTCCAGCCACTCCGTCTCCAGGTCTACGTTCACCGCCACATGGACCATGGCGACATCCCGGGTCGCACCGTGCCAGTGCTTCTCCCCCGCGGGGATGTAGATGACCTCTCCCGTCCCCGCCTCCTGGACCGGACCGCCCTCGTGCTGGAACCGGCACCGTCCTTCCGCCACGAACAGGACCTGGACGCCGGAATGGGTGTGCCAGTTCGTCCGGGCGCCCGGCGCGAACTCCACGCGAAAGAACTTGACAGGATCGGCTCCCCCGGTCGGCAGGGGACGCAGGGTGACCTGGCCCGTAAAGTAGTCGGGGTTCCCGGGGCTGTCCGGCAGGGATTGGGGAGAGAAGGTGTTCATGTCGGATAAGATAGACCAAAGAGTGTCCCCGCCCGGAATGAGCCCTCGAACGCTGGACGCCCTTCTCTGGTTCGTCCTGGCGGTCCTCCTCCTGTTCACGATCCCGATCGGGTTCGTCTCCAACGACGGGCTGGGCCACAGCCTGAGCTTCGCGGCGGGGACCTGGCACCTCAACCCGAACCATCTCACTTTCGAGCCGCTGGGCGCCTGGTGGCAGGACCTCTGGGTCCGGAACGGCTCGCAACGGGAGCCCGTCGACGTCCTCAAGCTCCTGAGCGCCCTCTTCGGCGCGCTGGCCGTGGGCCTGTTCCGCTACGGCGTGGCCGCGCGGCTGGCCGCGACGCGATGGGCGGCCCATCACGCCACGGCCTGGATGGCCCTCTCCTCGGCGTTCCTCCGGCTCTGGGTCTCGGACGAGATCCACATGGTCCAGATGCCCTTCGTGGTCCTCGCGGCGTGGGCCGCCCTGCGGTACCTGGAGAAACCGTCCCAGGGCCGCGCTCTGACGATCGGCGTGGCGGTGGGCCTCGCGACCCTGACGTTCATCTCGAACCTGGCCCTCGGCATGACCCTGGCGGTGGCGCTGGCGGCCTGGCATCTTGGGAGGCGCGAGACGCGGCTGGCGGTCGGGAGCGCCACAGCCCTCGGGCTGGGCGCGGCGCTGACCGCCGGGCTCGTCTTCCTGGGCGCCTGGCTGACGGTCCCGGGGGCGCCCGGCTTTCCAGAGTGGCTCACCCGCTACGGCGGGGGCCAGGCGCCGGGGCGCGTCTCGGAGGCCTATGGTCTGGTGCCCTCCTGGGAGGGGCTGCTGGAGTCCGTCGTCCGGGCGGGCTACGGGGCCGCGAGCGCGCTGGTGGACCTGACCCCCCTCGCCGCGGCGGTCCGCGACCGCCTACCGCCGACTCCCGCCGCCGTCCTGGGAGCTCTGGCCTTCCTGGCGGCCGGCGCCGCGCTGTTCCACGGGTTGCGGAAAGCCGAGCGGAGCACGCTCCTCCTGACCGTGGCCTGGCTGGCGGCGATCCTCGGATTCGGTGTGTTCTGGAACAACTCGGACGACCAGTTCTACTTCCAGTTGGCCCCGGTCTTCGGCGCCCTCGCCGCGCGGATCACCGGAAAGCGCTTTCTCGCGTTGAGCCTGGCGGGACTGCTGTGGAACGTGATCGACGTGACGTCCCACCGGGTTCTCTACCCACGCTGGGAGCGGATGGCCATGCTGGAACGGGAGGTGCGCGGCGCCTGTCTCGTCGTCTACCCCGGATTCGACGAGCCCGAGCTGCTGCTGAGGATGTCGGCCCTCGCCGCTCCGATCGACCAGATGGCGATCACCCGGCTGGCGGTCGAGTATCCTTATGAAGAGGGGATGAGAGTGCTCATTGAGGAGATCCAGGGCTGCTCAGCCCATGGCGGGCGGGTCGTCCTGATCGACATCTTCGATACTCCGCCCGACCGCAATCCCTGGAAGTTCCTGCGGCGCCTGGGCTACGACCATGCGGCGGTGGAGCGGGATCTAGAACGCCTGCCTGTGGATCGGACGTCGCGGAGCTCTGGACCGTTCACCGTACGTGACGGTGCTTTTTAGTACCAGCAGCGGATCACGGGGTACGCAAAGACCCAGCAACCGGGATATGATGGTTGGCGGTGAGATGGGGAGGCGGCCTCGCAGACACCTGTATTCCTGGCACCCTGACGTGCCGATTCGGCGCACCTTCTGAGCCCGGCCAACAACGACCGCCGAGCCGTCCACCCCAGGGGACGGTCGGTCTGGAGACCGCTTCCCCTGAGGGAGCGTCACCCTCCGGATGACGCCCCTGTTACCTTTTTCAACCAGGCGGCGGGCCGAAAAATGCCAGTTGTTGAGACCTAAACCGTTGGCACCGTCTGTGCGTATTGCTTCACGCGGGGAGAGGTATCTAGCCGCTGAAGGGGGTTGAGTATGGCTATCAAGGAAACGGTCGACCACCAGAAGGGGTGGAACTTCGAGGCGGCAGCCATGCCGTTCGTAGACGCGCTCTACAACACGGCCTACCGGATGACCCGCAACGCCGAGGACGCCGAAGACCTCGTGCAGGAAACCTATCTCAAGGCCTACCGCTACTACGACAAATTCGAGGAAGGGACCAACTTCAAGGCGTGGTTGTTCAAGATCATGAAGAACACCTTCATCAACAACTACCGCAAGAAGCAGCAGGCCCCGACCCTGAGCGATTTCGCCGAGATCGAAGAGTCTTTCGAGAACCAGGTCAGCGAGGACGTCTCGCGCCCGGGGCTCAAGAACCCCGAGGAAGAGCTCCTGGAGAACGTCCTGGACCAGGACGTCCAGCAGGCCCTCGACAAGCTGCCGCCGGATTACCGCATGGTGGTCATCCTGGCGGACCTGGAAGGCTTCTCCTACAAGGAGATCGCCGACATCCTGGAGGTGCCCGTCGGCACCGTCATGAGCCGCCTCTACCGGGGCCGCCGCCTGCTGGAAGCCGCGATGCTGGAGTTCGCCCGCGATCACGGCTACATCCGGGGTGAGGGCGAGCCGGCCAAGATGCGCAGCCGCAAGTAACCCCGTTTACAATTCGGAAATATCCCGCCACCCCGGCGAGTTTCATCCGACAGTGGGGGTTACGCACGTGGCCTTAGTCGCATAGAGTGCTGTAGGTGCCCGGGCTCCGGAGGAAAGGAAGATGGACTGTAAAGAGGTCAGTGAAGTTTTGTTCCTGTTCTTCGACAATGAGATGGAAGATGAGCAACTGACCCCTTTCAACGACCATGTAGGACGCTGCGGCGACTGCTCGAAGAGGGTCGACTACACCCGCAGGCTCCTGCTCATCGTCCGGCAGCGGACGATCCGCTGCACAGCCTCCGACTCCCTGCGACACCGCATCCTCACCAGCATGCCCCATCGCCGGATCCTTCCCGGTCACTGACGAGCCCTTCTCCATGACCTCCGTTCCCGCGCGCAAGATCCCGCTTCGAGCCGCGGCCGCCATCGCTCTGCTGGCGCTGCTGGCGGGCCTGCCGGTCCCCGCCCGGGCGCAGGAGGTGAACCTGTCCTGCCTCGGAGGCGGTGGACGCCTGGCGGAGGCGGATCTGGCTCGCGGCGCGACGATCGTCGTGATCTGGGCCTCCTGGTCGCCGCGCTCCCGCGACATCGCGGAGCGGGTGGCCCCCCTGGCGTCCCAGTGGGGCGGCCGGGCCCGCTTCGTGACGGTGAACTTCCAGGAGGACCGGGCGACGGTCGAGCGCTTCCTGGCCGGCAAGAGCCTCGGCGCTCCCGTCTGCCTCGATCCCGACGGCGCCTTCTCGAAGAAGTACAACATCGCGACCCTCCCGGGTCTGCTCGTCCTCAAGGACGGTCAGGTCGCCTATCGCGGCAAGCTGCCGGACGACCCGGGTCAGGTGATTTCCGCGGCGTTGCGCTGAAGAAATCCTCGGATGGCGTCCGCCGGGGGTTGCGCCCCGCCGTCATCGTGGTTACTATCGGCAGGTTGAAGCCGTAATTTTTTGAGGTTCATCGAGCCGATCCAAGACTCGTTCAGGAGGTCTGCACGGGATGCAGTCGAAAAGGGTATACCTTGGCCCGAACGCGCTCCGCTGGTTCCTGCCCCTCGGGCTGAGCCTCATGGCCGCCGGGCTCTTCGTGAGCACACGGAGCCTGGAAGCCTACAACCAGTCCCCCTTCCCGCTTCCCCCGACCCCCCGGTTCAGCGCCTTCGGCATCCTCCCGAACGAGAGCAGTCCCTGGATCGACCAGGTCCGAGTGCCGGTCGAGTACAAGCTCCTGCGTGGGGAGACGGCTGCCGACGTGTTCGAGAAGTTGGGGCTGGAGGGGGGAGAGGCCTACGAGGCCACGAACGCGCTGGCGGAGCGGGTGAACCTCCGCGGTCTCCGCGCCGGCAACCGCTACTCGGCCTTCTTCAATCCTGATTCCTCCCTGGCGTCTTTCGAGTTGACCGTGGACGGCAGCGGCCGGGCCCAGATGGTCCGCCGGGGCGACCAGTGGAAGTGCGACTGGCAGCCGTTCCAGCGCAAGGTGGCCGTCCGCGGCCTCCAGGGCACGCTGGCGGGCTCGCTGGAGGAGTCGATCCGCAAGGCCGGTGGCCCGCCGACCCTGGCCTACCGCCTGGCGGACGTGTTCCAGTGGGACCTCGACTTCACCAAGGACCTGCGGCGGGGCGACCGCTTCGAGGTGCTGTACCAGGAGATCCTCCTGGACGGGAAGTTCCACGACGTGGGCACCATTCTGGCGGTCAACTACGACAACCAGGGGCGTATCCACGAGGCCTACCGCTACGGCGACGCCAGCGTGTACTACGACGGCGAGGGCCGGCCGATGCGCAAGATGTTCCTGCGGTCGCCGCTGCGCTATTCGCGCGTGACCTCGCAGTTCAGCCACCGGCGCTTCCACCCGGTGCTGAAGAAGTACCGCCCGCATTATGGCGTGGATTACGGCGCGCCGGTGGGCACGCCGGTCCTGGTGACGGCGAACGGCACGGTGGTCTCCGCGGGATGGGACCGGGGCGGCGGCAACGTGGTCAAGGTCCAGCATGCCGGCGGCTATGTGACCGCCTACCTGCACCTCTCCCGTTTCGCCAAGGGGATCCGCTCCGGCGCGCGGGTCCGCCAGGGGGACGTCATCGCCTACTCCGGGGCCACGGGCCTGGCGAGCGGTCCCCACCTCGACTATCGCGTGAAGTACCGCGACCGGTGGATCGACCCGCTGTCGCTGAAGAGCGTCCGCGACGAGGCCATCCCGACCTCCCGCATGGCCTCGTTCCGCGCCTGGCGGGACGACCTGCGGGCCGGCATGCGGGGCGGCGAGCTGCCGCGCGGGTTCAACGTGCCGGGCATGGAGCTGCCCGAGACCACCCGCTACGCGACGGCCCAGGGCTCGCGTCCTGAAGCGGGATCGGCCACGGCGCGCTAGTCTTCCGCGGATGGCGACCGTCAAGACGTGGTGCCGGGCCGACCTGGCCGGCGGCACCCTGGACATCTGGCCTCTCGGCCTCCTGCACCCCCAAGCCCGCACCGTCAACGTCGCGCTGGATCTGGCGGTGACGGTGTCCGTGCGCCCGTCGGCGGCATCGGCGGCATCGGCGAATAGATACCGGGTCCGCCAGGGGGAGAGCCTCGTGGAGGCCGCTTCGCCGGAGGAGCTGGCCCGCCATCCGGAGGCCGCCCTCATCGGCGTGATCGCCGCGGCCCTCGATCTGCCCCCCTTCGAAGCCACCCTCGCCAGCGAGTCTCCACGGGGGGGAGGGCTGGGGGGCAGCTCGGCGATGACGGTGGGCTTCCTCGCCGCGGCGGAGGAGGCCTTCGACCGCCCGCGCTCCCAGCCCCGGGAGAAGGCGGTGCTGGCCCGCGATCTCGAAGCACGCCTGATGGGGCTCCCCACCGGCATGCAGGACCATTACCCCGCCCTGCTGGGAGGAGCGCTGGAGATCCTGCAGGCGCCCGGCGGCGAGAAGGTCCGGCGCCTGGAGGTGGACCTGGAAGCCCTCGGGTCCTCCCTGCTGGTGGCCTACTCCGGACAGAGCCACTTCTCGGCCGGCAACAACTGGCAGGTCGTGCGCCGACGCCTGGACGGCGAGGCGGAGGTCACAGAGCTGTTCGAAGGGATCGCCGGGACCGCCGCCGAGCTGGCCGGGGCCTTGGAGCGCGGGGATCTGCCGCGGGTGGGGGAGCTGATGAGCCGGGAGTGGAGCTTCCGCCGGCGCCTGGCGGAGGGGATCTCGACGCCCGTCCTGGAGAGCCTGCTGGCCGCCGCGGCCTCCCACGGCGCCTGGGGAGGCAAGGCGTGCGGCGCGGGCGGCGGCGGCTGTATCGCCGTGCTCTGCCCGCCCGACCGCAGGGCGGAGATCGAGGCGGCGTTGCGGGAAGCGGGAGGCCGGGTCCTGGCCGCGCGTCCGACCTCCCTGCCCCTGGCGGTCACCAGCCCGTAGGTCTTTTCCCAAAATGAAAGGGACCGGCTTTCGCCGGTCCCCCGTTCCCGAGACTTGATTTCGGGCTCTAACTAACGGACCCGCTGGGACAGGATCTCGAACGCCCGGTCCAAGGTCATGCCGTTGGTCAGCTTGAGCTCGCGCTTCTCCGACCAGTCTTCCTCCTGACTGTTGTGGTAGAGCACGCGGTCCGAGGCGGGCCAGGCCACCACCACGTCCTCGCCGGTCTTGGAGAGGAACAGGGTGAAGGAGCCGGCGCCGACCGGCGGCGCCACCCGGCTGGAAATCTCGCGGAAGCGGAGCAGATGATGGGCGGTGGAGATGACCGCGTGCGGGCTTGCGTCGGCCTCCGGATGGGCCTCCTCGATCTTCTCGACCGAGGGCCGCAACGACCGCAGGCCGCGGCCGGAGAACCGGGCGCCGGTATCGATGATGGTGGCGCGGGTGGTCTCCCCGAGCGACACGAGGTCCTGCGAGCCGTCGTCCAGGATCAGGGCCCGCACCCGGTCGGCCATGGCGTCCAGCACCTCGGTGTGGAACGCGGTGCCGTGATCGAGGATCGATTTCTTGACCTGATCCGCCAGCAGCCCCCGGTTTTCCGGCTTGAGGGTGATGCCGGTGTCGATGATGGTCGCCCGGGTCACCTCGGCGATCTGCCCGAGCTCTTCCGGAAGGACATCGATCTCGAGGGTCACCAGCCGGCGGGAAGCTGTAGACACGAAGCCTGCGACCACGCTCCGCTCGTCGCGGCCGGCTTGGATCGAGGGGCTGCGCATCAGATCGGGAGAGGGCGAGCCGGCGACGGGGTTGGAATTGTCGTAGTCGCTGAGCCGGTAGACCTGGCTCTTACCCACGTAGGAGCCGTTCTCCAGGATCACGGGGGTGTAGTAGGTCTCGAAGAAGCCGTTGGCGGCCTCCTCCACCCAGATGACGTGCAGGATCGTGCGGTGCCGGACGCTGGTGTCGCTGGATATCGAGCTGCGGACCGTGAAGACGTCACGGGTGATCGCGAGCTGTGGCGAGCCCTTCTGCGAAAACGGGTTGCCGATCACGCTGAAGGCCTGCGACCACTTGGTCCCGTCGAAGCTGGCGAGCTTGAGGACCGAGTTGGCGGTGGTGCGGCTCTCCCAGAGGAGGAAGAGCCTTCCGGAATCATGCTCGAAGACCATGGACGGCGAAATTTCGCCGGCGAGGTCCGCGGTCGCCGGGACGAGCGCGCGGGTAGGGGCCTGTTCCGGTCGGGTGATGTCCAGGGCCAGCACGGGATGGGCCTTGTCGGTGCTCCGACCGCCGGGGAAGAGATCGCCGTAGGCGCCGGCCCGCATGACGTAGAGCTCGCCGTCGGAGCCCAGGACCGCCTGGGGCTGCGCGCCGAAGGCCGCGGTCGCCAGGAGGCCTAGCCCGAAGCCGACAGCGAAGATGCGGTTGCCGATATTCTTGTTCATCTTCATCGCGGTGCCCTCAGGCATGCAGGTTGACCAGCTTGCGGACGTCCACCGCCAGGAGGAAGCCCGGCAGGTAGTCCGAATCCGGATAGAAATCACGTTGCAGGCGCTGGAACAGGGAGTGGGCGGTCTCGACGTCGCCCCGCAGGTTGGCGCCCTCGCCCAACAGGTAGAGGGCGTTCTTGACCGCGTCCTTCTGGTCCAGCTCTTCGGCCAGCTCCAAGGCGATGCGGCCCTGGTGCTCGGCATCGCGGTAGCGCCCCGTCTCCAGATGGGCGAACGAGAGGTCCAGCCGCGGCGCGATCTGGAACAGCTTGCTGCCGAAGCGGCGCGCCAGCCGGAGGCTCTCGTAAAGCAGCGTGTAACCCTCCTGGAAGCGGCTCTGCAGAACCCGGCAGTAGCCGAGGTTCGTCAGGATGCGAGCGCGCCAGATGCTCACCTCGTCCGGCATCAGCTCCAGCGCCTGCTCATACTCGGCGCAGGCCTGCTCCACGAAACTCTCGCCCAGCAGGGCGTTGCCGAGCTGGTTGTGGCTCGAAGCCATCCAGTCCAGCCGCTCGAGATGCTTGGAGCGGTCGAAGGCGATGCGGGCGTAGAAGAGGCTTTTCTTGTAATTCTTGACGAATTGGTAGTAGATCGACAGGTTGTAGGCCGCCAGACGGCAATTGCCAGGGTCGGCGTTGCGCAAGAGGATCTCGCGCAGGTAGGAGAGCTCGTCGTCTCCCCGGCTCAGGTGGATCGCCACGGCGGCGCGGGCGCAGATCGCGCTGTCCACATGGCGGCCGTCACCGTGCTCCCGCGCCCATGCCAGGGCCTGCTGGATGATGACCTCAGCCTCATGCAACCGGCCGAGCTCGATCTCCCGCTGCCACTGGTTCTTGAGCTCCTCGAAGTAGGATTCCGCGGTGCTCTCCAGGATCATTCTTCCTCCTCCCAGGACCGTGCCGCCGGACCGGACAGGGGCCGGTCCTCCTTGCTCCGCTTGAAGGCGATGAACTCCTCGACTTCGCGCTGGGCGTCCTCGGGCAGGGCGTTGAAGTCCTGCACGAGCCTGACGTCACGGGGTGTGATGGACTCCTTGGCGACGCCTTCGAAGAACTCGCCGATGCTCATCTTGAACTCGGCGAGGATCCGGAAGAGCGTGTCCAGGCTGACACGATACTCGCCCTTCTCCATGCGGGAGAGGTCGGACTGCTGGATACCGAGGCGGCTGGAGAGCTCCACCTGCGTCAGCTTGTGCTCCTTGCGGAGCTCACGGATCTTGCGACCCACCAACTGGATCTGACGGATCTTCTCTGAGGTGGCCATGTTGGCATAATTCGTGGCACTGTCTATGTCAGGATGGCATAGCAGAGTCGTCTGTGGAGAGATACTACGCCTCGCGTCGGACCCATGTCAACGGAGGAAGTCCCTGGGAGACAACCTTATATATAGGGGCGGGCGGATGCGGCATAATGCGTCCGCCCGGAGATGCGTATGCGACATCACCTCTTCCTCCTCAAGGAGCTGGTCAAGCGGGACTTCCAGGGGCGCTATGCCGGCTCCCTGCTGGGCCTGGTCTGGTCGTTCCTCCAGCCGCTCTGGATGCTCCTGCTGTTCACCTTCGTCTTCTCGACGGTGATGAAGATCTCGCCGGTGGGGGCGCGCACGGAGCATTTCGCGGTCTTCCTCTTCTGCGGCCTGCTGCCCTGGATGGCGCTGCAGGAAGGGGTGCTGCGGGCCGCCACGTCGATCACCGACAACGCCAGCCTGGTCAAGAAGTTGCGATTCCCTGCCGAGATCCTGGTCCTGGCCGTGGTGCTGGCGGCCCTGCTGCACGAGGTGATCGCGGCGGTGATCTTCCTGGGCGTGCTGGCCGTCATAGGGGAGCTGAGCTGGGGCGGCCTGCCGCTGCTGCTGCTGGCGGTGCCGCTGCAGATCGCGCTGACGCTGGGGCTGGGCCTGCTGCTCGGCTCGGCGCACGTCTTCTTCCGCGACACGGCGCAGGTGCTGGGGATGGTCTTCACCGGCTGGTTCTACCTGACGCCGATCGTCTATCCCGCGGCGCTGGTGCCCGAACGGTTCCGGGGCTGGATCGAGCTCAACCCGCTGACCGCGCTGGTCGAGCTCTACCGGCAGGCCTTCCTGGGCGGTGGGACGGCCCTGGTGCCGGGGACGGGGGCGCTGGCCCTCGCGGCTTTTGTGCTACTATCCGCTGGCTTTCTGCTCTTCCGCCGCCTCAAATCCGCCTTCGTCGACGAAATCTAGAGCTTGGTGCGGTTCTTGCTGGGGCGCCGTCATGCCGATCGATTCCGGAAAGGAGCCTGAACAAATGGAGTGGATACGCAGGATCCCGCGGAGCTGGCTCGTCCAGGCGCCGCTTTTCGTTGCTTTGCTGGCCGGGGGAGTCGCGCAGGCGCAGGGCCAGGACGCGAAGCCGGCCGCCGGCGCGCAGCCCGCCGCGCAGGAAGCCCCGGCCGCCGCCGTGCAGAACGAGGGGCCGCAGCCGCCGGACGGCAAGTGGCTGACCGACAAGGAGGGGCGGCAGTACTTCCTCGACAAGTTCGACAAGAGCATGCGGCACCGGCGGCTGGACGACAGGACCGTGCGGACTCCGTGGGGCATCTCGATCGAGGTGGAGAAGGAAGACGAGAAGTACTTCTACTACAAGGTCTACCGCCTCGATCCGGCGGCCAACGCCGACTTCCGGCCGCCGAAGCCGACCGCGGAGGAGGAGAAGAAGCTCGAGGACACCTACCGGGTGGAGACCGCCGAGAGCCAGCGCCTCTCCTTCGCGCCCTTCAGCAAGGGTCTGCCGACGGGCGGTCAGTGGCGCAACGGCTTCGACATCTCCGACATGAACGGGGACCAGCATCCCGACATCGTGCACGGGCCGGCCCGCAAGTCGCTGGGGGCGCCGTCCATCTTCCTGGGGGACGGCAAGGGGAACTGGCGCCGCTGGAGCGAGGCGAAGTATCCCCGGCTGCCCTTCGACTACGGCGACGCGGCGGCGGCCGACTTCAACGGCGACGGCCACATGGACCTGGCGCTGGGGATGCACCTGCGCGGCGTGGTGGCTCTGCTGGGGGACGGCAAGGGCAACTTCAAGGACTGGAGCAAGGGGCTCGACCTGCAGGTCCCGGGGCAGGACGGCAACGACGGTTCGGGGTTCTCCTCGCGCACCATCATGGCGCTCGACTGGAACGGCGACGGCCGGACCGACATCGTCGCCCTGGGCGAGGGGCCGCGGCTGAACGTGACGGCGCGGCCGAGCTCCCAGGCCCCCAAGATGTCGAGCTCGGAGTCCTTCGGCGTCGTGGTCTACCTCAATCAGGGGGACGGCACCTGGGTGCGCAAGGACCAGGGCACCTCGTCGCGGGAGATCTTCGGTGAGGACCTGGTGGCCGGCGACTTCAACGGCGACCGGCGGCAGGACTTCGCCACCGGCTCGAGCGTGATGGGACGGCGGACCCTGCTCAACTTCGGCCGGGAGGACGGCGCCTGGAACGTCACCGACGTCGAGACGGTGCGGCCCCAGAGCTACGTGCGGGCGGTGAACGCCGAAGATTTCAACGGCGACGGCGCCGACGATCTGGCGGTGGCCTACCTCAGCTTCGAGATGGCGACCTGGCGGTCGGGCATCGACATCCTCTACGGGCGCTCCGACGGCTCGTTCACCCGCCGGTCTCTTGCCATGAAGGAAGGGCGGTCGGAGTTCTCTGCCCTCGCCAGCGGCGACCTCGACGGCGACGGCAAGCTCGATCTTGCGGCCTTGACGGGGAAGGGCGAGACCTGGGTCTTTCTCGGCGACGGCAAGGGCTTCTTCACGCGCGAGACGGCGGTGGGCATCCCGCAGTACCCGGGGGAGTGCCGGGGATATAACATCGAGCTGGCCGACCTCGACAAGGACGGCCGGGACGAGATCGTGGCGGGTTTCGCCGGGGAGCCCTCGGCCCTGATGGCGCCCGACCTCTGCACCTCCGGCGGCGGCCTTCAGGCCTGGCGTTCGGTGCCGGCGGCGGCGCCGGCCCGATGAAAGATGCGGAAAGATGAAAAACGCCTCTTGACAGCCGGAGGCAAAGGTCTCTATAGTGCAGAAGCATAAAACACCGAGAGGGCGGGAGGGCTCACCGCTCTCCCGGTCTGTAAAAGAAGAAGTCATCCTCCGGGCCGCCCGTGGCGAGGGCTGACAAGGCGGCCTGGATGTTATAAAGTTCGCCGCACTACATACTTTGAACAGGAGGTGATTCGTTCTCGAGGAGAGTGGAGAATCGGTTGTATCGAATCGTCTACTGGATTCAGCTTTAGAAACCAACCCTAGGAGATTGTCTGTCATGAAGAAGACCGCACTGTGTCTCGCTCTATTGGGCCTCCTGGCCCTGGGCGGCCAGGCGTTCGCCGTGATCTGCACCGTCGACGACGTGCCGGCAGCCACGCTGCTGCTGCCGTACTTCGAGGTGGATCTCAACAACGCGAACGGGGTCAACACCCTGTTTTCGGTGAACAACGCTTCGGCTTCCGCCGTTCTTGCCCACGTGGTCGTGTACTCGGATCTGTCGGTCCCGGTGCTCGACTTCAACATCTATCTGACCGGTTATGACGTGCAGACTGTCAGCCTGCGCGACATCCTGGTCGGCGGCGTGCTTCCGCGGACGGCTCCGCCGACCCAGGACACCGGCGAGGCCGAGCCGAACCCGTTCCCGACCCCGACCGCCATCAGCAACCAGGGCGAGTTCTCGGAGGACGCGAACTTCCCCGGCTGCGCCGGCCTGCTGCCGGCTCCGAATCTGCCGGCCAACTTCATCGATCACCTCCGCCGCTCGCTGACGGGTCAGTCGTCCCCGATCCTCAGCAACCTGTGCGCCGGCCGCAACCTGGGCGACAACATCGCCCGTGGTTACATCACGATCGACACGGTGAACAACTGCACGCTGCGTCTGCCCACCGACCCGGCGTACTTCACCACCGACATCACGGACGAGAACGTGCTGTGGGGTGACTACTTCCACGTCAACCCGGGTGAGAACTTCGCCCAGGGCGAGACGCTGGTCCACATCGAGTCCGATCCGCTCAACCCGGAGACCTCGGTCGCCGGCGAGTACACCTTCTACGGCAAGTACGTTGCCTGGACGGCGATCGACAACCGCGAGCCGCTGGCCACCAACTTCGCCGTCCGCTACATCAACGGCGGCGACTTCACCGGTGGCACGGATCTCCTGGTCTGGCGCGACGCCAAGGTCTCGCAGGGTCCGTTCACCTGCCCGGCCCAGATCGGCCGTCCCTCCTGGTTCCCGCTGGGCCAGGAAGGCATCGTGATCTTCGACGAGATGGAGAACCCGGACGTCCCGACGACGTTCCCGGTCTCTCCGCAGCCTCCGACGCAGGGCATCTCTCCGTTCCCGGCTGAGGCCCAGCGCACGCAGGTCGGCGGCGCCGACTTCCCGGTTCCGTTCGACTTCGGCTGGCTGTACCTCGACCTGAACTTCACGCAGGCCAGCAACCCCAACCCGCCGGAAGACCCGCTGGCCGCTCAGGCCTGGGTCCAGGCGGTGATGGACGCTCAGGGCCGGTTCAGCGTCGGCTTCGACGCGATCAAGCTCGACAGCGCCTGCAACGCGCTGCACACGGGCACCCCGAGCCCGTAAGGTGCGTTTCCAAGAGGTGGGTCCGGTCTCCCGGGCCCACCTCTTTTCTTTCTCCGCTGTCCCGTTCGGCTCCTGCAGCCTGCCTCCCAAAGCGGGGGACAACCTGGAAGAGCTGAGGCATCCATCTGGTTTCTTCCCCCGGGTCGGAGGGCGCCCTCCGGGACGTCTCCCCACGACCCTGAAATCGGATGTATACTCACAGTTAGATTTGGCTTCATGGCTTCGAGAAAAAGTGGCTGGCTGTCCACCGCGTCGGCTGGCAGCCCGCTGACTGTCGTAGGAGGAGTGCTTTCATGATCGAGCCCCGTCCGCGTCCATCCCATTCTGGAGACCTTCTGCCCCGGTTGCTCGTGGCCCTGCTGCTCGCTTGGCCGGCCTTGATGCTTCTGGCTGGTCCGGCGGCAGGACAGATACCCGTCTCCGACGACAGTTGTGACCGTGCTGGCTGCGGGCCGATCCGCCAGGGTAACAACGTGGTCTGCTTCACTCCGGCGAAACCGGCACCGGCGAATCTGTGGGGTGAGCTCCAGGCTGTGGACCCGAGCCCCCTGCCCGCCGAACGGGATACGACGAACTTCAACGAGGTCACTCAGAACTACGCGTCGCGCAACTGGTTCAACGGCATCGACATCGAAAACGGCTGGATTCTGGCCGGCCTCGCCCACGGCATCGGCATCTGGGACGCGCGGACGAATCCCGCCTCGCCGACTTATGTCACCGCGAAGCGCTGGGGGCCGAACCAGGCCTTCCCGTACATCCCGGCCGGCGAGTCCTCGAAGATCGTGTTCGGCGGCATCGACGCTCCCGAGGACAACGACAAGGTGGCCGCCATCGTCGGCTACAACGGCGCGGGCATCTTGGTCTTCGACCTCAGCGACAAGAGCTCGCCCAAGCCGGTCTACCAGGACTATGAGAAGACCGGCGAATCGGTCTACGCCGTCAAAATCGGCGGCACCAACTACGCCTACTTCCCATCCACCAGCGGCCTGTTCATCTACAACCTCGACCGGGCAGTGGCCAGCAATGGGTGCTTCGAGTCGGGGGCGGTCTCCACGTGCGCCGGTGTGCGGGTGGGGCAGGTTTCCACGCCGGGGACTCCCTACTACGTGCACGGCGTCGGCAACTACATCGTAGTCAGCTACGGCTCGTCACGCGGCTTCTCGATCTATGACATCAGCAACCCGACGGTCCCGCAGCTCAGGATGAGCGCCTTCACGGGCACTACGGGCCGCCCGGTGCAGGGTGTCGCGATCTGGCAGCAGGGCTCTTCCTTGCATCTGGCGGTCCGTCTGGGCATCACCAAGACCATCCCCCTGGCGGAGACGGCGATCTTCGACGTAGGCTGCATTCAGAGCGGCTCCTGTTCACTGGGGGCTCCTCTGTGGATCAAGGATCTGAACACGAACAGCGGTTCGGAGTATTTGACCTTCTCGCGCAGCGGCGGTCGGCCGTACCTCTATGTCGGCGGTGACGGCTCGTGCTCTAGCGACACCGGCGAGCTTCAGCGTGAGTGGTTGTTCGATGTAAGTTATCCCTATACGGACAACGGGCATCCGCATGAGGTCAGCGTAGGCACATCGGTACCGGTGACGCGGAAGTACAACGATGTCAACGTCACCAAGAATGTCAACTACTGGACGTGGTACTACCGCGCCAGCGCGACCGGCTTCAACCTGGTGGCGCCGCGCGCCGGGAAGTTCGTCGGCGAATACTTCTACCGCGCCGCCCGGTCGTTGATGGACATCCACAAGCTGCGGGACAGCAATCTCCCGCCGGCGGCTGACTTCTCCTGGAGCCCGACGGAGGTCTACCCGAACACGCCGGTGACCTTCACCGACCTGTCATCGGGAGGAGCGAACTCATGGGCGTGGAGCTTCCCGGGCGGCACCCCCGCGGCCGCTGAGGTACAGAGCCCGCCGCCGGTGACGTTCACCTCTCCGGGAGACAAGGCGGTCACGCTGACGGCCCGCAAAGGCCTCCTCGCCGGGGAGAGATTGAAGACCGTCACGGTGCTCGACCCGACTCCGCAGGGGAACGTCGCGTCCTCGCCCAATACACAGGCAACGCGCTGTGAGGCGGTGACTTTCACGGCCACCGCGACCGGGGCGCCGACCCTGACCTATGAGTGGCAGGTTCTCGGTCCTGACGGCTTGACGGTGACCGGAGTGCCGCAGACCGGCACCAAGTCGTTCAATTGGACGAGCGATCCCGGGATGGCGTTGGGCACCTATACCGGCAGGGTCGTAGTCAAGAACAGCCACACCCCCGCTGGCGTGGAGCTCACCAAGTCGATCCAACTCTTGGACCTGCCGGCGCTCACCAACATCAGTGGGCAGGCGCCCACGAAGGCGCCCCACACGGCTGCCAAGGTGGATTTCCAGGCGCCCACCCATCAGGGCGCTACCAAGTGGCTGTGGAGCTTCGGCGACGGGACCGTCAAGGAGTTCACCAACGCCACGGAGGGGAAGAACCCGAGCCACACCTACGCGGTCAAGGGCAACTACAACGTAACGGTGACGATCAGCAACTGCACCAACCCGCAGGGCTTCACCAGCCAGCCGCTGGCGGTTGAGATCCTCGAGATCACGCCCCTCGCGGCCGGGTTCCAGGCGACGCTCTTCTGCCAGTTCGGCCAGTGCTTCGGCACGGCCAGCACCCCGATCGCCTTCACCGACAGCTCGACCGGCGCCGAGCTCTACGACTACGACTGGAACCACACCGGCCAGTCCGCGGCCACCTGCAACTTCACCGACGCGAACCACACCTCGCCGGTGGCCACGCATACCTACAGCACGACCGGGGTCTTCAGCCCCTGCCTGCGGGTGCGGCGCGGCGCCGGCGAGGAGAGCGTCACGGTGCACGGCGCGATCAACGTGGGCTCGTCGGGCGGCGGCGGCGGCGGCGGGAACACCAACCCGTCGATCAACGTGACGGGTCCGTCCGCGGGCAACCTCAACCAGAGCTACACCTTCTCCGCCACCGCCAGCAACTGCACGGCGAACAGCACTGGCTGGACCTGGAGCACGGGCGGCGGCACGGTGTCGGGCGACGCCAACGGCAGCACCCTCACGTTGTCGTGGTCCACCACCGGCTCCAAGACGGTGTCGGCCACGAATACGGGCTGCAGCGGCGCCCAGGGCGCCCGCAACATCAGCATCACCGACCCCGGCAACACCGGCGGCGGCAATCCGAGCGGTCCGCTGCAGGCGGCGTTCACCTTCACGCCGAGCGCTCCCAAGCCGGGCGAGACGGTCTCCTTCAACGGCGCCTCCTCCTCGGGCAGCCCCGCGACGTACGCCTGGGACTTCGGGGACGGCCAGACGGCCGGCGGCGCCACCGCCACCCACGCGTACGCCGCGGCCGGCAGCTACGTCGTCCGGTTGACCATCACCAAGCCGGGCATCGGCGCCGGCTGCTTCCTCGGAACGTGTATCAGCGAGCTCACCAAGACGGTCGTGGTCGGCAACGGCACGACGGTGACGCCGCTCTCGACCGAGTTCACGGCCAGCGTCGCCTGCGCCAACCAGTTCGGCTTCGAGCAGTGCCAGGCCGAGACGGGCAAGGCGGTGATCCTCACCGCCGCCGCCGAGAACGCCACGAGCTATCTCTGGGAGTTCGGCGACGGCACCACCGGCAACGGCCGGTCGGTCACCAAGACCTGGCCGACGCCGGATTCCTACTCGGTGACGCTGGTGGTCTCCAACGGCCAGTCCACGCTCCAGAAGACGAAGATCTTCGTCGTCAGCGGCGCGGCCACGGCGGCCTCCAAGTCGGTGGTCCTGCCATGGATCGCGCAGACCCGCGGCGCTCTGGACCAGTCGAGCGATCTCTACGTGCACAACCCCGGGACCATCGCCATGGAGGTCACCCTGGAGTTCCGCAAGCGGGGTCTGCCGGAGTCCAACCCGCCGCAGGAGACGCGCACCATCCCGCCGGGAGCCACGCTCTATGTGGGCGACGCGCTGGACGAGCTCTTCGAGCGGGAGAACATCGCGGGCTTCATCTCCGTGAAGGTGGACAAGGGAGACGCGGAGCCGGTCATCACCTCGTTCAACACCACCTTCCAGGCGGACGGCAAGCAGTTCGGCCAGACGGTGGGAGGCGTTTCCATGAGCCGGCTCGGCGCCGCCGCGTCGGCGACCGCGGAGGCGCGGGTGCAGAGTCTGGTCGGCCTCATCAACAACGACGAGCGGCTGACCTACTTCGGCATCAGCAATCCAAGCGATCAGTCGTCCACCTACCACCTGCGCTTCTACGACAAGGACGGCAAGCTGGTCAGCGAGTCCTCCCAGGACCTGACCCTCTCCCGGTACAGCCAGCGCCAGTACCAGGCCAAGGAGCTCGACGAGCTCTTCGGCATCAGCGATCTGGCGGACTACCGGGTCGAGATCGAGACCAAGGCCGGCGGCACGGTGATCCCGTACGCCTCGAACCTGCGCCTGGCCTCGGAGGATCCGTCCTACATCGAGCCCGGCGCGGCGAAGAGCTCCAAGGTCTACCTGCTCGGCGTGCTCAGCGCGCCGGGTCTCAACGACAGCACCTGGCAGAGCGACCTGCTGCTGTCGAACACCAGCGCCCAGCAGATCCAGGCGGACGTGACGTTCACCAGCCTCGGCCTCACCAGCACGCCGACCACGCCGCTGCGGGTCACGCTGCCGCCGGGCAAGACCGAGCGTCTGGAGAACATCGTGGCCGCCCAATGGAGCATCAACAACGGCATCGGCGTGCTGACCATCGCCAGCACGGCGCCCGCCGGGATCTTCCCGGTGGTCCAGGGTGAGAGCTACGAGAACACCAACCCGGCCAAGCGCTTCGGCCAGGCCATGACGGCGTTCAGCGAGGCCGACGCGGCCGGCGCCGGCAAGGGCCAGTACCTGGTGGGTCTGCGGCAGGACGCCACGCACCGCACCACGCTCTGGCTCTTCAACCCCGGGACCGATCGCGGCGTGTACGACGTCGTCTACCGCGCCCTCGACGGCACGGTGATCGGCACTACCAAGGACGTGGCTCTCGGCGGCGGCAAGATGCGTCAGCTCAGCCCGGGCCAGCATCCGCTGCCCGCGGCCGGCGCCAAGGACGGGTTCACGGTCCAGATCGTCGTCAAGGAGGGCAAGGTCCTCAGCGCGGCGCAGGTGATCAACAACGCCACCAACGATCCGGCCTACATCAAGGGTGAGGTCCGGTAAGCGGGCGGCGCGAACCTTCCGGTTCTGGATGACGGGGCCGTCGGTCTCTCGACCGGCGGCCCTTTTCGTCCTGGCCGTCCTCCTCTCCCTGGCCGGCTGCGGCTCCAGGGCTGAGGAAGGCCTCGTCCGGGGGCAGGCGGAGGTCTCCGGCGAGCGGGCGATCACCCCTTCCGTCGAGACCGATCCCACCCAGGGCAAATGGCGGACCGCCCGCGCCGCCGGCCCGGGAACCGCCAGCGCGTCCGCCGACGTCAAGGCGCTCCCGTATCTCCAGGGCTACAAGGCCGCCCGGGACCTGCCGCTGGTGGTCGAGCACGATCCCGCGGCCACCTGGCAGGGGCTCAATCTGTACACCTCCGGGCACGCGGCGGAGGCCGTGCTCATGGACATGCGCGGCCGCACCCTCCACCGCTGGCGCTACCCGCTGCGCCGGCTCTGGAAGGGGCTGCGCAAGGATCCCGAAGCCGCCAAGGTCGACTACTGGCGGCGGGCCCACCTCTATCCGAACGGCGACCTTCTGGGCATCTACGAAGGCAACGGGCTGGTCAAGCTGAACGCCCGCTCGCGCGTGCTCTGGTCTCACCGCGGAGACATCCATCACGACCTCGAGGTGATGGCGGACGGCACGATCTACGTCCTGGACCGCGAGGGCAAGATCATCCCCCGCATCAACCCGGAGGAGGGGGTGCTGGAGGATTTCGTGACCGTCCTCGATCCCGAGGGGAAGGTGATCCGGCGGCTCTCCGTCCTGGAGGCTTTCGAGCGCTCTCCCTATGCCTCGCTGCTGGGAGGGATGCAGCGCAAGGGGGACATCTTCCACACCAACACCCTGGAGGTGCTGGACGGCCGCTTCGCGGACCGCCACCCGGCGTTCCGCAAGGGCAACCTCCTCGTCTCCCTCTGGGGCGTCCACGTCCTGGGCATCATCGATCCTGACCAGGGGACCGTCGTCTGGGCGCGGGCCGGGGAATGGCGGCGGCAGCATCAGCCGACCTTCCTGGACGACGGCCGGCTGTTGCTGTTCGACAACCTGGGCGCGGCGCGCGACCGCTCGCGCGTGATCGAGCTCGACCCGCTGACCGGGAAGGTGCTCTGGCAATACGGCGGCACCCGGGAGGTGGATCTCTTCTCCAAGACCCTGAGCACCGCGCAGCGGCTGCCGAACGGCAACACGCTGATCACCGAATCCGAGAACGGCCGGGCGCTGGAGGTGACGCGGGACGGCCGGACGGTCTGGGAGTTCCACAACCCGCACCGGGCCGGGGAGCGCAACGAGCTGGTGGCGGTGCTGTTCGAGATGCTCCGCCTGCCACCGGACTTTCCTTTCCGCGGGTACAATCGCGACGATGCGTGACTTGGCGGGGGACCTGGCGGGGGACGTAATGGCGGCCGCCGAAGGCCTGACCAAGGTCTACAAGGTGTACCCGACGCCCTGGGACCGCCTCGGCGAGCTGGTCACCCGCCGGCGCCGGCACCGGGAGTTCCGCGCCTTGGAGGGCGTCTCCTTCTCCCTGCCGCGCGGCGAGGGCATGGCCGTGGTCGGCGAGAACGGCGCCGGCAAGAGCACGCTGTTGAAGATCCTGGCGGGCATCACGGCGCCCACCTCGGGCTCGTTCCAGGTGCGCGGCAAGGTGGCGTCCATCCTGGAGCTGGGCTCGGGCTTCCATCCCGAGTTCACCGGCCGCCAGAACATCGTGCTGAACGCCGCCATGCTGGGCCTCTCCCAGGACGAGGCGCGGCGCCGGACGCCGGACATCATCGAGTTCAGCGAGCTGGGCGAGTTCATCGACCAGCCGGTCAAGACCTACTCGACCGGCATGGCCATGCGCCTGGGCTTCTCGATCGCCACCCAGGTGGACCCCGAGGTGCTGATCATCGACGAGGCGCTGTCGGTGGGGGACGGCTACTTCCAGAAGAAGTGCATGGACCGCCTCCGCGTCTACGTCGAATCCGGCGGCACGCTGCTGTTCTGCTCGCACGCCATGTACTACGTCTCCGCCTTTTGCCGGCGGGCGCTCTGGCTGCGCCACGGGCGCGCCGAGGCCCTGGGGCCGGTGGACGAGGTGGTGCGGGAGTACGAGAACTTCCTGGTGGCCAAGAGCGCCCGGGCCGCGGAATCGGCTCCGGCGGCATCCACAGCCAGGGCGCTGCCGGCGCGCATCGTCGCCGTCCGCCTGGTGGAGCCCCGGCGGGACTCTCTCTATGCCCAGGGAGACCCCTGGGAGCTGGCGGTGGAGTGGGAGACGGCGGACCCGCGCCTGGCCTTCCATCTGGGGGTGGGGATCAACCGCGCCGACAACATCGAGGTGTGCTCCTTCGCCACCCATCGGGACGGCCTGCCCGCCGTGAGCGGCGAGCTGCGCTACACGGCGCGGCTCTCCATTCCCAGCCTGCCTTTGGTCAAGGGGGAGTTCTCCCTATATATTTTCCTGATGGATGAAGAGGGGCTTCACATCTACGATCAGCGGGTGATCCCCGACGCTTTCACCGTCCATAGCCCGTCCTACGTCTTCGGCCTTGTCCGGGTGGATCACGCCTGGGACCTCGACGCCCGGAGCGGCTCATCCGTACAACGGAGCGTGGCCCGAGGCTGAAAACACGATGAAGACCGCTCTGCCCATCCTCTCCGAGCCCGCCGCCCGCCCGGCGGCGCGGATGCAGCTCAACCCGTTCCTCCACGTGGGCGAGGACCGGGTCTACAACCCGCTGACCGACCGCACGCTGCTGCGGGGCGAGCCCGGCTACGAGCCCCTGCGGGGCCTGCTCGCGGGATCTCTCGTCCCGGACCGCCTGCCGGCGGCGGAGCGGGCGGGGCTCGCCGCCGAGGGATGGATCCTGCCGGGCGGCGCCGAGCCGGCCCGGGAGTTCCGGCTGAAGTACGTCTCCCTGGAGGCCCACACGGTCTGCAATCAGTCCTGCTACTTCTGCCCGGTCTCCATCGCGCCCCGGGAAGATTACTTCATGCCCACCGAGCTCTACGAGCGGATCGTGGGCGAGCTGGGGGCGTACCGCGACACCATCGAAGCGGTCTTCATGATCAATTACAACGAGCCCACGGTCGACAAGCGGTTCGTGGACCAGGTGCGGGCGATCCGCGAGGCGGGTCTGCCGCCGGCGGTGCTCACCAACGGCTCCGGCCTCACCCCAGGCCGGGTCGACGCTCTGGTGGGGCTCGGCGGCCTGCGCTTCCTCTCGATCAACCTCTCGACCCTGGACCGCGAGCGCTATACGAAGGAGCGGGGCGGCGACCACCTCGGCCTCGTGCTGCGCAACCTCGAATATGCCCAGGACAAGCCCCTGGCCGAGCAGATGGACATGGTCGTGCTGGGCACGGGCAACGACGACCACAAGCGGGACTTCGAGGAGATCTCGCGCAGATTCGCGGGGAGCCGGTTCGAGGTCAAGTATTTCGAAGTGATGGACCGCGCCGGCTACCTTCAGATCGGCCACAAGCCCGCAATCCCCAACCAGCGGCTGTGCGGCTGCGAGAACGTGGGCTCGCGCCCGCTGCAGCATCTCCACATCACCCCCCAGGCCAAGTGCGTCCTCTGCTGCGAGGACTACGACTCCAAGTACGTCGTGGGAGACCTGTCGCGGGAGAGCGTGCAGGAAGTCCTCACCGGTCCGGCCATGGCCATGATGCGGCGCTGGGTCTACGGTCTCGAAGAGGCGCCCCGGGACTTCCTCTGCCGCGGCTGCACCTTCGCCCTGACCCGGCCGTCCTGACGGCGGACCGTCCGCCGGGAGCCCGCCCATGCGCCTGGCGGCGATCCTCGTCCACTACCACACTCCCGACCTCGCCGCCGCGGCGCTCGACGCCCTGCGGGGGGACGTCGCCGGCACGGGGCTGGAGGTGGAGTGGCTGCTGGTGGACAACGGCAGCGACGCCGAAGAGCGGGCGAAGCTGGCGGCCCTGCCGGCGCGGCTGATCGATCCCGGCCGCAACCTCGGCTACGCGGGCGGGGTGAACCTAGGGGTGGCGAGCACGGAGGCGGAGCTGATCCTGCTGATGAACCCGGATGTCCTGGCCCTGCCCGGCTGCGTGCCGGCTCTGGTGGACCTCCTGCGGGAGGGGGCGGCCATCGCCGGCCCGGCCTTCTTCTGGGACCGCGGCCGGCGGCTGCTCCTGCCGCCCGCCGAGCGGCGCACGCGGCGGGACGAGCTGGCGGCGATCCTCTCCCGCCGCGGCGAGGGTTGGGCCGCCCGCGTCCGGCGGCGCTGGCGGCGCCACGCCCGGCGGCACTGGGAAGCCCGGGAGCCGCTGCCGAGCCACGACCTGAGCGGCAGCCTGATCGCCCTCTCCCGGCCCGCCTGGGAGGCGGTGGGGCCGTTCGACGAGGGGTTCCGGCTCTTCTTCGAGGAGACCGACTGGCTGCTGCGGGCGCGGCGGCGGGGCGTGCCCTCCTGGTACGTTCCCGGAGCCCGGGCGGTCCATCTCTACAACCAGAGCGCCGGCCGCGAGCCCCGCGCCAAGGCCTGGTTCGAGGAATCGGCTCGCCGTTTCCGGCGTCTCCACTACGGAGCCGGGTTCGCCGGCCTCCTGGAAAGGCTCGACGGCCGGCTGCCCCGGCGGTCCGGGGTTCGTCCTCCCCCGGCCGAGGCCCTGGACCTCTCCCAGACGCGTGCGCGGTTCCCGCTGTGGGTCGAAGTCTCCCCGAATCCCGAGGGTTTCCCCGCCGCCGCCGAACGGGTTCTGGAGGCGGGGATCTGGAGGCTGCCGGAGGAAATCCGGGAGCCCGGATTGATCGCGCAGGTGACGGACGCGGACGGCCGGGAGATCCTGCGCCGCTCCCTGGAGGCCGGAAATTGAGGATCACCTACGTCCTGGATCGTCCCGAGCTGGGAGGCGGCTCCAAGGTGGTGTTCCACCACGCCGAGCTGCTGAGAAAGCGGGGGGACGAGGTGATCGTCCTGGGCGCAGGGCCGGCGCCGGACTGGATCCGCCTGAGCGGCGTGCTCTATCTGGACCTGACCGCCGGCCCCCTGCCGCTGCCGCCCCAGGACCTGGTGATCGCCACCTACTGGACCACGCTGCCCATCGCCCGCCAGATCGCGCTGGGGCCGGTCGCCCACTTCTGCCAGGGCTACGAAGGCGGGCTGGTCCACCTGCTGCCGTCGCTCCCGGAGATCGAGGCCGTGTACGCCTGGGACGTGCCCACCCTCACCGTCTCCCCTCATCTCGCGGATTTCCTCCGGGACCGCTTCGGGAGGGAGAGCGCCCTGGCCCCCCCGCCCGTCGATCCGCTGTTCCGCCCGGCGTGGCGCCTGCGTCCCCGGCGGCGGCCGTGGATCGCCGTCCCGGGCATCTTCGAGGCCGAGGTCAAGGACGTGCCCACCGCCCTCCGGGCCGCGCGCGAGCTGCGCGCGCGGGGGGTCGCTTGCCGCGTGCTGCGCTTCTCGATCCTCCCCCTGACGACGGAAGAGGCCTCGCTGCTGGCCCCGGACCGCTATCTCGAAGCCGCGCCGCCGCGGGTGATCGCCCAGCACCTGCGGCGCTGCGACCTGCTGTTCCTGCCGTCCCGGGAGGAAGAGGGGTTCGGCCTGCCGCTCCTGGAGGCCATGGCCTCCGGGGTGCCGGCGGTGGCGTCGCGCATTCCTTCGACCTTGGCCATGGCCGAGGGGGCCGCGGCCCTGGTCCCGTCCGGGGACGCCGGCGCCTTCGCCGAGGCGGCGCTGCACCTCCTCGCCGAGCCGCGGGTGTGGCGGCGGGCGCGGCGGATGGGCATCGCCGCCGCGGGGCGCTTCCATCCCGAGGCCGTCGCGCCCCGGTTGTACGAGGCCGTGGCGTGGGCACGGGAACGGGCCGTGCAGAAACAGCCGCCGCTCGCTTGACCGGGATGTAGCGGAAAACTAGACTCCAGACCGCCTTGCAACCGGAATGAACGAGACCAGCACAGAACTGTCCGTCGTCATCCCCGCCTACAACGAAGAGGGGCGTCTCGAGCCCGGCCTGCGGCGGGCCCTGGCGTACCTCCAGCGCCGGAAAGAGTCCTACGAGCTGATCGTGGTGGACGACGGCAGCCGGGACGAGACCGCGCGCGTGGCCGCGGCCTTCGCAGACCAGGGCGTGCGTGTCCTCCGGCACGAGCGGAACCGGGGCAAGGGCGCCGCGGTGCGCACCGGCATCGTCGCCAGCCGCGGCCGCAAGGTCCTGCTCTCGGACGCCGACTTTTCGACGCCCATCGAGGAGATCGAGAAGCTGGAGCGGTTCCTCGACAGCGCCACGCCGCTGGTGATCGGCAGCCGCGGGCTCGCCGAGTCCAGGATCGAGCAGCGGCAGCCGTTCTACCGCGAGATGATGGGCAAGACCTTCAATCGCCTGATCCGGCTGATCGGCGTGCGCGGCATTCGCGACACCCAGTGCGGCTTCAAGCTCGCCCAGGGGGACGTCGGCCGCGCCCTCTGCTCGGAGCTGCGGATCGAGGGGTTCGCCTACGACGTCGAGCTGATCTGGCTGGCCCGCAAGCACGGCTACCGGGTGGCCGAGGTGGGGGTGGTGTGGATCAACTCGCCGGATTCGCGGGTCGATCCCATCCGCTCGTCCGCCTCCATGCTCCGGGACATCCTCCTGATGCGCTTCCGCCACCGCGGCCGGTCCCGGCAGGGCTTCCGGGCCGCCGGGGAATCCAAGAGCCTGTGAAAAATCGCCAGCGGGCGGCCCTCACCTTCCGTCCGACTCTCCCGGAAGACCTCCCCGCCCTCGCGGCCTTCTTCGAGGACCGTTTCGGACATCCCTGGGCTCCCGAGGAATGGGCCTGGAAATACCGCTCCCTGCCCGGCGAGGCGCGCAGCCTGGTGGCCGCCGATGAATCAGGAAACCTCCTGGCCCACGCCGGAGCCCTGTATCTGCCGGCGCGCTGGCTCGGCGGCGAGGGAGGCATCTGGACCCTGGTGGACTTCGCGGGCACGACACGGCGCACGGGGATGCGGCCGGCCCTGGTGGACGTGGGCCGGCTCCTCCTGGCGGACCTGCCGCGGGAGGGGGACGCGCCCTGGATCTTCGGCTTCCCCAGCGAGCGCCACTTCCGCCTGGGAGAGCGGGTCTTCGGGTACCGGCCGCTTCAGGTCCTGGAGGAGCTTGGGGGCGAGATCCCAGACGGGGCTGCGGGAGCCCGCATCGAGACCGGAGACTCCTTCGGCGATTGGGCCGAGGCCGTCTGGGAGGCTTGCGGGGTGATCGGCGTCCGCCGTTCCGCCACGTTCCTCAACTGGCGCTACTACGCCCGGCCGCACCGCTATTACCGTTTCTATCGCTTCTCCTCGGGCTCGTCCGAGGGCCTCGCCGTCTTCGCTTTCGTGGGGGAGGAGGCATGGGCGGCGGAGCTGTGGCTGCCCCCCGGGGGCGAGTGGTACTCTCCCATGCTCGCCGTGGCCGCCGATCTCCGCGCCGCGGGCCTGCGCCGATGGCGGTACTGGCCGCCCCCGTCCGGCCTCGGCCTGGAGCCGGTCCTCGTCTCCCTGGGGCTGCGGTCCACGGGAGAGCGCCGGTTCATCGGCTGCCGGGGCGAGGCTGAGCCGAGGTTCTTCTACGCCATGGGGGACTACGACCTGACCTGACGTGCCGCGGCGGCGATCGTAGTGGCGGGCAGCGGCAGTTGCAGGCGCGAGAGCGCGCCAGGCATCCGCAGGCCCAGCTTCTCGCCGATCAGGTCCAGGGAGAAGAGGCTCGGGTAGGGGAGCGGCTGGACCGCCTCCAGGCCGCCCGCCTGGAGCAGGTTCCGTAACGAGCGCCGGTCGAAGAAGGTCACGTGCTCCGGGATCTTGAAGAAGGGCCAGCGCCGCCGCATCAGAGGGCGCCAGAAGCCCCCCATATCCGGGGTGGCCAGCACGATCCAGCCCCCCGGGCGGAGATGGCGGCGCAAGGAGCGCAGGAAGGCGACGGGATCGTAGATGTGCTCGATGACGTGGATGACGGCGATGCAATCGAACAGCTCGCCCGCGGGAAGCTCGCCGGTGCCGCCGAGGATGAGCCGGTCCGCCCGGCCCCGGGCCTTGTCGAGGGCCGCCGGAGAGTAGTCCGTGCCGGTCCGGTGCTCGAAGTAGGGGCGCGCCTCGTCCAGGAAGAAGCCGTAGGCGCAGCCGACCTCCAGCAGCCGGCCGCCCGCCATCCCGCGCCGGTGCATCTCCTGGAGGAACCTCTGGAAGGTGGGGCGGAGGGTGGGCTCCTGGGCCTGGTAGCTGGAGTATCCCGCCGCGCCCCCCTCGAAATAGGCTTCCTCCGCGTAGCTCGCGCGCATCAGGGGCTCGGCGAGGCGGGGATGGAGATACCAGAGGCCGCAACGGCAGCGCGCGACGGCGAAGGGCGGGAACTCGTAGACGTTCTCCCGCCGCTCCTCGCCGCCGCAAATCGGACAGGCGGGGCGCTCCAGATCGTCGATGGAAGCCTGATGGGAGGGAGCTTGAACCGGAAGCATGGCGAGGCAGTCTATCCCCAGGGCGAAGAACGGTGAACCCCGCGCTTCCGCTCCTGGTCCTGCTCTCGCTCGCGGGTCTTCTCCTGCGCCGCCGCGAGATCAGCATCCCCTGGGCAGCCTGTGGCATCGCCGGGATCGCCCTGCTCTGGCCCGCCCTCATCCTCCCGGACGGCGTCCCCAGCCCCGCCGCCAACCTGGCCGAGCATGCCCCCTGGCAGGGCGCCGCCGATCCGGCTGACGGCAACCCCAACCTCCGGGACATCACCTGGCAGGTCCAGCCCTGGCTCCTTTTCCTCCACCGCGAGATGCGCGCGGGCCGTCTGCCCTTCTGGGATCCCCACCAGTTCTCCGGCAGCCCCTACTGGAGCAACGGCTCCGGGGCGCCCCTCTTCCCGCTGCACCTCCTGTTCGCCGCCCTGCCTCTCCAGATCGGCTGGATCCTGCTTCCCTGGCTGCGGATCGTCATCGGAGGCTGCGGCGCCTGGGCCATGGCGCGGGAATTGGGAGCCAGCCGGCCGGCGGCGCTCCTGGCGGCCCTGGTGTTCCCCTTGTCAGGGATGATCACCAGCTTCCTCCTCTTTCCCATGGGGAACACTCACGCCCTGGTTCCCTGGGTGCTTCTGGCCGTCGAGCGCCTGGCGAACGGACGGGGGAGCTGGCCCGGGCTGGCGCTGGCCGGGGGTCTGCAGCTTCTGGGCGGCCATCCGGAGACCCCGGTGTTCACGGCCCTGCTCGCGGGCGTCTACCTGCTGGTCCGGGGGAGCGAACGGCCCGTGGCCGCCTGGGCACGGTTCCTGGCCGGCTGGACGGTGGCGGTGCTGATCTCCGCCGTTCAGATCCTGCCGCTCTTCCTGACCCTCCAGGAGAGCGGCAAGTGGCTCCACACGGATCTCGCTCCCCCGGCGTCCCTGGGGACAGTAGCCTCGCTGCTCCTGCGCCTCGTCCTGCCGGACCTCTTCGGCAACCCGGCCCGGGGCGACTGGTGGGGACCCTACAACTTCGCGGCCACGGCCGTGTACGCCGGCACCCTCACCCTGCTTCTGGCCGCCGCCGGCCTCGCCGCCGCGAGGACGGACCGCCGCTGGCGTGCCGTGGCGGTGATGACGCTTTTCGCCTTCATCGCCGCCTACCACCTCTTGGGAATGCGTCACGTGCTGCTCGCCCTGCCGGTGATCGAGAAGGGACTCCACCACTACATGAAGTTCGGGGTCGAGCTGGGCCTCGCCCTGCTGGCCTCCACGGGCTGTGACCGCTGGCTGGCGGGCCGAGGGCGGGGTCTGCTGGCGGGGGCCGTCCTGGTTCTGGGAGCGGTAGCGGTGGCGTGGTTGCGGTTCGGGGCCCAGATGGAACATCAGGCGGTCTGGACGGCGGGGATCGCCGCGCTCGTAGTCCTTCTCGTCCTGTCGCTCCTGCTGTCCAGGGAGCGGCGCTGGTCGTTCCTGCCCCTCCTCCCCGCTCTCCTGATCATGGACCTCGTGGCCGCCCACGGTGCCACCAATCCCGGGCTGCCGGTCGACCGCCTGTATCCGGTCACCGGAGCCGTGCGGTTTCTCCAGGGCCGGCCGGAGAGGTTCGCGGGGATGGGGGACGCCATGCACCCCGACGCCGCCATGGTCTACGGGCTCTACGACGTCCGGGGGGACAGCCCGGTCAAGCTCCAGCGCTACGAGGAGAACGTCTACGCCGATCTCGGGACGGCCGACCCGGTCTACTTCCATCCCGTCCGCAACTGGTCGAGCCCCTGGATGGACCGGCTGGGGGTGCGGTGGGTGGTCGCGGGACCGGCCGAGGAGCCTCCGCCGGGCCTGGGGTGGCGGTTGGCGTACTCCGGGGCCGACGCCCGGATCTACGAGCGTCCCGGGGCGCTCCCCCTGGCCCGGCTGGCTCAGGGTGGACGGGTGCGCGTCGAGCAGCGTACACCCGGAGCGTGGAGCCTCTCCTGGGAAGCTTCCGGCCCCGGCCGTCTCGTGGTGGCCGAGACCTGGGACCGGGGATGGAAGGCCACCCTGAACGGCCGGCCCGTGACCGTGGAGCCGCATCGGGGCGTCCTCCTCTCCGTGCCCGTGGGCCCCGGCCCCGGGAGGCTCGACTTGCGGTACCATCCGGACGGTTTCGTCCCCGGCATGGTGTTGACCCTGTTGGGTTTGGCCGTCACGGCCGCCGGCGGGGCGTGGAGAAGACGCGAAGTCTGATGGATCACCTCCGCAGGTTCCTCCTCTCGGGCCTCCTGGTCCTGGCCGCCGGCTGCTCGGACGGCTCCCTGCCGAGCGGCCTGTCGCTCCGCCAGGCCGTCGCCGGAAGCAAGCCGGCCGCGGCCGGGCTCCGCTTCTTCAAGAAGCCCGAGGTCCTCTCCTTCACCTTCGACGGCGAGCGCCGCGAAGCCGTGCTCACCTCGGTGGAGCCCTGGCGGTGGACCGGCCGCGTCCCGCCCGGGGCGGAGCTGCACGCCGGGGTCCAGATCCTCCCCGAGGCCTGGCAGGTCATCCGGGGACTGCGGGCCTGGGTGGTGGCCCGGAGCGGCGACGAGAGCGAGGTGGTGGACGTCGTCCGCACCACCGGGCGCGAGCGCCCCCGCTGGCTCGACTTCACCGCCAGCCTCGCCCGCTGGGAAGGCCGGGAGGTCACCCTGGAGTTCCACGCCGATCTGGAAGGGTTGCCGCCCGAGCACCGGAGCACCCACCTCGTGGTCTGGGGACCGGTCCGGCTGTCGAGCCCCGCCGAACGCGAGCGCCCCAACGTCCTCTTCATCCTGGTGGACACCCTGCGGTATGACCACCTGACTCCCTACGGCTACAAGCGCGAGACCTCGCCCGAGATCGCCCGCGTCCTGGCCCAACGGGGAGCGGTCGTGGAGGAGGCCTACTCGCAGGCCCCTTGGACCCTCCCCTCGGTGGTCTCCTACATGACCAGCCGCTATCCCGGAGAGCTCCTGGGGGACGATCCGGCGGCGTATGGCATCCCCGGCGGCGTCCCCACGCTCGCCCGGTCGATGAAGGCGCTGGGCTACGAGACCGGCGCCTTCGTCGCCAACAAGGTCCTCCACACCGGCAACGGCTTCGCCCAGGGCTTCGACACCTTCTACAGCCCGCCGGCGGAGACCGACGCCCTCGACCAGCCGGACGCGGCGGAGCTGAATTCGCGGGTCCTACCCTGGCTGGAGGCGCACCGCAACGATCCGTTCTTCCTCTACGTCCACTACCTCGACCCGCACGACCCGTACGACAACCCGGACCTCGTGGACGGCCGCTCGCCGTTCTATCCCGACTACCGGGGCCGCATCTCCGGGAAGCACGTGCAGGGGGTCTACGCCGGCAAGATCCCGCTCGACGATCCGGCGGACGACACCGAGCACCTCAAGGCCCTCTACGACAGCGAGATCCGCTACGTGGACCGCTTCATCGGCCGGCTGATCGACTCCATCCCGCCCCACGTCCTGGAGAACACCCTGATCGTCCTCACGGCGGACCACGGCGAGGAGTTCCGGGAGCATGGCGGCTGGAAGCACGGCTTCACCCTTTACGAGGACCAGATCCACGCCCCGCTGCTGGTGCGCTGGGACGGCCGCGTCCCCGCCGGCTCGCGGCTGAAGGGCACGGTGCGGCTCCTGGACCTCCTCCCCACGCTGGTCCGGGCGGCGGGCGGCAAGAAGGACCCCTCGTGGGAGGGGATCGACCTCCTGCCGGCCCTGACGGGCAAGGAACCCTTGCCGCGGCTGCCCGCCTTCGCCCAGCACATGATGATCGGACCGCTGCGCGCCGCCGCCGTGCTGGACCGCCGGAAGCTCCTCCTGTTCAACTCGCGCACCCCCTTCGCGCCGGCGGACCCGCTCCAGGATCACCTCTGGCGCCTGGACGCCCGCCGGCTGAAGCGCGCCGAGCTGTACGACCTCTCCCGGGACGCCGGCGAGAAGGCGAACCGGGCCGCCGCCGATCCGGGGGAGGTGGCGCGGCTCCAGCCCGTGATCCACCGCCAGCTCGACCGCCAGTTGCCCGGGCTGCGGGTCGTCGCCTCGGGGCTCCCCGCCGGCTCCCGGCTGCGGGGATCGGTCACCCTGGAACGGACCCCCGCGCGTCTGCTCTCCTACTTTCTCGCCCAGGACGACCGGGTGGAGCTGGCCGGCGACCGGCTGAATTTCGACCTCGGCGGCGAGGCCCTGGAGAAGGGATTCATCGTCGAGGGAGGCGGGAAGGTCCAATCCACGGAGGCCGCCCTGAATGGCAGACCGTTGACGGTCCTGACCGGCGCGAAGAGACCCGCGGCGGGAGGGCCGGCGCTGCGCGTCTGGTATCCGGAGAACCGCCGTGCGCCGGTCCTGACGGCGCCCGATCTCGAAACCAGGAAGCGTCTACAGGCGCTGGGGTACGCGCAATGAACGGAACGCTCCAACCTCCCGGCTGGACCGAGCGCCTGCGCGCCGCCAGCGTTCTCGCCCTCGCCCCGCACTACGACGACGAGGTCCTGGGCTGCGGCGGGCTGCTGGCCCAGCTCGCCGCCTCCGGGGCCGCCGTGCGCGTCCTCTTCCTGACGGACGGGAGCGGCGGATCGGAGCGGGTGCCGGACCGTGAGGCCTACCGGCAGCGGCGGCGGGAGGAATCCGGCGCGGTGTGCGAGATCCTGGGGCTCGCCGGCTGCGATCCCCTGGGCCTGCCCGACGGCGCGCTCGAGCGCCACCTCGACGAGGCCGCCGAGGGCATCCGCCGCGCCCTCCTGACCCAGCGCCCCGACCTCCTCCTCGTCCCCTCGCCCCTGGAGGTCTCCCGCGACCACCGCGCCGCCTTCGCCGCCCTCCATCGCGTGCTCGGTCCCCTGCGCGACGGCGGGCCGGACCAGGAGCCGCTCCGGGGCCTGCGCATCCTCCTCTATGAGGTCAACCACCCCGGTCATCCCGACGTGCTGGTGGACGTCGGCGCCGAGCGCGAGCTGCTGGAGAGGGCCATGGCCGCCTACGCCAGCCAGGAGGAGCGGCACCCCTACTGGAACGCAGGCCTGGGCCTGCGCCGCTTCCGCACCCTGAGCCTCGGGCCGGACGTCGAGCTGGCCGAGGCCTACCGCCGCCTGCGCGTGGAGGACTTCACCACCCGCAGCCCCGCCCAGCTCGTGCGCCATCTCGGCGGCCTGCCCGAGCTCCACGAGGTGCGGGAGGGACCCCGGATTTCGGTCGTGGTCCGAACCCGGAACCGCCCGCGCCTGCTGGCCGAAGCCCTGGAGAGCCTGGCCGCCGGCGAGTACCGCCGCGCCGAGGTCGTGCTGGTCAACGACGGCGGCGAGGCTCCGCCGGTGCCGGAGGATTATCCGCTCCCCGTCGTCCGCGTGGACCTCGCGGAGAACCGCGGGCGCGCCGGCGCCGCCGAGGCCGGAGTCGCGGCGGCCACGGGCGACTATGTGACCTTCCTGGACGACGACGACCTCGCCGCGCCCGAGCACCTGTCCACCCTGGCCGGTCTCGTCTCCGCCGCCGGGGTGCGGGTCGCCTACACCGACGCCGCGGTGGCCGCCTACGAGCTGGACGGCGACGGCTGGGTCTGCCGCGAGCGCCGCCTCCCCTACAGCCGCGACTTCGATCCCGACGTGCTGCTGGTGGACAACTACATCCCCTTCAACACGCTGTTGATCGAGCGCGGATTGTTCGCCGAGGCCGGCCCCTTCGATCCCTCGCTGCCGTTCTTCGAGGACTGGGACTTCCTGATCCGCCTCTCAGGCGTCACCCCGTTCCACCACCTCGCCCGCGTCACCTGCGAGTACCGTCACTTCCGGGGCGGCGGGCACCACGTCTTCGGCGAGCGTCCCCGCGAGCGGGCCGACTTCCTGGAGATGAAGGCGCGGGTGATCGCGAAACACGCCGGCCGTCTTGATCCGGAGACTCTCGCCCGGGCCGTGGACACCCTGCGGGCCGAGGTGGTGGCCGAGCGCGAGGGCGGGACCGGCGCCCGCCGGGACCTCGCCGCGGTGCGCTCCGAGCTGACGGCCCTCTCCCAGGACCACCAGGAGCTCGCCCGCGACCGCAACCGCTGGGAGGACCGCTACCACGCCGTCAACGGCGAGTTGTCCGCCCTGCGCGAGGAACGGGAGGGGCTCCGCGCGGAGGCGCAGCGCCTCTACGATCAGGAGTCGAAGATCCGCGCCGTGGTCGATGACCAGACGGCCCATCTGGGGCGCACGTACGGGGAGATCGAACGCCTGAACGGCATCATCCGGGAGATGGAAGCGACGCGCGCGTGGCGGCTGCACCAGTGGATGCAGCGGCGGAGATCTTGAGCTTGACCCGCGTCGCCCTCCTCTCCAGCGAGCCGATCCGGACCCGCATGGCGGGGATCGGAATCCGCTATCTGGAGCTCGCCCGCCGCCTGCCGGTGTACGGCGTCGACGTGGTCCTCCTCTCTCCCGCCGAGCCTGGGGAAACGCGGGAGCTGGGCGGGCTTTCGGGCGTGGACGTCCGATCCTTCGAGCGCGGGCGGCTGGCGTCGATCCTGGGGGATTGTGACGCCGCCGTGGCGCAGGGACAGCTCGCCAACGACCTCGTCCTGGAGATGCCGGGCCTGCCGGTGGCGATCGACCTCTATGATCCGTGGCTGGTGGAGCACTTCGCCTATCGCGAGACCCTCGGGCTCGATCCCTACCGCAACGATCACGCGACGTGGGTGCTCCAGATGTCCCGCGGCGACTTCTTCCTCTGTTCGTCCGAGGAGCAGCGGAGCTTCTATCTCGGGTTCCTCACCGCGCTGGGCCGGGTCAACCCCGAGCGGATCGCGGACGACCCGGACCTCGCCACCCTGATCGCTCCCGTCCCCTTCGGCGTGCCCGACGAATTGCCGCCCCACCGCCCCGTGCTGCCGGCCAGGACGGCGGGGGAGAAGCGGCTCCTCTTCGGCGGCCTCTACGACTGGTACGACCCCTGGACCCTCCTCGAAGCTCTCGCGCTGCTGGACCGTCCCGGCTGGACCCTGCTGCTGATCCGCAACCCCAATCCGGAGGGCACGCCGCAACGCCTGTTCGGCGAGGTGGAGGCCCGCTGCCGTTCCCTGGGATGGTGGGGGAACCGCGTCCAGGCGCTCGACTGGGTCCCTTCCGAGCGGCGCTACGACCTGCTGCGGGACGTCGATCTCCTGGTTTCTTCCCATCGGCCGACCCTGGAGACGCGCCTTTCCCTGCGCACGCGCTTCCTCGACGCTCTCGCCGCCGGCTGTCCGGTGGTGACCAGCGAGGGGGGCGCCATGAGCCGCAGGCTCGCCGAGCGCCGGGCCGGCTGGGTGGTCCCTCCGGGCGACGCTCCCGCCCTGGCCCGCGCCCTGGCGGAAGCTCTCGACGACCCCGCTTCCCGCCAGGGCGGCGCCCGCGAGCTGGCCGCCGCCTTCCGCTGGGATCGCGTCCTGGAGCCTCTCGTCCGTTTCTGCCGCGAGCCCTGGATCGACGGCACCAAGGAACGTTTCGCCCAGCGGCCCGCGACCGTCGCGCCCGCGGACAGCTTCGCCTTCCGTCTGCGCCGCCGGCTCCGGGTCTGGAGAGGCGCCTCTTGAGCCCCGTCCGCAAGGTCGCCGTCGCCATCCTCTCCTGGAACGGCCGGCGCCACCTGGAGACCTGCCTGGAGGCCCTGGCCGGCCAGCGGGACCCCGGCGTCGAATGGGAAGTCCTCGTCCTCGACAACGGTTCGACCGACGGCACCGCCGCCTGGATGCGCCAGCGCTGGGGGAGCGACCGCCGGTTCCGGCTGATCGAGAGCCCGGTGAACCTCGGCTTCTGCGCCGGCAACAACCGCCTCGTCTCGGCGGCGGACGCCGACGCCGTGGCCCTGCTCAACAACGACACCCGCCCGGAGCCGGAGTGGCTGGGCTGCCTCGTGGACGCCCTGGCCTCGGCTCCAGCGGACGTCGCGGCCGTCTCCGGGAAGATCGTGGACTGGTCCGGCGAGCGGCTGGACTTCGGTCGCGGCCTCATGACCTTCGACGGCCACGCCTTCCAGCTCGACTTCCGGCGCCCCCTCGGAGCGGCGCGGGCGCCGGCGGCGGGGGAGGAGCTGGCCTTCGCCTGCGGCGGCAACATGCTGGTGCGTCGCGCCTCGTTCCTGGAGGCCGGCGGCTTCGACGAGCGCTACTTCGCCTACCTGGAGGACGTGGACCTCGGCTGGCGCCTCTGGTCCGGCGGCGAGCGCATCGCCGCCGTTCCCGCCGCGATCGTGCGCCACCGCTCCAGCGCCACCAGCGACCTGCTGGGGCTCTACAACCGCGGCTTTCTCTTCGAGAGGAACGCCTTTCTGACCGCGTATAAGAACTACGAGCCTGGGCTCTGGGAGAGGATCACGCCGGCGGTGATGCTGACCCTGCTGGCGCGGACCGATGCGCTTCTGGCGGCGAACCCTGGCGCGGAGGGATTGCGGGTCGATCCCTACGCCGGGTACATCGCCAACACCGCCCCGAAGGCGCCGCCGCGGGCCGCGGAGCTGCCTCCGATCACCACCTGGGAAGGCTTCGCCGTGCGCTGGCGCGGTTACGGCCCGCGGGAGTTGCTGCGCCGGGGGATCGGCAAGCTCCGGGGACGCGTCAGTCCGCCGCCGCCCGCCGCGGCCGAGGCGCCGCGCCTGACGGATGAGCGCACGGTGGCGCAGTTCCGCGCCCTGCATTGGCTGGTTGGTCATCTCGACGGCGCCGCCGAGGCCCGCGCCGCCGTCCAGTGCCGCCGCAAGCGGCCGGACCGCGAGATCTTCGAGCGCTTCCCCGTCTACCTCGTCCCGACCTACCCGGGAGATGAAGCCCTCTTCGCCAGCCCTGGATTCCAAGCATGGTTCCCGGAAGACCTGCCGGTCGTGCGGGCGAGGCTGGAGGAGATCATGGAGATGGGTTCTTGATCTCCGTTGTCCCGCTTTCCCCCTCCTCAAGCACTCTACATCCAGAAACCAGTCATACCACCGGGATTTCTTGAATTTTTATCAACTCCCCTGGGAGAGTCCCGGCACTCCGCCGCCTCGACAGGGGTCTTTTATGGCGGTCGTCTGAGGGGAACGCGAGCTCTAGACTCGCAAGCTGGCGGCCGCGGGAGGGTTCCAATGGAACTGCTGAAATCGATGCGTCTGCTGTCCAACGTCCTGTTCTTCCGCTTCAAACATGGCCATCCGGGTGAGGTCGACCGCCACTGGGACAATTACTGGCAGACGATCGAGAAGACGGGCCGCGACGGCCAGGTGCTCTGGGACAACGAGCCCGAGCGGGCCTCCGCCCAGGACCTCAAGCGCTTCAAGCCGCTGATCAAGGACCCCAGCCTGCCGCTCCTCGACTTCGGATGCGGCAACGGCCGTCAGACCCGCTACCTCGCCAAGAACTTCGACCGCGTCATCGGCACGGACGTCTCGCCCACGGCGATCAAGAAAGCCATGGAGGAGACGCCGAAGGACCTCAAGATCGAATACGAGGTCCTCGACGCCCTGAAGCCCGAGGACGCCAGGAAGTTCCACGACAAATTCGGGGACGTCAACATCTACATGCGGACCGTGCTGCACGTCATCCAGCGCGAGGACCGCGCGACCTTCGCCGAGAGCCTGGCGATCCTGCTGGGCGAGCGGGGCACGCTCTACCTGATCGAGCTCGCCCTCTGTGCCCTGGACTACTTCCGTACCCTGCCCGGCGACAGCCCCTCGGGCCTGCCCCGTCACGTCCACAACGTGATCCGCACCGGCGCGACCTCGGTCGGCTTCGATCCCAAAGACCGGCCGCTGGTCTTCCCCGACACCGACTGGGAGGTGGTGGCCCAGGGCGACGACTTCATCAACACTGTTCCCCTGGGGCACGGCAAGGAAGGCAACGTGCCGGCGAGCTACCTGGTCCTGCGCACCCGCAAGAACGGCCGCAAGGCTCACTAGGGAGCGCCCGCACCATGGGGTAATCTCTCCTCATGGCGCCCGAGCTTTCCGTCGTCATCCCCACGCACAACCGCCTGGAGGTCCTCTCGGAGGTCCTCCAGGCTCTGGAGTTCCAGCACGATCCGCCCCCCTTCGAGGTGATCGTGGTGGACGACGGCTCGTCCGACGGCACGGGCGACTGGCTGCGGAACCGGACGTTCCGCGTGCCGCTGCGGATCCTGGCGCAGGAGAACCACGGTCCGGCGGCGGCGAGGAACACCGGTGTGGCCGCCGCCTCCGGCCGCTGGGTGGCCTTTCTGGGGGACGACACCGTCCCGTCTCCTGGATGGCTGGCGACCCATCGCGAGGCCCACCGCGGGCGCGGCGACGCCCCCTATCTGGCGGTCATCGGCTACACGGCCTGGCACCGCCGCATGCGCCTGAACCCCTTCCTGCGCTACATCAACGAGCACGGCCTCCAGTTCGGCTACGCGCTGATCCAGGACAAGGAGGACGTACCGTTCAATTTCCTCTACACGTCCAACCTTTCGCTGCCCCGGGACCTGCTCCTCGCGGAGCCCTTCGATCTGCGCTTTCCCTATGCGGCATGGGAAGACATCGAGCTCTCCTACCGTCTGAAGCGGCGCGGCCTGCGCATCGTCTACGAACCGGCCGCGACCGTGGCGCACGACCATCCGACCGACTTCGCGCGTTTCGCCGCGCGGCAGGAGAAGGCGGGGTATTGCGCCGTGGTCTTCTACAAGCTCCATCCCGAGCTCGGACCCTTCCTCGGCATCGGTCCGGACGGGCCGCCGCCCCTGTCGCCGGAGGGTCCGTGGAAGCGCCGGGAACGCCTGGCCCACGCTTTGCAAAATTGGCCAGTCAGGACCTCGAAATTGTGGGAAGATGTACTCAGGTACCACTACGTTCGAGGTCTCCACCGGGCCTGGTCCGAATTGGGCCCGGGGATCGAGCTCGAAAAGGAGAGCACCCATGATCACCCTGAAATCCACCGGACGGCTCCGTCGTAAGGGGATTCCCCTCATGGCCGCCGCGTTGCTCCTCGTGGGCCTGACCGCCGAAGCGCAGCAGCGTTCCCGGCCGGGCGGCAGCAGCAGCTCCGGACGGAGCGCACACGGGGTCGGCTCTCGCTCGTCGGGTGCGCCGAGCCCCTCGCAATCACCCAGCGCGGGCAGTCCCTCGCGCCAGCAGCCCCGCAGCGCCCGTCCTTCGGACGGCGGCGGCGGCGAGCCCCACCGTCAGCGGCCTCACAACCCCGACAATGACGGCCACCACCACGGGCACGGTGGCTACTATGGTGGCTACTACGGCGGCTACTACGGTGGCTACTACCCCTACTATGGCTACGGCTACTGGCCCGGCTTCTGGGGCTGGTACGGCGCGCCTTACTACTACCCGCAACCGTACTATGGCGGGTACTACAGCGAAGGCGATGGCGCCGGCGCCCTGGACCTCGACGTCGCCCCGGGCCGCACCCAGGTCTACCTGGACGGCCAGTACATCGGCACCGTCGATGCCTTCGACGGCTGGCCGCGCTACCTGTGGCTCCGCAAGGGGACGTACGACCTCGTCTTCTACCTGGACGGCTACAAGACCCTCGCCCGCCAGATCACGGTCTATCCAGGCACGGTGATCGACGTCGGCGACCGGATGGAGCCGGGCGAGTCGGTCCGCCCCGAGGCCCTGGTCTCGAAGTCCACCGAGCGCCGCGACGAACGGCTCCGCTACGAGCGCGAGCGGCGCGAGGAGGTGGAGCACGGGCAGCAGAACGGCGACTACGACGAGGACTGGCGCGACCGGGTCCGCCGCGACCGTGGGGAGGATGAAGGAGAAGACGACGGCCGCGACAGCGACGAAGGCGCCATGGAGGAGTCCGGCGGCAAGGGCCGGCTGCTCCTGGAGGTCTACCCCCAGGACGCTTCGATCTACCTCGACGGCCGCTTCGTCGGCACCGGCACGGAGCTCGCGCAGATGCGCTCGGGCCTGTCCATCTCTCCCGGCGACCACACGCTCTCCATCGTCCGCCCCGGCCGCAAGGCCGAGGAGAGGGAGTTCACGGTGGAGGCGGGCGAAGAGGTGGAGCTGGAGGTCGAGCTGAAGTCGGAAAGCCGGTAGGGAAAGCCCCTCACCAGCGAGGACGCCAAGGACACCAGGGACATCAAGGACATTACCTGTCCTTGTCGTCTTTGGTGTCCTTGTTGTCCTTTTTCGGCAGTCCACGGAGAACGGACGGCGGCGGCCAGAGAGCACCCCATGCTGATCGATCGCGCCGCCAGCCCGCCTCGCTTTTGATTTCTTCAAGAGGCGTGCCAAATCTGGCTGATTTCAAGACCTACATGGGCGGTGGCGGCGCCGCGTCCGCGGGTGGCGGCGTCGCCGGGCCCGTTTCCCCGATCGGCTCACCCGTCGGCGTCACCACGCTCGGAGTCGGCGCCACGATGGAGACGGGCGGCTGCGGGGGCGGCGGGCTCACCGCCGGCATCGTCCCCGGCGGCCGCTCCCGGGCCGGGCGGATGATGATCGAGCCGTCCTCGGCCGGCTCCTCGCCTTCGTACGCGCCACCGGAGGGCGGGAAGGTCATCGCCTCGCCGACGCCCCCGGCGTCCCCTTCGTCCGGGTACACGATCTCCAGACCGTCGTCCGTCACCACGTAGCGCGGCCTCTCCGACTCATAGGCACCGTAGGCGCCGTAGCCGTCGTAGGGCTGGCCCAGCGTGGCGTCCGCGTAGAGGTCTGGCTGATAGCCGGGCATGTGGCGGCGGCAGGGCTCGACCGGCGCCTGCCACTCGGGGAAGTACTCCGTGGCCTGATGCGGGCAGTACGGCGTGGCGAGCTGACCGGTGAGAGGATCGACCCTCGCCTGCACCATCCCCGGCGGTGGGACGAAGGCGGGGTAGCCGGCGGACGGGCGCACGGCGGACGTGAAACGGCTCCAGATCGGCAAGGCCGCCCGCGCGCCCGAGAGGCTGGTGGCCGAGTTGTCGTCGTAGCCCACCCAGACGACCGTGACGCGGTCGGGCGAGTAGCCGGCGAACCAACTGTCGCGGCGGTCGTTCGTGGTGCCCGTCTTGCCGGCGAGATGCCCCTGGGCCCGGGCGGCGGCGCCGGTGCCGTGCTCCACCACCCCCTGCAATACCGAGGTCACCAGCCAGGCCGCGTGCTGGGGCACTACCCGGCGCGGCGAAGGGAGGTCGTCTCCCAGCACCGGCTCGCCCTCGGGATCGATCACGGCCGCGAGGCTGTGGACCGGCGGCCGGATGCCCCCGGCGGCCAGTGTGGCGTAGACCCCGGCCATCTCCAGCGGGGTCATCTCGAAAGCCCCCAGGGACATGGCCGGAACCGGGTCGATCTCCCCCTCGATTCCCAGGTCGCGGGCCAGCTCGATGAGCCGCGGCATCCCGACCTGCAGCGACAGCCGCACGGTCGGGATGTTGAGGCTCTGCTCCAGCGCCTGGCGCGCCGTCACCCAGCCGTGGAACGTCCGGTCGTAGTTCTGGGGCCGCCAGCTTGACGTGCCCACCCGCACGTTGATCGGCGAGTCCTTGAACAGCGACGCCGGGGTCGCCACCCCTTCGGCGAAGGCGGCGGCGTAGACCAGCGGCTTGAAGGCGCTGCCGGCCTGCCGGCGCGCCTGCGACACGCGGTCGAACTGGCTGGCCGCGTAGTCGCGCCCGCCGACCCAGGCCAGCACCGAGCCGTCGCGGGGATCGACGGAGACCATCGCGCTCTGGAGAGGTCCCTTGCCGCGCCGCTTCCGCTCCCAGCCCCTCTCCAGGCCGGCGAGCCCGTTCCGCACCGCCTTCTCGGCCTGCCGCTGGTCGCGCCAGCGCAGGGTGGAGAAGAGGAGGTAGCCCTCGCCCGCCAGCTCGTCGACGCCGAAGCGCTCCCGCGCCTCGTCCTCGGCCACGCCCGCGAAGTAGGGGGCCATGGGCCGGGCTTCCACCCGCACGGAGTCCAACCGCACCGGTTCCGCGACGGCCCGTCGCAGGCGCTCTTCGGAGATCCAGTCCAGCTCGCGCATCCGCCGCAGCACCCAGTCCCGGCGTTCCCGGGCCCTGCCGGGATGATCCACAGGGTCATAGGCGGAGGGCGCCTGGATCATGCCGGCCAGGGTCGCCGCTTCCGTCAGGCTCAGCTCCGAGGCCTCCTTGCCGAAAAAAGCGCGGGCGGCGGCGCCGAAGCCGATCAGGTTGGCGGGACCGCTGCGGCCCAGGTAGATCTCGTTCATGTAGGCCTCGAGGATCGCCTCCTTGCCGTAGCGCATCTCCAGCGCCATGGCGATCACCGCCTCCTTGGCCTTGCGGGTGAGGGTCCGCTTCGGGGTGAGATAGACGTTCTTGACGAGCTGCTGGGTGATGGTGCTCCCCCCCTGATGCATCTCGCCGCCCCGCGCGTTCACCCACAGGGCTCGCACGACGCCCGTCGGCGAGACGCCGGGGTGGGTGAAGAAGCCGTCGTCCTCGGCGGCCAGCACGGCTTTCACGAAATGTTCCGGAACTTCGTCCAGGAGCACCGGCCGGCGCTCCTCGACCTCCGGGGTGTAGAACGACGCCAGGAGCGCCGGCTCCAGGGTGACGCTCTCCCGCGGTTGGCCCGCCGCCCAGACCCGCGCCACGCGGCTCCCCCGGAAGGCGACCTCCACGGGCATGCCGCCGCCCTGGCCGTCCGGCGTGGGGAAGCGCCGCAGGTGCACCGCCAGCCGGTCGCCGGACTCGCGGAAGGAGCCGGACCGCAGGGGCAGCTTCGGATCTCCCGTCGCCTCGCGGTAGCCGGTCTGGCGGAGCAGGGCTTTTACCTCCGCCAGGGAGAAGGCCTCGCCGGGGGCTAGAAGGGCGGGCTGGGCATACAACCGCGAGGGCTGCTGGAAGGGCGCCCGCGGGAACTGCCGGGCGAGGCTCCAGAGATAGCCCGCGGTGAAGAATCCGCCGAGGAAGAGCAGCGCCGACACCACGAGGCCGGCGATCACCAGCCGCCGGCGGGCGGGATCCATCTCGGGGAAGGTCCGCCGGGGGCGTTGCAAGAAAGTGGGCCGCTGCATTTCGATCTCCCGCGGCGCAGAAAGGTCCGGCCGCCGCCGCTTTCCGGAAAGGGCAAAGGCCATGCCACTCCTTGGCGGCACAGGGGTTGCAACTTCAGAGAGAGGCGAACGGGCCGTCCAGGCCTGGGGTAGCGGAAGGAGGAAGTACAATGGCAACCTGCGAAGTCTGCGGCAACGATTACGACAAGTCCTTCGAGATCACGATGCGGGGCGAGGCCCACGTGTTCGACAGCTTCGAGTGCGCGATCCACGCGCTCGCTCCCAAGTGCGAGCATTGCGGCTGCCGGGTCGTGGGGCACGGCGTCGAGGCCGAGGGCTCGATCTACTGCTGCGTCCACTGCGCGGAGCAGTCCGGGGAAAAAGGTCTCGCGGACCGTGTTTAAAGGGGAGGTGGGATATGAGTGACGAGAAGCGGACCGCCCTGAAGGGGGACGAGCTACGCAAACGGTACAGCCGCCTTCACGGCTGGACCCTGGCCAACGAGCATCACCTGGAGAAGGAATACCGTTTCAAGGACTTCCGCGACGCCCTGGGATTCGTCAACCGTCTGGGAGAGGCCGCGGAAGAGGCGGGGCATCACCCCGACATCTTTCTCACCTGGGGGAAGGTGAAGGTGACCCTGTGGACCCACTCCGTGGGTGGGCTCACCGAGGGCGACTTCGATCTCGCCGACAAGGCGGATCAGGTAAAAGAGGGATAGCCGGCTCTTCAGACGATCTTGGGCGCCGTGATGGGGCCGGCCTCTTCAGGGGACGCTACCTCAGGCTGTTCAATGCTGGCGCCCGCTTTCAGCTCTTGCCTCAAACGGCGGGATTCCTCCATGGCTTCCGTGAGGGACAGAATGAGATAACCGGTGTCCTGTGGGTCGTCCTGCAAGGTACTGCCTCCTTCTACGCCGGGAAAAACATAAAGCAAAAGCTATGCCTCTGGCTTTCGTCTCCCGCTCCTCCTCTTACGAGACGGGCGGCGCGCGGGTTTTTCTCACGCAGCGCCGGTGCCGCGGACAAGATTTGCCACCACCGCGGCCAGTTCTCTGACCTCGACGGGTTTGGCGACGTGCATCTGGAAGCCGGCCAGGAGGGCGCGGCGGCGGTCCTCGCGGCGGGCGAAGGCGGTGAGGGCGGCGGCCGGAGTCCGCCCGCCGCTCTCCGGAGGCAGCTCCCGTACCCGCCGGATCAGCTCGTAGCCGTCCTCCTCCGGCATGCCGATGTCCGAGATCAGGATGTCCGGCCGCCATCGCGGCAGGGCCTCCAGCGCTTCCCGGGCCGAGGCCACCGTCAGCACCTCGGCGTTGCAATGCTCCAGGATCTGCCGCAGGGTCTCCCGGGCGTCGGGCTCGTCGTCCACCACCAGCACGCGGATGCCCCGCAGGTTCAGCGCCGGGTCGTCCTTGCAGGGGTCCCCTTCCTGGACCTCCGCCCGGGGGTGGACGCGCTCCGGGTCCGCCGGCTGGAGGTGGGCGATCGAGAGCGGCAGCCGGACGATGAACGTGCTCCCCTGCCCCGCGCCGGGACTCTTCACCTCCACCGTGCCGCCGTGCAGCTCCACCAGGTGCCGGACGATCGAAAGACCCAGTCCGAGGCCCCCCTGCTGGCGCGTCGTCGACGCGTCGAGCTGGCGGAAACGGTCGAAGACATAGGGGAGGAACTCGCGGGCGATGCCCATGCCGTTGTCCGCGACGATGATCTCGACGTGGGAGTTGACCCGCTCCAGGCGGACCTCGGTCTTACCCCCCTTGGGCGTGAACTTCACCGCGTTCGAGAGCAGGTTCCAGACCACCTGCTGCAATCGCGCCGGGTCGCCCGCCACGGGGCCGGCGAGCGGGTCGAGCACCCGCAGGAGGGTGATCTGCCTGGCCTCCGCGGCCGGGCGGACCGCCTCCACGGCGGCCTCGATCACCGGCGCCAGGTCGAGCAGCCGCACGTCGAGCCGCATCTTGCCCGAGACGATCCGGGAGACGTCCAGCAGGTCGTCGATGAGCTGCGACTGGAGCTTGGAGTTGCGGATGATGGTCTCCAGCCCCCGGCGGAACCTCTCCTTGTCGGCGCCGTCGGATTGCAGGAGCTGGGCCCATCCCATGATGGCGTTGAGGGGCGTCCGCAGCTCGTGCGAGACGGTGGCCAGGAACTCGTCCTTGCTGCGGTTGGCGGCCTCGGCCTGCTCGTGCGCCAGGCGCGCCTCCCGGTAAAGGTTGGCGTTGTCGAAGGCGATCGCCGCCTGCGCGGAAATCCCGGCGAGGATCCTCTCCTCGCGTTCGCCGAAACGTCCCGGCTCCGGATGGCCGAAGAAGAGGCCTCCCAGGACTTCGCCTGATCGGGAAACCACCGGCGCCGCCAGGTAGCTCCGCACCGGCAGATGCCCTTCCGGCATGCCGTGATACGGAGGGTTCCGGCCATAGCGCGGATCGCGGGTGATGTCGTCGCTGCGCACGATCCCCTCGCCGCGGAAGGTCGGGCCGAAGACGTGCGTGTTGCGCGGCATCGGGAAGCCGGAGAACGCCTCCCGCGGCGCGCCGGAGAGGGTGTACAGCGTGTAGGCCTCGCCCTGCTCGCTGACCGCGTTGTAGAAAAAGGCGCCGAACTCGGCCCGGGTGGCCGCCGTCGCCTCGTCGGTGAGGGCCTGGACCAGCCGTTCGCGGTCCAGCTCGGCCACCAGGACGCGGCCGATGCGGTTCATCGCCTCCATCTCTTCGCGATCTTCCTGATGGGCCTGCAACAGGCTCCGCAGCTCCTGCTCCGTCGCGAGGAGCTCCGCCAAATGCTGGGCGCGCCGGAGCTCCTCGGCCTGGCGGCGGTTCTCCAGGGCGGCCGCTTCGGCGGCGCGGCGGTACTGGTGCAGCCGCTCGGTCAGCACGCTCATGAAGGCGCCGACCGCGAGGAAGAAGATGATCTGGAGGACGCTGCCCGGCCCTTTGACCATCAGCCGGAAGACGGGCTCCATCCAGAGGAAGTTGGCGGCCAGCGCCGAGAGCCCGGTGGCGGCGAGTCCCGGTCCCAGGCCGCCGTACCAGCTCGACGCCATGACGGCCGGGAAGAAGAAGAGGAATTGGACGCTCGTTCCCAGGACAGGATTGAGCGGCCAGCGGAGGGCGACGGCGAATGCCACCATGAGGACGGCGAAGCCGTAGCGCAAAACCGCTGAGCGCTCGGGGAACGAAAAGGACGCGGACAGATGTTCGATCACTATGCTGGAGGCTACCGCAAAAATGGGGCCAGCCTGGCGAGGCGTCTGTTGCAGCGGTAGAGCTTGACGGCTCATCCGCCAGCCTTGACGGCTCATCCGCCCCGCGTGGCGAACGGTTCGCCCAGGTTGGCGCGCCGTCCGCCAAGCTCGGCGGCTCATCCGCCTATTGCGGGCTCGTCTTCAACTCGTCGCGGACGGTCCGGCAAGGTCGACGCGTGATCCGCCAAGCTTCGCGGCTCTTCCGCTTCTCGTGGCGGACGGTCCGCCCCGGTTGGCGGTTCATCCGTAATGCTTCACGGCTCGTATTAGAAGGCCGGCGGGACGCCGGCGGTCCCAGGGGGGCCTACATCCCCGGCATCCGGCAGGTATCCCCGCCCGCCGCCGGCAGGTAACACTCCTTGACGTAGTCCATCACCATCCGGTCCGCGTTGTACCGCCACGCCAGGGTGCGGATGGCCCGCTTGACCCTCGCGATCCAGCCGTGGGGGATGCCGTTGGTGCCGCGGTCGTAGTAGAGGGGGACCACCTCCTTCTCCAGCGTCTCGAAGACGGCCAGGGCGTCCCGCTCGTCCTGCGTTTCGGGGTTGGCGTGGATCTCGCCGGCGCCGATTCCGAAGCCGTTGCCGCCGTCGTAGGCCTCGGCCCACCAGCCGTCGAGGATCGAACAGTTCAGCACGCCGTTGAGGATGCACTTCTGGCCGCTGGTGCCGCAGGCCTCCAGGGGACGGCGCGGCGTGTTGAGCCAGACGTCCACCCCCTGCACGAGCTGACGGCCGACGTGCATGGTGTAGTTCTCCACGAACACGATCTTGCCCGCGAAGCGCGGGTCCTTTCCCAGGTTCGCCACCCGCTGCGCCAGGGTCTTGCCGCCGGTGTCGCGGGGGTGCGCCTTGCCGGCGTAGATGATCTGCACCGGCCGCTGGGGATCGTTGACCAGCCGGTCCAGCCGGTCGAGGTCCTGGAACAGGATGTCGGCCCGCTTGTAGGTGGCGAAGCGGCGGGCGAAACCCAGGGTCAGGGCCTCGGGCGAGAGCGGCTCGCGCTCCGGTTCCGGCAGTCCCAGACGCTGGCGGCGGTCGGCCAGGCGCCGGCGCACGAAGGAGAAGAGCCGCGCCTTGAGCACCTGGTGGACCTCCCAGAGCTCGGCGTCGGGGACGCGGTCGATCTGGGTCCACAGGTCCGGGAGGGAGATGCGGTCCAGCCAGCGCGGCCCGAGGTACTGCGCCAGCAGGTCGTGCATGTCGGTGGCCATCCAGGTGCGGACGTGGACGCCGTTGGTGATGTGGCCGATCGGGACCTCCTCCTCGGTGCTTGCCGGGGTAGAGGCCCATGCCACATCTTGCGCGAGACGCGGCCGTGGAGGGCGGAGACGCCGTTGGTGCGGCGGGTGAGCTTGAGGGCCAGCACGGTGGGGCAGAAGGTGGCGTCGGGGTCGCCCGGGCGCTCGGAGCCGAGCGCCATCACCTCGTCGATCGGCATCCCCAGCCCCTGGGCCAGCGCCTCCAGGTGCTGGCTGGCGAGGTCGGGACGGAAGCGGTCGTGCCCCGCCTCGACCGGCGTGTGGGTGGTGAAGACGCTCGTCGCCGCCACCTCGCGCAGGGCCTCGGCGGGCTCCAGCCCCTGCGTCTGCACCAGCTCCCGCGCCCGTTCCAGCAGGGCGAAGGCCGAGTGCCCCTCGTTGAGATGGAGGACGGAGGGCTTGATTCCCACCACGCCGAGGGCGCGGTAGCCGCCGACGCCGAGCAGGATCTCCTGCTGGATGCGGGTCTCCTGGTCGCCGCCGTAGAGCCGCGCGGTCAGGGCCTGGTCGTCGGGCGAATTGGCGTCGTCCCGGGCGTCGAGCAGCAGCAGGACGCTGCGGCCCGCGTGGACTCGCCAGATCTTCAGCCAGACGTCGCGGCCGGGCAACTCGACGCTGAAGCGGACCTGCGCGCCGTCGGCCCCGAGCACGGGCTCGACGGGCAGCTCGGCCGCCGCGATCGGTTCATAGAGGTCCTGCTGCCAGCCGATCTCGTCGATGAGCTGGTGGACGTAGCCCTGGTGGTAGAGCAGGCCGATGCCGACCACGGGCGCGCCGAGGTCGCTCATGCTCTTCAGGTGGTCGCCCGCCAGCACGCCGAGGCCGCCGGAGTAGATGGGCAGCGACTGGTGGAGGCCGAATTCGGCGGAGAAGTAGGCGACCGGCCGGGCGAGGATCGGCCCGGCGTGGACCAGCCCCCAGCTCTCGGTCCCCGCCAGATAGCTCTGCAGCCGGCGGTGGGCCTGGTTGATGCGGGTCAGCATCTCCAGGTCCTGCACCCGCCGGAAGACCTCCTCCGGGTCGATGCGCTGCAGCAGGGCCACGGGATTGTGGTGGACGATCCGCCACATGTCGGGATCGAGCTCGCGGAAGATGGAGCGGATATCGGGCTGCCAGGACCACCAGAGGTTCTGGCTCAGCTCTCTGAGCTTTTGGAAGATCCTCTCGGGCATGATGAGGCGACTATAACAAACCGCGCCCTCACCCCTGGCCCGGGGTGGCGAGGGCCGCCTCCGCCAGCAGCCGCTGGATCTCCGCCGGGTCCACCGGCTTCACCAGGTGGTGGTCGAACCCGGCTTCCCAGGACCGCCGGCGGTCCGCCTCCTGGCCGTAGCCCGAGGCGGCGATCAGCAGGACGTCCTTGTAGGCGGGGTCCTGCCGCAGGCGCTGGGCCACCTGGTAGCCGTCCAGGCCGGGCAGGCCGATGTCGAGCACGATCACGTCCGGCCGGCGGGCGGCCGCGGCCTCCAAAGCCGAGGGGCCGGTGTGGGCGACCTCGACCTCGTGCCCGTCCATGCCGAGCAGCAGGCCCATCATCTCGGCGGTGTCCTCGTTGTCGTCCACCACCAGGACGCGCAGGGAACGGGCCGGCGGCGGGACGGGGGCTTCGGGCTGGGCGTCGGGTTCGGCGGTCCTGGGGATCACGGGCAGCCGGATCTCGAATTCGCTCCCCTGCCCCGTCCCCGCGCTATGGGCCTCGATCGAGCCGCCGTGCATCTCCACCAGCCGCCGGGCCAGCGTCAGGCCGATGCCTAGCCCTCCCTGCGGACGGTCCAGCGAACGGCTCCCCTGCTGGAAGAGGTCGAAGACGTGCGGCAGGAGGTCGGGAGGGATGCCGGTGCCGTTGTCCGTCACGCGCACGATGATGTAGTCGTCCGGCCGTTCGGCGGTGAGCGCGATGGCGCCGCCGTCGCCGGTGAACTTGGCGGCGTTGTGCAGCAGGTTGGAGAGCGCCTGCTCCAGCCGCGCGGCGTCGGCGTCGATCCAGACCTCGTCTTCGGGCAGGGAGACCGAGAAGTCCTGCCGCCGCGCCTCGAAGAGGGGGCGGGTGGTCTCGGCCGCGTGCTCGACGACGGCGCGCAGGGTGACGGACTCCCGGCGGAGCTCGATCTTACCGGTGGAGATGCGGTTGACGTCCAGCAGGTCGTCGATCATGCGCGCCAGCCGCTGCACCTGGCGCTCGATGATGGCGCGGGCGTTGTTCCGCAAGGAGAGGTCATCCTGTTCCAGGATCTGCAGAGCGTAGAAGATGGGCGCGAGCGGATTGCGCAGCTCGTGCGCCAGCACGGCCAGGAACTCGTTCTTTTCCTGGTCCGCCCGCGACAGCGCCTCGGCCTGGTTGCGCAGCTCCTCCTCCTGGCGCTTCCAGTCCGTGCGGTCGCGCATCACCTTGCAGAAGGCCCGCAAGGCGCCCTGGCCGTCCCGCACGGGCGTGGCGATGCCGCTGGCGAAGAAGTAGGTGCCGTCCTTGCGCACATGCCAGCGGTCGTCGGATGCCCGGCCCTGCTCGGCGGCGGTCTTCAGCTCCCGCTCGGGAACGCCCTTCGCGATCTCTTCCGGCGTGAAGAAACGGGCGGCGGCGTGGCCGAGGATCTCCTCTTCCCGGTACCCCAGAAGGCGCTCCGCGCCGGGATTCCAGCTTGCCACCCTGCCTTCCAGGTCGATCAGGAAGACGGCGTAGTCCCGCACGGACTCCACGAGCAGCCGGTAGCCCTCCCCGGAGTCCAGAATCTCCTGGAGGCTGGAGGTCCAGCCGGAGGCTGGGAGAACAGGAGTGCTCTGGGCGTCGTCCTTGTCGTCTGGCCTGGTCATCCGCGGTTCGCGCTCCGGTCTCTCGCGGGGGAAGCAAAGGACGTGCCCCCGGCTTCCGTTGGACCCGCATTCTGGTGTCTAATGTCCTCTCCCGCTGGACTCCCAAGCCATAAGGAGGGTTGTTTGGCCGCGGATTCCACTGCCGCCGAGTTCACCAGGCTCCTGGATTATCTGAAGGCGCACCGGGGTTTCGACTTCTCGGCCTACAAGATGTCCAGCCTGATGCGGCGCATCCAGAAGCGGATGCGCGAGGTCGGCGTCTCCAGCTACTCCCAGTACACCGACTATCTCGAAGTCCATCCCAACGAGTTCGGGCCGCTGTTCGACACGGTCCTGATCAACGTCACCAGCTTCTTCCGCGACTCCGAAGCCTGGCAGTTCATCCAGGAGCAGATCCTCCCCCGCGTCCTGGAGGAGAGACGGCCGGACGACCCGGTCCGGGTCTGGAGCGCCGGCTGCGCCTCCGGGGAGGAGGCGTTCACCGTCGCCATGCTGCTGGTCGAGGCGCTGGGCGAGGAGGCGTTCCGGCATCGCGTGAAGATCTACGCCACCGACGCCGACGAAGGCGCGCTCGCTCTGGCGCGCCAGGGGAGCTACGAGGACCGGCAGATCGCCGGCGTTCCCGCCGGGCTGCTCGCCAAGTACTTCGACCAACTGGGCTCGCGCTACGTCTTCCGCCCCGAGCTGCGGCGCTGCCTGATCTTCGGCCGGCACGATCTGATCCAGGACGCCGCGATCTCCCGCCTCGACCTGCTGACCTGCCGCAACACCCTGATGTACTTCAACTCCGAGGCGCAGGAGAAGATCCTGGCGCGCTTCCACTTCGCCCTCAACCGGACGGGCTACCTCTTCCTCGGCAAGGCCGAGACGCTGCTCTCCCACAGCAACAGTTTCCGGCCGGTGGACCTGAAGAACCGGGTCTTCGTGCGCGCCGCCACCTCCAACATGCGCGACCGGCTGCTCGCCCTCTCGGTGCCCGGGTCCTCGGAGATGGGGGCCGGCGCGCGCAACGGACGCATCCGCGAGGCCGCCCTGGACGCCGGCCCGGTGGCGCAGATCGCCATCGACCGCCGTGGGCTCCTGGCGTTGTACAACGACCGGGCGCGCCGCCTCCTCAATCTGGGTGCGAGCGACGTCGGGCGGCCGTTCCAGGACCTGGAGGTCTCCTACCGCCCGGTCGAGCTGCGCACCCACATCGAGGGGGCCCAGGCGTCGCGCGCCGCCGTCCAGGTCAAGGACGTGGAGTGGCGTCTCTCCAACGGCGAGATCCGCCGGCTCGAGGTCCAGGTCGTGCCGCTCTTCGACCCCGCCGCCGGGTTCCTGGGCACCAGCCTTGCGTTCCTGGACCATACCCACACCCACCAGCTCCGGACGGACCTGGAGCGGACCCATCAGGAGCTGGAGACCGCCTACGAGGAGCTGCAGTCGGCCAACGAGGAGCTGGAGACCACCAACGAGGAGCTCCAGTCCACCATCGAGGAGCTGGAGACGACCAACGAGGAGCTGCAATCGGCCAACGAGGAGCTGGAGACCATGAACGAGGAGCTCCAGTCCACCAACGAGGAGCTGCGCGCCATGAACGACCAGATCCAGCAGCGCTCCCTCGAGCTCGATCAGGTCAACCGCTCCATGGAGACCATCCTGGCCAGCCTGCGCGCGGCCGTGGTGGTCCTGGACCGCGATTTGCAGGTCAAGATCTGGAGCGACAAGGCCGAAGATCTCTGGGGGCTGCGCGCCGACGAGGTCAACGGCCAGACCTTCCTGGACCTCGACATCGGCCTGCCGGTACGGGAGCTTCAGGCGCCTTTGCAGGATTGTCTGACGAACCAGAACGGGAAGGAGACCGAGTTGGACGGTATCAACCGCCGGGGCAAGAGGGTCCGCTACCGGGTGCGGTGCGCTCCTCTCGTAGGCAGGGGATTGGACGGCATCATCCTGTTGATGGAGGATCTGGGCGCGGGCGCCTCACTGTGATGTCTTAACGTAGCGGAGGAATGGCGCCGTTTTATGGCGAAGGCGATAACGGGAGACGCGTCGGAAAGGATCCACGAACGGCTGGAGTTGTTGAAGCTCCAGGCCAACTCGCCGATAGCGTTGCGGTCCGGCCAGTTCGCCGAGGCGGTGTCGGCCGTCCAGAGCGCGCTTCACGAGGTCGAGGCTGTCGAGGCCGAGCTCGCGCAGCAGAACGAGGAGCTGATCAGGGCCCGCGAGGCGCTGGAGATCGAGCGCCACCGCTACAAAGACCTCTTCGATCTGGCGCCGGACGGCTATCTGGTCACCGACGCCCGCGGCCTCATCCAGGAGGCCAACCTCGCCGCCGTCGCGCTGCTCGGCCCCAACCGAATCTTGTACGGCAAACCGCTCTCCGTCTTCGTCGAGCTCTCGCGGCGCCCGGAGCTGCGCACCATGGTCGCGGGGCTCCGTCCAGGCCAGAGGCTCCAGGACGTGGAGGTCGTCTTCCAACTCCCGGGAACCGCCGGGCGCCGGACCACCCTGGTCACCCTGGCCTACGACGAGGAGAGGCCGGGAAAGCCCGCGCGGCTCCTGTGGATTCTGCGCGACATCTCGGAGCGGCGGGCCGCCGAGGAGGCCCTGCGCGAGACCGAAGAGCGCCTCCGCCACTCCCAGCGCCTGGAGTCGGTCGGCCGCCTGGCTGGCGGCATCGCCCACTCCTTCAACAACCTGCTGGCGGCCATCGCCTTCCACGCCGGGCTGCTGCTGGAGGAGCTGCCGGACGAGCCGCGCCTGGTCCGCCACGCCAGCGAGATCCGGGACGCCGGCGAGCGCGCCGCCGCTCTGGCCCGCCAGCTCCTGGCCTTCGGTCGCAAGCAGGTGCTGCAGCCGACCCTGCTCTTCCTATGCGACGTGATCCAGGGCATGGAGCCGATGCTGCGCCGCATGCTGGGCGAGCACATCCGCCTGGAGACCCGGCTGGCGCCGGAGCCCTGCATCGTCTACGTGGACCTGGGCCAGCTCGAGCAGGTGGTCCTCAACCTGGTGCTCAACGCCCGCGACGCCATGCCCGAGGGCGGCCGGCTGACCCTGGAGACGGCGTTTCACCAGCTTTCGCAACCGGAGGGTGCCGCCGGCGAGGAGTTGCCGCCCGGCGACTACATCGCCCTCACGATCGCCGACACGGGCACCGGCATGCGGCCCGAGATCCTCACCCACCTCTTCGAGCCGTTCTTCACCACCAAGGACCGGGAGAAGGGGAGCGGCCTGGGTCTCGCCACGGTCTACGGCATCGTGCGCCAGAGCGGCGGCGCCGTGCGGGTGGAGAGCGAGCCCGACCGCGGCTCGCGGTTCATCATCCTCCTGCCGCGGGCCGAGGCGAAGGTGGAAGACTGCGCCCCTCTCCTGCCGGAGCAACGCTCTCCCGCGCCGCCGTATCCGGCCTCTCAGGGCGGCGAGGTGATCCTGGTCGTCGAAGACGAAGACAACATCCGCGAGCCCGCGGTCGACATCCTGGAGAGCCGGGGCTACACCGTGTTGGCCGCCCGCGACGGCTTCGAGGCGCTGGAGGTCTGCGAGCGCTACCCGGGACCCATCCAACTGCTGATCAGCGACATGATGATGCCGGGGATGAACGGCGACCAGCTCGCCCATCAGTTGACGCAGGCCCGCCCCGGGATGGGCGTCGTCTTCATGTCCGGCTATCCGGAGGACGCCATCCCCCACGGGCACGCGCTGGCGAACGGCCGTTCCTTCCTGCAGAAGCCCTTTCCACCCAAGGTGCTGCTGAGCACGGTCCGCCAGGTGCTCGACGAAAGAAGGGTTGATGCCCAATCGTGACATCCTGGTGATCGGAGCTTCCGCCGGAGGGGTCCAGGCGATCAGCCTGGTGGTCGAGGGCTTGCCGGCCGACCTCAAGGCGGCGGTCTTTGTGGTTACGCACATCGCGCCGCACGGCTCCAGCGCCATGCCGGCCATCCTCTCCCGGGCGGGCCGCCTGCCGGCGGTCCATCCGCGGGACGGCGAGCGGATCGAAGGCGGGCGGATCTACGTGGCGCCGCCGGACCATCACCTCGTCATCGAGGACGGGCGCGTCCGCCTCTCCCGGGCCCCGACCGAGAACGGCCACCGGCCCGCGGTCGACGTGCTGTTCCGCACCGCGTCCCACAACCATGGCTCGCGGGTCGTGGGCGTGGTGCTGACCGGCAATCTGGACGACGGCACCGCCGGCCTGGCGGCGATCAAGAGACGGGGCGGCATCGCGGTCGTCCAGGACCCGGCGGAGGCGGACTATCCCAGCATGCCGCGAAGCGCGATAGAGAACGTCGAGATCGATCACGTCCTGCCGCTCGCGGAGATCGGGCCGCTGTTGGGACGGCTGGCCCTTGAGCCCGCCCCCGAGCCGTCCGGGCGCCGAAATCCTGCGCCAGGTCCTCATGGAGGACCAGACGTCGGCTGCGGAGGAGCCGGCGTAGGCGCGGCCGGTTCGGGGATCTCAGTTCGACTCATCGATGAGCGGGCCAGGTCTCTGCGCCCTACGGGCGGAAGGAGGTAGGCGCGGGGATTGCTACGTTCCATCCGCCCCGGGTGTTTTTTCGGGCCAGGAGAGCTTCCCCCATGAACCGCTATCCCATTGCATCCGTTCTGTTTCTCACCACCCTAACCGCCATCGGCGGCTTCTGGGCCGGCAAGGGAGGGACCGGCCGCGGCGCCACCGTGGCCGCCTCCCCCGCCGCTTTGGCGCCGGCGCAGACCGCTCAGCAGCCGCCGCGCGGGGCCATGCCGCCCCGTTCCCAGCCGGATCTCAAGGACGAGGAACAGGCCACGATCAACCTCTTCGAGCGCGCCTCCCCCTCGGTGGTGAACATCACCTCCATCGCGGTGGGGCGGAGCCGGTTCTCCATGAACCTGCGCGAGATCCCGCGCGGCAGCGGCACCGGCTTCATCTGGGACCGTCAGGGTCACGTGGTCACCAACTTCCACGTGATGGAGGGGGCCAACGCCGCTCGGGTGACGCTCTCCAGCGGCGAAACCCTGGAAGCGAAGCTGGTGGGATACGCCCCCGAGAAGGACCTCGCGGTGGTCAAGCTCGCCGCGCCGCCGCGCAACCTCACTCCTCTGCCGCTCGGCCGCTCGCAAGACCTGCGGGTAGGGCAGAGCGTCTTCGCCATCGGCAACCCCTTCGGCCTCGACCAGACGCTGACCACCGGGGTGATCAGTGCTCTCGGCCGCGAGATCGAGTCGCCGGCCGGCATCGCCATCCGCGACGTGGTCCAGACCGACGCGGCGATCAATCCCGGCAACTCGGGCGGTCCGCTGCTGGACAGCTCCGGGCGCCTGATCGGGGTCAACACGGCTCTCTACAGTCCTTCCGGGGTGTACGCCGGCATCGGCTTCGCCATCCCCTCCTACGCGGTCTCCTGGGTGGTGCCGGACCTGATCCGCTACGGCCGGGTGCAGCGCCCGACGCTGGGCATCGACCTCGCCTCGGAGCAGGTGACGCGGCAACTGGGCGTGGAAGGCGCGGTGATCGTGCGCGTCGAGCCCGGCACGGGAGCCGACCGCGCCGGCCTGCGGGGCGTCCAGGAAGACCGCTACGGCCGCATCGCCCTGGGCGACATCATCCAGACCGTGGACGGTCAGAAGGTCGCCTCCAGCAGCGACCTCCTGAACATCCTGGAGAACCACAAGCCCGGCCAGACGGTACGTGTGGGCATTCTCCGGGGAGACCGGCGGATGGAAGTGAACGTGCGGCTCGGTGGTCCGGGCGGCGGGGACGAGGGGTAGGGCAGGGAGAGCCCCCGCTCAGGGCGGGCGGGGGCCCCTCTTCCGCTAGCAGGCGAGCTGTTGCGTGTAGTTCTCGCAGGTCGCACACCGGGAGCGCGGCGTGGTGTCACAACTGAAGTGACAGGTGTAGTCCGTCAGGGCTCCCCCCTGCGCGTTCTCCAGCCGGTGGTCCTCGAGATAGCGCAAGGTCTCGCGATGAAGAGCCAGCTTCTTGGGCGATTTCTTCATGACCGATCCTCTCCTCCTTGGCTTGGTGGTTTGCCCTCCATCAAATAGAGGTGCCGGCCGCGGTCCGGGTGAGACAGGCGGGTGGGCGAAGCGGGGGTTGCCACGTCGTAAGCCTCGGTGAGGCGTCGTAAGGATCGGAGCGGCATCTTGAGCTTCGGCGAGCCACCGCAAGGAGAATCGTTCCGGGGGACTCGTAGACCGGCACGCCCCCTGCATTCCTCTGCGCCGAGATGGCGACGAGGACGCAGTCCCCACCAGCAGCACAAGAAGTTCAACGCCGTTGTCCCGTCGGAGCTGAGGTGACGCCGGCAGGCGTGCATTTCCGCGTCTGGGCTCCCCGCCGCAAACGGGTGGAGGTGGTGTTCGAGGGAGGGTGGGCTCCCGTCGAGTTGGCTCCCGAGGAAGAGGGCTACTTTTCCGGGCTCGCTGAAGGGATCGGCGCCGGGGCACTCTACAGGTTCCGGCTGGACGGCGGCGACGCGTTTCCCGATCCGGCGTCCCGGTTCCAGCCCGAAGGTCCTCACGGACCGTCCCAGGTGATCGACCCCTCTACTTTCGAATGGACCGATCGGGACTGGCGCGGAGTGACCCGCGAGGGCCAGGTCCTCTACGAGATGCACATCGGCACGTTCACCCGCGAGGGGACCTGGGCGGCGGCGGCGCGGGAGCTGCCTGAGCTGGCGGACCTCGGGATCACGGTCCTCGAAGTCATGCCCGTGGCCGAGTTCCCCGGCCGCTTCGGCTGGGGATACGACGGCGTCGACCTCTTCGCCCCCTACCACCTCTACGGCAAACCGGACGACTTCCGCCGCTTCGTGGACCGCGCCCACGCCGTAGGGATCGGTGTGATCCTGGACGTGGTCTACAACCACTTGGGACCGGACGGCAACTACCTCAAGCAGTTCTCCGGGAGCTACTTCACCGACCGGTACGAGAACGACTGGGGCGAGGCCCTCAACTTCGACGGCGAGGACGCCGGGCCGGTGCGGGACTTCTTCATCGCCAACGCCGGCTACTGGATCGAGGAATTCCACCTCGACGGGCTGCGCCTCGACGCCACCCAGGACGTCAAGGACGCCTCCGAGGACTACGTCCTCGCCGCCGTGGGCCGGCGGGCCCGGGAGGTGGCGGGGAAGCGTTCCGTCTATCTCATCGCCGAGAACGAGCCCCAGGACACGCGCCTGGTGCGACCCGTGGAGGAGGACGGCTGGGGGCTCGACGCGCTGTGGAACGATGACTTCCATCATTCCACCTTCGTCAGCCTGACCGGCCGCAGCGAGGCCTACTACACGGATTACAAAGGCAGTCCCCAGGAGATGATCTCGCTGGTCAAATACGGCTATCTCTACCAGGGGCAGCGGTACTCCTGGCAACAGCAGCGCCGGGGCAAGTCCGGGCTGGGGCTGCCGGCGTCCGCGTGGATCAACTTCCTCCAGAACCACGACCAGGTGGCCAACTCGGCCCGCGGCGAGCGCTGCCACAAGCTGGCCGCTCCCGGAGCTTTCCGGGCGATGACCGCGCTGCTCCTGCTGGCCCCGGGCACGCCGATGCTCTTCCAGGGGCAGGAACTCTGTGCTTCGAGCCCGTTTCTCTTCTTCGCGGATCACAACCCGGAGCTGGCGGCGGCGGTGCGCAAGGGAAGGCTGGAGTTCCTGTCCCAGTTCCCCAGCATCGCCCAGCCGGCGACCCAGGCCGGCGTGCCCGATCCCGAATCCCCCGAGACCTTCGAGCGCTGCAAGCTCGACCTCTCGGAGCGCGAGCGGCACGCCTCCTGCTACGCCCTGCACCGCGACCTGTTGCGGCTGCGCCGGGAGGACCCCGTGTTCCGCCAGCAGGCGAAGGGACATCTCGACGGCGCCGTCCTGAGCCCCGAAGCTTTCGTGCTCCGCTTTTTCGGCCGGGACGCCGGAGACCGCCTGCTGATCGTGAACCTGGGCATGGACCTGCATCTGGAGACTGTTCCGGAGCCGCTCCTGGCCCCCCTGACCGGGCTGCGCTGGGACGTGCTCTGGTCGAGCGAGGACCCGCGCTACGGAGGCGCCGGAGCGCCGCCGCCCGAAGACGAGGAAGGATGCTGGAGGATCGCCGGCCGTTCCGCGACCGTCCTGAAGCTAGAAAGGAAGAATGATGGAGCCTGAGACCGCCCGTTCGATGCCATGGCCTGAACAAGAGCAGGAACAGGAGCCGGACGCCCCGCCCGAGCCGCTGCCCGAATCCTTGCTGACCCGCGAGTGGCTGATCGCCAACGGCCTCGGGGGCTACGCCTCGGGCACGGTTTCCGGCGTGCCCACGCGGCGCTACCACGGCCTGCTGGTGGCGGCGCTGCCCGCTCCGGTCGGCCGCGCGCTCATGCTGGGACCGCTGGAGGAGGTGCTGCGGATGCCGGACGGCTCCATCGTCCGTCTCGGCGGCGAGCAGCGTGTAGGGCAGGAGCCGCAGTTCCCCGGCACCCGTTACCTGCGGGAGCTCCGCCTGGAGCAGGGCCTCCCCGTCTGGCTCTACGAGGTCAACGGCTACGTGTTGGAGAAGCGGGTCTTCCTCGCCCACCTGCAGAACACCGTGCACGTGATCTACCGCCTCACGGCCGGGGAGGAGATGGTGCGCCTGGAGCTGCACCCGACGGTCCAGTTCCGGCCCCATGACGCGCCGGTCAGCATGCCCCTGGCGGGCTCCTGCAAGCTCACGGTCGAGGACGGCCGCTACGAGATCTGTCCGCCGTGGCCCACGCTGCCGCCCCTGCGGATGGCCCTGGACGGCCTCGCCCCCACCTTCACGGTCGCCTGCCGGACCATCGAGGGCGTCTTCTACGGCGTCGAGGAGCGGCGGGGCTACGAGTCGGTGGGCGATCTCTGGTCCCCCGGCTTCTTCGGCGCCGACCTCTCGCTGGGAGAGGACGAGGTGGCGCTGACCGCGTCCACGGAGCCCTGGGAGGTGATCCAGGCCCTGCATTGGACGGAGGTCTACGAGGCCGAGCTGGAGCGGCGCCGCCGGCTGATCTGGACATCCGACCGGCGGGCCCACGGCGGCGTCGGCGCCGAGCTGGCGCTGGCCGCGGATGCCTTCGTGGTCACCCCCGGCCGGGCCGAGGACGCCGCGCGCGCCCACGCCGCCGGGGACGAGGCGCGGAGCATCATCGCCGGCTATCACTGGTTCACGGATTGGGGCCGGGACACCATGATCAGCCTGGAGGGGCTGACCCTCGTCACCGGTCGCCACCTGGAGGCCGGCTACATCCTGCGCACCTTCGCGCGGCACGTCCGCGACGGGCTGATCCCCAACTTCTTCCCGGACGGCGACCGGGAAGGCCTCTACCACACGGCGGACGCTACGCTCTGGTTCTTCCATGCCCTGCATCGCTACCTGAAGGCCACCGGGGACCTGGAGACCCTGCGCACCCTGCTGCCCACGCTGCTGGACATCGTGGACCATCATCTGCGGGGCACGCGCTTCGGCATCGGCGTCGATCCCGCGGACGGCCTGCTGCGGCAGGGGGCGGAGGGCTACCAGCTCACCTGGATGGACGCCAAGGTGGATGACTGGGTGGTGACGCCGCGGCGGGGCAAGGCGGTGGAGATCAACGCCCTCTGGTACAACGCACTGAAACTGCTGGAGGGCTGGGTGCGGGAGCAGGGCGGCGAGACCGGTCCGGAGTCGGCGCGCAACCTCGCCCATCATGCGGAGCGTTGCCGGGAGTCGTTCAACCGCCGCTTCAGGTACGCGGAGGGGGATTATCTCTACGACGTGGTGGACGGCGTGGTGGACGGCGAGCCCGGGGACGATCCCGCCTGCCGGCCGAACCAGATCTTCGCCATCGCGCTGGACCACCCCGTGCTGGACCGGGAGCGCTGGGAGCCGGTGCTGCGAGTGGTGACCGAAAAGCTGCTGACGCCGGTGGGCCTGCGCTCTCTGTCGCCGGACCATCCGGACTACAAGCCCACCTACGACGGCGACCTGCGCGCGCGGGACGCCGCCTATCACCAGGGCACGGTCTGGGGCTGGCTGATCGGTCCCTACGTGGACGCCTGGCTGAAGGTGAGCCCTGGCGAGCCGGAAAGGGCGAGGCAGTTCCTGGAGGGCTTCGTGCCCCACTTTGGCGAAGCCTGCCTGGGCCAGATCAGCGAGGTCTTCGACGCCGAAGAGCCCTACACTCCCCGCGGCTGCGTGGCCCAGGCCTGGAGCGTGGCCGAGGCGCTGCGGTGCTGGGTGAAGACGGCGGCGGCGGGGGAGGAAGAGAAGGCGGTTTCTCTGGCGCGGGAGGCGGTGGGGGTGAGTTAACCCAGGCTTCGTAGTGGAACGCTGGCTCGAGAGGTTGCAGGTCCCGATAGATCGAGTCCGAGCTGACCAGGGTGCAGGATTCCGCTACTGCCGTCGCCGCGATCATCAGGTCGATGTTGTGGTATCGGCCCCCTTTCTCCGTCAGCTTCCGGGTGTCCCGCAGCTTCTTTTTCAAGATCCCGAAAGTCCAAGCGGCTCTGGGGGATAGAGCGAGGACGGTAAAGTCCGTCTGAACATACTCAATCCTCTTCCGGATCGTGGGCTTCAATTCCGCCGGAGCATTGGCGTAGCCGAACTCAAGCTCGTACAGAGTCAGGACGGAGACGAAAGCGGGAGCGGATCTCACGATCTCCATGAGTCTGCGCGCTATGTGAGGGTGGGCTGGGGATTGGGTCTCATAGAAATCCGAGACCGTATTGGTATCGAGCAGGTAGCTCATTCAGGTTCGTCGTGCCGGAACCTGAAATCCCTCCGGACCTCGGCCAGATCCTGCTTGAACTTGTCGTAGTAGTCCCCAAGACTGGTGGACTCGCTCTCGATCCTCTCGACGATCCGCGCCCATCTCGTCTTGTCCTCGGCGGAAGGTTCCAGGGGCAGAGATTCCTGATCCAAGGCCTTCTTCACCGCCTGACGGACGAACTCGTCAGGGTTCTTCAAACGGTAGACCCGTTTGGCGACGTTATCGGGGAAGGAGACTGTCAGCTTCATACGACGAGATTCTATCACGATGCTTCCGTCCGAGACAGCTCAAAATTCCGCGCAGGCGCAATATGACACCTCCCCGATGCGCTCCTGGTGTCGCTCGCAGGAGTAACCATCCACCCGTCCCCCACATAGCGTATAAGCTTCCGAGACCTCATGGCGGACGCTCCTCGGCAGACCCCGACCCGCTGCATCCTCCTCTTCGCCCGCACGGCGGAGGGGGAAGCCCGCGCCAAGCGGCTCTCCCGCGCCCGGGCGTTGTTCGCCTTCGCGCGCCGGCGGGTTCTGGCGGCGGCCCGGTCCCTGCCGGAGATGGGCGTCCTGGTGGCCGGACCGCGGGGCGACCTGCCGCAGCGGGGAGCGGGTTTCGCCGAGCGCCTCGCCAACGCCTTCGCGGACGCCCGCGCCCTGGGCTACCGGGAGATCGTGGCCGTCCCCACCGACGTGCCACGCCTAGGCCGGCGGCAACTCGTGGAGGCTTTCCGGCGGCTGGCGGAAGTGGAGGCCGTCCTCGGTCCTTCGCCGGACGGCGGCGTCTATCTGATCGGCTGCCGCAACGATCCGTCGGACCTCTTCTCGGGAGTCCGTTGGCGGACCTCCCAGACCTTCGCGGACCTGGCCTCCAACGCCGGGAATCCCATGGTCCTCGATCCCCTGGAGGATGTGGACCGCTGGGCGGACGTCCTGGCTCTGGATTTCGATCTGGCTTACCTGGTCATGAGGGTGATCCAGTTTTTTGAACGCTCGGGGAAAACCGCCCGGATCGCCTTCGCCGATTCTCTGTTCCAGCGTCCCCCTCCCTCGCCGGCTCCCGCCTGGAGCTGACGCTCGCGCCGGGACGGAAATGTCTCCGTCCCGCCTGTCGAGGGGGAGAAATCGTGTTCCGACCGATCCGGAGCCTCGCGGCTCTGCTGATGTTCGCTTTGGCTGTGCCCACCGTCGCCCAGGAGCTGTCCGACGAGGACGCCCGCATCCAGCAGAAGGTCAAGGAAGAGGTGGAGCGGCAGCTCAAGGAGAAAGAGGCGCAGCGCTGGACCGCCGGGCTCAATCCCAACGGCGGCGGCCTGTTCGTGAAGTCGCCGGACGGCAAGACGCTGTTCCGGCTCTACGGCTACGCCCAGCCCCAGTTCACCTACACCGACGAGGACAACGGCCTCTCGTTCGAGGAGACCGACTTCCGGGTCCGCCGTGCCCGCGTCGACTTCACGGTGGACTACGACGACCGCTACAAGCTTTTCCTGGAGTACGACGGCGCGCCGTCCGACGGCACGGCGCTGGTGGAGGCCTGGGGGCAGGCGGCCTACGTCAGGGGGCGCCACTACCTGCGCTTCGGCAAGTTCATCACCCCGTTCAGCACCGAGAACCTGCGCTCCTCCCGCGCCCTGGATACGGTGGAGCGCTACCTCGCTCTCAACGCCATGTTCGGCCTGCCGGCGCTCGACGTGCAGTTCGGCCCCATGCTCTGGGGCTACCTCGATTCCGGCAAGAAGGTTTCCTACTCCGTGGGCGTCTGGAACGGCAACGCGTCCGCCGGGGCCGGCGTGCTCAACGGCCAGCGGGGGAACGCCCGGGACAACAACGGCGACAAGGAGGTCCAGGGACGCGTGGACGTCAAGTGGAGCGACGCCCTGACCACCGGGGCGGCATTCGACCTCGACCACGAGGAGGACCAGATCCTGACGCTCCCCTCCTACTCCGGGGGCCGCTTCCTCTCGGTCCCGGTCGAGGGGGACCGCCAGGGCTGGAACCTGGACGCCCACTGGAAACGCGGCAAGCTCTCCCTGGACACCGAGTGGCTGACCTTCGATTTCGAGGACAGCGAAGCCGAGCTGACGGGCGGCTATGTCCAGGCGGCCTACTGGGTCCGGGGGAGCGAGAACGGCGGCGTACAGCCCGTGCTGCGGGCCGAGATCGCCGAGCTTTCAGGTGAGGCCGCGGAGGGCCTCGACGGCGAGCGCATCCAGGCGGTCACGGCTGGGGCCAACGTCTGGTTCAACGGCTGGACCCGCTGGCAGATCGACGTCATCGGCGAGCACTTCGACGGCCGGGGGAACGGCAGCTTCAAGGCCGGCGCCGGCTGGCGTCCCACCGTCCTCAACCAGTTGCAGATCAAGTTCTGACGGAAAGCGGAAGGAAAAAACGCATGATCGGTAAGACAGCTCTCGCGCTATTCGTCGTGGCTCTGGCCGTCCTGGGTCTGGCCGCCGCGGCCCTGGCCCAGGAGAAGGTGGTGATCCAGTATGACTGCATCCCCAACTACGCCAATTGGGGCGGCGTGACCGCCCTGTACAAGAAGGTCGCCGGGGTCACCGTGCCGCCGGACCCCAAGGGCTCCTCCGTGGCCATGGCCGCTCTGGAGAAGGAGAAGGACGCGCCGCAGGCCGACACCGTCTACTACTCCGGGGCCATCGGCTTCCAGGCGGCGCGGAAGGGGCTCCACGAGCCCTACAAGCCCAAGGGATGGGAGAAGATCCCCGCCGGCCTCAAGGATCCCAACGGCCTGTGGTGGACCGTTCACACCAGTTCCATCGCGTTCATCGTCAATACCAGGGCACTGGGAGGAGCGCCGGCGCCGAAGTCCTGGAAGGACCTGCTCAAGCCGGTCTACAAGGGAAAGATCGCCTACGACGATCCGACCTGGGGCGGCACCTCCTACACCATGGTCTACGGCGTGAACGAGCTGATGGGCGGCAACGAGAAGAGCTTCAAGCCGGGTCTGGCCTATCTCAAGAAGCTGGACTCCAACGTCTCCTCCTACCCCAGAGAGTCGGTCTACAACGCCGTGCTGCGCGGCGAGATCCCGATCTGGATCAACGCCGACGGCAACGGCTACAAGATGAAGCACGTGGACGGCGGCCCGGTGGAGGTGGTGATCCCCGCCGAGGGGACCTTCACCATGCCGCTGGTGATGGCCCTGGTGAAGGGAGCCCCCCGCAGGGAGGAGGCGAAGAAGTACCTGGACTGGCTGCTGACCAGGGAGGCGCAGGCCGAGTTCGCCAAGGCCTATTTCCGTCCGATCCTCCCCGGCGCCCTGCCGCCGGACCTGGCCGTCCACTTCCTCTCCGACCGGGACTACAGGCGCGCCCGTTCGTTAGATCTGTCTAAAATGGCCGCCGCCGCCGATGCCCTGAAGAAGGCGTGGACGGAGGAGATCCGGGGGACGGGAAGATAGGTGGATTTTGGATTTTAGATTTTGGATTTTGGATTCCAGAGATGGCGGACGGAGCCTGCGCCGGACCGGTGCGGTCTCCAATCCAAAATCCAAAATCCAAAATCCAAAATCGTCCCGTTCCTGGTCCGGTTTCCTCCTCACCCTGCCCCTCCTGCTCTTCCTGAGCCTGATGGTGCTGTGGCCGCTCGGCAACCTGGCCGCCCAGGCCCTCTCCGACGGCGGTGCTCTCCGCCAGGTGCTCTCCGCCGGCCGCTACCGGACGGCGCTGGAGAACTCGCTGGCGCTGTCCGCGGCGGCGTCGGTGGCCTCGGTGCTGCTCTCGCTGGGACCGGCGTGGGTGCTGGCGCGGCACCGCTTCCCGGGGCGCAACCTGATGCGGACAGCCATCTCGCTGCCGCTGACCTTCTCCGGCGTGCTGGTGGGCTTCCTCATGGTGGTCCTGCTGGGGCGGATCGGGGCCATCCCCAAGGCGATCGGATTCCTGACGGGCCGGGAGACGTTCGCCGGGGCGGCGTATACCTTTGCGGGATTGTTCATCTCTTACCTATACTTCGAAGTTCCACGGGCGGTCATGACCCTCGAGGCCGCGTTCCGCCGCTTCCCGCGCGAGTTGGACGCCGCGGCGCGCGCTCTCGGGGCCGGTCCGCTGGAGAGGCTGTGGAGGGTCGGTCTGCCCATCGCCGCGCCCGCGCTGAGGTCCACCCTGGCGGTGACTTTCTCGGCGTCCATGGGCTCGTTCGGGGTGGCTCTGATCCTCTCCCGCCGCTTCACCGTGGCGCCGTTGGAGATCTATACGGAGATGACCGGTTTTCTCAACGACGAGGTGGCGGGGGCCCTGGCGCTGGCGCTGGCCGTGGCGACCCTGGCCGTCGACCGGCTGCTTTCGGCGGGGAAGCGATGAGCGGCCGAGCCCGCGGCCGTCTGTGGCGCCGGTTGGGGATCGCCGTGACGGCAATCTTCGCGCTGGCGCTGCTGTCGCCCATCGTCATCACGGCGGCGGGGGCCTTCTCCGAGTCCGAGTGGTACGGCCAGCGCTCCGAGGGGATGGAGGTGGAGGGCACGGCCGCGCTGTTCCGCTATGTAATCGACGTCTGGGGCAAGTCCCTGCTGCGCTCGGGGCAGATCGTGGCCGTGGTGGTGCCGCTGGCGCTGCTCATCGGCGCGCCCGCCGCCTGGGCGTTCCGCCGCCGGCCCTTTCCCGGCGCGCGGCTGCTGGAGTCGGTGGCCCTGGTCCCCCTGGCCATCCCCGGGGTGGCTCTGGGCTTCTCCCTGATCCAGACGGCGCAGGGTGTGCCCCGCTTCTGGCTCCTGGTGGCCGGCCATCTGGCCTATACCATCCCGCTGGTGGTCAAGACCGTGGCGAACGCCGTCGAGACCCTGGATCCCCGGCTGGAGGCCGCGGCGCGCAGCCTGGGGGCGGGGCCCTTGGAGACCGCGGGGCGGGTCGTCGTGCCGTTGCTCCTGCCTTCGCTGATCCTCTCGGCCCTGCTGGTCTTCGCGGTTTCCTGGGGGGAGTTCAACGTCAGCTTCCTGCTGGCCACGCCGTTGCTCCAGACCTTCCCGGCGGCGCTGTACGTGACCTACACCAGCAACTCCTTCCCTGTGGCCGCGGCGGCGACGCTGGTCTTCCTGGCGCCGGTCGTGCCGGCCATGATCGCCATCCAGGCCCTGGGTGGCGAGGAGTTCCACCGGGGGCTTCAGGCATGAAGGTGCGGGTCGAGAACATCTCGTTCGCTTACGGCCGGGAGCCGGTGCTGTCGGAGGTCTCCCTGGAGCTGGCGGAGGGGGGGATTACGGTGTTGATCGGCCCCTCGGGATCGGGCAAGTCGACGCTGCTGCAGCTCCTGGCGGGGCTGCTACACCCGTCGTCGGGGCGGATCGGGTTCGACGGCGAGGACGTGACGGGCATCCCCACCGAGCGGCGGGATGTCGGCGTGGTCTTCCAGTCCTACGCGCTGTTTCCCCATCTCTCGGTGCGCGAAAACATCGCCTTCGGCTTGAAGACCGGCCGGCGGCGGTTCTCCCTGCGCAGCTCGCGGCGCCGGCCGTCGCGGCACACCCTGGAATGCCGCGTATGGGACGCCGCCTCCCTGCTCGGGCTGGAGCGGCTGCTGGACCGCCGGCCTTCGCAGCTCTCCGGCGGCGAGCAGCAGCGGGTGGCGCTGGCTCGGGCCGTGGCCCCCCGGCCCTCCCTGCTGCTGCTCGACGAGCCCTTGTCGGCCCTCGACGCCCGCCTGCGCCGCGGGGTGCGCACCGAGCTGGCCGGGCTGCTCCGGAAGCTGGGCACCACGGTCTTCTACGTCACCCACGACCAGGAGGAGGCGATGCTCCTGGCCGACCACCTGGTGGTGCTGGACCAGGGGCGGGTGGAGCAGGCCGGTCCGCCGCTGGACCTCTACCGGCGCCCGGCCACTCCCTTCGTGGCCTCGTTCCTGGGGGAGGCGAACCTGGTGGAGGTGCCGGTGGGGGACGGCAACGGCAAGCCCCCGAATCTCCCCTTGGGAAGGCTGGCGCTGAATGGAAGCCCAGGGGCGGGTTGGCTGCTGGTGCGACCGGAAGACCTGGCGGAAGACCCGGCGGGCTCCATGGCCACCGTCGTGGATGCCCGCGGCATGGGCCCCCACGACCGGGTCGTCCTGCGACTGGAGGACGGCACCGAGTTGCTGGCCCATTTCCCGGCGGCGACGGCGCCCATCCCGGGATCGAAGGTGCGGGTCGGAGTGCGCTCGCGCAAGCCGCACTTCCTGGCGCAGAGCTGACGACGCCGATTCATGATTTTGAATCACCCTCGTAAGTGGTTCGAGGCGCAACGGTAGCCGCCGTTCAGGATCACGCTGCGGACCAGCGGCGGGAAGAGGTCGAGGCGGACCCCGAAGGCGGAGAAGGCGTCGCGGGCCAGGCGGTCGCCCGCGGGGATGAGGGAGGAGAACCCCTCCGCGCGGGCGGTCCCTTTCCGGGTTTCCACCACGACGTTGTTCCAGGTGATCAGGAATTCGGAGTGGGAGATGCCGGCGTGATCGCTCAGCAGGGTCACCGGGACCGCGAGGAGGGGCAGCCGGCGCACCTCCATCCCCTCGGCGGCGAGGTGCTGGGCCGTCAGGTCGAGGAAGTCGTCGAGCGCCGCCGCCTTTCCCTGGGCGGCGGTCAGGGCCTGAACGAGGCGGTCGCCTTCGGGCGCGAGACCGTAGCCGCGCCGCAGGGCGGCCAGGTCCGCGGGCGCGAGCTTGGCCAGCAGGCCGGTCCCCGCGGAGACGTCCGCCACCAGGGCCGCCGTCCGGCCCTTGCCGCGCGGGAGCAGGGTGACGATCGAGTCGAGATCGTAGCCGGCGCCGCCGCCGATGCGGCGCATCAGCGCGGAGCGGGCGGCGGTCTCCCCGGAGCGGGGGAGCGGGTGGACGAAGCGGACGGGCCGGCCGTAGAGGGCGCCGAGCTCGGAGGCGGCGCGGTCGGCGGCGGCCACGTAGCGGTCCATCCCCTCGGCGGAGCCGAAGCTCTCCACGGGCACCCGGGAGAGCCCCAGGATTTTCAGGATGTGCGGCTCCAGGGCATGCAGGGTCACCCAGGCGGCGTCGCGCGTCAGCAGCACCTGGCCGTTGTGGAACGGCACGGGCGACGGGGTCCAGGCGATCTTGCCCCAGGCCTTGTCGAGGTCCGCGGGGAGGTTCTGGACCAGCTCGAGGCCGAGCCGGGCGTCCTCCTCGCGGCCGGTCTGGAGGTTGGGCCGGACCAGCACCCGCACGCCGCCCTTCTTGTCGCGCACCAGGCTGAAGGGGTCGCGCGGCCAGGGGGAGTAGGAACGGCCGCCCGTGTCGAGCAGGCGCAGACGCAGCTCTTTCGCCCGCAGTCCTTCCCGGAGCGGCGAGTCGGTGAGGACCAGGAGCTCGCGGTCCGGGGCCGCGGCCCGCACGGCGGCGAGGAAAGCGTCGGCCTCGGGGAGGCCGAAGAAGAAGGACGGTAGCGAGTAGACCGACGCCGTCAGCCGTCCTTCGACGTCGGAGTCGAAGCGGAGCGCGCCGGGCGCGAACTCCGTCCGCCGCTCGGCGGCGCGGGCGAGCCCGTCCGGAGAGGGCCCCGCTGCCGCGAGACCTACCCAGAGGAAGAGAAGGAGGAGGCTCCGCCATCCTCTCCCCCTCTCCCGGTGAGGGAGGGAGGGAGGGGTCGGGAGAGGGGGCCGGGGGGTGAGGGTTCTCATCACCCTCCGGACTTCAGCTTCTCCAGGTTGGCGGCGGCCATCCGGTCCTGCGGATTGATCTCCAGCACCTGCTCCAGAAGGCGCTGGGCCTCGGCCTTCTTGTCCACGTTGATGAGCAGCACCGCGAGATCGTTCATCGCCGCGAGATGCCGGGGCTGGAGCTGGATCACCTTGCGGAGGTCGGCCTCGGCCGCGCTCCAGCGGTGGAGGCCCATCTGGGAGACGCCCCGCAGATAGAGGAAGTCGGGGTTCTCCGGGGAGGTCTTGAGGGCGGCTTCCGCGGCCTGGAGAGCCTCCTCCTCGCGCTTGAGCGAAAGGAGGGCCTGTACCTCCACGATCAGGGCGCGGGGGTCCTTGGTGATGCCGAACTCCTGCCGGGCGATGACCACGGCCTGGTCGGGCTGATTCTGGGACATCAGGCGGATGGCGTTCTGGAGCGCTTCGCTCGGCGGGGGCAGCGCGGGGGCGGCGGGAGCCGTGGGCGCGGGCGCCGCGGGAGCCGTAGGCTGGGCCGCCGCCTGCCGTACGGGCGGCCGGGCGGCCTCCTCGGCCATGGTGAGCGCCTTGGCGGCGTCGTCGCCGCGGCCGGCGGTCTCGTAGGCGCGGGCGAGGCTCTTCCAGGCCTCGGGATTGCGCGGGTAGTACCGGGTGGACTTCTCCAGGAACGGCAGCGCCTCCGCCGCCCGCCCGGCCTCCGCCAGCAGGGCCGCGTACTCCAGGGCGATGCCGGCGGCGGGACGGGGATCGCCCATGCCGGAGGCGTCTTCGGGAAGCTGGTCGGCCAGCGGCTTCAGGGTGGCCAGGGCGGCGGCCTTGTCACCGGTCTTGTGCTGGGCGCGGGCCAGCAGCAGCGTCACCGCGGGATAGCCGCCGGTCTTGCCGTCCAGGAGCTTCACGGCCTCGGCGGCGTTGCCGGCCAGCAGCTCGGCCTCGGCGAGGGTGCGCCGCACCTCGGTCTCCATGCCGGGGGGATGGCTGGCGAGGAGCGGCAGGACCAGCGTCACGGCGCCGGCGCCGTCCTTCTTCTGGATCAGGGCCTTGGCGCGCAGCAGCCGCAGGGCGGGATCGGTGTCCGGCATGCCTTTCAGGAGCTCGACGGCGTCGTCGGGCCGCTCGATCTGCAAGGCGAGGTTGGCCGCCATCAGGCGGGCGTCGGTGTCCGTCGGGTTGCGCAGGGCCCAGGGGCGGAGCATGGAGTAGGCCTCCACCACCCGGCCTTCGCGGGCGGTCAGCATGCCGAGGTCGCGGGCCGCGGGCGAGGCCGGCTGCAGGACCACGGAGCGGGTGAGGTACTCGCGCCCGGCGTCCGTCTCGCCGACCAGCAGCGCGGCCCGGCCGGCGTGGTAGAGGACCGCCGGCTGGGCGTCCTCGGCGTCGGCCAGCGGCTGCAACAGGGCGAAGGCCTCCCGCGGCTGGTTCAACTGGAGATGGAGGACGCCCATCAGCGATTGGATGGGGGGAGTGATGGCCTCCTTGGGCGCGGCCTGGAGCTTCTGGAGGGCTCCGGCGGCGTCCCCGGAATCCGCCAGGTTGACAGCCTCCTGGACGGCCGGGTGCAGCGGCGGGGCGGCCTGCTGCCGGGCCGGCGGAGCGGCCGGAGCGGTGGGGACCGCCGGCGTCTGGGCCAGGAGCGGCGCCGCCAGCAGCGAGACGAGCAGCGGTGCGAGGGTTTTCTTCATGGGGATCTTCCTTCTCTTCATGACGGAAGTTGGGCGAGGATCTGACGGGCTTTCTGGATGTCGGCGCCGAACCGGGCCGGGGGCGCCGTGGCGACGAAGCGCGTGAGCGCCTGCCGCGCCTGCGCGGGCCGCCCGGCCTGGGCCGCGACGAGGCCGATGTTGAACAGGGCGTCGTACTGCCGGGGATCGAGGGTCACCGAGCGCTCCCAGGCCTGGAGCGCGGCGTCCGGGCCGGCCAGCCGGTACAGGGCCACCCCCAGGGTGTTCCAGGAGATGGGCAGCGCGGGGTTGAGCGCCAGCGCGCGCTCGAGCTGCGCCCGCGCGGATTCCGGCTGGTCCATGCGCAGGGCGACGATCCCCAGGTTTTCGAAGGCCTTGGGATCGTTCGGATACCGGCCGGCGGCCCGTTGGAGAACGTTCACCGCGTCGCCATGGCGGCCGGCGTCCGAGAGGGCGATGCCGAGGGCGTTCAGGGTGGAGGCGGCGGCCTCGGGCTGGGTCGCCAGGGGCTCCAGCACGGCCACCGCCTCGGCGGGACGCCCCGACTCGGAGAGGGCGAGACCGAGCTGCTCGCGCAGGGAGTCGCCGCCCGCCCGGCGCTCGACCGCGCCGCGCAGAGCCGCCACGGCCTCGCCGTGGCGCTCGGCCTGGCGCAGCGCCAGGGCCAGATGCTCGTAGGCCACCCCGAGGTCCGGGCGCTCGGCGATGGCCTCCCGGGCCAGGGCGGCGGCCTCGTCGTAGCGCCCGCGCGAGTAGGCGTCGATGGCCTGGTGCAGCTTGCGGTCCACCCCCACGAGGTTCTTGGGATCGTCCGCCGCCGTGTAGGCGCTCTTGACCGGCCCGGAGCCCGGGAAGTAGCCGAGGCTGCGCAGGCGCGCCTCCTCTTCGGGAGAGACCGCTCCCTTGGGCGGCGGCCAGACGGACTCCCGCGGCAGGGCGTCCCGCAGGGCCCGGGCGCTCCGCCGCTCGCGGGCGTAGAGGTTGTCCGTCTCGCCGGCGTCGGCGGCCAGATCGTAGAGCTCCGGGACCGGCAGCTCGATCAGCTTGCGGCGCTCCCGCAGCAGGCCCCGCAACGGCGCCCAGCCGCGGTTGAGGCTGGCGCTCAGCGCTTCGAAGTAGGTTTCCACGGCCGCGTCGGCCGGTCCCGGCAGCCCCAGCAGAGAACGGCCCGGCAGCCCCTCCGGCGCGTCCAGGCCCAGGAACGCCAGCGCCGTGGGCAGGATGTCCACGTGCCGCGCCGGCCGGCCGTCCCGCCCCGGCGTCACCCCCGGCCCCCAGACGACCAGGGGCACCTTGAGCGTGGGCTCGTAGGCGAAGAGGCCGTGGGTCAGCTCGCCGTGCTCTCCCAGCGACTCGCCGTGATCCGAGGTGACGATCACCAGGGCCGGCGTCTCCCTGCCGTCCAGGAAGGGTTGGAGCAGGGGCGCGAGGAACGAGTCCGTGGCCGCCACCTCGCCGAGGTAGGGGTTGTCGCGGTAGCGGCTGGCGAAGGGTTCCGGCGGCGTGTAGGACGCGTGCGGGTCGTAGAGGTGCACCCAGAGGAAGCGGCGCGCGCCCTTGTGGCCGTCCCACCAGGCGCGGGCGGCGGCGACCACCTCGTCCCCGCGGCGCTCGGCCACCACGAAGGCGTTGGGGTTCGATCCCCGGGGGTAGCTGTCGTCGTAGACGTCGAAGCCCCGGTTGAGGCCGAACCGCGCGTCGAGCGGATAGGCGGCCACGAAGGCGCCGGTGGCATAGCCCCGCTCCCGGAGCAGGGTGGCGAGCGTGGGGACCTCGCCGGAGAGAACGAAGCCGCTGTTCTCGCGCACCCCGTGCTGGTAGGGGTAGAGGCCGGTCAGGATGTTGGCATGGGAGGGGAGGGTGACGACGTTGTGGGCGTGCGCGTCGTCGAAGACCCGCCCGCCGGCGGCCAGCCGGTCGAGGACGGGCGTCTCCGCCGTCATGGTCTTCCCAGCCAGGCGCCCGCCGGCGAACCCGGGCGCATCGGCCCGCAGGGTGTCGATGGTGATCAGGAGGACGTCCGCCCCTTCGCGGGACGGCGCGGAGCCGGAGGAGTCTCCCCCGCCGCGGCAGCCGGCGCCCAGGACCACGGCGGCGGCGATGGCCAGGAGCAGGGAACGGCGCATGGAGAGAGTCCTCGGGCGGGGCGGCGGCCGGGCGCCGCCCCTCGGACGAGAGTTACTTGAGGTCCTTCAGGAACTCCCGGGCGTCCTTGGCGTACTGGTTGTTCGGGTCGAGCTGCAGGAGCTTCTCGAGGTCGGCCCGGGCCTCCGCGTTCTTGTTCTGGTTCATGAAGACCAGGGCGCGGTAGTAGTAGGCCTCGGCCAGGTTCGGGTTCTCCTTGACCGCGCGGTCGAAGTGGGCCATGGCCTGTTCCATCTTGCCGCTGTTGAACTCCTTGATGCCCAGGTTGAGGACCGTGTTGGGATCCAGCGTGGTGCCCTGGGGGAGCTTCGCCATGTAGGTCTTGGCCTCTTCCTCGCGGTTGGCCCCCACCAGCAGGTTCACCAGGAGCTGCAGGGTGGTCGGATCGTCCGGCGCGAACTCCAGGGACTTCTTCAGGGCGTCGATGGCCTGGTCGGTCTTGCCTTCCTTGTACCAGGAGTCGGCGATGGCGCGGTAGATGGCCGGATGGAGGCTCTTGTCCTCCAGCTTGGCCATGCCCTCCTCATAGGAGGCGCGGGCCTCGGCGTACTTGCCCTGGCCCAGCAGGGCGTTGGCCTTTTCGAGAGCTGACTTGGCCTGGCCGGCCGCGCTCTCCTCCTGGGCTTTCTGGATGACCTCCTTCGGGATCGCCTTCAGCACGATGTTGATCGGCTGGGCCACGGCGAACTCGTTGACCGGGGCCTGGCCTTCGGAGGCCATGAGGCCCTCCTTCTCGATCAGGATGCCCCACTGTCCGCCGGCGAGGCCGAGGATGGACCACTTGCCGTTCTTGTCGGTGGTGACGACCTTGGGTCCATCCGCCTTGGGATCGACCCGGTCGGTACCCTTGCGCAGGGTGATCCTGGCGCCCTCGACGGGCTTGCCGCTCTCGTCTTTGACCGTCCCCTGGAGGCGTCCTCTCCCCGCCCACGCCTGACCCCACATGGGGACGCTGCCGACCAGCAGAAGCAACGTCAGAAGAGCCGTCCATTTGGCACTGCGTGAAAGCATCATTGCGTCTCCTTTGGCGTTCGTGGGGAAACAGGCCGCATACGGGGTCTCTCCCCCAGGTGAATGCAAACCGCGTGCTGGGGGAGCATATTCCGAAAGGGGGGCCAAAAAAAACCGCCGGGGGTCGCCCCCCGGCGGCGTTCAGCGTTACCGCTGTTTCAACCGATCAACGGAAGCTCAGGCGCGCGCCGAAACGGATGACGCGCGGGCTGGAGATCTCGCGGACGTGGTCGGCCGTGGTGACGGCCAGCCGGTGCTGCCGCTGCAGAACGTAGGCCTCGTTGAACAGGTTGAACACGTCGACACCCAGGGTCAGGCCGACGTCGCTGAAGGTGAACTCCTTCTCGACGCGGGCGTCAACCATGTGGATGTCGTCCAGACGGTAGGTGTCCGGACTGTCGGTGGTCTGCAGCGAATACGACGCGAAGTTCATATTGCCGAGACCCGTCGAGACGCGGTGGAAGTACGGCTGCGGGTAGCCCTGACGGCCGTTCAGGTTGAGGGCGACGTTGAAGCCCCACGCCCGGTCGGGCACGACCTGGTACATACCGTTGACGCTGTAGGACCACTCGGAGTTGATGTAGATGCCACCCTTGGCGCCGGAACCGGTGCCGGAGCCCTGCAGGACCGGATCGCCTTCCTCGTCGCCGCCACCGAGAGAGTTGGTGGGGTTCTCGAGCTCGGAATCCGGAACCTCGTTCCATTCCCAGTTAGCCCAGGTGAAGTTGCCACGCAGCATCCAGCGGTTGGCGAGACGCTTGTTGAACACGAGCGAGGTGCCGAGGTACTCCTGCTCCCGGTCGCCGTTCTCGAGGAAGCCGCCGTTGCGGGTGCTGACGTTGTTGTTGAGCACCCAGTACGTGAGGGTGTACGGGGAGCCGTCGGGGTGGACCAGCGGAACGGCCTGGACCGTGGTCGCCGAGCAGTCGGCGTTGGCGCAGACCGTGATGTTGCGGGTCGCCGGCGCCGTTACCTGACGGTAGTCGGAGCGACGGTGCGTACGGCCCGTGTTGTTGATGTTGGCGGCGCTGAAGGCGGCGCAGCCGACACCCTGCGAGGCGCAGGCGGTGTTGTTGAAGCCCTCGTCGAACACCAGCAGCTCGGACTCGAGCAGGTTGGTGAGCTGACGATAGGTGAGGTTCAGGCCGACCACGAACTCCGGCAGAAGGGCGTGCTCGACGCCGAGCAGCAGCTCGTCGGTGAGCGGAGCCTCGACGTCCGGATCGAGGGCGTCGGACTGGAACAGAGCGCCCGTGAACGGGTTGACGTTGCCGCTGTAGAACAGGATCCCGGTGGCGAGGTCGATGTCGGACAGCGGGATGTTCGGGTCGCCGCCGTTGTCGGCGTAGAAGTAGGCGTAGCTGCCGCCCACGGTGTTGAGCCAGCCGGCGGTTCCCTGACCGAGCTGATCAGCGAAACGCGAGTAGCTGGCGCGCAGAAGGGTCTTGCGCTCGGCGCCCAGGGCGTAGGTCAGGCCGACGCGGGGAGTGATGTTCTCCCACTCGAAACCGATGTCGCTGCTGCCGACGGACTGCGCGGGCAGGACGCTCGCGAAGATCGACGGGCCGGCCGGGACGTCGGAAGCGTTGTTGGTGCCGCCCTGCTTGTCGTACCGGAGGCCGAAGTTGGCCGTCAGGTTGCCGATCGTCAGGGTGTCCTGGACGTAGGCGCTGGTGTACTCCGTCTCGATCGACGGATTGCCCTGGCGAGCGACGCCAAGGATGTTGCGGGCGGTGCCGAAGATGGTCGGGCCGTTGTACAGGGTGCCCAGGCCGCCCCAGGCGGTCAGCGAGGTCACTTCGGCGACACGGTAGCCGGCGCCGAACTTCAGCTCGTGGCTCAGGTTGCCCGTGTTGAAGAAGCTGCTCGCGTCAGCCTTGAACTGCTCCTGCGGACGCTCCGTCTGGCTTTGGATGAACGTGTTGTGCCACACGCCGCCCTCGTCCAGGTAGGACGTCGGTCCCAGGCCGCCCTGCGGGACGAGCTGGAAGCCGCCGTTCACCACGGAGTAGAGACCCGTGAGGTAGAAGTTCGAGGAGAAGATGTGCGTGTCCTCGAGCTTGTACGCCGTCGGGTCGTCGCCAAACTTCGACTGGTTCCAGGTGGTCTCCTGGGGACGCGTCGGGCCGGCGTTGCGGCCGGTCTTGACCTTGTCGCTGTTGAGCCCGAAGAACGTCGCCGAGTTGTTGGAGGCGATCTGGGCGTTCAACTTGACGTTGGCCGTCTCGAGCTCGGTGAAGTCGCTGACGTCGGAGATCGTCAGGAGGTCGACTTCCTGCTTGCCGTAGGAGCCCCACACCCACAGGCGGTCGCGCACGATCGGGCCGCCGATCTCAGCGCCGAAGTCCTTGACGTCGACGATGCGGTTGCCCTGCTTGAACGACGACTGCGGATGCGCGCCGCCACGGTCGGTGAGGACGCCGGTGGCGGGGTTGCGGGTACGGCTGGTGGCGTTCCAGGGGCCCGCCTGAGCGAGATCGCCCTCGTCGAACTCGAGGTCCGACTGGTTCGAGTCGTCGGTCAGGTAGTACCGGCCGGTGCCGCGCCACTCGTTGGTGCCGCGCTTCGTCACCATGTTGAGGACGACGCCGCCGGTCGAGATGGTCGAGTCCGAACCGCCCGTCGTGACCTGCATCTCTTCGAACGAGTCGAAGTCGTAGTAGGCGGGGGAGGAACCGATCGCAGCCATGTCCGTGATCACCACGCCGTCAACCGACCAGACGGCCTGATCGCCGCCGGAGCCGGGGCCGACGTACTGGGACTGCTGGCCGCTCTCGTTGCCGCCGACGTTGATGCGGTCGGTGAGGACGCCCGGAGTCGACTGGAGGATCGCCCAGGGATCACGCGCCGTCGGGATCTTCTCGAGCTCGGTCTGGCTGACCGTGGCGCCCGTGGAAATGCGGCGCTCGTCCAGCAGCGGGCTCTCCGCCGTGACGGTGATGACGTCCTCGACGGCCGCCGACAGCTTCACCTCGATGTTGGTGTTGCGGCCGACGTTGATCACGATGCTTGGGTAATCGATGGTCGAGAAGCCCTCGAGCTCGGCCTTCAGCGAGTAGCTGCCGGGCCCGAGACCCAGGAAACGGAACTGCCCCTGGGCGTTCGTCACCTGGACTTGCGGAGCGCCGCCGCCCGAAAGGGTCACCGTGACCCCGGGGAGCGCGGCTCCCTGTTCGTCTGTGACGGTGCCGTAGAGGTTGCCGGTCTGCAGCTGGGCGAAAGCGGTCCCGCTCGCGACCAGAAGCAACAACGCAGCGACGGCGATCCGTCCCCAAAGGTTGATGCTCTTCATTTCATAACCTCCCGTTTGGTGGTTGGTCAGCCCGGCGAAACGGTCGCCGCGGCTGGCAGAACAAAAGTCGGGTAAAGCGCGGAGTCGCTGACTACCCTGTGCCTTGCAACACCCCCTTTCCGCTTCGGAAAGAACTTGGAGTTGGTTAGAGGCCAACTCTAACCAAAGCTCCCGACCCGGGTCAAGCAAGCGGGGTGCCATTGCCGGAAGGGCCCCGCAGGTGACCACAAGCCACTGAGAAACAATAATTTAGAGAATTTTAGTCGGCGCTTCCGGACATCCCGATCCATCGGTTTGAACAGGGGTTCTCCAATATCTTGAACCGGGTCCCGGCGATGGATTCCCCTGCTATATTGAATGGGCTATGGTCCGCACGATCGCTCCCATCGCCGTCCTTGGAGCCCTGCTGGCCGCGGGTTGCTCCCAATACAAGGCCTTCGACTCGGTCTCCTATCTGCGCCAAGAATACGCCAAGAGCGTCGGCAAGGCCGAGGCAGCCCGCGTCGAGGTCCCCTTCGAGCTGAACGAGGAGATCCGCGGCGCGCTCAAGAACATCCCGCCCCTGCAGAGCGAGCTGCGCCGCGTCAACCAGGTCAACGACTTCATCTTCGACGGCCTGCAGCTCCAGTACACGCTGACGCCCACGCGCAACGCCGTGGACACCTTCCGCACCCGCGCCGGCAACTGCCTCTCCTTCGTCAACCTGTTCGTGGGGGTGGCGCGCGAGCGCGGGCTCAACCCGCAGTACGTGGAGGTCACCGACCTGCAGCGCTGGAACCACCGCGACGGCATGGTGGTCAGCCAGGGGCACATCGTGGCCGGCATGTACATCGACGGCGTGCTGCGGACGTTCGACTTCCTGCCGTACCGCCGCAAGGCCTACCGCGACTTCAAGCCGATCGACGACCTGACGGCGGCCGCCCACCACTACAACAACCTGGGCGCCGAGGCCCTGCTGGCCGGCGACTTCGGCCGTTCCCGCGAGCTGCTGACCGTCGCCACCCGCGTCGCGCCGCGCTTCGAGAAGGCGATCAACAACCTGGGGGTCGTCCTCGCCCGCTCCGGCAAGCCCGCCGAGGCCCTGGAGGTCTACGCGCGCGCGTTGCAGCTCGTCCCCGACGACTCGACCATCATGACCAACAAGGTCCGCGCCCTGCAGCAGCTCGGCCGCGCCGACGAGGCCCGGGCGCTGCTGGCGAAGATCGAGGACCAGAACACCACCAACCCGTTCTTCTTCGTCTATCAGGCCGAGGTCGCCATCGGCCGGGGCGATCACGACAAGGCCATGGAGTCCATGACCCGCGCCCTGCGCCTGGACAGCGAGCTTCCCGAGGTCCAGCTCGGCTTCGTCAAGCTCTACCTGGCGACGGGCGACCTGGAGAAGGCCAGACACCATCTCTCGCGGGCGCTGACGCTGGACGCGACGCACGAGGAAGCGCTCCGGTACGCCCGCATGATGGGACAATGAATGGGGTGAAGAGCGGCGCCGCCATCGTGGTCCTCCTCCTGCTCGGCGCGGTGTCCGCCGGGGCCGCCGGGGCGGCCGGCGCCGCGCCGGCCGCCGGGCTGTCGAGCGAGGAGGGCTACAGGCTGCTGCGGCAGATGATGTCCGACTCGGCCGGCGAGCGGCGCAAGGCTTCCCGCGCCCTGGCCGAGGCCAAGGACCTCTCCCTGCTGCCGGGCCTGGTCGACGCCTACTTCTTCCTGCCCAAGGCGCAGCGGTCCGAGGCCCAGGCGGCCCTGATCGCCCTGTCGGGGGAGAAGCGGAGCGACCGCTACCAGGACTGGGTGGAGCTGCTGGGCCGGCGCGAGGACATCGTCCCCAAGCCGGGCTACGTGGCCTGGAAGGCCGAGCTGTTCTCCCGCATCGACCCGCGCTACAAGTCGGTCCTCTACGACGGCGCTCCCACCCGCATCCGCCTGGAGGAGGTGGTCTTCGGCGGCGTGCCGGTGGAGGGTATCCCGGCCCTGGACAACCCGCCGCACCTCCCGGCCGCGGCGGCCAGGTACCTCGGCGACTCCGAGCGGGTCTTCGGCGTCAGCGTCAACGGCGAGCAGCGGGCCTACCCCCTGCGCATCCTGGACTGGCACGAGATGGCCAACGACGTGGTGGGAGGCCGGCCGGTCACCCTCTCCTACTGCACCCTCTGCGGCTCGGGCGTGCTGTACGACACCCGCACCCCCAACGGCCAGTCCTACACCTTCGGGACGTCGGGCCTGCTCTACCGCAGCAACAAGCTGATGATCGACCGCCAGACGCTGACGCTGTGGAACAACCTCACCGGCGAGCCGGCGGTGGGGCGGCTGGCCCGCAGCACGGTCCGGCTGCCGGTGCTGCCCGTCACCATCACCACCTGGAAGGAATGGCGCGAGCGGCACCCGGGGACGACCGTCCTCGCCCTCGACCGCGAGATGGAGCGCCGCTGGGGCTTCACCTACGTGCCGGGGGCGGCGGACCGGCGGCGCGCCGGCGTCTCCTTCCCGGTCTGGCTGAAGAGCGACGCGCTCGACCCCAAGGAGGAGGTCTACGCCGTGCGCCTGGGCGAGGCCGCCAAGGCTTATCCCGTCGAGCGGGCGCTCAAGGAGCGGGTGATCAACGACGCGCTGGCCGGCGAGCCCCTGGTGGTGGTGGCCGATCCGGAGTCCGGCGCCGTGCGGATCTACCGGCGGGGGGAGCGTACCTTCGCTCCCGGCGTCAACGCCCGCGAGCTGGTGGACGAGCGGGGACGGCGCTGGAGCGTCGAGGAAACCGCCCTGACGGCGGAGGGGGACTCACCCCTCGAGCGGTTGCCGGGGCACCAGGCGTTCTGGTTCGGCTGGTATTCGTTTTTCCCCCGCTCGGAGCTATACGGAGGCCCGCCCCGGTAGTACCATGATCAGTCCAAGTCGTTCACGGAGGCTGTATGAACTTTCCTGAAGTGGCCCGTCCCCGTCCCTCCCTCCGTCTCCTGCCTCTCCTGCCGCTGTTGACGCTGCTGGCGGTTCCCGCCCCGGCGCAGCAGAACCGCGGCGACCAGGCCGGCACCTTCGAAGGCGAGTCCCAGGTCACGGCGGTGGAGGTCCCCGTCAACGTCGTGGACCGCAACGGCCAGCCGGTCCGCGGGCTCACCGCCGCGGACTTCGAGGTCTACGACGGCGGCGACCGGCAGAAGGTCACCGCGTTCGAGGTGTTCGACCTCAAGAGCCTCGACGCCGAGGCTGGCGGCGCGGCGGCGGCGCGGCTGGAGACGCTGCCCTCGGCGGCCCGGCGCCACTTCCTGCTGCTTTTCGACCTCTCCTTCTCGACGCCGACGTCGATCCTCAAGGCCCGCCTGGCGGCCCGCGACTTCCTGCTCAACGCGCTGCACCCGACGGACCTGGTGGCGGTCGCCACCTACTCGTTCGAGAACGGCAACCGGCTGGTGGTGACCTTCACGCCCGACCGCGCGCAACTCGCCCGCGCCATCGACACCCTGGGCTACCGGCGCAATGTCGACGCCCGGACCGCCGATCCCCTGCGCTTCCTCGTGGTGCCGCCGTCCAGCGAAAGCCAGACCGCCGGCCAGGGGATTTCCCTGGACGACGGGGGCATCAACGGGCAGGGGACCGAGCAGGCGCTGCTCGAGTACCTGCAGACCATCAGCTTCGGCGCCGAGCGGAGCGAGCGCTCCTACGAGATCAGCCGCCTCTCCGCCTACTCGCGGGCGCTCGGCGAGATGGCCCGGGCGCTCAACGCCGTCAAGGGCCGCAAGCACGTCGTCTTCTTCTCCGAGGGCTTCGACAGCCGGCTCCTGATCGGCCGCGAGACCACGGATCTCGACGCCGCGGACGACAACCTGCTGGCCCAGCGCGGCCAGACCTACTTCGTGGACAACGACACCCGCTACGGCAACACCGGCCTCCAGGGGGACGTCAACCGGATGCTGGAGGAGTTCCGCCGCGCCGACTGCGTGATCCAGGCGGTGGACATCGGCGGCCTGCGGGCCGGCGCCGACGCGCGGGCGCGGCCGAGCGGTCAGGAGGCCCTGTTCTACATGGCCAACGAGACCGGCGGCGAGCTGTTCAAGGACGCCAACAACCTGCGCCAGCCCCTGGAGCGGGTGCTCGAGCGCACCAGCGTCACCTACCTGCTGACCTTCGAACGCTCGGACCTCAAGCTCGACGGCGCCTACCGCCGCCTCAAGGTCAAGCCCGGCCCCGGAGTGCCGGCGGGCGCCCGGCTCACCTACCGCGCCGGCTACTACGCGCCGCGCCCGTTCAAGGATCTCGACCCGCTGGAGAAGAGCCTGCTGGCCTCGGACGGCATCGCCTCCGCGGCGCCGCGGCGCGACGTCGAGCTCAACGTGCTCGCCGCCCCCTTCCGCTCCAACGAGAAGGTCTCCTACGTGCCGGTGATCATCGAGGCTGCCGGCAGCGGCCTGCTGGCCGGCCATCCCGAAACGGACAAGAAGATGCCGCTCGAGGTCTACGGCTACGTCACCGACGCCCAGGGCGAGATGCGCGACTTCTTCACCCAGACGCTTCGAGCTCGACCTCAACGACCGTGGCCGGCGCGAGATGAAGGAAGGCGGCCTCAAGTACTACGGCCACCTTCGACCTCGAGCCGGGCGAATACCAGGTACGGGTGCTGGTGCGCAACGCCGACACCGGCCGCACCGGCGTGCAGAGCCTGGCGGTGAGCGTGCCGGCCTACAACAGCGCGCAACCGGTGCTGCTGCCCCCCTTCTTCATGGAGGACCGGCGGAAGTGGGTGCTGGTCCGCGAGAAGGCCGGCTCCGAGGTGCAGGGCTCGGTGGTCTACCCCTTCACCGTCTCGGGCGAGCCCTACGTGCCCGCCGCCCGCCCCGTGCTGCGCGGCGAGGAGCCGGCCCGCCTGTGCCTGGTGGCCTACAACCTGGGCAAAGGGGATCTGGCGGTGGACGGCAAGATCGTGGCGCCTGACGGCCAGTCCTTCCCGGCCGGCCGCCTCTCCAAGGTGGAGCGCACCGCCACCGGCATCAAGGGGCTCGACAAGCTGACGGCGACCTTCGACGCCAAGGGCCTCCAGGCCGGCCGCTACGTGCTCCAGGTGGCGGTCACCGACCCGGCCACGGGCGACAAGAAAACAAACTCTCTACCCTTCGACGTCGTTCACTGATATTTTTCTGAGGATCCTGATCTTTTGATTTCTGAATCCCGTTTTGGTTCCGAGGAGCAGGGACTTCTTCGCGAGGGCTGAAAGGACGACGTGATGACACGCAGCCGATCGAGATCGCAGCGCCTGGTTTCCGTTCTCGCCGCGGCCGCCCTGGCCCTGGCGCCGTGGCTCGCCACCGCCCAGACCTTTACCGAGACGACCGAGGTCGTGGTGGTGGAGGTCCCCGTCCAGGTGATCAAGGACGGCGAGCCGGTGCGCGGCCTCACCGCCAACGACTTCGAGCTGTTCGAGGGGCGCAAGAAGGTGCCGATCACCGGCTTCGAGGTCCTCGACCTCGAGATGACCGGCTCCGGCCAGGAAGCCATGGCAGCGGTCCCCGTCTCGGCGCGGCGGCACTTCCTGATGCTCTTCGACCTCTCGAACTCCGAGCCGAAGGCCATCGTCAAGGCCCGCGACGCCGCCGCGGGCGTGGTCTCCACCCTCCACCCGACCGACCTCGTGGCGGTGGCCACCTACAGCGCCCTCCAGGGACCGAATCTGGTCATCGGCTTCACGCCGGACCGCGGCCAGATCAAGACCGCCATCGATACCCTGGGCCTGCCGCAGTTGGTGGACCGCTCTGCCGATCCCCTGAAGCTGATCCTGTCCGCCACCCAGCGCGAGCTCTCCACGCGGCCCCCGAGCACCACCCAGATAGACGCGTCCCGGGGGGCGCCGCCCGGGCCGAGGCGGAGGCGGGCAAGGAAGAGGCGCTGGTCGACACCCTGGAGACGTTCTCCACGCATTCCGAGCGCGCCGACCGCGCCGCCCAGCAGAACCACCTGCGCAACATGACCAAGTCGCTCACCGACCTCGCCCGCCTGATGGCCGAGGTGGAGGGGCGCAAGTACGTGGTCTTCCTCTCCGAGGGCTTCGACGGCACGCTGATCTCCGGCAAGGGTCCGGCCACCCCCGGCGAGGGCGAGAGCCTGCTGGGGAGCGTCGACGAGGCCACCGGCAACGACCGCATCACCGCCTCCACGGGCGGCACCGGCTCGGACGAGCAGTTCGGCGACACCCGGTCGCAGAACGCGGTCGAGAAGATGCTGGACGAGTTCCGCCGCGCCGACTGCCAGATCCAGGCGGTGGACATCGGCGGCCTGCGCGCCGCCGCCGATCAGGGCGCCGTGCAGCGCAAGAACGGCCGCGAGGCCCTGTTCAACATGGCCAAGAGCACCGGCGGCGAGCTCTACGAGAACGCCAACAACATGAACGTGCTCATGGGCCAGATGCTGCGCCGCACCGGCGTCACCTACGTGCTCTCCTACCAGCCGGATAAGCTGAAGCACGACGGCACCTTCCACAAGCTGCGCGTGGAGGTGAAGGGAGCCAACGCCCGCGGCACGCGGGTGGTCTACCGTCCCGGCTTCTACGCGCCGCGGCCCTACAACCAACAGCCGGCCATGCAGCGCCTCCTGGAGACCGGCAACGAGATCATGGGCGAGGAGAGCGGCTCCATCGCCACCGCGGTGCTCGCCACACCTTTCGCGGGGACCGACGGCAAGGCCCAGGTGCCCGTGCTGGTCGAGGTGGACGGCCCGTCGCTGCTGGCGGGCAAGCAGGGGGCGCAGTTGCCGGTGGAGATCTACATCTACGCCATCAACGCGGCCGGGGCGGTCCAGGACTTCGTCACCCAGACGGTCGGCCTCGACCTCACCAAGGTCGAGCCGATCCTGCGGCAGACGGGCATCAAGTTCTTCGGCCACCTCAATCTGCCGCCGGGCGACTACTCGCTGCGGACCCTGATCCGCAACGGCGTCTCGGGGAATTCCAGCCTCAACGTCTCCCAGGTCAAGGTCCCGGCCTTCGCCGCCGGCCAGCCGGCGCTGCTGCCGCCGGTGTTCCAGGACTCCGCCCCGCCCACCAGTTGGGTGGTCCTGATCCAGCAGCCGCGGCCGCCGTACCTGTTCCTGCTCAAGGAGCAGCCCTACATCCCCACCACCCGTCCCGGGCAGAACGCCCGCCTCGTCCTGCAGGGATACAACCTCGGGGCGGGGGACTGGAAGGCCGAGGCCAAGGTCTTCTCGGCGGACGGCAAGGAGGTCCCCGGGGCCGCGCTGCAGATGGTCGACAAGGAGGCCGGTTCCGGCGCCAATCCGACCCGGATGGTGGCCGCCTTCCAGCCGCCCAACCTGCCGCCCGGCGAGTACGAGTTGCGGGTCACCCTGACCGACGGCGCGGGCAAGTCCGAGACCACCACGTCCCGGTTCTCGGTGGGAGGGGCGGTGGGTACGCGCGGAGGCCGCTAGTCGTGCGGCGGCCCATGCTCGCCGTCGTCCTGCTGTTCCTGGGGGCGGGGCTTGTCCCCGCTTCCGTCCGGGCGGCCCAGTCCGCCGATCCTCCGCAGCCGGCGCCGCGGGAGTCCTTCGCCGCGGCCACGCAGGTCTTCGCCGTCGAGGTGCCGGTGCAGGTGGTGCGCGACGGCGAGCCGGTGCGCGGCCTGGAGGCGGAGGACTTCGAAGTCTGGGAGGGGCGCCGCAAGCTGCCCGTCGCCGGCTTCGAGGTCCTCGACCTCGGAGCCTCCCGGCCGGCCGCCACGGCCCCGCCCGCGGCGGCGCGGCGCCACTTCCTGTTCCTCTTCGACCTCGCCTTCTCCGAGCCGCGGTCGGTGGCGCGGGCGCGGCGGGCCGCCGCCAGCCTGGTGCCGCGGCTCCATCCCTCCGACCTGGTGGCGGTGGCCACCTACAGCGCGACCCAGGGCCCGCAGCTCGTCCTCGGCTTCACCTCCGACCGGCGGCAGATCGAGAGCGCCCTCGCCTCCCTGGGCCTCCCCGACCTGCTGTTCCGCCCCGTCGACCCCCTGCGGCTGGTGCTGCGGGAGGTGCTCGGGGCGGGCAACGCCGCCGGCGGCGGCCAGCCCGCCGGCGGCGGCCAGTCGAGGATCGCCCGCGATCCCCTGTCGGAAGCGAACGACCCCGCTGTTTCCGAAGAGGTGTCGGTGGTGACGGACGCCGTGGTGCAGTCCGAACAGGCCGCCCTGCGCAAGCACGTCGACGCCTTCAGCCGCTCGCTCGCGGACCTGGCCCGCCAGATCGCGGTGGTCGACGGCCGCAAGTACTTGGTCTTCCTCTCCGAGGGCTTCGACAACTCGCTGTTCCAGGGCACGGTCGACGAGGCCCGGCGCGAGGAGATCCAGCAGGCGGCCCTGCGCGGTGAGTCCTGGCGGATCAGCGCCGAGGAGCGCTACGGCCTGGCCGAGACCGGCAACGCCATGGAGCGCATGCTGGCGGAGTTCAGCCGCGCCGACTGCGTCATCCAGGCCGTGGACATCGGCGGCGTGCGGGCGGGCGCCGACCAGGGCCTGCCGCGGGTGGGCGGCCGGGAGAGCCTGCTGATGATGGCCCACGGCACCGGCGGCGACCTCTACGAGGGCTACAACGACCTCGCCGCCGCCATGGGCCGCATGCTCCAGCGCACCAGCGTCACCTACGTGCTGGCCGTGCATCCCGACCGCAGCTCCTCTGAAGAGGAGGCCGGGTACCGCCGGCTGCGGGTGGAGCTGACGCGGCCGGTCGGCGGGGCGCGGGTGATCCACCGCCTCGGCTACTACCCGCCGGAGCCCTACGCGGAGCAGAGCTCGGTCGAGAAGCTCCTGGCGGCCGCCAACCGGCTGATGAGCGGCGAGGAGAGCGACGCCGTGCGCGCCGCGGTGCTGGCCGCGCCTTTCCGGGCGGCGGGGGAGGACAAGGCCTATGTGCCGGTGGTGGTCGAGGTGGACGGCGCGACCCTGCTGGCCGGCCCGCAGCCGGCGAGGCTGCCGGTGGAGATCTACGTCTACGCCCTGGACGGGGTGGGGGCGGTCCACGACTTCGTCTCCCAGATCGTCAGGCTCGACCTCACTCAGGCCGGGGCCGCCGTGCGCCAGGGCGGCGTCAAGTTCCTCGGCGGTCTCGACCTGCTGCCCGGCGACTATTCCCTGCGGGTGCTGGTGCGCAACGGCGCCAACGGCGTCGCCGGCGTACGGGTGATCCCGCTCCACGTCCCCGCCTTCGCCGCCGGGCGGCCGGTCCTGCTCCCGCCCCTGTTCCCGGAGGTCCAGGACCGGTGGCTCCACGTGTGGGAGGACGGGGAGGAAGAGGGCGCGAAGCGCCCGTTTCCGTTCTTCCTGAGGAACCAGCCGTTCGTCCCGGACGCGGAGCCGTCGCTGGAGCCGGGCCGGGAGGTGCGGTTGTCCCTGGTCGGATACAACCTCGGGTCCGGCGACTGGAAGGCCGAGGCCCGGGTGCTGACGCCGGACGGGCGGGAGATCCCCGGCGGCAGCCTGGAGGTGACCGAGCGGCGCGGCGGCGAAGGCCGCGGGCCGGACCGCGCGGTGGCTCTCTACCGCCCGCCGGCTCTGCAACCCGGAGAGTATGTGCTGCGTATCCAGGTGGCAGGTGCTTCCAACTCGGTGCGGTTCCGGGTGGCCGGGAACTTTCCCGGCGGCGAGGGATTCTGAGCTTCCCTGAGGGAGTCGTTCTTTTTTCTTTTTTTGATCTGGCAGGGCAGACAAGGAGCGGTTATGCAGTTCTTTGCCTGGGCCGTCCGGCTTCTCGCGGCGGTTCTCTGCGTCTCGCTGGCGCTCCCCGTGGCCGCGCAGGACCGCAGGTTCTCCGAGTCCACCGACGTCGTCGTGGTCGAGGTGCCGGTGCAGGTGCTGCGGGACGGCAAGCCCGTCCGCGGCCTGACCGCCGCCGATTTCCAGGTCTACCAGGGGAGGAGCCCGCAGGCCATCACCGGCTTCGAGGTCCTCGATCTGGCGGCGGTGCCCGCCGACAAGCCCGAGGCCGTCCGCCGCCTGCCGATGTCCGCCCGCCGCCGCTTCGTTCTGATGTTCGACCTCGGGTTCTCCTCGCCGGTGGCGATGACCAAGGCGCGGCAGGCGGCCAAGAACATCCTGCACGGCTCCTTCCACCCCTCGGACCTGGTGGCCGTGGCGGCCTACGTGCCCTCCCGGGGCCCCGAGTTCCTCCTCGGCTTCACCACCGACCACAGACTGGTCGAGGCCGCCATCGACCGGCTGAGCCCGGTGCAGCCGGAGTTCGCCGCCGATCCTCTCCTGCTGACCATGGAGTCGCTGAGCTTCGGCGGCGACGAAGGCCGCAAGATCGGCACGCGGGCCGTCGAGCAGGCGGACTTCGAGGGGAACGGGATCGCCGTCTCCGAGGGCGGCACCGCCACCGTCTCCGCGACCATGGCCATCGAACGCGGCGAGCGGGAGGCCGCCCGCAGCCGCCTCACCGCCTTCACCCGGGCGCTGGGGGCCTTCGCCAACGCCCTGGCCAGCGTCGACGGCCGCAAGCACGTCATCTTCCTCTCCGAAGGCTTCGACAGCGCGCTCGCCATGGGCACCGTGGACGAGGCCGAGATCCAGGACATGAACGTCTCCTCGATCCGCGGCGAGACCTGGAACATCGACAACGACAAGCGCTACGGCAACACCAAGGCCGGCGGCGACCTGGAGAAGATGGTGGAGGCGTTGCGCCGCGCCGACTGCGTCATCCAGGCGGTGGACATCGGCGGCGTGCGCGCCAGCGCCGACGACCTGCGGGCCGCCCGCTCCAAGGGGGCCGACGGTCTGTTCCTGATGGCCAACTCCACCGGCGGCGAGCTCTACCAGAACTACAACGACCTCGCGGGCGCCATGGAGAAGATGCTGGAACGCACCAGCGTCACCTACGTCCTCTCCATCCAGCCGGACGTCAAGCCGGACGGCTTGTACCACAAGCTCCGCGTCGAGCTGAAGAACGACCGCGGCGCCCGCGTGGTCTACCGGCCCGGCTACTACGCGCCCAAGCCGTACGCGCAGCAGAGCGCCGCGGAGAGGATGCTGCAGACGGCGGGGCAGGTGGTCTCCGGCCGGGAGGGCGGGCCGGTGGGCCTCTCCGTGCTGGCGGCGCCGTTCAAGGTGCCGGGCGACAAGGCCTACGTCCCCGTGCTGGTCGAGATCGACGGCGCCACCCTGACCGCCGGCTCCCAGGGCAAGCTGCCCGCCGAGGTCTACGTCTACGCCATGGACGGCACGGGCGCGGTGCGCGACTTCTTCACCCAGACCATGGCCCTGGACCTTGCCAAGGTCGGCGCGGCGCTTCAAGGCGGCGGCGTCAAGTTCTTCGGCGACCTGGATCTTCCTCCGGGCTCCTACAGCGTGCGGGTGCTGGTGCGCAACGGCCAGACCGGGGCCTCGGGGATGCGGGTGGCGAGCCTGGAGGTTCCCGCGTTCGCCAAGGGCGGGCCGGTACTGCTGCCGGCCTTCTTCCCGCAGCCGGCCGGCCGCTGGCTGATGGTGCGCGAGACGAAGCTCCGGCAGGGCGAGGTGCCCTACCCGTTCCTGAGCCAGAACCAGCCGTACGTTCCGGCGTCGCGTCCGGCCCTCTCTCCCGGGCAGGAGACCCGCCTCTCCCTGGTCGGCTACGGCCTCGGCGCGGGCCGGCTCACCGCCCAGGCCCGGGTAATGACCGCCGGCGGCAAGGAGGCGGGCGAGGGGACCCTCGAGATCCTCGGCCGCGAGGCCGCCGCCGGCGGCGGCCCCGACCGCCTGACCGCCGCCTTCCGGACGCCCCGGCTCCAGCCGGGCGAGTACCTGCTGCTGGTGACCGTCACCAACGCTCAAGGGGCCGCCGAGACCAGCGTGGCTCCCTTTGTCGTCGCGGCGGGCGGAATCGCGTCCGCCGGCCGCTAGCTGAACCGCCCGCAAGGGCAGACAAGGAGGGGGCATGCGATCTTTTTCCCGGGCCGCGGGGCTTCTTGCGGCCGCTCTCTGCCTCGCGCCGGCGTTCCCCGCCGCCGCGCAGGACCGCAGGTTCTCGGAGTCCACCGACGTCGTCGTGGTCGAGGTGCCGGTGCAGGTGCTGCGGGACGGCAAGCCCGTCCGCGGCCTGACCGCCGCCGACTTCCAGGTCTTCCAGGGGCGCGCCCCGCAGGCCATCACCGGTTTCGAGGTGCTGGACCTGGAGGCCGTCCCCGCGGAGGCCCTCCGCAACCTGCCTCTCTCCGCCCGCCGCCGCTTCGTGTTCCTGTTCGACCTCGGGTTCTCCTCGCCGGTGGCGATGACCAAGGCGCGGGAGGCGGCCAAGCAGATCCTCCACGGCTCCTTCCACCCCACGGACCTGGTGGCGGTCGCGACCTACCTGCCGTCCCGGGGGCCCGAGCTGCTCCTCGGCTTCAGCACCGACCGCCGGCAGGTCGAGGCGGTCATCGACAGCCTGAGCCCCGTCCAGCAGAAGGGGATCGCGAAGGACCCGCTGCTCCTCGCCGCGTGGGCGGAGATGGCGTTCGCCGAGCCCGTCGCCCCGGAGCGCCAGTACTCGAGCCGGCGGCTGGCCGCGGCCTCGGGGAGCGGTGGCGGTGGCGGTGGAGGTGGTGGCGGTGGAGGTGGAGGTAGTGGCGGTGGAGGTGGAGGTAGTGGCGGTAGCGGTGGAGGTAGCGGTAGCGGTGGAGGTGGCGGTTCGGACGAGAAGGAGCCGGCCTACCGGGGCCGCACCGCCAACATCTCGCAGTACCAGAATCTGGAGCGCAACGAGAGGGAGGCCTCGCGCGCCCAGCTCACCGCCTTCACCAAGTCCCTGGGCGCCTTCGCCGAGGTCCTCGCCAGCGTAGAGGGCCGCAAACACGTCCTCCTCCTCTCGGAGGGCTTCGACAGCGCGCTGGTGATGGGGTCCGTCGACGAGGCCGAGATCCAGGGCATGGACAACAATTCGGTCCTGGGGGACGTCTGGAACGTCGACAGCGACAAGCGCTACGGCAACACCCGGGCCGGCAACGACCTGGAGAAGATGCTGGAAGCCCTGCGCCGCGCCGACTGCGCCGTCCACGCCGTGGACATCGGCGGCGTGCGGTCGAGCCCCGACGACCTCCGGGCCGCCCGCTCCCAGGGGGCGGACGGCCTGTTCCTGATGGCCCGGTCCACCGGCGGCGAGCTCTACCAGAACTACAACGACCTCGCGGGCGCCATGGAGAAGATGCTGGAGCGCACCAGCGTCACCTACGTGCTCTCGATCCAGCCGGACGTCAAGCCGGACGGCGAGTACCACAAGCTCCGCGTCGAGCTGAAGAACGACCGCGGCGCCAGGGTGGTCTACCGGCCCGGCTACTACGCGCCCAAGCCGTACGCCCAGCAGAGCGCCGCGGAGAGGATGCTGCAGACGGCGGGGCGGGTGGTCTCCGGCCGCGAGGGGGGGCCGGTCGGCCTCGCCGTGCTGGCAGCGCCCTTCAAAGGCAAGGGGGAGAGGGCCTACGTCCCCGTGCTGATCGAGATCGACGGCGCCAGCCTGACCGCCGGCTCTCAAGGGTCCCTGCCCGCCGAGGTCTACGTCTACGCCATGGACGCGCAGGGTGCGGTGCAGGACTACTTCACCCAGACCCTGGGCCTGGACCTCGCCAAGGTCGGGACGGCGCTGCAAGGCGGCGGCGTCAAGTTCTTCGGCGATCTGGACCTTCCCCCGGGTCCCCACAGCATCCGGGTGCTGGTGCGCAACGGCCAGACCGGGGCCGCGGGGATGCGGGTGGCGAGCCTGGAGGTCCCCGCCTTCTCGGCGGGCGGTCCGCCGGTGTTGCTGCCGGCCTTCTTCCCGGAGCCGGCCGGCCGCTGGCTGATGGTGCGCGAGACCAAGCTCCGGCAGGGCGAGGTGCCCTACCCGTTCCTGAGCCAGAACCAGCCGTACGTCCCGGCGTCGCGGCCGGCCCTTGCTCCCGGGCAGGAGGCCCGCCTCTCCCTGGTCGGCTACGGCCTCGGCGCAGGCCGGCTCACCGCCCACGCCCGGGTGATGACCGCCGGCGGCAAGGAGGCCGGCGAGGGGAAGATCGAGATCCTCGGCCGCGAGACCGCCGGCGGCGGCGGTCCCGACCGCCTGAACGCCGCCTTCCGCGCTCCCAGCCTGCAGCCCGGCGAGTACCTGCTGCTGGTGACCCTGACCGACGAGCGGGGCGCCTCCGAGACCAGCGTGGCGGCGTTTGTCGTCCCGGGAAGGACATAAAGGACACCAAGGACACCAGGGACGCCAAGGACGAAGAAGGCATCGTCCCTGGTGTCCTTGAGGTCCTTGGTGTCCTTTCCCTGATGTAGACTGCCCGGCGTAGGCTCGTTTACTATCCACAGCGTTTACAAAGGTTCCCGAATCTCGCTCGTGCAGGAGCTCGCTGGATGAGGAACCCGCCTTTCGAAATCGACCAGGACCGCGGGCCGGCGGCGGAAGAGGAGTTGCGCCGCCGCTGCGAGGATTCCGAGGCCCGTCTGCGGCGGATCCTCGACTGCGGCATGGTGGGCATCCAGTTCTGGAAGCTCGACGGCACCATCCCGGACGCCAACGACTGTTTCCTGCGCATGCTCGGCTACACCCGGGAGGACCTGGAGGCCGGACGGCTGCACTGGCCCAGCATGACCCCGCCGGAGCACACCGAGACCGACCTGCGGAAGATCCAGGAGGTCCTGCGCACGGGCGCCTGCGCGCCCTATGAGAAGGAGTACTTCCACCAGGACGGCTCGCGGGTTCCCGTCCTGATCGCCGGCTCGGCTCTCAACGAGCAGAACGACGAGGGCGTCGCCTTCGTCCTCGATATGACCGAACGCAAGCGGGCCGAGGCCGCCATGCGGGAACGCGAAGAGCTGCTGCGGCTGGCCGTCGACGCCGGCCAGCTCGGCGTCTGGGACTGGGACCTCGCGCGCGAGCGCCTCACCTGGTCGCCCGAGATCCTGGCCCTGGCGGGCTTGAGCGAAGACGATTTCGACGGCACCTACCAGGCCTTCGAGCAGGTCCTCCATCCCGACGACCGCCGCCGCGTCTGGGAGGAGCTCGCTCGCGCCATGACCGCCAACGGCGAGTTCCGGAGCGAGTACCGCCTGGTGCAGTCCGGCGGCGCCGTGCGCTGGATCGCCGGGCGCGGCAAGTTCCTCTATGACATGGCGGCCCGTCCCTACCGCATGATCGGCGTCTGCCTCGACATCACCGAGCGCAAGCGGGCCGAAGCCGAGTTGCGCGAGGCGGCCGAGCGGGCCGAGGCGGCCAGCCAGGCCAAGGACCAGTTCCTCGCCGTCCTCAGCCATGAGCTGCGGACCCCTCTGACGCCGGTCCTGATGACCACCGCCACCCTGGAGGCCGACCCCGAGGTCCCGGAACGGTTCCGCGCCGCCCTGCACGTGATCCGCCGCAACGTGGAGCTGGAGGCGCGGCTCATCGACGACCTGCTCGACCTCACCCGCATCAGCCGCGGCAAGATCGAGCTGCAGGTCGGGCCGGTGGACGTCCACGAGAAGCTCCGCCATGTCCTTCAGATCGTGGAGGCCGAGGCCCGCGCCAAGCGGCTCTCCCTCGCGGTGCGCCTGGACGCGGACCGCCACCACAGCTCCGGCGACGCCGCCCGGCTGCAGCAGATCCTCTGGAACCTGCTCACCAACGCCGTGAAGTTCACCCCCGAGGGCGGCCGCGTCACGGTCGCCACCGCCGTGGGTCCGGACGACCGGTTGCGCGTCGAGGTCAGCGACACCGGCATCGGCATCGAGCCCGACATGCTGCCCCGCATCTTCAACGCCTTCGAGCAGGGGGGCTCCGGCATCACCCGGCAGTTCGGCGGGCTGGGGCTGGGGCTCTCGATCAGCAATGTGTTGGCCGAGCTGCACGGCGGCAGCCTCGCCGCCTCCAGCGGCGGCAAAGGGCAGGGATCGCTGTTCGTCCTCGAGCTGCCGCTGCTGGTCGGCGGTCCGGGCGCCGCCGTGGGCGCCGCTCCCGCCGGCGCCGCCCGGGACGGCGCGCCGGGGCGCCGCATCCTCCTGGTCGAGGACCACGAGGACACCGCCGCCGTGCTCGCCGATTTCCTCCGCCTGCGGGGCTTCGTGGTGCGCACGGCCGAGAGCGTCGGCGAGGCCATGCGGGCCGTCGCCGCCGAGCCGTTCGACCTCGTCATCAGCGATCTGGGACTTCCGGACGGCAGCGGGCACGACCTCATGCGCCACCTGCGGGCCAGCGCCTCCGTGCGGGGGATCGCCCTCTCGGGCTACGGCATGGAGGAGGACATCCGCAAGAGCCGGGAGGCCGGGTTCCTGGAGCACCTCACCAAGCCGGTGGACCCCCGGCGGCTCGAATCGGTGATCACCCAGGTGCTGGAGGCCGCCGTCCGTTGAGCGAGCTCCGCGTCCATCTCAAGCCGGGGCGCGAGAAGGCGGTCCTGGAGGGGCATCCCTGGATCTTCTCCGGGGCGGTCGGCCGCGTCGAGGGTCCCGCGGACGCCCCGCTCGCCCGGATCTTCGACGCCCGCGGCCGGCTCCTCGGGCTGGGCTTCCACAGCCCCCTCTCGCAGATCCGCGTCCGCATGCTGGGCGCCACGGTCGAGGCGGCGGACCGCCGCTTCTTCGCGGACCGCATCCGCGAGGCGGCCGCGCTGCGCGAGGCGGTGCTGCCGCCCGGCACCACCGGCTACCGGCTGCTCAACGCCGAGGGGGACGGTGTGCCGGGCTGGACCGTGGACCGCTTCGGCGACGTCCTGGTCAGCCAGGTGACGGCGGCGGGTCTGGAAGCCGTGCGGGACGAGGCCTACGCCGCCCTAATCGAGGCCGTGCCGGGCGCCTCCGTGGTGCAGTCCAACGACGTGCCGGTTCGCCGCGCCGAGGGGCTCGCACACCAGGGCGAGGAGGTGATCGCGGGCGAGCCGCCGGCCCAGGCGCGCTTCACCGAGTCGGGACTGCTCTTCACGGCCGAGCCGTTCGGGGGCCAGAAGACCGGCTTCTACTGCGACCAGCGGGAGAACCGCCGCCGGGCCGAGCGTCTGGCCGGCGGCCGGACCGTCCTCGACCTCTTCGCCCATTCCGGCGCCTTCGGCGTCTACGCCCTGCGGGGAGGGGCGGCGCGGGTGGTGCTGGTGGAGTCCGCGGCGCGCCTGATCGAGCGCGGGCGCGAGCACGTGGCCCTGAACGGCTTCGCGGCGGAGCGCACCGAGTGGGTCAAGGCCAACGTCTTCGAGGACCTGCGGCGGCGGGAGGAGATCTACGGCCTGGTGATCTGCGATCCGCCGCCGCTGGTGCGCAAGCGCGACGACCTGGACGCCGCCGCCCGCGCCTACAAGGACCTCAACCGCCTGGCCCTGCTGCGGGTGGAGCCCGGCGGCTTCCTGCTGACCTTCAGTTGCAGCGGCGCGGTGGACTCCAAGCTCTTCCGCCAGATCTTTTTCGCCGCCGCGGTGGAGGCGGGAGTCCGGGTGGACCTCCTGGAGCCTCTCGCCGCCGCCCCGGACCATCCGGTGGCCATCACGCATCCTCAGGGAGAGTATTTGAAGGGTTGGATGGCGCGGGTACGCGGGGGGAAGATCTGAAACCCGGAGGGACCCCTCCCCCTCGCGGGGGGAAGCCCGTACCTCAAGGGGGGAGGCCCGTACCTTGAAGGGGGACCCCTCCCCCTCAAGGGGGGAGGCTCGTACCTCAAGGGGGGAGGCCCGTACCTCAAAGGGGGAGGCCCGTACCTCAAAGGGGGAGGCCCGTACCTCAAAGGGGGAGGCCCGTACCTCAAAGGGGGACTCCTCCCCCCGCGTTTCCCGGCTCCTCTGGCTCGTCATCCTGCTCCTGGCTCTGGGTCTCCGCCTCCCCCTGGCCTTCGCGGGCTTCCCCTACATCAACTACGTGGACGAGGGCCACGTCCTGCATCCCACGGTGAGGCTCCTGGAGAGCGGGAGCTGGGACCCCAAGGGGTATCTCTATCCGTCGCTGCCCCTCTACGCCATCGCGGGCGCGGTCTGGATCTACTCGCCGGTCTACTCGGCGATCCATGACCGGCCTCTGCGGGACGATCTCTCGGAGTCCCCGCCGAAGCTCTACGATCTCGTCGCGCCCGCCGAGCTGATCCTGATCGGCCGGCTGGTCGCCCTGGCGTTCGGCCTGGGGGTGGTGGTCATGACGGGGCTACTGGCCCGCCGGCTGGCCGGCGAGACCGCCGGGCTGTTCGCGGCGCTGGCGGCGGCGGTCGCGCCCGCGCTGGTGATCCGTGGGGGAGCCGTCACCGTGGACCCCTTCACCACCTTCTTCACGGTGGCCGCCCTGTACTTCGCGGAGGGGTCCGCGCGGGGCGTCCGCCTCTGGCGGGACTCGGTCCTGGCGGGCCTGATGATCGGTTGCGCCCTGACCTCCAAGTACACGGGCCTCCTGGTCTGTCTGCCCGTGGCCGTGACGCTGCTGCGGGTGCCAGGGGACTGGCGTCCCAAGGCGCGGGCGATCGAGCTGGCGGCGCTGGCTTCCCTCGTAGCCGCGGCGGTCACCATGCCGGCCCTGGTGTTGAAGACGCAGAAGGTGCTGGAGTCGTTGGCCCGGCACGCCACGGGCTATGAGGCCGTGACCCTCGGCTCGTACTGGGAGCAGGCGGTGAAGCGGGCCGAGTGGGACCATCCCTTCGCGCATCCCGAGTTGGGTTGGCCGTTCCTGATCTGTACCGCCATGGGCTGGATCGTGGCGGTCCGCGACCCCCGGACCCGCTGGAGCGCCGCCTCGTGGACCCTCTACGCCGGGGTCGCGCTGGCCCTGTTCACCTCCTTCAACGCGCGGCCCTTTCGCAACCTCCTTCCCCTGGTGCCGCTGGCCTGCGTGCTGGTCGGGCTCCTCCTGGCGAGATTGCCGGTACGAGCTCTCACGGCGGCCCTCCTGCTGTCGCTGTTCCTTCCGGCGGAGATCGCCTACGCCCGCGAGCGCGCCGGGTTGGTGGACTCGCGGGTGGAGGCCGTCCGGTGGCTGGCCCGCCACCGCGGGCCGGACGAGCCCGTCCTGTTCGCGGCGGAGCTGGCCGTGCTGCCGGGCGAAGGCGCGAGGCTGCCCGGCCAGTCCCTGGTGATGCCTCAGGGCCAGGCGATCCCGCGACTGACGCGCCGGCGGGACATCCGCTTCGTGGTCACCGGGATTTTTCGAGGGAACGGTCCCGACCTGAGGGCGGCGCTGGACGGAGGGCGGACGCGGGCCCGCTACGTCCAGGTGGCGGCGTTCGGGGAGAAACCAGGAACGGGGATCTGGCGCGGCAACCGCCAGCGCGTTTTCATCTATCGCCGGATGGCGAGAAACCCGGCGATCCCCAGCGAGGCGAGCCCCAGGATCAGGCCCAACCGGAACCCCGGCGGCGCGAACGTCAGATCGACCCGCCCCACGCCCTCCGGCGCGACAACCCCCAGATAGGCGGTGTTGACCGTCACCGTCCGCAGCCCGGGTCCGGCGGTCCATCCCTCGGGGAAGGGGAGGGAGCTGGCGAGGAGCTTTTCTCCCTCTTTCGGGATCTCGACGGAGATCTTTCCCGGAGCCCAATGGAGGACCCTCACCGCGTTCGGGTCCCACGGCCGCTGTGGCGGCGTCCAGTCTCCGATCTCCTCGGACAGCAGGATGACGCGGCGCGGATTCTTGAGATTCGCGACCGCGTCCAAGGCCCGGTCCCGCATCCGCGCCCGGGCGGCGACGGGGAGGAAGAGGCGGGGCAGAGCCTCGGGGTTGGTACGGACTCCCTCTTTCGAGATCACCGTCCGGACGTTGAGGAAGTCCAGCAATGGATGGTCCACGTTCCGGAACGCGCTCTTGTAGCGTCTCCCTTCAGGCTTGAACCGGAACACCCTCTCCAGAACGGCGAGCTGCGATGCGAGGGCCATGGGGTTGTGGGACCGCACCTCCGCCCCGCCGTAGACCGGCGTCAGGGACGGATAGAAGAGGAAGCCCTCCGCGGTGGCGCGCCAGGGCCCTTCGGGAATGGCGGCGTCCACGAAAGGCGTCCGGGGATAGAACAGCTCCCGGTGTCCCCTGGGCAGCATGTCCCAGCTCCAGGGGAGGAGGTCCAGGAGCAGCGCGGTGGCCAGAAGGGAAGCTCCGGCCCACTTCCACCGCCGCAGCGTCGCGAATCCGGCCAGGATCAGGACCCAGACGAGGACGATCTGGGGATCGGGACGTAGAGCGAGGCTCAGCGCGGCGGCGATCCCTACCCCCACCCAACTCAATCTCCTGGTTCTTCCTAGAGCCGCCGCCAGGATCAGCGCCAGCGACGCGGCCGGCAGGAACCGGTTCAGCTCCAGGGCCTGGGGAAAGCGGTGAAAGGGGAAGAAATCCGCCGCCGCCAGCAGGCTGACCGCCGTGAATCCCAGCAGGGGCCAGGCCCGCCGGGACGTGAACAGCGCCGCCAGAGCGCCCGCGAAGGCCAGGAGCCCCGCGTATCCAGCCCCCGTGGCGCTCCAGGTCAGCGGACCCCGGTAGGGCTCGCGGAAGGGGCGCCCATAGACGCGGGGATTGGCCGGAGCCATCATCAGCCGCTCCTTGCCGGTGGGGAACCATCCCGTTCCTTCCGCGGCCTCGGCGGTCCGCACGGCGCGCTGGGTCTCCGGCAGGACCTGGAGGAACGGCAGCAGGTGGGGTGCGGCCAATCCAAGAGCGAGCGCCCACGCGGCCGCCGCGCTCCCCAGCCCCCGAAACCCCTTCCGGTAGGCGAGGCCGCAGACCCCGGCGAAGATCCCCCCGGCCAGCGCGGATTCGGGATGCCCCGAGAGCAGCAGGAAGGCGAAGATCACCCCAGCGGTCGCGATACGCCTCCCTGGGACCGCCGGCGTCCCGCCGGCAGACTTACTTTGCTTGGATCCCCTGAAGAGCATCACCGCCGCCAGAGCCGCCCAGGGCGTCCACGCCACCACGCTGCTCAACGGGAACAGGGACCACGCCATGATCGCCCCCGAGAGGGGGAACGCGGCGGCGGCCAGGGTCGCTGCGATCCGCCCCGCCCCGATCCGCCGCGCCAGCAGCCACGTCCCCTGAAACGCAGCCAGCATCTTCAAGGCGAGAGCCGCCAGCAGGGAGTGCTCGATGGGCGCCCACCGCACCAGGTTGGCGATGGGGGAGAGCACCGCCGCCTGGGGATTCACCCAGGGAGAGCTGCCGCCATCCAGCCGGTCGGACCACAGAGGAAGCCGTCCGCTCCCGTACGCCCGCCGCACCTCGATCTCCCAGGGGAGGAGCTGGAGGACGATGTCGTTGAACAGGCCGTGGCGGTCCGGGTCCTCCACCACGGGAGCCCCCGGCACGTTGTTGCGGATCGTCTCGTCCATCGGGGCGAGAAGGCGGTTGCCGGAGAGCCAGGGGGCGAGCGTCAGGAGGACGAGGGCATGAGCGAGAAGGGCGATCCGGCGGGGAAGGCGGAGGCCCAGTCCCCGGACCAGCAGCCAGAGGAGCGCCTGGCCCAGCAGGAGGGCGGCGGCCACGGAGAGGGCGGCGGTCCAGGGTGGGGTGAGGGGCACGGGGGGATCGTAGTTCAATCCCCCCGGATCTCAGTTCGATTCGTCGATGACCGTGGAGACCGAAGCGGCGACGGCGGCCTTCTCCAGCCAGCGCTCCAGCCGCTCCGGATCGTTCTGGGCAAGAATGTGCTCACGGACGGCGTCCGGCACCGTGATACCACGAGCCTGAAGCACTGTCAAAAGGTTGCGCGCCGCTTCCTCGGCTCGTCCCTCGGCCCGTCCCTCGGCGCGTCCCTGGGCGACATACTTTCTCGCGAAATCGCTCTGGTATTCGTAACCCTTCATCATGGCCTCCAGCGACCGGCGAGCGGTCTCGTTCAAGGAATTGTATACGAGGTCGTAGTACAGCCTGGACCGATCGTCGTCCAGCTCCCGGATGGCAGGCAGCACGGCGGCGGCGATCGAGGCCCCCTGCTCGGTCTCACCGTGCGCTATCACAGAGAGCACCCCGAGCTCGGGCCGGCGCGCCGCCTCCTCCTTGTCCGTCACGACCGGAACGGAGGTGGGGCGCAGCACCGGCGGGCGCAGGACGAACCCCGGGATGCCGATCTCGATCGGTTCCGCGCACCATCCGGCGATCCCGGGATCGGGCGCGACGACGAGCAGATCGGCCGGGCATCTGTGGGTGGCCCGCGCGACGGTGGCATAGGCCGGCCAGCTGAAGCGCTTTCCAGGGTCGGGCGCCAGTTGGACCTCGACGACGATCACCCGGACAGGGACATCGCCGTCGAGGAGGACGACCACCGCGTCGGCGCGGTATTCGGCGGGCTGGATCTCGTTCAGATCGGTCGAGGCGAGCCGGGCCTGGGCGTAGGGAGGGATCGGTACGCCCAATACTTCGGCCAGGATCTCGGCGGCGAGCGACTCTTGAAGAGATCCACCAGGATCTCGTGAGCCATCGAGGGCATGGCGGCGGTCTTCCTCCTTCGGATCTTTGTCTCCGCCCAAAGTATCATTGTTTCGCGGAGAAAGACCCGAGGGAGGGTGTTTGCAGGACGTTTTGTTCCTCCAGAACGTATCCAGGGTGGGGCCAGGGCACGAGGGGATCGTATTTCAAGGCCCCCCTCGCCTGCGAAGCGAGAGGGGGGCGAACAGGGGACGTCAGGATCGAAGATCCGGGGTCAGGAGTTGTCGACGGGCCTGCAGGTCGCGGAACAGGTGCACCTGCCGGCGAGGCCGAAGCAATCGCGTACGGAGGTACAGGAGCTGTTGCAGCAGATATCCTGGCAATAGGTCTGTGCAATCGCTTGTCGTGGCGAGATCCCCATGAAGCTTCCAACCAGCATCGACAGAGCCAAACTCAACTTGATGATCTTCTTTTGCACACTGCCTCCTTTCAGGCTTCGGCTAAGAAGTTTATGATTGCATAATTAACTATAAGGATCAACCCTGGGCACGCTGCCGTTGACACCGCCCCCACGCTCTTGCTAATCTCCCCCTCCCCTGGCGACCGCCAGGGATTGAAATAGGCCCGTAGCTCAGTTGGTTAGAGCGCTACGTTGACATCGTAGAGGTCAGCGGTTCGAATCCGCTCGGGCCTACCATGTTCCAAGGAGTGGAGCTCGGCACCGGAATCGGAGAGAGACATCAGAGCAGGAGATCGCCCCGACAGGTGCCCGACGTTCAGCCTCATGCCCAGGCGCTTAGCTCAGCTGGTTAGAGCGCTACCTTCACACGGTAGAGGTCAGCGGTTCGAGTCCGCTAGCGCCTACCACACCCTCTTCTCGTGAGTCTCCCCGGCGCGGGCCGTGGCCCGAGAAGGATCCCTGTTTCCACTCTCCCCTTTCCGGTGATGGTCCAGGTCTGATGCAGACGACGACGGAAGTGCTTCATCTCACCCTGCCCGACGGCTCCGTGCGTACGGTGCCGTCCGGCACGACTCCGCTCGACGTGGCGGCCGCCATCGGCCCGCGTCTGGCCAAGGACGCCGTGGGCGCCGAGCTGGACGGCCGCAAGATCGACCTGCGCCTCCCCCTCACCGAGGGCGGCGCGTTCCGCATCTTCACGGTCAAGAGCCCGGAGGCGGGGGAGTTCGTGCGCCACAGCGCCGAGCACGTGCTGGCCGACGCGGTCAAGCGGCTCTGGCCGGAGGCCGAGTACGACGCCGGGCGCAAGGACCACAGCGAGAAGTTCCAATACGACTTCCGCTTCCCCCGGGCCTTCACGCCCGAGGACCTCGAGAAGATCGAGGAGACGATGCGGGAGATCCTCAAGGAAGACAGCGCGTTCGAACGCATCGAGGTCACCCGCGAGGAGGCCGAGCGGATCTTCCGCGAGATGGGCGAGACGCTGAAGCTGGAACGGCTGAAGGACATCCCCGCGGGGGAGACCATCACCCTCTACCGCGACGGCCGCTTCACCGACCTCTGCCGCGGGCCGCACGTGCAACGCCTGTCCCAGGTCGGGGCGGTGAAAGTGCTGGAGGCCTCGGGCGTCTACTTCAAGGGGGACGAGAAGAACGAGCGGCTGCAGCGCATCTACGGCACCGCCTTCGCCACCCAGAAGGAGATGGACGAGTACCTGGAGCGCCAGGAGCTGGCGCGGGCGCGCGACCATCGCCGGCTGGGCCAGGAGCTGGACCTCTTCAGCTTCAACCCGCTGGCCCCGGCCATGCCGTTCCTCCATCCCAAGGGAGCGTCGATCTACGTCGCCCTGACAGATTACGTGCGTGAGGTGCAGACCCGCTACGGCTACGGCGAGGTGATCACGCCGCAGATCCTGGACGTGGAGCTGTGGAAGACCTCGGGGCACTACGCCAACTATGTCGAGAACATGTTCTTCACCGACGCCGACGAGCGGCAGATGGCGGTGAAGCCCATGAACTGCCCCACGCACTGCCTGATCTACGCCACGCGGCTGCGCTCGTACCGCGACCTGCCGATCCGCTACGCGGACTTCGGCCGGCTGCACCGCTACGAGCGCAGCGGCGTCACCAACGGCCTGTTCCGGGTGCGCTCGTTCGCGCAGGACGATGCCCACATCTTCTGTACCGAGGAGCAGATCGAGTCCGAGGTGCTGGGCGCGGCGGGGATGATCATGGAGATCTACCGCTCCTTCGGCTTCGACGACGTACGGATCGAGCTGTCGACCCGGCCGGCGAAGCGGATGGGCTCGGACGAGCTGTGGGACCGGGCCGAGGGCGGTCTGGCGCGGGCCCTGGAGAGCCAGGGGATCGCCTACCAGGTCAATCCCGGGGACGGCGCGTTCTACGGCCCGAAGATCGACTTCCACATCCAGGACGCCCTGGGCCGGAGCTGGCAGCTCGGCACGGTGCAGCTCGACTACCAGCTCCCGCAGCGGTTCGGGCTGACCTACGTGGCGGCGGACGGCTCGGAGCAACAGCCGGTGATGATCCACCGCGCCATGTTGGGGTCGGTGGAGCGCTTCCTGGCGATCCTGATCGAGCAGACCGGCGGCGCGTTCCCGCTCTGGCTGGCGCCCGTGCAAGCCGTGGTGCTGCCGATCTCGGAGAAGTTTTCGGAATACGGCGAGACGGTGCGCGCGCGCCTCGCCGCCGGCGGCGTCCGCGTGGAGTTGGACGACCGCAACGAGAAACTGGGCTACCGCATCCGCGAGGCCCAGCTCCAGAAGGTCCCGTACATGCTGGTGGTGGGAGCGCGGGAGGCCGAGGACGGGACGGTGTCCGTGCGCCGGCGCTCGGGTGAGGACCTGGGCGCCATGTCCGTGGACGGCTTCCTGGCGCGGGCGGGGGAAATCTCCGCGGCTCGCGGCCGGGACCTCTGAACACGTTTACAATAAAAGGAGAACCCATCTGAACACGTTCCTTCGGGCAGAGGCCCGACGCTCCCAGGGGGTGAGCTGAGTATCGACAAGACGACGCGGATCAACGAGCGCATCCGGGTTCGCGAGGTGCGCTTGGTAGACGCCGACGGCTCGCAGGCCGGCATCGTGCCGATCGAAGAGGCGCTGCGGCGGGCACAGGAGCAGACTCTCGACCTGGTGGAGGTGGCCCCGACGGCGAAGCCGCCGGTCTGCCGCATCATGGACTTCGGCAAGTTCCTCTACCAGCAGAAGAAGAAGGCTCACGAGTCGAAGAAGAAGCAGAAGATCATCCACGTCAAGGAAGTCAAGTTCCGGCCCAACATCGACGAGCACGACTACGACTTCAAGCTCAAGAACGCCATCCGGTTCCTCGGCGAAGGGGACAAGGTGAAGGCCACCGTCCAGTTCCGGGGCCGCGAGATGGCGCGCCAGGACCTCGGCCACAAGCTGCTCCGGCGGTTCCAGGCTGACCTGGGGGAGCATGGAGTGCTAGAATCGTCGCCCGAAATGGCGGGGAACCGGATGCACGTGATCTTCGGGCCACCCCGCCAGCAGCAGCAGGCGGCGAAGAAGGAAAAGGAAACTACGACCCCCTGACCCTCGGGGAGGGGATCGCCGGCCTCGGGAGGGTTTCCGCCTTCCCCGGGGTTCATTTGCTTTTTGAAAGGAGCCACCCTTGCCCAAGCAGAAGACGCACAAGGGGGCGGCGAAGCGTTTCAAGGTCACGGGGACCGGCAAAGTGACGCGGCACCAGTCGATGCACAGCCACATCCTGACCAAGAAGACCACCAAGCGGAAGCGCAATCTGCGCAAGACGACGCTGGTCTCGCCCGCGTTCGCGGCCACCATCAAGGACATGTTGCACCAGTAGCACCGTCAACCCAGACGGCCGCCGGAGGGACGGACCTGCCCCCCGGAGCCGCGGCCCCCAGGAAGACCTGAGCGGGCCACTGACCGCTCCCCTCCGAGGAGGCGGAGCAGAAACGAGGTTCCAGACATGCGTGTCAAGCGTGGAAACAAGCGCCTCCTGAAGCGCAAGAAGATTCTCAAGCGCGCCAGTGGCTTCTACGGCACGAAGTCCAAGGCCCACCGTATGGCCAAGCTGGCGGTGGACAAGGCCCTGGGCTACGCCTACCGGGACCGCCGCCAGAAGAAGCGCCACCTGCGCAGCCTGTGGATCGTGCGCATCAACGCCGCCGCCCGCCAGAACGGGCTCTCCTACAGCCGATTGATCGCCGGCCTCAAGGCCGCCGGCTCGCTGCTCGACCGCAAGGTGCTGGCCGACATGGCCGTGGCCGACCCGCAAGGGTTTGCCGGCATCGCGGAAGCCGCGAAGCAGGCCCTCGAGCGCAAGGGCGGAGCCGCTACGCCCGCGAGGTCGTAGCGTGAGCTCAGCCGGCGCGCCCCAGGCGGCGGAGATCGCCGCCCTGGAGGCCCGGGCCGAGGAATTCGAGGCCGCCTGCGCGGCCGTCCAGGATCGCGCGGGGTGGGAAGCCCTGCGCGTGCAGTGGGTCGGCCGCAAGCAGGGTATCGTCCGCTCGCTGCTCGACGACATCAAGAAGGTCGAGCCGGCGAGCCGGCGCGCCTATGGCGAAGCCGTCAACCGTCTCAAGGAGCGGGTCGAGGGCCGTCTGTCCGAATTGGACGAGGCCCTCGCCGCCCGCGAGCGGGAGGCGGCCCGCCGCTCGGCCGCCGTGGACGTCACCCTCCCCGGCCGGCGCCCCCACCTGGGGAGCGTCCATCCGGTCTCCATCGTCAACCGGGAGATGGAGGAGATCTTCGCAGAGCTGGGCTACAGCGTGGCCGAGGGCCCCGAGGTCGAGGACGACTACCACAACTTCGAGGCCCTGAACTTCCCCAAGGACCACCCGGCGCGCGACACGCAGGACACGTTCTTCCTCGAAAACGGTCTGCTGCTGCGCACCCACACGTCGCCGGTGCAGATCCGGACGATGTTGAGCCGCAAGCCGCCGATCCGGGTGATCTGTCCCGGGCGGGTGTTCCGCAACGACAACGACCTGCGGCACTCGCCCATGTTCCACCAGGTGGAGGGGCTGGCCGTGGCCGAGGGGCTCACGGTGGGGCATCTCAAGGGGACCCTGCTGGCCTTCCTGCGGCGGCTCTTCGCGCCGGATGTGGAGATCCGCCTGCGGCCGAGCTTCTTCCCCTTCACCGAGCCCTCGGCGGAGGTGGACGTCACCTGCCAGAACTGCAAGGGCAAGGGGTGCGAGGTCTGCTCGGGCACCGGCTGGATGGAGATCCTGGGCTGCGGCATGGTGGACCCGCGGGTGCTCGCCGCTTGCGGCATCGATCCGGACGTCTACTCCGGGTACGCCTTCGGCATGGGGGTCGACCGCGTGGCGATGAACCGCTACGGCATCCCCAACATCCGGCTCCTTTTCGACAACGACGAGCGGCTGCTGCGGCAGGTGCGGGGGTAGGGGAGCGATGGAATTCTCGCTGCGCTGGCTCGCCGACTACGTGGATTTGGCCGCCGACTCCGCCGACGCCGCCGATCCCCAGGAGCTGGCCCGCCGGCTGACCTCCGTGGGTCTGGCCGTGGAGGGCGTCTCGACGCACGGGGACGACACGGTCCTGGACGTCGAGGTCACCACCAACCGGCCCGACACCATGAACCACCTCGGGCTGGCGCGGGAGATCTCTGTGATCTACGACCGGCCGCTGCGGCGGCCCCCGGCGTCGCCCGCGGAAGCGCCGGAGCGGGTTGAGGACGCCGCCCGGATCGCGATCGAGGACTTCGAGGGCTGCCCGCGCTACGCCGCCCGGGTGGTCCGCGGCGTGCGGGTGGGGCCGAGCCCCGACTGGCTGCGCCAGCGGCTGGAGGCGATCGGCCTGCGGTCCATCAACAACGTGGTGGACGTCACCAACTTCATCCTCTGGGAGCTGGGCCAGCCCCTGCACGCTTTCGACCTGGCGACGCTCGCCGGGAGCGCGATCGTGGTCCGGCGCGCCCGCGCCGGCGAGAAGCTGCTGACCCTGGACGGCCAGGAGCGCGAGCTGACGCCGGAGATGCTGGTGATCGCCGACGCCGAGCGGGCCGTGGCCCTGGCCGGCGTCATGGGCGGGTTGGAGACCGAGGTCACGGACGCGACCCGCGACATCCTGCTCGAGAGCGCCCATTTCGACCGCCGGGCCGTGCGCGCCACCGCCCGCGGGCTCGGCATGCACACCGACGCCAGCCACCGCTTCGAGCGCGGCAGCGACCCGGAGCTCTGCGCCGAGGCGGCGAGCCGGGCCGCGGCCCTGATCGCCGAGCTGGGGGGCGGGACGGTCCTCGCCGGAACCCTCGACGTGCGGGATGAGAGCCGCTCCTGGCAGCGCCGCGGTCAACTGGATCTGGCGAAGCTCGACGCGTTCGCCGGGGCCGAGATCCCGCCGGGTGACGCCGAGCGCCTGCTGACCGGTCTCGGGTTCGGCGTCGAGGCCACGAACGGGGTCTGGAACGTCACCGTCCCCTCCTGGCGCTACTTCGACTTCCAGCCGCGGCCCGAGCCGCCGCACCCTATCTATCCTCAAGACCTCTATGAAGAGGTGCTGCGCCACTTCGGGTTCTACAACATCCCGGCGGCGCTGCCGGGCATCCCCGGCGCGGACGCGCCCCGGCCCGAGAACCAGATCCGCCGCGAGCGCCTCCGCCGTCTGTTGGCCGCCGCCGGCTACGCCGAGACCGTTCACTTCGCTTTCCTCGATCCGGCGGCGGACGCGGCGTTTCCCAGCCTGCGGCCGGAGGCGAAGCCCCTCCGGCTGGCGAACCCGCTCTCGGAGCAGTACTCGGTGCTGCGCCGGTCGCTGGCCGCCAACCTGGTGGAGACGGCCCGTTTCAACCAGCGCCGGGGCCTGCCGGCGGTGCGCCTGTTCGAGATCGCCACCGTCTTCTATGAAACGGGTGGCGAAGGCCTGCCGGATCAGCCCGAGCACGTGGCGCTGGTCTGCGGCGGCAAGGTCGGCGCGCCTTGGGAGCGTGAGGTGGACCTCGACCTCTTCGACCTCAAGGGGGCCGTCGAGGCTGTGGCGGACGCCTTCGGGGTGACGCTGGAGGCGCGGCCGGCGGAGCTGCCGGGCCTGCTCGCCGGCAACTCGGCGGAGCTGCTGCGAGGCGGCCGGGTGGTGGGCTGGTTCGGCCGGGTGGAGGCGGAGGAGGGATATCCCCTTTACGCCGCCGAGCTGGAGACCGAGGCCCTGGGCGGCGGCGACGTGAGCCTCTTCATCGAGGCGCCGTCGCGCTTCCCCGGCATCGGGGCGGACTTCACGCTCACCCATGCCGTGGAGGCGCCCTGGGCGGAGATCGACCGGACCATCGCGGAGAACGCACCCGAGGACCTGCTGTCCTGGAAGCTCAAGGTCCGCTACCGCGGGCAGGGGGTGCCCGAGGGGGCGGTCAACACCACCATCTCTTTCCACTACAACGCCGGCGACCGCTCGCTGACGCAGGAGGAGGTCAACGCCCGCCAGCTTGGCCTCAACCAAGAGCTCGAGCGCCGTTTCGGCTGGAGGGGGTAGCCGTTGGAGATCGAGTGGCTGGACAGTCTCGAAACCCGGGTGCGCGAGGCCGTCGAGCGCCTGGGGGAGCTGAGGGAAGAGAACGGCACCCTTCGCGACCGGGTCGAGGAGCTGGAGACCCGGCTCGCCACCTTGTCGATCCCGCCCGCCGAGCCGGCGGACGTAGTGTCGGACGATGCCCGGGTACAGGAGGAGCTGGAGGCCCTGCGCGCCCGCGTGCGGGATCTGGAGGACGATCTCGCCGCCGCCCAGACCGAGAAGGCCGAGGCCGCCGCGGCGGCCTCGGCCGGGGAGATCGAGCGGGAGGAGGTGCGGCGGCGGGTGGAAGGGCTGGTGCAGCGGCTGGAAGGACTGTCGGAGAGCTAGCGGAGGTCGGTCCCGATCACTTCCGCGATCCCCTTCGCGCCATCCCTCGCCATCAACCGCAGCAGCTCTTCGTTGATCCGCCTCGGCAGCGAGGGGCCCTGGTAGACCAGGGCGGTGTAGATCTGCACCAGCGAGGCCCCGGCCTTCAGCCGCCGATAGGCCTCGGCGCCGGAGTCGATCCCGCCGACGCTGATCAGCACGGTCTTGCCGAACACGGCGCGGGCCACCGACTGGAGGATCGCGAAGCTCTTCTCCCGCAGGACGCGCCCCGAGAGCCCGCCGAAGTCCTTGGCGCCCGGCAGGAGCGCGTAGTCCACCGTGGTGTTGGTGGCGATGATCCCGGCGGCGCCGGCCTCGACCGCCGTCGCGGCCAGGGCCACGGCCTGCTCGGGCTGGAGATCCGGGGCGATCTTGACCAGGATGGGCTTGGCCGTGATCCCCTTCGCCATCCCCAGGATGGCACGGACGAAGTCCTCGTTCTGGAGGTCGCGCAGCCCCGGCGTGTTCGGCGAGGAGAGGTTCACGACCAGGTAGTCGCAGAGGTCGTGCAGCCCGCGGATCAGCGTCTCGTAGTCGTCCAGCGCCTTCTCGGGGGGCGTCGCCTTGTTCTTGCCGACGTTGACGCCCAGCGGCAGGGGGGCGGGATACGCCTTCTCCAGCCGCCGGCGCATGGCCGCCATGCCGCCGTTGTTGAAGCCGAGGGCGTTCTGCAGGCTCTCCTGGGAGGAGTGGCGGAAGAGGCGCGGCCTGGGGTTGCCGGCCTGGGGGAGCGGCGTCACCGTCCCCACCTCCACGAAGCCGAACCCCAGGGCGGGCATGGCGCGCACGGCCACGGCGTCCTTGTCGAACCCGGCGGCGAGCCCCACGGGGTTGACGAGCTCGCGGCCGAAGAGGGTCTGGCGGAGGGGGGCGGCGTCCACCAGGTTCCGCCGGGCGAGCACGGCCGCCACCCCGGGCGTCGCCCGCGCCGCCCGCAGGGCCGCCATGCCGAGGCCATGGCTGGTTTCGGCGTCGAGGCGGAACAGCAGCGGGCGCAGGGCGGGGTAGAGGGCCACGGTCGGGCGGGATTCTAGCCTGTGGGCCTTGCCAGACGCCATTTCGACCTGTGTTATAGTCTTCCCTGGCCAAACCGCTGGCACTACATAACTTGCTGGTCGGTAGGCTGATGCCGACGGACTGGAAAGCCTATGCCTTCTGCAACCACCACGCCGGTTGAGATTTTTGGCGAGGTGTACCATGTCCGCGGAAACGATGAGAACGGGTACCTCCAGGGCCTGGCCGACCTCGTGGACCGCAAGATGCGGGAGGTCGCCGAGCACGTGAAGACGTCCGACAAGGGCCGGATCGCGATCCTGGCGGCGCTCAATCTCGCGGACGAGCTGTTTCAGGCTCAGAGTCGGCAAGAAGGGGAACGAGTCGAGATCAGGGAGAAGGTGGCGGCGCTGACGCAGGAATTAGGTCAGGCCCTGGAGGGTTGATGGAAGGGCCGCGCGGCACCGCTCAAGATAGGAAAATGGAACTAGGGTCAGCATCCCCTGTGTGGTTCGTGATGGGTTCTACGATTGTAGAACCAACATTCACCCCTAGGGAGTCTTTCACTCGCGGGTCTGTGCCAGCCTCGCTCGCACGAGGACGCTAATGGCTCACGAAGCGGACACCCACCTGGCGCGTTTCAGGTTCTAAACGCACGGCCCACACGGCCGCGCGGGGGATGCCCTTTCCCTTCTCCTCCTGCGGAGAAGGGCTCTCCGGATCTCGACTGGTTCTCCCCTTGCTGTTGACCATAAGGGGTAACCGGTGAACACCGAAACCATCATCCTGATCGCGGTGATCGCGGCCGCGGTCGTGGGACTTGTGCTGTGGTGGCGCTTCATTCGCCAGGAGGCGAAGCGCCTCCTCGAGCGGGCCCGCCTCGACGCCGCCAAGGTGATCGAGGACGCCCAGCGCCAGGGCGAAGCCCAGCAACGGGAAGCCGAGATCGCGGCCAAGGAGAAGCTCCTCCAGGCGCGCAGCGAGTTCGAGAAGATCTCCCGCAAGCGCCGCGCCGAGCTGGAGGCGCAGGAGCGCCGCCTCACCCAGAAAGAAGACAACCTCGACAAGAAGGGCGAGGACATCGCCCGCCGCGACCGCGACCTCTCGCAGCTCGACCGGTCCCTCGCCGGCCGCGAGAAGAGCGTCGAAAAGCGCGAGGCGGAGCTGGAGTTCATGGTCGCGGAGGAGCGGACCCGGCTGGAGGCCATCGCCGGCCTCACCGCCCAGCAGGCGCGGGAGGAGCTGGTGCGGGTGATGGAGGACGAAGCCCGCATCGAGGCCGCCCACATCGTCAAGCGCATCGAGGACGAGGCCCGCGAGCAGGCCCACAAGCAGGCCCAGCGCATCATCGGCATGGCCGTCCAGCGGTCGGCGTCCGACTACGTCTCCGAGACCACGGTCTCGGTGGTCATGCTCCCCAACGACGAGATGAAGGGGCGGATCATCGGCCGCGAGGGGCGCAACATCCGGGCCCTGGAGATGGCGACCGGGGTCGACCTCATCGTCGACGATACCCCCGAGGCGGTGATCCTCTCCGGTTTCGACCCCTTCCGCCGCGAGGTGGCCCGCGTGGCCCTGGAGCGGCTGATCCAGGACGGCCGCATCCACCCGGCGCGCATCGAGGAGATCGTCGAGAAGGTCAAGGCCGAGTTCGAGCAGAAGATCCTCCACGAGGGGGAGTCGGCGCTGCTCGAGCTGGGCATCCCCGGCATGCATCCGGAGCTGGTCAAGCTCCTGGGCCGCCTGCGCTACCGCACCTCCTACGGCCAGAACGTCCTCCAGCACAGCAAGGAGGTCGCCTTCCTGGCCGGCACCATGGCCGCCGAGCTCAAGGCCAACATCGCGATCGCCCGCCGGGGCGGCCTGCTGCACGACATCGGCAAGGCCATCGACCGTGAAATGGACGGCACCCATCTGCAGATCGGCATCGACCTGCTCCGCAAGTACGGCGAGACCGAGGAGGTCGTCCACTCCATGGCCTGCCACCACGGCGACTACGACCCGCAGACGGTGGAGGCCGTGCTGGTGACCGCCGCCGACGCCCTCTCCGCCGCCCGCCCCGGCGCCCGCCGCGAGGTGCTGGAGACCTACGTCAAGCGGCTGGAGAAGCTGGAGGAGATCGCCTCCGCCTTCAAGGGGGTACAGAAGACCTTCGCCATCCAGGCCGGCCGCGAGATCCGCATCATCGTGGACAGCGGCAAGATCGCCGACGAGCAGGCGCTCTGGCTGTCCAAGGACATCGCCCGCAAGATCGAGCAGGAGCTGACCTACCCAGGCCAGATCAAGGTGACGGTGATCCGCGAGACCCGGTCGGTCGAGTACGCCCGATGATCCTGCTCTTCGTCGGCGACGTGATGGGCAAGCCGGGCCGGCGGGCCCTCCACAGCCTGCTGCCCCGGCTGGTCGACCGCCACCGCGCCGACTACGTCGTGGTCAACGTGGAGAACTCGGCCGGCGGCTTCGGCGTCACGCCGGAGGTGCTGCGGGAGATCGCCGACCTGCCCATCGACGTCTTCACCACGGGCAACCACGTCTGGGACAAGAAGGAAGGGGTGGAGATCCTCGACCGCCAGCCCAATCTCCTGCGCCCGGCCAACTACCCCGAGGGCAACCCGGGCAAGGGGCTGCACGTGGGGGAGACGGCGGCGGGCATCCCGGTGGCGGTGATGAACCTCGAGGGCATGGTCTTCATGAGCAACCTCGAGTCCCCCTTCCGCACGGCGGACCGCCTGCTGAAGGGGCTCGACCCCAGGGTCAAGGTGGTGATGGTGGACTTCCACGCCGAAGCCACCAGCGAGAAGCAGGCGATGGGCTTCTACCTCGACGGCCGGGTGAGCGCCGTGCTGGGCACCCACACCCACGTCCCCACCGCCGACGAGCGGATCCTGCCCGGCGGTACGGCCCTGCAGACCGACGTGGGGATGACCGGCCCCTACGAATCCATCATCGGCATGCGGGTGGACAAGGTCCTCAAGCGCTTCCTGCTCCAGACCCCGTCGTCCTTCGAGGTCGCGAAGCGGGACGTGCGCCTTGCCGGCGCCGTCATCGACATCGACGAGACGACGGGCAAGGCGCGCACCATCGAGCGGTTGCTGGTGCCGTACTCCGAGATCTAGGCGCTACTCGGCCTTGGGCCCTTCCGGCCAGCGGACGAAGAAGCCGTCCACCCAGGCGATGTCCTGGTCAAACTCGTTCAGCGGGAACCCCCCGATCTGGTAGGTCTCTCCCGAGAAGGCGCCGTCGCGGCCCGCGCTGCGGAGGCCCATGACGCCCTGATGGGCCTTGAGCTGGACGTCGAGGTGGAACTCGTAGGGGTTGCCCCAGCCGTCCGTCTCCGGTACGTGCGCGATGTACTTGGGCACCAGGAGCTTCTCCAGGTCTTCCCGGGAGATCGCCGGGACCTCGGAGATGTTTACCTGGACCGGATCGGGATTGCCGCTCTTCTCCGGCTTCTTCGCCTTGTCTTTGTACCAGGTGTACATGGCCGTGCCGACGGCGCGGATGTCGGTGATGGTCTGTCTCGTCGCCGTCTGGTCGTCGACCTTGGCCGGCGAGGCCGCTCCGAGCGTCAGCGCGAGGGCTCCAGCGGCCAACAATTTCATCGAACGGATCATTGCTTTGCTCTCCTTTAAGGTCAGGACGGGATCCCTGTCAAAAAGTAGTGTATCAATACACTGATACAGCAGCAATACCTTACGGCTTGGCGAACAGGATGTAGCCTTCCTTGGGGTCGGGGTCGCGATCCACCTCCCGCAGCGGCGGCAGGCCCTTCACCCTGGCAAGGTCGTCGCGCTGGGCCAGGAGCCAGACCCGTCCGGGTCGGGCGACGAAGGCGCGGAGCTTCTCCTCGCTGTCGAGGTTCACGGCGAAGCGCCGGGTGTAGAAGAGGAAGGTGGAGTCGAGCCGCGGGTAGATCCCATAGGGCTCGTCCAGCTCCGCGCGGGAAACGAGGACCCCGGAGAGATGGCGGGCGGACTTGAAGACATCGAAGTCGTGCAGCAGGAAGAGGGACACGGCGGCGACGGTGGCGGCGAGCCCGCCGGCCAGGGACGCCGCCGCCCGCGAGACGTCGCCGCGTCGGGAGACCCACCAGGCGGCCAAGGCGCCGAGCAACGCGGGCACGAACGCGGCCGTCAGCTCCCAGACGAAGCGGTCCCCGCCCAGGAGAGCCGCCTCGGCGCGGCGTCCGCCCACGATCGGCAGGGCGGCCACGATCAGCAGCATCAGCCCGGCGGCGAGCCCGAGGGGGACCACCAGCCACCGCCGCCAGCGGGGCCATTCGACCGCCACCCGGTCCAGGGCCGCTCCGGCCATCAGCGCCATGGCCGGATACATCGTGAGGATGTAAACCGAGCGCTTGGCGGGCGAGACGCTGAAAAAGAGGATCGTCACCGCCGCCCAGCACAGGCAGAAGAGGAAGCCGTCGCGGGCGGGCTTCTCGGTGATCCGCTTCCAGCCCACCACGACGGCGGTGGGCAGCAGGAACGACCAGGGGAAGAACTCCGCCGGAATCAGCGTCAGGTAGTAGTACCAGGGCTGGAAGTGGTGCCAGGGATCGGCGTACCGGGTGACGTTCTGCTTGAAGACGATCTGCTCCAGGTAGGACCGGCCGCCGTCGAGCCCGGCGGGAATCAGCCACGCCAGCACCACCGCCGCCCACACCAGGAGGCCCAGTCCGATGTTCATCCTCCCGATCTCCCGCCGGTTCCGGGTCAACCCCAGGAAGGCGAGCATGGAGAGCAGGGGAGGAAGCAGGCCCACCGGCCCCTTGGCCAGCGTCGCGAGGCCGGCCGCCACGAAGAACAGCAGGTACAGGCGGGGGCGGTCCTCGGTGTAGGCCCGCGTCCAGAACCAGACCCCCAGCAGCACCAGGGCGGTGAGGGTCATGTCGATCTGGCCGAAGCGTCCCTGCCAGAGGGTCTTGAAACAGGTGGCGAAAGCCGCGGCGGCGATCCAGGCGGCGCGCCGGCCGAAGAAACGGTGGCCGATCAGGAAGACCAGCAGGACCGCGCCGACGGCCGAGAGGGCGGTGGGGAGGCGCGCCGTGGTCTCGGTCAGCCCACCCGTGATCCAGCCGGAGAAGGCGATGGCCCAGAAGAAGAGAGGCGGCTTCTGGGTGTAGACCTCGCCGTTGAGGTGCGGCACGGCCCAATGGCCGAGCGACAGCATCTCCCGGGCCACCTCGGCGTAGCGGGCCTCGTCCGGGTTCCAGAGGTCGCGGTTGCCGAGCCCGGGCAGGAAAGTCAGGGCCGCCAGCAGGGCCAGGATGGCGAGGTCGCGCCGCACGGGTCAGCAGTCCGCGGTCTCTTCGGAAATCTCTTGCGAAATCTCTTCCGAAATATCTTCCGAAATAGTGCGGTCGATCCAGCGCTTCTGCATCCAGCGCACCGCGAACAGGTCCGCCAGCGCCCGCCAGAGGCGGTTGCCGATGCCGTACTTGGGGACGCCGTGCAGCCGCGCCCGGTGGTTCACCGGGATCTCGGTGACCCGCGCCCCTTCCATCTTCAGCAGCGTGGGGAGGAAGCGGTGCATGCCGTTGAACATGGGGATGCGGCGCAGGAACTCCGTGCGGTACGCCTTGAGCGTACAGCCGACGTCGGTGACGGATTCGTGGGTGACCCGGTTGCGGACGCCGTTGGCGATGCGGGAGGAGACCTTCCGCACCCAGGTGTCGTTACGGTGGGCGCGCACGCCGCAGACCACGTCCCAGCGGTCCATCAGCTCCAGCAGGCGAGGGATGTCCGCCGGGTCGTTCTGGAGGTCGGCGTCGAGGGTGACCACGATGCCGCCGCGGGCGAAGCGGAACCCCGCGTCCATGGCCGCCGACTGCCCGGAGTTGCGCCGCTGGCGGATGATCCGGGTGGCGGGGTCCTCGCGGGCCAGGCGGCGGAGGACCTGCGGGCTGCCGTCCGTGCTGCCGTCGTCGACGTAGATCACCTCGTAGGGACGGCCCAGGTCCCGCATCACGCCCTGGAGCTCCGCGGCCAGTACGGGCAGGTTCTCCTCCTCGTTGTACACCGGGATGACGATGGAGATCTCGGGGACGGCCACGGCAGGGTATCTTAATCGGCATGGAAGGGAATTCACGCCATTCCCTCGCCTTCTGGGTCTTCGCCTGGGTCCTCCTGACGGCTCTGCCGCTGTTCCTGCGGCCTCTCATGCCCGTGGACGAGACCCGCTATACCTCTGTGGCCTGGGAGATGTGGACCCGCGGCGACTTCCTGGTGCCGCGCCTGAACGGGCAGCCCTACAGCGACAAGCCGCCCCTGCTCTTCTGGCTCATGAACGCCGGCTGGGGCGTCTTCGGCGTCAACGAATGGTGGCCGCGGCTGATCCCTTCGCTGTTCGCCCTGCTCAACCTGTTCCTGACCGCCGCTCTGGCCCGCCGGCTCTGGCCGGACCGGCCGGCGGTCTACCGGGCGGCGCCGGCCGTGCTCGTGGGGCTCCTGCTGTGGAGCGTGTACACCGGCATGCTGATGTTCGACATGCTGGTGGCCTGCTTCGTCCTGCTGGCCTTGCTGGGGCTGCACGCGGCCTGGACCCGGGGCGGCCGGCTCCCCTGGCTCCAGGTGGGGGCCGCGATGGGCCTGGGCCTCCTCGCCAAGGGGCCGGCGGCGCTCCTGGCGCCGCTGATCGTGGCTGTCCTGGCTCCATGGTGGGGGGGCCGGAAGCCGGGGGCGCGCTGGTGGCTCGGCCTCGCCGCGGCGCTCGTGGCCGGCGCCGCCATCGCGCTGGCCTGGGCGCTGCCGGCGGCGCAGGCGGGAGGACCGAAGTACGCGGAGGCCATCCTCTTCTCGCAGACCGAGGAGCGGGTGGTCAACTCCTTCGCCCACCGGCGCGCCTGGTGGTGGTATGTGGCCATGCTGCCGGTCCTCCTCTTCCCCTATTCCGTCTGGCCGCCGCTGTGGCGGGCGATGGGCCGCCTCCGCGCCGCCGACGCCGGAATGCGCTTCTGCCTGGCCTGGGCGCTGCCGGCCCTGGTGGTCTTTTCGGCGGTCAGCGGCAAGCAGCCCCACTACCTCCTGCCGCTGCTCCCGGCCGTCGCGCTGCTCGGCGCCCGCCTGCTGGACGATCCGGCGCCGGCCCCCAGGCGGCTGCATGCGCTGCCGGCGTCCGCCGCCCTTCTCCTGGTCGCCGCGATCATCGCCCTGTCGCCATTTCTCGTCCGGGACGCCGAGTGGTCACGCTGGGTCGAGCGGGCCTGGCCGGTGGCGGGCCTGCTCCTGGGGGCCGCCACGCTCGCCTGCCTCGCCTGCTTCGGCCGCATCTTCCCCCGCTGGGCCGCGGCGCCCAGCCTGCTCTCCGTCCTGCTGGTGGCGAGTCTCTATGCGGGCGGCTCCGGAGCGTTCCGCAAGGCCTACGACATCCGTCCCGTGGCCCTGTACCTGGCGGCGGCGCAGCGCCAGGGTCTGCCGGTCGCCTACGTGGGGCCGTACCACGGCGAGCTCCACTTCCTGGGCCGTCTGGAGCGGCCGTTCGAGACCATTCATCCGGGCGCCGAGCGGCTTTGGCTCTCCCGGCATCCGGACGGCAAGGTGGTCCAGGAGCTGGACACGATCCCCTATGGCATCGGCGCCGCCGAGTTCACGCACCCGTACCGCACCGAGGTGCTGGCGGTGTGGGGCCGGGAGGCCCTGCACCCGTACCCCTCCGGTTGATGCTTGAGATTCCGGGTCATCCGGTGCTATATCCGCCCGCGTAGAGAATCCCGACAGCGTCCCGGTATCGGACGCGGAAAGCGGACTCGACAAATCATGAGCGCGAGAGGGGCGTGGGCCCTGGGGGCCGTCTTTGTCTTTTTCTTCCTGCTGGCCGGAGCGCCGGCCCATGGCTCGGAGCCGGCGCTGGTCACCGCCAACACCGGCCAGTTCAACGTCTTCAACGGCAAGAACGCCCGCTGGGAGACGAGCTGGGAGGTGAGCTTCACCCCCCGCCGCTACCGCTGGCTTCCCCGCTTCGTCCCCGACCTGAGACCCACCGCCGGCGGGCTGGCCACCTCGGACGGCTCGCTGTACGCCTACGCGGGCTTCCGCTTCGACCTGCCGTTGGGGGAGAAGTGGACGATGACCCCGCAGTGGGCCACCGGCCTGTACTGGGCGAACGACGGCCGGAACCTCGGCGGCGCGCTGGAGTTCCGGACGGGCATCGAGCTGACGCGGCGGCTCGGCGGGCGGTCCCGCGTCGGGCTCCTCATATACCACCTCTCCAACGCCGGCCTGTACGAGTTCAACCCCGGGACCGAGTCGCTGGTCCTCACCTACAGCACGCGCCCGTGAGCCCGCGGGAGGCCTGTGCTATCCTCCCGGCCATGGCCGTCGATCCGGAATTGCTGGACATCCTGGTCTGCCCCAAGTCCAAGGGCGAGCTGGAGCTGATCGAGTTGCCGCGGGACGTCCGCGGCGCGCTGGTGGAAAAGTATCGGGAGCACTTCCGGGATGAGGAACCGGTGGTGGAACAGGGGCTCTACTGCACCGCCTCCGGGCTCGTGTACCCGATCGTCTCGGACATCCCCATCATGCTGATCGAGGACGCCCTGTCCGCCTCCGCCGTCGGGCGCTAGGCCCGGCGGCTTCCGGCCTGCCGAGCCCGGCCTTGGCTCCTCCTCCCGAGCCCTCCACCCCCCGCGCCGGGCGCGCCGGTGACTGGCTGTTCCTCAGCCACCTGGCCACCCTCTTCAGCATCGCGCTGTCCAACATCCTACTGGGGCTGACGATCCTCTCCCTGCCCTGGACCCGGCGCCGTACCGTGCCTTGGGGCCTCCTGGCGCCGCTCACGGTGCCGCTGGGCCTCTACGTGCTGTTCCTGGCCGGCTCCGTCGCCGCCTCCTACGACCCCGGGACCAGCGTCCGGGGGCTGACCGAGATCTTCACCCTCTCGACTCTGCTCCTGGCGCCGCTCCTGGTGCGGACCGAGCGGCAGGTGCGCCTGGCGGTGGACGTCCTCATCGGGGTGGCCGCCCTGCTCGCCTGCGCCGGGCTTTCCCAGTACCTCTATGGCTACGGCGACATCGACCGGCGCATCCGCGGGCCGTTCTCCCACTACATGACCTTCTCCGGGTTCCTGCTGGTGGCCGACCTGCTGCTCCTGGCCTCCATGGTCTACACCGGCCGCTGGCGCAGCCCCTGGCGGTGGGCGGCGCTGGCGGTGATCAACGTGGCGCTGATCGGCAGCTACACCCGCGGCGCCTGGCTGGCCCTCGCCGTCACTCTGACCGTGCTGGTGCTGCTGCGGGCGCCCCGTCTGCTGCTGCTCTACGCGCCCGCGGCCGTGCTGCTGGTGGCGCTGGCGCCGGTGCCCCTGCTGCACCGCGTGGTCTCGATCACCGACCTGCGCGACCCCTCGAACTACGACCGTCTGTGCATGCTGGAGGCGGGTTTCGCCATGGTCCGGGAGCGGCCCCTGTTCGGGCTGGGCCCGGAGCTGGTGGAGCGGCGCTACGCGATCTACCGCTCCCCCTCGGCGCCGCGCTACGAGGTCCCGCACCTCCACAACAACCTGGTGCAACTCGCGGCGGAGCGGGGCCTGCCCGCCATGGCCTCCTACCTGGCGCTGACCTTCGCCTCGGCGGCCGTGGCCTGGCGCCTCTTCCGCTCGGAGGGGGGGCGTCGCGGCCCGCGCGCCGACCTCTACGTCGGCGTGCTCCTCGCCCTGCTCGCCTTCAACCTGGCGGGGCTGTTCGAGAACAACTGGGGGGATACCGAGGTGCAGCGGCCGGTGCTGTTCGTGCTGGCCCTGCCGTTCTGTCTGCGCATCCGGGAAGCGGGTGATATATAGACGTTCCGGGCGGGCATAACCGTTGCAAAGTTGCCGGCCCCGAAAGGGTAACGCCTCTGGCCTTGCGACTTGACCAGCTACTCGTGGACCGCGGTCTGTTTCCCAGCCGCGAGCAGGCGCGCCGCGCCGTCATGGCGGGCACGGTCGAGGTAGAGGGCCGCCGCGTCGACAAGCCGGGAACGGCGGTGCGAGAGGAAGCCCGCCTGGAGGTGCTCGCCCCCAGGGAGCCCTTCGTTTCGCGGGCCGGCCGCAAGCTGGCCCACGCACTCGATCACTTCGGCGCCGACCCCGCCGGCCGGGTCTGCCTCGACGCCGGGGCGTCCACTGGAGGCTTCACCGACTGTCTCCTGCAACGGGGCGCGGCCCGCGTCTACGCCCTGGACGTCGGCTACGGTCAGCTCGACCAGCGGCTGCGCAACGACCCCCGGGTGGTGGTGATGGAGCGGGTCAACGCCCGCCATCTCGCCCCGGACGCGTTGCCGGAGACCTGCGGCCTGATCGTCATCGACGTCTCCTTCATCTCCCTGCTCAAGGTGATCCCGGCCCTGCTGCCGCACCTGGCGCCCGGCGGCCTGCTGCTGCCCATGATCAAGCCGCAGTTCGAGGCCGGCCGGGGCGCGGTGGGGAAGGGGGGCATCCTGCGGGATGAGGAGACGCGCCGGCGCGTGATCCAGGAATGCGCGGAGGGGATCGCCACCCTGGGGCTGGAGCCCCTCGGCGTGTTCGACTCGCCGGTGGCGGGCACCGGCGGCAACCGCGAGGCTTTCGCCCTCTTCCGCAAGGGGGAGGCATGACGCCACCGCCGGTGTTCCAGCGCGTCGGCATCGTCGCCAAGGCGGGCGAGCCGGGACGCCGTCCACACCGCTCACGAGCTGGCCGAGTGGCTGCGCCGCCGCGGGCTGGAAGCGGTGCTCGACGAGGCCACCCTGCAGGGGCGCGGCGTCCACGGCCCGCCCTCCTTCCAGCCCGGCACCTCCTGCGACCTGGTGGTGGTGCTGGGCGGCGACGGCACTCTGCTCTCGGTGGCGCGCAACCTGCCGTGGAGCGTGCCGATCCTCGGCGTCAACCTCGGCTACCTCGGGTTCCTCACCGAGGTCGGGCGCGGCGAGCTCTACCCCGCGATGGTCCAGGTGCTGGAGGGGCGCTTCGTCATCGAGGAGCGCTCGCTGTTCGACGTGGAGATGGGGCGCGCCGGCGGCGGGCTCTCCCACTACCGGGTGCTCAACGACGCGGTGATCACCAAGAGCGCCCTCTCCCGCATCATCGAGCTGACGCTCAAGGTGGACGGCCACCTGATCGCCCGCTTCCGGGCCGACGGCCTGATCATCTCCACCCCCACCGGCTCCACGGCCTACAACCTCTCGGCCGGCGGTCCCATCGTCAACCCGCTCCTGCCGGTGGCGGTGCTGACCCCCATCTGTCCCGCACGCCCTTTCGCTGCGGCCCATCGTCGTGCCCGACGTCGGTCCGATCGAGGTCACCTGGAGACCCGGCGCGAGGAGGTCTTCCTCACCCTGGACGGGCAGGAGGGCGACCTCCCTCGGCTACCGCGACACCGTGCGCGTCTCCCGCAGCGCCGCCACGGTCCGCCTCGCCAAGGTCAGCGACCGGAGCTTCTACGACAGTCTGCGCGGCAAGCTCCGCTGGGGGGGCTCGACGATGGGGGAGCCGCCGGGTGAGCGAGCCCGAGGAGCCGGTCGTCCCCCCCGGCGAGCCCGCAACGCCGGAGACCGCGCTCCCGCCCCCGCCCCCTCCGCGCAAGCGGCATGGCCGGGTGCGGCGCTGGGTCGTCCGCCCTTTCTTCTGGGGGCTGCTGCTGCTCTTCGTCCTGATCGCCGGCACCTGGTTTTTCTTCCAGAGCCAACTGGCCCGCGAACGGGTCCTCGCCCGTGTCGTCACCCAGGCGGAGCGGTTCCTTGGCCGTGACATCCAGATCGGCGACGTCGACTACGCCTTCTTCCCCCCCGCCCTCGAGCTGCGCGACATCGTCATCCCCGGTCCCGCGGCCGGGCGACCCGCCGGTCCTCAGGCCCCCTTCGCCCGCGTCCAGATCGCCGTGCGCGACTTCGAGGGGCGGGTCTTCGACCTGGAGCAGATCGAGGTCGTTCGCCCGCAGGTCTACCTCCAGTTCAATCCTGACGGCACGGACAACCTCCCGGACTTCCGCTTCGGCCAGCGGCGGGGGCCGAAGCGGTTCGACGTCCGCGTCGGCCACATCCTGATCCAGGGACGGCACGCTGCGGATCAACGAGAGCCGGCTGCCCCTCCAGGTGGACGCCCGGGCCATCTGGGGACGCCTGGTCGGGCGCGCGGAGCGGGGCGGCGAGGGGGGAAACCGCCTGGACGCCCTGGTCACCGCCCAGGAGGTGGTCACCACCCTGCCGCGGGCGAGGCCCTATCCGTTCACCCTGTCGGTCAAGGGGAGCCTCGTGCCCGAGCGGGGCCAGGTGCGGATCGCCAGCGCCCGCTTCGCGGGGCCGGACCTCGCCGGCACGGCGGAGGGCCTGGTGGCCTACCGGGCTCCGGGCCGCGCGCGTCGAGCTGGAGATCGAGGCCGAGGGGGCCGCCCGCTTCGCCAACCGGCTCGGCTATCTGAAGGACCCTATCGAGGGGCCCGCCCGGGTGAGCGCCCGGTTCCTCTGGACCCGGGAAAGCTGGAGCTACGGCGGCCGCGCCACCTCGCCCCGCCTCGCCGCGCTCGACCGGGTGTTCGAGGACGTCGAGGCCTCCTTCAACGGCCGCAGGGAACAACTGGATGTCCAGGTGGAGCGCGCCCGCTATGCCGGAGGGACTCTGGAAGGCTTGATCACGGTGGACACCCAGGAGGACGAGCCCGGCACGCCGATCGCCCTGGACCTCGATTACGCCGACCTCTCGCTCCAGAAGGTCGTCCGCGACCAGTTCCCGGGGGAGGAGCCGCCCATCGTCTCCGGCCTCTCCGGACGCCTTCGCGGCACCCTCGAATACCGCTTCAACACCGAGGCCGCCGTCGCCGGCACCGGCCGCGCCAATGTCCAGGTACGGGCCGCCAGCGAGGGGGGCCTGCCGATGGCGGGGACTTTACCCATCGTCCTGGACCGTGGCGTGGTCTCCAGCCGCGGCCTCCGCCTGACCGCGCCGGGCCAGGTGATCACCTCCAACGGCTTCACCTACGACCTCCAGCGCGGCACGGGAGCGCTCGACTTCCGGCTGGTCAGCCAGAACGTTGGCCCCCTGTACCCCCTGCTGGCGGGCCGCCAGGCGCCGGGCGAGGAGCCGCCGTTCTGGCTGCCCACCCGCGGACGCGGCGTGGCCGAGGGGACCGCCACCTTCGCCCGCCGCGACCTCGCGCTGCGCGTCCGCCTCGACCTCCAGGACGTCGCCGCTCCCGTCACCACGGCCGACCAGGTGCGCGGCTCTTTCCTGTTCACCCCCCGGGCGGTGGACGAGCTGCGACTGGAGATGGTCCGGGGTCCCGGCGCCCTGCTGGTCACCGGCCGCGTGCCGCTGCCCGAGGAGGGGCGCAGGACCGCCTCCCAGCCTCTGACCCTGGCGGTGGACGCCGCCCAGTGGCCGGCCTCCGGGCTGGCGTACTTCCTCGGCCCCGAGCTCGCCCGGCAGGTCGAGGGGGAGCTGACCGGCCGCGTCGACCTCTCCGGTGCCGCCGACCGCCTGAACGGCCGCATCGACGCCCAGGCGCGGGACCTCCGCGTCGCCGGAGCCGTCCTGGGGCGGGCCGAGGCGCGGGCGAGCTTCGACGGCGGCAGGATCACCGTCGAGGAGGGGCGGCTGGAGATGCCGGCGGGAACCCTCTACGCCCAGGGAAGCTTCGACCAGGCCACCGAGGCCCTGAGCTTCACGGTCCTCGCCCCCTCCCTCTCCCTGGCTGCCGATCCCTTCCAGCCCTACCTGAACGGCGAGCTGACCGGGCGCATGTCCATCCAGGCGGCGGCCTCGGGGACGTTGAGCCAGCCGCAGGCGACCGTCTCCGTGCGCGGCCAGGGTCTGGCACTGCGGGGCCGCCCCCTGGGCACGGACCGCGAAACCAGCGCGGTCGCGGTCTGGGACGGCCAGAGGGTGGACGTGCGCGGTTCCCTCCTGGGGTTGGCCTCCTTCCAGGGCGGCGGCCCGCTGAGCCGCCAGGGGGCCGACCTCTCCGTCGAGCTGCGCACCGACCAGCTCGGCGCCCTGGCCCGCGCCTTCTCCCCTCGGCCTCTCCCGGACTTCTCCGGCTCTCTGGTGGGCACCCTCACCGCCGAGGCCGACTTCCCGGCGGAGACCTGGAGCGCGGGCCTCTGGCTCTCCGACCTGCGGCTGCGCTACCAGGACCGGACCATCGCCAGCCGTGAGCCCGTCGTGCTGGCGGTGACCCCCGAGCGCGTCGTCATCGAGTCGTTCTACCTGGGCGAGCCCGAGACCGAGAACGAGCTGATCCTCTCCGGCTCGCTGGCTCTCGCCGAGAACGTTCCCCTGGACCTCCGCTTCCAGAGCACGGTCGCGGCGAACTGGGTGGATCTCTTCCTGCCCCAGGAGTACCGGATTGAGGGCGCCCTCGACGTGCTGGGATCGATCCGCGGCACCCTGGGCGATCCCTCCTTGCGCGGACAGGGGGAGATCCGCGGCGCCAGCGCCATCGTCCCCGGCCTCGCCCAGGAGATCGAGAACGTCCAGGGCTTCCTGAGCTTCAACAGCGACCGCATCGTCGTCGAGGAGATGCGGGCCCGGTTCGGCAACGGCACAGTGGAAGTGGCGACAGGCTCCCAATGGGTCTTCCCCGGCCCTGGCCGGGAGCTCTCCTACCGTCTGCTGCTGAACGCGCGGGGCATCAGCCTGCGTTTCCCGGAGTTCCTCCTCAATCGGGGGAACGCCTCCATCACCATCGCCTCGACCGACGATGGGCGGGTGATCCGGGGTGAGGTGGACCTGGAGCGGAGCCTGTACGTCCAGGACGTGCCGATCGACCTCCTGGCCTTCATCCAGGGTCTGTTCCAGCGCCAGCGCCTGGAAATCCCCGAGACCGGCGACTTCGAGGCCACCACCCAGCTCGACCTCGCCATCCGCGGCCCCGACGCCCTGCGCGTCCGCAACAACGTCGCCAACCTCCAGGGAAACGTGAGTCTCACCGTGCGCGGCACCGTGGCGCAGCCGGTGATCTTCGGCGAGGTCGAGATCGCCGAAGGGGGGACCCTGATCTTCAGCGGCAACGAGTACGAGGTCCAGCGGGGGATCCTCACCTTCAGCAATCCCAACCGCATCGATCCGCTGATCGACCTGGTGGCCACCACCGAGATCCAGCGCTTCAACATCACCCTCACCCTCGGCGGCACGCTCGACAAGCCGGACGTCAGCTTCGCCTCCGACTCCAACCTGGCGGACCTGGAGATCCTCGGGCTCATCGCCACGGGGGAGCGGCCGGACCTCGCGGACGCCGTGCCGGACCGGCCGGCGGACCAGGACGTGGCCGCCAGCGAGGCGGCGCGGGCCTTCCTCTTCGGTCAGGCCTCGTCGGAGATCTCCAAGCGGGTCGGCAGGTTGTTCCCGTTCGACCGCTTCCAGATCTTCGTTCCCCAGACCGCCGGGGGCGGGCAGCTCTCCTCGGGCGTCGGGGTCACGGTGGGCCGCCGCCTGTCGCGGGACGTCTTCGTGACCTATACGTACAATCCCGCGACCACCCAGCAATACGTCGTTCAGGTGGAATGGCAGGTGCGCAAGAACGTGACCCTGATCCTCACCCAGGAAGGCGATGAGAGCTACGCCATCGACGCCCAGTGGCAGCGGCGCTTCTGAGGGAATCGCGATGAGCCGCCGCGAAGGCCGCCCAAGGGGATGGCGGCGCCTGGCGTTCCGGCTCGCCCTCGGGCTGCTGCTGATCGCGGCGCCGGCCCTCCCGCAGACGGAGGAGGAGGCGCCGCCGGAGCCGCCCGGCCCCCTCGTCACCGCCGTCGAGATCCGCAGCGACGCCCCTCTGAACGAGGACATCGAGCTCGCGGAGCTGATCGAGACCGGGGTGGGGCGGCCCCTCTCCGAGGAGGATGTCCGGGATACGCTGCGCAACCTGCAGGCGAGCGGCACCGCCTCCGAGATCGAGGTCTACACGCGGGAAGACCCGGAGGCAGGCGGCGTCGTGGTCGTGATCGTCTTCCGGGCCGTGGTGCAGGTGGAGGAGGTGAAGATCGCCGGCCAGCTCGGCCTGCCGCTCGAAGAGTTGCGGCGGGCCATCCCGCAGAGGAACGGCGAGCCCCTGTCCGAGGAGCAGGTGCTCCGGGGCGTCTACGCGCTGAAGGAGGTCTACGAGCGGAGCGGCTATTTCCACTCCACCGCCCGAGTCGCCGTCTCGACCGACGAAACGCGGCGGCAGGCCGTGGTGACCTACACGGTCGACAGCGGGCCCCGGGCCACCGTCGACACCATCGCCTTCAGCCAGGCCGTCGATCCGTTCGCGCCCGCTGACCTGGTGAAGCAGCTTCGCCTCAAGCCCGGCGAGCCCTACAGCCGCCGGCTCGCCCGCGAGGACGCCGAACGCCTCCAGGCCTGGCTCATCGACCAGCGCCACGGCGCGGCGCTGGTCGACCCTCCGCAAGAGGAGTACGACCTCGCGGCCAATTCGGTCAAGCTGACCTATCTCGTCGAAGTCGGCCCGGAGATCGCCGTAGAAGTCCGCGGCGCCGACGAGGAGACGTTGCGCCGCAAGGGTCTCCTGCCCTTCCTCGGCGAGTCCGGCTACGACGAGGCCCTGCTGCTCCAGGCGGCCGGCCGCATCAAGACCTACTACCAGCAGCAGGGGCATTACGACGTCCGGGTGGACACCGGCGAGCGGAGGACCGACGGCAGGCTCGTGGTGAGCATCGCCATCGCGCCGGGGCCCGTGTACACGCTGACGAGCATCGAGCTGGCGGGCAACGAGGAGATCCCCGACAAGGAGCTGCGGGATCTCATGCTCGTCTCCGAGCGCAGCCTCCTGCGCCGCGGCAGCGGCCGGCTGGTGCAGTCCGAGCTGGACGAGGACGTCGAGAACCTCGACCGCTACTATGCCCTCAAGGGGTACGCCGGCGCCGAGGTGGGGCCGGCCCAGGTCGAGTGGGAGGGGGAAGAGCTGCACCTCGTCATCCCCATCCGCGAAGGACCCCGACAGCGGGTGGCGAGCCTGACCTTCGAGGGGGCCGAGAACCTGGCGGACGACCTCGAACGGCTCCGCGGCAACCTGGCTCTCCAGGAGACCGGCGGTTTTCATCCGGTGCTGCTCGACCGCACCCTGGAAGCGGTCCGCGCGGAGTACGCCGCCCAGGGCTACACGCAGTCCCAGGTCTCCGCCCGCCAGGACTGGAATCCGGACCACACCCTGGTGGACGTCGTGATCCAGGTCCTCGAAGGCCCGCGGCAGGTGGCCGACCGGATCATCGTGCGTGGCAACCAGCGCACCCTGGCGGACGTCATCCGCCGCACCCTCGGCCTGAAGAAGGGCGACCCGATCAGCGACGTCAAGATCCTTGAGGTGGAGCGCAACCTCTACCGGCTGGGGATCTTCTCCCGGGTGGACGTCGAGCTCGTCCCCGCCGGGTTGGAAACCGAGGAGCGCGACGTCCTGGTCCGCGTCGAGGAGGGGAAGCAGCGGGCCCTGACCTATGGTGTCGGCCTGGAGGTGGAAGCCCCGCAGAGCGGCTCCGCGGAGTACAACCCCCGCGGCCTCATCGGCTTCACCAACAACAACCTGGCGGGCCGGGCCTACAGCCTGCGGACCGAGCTGCGCCTGAGCGAGCGGGACAAGTTCTTCCGCCTCCTCTTCAATCAACCCTACCTGGGCGAGCGCCCCATCTCGCTCACCTCGACCCTCTTCTACGAGGACGAGTTTCCGCCCAACGAGTCCTTCGAAGAGGTGGTCCGCTACGGCGCCCGCATCGAAGCCGTGCGGGTGTTCGCCAGCCGCCGCGTCGGCCTCGGGCTCGACTTCCGCCAGGTCGAGCTGGAGGGCGTCGATCCCGGCCTCTCCGCCAACGAGATCGAGCGGGAGGATCAGCCTTACGAGCTCACCAGTCTGATCTCGAGCTTCTTCTGGGACCGCCGCGACGACCCGCTCGCCACCACTCGCGGCTGGAGCACGCTGGCGCAGTTCCAGTACGCGTTCCCCGCCTTCCAGACCGACACGGAATTCCTGCGTCTCTTCGTGCAGCAGACGCAATACTTCGACCTCGGCCGTCCGGGGGTGATCGCGGCGAGCGTGCGCGCCGGGGGCATCGAGCCGTTGACGACGCTGGCGTCCGTGCCGGGGGATCCGTTGGCGGAGTTCCCAAGCCGGAACATCCCCCTCCCCGAGCGCTTCTTCGCGGGCGGCGACTCCAGCCACCGGGCCTATGGGCGGGACGATCTGGGCATCCGCGGCGAGACCCTCCTCCTCAGCGAGGACGGCGACGAGTTCCTGCCGGTGGGAGGCGACGGAGTCTTCCTCCTGAACCTGGACTACCGCTTCCCGATCTTCGGCGACTTCGGCGGCACGATCTTCTTCGACAGCGGCAACGTCTGGGCGGACTGGCGCTCGATCGACTTCGGCGAGCTCAAGAACGGCGTCGGCGTCGGCGTCCGCTACCTCTCCCCGATCGGCCCCCTCCGCGCCGGCATCGGATGGAAGCTCGGCCGCGAGAGAGGAGAGCCGGCGGAACCCACCTACGAGCTGTTCTTCAACATCGGGAATCCGTTCTAGAGTAGTGGCTGGAGATCGACATGAAGAATCTGACGTTCGCCCTGTTCTATCTCGTCCTCGCCGCCTGCGGCTCCACCATCCCCGAGGCCCCGCCCGCCCCGGACCTCCGGGTCGAAGGCGCCTTCCACCAGGAGGCGGAGTGGCGGTTCCGGGACGATGTGAAAGTCGCGCCGAGCGACACGGTCCAGGCTCCGGTGCTGCTCACGCGGACCATGGCTCAGTACGCCGAGGAGCCGCGGAGGCGGCGGCTTCAGGGCGACGTCGGGCTGGAGCTGGAGGTGGACGAGAACGGCATGGTCGTGGGGGCCGAGGTCACCCAGCCTCTCGATCCCGCCCTGGACGCCAACGCCATCGTGGCCGCTACGAAGTGGAGGTATTCGCCGGCCCGGCTCAACGGCGTCCCGCGCGCCAGTGCCGTCAAAGCCACGGTCCCGTACCGGATCCAATAGCGGTTGACCCCCACCCCCGCCGCGCGTAGACTGGCGCCGGCCGCACGACGCGTCCATCCTCCCCCTTCGTCCTGGGAACGGCTCCGGAGCCTTCCCCCGGCGAGAGACCTGCGGAAAACGCCATGACCCACGACCCTCCCTTCGCCACCATCGAGGCGGCGATCGAAGCTTTCCGTCGCGGCGAGATCGTCATCATCGTCGACGACGAGGACCGTGAGAACGAGGGCGACCTGGCCATCGCGGCCGAGAAGGTGACCCCGGGCGCCGTCAACTTCATGGCCAAGCACGGCCGCGGCCTGATCTGTCTTGCCATGACCGAGGAGCGGTGCCGGGAGCTCGACCTCCCCCTGATGGTCGAGGACAACACCTCCACCTTCGGCACCGCGTTCACCATCTCCATCGAGGCCCGCGGCAAGGTCACCACCGGCATCTCCGCCGCCGACCGCGCCGCCACCATCCTGACCGCCATCGACCCGGCGACCCGGCCCGAGGACCTCCTCCGTCCCGGCCACGTCTTTCCGCTCCGCGCCCGCAAGGGCGGCGTCCTCAAGCGCGCCGGGCAGACAGAGGCCTCGGTCGACCTTGCCGCCCTGGCCGGCCTCAAGCCCGCCGGGGTGATCTGCGAGATCATGAACGACGACGGCACCATGGCCCGGGTTCCCGACCTCGCCAAGGTCGCCGCCGAGCACGGCTTGCTGATGATCACCGTCTCGGACCTCATCAGCTACCGGCTCCGCCACGAGACCCTGGTGCGCAAAATCGCCTCGCCCCGGCTGCCCACCATCTACGGCGACTTCCAGATCCACGCCTACCGCTCGGACGTCACGGGCGACGAGAACGTGGCCCTGGCCATGGGGGAGATCGATCCCGAAGAGCCGGTGCTGGTGCGGGTCCACAGCCAGTGCCTCACCGGCGACATTTTCGGCTCCTGCCGGTGCGACTGCGGGCCGCAGCTCGAGAGCGCCCTGGAGCACATCGCCGCCGAGGGCCGGGGCGTGCTCCTCTACCTGCTCCAGGAGGGGCGCGGCATCGGCCTGATGAACAAGCTCCGCGCCTACGAGCTCCAGGAGCAGGGGCACGACACGGTCGAGGCCAACGAGCGGCTGGGCTTCCGGCCCGACCAGCGGGACTACGGCATCGGCGCCCAGATCCTGCGCGACCTCGGCGTCCGCAAGATGCGCCTGATGACCAACAACCCCAGCAAGTACATCGCCCTCCACGGCTATGGGCTGGAGATCGTCGAGCGCGTTCCTCTGGAAATGCCCCCCACGGATTCCAGCCGCGCCTACTTGCGCACCAAGCGCGACAAGCTGGGCCACCTCCTGAAGCTCGTCTGAGGTGAAGATCCTTCTGGTCACCTCCCGCTATCCCTGGTCCCCCCGGCGGGGGGACCAGATGCGGGCTCTCCAGATGCTCGACTTCCTCTCGGGCGAGCACGAGGTGACGCTTCTGACGCCCGCTCCGGGCAAGGACCAGCCCCCGCCGCCGGCGGACGCGCCGTACCGGACCGAGCTTTATCAAGCGGGCGGAGGGCGGGCGTTCCTCTCCGGGATGTCGCGGGCGGTGCTGCGGCGCCTGCCGCTCCAGACCGGCCTCTTCTACCAGCCCGACCTGGGACGGCGGCTCCGCGAGCTGGCCCCGAAGCACGATCTGGGCATCCTTCAGCTCGTCCGCCTGGCCGTCCACCTGGATGACTTCGGCGACACGCCCATCGTCGTCGACCTCATCGACAGCCTCTCCTTGAACTTCTCGCTGCGGGCGGCGGTGGACCGCTGGTGGATGACGCCGCCCTTGAAGGTGGAGGCGCGCCTGCTGGCGGTCGCGGAGCGGCGGCTGGCCGAGCGGGCGGTCCGCATGCTGGTCGTCTGCGAGCGGGACCGCCAGGCCCTGGCCAACCGCCTGTCGCCGGAGCTGGCGGCCAAGGTCTCGGTGGTGCGCCTCTCCATCCGCGAGCGCAAGGTGGACGCCCCGGAGGAGCGGGAGAAGCTCTGGCGCGCGGAGGACGAAGGCCCTGTGCTGGCGCTGACCGGCAACCTCGGCTACTTCGTCAACGTGGACGCGGTCACCTGGTGGCTGCGGGACGTCTGGCCGTCGCTGCGCCGCGTCCGGCCGGAGGTGCGTCTGGTCGTGGCGGGGGACCGTCCCGCCGCCAAGCTCCGGCGGGTGGTGGAGAAGGCCGGGGTACGGCTCATCGAGTCGCCGAAGGACATGCGCTCGGTGATCGCCCAGGCCACGATCGCGCTGGCGCCCATGCGCTGCGGCTCGGGGGTGCCGATCAAGGTGCTGGAGGCCTGGGCGGTGGGCGTGCCGGTGCTGGCCTCCTCCTGGGCGGTGGCGGGCACCTCCGGACGCCAGGGCGAGGACTTCCTGCTGGTGGGCCAGCACCCGGTGGAGTGGGTGACGGCCATTCTCGATCTCCTGGACAACCCCCAGACCCGGCAGTGGCTGAGCGGCAACGGCCGCCGCCGCCTCGCCGCCGACTACTCCCGCGAGACCGTCCGGCGGCAGTTGCTGGAGGCGATCCGGAGGGTGGAAGCGGAGAAGACCGCGCCGCAAACTGTTCCCGACCAGCCCGTTCCGGTCGTATAAGGCCCGCTTTTTGCTTTCCCTTTCCGCGTCATGTGCGGCATCGCGGGAATCTACAACTTCCGCTCGGGGCGGCCGGTGGCGCCGAGCGAGCTGCGGGCCATGGGCGCCTGCCTCGCTCATCGCGGACCGGACGACGAGGGTTATTTCGAGGAGGGTTCCCTCGGCCTCGCCCACAAGCGGCTGACCATCCTCGACACCTCCCGGCGCGGGCGACAGCCCATGTTCACCGAGGACGGCCAGCTCGCCATCACCTTCAACGGCGAGGTCTACAACTTCCTGGAGCTGCGCGCCGAGCTGGAGGCCCGGGGGCATAGGTTCCACACCCAGACCGACACCGAGGTCATCCTCCGTCTCTACCAGACCGAGGGCGAGGCCATGCTGGAGAAGCTCAACGGCATGTTCGCCTTGGCCATCTGGGACCGCCGGACGAAGACTTTGTTCATCGCCCGCGACCGCCTGGGCATCAAGCCGCTCTACTACACCGTCAACGACGAGGGCCTGGTCTTCGCCTCCGAGATCAAGGCGCTGCTGGCCGTCGCGAAGGAGAAGCCGAGGGTCAACCTGGAGATGCTCGACGCCTACATGAGCGTCGGCTACGTGCCCACCGAACGCACGCTGTTCCAGGGGATCGAGAAGCTCCCGCCCGGCTGGTGCATGCGGGTGGACCGCGACGGCGTCCACCGCCGCGAGTACTGGGACCTCGCCTTCGCGACCGAGGAGATGAGCGAGGAGGAGCACGTCCGCCGCTCCCTGGACCTGCTGCGCGACTCGGTGCGCCTCCAGCTCCGCAGCGACGTCCCCCTGGGCGTCTTCCTCTCCGGCGGCGTCGACTCCAGCGCCGTGGTGGCCCTGATGCACGGCATGGGGATCCAGGACATCCGCACCTTCACCGTGGCCTACGACTTCGGGCCCGAGTACGACGAGACCCGCTACGCGCGCATGGTGGCGGAGAAGTTCCGCACCCGGCACCGGGAGGTCTTCGTCACACCCCAGGAGTTCAAGGATTTCATCCCGTCGCTGATCTGGCACATGGACGAGCCGGTGACGGAATCGGCGGCGATCTCGCTGTTCTTCGTCTCGAAGCTCGCCCGCGAGGACGTCGTCGTGGTGCTCTCCGGCGAAGGCTCGGACGAGGTCTTCGGCGGCTATCCGATCTACAAGTACATGCGGACGCTGGAGCGCTACCGCCTGCTTCCGGCCGCGCTGCGCCGGAGCGTGATCAATCCCATGCTCAACCGCCTGGGCGGGAAATGGCACAAGTACACGGAGATCTCCAACCGGCCGCTTGCGGAGCGCTACACCGGGGTCTCCTTCTACGAGACGCCGGTGAAGGATTCGCTCTACCGGCCCGAGATCAAAAACCTTTTCAACGGCAGCGCCATGCCGGGCCTGGTGCGCCGCTACTACGAGAAGACGGAAGGGCTCGATCCGCTGCTGCGGATGATGTACCTCGACGTCAAGAGCTGGCTGCCGGACGACCTGCTGATCAAGGCCGACAAGATGACCATGGCGACTTCGGTGGAGCTGCGCGTGCCGTTCCTCGACCACCGCGTGGTGGAGCTCGGCGCCAGCCTCCCGCCGCGCCTGCGCATCAAGGGATGGGAGACGAAATACATCCTGAAGAAGGCGATGGAACCGTACCTGCCGAAGGAGATCCTCTACCGCTCGAAGATGGGGTTCCCCACGCCGCTCGCCATGATGTTCAAGGGTCCGCTGAGCGGCTACGTGGCGGAGATCCTGGAGAGCGGCCGGTCCCTCGGCCGCGGCTACTTCCGCCCGGAGACGGTGCGCAACATGGTGCGCCAGCACGCGGCGGGGGAGAAGGACCACCACCGCGTGCTCTGGCAGCTTCTGGTGCTCGAAGAGTGGCACCGGAAGTTCATCGATTGATGGACCCCGGCTGAGAGATCAACTGCTCAGTTTTTTGCCGGAGACCCGGCCGGACTTGTAGATCCACCGGCGGCAGGTGCCGGCGGATCTGCGGCCCGGGCTCCGAGGAAAACCTTTCCTGTTCCTGCGGTTGCGCCGATCCATGATGAAGGTCCCCCGGCTTCTTGCGCCCCAGCACGGCCAGCATGTGCCGGGCCTCGTTGTCGAGCGTCACGTCCTTGAAGTCCTTGTAACCCTCGCTCCTGAACAGCTCCATGATCTCCGGCACCGTATGGCGGTACTGGTAGGGCGGGCTGTAGTTGTCGAACATCTGCACCGCGCGCACGCGGGTGGTGGCCTTCGGCGGCGCCGGCTCGCCGCGCAGGAAGTGCATCAGGCGCGACATGGCGGCGTGCGCCGGCGAGGCCAGGTAGCAGAGGCCGTAGAGGAGCCGCATGGGCATGCGCGTGGTGACCGCCCGCAGCGACACGTTGATGGCGTGGATCCACGCCGGCCGGCGGCGGTAGAGCTGAACGTAGAGTTTTCCGCCCGGCTTCACCGCCCGGCTGATGGAGCGGAAGGCCCGGTAGGTGCTCGGCGTATGGTGCAGCACCCCCGAGGTGTGCACCATGTCGAAGCTCTTCGCCAGCAGCGGCAGCTCCAGGATGTTTCCTTGCAGGTAGTGGACCCGGTGCGAGACGTGACGGCCGTTCTCGAACAGGCGCTTGCGGGCGTTCTCCACGCTGCGGCTGAAGTCCATGGCCACGATCTCCGGCCCGTGCTCCGCCACGGCGCGGGTGAGCTCGCCGTTGCCGCAGCCGCCGTCGAGCAGGGTGGCGTCCCGCAGCTCCTGCGGCGTGGTGTCGAGGTTGTAGAGGAACTCCCGCTTGCGCAGCCCGGCGTCGTCCTTGAACCAGGTGGCGTCCCCTTCCTGGTAGACGGTCCATTGCAGGCCGAAGCTCTTCGAGCTGCGCGGGTCCGCCACGGTGGGGGGGACGTCCTTCTTCGGCACGCCGGCGAGGCCGTGGCGGGCGAAGAACTCCGGGTACTCCTCCTTGGCGTTGGTCAGCATCCGCGGGATGCCGGAGATGACCGGGTAGACCAGGCCGCAGACGCAGGAGAGCGCTCCCTCCAGGATCTCCTCGCTGTAGCAGGAGGCGCAGTCCGGCACGACTGACGCCGCCGGAGGGTTCGCCAGACCGTGGCGCGCGCAGTGGAAGGAGCAGGCGGGGACGCGCACCGGCGACGGAAGCTCGACCTTCTCTTCCTGGAAGACCTGGAGCCGTGGACGCTCGCCGCAGTGCGGGCAGATGATCCAATCGAGCAGACGTTTCTTCATGCTGGAGCCTCCGGAAAGGACACGACAACTCTGCAGCCCGGTACGTAATGCAACGTGTGGGCCACGCCGGAAGCGTCCGGGGACGAGACATCGGAACGCTTCTTGCAGCTCAGCGGCAACCAGGTGCTCGTCCACCGATGTTGGACCTATATCCCGAGCTCTGGAGGAAACGATGGGGACCAGGACCCTCAACATATTGACCCTCACCATATTGAAAGCCTTCGCCGCCTTCCCGCTGATCGCCCTTCTGGCCGTCCCGGCCGGGGCCCAGGTCGTCACCCGCTCGGAGGAGGAGCCTCCGGACGCCTACGCCATCGGCATCGGCGACGTTCTGGAGATCACCGTGTGGAAGAACCCCGAGCTCTCCACGACCGTGCCGGTGCGCCCGGACGGCCGCATCTCGGTGCCGCTCCTGAACGACATCCAGGCGGCGGGTATGACACCTCTGGCGCTCCGTCAGACACTGACCGAGGGTTACAAGGAGTACGTCACCGCCCCGGGGGTCTCGGTGGTGGTGAAAGAAATCCATTCCCGGAAGGTCTTCGTCACCGGCGAGGTGGCCGACCCCGGCGCCTACGACCTGCATCCGCGGACCAAGCTCATGCAGGCCCTGGCCCTGGCGGGCGGTCTCACCCCCTACGCCAAGAAGAAGGTCGTCGTGCTGCGGGACGGCAGGGATGGCAGGACGGACCGGCGCTATGAGATCGACATCGCCGCCATCCTCTCGGGCAAGCGCCCCGGCGACAACCTCCTGCTCCAACCCGGCGACACCGTGATCGTTCCGTAGTTCCTAGAACCTTATTGAATCGGTTCATATTCATACCTGTTCGTCACCGGCGGCAAAACCTACACGCCTTGGAGGAAGAGTTCGCCTCCCGGGAGAGCGGAAACCGGGCGCGAAACCGGCGTTCTCCTGTCTAAAGAGCGACTGGCACCCCTCTTGCAGTTTCGGGGTGGTTGCACAGGTATCGGCAGTGCGTGGAGAACCTGAGCGGAAGCGGGGACTCACACCGGGGTTTTTGTTCTAGGAGTCCCAAGAACAAGCGATGAGACATCTACCAGGTTCGAGCTCAAGCCGCATCACCCAGTGGGTCTTCCTCGTGGGCGGTCTTCTGGTCCTGGCGGCGCCGGCCGCCGGAGGGGAGTTCCGGTTCCTCGTGGAAGGGGAGCTCGGGGCCCAGGATGAGGGCGGTTACGGCGACGAGCAGGACCTCGCTTTCCGACAGGACGATCCGGTGGCCCGCGCCGGAGTCAATCTCCGGCTCTCCTATGCCTTGCAGCGGCTGAGCCTGGCCCTCGACTACTCTCCATCCTACGAGCGCAACGTGGAGGACACGGACCTTTCCGGCACCACCCACCTCCTCGACTTCGGCCTGGTGGGCGATCTCACCCGCACCCTGCGGCTCAACGTCCGGGAGCAGTTGCTGTCGCTGCCAGATCTCAATTCCTACCAGTCCGTGGCGGCCCCGGTGACCTATGTGACGACGCCGCGCGGCGACCAGTTGGCCCACAACCTGGACGTCTCCCTGGAGCAGGCCTTCAGCCGCCGCTTCTCGCTGTCGCTGGGCGCCAACCACATGCTGCGCCGCTTCGAGGAGGCGGACTTCGTCGACTCGGAGACGCTGGGCGCGTACCTGGGGGCCTCCTGGGAGCTGGCGGAAGGCCGCCTTCTCGAGGCGGATGCCAGCGCGTTCCAGTACGACTACGGCGACTTGGGGGATAGCGACGTCCTCACCTTCGGCCTGGCCTATGCCCTGGCAGTGGGCCGCGACAGCCTGCTGCGGTTGGAGGCCGGCGCCTACTACGGACACCTGACGCGGCCGGTGTTCCTGCTGCCGCCGCCGGTGCCGGGCGCTCCGGGGGAGCCGGAGCCGGTCCCGGGCAGGGAGGAGCGGGAGACCAGCGACGGCTGGCGCGGCTCCCTGAATTTTTCGCAGAAACGGCAGCTCTTCCGCTGGGACCTGGGGCTCAGCCACGACATCTCCCCCGGCGCCGGCCTCGGCCGTGCCGTGGAGGCGGACAACGCGTACCTGGACCTCTCCTGGCCGGTGAGCCGGCAGTGGGAGCTGGGGATCGACGGCAACGCGTCGCGGCAGACGGAGATCTTCGAGTCCATCGCGGTCGACGGCCGGACCCTGGAAGGCGAAGACCTGACCGAGTTCGTCGCCGGCACGGCGCGGGCCTCCTGGAGCTTCACGCCCGCCTTCCGGCTGTCCGGCGGCTATTCAAGGATCTGGCAGAGCTCCGAGGTGGCGGCTTTCCCGGACCTCTCCTACTCCCGTTACTTCTTGAGCCTGGCGTTCCGGATCTTCAGCGCGGGGGAGACCCCGAACGAGCCGGAAAGCCTTGGGAGACCCATCGACGATGATCAACCTGACACTCAATGAGCTGGTCCGGGCCCTGTGGCGGCGCCGGATCTGGTTCCTCGTGCCCATGGTCCTCGGCCTGGCCGCGGGCGTGGCGGCCCTCAAGGTGCTGCCCCCCACCTACAAGGCGGAGACCAAGGTGCTTGTGGAACCCCAGATCGTGCCGGTCGACTACGTGAAGCCGACCGTCATCGCCAGCATGCAGGACCGGCTGCGCACCATCGAGCCGCTGATCAAGAACCGCACCAACCTGGAGCGGATCGTCCGCGAGATGGACCTCTACCCTGAGCGCGGCATGGCCCCCATGGCCAGCCTGGTCGCCCAGGTCAACTACGACCTGATGGTGGAGCCGCGGGGCGACACCTTCTACATCAGCTTCAAGAACAGCGATCCGGTCAAGGCCGCCCGCACGGCCAACCGGGTGGCCGAGCTGTTCATCCAGAGCAACCTGCAATTGCGCGAGAACCAGGCGCAGGGGACCTCGGAGTTCCTGGAGAGCGAGCTCGCCGCGACCAAGCGCCGCCTGGAGATCCAGGAGGCGAAGATCGCCGAGTTCAAAAGCCTGAACATGGGCACCCTCCCCGAGCAGCGCGACACCAACCTGCGGGGGGTCGAGCAGCTCCAGACCAAGCTCGAGATCAACATGGACGCCATGGACAAGGCGGAGACGCGCCGCCTCCTCCTGCAGAGCCAGATCGCCGAGCTGCGCCGCGAGGCCGAGCAGCGGCGGAGCTCGCCGCGGTCGATCCTCACCGAGAGCGCCCCGGGGCAGCCCTCGCGGCTGGAGCAGGCCCGCGCCGAGCTCATCCAGTTGCGCGCCCGCTACACCGAGCGGCATCCGGACGTCATCCGCGCCCGGGCCGAGGTCGAGGAGCTGGAAAGGCTGCAGAAGGCCCAGCCGGTCCAGGCCGCCGCGGTGACGGAGCGCCACCCTGAGCCGGAGCCCGTGCGGATCGATCCCACGCTCAAGGCCGAGCTCGCCTCCGTGGACCTGGAGATCCGGAACCTCAAGGCGGAGCGCGGGCGCATCCTGGCCGACACCTCGCGGATGCAGGGACGGCTGGAGAACCTGCCGCGGGTCGAGCAGGACCTGCTGTCGCTGACCCGCGACTACGACAACATCCGGAAATCCTACGAGTCGCTGCTCGACAAGCGCCTCAACGCCCGCCTGTACGAGAACCTGGAGAAGAGCCAGCAGGGCGAGCGCTTCACGATCATCGAGCGGGCCGTGCCGCCCAGCTTCCCGTACGAGCCCAAACCGGTCCTGGTGCTCGGCTTCGGCCTGGTGGCCGGGGGCCTGTTCGGCCTGCTGGCGGCGTTGCTCCGGGAGCGCATCGATCCCACGTACGCCGACGTCCAGTCGTTCCAGGAGGCCTTCCCCGGCGTGCCGGTGCTCGCCACGATTCCCGTCTTCAAGGGCGCTCGGGAGACCTCCCCGACCAGGAGGAGCTGATCCATGGATGTACTGAGGACCGCCGACCGACCGACGCGCATCCACCGTGAGCTGGCGCCCTCACGCCGCGTCCAGCTCCGGGACGACGCGCCGGTTGTCGACTACATGGCGCCGCCGTCGTTCGCCGCCGAGCAGTACCGCAGCCTCGCCGTGCAGGTCGAGGAGCGCATCAACCCGCTCGCCACCTGGGGCTACGCCCTGACGGTGACGAGCCCGGAGGAGGGCGCGGGCAAGACGCTCACCAGCCTGAACCTGGCCCTGACGCTGACCCGCGGCGAGGAGCGCCGGGTGCTGCTGCTGGAGGGGGACCTCTGGCGACCCCAGCTCCACACCTACTTCGAACCCGAGCGGCCCGACCGTCCGGGCTTGCAGCAGGTGCTGGAGCGGCGCCTCCCGTTCTCCGACGCCATGGTCTCCCTGGAGGGGACCAGCCTCGACATCCTCATGGCCGGCGCCTCCGGCGTGGCCGGAGATCTGATGTCCGGCCGGCGCATGTCCGAGGTCCTCGGCGAAGCCCGCAACCAGTACGAGGTGGTGGTCGTCGACTCGCCGCCCATGACCCTGCTGGCCAGCGCCCGTTCCCTCGCCGCCCGCTCCGACGGCGTGGTGCTGGTGGTGCGCGCCGGGCAGACCAAGAAGCACGACATCGAGAAGACCCTGAGCGCCCTGGGCCCCGACAAGCTGATCGGGGCGGTGCTCAACCACGCGCGGATCTCGGAGCGGGGATACCGCGGTTATTACTGACCAAGGTTGACATCGGGAATCGGGAATCGGACATGATCCGGATCTTCAGTCGCTACTGGGCCGTGCCGGCGGTGGTCTCCCTGCTCGTGGAGGGAGGGCTCCTCTTCGCGGCCATACCACTCGCCATCCACTTTCGGCTGGGTGGCGGCCCCGACGTGCCGCCGTCCTCCATTGTGCAGCTCGACAGCCTGGTGTTCGCTTTCCTGGGCCTGCTCTGCCTTTACGCGAACGGCCTCTATGACTTCGGCGATCGGCTGTCGGCCCGGGAGCTGATGATGCGCCTGCTGCGGACCTTCTGGGTCCTGGCGGTGGCTTCCTGGGCGCTGTATTTCCTCGTGCCCATCGTGCAGACGGGCCGTGGCGTCTTCGCCCTGGCCCTCTTCTTCGGCATCTCCTTCGTCCTCGCCTGGCGCGTGGTGCTGCGCTGGATGTTGCAGGCGGAGGGCTTCGCCGAGCGCGTCCTCATCGTCGGCGCCGACGAGAAGGCCATCGACATCGCCCGCGAGACCCTGCACCGCCGCCACCTGGGCTACCGCGTGGTCGGCTTCGTGGACGACGACCCCGCCCTCCAGGGGGTGAGCCTCCTCAACCCGCGGGTCATCGGCACCACGGGCCAGGTCCGCGACCTGGCGCTCCAGCACGGCGTCACCCGGGTGGTGGTGGCCGCCATGGACCACCGCGGCCGGCTCAGCATGGACGCCCTGCTGCACTGCAAGACCAGCGGCATCCGCGTCCAGGAGGCGTCGTCCTATTACGAGCAGATCACCGGCAAGATCATGCTCGAAGGGCTCCGCAAGTCGTGGCTGGTCTTCTCGGACGGCTTCGTGGTCTCCCGAGGGGTGGCGTTCGCCAAGCGCCTCCTCGACCTGACCGCCGCCTCGGTGGGGCTGCTCCTGGCGCTGCCGTTCATGCTGCTGGTGGCCCTGGCCGTGCGGCTCGACTCCCCCGGCCCGGTCTTCTTCCGCCAGGACCGCGTGGGCCGCGGCGGCCGCGAGTTCACCCTCTGGAAGTTCCGCTCCATGCGCAACGACGCCGAGAAGGGGGGCGCCCGCTGGGCCGTGCAGGGCGATCCCCGGGTCACCCGTGTGGGCCGGTTCATCCGCACGACCCGGCTCGACGAGCTGCCGCAGCTCTGGAACGTGCTGGTAGGCGACATGAGCCTCGTGGGCCCGCGCCCCGAGCGCCGCATGTTCGTCGAGCAGCTCAAGGAGCTATGCCCCTGGTACGAGCAGCGCCTGGTGGTGCGCCCCGGCCTGACCGGCTGGGCGCAGATCAAGGCTCCATACGCCTCGACCTTCGAGGAATCGATCGAGAAGCTGAAGTTCGACCTCTATTACATCAAGAACCTTTCGATTTTCCTGGACATCTCGATCCTGCTCTCCACGGCGAGGATCGTCCTGTTGGGACGAGGTGCCCGATGACCGAACCGACCGCCGGGGCGCACGACGCGTCCTCGAAGGATCCGGTGGACCTGTTGCGCCACACGGCGCGCCCGCGCGCGGGCCTCCGCATCCTGTACCTCTGCCACCGCGTTCCCTATCCGCCGGACAAGGGCGAGAAGATCCGTGCCTTTCATCAGATCCGGTTTCTGGCCCGCCGCCACAAGGTCCACCTGCTGACGCTGGCGGATGGACAGGTTCCCGATCTGGCGCCCCTGGAGGCGCTCTGCGAGCGGGTCGAGGTCTTTCCCCTGAGCCGGCCGGCGGCCTACGTCCGCGCCGCGATGAGGGCGGCCCTACCCCGTCCCATGACCCTCTCCTTCTTCGAGTCGAAGGAGCTGTCCGAGCGGCTGCGCGAGCTGGCCCGCCGCGAGCGATTCGACGTCCAGGTCGTCTTCTGCTCGGCCATGGCTCCCTACGCCGAGTTGATGCCGGAGGTGCCGGCGGTGCTCGACATGGTGGACGTGGACTCGGCGAAGTGGGCTCAGTACGCGCGCTTCGCGCCCATCCCCCTGCGGCCGGTCTACGCCCTGGAAGCACGGCGCCTGCGGCGCTACGAGATCTCCCTCGCCGGCCGCTTCCGGCGCGTCTTCCTCGCCACCGGCAACGAGACCCGGCTCTACAAGACCGGCGCGCCCGATGCCCGCGCCGAGACGGTGATGAGCGGCGTGGACGTCGACTTCTTCCAGCCCATGGACCTGCCCAAGTCGCCGCACCCGACGCTGGTCTTCACCGGCCAGATGGACTACTTCGCCAACGTCGACGGGGTGGTCCACTTCGCGAAGAACGTCTTCCCACGCCTGCGCCTGCGCTTCCCCGACCTCGAGCTTGTGATCGTCGGCCGCTCGCCCACGGCGGCCGTGCGCGATCTCGGCGAGCTGCCCGGCGTGCAGGTCACGGGCGCCGTGGGCGACGTCCGTCCCTTCCTCGCCCGGGCCTGGGCCATGGTGGCGCCCCTGCGCATCGCCCAGGGGGTGCAGAACAAGGCGCTGGAGGCGATCGCCTCGAACCTGCCCCTGGTCTGCACCGAGAAGGTGCTGGCGGGCCTCTCCGAAGGCGGCTTCCGCAGCGGCCGCGACCTGCTGGCCGCCGATACCGACGAGGGCCTGGAGCGCGCCGTCGCCGCGGTGATCGAGGACGCCGCCCTGCGCGAGCGCCTCGCCGAAAACGCGCGCCAGCGGCTGGTCGCCCACTACCGCTGGACGCCCATCCTGGAAAAGTTCGAGGAGCTGGTGGGAGCGGCGGCGCGGCCCCCGGCGGGCGCGCCCCTGCTGCCGGCCGAGGTCCGGCGCCGGGAGGAGGAGAGCGCGGCACTGCCGCCGGCCGCCGCGGCCGGGGAGGGCCGGCGTGCGTGACCTGCTGGTCCTGGCGGTGATCTACGGCTCGCTGCCGGTGATCGTTTTCCGGCCTTTCTTCGGGCTCCTGGTCTACGGCTGGCTCTCCTACATGCGGCCGCAGGACATGGCCTGGGCCGTCCGCGGCCTGCCCCTGTCGCAATGGGTCGCCATCGCCATGCTCGTCGGGCTCGTCCTCACCCTCGGCCGCGAGCGCTGGCTGACGATCCGCGCCCAGACGGTGCTGCTGATCCTGCTCGCCGCCTGGATCAGCCTCTCCGCGATCCAGGCCGTCAAGCCGGAAGCGGCCGGGCTCATGTACGGCTATTACTGGAAGACGATCCTGATCGCCCTCCTCACCACCGGCCTGGTGACCAGCCGCCACCGCTTCCGCATCCTGATCCTGCTGATCGTCGGCTCGCATCGGGTTCCTGGGCGCCAAGCGCGGCCTCTTCGGCCTGGTCCGCGGCGGCATCCGCTTTCACGACGGCCCGGGCGGGTTCATGTCGGACAACAACACCTTCGCCCTGGTCCTCAACATGATCCTGCCGCTGCTGGTGGCGGTCCTCCTCACCGAGAAGGAGAAGTGGATGAAGGCCGCGGCCGGCGTCATCGCCGTGCTGTGCACCATCTCGATCCTCTTCACCTTCTCGCGCGGCGGCCTGCTGACCCTGGGCGTCGTCGTGCCGGCTGCTGATCTGGCGCTCGAAGCAGCGGCTGGCCATCACCGGGCTGATCGGCCTGGGGCTCGCCGGGTTCCTGTTCCTCACCTCCGACCAGTTCACCCAGGCCTATGTCGAGCGGGCCTCCACGACCTTCGACTACGAGGACGACAAGTCGGCCCAGGGCCGTCTCCAGGCCTGGAAGACCTCCTGGCGGGCGTTCCTCGACTACCCGGTCTTCGGCGTCGGGCCGAACAACCTGCAGGTGGTCCACCGCACCTACTCGCCGGACCCGGAACGGTTCCGGGTCTCCCACAACGTCTTCCTGCAGATCCTGGCCGAGTGCGGCCTGCCGGCCGTGCTGCTTTTCGTGGCCTGCCTCGTCACGGCCTTCATGGGCCTGAACCGGCTGCGCCGGCAAACGGAGCTGCCGTGGGTGGAGGTCTACGCCCGCATGATGCAGATCTCCATCGTGGCCTACGTGATCGGCAGCATGTTCCTCAACACGGCCTACTTCGAGCTGATCTACCAGTTGATGGCGCTGAGCGTCAGCCTGGCCGTGGCGGCCCAGCGCCGCGGCGCGGGAACCGCTCGCGGCGGCGGAGCCCGAGCCCGGCCTGCCCTGGTGGAAGCGGCCGGCGCCCTCGCCGGCCTGGGCGAGGAGGAGCCTGAGCCGATGTGCGGGATCGCCGGACTTTTCCTCTACGCCGAGCCGGGCTTCGCGCGCCGCGAGACCCTGGCCCGCATGGTCGCGCCGCTGCGCCACCGCGGGCCGGACGACCAGGGCGTCCACCTCGCCGGGCCCATGGGCCTGGGGCACGCCCGCCTCTCCATCATCGACTTGGCGGGCGGCCACCAGCCCCTCTACAACGAGGACCGCTCCGTCGCCGTGGTCTGCAACGGCGAGATCTACAACCACCGCGAGCTGCGCCGCGGCCTGGAGGCGCGCGGCCACCGCTTCGCCACCCGCTCGGACAGCGAGGTCGTGGTCCACCTCTGGGAGGAGCTGGGACCCGGCTGCGTCGCCAAGCTCGCCGGCATGTTCGCCCTGGCGGTGACCGACTTCCGCCGGCGGACCCTGCTGCTGGCCCGCGACCGCGTCGGCAAGAAGCCGCTGTTCCTGGCCGACGACGGCCGCCGCCTCGGCTTCGCCTCGGAGCTGAAGTCGCTGCTCGCCGCCGGCCTGATCGAGCCCGAGGTGGACCCCGAGGCCCTCGACCTCTATCTCGCCTACGGCTACGTGCCGGCGCCGTGGACCATCTTCCGGGGCGCCGCCAAGCTGCCGGCCGGCCACTACGCCGTCTGCGACGACCGGGGGCTGCGGATCGAGCGTTACTGGGACGTCCCCACGGCGCCGCCGGTCGACCCCGGCCCGGCCTCCGACGAGCGCCTGGCGGGAGAGCTTGAAAACCTGCTGGCCGCCGCCGTGCGCGACCGCCTGGAGAGCGACGTCCCCCTGGGCGCCTTCCTCTCGGGCGGCATCGACTCCGGCACGGTCGTCTCGCTGATGAGCGAGGCCCTGGGCGAGCCGGTGCGCACCCACACCGTGGGCTTCTCCGACCGCGCCACCGACGAGCGCGAGGACGCCGCGGCCGTGGCCCGCGCCCTGGGCGCCGACCACGTCGAGACCGAGGTGCGGCCCGACCTCGCGGACGTGCTGCCGCGCATCGCCTGGCACCTCGACGAGCCCTTCGCCGACCCCTCGGCCGTCCCCACCTGGTACGTCTCGCGGGAGACCCGCCGGCGGGTGACGGTGGCCCTCTCCGGCGACGGCGGCGACGAGCTGTTCGCCGGCTACGGCGAGAAGTACGCCATGCACCTGATGGAGGAACGGCTGCGCCGCTGGCTGCCCGAGGCGGTCCGGCGCGGCCTCTTCCCGGCCCTGGGGGCGAGCTGGCCGCGCTCGCCGCGCCTGCCCCGCGCCCTGCGCCTCGGCGGCCTCTTCCGCAACCTGGCGGTGGACGCCCCGCGCTCCTACGACTTCGACCGCCGGCTGATCCCGCCCCACCTGGAGGAGCGCCTGTTCGGGCGCGGCCTGCGGGAGCGGCGGCGGGCCTTCGACCCCTTCGCCGCCATCGAGCCGCACCTGGCGCGGGCGCCCAAAGAGCCGCTGGCCCGCGCCCTCTACCTCGACTTCAAGACCTGGCTCGCCGACGACGGCCTGGTCAAGGTGGACCGCATGAGCATGGCCCACGCCCTGGAGGTGCGGTGCCCCCTGCTCGACCACCGGGTGGTCGAATTCGCGGCCCGCGTACCCTCGCGGCTGAAGCTGGCTGGAAGCGAGACCAAGGTGCTGCTGCGCCGGGTGGCGGCGCGGCGGCTGCCGGCCGAGATCATGACCCGCCCCAAGCGCGGCTTCGCGCCGCCGGTCTCCCGCTGGCTGCGCGAGGACCTGCGGGGCTTCTCCCGCGACCTGCTGCTGGCGCCGGACGCCTTCGGCGGCGGCCTCTTCGAGCGGCGCGAGGTGGAGCGGCTGCTGGACGACCACGCGGCCCGCCGGCTGGAGGCGGGCTGGGCGCTGTGGACGCTGCTGATGCTCGAAGTCTGGGGACGCGAGGTGGCCCGCCAGGCGCCCGCCGTCGAGCCCGAGGTCGAGCTGGAGGTGACCAGTGCGGTCGGGATCTGATCCCCGGATCAGGGTGCTGCTGTTCAGCACCGTCTTCCCCAACGCGGCCCAGCCGCAGCACGGGGTGTTCGTGCGCGAGCGGATGCGCGGCCTGCCGGCGGAGGAATTCGAGGTCCGCGTGGTGGCCCCCACGCCCTGGTTCCCCTTCGTCTCCGGGCTGCGCCCGGGCTTCCGGCCGGAGGTCCCGGCCGAGGAGGTCCAGGACGGCGTGCGGGTCTACCACCCCCGCTTCCTCTCGTTCCCCGGCGTCCTCAAGTGCCTGGACGGCCTCTTCCTGTTCTTCTGGACGCTACCGCTGCTGCTGCGCCTGCGCCGCGAATTCCGTTTCCAGGCGATCGACGCCCACTTCGTCTACCCGGAAGGGCTGGCGGCGGCGCTCGCCGGGCTGGTCCTGCGGGTGCCGGTGACGATCACCCTGCGCGGCATGCTGCCCCTGCTCGTCCCCTTCCGCCTGCGCCGGCCGCAGCTCCGTTTCGCCCTGCGGCGGGCGGCCCGCGTCGTCGCCGTTTCCGAGTCGCTGAAGCGCGACGCCGTGGCCCTCGGCATCCGCGCCGGAGAAGGTGCGGGTGATCGAGAACGGCATCGATCCGGACGCCTTCCAGGCGCTGGACCGCATCGAGGCGCGCCGCCGCCTCGGCCTCGCCAAGTACGGCCCGCTCCTGGTCTCGGTCGGCACGCTGGCCCCGCGCAAGGGCTTCCATCTCGTCATCGAGGCCGTGGCCCGGCTGCGCAAACGCTGGCCCGCCCTGCGCTTCGCCGTCGTGGGCGGCGACGGCGCCGAGGGGGCCATGGACGCCGAGCTGCGCCAGCTCGCGATGCGGCTCGGGGTCGAAGACGCCGTGCTCTTCGCCGGTCCGCGCGCGAGCCGCGAGCTGGCGGACTGGTACAGCGCCGCCGACCTGTTTGTGCTCGCCACCGCCCACGAGGGGTGCCCCAACGTGGTGCTGGAGGCCCTGGCCTGCGGCACGCCCGTGGTGGCCACGCCGGTGGGGAACATCCCCGAGCTGATCGATGCGCCGCGGGCCGGCCTGCTGGTCGAGCGCACCGTGGAGTCGATCGCCGCAGGGGATCGCCAAGGGGCTGGACCGCAACTGGGACCGCGAGGCCGTGCGGGCGCGGATCGCGTCGCGCACCTGGGACGCCGTGGGGCGCGAGGTGGCGGAGGAGCTGCGCGGCGGCCTGGACCGCGAGGAGAGGGCCGTCCGGGCCATGGAGGTCACGCCGTGAAGATCCTGTACCACCACCGCACCCGCGCCGGCGACGCCCAGGGCATCCACATCTCCGAGATCCAGCGCGCCTTCCGCCTGCGCGGCCACGACGTGCGCGAGGTGGCGCTCGTGGAGGCCGGGACCGAGGCGAAGGCCGACGAGTCCGGCGGCGAGGCCAAGGGCGTCGCGGGGCTCGCCTCCCGCCTCGCCTCGCGCATGCCCTTGCCGGTCAAGGAAGCGATGGAGCTGGCCTACAACGCCGTGGCCTTCCGCAAGCTCTCGCGGGCCATCCGGGAATTCCGGCCCGACTTCGTCTACGAGCGCTACGCCGCCAACACCTTCGCGGGCCTCGCCGCCGCCCGCCGCCACGGCGTTCCCTTCGTGCTGGAGGTCAACTCGCCGCTGGCGCTGGAAAAGGCCCAGCACGAGGGCCTGGCTTTCCGGAGGATCACCCGCTCGATCGAGCGCCGTCTGGCCACGGGCGCGGACGCCACCATCGCCGTCACCCGCGTCCTCGCCCGCATCCTGGAGGACGAAGGGGTGCCCGCCGGCAAGGTGGTGGTGATGTCCAACGGCGTGCGCCGGGAGTTCGGTAACAACGGCGACGGCGCCGCCTTCCGGCGCTCGTTCGGCATCCCCCTGGACGCGCCCGTGGCCGGCTTCGTGGGCTGGTTCCGCGCCTGGCACGGCCTGGAGCGGCTGGTGGAGACCGCCGCCTCGCCCGCCTGGCGCGAGGCGCGGATCCATCTGGTCCTCGCGGGCGACGGCCCGGCCATGCCCGCCCTGCGCGAGCTGCGCGACGCCTCGCCCGACCTGCGCGAGCGGGTGGTGCTCTGCGGCCCGGTGCCCCGCGCGGAGATCGAATCGGCGCTGGCGAGCTTCGACGTCGCGGTGCAGCCGGCCGTCACCCCCTACGCCTGTCCGATGAAGATCATCGAGTACATGGCCGCCGGACGCGCCATCGTCGCCCCCGGCTCGGCCAACGTCCGCGAGCTGCTGACGCACGGGGAGACGGCCCTGCTGGCCCCCGGCGACGAGAACCCCGCCGCCGGCGACCTCGGCGACGCCATCCTGGCCCTGGTGCGCGACCCCGCCCTGCGGGAGCGCCTGGGCCGGGCCGCCCGCGCCGCCATCTTCGAGCGCGGATACCTCTGGGAAGAGAACGCCAGACGAGTGGAGGAGCTGGTCACGCAGGTCCGGGCGCGCCCGAGCGCCGCCCTGGCCGTGCCGAACCGGGAGGCTGAACCGTGTTGAACGCTTTTTCCGTCGACGTCGAGGATTACTTCCAGGTCGGGCTCTTCGAGCGCTCGATCCCCCGCGAGCGCTGGGGATCGTTCGAGCCGAGAGTCGAACGCAACACACGACGCCTGCTGGATCTCTGCGCGGAGCACGGGGTCACGGGCACCTTCTTCTGCCTCGGCTGGGTGGCCGAGCGCTGGCCGGGGCTGATCCGCGAGATCCGGGACGCCGGCCACGAGCTGGGCACCCACGGGCAGGACCACCGCCGGGTGACCACCCTGTCGCCCGAGGAATTCCGGCAGGACCTCCGGCGCTCCAAGCGCGTCATCGAGGACGCGGCCGGCGTCGAGGTCATCGGCTACCGCGCCCCCAACTACTCGATCGTGCGCGAGACGCTGTGGGCCGTGGACGTCCTGCTGGAGGAGGGTTTCCGCTACGACTCCAGCATCTTCCCGATCCACCACGACCGCTACGGCATCCCCGACTTCCCGCGCTTCCCGCGCCCGGTCAAGGGGGGCAACGGCGGGGCGCTGCAGGAGTTCCCCATCTCGACGATCCGCTTCGCCGGCATGAACTTCCCGTTCGTGGGCGGCGGCTACCTGCGGCATTTCCCCTTGAATTTCATCCGCTGGGGCATGCGGCGCCTCAACGAGCACGAGCGCCGCCCGGCCATCGTCTACATCCATCCCTGGGAGCTCGACCCGGACCAGCCGGTCCAGCCGGTCGGCGCCCTCACCCGCATCCGCCACTACCGCGGCCTCGAGCACACCGAGGGGCGGCTGGCCCGGCTCTTCTCCGAATACGCCTTCACCTCGTGCCGGGAGATCCTGGGACTATGAGCGCAGAGCCGTTGATCCTCACCGAACCCGTGCTGCTGCCGCGCACGCCCCTATCGTTGTCGAATCGGAAGCCGGCGACCGCCGTCGCCACGCTGCGCGACCACCGCGAGGCCGAGTGGGACCGCTACGTGCGCGGCGCCCCGGACGGCACCTTCTTCCACCAGCTCGGCTGGCGCTGGCTGGTGGAGCGGGTCTTCGGCCACCGGGCGCACTACCTGACGGCGCTGCGCGAGGGCGGGATCGTGGGCGTCCTGCCCCTGTTCGAGCTGAAGAGCGCGCTCTTCGGCCACTCGCTGGTCTCCATCCCCTTCGCCATCGGCGGCGGCGTGGTGGCCGACGACCGCGAGGCCGCCCGCGCCCTGGTCTCCGAGGCCAAGGCCCTGGCCCGCGAGCTGAACGTGGACTACCTGGAGCTGCGCGCGGAAAAACCTTTCGAAGACCCCGAGCTGCTGACCAAGGACCTCTACGTCACCTTCCGCGCCGATCTGGCAATGGGCGAGGAGGCGCTGCTCCAGCGGATGGAGCGCAAGCGCCGGCAGATGTTCAACTACGTCGCGAAGGCGCCGTTCGAGCACCGGGTCGCGGGAATCGAGGAGCTGCCGGCTTTCTACCGCATGTTCTGCGAGAGCATGCGGCACCACGGCACGCCGGTCTATCCGAAGCTCTTCCTGCGGGAGATCCTCGACCGCTTCCCGGCGGACACCCACCTGTTCTTCGTCTACCACGAAGGCCGGCCGGTGGCGGCGACGCTCAACCTGTTGCGCGGCGGCGTGGTGATGCCCTTCTACGCCGGCGCCGACCGTCACGAGAAGCCGCGCGGCGTGGACGAATACCTCTACATCTCGATCATGCGCTGGGCGCGGGAAAACGGTTTCAAGACCTTCGACTTCGGCCGCAGCAAGCGCGGCACGGGCGCCTGCAAGTTCAAGCAGAAATGGGGCATGGACGAGGTGCCGCTGGCCTACCAGTACTACCTCGTGAAGTCGCGCGAGCTGCCCAACGTCAGCCCGGCCAACCCGAAGTACGGGATGGCCATCAAGATATGGCGGAAGCTGCCGATCCCGGTGACGCGGCTGATCGGGCCGAGGATCGTGAAGAGAGTGCCGTGACCGAACCCTCACCCCTGACCCCTCTCCCGACCCCTCCCTCCCTCCCTCACCGGGAGAGGGGAAAGGTTGGTCGGGTTTTTCTCCCCTCCTCTCCCGGTGAGGGAGGGAGGGAGGGGTCGGGAGAGGAGGGGCCGGGGGTGGTGAGGGCCCGGCAGGCCACCGAGGTCCCCGCATGCACCTGAGCATCGTCATCCCCCTCTACAACGAGGAGGAGAGCGTGGACGCCCTCTATGAGGAAGTCCGCGCGGCGGCCGACCGTCTGGATCTCGACTACGAGGTGCTGCTGGTGGACGACGGGAGCACTGACCGCACGCCGGAGAAGCTGCGGGAGGTCTGCGGCCGCGATCCGCGCTTCCGGGCCCTCCGCTTCCGGCGCAACTACGGCCAGACCGCGGCGCTCCAGGCCGGTTTCGATCAGGCGCGTGGAAAAGTGGTCATCACCCTCGACGGCGACCTGCAGAACGACCCCGCCGACTTCGGGCTGCTGCTGCGCACCCTCGACGAGGGCTACGACGTGGTCTGCGGCTGGCGGCGCGACCGCCAGGACGCCCTCTCGCGCCGCGTCCCCTCGGTCGCCGCCAACTGGCTCATCGGCGCGCTGACCGGCATCCACCTCCACGACAACGGCTGCACGCTCAAGGCCTACCGCGCCGGCGTGGTCAAGCGCGCCCGCCTCTACGCCGAGATGCACCGCTTCATGGCACCCATGCTGTCCCTCTCGGGATCGCGCTGCAAGGAAGTGGTGGTCAACCACCGGGCGCGGCGCTTCGGCCGGAGCAAGTACGGCCTGTCGCGGATCTGGAAGGTCTTCCTCGACCTGGTGACCCTCCGCATGCTGCTCGGCTTCACCACGCGGCCCGCCAAGTGGTTCGCGGTCATGGCCGTGCCCTTCTTCTTCGCCATGACGCTCGCGCTGGCGGCCAGCGTGTTCGTCCATTTCGACGTTTCGGCGGGTGAGAAGTACCCGCTGGTCTTTCCTTCGATCACGATCCTTTGCGCTTTCGCCTTCGCTCACCTGACCATCCTCGGGATCTTTTCCGAGCTGGTCGTGAGGACGGGCGATTTCAAGGAAACCGAGGCCGCGCTGGCCTCCTCGTACGCGGGAGATCCCCTGTCATGAGAACCGGACGGCCGCGCGGAGAACCGGAAATCTCGGTCGTCGTTCCCGTCGTCGAGCGCTACGGCGACCTCGCGCAACTCCACGAAGAGTTCGCCGCGGCGCTCGGGCGCCTGGGAAAGAGCTGCGAATTCATCTACGTCGTCAACGAGCATCTGAGGGAGGTCGTCCCCACGCTGCGGCGCCTCCAGGAGCGGCCTGGCGAGGAGGTCTCGATCGTCCTGCTGGGCGGTCCGTTCGGCGAGTCGGCGGCGCTGACCACCGGCTTCGCCAAGGCGCGCGGCCACTGGATCGTCACCCTGGCCTCCTATTTCCAGGTCGAGCCCGCCGGCCTCGAGCGGGCGTTCCAGGAGATGGAGGACGGCGCCGACCTCGTCGTGGGCCGGCGCCACCCGCGCATCGACGCCGTCTTCAACCGCCTGCAGTCGCGGCTGTTCCACGGCATCGTCAACCACCTCACGCGCACGCGCTTCCACGACCTGAGCTGCGGCTTCAAGGTCATGAGCCGGCGGGTGGCCCGCGAGCTCAACCTCTACGGCGGGCTGCACCGCTTCATCCCGCTGCTGGCCCTGGACCGCGGCTTCCTGGTGCGGGAGATCGCGGTGCCGCAGCGGCAGGAGGACCGCGCCACCCGCTACTTCGGCACCAGCACCTATCTCGGCCGGCTGCTGGACGTCCTCAATATTTTCTTCCTGACCAAGTTCACGCGCACGCCCCTGCGTTTCTTCGGACCGGTGGGAGCCGGGATGTTCTCCTTGGGATTCCTGATCGATCTGATCGTCGCGATCGAAAGGGTATTCTTCGCGACCGCCCTCTCCGACCGCGCGTTGCTGCTGTTGGGCGTGCTGCTGATGGTGCTGGGAGTGCAGACGCTGTCGCTCGGCCTGATCGGCGAGATCATCATCTTCACCCACGCCCGCAACAACCGCGACTACAAGATCGCCGAGGTGATCCGCGGCCCGCGCCTCGAGGCCGTGCCGCCGCCCCCGGAGACCAGCGCGGAGCGGCGGAGCGGCGTGGCTTCCTGAACCGGGGAGGAGACGGGCGTGTGCGGAATCTGCGGCGAGTGGAACCTCCTGGGGGCCGATCCCGAAGCCCTGGAGCGGATGAACGCCGCCCTGGTCCATCGCGGTCCGGACGATCAGGGCGCGGTGCTCCTCGGCGAGGCCGGCCTCGCCATGCGGCGCCTCGCGATCATCGACCTCGCCCGCGGCCACCAGCCCATCGCCAACGAGGACAGCAGCGTCTGGATCGTCGCCAACGGCGAGATCTACAACTACCGCGAGCTGCGGCGCGAGCTGGTCGCCCGCGGCCACTTCTTCCGCACCGGCAGCGACACCGAGGTCATCCTCCACCTCTATGAGGACCGCGGCGAGCGCGTGGTGGACGAGCTGCGGGGGATGTTCGCCTTCGCCCTCTGGGACGTCCGCCGCCGCAAGCTCCTGCTGGCCCGCGACCGCTTCGGCCAGAAACCGCTGTTCTACCGCTTCGACGGCCGGCGCTTCCTGTTCGCCTCCGAGATCAAGGGGATTCTGGCCGGGATGGCCGCCGGCGGGCCGCGGCCGGAGCTGGACCTGCGCTCGCTCGACGACTACCTGACCCTGCGCTTCGTCCCCAGCCCGCGCACCCTCTTCCAGGGCATCCGCAAGCTGCCGCCCGCCTGCGTCCTGGTCCTCGACGCCTCCGAGATCGACGAGCCGCGCGGGGGGCTGGCCGCCGCCCCGAAGATCGACGTCCGGCGCTACTGGCGGCTGCGCTACGGCCCCAAGCGCGGGAACCGCGAGGCCGACCTGGTGGAGGAGGCGCGGGACCAGATCCGCGAGACGGTCGAATCCCACCTGATCTCCGACGTTCCGGTGGGCGCCTACCTCTCCGGCGGCATGGACTCCAGCCTGGTGGTGGCCATGATGGCCGAGCTGCGCGGCGACCGCGTCCCCACCTTCGCCGTGGGCGTGGACGACCCGGGCTTCAACGAGCTGCCCTACGCCCGTATCGTGGCGCGCCACTACCGAACGGACCACCACGAGGAGATGGTCCGGCCCGACATGGTCCAGCTCCTGCCGGCCATGATCCGCCACCTGGACGAGCCCTCGGACCCCATCGCCGCCTGCATGTACCACGCGGCTGCGCTGGCGGCCCGGCACGTCAAGGTGGTCCTCACCGGCGATGGCGGCGACGAGGTCTTCGCCGGCTACGACCGTTACTTCGGCTTCCGCTGGGTGAGCCTCTACGCCCGGCTGCCGGAGCCGCTGCGGCGCTACCTGCTGGGGCCGGCCGTCCACTCCCTGCGCGACTCCGCCGGCTACAAGAACCTGACGCAGAAGGCGCGCTGGGTGCACGACCTCTCGTTCCACCACGGCGGCCGGCGCTACGCCCAGGCCACCGCCTTCTTCCGCTTCGGCACCGAGGGCAAAGGGGGCCTCTACCCTCCGGACGTGGTCGCCGAGCTGGCGGACCACGACCCCATGGAGCCGGTGGTCCGCGGCTTCGACGAAGCCGAGGCGCGGTACGACCTCGACCGCATGCTCCAGGCCGACGTCGCCACGCGCCTGCCCGAGCACTCCCTGATGCTCTCCGACCGCATGACCATGGCGCACGGCCTGGAGGCGCGCTCGCCCTTCCTCGACCACCGCCTGGCCGAGCTGGTGGCCACCATGCCCGTCCACCTCAAGATGCGCGGCCGCACCCTCAAGTACCTGCTGCGCCGCGTGGCCGCCCCCTACCTGCCGGAGGCGATCCTGAAGCGCCCCAAGCAGGGCTTCATGTTCCCCCTCGGCTACTGGATGCGCGGCCCGCTCCTGCCCGTGCTGCGCCACCTCCTCTCCACCTCCGTGCTGGTGGAGGAGGGGATCTTCCGGCGCGAGCCCATCGAGCGCCTGGTGGCCGAGCACGTGGCCGCGCGCGCCGACCATCACGTCCGGCTGTGGATGATCCTCAACGTCGAGGTCTGGTACCGCATGTACGTCCGCGGCGAGCCCCTGGAGGACCTCGCCGGCCTGCTGCGCGAGCGGCTCGGCTCGGCGGCCTGACCATGTCCGAGCCCTCCCGGCGCCGCCGGCGCCTCGGCCTGCTCCTGCGCCTGGGCGTCTCGGCGGGGCTGATCGCCTGGATCCTGGCGAAAACCCCCTTCGCGGAAATCGCCGCCGCCTTCCGCTCGGCCGATCCGCGGTACATCCTGCTGGCGGTCCTCCTCAACCCCCTGGGCTACGTGGCCAGCGTCAGCCGCTGGCGCCTGCTGATCCGCGCCCAGGGCGGCGACGCTTCCCGTTCTTTCCTCACCCGCTCCTTCCTGGCGGGCGTTTTCTTCAACAACCTGCTCCCTTCGACCCTCGGCGGCGACGCCGTGCGGGTCGTGGACACCGCCCGTTGCGGCGTCGGCCGCTCCCGCAGCCTGGCGGTGGTCTTCGTGGACCGCTTCGTGGGACTGCTGGCGCTGATGCTCTTCGCGATCGTGGGCCTCTTCCTCTCAGGGTCCCTCACCGACCGCGTGCCGGCCCTCTACGCGTGGGTCTTCGGGGGAGCGCTGGCGATGGCCGCCGCCGCCGGGCTGCTGTTCCTGCCGTCGCGGCGGGCGGCGGATTTCCTGGCGCGTGGCGGTCCGTGGGGCAAGGCGGCGGAGGCGCTGCGCGCGTTCCAAGGCCAGGGCCGCGTGCTCGCCGGCGCCCTTGCATGGTCTTTGCTCTTGCAGACTCTCGTGGTCCTCAACGGCTACCTTCTCGCGCGGTCTCTGCGCGTCCCCATCGCCCTGCCGTATTTCTTCCTGATCGTGCCGCTGGCCCTCTTCGTGATGATGCTGCCGGTCTCGATCAATGCCATCGGCGTGCGCGAAGGCGTCTGGGCCTTCTTCTTCGCGGCCTTCGGAGTGGCGGCGGCGAAGGGGGTGGCGGTGGCGTGGCTGGATTACGGGCTGGTGCTGATCCAGGCGCTGATCGGGGGGATCGTGTATTCAAGGCGGAAGGCCGGCCTTCCCGTGGAGATTCCCCTTTGAAGATCCTCCTGCTCGCCCCGCACCCTTTTTTCCAACAGCGGGGCACCCCGATCGCCGAAAGATTGCTCCTGCAGGTCCTCGCCGCCGAGGGGCACCAGGTGGACGTCCTCACCTTCCCGGAGGGGGAGGACCCGGCGATCCCCGGCGCCCGCGTGGAGCGCATCAAGGCCCCGGCCTGGACCCGCGGCATCCGGCCCGGCTTCTCGCTCAAGAAGCTCGCCTGCGACGCCCTCATGACTTTCGAGGTCCTGCGCCGCGTCCGCCGGGGGCGCTACGACGTCGTCCACGCCGTGGAGGAGTCGGTCTTCATGGCCGTGCTCTGCAAGTGGCTCTTCGGCGTCCCCTGCGTCTACGACATGGATTCCGGGCTGGCCCGGCAGATGGCGGACCGCTTCGCTTTCCTCCGCCCGCTGCGCTTCCTCCTCGACGCGGCGGAGCGCCTGGCCGTCCGCGCGAGCTGCGGCACCCTCGCGGGCTGCCGCGCCCTGGAGGTCCAGGCCCGCGCCTGGAATCCCGGGGGATTGATCACGCCGCTCGAAGACGTCTCTTTCGCCGGCTCCGTCGCGGGCGGCGCCGAGGGACTGATCCCCGAGCCGTGGCGCGGCGATCCCGTCGTCCTCTACGTGGGCAACCTCGCGGCCTATCAGGGGATCGACCTGCTGCTCCAGGGCTTCGCCCGCGCCCTGCCGGAGGTCCCCCGCGCCCGGCTGGTCGTCATGACCGGTGGCGGCGAGCGGGTCGAGCACTACCGCGGACTGGCCGAGAGCCTGGGCGTCGCCGGCAGCGTCCATTTCGCCGGACCGCGTCCGGTCGAGGCCCTGGGGGCGTGTCTGCGGCAGGCCACCGTGCTGGTGTCGCCCCGCGTCCACGGCGACAACACGCCGATGAAGATCTTCTCCTGCCTCGACTCGGGCCGGCCCCTGCTCGCCACCCGCCTGCCCACCCACACCCAGGTGCTCGACGACGACGTGGCGTTCCTCGTCGAGCCCGAGCCCGAGGCGATGGGCAAGGGTCTTGCGCAGCTTCTTGAAGACGATATTCTGCGGGAGCGGCTGGCGGCCAACGCCCGCCAGCTCGTGCAGCGCGATTTCACGATCGACGCTTTTCGCCGCAAGCTCCTGGCTTTCTATGACGCCGTCGCGGGGAGGATCGGACACGATGGGAACCACCATGGACAGACCGCGGGAATCGAAGCTCGACACCCGGGCCGTGGCTGAGGCGCTGGCCGCCGCCTCCGGCGCCGCCGGCCTCCAGCGCGCCCTCACCCCCCTGGACCCGGAGAAGCTCACCGCCAACGACGTGAGCCTGTTCTCCCGCACCCTGCGGAGCCGGGGCGGCGCGCCGGACCTCCGCATCGCCTACCTCGCCAACTTCACCCTCGACCTGCTGCCCGGCCACGTGGACGTCGGCTTCGCCCGCGAAGGCCTGCGGCCGGAGCACTACGTGGGCGGGTTCGACCAGTACGTGCAGGAGGTCCTGGGGGAAGACACCGGCCTGCTCCGCTTCGAGCCCGACCTGGTCTTCCTCGCGCTCTCCCTCCGCCGGCTGCGCCCCGGCCCCTGGTCCAACTTCGCCTCCCTCTCGCCGGCCGACCGCCGCGACCTGCGCGACGAGATCGTCTCGCACCTCCAGACCTGGGCGGACGCGGCCCTCCAGCGCCTCCCCGCCACCCTGGTGATCGCCAACTTCCCGGTGCCGGCCCAGCCCGCCTTCGGCGTCGCCGACCTCGACGTCGAGTACGGCGAGACCGAGCTCCATCTGGACCTCAATCTGGACCTCCTGCGCTGCTTCAAGGGCAACCCCCGCGTGCAGCTCTTCGACCTCGACCGCCTCGCCTCCCGCTTCGGCAAGGACCGCCTGGTGGACCGCAGGATGTACTACCTGGCGAAGATGGAGTGGTCCCCGGCCTTCCTCTCCTGCGTGGCCGGCGAGCTGGTCCGCCACGCCAGGGCGGCGCAGGGGCGGGCCCGCAAGTGCCTGGTCCTCGACCTCGACAACACCCTCTGGGGCGGCGTGGTGGGGGAGGACGGCCCGGCGGGCGTCCGCATCGGCCCCGGCGATCCCGAAGGCGAGGCCTTCCTCGATCTCCATTACCGCCTCAAGGCCCTGCAGGCTCAGGGGGTGCTGCTGGCCGTCTGCAGCCGCAACAACCCCGGCGACGTCGAGGAGCTCTTCGAAACCCGTCCCGAGCTGCCCCTGAAGCTCGACGACTTCGCCGCCGTGGAGATCTCCTGGGAGCCCAAGCACGAGGGCCTGAAGCGGATCGCCGCCGCGCTCAACCTCGGCCTCGACAGCCTCGTCTTCGTGGACGACAACCCCGCCGAGATCAGCCTGATCCACCAGATGCTCCCCGAGGTGAAGACCCTCCTGCTGCCGCCCGACCCGGCGGAGCACGTCGCCGCGCTGGACCGCCTGACCGACTTCGAGCGCGCCGCCGTCCTGGCGGAGGACGCCGAGAAGACGCGGCACTACCGGGAGAACCGCCGGCGCGAGGAGCTGCTGAGCGCCACGGGCGACCTCTCGGCCTACCTGGCGAGCCTGCGCACGGAGCTGGCGATCACCCGGGCGAAACGGGACGACCTGCCGCGCATCCACCAGCTCTTCGCCAAGACCAACCAGTTCAATCTGACGACGCAGCGCTACACCCCGGTCGAGGTGGAGCGTTTCATCGGTTCGCCCATCTGCGAGCTCTGGGTGGCGCGGGGGAGGGACCGTTTCGGCGACCTGGGGACGGTCGGCCTCGTCCTCCTGCGCCGGGACGGCCGCATCGTCTACATCGACAGCTTCCTGATGAGCTGCCGCGCCATGGGCCGGGGGATCGAGACGGCGATCATGAACCACGTGAAGCACCGCCTGATGGACGAGCCCGGCCACCTGGAGCTGCGCGGCCGCTACATGCCGACGGTGAAGAACAAGCCCGTCGAGACCTTCTACGAAGACCAGGGTTTCCGTCTCCTGGAGCGCCGCGACAGCGGCGAGAAGCTCTACGTCCTCCGCCGCATCGAGGCGAGGGTGAAGCCCTGCGAGTGGATCGAGGTGGGGGAGGACGCGATGGCGTTGGGATTCCGGTAGGCCCCGGCGATCCCGGTTGCCGGGGCGGCATGCCGCCCGGGCCCTCACCTCCCCGGCCCTCCTCTCCCAACCCCTCCCCCCCTCCCTCACTGGGAGAGGAGGGAGAAATACAGAAACCGCTCTTTCCGAGGGCGGGGGCGCCCTCTCCCGGTGAGGGAGGGTGGGAGGGGTCGGGAGAGGGTCGGGGTGAGGGCCTAATGCCCCCCCGACCTCCCATGCGTCAACCACAACGCCGCCGACACCAGCATGATGCCCAGCGCCAGCCACAGCAGCTCCAGCGTGGTCTTGATCTCCATTTGCAGCGCGTACTCGAAGAACTTCACCACCAGGATCAGCAGTACCACCTTGGCGAGGCGGTCCTTCAGGTCGTCCAGGCTGCGGATCAGCAGCACGCGCTCGGCGAACTCCGAGCCTTCGGCGACGTCGATGCGGCTGACGAAGAGCTCATAGAGGCCCAGGGCGAAGATCAGCAGGATGGTGGCCAGCAGGTAGCCGTCCACCACCTCCACCACGTGGGTCACGATGGCCGAGCGCGCCTCCATCCGGCCGGCGTCCGCGGTCTCCGGGTAGTGCAGCATGTGCCCGAGCAGGCCGATCACGTCCACCGTGGCGACGAAGAACATGCAGAAAGACACCGCCAGGCTGGCCAGCACCGCCACCAGCACCACCAGCCGGCTCTGCCAGAGGCCCTTCTCGAAGAGGGATTCGATTCCCATAGGAGGGGCGTAGGATATCCGAAGGCGCACGCCGCCTGAAAGGAGGCCCTGAATGAAGAGCTTCGTGATCCTCCTCTCCCTCTCCCTGTTCGCCGGAGGCTGCGCGAGCGTAAAGATCCCGCCCAAGCTGACCCCCGCCGAGCGGGACCTCGTCCAGGCGACGAAGATCCACGCCGTGGTGGGAGTCCAGCCCGACCAGTATCCCGTCTACTCGAACAAGCTCGTCTCCGCGCTCCGCCGCACCGGGCTGTTCGACGAGGTCGCCCTCGTCGGCGACCTCCAGGGCGAGCCGGACCTCATCGCCACCGTGGAGAAGCACGTCTACGGGAGTCCGACCATCCCGCTCTTCGCCCTGCTGACCTTCGGCGTCATCCCGAGCTCGGCGGAGGAGACCCACGGCTACGTCTTCTCCCTCCGTCCCGCCCGGGCGGAGGCCCCGCCGGTGCTCCTCGACGTCCGCTACTCGGGCAAGACCACGCTCGGCTGGGCCGCCCTGCTGATGAACCTCTCGACGCGGCGCACCGTCAAGGATCCCTACAAGACCGGCCGCCTCAACGACACCCTGAAGGCCGCCATCGCGAAGCGGGCCGGGGAGATCCAGGCGCTGCTGCCCGGCGACGGGGGCGGGGGGGCGCGGGCCAGCCGATAGAGGGTTCAGGGTGGCCGTTGCTGACGGGGGCGGCCTGCCCTTCGAAGCCTCACTCCCCCTACCCCCTCTCTCCCTACCCCTCCCTCCCGCCCTCACCGGGAGAGAGGGGGACTAAGAAGCTTTCTTTGTCTTCTTTCGGCAAACCTCTCCCTCCTCTCCCGGTGTGGGTGGGAGGGAGGGGTCGGGAGAGGAGGGTCGGGGAGGTGAGGGCTCGAAGGGCACCCCGCCCCAGCAAGCTACAATCCCCTGATGACCCGCCTCCGCCCTGCTCTCCTCTGCCTGACCCTCCTGATCCCCTCGCCTTCGCTCGCCCAGGAACCCCCGTTCGACCGTCCCATCCCGAAGCCGACCGGACCTTTCGGCGTCGGCACGGCCGTCTGGCACTGGGCGGACCCGTCGCGGCCGGACGAGGTCAGCCCGGCGCCCGGCGACGTCCGCGAGGTCATGGCCCAGGCGTGGTATCCGGTGGACGCGAAGGCGGCGGGACCACCAAGGTCTATGCCCCCGGGGACCGCGAGATCACCCACGCCACCGGCTGGAGCCAGCCAGGCGCGCCCTTCTCGGCGAAGGTCGGCAAGGCGCCCGTGATCGCGCTCTGTCCCGGCCGCGGCATGCCCCGGTACTTCTACACCTCGGTGGCCGAGGACCTGGCCAGCCACGGCTACGTCGTGCTCGCCGTGGACCTCCCGCACCTCGGCCTCGTCCGCTATCCGGACGGCCGGGTCATCCCCCCGATCGAGCCCAGCGCCGAGGCGCGAGCTCCTTCGAGGTCGTTCGACGCCTTCTGGGAGAAGAACGCGGCCCCGGGCGGCGCGGACGTGCGCTTCGCGCTCAAGAGCCTCGAGAAGATCGGCGCCGACGATCCGGCCCGGCGTCTGACCGGCCGGCTCGACTGGACGCGGCTGGGGGCGTTCGGCCACTCCCTCGGCACCCGCACCTGCGGCGGCGCCGTCCTGGCGGATCCCCGCTTTGCCGCCTTCGCCGCCATGGACGGACCGCTGCCGCGCGACGCCCGCAAGAGTGGAGTGGACGCGGCCCTGCTGATGATGATGAGCGCCAGCACGCCCAAGGACCCCGAGCCGTCGATGCGCGACTCGGTGCGCGAGCCGCCGCAACGACGTCCATCTCCTCCGCCTGGACAGCTTCGCCCACCTCTCCTTCTCCGACCTGCCCTTCCTGGAGCCCGGGAAGCACGGCGGCAAGGTGGACCCCCTCGCCGGCCTGGAGCGGACGCGGGAGATCCTGCGGACGTTCTTCGACCAGTACCTCAAGAAGACCGGCCCCGGCGTCTCCTCCCTCTCCAAGCTGCCGGAGGCGAGGTTGGAGTCCTTCCCGAAGCCCAACAATAAATAGGGCGCGCCGCCCATTTCCCCGCGCACCAGGGTTTGATGAAGGGAGCCGAAGCGTCCCCGGGACGGATCCGGGACGGGAGGGCTCCCGGGAAGGTGCGTGGAGATGAAGAAGCGTCGTTTCCTGATCCCGCCGAGCCTGTGGCTCCTCCTGATCCTGCCGGTCCCGGCCTGGGCGCAGACGCCCCCGGACGAGACCTACCCGGTCGAGTACACGCAAGAATCCGAGGGCTCCTGTGCCTATCCGGAAGAGGCCTATGTGGAGGAGCCCGTCGTTACCACCACCGAGACGGACTGGGGGATCTGCCGGGCCGAGGACAACCTGGGCTGCGAGGGGGCGCTCGTCGCGGTGGCCGGCCCGGCCGCGCCGGCGGTGGGCAACCTGCAGTCGCCGATCGACCTCTTCCAGGTGGCCGGAGTCCCGGCGGCGCCCTGGCAGTTCGCGCTCCGCAACTACCACAACAACCATGTCTGGAACGTCGTCCTGAAGCACGGCCACAACGTCTACGAGGTCCAGCACTTCGCCTGGCCCTGGAAGCCCTTCGCCTGGGTGAACGGGCGGCAGTACCTCCTCCGCCAGTTCCACTGCCATAACGGCCCGGAGCACACGGTCCGCGGCAATCCCATGAACGCGTTCTTCGAGTGCCATTTCGTGCACGAACACGAAAGCTCGGGCGACAAGGCGGTGCTGGGCGTCTACCTCCAGGTGCCGCCGCCGGTGAATTACGTCGTTCCGCCGCAGATCCAGCTCCCGCCGGGCCTCCTGGTCCCCTGCGCCCCCTGGAAGTACACCTACTGGGGCTCGCTGACGGCGCCTCCGGACGGGGTCAGTCCTCCGCCTTATCCCGAAGGGGTGGCCTGGATGATCCCCTGGGACGCCTTCAAGCACGTGCCCCTCGACCTCGCCAACTACCTCTATCGGACGCTGCCGCACCCCGTGCTGCGGGGAGTTCAGCCGCGGAACGGCCGGGAGATCCGCATCATCCCCTGACGTAGTCCAAGCACACCTCCGCCGGCGCCCCGGCACGCCGGCGGAGGGACTACGGTGAATCGATTGTCAAAGATCCCCTACGGCGAGGTGGCCTCGCGCCTCCTTGGACGCCGCCCATTCCCCGGCTGTAGACACGCACGGTATTCTCATGGTAAGAATCTCCTATGTCAATGAGGAAACACCTGTGCGATATTGGTGAATGCCGCGTTTCCTCCCTTTCCCGGGACGTTTCCTCCTTTTTGTCTCTCGTTCGACGCCTTTCTCCTGACGTGAAAGGCGTTTTCCGGCTCGTGAAAGCCCTTTCCCGTTCCGTTTTCACCCTTTCACGCCGCTGAAAGGCGCAAGACGGGACGTGAAAAGGAGTCGACGCCTCGGATGGGCGCAAAATGGGACGCGAAAGGTCTTTTCCGTCGGGTGAAAGGCGGAGAACGGGGCGGAAAAAGGAGGAAACGCCTCGGGAAAGGTGGCGAACGGGACACGAAAGACCTTTCACGGCCCGTCTTCTCTCTTTCCGTCGCGGGAAAGGTCGAAGACGAGACGTGAAAAGGAGAGAACGCCAGGGAAAAGGCGCTCTCCGAGCCGCGAAGCGGTGTTTCTGAGCCCGGGAAGGGTCTCGCCGGAAGCCGCGGAGGGGTTGCTGTTCCTTGAAAACTGAATCCTATACGGGAGCCGTCCTCGAACGGGGCCGGGAAGGCTCTCGTGCGCCTTCTAGAGGAAGGCGCGAATCCCACCAGACGTCTCCAGCGGGCGCAAATCCGTTCCCGCCCGCGCCCGCTGGAGAGCGACAGCCTGGTCGCGCGCCCTCAACAGGGGCTGTAGCAGGAATAGGCTGACTTGCAGTAGTAGGTCGCCCAAGTACCGCCGACTACGTCGTCGAGCGCCTCCTTCTCCAGGTTCTTGAGCGTCTCACGGTTGAGCTTGAGCTTCAGAGCTGCATCCTTCTTCATCTGCGTTCTCCTTTCCAGAGAGCGGGTTGCACCAAAGACTACATATGATTATAGGTGCGGCACGCGCCGGGTCCTCGGGAACGTCCTCCTGAAGGCCTCCTGGGAGCGCCGGCGTCCCGCCGGCCCATCTAGCCAGTCTGTTCCGAGGCGTCCCCGGCGAGCTCCGGCCCAAACGTACCCGTTGGACCGCCCCAGGTTGAAACCATGGGGCTACCCGCGAACCTCCCTGAAAGGACTGTCCGGACATCCCCAGCGGCCAGGAGGACGCTCGCCCCGACGATCCGGCTCTTCCTCGAGGCGGCCTCACAGCTCTCCGTACTCATCGGGTTCATCTTTCGCGGGATTCACGCCTCTTTTGCCTCTAGACACGTTATAATTCGCTCTGGTGAGCCGGCAAGGCCAATCCTCCTGCCCAGCGGAAGGTGGGGATGGGAGCGTCTCTATGTCGCTTCTGGTGCCGGATGGTCTGTGCAGGAAAGGACATAAGGCGAAGATGGACGTAGTTTCCGCCGAGCAGCGGTCTGCCATGATGTCCCGCATTCGGGGCAGAGACACGAAGCCTGAACTGGTTGTCCGACGGCTTGCGCACGCTCTTGGCTATCGCTTCCGTCTTCATCGGCGCGATCTGCCCGGTGCGCCAGACTTGGTTTTCTCCGGGCGTAAGAAGGTGGTCTTTGTCCATGGCTGCTTTTGGCACCGGCATCCCGGTTGTCGGTTCGCGTATCACCCTAAGTCGAACGTCGAATTCTGGCAGAAGAAGTTTGAGTCCAATACTGAGCGGGATGCACGAGTTCTCCGGGAACTTCAGCAGGGTGGATGGAGTCCTCTAGTAGTATGGGAGTGCGAAATTTCAGATGTAGAAAAACTGGTGGACCGGTTGAGATCGCACCTGGATGACGTGACGAGCTGAGAGGGGATCGATGGACGAACTCGGTATCATTCGGGAACGAAAGCTTCGCAGGCTTCTGTCCGGTGAGCCTCCGCGTGTCCTTGAGTTGTGCTCGGGCTGCGGTGGCATGTCGCTGGGTCTGAAAGCAGCAGGTTTCGAAATTTCGGCTCACGTCGAGTCCGATCCTTTTGCAGCCGCAAGCCATGCCCTGAACTTTACAGCAGAGAGTCATAGAGAAGCCTGGGCTCAGACGAGGGACATGGTCTCCTGCTCGCCAATTGCGGCCATGGAAGGGTTCGGTATAAGTGGCAGTATCTCTGAGGCTTTCGACCTCTTGGCGGCCGGGTTACCGTGCCAGGCTTTCGCTCGTATTGGTCGCTCCAAGCTGCGGTCCCTGGCAGGAATTGAGGATGCCTTTAGGAAAGATCCAAGAGCTACTCTATACAAGCGCTTCCTGGATTATGTGCAGGCAACTCGGCCACTTGCAATTTTGATGGAGAATGTTCCAGACATTCTCAACTTTGGCGGCCATAATGTCCCCGAAGAGATCTCTACAACTCTCGAAAAGTTAGGTTATCGGACGCGCTATACCCTGTTGAATGCTGCATTCTACGGAGTGCCGCAGTTACGCGAGCGTCTGTTCCTGGTCGCTATTGACGACTCGTTGGCTATGGACCCTGTGTTCCCAGATCCTGTGCGCAGCGTTTATCTACCCAGGGGCTATGAGAACAGTCGATCCGTTGCGCTCAAATATGTCCCAGAAGAAGCTTCACACTTCTACCCAATTCCGGAGCCTGCTAGTGGTCTCCCGAAGGCTGTCACGACCAGGGACGCTTTGGCCGATCTGCCGTTCATAACCGAGCACTTCACAGACCCGGCGATCATGAAGAGGCGGCGAGTTACAGATCTCCTGCCTTATCGCACCAACGAGAACCTTTCGGAATACGCTCTCTCCATGCGCAGGTGGCCCGGTTTCGAAGCTTCCGAAGAGCTTGACGGTCACGTGGTGCGGCTCACCTCGAGGGATTTCCCTGTATTTCAGAGAATGCCTCGAGGCGCAGACTACCCGGTAGCTCTTCAGATCGCGGAGGACATTCTCAATGAGAAACTTGCTACCCTTGTGGAGGAGGGCTGTCGGATGCACAAGAATTCCTTGGCATATCTGAAGCTTCGGAATGCAATCGTACCTCCATATGATGCAAGCAAGTTTCCGAACAAATGGTGGAAGCTCGATCCCTCGGCGCCGTCGCGCACTCTGACTGCACATATGGGAAAGGATACCTACTCGCACATACACTATGACGGCAGGCAAAAGAGAACTATCTCCGTCAGGGAGGCGGCTCGCCTTCAATCTTTCCCTGACGGATTCCGGCTCGTGGGGGCTATGAATGCTGCTTTCAGACAAATCGGAAATGCCGTCCCACCTCTCCTCGCTTTTGCCGTAGCACAGGCCATCAAGCGGAGTCTCCTGACTGCCGCTACGAGAGGCAGTGAACCTAGTCGACAAGTTGCTTGACCCTTCTGCAATATGGTTCAGAGTGAAGCCGGCATGGGTAGCATGGAACCGCCTTCTGATCGGGTAGTTCCTGGAGCAAGCGCTCTATTGGAGTCCCTCAGAGGAGTCGGTTACTTCCCATGGACCTCTGTCGCTGACCTACTTGACAACAGTATCGCAGCCGGTGCCAGTCGGATCAGTGTTGATTTTGTATGGCAGGGTTCATCCTCTTACGTGCGCATACTTGATGATGGCGATGGAATGGATGAGGCAGCCTTGATCAAGGCCATGCGCCCTGGGAGCCGGAGTCCAACCGAAGCTCGATCGACTAATGATCTTGGCCGCTTCGGTATGGGACTGAAGACCGCGTCGCTTGCGCAGTGCCGCGTGCTGACGGTTGTTTCAAAACGGAATGGTCTGGTCGCGGCACGTCGGTGGGACTTGGACTACATCGCTGAGGTAGACGACTGGCTTCTGCTTATTGGTCTTCCAGAAGATATCGGTGACATAGCGGTTATCCCGGACGATTTCCAGTCGGGTACCCTTGTTCTCTGGACTAAACTGGATCGTCTGGTAGGCTCAGCAGATATCGGTGATGTGGCCGCGAGAGATCGTTTCTTTGAGATAACCAGGCATGTGGAGTTTCATCTGGCGATGACCTTTCACCGGTTCCTGGAAGGGCTCCGGCCAAGATTAGAGCTGCTCTTCAACGGCAACAGGATCAGGCCGTGGGACCCGTTCATGCAGAGGCACCCTGCAACGACTTTAACACCTCCCGACAGAATCATCTATCCTAAGGGGAACATCGAAGTACAAGGCTTCGTGTTGCCACATAAGGACCGTTTGACATCAGATGAACTGGAGATTGGTGGAGGTCCGGAAGGTTGGCTCGCTCACCAGGGCTTCTTCGTCTATCGAAATGAACGACTTCTGGTGCCTGGAGGCTGGTTGGCACTAGGAAGGGGCAGGAAGTGGGCGCGAGACGAAGTGCACCGACTTGCCCGGATACGAATTGACCTTCCCAATAGCTCTGACGATGACTGGAAGATTGATATCAAAAAATCAGTTGCCTTCCCTCCGGCGAGCATTAGAGATCGTCTACAGGGTCTTGCCGAACGTATAAGAGCTGACGCCCGAGAGGTTTTTGCTCGTCGTGGTGGTAAGAGCACGCGTATTTCCGTAACGACAGTGCGTGCATGGACTTTCGTAGAAACAAAGCAGGGGATCTCTTATCGGATTGACCGAGATCATCCTTTCGTAAGGCAGGTCCTTGATAAGGTCGGCAAGCAGCGCCGAATCATCGAGGAGATGCTGCGCGTAATCGAAGCGACTGTACCTGTTCAGCGCATTTGGATGGATGCCGCCGAAGCGGGTGACATTGCGCAGCATGCAGGCCAGGAATCCGACCCAGATCTTTTTTCATCACTTAGGTCTCTCTATTTCCACATGCTTAACGACCTACACCTTGCGCCACAGGAGGCAAAGGCAAGGCTGTTCACAATTGAACCGTTCAACCAATTCCCTGCAGCAGTCAATGCGCTGCCGGATACTGATGGGTGAAAGACATGGTGGACCAGGAATCACAGAATGAGCTAATCGAACTGGCTCGGGTTCGGTTGTCGCGTCGGGCGGCGACGGAGGCCCTGACCAGAGAAGAGATTAGCCGTGTTGTAGACCAGTTTCTAGGAACCATGCCAGAGTGGAAGGAGCGAACATCACGCGAAAGTGCTATTAGCCAGCTGTCGACTATTTTCAGTACTTTCATTGGGGAGGAGTCCGTTCTTGTAGACTCGGCTAGTCATAAGCCATGGTTGAACGCTCGCCGGTCTTCGGTTGAGTGGAGATTCTGGGACAGATATAGGAGATTCCTGGTTCGACGGCATATTCCAGAGTTGACCGTCAACGCACTCGACCGAATTACCGACCGTACACTCGAGCTCCTTGGTGACCCAGCGGATAGCGTACCCTTCAATCGGCGAGGGATGGTCGTAGGGGATGTTCAGGCTGGTAAGACCTCGAACTACACGGGACTCATTTGCAAGGCAGCGGATGCGGGCTACAAAGTTATAATCGTTCTTGCGGGAATGCATAATAACCTGCGGAGTCAGACGCAGATAAGGTTAGACGAAGGATTCGTTGGTAAAGTAAGTGTTCCGATTGGTGAGACCCCGAACAGGTTTGTCGGAGTTGGCTATATCGATCGAGGTCCGATTGTGAATTGGGCGACAAACCGTACTGAGCGTGGTGATTTCAACCGTAGGGTCAAGGATCAGTTTGGCGTACATCCTGGAGGTCATCCGTTGCTGTTCGTCGTCAAGAAGGTGAAAAGTGTTCTCGAAGGAGTTCTGGCTTGGATTGAGACCACTGGTAACTCACAGGGTCAGAATGGCCGACGCTTCGTCGGCACCCCTTTGTTGATGGTTGATGATGAGGCCGACAATGCATCGATTGATACTCGGAGTCGAGGGCAAATTCAAGGTGATGCTGAATATTCCCCTTCAGCGATAAATAGTGCAATACGCCGAATCCTTGGTAGATTTGATCAAGCAGCCTATGTTGGATATACGGCTACACCCTTCGCAAATATTTTCATCCATCCTGATGCCCAAACAAATAGAGAGCTGCAGGATCTTTTCCCTCGTGACTTCATTATCAATATTCCTTCACCTGAGGACTATATCGGTCCGGCTAGGCTGTTTGGTCTGTCTTCTTTTGAAGATGACGAAGAGCCCGTACCTGGGCTGCCGTTGATCAGAAGAATTGCGGACCATGCTGATAGCTCCTCGATGCGAGAGTCACGTGGATGGATGCCACCCGCCCACAAGAATGAGCATCGCCCTCTTTATAACGGCGAAGATCGTGTTCCGCCATCCTTGGAACGGGCAATAACCTGCTTTGCTCTTGCGGTTGCGGCTCGGCGGGCTCGCGGGCAGGAGCGAGAGCATAACAGCATGCTGGTCCATGTGACGCGGTTTCAGGCAGTACAGAGGAGAGTTGTGCAGCAGGTTCAACACTGTGTGGATACACTTAGGAATAATATTCGCTACGGGGGCAGCACAGTTCTTGAGTCTCTTGAGAAAATTTGGTTAGACGAGTTCCAGGATCTGATAAACAAACTCGATTCTACCGACTGCCTGACAGCGACCTGGGGCGATGTGGTTAATCACCTCAGGTCATCGGTTGAGACAATCCAGATTCGAGAGATCAATGGTACTTCGGCAGATGTGCTGGATTACGAGATGTATCGTGATAGTGGTTTAAATGTAGTTGCTGTAGGTGGTGATAAGCTTTCTCGAGGTTTGACTCTCGAGGGACTCTCGATCAGCTATTTTCTCCGCGGATCTCGTATGTATGACACCCTGATGCAGATGGGTAGGTGGTTTGGCTACAAGTTCGGCTATCTGGATCTATGCAGGCTGTTCACCACATCAGATTTGGTCGACTGGTACGAGCACATTACGCTTGCTAGTGAAGAACTGCGTCGCGAATTCGACCGTATGGAGATGATAAGAGGAACTCCCCGCGAGTTTGGTTTGAAGGTGCGTAGCCATCCCACGCTGATGGTAACCTCAGGCGTGAAGATGAGGAATGGCACGGAGTTGCAGGTATCATTTGCGGGCGATGTCTCTGAGACTACGGTATTCCATACGAATGCCGAGAGCCTCAACCATAACTTCCAGGCAGTCGATTCTTTTATTGGTAGTCTAGGGAATCGCTATAATTACCGAGAAAGTCCGGAGCAGTCCCGTGGTAGGAGCACCCACAGGTGGAGAGGGTCGCACTTCTGGGCAGACGTACCTTCTGAGCTTGTTCTGGACTTGTTGGACCGGTTCCGCACGCATGAGGACGCATCACGCGCACGGTCGAGCGTGCTAGCTCGCTATATCTCAAGGCAGAATCAACTGAATGAGCTGACAGATTGGAATGTGCTTCTCGTGTCAGGGGAGGGAGAAGAGCAGATCGGGTTGGGGAATTGCATGGTCTCCACCGTTCTGCGTCAGCCTAAGGGTGGGTATGGTGAAGAGGAACTCCGAGCAATTCGAACCGGCGAGCGTTTTGTTATCCGTCGGCTGCTTAATCCCAGAGACGAAGGGGTTGACATTGGCGAAGAGGGTTACAGAGCTGCGCTAGAGGAGACAATCAGGAATCCACCGAAGAAGAGGAGTCGTCTGGATCACGACAGATATCCGACTAAGCCGGCAGAGGTAAACCTGCGAAAGCAGCGCCAAGCTACGACAGGCTTACTGCTATTATATCCACTTGCACGAGAGATAACACTGTCTGATCGCGGTGAGAAACATAAGTTTCTAGATATTCCTCAGCATGTTATTGGCTTCGGCATCAGCTTCCCCGATAGTAAGAGGGCCCAAGCTGTAAGCTATGTAGTGAACAGCATCTATGGTGTCGACAGCGATGGTGAAGGTGACGGCGAGACATGACGGTTATTGAAGAGGCCTGGAAAGCTATTCGTGTTGAGCAACGCAGTGAACACGGATGGCATGTGCGCCGAATATACATCGGGGCTCCCTGTGAGATCTTCGCGGGTATTCTGCAGCCAGAGTCTGTGCTCGGCTTGTTGATCGAAGTATCTGTGGATGACGTGCCTGCAGGAAGTACGCTCCCCAAATCGAGAGGCTTTGAAGTTGATCCGGTGCTGCTCGGCGGCAATGACGCGGGTCGCGTTCGATTCGCGCTAAAGCTTTCAGATCCTACATATGAGCCGGTTTTCTCGGTTCTGTGTGATGATGCAGCACGCGCTGCTGAAAGTGAAGTGCGTCCGAGAGCTGCAGTTCGGGCATGGATTAACCGCCTCCATGTCTGGCAGGAGTTCATGGCGCGTTATGGCTTTCAGGGATTGAGCGAGGTAGCGGCTCTTGGGCTGTTAGGCGAACTTCTTGTCATGCGGAGTATTGTGATTCCTTTGGGGGGGAGCGCTGCTGCTGTTCAGGCATGGTCAGGGCCTCTGGGAGAGCCGAACGATTTCGCCTTTTCAGGAGGCTTTATTGAAGTCAAGTCAACGACGCGTCAGGCTCCAGAGCTAATTGAAATTTCTGACATTGACCAATTGGATGACACTCGGGGAAGAATCATCCTTGCACATGCCAAGCTCCGCCCAACGGCTGCCGGTGAGAGCCTGCCACAAGTCATTTCGAGTCTGCGCACTATCCTGGCTCGTGATTCGGCGGAATACCTTAGCAGATTTGACGAGCTCCTGATGAATGCTGGCTATCTAGATGAACAAGCCGGCATTTATGACCGCACCTATGAGTTGAGTTCGGTGGATCTGTTTCGGGTCACCGGATCTTTCCCGAGGATTCGTCGCGCTGATGTCTGTGATGGCATAAGAGACTTACATTACACCATTGAGCTGGCGGCTTGCTCGCCATATACAGTAGAAAAACATGAACTAGGCCGGCTTCTAAGAGCTCAAGGGTATGACTGAAGAAAAGGTGCTTGCTGATTTTGCCTCTTACCTTCAAGATGAGGTCAGGGATCGCGCGCTGGGAGATGCAGAAGGGGCGGAATTCGAGGAAAACTCCTTCGTTGATCTAGTCGCTGAGCACCTTTCTGAGATAGGTATGATTGATAATCCGATTGTCTGCTTTCATCAGGGACGTCTTGGCAATCGGATATTCGGTTTAAATGGATACGCTACGTCCGATGACGGTGAGAGGATTGATTTGATCGTCGCCGTCTTCGATAGTGCTGATTACCTGCGTAAGGTCCCAGCCGAGGAGTTCTCTCGGGCAGCAAGCTTGGCCACAGGCACTATTGCTGCGGTGAGAAAGAACGTGCACGAAAAGATGGAAAGGGCCAGTGATGCCTATTCTATGATGAGCCAGATTGCCGACCTTCTGAAGAAGGAGGTTGATGACGTTCGGGTGCTGATTCTTGCGAATGGTATAAGTTCCGTTAAGCGCATCAAGCCATCAGTGGTTGAAGACCTCGAGATCAAGTTTGAGATCTATGACCTTAAAAGGCTTGTGAGGACGATGGCTTCGGGTAATGAGCGCGACGTTATCGAGATTGATTTGGAGCAGATTGGGCTTGAGCCAATTCCCTGTGTTTCCATGCCCACAAGCGATGGTGCCTACGAAGCATATCTTGCAATTTTCCCTGGCGAGGCGCTTTTCCGTCTGTATGAGGAATATGGCTCTCGTATCCTGGAATATAATGTTCGTGCATTTCTGCAGGCGACTGGTAAGGTTAACCGAGGGATTCGTGATACCTTGCGGACCGAGCCTGAGTACTTTATGGCTTATAACAATGGAATATCCATGACCGTCGATGATGTTGTGGTCGCAAAATCCCCGGAACGAGGATTCCAAATTACCCATATGAGGGGACTCCAGATAGTCAATGGAGGACAGACTACAGCTTCGATACATAGAGCCAGGAAGCGCGACCGGATAAGCCTTGCCAGAGTGCACGTGCCTGCGAAGGTAACTCGATTGCCCAGTGAGCGGATTGATGAGATGGTCCCGAAAATTTCTCGCTATGCAAACACACAGAATTCTATTCAAGAAGCTGACTTCTCTTCCAACGATCCATTTCACATAGCTCTTGAGCGTCTATCGGAAAGTGTATGGGCTCCAGGTGCTCAGTGGCGCTGGTTCTATGAGCGGGCACGTGGTCAGTACCGAACTGCTATGAACAAACAAGGTGACACTCAGGCAAGGCTGCGGGCCTTTCGTGAGCGCACTCCCCCATCGCGCAGATTCTCGAAGACCGATCTCGCAAAGTTTGTTAATAGCTGGGATCGCCTGCCTCACGTAGTGAGCGGTGGAGCACAGAGGAATTTCATCGCCTTCATGCGGAGTCTTAGAAAAGATCGAGGTATGGTGTGGGAGCCGGACGAGACCTACTACCAACATGTTGTTGGAAAGGCTCTTCTCTTCAGGGCTGTCACAGGAATTATACGCGGCGAAGGCTTTCCCGCTTATCGAGCCAATATCGTATCCTACTTGGTGGCCTATCTTTCTCACAGGACCGCGGGCCAGCTTAACTTCGACTTGATTTGGAGGCGACAGGCCCTCTCGGCCGATCTTGAAGCCTTGTTGCGTGTATGGTCATATCCAGTAGCCAATTCTATTCAGGAGAGTGCTGGAGGGCGAAATGTGACGGAGTGGTGTAAGAAGGAGGGCTGCTGGAGCGCTGTGAAAGGGCTCGATCTCGCACTGCCAAAGGAGCTTCCGCCCGAGTTTTCAGGTCTGCCGGCTTCCGGAGAGCCTCAGTCTCAGGGTGTAGTGCTCTCACCGGAGGACCAGACTCTGGCTGCTGAGTGCATGAAGCTTTCGGCTGAAGAGTGGTTTTCTGTTCATCAATGGGGTAAGCAGAGTGGTCACCTTCAGGAATGGCAGGCAGGTATTGCACACACGCTCAGTGGGTACGCAGCCGGAGGTTGGCGGAAGGTCCCCTCCGCGAAGCAGGCACGCCAAGCAACTCGGATTCTTGAAGTTGCACGACAAGAAGGGTTCTGGACGGAAATTACACCTAGTGAGGTGGGAGATTAGGCTGAGCTCTCAGGCACTATGGCGACAGACGAGGTAGGTGCCCGTCTGTTGGTATGGCTCCCACACCGAGTTCCGAAACTCTCTCTGCAACCAGGCTCGAATGCTCGGTGCATCAGAATAACCATTCGTCCGTAACAAGTTGACAATATCTACTGCCGATATCACAATTATTGGATGTTTGTCCTCCTTTATTTCGCGATACGCCTGCACATCAACATAGCTTGTGGTGATTAGGATGCCGAATTGCCTATGGCGCAGCCGAGAGATGAGCCTTGACATCTCTCGAACCCCTACAGCGTTCTTCAGTCCGTAGCATTTGGCTTCAAGAGCAAAGTCTATCAGGATCGATGCTTGGCCAGTACCGATTCTTAGTTGTCCAATTGCATCGCGGCCACCATCACGCGAGGGGCGTGTAAGATCCAGAAACGAAATATCCGGGAGCAGCAGCCTTGCTACCGCAGCAGCACATTCCTCAAATGCATGAGGCCGACCAGCAAAGAAGGTATGAATAGCCTGGATAGACTCGATACCCTCAGTGTCTGCAGGAATCTGTAATTCCTTGGTGCGGTATTCTATTGACCGAGTGGCAAGAAGAGGAGATCGCCGACCGGTGGCAATCCACTGTTGCCAAACTGACGGGGCATTCCGAATATCAATATGTCCCGCAATGAGGCTGTTAATCCAAGGCCGCCTTATTACGGGCTCGTTAAGGATAGTAAGTCTAGCGCGATAATTCTGGAATCGACGTTCCCCCGAGATTTTCCAGACGGCGACTAGTTCCTCTGAGGCTCTGATATCAGAGGTGCCGGGCACTGCAAGGCCAAGGAAAATGACATCACGCCACTCTCCCGTATTCCCAAAGATGAATATCGGAGGAACCTTCTGCCGAGCCTCTCGGTTACCTTGTGCCTGTTCAAAGATGATTCTCAGAAGCTCGTTTCCTCTTCTGCCGGTCTCGTGAAGAGCTACGCCGGGTTTCTTATTGTCTCCATAATAGGTAAATACACCATTCTCCCTGTCGAGCGCATCGGGCCAATCGGGATCACTCATATTGGAAGTCAAAACGACCAACTCAAGAGAGGCCAGAGTGCCACGATAGCGGAAACCTCCTCTGTTGCTCACCGATAGCAAACGAGGAAGAGGATCATCTCCAGAATTTCCACTCCGACCACCTTGGTAGACGGCATCAACGTGGAGATCGCTAGAGGCAAGATCGGAGAAGCCGAATATTCTCAACCAATCCCTCGGCGAGTAATGAGAGCGGTCTCTCCGCTTCAGGGTTTTGAAATTTACCTTCCTCTGACGCAGAATGTAAACCGGCAAGCTTGTAATGCTGGTTAAATCTCCTCATCCTCTCATAGCTCTCTTCATTTTGAGTCAATGATAGACTGCGACGTCAGGACTGGCAACTTGAATCACTTCCGTAGCTCTATTCGGTCACGAAGAGGCACCTGGGTGCGAGTCGTTTCTCCTTAAGATGGTATGGGGTTATATAAGATAGATATCGGCACTGTGCTGGTAGTCCGTTAATGGAGCTAAGCATACCCAACGGTAACCGGCATGCATGCTCGCTCAACCTACAGAAGAGGTGGTGCTCGTCACGATCAAGCCGACATGCTGGTTGGCACTGCAGGGCGTCTTTTCGAAGGGCAAGCCAATTCGAGGGCGGAACGTCTTGAAGGACGGTGTCCTCTTCGCGAAGCGACGAAACAGCAGCGTTAGACTGGTTCAGTCTGGCTGGCTGGAGGAGGAGGTCTGCCCTTCAAAGAGACGGGCCGCCAATAGTGGACTCGCGGGGTCTTGCTACATCGTCTGGCCCGTTTCTACGGAATTCCTCCGGCATGGGTATAGAGGATTGGGTCCCAGCTATCATCCCTCCATGCCCCCCACCCCTCCCACCCCTCGTCCGACCGTCCGCCAGCGGGTGGCTTGGTGGGTGTCGGTGGTGGCGCATCCGTTCGTCCTGATCCCGCTCCTGGTGGGGTATGTGACGGCGCGGCTGTTGCCGCCGGAACGGGCGGCGCTGGTGGTGGGGCTCGTGGTCGCCGGGGCGATCCTGCCGATGCTGTGGATCATCTCGCGGCGGGTGCGGTCCGGGGCGTGGACGAACTACGACGTGTCCGTGCGCGAGCAGCGGGTAGGGATGTATCCGGCCGCGCTGGCGATCGCGGGGGCCACGTCGCTCGTCCTGGTGTGGACGGGGGCACCCCGGCCCATCCTCCTCGGCACGGTGGGATCGCTCGGCCTCATAGCGGCGGCGGCGGTCGTGAATCTCCGCCTCAAGGTCTCCCTGCACACAGGGTTCGCGGCGTACGCGGCCGTGTCGCTGCTGCCGGACAGGACCCTCAGCGCCGCGCTCGCCTTCGTGACCCTCGCCGTGGCCTGGTCGCGGCTGGAGCTCCGGCGCCACAGTCCGGCCGAGGTGGCGGGCGGGGCGCTGCTCGGCGCGGCGGTGGGGGCGGCGGTCGTACTATGGGCGGGGTGAACAGGAGGGAAGACGATGAAGCTCAGCGCGCGCAACGTCCTCAAGGGAAAGGTCAAGCGGGTCACAACGGGGGCCGTCAACGACGAGGTGGTGATCGAGCTGCCCGGCGGCACGGAGATCGTGTCGGTCATCACCCGCAGCTCCGCCGAGAGCCTGGGGCTGGCCGAGGGCAAGGAGGTCTACGCGGTCATCAAGGCGTCCAGCGTGATGATCGCGACGGATTAGGCCGCCCTCACCTCCCCGGCCCTCCTCTCCCAGCCTCCCCCCCTTCCGCCGGGAGAGGAGGGAGACTGCGTGTCATTACTGAAGGAAAGGGTGGGGGCGCCCTCTCCCGGACGGCGGGAGGGAGGCTGGGAGAGGGACGGGGTGAGGGCCTATTTCCCCGCCCGCTCCACCCGGATGGCCATCCGGTACTCCCCTTGCCGCTCGGGAGCCGGCTGGAGGTCCACGCGGGCGGTCCAGCTCCGCTTCTCCGCGTCGGTGTAGCGCCAGTCCCCAGGGGTGGCGCCGGGGGTCCATTGGCCGGTCTCGGCGAGGTAGCGGTTCAGGGCGGCTCGGAGGTCGGCGATGGGAGTGGCGGTCTGGATCTCCCAGTTGGCTTCCCAGCGGTCGGCGGTCCCCTGGGTGCTCAGGACCCGGTAGGTGCCGCCGGGGGGGACCTCCAGGCTCAGGCGGCGGCCGAAGAGGCGGCGGAGCTCGGCGTCGGCCAGAGAGGCGCGGGCGAAGCCGGAGTCCGGACGCCAGTCGTACTCCATGTTCAGCGCCGCCTGCTGCGCGGGTCCCTTGCCCTGCAGCCGCTCGACGACGTGCAGCGAGCCGTCGATCCCCGAGGAGAGCCCCGCCGTGGTGATGATCTTGCCGTTGTCCACGTAGCGCTGGTCGGTGACGACGCGGGTCTTCGGGGCCGCCTCCCGGAGGGCCGGGATCAGGTCGTAGAAGGTGGTCGCGGTGAGGCCGTCGAGGAGGCCCGTCTTCGCCAGGATCAGGGCGCCGTTGCAAACGGAGAGGACGTGACGGGCGGGTACGGCGCGCTCGCGGATCCAGGCGATGACGTCCGGGTTGTCGACGGCGGCCTGGATGTCGCCGCCGGGGATCACCAGCACCTGGGCCGGCGGCGCGTCGGCCAGGGAGAAGTCCGGAGTGACCTTCATCCCCATGGAGGTGGTGATGGGCGCGGTCGAGGCCGCCACGGTGAAGACCCGCAGGCCCGCCTGGCCGAAGACCTCGTACGGCCCGGTGAAGTCGATGATCTGCACGCCCTCGAAGAGGAGGATGGCGACGCCGTGGGCCGCCGCGAGACGGGGTCTGGCTGGCGGCCCGGCTGCGCCGCGAGCTGTGGCGGCGGGAGGAGGGCTCGGCGCTGGTGATCGAGGGGCTGGTGCTCGAGCTGCTCGCCGCCGTGTGCCGGGAGCTGCGTCCGGTGGACCGGCGTCCGCCCGGCTGGCTCGACCGGATCGAGGAGATGCTCCGCGCCGGGTTCCAGGAGGCCTGGACGCTCGACGCTCTCGCCGCCGAGGCGGGCGTGCATCCGGTCCACCTCTCGCGGACCTTCCGCCGCTTCCGCGGCCTGACCCTGGGCGAGTACCTCCAGGAGCTGCGCGTCCGGCACGTGTGCGAGCGCCTCGCCGATCCCGAGATCCCCCTGGCCGACCTCGCCCTGGAGGCCGGCTTCGCGGACCAGAGCCACTGCACCCGGGTGTTCAAGCGGCTGACGGGGACGACGCCGGGGGCGTGGCGGGCCCTCACCCCAACGGTTTGATCCCATAGCCCTTCTCGCCCAGCCTCCCTCCCGGCCTTCCGGGTGAGGGCGCCCCCGCCCGAGCCCTCACCCCCTGGCCCCCTCTCCCGACCCCTCCCTCCCACCCTCACCGGGAGAGGGGGAAGGGTTTGTCGGAGTTTGTCCAGAGTAGAGATGGCGCTGTTCTTTCTCGCTTGGCCACCCAACCAGACCCATCCTGACTAACCTCTCCCCTCTCCCGGTGTGGGTGGGAGGGAGGGGGCGGGAGAGGGGCCGGGGGTGAGGGCCCGGTACGCATCTTGCTCCCTGACCTCCGGCGAGCGCGGGCTGTGAGCCGCGCTGTTCTGGAGAGGAGGAATGAGATGGATCCCCATTATCAGCGTCGGCAACGCGGCGGCTCCTTTGGCAAGGGTCGTCTGATCATCGCCGCGGTCATGGTGCTGATCTCGCTCGCCGGATACTACGGAGCGCGCAGCTACAACCCGGTGACGGAAGAGGTCCAGCACGTGAGCATCTCGCCGGAGCAGGAGGTGGCGCTCGGGCTCCAGGCGGCGCCGTCCATGGCCCAGCAGCACGGCGGGCTGCATCCCGATCAGAAGGCCCAGCAACTGGTGGACCGCATCTGCCACGAGCTGGTGGAGAAGACGGACGCCGCCAAGACCGAGTACCAGTTCGACTGCCATGTCCTGGCGGACGAGAAGACCATCAACGCCTTCGCCCTGCCCGGCGGCCAGGTATTCATTACCGCGGGGCTGATGGGCAAGCTGCAGACCGAGGCGCAGCTCGCGGGCGTGCTCGGCCATGAGATCGGCCACGTGGTGGCCCGCCATGGCGCGGAGCACATCGCCAAGCAGAAGCTGACCCAGGGGCTGACCGGCGCGGCGGTGATCGCGTCCTATGATCCCGACGACCCGGCCAGCCGCCGCAACGCCGCGGTGGCGATGGTGATCGGGCAGCTCGTGAACATGCGCTTCGGCCGGCAGGACGAGCTGGAGTCCGACCGCCTGGGCGTGCGCTTCATGGCCGACGCGGGCTACGACCCCCGCAAGATGATTGACGTGATGAAGATCCTGGCGGAGAGCGGCGGCGGCTCCCGTCAGCCGGAGTTCTTCAGCACCCATCCGAACCCGGAGAACCGGATGTCGAACCTCGACGCGGCGATCCGGGCGGAGTTCCCGCAGGGGGTGCCGGGCGGGTTGAAGTCGTAGGCCCTCACGAGGGGCTGGGGGTGGTGAGGGCCGAGGGTCCGTGGACCCCCGGCCAGTCCGGGCGGCGAAGCCCTTCCTTCGGAACTAGTACAGATCGTTGATGGCGGCGTTGTCGTCGGACGCCGTGCTGGCTGGGCCGTTGTTGCAGTAGCTCACCGAGGGGTACATCGTGGCGCCGGAGACGCTGCTGTGGCCGAGGCCCAGCAGGTGGCCGACCTCGTGCACCATCACACCTTCCAGGTACATCTCGCTGGAGCAGGACTCGCCGAGCGTGGCCCAGGCGTAGGCGGTGTTGGTCACGATGTCGGCGTCATAGATGCGATAGGTGCCGTTGCTCCGCTGGGTGTAGTAGCCGGTGAAGGTGGCGGCGAGGCAACTGTTCCGGCAGACACCCTGCGGATCGCGGGAGTTGAGCATCGGGACGCCGTCGCCCAGGCGCCAGCTCGAGACCGAGCCGACGGTGGCGCTGACGCGGGTGCCGGTGCCGGCGCCGTTCCAGGCGACGCTGGAGGTGATGGCGTTGCGGGTGCGGGTGCGGCCGAGGTCGCCGTCGGAGACGCTGGTCCAGCCGCGGTTGTCGACGATCACGTTGGGCACGCCGTCCCAGGTCCTGCGGGGGCTGAGGAGGACGTAGGCGGAGAGGCTGCCCGCGACGATCAGGGCGAGAACGGTGAAGGCGAAAATCTTCTTCATGGTGTTCTATCTCCTCTCCGGAATCAGTTCTCGAGAACCGGGCGGCCGGCCTGGCGCGCTGCGTTGCGGATGGACTGCTTCAGGACGTCGAGACGGACGGACTTGGACGGGGCGGCCTCGCGGCCGTCGCGGGTGACGATGTTCACGCCTTCGCGGTGGCCGGCACGGCCCACTCGACTCCCGCCTTGTCGCGCACCAGCCGGAACTGACCCTGCTGGTAGCCGGTGACTCTCATGGCGCCGTCTTCCTCGGCCTCGAGATAGAGGAGAACCCGCTCGCTCTTACGGAAGGTCGGGAAGCCATGGGCCTCCACGACGAAGTTTCCGACCTTGCCGCCAAAGGTGCGGACCACGACGACCGAGGGGACGTTGCCGAAGACGGAGTCCTCGACGCGGACCTGCGCCTCGGTCACGACGAGGCGTCCCGACTTGTCCCAGAAGGAGCTCACCGCGATGACCTCACCCTGCACCACCGCGGCGGAATCGTGGACCAGAGCCTTCTGGTCCATCTTCAGGAAAGTCGAGGCTCCTCCAGGGATTGCCGCTACCAGCATGAGCAACAGGCTGATCGACACCAAACGCTTCATGCAGATCTCCTTGTCCTCGATGGGACAACCTAGCGGCCGCCGCCCATCGGCGGTCGTCGATATAACTGCATCTCTATAAGCTCGGTGTGGCCGAAACGTCCAAGAAGCGTTATTGACGCGACTACCTGGTGATGCCTCTCTAATATCTATCGGTACAGCAGACGGGGAAAAGGTGACAGAGTTGGTAATGATTCTGACCCAGACGGGAAGCCGGGCGTGGGTCAATTTCGAACCCGGGGGTTCGCTTTGACCCGCCTGTTTGGGAGACGAGCTGACCCATCCCGCCTGTTCGCCGCGGCGCGAAAGCCGCCGACCTTCTTTTTTTTCAAAGACTTGAAGGTGGCCATCAAGGAACGTTGAAGGCTGGCATCCCCCTTGCCCTATAGGGGTCTCAACTTCATCCCGTGGAGGCGAAGCGGGATGAGAACCATGGATCCCTCATTGGGGGGACAAGGAGGTCTAGATGAAGCGTTTCGTTTGCTTGGGTGTCCTAGCGTTGATGCTGGTTGCGATCCCGGCCGGCGCCTCGACGTTCCTGGCGATCAGCCGGGGCGAGCTGGTGGCGCAGTCGGACGCCGTCGTCCAGGGGACGGTGGTGAAGGTCAACTCCTTCTGGGACGAGTCGGGCCGCATCATCGTGTCGGAAGCGATGATCCAGGTCCAGGAGAAGATCCGCGGCAACGCGCCCAGCGTGGTCGTCGTTCGCACCTATGGTGGCGAAGTCGGTGACATCCGCGTCGACGCTCCGGGCTTCCCGAAGTTCGAGCGGGGCGAGCGGGTCTTGGTCTTCCTGACGAACGCCGGGGCCACCGCCGAGGTGACCGCCTACAGCCAGGGCCAGTACCGGATCGTCCGTGACAAGGCTGGCGTCGAGATCGCGGTGCCGACGATCGGGCACGGCGTGCGCCTGCTCAATCCGGACGGCAGCGCCGCGCCGGCTCCGAAGGCCGTTCGGCTCGACACCTTCAAGCAGATGATCCGGTCCGCTGAAGTCGAGCGCCCCCAGACCCGTACCGCCAACTGAGCTATCAGGACGAGGTGAGATAAACCATGATGAACCGTAAGTCCGCGATCACCGTCTTCATCGTTCTCGCCGCCCTCGTGGTGAGCTCGGCCTCGGCGTACGTTCTGCTGAGCCCGCGCCGCACCTGGGACGGGGTCATGAACGTCACCGTCGACAACCGTGGCGCTTCCTCGATCACCGACGTCGACGGCGGCACCACCGCCACGGTCGCCGCGATCACCGCCAACATCGCCTGGAACGGCTCTGGCACCGGCGCCCGTGTTTCCGCCCAGAGCGGCTCCGTTTCGAGCTGGCGCCTCGGCGACGGCATCGTGATGCTCAACTTCCGCGACCCGCAGCGCGCCTGCAAGGGCACCTGCCTGGCCGCCACCTTCACGGGCTATTACCGTCAGCGCACCGACGGCTCGTACCAGATCTACGACGCCGACATCGTGACCAACACCCGCTACGACTGGACCTCTCTCGCCGAGGCGGACGGCTGCTCGGGCGAGTTCTACATCGAGGGCGTGATGGTCCACGAGGTCGGTCACGCGCTGGGCCTCGGCCACAGCAACGTCAGCGGCTCGACGATGTATCCGTCGGTCTCGTCCTGCAACAACAACCCCGCCAGCACGGCGACGGACGACAATTCGGCGATCCAGGACCTCTACTAATAAAGAGGTCCGGGTTGGCCTGATCGGTCGGATGAGGGGACCCTCCCGGGTCCCCTGCTTTGTTTCTGGTGGGTCTGAATCACACCCGGATGAACTCGTACCCGGAACGCGGGGACGCCGACATGACGCGGCGGCCGCCGTTGCCAGTCCCGGAGAGACCGCTGCCGCTGCTCGTGGTGGCCGCGGTGGCCATGGGCCGGCGGAGCTGCTCCTGCCCGAAGAGGCGCCGCAGGAACTTCATCGCCTCCTCTTCCACGAGCTCGATGGTGACCTCGGACGCGGGGACCTTGTTGGCGAGGAGCCCGAAGCCGATCCCTTCGTGGGTGACCTTGACGACCTTGCCGGCGTCGTCCCCGAAGAACAGCAGCGAGCGCTCGTAGTCCTCCCAGCGGTCCAGCTTGATCTTCAGACCGGCGGCGGTCGAGCGATGGAAGATGGAGGCGGACTCCACCTTGCCGACCATCACATCCTTGATCTCTTCGAGGACGGGCACGATCACCGACCGCGCTATCCGATTGAACTGCTCTCGGAAGGGGTCGTTCTGCCGCAGGACGCCCTCAGGACGGGTGCGCTTCTCCTCCAGCATCTCTTCGTGACCCTTGAGCAGAGTCTGTAGCCGTTCGAGATTGGCCTTGTTCATGACCGATCGTGTCCTTTCTCTCCGCCCGAGCGGTTCTGACCTATTGCTGATTGCCAATCTCGTGCCAGGTCTTGTCACCTCCCTGGAACCTCCCCTGGAACCGGGGGCCCTCACCACCCCGGCCCTCCTCTCCCGACCCCTCCCTCCCTCGCCACACCGGGAGAGGAGGGAGCCCCCCTCTCCTGCCTTGATTTGGGCGGGGGTCTCCCCTCTCCCGGTGAGGGAGGGAGGGAGGGGTCGGGAGAGGGGCCGGGGGTGAGGGTCCGTTGAGGTACACTTCCGCCCCGCCATGCCCAGACGGACCGATATCCGCTCCATCCTCGTGCTCGGCTCGGGGCCGATCGTCATCGGTCAGGCCTGCGAGTTCGACTATTCCGGCACCCAGGCCTGCCGCGTGCTGAAGCGCGAGGGCTACCGGGTCGTCCTCGTCAATTCGAACCCGGCGACCATCATGACCGACCCGGAATTCTCCGACGCCACCTACGTCGAGCCGCTGGTCCCGGAGGTGGTGGAGAAGATCCTGGAACGGGAGCGGCCGGACGCCCTCCTGCCCACCGTCGGCGGCCAGACCGGGATCAACCTCGCCATCGCCCTGGAGGAGCGCGGGGCTCTCGCGCGCTACGGCGTCGAGGTGCTGGGGGCGAGCATCGACGCCCTGCGGCTGGGGGAGGACCGTCTCCTCTTCAAACAGGCCATGGAAGAGATGGGCCTCAAGGTCCCCCGGAGCGGCTACGCCGGCAGCCTGGAGGAGGCGCGGGAGATCGTGGCGGACGTCGGCTATCCGGTCATCGTCCGTCCGAGCTTCACCCTGGGCGGCGAGGGGGGCGGCGTGGCCTACAACCGCGACGAGCTGGAGGAGGTCGTGGCCACCGCTCTGCAGGCGAGCCCGGCCCACCGGGTCCTCATCGAGCAGTCGGTCCTCGGCTGGAAGGAGTTCGAGCTGGAGGTCATGCGCGACGTGGCGGACAACGCCATCGTCGTCTGCTCGGTCGAGAACTTCGACGCCATGGGCGTCCACACCGGCGACTCGATCACCGTGGCGCCGCAGCAGACCCTGTCGGACCGCGAGTACCAGGAGATGCGCGACGACGCCTTCAAGGTCATCCGCCGCGTCGGGGTCGCCACCGGCGGCTCGAACATCCAGTTCGCGGTCGATCCCAGGACGGGCGAGCGGGTGGTCATCGAGATGAATCCCGCGGGTCTCCCGCAGCTCCGCCCTGGCTTCCAAGGCCACGGGCTTCCCGATCGCCAAGATCGCGGCCCTGCTCGCGGTCGGCTATACGTTGGATGAAATTCCGAACGACATCACGGGAAAAACTTACGCAGCCTTCGAGCCGACGCTCGACTACACCGTGGTGAAGATCCCCCGCTGGGCCTTCGAGAAGTTCCCGGAGGCGCAGCCGGTGCTGGGCACCTCCATGAAATCCGTAGGCGAGGTCATGGCCATGGGCGCCACCTTCAAGGAGGCGCTGATGAAGGGCCTCTCGGCCCTGGAGCTGGACGGCAGCCCGGCCTCCCGGGAGCGGCGGATGTCCGATCCGGTGCGGCTGCGGCGGCGGCTCGCGACGCCCAACTGGGAGCGCCTGTTCGCCGTCTTCGCCGCCCTGCGCCAGGGGTGGACGCCGGAGGAGGTCTCCGAGGTCTCGCACATCGACCCCTGGTTCCTGCGCGAGATCGCGGAGATCGTCGAGCTGGAGGCGGAGCTGGCCTGCTGGGACCTCGGCTCGGTGCCCAAGGTCCTGCTGCGCAAGGCCAAGTCCTTCGGCCTCACCGACGCCCGCATCGCCGGCCTCCTCAACTGCCCGGAGAAGGACCTCGCGGCGGCCCGGAAGCGCCTCGGTCTCGAGCGGGTCTATAAGAGAGTGGACACCTGCGCCGCCGAGTTCCCGGCCACGACGCCCTATCTCTATTCGACCTGGGGGACCGAGGACGAGAGCGAGCCCGACGATCGCCAGAAGGTGGTGATCCTGGGCTCCGGTCCCAACCGCATTGGCCAGGGGATCGAGTTCGACTACTGCTGCGTCCACGCCGCCTTCGCCCTGCGCGACATGGGGTACGAGACGGTGATGATCAACTGCAATCCGGAGACGGTCTCGACCGACTACGACACCTCCGACCGTCTCTACTTCGAGCCGCTGACCCTGGAGCACGTCATGGCGGTCCTGGAGAACGAGAAGCCGCAGGGAGTCATCGTGCAGCTCGGCGGGCAGACGCCGCTGAAGCTCGCCCGCGGCCTCGCCGCCGCGGGCGTGCCGATCTGGGGCACGCCGCCGGACGCCATCGACCTCGCCGAGGACCGCAAGCGCTTCGGCGCCCTCCTGGCCGAGGAGGGGATCCTGCAGACGGAGAACGGTACGGCCACCTCGCTGGAAGAGGCGGTGGCCGTGGCGCGGGAGATCGGCTTCCCGATCGTGGTGCGGCCCAGCTACGTGCTGGGCGGCCGGGCCATGGCCATCGTCTACGACGAGGGGACGCTCGACCGCTACATGCACGAGGCGGCGGACGTCTCGCCGGGGCATCCGGTGCTGATCGACCGCTTCCTGGAGGACGCCTTCGAGTTGGACCTCGACCTCATCTCGGACGGCAAGACGGCGGTGGTCGCGGGCATCCTCCAGCACATCGAGGAGGCGGGCATCCACTCCGGGGACTCGGTGGCCGTGCTGCCGCCCTACAAGGTCTCCCAGGAGGACCAGGACCGCATGCGGGACATCGCCCGGAGGCTGGCCCTGCGGCTGGGGGTGGTGGGCCTGATGAACGTGCAGTTCGCCCTCAAGGACGGGAAGATCTACGTCCTGGAGGTGAACCCGCGGGCGTCGCGGACGGTGCCGTTCATCGCCAAGGCGGTGGGCGTGCCGCTGGTCAAGGTCGCGGCCGGAGCGATGGCCGGAAAGAGCCTGCAGGAGCTGGGCTTCACGCAGGAGCCGCGGGTGCCGGGGGTGTTCGTCAAGGCGCCGGTCTTCCCCTTCCGCCGCTTCCCCGGCGTCGATCCGGTGCTGGGCCCGGAGATGAAGTCCACGGGCGAGGTGATGGGCGAGAGCGCGACCTCCTTCGGCAGCGCCTTCGCCAAGGCCTGGCTGGGGGCCTGGCACGAGCTGCCGCTGGAGGGCACGGCCTTCCTCTCGGTGCACGACCGCGACAAGCCGGGCCTGCTGCCGGTGGCGCGGCGGCTGGCCGAGCTGGGCTTCGAGCTGGCGGCGACCGCCGGCACGGCCGACTTCCTGCGCGGGCAGGGTCTCGAGGTGCGCCTCATGCGCAAGGTCCACGACGAGGAGCGCCCGCACGTGGTGGACCACCTCATCAATGGCGAGATGGCGCTGGTGATCAACACGCCCTTGGGCCGCGAGTCGTTCGAGGACGACGGCGTGATCCGCCGCACGGCCCTGAAGTACGACATCCCCTGCATCACCACTTTGTCGGGCGCCATGGCTGCGGCGGAAGGGATCGCGGCGTTGCGTCAGGATGGCCTCAACGTCCGTTCTCTCCAGGAAATGGTGACCTCATGAAAAAGCCGGGTCTCGCGTACCGGCCACCGGTATAGCATCTGGATCAGGAGGAGAGATGAGCAACACCCGAATCGAAAAAGACAGCCTCGGCGAGATCGAAGTCCCCGCCGGGGCGTATTACGGCGCCCAGACCGAGCGGGCGCATCGCAACTTCCCGGTCTCGGGGCTGACCCTGCCGAAGGGCTTCATCGCCGCGGTGGCGATGATCAAGGGGGAGGCCGCGGCGGCCAACGAGGAGTTGGGACTGGTGCCGGCGGAGGTGGCGCGGGCCATCCGCCAGGCGGCCGGCGAGATCTCCGAGGGCAAGCTGGACGGGCAGTTCCCCCTCGACATCTTCCAGACCGGCTCGGCCACCTCGACGAACATGAACGTCAACGAGGTGCTCTCGAACCGGGCCATCGAGATCCTCGGCGGCGAGATCGGCAGCAAGAAGCCGGTCCATCCCAACGACCACGTCAACAACGGGCAGTCGAGCAACGACGTGATCCCCACGGCGATCCACGTCTCGGCCTACCTTGCCATCGTGCGGGAGCTCGAGCCCGCGCTCCAGCGCCTCGCCGACTCCCTGGACCGCAAGGCCCGGGAGTTCGACGGCGTCGTGAAGATCGGCCGCACCCATCTCCAGGACGCGGTGCCGGTGCGCCTCGGGCAGGAGTTCTCAGGGTACGCCCAGCAGGCGAAGAACGCTCTGGCCCGGCTGGAGGCGGTCAAGCCGCGCCTCGCCGAGCTGCCCCTGGGCGGCACGGCCGTGGGCACGGGGCTCAACGCCCACCCGGAATTCGCGCCGAAGGTCATCGCCCGCCTCGCGGAGAAGACGGGCTGCCCCTTCGCGCCGGCGCCCAACCGCTTCGAAGCCATGGCGGGCAAGGACGCCGCCGTCGAGACCTCGGGAGCGCTCAAGACCATCGCGGCCTCGCTGACCAAGATCGCCAACGACATCCGCTGGCTGGCGTCGGGACCGCGCTGCGGCATCGGCGAGATCTCCATCCCCAGCCTCCAGCCGGGCAGCTCGATCATGCCGGGAAAGGTCAACCCGGTCATCCCCGAGTCGGTGCTGATGGTGGCGGCACAGGTGGTGGGCAACGACGCGACGATCACGATCGCCGGCATGTCGGGCAACTTCGAGCTGAACGTGATGATGCCGCTGATCGCCTACAACCTGCTCCAGTCCATCGAGATCCTGGCCAACGCCTCGCGTCTGCTGGCGGAGAAGTGCGTGGACGGGATCGAGGCCAACCGCGAGCGTTGCGAGGACCTGGTGGAGCGCTCGCTCGCCATGGTCACCTCGCTGGTGCCGAAGATCGGCTACGACGCCGCGGCCGAGATCGCCAAGGAATCGGTGAAGACGGGGAAGACGGTGCGTGAGCTCTGCCGGGAGAAGGGAGTGCTGCCGGAGGAGGAGCTGAACGAGGCGCTCGATCCCTGGGGCCAGACCACGGGCGGCATCCACGCGGGCGGCGGCGGGGCCGGCGGCTAGCGGCGGCAGAGCTCCATCACGACGAGCAGGGCGGCTCCGGCCACGAGCACGGTGGAGCCCAGCAGGATGTCGGCCGGGGTGAGCGCCTCGCCTTTCGTGGCCAGCACGGCGGCGGTTAGCGCGAGGCCGCCCAGGAGAACGCCCCGGATCGCCTTCTCCGTCGGGGCCAGCGGCGGCGCTGCCTGCCGTGGCTCCGCGCTTGGCTCCTGGGTGGCGGGCGGAGGGCTGACCGTCCGGTGTGGCCTGAGGTCGTGGGTCTCGTCCAGAGAGAGCCGGTGCGGACCGGCGTGAGCGGAGCGGTGCCGGGCGGTGTGAGATGCGGTTGGAGACAGTCGTTGCATTTCGGTCATACGCGCTCCCACTTCTGATTGACGTCCGGGCTCCAAACATTTCGCGGCGAATCAAAGAAAGAGGGCGGGTCCAGGGGAGACCCGCCCCGCCAGCCGGCGTTTGGAGACCCGATCTGAAACTGTCAGTTGCTGTCGACCCGGAATCTGCCTCCGTTCGCGACCAGGGAGACGCGTTCTGTATCCGGGTGGACGTCCTTGTGAAATACCTCGCCTTTCACGACGAAGTAGACGATCCACGGCCCGGGGGACTTCGGCTTGTGCTGGATTCGGCCTCCCGCGGGGAGGGTGGGCCATTTGCCTGCGTCTTTGGGATCGAAGGGCGGCTTGGGGCCCATGCCGGAACCTTGCGTGCTGCCCGAGACTTTGTACTTGGCATCCACATCTGTTGTATTCGTAACTTCCATGGCTGTTATCCTCCCAAACGCAAAGGTTAGGGTTGCCCGCCTGTTACGACTTCGAACTCCGCGAAAGAAGGCGGCGGCTCGGTTGCTCCTTCAGCCGCCACTCCCTGAACCCGCACTTCGTATCTAGTGCCAGCCGTCAACTCCTTGGCTGGCACTTCAAGCTCCAACACCGTTTCCTGGTCCAGTTGACGCAGCTTGAGACCGCTTTTCTGCAAGATCGTTTCTTGTTCCTCTTTTTTACGCAGGATGACGTCGAAAGATTCAAAGCTCTGATCCTGGTACTCCATGTCGAGCTGGAGATCCACGAAGTCCAGGTCCGGAGTCAGTTGAAGTTTTTCCACTGCCCCTCCCGCATCCCGAAAATTTGTCAAGGCGAGTGAGAGCACGGCCCGGAGAGGTTCGACAGGCTTGGTGACCAGCTGTTCCTTGTGTTCCTTGGGTTCCTTGTTATGAGCCACTTGGTCGGGATCGGGCGCGGGCTGCATCGGGGCGGCTACCGGCTGCCTCTCCGGGGTTTTGGGCTGAACGGGGTTCGCGGGCGTTGGACCATTCGAAATCACTTTCGGAGTTTCCCCGCCAGCGTCGGGATCATCGGGTATGAACAACAAGAGGCCGGTCACTATCAGCAGGGAGGCCGCGACGGCGGAGACCCATTGGACGATCGGTCTTTGCGCAAGAGGGACTCGGCCCGGGAACCGCACTACGTTCTTCTCGTTCGCGGCGCTGTTCAAGGCGCGGATGAATGCGAGCCGCTCCCGCCCCTGGGGAGAGGAGGCGAGCCTGTTTAGGATGCGCTCCCTCTCCGCAGGGGCGAGCTCGCCACGGTCGGCGGCGGCGAGAAGATCGGCCTCGACCGCTTCGGCCAGGTCGAAGAGATCCTTGTTCATCGACAGGTGAAGCTCGAGCTCGTCCGCCTGCTCCTGGGAAAGCTCTCCCAGGAGATATCTCCTGAACAGCTCGTCCACCCTTTCCTGGGAAAATTTTCCCAGGAGATACCGCTCGAGCGGCTCATTCACCTCTTCCTGGGAAAACTCCCCTAGGAGGTACCTCTCGAGCAACTCGTCTTTCCATGGATTCTCGTTCATCAGGATCGCTCCCCTCATTCCAGTCTCAATGACGAGTGTCCGGCGGGCGGAAAACGTTTCGCGTGTGAAGGAAGTCAGTGCTTGAGACAGTCCTGCACGCAATCTTCGAGCTTGCGGCGAACCCGGTGGACCCGGATACGGAGCGCGTTCATGGGGATTCCCATCTGCTCCGAGAGAACCTTACGGTTCCGGATGTTGTTCTCCCCCTGGTGATAGCGGAGGACCAGATCCCGCTGGTCCGGAGGCAGAAGGCTCAGGCATCGACGCAGGCATTCTAGCCGCCGGTCGGAGGGCTCGTCGTCCTCCTCACAACTCGCCGGAGGCCACTCGCCGCTCTCGAGGGCGTTGTGTTCCCGGACGGCGCGCCGCAAGGTCTCTTTATAGAGGAGATGGGCGATGCCGCAGAAGTAGCCATAGGGATCGCTCGATCGCAGCTCCACCCCTTCGGCCATACGCCGGGCGGCCCGATTCATGGTTTCGTCAGTCAGGTCTTCCGGGAAGGCGCAGCTACGCCATTCGAAGAGGCGGATCAGCCTGCGGCGGATGTCCTCGTACATTTCGGCCGCTTTTTCTCGGTCCGGATGGAGCTGCTTGAGCAGTGCTTCAAACTCCTCAGGTGTCAACCCGTTGCCGTCCTTTTTCCCCCGCTTCACCTCCACTCCCCCTGGAGGGAGAAGCCGGCCCAGAAATAGGGGGATTGCCAGAGCGGTGTCTTCATCATTTCGATCTGGGCCTTGCGCAGGGCGGCAGCGGGAGAGAGCCCCTCGCGGAGCATGCCGCGGTAGAGATCGCTCATCAACTCCGCCGTGGCGCGATCCTCGACGCTCCACAGGCTGGCCAGCACCCGGGAGGCGCCCGCGTACATGAAGCCGCGTGTGAGCCCGACCAGGCCTTCGCCGCGGATCTCCTTGCCCAGGGCTGTGCGGCAGGCGGAGAGCACGACCAGGTCGGCTTCGAGATGAAGATTGTAGATGTCGTTGAGACGGAGGAACCCGTCTTGCTGGGCTCCCTTCTCGTCATAGAGGGAGAAGACGAGTCCTGACAGCTCCGGGCGTCGGCTGTCCAGGACTCCGTGAGTGGCGAAGTGAATATTCCTGTACAGAGCGAGGTCAGGGCTGGTGGCGGCGGACCTTGTGGCCGCGAAGCCCGTCGCCATGAACACCTGGTCCTGGGGGGCGAACGAAGAGATGGTCTGGGCTTCTATCAAGGAGTAAGGCAGCCGGCGGAGAGAGGAGAGGTCAAGCCCCGATTCCCGGCCGTTCGTTGGAGCCCACAGACCCCGCGTGAGATTCGAGCTGGCGAGTGGTCCCCCTTGCGACGGGATGGAAGGCGCTGTCAACCGCTCATCGTTTTTCTGGAAGACCGGATCGGCCAGCATGGCGAGGAGCTTGGGCGCTCGTGGCTGACCGCTGCGCTCCCGGCGCTGCGCCGCCAGCGCCGAGGCGGAAGGCAGATGCACCACCGCGTTCCGTTCCACAAGCAGCGATCCGGTGGAAGGCCGCGGCAAGGCCGCGAAAGGCACGTACTGGAGAGCCCCATCCGCGACCACCAGGAGCGGCAGGTCGCCGAGGAGCCCCTCTACCGGACCGAGGATGAGCTCCGAGAGTTGACATGCTACCCGCGCCGCCTCGGCATCAGCCTGCCGAATTCTCGCCTTGTGTTCCGGATGGGTTTCCCCGGAGCGCCGATTGTTGCGGACCGTAAGCAACTCGTACCAGCGGCGGGCGAGCTGCTCGATCTCCTCCCTACCGGGCAGCTCGAAGCTCTCGGTCGACTCCGGGGAGACCGCCCAGAGGAAACTCCGGTCAGTACCCAGCTTGTATTCAAGCAGCAGGGCCTGGCCGTTGAGGAGTTGTGCTCGGATCTCTGCTTCGGTCAGCGGGCGGGACTGAGTCAGGGAGGCGTAACGCGGATTGCTGACCCGCAGCTCATCCTGGAACTGACGATGCTTCTCCAAGGCTTCTTCGAGGCGCCGCTCGGCATCCGCTAGCGCCTGGGCGTCCGGTTCTTTCTGGTCGAGCAGTTCCATACGACGCCACTCGCGAGAGTTCACCTCTTCGCGAAGCCGTTTTTCCCTTTGGAAGAGGGTAGGGGTGGTTCCTTCAGCGACTTCGGATTCCTGCAGGATCTCGAGGAGGCTCCGCGCGCGGGCTTGCTCGCTCACCTCGAGAGCCGCCGCCGCGAATCCTTCCCGGGGGCGCGCGACATGAAGAGCCATCAGAATGTCGATCTGGAGCTCGTAGTATTCCTGCCTGGAGGCCAGGAACCAGGCTCTCAGCTCTGGGTTGACGACGCGGGCACGGGTGAGCTCTATTTTGTCGATCGCTGCCTGGACTATGGAGAGAGCGGCCTCGAGGTTGCTGCCCGCTCGCTCGGTCCGAGCCTGGCTCAGCATGTAATAGGCTTCCCGGTCGATATCTCTCCGCGAACGGGCCAGATCCACCGCCCGCGCCAACTCTTTCCGCGCGGTACGCAGATCCCCCATCTCTCGGGATGCAATCCCCAGGAGTTGCCGGGCGTCGGCTTCGGCGGTCCAGATTCCCGAGGCCAGGGACAGAGCCTGGAGACCGATGTCAAAGGCTTCATCCGGCCGCTGACTTCGAAGAAGCAATTCAGCCTTGTGGATCAGAGCCGCTGTTTCGGTCTCCCTGTCCTCACTCTCTCGGCTGATCTGCCTTGCCTGGTCGAGTACGCGGCCCGCCTCTTCATAACGGCCCAGACGCAGGTAGACCAGGCCGAGGTTGTTCAGCGATCTCGCCTCATGCTGTCGATTCTTCAAAGATCGGGCGATCTCCAGGGCCTGTTCGAAATAGCGGAGAGCGGCCTCCCAATCTCCCAGGGAGTAGTAGGTGTCCCCAAGGTTGTTGAGAGCGGTCGCCTCATTCTTGCGGTCCCCGGTACTCCGCGCCAGATCCAGCGCCTTCTGGTAGTTTTGGATCGCCCTTTGTCTGTCACTGAGGAGATCATATGTATTTGCAATATTGATAAAGTAACTTGGTTGTATAGCCCCTGCCTCCTGTGCTCTCTCTTGCGCCAAGAGGAAGTTGGTAAGTCCTTTCTGGGTTTCCCCCTCGTCGACTTCTAGCTGGCCGAGATTGCTGAGGCTGATTGCCTCCTGCTCCCGGTTCCCGATGTCCCTTGCGACCCCGACCGCTTGCACGAAGAGCTCCCTGGCCTCCTCTGTGCACCGGATCAGCTTCAACTCCTTCGCTGTCGCGTTGAGGGTCACAATTTGCCAGGTTTTCGCCTCGAAGCCTGCTTCGTTTTCCCAAAGTCGGGTAGATCGACGAAATTCCTCGATAGCCTTCTCGCTTCCACCTGTAAGCTGAGAGTGGATGTGCCCGAGAAGGTATAGGACCTCCGCCTGTTTGGATCGCTCCCCGAGTTGATCCCAGAGTTCCCGAGCACGCTCTAGGAACCTGATTGTCCGCTCGGCTCCTCCCTGATCTGATGGATGAAAGGCTTCCCAAAAGGACCAGACAGCCTCGGCCCGAACTTTGTCCTGCTCTCCGGGTGCGGACCGAATGGCTTGGACGGAGAGCTTGTAGCTCCCCTGGTCCGGCTTCTTGGCGGCTCTCACCTCTACCTGGTAGAGACCAGAGGACTTTGCCACCACTGCGAGATCCTCACGGCAGTCAAGACCGGCACTCTCGCTATCTGCACCGGTAGCGGCCTTTCCGTCTGGACCAATCAGCCAGGCGGCGACATCGATCCCGTTCTCCTGGACCACAACCCGCAGGAACTGCCCTGCCTGGAGCTCGACGGGGTAGACATGGGTCTCCCCGCCGCGGATCTCCCGCTCCAGGGTGAGGCCTTCCTGGAGAGTTGGTCCAATGGGCGGCTGCGTCCCGCCCGCTCCGCAGAGCAGGAGCGCGAGGGCTGCCAGCAACCCAAGGGAGATGCCCCGTCGTCGACGCGACAGGGGGTGAAAAGCTCGAGAAGGGCTCATCCTATCTTCTGTATGGCGGCAGCACGATGCTCGCTCCGGCCCCTCCCGGCCTCCCGGAGTGCAGCAAGTGGGTTAAAACCTGAGCCATTCTACAGTTTTGCCCCCCCGGGGTTCCAGAGAGACCGCCGTCGTATGCTTTTATAGTATATGAGAAGTCGAGAGGCGTAAATACGGCGGGTTTCGCGATAAGCTACGCTCGTGCGAAGAGTCCTGCACTGCGACATGGACTGCTTCTACGCCGCCGTGCACATGCGGGACGACCCGTCCCTGCGAGGCAAGCCGGTGGTCATCGGCGGCCGGCCGGAGTCCCGGGGGGTGGTGGCGGCGGCCAGCTATGAGGTCCGCAAGTACGGCGTCCATTCGGCCATGCCGTCGTCCCGGGCCAAGCGGCTCTGCCCGGACGCCATCTTCATACCGCCGGACTTCCGGCGCTACTCCCGGGAGTCCGAGAAGATCTTCGCGATCTACCGGGAGCTCACCCCGGTCGTGCAGGCGGTGTCGATCGACGAGGCCTATCTGGACGTCACCGACTGCCTGGGGGAATGGGGGACCGCCACAGCCGTGGCCCGGGAGATCCGCCGCCGGGTGCGAGAGGAGCGGGGACTGACGGTGAGTGTGGGGGTGGGGCCCAGCCGCCTCATCGCCAAGATCGCCTCGGACTTCGACAAACCGGACGGACTGACGGTCGTGCCCCCAGGGAAGGTGCAGGCCTTCCTGGACCCGCTGCCGGTGCGGCGGCTTCATGGCGTGGGGCCGGCCACCGAGAGGGCGCTGGCGGAAATCAAGGTGCAGACCGTGGCGGAGCTGCGGGCGGTGCCGCTCGAAGACCTCATCGAGCGGTTCGGCAAGCACGGCCGCATCCTCTACGAGTTCTCCCGGGGAATCGACGACCGGCCGGTGGAGACCCATCAGGAGCGCAAGAGCCTGGGGACGGAGAACACCTACGCCAAGGACCTGACCGACTTCTCCGAGATGGAGGCGGAGGTGGACCGGATGGCGCAGGAAGTGGCCAATTCCCTGGAACGCTCCGGGCTTTCCGGTTGCACGGTGACCCTCAAGGTACGCTACGAGGACTTCACGACGGTCACCCGTTCCCGGACCTTCTCCATGCCGGTGGGGGAGGCCGCGGACATTGCCGCCTGCGCCCGCGACCTGCTCCGCCGCACCGAGGCGCCCTCCCGGCCGGTGCGGCTGATCGGGGTGACGGCGTCCAACCTGGTGCGGGAACGGGTTTCGCAGCTCCGGCTGTTCGTATGAATCCGCTTCCCCCTCGCCCACCCCTTCTCCGCATCGACGATCACGGCCTGTTCTGCGAGGCCGGGGGTTTTCACATCGATCCCTGGCGGCCGGTGGAGCGGGCGGTGATCTCCCATGGGCATGGGGATCACGCGCGGTGGGGGAGCCAGGCATACCTCGGGGCGGAGCCTTCGGTGCCCATTCTGCGGCGGCGGCTCTCGGGGGCTCGAATCGAAGGGGTGCCGTTCGGGGAGACGGTCCGGATGGGTGAGGTCGCGGTCTCTTTCCACCCGGCGGGGCACATCCTGGGGTCGGCGCAGGTCCGGGTGGAGCGGGACGGCGAGGTCTGGGTCTTCTCGGGGGACTACAAGCGCCGGGCGGACCCCACGTGCGAGGCGTTCGAACCGGTCCGCTGCCACACGTTCATCACCGAGGCCACCTTCGCGCTGCCGATCTACCGCTGGGACCCCACGGAGGAGGTGGCGCGGGAGGTTCTGGCGTGGTGGGACGCCAACCGCGAGGCCGGCCGCGCGTCGGTCCTGTTCTGCTACGCCCTGGGGAAGGCGCAGAGGCTGCTGGGCGAGCTGGCGCGCCTCACCGACCGCGCGGTCTTCGTCCACGGCTCGGTCGAGCCCCTCAACGAGTGCTACCGCCAGGCCGGGGCGGCGATGCTGCCGACCCGGACGGTCTCGGAGACGGCGCGGGGGAAGTCCTTCGCGGGCGAGCTGATCCTGGCTCCCCCCTCGGCCGGGGGATCGACCTGGATGCGCCGCTTCGGCGACGCCGGCACCGCCTTCGCCTCCGGGTGGATGCGCGTCCGGGGCACCCGCCGCCGGCGGGGGTTCGACCGTGGCTTCGTCCTCTCCGACCACATCGACTGGCCCGACCTGCTGCGGACGATTGAAGAGACCGGGGCGGAGCGCGTGCTGACCACCCATGGCTACGCCGATGCCCTGGCGCGCTACCTGCGCGAGCGCGGCGTGGCGGCGGGGACGCTCTCCACACCCTTTCAAGGAGAAACGGAAGATTGAGGCGCTTCTCGCAGCTCTACGAAGCCCTCGACCGCACGACCTCCACGAACGAGAAGGTCGCGGCGCTGGTGGCCTACTTCTCGTCCGCTCCCCCGGAGGACGCCGCCTGGGCGGTCTGGTTCCTCACCGGGCGCCGGCTCAAGCGGTTCCTGCCCAGCCGGCTGCTGGCGGGGTGGGCCATGGCGGAGGCGGGCATCCCGGACTGGCTGTTCGAGGAGTCCTACGCCAGCGTCGGCGATCTGGCGGAGACGATCTCGCTGGTCCTGGACGGCCGGGGGGAGGAGGCCAGCGCCCCGGAGCTGCCCCTCTCCCGCTGGATGAGCGAGCGCCTCCTGCCCGTCCGCGCCCTGCCGGAGGAGGAGCAGCGGCGAGAGGTGACGGGCTGGTGGCGCGGGCTCCCCCGGTGGGAGACCTTCGTCCTCAACAAGCTGCTCACCGGCGAGCTGCGGGTCGGGGTCTCCCAGACCTTGGTCGAGCGGGCCCTGGCCCGGATCGCGGGCGTGCCGCAACCCACGATCGCCCACCGGCTGATGGGCTCGTGGGAGCCCACGGCCTCCTTCTACGAAAGCCTGTTTTCCCCCGGCGTCGAGGAGGAGGACAGCTCCCGTCCCTATCCGTTCTATCTGGCCTCGCCGCTGGAGCAGCCGGTGGCGGAACTGGGAGCGCGGGAGGAGTGGCTGGTCGAGTGGAAGTGGGACGGCATCCGCTCGCAGCTCCTGCGGCGCGGCGGCGACGTCCATCTCTGGTCCCGCGGCGAGGAGCTGATCACCGAGCGCTTCCCCGAGCTGGTCCGGGCGGCGGCCTCCCTGCTGCCGGACGGCGTCGTGCTCGACGGCGAGATCCTGGCCTGGCGCGAGGGACGGCCGCTGCCGTTCGCGGTGCTGCAACGCCGCATCGGCCGCAAGAAGCTGACCGACAAGGTGCTGACCGAAGCGCCGGTCGTCTTCATCGGCTACGACCTCCTGGAAGAGGGAGGAAAGGATGTCCGGGAGCGCCCCTTGAGCGAGCGGCGGGAGGCCTTGGAAAGGATCCTGGAGCGGGGGCACCCCCTGTTCCAGACCTCTTCGCGCGTGGACGCGCCGACCTGGGAGGAGGTCGCACGGGTGAGGGAGGAGGCCCGCGACCGGGGCGTCGAGGGACTGATCCTCAAGCGCCTGGCCGCCCCCTACCGGGCCGGCCGCCGCCGCGGCGGCTGGTGGAAATGGAAGATCGATCCCTTTACGCTCGATGCCGTACTGGTCTACGCTCAGGCTGGACACGGCCGCTGGGCCAACCTGCTGACGGACTACACGTTCGCCGTCTGGTCGGGCGGCGAGCTGGTGCCCGTGGCCAAGGCCTACTCGGGGCTGACGGACGAAGAGATCGTCACCCTGGACGCCTGGATCCGCCGGCACACGGTACAGAAGTTCGGACCGGTGCGGTCCGTCGAGCCCGTGCAGGTCTTCGAGCTGGCTTTCGAGGGGATCGCGGCCTCACCCCGGCACAAGTCGGGGATCGCCGTCCGCTTCCCCAGGATCGCCCGCTGGCGGACCGACAAGCGGCCCGACCAGGCGGACACGTTGGAGGGGATCCGGCGGCTTCTGGACGTTCCTGGCACGGGGGTTGCTTCTGAGTAGAAGCAGCCAGAGGCGCTCAACATCACGTGACTGCCCTTCATGCTGTGCCTCTGGCTCTCTTCTATCCGATCGTCTCCGCCGGGTCTGCCCGGTTCTCGAAAGGAAGGAGATCGCTCATGCTGAGGTGGGCATTGATCTTTCTGATCGTGGCGCTGATCGCCGCCGTCTTCGGGTTCGGCGGGATCGCCTCGGGCGCGGCGGGGATCGCGAAGATCCTGTTCGTGCTGTTCCTGGTGGTCTTCGTGATCTCGCTGATCATGGGTCTGGTGCGGCGCGCCTGACCCGGCGCCGTAAAATGGTCCCAGCACCCGGGCTGTCCCGCTCAGGCGCGGGCTCGGCCAGGGTTTCGCTTTGAGGACCGTCATGCTGGAAGCCATCCGCAAAGAGCCCGAAGAAGAACATCCCCGCCCCGACATCAAGAAGCTCCGCGACATGCTCCAGGGCCCCTTCGGCATCAGGTCGGTGGCCCTCACCGGCATGTTCGTGCTGGCCCTGTTCTATACGCTGTACCTGGCGCGGTCGTTCATCCTTCCCATCATCCTGGCTGTCCTGCTCAGCTTCCTCCTCAACCCGCTCATGCGGGGGTTGAAAAAATTGCGTATTCCCTCGGGACTGGGGGCCGCGGTGCTGGTCTTCGGGTTGCTGGGACTCATCGGCGTAGGGGTGTACGAGCTCGCCGACCCCGCCCTGGAATGGATGGAGCAGGCGCCCCGGAGTTTCCGCAATGTGGAGCGCAAGCTGCGGGAGTTCAAGAAGCCCGTTCAGACCATGAGCAGGGCCACCGAGCAGGTGGAGAAGATGGCCCAGGTCACGGGGGGCGGGAAGTCGGCCACGGTGACGGTGCAGACCGAGACCCTGGGGGAGAAGCTGTTCAGCCGCGCCACGGACTTCGTCGCCAACGGGCTGATCATGTTCATCCTCCTCTACTTCCTGCTGGCCTCCGGGGACATGTTCCTGCGCAAGCTGATCCGGGTGATGCCCAGCCTCTCGGACAAGAAACGGGCGGTGGAGATCGCCCGCCAGATCGAGACGGAGATCTCGGCCTACCTGTCCATGATCACGCTCATCAACGTCCTGCTGGGGCTGGCGGTGTGGGGGATCATGTCTCTGATCGGCCTGCCCAACCCCCTGCTCTGGGGGGTGCTGGCGACGTTCACCAACTATATCCCCTACCTCGGGGCCATCATCATGATCGTGGTGCTGGCCATGGTCGGCTTCATCACCTTCGACGACATCGGCCAGGCCCTCCTGGCGCCCGGCGCCTTCGTCGGCCTCAACATCCTGGAGAGCTACGTCCTGACGCCGCTGATCCTCGGCCGCAGGCTGACGCTCAACCCGGTGGTGATCTTCCTGGGGCTCACCTTCTGGGGCTGGCTGTGGGGGATCACCGGCGCCGTGCTCGCGGTACCGATCATGGTGGTTCTCAAGATCTTCTGCGACCACAGCGAGTCGCTAGCCTCAATCGGCGAGTTCATGGGCGGGGAGTGATCAACCCTCTGTCCAGGTTCTGTCCAGAGACCGCAGAAGCTGAAGCTCCCGACGCAGGCTGGTGAGGTCGTCGACGCGGCGGGCGCCGATCTCGCTCAGCGTATGGCCGTAGCCCGCCGCGGCGCGGCCGCCCACGAGCAGGGCGGTGTCGGAGCCCAGCAGGCGGCGCAGGCGCCGCAGGTCGTCCATCAGGGTCGGATCGTCGGGTGGATAGGTGATGCTGAGGGCCACCGCCCGGGCTCCCTTCTGCAGGGCGGCGGCGGCGATCTCCTCGGGCGGCAGCTCCGGGCCGAGATAGGTCACCTGCCATCCCTCGCCGGCCGCCGTGGCGGCGGCGATCAGCGCGCCCAGCTCATGGTGCTGGCGCGCCGGGGTCGTGACCACCAGGTGGGGGGACGTGATCTCCGGATGGTAAGCGCCGTGCAGGCCTCCCAGGAAGGAGCGCACCACGGCGGACGCCATGTGCTCGTGGATCGGCCGCAACGCGCCCTGGTGCCAGAGGTCGCCGATGCGGTGCATCAGCGGCACCAGCAGCTTCTCGATCAGGTTGGTCCGGCTGAACGCCACCGAGGCGCGCTCGAGCTGCATCTCGAGCCCGCGCACGTCCAGGTGCTGGGCGGCCACGATGCAGCGGCTCAGGAAGGCTTCCGCCAGGTCGTCGAGGTTGTCGCCTCCCGGAGAGGCCATGGCCGGCGGCGCGGTCGCCGCCGCCTGCGGCTCGTGCTCGATCAGCGCCTCCAACTCCTCGGTCGACAGCCCCGCCACCTGGCTGATGCCCCGTCCAGTGCCGACCACGCGGCGGAGGAGCAGGAGGCGCGCGATGTCCTCGTCCGAATAGAAGCGCCGCCGGGTGTCCGACCGGCCCGGCTCCACGGCGCCGTAGCGCCTCTCCCAGGCCCGGATCAGGTCGGGCTTCAGGCCCGTGCGGCGAGCGACCACCCCGATGGGATGGCGAGGCGCGCTGGAAGTGGAACGCCCGGTAGACATTGCGGGCAGTGTAACAAATAATGTGGACAAATTGTAGACAAGCGTCAGAGGTCGTCGCCAAATTCCCAGCGCTCCATGTCCCGCCGGTCCTTCTTGGTGGGACGGCCGGCGCCGGCCTCGCGCTGGGCGGGCGGGCGGCGGAGGAGCCGCTGGATGGGATCGGACTCGGGCCGCGGCGGGCTCTGGTCCTCGTAGAGGGTGCGGGCCTCCTCCTTGGAGACCGGCTTGTCCCGCAGCTCCTTGACGATCAGCACCCGCGTCCAGTCGCCGATCTCCACCTCGATCCGGTCGCCGGGGACGAGGTTCCGGTGGGGCTTGGCGTGCTGGCCGTTGACCTTGACCCGGTTGAGGTCCACGGCGTGCGTGGCCTGGGTTCGGGTCTTGAAAACGCGGGCGACCTGGAGCCACTTGTCGAGACGGACGGACATACGGGCAGTCTACCCTGAGTCCGGAGGTCCGGCGAGGACGCGGACGGGCAGCGAGGCCCGGCGCAGGCCGTCCCAGAGGTCCCCGGGACCTGGAGGCCGCCGCAGGAGCGGGGCGTAGTCTGCGAGCCGCTGCGGCCAGGGGAGGCCCGGGGGAGGGGGAACCAGCTTCCCCACCGCGGCGAAGAAGAGGAGATATCCGAACAGCGTCGCGGCGGCCAGGACCGCTCCTTTCCAGGCCCGCCGGCCGGACTCCAGGAAGGCCGCGAAGCCGAGCGCGCAGGCGGGGAGCGCGTCGATCAGGAAGCGCTGCCCGTAGCCGCCCGCGTTCTCCCATTCCGACCACCAGCCGTGCAGCACGGCCACGGCGAGGAACCAGACGGCGGCCACGGTCCCCATCCCCGGCAGGCGGCGGCGGATCTCCCGGCCGGCGGCCAGGGCGAGCCCCGCCGCCGCGAACAGCAGGGCCGGATGGAAGAGGAAGAGGCCGTGCACGGGCGAGAAGAGGACGTTCCACGGCGACGCCGCCGTGATCTCCCAGACCCCTCCGTAGGGCGGGCTCCACGAGCCGAAGACCGCCCGCCACCAGAACGGCAGGGGCAGCAGCGCGGCTCCGAAGCCGGCCCCGAATTCCGCCCAGCGCCGGGGCCGGAACCCGCCCGGACTCAGGGTCAGGGCCACGAGGGCGGGCGCGGCGAGCGCGACCGCGCCATAGCGCACCAGCACCGCGGCCCCGGTCACCAGCCCGGCCGCCAGGGCCAGGCGCGAGCTCCCGGTCTCCCGGAAGCGGGCGAGCAGCAGCAGGAGCAGGCCGGCGAGGGCGAACACGGGAGCGTGGCTCATCCCCACCAGGGCGTAGAAGACCAGGGGGCCACCGAAGAACGCGAAGCCGGTGGCGGCGGCGGACGTCCGTTCCGGGAAGCCCGTCCGGCGCAGCGCGCGGGCGGTCCACAGCACCCCCAAGAGGACGGCGAGGTTGCGGGCCAGCACGATCGCCGCCGCCGGGAGGAACACGCCGCGGGGGACCCGCCCCGCCGGCGGCAGGTCGAAGCCGTCGGCCAGCCAACTCGCGGGGAGCCAGGCGTCCAGCGCCCGTCCGGCGAGGAAGGGGAGGGCGTCCAGGGCCAGGATCCCGGGCGGGTACTGCATGACCAGGCGGCCGTCGCGGCCTCCCACCAGCCCGTTCATCACCCCCCCGTGCTCGTCTTCCAACCGGACGTCGCCGTCCCGCGCAAGGGATTCCAGCGTCGCGAATCCCGCCCAGCCGTCGCCGCCCAGGCCGCGGTCGAAGACCAGCATGTGGAGGGCCGCCAGGAGGAGGACGGCCGCCCATGGACGGGAGAAGGACATGGGGGAGGACTTTAGCGCAGCCTGGCGGGTGTTCCGGCAAGGCACGTTTTCTGCTACATACTTCTTCACACATCCTGCCGGGCGACCGGCAGCTCTCAGGTTTCCAACCAGTTTTTCAGGGATATGGAGGCAGCCATGGCTGACACGAACAATCCGGGAGATTCGGAGAATGCCGATCTGACGCACGAGACGGGGACGGACGGCGTCGCTTCGGCGCGCAGCCGGTTCCAGCGCCTGGGCGCGGACGTCCAGGACCGCTACCGCAAGGTTTCCGACGACGTACGCCGCGGCGCCCAGAAGGCTTCCGAGGAGATCCGCCGGGGCACCGAGCGCGCCCGCGTCACCTATGACGAGGTGAGCGAGAACGCCCAGCGGACCTTCGAGCGGGCCCGCTCCGAGGCCGGCAACTTCTCGCGCGAGGCCAGCCTCTTCGTCCGCGACAACCCGGGCAAGGCCGTGCTCATCGCCGCCGGCGTCGGCTTCCTGCTCGGGCTGATCGCCCGGGGCCGGGGCGGCGACCGTTACGAGGAGTAGTCAACCCTGCCCTTGAGGAGGATCGAGATGGCCGAGATGATCGACGAGGAACGGGGGTCGACGATGGACGACCTCATCGATGAGCTGATTCCGGGCGACCTGGACTGGCAGCGTCTGGTGACGACCTACCCGCTCCCGGCCCTGGCGGTGGTGGCCCTCGGCGGCTTCTATCTGGGCCTCCGCCACGGGAGCGAGATCCTCTCGGCCCTCTCCGGCTACGCCGCGGCCGAGGTCTCGCGCAACGTGAGCCACCTCATGGACCGGGAGGGCTAGTCTGCGTACGATCTTCCACGTCTCGGACGTCCATTTCGGGCCTCCCCACCTGCCCCGGGTCTCCGAGGGGGTGCTGGAGTTCATCGCCCGCAAGCGGCCGGACCTGGTGGTCGTCTCCGGCGACCTGACCCAGCGCGCGAAGCCCGAGCAGTTCCGGCAGGCCCGCGCCTGGGTGGACCGCATCCCCGTGCCGACCCTCACCGTGCCGGGCAACCACGACGTGCCCCTCTACCGGGTCTGGGAGCGGCTCTTCAACCCCTACGGCTGCTACCGCAAATACTTCAGCCAGGAGCTGGAGCCCGTGTACCGGGACGACGAGATGCTGGTGGTGGGGATCAACACCGCCCACGGGCTGACGATCAAGGACGGCCGCATCAGCCTCCGGCGGCTGCTGGAGGTGGAGAAGGCCCTGAAGGAGACGCCGGAGAGCGTCTTCAAGGTCGTGGTGGCGCATCACCACACGATTCCGCCGCCGAACTTCGGAACCCAGCGGGTGCTGGCCAACGCCTACGAGGCCATCGATCTCTTCTCCAGCGCCGGGGTGGACCTGATCCTCTCGGGCCACCTGCACCAGGCCTACATCGGCAACTCCGAGGAGTTCTACCCCAAGGGCCGGCCGCCGATGGTGATCCTGCACTCGGGCACCACCACCTCGAACCGCGGCCGGGGCGGCGAGCGGGAGCGCAACACCTGCAACTGGATCCAGGTGGACGAGCGCTCGCTGGTGGTCTCCCACTACCGCTGGCACCACAAGCTGGAGCGTTTCGCCGAGCACAGCCGGCACTGGTATCCGCGCCAGGAGCTCGAGCCCTACACCCTGGAAGGGCTGGAGATGGCCTTCCGGGAGCCGGCGTCGCATCCCGAGGAGGTCCGGGAGCCGGTGCCCGCGGAACCGCCGCAGCCCTGAGGCCCGCAAGGCTGGGATATGATCTCCCCTTCAGCATCGCGGAGGGCTCCTATGGCCGACGAAGAGTGGGAAGTCGTAAAGATCGTGGGTACGGATGAAGAGGCCACCGTCGTGGTGGGCTTCCTGCAGAGCAGTGGCATCGAGGCGATGGCGGAGTCGCTGTTCGCCAGCGAGTTCCCGACCGACTTCGGCGACCTCGCGCAGGTGAGGATCCGCGTGCGCCCCGACCAGGCGGCGGAGGCGACCGCGCTCCTCAACTCCCGGGAAGACATCGCCACGGGAGACGAAGGGTCCATGGCCGGCGAGCCGGTCGACGACGGGACCCCCGGGCCGGGAGAGCTCGTCAACAAACCGTGAACACCCTGGAAGGCGGCCACCACGTCGGCCGCTACCGCATCGAGAGGTTCCTGGGCGCGGGGGCCATGGGCGAGGTCTATCTCGCCGAGGACCCCCAGATCGACCGCAAGCTGGCGATCAAGACCGTCCGCCTCGTCGGTCGTCCCGCGGAGATCGACGAACGCAAGAAGCGCCTGCTCCGCGAAGCCCGCGCCGCCGGCCGGCTGCTGCATCCCAACATCGTCACCCTGTTCGACGCCGGCGAGGCCGAAGGGCTGCTGTTCCTGGCCTTCGAATTCGTCGAGGGCACCGACCTCGCCGCCCGGCTGGAGGCCGGCCAGCCGCGCCTGAGCCTGCGCGACGTGATGCGCGTCGCCCGCCAGGCCGCCGACGCCCTCGACTACGCCCACGGCGTGGGGATCGTCCACCGCGACATCAAGCCCAGCAACCTCCTGCTGGACCGCGCGGGCCGGGTGAAGGTGGCGGACTTCGGCATCGCCAAGATGGCCGGGCAGAGCACCGAGCTGACCATGGCCGGCTCGGTCATGGGCAGCCCGCAGTACCTCTCCCCCGAGCAGATCCGGGGCGAGGAGCTGGACGGCCGCAGCGACATCTTCTCGCTGGGGGTGGTGCTCTACGAGCTGCTCTCCGGCAAGCGGCCGTTCGACGGCGACACCATCACCACGCTGGTCTACCAGATCCTGCACAAGGATCCGCCGCCGGTCTCGGAGCTGCGGGCCGTGCCGCCGCGGCTGGAGGCCCTGCTGCTCCGCATGCTGGCCAAGGACCGCGACGAGCGGGTCGCCACGGGGGGGGAGATCGCGCGGGAGCTTGCGGCGATCGAGATGGATCTGGCGGACGAGACCCTGTCCGCCCCGGCCGGCGCCGGGCCCATGGACGCCACCTACATCCTGCCGCGCTCGACGCGGGGGACGGTGCCGGCCGCTCCGGAGACCACGCCGAGCATCCCGCCGCCCCCGGCCATGGCGCCGCAGACCCTGTATCCGCCGCCGCCCGTGCCCCAGCCGGCTCCGCAGCCCGCCGGGCCGGTGCCCGCTGCGGGCGCGCGCTCACGCAGCTCCACGGTCGTGGTGCTGCTCGTGGCGTTCCTGCTGGTGGCCGCCCTCGCGACGGCCGGCTGGATGGCGATGTCCCGCCTCCGGGGCGCGCCGGAGGCGGAGCCGCAGCAGGCCGCCGTGCCGTCCGAGCCTGACGCGTCCCCGACGCCAGCGCCGCTGGATGAAACCGCTCCGCAGCCCTCCGCCACGCCGCCCGTGGCTCCGACGGAGACGGCCCGGCCTGAACCGACCCCTGTCCAACAGGCTCCCAACAAGCAGCCGCTCCCGGCCCCGGCATCCCGCCAGGAGACGGCGCCGCCCCTGCCGCGGGAACAGCCGCAAACCAAGGTCCCGGCGCCGGTGGTCAACGAGCCCGCGCCGACGGTCCCCGCGCCGGAGCGCGCGCCCGAGCCCCGGGAGACCGAGCCGGCCCCGGCCGAGCCCGCGCCGTCGCCGTCCATCCAGGCGGATCAGACCCTGCGGACGGGCCTCAACGTCGCCTTCCGGGTCACGCCGCCGGACGCCTTCGTCCTGGTGGACAGGCGGGTGATCGGCAAGGCGCAGGCATGGAGCGGCCAGAAGGGGGCAGAGACGTACACCTTCCCGGGACCGGGCACCTACGAGGTGAAGATCCGGAAGCCGGGGATGAAGGAGCAGATCCTCGCTGTTGAAGCGGGAGCGGGCGGCGCCTCGACCATCACCATCCGCCTGCGGCCGGAAGCGGCGGCGGCGGTGGACGCCTCGGATCTGCGCACCGTGCGGGTGCGGGAGGCGATCGCCTTCCGGGTGAAGCCGCCGATGGCCGGCATCATGGTGGACGGCCAGCCGGTCGGGACGGCCCGGCGCTTCTCGGGCGGCGGTCCCTTCCGGGCCCGGGGCGAGTGGCTGGAGCTGCCGCCCGGCAAGCACCGGATCTCCATCAAGGCCCCGGGACACCAGCGGCAGGACATCCTCGTCGAGGTCGTCGCGACCGCCGACAAGGACCGTGAACGGATCGAAGTGGTGCTGGCGCCCGAGGGCTAGCTTGCAGAGGAGGAGGTAGGGATTTGTCGCAGTTTCGTTTCCGTAATCACCGCCATCGCCTGGACGCCCCCGAGAGCCTCAAGTCCGTGCCGGGCCGCATCCGCGTGGAGCGCCTCGGCAACGGGCTGACCGTCTGCCTGCTGGCGAACCCGCAGGCGCCGGTGGTCACTTCGGCCCTGTTCTACCGCGCCGGCACTCGCGACGAGGTCCCGGGGCACGGCGGCGCCGCCCACTTCCTGGAGCACATGATGTTCAAGGGCTCGGCCCGCTTCGGTCCCGGGGAGATCGACCGCATCACCCAGGCCCTGGGCGGGGTCAACAACGCCTTCACCAGCCACGACTCGACGGCCTATTACTTCAACTTCGCCGCCGACCGCTGGACCGAGGCGCTGACCATCGAGGCGGACCGCATGGCGAACCTCACGCTGGCCCCCGACCACGTGGCCAGCGAGCGGCAGGTGATCCTGGAAGAGATCGCCATGTACGAGAGCGAGCCCTGGGACGCCCTGGAGATGGCGGTGCACGAGCGCCTGTTCGCGGGCCATCCCTACGGCAAGCCGGTGCTGGGCTCCCGCGAGGACCTGCTGGCCACCGGCGGCGACGAGCTGCGGGACTTCCACCGCCGCTTCTACCGCGCCGACAACGCCGTCCTGGTGGTGGCGGGCGACCTTCAGGAGGACGCCCTGGCGGAGGTGGAGAAGGCCATGGCGAGCCTGCCCGCCGGGGCCGAGGCGCGCCGCGAAGCCTCGCCCCCGTCCACGCTGCCCACCGCCATGGAGCGGCTGGAGCGCCGCAAGGGCGAGGTGGCGCGCATGCTCCTGGCCCTGCCGGTTCCGAACGGCTCGCATCCCGACCACCCGGTCCTGCGCTTCGCCTCCAACCTGCTGGGCGGCGGGCGCACGAGCCGCCTCCAGCACGCGCTGGTCGAAGAGGAGCAGCTCTGCGTCTGGATCACCTCGGACATCTCCGAGGGGCTGGACGCCAGCATGCTGACGGTCGCCGCCGAGGTCGTCCCCGGCGTCGAGCCCGCCCGGGTGGAGGGCCGGGTGCTGGATTTGATCGCGGATCTGCGGCGGAACCCGCCGGACGAGGAGGAGATGGAGCGCTGCCGCCGGATCGCCGCCGCCGACTGGGTCTTCGGGCACGAGAAGGTCCACCAGCAGGCCCTCTCGGCGGGCATGGCCCTCACCCTTTTCGACCTGCGGCACCTGGACGTCCAGATGGACCGCATGCTCGCCACCAGCGCCGAGCGACTCGCCGAGGTGGCGGAACAGTACCTCCGGCCCGAGCGCAGCTCCGTGGTGGGATGGTCGCTGCCGAAATGACGATGCACGGCACTTCCTCCCGCATCCGCGTGCGTCGCGTCGAGGGTGCGCCGGTGATGGCGGTGCGGCTCTGGCTCCAGGCCGGCGCCCGGCAGGAGCCCATCCCCGGGCAGGCCCTGGTGACGGGCCGCATGCTGACCGAGGGGACGCGGAACCGGGACTGGCGGCGCATCGCCGAGGACGCCGAGGGCCGGGGCATGATGCTCCAGAGCCACGGCACGTTCGAGAGCATCGGCGTCTCGGTGGACGCCCTGGCGCAGGACTGGGAGCGGGCCCTGGAGTGGGCCGTCGAGCTGCTGCTGGAGCCGTCGTTCCCCGAGGACCGCTGCGCCTGGACGGCCAAGCAGGCCGCCGCCGAGCTGGAGAGCCTGGCGGACCAGCCGGACGTCAAGACCGCCTGGGGCTTCCTCGATCAGCTCTACGCTCCCCATCCCCGCTGCCGCCCCCTGCACGGCACCGCCGAGAGCCTGCTGGGCCTCACCCCCGAGGACTGCATAGGGTTCCACCGCCGGGCCCGCGCCCATGGCGTCATCGCCGCCGTGGCCGGCGTGGTGGACGAGGACGCCGTGCGCGAGCGTCTCCAGTCCCTCCTGGGAAAAGTCGCGCCGGACGGCGAGCCCTTCCCCGAGCCCCCGGCCCCTGGAGGCGTCGACCGCCGGAAGATCGTACGGACCGACGCCGAGGACCAGGCCCACCTCTACGTCGGCCATCTCACCGTGCCGCGCCGCCACCCGGACTACACCGCCCTGGAGCTGCTGGCGGTGGTCCTGGGCTCGGGCGCGGGACTGACCGGCCGCATCCCCGCCCGCATCCGCGAGAAGGAGGGGCTGGCCTACACCGCCTACGCCCAGACCGTGGCGGGCTCCGGCCTCGATCCCGGCCGCCTGCTGGCCTACGTGGGGACCTCGCCGGCCACCGTGGAGCAGGCCGAGCGCGGGGTGGTCGAGGAGATCGCGCGCATCGTGGACGGGAGGATCGAGGACTCCGAGCTGGAAGAGGCCCGGGCCTACCTGCTGGGCCGCGAGCCGTTCCGCCGCGAGACCGCCCGCCAGTGGGCGGACCTGCTGGTCGAGGCCGAGGAGTACGGCCTGCCCCTGGACGACATGGAGCGGCGGCAGGCGGAGCTGACGGCGCTGGACCGCGCGGCGGTGGAAGAGGCGGCCCGGCGGCACGTACGGCCGGGAGATCTGCTGGTGACGGTGGGGATGCCGGGCAGCGACTAGCCCCTACTCCCCACTGGACACCGGACTTCCCCCCTGCGCCTTCGCCGCCCCCACCATCCGCAACGCCGGATCCCCCATCAGGTCGTACAGCACCGGCAGCGCCGGATCGCCTCCCGCCTCGCGGAACTCGCGGACGGCGCGCAGGATGCGGTCGCCGAGCCGCGCTTCGTCGCCGGGGCGGTGGAAGCGCTCCGCCAGCAGGCGGGCCTGACCGGAGGAGGAGAGGCCGCTGGGTCCCCAGACCGCGGCGGCGCCGCCGGACGGAGCCTTCGCCAGGAGCTCGCCCAGCGCGGGCACGCCCGGAACCGCGAAGCGGTTGATGGTGCAGGTCATGGCCGTGACCACCGGCAGCCGCGAGCTGTTGCCGAGACCCGGCACGTCGGCGCTGGTGAGCAGGCCGGCGCCGGAGAGACGGTCCAGGCCGCCGTGGCCCACGTAGTTGAGCAGCGCCGCGCCGCTGTTCAGCGCCCCCAGCAGACGGCCGCGGGCGTCGGGCAGCGGCGTAGAGGAGAGGTAGATCCGTTCCACGTCGTAGCCGGCCGGCAGGACGCCGGCGATCCGCTCGCTCTCGGCCGCGAAGTCCGCCCCGCGGTCCGGCGCGTCGGCGAGGAACAGGGCGCTGCGGGTCCAGGCCGCCGGCGGGGCATTCTCATAAGCCTCGATCTTGTCGATGTAGGCGTTCAGCTCCGCCGCCGTCAGCACGGGGATGCGGCCCACGGCCATCTCCGGGAGGCCGTCGCCGTCCACGTCGCCCAGACGGTTGTCCGAGGGGAAAAGGCCGCCCTCGGCCTTGACCATCAGCGGCGGCACCAGGTTTCCCCCGTAGCCCTGGAGGTCGCGGTAGTCGAGGGTCCCCTCGCCGGCCAGGACGACGTAGCGCGGCTTGACGGTCCAGCTCTCCCACGCCCAGGCGAGGAAGCCGCGGAGGGCCTGGGGGGTGAGCGCGCCGCCGCCGAACTCGTCGGCGATCTGGTCGAGGTAGGCCGTCTCGGCGGTGAGCCCCTGGTCGCGGCGGAGGGACGCCAGACGCTCGGCGGCGGTCCACAGCGATTGCGGCGCGATCACCAGGTACTCGATCCGGCGGTCCGGCGACCGCAGCCAGGGCGCGCTCCAGGGGCGCGACATGGCCGACACATGGGTGCCCGCGGGAGCGGCGGCCAGGTAGCGGGCGCCCGCCGTGGGCGCGAAGGTCAGGCGGTAGCCGCCGGCTTCGTCCGCCTGCACCGCGGCCCCGGCGATCCAGCGGGGATGGAGCGGATCGGTGACGTCGAGGAGCCGGACGTTGGGATTGGAGAAGCCCGTGACGGTCAGCGGCGCGGACGTCGCGGCGTTGAAGGCCAGCGCGTCCCCGGCCGCCCGCAGCGACCGCTGGTAGGAGAGGTCGAAGCCGTCCACGTAGGTGAAGCTGTACGGCGCGCCGCCGCCCAGGGAGGCGGTGACCTCCACCTGGTTGCCGGCCTCGGCCAGGAGCCCCGGCGGGATGGCGAACGCCGCCGTCGCTCCCTCCAGGCCCTGCCAGCTCGTCTCGCCCAGGGGCACGCCGTTCAGGGCCACGGCCACCCGGTGCTCGCCCGCCACGCCGGTGGTGGTGGCGCCCTGGAGGTCCACCGTCAGCACGCCGCCGAAGGCCGGGGAGACGCCGGGGGCGTCGAGGGTGAACGTCCGCCGCCCGTACGTAGGGTCGCCGCCCTGGAGGAATTCCCAGTACCAGTAGTCGGACTCGGGATCGGTGGCGACCGCCGTGGCCGGCAGGACGTCGCGCTCGGTATGGACCGTCTCGGAGAACAGGCCGCCGCTCCCGGCGAAGGCCGCCGGAGCGTTGACCGCCGCCATCTGCATCCCGCTGTCGCCCGGCTCCTCGTGGAGCCGGTAGACGCTGGCGTCGCTGTACAGGCCGCCGGCGGCCTCGCCGTAGAAGAACAGGCCGCGGGCGCGTTTGCCGTCGGGAGCGCTGTCGTAGAAGTCCGGCTGCCATGCCACAGACATGCCGTCCCGGGTGAGGGAGAGCCGGCCGTCGGCGATGTCCTTCTCCGCCTCCTTGAGCTTCAGGCCCAGCCAGGCGGAGACGTCGTTGGCCGGCAGGTAATAGAGGCCGGTCTCCTCGACCGCAGAGATGGACGCCGTAGGGGCTCGACGGGATGGGCCGCGAGAGCTTGAGGGCGGCCGCGGGGAGCCGTCGTCCGGCGGGCCGGGTGGGCCTTGCTCTCATAGGCGTTCGCGCCGCCGGGACGAACGTTCCAGTCCACGCTCACACGGAAGGGGCCGTGGACGCGGCGGCCGCCTCCGGCCTCCACCTCGATCAGGCGGTAGGCCTGGGGCTCGGCGGGCGAAGCGCCTTCGTCCACGAAGCGGTAGACGCCGCCCTGCGGCGCGTGGAGGAGCCCCGCGAGCAGTTCCCGGTTCACCGGCGCCCAGCGGCGGGCCGTCTTGTCCCAGCGCTGGAGATCGAAGCCCGCCGTGCCCACCTCCGAGGCCGTGCTCCACTCCACCAGCACGCCGCCGCCCTCGGCGGGCAGGGCGCGGAAGGAGGAGACCACGGCGACCGTCAGCAGGTTCTCGGTCACCGCCAGCTCGCACAGCGGGCCGAAGAGGAAGGTGGCCCGGGTCTGCGTGGAGTTGGCGGTCTCGTCCAGGAATTGCGCCCGCGTACCGTTGGAAGCCGGGGTGCCGGTCACCGTGAGCCGCTGCCCCGCCGAGGCGGGCGTCACGTCCACCTGGTAGGTGAGGACGGTCGTCGTCCCGGCTGTCACGGTCCCCGGGTTCCAGGTGATGTTGCCCGTGCCGCCCACCGACGGCTGGCTGACGATCGATCCCTGGCCCACCGCGGCGTTGCCGGCGTAGACCAGCGCCGCCACCGGGGATGTTGGCGGTTACCAGGTTGCTGGCGGAGAACACGATCGGCCGGGTGGTGGGGTTCACCAGCCGCACCGTCACCTGGTAGCGGGACGTCTGCCCGACCACCACCGGGTTGTTGCCGCTCTTGTGGGTGAGGAGCTGCTCGACGTAGGGCTTGACCGGGGCCGCGCCGCCGTCCGTGGGGAGGTAGATCCGGAACGAGTTGGTCACCGGATTGGCGGCGGGAGTGGCGGACGCGGACTGGAAGTTGCCCATCCAGAAGTTGATGTAGTTGCCGTTCGGAGTGCTGCCGACCAGGTAGGAGTCGACGGTCAGGTCCAGGTGCCAGAGCCCGTAGTCGGTGGCGTTCTGGTCTGTGGTCCAACCGCTGAACGTCTCGCGGTTCCAGGCGTTGTTGCCGGAGAAGGTGGCGTCGGAGTAGGACTGGCTGAAGCTCCCCGTCCGGCTGGACAGGGTCAGCGCGCCGTTGCTGTCATAGTCGAAATCGTTGACCGACGCCGAGCAGCCGGACGTGATCCAGGGATAGACGTCGTAGTTCCGGCCGACCGTGCCGCTCCCGGGCGGATTGACGCCGAAGGCGCCGATCGAATCGATGTAGACGGGCAGCTCCGTGCCGCCGGAGCCGGAGGTGCCGTCGTGCGCCCGTACGCCGATGGCGTTGATGTCGTCCCCCGTGCTGCGCAGGTCGACGCGCAGCTCCCAGTGGCCGGCGGCGGTGTTCTGGGCCGTGGTGCTGTTGAGGATGGCCGTCCAGGTGTTGTCATTGCAGGTGTTGTCGTCGCAGTTGCTGAGCGTTGACGCCTGGGATCCGTCCGGCCGGATGAGGATGTAATCCGCCTGCGTATCGTAGTCGGTGCGGTCCCGGTCGCGCCCGTTGCTCTCGTCGTTGTTGCCGCCCCGCCCGATGTCGGGGTCCCACACCTCGACGACGAGCCGCGACAGGCCCGGGGGCACCTCGATGAAATACCGGTAGAAGGTGTTCAGGGCGTCGGCGACGTACTCCCCGTTGGAGCCCGCGGCGTCGCTCCCCTGCGGCGTGTGCAGCGCTGTCTGTCCCGTCGAGGCTGCCCTCGACGGCATGGGAAGGATCAACAGCGTGGCGAGGGCCAGGACGGCGGAACGCGGTGCGGCGGCGGAGAGTTTGCGCATCGGCGACACCTCAAACAGAAAGCACTAGAGGGATCAATCCTAAATTAGCCGCAAATGGCCCTACAGTCAAGGATTTACAGAGAGACTTGGCTATACCCCGCGCGAGGTGAGGACGATCTTGACCGTCCGCAGCAGGATCGAGAGGTCCAGCCAGAGCGACCAGTTGGCCATGTAGGCGAGGTCGTAGCGCAGCTTGTTCTGGGGGCTGGAGTAGTAGTCGCCGTTGACCTGGGCGAGGCCGGTCAGGCCGGGGGCGAGGGAGAAGCGCTCGGCGTAGCCGGGGACCTCCTTGAGATAGGCCTGCACGAACCCGGGGCGCTCGGGCCGGGGGCCCACCAGGCTCATGGTCCCCTGGAGGACGTTGAAGAGCTGCGGCAGCTCGTCCAGGCGGAACCGGCGCAGGAAGCCGCCGATGGAGGTCAGGCGGATGTCGCCCGGCTGGGCCAGCACCTCGCCCGACTCGGCCTCGGCGTCCTGGCGCATCGTCCGCAGCTTGTAGAGCGTGAACGGCTTCTGGCCGCGGCCGACGCGGGTCTGGCGGTAGAGGACGTCGCCCGGCGAGGTGATCCGCACGGCGAGCGCGCAGAAGGCCATGGCCGGCGAGGCCGCCAGCAGCAGGAGGGAGCCGGCGGCCAGGTCGAGGAGGCGCTTGAGCGGCCAGTTGATCCGCCACTCGGTCTCCCGCACCACCTCGATCAGCGGCAGGTCGTGCACCCAGCGGTAGCGCATGCGGCCGATCAGGCTCTCGAAGGGGTCGGGCAGGAGGAGGACGGAGGTGTGGTCCGGCCGCGTGCCGGCCAGGGCGTCGATGAGCCGTGTCTGCCAGGAGGGGCTGCTCCCCACCAGGAGGATGTCCTCGATCTGTCCGTCGGTCAGCAGGGCGGGGAGGTCTTCCGTGGTCCCCAGGCAGCGGCCGAGGGCGGGCTCGCCGCTCTCCGTCCGGTCCTCTCCCGGGACCGCCGCCCAGCCGGCCACCTTCAGACCGTGCCAGGGCTCGCGCTCCAGGGTGCGCGCCAGCTCCCCGGCGGCGGCGCCGCTCCCCACGATCGCCACCCGCCGCTCCCGCCGCCGCTCCGTGCGGTCGAGGAGGACGCGCCAGCCGAAGAGGAGGGTGAAGTTGAAGGTCACGAAGAGGAGCAGCACCGAGCGGGGGAAGTCGCGGCCGGCCAGGAACCAGTACGCCATCAGGCCCAGGGCCTGGAAGGCGGCGGCGAGGGCGAGATGGCGGGCGAGCTCGGCACGGCCCCGGGGGCGGGGAGCGTCGTAGAAGCCGGAGAAGTACAGGGTGGCGAACTGGAGCAGCAGCGCCACCAGCCATTCCCGGGAGAAGAAGCGCAGCCGGTCGTCCGGCAGCAGCCCCTGGGTGAACGGCACCGGCAGGTGGATGCGCACCAGGAAAGCGGCCCAGAGCGCGGCGACGGCGGCGCCGCCGTCCCCGGCCAGGCGCAACGTCCGCCGGCGGGAGGTCATGGGTGAGGACTTTATAGGATCTGGTCGTTCTCTTGACCGACCGAGGGCCTGCGGATAATCTGCCCTCATCAGGAGGCTGTCTTGCGCAAGTTGATGATTTTCGGAATGTTCCTCTGGCTCGGGCTCGCCGGCGCGGTCGGTGCCGGCATGGCTCAGGAGGGGAGCCTCCGCTTCGAGAAGACGGTGCCGTGGAGCACCGGCAAGCTGATCGATCTCAATACGACGGTGGGCCCGGTGCGCATCGGCAAGGTGGAATTTTCCAACCAGGGCAAGGGCGGAGGCTCGATTTCCGACCGGTTCCGGGGCGGCGGCGCGTCCGACACCGAGACCATCCTGATGGCCACCTTCGACGGCGAGAACCCCAAGGAAGACGAGTGGGTGGTCACCTTCACCCTCGAGTTCCTCGACGCCAAGGGCCGGCTCATCGACCGCGCTACAGGCAAGGAGGGCTTCGAGGGAGAGGCCAAGACGGCCAAGGTGAGCCACGCCATCCTCGGATACGTCGTGCCCATGATCGACAAGGTCAGGATCAAGCTGGAGGCGCGGCTCGACTAGCCGTTCCCGGCTTCGCCATGAAAGTCACCGAACACTTAGCCAACGCCCAGGAACCCCTGATCAGCTTCGAGATCATCCCGCCCCTCCGGGGCGGGAACGTCACCGGTCTGCTCGCGCTGATCGAAGACCTCGCCAGGTACCACCCGCCGTTCATCGACATCACCAGCCACGCGGCGGAGGTCATCTACGAGGAGACGCCGCAGGGCATCCAGCGCCGGGTCAAGCGCAAGCGGCCGGGAACGCTGGGGGTCTGCGCGCTGATGCAGAACAAGTACCACATCGACGCCGTCCCCCACATCCTCTGCCAGGGCTTCACCCGCGAGGAGACGGAGGACTTCCTGATCGAGCTGCGCTACCTGGGGATCGACAACGTCCTGGCGGTGCGCGGCGACGAGAGCGGCTTCCAGAAGCCTCTCCAGTACGGCCGCAGCGCCAACCGCTACGCCTGCGACCTGGTCGGCCAGATCACGGCCATGAACCAGGGGCGGTATCTGGAGCAGGACCTCCTGGACGCCCAGCCCACCAGCTTCTGCATCGGCGTGGGCGGCTACCCCGAGAAGCACTTCGAGGCGCCCAACCTCCGCCTCGACGTCCGCCACGTCAAGGACAAGATCGACGCCGGGGCCCACTACGTGGTGACCCAGATGTTCTTCGAGAACCAGCACTATTTCCGCTATCTCGACCTCTGCCGCGCGCAGGGGATCGACGTGCCGATCATCCCGGGCCTGAAGATCCTGTCCTCGCAGAAGCAGCTCTCCACCATCCCGCGCAACTTCTACGTCGAGATCCCCAGCGAGCTGGCGGACGAGGTCCTCGCCGCCAAGCCCGAGCACGTGGTGGACATCGGGGTCGAGTGGGCCCTGAAGCAGACGGAGGAGCTGCTCGCCCGCGGCGTGCCCTCCGTCCACTTCTATGTCATGCAGAGCGCGGCGGCGATCAAGAAGCTGATGGCGCGGCTGAAGCTGTCGCCAGCCGTCTCGGTTCCGTGACCCGGGGCCTGAAGGCCGTCCCCAGGAACAGCCACCAGCGCATGAGCGGTCCCTCCAATACTCGATCTACGCCGGAGCGGGGCGAATTCTACGTCTGGGGAAGCTGATGAGGGGTTTGCGCGGGCTGCGGAGCCCGGGTACACCCCTCCCCCTCACGGGTATACCCCTGTACCTTCGAGGTACAGGGGTCTCCCTGCCAGGTACGGGGGTCCCCCTTCGAGGGGGAGGCCCGTACCTCGAAGGGGGAGGGGCGTACCTCGAAGGTACGGGTGTCCCCCTCAAAGGGGGAGGCCTCTCCCCGCGAGGTACAGGGGGCCCCCTCAAGGGGGGAGGGGTGTACCCGAGAGGTACGGGCCCGTACCCGGCGAGGGGGAGGGGTGTACCTCGGCTGCCGGGGTCATTGAGCGCCAGATTGAGCCGCCCTTCCCGCACGCGCCCTTTTCAACGGCTCCAGGGGCGGCGCTCCGAAGTAATAGACATTCCGTAGGCCCAAGTATATGCTGGAGTCTATGAAGTCACTCCTGGTAGAAGTGGATGATGAGCTCGCGTCCCGTTTGGAGCGGGTTGCTCCGGCTCGTTCTCGCCGCCGGTCAGAGTTCGTTCGAACGGCGATTCTGAAGGCTCTCTGGGAAGCTGAGGAGCAGGCCACGGCCGAGGCGTACGCGCGCCACCCTGACAGCCCTGATGGAATGTTCGATCCCACCGTCTGGGAAGGCCGGGGTTCCTCAGACGAGCGATGAAGCAGTACGAAATCTGGTGGGCCGACCTTCCAGGGCCAGTGGGGCGGCGGCCAGTCCTGCTGCTGACGCGTTCTCCAGCCTATGGTTACTTGAACAAGGTAATCGTCGCCGAGATCACCACGGCCATCCGAGGGATTCCACAAGAGGTGCTGGTGGGGGAGCCCGAAGGGCTCGCGCCATCGGTCGCCAACTTCGACAACATCCACGTCGTTGCGAAGCGCCTGCTGTCCTCCCGGGTTGGTGTGCTGGCGGCCTCACGAGAACATGATGTGAAGCGGGCGCTCGGGTATGCGCTCGACTGGGCGGAGCTCAAGACGCTGTAATTCGAATCACCTCTCCACCGGCAGCCGCACCCTGAACGTCGAGCCCTTGCCCGCCCGGCTCTCCACGTCCACGGTGCCGCCGTGGAGCTGCGCGATGTGCTTGACGATCGCGAGGCCCAGGCCGGTGCCCCCCTCCTCGCGGGCGCGGCCCTTGTCCACCCGGTAGAAGCGCTCGAAGATGCCTCGGGATCGCCTCGGGGGGGATGCCGATGCCGGTGTCGGCGACCTCCAGGACGGCGTCGTCGCCGTCGCGGTGCAGGCTCAGGGTCACCTTGCCGTCCGGACGGTTGTACTTGATGGCGTTGTCCACCAGGTTGAGCACCAGCCGCTCCAGGCGGCCGGGATCGCCGGTCACCAGGGGCACGGGCTCCGCCTGGACCTCCAGCGTCACCCGCTTCTCGCGGGCGGCGGGAGTGAAGATCTCGACGGCGCGGTCGATCGCCTCGGTGAGGTCCACGGGCTCGCGCTCGGCGAAGGCGTCGGCGCCCTCCAGGCGCGAGAGGATCAGGAGGTCGTCCAGCAGCTCCTGGAGGCGCCGGCACTGGCTCAGGATGCGCTCGGTGAAGCGGCGGGCGATGGGCGGCTCGTCCAGGGCGCCTTCCCACAGGGTCTCGGCGTAGCCCCGGATGGCGGCGAGCGGCGTCTTGAGCTCGTGGGAGACGTTGGCCACGAAGTCCCGGCGCATGTCGGCCACGCGGGTCAGCTCGGTGGTGTCGCGGGCGGCCACCACGGCGCCGCGCTCGCCCCCGGCGAGGACGGCGCTGGCCAGCAGCAGGGTGCGCCGCTCCAGGGTGGGCAGCTCGATCTGGGCGCTCTGGGGCTCGCCCTGCCGCAGGGTGTCCTCGATCAGACGGGCGAAGCCGGGGTGGCGGATGATCTCCAGGACGGGCCGGCCCGTGAAGTCCCCTTCCAGGTCGAAGAGACGGTAGAAGGCGGGGTTGATCATCACCGCCCGGCCGTCGGTGCCCACCACCAGGACCCCTTCGGACATGCTGGCCAGGATCTCGTAGAGGTAGTCGCGCTCCTTGCGCACGGCCTCGAACTGCTCCTCGGCCCGCGCGGCGAGACGGTTGACGGCCACCGCGAGGTCGGCGAGCTCGTCCTCCTCCGGGACCTCGACGCGGGAGGCCCGGCCGCTGGCGATGTCGCCGCGCTCCGGCGATGACCCGCAGCAGGGGATCGAAGAGGCGGCGGTCCAGCCAGAAGGAGGTGAGGAGGATGGCCACGCCGGCGGCCAGCGCGGCGAGCGCCATGGCCGCCGCCAGCCGGCCGCGCAGGGCCTGGAGCTGCTCCAGGGGCTCGGCGAGGCGGAGCACGAGCCGCTCGCCCGCGGGGTCCGGAGAGGGTCTGGGCGGCGTAGACGTAGGTGTGGCCGGTGGTATCGCTGTGCCGGACCGACACACCCGAGCCCTTCGGCCAGGGCGGCCTTCACCTCGGGCCGGTCCGCGGTGGTTCTCCACGGTCCCGATCTGGTCCGGAGCGATGGCGCTGTCGGCCAGCACCAGGCCGTCGTCCGCGGATCAGCGTGACCCGGAAGCCGCTGCCGGCGGCCAGTTCGTGGACCCAGAAGCTGGAGTCGGTGCCGGGCTCCGCGAGCTGGCGCTGGACCAGGGGGCGCAGGATGCGCAGGGTGTTGAAGAGCTGGACGCTGGCGGTGCGCTCGAAGAGGCCCGGCAGCAGGACCCAGAGGAAGACGCTGGCCGTGACCATGGCGGCCAGCGCCGGCCAGAAGGGGGCGAGCCGCAGCTTGGGAGGAAGACCGAGGAGCCGCACGGGCTCAGGGCCTCAGGCGGTAGCCGACCCCGATGACGGTCTCGATGCGGTCGGCCTCGGAGCCGAGCTTGCGGCGGAGACGCCGGATGTGGGTGTCGACCGTCCGGCTGTCGATGTCTTCCGCGTATCCCCAGACGTCCGACAGGAGCTGCCCGCGCGTCTGCACCCGCCCGCCCCGCTCCATCAGCAGCCGGAGGAGGCGGAACTCGGTGGCGGTCAGCGGCACTTCCTTGCCCCGCACGCGGAGCTGGTGCCCGGAGATGTCGAGCTGGATGCCCCCGACTTCCAGGAGGTCGCTGGCGCTCTCCTCGGGCTGCCGGCGGCGCAGCACCGCCTTGACCCGCAGCGCCACCTCGCGGGGGCTGAAGGGCTTGCTGATGTAGTCGTCCGCGCCCAGCTCCAGCCCCACGATGCGGTCCACCTCCTCGCCGCGGGCGGTGATCATCACGATGGGCAGCTTGGAGGTGGCGCTCTCCCGCTTCAGCAGGCGGGTCAGCTCGAGGCCGTCGACCCCGGGCAGGCTCAGGTCGAGCAGCAGCAGGTCGGGAGCTTCGCGGCGGATGGCTTCGAGGCCGCTGTCCCCCCGGCGTTCGAGGGCCACCTCGAAACCTTCCTTCTCCAGGTTGTACTGCAGCACCTCGGCGATGTCGGGCTCGTCCTCGATGAGCAGAATTCGTTCTCGTGCCATTGGGCCGAAGGCTATCACGGAGTCTTCCACAGAGACTGCGGAAAAGGCTGTGGAAAACCGTGCGGAAACGCTCGCAAGCCCCCGTTTTTCCGGGGTTTTCTCCGCTTTGAACAAAATGGTGTGCATGCGCCGTAAGTCTTTGAAAACATGGTCCTTACGCCTCGCTTTCTCCCTTCGGGGGGCGGCTTCCAGGGAGGGCCTGGGAAGATTTCCACAGCGGAGGCTGTGAATTCCGTGTAAGGACTCTGTTAACTCTCTGTTACACAGCGGTTTACCTTCGCCGGTGGCCGCTTTTCCCCAGCCTTTTCGGGTAGGTTGTTCTTACGACAGATTGTAAAAAGGGAGGCTCAGCCTTCCGCCGTCTCCAGGCCCTGGCGGACGCGGAGGCGGCAGTCGAAGACCTCCTCGAAGAGGCGTCCATGGTCGCGGGCGGCTTCGATCTCCAGGTCCACGGACCAGCGGGAGACGAGCTCCAGGGTGACCCGGCGGCCGCGGATGGAGCAGTAGATCTCCTCGACCCGCGAGGCATGGGTGCGGTCCAGGGAGTCGGCCACCCGCAGCACGGCGGCGAGCTTGCGGATGGTCCGCTTCTGCCACGGCTTGAGAGGGGCGAGCGTGGGGTGGTCGTCCTTCGGCGCGGCGCCCCGGTGATAGCGGGCGACGTGGGCGATGATCTCGATCTCCCGCTGATCGAAGGCGTCGAGCACGGCGTTGGTGATCAGGTAGTAGGCGTGCTTGTGGTGGCCTTTGTAGTGGATGGAGTAGCCGATGTCGTGCAGCAGGGCGGCGTACTCCAGCCACTCCCGCTCGCGGGCGCCGAGGCCGTGCAGGGAGGCGGTGAGGTCGAAAAGCCGCACGGCCAGCCGGGCCGACTGCAGGTTGTGCCGGTAGACGCTCTCGCTCCGCTCGGCGAGCTGGAGCACCTGGCGGCGGCGCAGGTCCTCGGGCTGCTCGGCGGCGGGGATGGGCTGGCCGAGGGCGGCCAGCACCAGGCCTTCGCGCAGGGCGCGGTCGCTGACCTGGAAGCGGTCCACGCCGGCGTGGGAGAACAGCTCCAGGAGGAGGATGGCGCCGGCGAGGAGGCTGTCGGACCGCGGGCCGCCCACCGGCGGCAGGTCGGCGATCTGGCGGCGGCGGAGCGGGCGCAGGCGCTCGATGAGCTGGGCGAGGTCGCTTGCACCCGCACCTCGCGTCCGCCCACGGCGTCTTTCCAGGGGCGGCCGGCGAAATGGTCGACGAGGTCGGCGCAGGCGACCGCCGTGCCGGAGGTGGCGATCAGGCGGTCGACCCGGCCGCGCGGGACGCTCTCGGCGAGGCGCTTCTGGATCTTGCGGCGGAGCCGTCCGACCGAGGCGTCGGTGGCCGGGTCCCCCCGCAGGTCGGCGGCGCAGCGGAGCGATCCCAGGGGGAGGCTGACGACCTGGTCGAGCTCGCCCGCCTGGGCGGTGATCCACTCGGTGCTGCCGCCGCCCACGTCGACGATGACGGCGGCGCCCGCCCCCAGGTCCACGACCTCGCGCACGGCGCGGTAGATGAGCCGCCCCTCCTCCAGGCCGGTGAGGAGCTGGACGTCGAGGCCGGTGAGGGCCTTGACCCGGGCCAGGAAGTCGGCGCCGTTGGCGGACTCGCGCACGGCGCTGGTGGCCACGGCCACCACGCGCTCCACCCCCCGGAGGCTGGCGAGGGTGGTCATCTTCCGCAAAGCCTCGAGGCCGTCCCGCATGGCGGTCTCGGAGAGGGCGCCCGCGCCCAGGCCGGACTTGCCGAGGCGCACCATCTCGCGCTCGCGGCCCAGCAACTGGTAGCCGCCGCCGGGCGACGGCTCGGCCACCACCATGTGGATGGAGTTCGATCCGATGTCGATGGCCGCCAGCCGCTCGCGGCGGCCGGCGGCGTGCGCCGGATCTCCGGTTCCTGGAAACGTCAATGGCTGTACGACCAAGGTCGGCGTCGCTTTCACGCGGTGATTCTAGTCCGGACCTCCATGTCCGGGCCTCGTACGACCCCTGCGAGATCCGGTCCAGCTTCCCAGCCGTCGTCCACGACGCGGTCCATCTGACCGAAGAACCAGCGCAGGTAGACCCGGAAGAGGTCTTCCAGGGCCGGGCTGCCGGCGATGAAGGCGGGCAACTTCCCGGAATTGACGCCGGTGAGCCGGATTCCCAGGAGCTTGCCGGCGGCCAGGCCCGCGAGACCGAGGGGGCCGGGTGTGCTGATCAGGATCTCCGAGTAGCGCTCCCGCTCGCAGTGGTCGAGGATCTCCAGGATGGGTGGCAGGGTCAGGGTCTGGGACTCGCAGCCGGGCAGCGGCATCTCGAACAGAGGCTTGAACTTCCCGGCGGTGATGGCCACTACGTCGTGGCCGGACATCGCGTTTCTCTCGCCGCCGGTGCGGACATCGGTGAACCAGGCGGTCCTGCCGGGCCGGTCCCCCTCGGGCTTCTCGCCGAGGAAGCAGAGGGCCGCGGCCTCCAGGAGGTCGTGGTCTTTGTGCTGGGCGTGCAGGGAGACCAGGTAGGGCGCCACGGAGAGGGCCAGGGGGGCGAGATGCGTCAGGGCCCCCAGGCTTTCGGCCAGCCGCCCGCGCCGGAGCTGCCAGACGAAGTCCTTGACCAGGGACGAGAGGAAGTCCCGGTGGGCCCGGCCGGCCGTGGCGAAGGTCGCGTGATCGACGGGCTCGCCTTCCGGAGCCTTCGCGGTCCGCTTCCCGCCGGGAAAGGTGACCACCTGCGCCAGTCGGTCCCGCAGCCCCGGCGCGCGCTCGCTCTCGGCCGGCCGCCGGGCCAGCGAGCGGAGGAGCTCGGCGAAGGGGTCCTTGCGATTGCCCAGCAGGGCCGGGAACTGCCGGCGGTAGTACTCGTAGGCGATGCTGTAGAGGCTCTGGACCAGGCGCAGGCTCGATCCCGTGTCGCCGCCGGGCTCGTGGCGGCCGGCGCGGAGGTGGGCCAGGTACTCCTCGACCGTGGCGGCGGCGGGCGTCTTCGTCCAGGTGGTGCCGATGTAGAAGCCGCCGTGGTCGTCGCTGCCGCCGGTGAAGGTCTTGACCCAGGGCGTCGGGCCCAGGGGCTCCAGCTTGTGCTGTTCGGCCAGGCTCTCGATCACCTCGCGGGTCAGCGAGCCGAAGATCCGGCGCACCAGGCCGTTGGCCCGCCGGTCGTGGATGCCGTTGAGGGCTTCGAAGCGGTTGAAGAGGACGAGGAGCTTTTCGAGCTGGCCGAGGGTGAGGCGGTCGTTGACGCGGTAGAGCGGATGGGCGACCGAATGGAGGATGTCGTGTTCCCGGAAGTAGTCCCGCAGCTCATAGATGTCCCGCCGCAACCGCTGGATCTCGTGATGCTGGCTTTCCGTGACGCCGGTCGCCAGGCAGTGGATCTCGCAGCCGTCCTCCGGGAACTCCACTGTGACCTCGCAGGAGAGGAAAGTGCCGGGCAGGTGGGCGATCTCCAGGGCGCCGTCGATCGTGTCGTGATCGCTCAGGGTCACGAAGTCCATGCCGCGCTCGCGGCAGAGACGGTAGACCTCCAGAGGCTCGGTGTAGCTCTCGGGCGCCCGGAACTGGCGCAGGATCCACTCGCTCGGCCGGTTCGAGTGCTTGCTGTGGACGTGCAGATCGGCTCGGGCCGTCATCATCGACGCTCCTCCTCCTTGGGCTGTGGGACGGTGTTCACGTCGGAAATCCAGCGTAGAGGAGCGGGGTGACGACGGCGTAGCGGGGGCGTAACGTTCGCGGAAGCGATCCGCAGCCGCTTTGTCACACGGAAGCCCTGGAGTCCTCTTTCCCAGCTATGTCAGAATTTCGTGGTGTCCGAGCCGAAGCTTGTAGAGCCCCTCGAAAGAATCTCCGCCGAAGAGCCGCCGCCGCTGCTGAACCGCGAGCTCTCGTGGCTGGAGTTCAACGCCCGGGTGCTGCACGAAGCCGAGGACCCGAACAACCCGCTGTTGGAGCGGCTGAAGTTCATCGCCATCTTCGACTCCAACATGGACGAGTTCTTCATGAAGCGGGTCGGCGGGCTGAAGCAGCAGATCGCCAGCAACGTGCGGGAGATAGGCCTCGACGACATCGGCTCTCCCCGTCAGCAGCTCGCCGCGGTCAACGCCGCGGTGCGGCCCCAGATGGCGCGCCAGCGCCGGCTGCTCAACCAGGAGCTGCTGCCCGCGCTGCGCCAGCAAGGCTTGGAGATCGTGGGCTGGGACGAGCTGCGGGGCGCCGAGCGCCGGCACCTCGCCGAGGAGTTCGAGCGCAAGATCTTCCCGGTGCTGACGCCCCTGGCGGTGGACCCCGCCCATCCCTTCCCCTTCATCTCCAACGTCAGCCTCTCGCTGGCCGTGTCGGTGCAGGCCCCCGGGGACCGGGAGCCCCGCTTCGCCCGCGTCAAGGCGCCGCACATCCTGCCGCGGTGGATCCAGGTGCCCAAGACGCTGCGCTTCGTCCCCCTGGAGGATGTCATCTCCAACAACCTCGACCAGCTCTTCCCGGGCATGGAGATCGTGGAGTCCCACCCCTTCCGGGTGACGCGCAACGCCGACGTGCAGCGCAACGAGGAGACGGCCGAGGACCTCCTGGAGGCCATCCAGGAGGAGCTGCGGGAGCGCCGCTTCGCCACCGTGGTGCGCCTCGAGGTCAACAAGGGCATGCCGCGCTGGATGCTCGAGCTGCTGATCGAGGAGCTGGAGATCGAGGAGAGCGAGGTCTACGAAGGCGAGGGGCTGCTGGCCCTCAAGGACCTGATGTCCCTGACGGGCCTGGTGCAGATGCCGGCGCTGAAGTACCGCCCCTGGACGCCGGTGCCCCACCCGAGCCTCCACTTGGAGGAGGACGACGGGGATCTCTACTGCGCCATCTCCCGCGGCGACACCCTGGTCCATCACCCCTACGATTCTTTCGCCAGCAGCGTGCAGCGCTTCATCGAGACGGCGGCGGTGGACCCGTCGGTCTTCGCCATCAAGCAGACTCTCTACCGCACCTCGGCCGGCTCGCCGAACATGCAGGCGCTGATCCGGGCGGCGGAGGCGCGCAAGCAGATCGCGGTGACGGTGGAGATCAAGGCCCGCTTCGACGAGGCGGCCAACATCGAGTGGGCGGAGGCGCTGGAGAAGGTGGGCGCCCACGTCTGCTACGGCCTGGTGGGATTGAAGACGCACGCCAAGATCGCCCTGGTGGTGCGCCAGGAGAAGGACTCGCTGCGCTCGTACGTCCACATCGCCACCGGCAACTACAACCCCGAAACGGCCAAGCTCTACACCGACCTGGGGCTGTTCACCGCCAACGAGGAGATCGCCCAGGACGTGGCCCAGCTCTTCAACATGCTGACCGGGTTCGTCTACCAGCCGCGCTTCAAGCGGCTGCTGGTGGCGCCGGTCACCATGCGGCAGCGTTTCCTGGAGATGATCGCCCGCGAGGTCGGGCACCAGAAGGCGGGCCGGGGCGGGCACGTCATCGCCAAGATGAACGCCCTGGACGACCGGCAGATGATCGACGCGCTCTACGAGGCCTCGGCCGCGGGGGTGGAGGTGGACCTCATCGTGCGGGGCATCTGCCGTCTCCGTCCGGGCCTGCCCGGCCGCAGCGAGACCATCCGCGTGATCAGCATCGTGGGCCGCTTCCTGGAGCATGCGCGGATCTTCTATTTCGCCAACGCCGGCGATCCCGAGTACTACATCGGCTCGGCGGACTGGATGACGCGCAACCTCGACGCCCGGGTGGAGGCGGCGGTGCCCATCCTGGACCTCAAGGTCCAGGAGGAGGTCAAGGCGATCCTGGACCTGCAGCTCGGGGACAACGTCAAGGCCTGGGACATGCAGCCGGACGGCAGCTACGTCCAGCGCCGGCCGGGCAAGGGCGAGGAGCCGCGGCCCAGCCAGGACCTCCTGATGCAGCGGGCGCTGGAACGGGTGGGAAGGTAATATCCTTCCCCGGTGCCCGCCACAGATCTTCCGACCGTCTCCGCCGCCACGGCCCGGCGCCTGCTCCTCGGCGCCCAGGGCCTGCTCGACGATCCCCGCCGCAAGGCCACGCCGGACGTCCTCTACGACCTCATCGAGAGGATGGGCTTCGTCCAGATCGACTCGATCAACGTGGTCGAGCGGGCCCATCACCTCACCCTGGCCGCCCGTCTCCAGGGCTACCGTCCGGCCCTGCTGGAGCGGCTGCTGGAGCGGGACCGGCGGCTCTTCGAGCACTGGACGCACGACGCTTCCGCCATCCCCACCGCCTGGTATCCCCACTGGAAGCCCCGCTTCGAGCGCTACCGCCTGGGGGTGCTCCACCATCCATGGTGGAAGGAGCGGGTGGGGCCCGATCCGTACAAGGTCTTCGCGCACGTCCGCGAGCGGCTGGAGTGTGAAGGTCCCCTGATGACCAAGGACTTCGAGGACGAGCGTCCGGAGGGGACCGACAAGACCTGGTGGGGCTGGAAGCCGCAGAAGGCCGCTCTGGAGTATCTATGGCGGACCGGCGAGGCCGCCATCGCGGAGCGGGTGAATTTCCACAAGGTCTACGACCTGGCGGAGCGGGTCCTGCCGGAAGGGCACGCCGCGCCGGCCCCGTCGCACAAGGAGCACGTGGAGTGGGCCTGCCGCACGGCCCTGGAGCGGCTGGGGATCGCGACGCCGGGTGAGGTGGCCTATTTCTGGGATGCCGTTTCGATCGAGGACGCCAAGGACTGGTGCCGGCGGGCGGCCGCAGCGGGGGAGATCGTGCCGGTCCAGGTGGAGGCTGTGGACGGCTCCAGGCCCCAGGCGGCCTACGCGGTGCCGGACTGGGAGGCCCGGGCCGCCGCCCTGCCCGCCGCGCCGCCCCGCGTCCGTCTCCTCGCCCCCTTCGATCCCATCCTCCGGGACCGCCGGCGCTGCCTCCGCCTCTTCGGCTTCGACTACCGCTTCGAGGCCTTCGTCCCCGAGCCGAAGCGGCAGTACGGGTATTACGTGCTGCCGATCCTGGAGGGCGAGCGCCTGATCGGCCGGCTCGATCCCAAGCTCTACCGCGCGGAAGGGCTGCTGCAGATCCGGAAGATCTGGTGGGAGCCCGGCGTGCGGGAGAGCAAGGGCCGCTGGGCCGGTCTGGAGGCCGCGGTGGAGAGGCTGGCGCGGCTCACCGGGGCGGAGCGGTGGGCTATGCCGCCGCGGCCTCGAACCTGAGGCAGGGGTTCTTCCGCGCCCGCCTCAGGTAGGAGGAGATCTCCTGGACGAGGCCCGGCGTGGCGTTGTCCAGCTCCACCGCCTTCTGGAACACCGCGAGGGCGGCGAGGGCCTGGCGGTGGACGTCCTTGGAGAGGAAGACGGAGAAGGTCTCCCGGGCCAGCTCCCGCACCTCGGCCGTCCGGCCCTTCTGGAGATAGAGGTGGGCGAGGTCCAGGGTCACCAAAGAGGCGTCGTAGCCGTGCCCGTCCGCCAGGAAGCGCCGCCGCACCTCCCGCAGGATCTCCTCGGCCTTTTCCAGGCGCCCCATCCCGCCGGCAATCCGGCCGTCCAGCCAGGCCAGGCGGAGCGCGGTCCAGGGGTCCGGGAAGTCGCGGTAGACGTGGCGGAAGCGCTCGAGCTGCCGCCGGGCCTCCGCGGCGCGGCCGCAGTCGGTGAGGAACCAGGCGAGGTTGTGCCGGCCCATCAGCACCAGGCGCGGCTCCCGCTTCCAGTCCAGCAGGCCGAGGCCCTTGCGGATCACGCGGATCGCGTCTTCGGGCCAGCCGGAATAGCCGAGGAACATCGCCTTGCTGAGCATCGCCCGGCCCTTGAGGTGGGATTCCCGCAGGTCGTCGTAGATGTCGATCACCGCGTCCAGGATCTCGGCGGCCTGCTCGAAACATCCCTGGTCGCCGGTGAGCGAGGCGCGGAGATCCAGGATGCGCGCCTCTTCCATGGGGTCGGCCGATCCCTGCTCCAGGCAGCTCTCGGCCTGGTTCAGCGCCTCCTCGGCGCCGGTCAGGTCGAAGGAGAGGCGCCGGGCGTTGCCCAGGAAGGCCCAGGCCCGGGCGCGGAAGTCCAGCACCACGGAGCGCCCGTAGAGGCCCCGCTCCAGATGGTCGGTGACGAGGAGCGCCAGCTCGGCGATCTCGATCGCACGGGAAGGATCCCGGAATCCTTCCTCGAAGCTGCGCTGGATCAGGAGCTCGCAGACGGCCGCGTTCTGGAACCGTTTGTCCGTCCGGATCAGCATGGACCGGGCGCCGGACGGAGGGTCGAGGATCTCGGCGACCAGGGCGGGAGCTGCGCTCCGCTCGACGGCCACCTCGCCGAGCCGGCGCTCGACCAGGGCGACGAGCCGGCGCCAGACCTCGTCCTCGCCGGGCGTGCCGGGCGGCGGAGACATCGCCCGCAGCAGGATGTCGTCCACCTCACTCTGGCAGCGCTCGCAGCCGGACCGCAGGTGATCCTCGATCCAACGCTGCTCGGTGGTGGAGGCCTTGCCCCGCGAGTACCTGTCCAGAGCGTTCCGATCCGGATGATGCGAATCCATTAACGCTCGCTCCTCCTTTGAATGGGAGAGCTATGAAGCCGGGCGGGAGGTGCCGCCCCCTCTATATCCTTAGTTGCTGCAAGGGGGGGAAAAGTGACACTGGTTCCAAATTCGATGGAGGGGCGGCCTCCCGGCCGCCCCCGAACCAGGGTTTTACCCATTGGGGTCCATGGCTCCGCCGGTGTCTTGAGGGTTGCCCTGCCTGGTGGTGGTCGTCGTAGTCGTAGTGGTCGTGGTGGTCGTGGTGGTGGTGGTGCTACCGCTGCCGTTGCCACCGTCGGTTTTCAGGATCAGACGGAGCAGGAAGGCGATGATCCCGCGCCCTGGCTCGCGTCCAGCGATGACGGCGCCGGCGGCGGCGCCGTCCTCATCGAGGACGGCGTGCGCCGGCGTGGCGCTGAAGGCGGTCAGGACGACAAGGAGCAAGATCGCTGCGGTTCTCCGAAGGACTTTGGACGACATGGCGCCTCCTTGAGGCCGGCGGCTCCGGCGGTCACCATGACCCCGGGGCGCCGGATCTCTCATTTCCAAGGTGTCGCTTCAAAGGAGGATGGAGATCTAAAACACGACGGGGCATGTAGCTCTTGCAAGTCTCGCTGTACCGGTTTATCTAAGATCTTTTTCCCTTTAGCGACAACGGGGAGGCCTCCCCCAGGAGGAGATGGCGCGCCGGGCGAAGACCCGGAACCTCGCGCCGAAATGGTCCGCATCTTGCACTCTCGGTCCCCCGGAGAGAGTGACGAGTGATCTTCAACAGCTTCTGGATGGCAGGCTTCGAATGCTCCTGCCACTGCCGGGGTGACGGCAGGCGGCTGGATCTGATCGCGTCCACCGGGCATGACCGGTTCGCCGCGCAGGATTACGCGCGCGTGCGCCGCATGGGCCTGACGACGGTGCGCGACGGCGTGCGCTGGCACCGCATCGAGCGTTCGCGGGGCCGCTACGACTTCTCGTCCCTGCTTCCCATGGTACGGGCGGCGCGGGACGCGGGGATGCAGGTGATCTGGGATCTCTGCCACTACGGCTGGCCGGAGGGGATCGACATCTTCAAGCCGGAGCTCGTCGACCGCTTCGCCGATTTCGCCCGCGCCGTGGCGCGGGTCATCGCCGCCGAGACCGACGAGGCGCCGTGGTACACCCCGATCAACGAGATGTCGTTCTGGTCCTGGGCCGGGGGCGAGGTGGCCTACATCAACCCATGCGCCACGGGCCGCGGATTCGAGCTGAAGACGCAGCTCGTCCGGGCCGCTCTCGCCGCGACGGACGCGCTGTGGAGCGTCGATTCCAGGGCCCGCGTGCTCCATTGCGACCCGGTCATCCACATCGCGGCGGACCCGTCCCGTCCCGAGGACAGCAGGGAGGCCGAGGGGCGCCGGCTGGCCCAGTTCCAGGCCTGGGACATGCTGGCCGGAGACCTCTGGCCGCAGCTCGGCGGCGGCGAGCGCTATCTCGACGTGCTGGGGCTCAACTTCTATCCGGACAACGAATGGATCCACGACGGGCCCAGGATCCAGCGGGGGGACCGCCTCTACCGTCCCCTGCGGGAGATCCTGCGCGAGGTCTGGGAGCGGTACGGCCGGCCCATGGTCCTCGCCGAGACCGGCGCCCAGGACGGCGCCCGCGCCGAGTGGCTGCGCTACGTCTCCGCAGAGGTACGGGCGGCGCGCCGCGAGGGCGTGCCGGTGCACGGGATCTGCCTGTATCCGATCCTCGACTATCCGGGCTGGGACGACGACCGCTACTGCCACAGCGGCCTCTGGGGGTACCCCGGCCCGTCCGGCGAGAGGGAGGCTTGCGATCCGCTCTCCCGGGAGCTCGCGCGGCAGATCGAGCTCTTCCGGAGCGAGCCGGAAATGGATTTCAGAGATCAGTCCCTGGCCCGCAGGAACGGGCCGGGTGAGGAGGAGAATGAGCATGCTGCCTTTTAGCGAGGCGACCGCCGAGTCGTCCGGCCTGTCCCCCAAGCCGGACCTCGTCTGCCTCTCCCACCTGCGGTGGGATTTCGTCTACCAGCGTCCCCAGCACCTGATGAGCCGCTTCGCCCGCGACCGGCGGGTCTTCTTCTTCGAGGAGCCGATGTACGGAGAAGGCTCCGCCCGGCTGGACGTCGGCGAGCGGCCCGGCGGCGTCCGGGTGGCGGTGCCCCGGCTGCCGGAAGGCCTTTCCTTCGCGGCAGCGGAAGCGGCCCAGCGCGATCTCCTGCGCGGATGCTGGCGGAGCACGCCTGCGCCGGCTACGTCCTCTGGTACTACACGCCCATGGCCCTGGGGTTCTCCGTGGGCCTTTAGCCGGCCGCCGTGGTCTACGACTGCATGGACGAGCTGTCGCTCTTCCGCGGCGCTCCTCCCGAGCTGATCGAGCGCGAGAAGCGGCTGCTCGGAGATCGCCGACCTCGTGTTCACCGGCGGCCAGAGCCTCTACGAGGCCAAGCGCGAGCGGCACCCGTCCGTCCACGCGTTCCCGAGCAGCATCGACGCCCAGCACTTCGGCCGCGCCCGCGCGCCCCTGCCCGAGCCCGCCGACCAGGCCGCCATCCCGCGGCCGCGTCTGGGCTACTTCGGGGTGATCGACGAGCGCATCGATCTGGATCTCATCGCGGCGGTGGCGGACGCCCGTCCGGACTGGCAGATCGTCATGGTCGGCCCGGTGGTCAAGATCGACCCCGACACCCTGCCGCGGCGCGCGCAACCTCCACTATCCGGGCATGAAGGCCTACGACGACCTGCCGGCCTACCTCGCCGGCTGGGACGTGGCTCTGATGCCCTTCGCGCGGAACGAGTCGACCCGGTTCATCAGCCCCACCAAGACGCCGGAGTACCTGGCGGGCGGGAAACCGGTGGTCTCGACCCCGATCCGCGACGTCGTCCGCCCCTACGGCGAGAAGGATCTTGTCGCCATTGCCGACGCCCCCGCGGACTTCGTCGCCGCGGTGGAGAGGTCCCTGGCGCGGTTCGGCGAAGGCGGGAGCGAGCGCGAAGACTGGCTGCGGCGGGTGGACGAGCACCTGTCCGGCGGCTCCTGGAGCCGCACCTGGCAGCAGATGTCAGACCTGATCGAGACGGCCGCCGCCCGGCGCGCGGCCCAGGGGTCGATGGGGATTCTTGTTGACAGAAGTTCCAATTAGCAGGCGGCGGATGGGCCGCTCCGAAAGCTGCTTTGGATTTGACACCTTGAAAGGAGCCGGTTCGATGTTTGATTACTTGATCGTGGGGGCGGGGTTCGCCGGGAGTGTACTGGCGGAGCGCCTGGCGCGCGGCGCCGGCAAGAAGGTCCTCCTGGTGGACCGCCGGCCCCATATCGGCGGCAACGCCTACGACTGCTACGACGACGCGGGGCTCCTCATCCACAAGTACGGGCCCCACATCTTCCACACCAACTCGCGGGAGGTCTTCGAGTACCTCTCCGACTTCACCGAGTGGCGGCCGTACGAGCACCGGGTGCGGGCGAGCGTGGACGGCCAGCTCGTGCCGATCCCGATCAACCTCGACACCATCAACCAGCTCTACGGCCTGAAGCTCAACAGCATGGAGGTGGAGCAGTTCTTCGCAGTCGGTGGCCGAGCCCCGCGAGACCATCCGCACCTCCGAGGACGTGGTGGTCGGCCGCGTCGGCCGCGAGCTCTACGAGAAGTTCTTCCGCGGCTACACCCGCAAGCAGTGGGGGCTCGACCCCTCGCAGCTCGACGCCATGGTCACCGCCCGCGTGCCGGTGCGCACCAACCGCGACGACCGCTACTTCTCGGACACCTACCAGGCGATGCCGCTGCGCGGCTACACCCGGATGTTCGAGAACATGCTCGACCACCCCAACATCAAGATCCTGCTCAACTCGCGACTATCGGGAGGTCGAGGACGTGATCCCCTACGAGCAAGCTGATCTACACCGGCCCGGTCGACGAGTACTTCGACTACCGCTACGGCAAGCTGCCGTACCGGTCGCTGCGCTTCGAGCATCCGAGACGGTGAACGAGGAGCGGGTCCAGCCGGTGGCGGTGGTCAACTACCCCAACGAGCACCTGTACACCCGGGTCACCGAGTTCAAGCACCTCACGGGCCAGGAGCACCAGAAGAGCAGCGCTGGTCTACGAGTACCCGCAGGCCGAAGGGGATCCGTACTACCCGGTGCCGCGGCCGGAGAACGCGCGAGCTGTACAAGAAGTACCAGGCGCTGGCCGAGGCGACGCCGGACGTGCACTTCGTGGGCCGGCTGGCCACCTACAAGTACTACAACATGGACCAGGTGGTGGCGCAGGCGCTGTCGGTCTACGCCCGCATCGTGGGGCAGAAGCGGTCCGAGGCCACCCGCGCCCAGGCGGCGAGGCCGGCGGCTCCGGCGGTGGTCCTCACCCCGTCCCGCAAGGAACGGCGGCGTGCCCCCGCGGTGGCCGCGAACGGCAAGGCGGCCGCTGTTTGACCTCCAGAAAAGGCGAAGGGGACCGGTTTCCCGGTCCCCTCGGGGCTTGACGCGCGGCGTTTGAAGCACGACCGCGGGGGAGGAGGTTGGTACCGCGGGGCGAGACTTCCGCCGTGGGGACCCCATAAACCGGCAGCGGACGCTCGCCGGCGGGTCCCCGGAAGGCCTGCCTTTCGGTCGCCTCGGTGACGCGACCCACGAATGGATCTATACGCACTCAGATTTGACGGCACACGTTCTATGGAGAGAGAACAGGACGACAGGACGACAAGGACGACGGCATCCTTGTGTCCTGTCGTCTGTTCGCCCGTGTCCTGTCCCGCGGCCCTGATACAGTCCTCTTCCATGGAGAAGCGCTCCGCGGCCTGGTTCGACGCCGTGCGCGGAGTGGGTTCCGCTCCCTCGATTTCACCCTGGCCCGGCGGTTCGGCCTCGCCACCCGCGAGGACCGCCTCTTCTTCCTCCTCATCGGCGCTGGTGGGCGTGGTCGCCGGCCTGCTCGGCGCTCGTCCACCGACTTCCTGATCGGCCTCGTCCAGCGCGCTCCTCTGGGGGTCGCCGGGGCGATCTGCTGGCCTGGTCCCGGCAGGTCCCGCACTGGCGGGTGGTGGCGGCGCTGGCCGTCGGCGGCGCCCTGCTCGTCGGGCTGATCTGGCTGGCTCGGCCGCGACAGGAGGTCGGCCGGCGGCGAGGGCATGGCCGCGCTGATCGAGGCGGTGGCGCTGCTCGGGGGGCAAGGTCGCCGCCGCGGCCGGTGCTCGTCAACGCGCTGGCCGCCATCGTCACCGTGGGCAGCGGCGGCTCCCTGGGCCGCGAGGGCCCGATGATCCGGCTGGGCGCCATGATCTCCTCCTGGCTGGGGTCGCGCCTGGGCTGCCGCCGCACCGGCTCAAGATCCTGGTGGGGTGCGGCGCCGCGGCCGGTCTCGCGGCGACCTACAACATCCCCATCGGCGGCGCGCTGTTCGCCATGGAGGTCATCCTCGGCAACTTCGCCCTGGAGATCTTCGGCCCGATCGTCGCCTCGTCGGTCATCGCCACCCTGATCTCCCGCTCGCTCACCGGCAACGTCCCGCTCTACGCCGCGCCCGGCTACGCCCTGGTGAGCGGCTGGGAGATGCTCCTCTACGCCGGGCTGGGGATCGTCGGCGCGCCTGGCCTCGGTGATCTTCGTGACTCGGGGTGCGGCCTGGGCCGGCAGACTCTTCAAGCGCCATGCGCTTCCTGCCCGCGCCGTTCCAGCCGGTCGTCGGCATGACGCTGCTCGGCGCTGCTCGGCCTCTAGGTGCCCCACGTGCTGGGCGGCGGCTACGGCACGATCAACATGGCGCTGGCCGGCGAGCTCAAGCTGCCGGCCCGGCTGCGCTGCCCGAGAGCTCACGATCCTTCTGCTGCTCGGCCTCGCCGGCGGCCAAGCTGGTGGCCACGGCGCTGACCACGGGCAGCGGCGGCGCCGGCGGGCTGTTCACCCCTTCGCTGGCTCTTCGGCGCCCTGGTCGGCGGCGCCTACGGCTTCTGGGTGCACTCGCTGTGGCCGCGACCATCGCCTCTCCCTACGGCGCCTATGCCGCGGTCGGCATGGCGGCCATGATGGCGGGCACCAGCCATGCGCCGATCAGCGCCATCCTCATCCTGTTCGAGTTCACCGGCAACTACGACCTGATCCTGCCGCTGATGGTGGCCTCGATCATCTCGAGCACCCTCGTCGCGCCGGCTGCGCCCGCTACTCGATCTACACCGAGGCGCTGAAGCACAGCGGGGCGTCGAGCTCCCCTGGCGGATGGAGGAGGCCGTGCTCGCCGGCCTCAAGGCGGAGGACCTGGCGCGGCCCGACCCGCAGATCCTGCGGCCGGGGGACCGCTACGGCGAGGTGGTGGAGAAGTTCCTCTCCACCCGCCGCCAGCGCCTCTTCGTGGTGGGAGCGGACGGCAAGCTCCACGGGAGCCGTTTCGCTGCACGACATCAAGCACGCGCTGGAGAACCCGGACACGCTGACCGCCGTGGTGGCGCACGACCTGATGACTGCCGGTGGAGCAGACCGATCCACAAGGACGAGCGGCTGCACCGCGCCACCGAGCTCTTCGCCCACAGCGACTTCGAGCGGCTGCCGGTGGTGGACGCGGACGGCAAGTTCCTGGGGGTGCTCGCCAAGCGCGACCTGCTGGCGGTCTACGCCCAGGAGGTGCTGGGCCGGCCGGCGCTGCTCGCGACCTTCGTCTCCAGCCAGGAATCCCAGGTCAGCCGCCAGTACGTGGAGATCCCTCCCGACTTCTCCCTGCGTCTGGTGCCGGTGCCCCGCGGACCTGGTGGGCAAGACCCTGGCCGAGGCGAAGCTGCCCCAGGTCCTGGGCGCCCGGGTGATGGAGATCCGGCGGCAGGGCAAGCTCGGCGAGGAGGCGGTCCTCCCCGGCGCCGAGACCATGCTCCAGGCGGGGGATCTGCTCCTCCTGCTCGGTCCCGCCACAAAGGTGGAGGCCCTGGCCCAGGGCCGGGCCGCCGAGGAGGCCCTGGCCGAACATCAGGCGGCGGAGGCGGCGGAGTAGCGTGGAAGACGATCAGGAAAGGAGCGCCACCGAGGACGAGCGCGGGCTGCTGGAGCGGCTGAACGTGCCGGCGGGCCTCTGCGCCGCCTGCGTCCACCTGCGCCTCCTGGCCTCCAAGAGGAGCGTCTTCGTGCGCTGCGGCCTGGCGGCCACGGACCCGCGCTTCCCCCGCTACCCGGGCCTGCCGGTGGCGGCCTGCTCCGGATACGAGCCCTACCGGTGATCTTGCGCCCGACCTCAGTCCTCCTCGGCTTCGGCCTCCTCCGCGCCTGGGTTGAACGCGGTCGGTCTATCGGTCGGGCTCTCCCGCCCGCCGGCGAAGATCCGCACGAACGATTCCAGGATCATCAGGAGAAATTCGGCCATCTGTGCCTCCTGTCTTTCTATGTCGCCTCTCGTGGATGCGTTTCGGGCCCGGCCCTTTGACATCACCCCGTCCCTCCCGCTATCCTCCATTCTGCATTACGAGCGGTCCGGCTCCGGCCGGGCTCGGCAACCTGGGACGGACACCCAAGGTGCCCTCCCGCTGAACGGCGGGGATGCGGTCGCTGAAGCGACAATTAAGTGTCCGGAGCGGAAAGGCCCGTCTCGTAATGCATACGAGCCGGGCTTTTTTGTTGGCCTGTGAGGAGGAGAGAGTTGAGCGATCCGGTCTTCGACGTACCCGTCCCCCAGCGCCCCGCCGACGCGGAGGAGCGCACCGCGCGCCTGCTCGCCGCCCTGGAGGAGCGCGTGCTGGTCCTCGACGGCGCCACCGGCACCGCCCTTCAGGGCGTCACCCTCACCGCCGACGACTTCGGCGGCCCCGAGCTGGAAGGCTGCAACGAGAACCTCTGCCTCACCCGCCCCGACGTGGTGGACGGCGTCCACGAGGGATACCTGTCCGTCGGCTGCGACATCGTCGAGACCAACTCCTTCGGCGGCACCCCGCTGGTGCTGGGCGAGTACGGGCTCTCCCATCTTGCTTATGAATTGAACCGCCTCTCCGCCTCGATCGCCCGCGGCGCCTGCGCCCGCCACGACACGCCGGAGAAGCCGCGCTTCGTCTGCGGCTCCATGGGACCCACCACCAAGGCCATCTCCGTCACCGGCGGCATCACCTTCGAAGGTCTGATCGAGAACTTCCGCGTCCAGGCCCTCGGTCTGATGGCCGGCGGCGCCGACTACCTGCTCCTGGAGACCGCCCAGGACACGCGCAACATCAAGGCCGGGCTGATCGGCATCGAGCGCGCCTTCGCGCAGGCCGGCTGGAAGATCCCGGTCGCCGTCTCGGCCACCATCGAGACCACCGGCACCATGCTCGCCGGCCAGGACGCCGAGGCGCTCGCCGTCTCCCTGCTCCACGCCGACCTCCTCTACGTCGGCCTCAACTGCGCCACCGGCCCGGACCTGATGACGGACCACGTCCGCACCCTCTCCGAGATCTGCCGCACGCGCGTGGCCTGCGTCCCCAACGCCGGCCTGCCGGACGAGGAGGGGCTCTACACCGAGGGGCCGGACGTCTTCGAGAAGGTCTTCTCCCGCTTCCTCGACGCCGGCTGGCTCAACCTCGTGGGCGGCTGTTGCGGCACCCGCGCCAGCCACATCGCCGCCCTGGCGAAGCTGGTCCAGGGGCGCCGGCCCCGGGCGATTCCCAGCCACCGGCGTAGCCTGGTCTCGGGGCTGGAGGCGGTCGAGCTCTCCGAGGCCCAGCGGCCCCTGCTCGTGGGCGAGCGCACCAACGTCCTCGGCAGCCGCAAGTTCAAGCAGCTCATCCAGGCGGGGCAGCACGAGGCCGGCGCCGAGGTGGGCCGCGCCCAGGTGAAGGCCGGCGGCCAGATCCTCGACGTCTGCCTCCAGGACCCCGACCGCGACGAGATCTCCGACATGGAGGCCTTCCTCGACCGCCTGATCCGGCTGGTGAAGGTGCCGCTGATGATCGACTCCACCGACGCCGCCGTCATGGAGCGGTCTCTGACCTACTGCCAGGGCAAGTCGGTCCTCAACTCCATCAACCTGGAGGACGGCCTCCACCGTTTCGAGCACGTCGTCCCCCTGGCCAAGCGTTTCGGCGCCGCGATGATCGTCGGCCTGATCGACGAGAAGGGCATGGCCGTGACCGTCGAGCGTAAAGTCGAGGTGGCCCGCCGCAGCTACCACATCCTGGTCGAGCAGATGGGCGTCTCTCCCGAGGACATCTGGTGGGACCCGCTGGTCTTCCCCTGCGGCACGGGCGACGCGGCCTACATCGGGTCGGCGGCGCAGACCGTCGAGGGCGTGCGGGCGGTCAAGGAGCAGTTCCCGGACACCAAGACCATCCTCGGCATCTCCAACGTCAGCTTCGGCCTGCCGAACGCCGGCCGCGAGGTGCTCAACTCGGTCTTCCTCTACCACTGCACCAAGGCGGGCCTCGATGCCGCCATCGTCAACACCGAGAAGCTGGCCCGCTACGCCGACGTCCCGCAGGAGGAGCGCGAGCTGGCCGAGTCGCTGATCTACCTGCCCCTGGGAGACGTGGACGCCGGCAACCAGGCGGTCGAGGCCTTCACGGCCCACTTCCGGGGCCGTGCCTCCGCGGCGGCTCAGCCCCGCGCCGAGCTGCCGCTGGAGCAGCGCATCGCCCGCGCCGTGGTCGAGGGCAGCAAGACCGGCCTGGAGGAAGACC
>CAVXIV010000018.1:0-252426 GCA_963761805.1 uncultured Acidobacteriota bacterium | reverse complement strand
TTCACGAACTCTTGGATCACCCCTCCGAGCACCCGCCGGACCTCCGGGCGTGCCGCCTGCCAGTGCCCCAGGGTCGTGACGAGCAGCCGAAAACCGCCCGCGGTCATCACGTCGGGCTCGGAGCGGGTGAAGACCACAAGGTTTTCCGTGAGATCGTCTGACGAGTCGGCCATGAGCTCGTTGGCCACCTTCCCGGGCTCCCACGGAGCCACCGGACGCCAGCCCTGCGGAAGGTCGAAGGTGACAGCGCTGGAGCCTGCCGCCGGAGTCGTGATGAACAGGGACCGCCCGATGGCGACGATATGATCCGTGTCCGCGAACACGGCCTCCCGTGGCGCCGGCCAGCCATGCGCGGCGAGAGGCGAGTAGTCCACCTCATACTCGACCGTCAGCGGGCCGGAATGCGGCTGTTCCAGAAGCCAGCCCTTGGTGCCGGCGCTCGTCACCTTGAGAGCTTCACCCTTGGCGTTCGAGACGCGCAGGTTGGCTACCAGGCCGGGCCACCCTGCCTTGTCGATCTCCGGAATGCCAGCCGGACGCGAGGTCCCCATCTCAAGTGTCTGCCCGTCGATCGGCAATTTTGCGGTGACCGCCAGCCTGGGCGGCGCCGTCCGCAGCAGGCGCACGTGGTACTTCGCATCGCCGGCGGCCGCCCCGGACGCCGGCAGCGCACAAGTGAAGCTGGCGGCGATGCCGAGCAGCACGACGACTACGCCGCCGCTGGACGCAACTCGAAGATGGAAGGCGTTCATTGTGAGAGACACCTCCGGCTGTCTGCGTTACCCCAATGCGCTCTTGTACGGGGAGGCCTGCGAAAAGTTCTTGACCAGCGGAGGGGATCATAAACAGCCCCCTAGGACCACCTATCCTTGGCGTCCGGGGGGCTTCCGCCCGCGCTCTGCTCCAATCAGCACCCCAGGCTTACAGTGCCAGGACATCTGGCCGGACACCCTGAAAAGCACACGCTCACGCAGGTCTCACAGGTTGCATAGGTGCCACAGCCACCGGCGGGATCGGTATCCAGGATGATTGAGCCACCCCGCGCATTATACAACTCACCGCCTTCCAGATGCCGCAGGGTTTCGCGTGAGAGGATAAGTTTACGAGCAGCAATGAGCTTTCTCATACGGGACCTCCTTGACTGGTGAGTCCCGTTGACACGTTGTAAGGTTCTATCACTCGGCTAGAAAAGCACCGCCCCCTCGGGGCGAGGGGAGGATGGGTGACCGGCTACCCGGCGCTGAAGCGCCGGGCTATCCAGATTTCGCCCATTCTGGGCGGGGACGGGGATGAGGAAGGGCCCAGAGCAAGCTGCTTCCGCCGTCCCTTCAGGGACAATCGCGGGTAGCCCCACGGTTTCAACCTGGGGCGGGATACGTCCACCCTTTTTCAGGGAAGGAGGTCGTTGCGGGGGGACCCCGTCAGGGGTCCAGGAGCCTAGCCCAGGCATTCATGCCTGGGCACAAATGCCTGGGCACGAATGCCTGGGCACGAGCGTCCTGATGATCACCGCCCCGGCTTCGCCGGCTCTTCTTTCTTCTCGACCACCTTCAGCTTGAACTTCTCCGGATCGATCTCCGGATTGACCTGCACCTTCTCCACCGTCAGCGATACGTGGCGGATGCAGTACTCCTGGTCCTGGCGGTGGGCGATCACCAGGCCGTCGACCGTGCGGAAATCCGAGTAGTAGGTCCAGCGGTCCTGGAGCGAGGGCAGGTCGAGCGTGCGGTCGAAACGCGCCAGCTCGAGGAAGGTGGAGGGGTCGAGGTACCACGTCTCCTCCGAGCCGTCCTTCCGGGTCACCTTGAGCTTGAAGGCGGGCTGGCCGTCCAGCTCCTCCTTGCCGAGGAGCTCCACCTTGTTCCCCTTGGCCGCCGCGTCCACGAGCGGGCTCTCGAACTCGGCGGCCCGCCGGATGAGCACTGGCGTGGGTGTCCGGGACCGCCGCCGGCTGCGCGACCTCGAGGACGGGATGGATCCACCAGGTGACCGAGCCGTCGGAGGCATACGTGATCTTCTGGCCGAGCATCGTCTGCTCGAAGCAGGAACGAGTCGGGCCGCCGCCATTCGAAGACGAAGGGAGCGGGGTTGCTGAAGGCGACCTCGGTGCCGGTGACGATCAGCGAATTCACCGCGCGCCATTTCTCCAGGCCGCCGTGCGCCGCGGCGTGCTTCGCGAGCACCTCGTCGAGCGTCTGCGCGCCGGCCGCCGGAGAGAGCAGGGCGAGGACCAGGAACAGCCGGAAAAGACCAAGCTTGCGGATCATCAGGCTTCCTTTCATCGATCTCATCCGATCAGCCGGCGGAAGGGGTGGCGACCGCCGGAACGGCCGGAGTTTGCACGTCGAGGACGATCATCTCGTCGTCGTCCCGCAGATAGAGCCGGCCGTGGGAGAGCACCGGAGCGGTCCACGTCTTCCCTTCCATCACCTTGATCTTCCCCTTCTCCCGGAAGCCCGCGGGCGTGGCCTCGGCGAGGATGAGCTGCCCCTGATCGCCAAGGATGTACAGCAGGCCGTCCGCCACGATCAGCGAGCCCTTGCCGTAGCCGCGCTGCACCCACTTCTGCTCCCCCGTCTCGGCCACGATGCACTTCAGGCTCGCGTTGTCGAAGCCGTAGATGTGCCCCTCGTACAGCACCGAGGAGCTGAAGTGGTTCTTCATCACCCGGTTGGTCCAGACCTCCCGGACCGTGGCCTTGCCCTCCGCCTTGCCGATCTCCAGGAGCACGGCGCCGATGTCGTCCGACGCCGACGCGAAGATCCGGTTCGGGGGCAGGAACAGGGGGGACGCGAGGGCTCCCGGCTTCCAGGGATACCGCCAGTGCACCTGTCCGTCCGGAAGCAGGGAGACGATTTCCCCACCGGCCGTGCGGACGAACACGAACTGCCGGACCCCGTCGATCGTCACCGCCAGAGGCGTCACATAGCCCGCCTTGCCGTCCAGGGAGGACCAGCGCAGCTTGCCGGTCTTCTTGTCCAGGCCCACCACCGCCTTCCCCTCTCCGCCGCCCGTCTCCAGGATCAGGAGGTCGCCGTCGACGACCGGCGAGGCGGCGTATCCCCGCATGGGCGTCGTGCTGCCGAGCTCCTTCACCAGGTCGACCTCCCAGAGCCGCGCGCCGTCTTTGATCTTGAGGGCGTGCAGCCGGCCCGGGGCGGCCAGCATGTAGACCACGTCCTCCTCCACCGTGGGCGTCGAGCGCGGACCGTTGCCGAACACCTCGGGGAAGACCGGCCCGAGGGGGACGCGCCAGATCACCTCGCCGTCCGACGCCCGCAGCCGGTAGGCCGTCTCGCTCTCCCCTTCCACGGCCATGGTGTAGAGGGCGTCGCCCACCGCGGTCACGGCGGAGAACCCGCTGCCGACCGGCTTCTTCCAGAGCACCTTCGGACCGCTCTCCGGCCAGCTCCGGAGCAGCCCCTTCTCCAGGGACACCCCGTTCTGCTGCGGACCGCGGAACTGCGGCCAATCCACCCCCGCCACCGGCTCCGCCCCCGCCGGCGCCAGACCGGCGCCAAGGAGCAGGGTGATCGCCAGGACACCGGTGCCACGCCAGAGCTTCTTCATCGGATAGACCTCCTCTTCATCCCAATGAGGGATTCTACGGGGAAGCCTGCGGAAAGTTCTACTCGGCGGCCCTTGGGATCAATTTTGCTTCGCGACTTGAGATCGCATCGTACCCCACGAAAGGGCGGGATCTCCGTTGCGCCGCATCCAGGCCAGGAGGCGGGAGCGCAGGTCGCGCAGCACCTCCCCCGCCGCCGGGTCGGCGATGAGGTTGCGCGCTTCCGCCGGGTCGGCGGAGAGATCGTAGAGCTCCTCGCCGCGGGCCGGGTCCTTCCAGACGATCAGCTTGTGCGTCGGGGTGCGCACGGCGCGGAAGGCGAGGCGGCCGAACTTGTCGCTTTCCTCGTCGGACCACTCGGCGAAGGCCTCGCGCACCTCGAGCTTGCCGGCGAGCGCCGACGTGAGGTCCCGCCCGGACCAGGAGTCCGGCACGGGGAGGCCGGCGAGCGAGAGGAGCGTCGGCGGCAGGTCCAGGCCCGAGACCGGGAGGTCCGAGACGAGCCCCTTGGGCAGCCCCGGTCCCAGCAGGATGAAAGGGACCCGCAGCGAGCTCTCGTACGGGACCTGCTTGCCGTCGGCTTTCGTACCGGGACCGCCGAGGCCCCGCTCGCCCATCATGTACCCGTTGTCGCCGAGCAGGACCACCACCGTCCGCTCGGCGAGCCCGGTCTCCCGCAGCGCCGCGAGCACGCGCCCGATCTGCTCGTCGAGATAGCTCACCGCCTCGTTGTAGTGGCGCCAATCGTTGGCCTTCACGTCGCGCGGGAAGCCCGGCGGCAGAAGCTCCTCGCCACGGCGCCCGGCATAGAGCGCCTGGATCCGCTCCGGGTTGGGCTCGTAGGGAAAGTGGGGCGCGGTGAAGCCGAGCCAGAGGAGGAAGGGGCCGGCCTGGGCGGCCTCGCTGCGCAGGAAACCCACCGCGTCGTCCGCGAAGATCTCCTGCGTGAAACCGGGAACGGTCTCGGACTCGGGGCCGCCGGACTTCCCGCGGACCAGCTCGGGGTCATGGAAATGGGTGCCGCCATCCGGCAACCAGGTCCGCACCTCGTCGAAGCCGCACTTCCAGGGGGGAGGAGGGAGGTGCCACTTGCCCACCACCACGGTGCGGTACCCGGCGTCCCGCAACAGGCCCGCCACCGTCGGACGCTTGCAGAGGGTCTTTTCGACTCCGGGCGCCTGGAACTGGATCGAATAGACGCCGTGGCGGAAGGACGGCACGCCGGTGAGCAGGCTGGCGCGCACCGGATGGCACTGGGAGACCGAGACGGTGGCCTGACGGAAATAGACGCCGTCCCGCGCCATGCCGTCCATCACCGGCGTGATGACGGCGGGATTGCCCGCCGCGCCCAGAGCGTCCCAACGGTGATCGTCCGAGAGCACGACGACGATGTTGGGGCGCGACGAAACCGCCGCCTCGAGGCAGCGGCGCCGTGGTCACGCGCGGTCCCGGCGCAACCCAGCGCCGAAAAAGCAGCGCCATCGAAAGAACGAGCTTCGGTGGATGGAGCTCAAGCATGAGATTTCTCCGCGATCACGAGGGCTCGCTGAGCACCAACCCGGAAAGGTTGTCCGGTCTTGCCGTCCAGAGCTTCGACGCGGACAAATCCCTCCGACTCCAGCAGGGCGCGCAGCTCCCGATAGGCATATATACGGATCGAGGAGGTGTAAACGTTTGAACCGGAATCGTCGACCAGAGTCCAGACGGCATTCGCGCGGCCGGTTTCGATGTCCCAGGAACGTTCTTCCAAAACGCGAACGCGGCTGGCCTCCGTCCCGGCCCAGAACCAGTCGCGCTCGCGAAATTGTGGCAGCAGCGTCTCCGCGATGTGACTTTCGATCAGGAATCGCCCGCCGGGCCGCAGCGCCCTCTCGACGGCGCGAACGAACCGGCGGTCGTCTTCCTCGGTGAAATAGCCGAAGCTACCGAAGAAGCAGAAGGCGGCATCGAACGGGACGTCGTGCGCGAACTCGCGCATGTCGCCGACGATGAAATCTGCGTCGACACCGGCCGCCGCCGCGCTCTCCCGGGCAAGCGTCACAGATTCGGCGCTGAAATCTACGCCCGTCACGCGGAAGCCGCGCCGCGCCAACTCGATCGAATGGCGTCCGATCCCGCAAGGAATATCAAGGACACGAGCCTCTCGCGGCAGCGCCAGCGCGCTCTCGATCAAATCGCATTCCGCGGCGGTCCGCTCCGGCGGATAGCCGCCGGCCTGGATCCTGGACCACGCACCGGAAAAGAACTGCTCCCACCATTCAGTCATGGGGATAATACTACCATCGATGCGCCTCGCCCTGCCGCAGCCATCCGCTCGTGCGGCCGGGGCCGCAGGGGCATTCTCTTACACACATCTCGGCTCACGAAGCCCTCTGTGCGAGGCGGTAGGTTGTCCCCGGATGACAAGACTTAGAACACAAAAGGCGGGCGCCGGAGCGCCCGCCCTGGAGATGTCGGTGTCTTCGATCCTGGACTACCGGCAGTCGTTGGCGCCGATCTTCTTGCCGATGACGAGCTTCACATCCTTGCCGTTGCCCTGCGCCTTGCCGCACTGCGAGTGAGTCGGCTCCCGAAATCTTGCCGAAATCGTCCACCGGCGGCCGGTCGAAGGGCGACGGCGTCACGTCGAAGCCGTTGTCCTGCGAGTTGTTGAACGCGTCCAGCGCTTCGATGCAGCCGCTGTTGCTGATCGTCGCCTTGTCGGCTCCGCACAGGGCTTCGCACTCGTTGACCCATTGCTGGATGCTCTTGTTCATATAGACGAAGGTCGAGCAGGCGCCGCCCGGGAACAGGGAGGCGGTGGCGTTCAGGTTGAGCTTCGCCGCCGTCAACTGCCGCACCATCGAGACGTAGGACTGGTTGGTGTTCAGCTCGACGCCAGGGACGGAGCAGAGGCCTTCCATCACCGAGTCGCAGGAGCCCGCGAGGCATCCGGGGCTGGAATTCGCCGTGGCCGCGCCGTTGCAGCCCAGGGTCTTGCCGCAGACGGTGACCGGAACGTAGTCGTTGGTGATCCAGGGATGGTTGCCCCAGAAGCCGATGGTCCGCGTCAGGCATTCGTCGCCTTCCATACCGCCGCCGCAAGGCTGGCAGGAGGGGCCGGACATACAGCTCGCCGTGCAGCTCTGGCCTTCCTTGTCCACCACCACCACCGGGCCGGAGCCCAGGCCCGTCAGCTCGCCGGCGATGGTGAGAGTCATCGTCATGCACGCGCCGACGCCCAGGTTCGGGCTGTCGCATTTGGCCACCAGGCTCTGCGCGCCCTGCCCGAAGCAGGAACCGTCGCCGAGCACGAAGGTCCCGGTGGAACAGCTTCCCGAGACCATGGTGGTCCCCGAAAGGCAGCTCGCCCCGAGCTGCGGGAAGGTCAGATCGAAATGGCTCAGGCCATGGAAGTCGTCGACGGCGCACTCGCGGCTGCAGGTGGCCGTGGGATCCACGCTCTGGCCTTTTCTCTGGCAGAAGCCGTTGTCCATGCAGGACTCGCCGGCGCGCAACGCGCCGTTGCATACGCCCGCGGCCGGGCTGCAGATCTGGTACGTGTAGGTGGCGACGCCGCTGGTGTTCGTGTTGGGAGGCGTGAAGCCGGTCAGGCTGATCTTGAATCCCGCGGCGCTACAGATCGAGCTCTGGACATTGTCGCAATTGACGATGTCGCAGACCGTCAGGTCCGGCGGGGCGACTTGCGCGCCGGCCGGCGCCGCCAGGAGCAGGCCGGCCGTGATCAGGCCCATACACAGCAGCCCTGTTTTCGTGCGGTTCAACATATCGTGATCTCCTTCCCAATCCCTCGATGACTGTGATTTCGACGCCGTGGCACCAGGAAGGCTCGCCTCACCGGGGGGAGGCCACGAACATCCTGACAAGTGATAGGCTTCAATCTAACGCGAACGCGTGTGTCCAGGCCATTCACCGAAGGATGCATCTTTGTAGTCCTTTCGAGTTATTCGATCAAAAACAACTTTATTCCCAAGTGGACATATAACTTCTTGGAAAATCCGGAGTGATCCACTGAGCGGCTTGGGAGACGACGTGAATCCTCTCGAGGCGGGCACGCCCTTCCTGCGGCAGGGCCGGGCCGAGCGGCTGATCGCCGGCGGCCGGATCGTGCTGTCGGTGTCCTCGCTGCTGGCGGTCTGGCTCGATCCCACCGAGCCCTCGCGCCACGCCGCGGTCGCCTACGCGCTGCTCGCGGCCTACGCGGGCTACTCGCTCGTCATCGCCGCGCTGGCGTTCCGCTCCTACGCGCTGCTGCTGGAGATGCGGCTGCCGACGCACGCGGCCGACCTCGTCATGGCGGTGCTGGTGATGTTCTTCACCGAAGGCCCGACCAGTCCGTTCTTCCTCTACTTCGTGTTCGCCATGCTGAGCGCGGCGATCCGCTGGGGGCGGGCGGGAACGTTCTGGACCGCCGTCGTGTCGCTGGCGGCGTTCTTCGGCCTCGGGTACTACTTCGCGGCGATCCTGGAAGAACCGGCTTTCGAGCTGAACCGTTTCATCCTCCGCGGCGTCTATCTGGGGGTCGTGGCTTCGCTGCTCGGGTACCTGGGGGTGTTCGACGAGCGGCTGCGCCGGGAGATCGCGACGCTGGCGAAATGGCCGCGCCGCATCCCCGCGGACGGCAGGGAGCTGGTGCGCGAGATCCTGGAACGGATCGCCGGTATCCTCGGGTTCTCCCATCTGCTGCTGGTCTGGGAAGACGAGGAGGAACCCTGGATCTATCTGGCTTCCTGGACGGCGGCGGGATGCCAGTGGCTGCGGGAGCCGGCGGGGAGCTATGAGCCGCTGGTGGCCGAGCCGCTGACCGAGGCGAGCTTCCTCTGCGCCGACGCCGGAGCGGCCTCGCCGCGCGTGACCTTCACCGCCGAGGGCCATCTGCGGCGGCTGCGCGAGCCGCCGGTCCATCCCGGCCTGCGGGCGCGGTTCGGCATCCGCTCCGTGCTCTCCTGGCGGCTGCGGGGCGAGAGCTTCCACGGCCGCCTGTTCGCGCTGGCGAAACCGGTCCGGGGCCTGGACCAGCTCCTCGTGGGGGAGATCCTCGCCTGGCAGGCCGCGGCGCACCTGGACCAGCTCCGGCTCCTGCGGCGTCTGCGCGAGGCCGTGGCCCTGGAGGAACGCGTGCGCCTGGCGCGCGACCTCCACGACGGCATCATCCAGTCTCTGACCGTCGCGACGCTGCGCCTGGAGACCTTCCCCAGACTCCTGGAGACGGATCCGGGGGCCGCCCGCGGCGAGATCCACAGCCTCCAGGAGCTGCTCGCCTCCGAGCAGCGGGAGCTGCGCTCCCTGGTGCGGGACCTCAAGCCTACTTCAGGCTCCTGGCCGCTGCGCGCCGAGGCGGGGCTCGCGGCCCGGCTCGACGAGCTCCGCGAGCGGATCGAGAGGCACTGGGACCTGCGGGTCGAGCTGGCGGGAAACTTCCGCGAGACCGTCCTGCCGGAAACCCTGGCCCGCCAGATCCACCGTATTCTCCATGAGGCGGTGATCAACGCCGCACGGCACGCCGAGGCGTCCGTAGTCCGAGTCGGGTTGTGGGTGGACGGCCGCCGGGTCCGGATCGAGGTCGCCGACGACGGCCACGGTTTCCCGTTCGAGGGGGACTACAACCTGCCGTCGCTGCTCGCGGCGGACCTCGGGCCCGCCAGCCTGCGGGACCGGATCGCCTCCCTGGGGGGCTCCTTGAGGCTCCGCTCTTCACGGGAAGGCAGCCGCCTGGACATCAGCGTGCCCACGGAAACAGGGGAGCTTGAATGACCATCCGGCTGGTGCTCGCCGACGACCATCCCCTCATCCTGGAGGCGCTCGCGAACCTCTTCCGCCGCGAGGAGGACTTCGAGGTCGTCGCCATCTGCACGCGCGGCGAGGAGGCCCTGCAGGCGGTGCGCCAGCACCGGCCGGACATCCTGGTCCTCGACCTGCGGATGCCCGGCAAGAGCGGCCTCGACGTGCTGCGGGAGATGGCCGGCCAGGGCCTGCCGACGCGGACCATCCTGCTCACCGCGATCATCGAGGACGGCGAGATGCTGGAGGCCATTCGCCTCGGCGTGGGCGGCGTGTTGCTCAAGGAGATGGCCTCGGCGAGCGTCGTGCAGTGCGTCCGGAAGGTCCACGCCGGCGAGCCCTGGCTGGAAAAGCGAGCGGTCTCGCGCGCTCTCGAGAAGCTGTTGCGGCGCGAGGACGGGGCGCGGGAAACCGCCGGCATCCTCACCCCGCGCGAGCAGGAGATGGTGCGCATGATCGGCCGCGGGCTGCGCAACAAGGAGATCGCCGCCCAGCTTTCGATCACCGAGCAGACGGTCAAGGTCCACCTCAGCCGCATCTACGCCAAGCTCGGCGTGGACGGCCGCCTCGCCCTGCTGCGCTACGCGGAGGACCGGGGGCTTCTGTGAGCTTTTCGTTGCGCCCCGTCCGGCCCTGGCGTAGGAGCGCGGGATCTCATCGGCTCGGGTGAGCCCAATCCTGGGTTACAAACCGGCCCAACGGGCCGGGAGATCCCAGCCCGGGGCTGAGGCCGAAGGCCGATGCCCTGGTTAAAAAATACCCGTATATAGCAGCGGCATGAAAGGTCGCGGGAATCTCTGCCGCGAGCCGTTCTCGCGGACCTTTCAGGCCGCCGGGATGCTTCTCTTCCCTTTCCCAGGGCATCGGCCTTCGGCCTCAGATGCCCTGGGCTTCTAGGATCTCCCGACCCGTTGGGCCGGTTTTGTTAGGTCGCTCTAAAGCTAATTAGGGCCAACCGGCACAGCACTCGTAGCAGAGAAGCCGCATATCGTAGCATTCCTCCTCTGTGCACCCGGCCGTGCTTTTACAGGTATTGTAGCGCGCTCCGCAATCGTTACGGCAGTTGAAAGAACCATAAGCGCAAATACCCCCGAGACTCGGCCAGCAACCCGTGGAGATCGATAGTGCCGAAGCCATTGGTTGATCGAGACCTTCCAAGTCAACAACAGGCTTTCCGGGCGGAATATCCTCCAGCAATGCTGCTTGCGGCAGCAAGCAAGCGGATTGAAGAACCGGCAAGAAACCTTGAGCGTCGGCCTCCGAAGCCTCGGCACGACACACACCAGCCAAGAGGATCGCTACTGTGCAAAACCAGAATGTCCGAATGCTCCTGCCTCTCATTACGTATGCTCTCCTTCCTCCGCTCAAGGCGGATCGTTCGCAGCGGCGTACCCTGTGTACACCGGCGATCCGTATCTGAGTGTCAGAATGGAGAGAAGTATTTCAGCTCTTTACCTTGGACATCTGGCAAGCCTATAGGGTCGATCAAGCCGGAGTGGGGGTTACCGCCTTGGCCGCCAGAACGGGCCGGACGCTTACACGTCGAAGGGAGGGACGTGGACATGTAGGCACTACGACGGCTCCTCCCCTCCGAACCGCAATGAAGGATCGGTGCGGGCTTCCTTCAGATACCTTATGTATTCCCGGACCACCTTCACCGTGAGCTGTTCCTGACGCGCCGCTTCCTGGAAGAGCATCAGCGCGGCGGCCGCTTCGCGGTGGACGTCCTGGGCCTGGAAAATGGGATAGATCTCCTCTGCGAGACGCTTCACGTCCGCCACCCTCCCCTCCCGCAGATAGAGCAGGGCGAGGTCTTCGATCGCCACCATCGCCGCGTCGTAGCCGATCCCCTGGGCGATGAAGCCGTCGCGGACTGCGAGGAAGATCCGCTCGGCCTCCTCCGTCCGGCCGAGGCCGGCGGCGATCTTGCCGCGGAGCCAGGACAGCCGGAGCTGCGTCCACGCCTCGGGGAACTCCCGGTAAAGGTCCTCGTCGACGGCGAGCATCTCCATCGCCTCTTGATATCGCCCGTCCTCGACGAGGAAACGCGCCAGGTTGAAACGGGCGCAGAGGTAGAGGCGCGGATCGTAGCTGTCCCGCAAACCCTTGAGCGCGGCCGTCGTGGCCTCGATCGCGGGGGCGAGCTTATCCTGGAAGAAATAGAGACCACCCAAAGTGATCAATACCCGCGCCGTCTCCACCTTGTCCCCGCTCACCCGGTAGAGCGTCGCCGCGCGGGTCAGAAGCTCCTCCGCCCTGCCGAATTGCCGCTGGTCCATGCGGAGCGAGCCTTCCAGCTTGTCGACCCGGGCGAGGATCTCCGTGTCGGTGACCCCGTGGTGAGTGATCACGTATCGCGCGTGACTGAAGTGCTCCTCAGCCTGGCGGCGATCGTTTCCCGCCCGGCAGGCGTTCGCCATGTGGGCCGTGGCCAGGGCGATCAGATCGAAGGCCTGGGGCATCCGCGGGTTGCGGTGGGCGACGAGCCGGGCCAGGGAGGCCAGATGGAAGGCTTCGTCCGGATCTTCTTGGACCCGTTTGCGGCTTTCTCCCACCAGGAGCGCTACCAGCGCCGCGCTCCGGAAGCGGTCGCGGGCGCGCTCCACCCGCTGGACGCGCTCCTCGCGGGAGAGGGCGAGGAGGTCCTGCAGGTCCCGCGACGCGCCCCGCTGCTCGCGCTCGATCCGCGGCAGCCGCTCTTCGAGGAGGGCGGGGAGGAGCTGGAGCGCCTGGACGAAGCCGGCTTCGGCCCGTTGCTCCTTCTGGAAGGCGGCGATCTCCTTCCGGCAGGTCCGGCAGAGGCTCATCAGGTGCTCCATGCCTACCTGCGTGACGACGCTCGCGGGCAGCTCGCCGCGGGAGACCGCCCGGAGCAGCTCGCGGGTGAGGTGGATGTCGGCCATGAAATCCCTCCTGAAAGATAAGAAATCCCTTGCGTGCGAGTATACCGCAAGGACGATACGGAAGAAAGCGCGCGCCGGCGGCATCCGGGAAGGCCCGCCGGCGCGGGAGGAGATGCCGCTAGTACGACGTCCCCGAAGTTCATTCCGGGATTCTGAACGGCCGCGCCCCCGCCCGGGCATAAATGCCCGGGCTAGTCAAAAGAGCCCCCTGAAGGGGACTCCAGCAGTCGGGTTCACCCGGCTGTTTCACATAGCCCGGGCATTTATGCCCGGGCGGGGGCGCGGTCATAGATACCTGGGATCCGGAACGAATTCAGGGGACGTAGTACTAGTCCCTGCCGTTCGGGTCCATGCCGGAGCCGAGCTCGGAGCGGGGGCAGCCGTTCGGGGTCCATGATCGAGCCGCTCTCCCCCTGGCAGGCGCCGGCGGTCAGGCCGTCCGGGTCCATACCGGAACCGCTGTCCCCCGGATCGCCGGGCAAGCCGTCCGGGTCCATGCCCGAGCCCAGGGACTCGGCGATGGAGGTCAGCAGATTCCAGAAGGCGGAGAACAGGCCCGGGGCTTCGAACCGGGAGGGCGGCCTTTCGGCGGCCAGGGCCGGAGCGGCGAGGAAGAGGACGGCCAGGAGGACGGCACAGAGGCGCGAGAGACGGGATCGGTTCACGCGGAACCCCTTTCGGAGCGGCATCCGCTAGCGTCCCATCATGGGAGGTGGGGCCGCCCCTCCCTATAGTGACGTGTCACGGAGCGGATGCGGCGGCGTACCCATGGGAGCCTTCCCGGGGCCTGGGGTTGGGGGTAGGGAGGGGACAGGCCCCTCCCTGTCTTAGCAGAAGGTATCCGCACTGGCGCCGCAGTGCCACCAACTGTCACAATACCTCATCTGGTCTGAGTAGGAGGTGCAGTTTGAGCAAGAGGCGCCGCCCTGAACCCCCTGAAGACCGAGGTTGTGCACGGTCTCCTTCGCCAGTTTCAGCTTCTTCACTTGCTTCTTCATTCAGGTCTCCTTTAAAGAAGCCCAATTCTACCCCACCCCCCATCTTGTGGGGAACCGCCTCCTGCCGGTTACGAAGGAATCGAGCCCTGGCCTATCACAAAGGTGGCTGTGCCTCGACTGGAAATGTTCCCCTGGTCTTCGATGGATAAATTGTTTGTACCACTCACCGTCTGTGGCGTCCCAGGACGGTTGTCTTCCGAGATGGCACTGCTGAAATCGGGAGTACCGCTATAGACCAGAGTCATGTTCACATGAACGAAACCGGCTCCCACGCAATAGAAATGCAGCGTAGCGGTGATCGCCGGGTTACTCTGCAAAATGTAAACGGCTGTCGGGTTGATATCGCCAACCTCGTTTTGGGAAAATTGAGCGGTTCCGGGGCTCGTGGCGGCTGTGGCAGCCGGGATTGTAGATGGCCAGCTATTGTCTAGATTCTCACTATTCCCAGCGTCAAGCGTCATTTCGTAGGGGGTGTAGTTGTAGATTACAAACGTTTCGTTGAATGACATGGCATTTCTCCTCTGGATAAAGCTGCTGACGGTTTGGCCCCTCAGCGAGCGATTCAAGAAGGAAGTGGGATGACGGCGCGAGCTATCGCACCCTCGCCTCGCCTATCTCGCTGACCACCCGAAGCAATCCTGACCCCTGGCCCGCTGCTGGACGAAGAGGGCGGGAAGGAGTTGGCGCAAAGCGGGATTCGGCGGCGCGTAGCCGTTTCCGGAGACGCGTAGACGAAATCCGAGGCGCATAGCCGTTTGCTGAGACGCGTAGACGAAATCCGAGGCGCGTAGTCTTTTCCCGCGGCGCGTAGACAAAATCCGAGACGCGTAGTCTTTTCCTGAGGCGCGTAGTCGAAATCCCAGACGCGTAGCAAGAATCTGAGACGCGTAGACGTTTCCGGAGACGCGTAGACAAAATCTGAGGCGCGTAGATTTTTCCGGAGACGCGTAGTAGGATGCGGAGACGCGTAGATTTTCGCAGCGGCGCGTAGTTTGGCGCGGAGACGCGAAGTGGGGCCGCTTTGCGCCCCGGGAGGTTCGGTTGGACTCTGGAATCTCGTTACAGCAGATGCTGGCCAACCTGGAGGCTCAGATGGATCTCCATCGCGAACAGGAGGCCCATCACGCCCGCGAAGAGGCGTCCCACCGGGAGCAGCGGGCCGCCCACGCCGCCGAGCTCGAGGTCTTGGCCCGGCACTACGAGGCGCTGAAGAGCTCCGCCGAAGCGGCGGCTCCCCTGGCCGCCCGCCAAGTCCCGCCCCCACAGGCGCTCCTTCAGGAGACGCTCCCGCCCGGACAGCCGGTCGTCCGGCGCTATCTGGTGGAGCGGGTCGTGGAGGAGATGCCGAAGGGCGAGGTCTTCAGCCCGACCAGCATCGCCGCCGCCGTAAACCGGCGCTTCCGGAACCTCCCCAAGCCGGCCGAGCCCCGGATGGCCTCGACCGCCCTGCGCCGGCTGGCCGCCGAGGGAAGGATCCGGGTAGTCCAGAAGGGGACGTCCCACCGCGAAGCGACATATACCAGGGCGTGACAGGGGCTTGAGGAAAGTTGCCGCTTTCTGCACTCCGTTGCGGCAACCACGTAAACATCTAAAATGGCCGTGCGTATACAAGGTGTCACACTGGAGCTGACGCAGGAACTCCCCTTCACCCCATCCAAAGGAGGTTTTCCCACCATGCAGCACCCACCCACCCGCGAGCGCCACGGAGCCGTGGCCCGGAAGATCTTCACGGGGGCCTTCCTCGGCCTGATGTCCTTCGCGGCCGCCGCCCCGGCCCAGCCGCAGGGGATGCCGCCGCTCATCGACCGCGAGCTCTTCTTCGACAATCCCGAGATCGCCGGCGGCCAGCTTTCGCCCGACGGCAAGTTCATCGCGTTCATCAAGCCCCTCGACGGCACCCGCAACGTCTGGGTCAAGCGGACCGACGAGCCTTTCGAGGCGGCCCGGCCCATCACCGCGGAGACCAAGCGCCCCATCCCCGGCTACTTCTGGAGCGAGAACGGCAAGTACATCCTCTTCGTCCAGGACCAGGGAGGCGACGAGAATTTCAACGTCTACGCCGTGGACCCGGCCGCCGCGCCCGCCGCGGGGCAGAAGGTGCCGGCGGCGCGCAACCTCACCGACGCGAAGAAGGTGCGGGCGTTCATCTACGACACGCCGGAAACCGACCCGGACACGATCTACGTCGGCCTGAACGACCGCGATCCGGCCTGGCACGACCTCTACAAGGTGAAGATCTCGACCGGCGAGCGGACGCTGCTGCGCCAGAACACCGAGCGGCTGACCGGCTGGGTCTTCGACCTGAAGGGCACGCCCCGGCTGGCCACGCGCTCCGCCGAGAACGGCGACACCGAGGTCCTGCGCGTGGACGCCGACGGGTTCAAGAAGGTCTACTCCTGCAACGTATTCGAGAGCTGCGGGCCGGTGCAGTTCCACAAGGACGGCAAGCGCGTCTACATGGTCACCAACAAGGGCAACGTGGACCTCATCCGCCTCGTGCTCTTCAACCCCGAGACCAGCCAGGAAGAGCTGGTGGAATCCGACCCCCTGAACCGGGTGGATTTCAGCTCGCCGGTGTTCTCGGACCGCACGGACGAGCTCGTCGCCACGGTCTATTTCGACGACAAGATGCGGATCTATTTCAAGGACAAGGATTGGGAGGCCGACTACGAGCTGCTGCGGAAGCAACTGCCCAACAAGCAGATCTTCCCCGGCTCGGGGACGGAGGACGACCGCCTCGTCCTGGTCTCCGCGTCGAGCGACACCGAGCCCGGCGAGACCTATCTGTTCGACCGCACGAGCAAGAAATTGACGCTGCAGTACCGCATCCGCGAGAAGCTGCCGCGCCAGCACCTGGCGGAGATGAAGGCCATCCGCTACAAGTCGTCCGACGGGCTGGAGATCCCCGCCTACCTGACCCTGCCGAAGGGAGTGGCCGCCAAGAACCTGCCGCTCCTCGTCGTGCCGCACGGCGGCCCCTGGGGACGCGACGGCTGGGGCTTCAATCCCAACGCGCAGTTCTTCGCCAACCGCGGCTACGCCGTCCTGCAGCCGAACTTCCGCGCCTCGACCGGTTTCGGCAAGAAGTTCCTCAACGCCGGCAACAACGAGTGGGGCCAGAAGATGCAGGACGACATCACCTGGGGCGTCAAACACCTGGTCGCCGAAGGCATCGCCGATCCGAAGCGCGTCGGCATCCTGGGCGGCTCCTACGGCGGCTATGCCACGCTGGCGGGCCTGACCTTCACGCCCGACGTCTACGCCGCGGGCGTCTCCATCGTCGGCCCGTCGAACCTGATCACCCTGCTCAATTCGATCCCCCCCTACTGGGAGTCGATCCGCAAGGTTTTCACGGAGCGCATGGGCGATCCCGCGACGGCGGAGGGCCGCGCGATGCTCGAACGGCAGTCCCCTCTCAACTCGGCGGCCAAGATCAAGGCGCCGCTGCTGGTCATCCAGGGGGCGAACGATCCGCGCGTGAAGAAGGCCGAGAGCGATCAGATCGTCGTCGCCCTGCGCGAGCGCGGATTCCCGGTCGAGTACATCGTCGCGCCCGACGAGGGCCACGGCTTCGCCCGGCCGGTGAACAACATGGCCTTGTACGCCACCGCGGAGAAGTTCCTCGCCAAGCACCTCGGCGGCCGCTATCAGGAGAGCATGACGCCCGAGGTGTCCACGCGTCTCAAGGAGATCACCGTCGACGTGAAGACGGTCGAGATGCCGAAGCCGGCCGCCGGGGCGAACTGATCCCGGCCGCCCCGGCCGTGAAATAGCAAGGAGAGCGCCGTGCCCGGCGTCAAGACCCGGGCACGGCGCTTGGCTTATACGCCTTCGGACCTGCGAAGACCGCCGGCGATCGAGGCGACGATCGGCAATCCGACGAACGGAAAATGTCCGATCCATTGGATCCACCAGCGGCTGGTGATCGTAGGCGGGCGCTGCAGCAGCAGCGGAATGACGACCAGCGACATCACCATCCAGATGAAGGGGCCGTACACCGCGGCGACCTTGACGATTCCATATCGCGAGCTGAGCACGCGGCGGATCCAGGCCGAGCGCATGACGAGAAGCAGGAAGACCGCGGACCATCCGAACGCGACCCCGAAGTGCATCAGAACGCCGATCAGGGCCGTCGGGGTTCCACCCTCGAGAGCCTCCCTGCCCAGCAGCGTCGAAGCGACCCCTTGAAAGAGCCGCGTCACCGTCGAGCCATTGAAGAAGACGCTCTGGACGCTCGCAAAGAGACCGTCGATGACCCCGGTCAAGAGGCCGGCGAGTAGGAGGCGGGACAAGGGGTTTCGGATCATGGAAGAAAATATAGTACAGGCAGGCAAGAGTGGCCAGCTCATTCTGACGCGTGTCGGGGCGCGACCGGCTGCCCCGTCCTCGCAGCCGGTCGCCGCCGCCACGCGAGAACGCGTCTAGCAGCAGGTCGGGCCCTTGAGGCAGCGCCCGCTGCCGCAGTCGGCGTCCGTGGTGCAGTTGGAGATGAACGAGCAACTGCACGAGCAGTAGCCGCCGCGGGCTGGGGCCGAGGCGGCCTGGGAGACGGGCAGGGCCGAGAAGGCGAGAACCAAGGCCACTGAAAGGATGATCGTTCGAGACAGTCGCGACCGCATAGAGTCTCCTTTCCGGTTTGGGAAGGCCGGACGGCGTTCCCCATAAGAAGAGGTGCCACGATCCGAATGCCGCGGGACGCGGGCAGGTTCTACTGCGATGCCCGGGGGGATTTGCGGGATTCCCAGAGCTTCTTCATGGCGCTCCCGAAACTTCGGCGATATTCGCCAAGCTCGTCTTCAGAATCGATCATGTCGAACAAAACCTCCCGCAACCCCTCATGCCGCATTCCGGCCAGGATCGCGGGAGCGTAGAATTCGTTCCATAGATCCTTCATGTGCTTGGGATCGAGGTGATTCGTCACATACCATTCATCGAAGGCATGGTGCCAGTAAGCCAGGACAGCCGCCTTTTCTTCCGGGGTGTAGGCTGACGCCCGTTTGTCGAAGCTGGGCAGCCGCTGGTAGACGTCCAGAAACGTGGTCCTGAGCTCCAGGAACATCTGCGTGCGCGCCAGGAGCTGCGCCCGGCGATCCGACCGCCATGACAGAATGAACGCCGCGAGCGCTACAGCCGCCGCCGCTACCGCTAACGCCGTCTCCGTCGCCGCATTCATCGATCCCACCCTTCCACAATCGCGTCCGGAGCATGATCCTCGACGAGGCCTAACTCGATCCCATGCTCCAGATAGGCCTTCAAAGCGGCGAGCAAAAAGGTGAAGCCCCCGGTGGAATCGAGCGCCGCCGCCACCACCTTTTCGGTGTCGCCGCTGAAGCCCCAGTTCTTGACGGTGACGAAGGTCCGGTCCTCACCTTTAGGCTCGAACGTCCACTCGACCGAGGTGGGATTGTCAGGGCCGTCCCATTCGATGAGGATCCGCCGGTTCTCCTCGACCGCCTTCACGTCCACCTCGGCGTGGACGCCGTACATCTCCCAGTCCCAGCGGACGTGCTTGCCGTTCTCCAGCCGGCCGCTGCCTCGGGAGAACCAGAAACGGGAGGTGACGGCTGGATCGACCAGGGCCTCGAACACCTGCTCGACAGGCTTGCGGATGAGCATCTGCTGCTTGACGACCGGCGGCTGAAGGGTGTTGGTCATGTCTCGCTCCTTTGAATAAGCCAGGCCGCGCTGAGCGACGCCAGCAGGGCCAGCCCCGCCGCCGTGAGCATAACCCCACGATAGCCATCCAGGAAGGACTCGTCCACGGCGGCCTCGGCGCGCGCCCGCACGGGCTCGCCCAGGCTGGCGGGGATCTCCAGGGCTGCCAGCTTCTCCCGCTGGCCGTCCACCGCCCGCCGCGCCTCCGGCGGCAGACCGGCGGCGTCCAGACGGCGGTCCAGACCGCGTCCGAAGAAGCCCAGCATCATCAGCCCCATGGCCGCGACCGCCAGCAGGCCCGCGCTCCGCGAGACGGCGTTGTTGATCCCCGAGGCGATGCCGGCGTGCCGCTCCTCCACCGCTCCCATGACCGTGGCCGTGAGCGGCGCCACACTGATCGCCATCCCGAGCCCCAGGACCAGGATCGCCGGCAGGAAACCGGTCCAGTAGTCGTCGCGGGACGCCAGGAAGGCGAACATCGCGAAGCCGAGGCCTGCCACGGCCGGACCGATCATCAGGGGAAGCCGGGCGCCGTAGCGGTCCACCAGACCGCCCGACCAGCGCGAAAGGAAAAACATGAAAAGGACGAACGGCACCAGGGCCGCTCCCGCCTCCGTCGCCGAGTAGCCGTGCACCTGGATGAGGTTGAACGGCAGGAAGAACAGCGCTCCTCCGAGGGCGGCGTAGAGCCACAGCGTGAGGAGGTTGGCGCCGGTGAAGGTGCGCGAACGGAAGAGCGAGAGGGGCATCATGGGCGACGCCACCCGCGCCTCCACCGCGAGGAAAGCCGCGCTGGCGGCCACGCCCACGATCAGCGCCCCCCAGACGCGGGGATCGCTCCAGCCCAGGCGCGACGATTCGATCAGGCCGAACGTCAATCCTCCCAGTCCCAGCGTGGCCAGCGCGGCTCCCGCCCAGTCGGTCCCCTTCGCGGCCTCGCCGTCCCGGCTCTCCGGCACGAAGCGGAGGGAGATCAGGATCACCGCCGCGGCCAGGGGGACGTTGAGGAAGAACACCCAGCGCCAGGAAACGTGATCGGTCAGCCAGCCGCCCAGGAGAGGCCCCAAGGCCGCCGTGATGGCGCTGAAGCCGGACCACGTCCCGATGGCCCGTCCCCGCCGCTTCTCGTCAAACGACGCCGAGAGCAGCGCGAGGCTTCCCGGCACCAGGAGGGCGGCGGCGATGCCCTGCGCCGCCCGCGCCGCGATGAGTTGATCGATCGTCGCCGCGAAGCCGCACGCCACCGAGGCCACGGCGAACCCGGCGACGCCGAGGAGGTAGATCCGGCGGCGGCCGAAGCGGTCTCCCAGCGAGCCTCCGACCAGAAGCAGGGCCGAGAGGAAGAGGGCGTACGCCTCGACCACCCATTGCACCTCGGCCACCGTGGCCCCGAGGCCCGCCTGGAGCGCGGGCAGGGCGACGTTGACCGCCGTGCCGTCGATGAAGGCCATGCTGGAGCCCAGGATGGTGGCCGCCAGCACCCACCGCTCCGCCCCCTCCGGGCAGGGGACGGCTCCCCTGCCCGCGAGGATCACTCCCTGATCGCAAGGCGCTGTCAGGTGCACAGGCAGGTGGGGCACAGGCTGGGATCGCTGAATGTACAGCGCGGGTTGTAGGTCGGGGCGCCGGCCGCCGCCGCCTCAAGCTCCTGATCCGTCAACATCCGCAGGGTCTCGCGGTTCAGGTGAAGCTTCCTGCCAGGGCGTTTCGCGGGATTCTTGATGGGAGCGCTTTTCATACCATCCTCCATATCGACAAGGTTCGATCGGATGATGCGACCCGCTGGAGGAGGTTGTCAACTACGAGACGCCGGATTCCTCCAGCGGCACCAGCTCCGTGGTCGTGGCCCTGGACTTCTCGCCGCCGAGGTCGCGGGCGTACTGGATGGACCCTTTCGTGTGGTACTTCTCCAGATAGGCCTGATCGATCGCGTCCTTCAGGCGCTCGCTCCGCGTGCGCACGGCACGGACGGCGATCTCGTCGCCGTCGACGTTGATCGTGCCGCGAGGCTCCTCGAGGAAAGTCCGGTACCAGCTCCGCGGCTTCAGGCTCCACGACCGCACGAACACGCGGCCCTCCACCACCACGGCCCAGATGCCGATGAAGCGGTGCGGCTGCGTGCCGGCCCGCAGGCCCAGGATCTTGCCGTCGCGGATCTTCGCCAGGACGTCGGGCGGGAAACGCTTGGTTTTCATGGGCTCTATTTTGCCACCGAGACGCACCAGGCGCGTAATTGCGCGGCCCGGCGCTTTCCCATACCCTCTTGCCGGTGACCAGGAAAAAGAGGATCGTGAAGCCAGCTCCCGCGCGACCCGCGCCTCGCGGCCGTCTGTGGGTCCTGCTGGCCGCCGCGCTCGTGCCGCTGTTCGTGTATTGGCCGACCACGGGCTACGGGTTTCTTCTCGACGATTTCGTGCTGTTCCAGAAGAGCCCGTCCTTGTCGGACCCGGGAAGCATCCCGCAAGGGTTTCTGACCGACGTCGGGGCGCTGCGCAAGGGCACCGCCACCGTGATCAGCAGCTATTACCGCCCGGTGTTCCTGGCGCTCTCGACGCTCTATTACCAGATCGCCGGGGGAGATCCGGCCGGCTGGCACATGGCCGCCATTCTGCTCGCCGCCCTGATCGGCGCCCTGGCGTGCGGCTTCTTCCTGCGCCTGGGCCTGCCACCGCTGATCGCCCTCCTCGGATCGCTGGTCTTTTCCCTCCATCCGTCGCACGTCAGCTCCGTGGCCTGGGCTTCGGGGCTCCAGGAGCTCTGCGCGGCGTTCTTCGTGCTCTGCGCCCTGCACGCGCTCCTGACGGTCCAGCGGGAAGACCGCAGACCGCCGCTCGTCCGGGCGGCCCTTTTCTACGCTCTGGCGCTGCTGTCCAAGGAAGTCGGGATCGCGCTCCTGCCGTTCGCCGCCGTGTGGGCCTTCTACGAGTCGAAGGTCGACCCGCAGGCAGGGCGGCGGCTGTGGCGGGCGACCGCCGTGCTGGCGGGCGTGGCGGTCGTCTATCTGGCCGTCCGCGTCGCGGTCCTCGGGGGGCTGGCCGTGCCTGCCGAGAGCGCTCCGAGCTTCCAGGCCTCGCTGCCCGCCGTGCCGGTGGCGCTCTTCACCTACCTGCGCCTCCTCGTCTGGCCGGTGGGCTTCTCCATCTTCCGGCCGGAGCGTCCCGTCTACGGGCCGTTCGCGGAGCCGGTGCTGCTCGCCGTGGCGGCTCTGGCGGTCCTTGGCCGGGCTGGCCTGGTGGGTCCTCAGAAAACGGCGGGAGCTCGCCCTTCCTCTCGCCTGGACGGTCATCTGGCTGCTGCCGGTGCTCAACCTCTGGGCGCTCCATCCGCAATGGATGGTGACGGACCGCTATCTGTTCCTGCCGTCGCTCGCCCTGCCGTGGCTCCTCCTCGTCGCCCTGCCGCAGCGGCGCGTGCTGATCGGGGTGCTGTCCGTCCTGACGGTCGTCTTCGCCCTCCTGACCCTGCGCTATTCGGCGATCTTCAAGGACGAGCGCACGTTCCTCGCCGCCATGGAGAAGGCCGAGCCGACGAGCCCGCTGATCTTCACCGAGAAGGGCAGGCTCCTGCGCCAGAGCGGCAACGTCACCGGCGCGCGGGCCGCGCTGCTCCGGGCCGTGGAGCTCGATCCCACCGGCCCCGCGGCGCTGGAGTCGCTCGGCGATCTGGAGATGGAGCGCGGCGATCTGGACGCGGCGGAGACCTATTACCGGCGGGCGCTCGTCGTGCGGCCCTACGCCAGCCGCGGCTTCAAGCTGGTGGCGCTGGCCCGCTCGCGGGCGGGGCAGAGCGAGAGAGCGTCGGCCCTGATCGAAGAATCGGTCGCAGCGCTGGCCGGACGACTTCGAGGCGCAGCTCCTGCACGCCCTTTTCCTCGGCGCGGCCGGCGAGCGCGAGAAGGCCCAGGCCGCGTTCGACGCCGCCCGCCGGATCCGTCCTGACGACCCGGCCGTCGCCGGCAGCTTCGACGAAGCCCTGGCGCGCCTCCTGCCGACCGTGCTGCCGCCTTACGGCAGGTGAGAATCGATCCATTCCTCCATGGATTCCGTCCGGTCGTACACCACCGGACGCTCCTCCACGGTTGGATGTTCGAAGCTCCGTGCGTGCGTCTCGAATACGTCGAGGCGGATCGGATGGCGCCGGGGATCGGCCTCGTTCCGGGCCATCGCGCGATGGATTTCCGGTAGCGGCGTCGCCACATAAATGAGGACGAACCGGGCCGCATGACGGTCCGCGACGGCGGCGTACCGGTCGCGCAGCCACCGGAAGCAGAGCGTGTCGTCGAGCACTACGTCACGACCCTCGTCGAGGAGCATTCCTATACGTTCGATCGCGATCTCGTGGGTTCTTTCCCATTCCTCGACAGGAATGCCTTCGCCGCCTCGAAGCCCCCGCGCCTCGTTGATGTCGTCCAGGCCGACGTACTCCGCGTCGGCACGCCGCGCGACCACTCTGGCGAGCGTCGTCTTGCCGCTGAATGCAAGCCCGCATAGGGCGAAGAGTCTGGGCACCCGGCGCGCTCCTCATGGCCTGCGTCAAGGATCGTCTATGATAAGGCGCTTTGAGTGTTCACCAGCATGGGGGTGGCCGGGGGCGATGGCGGAACGCAGACAGTTGGGGCTGGCGGCGGCGATCGCCGCGGTGACGGGGCAATCCATCGCCCTGGGAATCTTTCTGACCCCGGCTACGATGGCGAAATCTTTGGGCTCGCCGTTGCTGCTCGGAGCCGTCTGGTGCGCCATGGCTGTCATGACAGTCTGCGGCGCGCTCTGCTACGCGGAGCTGGCCGTGCGCTTCCCGGAAGCGGGCGGAGAGTATGTCTATCTCCGGCAAGGCTATGGCGGGCGGGCGGCCTTCCTCTATGGATGGATGAGCGCGGCCGTCATGGACCCGGGCCTCGCCGCGGCGCTGGCCGTGGGCACGGTCTCCTACGTGCAGACTCTCGCGCCCCTGGGACCACGGGCGGCGGTCTTGCTGCCTGGCGCCATCCTGCTGTGCCTGGCAACGGTGAACATCCTCGGCACCCGGCTGAGCGGATCTCTCATGACCGCGGCCAATCTGCTCAAGATCGCCGTGTTGCTCGGTCTGGTCGGATGGGCGGTCGCCGGGGGTGGAGGCAACTTTGACAATCTGCTTCCTCTGGCCGAGCGGCGAGCCGGCGCCGGCCCGCTCTTCCCCGCCGTCGCGGGAGCCATCGTGAGCGCGTTCTTCAGCTTCGGGGGCTGGTGGGAGGCCGGGAAGCTGGCGGGCGAGATCCGGGACCCTGAGAAAAACCTGCCGCGCGCCTTCACCGGCGGTGTGCTGTTGGTCTCCGTCGTCTATCTGCTGATCAGCTTCGCGTTCCTCTACGTCCTGCCCCTGGAACAGATCGTTTCGAACACCGCCTTCGTCGGCCAGTTTGGAGAGGCCCTGTTCGGCCACGCGGGCGCCCAGGTGCTGTCGGTCTGCGTCCTCCTCTCGGTCCTGGGAGGCCTGCTGGCGTTGACGATGGCCGCCCCGCGCGCCTACTACGCGATGGCTCGCGACGGCGCCTTCTTTCCGGCTTTCGCCCGTCTTCATCCGCGCTTCGGCACGCCGGTTCACGCCATCCTCCTGCAGACGGGGCTCGCCTTGATTGTGCTCACCCTGGGAGCCTTCGACCGCATCCTCTCGTACATCGTATTTTCCGCCGTCGTGTTTCTCGCCCTCTCGGCCACAGCCCTCTTCCGGCTGCGCCGCCAAGGTCGTCCGCTGGTGGTTTCCGGCGGCTCCGATCCTTTTCGTCGCTGGGTGTTTCGTGATCGGACTGTTGATCCTGGCCAACGATCCTTTGCCCGCACTGCTGGGCGCCGCCGTCGTCTTGGCGGGAGACGTGTTGCGGCGCTTCTTCTGATCTTGCCACGCTCCCGGCCCTGGGCTACCATTCAGCCAGAGCCGTGAGGGCGGCCGACGGTCCGCGTAAAGGGTTCAACCCACCCCGGTCTCGAGCGTCCACGAACCTTCTATTCCTCGCCCCAAACGCGGACGACGGGCGGCATAGGAAGGAAGGTGTCTATGTCCGAACAGCCGTCCACTTCTCTGTCCCTCCCCGACTCCCCCAACCTGGACTGGCTCCGCAAGCAGGCCAAGCGCCGGCTCGAAGAGCTGCGGAAGACGAACCCGGCCGCCCGGCTGGCGGAGGCGCAACTCGACCTCGCCAGACAATACGGTTTTTCGAGCTGGCGGGCGCTCAAGGCGCACATCGACTCGCTGACGGTGGACGGCCAACTGTTCGAGGCGGCGCGGAAGGGTGACGTCGACACGTTGACCGCGCTGCTCGATCGGCACCCGGAGAAACTGCACGTCCGCACGAAACCGTACGAGCACACGTTGTTGCACACCGCGGCCCACAACGGGCACCTGACCGCCGTGGATCTGCTGCTGAAGCGCGGCCTGGACGTGAACGTCCGCGAGAAGGGGGACAACACCTATCCGATGCACTGGGCCGCCGCGGCCGGTCACCTGGAGGTCGTCAGGCGGCTGGCCGACGCGGGCGGCGACGTGGTCGGGCACGGCGACGACCACGAGCTCGAAGTGATCGGCTGGGCGACCTGCTGGGACGGATGCGACGACGACGCCCATCGCGCCGTCGCGGAGTTTCTCGTCCGTCGCGGCGCGCGGCACCACATCTTCTCCGCCATCGCCATGAACCTCGCGGACGAAGTTCGCCGCATCGTGGCGGCCGATCCGTCGGCGCTGAGCCGACCGATGAGCCGCAACGAGGACCACCAGTTGCCGCTGCACTTCGCCGTGCGGATGAACCGTCCGGAGATGGTCTCGCTGCTGCTGGACCTGGGCGCCGACCCGCTGGGGGTGGACGGCTCGGGCTACCCGGCGGCGGTCTACGCGACGGCGCCCGACGTCGACCGGGGAGTGATGGAGGTACTCCGCGCCCGTGGCACGATGGACCTCTTCACGGCCATGGCGCTGGGCGAGTGGGAAACGGCCGCGCGCCTCTTGAGCGAGAACGGCGCGAGCGACGGCGTGTTGCACCTGATGGCCAAACGGAATCATCTCCAGGCCGTGAAATGGCTGCTCGACCACGGTCTGGACCCCAATGCCCTCTGGTGGCACTGGGACGCTCAGGTGACGCCGCTGCACCTCGCCGTCCTGCAAGGTCACACGGAGGTCGTGCGCTTGCTCCTGGAATCCGGCGCCGACCTGGGAATCCATGACAGCAAACATGACAGCGATCCGCTCGGCTGGGCCGAATTCTTCGGGCGGAGGGAAATTATCCGGATCCTGAAGGAGCAGGCGGCAGAAAGGACCTAAAGGACATAAGGGACCTAAAGGACGACAAGGACGACAAGGACGACAACTCTGGTGTCCTTGATGTCCTTTCGGTCCTTTAGGTCGTTTATGTCCTTTATGTCCTTTCTGCCGCGCAACCCCTGCCAGGGCCATCCACCGCCGGCCCCCGCGGAATCGGGTTAGACTCGCCCGATGAGCTCTTCCGATCCACTCTCCGCCCTGCGGGACTCCATCGCCGATGTCGACCGCTCGCTCCTTGAGTTGCTCCGGCGCCGCATGGAGCTGGCCGCCGAAGTGGGCGCTTCCAAAGCCGCCACCGGAGCGCCCGTGGTCGTACGGGACGTGGAAGACCGGGTCCTCACTCGGGCGCGGCAGCACGCCGAGGCTTGCGGCGTCTCCGAGGAGGTGATGGAGTCCGTCTTCCAGGCCATCATCCGGGGATCGGTCGAGCGGCAGTACCGGGTGGGCATCGCCTCCCGCGAGCAGCGGGGCGAGCGGGTGCTCGTGCTGGGCGGCGCGGGCGGCATGGGCCAGTGGCTGCGGGGCTTCCTCGAGTTGGTGGGGCATACGGTGGACGTCGCCGACCCCGCCCTGGCGAGCATCCCCTCCGCACCGGGCCGCTTCACCGGCCTGGACCGCCTGCCGGACCTGGACCTCTACGCGGCCATCCTCGTCTCGGTCCCGCTGGGCCGGACGCCCCAGGTCCTGGAAGAGCTGGTGGACCGCGCGCCCCGTGGGATCGTCGTCGAGATCGCCTCGATCAAGGATCCGATGACCGAGCCTCTGCGGCGGGCTCGGGAAAAGGGCGTGCGGGCCTTCGCGCTCCATCCCATGTTCGGGCCGGGGAAGTCCTATTACGAGCCTTTGACCTTCGTGCTCGCGACGCAGGGAGAACCTGTTGATGAGAAGGCCGCCCTCGCTCCCCTCCTCGCCCACCCCTATACGCGCCTGGTGACGGTCCCCTTCGCCCATCACGACCGCTTGATGGGTTGGCTCCTGGGGCTGGCCCACCTCACGAACATCCTCTTCGGCGCGGCCCTCACCCGCTCGGGGATCGATCCGGCCGAATTCCATGCCTGCGCCTCCACCACCTTCATCCGCCAGACCGCCACCGCCCTCTCGGTGCTTTCCGAGGACCCGGACCTCTACCTGGACATCCAGCACCTCAACCCCCACCGGCACGAGGTCTACGCCACCGCCCGCGAGCAACTGGACCGCATCGCGGCGATGGTGGAAGGACGGGAGCGGGAGGGATTCCGGGAAACGCTGACCGCGGCACGCCGGGCGCTGGCGGGGGAAGAGTAGACGGCGCCGGGGCCTTCGGTTCTGTTCTAAGATCACACCTCTACGGCCGCGGTGCGGAAACCGTCTCGCAGGCAGCCCCCTCGAACGTTCCAGATCCCAAAAGGGCCCATCATGATCAAGACTCAAGGATACGCCGCCTATTCCTCCTCGACTCCCCTGGCCCCCTACAGCTTCACGCGCCGGGAGCCGGGGCCGCGGGATGTGCAGATCGAGATCCTCTACTGTGGCGTCTGCCACTCCGACCTGCACTCCGCCCGGGGCGAGTGGGCAGGGATCGTCTACCCCCTCGTGCCGGGACACGAGATCGTCGGCCGCGTCGTCAAGGTTGGCGGCGAGGTGTCGAAATTCAAGGAAGGCGACGTCGCCGCCATCGGCTGTCTGGTGGACTCCTGCCGGCATTGCGCGAGTTGCGCCGAGGGCCTCGAGCAATATTGCGAGAACGGCTCGACCGGCACCTACGGCGGCGTCGAGAAGGAGACCGGCCGGCCCACGAACGGCGGCTATTCCGACAAGATCGTCGTCGACGAGGACTTCGTCCTCCGCGTCTCCGACAAGCTGGACCCGGCCGCCGCGGCGCCACTGCTCTGTGCCGGCATCACCACCTGGTCGCCGCTGCGCCACTGGAAGGTCGGCAAAGGGCACAAGGTCGGCGTCGTGGGCCTGGGCGGCCTCGGCCACATGGCGGTCAAGCTGGCCCATGCCCTGGGCGCGCACGTGGTGCTGTTCACCACCTCCCCCGGCAAGACGGAAGACGCGCGCCGCCTCGGCGCCGACGAGGTCGTCCTCTCCAGGAATCCCGACGAGATGGCGAAGCATGGGAACAGCTTCCACCTCATCATCGACACCGTCGCCGCGCCGCACGATCTCGACGCCTTCCTGACGCTGCTGAAACGGGACGGCGCCCTGGTCCTCGTCGGCGCGCCCGGCGAGCCGCACCCTTCCCCGACGGTCTTCAACCTGATCCTGCACCGCCGTACCCTGGCCGGCTCCCTCATCGGCGGCATTCCGGAAACGCAGGAGATGCTCGATTTTTGCGCCGAGCACGGGATCGTCTCGGATATCGAGATCATCCCGATCCAGCGGATCAACGAGGCCTACGAGCGCATGTTGAAAAGCGATGTGAAATACCGCTTCGTCATCGACATGGCCTCGCTCCGCGAGGACGCGCCGGCCGCGTGACAAAAGAGGAAAGAGGGCGGGCGGCGTGCGGAGCCGCCCGTTTAGGAGGGAGAAACTGGAGCGATGCGCTATTCCCACATAGCGCATTCAGTCTGTCCCCTGGATCCGGCAAAAGGTTCACGCTCTCTCCTTCGGAGCGGCCGGCTCCATTTCTCTCCTTTCAGGCACCATAGAAGGAGAGGAGCCGGAAAACAAACGTTTACCCCAGAGGTACCAACAACCCGTCGGAGGAGAGATGAAAAGATTCTGTTTGCTCATCGCGGTCTTCGCCGTCGCCTTGACTTGCACACAGGCCACCGAAGCTGGCCCCAACTGTTTCCGGTTCTGCAGCCTGGTTCTTTGTCCAGACGCACCGAGCACCTACTGCTGCGATGACACAGGTTGTGCGGCATGCTCCGACTATGGGAACTGCTTCCCCGTAGAGTATTAGAGCCTCAGGGGAGCCCGCGGGCTCCCCTGACTCATCCTCTATCGCTGCCGCCTACTTGATCCGCGACCCCGTTGAAATTGTTGCTCGCGAGGAGGGACCAGCGAGTTGATCCGCCCTCAACGCAGCGTGACCGTCGGATTACGGATAAAGCGGGCGCGATAGGGCAGGCGGTCGTTGAAGGCGATGAGGAGACGGAACAGGCGCGGACGCTGAATCCAGGAGAGCTTCCAGCGCATGCGCAGGCTGCGGCGCCGGCGGCGCGCGAAGTGGTTGACCGACTCCAGCGCGAGCTTCGCCCCTTCCCAGTCACGCGCCGAGCAGGCCCGCACGTAGTCGTCGAGCGAGGTGAAGAAGAAGCGCGGCGCGATCGCGTCCGGGATGTAGTAGCGCATCATGCGCGGATCGTCGGGGAGCATCGCCTCGAGCTTGGCGGCGTAGCGCAGCCGGCTGTCGATGAAGCGGCGCGACGCCGAGGAGCCGTCCGTATGGATGCGGAAGCGCACCAGCGGGCGTTCCACGAAGACGTGCTCCCAGCCCAGGCGGAAAAAGCGGACGAAAAGGTCGTCGTCCTCGTAACCGCTGAGCACCTCGTCGAAGCCGCCCGCCTGTTCAAACGCGGCGCGCCGCACCACGCTCGCCGAGGGCAGGATCATGAGGTCGGCGGCCACGCAATCGAAAATCGTGCGTTTGGGATGCCTCAGGCCATGCGCGCACAGGAACGCCCGCGTCACGAGGTTGCCGTCGAGATCCATCTCGTCGAAGTCGCTGTAGGCCCAGCCCACGGTCGGGTCGGCGGCGAGCGGCTCGACCAGCCATTCGAGATGCCGTGGATACCAGCGGTCGTCCTGATCGAGAAACGCCAGGTACTCGCCCTCGGCGTGGCGCGCCGCGAGGTTGCGCGCGGCCGATTGCCCGGCGTTGGCCTGCCGCAGCACGCGGACCGGGAACGGCGCCGGCGGCAGGCCTTCCAACTCGGCGAGCGAGCCGTCCGTGGAGCCGTCGTCCACCACGATCAGCTCGCAGGGGGGCAGCGACTGCTCCAGCACGCTCCGCACCGCGTCGCGCAGGAAGCGGCGGCCGTTGAAGACCGGCAGGATGACGGAGACGCTGGACATCAGGAGGAGCCTCCAGGACTCGCCGGCCTCAGTCCCGCGACCGGGTACCGGCGCGACCGCGACTCGCTCTCCCCCGCTCCCAGCGGCCAGGCCACGGCGCCGGGCGGGATCTCTTCGACCTTGCGGGCCAGGATCTCGGACATGGTGAAGGCGGGGACGGTCGGCATGTCGAGATACTTCTCGCGCCACTCCGGGCCGGGGAGGATCACCGCCGGTCCGGAGTCGCGGGCCTCCAGGACCTCGAAGCCGCTCGATCGAGCCGAACAGCACTCGCAAGCCCTCGGCCGAGAAGCGCCAGAAGTCGTTCGGCTGCGCGTGGGCCGGCCAGGCCCCCGGCGCCTGGTGGTAGACGAGGCCGCCGGGCTTGAGAACGCGGTTGACCTCGGCGGCCAGCAGCCAGGGCGCCTGGAGGTGCTCCAGGACCGAGCCGGAGACCACGGCGTCCACCGAGCGCTCGCGGAGGAAGCCGCTCAGGCGATGGGCGTCGCCCACCACGTGGACGTTGAGGCCGGGATGGATGTCGAGACCGATCACGGGTGCGCGCAGCAGGTGGCGCGGCGGCCACGCTTCGACGCCGCGCGGAGCACGGGACCCGATCTGGAGCAACCGGCCTCCGCGGGCGTTGGCGAGCTCGGCGAAGCGCCGCAGCGTCGGCGAGACCTCCCAATCCGCATCGGGCTCCTGCGGCCAGGCGGGAAGCGGCCCCTCCGGCAGGGGAAGCGGAAAGCTCGCGGCGCCGCCGTCGGTCTCCAGCGTCAGCGTCACCGGATGGCCGGGAGGACAGACGAGGTAGACGGCGAAGCCGCCATGGCGGACGTGCTCGTGCTCGGGATAGAAGGTGAGCAGGTCGGGCCGGTCGGTGAAGGCGTCCACCCGGGCGGAGCGTCCCGCCGATTCGATCCGCAGACCGCGGACCCGGTGCTCGTAGGCGTGTGCCCAGCCGCGCAGGTAGAGGCCGTGGGCGTCGCACCAGAAAGCGTCCAGCATGTAGACCGTGCGGATTACTGGAGGTACGGCGGGACGTACGGCGGGAGGCACGGCCGCACGCTCAGCCGGCGCGGCCAGCAGAGCGCGCGCCGCGTCCGCGAGCGGTCCTGGGACCGGCAGCAGACCCGGACGGCCCGCGTCGGCCGCGACTTCGGCCAGCGCTTCGCGGGCGGCCTCCTCCTTGCCGTCCCGCTGGAGGCTGAGCGCCTCGTGATAGCGGGCCGACCAGAGAAGCTCCGCGCGCTCCGGCGCCGCGCGCCGGACGGCCGACCGATAGACGCGCCCGAACAGGTCCGCCGCTTCGCCGGGGCGCTCCCGCTGGAGCGCCAGCATGCCGAGGCAGAACGGAGGATCGAGCGTCCCAGGGCTCTCCTCCCCCCTCTCCTCCAGGGTCCGCCAGTCGGTCTGCCGTGCGATCTCCGGCGCCATGCGTTCGGCCGCCTCATACGCGCCGGCGTTGACCAGCCGCACGAACGTCTGGGCGCGCGTCTCGGCGAGGAGGTCCGGGGCCGTGGAGGCCAGTTCCTCGACCGCGCGCACCGCCCGGTCCGGCGCGGTCGCCGCGAGGGCCATGGGAAGATGTTTGCGGCTCTGGCGCAGGAGCCCCTCCGTCTCTCCGTCATGAAGCCCGAAGGGGCACTGGCCGGCCATCAGAGCGTCGCCCGCCGCGACGGCCGCCGCGAAATATCCGGCGGCGCGGTCAGGGCGGCCGAGGCTGTTGAGCTCGAGGATGCCCGAGAAGAACAGCGCGCCCGTGGCGTTGAAGGGCAACGGCGGCCGGAGTCCCATCATGGCGGACGGCGTCTCCAGATCGAGCCCGAAGCGCTCGCGGTATACCCGCGCGAGGCGGACGCGGCTCGCCGCCGCACTTTCGTACAAGCCGGCGTTGACGTGCTCCTTGAAGCACCGGTAGGCGAAGCCGCAGGCGAGAGCGGAAGAGGGAGGAGCGGCCGCCGCCCGGACGTCGAAGTAGCCGCGCAGGAGGGCCCGCTCCGCGGCGGGATCGGCCGGCCGCAGCCGCGCGAGCGCCGCCGGGGAGCACGCCGCGAAGGCGCGGAGGGTCTCCGGCGACTCTTCGATGCGGACGTGGGCGAATCCCGCTTTCGCGAGCAGCAGGGAGAGAGCTTCGCGGCTGTAGAGCACCAGGTGGAGCCCGGGGCTCAGCGCGCGGCCGAGCGCGCCCTCGTCCGTCTCCTTCCGCACGATCGCGAGATTGGGAGTCGAGAGCACGAGAAGCCCCTCGGGAGACAGCCGGTCGCGGATGGCGGCGAGCAGGGAATGGGGCTCGGCGACGTGCTCGAGGATCTCCGAGCACAGCGCCAGATCGAAGGGCTCGGGGCCGAGGTCGAGACCGGCGTTGAAATAGGTGCGGTAGACCGGGAGCCCCAAGGCCTCGCCGCCCGCGGCGGCGAGCGGCGAGGGATCCACGCCGAGCACCTCCCAGCCGAACGCGTAGCGGCTGAAATCGAGCGCGAAGCCGAAGCCGCAGCCGACTTCGAGACAGCGCCGGACCGACTCGGGAGGCAGGCGCAGGAGCGGCGCCACCATGCAGTCGATCCCGGCGCCCTGCTCGACGTAGTAGTCGAGCATCTCGGCCATGTCGTGCTCGTAGTCGGGGGAGTTGAGGTCCTGGAGAAAAGCGGCGCCGCAGGCCGGGCAACGCAACAGAGTGACGCGCGGATGATCAGGCAGGACGTGGTCCGTGGCCAGCACCGCCGCCTTCCGTCCGTCCGCGCCGCATACCGGGCAGCTTGCCTGGACATCTTTATGAAACCACTCGTGCTGCATCGTTGGGGAATCTCGGGCCGAGACTATACACCATCCCCGCCCGGAGGCTCAGTCCTCCGCCTCCCGGTCTACCGCCACGCGAACCGCGGGTGGCTCGAAGTGCTCCACCCGCGCCTCCCGGCCGCGACAGCCACCTGCGAACCTGGCACCAACTGCGAGGCTACAGCGACCGCAGGAACGGAATGCTGGGGGCGAAGAAGTACTCCCCTCCCTTCAGCGTGACCGCCGATTCAAAATTGAAGGTCTTTTTTCCTTTTTTGCCCCAGTCCTTTGGCCAGCGTTGGCCTTCGTTCCGGTCCTGTCCGATCAACGGGTCGTCCCCGGTATCCCTTTGAAAGACACCCAGCGTGGGGATACCGGTAGGAAAGTGTTCGTTGTCGACCCAAGTGCGCTGGATAAACTCGAACTGTTCTTCGACATTCTGCTGAAAGCACATGAAGAGAAGTCCTCTCGGGGCAGACGGATTGGGATCTGTTTCCGTAGGATCCGCCACTCCAGGCAGGGGCTTTCCGTACGGGATGCCGCGTCGCACGATCCGCCTTCTCCGCTCCGACTCAAACGACGTCAGTGGCGTGGTACCCCGGGGGTTCACCTTGCGAATATGCCCATGGAAAGGACATTTCAACCCATCCTCGTCCTCCTTGAAGTTGAAATCGTTCACAACTTCAGGGCCAGGGCTGGGCGCGTTCGCCTTCAAAACCGGCGTTCCATCCTTGAAGCGGCCGACGACCATAGCGCCAGCGAGATCCTGATTGGCATTCAGTGCCGTAGCGAGCGCTTTGATTTGTTCGTTGAAGACGCTGACATTTTGATCGAGTTTGCGGTAAACCAGGTAGCTGCCGAATGCGTCCACTTCATTGGTAAAAGGATCGTCCGTCAGAACCAGGCTCATGCGAGCTTCGGCGTTCCATGCAGTGCGGTTCCTATTTTCCGGACGCTCGTCCTCCAAGTCTTGCTTCGTAAACAGCGGGTTACTGATGCCGTCGAAGTAACCGAAATGCTCGACAGGCTCGTGATCGCCCGCCGCGTTTTTACGACGAAGAACGATCCCCTCCTCGACTGTCAGCACCTCCGCTATACCTGCCACACTCGCACGTATTGCTTCGACGGCCTCTTTCACTACGTCTTCCTTTGCGTCTGCTACGGTTACAAGAGCGTGGATCTCCTTCTGGAAACCTGGCTCCCACCTGTCCGGTCTAGGATCCTTGTTGCTGGTATCCAGGACATCCTGCAGGATACCGTCGCTGTGACTCTTCATTCCCTTCCGGAAGGTACCACTTGCGAATCTGTCGGTGTCGAATCCTAAGAATTCGTAACCCTTGGCCGAGAGAAAGAAGGCGCTTACCAGACCTCCATTAAAACTTGGGTCTGCTCGCCTGCGGGCGATCTGTTCAAACTGTTCCTTGGCCGTCGTCACCGCTGGCCCGGCGGAATCGCGTATCCAGGTCTTCACGGCAGCGGGTTGAGCGGTAAACCGCAGAAAGATGTGCCGTGCAAAGTTGCGCCCGTGCGCCCTGAGGACATTCGCCTGCAGGTTACGCAGCAGTGCGTCGTACTCGGCAGACATAATGTCCACCTCTTTCGCCGGCTTGTTCAGGTTGACTGGCATCGTTTAACTCCTTCTGGTGAGGAAATCCAAGACGGTGTAGCTGAACGGCGGGCCCAAGCCGTCCGCCTCGACCGCCGGCTAGCGAATGCAACATTTTCTACGCGCGAATATAGCTATATATATCGCGACTTCGATTCTTAGATTGTACTCGAGACGAAACTGTTTGGGTAGTTGGGGCACATGGCGGAGAAAGACAGAGATTGTTCCTTCACAAGCCCTCACACGCTTGGTACTTAGTTTGATCGAGACCAGAGGCCCACGGGATTGGGCCCAATCATCGGTGCCAAGCTCCCCATCTGGGTTGGAACCGTACGGTGCCGTTTCCAGCCGGAGGTGTGGATCAGGGGGGATCGGGGACGGAGCGGCAGGGCGGCGGTGCCAGCTCCTCGCCTAGCTGGCAATTGATCCGACTGGCCTCGAGGAGGTGTTCGCCATTAATGCCTAGTCGCTCCGAACCTCGCCAGCCGCTCCGCCGCCTGCCGCGTGTAGGGGTTTTCAGCCCCCGCGGCGGCGAGCAGCTCCCGATAGCCGTCGCGCAGCAGCAGCGCGGCCTCGGCGCGCCGGTCGAGGGCGAGCAGGCATTCGCCCAGGGCGCTCTGGATCGCGCCGTGGAGGAACGGGTTCCCCGACCGTTCGGCGCCCGCGAGCGCTTCGCGCAGCAGGGGCTCGGCTTCCGCCGCCCGTCCCGACTCGACCAGGATCGAGCCGAGGAGGCCCTGCGGCGCGATGAACCCCACGGAATCCGAAGGCACGGCCGCGGCGAGGATCTCCAGGGCCTGCCTCGCCTCGACTTCAGCCCCGGCCAGATCGCCCCGCTGCCGCAGCGCGCTGGCGAGACCGGAGTGCGCCGACGCCGCCCAGCGGAAGCGCTCGCCAGCCGAGTCGGCGAAGCCGCGGACCGCCTCGCGAAGCAGCCGCTCCCCCTCGTCGAGATCGCCCCGGAGAAGGAGAACGTTCCCGAGCTGTCCCTTGAGGAAGGCGGCTTCCCACCCTCGTTGTTGCTCGGCCGTCTGGAGACGAAGCGCCTCGCGGTAGGCCGTCTCGGCGGCGGCGAGGTCGCCGCGGAAGTGGTGCAGTTGGCCCAGGTTGCCAGTCGAGAGGACGACCATCGGCTGCGCCTCTTCGCCGCCGCGACGGGCCAGCGCCAGGGCATGCTCGAGAAGCCGTTCCGCTTCCCCGGAATCCCCTCGCGCCGCGCGAATCAGAGCCAGCGCGTTGAGGGCCGCGATCTCTTCGCCCGGCCGCCGCGCGGGCTGCCCGCGGTAGAGCGCGAGCGCGCGGCGGAGGACGGGCTCCGCCTCCTTGTGCTTCCCGGCCAGGAACAGGGTGCCGCCGAGCTCGTTCCAGACGCGCGTCGTCTCCAGGCTCTGTTCGCCGTACACGCGTCTGTAGAGGGCCAGCGCGAGCCGCTGCTCCCGCTCGGCCGGGGCGTAGAGGCCGATGCCCGCGTAGCTCGATCCCAGCGCGCGGCGCAGGGGCGCCGCGACTGCCGGCTGGCTGGCGTTCCCGTCCAGGCGCCGGGCCGCCGCGCCGAGCACCTCGGCGACGGTCACCTTCGCCCCATAGGGCCCCTGCCGCGGAGCCAGTCCGGAGGAATTGGTGGCGCCCAGCAGCCCCTGCAGGAACCCGCTCACCTCCTCCGCCCTGGCGCGCTCGAGCTCCGCCCGCCGCGCCTCCTCGCGTGCCTGGCGGGCGCTCCAGGCGGCGGCGCCGAGACCGCCCACCAGGCTCAGCAGCGTCACCGCCGCCGCGGCCACGCCGAGGCGGTGCCGGCGCACGAACTTGACCGCCCGGTAGCGCGCCGTCGGCTGCCTCGCCGCCACCGGCAGGCCCGCGCGCCATGCCCGCAGGTCGACGGCGAACGCCGCCACGGACGGATAGCGCTCCGCCGGAGACTTGCGCAGCGCCAGCAAGATGACGTTGTCGAGATCGCCCCGCAGGACGCGGGCGGCCGTCGCGTCGCCCGCTTCGGCGGCGGCCCGCGAGGGCGGCGGCGGCTCGCTCTCGCAAACCCGGCGCACCGCCTCGGGGAACGGCACGTCGTCCAGATCGTAGGGATGCCGGCCGCCGAGCAGCCGGTAGAGGATGACGCCGAGGGAGTAGACGTCGTTCGCCGTGGTCACGGCCTCGCCGCGCAACTGCTCGGGGCTCGCGAAGGTCACCGTGCCGAGAGTCGCGGCCCCCTGCGTAAGCCGTGTCGCGTCGCCGGCCTCGCGCCCGAGCAGCTTGGCGATGCCGAAGTCGAGCAGCTTGGGCTCCCCCGCCGGCGTGACCAGGATGTTGGCTGGCTTGAGATCGCGGTGCACCACCAGGTTGCGGTGGGCGTGCTCGACCGCGGCGCAGACGGCGAGGAAGAGGTCGACGCGCTCATCGAGGCCCAGACCGCGCGCCGCGCAGTGCTCCTCCAGGGTCTCGCCCTCCACGTGCTCCATCACCAGGTACGGCAGGCCGTCCTCCGTGGCGCCGCCGTCGAGCAGACGGGCTATGTGGGGATGAGCGAGGCTGGCGAGGACCTGGCGCTCGTCGCGGAAGCGTCGCAGAAGCTGGCGCGACGCGAAGCCGGGCCGGATCAGCTTGAGGGCCACCTCCTGGACGAACGCGCCGTCGGCACGGCGGGCGAGAAAGACGCTGCCCATCCCTCCGTGCCCGATCCATCGCACGACTTCCCAGGGCCCGATGCGCCGGCCGATCAGCCCGCTCGCCTCCGGGCCCGGCTCCAGCTCATGCTCGGCCCCGGAGAGCGCCGCCGCGATCGGGTCCTCCGGCGCGTCCGCCGCCGCCAGCAGCTCGCGCAGGGACGGGACGAGCTCGCCATCCTCCGGGGAGAGCCCCGCCAGCCGCTCCTCGCGCTCGCCGGCCGGCAGATCGACCAGCTCGTGGAACAACTCGCGCAGACGGGGGAAGCGCTCAGCCGGCGTCCGCATGGGCCCCTCCACCGCCGAGCTCGCGCATCAGCCACGCCTTGGCCATCGCGGTGTCGCGCTTGACCGTGGTGGGCGACACCGCGAGCACCTCCGCCACCTCCTCGACGCTGAGGCCGGCGAGATAGCGCAACTCGATGATCCGCACCTGCTGATCGCTCAGCCGCCCCAGGCGCTCGAGCGCCTGGTCGAGCGCCAGCAAGTCGAAATAGGGGGGAGTCGAGGCGATGAGGTCGTCCCCGAGCGTCACCCGCAGCGGGCTGCCGCCGCGCTTGATCCGCTGCCGCGCCCGGGCATGCTCGACCAGCACCTGGCGCATGACGCGGGCGGTCAGGGCGAGGAACTGCTTGCGGTCGTAGATCTCCAGTCCCGGCGAGCGGGCGAGGCGCAGGTAGGCCTCGTTCACCAGCGCGGTCGGCTGCAGCGTATGGCCGTGCCGCTCGCCGCGCAGCGCCGCCGCCGCGAGCCGCCGCAGCTCGTCATAGATCTCGGGAAGGAGGCTGTTGAGCTCTGGCGAATCGGCTGCCACCGTGGGAACCCCGAAGCTTGCGGGTGGATGCGGCAGTATAGCAGCGGGCCCGCGAGGCGTCGTTCATGAGTTAACATAGCTCTATCATGTGGTTCAAAACGCTGAGCAGCGAGGAGCGGGCCGCCCTGCGCAGGATGTCGCGACGGAGCGCAGCCCGCGCATTCCTGGCCATCGTTTTTGATTGGGGCCTGATCTTTCTGGCGGTCGCCGCGTGCGAAACGTTCTCCTCGCCCTGGGTCTACCTCCTCGGCGTTGTCGTGATCTCGCGGCAGATGAACGCTCTGTTCGAGCTTCACCATCATGCCATGCACAACAATCTCTTTCCCAGGAAGCCGTGGAACCGCTCGCTCCAGATGTTCTACTCGCTGCCCCTGTGGATCACCGTCGAGTCCGATCTCGCCGATCACATGGAGCACCACCGCACGTTCAACACCGTGGAACGGGACTACCGGACCTGGGGTACCGGCTACGGCCTCGATCCGGCGAGGCGGCACGACCGGCGCTACATGACCTGGTTCCTGTGGATCCGTCCGTTCGCCGGGCCGCTGCAGGCGTCGGACCTCAAAGAGATCCTCACCACGAAACGCTGGCGCGATCCCGCCTACCACAAGCCCGTGCTCCTGTTCTGGGCCGCCGCGGCCGTCGCTCTCCTCGCGGCCGGCCGCCTCGACCTCTTGTTCTGGTATTGGATCGTGCCGCGGTTCACCTTCTTCCCGGTCCTCTTCTTCTGGGACGACATGCTCGGCCACTACAACTGCCCGCGCACCGGTACGCGGGAGATGCGCGGGCTGTGGTTCCGCATCTTCTCCACCCACGGCACCAACTTCCACAACGTCCACCACCTTTATCCCGCGATCCCGTGGTTCAACATGGAAGAGGCCACGAAGCTCGCCGTCGACGAGACCCAGGTGGACCTCGCCCGGGGCTTCGTCGACGGCATGCGCCAGCTCGCCGTGGCGCGGGAATAGGCCCGTGGTTAGGCCGCACCCCAACTCTCGTCGACACTCGGATTGATGCCAATGAGCGAGGATGGTTCCAATGGATATGAGGGGATCGCGAGCATTTACGTTGCCGGACGTGGCACCCGTCCCCTAGTCGGCGATGCGATCGGCGCCGCCACCGTCCGGGCGTGGGCACAAGCCTTTCCCCCGGGTGCGACAGTCCTCGACCTCGGCTCCGGCCCCGGTGAGCCGAGCACGCGGATCCTGCAGGAGGCCGGCCTCGCGACCTACGCAGTCGATGCATCATCGGCGATGGTCGCTGCATTCCGCGAGCGCTTCCCGGGCGTGCCGATCGAGCACAACACGGTCGAAGCGTCTGAGTTCTTCGACCGGACCTTCGATGGTGTGCTTGCCTGGGGGCTCCTGTTCTTGCTCAAGCCAGTAGCTCAAGCGCTTGTCATCGAGAAGGTGGCGGGCGCGCTCAACCCCGGAGGGCGTTTCCTCTTCACGGCCCCTAAAGAGCCCCTCGAATGGTTGGATGCCATGACCGGCCGTCAGTCGCAGTCACTCGGGGCGCAAACCTATGAGCGATTGCTGCGCGATGCCGGTCTGACGTGGGTGGCCGAAGCGCAGGACGAGGGCGAGAACCACTATTACTTCGTCGAGAGGCGGCCTGACCCGGCGATGAAGCGGACGAAGCCCGCGACCCTCAACTCGGAACCTGTATAGCTCACGGGGATGCGTCCGCTCACGGGGATGCGTCCACCATGGTAGCGTGGTTACCCAGTCCTCAGCCACGATCTCTCGCGAAGAAGGAGAGCCCCTTATGACCAAAGTTACGCCATTTCTGATGTTCAACGATCAACTCGAGGCGGCGATAGAGTTCTACACCGCCACCTTCCCGGACTCTGAAGTTCGGAACGTCGCCCGCACCGGCAAGGATGGGCCGATCACTTCTGCCGAGTTCGTTGTTGGCGGTCAAGTCTTCATGGGTTACAACGGAGGTCCGTACTTTGCGTTCTCCGAGGGCTTCTCGCTTTTCGTTGATTGCGAGGATCAGGCCGAAGTCGACGAGTATTGGGGCAAGCTGGTCAAAGCCGGGGCGAGGCCGACCCAGTGTGGCTGGATCAAGGACCCGTTCGGCCTCTCGTGGCAGATTGTGCCGAAACGGTTCATGCAACTCATCCGCGACTCGGACCCCCGGAAGGTGAAGGCGGTGATGGAGGCCATGATGACGATGGTCAAACTCGACGTGGCCGCCCTTGAGCGAGCCTATGATGAGGCGTAGCAGCGCCGACCGACACGGCCCGGAGTTGCTGCCTAACAACAGCATGCAGCGGACGGTCGCCCCGGACATCTTGATCTCGCTGCCGGTCGCCGGGATCGTGATGGATCGTGTAGAACGGGGCGACATACCTCTCCGACGCTTCGGCGTCGCCCCGGTTCCAGACCTCCTCGAGGAAACGCGTCAGCGTCACCTTGTTCTCGTCGGCGCCGGCCATTCCTCGTCTCCTGCGTCGAAACGATCAGCAGGTCTTGCAGGTGTCGCAGTCGGAGTAGCAGATCGAACGGGTGCCGGGGCAGACGAAGCAAAACGTCTGCAAGGTGGGGTCGCACGTGGTCCCTGAGTCGCCGGCGACGGTGGCCAGCCTCTCCTCGTTGAGTCTTCCCAGGGTCTCGCGGTTGAGGGTCAGCTTCCGAGGGGATCGCTTCATGATCTCTCCTTTCTGAGAGGACAGTCAGCCTGCACAACGGCGGTTAACGCAATAGTGTAAAGCATCGGGCGGCCCGTGTATCCCTCGTGCTACCATGGCCGCGTCCCTTCAAGAGGAGCGGAGTTGCACGCCAGGAGCCTTTGTATCCCTTGCTGGATCGTGGCCTTCGTGATCCTCGGCAAGGCTGCCGCCGGAGCGGCGCCGGAGCGGCAGAGCCTGCAAACCGGCGCGGTGATCGAACGCCGGCTGGCCGGTGGCGAGGTCCATTCCTACCTCGTCGCGGCGAAGCCTGAAGCGCGGCTGCTGGTCACCGTCGAGCAACGCGGCATCGACGTCGTCGTGGAGGCGCTGCGTCCGGACGGCTCGGTCCTGATCGCGGTGGACGGCCCGACGGACAGCGAAGGCCCGGAGCCCCTGCTGCTTCCCTCGGACGCTCTGGGTCCCATCGAGATCCAGGTACGGTCCCTGTCCCCGGGAGCCGCGCCAGGGGCTTACACCCTGCTCCTGGAGGATCTCGAATCGGCGCCTGCCGGGCGCCTCGACGCCGAGCGCCTGATGACCGAGGCGGCAGCCCACAACCGCACGGGCGGCGCGGAAGGAAAACGGCTCGCCGCCACCCGGTACGAGGAGGCCCGGGTCCTCTGGCGCTCCCTGGGGAACCGCCGGCAAGAGGCGCGATGCGCGCTTGCGGCCGCCGAGATCCACACCGCTCTCGGCCAGCCGCAACAGGCCCTGGAGCACCACCAGAAGGCGCTGGCGCTGTTCGTCGAGCTGGCGGACGAGCCGGGGCAGGCGGCCACCTGGAGGGGCATGGGGCTCGCGCGGACCGCGACGGGCGACTTCGCGGGCGCCGTGGCGGCGCAGCGGAGCGCCCTGGCTCTCGAACGCGGCCTCGGGCGTCCTTATGAGGAAGGCAAGGTCCTCAACAACCTTGGCTACGCCCTCCACTCGCAAGGAGAGCTGCGCGAAGCCCTGGGTTTTTATGAACAGGCGCTTGAAATCTTTCAACGGCTGGGCGAGAAGGGGGTGTGGGAAGGGACCGTACTCCAGAACCTCGCGGCCGTCGCCATGGGCCTGGGAGAGCCCGAAGCGGCGCTCCGGAGCTACCGGGAGATCCTCGAGCGGCAGCGCGCCCTGGGAGACCGCAAAGCCGAGGCCCGGGCCCTCAACAGCCTGGGCGTCCTGTTCGACAGCCTCGGCCAGTTCGGCGACGCTCTCGACTCGTACGCGGCGGCGCTCGCGATCGTCCACCCTTCCGGCGACCGGCTATGGGAAGCCGCGCTCCTCCACAACCTCGGCGCCGCCTATTCCGCGCGCGGCGACTTCCAACGCGCGCTCGCCAACCTGGAGCAGGCGCTGGCGATCCGTCGCGAGATCGGCGACAAGCCGGGCGAGGCCAGGACGGAAACCGCCATTGCCGGCGCCTGGTCCCGGCTCGGCGAGAGCGCCCGGGCCCTTGACGCCGGCCGCCGGGCCGCCGCCGTGGCAAGCACGGCTTCCGACCGCTGGGGCGAGATGCTCGCGCGCCGCCTCCTGGGCGAAGTCAATCTCGCGGCCGGCCAGCCGGCGGCGGCTCTTCCTGAGCTGACCCGGGCCCTGGAACTTGCCCGTCTCCTGGACAACCGGGCTGACGAAGCGCTGATCCTGCGGGGCCTGGGGGAGGCGCATCTGGCTCTGAAGCAGCCGGAGGAGGCCGCCAGGCTCCTGGCCCAGGCGGTCGATCGGGCCCGCGCCGTCAGGACCCCCGGCCGGATTCTCGCGGCCCTCACCGCCCTGGCCCGCGCCGAACGCGCGCTGGGCCGGCTGGCGGAGGCCCGCTCGCGGGTCGAAGAGGCGCTCAGCCTGATCGAGACCCTGCGGGCCACGGAGACGAGCCCGGACCTGCGCGCCTCGTTCCTGGCCTCCGTGCACGCCGCGTTCGAGCTCGCGATCGATCTTCTGATGGAGCTCGACCGCCGCGAGCCGGATCGGGGGCACGCGCGGGCGGCTTTCGAGGTCAGCGAGCGCGCCCGCGCCCGCTCCCTCCTCGACCTCCTTCAGGAGGCGGGCACCGACGTCCGCCAGGGCGTCGACCCGCTGCTGCGCGACCGGGAACGGGCTCTGCTCGTGCGGCTGAACGCCAAGGCCGGCCGCCAGGCCAGCCTGCTCAAGGGGCCGGCCACGGAAAAGCGCGTCCGGGCGGCCGAAGAAGAGGTCCGCTCGGCGCTCGCGGAGCTGGCCGAGGTTGAGGCCGAAATCCGCCGCAGCAGCCCGCGCTACGCGGCCCTCACCCAGCCGCCTGTCGCCAGGAGCGGTGAAATCCAGGACCTCCTCGACGGCGAGACCCTCCTCCTGGAATACGCGCTCGGCGAGGAACGGAGCTTCCTCTGGGCCGTGGACCGCGATTCCGTGACGGCTTTCGAGCTTCCGGCGCGGGACCGGATCGAGGCGGCCGCCCGGGAGGTCTACAGCCAACTGAGCGTCCTCGCGCACGGAGACGGCGGGAGCGGACAGGCCGCCGCCGGTCTCAGCCGGATGGTGCTCGGGCCGGTCGCCGCCCGGCTCGGCGGGCGCCGGCTGATCGTCGTCGCCGACGGCGAGCTTCAGTACATCCCGTTCGGCGTCCTGCCGCTGCCGGAGTCCACCGGAGTCCTCCTGATCGACCGCCATGAGATCGCCAACGCGCCCTCCGCTTCCACCGTGGCCCTCCGGCGGCGGCTGTCTCGCCGCGAGCCCGTACCGGGCGCCGTGGCCGTGCTGGCCGATCCCGTGTTCGATCCCCAGGACCCACGCGTCCCGCCAAGGGTTTCGGCCTCTGCCGGAGCGCCCCCTTCAGCCGCGCCGCCCCTCCGCTCGGCGCCCGGCGACGGTCCGCTCCTCCGGCTTCCCTGGACGCGCCGCGAGGCCGAGGCGATCACCGCCGTCGCCCCCCCGGGTACGTCGCTCCTGGCCCTCGACTTCCGGGCCAGCCGGGAGACGGCCCTGTCGCCCGAGCTTGCCCGCTACCGGATCGTCCACTTCGCGACCCATGGCCTCATCGATTCCCAGACGCCCGCCCTTTCCGGCCTGATGCTCTCCCGCGTGGGAGAAAAGGGAGCTCCGGTCGATGGGTTCCTCGGCCTCGGCGACGTCTACAACCTGCGGCTTGGAGCCGACCTCGTCGTCCTCTCCGGATGCGAGACGGCGCTGGGCAAGGAAGTGCGGGGCGAGGGCCTGGTGGGATTGACCCAGGGCTTCCTCTACGCCGGCGCGAAGCAGGTCGCCGCGAGCCTCTGGCGGGTCGAGGACCGGGCGACGGCGGAGCTGATGTCCCGCTTCTACCGCGGCCTGCTGGTCGAAGGCCGGCCTCCGGCCGCGGCCCTGCGCCTGGCGCAGCTCGCGGTCCGTAAAGACAAGCGCTGGCGGTCCCCCTACTACTGGAGCGGCTTCGTGCTTCAGGGCGACTGGAAGTGAGATAGCCGCCGGGCCAGAGGCACTTCAGGTCGGGCGACGGCAAACCCGCGCGTCTTCGGAAAAGGAGAACGACATGATCCCCGAACCCCTGCCATGTCATTGTCTAGAGATCAAAGATTGGATTCCCAACGGTGTCTGCCCTCACGCTCTTTTCCCGCCGGGCACCAAGATCAAGATCGAGAACATTGAAGATAAGGAATACCGGCTTTCCTGGCCACTTGAGAAGCCTATGTATTCCACCAACTTATTCTGGAACGAGACGAACCGGCAACTGCAGAATTCCAGCGCCAAGGTCCTCGCTGAAGACGGGACGAACATTCCCGTACTGGCAATAACCATACCTTATTTGCTGGAGTCTTCATGGTGGTACGGTAAGTTCCATAGGGAAGGTATCCACGAAGGCAATACCGGCGTCTTCATCGCCCAACAAGATCCGCTGCCGCCGCCTTATGAACCCAAGGACGGAATGGGGACGAGCACCGCGGAATAGGCAGCCGTCTCCGCCCGGGCCTCATGTCCGGACAGCCCCTGTTTCCAGTATCATCGGTCCCATCTAGGAAAGAGGGGACCATGAACGGGCTGTCCCTGAGATTTTCCGGGGCCGTGCGGCACTTTCGGAGCAGGCGGGCTTGAACGAGCCCGCCGGGCATCCGCGGCCGGGCGCCGACCCGATGGCGGACCTGGTCCGGCGCATCCTCTCCGGCGAACCGGAGGCGGAGACCGAGCTGGTCCAACGGTTCAGCCGCGCGCTGAAGTTCCTGCTGGGGCGGCTGACCCGGGACGAAGCCGCGGCGGAGGACCTGTACCAGGAGACCTTCCGGCTGGTGATCGAGAAGGTCCGGCGGGGCGAGTTGCGGGAAGCGGAACGGCTGCCGGGATTCGTGAGCAGCCTGGCCCGGAACCTCTTCCTCGGTTCCGTCCGCCGCGGCGGCCGGCGTCAGAAATGGGAAGGAGATCCCGAAGCCACCGAGACCGCGCCCGATCCGGCCCCGGGCCAGCTCCAGAAGCTCCTGGCCAGGGAACGGTCGGCGCTGGTCCGCCAGGTGCTGGCCGAGCTGAAAAACGACCGCGACCGCGAGATCCTCTCGCGGTACTACATCGCGGACCAGGACAAAGACGTGATCTGCCGCGACCTCGAGCTCTCCGATCTCCACTTCAACCGCGTGCTGTTCCGCGCCCGGCAGCGGTATAAAGAGCTGTTCGAGAAGTGGCGGGGGAACCCATGACCGCCGTGGATCACGCCTACGCCGAAGAGCACGGCCTCGTCGAGGCCTATCTCAAAGAGCGACTGAGCGAGAGCGAGCGCGACGCGTTCGAAGCCCATTTCTTTGCCTGTGAAACGTGCCTCGCGCATTTGGAGATGGCGAACGACTTCCGGGAAGGGATGCGCGACGTCGCCGCCGCAGAGACGGCCAGGGCGAGCCTCGGCATCCTCGCGGCCGTGTCCTGGAAACGCCGGATCGCATGGGCCGCCGTTCTCCTGCTCCTGGTGGCGCTCCCCCTCGGGCTCGTCCTGGCCCGCAACCGGAGCCTCGAACGCCAGTTGGCCGCGGCCCGGACGGCGGCTCCGGCGGCCGCCGAAGATCCCCGCATCGCACGCCTGGAAGCCGAGCTGAAAGCCGCCCGGGAATCCGGCGCCGGCGACCGCCGGCGCCTGGAGGACGAGCTGGCCAAGGCGCGCCAGGCCCAGTCGGAAGAGACAACCGCGGAGAACCGCCCCCAGGTGAACGTCCCCGTCTTCCTCCTCGCCGCCGTCCGCGGCGGCGACGAGGCCGGCCGCGAGCCCGTGAACCGCATCCCCCTGCCCGCGGCGGGCCAGCCTGTGCTCCTCACGATGGAGCTGGCCACCGTGGACTTCCCCGCCTTCCGCGCCTCCCTGCGCGACGGCAAGGGCCAGGAGATCTGGCGATCCTCAGGCCTCGAGGCGGACGAAAGGGACACCCTCACCATCCTCCTTCCCTCCAGCATGCTCTCCCCCGGCGTCTACGAGCTGACGATCCAGGGGGAGGGCCAAGGCGCCGCGATCGGGGCCTATCCGTTCCGGGTGACCGAGCGGCCGTAGAAAAATCGATTTCGTTCGATTTTGCCTGAGATAGATCGATCGGGTCGGGCACTTTCTCGGTACACGTGGAATGAGCGATCCGGCGGACTCACCGGCGCGCTGCTCGCCACCTCACGAGAAAGGAAAGAATCACCATGTCCATTGCAGACGTCCAGCCAACGGCCTCGAACCCTTCCCTCGACAAGGTCGGAGCAACGCCGGAGCCGCGTCCCGATCTCAACGCGATGGTGTTCCAGAGGATGGGCGGCCATGAATGCTACATGGTCGACAACGGCCTCAAGCGCTATCTTTCCAATTGGAACCTTTTCAGGGACGGGCATGCGGTCACTCCGTTCGACACCTCCACCATCCTGGAGGGCAGCCCCGTCCGGCCAGACGCGCTCCTCATCGCCGATGGAACAGGTCCGATCTATCTGCTCGACGTGAACCCGGAGAAGGGCGCCAACGCACTCGTCAAGCGTTGGATCGGCGATGCAAAGACGTTCGACCAGTACCAGTTCGGCTGGGACAAGATCGTGAACATTCCGGCGGTCGTGATGGACGCGATACCGAAAGGCAAGGATATCGTGGGCCGGAAGAGCTGACACCCTCGCTTGGAAGGAGGGCGGTGAGCACCGTCCTCCTTCCTCCGCTTCGCCGCCCGCGTCGCCGTTACGAGCGGTCGTCCCCTATCCAGTGGTCGTAGCCGTCTTCGAGCGCATGGTAGCGTCCATGAGCCCAGTCGTAGAAGCCCTGCCAGGTCCCGAGCTCCCGCGCCTCTTCCACCTTCACCACGACGCCCGCTTCTACGGCCCGGCGGATCTCCCGGAGCTCCGCGACCAGAAAGCCCCAACTCGTCGGTCGCCCATCGGCCGACCGCTCCTCGTACAGAGCGTCGAGCTCCCGGAGCTTTTCAGCCGGGATCGTGTAGTCCCCCCTGGGAAGGAGAACCTCGATGCCGCTTGCGCCGAGGGCCAGCTCGAAGCTCTCCTCGTCTTCGAGCATCCTGGCGGCGAAGGCCTCCTCGAACCCCAGCCACGGCGCCGGCCATCCATGCTCCCTGGCCCAGGCTCGTAAGGCTTTGCGATCCGGCCACCGGAGCCGCAGTCTGCCCAGGCGCTGCGCCTCGCGCGCCAGGGACTGATCTTCAGGCGTAGCCGTCCTCAGCGCCCACACGGGAATATCGATGTTCATCTGTCTCTCCGGTCGATATCCTAGTGTACGGCAGAAAGGTATGATCCGGGCCATGAGAAGCCCCGCCGGCCCGGAGAGCGACCCGACCGCTCCGATCGACTTCGAGGAGGTGTTCGCCGCGCTTCCCCTGCTCCACCCGACGCCCCGCTCGTGGGCGCAGCTCGCGGCGGCCAGCCTGCCCGAATTCCTGGCCGACCACGCGGTCTGCGAGCAGCAGGTGGCCGTGTATGCCCTGTCGCTCGCCGGCTACTATCCCGACGACGCCGAGCTCGTCGAGCGCGCGGCGGCGCTGGCCGCTGAGGAGGTGCAGCATTTCCGGCGGGTGGTGGCGATCCTCAGGAAGCGGGGCTGGCCGCTCGGAGGACGGCGGAAGAACCCCTGGGCCCAGAGCCTGCGGGCGCGGATCGTTCCCGGCCGCGAGCCCTGGACGAAGATCGACCGCCTGCTGTTCGGCGCCATCATCGAGGCGCGGAGCTGCGAGCGGTTCACACGTCTCCTGGAGGTCGTGGAAGACCAGGAGGTCGCGCGCCTCCTCGCCGACCTCGGCCCCGCGGAGCGCCGCCACTGGGAGCTCTTCCATCGTCTCGCCGGCCGCGAGACCGACGCGGAAGCGCTCGCCTCCCGTTTCCAGAGCTGGCTGGAATTCGAGGCCCACCTCGCGCGAGGCCTCGGAATCTCGCCGGCGGTTCACGGCTGAGCCGCGGCGAGCCGAGCGTCCCGCGCGAAGATCACGATCGAGGTGTAGCCGGAGGCCACCAGGCTCATCACGATCAGCAGGCCCAGCTTCGCGACCGTGGGATTGGTGGAGAACGTCAGGACGGCCAAGCCGGCTCCCACCACCACCACGTTGGCCATCACGCGGAGGAAGACCACCCCCGGGCCACCCTCCGCCGATCGCGGATCGAAGGCCAGATGGATCGCGTAGTCCAGGCCGACGCCCACCCCCAGCGCCAGGAACGACGAGGTGGCGACGCCCATCTCCACGCCGAGCCAGCCGGCCGCTCCCAGGGTCAGCAGCAGGGCCCAGACGTTCGCCGCGATGCACTTCAGCGTCCGCCCCCAGCGGCCCGAGGTGAACCCCAGCGCGAACATCGAAGCCAGCAGCGAGAAACCGACCGAGGTCCCCTGGCTGGTGACGATGGATTCGATCAGCACTCTCCCCCGCTCCGCGCTGCCGCCGATCCGCGCCTCCACCTCCGCGGGATCGAAATGGCGGCCCACCGCGCCGTCCAGCACGCCGCGGACACGCTCGGCGGTGGCGTAGTCGTCGCTCGCCACGCCGAACATCAACCGGGTGGAGGCGCCTTCCGGACCCAGGAACAGCCGTTTCAGCGGCCCCTCGTTGAAAATCCGATAGGTTTCCAGCAGCCGGGCCACCTCCGCCGTCGAAGCCGGGATCGCCGGCCTCGGCGCGGCGGGGTCCCCCAGCTCCCACGCGCGGTCGCGCACCAGGTCGGCCACCGAGATCGAAGCCGTCACGGCGGGCGCCGCCGCGACCTCCTGCTGCAAGCGGGACAGGCCCCGCAGCAGCTCGGGGTCGGTCCATGCCCGGCCGTCCCGGCGGGTAAGCATCAGATCGAATTGATAGAGGCCGACCGATTCCTTTTCGAACCAGCGGACGTCCTGCACGAGCGGATGATCGGGCCGGAAGTTGCGCGTCCAGCCGTCGGCGATGTCGAGGCGCAGGATGCCGGGGATCAGGAGCAGGGACAAACCGATCGGAAAGGCCCGGCGGCGCAGGAACGGCACGGCGGCCTCCAGGGACCAGGCGCGCTCGCTCCAGCGCGGCCGGGAACGGATCGGCGCCAGCGCCAGGACCGCGGGCACCAGGGTGACGCTGATGATCCACGAAATCCCGAGGCCGATGCCGGCCAGCAGGCCGAAGACCCGCAGCGCGGGGGCGTCGGTGGCGAGGAACGAGGAGAACCCGATGATCGTCGTCAGGGTGATGGCCGTACAGGGGAAGAAGAGGCGGCGCAGGGTTTCCCAGGCCAGCGCGGGAGCCGGACGGTCTGGATGAACAGCCCGCAGGCGCAGGAACTCGCCGAACATGTGGATCTCGTCGGCGATGCCGATGACGGTGACGAGCACCGGGATCATGGCGGTCATCAGCGACAGCGGATGGCCGAGCCGCGCCAGGATGGCGAGCGTCAGGACGACCGTGGTCACCGACTGCGTCACCGCCAGCGCCACCAGCACCCAGGAGCGGAAAAGGAACCAGAAAAGGACGCCGATCAGCAGGAAGCTCCAGGGGAGCAGGCGCCGCAGGTCTTCGAAGATCGCCCGTCCGAGCTCGTTGAGGACCACGTCCTTGCCGATCAGCCGCACGCGGTAGGCCCCGGGCCTGCGGGCTTCGAGCCGGCCGGCGGCGTCCCGCACTCTGACCGCGATCGATTCCACACCGGAGGGGGAAAAGGCCGGCGTCTCCAGCAGGACCGTGCGGCGGGACCGGCCGGCCGCGGTCTGGCCCGTCACCGCCGTCGCCCGCAGCGCCCGGTGGATCCAGGCGGCGCCGGGCTCGTGGAGAAGGTAGGGCTCGCCGGGCACCGCCTCGCGTTGGAAGCGGGGCCGGTACAGACGGTCGAACAACAGAAGGTGGAGGTTCGGGCTCTCCGCGATCCGGCCGGCGAAAAAGCGGATGTCGCGCCGCAGCTCCGCGTCCGTGACGCCGCCGCGCAACGCCTCGACGGCGATGATCAGACGGTCGTCCGAGCCGAAGGTCGAGCGGACCGCCTCGTCCACGGCCAGGACCTCGCTGCTCCGCGGCAGCAGCTCCAGGTCGTCGACGCGGATCTTCAGGTCCCGGAGCGGCAGGGCCAGGTAGGCGCACGCGAGCAGGCCCGCGGCGAGGGCTCCGGCCAGAGCCCAGCGGTAGAGGCCGAGCCGGCTCATCCGCAGAAGACTTCCGCCTCGGCGCCCCTCGCCGCGCCGGACGCCAGCTCGCCCGGGTCGAGAGGATCGCCGTCGCCGTCGTCGTCGTCCAGCAGCGACTCAGGCAGGAAGTGGAAGACGCCCGGCGCCAGGCCGGAGACGGGGCGCTGGAGCCAGTGGTGGACGGAAACACGCAGGAACAGCCGGCAGGGGGAGCTGCCGGAGACGCCGCCGGCGCTGATCGATCTCGCTTCCAGGAAGCGCAGCCGCTCCTGCCGGTCCGCGGGAAGATCGGGAGGCTCGCCCCACGAAGGGACGGCGATGGGGAGGATCTGCCCGCCGGGCTCGTACACCATGGTGAAGCCCACCGCGGGCAGGGGACGGGTCCGCCAGCACTGCCAAAGGATCAGCAGCAGGGCCAGGATGAACAGCGCCGCCATCCGGCGCTCCATGGATCGTGGGGACGGCAAGCTCGGCTCGGTCCAGGAAAACGGCGCGGGAGGCCCGCCGCGCGAGCCGGCCTCCCCACGCCAACGGCTCTAGCCTTCGATCTTGGCGGCTTGACCCGGCGGCAGGACGAACGCCGGCCGGCCGCTCGCATCGAGCAGCGTGACGTTGCTCGTCAGCTCGTAGACCGTGCCCGGGGGCGGCGGGAAGGCCTGCACCGCCGTGCTCAGAAGCGTGACCTCGCCCTGCGAACGATACCTCCGGCCGTCGATGTCGACGTTGATGAAAAGGTTGATCCGCTGGGTGGAGCCGGAGCCCGCCTTGGCGCTGACGGTGGCGGTGGACGGGCTGTTGGAGATGAACGTGCTGGTCGAAGGCTTGCGGGAACTGTCCAACGTCATGTTCACATTGCCCAGCCCCGCGACAGACCCGCCGGAGTTGAAGGCCACGACGGAGAACGTGAATCCCGAGCGGCCGTCCGACGTCGTGATCGGCTGGCCGACCTGAGCCCCGATCGAGCCGGCGGTGGCGGCCAGCGGGCCCGACTGCAGGCCCCAGGGCCTGAAAATGTGGGACATCGAAGCCGCACGGAAGCACGTCGTGCCCGGAAGCGGCCCGATCTGCGCCTCGGCGGTCGACTGCGGCAGCAGGAAGACTACGCCGGTCCCCAGGGCAGCCAGGGCCACGGCGGCGATCCCAAACGACCTCAGCATCTTACGGTCCATACGCTTGACCTCCCTTTCGTGGTTGGTGAAACACCGTCATTAAGTAAAGGTGCCAGGCCAAGAAAAAGCGCGCCATGAAATGGCACGACGGAGGGACCAAGGTAGTACTAGGGCGGTGAACCGGGACGGACGGATGTAGTCGTCGGTGGGCCGGACGTCGTTGAGCCGGGTAACGTCTCACGATTCGCGGCGCCTAATCTTGCGAAAGGAGATTTCCCCATGAAATCAAGGATCACTGTTTTCATGGCTCTCGTCCTGGCCGCCGGGGCCGCTCTGGCCCAGCAGCCCCAGATTCCCACTCTCCAGGTCTGCAACCAGACGTCCGCCCAAGGAGAGGGGCTCGTCAAGATCGCGAGCCGCGCGGATGCCGCTCACAACGGTTCCTTCAGGGTCCGGCTCCAGGTCAAGTGCGATCCCGCGAGCGGCTTCCCCACGGGGAGCCTCACCATCGCCGCCATCAACATGTCCGACTCGATCGTCCAGGGCCACGTCACCGCGACGACTTTCGAGCAGATGACCTCGACCGGCAAGCACAGCCCGACGCTCTATGTGAACGGCCGCTGCACGGCGACCGGAGTCAGCGGCTGCCGCTATTGGCTGATGATCGCCAACAACAAGAAGGCTGCCGTCTCGGGCACCCCGGACGTGGCCAGCTTCCTTGTCTTCGACGGCATGGGCAAGCGGGTGGCTTACGGCACCGGTCCGCTGGCGCAAGGGGATCTCGATGTGACTCCGACGGCGAATTGATCGATAGCGGATCTCGCCGCCAGCCTCGCCAGTGAGGGGAAACCCTCCTCCCGGCCGTTTCGACCTCCGAGTAGGAACGGACCGGATCGGGAAAGGAACCCTCAACATGAACCACGGCAGTGAAGCGGCGTCCTTGCGGGAGGCATTGGGATGCCCGATCTACAACAAAGTCCTGCATAAAGAGGTCGGGCGCGGCGAGCTCGACTATGAAATCTACGTGCGCACCCAGGAGCTCCTGGCGCTGCAGCCTTCCCCGGACGAGCTGGTCGTGCCGGACGAGATGCTGTTCGTGGTGATCCATCAGACCCAGGAGCTGTGGCTCAAGTGCGCGGCGTTCGAGGCCACGAACCTGGTGGAGCAGATCGATCGGGTCGAGCTGTTCGCCGCCCTGGCGTCCCTCGACCGCGTCGTCCACATCGCGCAGGTCCTGCGGGACCAGATGCGCGTGCTGGCCACGCTGTCGCCAGCGCGGTTCCAGGTCATCCGGCGCAGCATCGGCAACGGCAGCGGCCTCGAATCGCCCGGCTACAACCAGATCCTCACCGCGGCGGCCGCGGCCGGGAGCGCGCTCGGCCGCTTGATCGCGCGCCGCGGCGCGACGCTGCTCGAGATCTACCGGGACCCGGACGCCCACCCGGACCTGCACCGCCTCGCCGAGCGCTTCGTCGATTGGGACAGCGCGGTCCAGGCCTGGCTCGTCGAGCACTTCATGCTCGTCCGGCGCACCATGGGGGTGGACAAGAGCGTGCGCGCGCTCGACGGCTTCCCCACCGCGGCGCTCATCGGGCGGGCGACCAAGCCGCTGTTCGCGGAGCTGTGGAACGTGCGCGTCGAGATGACGCAGTCCTGGTCGCGCGAAGGCGGATACGCCCCCGGCGAGCGGCGCGGCGCGGTCTGCCCCTATTCGGGCCTGCGCGCGGAGGCGTGACATCCGCATGAACGGGATGAACGCAAGATCCCTCCTGGCGCTGCTGTTCAACGCCGACAAGGCCCTCGATCTTCTGCGGACGGCGAACGATCTCGGATTGTTGTCCCGGCTCGACACCGGACCGGTCACCCTCGCCGCGCTATCCGACGCGGTAGGCGCCCGCCCGCTGCGCCTGTACAAGTTCCTCGACGGCCTGGAGAGCCTCGGACTGATCGAACGCCGGCAGGCGTCGGACGACCTGCTCGCCGCCGAGTACGTCACCACGGAGCCGCTCACGCCGGCGTTCGAGGCCGTGCTGGGCGAAGGCTCGATCGAGCGCGATCGGGACCGCTATCCATGGCGCGACCTCCACGGCCGGCTGGGCGAGGTCCTCGCCGGCGGGCTCGACACGAAGTTCGACTGGCCGCCGGTGACGGACGAAGACGTGCGCGCCTTCGAGCGCAGCATGGCCGCGGGATGCGGTCCGATCAACGAGGCGCTGGCGGCGGCCCGCGACGAGGCCTTCGGCTCGCGCACGCGATGGCTGGACGTCGGCGGCGGCGACGGCACCGTCGCCGGGACGCTGCTGCGCGCCGACCCGCGGCTCACCTGCGACATCTTCAACCTGCCGGCGGTGGCCCCGCTCGTCGCGGAGCGCGCCCGCGCCGCCGGCCTCGCGGACCGGCTCGGATTCGTCGGCGGCGACTTCCTCGCCGGGCCGCTCCCGGAAGGCTACGACGTGCTGTCCTTCGTGCGCGTGCTGCACGACTGGCCGGCCGACGCGGCGCGCATGCTCCTCGAAAAAGCGAAACAAGCGCTCCCGCCGGGCGGCCGGCTCGTGATCTGCGAAGAATTCCGCACCTGCGACCGTCTCGCCGTCCAGTTCTTCTGGACCTGGTTCCTCATCGGCGCCGACGCCTGCACGAGCCGGTTGCGCGAAGTGGAGTGGTACACCGAAGCCCTCGCCGCGCTCGGCTTCATTGATATCCAGGTGATCCCCGGCGCGTTCGACGTGGTCGTCGCGACAAAGGCGGACTAAAAGTAAGCGTCCCAGCCCCGCGCGTGTAGGATGGGCGGACCATGAAACCCAGCCCCATCCAAGAGCCGTTCACGAAGTCGGAGATCCTGCGCGACCTGGAAGCGGTCCGCGACTGGAGCCTCGAATTCTGGCGCCAGTTCGAGACCTCCGGGTTCTTCGCGCCCCTCGGCGACGCGTGGTCGCCGGCGGACAACGTGCGCCACCTGGTGAAGTCGAACCGCCCGGTCGCCTACGCCCTGGGTCTGCCGCGCATCGTCCTCTACTTCCGCTTCGGTCTCGCCCGCCGGCCCTCGCGCGGGTATTCAGAGATCTTCTCGACCTACAAGGATGCTCTGGGCGCCGGCCTGAAGGCGGGGCGGTTCACCGCGTCGCCGGTCCCGGCCGGAGAAAAGACGGACGAGAACCGCGAGCGCGTTCTCCGTGACCTGGCCGGCACCTTCGACGCGCTGGGGAGCACGCTCCGGCGCTGGCCGGAGAAAGCCCTGGACCGGGCCCGCCTCCCCCACCCCGGCCTGGGCTTGCTCACCGTCCGGGAGATGCTCTTGTTCACGCTGTATCACAACACGCATCATGTGATGGGCGTGGCGGGGCGGACCCCGGCGGCGACAGAAGCGGTAACAAAATGAAACGCCGGGCGCCTGTCCTGTAGAGACCACGGAGGCTCGCCATGAGACCTGTACTGACTTTTCTATTCATCTTCTCTCTCGTCGGTAGCCCGTACCTTTCCGACCCGGCCTACGCGCTGATTTCCAGGGAAGAGAAAGTAACCTTCTATCCGACCTACGGCTTCAAGGAAGGGAACAACTGGGTGATCCCGATGCGCGTCTGGGTCCGGGAACGCCGCACCTTGAGTGAAAGCTTGTCCAACGAGGTGGCGGAGGGCATGGGTGATCTTGGGCTCGTAGAAATCAACAACTTCCGGTCCCGCACCCGGGATTTCGTGGCGGACAGCGAATCCCGCGAGACGGTCACCTTTGTGTTTGACAGCGACCCGGCGAACCAGAGGTATAGCGTGCAGAACAGCCTCGGGGCATCGCTCAAGACCGACCAGAACGGCCTTATCGAGGGCGTGATCAAGATCCCGGCCACAAAAGCCAGCGAGCTGTTGAGCCGGCAAAGCTCGCGGGACGGCTGGCTGACCTTTCGCGCTACCTCAGATGGGCATTCCGGCACGGGCCGGGTCCGGCTGCTGGAGTCTTCGGGCCTGTCGGTGATTTCGGACGTTGACGACACCATCAAAGTCACCGAAATTCCCGCCGGCTCGAAAATCATAGTCAGAAATACGTTCTTCCGTGATTTCGTGGCCGCGCCCGACATGGCGGCTATGTACCAGGGATTGCAGGGAGCTTCTTTTCATTACGTCTCCGGCGGCCCCTGGCAACTCTATGAGCCGCTCTCCCAGTTTCTCTTCAGTGAAGGCATCGGGTTCCCCGAAGGCACTTTCCACATGAAGAACGTCAGGAAGAATCTCCTCAGCATCAATACCTGGGAAGATCTCAAGGTGCTCGTCACCAACGAGAACGCCACGATGGATCAGAAGCTCTCACAGATCAGCGAGATCATGCGCAGATTCCGTGGGAGGAAGTTCATCCTGATTGGCGACTCCGGCGAGAAAGACCCCGAGGTCTACCGCAAGATCAAGGATCAGTTCGGTGATCAGGTGCTGGAGATCAGGATCCGTGACGTCGTCAATGACCGGGAGAACAATCCGGGCCGGTTGCAGGGCATGACCATCCTTCCGACTCCGGCAGTGGTCAGGGGTGTTTCTCAGCTCGGAAACTAGCGTCAAAGTCTGCCATGCGAAAAGAGATTCCACCCCATCGCCTGTCGATCGAGCTGTTCCCGCCCGTCGATCCCGAGAAGCACCGCTTCCACGAGAGGGCGCGCGAGCATCCCTTCGTGGCCCGCCCCCCGGCAGCCCCCGGCCACCACCCGTTGAACGCCTGGTGGCTGGCGGAGCTCTCTCTGCTGGCCTACAACGAGCCCGACGAAATCGCGTCCGAGCTTGGGAAGGTGGATATCACGCTGGCAAAGCCGCTGAAGGGGAAGATTACCCAGGGGTTCGTGGCCGAGAGAGATGACTGCGTCATCGTCGCTTTGCGCGGGACCGAGCTCTTCGTGCCGAGACGGGACCAGGATCTCCGGCTGGCTCTGCAAGCGATCCGCGGAACCATCGTGGACTCCGTGACAGACGCTCGTTTCGGCCTTGTCGAGGCCCCGGATCCGGCTCGGGGCCGGATCCACGCAGGCTTTCTCGCCGCGCTCGACGAGATCTTCGGTGATCTCCGCGATCTGCCCTTGAGAGGCCGGGCGCTCTGGCTCACGGGACACAGCCTGGGGGGAGCCCTGGCCATCCTCGCGGCGGCGCGGCTTCCCGCGGGAAGAGTCCAGGGCGTCTACACCTTCGGCGCGCCGAGCGTGGGGGATGCCAGGTTTGGAAAGGCTTTCCCGGCGCGCTCCGTCCGCTTCGTTCATGGGAGCGACTGGGTCACGCGGCTGCTGGCCTTTGCCCCTCTCGTGCCACCCCGTCCTCCCTTTCTGGGCCGCTACCGGCCGGAAGGAGAGATCGTAGCCTTCGATCGCGAAGGCCGCCTCCGCAAAAACGGCACCGTGGGGAGACGAGTCCTGGACGTCCTCCGCAAGGTCTCGGACATCGACCTGCTGGACCACTCTCCGGTCTTCTACACCGTCCACCTCTGGAACTTCTTCGCCGACAGCCTGACAAATCACCCCCTCAAGGCGCGAGCGCCGCTCTGAGCTGGAGCGCCCGGACGACTCCGGGGTCTTCGCGGAGACGGCGCTCGACGTCTTCCAGGACGGCGGCGCGGAAGAGCGGGTCGGCTTCCGCCTGGGCCAGAATGGCCCGCCAGTCCTCGGGGTGCACGTAGCGGTACTCCTCCCTCTCCAGCAGCGCCGCCCTCTCCGGAGTGCGGCGCAGGAAGATCATCGCCACGTCGTCCCAGTAGACCAGGGCGAAACGCTCGCGGGGGAAGAACAGCGCGTTGGTCGTGTGATGCTCCACCCGCGGCGGCCCTCCGGGCACGGCCGGCGGCGAGAGCACGGCCCGGGGCCGGTCGTCGTAGCGCACCAGCGCCCCGTCGATCCCGTAGCGCGCCAGCAGCGCCGTCCACCGCTCCTCGCTGCCGCGGGCGGCGGCCAGCTCGTGGAACAGCCCCGGATTCACCTCGTTACGGGCGTCGATGAAGACCTGCCGCGGCGGATACAGGCGCCAGAGCAGATAGCCGCCGAACGCCACGTCGTTGTAGAGGTTCCCCACGCCCTGCCGTTTGGCGAGATCGTCCACCGCCTTTTCCGGGAAACGCCCCGGCTCGATGCCGAAGCCGGGCCGGAACGCGCCCTGGCGCGGACGCAGAGGTCCCCGCGACGGCGGCAGCACGCACCAGAACGCGGCGAGCAGGCAGGCGAGCGGCACCAGGAGCTTCCCCAGCCGCCTCTCCTCCCGCAGAGGATCGCGAACGCGCGCCAGATCCGCCAGCGCCTCGCCCGCGAAGAACGCCGCGCCCACGAAGAACAGCCCCAGGTGCCGCAACCCCGTCGAAGCGAGGACCGCCAGGGCGAGCGCCACCAGCCCCGTCGCGGGATCGAGCCGCCGGGCCTTGACGCCGGCGGCCACAGCCAGCGCGAGGAGCGCCGTCAGCCCGCAGAAGAAGAAGAGGAACGGCTCCGGCCGCTGCCACACCGGCAGCCACTCCGGGTTCGTCCCCGGCAGGCCGCGCAGGGCCTCCGCGATGCCGAACGGGACCGTGAAGAGCCGCGCTCCGTAGGGATTCGCCAGCAGCGCCAGGGCCGTGACCGCCGGCAATCCCAGCACCCATGTCCAGGGGATCGGACGCCCTCCGCGCGAGCCGCCCGGCAGCCGCGTCCCCACCAGATACGCCGCCGTCACGACCGGCGCCAGCAGGGCTCCAGGATGGAAATTCACCCACAGCACCACGAGGACCGGCAGGATCAGGACCGGAACCCGGCTCCTCGTCCGGCGGAACCCTTGGAGCAGGGCAATCGACAGCGGCAGCAGGAACAGGCTCGCCAGCTCCGGCCGCAGGAAGAAGCGTCCGCGGGCACCCAGGATCGCGACCAGCACGACCAGGGCCGCCCCGGCCGCCGGCGCCCCGGCCCGGCGCAGCGAGGTGAACAGCAGCGCCGCCAGGGCCACCACCAGCGCCGCCAGTCCCACCACCAGGGACGGCAGTCCCCAGACCCGCTCCAGCGTCGCGACGACCGCCTGGAAGAGCCACTCGTGGTCCACCCAGGGCACCCCGTGCGACGTGAAGCGGAACGGATCGGTCCGCGGCAGCTCCCCGTGCTCCAGGATCCACCGCCCGCTCGCCAGATGCCAGAAGAGGTCGTACGCCTTCAGACGCACCGTGCCCGCCACCGCCGCGAAGAGCAGCAGGCAGACGGCGGGCACGAGGTCGCGGCGGGGCGTCACGGCGGGAGAGTTTACCCGCACAACCGGGCGGTCGCCTGGAAAACGCTCAACCGACGAGATCGCACTGGTCGAGCTGGACGCTCAGCTCGCCGAGGCGCTTACAGACGATCTCGTTGAACAGCGGCACGGTGTGCACGATGGCGGCGACCCATTCTCCGGGATTGGCGGTGGTCTGAATGGAGCTGCCCTGGGCGGTGATGTTGCCGTAGGCCGTGGGGATACCGTTGACGACGAGTACCGCGACCGCGCCGGTATTGGGGCACAAACTGGTTTCCGTAGTGCGCAGTACCATCAGCTTCTGAATCTCGCCCGTCACCTGATGCGTGATGAGCGTGGAGGCTCCGGATTCGCCGACGCCGCCGCGGCCGACCGCAATACAAGGTCCTGACTTGCTATCGTACATGTTCGACTCCTTTCAAATCTTCATTCCACCTGAATGTTGTAGGCGACGGTGAGCGTGCAGCCGGCGGCGTCGGTCACTTGGATGAAGGCGTCGAAAAAGCCACCCTGCTTCACCTTGCCGCGCAGACCGCCGGAGCCGGTGAGGTTGACGCCCGGCGGCAGCTCGCCGGCGACGAGCGCAAAGTGGTAGGGCTCCGTCCCGCCGATGAACTCGAAGTCGAAGTGCACGGTCTCCCCCACGTGGAGCGCCGGCACAACCTCGGTGATGTTCGTCAGGAGACTGCAGTCTCCGAAAGCGGGCGCGGCACAGAGAAGGACCAGCGCTAGAACGACCGGGACTTTCTTCATGGCTCTCTCCTTTCGATACGTGTGGAAGGTGGCATGCGGACTTGAGTAAGATTACCGAGGACGAAAGCACTGAGTAAGCGGCATTGGAGGGCTGGTCGCAAGATTGATGTTGGTGTCCGAAGCCACATGGACCGTGTCGGCACTGACGCGTCCAGCACAGAACGCCCAAAGGACAGTGGCGAAGATGAATCTAGACATGATCGGCTGCTGTTTGCACGTCATGATCACCTCCTATTATTTTGTGCCTATACGCTCAGAATTTAACCGGCAGAACAATGCAAGCACTCTTCGCCTCGATCGCCCCAAAGGGTCTATCTGAAGTCCTCCCGAGAAGACGACCGAGATCCTCCAACGTCCAGGGAGAATTTCAGATAGACCCAGGTTGAACGAAGCCGCGGGGGAGTCCGAGTCGGTCCTATGGAGTTTCAATCGCTCGCAGGCGCTTCTCGCGCGACAATGCTGCCCTACCCACCCGCCCCGCCAGCCGTTGCCAAGAGTCCAGAATCCCGTTGCGCGAAGAGAATGGCTCCGTGTCGAGGGATCTCCGCCACGATTTCGTGTCGACGATTATACCTCAGGACTCCGACCGAGCACACGAATCCCTGGCTCTGCGATAAAGCGGTGAAACAGAGCAATAGGACCATAAGCGACAGAGTCATGGCGGCGGTGCTCGGGGACCTGTCCGACGATTTTCAGGGACGCCGGCAGCATGGTCACCTGGTCCTTCGCGCCCTTGCCGTCCCTTAACCGAGCTCCGCCCATGCCGCGGCCTGGAGGTCGGCCACCCGCTGCTCGCCCAGGGCGGCCGGGTCCAGCCGCTCGGACACGACAATCGCGAGGCGGACCACATCCACGGCTTCCCTCGGCTCGATGCGGCTGTACCAGCGGGCCGCTTCGAGGAGCCGCTCATAGAGGCCGAAGGTATGGAAACGCGGGTCCGACTCCACCCTCTCCAGGCGCGACAGAGGGCTCATCGGCGCCAGTTCGGCCCACTGACCCCATCCACGGAGCTTCTCCACCGCCAGCCGGGCCTCTTCCTGGCTCTCCCAGGCAAACGCCCGCGTGAAGACCTCTTCATGGACCTGCTCCCAGCCGGGTTGGCCGGTCCCTTCCAGGGCGGGGAAGAGGCCGCTTCCCGCGGTCACCCGGTACGCCAATTCCGGACAATCCGGACACCCGCTCAAGAGATGGCGAACGAGCTTCCGCGCCTCCTCACTCGACGTCTCCACTCGGAGAAACCGCTCGAACAAGTCCTCCGGGATGTGCCACTCCGCCATTCTTCCCTCCCTGACGTGCTCTCATTCTGTTACATCGATCTTACTTCAGGAACGACAGAAGGCGCAAAGTCCGCCAGCCCATGCCGGCGGACACTTCAAGACGCGAACCGTCTTCGATCTATCCGTTGGGGTCCTGACCAGCCCGGCCCTCGGTGTCAGGCTCGCTGGTCGCCCCTGAACCGGTCGGTTCAGGAAGCGGACTTCCGTTGGGATCCTGGCCGGCGCGGCCCTTCATCAGAGTCGGCACGAGTTGCCGGACCACCTGCCAAAGCTCGGCGAAAACCCCCGGCGCCTCCTCTGCCCGAGGGAGCCGGGCGCCAGCGGCAAGGACAGGCGAGGCGAGGAGCAGGACAGTGAGAACGAAGGTGAGGGCACGGAAGGAAACGCTGCGCATAGAGGAACCTTTCCGGAGCTGCTTCCGCTCTCGCCCCACCATGGGAGGGAGGGGGCGCTCCTGTCCCTAAGAGTGCCTCGATGCAGACGGTCCCGGGGCGTACACCCTGCGCGCCAACAACCGCCTCTACACTCCCGCCGGCCTGGACCGCCTCTGGAACACCTTGACGCCTGGGGCTGTCCTGGCCATCTGGTCGCTTCTCGATTTCGAGCGCCGCCGCCGGCTTCGAAGCCTCATCACACGTCTCCGTCCGCGCTTATGTCGGTGGCAGGGAGCGCGAAAGGATACGACCGTTGCCGCACGGCGACAGTGGGGGGCACTTTGCCAGAGGTTCTCTGGGAGAGATCCTACCCCCGCCACAGCCTGCGCTTCTGGCCAGCAGAAACATCTCGCGAGGTCGTCAGGGCTGGAGGAAGCTTGTCGACAGCCTTGACAGGGGTCAGTATCTAGTATATGGAGCTCGGCTGAGGCTATCTTTGCCCGAATCAAACTGTGTACACTCCGCAGCCATGGTCCCGTCTCCTCTTGTCAAAAGCAACGCACTAGGCCTGTCCCGCATAGGGATAGAACCACTCGCCACCGACAATCAGCGTTTCGACCGACTCACGCATTACCTCTTCCGCTATCCTGCGAAGTTTCATCCGCCAATCGTACAGACCCTCTTGGAGCGATATACACAACCCAATCAGGTTGTTCTAGATCCATTCTGTGGCAGCGGAACTTTGCTGGTCGAGGCCCTCCGTATGCAGCGCCACTCCATAGGCCTCGACGTTGACCCGGTTGCTACTGCTGTGGCATCCGCGAAGACTCACCGTTACCAACCTGCGCGACTTCGCACCTCTGCGCAGACTGTAATCGAATCAGCTCAGCTATATGCTCGTCCAGAATCTGAATACAAAAAAATGATGTTCGAAGATCTATCTGATAGTGAATTTGAGAGCGAGCAAAGTGAGTTAACCGACTTTATTCCCGCGATCCCCAACCTTAATCACTGGTTCCGACGTTACGTTGTCGTGGACCTTGCGAATATTCGTCGTGCTATAGCCAGAGCTCCAATCCCAGCCACCCATGGCAAGTTTTTCAATGCTGTTTTCGCGTCGATTATCCGCAACTCGTCCAATGCTGATCCTGTGCCGGTATCTGGCCTCGAAGTAACGGCACATATGAAACGCCTCGAAGAACAAGGCCGTCTCATTAACCCTTTCGCCTTATTCTCCAAAGCAATGACAAAGGCGCTCGATGCAGCAGAAGGACTCTACAAGGCAACTGTCAAGTCCGTTTCTACTCGGGTAATGCTCGGTGATGCAGTTCACCTCGGAGATCACATTTCACGGGTTGTTGACGCTGTCATTACATCACCACCCTATCACGGCGCCGTGGATTACTATCGTCGCCACAAGCTTGAGATGTTTTGGCTAGGACTAACAACCAATCATCAGCAACGATTGCAATTATTGGACAAATATATCGGTCGGCCACAAGTACCGCAACGCGACTCTCTACTTAAAAGCGCGGTCCTCAGAAATACGCTTGCAAAGGAATGGGAAAGTCGTATCCGCGAGGTCTCTGCAAAGCGTGCGGACTCGTTCCGGCATTATATACTAGCAATGACCCGCGTCTTTGAAGGGCTTTCCCAATTACTCAAGCATGGATCCCCTGCTGTGTTCGTTGTTGGCCATAGTAGCTGGAATAGTGCGGAGATACCTACCTCTACTCTATTTGAGGAACTGGCTGGCGACTGGTTTCATCTCGAGAACCTCCTCAGCTATCCCGTAAAGAATCGCTATATGTCCTACACACGTCATAATGGAGCAGACATCTTGACAGAGTATGTTCTTGTTCTTCGAAGATCTACGGCAGCAAGCGGAGAAGAACAGTTCTGCCAGGTCCCAGAGAAGGAGTCATAATTATGGCACTCCGACTCGCTGATGATGTAGAAGCCATTGGCATCGAGACCAAAACTGTAAATGTTCAGATCTCTTATGAAGTAATAAAGCTTTTCAGTGAGCAGCTGTACGCCACACCGGTAAAGGCAATAGAGGAACTAGTAGTTAATAGTTGGGACGCTGAGGCTAGTGTGTGTTCTGTGCATGTTGATTTGGATGGCGAGCGACCTCTCATAGTGGTTTTTGATAATGGCAAAGGTATGACGCTCGAAGAACTTGAGAACCTCTGGCATATTGGGGTTAGCAATAAGCCAGCCATTTCCTCACGACGAAAACAAATTGGCAAGTTTGGTATAGGCAAACTTGCCAGTTACGCCGTTGCTAGGCATGCCACATACCTAAGTCGGACATCTCAGGGCATCCACGCAGTATCTATCAACTTTGAAGCCTTCGCAGCAGCCACTGATGCAACTGGCACCGCTCAGCCTGTCGCACTCACGCTGCGGAGGCTCGATAGTACATCTTTACTGGAGAACAGCCGGTCTTTCCAAGCTGCAAGAGCTGTGCTTGCAACCAAGCCGAATCCACAGGATCTAGAGGCAACGCCCACTTGGACGCTCGTCGTACTAGAAGACCTAAAGGAAAAGGCGCATCAACTCGCCACTGGGCGCCTGAGGTGGGTCCTTGAGACGGCAATGCCTCTCGCAAGCGACTTCGCTTTACACCTGAATGGAGATCGCATAACTTCTTCGAAAGAGAGATATGAAAAAATTGTACACTTCACGGTCGACGAACTTGACGATGAGCGAATAACGGACCTAAGCCCCGTCACAGGTGAAACATGGACAAAGGTTCCGGGCGGCCTTTCCTCTCCCAGCTTTCCTTCAGGCGTTATCGGTGAGGTCTATGTAACCAAACGATCACTATATGCCGAGGGTGGCAAAAGTGAGGATCTTGGGCGAAGCCACGGATTCTTTGTCCGTGTCCACAATCGCCTCATTAACGAAACCGACCCTCTCTTCGGTGCACGACCGCTGTCGTTTACAACATGGTATCGCTTTGCTGCGATTGTTGAGGCACCGGACCTTAATAAGTATGTGACCGCAGCACGCGATGATGTCGAGCAGTCACAGGTCAAAAAAAAGCTCCGGGAGCTACTTATCCAGCTCTTCAACCAAGCACGTGATCGGTATGAAGAGCGGGTAAAAGCCGACGAAGCAGAGAACAAGCGCAAGAAAGAAGGTATACGGGACTATGTTAGCACCGAACTCGTTGAACGCCCTCTCGCAGACGTTCTGGTTGCGGGTGCTGCGGACTTTCCCACAGAGACAACGGAAGGGGCAGCTTTATCAAGTTGGCGATTACTCGAGCCCGTCAGCGGCCTTGAAGAACTGCAGGCTCTCGTTGAGCAACTGTACTCTACAGAGAGAAAGGAGCGTAGCTACACCTTTAAGTACTCTCCTGCGGGCGAGTTTGAACCGCTGGCTCGCCTCAATGCCCGTACAGCAACGTTTATTGTAAACGAAGATCATGAGCTTGTACGGGAGTTCGCAGAAAAACCCGACAGCAAGAGACTCCTTGAAGCGTTGGTGGTTGCAGAGGCACTGCTGGAGGTATACCTTCACGCTGCTGGCGTTGAAGCAGAGATCGTCAATGACTTACTTGAGAAACGCGACGCCCTTCTTAGAAGTCTTGCACTCGACGAAGCTTATTCTCTACAGGCTCTTGCAGCGTCGCTTCGTGAAGCATCGAGCAGCGCAAATGACTTAGAGATCGCTCTTGTAGGCGCATTACGTGCACTCGGCTTCAGCTCACGCCACATTGGGGGCTCTGGAACGCCTGATGGCATCGCCCGATATCTGATCCATGGCGTTGAGAACTATACATTTACGTTGGAAGCGAAGAGCAGTAGTGATGTTCCATCACTTGGCCATCTCGACTTTGCAGGACTCCGGTCACACTATGAAAAGAACGGCGCAAATGGCTGCTTGCTTGTAGCTCCTGCGTACCCTGGTGCCGAGGACCCACACAGCGAGGTGAGCGAGCGCGCCCGACAACAGTATGTTAGCTGCTGGACAATCGAACAACTTGCTCGCGTGGTGGAAACCGCTGAACGCCGCCAGATCAATGCCCGGAGCCTACAAGAGATTGTAGTTAGCGCCTTTGCTCCTCCCGATGTCGTCACCAAGGTAGATCGGCTTCTCTCCGATCCCAGCTTTGACAACGTCGATCTATACCAGGGAGTAGTGCGCGCCTTGGCCGACCTGGAGCCGCGCCTCCGCAATACCCCCCGCAACGTCTACCTCATAGCCGCCGAGATTAGCCGTTGTGAAGGCTTTGAGAGCGTAGATACTCCTGATGTCGAACGCGCGCTTAATGATCTGGCACGCGCGAGTAGTGGAATGCTACACGTTACTGAAACCAAAGAGGTCTTCGTTCTTGGCTCCCTCGACGAACTACGTCGGCGCGTCGCTCGCCTTACCGGAGAGATTGGGGCACCTAGGCGAGTGGGCACCTTCCGGAAGGCATCCGACGTTGGTCCTTGAATCTACCCCCTGTTCGGCGTGCTTCCTGAGAAGAGCATAAAAGTATGGCTTAGGGTGGTGAAGCTATGCACCTGCCGGGCGTTGCTCTATCTGAACCGGCTTCGTGAGGGTAGCTCGATCCGGGCCATTGAGCGGATCACCGGCACCGAAAAGAAGACCATCCTTCGCCTGCTCGTCCAGGTAGGTGAGCGGTGCGAGCGGATGCTGACGGAGGTGGTCAAGGCGGTCTCGTCCAGGACGTGCAGGCGAACGAGCTCTGGAGGCAAGACTACAGGAGTATTCGCCTTAGTTGCCTTTGGGAAGACGTCAAGATTACGTAGCCGGTCCCTCTCGGGGGAGAGGCTACTTCTTTTTTGTATGGAAATAGTGACGGAACACTAGAAACACCGTGGCCGACAAAAACGATCCAAATGCTGCTACTGGCCAGCTAGGATCGCGGATAAGCTTGACCGCGATCGCCACGAATACCCCGCACACGGCCATGCCAAGCGCAAACTTAACGACTACATCGGCCATCAACTGATACACTGCCGCCTTTTCTTTGGTGATTGCCACGGCTTAGCTTTCGTGAACGGCGGCGGAGTTATTATCTAACCGCGTGGCGACAATGCTGTAGACTTCAATTGTCTGAAGCTTCCTGGGGTCAAACTCGAACTCTTCCTCGCCTCCTTCTTCGCACACTCGGCAGGTAACCGTATCCGGAAGAGGCTCGCCGGGTACTGCATACAGTATGATGTTTTTATTCTTGGGACACAGATATCCGATCTTCTTGAAGAAAATCCCTTCTCTGACAGCTAGATCGCAGAAGAACTTTGCAATCCGGAACGGCATGTTAAAAAAACTCCGTATATTCTCCACGTAGATGTTCTCAGGGTCGGTTCTTTCGATCAGCTTCATGCGACGCTCGATCGCATTGCCTACCCAGCTAGAATCAATTGCGTTCAAGAATCTCTCGAACCACATAGTCTGCCCCCTTATCTAGGTCGGAGAAAGTTCTGAACGTAAACGTCCCTTGCGTTGCCTCTACCGTGAAGTGCTCAAGACTAATGCTGTCGCCAACCCACCGAAACAAGGCGCCGAATAAGGGCTTATCGACAAGCTCTTGGTACAGATCGGGATCGTCTCGCTTCACCAAGTAGTCGCCATCCATGACTTGCCGTGTCGTGGCGCGCGCCTTTTTCCATTGGACGGAAGGAGAGTCGATCATGTCGTCTGACCAAAGACCTTTTACACCCTTGTTAAGGTCGAGGGCAGTAACATTGGAGAGGCCGAGATTGCCTAGCGCCTGAGCCTGGACTGTAGACTCATCAATCTCTCGCGTTGCTTTCACGATGCGGCCAGAGTCAAACCGAGACGCCATACTTGGCTCCATAATCGTGAACCGTAGCGTAAGCAGGTCGTTAGTGCAGCGAATGAGCACCGGCCAGGGGAATTTAACCGGGACAATTTCCAGAGGATCGCGAAGCACCACGTTATAGGAAAGTTCAATCAGGTAAAACCAAAGAGCTTGGGTGGCCGTCCGCTCTGACCGAACAAGACTCAGCAACCCCAAAGGCTCGTCAGGCAAAGAACTTATTTGCTCGGCGCTATGCGAAAACAGGTGAAGATGGTGCTTAGTAGTGGGGTGGTAGGTATAGGCGAAATTTATAATCTCTTCCGGCGTAGCCGATTCGACTATATCCTGAATCATCGAATCCTTAGTCCTTTTCGAGGACTGAAAGTGCTGCAAAAGCTTCTGAGTCGAGTAAAGGGAAAGCAATCTTCCGAGCTGTTCGTTGTCCGGCACAGGAGTCCTCCAAAGATTACGGGCGGTGGCGCAGATAAGCCTCCTCGAAATGTGCCTCGCCCTACACCCTGGTATTCAAAGCATCCAGGGTCCGCTCCCGTTACGCCTAGTATACTCCCTTAAGCCATCAACAGGTCCCGCACCGCCCAAGGCTTCCGGGGCAAGCCCGGCCTTCATCGGCCGAGTCATCCGGATTCCCGGCCCGGGCGGCCCGGACGGGTGCCAGGCACTTCGTCGCCGGTCGGCCGAGCGATCCGGGCGCAGTTCGGTCCCTATCCCACCGCCCACCTCAAGCGACGGGCCACCTCCTCAATCACCGCCACCGTGACCCGCTCCTCCTCAACCGCCTGCCGAAAGAGGACGAGCGACGCGACCGCCTCTCGGGGGAGATCATCGGCCCCGAAGACCGCCGCCAGCTCTCCGACGAGTTGCTTCAGCTCACCTGTTCTTCCCTGCCTCGCGTAGACCATCGCGAGGTCGAGCGACGCGAGGGCGGCATCATAGCCGACGCCTTGGTCCAGGAAGCCCTGCCGGGTTTCCAGGAAGGTTCGTTCGGCCTCTTCGAGGTGGCCCAGGCCGAAGGCGACCTTGCCCTGGAGCCAGATCTGGCGCAGCCGCGTCCAGGGGTCGGAGAAGCGCCGGTAGAGATCCTCATCGTCGGAGAGGGCCTCGGCCGCGACGGCGTACTCCCCCGCCTCGATGAGGAAAAGCGTCAGGTTGTGCCGGGCGCACAGGTACGAGCGGGGGTTCCGCTCCGGATGGATGAGGGCCGCCGCTGTCTCCGTGACCTCGATGGCCTTCCGGGTCTCGCCGGTGTCGTAGTAGAGGAGTCCGAGGGTGAGGAGGGGTTCGGCGGCCTGCCCTTTCTCCCCGGCCAGCGAGTAGAGGCTGGCCGCCCGCACGAGGAGCTCCTCCGCCTCCGGGAACTGCCGCCGGTCCTTGCGCAGCGCCCCCTCGATCCAGTCCACCTCGGCGAAGACAAGCGGATCGGTCACGCCCTGGGTGCGCAGGAGAGCACGGGCGCCCCGCAGGGCTTCCACTGCTTCGGCGAGTTGGCCTAGGGCCCGCAGGGCGTTGCCCTGGTAGGCGCGAGCGCGGACGAGGAGATCGTAGAGGCCGGGCAGGTCTGGAGTGCGCAACAGTACGGCGGTGGCGGTCTCGGCCAACTCATAGAGATCCCGGGGCCGCTCCGGCATGGCGTTCCTGGCTTCCTCGAGGAGGATCGCCGCGAGGGCGGTCCCCTGGAATCGCCTGGAGGCACGGCGGATTCTGGTGAGGCGTTCTTCGTGGGAAAGCTTGAGGAGAGCCCGGAGATCCCGCCGGGCCGCCTCATGCCGCTCTTCTACCTCCTCCACGTGGCGTTCCAGGAGGAACGGCAGGACCTTGAGGGCGGTGTCGGAGCCGCGGAAAGCCGCTCTTTCACGGCGCCATGCGTCCAGCTCGCCCCGGCAGGAAGGACAAAGGCTCAGGAGGTGCTGCCAGCCGATCTCGGTGAGCACGCGGGCCGGCAACTCGCCGGACTCGACGGCGCGCAGAAGCTCGCGGGTGATATGGATATCGGACACGGCGCTCCCTCTTTGGATCGTGCAGGAGGTGCCAGTTATACCGCATGTCTGCAACTCCATGAAAGCGAAGAGGGAAGAAACGCCGGCCTGAAGCAACGTCAGGCCGGCGTGCCACGAATCAACCGAGCGGGTCCATGCCGGCTCCGAGATCCCCCGACGATCCCTGGGGCGTGGCGCTGGACGCGGGATCGACGGGCTGGGGTTCGGGAGCGCCCAGGGGGTCCATACCCGCGCCGAGTTTCTCCAGGATCGGAGTCAGGATGTGGAGGACCCGCAAGGCGATCCCGCGGGCCAGGGAAGTCTCTGGCGCGGTCTGCGCTCGCGGGGCCGCAAAGGCCGGAGTGCCCAGGAGGGAGAGCGAGACGATCAGGACGAAGCTCCGTCGAAGAGGGACCATAGGAGAGCTCCTTTCGTCGGGTACGGCACCGCGGCCTCCCACCTTGGGAGGAGGGACCGTCCCTGCCCCTACAGTGTCTCCAGGAAGGCTGTCCGATGAGGGTTCTTCTTCCGGGATGCGCCTCGGAGAGGTGCGGGCCTGTAGCCTGGAGGCGCGAGCCCCAGGGAGAGCGCGGTCCCCCATCCTCTATAGATAGCTCCGAAGGAGCGGCGGCGACCGGCTACAAACCGGCCCAACGGGTCGGGAGAACTAGCCCAGGGCTGAGGCCGAAGGCCAATGCCCTGGGTAAGAAAGACCCCCTCGATTTCAGCGGCCTGAAGGGTCGCGAGAATCTCTGCCGGGATCAGCTCAACTGCTATTCAGCCGAGGTTCTCGCGGCCTTTCAGGCCGCTTTGATGCTCCCTATTCCCTCACCCAGGGAATCGGCCTTCGGCCTCATCCCTGGGCTAGTTCTCCCGGCCCTTCAGGCCGGTCTGCCACCGCTTCTGTCAGGTGCTCTAAGGAGCGGCACCTTCGGCGTCCAGGTATCGGACCGGTGGGTTCCGCCCCCGGGGCGGATGGGGATTCGGGGGGAATCGCCTACCCGGCGCTGAAGCGCCGGGCTCTTCAAATTTTGCCCCGTTGGGGCATGGGTCTCCCCTCCCGTTCTGAAATAGCCTTCCTCTTAATCGTCCCTTCAGGGACAACCGTGGGTAGCCCCATGGTTTCAACCTGGGGCGGGGAGGCCGGGCCTTGCCGGGAGGGCATCGCGGGACGGAGAGCTCAGCCGCCGCTCCCGCGGTCCGTGGGTGCGGCGTGGATGCCAGGCACTTGGCGGCCGGCTGGCGGCGGCGATGGCGCCGGCGCCCCGTTGGGGCTCTGGGGATGGTCGGGGCCGGGTTCCTGTTCGAGCGTCGTCCGCGAAGCTTGCGGGTTCATCCCCGAACCTTCCGACTTCAACCGGGAAGCTTGCGGGTTCATCCCCGAAGCTTCCGGCTTCAACCGGGAAGCTTGCGAGGTCAACCGCGAAGCTTGCGGGTTCATCCCCGAACCTTCCGGCTTCAACCGGGAAGCTTGCGAGGTCAACCGCGAAGCTTTCGGCGTCAACCGGGAAGCTTGTGGGTTCATCCCCGAAGCTTCCAGCTTCAACCGGGAAGCTTGCGGCTTCAACCGGGAAGCTTGCGGCGTCATCCCCGGACCTTCCGGCTTCAACCGGGAAGCTTGCGAGGTCAACCGTGAAGCTTCCGGGTTGATCCCCGAAGCTTCCGGGTTGGTCCGCGAAGCTTCCGGGTTGATCCGCGAAGCTTCCGGGTTGGTCAGCGAACCTTCCGGGTTGGTCCCCGAACGTTGCCGGTTGACGCCGAAAGGTCGGTGGGTGAGATGCCAGCCGGGGCATCAATGGCCGCCCCAGTAGGCGCCGGAGGTTTTCGCGTTACGATTCCCTGGATGAAAGGGTGGGGTCAATGGCGACCCTGCCCTTATCCAGGGAGCCGCCATGAAGAAGCAGGTCAAGAAGATCACCCTCGCGAAGGAGACCCTGCTGAAGCTGAACGACAGCCAGGGTTTCATGGTCATCGGTGGCAGCGGCAGCAATTGCGGCAACATCACCTGTGTGCAGGAGTGCGGCAGGTCCGGCCTGGAGACGTGCTAGCCCCCAGGGCGGCGGGATAAAGGCGACGGGATAGGGGCCAGGTGCTTCGCCGCGGCTTGCCGGAGGAGCGGGCGGCGGTCCAGTCAGAGCCGTTGCCCGGGACTCCGACCCGTCGTCAACTCCTCCAAGCCAGAGTCCCCGTACTCTGCGCCAGCGTCAACGCCTTCGATGCAGAGTCTCGGGACTCTGATGCAAAGTCAACATCTCCGGCGCAAAGTCGAGATCTCTGAGGCGAAGCCAAGATCTCTGAGGCAAAGTCTCCTGACTCTGCGCCAGCGCCAACATCTCCGATGCAAAGTCTCGGGACTCTGAGGCGAAGTCAACGTCTCCGGCGCAAGGTCGAGATCTCTGAGGCGAAGTCGAGATCTCCAGGCCAGAGTCTCCTGACTCTGGCGTAACGTCAAGATCTCCAGGCCAGAGTCTCCAGACTCTGCGCCAGCGTCAACCTCTCCGGCGCAAAGTCCCGGGACTCTGATGCAGAGTCAACGTCTCCGGCGCAAAGTCGAGATCTCTGAGGCGAAGTCGAGATCTCCGGCGCAAAGTCTCCTGACTCCGGCGCAGAGTCAACATCTCCAAGCCAGAGTCTCCAGACTCTGAGCCGGCGTCAACTTCTCCAGACCCAAGTCCCGGGACTCCGGCTCGTCGCCAACTTCTCCAGGCCAGAATCTCCAGGCGACGGCTCGCGGCAGATTAACGGCGCGGCGGAAAGGTCTCCCCTCCTCTCCCGGCGAGGGAGGACGAGAGAGGCCGGGAGTGTTCCAGGAAGCCCCGTCCCGCTTCCAGAGGCGGGCGGCACTACAACAGCAAGAGGGAGAATGATGAATTAAGGTAAGTTTTTCAGGAAGGTTTTGGTCATCGACTTCTCGGCCCGCGGCCATCGTGAGGCATAGCCTCAGGCCGAGGCGGTCCGGGGACCATCTTTGGGAAGCCGCTTCCCAGAAGGAGACTCCATGAAAACCGTTCGACTCAGCATCCTGTCCGCTATTGTTCTGGCTCTGTCCATCGCTTCCGGCGCCTGGGCCGTGGATGAGGGACAGACGAAGCCTCGTCTCAGCTCCAATAATGTCAGCTCGAACACCACCGTCGACGTGATTCCTCTCACCAGCGGCTCCGGGAACATTAAAGGATTCCAGTGTTCGCAGGATGCTGTCATCCTCAGTACACGTTTACATTTCTACGTGGACGGCGGCGCGGCGCAGACCCTCGATTTTGCGCAGGCGCTCTATCACACCAGCCCGGATGGCACCGTCTACTATTCGGATATGGTTCCCATGAACATCCGATTCGGAAGCAGCATCAGGGTCGCTCTCCAGAAGATTTCGGGGACCGGTTTCATTAACTGCACGGTCAGTTGGGGTCTCGACTAGCCCTGATCGATTTACGGCGGCGGTCCTCCCCTCCTCTCCCGGTGAGGCTGGGAGAGGAGGGCCGGGGTAGTGAGGGCCCGGCCGCAGGCCCTCACTCCACCTTACTTCTCCACCGGATCGTCGCCGATGACGACAGGACCGCTGTTCAGCTTGCAGTCGGCTCCCAGGGTGCCGCCTTGGCAGAGCACCTGCGAGATCGGATGGGTCTGGGTGTAGCAGACCGGCGCCGGGCAGAACGGACCTTCGCAGTAGGCGCCGTTGCCCACGCACTCGCCGATGCCGCAGGCGGGGTCCATCAGATGGCAACGGCAGGCCACCTGCGAGATCGGAGCCCACGGGGCATAGCACGCGCAGTCGTCGCAGAAGCTGTCCCCGACGCAATAGCCCGGGCCGCAGCCCTTCTTTTCGATCTGGCAGTTGTCGTCGAGCTCGGCGCCCTGGCAGAGCACCTGGGAGATGACCGAGGTCGAGTCGTAGCACACCGGGGCCGGGCAGAACGGACCTTCACAGTAGGCGCTGCCGTTCACGCACTCGCCGATGCCGCACAAAGGATCGATCAGCTTGCACCGGCAGGCCACCTGCGAGATCGGGGCCTCCGGCGCGTAGCAGGCCATGTCGTCGCAGAAGCTGTTCCCGACGCAGTACCCCGGCCCCCCATCCCCGAACCCGGCCGCCGCCTCGGCCGCCGCTCCCGGACCGGCGGCGGCGAGCACACCCAAGAGAACCAGGACGCCCAACGCTACGATTCTCCGACGACAGGCGATCTCCATCGCTTCCTCCTTTAAAGAAAGATGCACAAGGCGATGAATGTACTCCCTTCGTCCGGGCCTGACAAGGCTGTTTAGAGAAAGCTGGTTCCTGTCTCCCCTCCTCTCCCGGCGGTCGGGGGGGAGGGGCACCGCGCCCCCCGCCCGGGCATAAATGCCCGGGCTACCACGAAAACAGCCGGGTAAACCCGACTGCTGGAGTCCCCTTCAGGGGGCTCTTTCGACTAGCCCGGGCATTTATGCCCGGGCGGGTGAGGGCCGGGCTACTTCACCGCGACGCCGAAGACGTGCGGCGCGACCGGCAGAAAGGGCGGGCGGAGGCGGAAGCAGTCCATCTCGACGGACGCGAAGCCGGCCTCGCGCAGGAGAGCGGGGGTGCTCCGGTTCAGGTGGCAGCCGTCGAAGAGCCAGCGCCAGGGACGGTGCAGCGCGTCCTGCGCGCGGCGCGCCGCCGTTCCCGGGGGCGCGGCCACGTGCTCGCAGAAGAGGAACCGGCCGCCCGGCTTCAGGATCCGGTGGATCTCCGCGAGCACCCGCCGCGGGTCCTCCACCGAGCAGAGGACCAGGGTGCCGACCACGGCGTCGCGGCTGGCGTCCGCCAGGCCGATCGCCTCGCCCCGGAGGCCGTGGATCTCCAGGTCCACGCCGCGCCGGGCCGCGCGGTCCCGCAGACGGCCGTGGGCGGCGAGGTTGGGCTCGACGGCGATCACCCGCGTCCCTGGCGGGTAGTAGCGCAGGTTGGCCCCGGCGCCGGGACCGATCTCCACGATCTCCGCCGGCAGGTCCCGGAACAGGAGGCGCTTGCGCGCGCCGTACCGCCGGTCCATGGCCTCGTCCGCGAGATCCAGCAGCCAGGCGTTGAAGCGCCCCCGGACCGTTCGTCCCCGGACCATCGTCATCGCCGGCGGGTCTTGGGGGCGGGCAGTCCCAGACGCCGCCAGCCGTCGTGGCCCAGGCGGCGCATCGTCTCGATGTTCTTTTCGAAGATCGCGTCGGTATCCGGAAAGGCCGCCACCGCGCGCTCGACGCTCGCCTCGCGCAGCAGGTGGAGGATCGGATATGGCGAGCGGTTGGTGTAGTTCTCGATGTCGTCCGGCCCGGCGCCCTCGAACCGGTAGTCCGGATGGAAGCTGGCGACCTGGATCTCCCCTTCCAGTCCCAGCCGGACCACGGCGTCCTCGGCCACGTCCAGGAAATCGTTGTAGTCGAGGAAGTCGGTGAGCACTTGCGGGTGGATCAGCAGCGTGGTGTCGATCTCCTCCGGGCTCGCCGCCGCGATCGTCCGCAACTCGCCGATCAGATGCTCCAGGAGGTCCTCCGGGGTCTCCGCCTCGCTGATCGCGTAGCGGATCTGGTCCCGCAGGTAGACCGCCTTGGCGAACGGGCACAGGTCGAGGCCGATGACGGCCTTCTCCAGCCAGGCGCGGGTGGCGGCGGCGATCTCTTCAGGGGGCTGCATCATGCGATCTTTCCTAGCAAGTAATCCTCCTGGTCCTCCAACAACCCCGCCGCTCCCTCCCAACGGAGTCCGCCGATCTTCGCTCCCCGGATCCGTCCCTCCGGATCACGCTCGAAAAATCGCGTCGCGCTGAGCGCGGTCTCGCGCAGATCGGCGCCGGTGAGATCGGCGCCGACGAAAGACGCGCCTTCGAGGTCCGCTCCCCGGAGATCCGCCCCTACCAGGCTGGCGCCGTCGAAGCGCGAGCGCGTCAGGTTGGCTCCCCGGAGGTCGGCGCCGTCGAGCCGGGCGCCGCGCAGGTCGGAATCCTTGATGTGGAGGTCCCCCAGGTCCGTGACGCCGGGCGCCCAGCCTCGCAGATCGGCGGTCAGGAGGAGCTTCCTGGGTCCGCGGTAGGGCACGTAGCTGGTGGCGTTCCGGAAAGTCTCCAGCTTTTCGGGCGAGACGGAGCCGCTGACGTAGCGTTCGTTTCCCGGCCAGGGGTCCGCGTTGTTGTGGTAGAAGGATTCGCGCTCCCAATAACCGAGCCGGTCCTCGGCCAGGAATTCAATCCTGTGCACCCATTTCAGACTCTTGTAGAAGTAGCGCGAGGGGGTCAGGGTGCGCAGCGGATAACCATGCTCGGGCGAGAGGGGCTGGCCGTCGGCGCTGTGCACCAGCCAGGTGTCGGCCAGGGCGAGATCCAGAGGCAGCGAGGTGTCGTGACTCCTCTTCGAACGGGCCACGAAGCGGACGAAGCGGGCCTCCGGCAACGGGCTCGCTCCCACCTCGGCGAGGAGAGACGCGAGCGGCAGGCCGGTGAAGCGCATCCCGAACCGGGTCCACCCGGTGACGCAGTGGATGTCCACCACGCGCTCCCGCTGAGGAAGGGCGAGAAGCTCGGCATGGGTCAGCGAACGCGGGGGGGCGACGAGCCCCTCCAGGCTCAGGCTCCAGCGCGCGAGATCCAGGGCCTCCGGGGCGGGGGACGTCTCGCCGACCAGAGGAAATTTCCGGGTTTCGGCCTGACCCGGGGGCAGCCTGTTTTCCGATGCCATGGTCCAGTCTCCCTCGCGATCATGTCATACCCGTGCGGGCCCTCCTCGCCGCCGGACGACCGCCCGGGCATAAATGCCCGGGCTATGCGAAACAGCCGGGTGAACCCGACTGCTGGAGTCCCCTTCAGGGGGCTCTTTTGACTAGCCCGGGCATTTATGCCCGGGCGGGGGCGCGGCCCTTCAGAATCCCGGAATGAGCTTCGGGGACGTCGTACGAGTAGACAGCCTGCTAGTATCCGGTCAGCGGCCCTGGCCCCTAGAAAAGAGGTTTTCCCATGGATTTCAAGATACCCAACGCCGACAACATCCGTAGATTCCGCTCACCGCGCCTTCCGGGACGATTCATTCCGCGAATTCTCCTTCTCGTCCTGGCCGCGTCCTTCCTGTTCACGATCGGGTTCACCGTCGATCCCGAAGAGGCGGGCCTCGTGCTGCGCTTCGGCCGTTTCGTGCGGCAGGTCCCCTCGGGCCTGCACACGAAGCTCCCCTGGCCGGTCGAGACCGTCGTGAAGGTGCCGGTCGAGCGGCAGTTGAAGGAGGAGTTCGGCTTCCGCACCGAGGAGGTAGGCAGCGGCCGCACGACCTACTCCTCCGAGGACCTCTCCGAGGAGTCGTTGATGCTGACCGGCGACCTCAACGTGGCCGTGGTCGAATGGACGGCGCAGTACCGCGTCCGCGATCCCTACAAGTACCTCTTCAAGGTGCGCAATGTCGGCAAGACGTTCCGCGACATGAACGAAACCATCATGCGCGAGGTGATCGGCGACCGCAGCGTCAACGAGGTGCTGACGGTCGGCCGTCAGGAGATCGCGGCGGAGGTGGAGCAGCGGCTGCAGGCGCTCTGCGATCAATACGAGAACGGGATCAAGGTCGAGCAGATCGTCTTGCAGGACGTGAACCCGCCGGACCCCGTCAAGCCGTCGTTCAACGAGGTCAACCAGGCGCAGCAGGAGCGCGAAAAACTGATCAATCAGGCGCGCGCCGACTATAACCAGATCATTCCGCGCGCCAGGGGGCAGGCGGAGCAGACCTTGGAGCAGGCGCAGGGTTTCGCCACGGACCGCGTCAACCGCGCCCGCGGCGACGCCGAGCTGTTCATCCAGGTCCACGCCGCGTACAGCCGGGCGCCGGAGGTGACGCGGCGCCGCATGTATCTGGAGACGATGGGCGAGATCTATCCCAAGGTGAAGAGGAAAATCGTGCTCGACGACAGCCTGAAGGGCGTCCTTCCCCTGCTGCCGCTTCAGAACCAGCCGGAGGTGAAGCCGTGAAGAACATCCGCCGCGTAGCCCTCATCGTCCTTGCTATTGCCGCCTTCATCACCCTCTCGAGCGCGCTCTATACGGTCAAAGAAACGGAGCAGGTCGTCATCACGCAGTTCGGCAAGCCGGTCGGAAAACCGGTCTCGACGCCGGGCCTGAAGATCAAGGTGCCGTTCGTCCAGACGGAGCACGCGTTCGAGAAGCGCTTCCTCGAATGGGCTGGCGACCCGAACCAGATCCCGACCAAGGACAAGCGTTTCATCTGGGTCGATTCCTACGCGCGCTGGCGCATCACCGATCCTTTGCTGTTCTTCCAGCGCCTCCGCGACGAGAACGGCGCGCAGTCGCGGCTCGACGACATCCTCGACGGCGAGACGCGAAACACGATCGCCAAGCACGAGCTCATCGATCTCGTCCGCTCGACCAACCGGCCGTTCGTGGTCGCTGAAGACGTCGCCGAGCTGAGCCAGCCGGAGGATGCCGAGCGGGTGGAGCATGGCCGTAAGAAGCTGACCCAGGAGGTGCTCCAGAACGCCCGCCGCCGCACCGGCGACCTCGGCATCGAGATCCTCGATTTCCGCATCAAGCAGATCAACTACGTGGACGAGGTGCGGCAGGAGGTCTACGCCCGCATGATCTCGGAACGGAAGCGGATCGCGGAGCGCTACCGTTCGGAGGGCGCGGGCGAGGCGGCGCGCATCGCGGGCGAGCGGCAACGCGAGCTGCAGGTGATCGAGTCGGAGGCCTACCGCGCCGCGCAGGAGATCCGCGGCAAAGCCGACGCCGAGGCGGCCGACATCTACGCCGCCGCCTACAACCGCGACCCCGATTTCTACCGCTTCCTCAAGTCGATGGGAACGCTCACCCAGAGCATCGACGGCGAAACGGTGCTGGTGCTGTCGACGGACAGCGAGTTGCTGCGGTATCTGAACGAGGCCAAGTGAGGCGTCGCCCCCTCTCCCCGCGGGAGCGGGGCGAGGGGGGATTGTCATACCCGTGCAAGAAGATTGTAAGGAATGTAAAGACCCCGCCCGCCTCCGCGTTCCGCCTCCGGAGGGCTGCTAAACTGCCCTCCGAGCCATGATCCGCCGATTCTTCTCCCGCCATGCCCTCCTCCTGGTCACCGTGATGCTGGCGGTGCTGCTGGTGGTGCTGGGCACGCTCCAGCACAAGTGGATCGGCGAGGTGAGCATGGTGCAGCGCCACCGCATGCATTTCACCCTGTTCTCCGCGGGCGCCGGTTTCGCCGAGGACTTCGACCGCGAGATGACGCGGGCCTGGACCCACTTCCTGCCGGACCGGCGGGACGGCGAAACCGGGCCGGAGAGCCTGGCGGAACGGATGGACCGCTGGCGCGTCGAAGCGCCCTATCCGCGGCTCGTCCGCGACGTCGTCCGCGTCCGGCCGAACCCGCAGGGCGGCCTGGACGCCGAGGTCCTGCGGCCCGGAGCGCGTCACTTCGCGCCGGTCCCCGATCCGGGAGATCTGGAGCCCGTGCGCCGGCTCCTCGCGCACGCCCCGGGCCGCCGCCACAGCCCCGTGCTGGGAGATGTCCCGGCCCTGATGATCCCGAGCTTCTCCAACCATCCGCCACCGGGCCGCAGGCATGTCCGGGGCGAGATCCTCATCCTCCGGCTCGACCAGCGCGTGATCGCCGGCGAGATCCTGCCCGCCCTGAGCCGGCGCTACTTCGGCGACGACCAGGAACGCGAGTACTCGGTGACCGTCGTGGCTGCGGACCCTCCCGGGCGCGTGATCTTCCAGTCGGATCCCGGCGTGTCTCCCGCGGCCCTCCGCTCCGGCGGCGAGGCGAGCCTGCCGATGTTCAGCCTGCAGCCCGCGGAGATGCCGCGGCGCCATGGGCCTCCCGTGTTCGGCCGTGCCATGGCCATCCACCGCCAGGCGGCGGACGGAGCCTGGAGACTCGTGCTCGTGCGCCGGCGCGGCACGCTCGAACACGCGATCGCGCACTTCCGGTACAAGAACCTCGCGATCAGCGGCGGCATCCTGATCCTCCTCGCCGCGGCCATGGGGATGGTGATGGTCTCCACCCAGCGGGTGCGGAAGCTGGCGCGCCAGCAGATGGAGCTGGTGGCGGGCGTCACCCACGAGCTCAACACGCCGATCACCGCCATCCGCTCGGCGGGCCAGAACCTGGCGGACGGCGTGGTCGCCGATCCGGCGCAGGTGAAGCGCTACGGCAAGGTGATCGAGACCGAGGGGCAGCGCCTCTCCCGGATGGTCGGGCAGATGCTGGAGCTCGCCGGCCTGCAGTCCGGGCAGGCGACCTATACCCTGCGGCCGACCGAAGTCGGCGCGGCCCTGGACGGCGCGCTCGCGGACTGCCGCTGGCTGCTCGACGAGCGGCAGGCCCGCGTCGAAACGGACGTCGATCCCGCGCTGCCGGCCGTGCTGGGGGACGCCGGGGCCCTGCGGCGCGCCCTGCGCAACCTGGTCGAGAACGCGGTCAAGTACGGCGGCCGGACGCCGTGGATCGGCGTGCGGGCGCGCGCCGCGGGGCACGAGGTCGCGGTCACGGTCGAGGACCGCGGGCCGGGCATCCGCCGCGAGGACCTGCCGCACCTGTTCGAGCCGTTCTACCGCGGGCGCGAGGTCAAGACCGGGGGCATCCCCGGCAGCGGCCTGGGCCTGAGCGTGGTCCGCCGCATCGCCGAGGCCCACCGCGGCCGGGTCAGCGTGGAGGCCGGCGGCGCGGGCCAGGGCGCGGCGTTCACCCTCCACCTCCCGATCGCTCCCGAAGCCGCCGTATGAGCGCGCCCGGACCCGAGACCTCCGCCCCGGCGCGGCGGATCCTGCTCGTCGAGGACGAGCCCAGCCTCGTCCTCACCCTCACCGACCGGCTGATCAGCGAGGGCTACGAGGTGGAGGCGGTGGGCGACGGCGACACCGCCGTGGACCGCGCCGTCACCGGCTCGTTCGACATGGTCCTCCTCGACGTCATGCTCCCCGGCCGCGACGGCTTCGAGGTCTGCCGCGAGCTGCGGCAGCGCGGCCTCCAGATCCCCATCGTCATGCTGACGGCGCGCGGCCAGGTGGTCGACCGCGTCGTGGGCCTGAAGCTGGGGGCCGACGACTACGTGACCAAGCCGTTCGAGATGATCGAGCTGCTGGCGCGCATGGAGGCCATCTTCCGGCGCGCCCGCTCTCCCCTCTCCTCCCCGGCCGGCACCTACGCCTTCGGCGACGTGCGGGTGGACTTCCGCAGCGGCGAGGTCTTCCGCGACGGCGCGCCGGTGACGCTCTCGGCCCTGGAGTTCAAGCTGCTCGCCTTCTTCATCCAGAACCGGGGAGCGCTGCTGACCCGCGACGAGCTGCTCGACAAGGTCTGGGGCTACGACGCCATGCCCACCACGCGCACGGTGGACGTCCACGTGGCCTCGCTGCGGCAAAGGCTGGAGCGGAACCCGTCGCGGCCCGAGCACATCCTGACGGTCCATGGGCGCGGCTACCGCTTCGGCGGCTGACGGCTTTACATTCTTTACAAACATCTTGCGAATCCCTGAGGACCCCGGCCCCGTGGGGAGCTAGACTCTTTCCAGTGATGAGCTCCGTGCCATTCTGCGGCGCTCCAAAGGAGAAACCACCATGAAGAAGATTTTGATCGGTATCAGCGCGGTCCTCGTCCTCGCCCTCGCCGCCGTGGCGATGGCGGCCCATCCGGGCGGCGGCCCCCACGGCAAGATGAAGATGCGCGGCGGGCACGGCGAGATGCACGGCGAGATGATGGAGGCCCACTTCGCCGCCCTCGGCCTCACCGAGGACCAGAAGGCCGCCGCGAAGCAGCTCCACGAGGAGCTGCGGGCCAAGGCGGAGCCCCTGATGGAGCAGGTGCGCGAGCGGCACGAGGCGCTCCAGACGATGCTGGACGGCGCCAATCCCGACCCCGCCACGGTCGGCAACCAGGTCATCGCGGCCCACCAGACGCGCACCCAGCTCAAGGCGCTGCACGAGGATTTCAAGACCCGCTTCACCGCTCTGCTGACCGACGAGCAGAAGGAGAAGCTGGAGCAGTTCCACGAGCGTCACGGCGACCCCGAGCGCCCCACGCATTCCCGGGCTTCTTCCCGCACGGCGGCCCCGGCTTCTAGCGCTCCCGCAGCACTTTTCTGGGCCGGTCCGGGACCTTCAACCAAGCCCCCCTTGGTTCCCGGGCCGGCAGCGTTTCTAGTTTTGGAAAGTCGGCTGGCCGTCGGGTACCCCACTGAGAGACGCCCCGTGGGGCGTCTCCGGATCGGGGTGGAGGCGACGAACAGGTATAGCGCCCCGCGGCAGGGTGAGGTTTCTCGTTACGCAGGCGCCGCCTCGGAGACGCCCCACGGGGCGTCTCTACAGTGGGGGCTGCGGCTTTCCAACACCCTCTCAGGACCCTTCCGGCTCGAACACGCGCTCGAAATACCCGCCCGCCTCAGGCTCCGCCTCTTTCCCTCGATCTCATCGACGCCGGCGAGCCGGCGGGCGAGCTTTTTTTATTCCAGCTCCATCTGCCGGCCGATCTGGATGCGCTGCGCCTGCGGCGAGCCGGCGCCGTGCATCGACTCGGTGAGATAACCGACGGCGTTGCGGCCGAGCGTCATGTTTTCGATCAGCCGCAGGATCCGCATCCGCGTCTCCGCCGGGATGTCCGCCCGCCCCTTGAGATACTTGCGCAGCAGCGCCCCGGTCTCCTCGCTCTCGAAATCCTTCTCCGACGGCATCGTCACCGCCAGGTCGTAGGTCTCCGCCACCGCGTTGATCGACGGCCGGCTCCTTGCCGGCAAGGAGTCGGCCGGCCCAGGGATTATAGGTCCGCGCGTGGAGCCTGACGGGTCCTCCCCAGGTTTCAGAATTCTCCCCTTGTCTCCATCGCCCGCCGGCCGCGCACCCGTTCCTTTTAGACGCTTCGCTCTCAAAAGGAGAATGCCATGAAGATCAGGAAAGCCGCCCTTCTTCTCGTCGCCGTCCTGATGGTGATCGCCGCCACCGCCCCCGCGCCGGCCGCGTCCGCGTCCTGCGAAGGCGCCTGCGGCGCCAACGAGGTCATCATCAGTTGCCCGTGGACCCTGTCGGCGTCGCAATGCTGCGCCTATGCCCGGTGGAGCTGCGGCACCTTCAGCGGCGTCTGCGCCGGCGACGCCGAAATTCTCTGTTAACCCGTCCCCTCAGAACGCTTCGGTGTCCGCCAGCACGGGGACACCGCCCGGGAAGCCGCCTGCCGTGAGAGAATGGTGGACAGAGGAGAAACGATCATGTCGAAACCCTTGCAGACCCTCGCCGTCTGCCCTTCGCTCACCCGAACGCGGCGGCCTCCCGACCGTCTGCGGGCCGCGCACGTATGAACCTCGATCCGCAGCCGGACTGGCAGGTCCGCTACGCCGCCAAGATCGCCAGCGCCGAGCAGGCGGTGCGGCTGATCCCGCCCAGGAAGCGCATCCTCATCGGCTCGGGCGCCGCGGAGCCGGTGAGCCTCGTCGAGGCCATGGTCGCCCACGGCACGCACCTCGAGGGCAACGAGGTCGTCCACCTGATGACCCTGGGCTCGGCCCCCTACGTCCAGCCGGGGCTCGAGGGGCGCTTTCGCCACACCGCCTTCTTCATCGGCGCCAACGTCCGCGCGGCGGTGCAGGAGGGGCGGGCCGACTTCATGCCGGTCTTCCTCTCGGAGATCTCGCAGCTCATCGCCTCGGGCCGCGTGCACATCGACGTCGCGCTGATCCAGGTCAGCCCGCCCGACCGGCTCGGCTTCGTCAGCCTCGGCGTGTCGGTCGACATCGTGCGCGCCGCCGTCGACACCGCCGACCTCGTCCTCGCCGAGGTCAACCCCAACATGCCGCGCACCCTCGGCGACTCCTTCCTCCACGTGGACCGCATCGCGCAGCTCGTGCCGGTGGACGCGCCCCTGCCGGAGCTCACTCCGGAGCCGCTCGACGACGTCTGCCGCGAGATCGGCCGCAACGTGGCGTCGCTGATCCCGGACGGCGCCACTCTCCAGATGGGGATCGGCAGGATCCCCGACGCCACCCTCGCCGCCCTGACCGACCGGCGCGACCTGGGAGTCCACACCGAGATGCTCTCCGACGGCGTGATGCACCTCGCCGAGGCGGGCGTCATCACCGGCCGGCGCAAGAGCTTCCTGCCCGGCAAGATCGTCACCTCCTTCGTGATGGGCACGCGCCGGCTCTATCGTTGGGTGCACGACAACCCGCAGATCGAGATGCGGCCGAGCGGCTTCACCAACGACCCCTTTCAAATCGCCCGCAACGACCAGATGGCGGCGATCAACTCGGCGCTGGCGGTCGACCTCACGGGCCAGGTGGCCGCGGACACGGTGCGGGGCCGGTTCTTCTCCGGCATCGGCGGTCAGGTCGACTTCATCCGCGGCGCGGCGCGCAGCCTTGGCGGCCGGCCGATCATCGCCCTGCCGGCCACGGCCAAGGGGGGAACGGTCAGCCGTATCCAGGCGACTTTCGAAGAGGGGACGGGCGTGGTGACGAGCCGGGGCGACATCCACTACGTCGTCACCGAGTACGGCATCGCCGACCTCTGGGGCAAGAACATCCGCCAGCGCGCCGAGGCGCTGATCGGCATCGCCCATCCCGACTTCCGGGCCGGGATCCTCGCCGCGGCCCGCCAGCGGTACTACGTCTTCCCGGGGTGAGGATGGAGCACGAGCACTCGGCGGAATCGATCAGGAAACGGCTCGCCGCCGGACCGCGCCACAACTACGTACGCGATTGGATCTACGGCGGCATCGACGGCTCGGTGACGACCTTCGCCATCGTCTCCGGCGTCGTCGGCGCCGAGCTTTCGCCGGCGGTGATCCTGGTGCTGGGATTCGCCAACCTGATCGCGGACGGGTTCTCCATGGCGGCCAGCAACTACATGGGCACCCGGGCGGAGCGGGAAGACCTTCAGCACCTGGAGGCTGTCGAGAACCGCCATATCGAGATGGTCCCGGAAGGCGAGCGGGAAGAGGTGCGGCAGATCTACAGAGAAAAAGGTTTCGCAGGCGAAGAGCTGGAGCGCATCGTCGCGCTGATCACCGCCGACCGCAAGCGGTGGGTGCAGACCATGCTGACGGAAGAGTACGGCCTGCCGCGCGAGGTGCGCTCCGCCTGGCTGGCCGCCGCGAGCACATTCAGCGCCTTTCTGCTCTGCGGGCTGGCGCCCTTGATCCCCTTCCTTTTCGGCATGGCGGACGCCTTCCGGTTCTCCACCCTCCTCACCGGCGCGGTCTTCTTCGCCATCGGGTCCGTCAGAAGCCGGTGGTCGACGATAAGTTGGTGGCGGTCGGGGCTGGAGACGCTCCTGGTCGGCTCGGCCGCGGCGGGCCTGGCCTATCTCGTCGGCGTCCTGCTGAGAGACCTCGCGCGGTAATCTTCCGCGACCTCACCTGCACAAATCCCATCACGACTTCCACCCGGCGGTTCTTCGCGTCCTCGGGCCGGATCGCCTGGAATGCCGCGCCTATGTCCAGCGGATCTGCGGCGGGAGCTTCAAGGGGGTCTGCGCCAGCCTATCTATTTTAGCCGATTTGATATATCCTTCCCATAGATGCCCAACCCACGAAGGGGACCGGCCGCCTCTCGGCCTGCCGAGACCCCGCGTCCTCCTCCCCCCGCGGCGGAAACTCCAGGTAAGGCAGTTGGTCCGATTGTGACACCCTCCTTCCCCATCGTCGGCATCGGCGCCTCGGCCGGCGGGCTCGAGGCCTTCACGCAGCTGCTCCGCGCGCTGCCGGCCGATACCGGCATGGCCTTCGTGCTGGTGCAGCACCTCGCCCCCACGCACGCCAGCCTGCTGGCGGAGATCCTGTCCCGGACCACCGACGATGCCGGTCACCGAGGTCCAGGACGAGCCGCGGGTCGAGCCGAACCACGTCTACGTCATCCCGCCCGACCGCAACATGATCATCTCGGGAGGGGTCCTGCAACTGCTGCCCCGGGAGCAGGCCCGCGGACAGCACCGGCCGATCGATCTCTTCCTCCGCTCGCTGGCGGAGGACCAGGGCGACAGGGCGATCGGCGTGATCCTGTCCGGCACGGCCACCGACGGCACCCTCGGGCTGGAGGAGATCAAGGCCGAGGGCGGGATCACCTTCGCCCAGGACGACACGGCCCAGCAGACCAGCATGCCGCGCAGCGCCGTCGCCAGCGGCTGCGTGGACTTCGTGCTCCCCCCGGACGGAGATCGCCCGGGAGCTCGCGCGCATCGCCCGGCACCCTTACGTGGCCCAGGCGCCGCCGGCCAGGCGCAAGGCGCCCGCGGGCGAGCCGGAGGACCTCGGCAAGATCCTGGAGACTCTGCGCACGGCCACGGGCGTCGACTTCACCCACTACAAGGCGAACAGCCTCTACCGCCGCATCACCCGCCGCATGGTCCTGCACAAGATGGAGGAGCTGCGGGAGTACGTGCGCTTCCTGCGCGCACCACCCCGGGAAGTGGAAGCGCTCTACCAGGACATCCTGATCAACGTCACGAGGTTCTTCCGCGACCCGGAGGCGTTCGAGGCGCTCAAGGCCAAGGTGCTTCCCCAGCTGTTCAAGGACCGCTCCGCGCAACGAGCCGGTGCGCATCTGGGTGCTGGGCTGCTCGACCGGCGAGGAGGCCTACTCCCTCGCGATCGCCTTCGCCGAGCTCGCCGAGGCCACGGGCAGCCGGCTGCCGGTCCAGTCTTCGCCACCGACCTGAACGGAGCGGGCATCGAGAAGGCCCGCGCGGGCGTCTACCCGCAGAGCATCGCGCAGGACGTCTCGCCGGAGCGCCTGCGGCGCTTCTTCGCCGAGGTGGACGGCAGCTACCGCATCAGCAAGTCGATCCGCGACATGTGCGTGTTCGCCCGGCACAACGTGCTGACCGACCCGCCCTTCTCCCAGATGGACCTGATCAGCTGCCGCAACCTGCTCATCTACCTGGAGCCGGCGCTGCAGCAGAAGGTCGTGCCGCTCCTGCACTACGCCCTGAAGCCGGCGGGCTTCCTCTGCTGGGCAGCTCGGAGACGATCGGCTCCTACCGCGACCTGTTCGAGGCGACGGACGCCAGGCACAAGATCTACGCCAAGAAGCCCGCCGCCCGCCGGTCGGCCTTCGGCCAGGCCGCCAATTTCCACCGGGACCGGGAGGAGCCCGGCACGATCCCGGTCCGCTCGCGGCCGTGCCGGCGACCGACGTGCAGAAAGAGGCCGACCGCATCCTCCTGGCGAGGTACGCCCCGCCCGGCGTGCTGGTCAACGCCGATCTGGAGATCCTGCAGTTCCGCGGGGACACCGGGCCGTACCTGGCGCCGGCGCCGGGCAAGGCCAGCCTGAACCTGCTCAAGATGGTGCGGGAGGGGCTGGCGGTCGCGCTGCGGGCCGCGCTCGGCAAGGCCCGGCAAGGAGGAGGCCCCGGTCCGCGAGGAGGGACTGCGGGTCCAGTCCGACGGCGGCACCCGGGAAGTCCATCTGGAAGTGGTTCCCGTCAAGGGAAGCTCGGCGGGCGGAAGGCGGCTTCCTGGTCCTGTTCGAAGAGCCGCGCTCCGCCGCGGCGCCGCCGACTCCCGCGAGGGAAGAAGCGCCAGGGCCGCCGCGGCGGGAACGAGGCTCGCCGAAGGAGAGAACGCCCGCCTGGCGCAGGAGCTGGCCGCCACCCGCGAATACCTCCAGTCGGTGATCGAGCAGCAGGAGGCCGCCAACGAGGAGCTGCAGTCCGCCAACGAGGAGGTGCAGTCGGCCAACGAGGAGCTGCAGAGCATCAACGAAGAGCTGGAGACCTCCAAGGAGGAGATCCAGTCGAGCAACGAAGAGCTGGCCACGGTCAACGACGAGCTGCAGAACCGCAACGCCGAGCTGAACCGGCTCAACAACGACCTGGTCAACCTGCTCGGCAGCGTCCAGATGGCGATCGTCATCCTCGGGCAGAACCTGCGCGTCCGGCGCTTCACGCCGATGGCGGAGAAGCTGTTCAACCTGATCCCCACCGACATCGGCCGGCCGATCAGCGACATCAAGCTCAACCTCGAGCGTCCCCGACCTGGAGCCGCTGCTGGCGGAGGTGATCGACACGGTCAGCGCCAGGGAATGCGAGGTCCAGGACCGCCAGGGGCTGTGGTACTCGCTGCGCATCCAGCCCTACAAGACCCTGGAGAACAAGATCGACGGCGCGGTGATCATGCTCGTCGACATCGACATGCTGCGGCGCGCCCGCGAATATGCCGAAAGCATCGTGGCGACGGTGCGCGAATCCCTCCTCGTGCTGGACGCGGACCTCTGCGTGCAGACGGCGAGCCGGTCGTTCTATCAGACCTTCGAGGAGACGCCCGAGACCACGGAGCACCGGTTCTTCTACGAGCTCGGAGACGGTCAATGGAACATCCCCGAGCTGCGCCGGCTCCTGGAGGAGATGAGGCCTCAGGACAGCGGCGTGGAAGGCTACGAGGTGGAGCGGGAGTTCCCGCGCATCGGCCGCAAGACCATGCTCCTCAATGCCCGGCGGTTCTTTCAGGAGAGCGGCCAGAGGTCGTTGACCCTGCTCGCCATCGAAGACATCACCACGCGCAAGGAGCTGGAAACGGCTCTGCTCCAGCGCGTCGAGGAACTGGCCGCCGCGGACCGCAGCAAGAACGAGTTCCTGGCCCTGCTGGCCCATGAGCTGCGCAATCCCCTGGCTCCCCTGCGCAACGCCGCGCACGTGCTGGAGGCCGCCGGCGCCGACGCCGCCGCGGTCGAGCAGGCGCGGAACATGATGAACCGGCAGATTCAAAACATGTCGCGGTTGATCGAAGACCTGCTCGACGTCTCCCGCATCACCCGGGGCGAGGTCCGCCTGCGCAGGGAGCGGGTCGAGCTGGCGGACTTTGCTCAGGCGGGTGGTCGAGCAGACCCAGCCCCTCATGGCGGCGGCGCGGCCAGGAGCTGGCGCTGACGCTGCCGCGCGAGCCGGTCTACGTCGACGCCGACCCCACCCGTCTGGATCAGATCTTCGGCAACCTGCTGAACAACGCTTCCAAGTTCACTCCCTACGGCGGCCATCTCTGGGTGACGGCGGAGCTGGGACAGGGCGAGGCTCCCGGCGAAGTCGTGGTGCGGGTCCGCGACGACGGCAGCGGCATGGCGCCGGAAACGCTGCCGCGCATCTTCGACCTGTTCATGCAGGCGGACCGCTCGTACGACCGCAAGGGAGGGGGATTGGGAATCGGCCTGACGCTGGTGCGCCGCCTCGTCGAGCTGCACGGCGGCAGCGTCGAAGCCGGCAGCGAAGGACTGGGACAGGGCAGCGAGCTCGTGGTGCGTCTGCCCGTCCAAACCTCCGCGGACACGGCGCCGGAGCGCTACGGCGAGGCCGCGGGCAGCACCATCGCGGGTCGCGGCGCTGCCGCGCCGCATCCTGGTGGTGGACGACAACGTGGATACGGCCGAGAGCCTGGCCCTCCTCCTGCGCTTGCGGGGACACGACGTCGAGACGGCCCACGATGGGCTGGCGGCGCTGAAAAAGGCCGGCTCGTTCCATCCCGAGGTCGTCCTGCTCGACATCGGCTTGCCCGGGCTGGACGGCTACCAGGTCGCCGGCCGGCTGCGCCGGCGGCGGCGGACCGCGAAAGCGCTGCTCGTGGCCTTGACGGGTTATGGGCAGGAGGAGGACCAGCGTCTCTCGCGCGAGGCCGGATTCGACCATCACCTCACCAAGCCGGTCGATCCTCTGATCATCTACGAGTTGCTCGCCCGTCGCCGCCTCGAGGTCTGAAGGAAGTCCTTGTCACCGCCGCGTGATCGTGCCCCTGAAATTCCGGGGCACCGGCACCGAGAACAGCGCGATACGGAGCGCTTCCGGATCGGAAAGCTGGATGCGGTAGCGGGTGGTCATCAGGTGGCACAGCAGGATCAGTTGCGCGGTGCCCAGGCCGGCTCCGATGCAGCCTCTCGGAGACCAGCCGAAGGGGACGTAGCGGGCGCCGGAGACGGGGCACGCTTCGTCTTCGAGCCAGCGGTCCGGATCGAAGGTGTCGGGGTCCTTCCACAGCCGCGGGTCGTGGTGGAGGATGTCGGGACTGAGCAGATAACCCTGGCCGGGCTTGAGGCAGGCCCGCTCGTGGTGGATCTCGGTGCGGACCGCGCGGTGCACCAGCGGCGTGGGGCTCCACATGCGCAGGGTCTCTTTGACGAAGCGGTGGGCCGCGGGAGCGACGCGGGTCGGCGCGGCGTAGAGGTCCGCCAGGGGGACCGGCGCCAGCTCGGCGGCCAGCCGCTCCGACCAGTCGGGCCGGCGGGTCAGCTCGTAGAGCAGGCAGGCCGCGGTGGTCCCCGGCGGGCCGGCGATGGCGGTCAGGACGCCGGTGACCGCGTCGACGGCGCGGTCCAGCCCCAATTCCGGCAGCAGGTCGACGATCGGATCGGTGAGGTCGGACCGGCGCGGCCGGCGGCCGGCCGCGCGCCCTCGCAGCTCCCGGCGTACGGCCCAGCCGGCGCTGATCTGGATCCAGACCGCGCGGAGCTTCTCCCGCAGGGTCTGGCGCGTGGGCCCCGTGGCCATCAGCTCGTCGATCTTGAAGCTCTGATCGCGCACGACGCGCGCCGTGCCGGCCGGTCCGAGGCCGTCCACCACCACCGGGACGAGCGCTTGCGAGACCACCTCCTGCGCCGCCCAGACCAGATCGAGCGACCGGCCGAGCCGCTCGTCGAGCAGGGCGCTCATATGGGCGGCGAGCTTCTCCATTCCCGCGGGGTCCGAAAGGTCCCGCATCCGTGCGAGCCAGGCGGCGCGGACCTGCTTCCAGTGGAAAACCTTGCTGTCGCGGCCGCGCAGCAGGTCGCTCAGGTTGTCGGGAAGAGTCAGGTCGCGCGAAATTGCTCGCGTTGATCTGTTGCGCCACCTCGCCGTCGAACGCGGCCAGCGTGTCTTCGCCGACCCAGAAGACGCCCCCTTCCGCGTAACTCCTGGCGCGCAGATCGCGCAACGCATCCTGTTCTCGGGGCGACACGGCCATCAGCGCGGCTCCAGAGCCAGCGTGAACCGCGGCGGCGCGAGCGCGGCGCGGACGCATGGCTGGGTTTCCAGGGGTGTGACGGTGAGGCGGTAGTCGCCGGCGAGGATCTCGAGGACGTCCTCCACCAGTTGCATGGACAGCGTGCCCGCGATGCAGCGGTGCGGTCCCCAGCCGAAGGGGATGAACGCCTGCGGGTCATGGTCCGCGGCCCACCGCTCGGGCCGGTAGTCGTGCGGATCTTCCCAGTGCCGCGGGTTGCGGTGGACGGCGTAGGGGCAGACGATCACCTCGTCCTCGGGCGTGACGGCGACGCCGGCGACCTCGTGCGGCCGGGCCGGGCGGCGCGACAGGAACCAGGCCACGGGCCACAGGCGCAGCGCCTCGCGGACCACCCTGGACGGCTCGGCCTCGGCGCCCGGGTGCGTGCCCATCAGGTAGAGAGACCAGCCGAGGACGAATCCCACCGAGCCCGCGGCGGCGAACAGGAACGACAGGAAGACCTCCGCCAGCTCCGCCACCGGAGCCTCCGGTCCCGCCGCGCGGGCCACGACGTCGAGGACGTCCAAGGGTTCGCCGCTGCGGGCACGCCGTTCCTTGATCGCCCGTCCCAGCTCGCGCATGACGCGGAACCGGAACACGGCGCGGGTCAGACGGGAGTAGCGGTCGCGGGCTCCGGCCAGGACGGCGCGCCGCACGATCTGTTCGACCGCATGACGCAGCCGGGCCGGACTGTCGGGCGCGATCAGCGCGTCCGCGAAATGGCGGTAGGCCAGCCAGTTGCCGGCGTCCGGCCAATCGCTGACCGGCGCCAGGGCCTGGACCGCGGCCGGCAGCTTGTCCGATCGTTCGCGGAGGTGCGCCCGCAGCAGCGCCCGCGCCGCGCGGCCCATCTCCTCCTGGACGGAGCGCGGGCCGAAGTTGCCGCGCCGGGTATGGAAGAAATCGGAATGGTCTTCGTAGAGGTCTTCGCCGTTGACCAGGACGGCCCTGGAAGCCGCCGCCTCCGAGAGGCAGAGCTGGCGTCCCGGAAGCCAGACGGCGTCCCCGGCGGCCGGGAACGCCTGATCGAGGAACTGCAGCGGGGCCCGATGAAAGTCGACCTCAGATTCTCCGTCCGCCATCAGGCCCCTCTCCGGTCAGATCTGGTGGTATCCCCACCAGTAGTGAACGCCCTTGGGGCGGATGGCCAGCGCCGACTTCAGTGCACGCACGATCTTGGTCATTTTCGTTCCCTCCCTTAGTTGCTTTGGTGTCGCAGCCCGTCTTGGACCGCCTTGCACCAGAGAACGAAGGGAACCGCTCTTTTCCCTCACCCCGGTCATTCCAAGGACCGCGCGAAGAGGAACAGGATCAGCGCGAGAAGGAGCGCGCCGCCGATCAGCCACGGCCGCTTCGCGGGAGACGCCGGACGTGCGGGCTGCTGGTTCATCTGGATCTTCATCGGGCCTCCCGGGCCAGCTCCCAGAGCCGGCTGGGCTTGAGCGGGATCTCGAGGATCTCCAGGCCGGGGATGGCCAGCGCGTCCTCGATCGCCTGGGCGAAGAGCGCGCCCACCGGGATCGCGCCGGCCTCGCCCGCGCCCTTGGTGCCGAGCGCGTTGAGCGGCGAGACCGTCTCCTCGTGGCCAACCTCGACGCGCGGCACGTCGAGCGCCGTGGGAAGCAGGAAGTCCATGAAGCTGGCGTTCAGGAGCTGGCCGTTGTCGTCGTAGACGAGCTGCTCGAAATAAGCAGTTGCCGATCCCCTGCGCCACGCCGCCGTGCACCTGGCCGTCCACCAGCAGCGGGTTGAGCACCCGGCCGCAGTCGTGGACCACGACGTACTTCTGGATCTCGATCTGCATGGTCTCCGGGTCCACCTCGACGATCATGGCGTGGCAGCCGCTGGCGGTGGCGCCGCGGAAGGGGCCGAAGTAGCGGGTGGCCTCCAGGCCCGGCTCGGTGCCGGGCTTGACCGCGCCGCGCATGGGGTTGGCCAGCTTCGCCAGCTCGCCGAGCGCGATCGACTTCTCCGGCTCCCCCGCCACCCGCGCCTGTCCCCCGGCGAGCTCGATCTGGTCCTCGGCGACGCCGAGCCGCTCGGCGGCCAGCCGGACCGCCTTCTCGCGCACGCTCCTCGGCGGCCTCGTTCACGGCGTTGCCGGCCACCACGGCGCCGCGGCTGGCGAAGGTGCCGGTCCCCCAGTGGAACTGATCGCTGTCGCCCGTGACCACCTCCACGTCCTCGACCAGCACGCCGAGCTGCTGCGGCGGCGACCTGCGCCAGCACCGTGTAATGCCCCTGGCCCTGGGTGCCGACGCCGGTGACCACGGTCACCTTGCCGCTGGTCTGCACCTGCACGCGCGCGCCTTCGAAAGGACCGATGCCGGTGCCTTCGACGTAGGCGACGACGCCGATCCCCACCGACTTGCCCGCGGCCCGCAGGCGCGGCTGCTCTTCGCGGAGGAAACGCTCGTAGCCGATCCGCTCCAGGGTCTGGTCCATCACCGGATCGTAGTTGCCGCTGTCGTAATAGAGCGGCGCGAAATCCTGATAGATGATCACGTGATCGTGCGGGAACTCCTCCGGCAGTAGGAAGTTGCGCCGCCGGATCTCGATGCGGTCGATCCCCAGCTCGCGGGCCGCGAGGTCCATCAGCCTTTCGATCACGAAGACGCCGTGCTGGCGGCCGGCGCCGCGGTAGGGAGTGACGATGGTCTTGTTGGTGAAGACCGCCCGGAACTCGCTGGCGTAGGCGGGGATGCGGTACGGCCCCATGAGCGTGCACTGGCTGTTGAGCGGCACGGTGAGGCCGTAGGGATCGTAGGCGCCGGAGTCGTGGAGGAAGGAGTCCTTGACGCCCAGGATGACGCCGTCGCGCGTGAGGGCGATCTCGGCGTCGTGGATCTGCCCGCGCTCCTGCGTGGTGGCGAAGAAGTTCTCGGCGCGGTCCTCGATCCACTTGATCGGCCTTTCCAAGCGCATGGCGAGCCAGGGAACGAGCACCTCTTCGGGGTAGAACATCATGATCTTGGGACCGAAGCCGCCGCCGATGAACGGCGCCACGAGGCGGACCTGGTGCTCGGAGAGGCCGAGCATGGCCGCCAGGCCGTTGCGCACGGGGATGGGCGCCTGGGTGGTGTCCCACACCGTCAGCCGCTGGGCGCGGGCGTCCCACTGGGCGACCACGCCGCGGTTCTCGATGGCCGCCGAGGCGCCGCGGTCGTAGGAGAAGCGGCGGCGGATCACCACGTCGGCACGGGCGCGGGCGGCCTCGTAATCCCCCTTCTTCTGGGGCACGTACGCGGCGACGTTCGAGCCCACGTCCTCGTGGATCAGGGCGGCGCCCGGCTCCAGGGCCTTCTCGAGGTCCACGACGGCCGGCAGCGGCTCGTAGTCGACGAAGACCTCCTCGACGGCATCCTCGGCCACGTAGCGCGAGACGGCGACGACCAGGGCCACGGGCTCGCCGACGTGGCGCACCTTGCCCTTGGCCAGCGGCACCTGCGTGCGCTCGTGGAAGACCATCCCCTCAACCGGCGGCGGCGGCACCAGCAGCGGCCCGTGCTGCCAGTAGTCCCCGAGGTCCTCGGCGGTGTAGACCGCCACGACGCCCTCCCGTTTCAGCGCCTGGGACGTGTCGATCCCGAGCAGACGAGCGTGCGCGTGCTGGCTGCGCACGAAGGCCACGTGCAGCATGTCCGGCAGGTCGATGTCGTCCACGAACAACGCCCGCCCGGTCAGCAGGCGGGGGTCCTCGTTGCGCTTGATCCGTTCCCCGAGAGGCTGTGTTGTCATTCTGGAACTCCGATCGGCCCGAGGGCATTCATGCCGGGAATCTTGACTTGACAGACGGATTCACGGTCTCTAGAATACTCTGTAAGCGATGTCGCCGTCCTGGAACGGTGGCTCGTGTTTGTTGGGCCCGCTACGGGGCCTTTTTGTTTTAAGGAGGGCGAATGGATCGGTGCGCCGTGTTCGTGGACGCTGGGCACCTTCTCGCCGAGGGGGGCAAGCTGTGCTGCGGCACGTCGGCGAGGAAGAACTTCCAGTGCGCCTATGAACACCTGATCGACGCGCTCGCCGGGTTCGCAACCGGCCGCTGCCAGCTTCCAATCCTCAGGCTCTACTGGTACGACGCCGCCCCTGACGGGATACCGACTCCGGAGCAACTCGCGATTGCCGAGTTGGACCATGTCAAGCTGCGCCTCGGCCGTCTGGTGGGAAGGAGACAGAAAGGCGTTGATTCGCTGATCGTCAGGGACCTGATGACCCTCGCCCGAGAGCGCGCCGTCACCACGATCTTCCTGCTCGGAGGTGACGAAGACCTGCGGGAAGGGGTTGTCGCTGCTCAAGAGATGGGAGTAGAGGTCGTCGTGGTCGGTATCCCGACGACAGGATCGGGGAACCAAGCCAAAACCCTGGTCCGGGAGTCCGACGAGCATGTGGTGCTCGAAACGGCTTTCCTGGCTCCCTTCTTCTTGCCTCAGGAACCCCCAACGCAGACGGTCTTGCCAGGGGTCCCCATGGACGGAGATTCCGCAAGGCTCGCCGGCCAGACCTTCGCCCTCGAATGGAGCCGGTTGGCGACCCCAGGCGAGATTCGGCGACTTCTCGACGAGGCCCCAGTCATTCCGAATCAGCTCGACGCCCAACTCCTGCTTGCCGCTGAACGTTCTCTTGGCTCTTTGCAAGGACACCAGAACCTGAAGAAAGATCTTCGCGCGGGCTTCTGGAGCGCGATCCAGAATCTCCGCGACTCCCCTGCTAGCTGATCTCAATCCTGATTCTCCTCTGCTGGTTACGATCCGCGTAACGGTACCGCGATCCTGGCACAGGCGATCGAAAAAGCCCGCCGTGACACGCTAGAGGGCTGGGCCGCACCATGTCCATTGTAGATGGGCGAGCCTCGGGTTCATTCGATGACCATGATCCAAATCAAGGAGACCAAGATGTCCAAGCCCAGCAAGACCCGTATCGTTCTCATGCTGCTTGCCGTCGCCCTGTCCTTCGTGTCGCTCCTGAGCCAGCCGGAACCCGTGGACGCCCAGACCTGCGCGTCGATCGGCTGCGGCACTTGGCAGTATTACGGCTGCTGCTCCGCCAACACCAAGCTGTACCAGCGGCGGACCTGTTGCAACGGCCCGACGTGCTGCACGCAGTTCCGCTGCCTCACCTCGCCCTGCATGTTCTAGCCAGACGCCGATCATCTTTCTGATCCCCGGGGCTCCGCCCAACTCCTTCCCCGGGGCCTTACTTCTCCTCCACGAACGCCACGATGCGCGCGAAGGCGGCCTCTCCGCCCTTGAAACGGAAGGGGAAGCAGCCGAGCCAGACCCGCTGATCCAGGACCTCGTCGATCTGTCCGCCCACGTTCTCGGCGTGGAAGACGCCGTGCGGGAAGAGCTTCACGTGCATGCACTGGTAGTCCGCGGGCCACGGGAAGGCATCGTCATCTGGCAGGTCGATGTTGTCCACGAACAACGCCCGCCCGGTCAGGAGGCAGGGGTCTTCGTTGCGTTTGATGCGTTTACCGAGCTGTTGTGCCGTCATCGCGCTTTCCTTCCCGACCAATTCACGAGCTAGCCCGCACGTCATGAATTGGGGTGGCGGAGACCTCTGCAGGTTCTCCAGTGTTGTCTTCCTGTTCAGGCGACCCGAAAGTCGCATATACCTTATGTTGAGGAGGCTCCAATGTGAACTCTGCGGGCACAAGGCTATGGTTCTTAAGGTAATCGACAACAGACTGCCTCAACTCAATCGCAAATTGAAGGAGAGTCTCGCAGATCCCCAGAAACTCCGCGGGGCCGACGTCAACACGTTCTCCGATCTGTACAACCTTAGGGGCCCTGATTGTCTTAAGCCCTATGTAGCCTTCGGTTTCAGTGTACATGCCTTTGGTTACCACCTGCTCGTGACCCTCTTTGTCAACAAATACAACCTCCCTCCAGAGAAGTCCTACCTCAAGCGACGACTCCGTGGTACAGTCCTTTTTGCGTACGACTCCGCCTGCGTGAGTTAGGCAAACTCGGAGCTTGTTTAAGGCTCTCAAAGGAGCTTCCCATTCGGCTGAAAGAACGTCGGGGAACTCTCTCCGGAACGCGTCGATTTTCGCGCCAACCGGCTGTTTTGAGAACTTGTTTGCCTCAAGGGCTGCTAGAAGCTCTCGGAGAGACTCCTTCGAAATCTCGCCCGTCTGAACCTTTGGAAGGTGGCATGCCCGCCAGACTTCCAGGAAGAGTGGCTCGAGCGCTTCCACACAGTCGTTGAGTCCATGGCCAATTAGCCAACGAGGATACTCTCCCCGGAGGGTCTCTTCTGGAAGGTGACTACCAACGTCGCGGCGGGGGAAAACTGGCAATTCGATCGCTTCAACCTCGACATTTTGTGCCAAGAGGCCAAGGGCCACCAAATCCAGAGAGCGCTGCATAGCTCGTTGGAAATCGCCAAAAGGTCGGTTGAGGTTCAAGCTAAAGAGCCTTACTTCCAAAGTCGTTCTCCTACCCGCATGGCTGTGCCTTTACGTCGACCAGCAGCAGTCTGTGACAGAATTCCTTCTTTGCGAAGCGTTTCGCCCAGCGTCAACAGGCTCGATCATTTACCTTCTATCATTAGTTCATACACGGACGAGCACCTTAGACGCCTCATCTCTCCTCCACGAACGCCACGATGCGCGCGAAGGCCGCCTCTCCGCCCTTGAAACGGAAGGGGAAGCAGCCGAGCCAGACCCGCTGATCCAGGACCTCGTCGATCTGCCCGCCCACGTTCTCGGCGTGGAAGACGCCGTGCGGGAAGAGCTTCACGTGCATGCACTGGTAGTCCGCGGGCCACGGGAAGGCCTCGTCGAGCGACATGCCGATCGCCGCCTCGACCTCCGGGATGAGGTCCGGCCGCGCCTTGCGCACGTTGGTGTTGAACGGATGGTCCGCGGCGATGCAGTCCACCGCCAGCCAGCGGATGCCGCGGTCGAGGATCCACTCGGCAGAACACGCTGCGCGGTCCGGGGTGCTTCAGGAAGCATTTTCGGCAGGTCCGGCTTGATCCTGGTTGTGGACCTTGTACCAATCCTCGTTGTAGTAGTGGTGATAGCCGGTGTGGATCACCAGGATGTCGCCGCGCTCGATCGTGATGCCGGTCTTGCTGCTCCCACTCCTCGAAGTGCTCGGGGCCGTAGATCTGGTAGTCGCCGATGCCGAATTGCGAGATGTCCACGATGCACGCCGGCCCGACCAGCGTATCGATCGGGATGCCCGCGATGTCCGGACCCGGATCGTAGAAGTGGATCGGCGAGTCGAGATGGGTGGCGATGTGGTTGGTGGTCGAGATGAACTGCGCGTTCACCCCCTCGAACGCCAGCCGCTTCACCCACTTCACCGTCGGGCCCTCGTAGAACGCGAACGACGGCGAATCCATGCTGAAGTTCTGCGAGAGATCGAGGACCTTCACCTTGCTCATGTCATAGGGGACGAACATCGCTCCTCCTTTCGGGATCAGAACCCATAGCGCTCCGCGAACGCGACCAGCGCCGCTTCGAAGACCGCCATCGGCGGCCGCACCAGCCCGGCGCCCACCTGGCCGACGCCGGCCTGCCGGTGGGCGATGCCGGTGTTGACCCGCGGCGTGATGCCGAGCTCCACCACCTTGCGCAGGTCGATGCCCACGGGCGTGCCCCGGAAGCCCAGGGCCGGGATGTTGAAGTGCTCGTGCTCGGCGGCGGTGATCTCGTACATCTCCAGGGTGGCGTGCAGGGCGTCCTGGGGCGAGCCGCCGATGAAGGTGACGATCGCCGGCGCCGCCGCCATGGCGAAGGCGCCGATGCCGGCGGTCTCGGTGATGGTGCTGTCGCCGATGTCGGGATTGGCGTCGTCGCGACGTGAAGCCGGGGAAGTAGAGGCCGTCCGGCACCTGGGCCGGGGCGGTGAACCACGCGTCGCCCAGGCCGCTCACCCGGATGCCGAAATCCGTGCCGTTGCGCGCCATGGTGGAGACGATCGTGCTCCCCTCCACGCCGTGCGCCGCGTCCGCCATCGCCTTGCAGGCCGCCATGACCGGGTTGAGCACCGAGAGCGGATTGTTCGCCCAGGAACTCGCAGGATCTCGGCCTGGAGCGAGCTCTCGGGCGCGACGCGGGCGATGGCCGGCGCCAGCAGCTTGAGGAACAGCAGCGAGCCCGCCTTGTTGCGGTTGTGCCCCTCGTCGCCCATGTGCAGCGCCTCGGCGATCAGCGCCCGCAGGTCGATGCCGCCCAGGCGCTCGACCGCGCGGGCGAGGACGGTGGCGCCACCGCCCGTTCATCCAGCGCAGCTTGTCCAGGACCTCGCCGCTGAAGGCGCCGTAGCGCAAAACCTTTCCATAGCCCTCGTTGAGGTTGGAGAAGGAGCGGCGGCCGTGGGTCTCGTCCTCGACGACGTAGACCTGCATGGAGGATGAGATCACGCCGGCCATGGGACCGACCGCGCCGTGATGGTGGCAGGGCTCGAAGGCGACCTCGCCCCGCTCGACCATCGCGACGGCGCCGGCCTCGTCCCGCGCCAGCCCTTCGTAGATCAGCGCGCCGATCGCCGCGCCGCGCAGGGGCCCCGACATCCGCTCCCATTCGATCGGCGGCCCGGCGTGCAGCAGCAGGTTGTCGCGCATGCCGGGGATCACGTCGCGCGCGGAGCCCAGGCCGGTGAGGACGGGCCGCGTGGACGTCATGCGCTCCATGGCGGCGCGGTTGGCGCTCTCGATGTCGATCATCGCTTCATCCTCGCGAGGATGCCGGCCAGCCGCTCGTCGCCGCCGGCGGGCGGACGCCAGTCCACCTGGATAGCCGCGGCGCCCTGGGCGAGCAGGCTGGCGTGGAACGATTCCAGGCCGACGTTGACGGCGGCCAGGGGACCCTGGACCGTCTCCAGCGGTACGGCGGCTCCTTCAGGCTCGGCGGTGGCCGCCAGTCTCTCGGAAACCCACGCCACCGCGTCCGTCACCGTGCGGAAGACCCGCGCGCCGGCCGTCTCCAGCGTCTCGATCTGGACCGCCAGGCCCTGGGGGTCGTCCTCCGTGCCGATCACGATCACGACGACATCGAGATCCCTGTGTGCGAGGATCTGGGCGATCACGGGCGCCAGCTCTCCGGCCGGATCGGCGTGCGCCCCCTCGCCGAGGACGACGTCCAGCAGGATCAAGCCGACTTCCGGGTCGGCCGCCTCCTGGCGCAAACGCCGCAGGCGCAGGTCCTGATCGATCATCGGATGCAGACGGCCGACGGTGAATTCGTCCGCGCCCAGGTCGAGGATGGCGTGCCCCCCTCGGGACTCCGGCCTGGAGGAAAGATTCGAATAGATGGGGGCAAGCATCGCCGAGAGCCCCAGCAACGCCTCGTAGGCCAGCGTGCCGCCGGAGAACAGGCCGCGCAGGAATCCTTGCCTTCGCAACAGATCGTCCGGCTCCGGTCTCCACCTCTTGTCCAACTGGACCGCCGTCTCCGCCGCCTCGCTCAGGGTGGCGGCGAAATAAGGTTTCCAATCTGGCGTCCCGGGAGCGGTGCGCCGAGGAATTGGACCACGACCGGTTTGCCCGTGGACCGGGCCAGGGCGAGCAGGCGGGCGGAGACCTCCGGAGCGGGCGGCTTGGAGATCAGCACGATCACGCGCGTCTCCGGGTCCCGGCCGAGGAGATCGAGCGCCTGGACGGCCGTGATCCCGCCGACGTCTGGGGACAGGTCGCGTCCGCCGGTGCCGATCGCCTGCGAGATCCCGGAGCCGTGGGCATGGATCTCACTCATGACAGCCTGGAGCCCGGTGCCCGAAGCGCCGATCAGACCGATCGATCCGCGGCGCACCCGGTTGGCGAAGCCGAGCCCGACGCCGCCGAGCCACGCCGTGCCGCAGTCCGGCCCCATCACGAGCAGGCCCTTCTCCCGCGCCTGACGTTTGAGCGCCGCCTCGCGGCCGAGCGGCACGTTGTCGCTGTACAGGAAGACGTTGCGGTCGCGGTCGAGGGCTTCCTGGGCCACGTCCGCGGCGTAGCGGCCGGGGACCGAGACCAGGACCCAGCGTGCCTCGGGGAGCTGCTTGAGGGCCGTGGCCAGGCTGCGGGGCCGGTGCTCGCCGGCGGCTCCGGCGGACGCGCCGCGCACCCGCAGCAGGGCGTCCACCCGCGACAGCGCCTCGGCCGCCGCCTCGTCGCTCTCGGCCCTGACCGCCACCAGCAGGTCGTCCGGGCCAGCCTTCACATCGACTTCCAGTCCGCCGGCCGCGAGCACTTCGAGGTTGGTCTGCGTGGCCATCACCACCCCGGCGTCGAGCACCCCGGGCAGCGTGGCGAGCGCCTGCTGGAGCCGCATCAGCACGATCGAGTCGTGGTAGGAGCCGGCGCGCACGGCGCAGCGCGTGACCTCGCCCGGAATCATCTCTCCCAGAATCATGGCCGCAGCGCCCTTTCGATATCGATCCCCCAGGCCAGCAGGGCCGCGTCCTCCCACCAGCGGCCGGCGACCTGAAGCCCCATGGGCATCCCCTCGGCGCTCAGGCCCGCGGGGATGCCGAGGGTCGGCAGGCCGGCGTGGGTCCAGGGCAGGTTCATGATCGGATCGCCCGTGTTGCCGAGTCCCCGGGGCGCGGGGCCGAGGGCCGGCGGCGAGATCCAGAGGTCGATCCCGTGCGCGTCCATCGCGGCGGTCAGCTCCCGGCGCAGCGACTCCCGCCCGGCGCGGTCGCGCTCCATCTCCTCCTCCGAGACTTCCTGACCGCGCTCGATCAGCTCCACCGTCTGCGGCGCGTACAGATCGCGGAAGCGCGGAAACCAGTCCCGGTGGACCCGCGCGGCCTCGGCCGCGACCAGCCGGCGGTGCCGCGTCACGATCTCCTCGAAGCCCGGCATGGTGGGCGCGGACCGGACCTCGAAGCCGGCGTCCGCGAGCCGTTGGCAGGTGGCGCGGAAGCAGGCCTTGCCCTCCTCCGCAGGCCGGTCGAGATACGGGCCTTCGGGAATCCCCAGCACCGGCCGGCGGGACGGCTCCACGGGCGTCCAGTCCCGGCAGAGGATCGCCGCCGCGAGAGCCGCGCCCGCCACGTCGGCGGTGAAGGTGCCGACGTGATCGAGCGACGGAGCGAGCGGGATCACGCCTTCGGTGGAAATCCGGCCGTAGCTGGGCTTGAAGCCGACCACGCCGCAGAAGGCCGCCGGCCGGATGATCGATCCGATGGTCTGCGTACCGAGCGCCAGCGTGCAGAGGCCCGCCGCCACCGCCGCCGCCGAGCCGCTGCTCGATCCGCCGGGGGTGCGCTCCGGGTCGTGCGGATTGCGGGTGGGTCCCGGCGCGAAGTAGGCGAACTCGGTGGAAACCGTCTTGCCCACGATCAGGGCGCCGTGCTTCCGCAGGGCGGCGACGGCCGGCCCCTCCGGCCCGCGCAGCTCCTCCGGGGGCAGGCGGCTGCCGGCGCGGGTCGGGAAGCCGTCCACATGGAAGATGTCCTTGACCCCGAGGAGGATGTCCGGCGAACCGGCCTCGCGGCGCAGGCGCTCGAAGCGGCCCTCCTCGGGCAGGAAAGCCTGGACGGACGGCTCGCGTGCCGCGAACCGGGCTTCCAGGCTCTCCAGATCGGCGATCACTCCGTCCCCCGCCGCGCCCTCTCCGCCGCCAGCTTCACCGCGTCCACGATGTGCTGATAGCCGGTGCAGCGGCAGAGGTTCCCGGAGATCGCGTGGCGGATCTCCGTCTCGGTCGGATCGGGGTTCTGTTCCAGGAAGGGCACGAGGGTCATCAGGAACCCGGGCGTGCAGAAGCCGCACTGGAGTCCGTGCGCCTCCCAGAAGGCCTGCTGGAGCGGATGAAGCTCGCCGGGGACGGGCGTCAGACCCTCGACCGTGGTCAGCTCGCGGCCTTCAGCCTGCACGGCCAGCATCAGGCAGGAGCGCACCGGCTCGCCGTCCACCAGGATGGTGCAGGCGCCGCACACCCCGTGCTCGCAGCCTACGTGCGTGCCGGTCAGCCCGAGGTCGTGGCGGAGGAAGTCCGAGAGCAGGAGGCGCGGCTCGACCTCGCGCTCGCAGGATTTGCCGTTGACAGTGCAGGAGACCCGGTGCGGAGCCGTCATTGCGGTGTCGCCTCTCCTTTCGCGCGGGCGACGGCCCGCCGCAGCGCCCGGCCGGTGAGCACGCGGGCCAGGTGCCGCTTGAAGTCCCCCGAGGCGTGGATGTCGCCGTGCGGGTCCATCTCGTCCGACGCCGCCTTCTCCGCCGCCGCCGTGATCGCCTCGTCCGTAACCTCGGCGCCCGCGAGCATCCGGGCCGCCTCCCGCGCCTCGACCGGGCGGTCCCCCACGCTCAGATAGACCAGCCGCGCCTCCCGGCAGCGGCCCGCCTCGTCGAGGGTGATCCCGGCGGCGATTCCCACCTGGGCATAGTCGCCGTGCCGGCGGGCGATCTCCAGGAAGGCCCAGCCGGTGCTCGGCGCGGGCGGCGGCAGGGCCACCTCGACCAGCATCTCGTCGGGCTCGAGGACGGTGGAGAGCAGTCCGGAGAAGAAGTCGCGGGCCTCGACCCAGCGCTCGCCGGCGCCGCGCCGGAGCCGGAACCGGGCGCCGAGGGCCACGGCCACGGCCGGCAGCTCGGCGGCGGGATCGGCGTGGGCGAGGCTGCCGCCCATGGTGCCCCGGTTGCGGATCTGGGGATGGGCGATGAAGGGAACGGCCTCGCGCAGCAGCGGCGCCAGCTCCGCCACGAGGGGATCGCGCTCCAGACTGCGCTGGCGGGTCATGGCGCCGATGCGCAGGCCGCCGTCCTGACCGTCGCGCCGGACGTAGTCGAGCTCGCGCAGGCGGTTCAGGTCGATCAGGAGGGCCGGCTGCGCCAGCCGGAAGTTCATCACCGGGATCAGGCTCTGCCCCCCGGCCAGCAGCTTCGCGTCCCCGCCGTTGCGAGGCGAGGACGTCCAGGGCGGCGTCCAGCGAGTCGGGCGCCAGGTACTCGAACGGGGCCGGCTTCATGCGCGTCTCCTTCGGAGCGCGGACATTCTAAGCCGGAAACTCTTCAGATCCTCTCCGATGTCCTCGTTCCAGACGCGGGGTTGGCCGCGATGAAGTCCGCCAGCATGCGGACGCACTCCTCCGATTCGAGGTCGATCACCTCGACCCCGTTCTCGCGCAGCCAGTGGACGCCGCCGGCGAAGTTGACCGACTCCCCCACCACCACCGTGCCGATCTTGAACTGGCGCACGAGCCCGCTGCAGTACCAGCAGGGCGCCAGCGTCGTGACCATGATCGTGTCGCGGTAGCTGGCCTGCCGGCCGGCCTTGCGGAAGGCGTCGGTCTCGCCATGGATGGAAGGGTCGTCCTCCTGCACGCGGCGGTTGTGCCCGCGTCCGAGCAGACGCCCGTTGCGATCGAACAGGGCCGCGCCGATGGGGATGCCCCCCTCGGCGAGCCCCTGCCGCGCCTCTTCGATGGCCACGCGGAGCATGGCCTGGTAATCGATGGCCTGGTAATCGGGTGTGTGCGTCATGCAGCCCTTCTATCAGCTTCCAGCCGTGAGCACGACCGTCACGGTGCCCGTGACGCTGGTGTCCTGCGCGCCGACGGTGATCGTCACCGTGCCCGCCTCGGTGGTGTTGGGCAGGAAATCCGCCGCGGCGGTGCCGTTCGTGGTGGTGGTGACGTTGGTGAAGATACCTATCGGCGTACCGTCCGCCTTCGTGGCCCGGAAGGTCACCACCGTCCCGTCGCTGACGGCGCCCACGTTGCGCAGCAGGGTCGCGGTGACATGGATCTTGGTGTTGGCGGCGGCCGTGGCGACCGGCGTGTCCACGGCGGCCGTGATGGTGTTCGGCAAGGCCCGCTCGAAGCGGATCGAGGCTTCGCGGGTCACGCCGTTCACCGTGGCCGTCACCCGGGCCGTTGTGATCTGCCGCGGGCTCACCAGGTCCGCCGAGGCGCGCCCACCGGCGTCGGCGTCCACCTGGACCGACGCCGTGTTGGCGGGCGCGAAGGTGCCGGCGGTCGTCTGGAACGTCACCTTGCGCGCCCCGGCGGGCAGCGACGGCGAGATCCCGACCGTGAACGTGGAAATCGAAGCCCCGTCGGCGGGCGCCCGGTCGGGAGCCGCGACAAACTGGACGGTCTGATCCGGCTGGGCCGGCCCGAAGTCGAGGTTCAGGGAAGCCGTGATGCCCGGCGCATCCGCCGGCCAGGCGCGGACGACCGCGCTCCCCAACTGCTGCGAGCTCACCAGGTCGATTGTAGCGACGCCGTTGCCGTCCGCCGGCACCGTCCGGCAGCCGTTGCAGTTGGCGACCGCCGTGCCGCCCTCGAGCGTGCCGTTGGAGGTCGAAAAGACGACATTGCGCTTGGCGAAATCGGGATCGCCCTGCAGCCGGGCCTCGATGCGCAGGCGGGAGAAGCCGTCCGCCGGCAGGCTGGTGGCGCCGTTCGCGACGTTCAGCACCACGATACGGTCCACCAGCGTCCCGGTCGGCGAGTAATCCGACGAGTCGTAGCAGGCGGCGAAAAAGATTGCGCTCAGCGCCAGGGCGATGCAACGACGGTGTTTCATGACGTCTTCATCCATCTCTTCCCGATCATTCCAGGACCGTGAGGGTGACGCTGTCGCGGGCGGTGTTCTCGCCGCGGATCGTCTGCCGGATGATGATCTGGCCCATCTCGGTGCCGCCACCCACCTCCACCAGCGCCACGGTGTCGGACCGCTCGATGGCGGCGCCGGGGATCTTCAGGCCGTTGATCTGGATCTGCTTGACCTGCCCCTTCGCCGTCTGGAAACAGACGTTGTGGCGCCCGTCGAGCGTGTAGGTGATGCTGACCGTTTCGTTCCCCAGGTCGGAACGCAGGGTCTGCCGCAGGGTGATCGGACCGCTGGGCAGGCGCGTGTTCGTGGGAGACGCCGTCAGATTTTCATCGATCACGATCGCCATCAGGATTTCCTCCCATCCGCTTCACTGCTTGAAGAGGCTGCCGATCCCTTGCATCGCCGGCGCCACATCGATGTCGAAGGAGAACGAAAAGAAATACGTCGTGGTCAGCGACTCATCGTCGACCAGCGGGTTGGGGTCCCGCTTCTTGAAGAGCAGGCCGCCCGCCGTCAACCGCACCGAGTTGGTCATGCGGGCGCCCAGCCCCACGATCAGCGACTGGTTGTTGAACAGGTCGTCGCGGGTCTTTTCGTCGCCCACGCCCTGGACGGTGAGGCCGAGCGTGACCGAGACCCTGCGGTCGAGCGTCTGGAAGAACCCTCCGAACTGATTCAACGGAGCCGCCTTGTTGACCGGCCGGAAATAGATGTTGGTGCCGACGTAGGTGTTGCACTCGCTGAGCTCGGGCGTGCAGACGACGCCGGTATCGGCGCTGATGTAGTTCCGGCTCTGGGTCTGGAAGCTGCCGGTGGTCGAGCCCGCGATGAGGGAGATGCCCTCCACCAGCGTGCGGTACGCCTCGGCCGCGGCGGCGATCGTGGACGCGCGGCTGCCGAGGCTCCCCGCGAGACGGTTGCTGAGGAGCCCGCCCGCTCGCGTCAGGGCCCGGCTCGCGCTGCCCACCGGCTGGGCCGGCTGGCCCATGTCGGCCAGCCGCGCGAGGTCGTCCGCCGTGAGCTGGCCGGAGGCGACGAGGGGTTGCGCGAAGGGCCGGGGCGCGCCGTCGTCCCCCACCAGCTTGTTGGCGAGCAGGTCCTGCAGTTTGGACATCCTGGCCGCGGCATCGGCGAAGTAGGGCGCGCTCCGTTGTACGAAGCCCGTCAGCGCGTTCGCGCTCTGGCGGTCGCTGCGCCGCAGCACCGGCGCATCCTTCACGGCCAGCGCGGCGGCCACCTCTTCCGAACGGTCCTGGGCGCTGGGGTCGGACGCCGCCCGGGCCGCGAGGGCCGCGGCGAGCTTCTGCAGCAGCGGATCGGCCCGCAGCCGCGCCAGCGACGGGTTGAGATCCGCGATCTCGTCCTCGTAATCCTCCGTCGCGTCGGCGACCTGCCCCTGGACGTTGCGAACGGGGCGCAGGAGGCGGTTGAATTCGTCGCGGACCGCTTCAAAAGGGGTGTCCGGATTGAAAACCGTCTCCGGCTCCGTCACGCGGTCCGCGCCGGTCACCTGCTGGAGCCCCTGGATGAGCCCGTCCCGGATCGCCCGCATCTCGTCCACCGTGAGATCGCCGCTCAAGGGCAGGTCCGCGGTGCTGCCCGGATCCCCCCACAGAGTCCCGTCGACGACCGTCTGGACCTCCTGGGCGAAAGCCTGGGCGTCCTCCGGCGTGACCTTCTTCTCGAAGCTGAACCTGAACTGATAGAACTTCTCGGCGTCGAGCCTCGGCACCAGCAGGCGGAAGGTAGGGTTGGCGGCCTTGGGGTCGATCGTGTTGCGCCAGATCAGGGGCTTCCCTTCCGGCCAGCATTCGCTGCGTGGATCCTGCCGCAACGTCACGTCCTCCGCCGTCGCGGGATGGCCGCTGCTCTTGGCCCGGTCGGGCGGCAGCTCCCAGCACCGGATCTCCAGGGTGTTGGAGCCTGTGGGCATCGTGCCGGTGAGGATGAACGGCACGTCGAACGGCAGAACCCGATTGAAGAGCTGCCCCTCCAGATCGACCTGGACCACGTCGAAGTCCGAGTCCGGAGGCACCGATGCCGGTGCCTGGGCCTGGGCCCGGACGGCCGGGTTGGAGACCGTCAGCAGCAACGCCCAGAGAGCGAGCCGCGCCAGCCGTCGATGAGCCATCACCATCTCCCCCTCCGCCATGGGGCTTCCGGAGAGCGCAGGGTCTCCCGGGAACGTCCTCCGCAGCCCGATATTCAATGTCAAGAAGTGCGGGAGAAGGTTACCACATCATCGGCTACCCATCGGCTACCCCCATTGGACTTCCTGCTTCCCCAGCATGAGGATCGACGGCACCTGGTCCACGGCGGCCAGACGGAGAAGCTGATACCCGATACCGGCGGTGCCCATCATCAGGCCCGGGATCTCGGGCGCCGCGATGGCGCCGGAGAGCCAGCCGTGCGTTTCAATCCCCTGGAGGATGCCCGCGGCCATGCGCGGAACACGGGCGGCGAGGTCCTCCCGCCCGAGCCGGCGGCTCGCTTCGAGCACGAAGTCCAGGTTCCCGAGATCGCCGTGACAGAGGCTGTGGTTGGTGCCGAAGCCCTCCCGGAGGGTGGTCTCCACGGCGACCGCGATCTCCGCGTGAAGCTCGGGCCCGGGGAGGAGCGGCAGACAGGCCAGGCGCGCCAGCCCGATGCCCGGGGCGCCGTGACACCAGGCGCACATGAAGCCGACGCCCGCGTCCGGCCGTTCCCGCAGGGTGTCCTCCCGAAAATCCGGCCAGTTCCTCTGCTCGGCCGAGAAAAGGTTTCTTTCATACGCCAGGGCGCCGCGGCAGGCCGCGTGGAAGCGCTCCTCGCCGGTGACCGCCGCCAGCTCCGCCAGGGCCCAGGCGATGCCCGCGGCGCCGTGCGAGAGGCCGGTCAGCGGCTTGTCTCCGGCGCCGGGCACCAGCCAGCCGAGGCCGGTCTCCATCTCCTTCGCCTGGCTGAGCAGCCGCTCGCCGCAGAGCACGGCGGCGGCGAGCGTCCGGCGCGACGGGCGGACGGCGTGGAGCTGCAGCAGGACCAGCAGGCAGCCGGCCGACCCGCTCAGCAGGTCGAGCTGGTCGTCCTTCTCGATCTTGACGGGCAGCGTCTCGACCAGCGCTTCGGCTTCCGCGAAGAGGTCCGGCTCGCGCCAGGCGGTTCCGAGTTGCAGGAGGGTGTAGATGACGCTGCCGATCCCGGTGTAGGCGCCGAGGCCGGTCCAGTCTCCGGCGTCGGTGGCGAGCCGGCCCCGCACCGTGGCGAGGGCCGCCCTGGCGAGGTCCACGTAGCGGCTCTCCGCCGTCACGGCGCCCAGGTGCCCCAGGAACAGGGCGATCCCGGCGATCCCGGAGTAGAGGGCGTAGCCGACGGGCTCGTAGGACCAGTAGCCTGTCGCTCCCATCCGGCTGTACCCGAGCCAGGTGGCCGACCCTTCGTGCCGGAAGGCGACCGACTCCAGGCGGTCGGCCACGGCCCGGGCGGCGGTCAGGAAACGGTCGGCCGGCGCCGGCCTCTCCGCCTCCTGGAAGTGGTAGGAGGGCCAGACCTGCTTCCCGGTATGCATCCGCAAGGTTTTCAGGGTGCCGTCGACGATGCGGAGCTGCGTTCTCAGATCGGCTTCGCCCATCCCGAGGATGACCTTGTGGACCCGCTCGAGGCCGCTCTCGGCCAGCACGCCGGGGATGCGCTCGCCGCCGCTCGTCCACAGGTCCCGCGAGCCCACGAACGAGGTGAAGAGAGGGATGTCCCCCTTCTCCAGCGCCTGGTGCTCCCCGGGAAGGAGTCCCTTGAAGCCCGGGTGGCTCTCGACGTCCACCCAGAGCCGGTCGAGGAGCCGGTCGCGGTCGAGGGCGTCCTGGAGGACGAAGGGGTGGAAGCTCTCGAAGAGCAGCCGCTCGTAGACCGCCGTGGGCCGCGCGATGAAGCGCGAGGGTGCGTCCGCGCAGGCGGCGAGCGGCCCGTCGGGGGCCAGGAGGCCGCCGCGGTGACGGACGATCAGCCCGTAGACCGACTCGAACCCGGCGGCGATGACCTCGATGTAATCGCGGGCGGCGACCTCCTGGCCGTCGATCCTTGGGAGGTGCTCGGGGCCGACCGGGAGGTCCACGACCTTGCGCTCGAAACGGACGAGGCTGCCGTCCCCACCCTCCATCCTCAGCACCGGCATCGAGGTCACCTGCCCCTCGACCGCGCCGAGGCCGGAAATGTCCACGCCCGCGTTGTCCTGCGCCCAGATGCGCTGGGGCAGCAGACCGGGCCGCAGGACGGTGTTCCAGACCGCCTCGTCCGCCAGGAGCTCGCGGGGCTTGTCCGCCGTGGGCGCCGGGCTGGAATGGAACAGGGTTTCGAGGTCGATGGGGATGGGGTGCTCGCCGCAGGCGAGCAGGTTCTCGTGATGGAAGTCCGTCGCCGCCAGGGCATGGAAGAGGGCCAGGTATCCTCCCTGGCGCAGATAGAAACGGCGCACCTCGTCCGCCGTCGCGCATTTGGCATGGGTGATGAACTCGACCCAACCGTACTCGCCCCGATCGACGACCAGAAGAGGACGGAACGCCGGGTCGGCCCCATGCTCGTTGAGCCAGACGAGGAGGTTCTGGAACGCGGCGTCGAGCGCCAGCGGCTTCGGCTTGTAGACCAGCCGCAGGCCGGAGCGGAAGCGCAGGAGGAGCACCGTCCGCTCGCCACGATGAGGATCGCTGACGCCGCCCTGGACTTCGACGAGAGGGCCGGGGTCTTCGCCGGAATGAAAGGTTTTGCGGATCATCTCCGAGTCGGCGGCCAGTTGGGCCAACACCTCGGAGGCGAAGGCGAGCCAGCGGCCGGCGCACTCGACCACGTGGCGGGCGGCGACCGGGTATTGCCGCAGGAAACCCAGGGCATATTCGGGCTGCCGAAGCCGCTCGAGGAACTGGATCATCTGCTCACCTGGGGTCCCCTGGACCTGTCCGGTCCGCGCGGCGATGTGCAGCTCGAGGACCAGGGGGCGGCGCAAGGCCTTGGCCAGGTGGCTCACCAGGACGTCGAAGAACGCCTCGACGGCCGTGTCGGGCTCGAACAGCGCATCGGGCTGGCTCGCCGCGATCCGTTTCGCCGCGGCCCGGAGCCGCTCGCACGCCCGTGCCGCCAAGGGTTCCATGACGATCAGCAGGTCGAGCTTGCGGGCCTGCTCGGGCGCGAGCCGCTCCCTGGATCCCGGCTCGGCCGCGAAGGCCTCCTCCAGCTCCGCGAGCCAGGGCAGCGGGGCGGCGATGCGGTCCCGCTGTCCTTCCCCCGGTTCGCCGAGCAGAGCGGTGAAGTCCTCCAGCGAGAGGCCGTCCATGGCCAGCCGTTGCAGCAGCAGCTCTTCTTTCTGAAAGGGCGTCTGAGCCCGCCAGCAGCCGAGCGATTCGGCGGCGCGCTCCGCGTCGACTTCCATAGCCGGACCTTCACGCCGCAAGGAAGACGCGCGCTCGTTCAACGTCAGGGCGCGGTACCAGTCGGTCTCGTTCTGCAGATTCCACATGCGCCAACCTCCGGCTCGAAGCAAGGTTTCTGAAAATAATCTGGAAAGAGCGCCTGCCGAACGCTCAATTCATCAGCAACAGGCGTAGGTTACGCAAATCGTCGAGGCGGCGCTCGGCTCGCCGCAGTTGCCGCCGGAGCACGCGATCCGCGGCTTGCTGCAATCGGTGTTGGTGCTGCCGGAGCCGCCGAAAACCTGACGGATGTCGTTGTCGGTCAGCTCGATCAGGCCCGCCGGGTGAGCCGGAAGGGACTGCTGCTGCTCGGCGGTGAGGCTGCGGTAATACTTCTCGTCTCTCCAGGCACGAATGACGTCGACCATTGGAAACTCCTTTCACTTGATCAAAAAACGGTTGAGGGATGCATAAATCGCCGGCAGGCGCTGAAAACTTGAACTTGTCATTCATCGTTCATGTCCGACGGTTTACGCGGGGAATCAGGAAAAGTTCTGCGCCGGGAGAGGATGTCCCGAATTGGGCAAGATCATCCAAAAGGATCTGTTAAAAGCCGGGAAAGCTGATCAGAGCTGGCGCTGTGGAAAATCTGATCTATCGCAATGACTGAGGCGATGACCGGCCGGGTGAAATATAGAATAATCTTGCCGTCCGGCGTGGTCTGGCACCGGCGCGCATCCGGCAGATCGGGCTTCGGCGCATCCTCTACGGCTCGGACGCGGCCGGCGTGGGCCGCCCGGCGGCTCGCGCACAACGCCGCCCCCTACCTGCGCCCGAAATAGAGCCTCTAGACATCAGGACTTATTTGCACTAAGCTATGCGTCCAACTTGTAAGGAGGACTCATAGTGAAGTTGTCCAAGATCGTTCGTTCCGCAGCCCTCTGTCTCGCCCTCTCCATCACCGCCCTGACCGCCACGTCCGCCGATCCGAAGCCCATTCAGTGCGGTTGCCAAACCTGCTCGCACTCTCCCAACACCCGGGAGTGCACCAACTTCGACGGCACGGTCATGACCTGCGGGTATTTCCTCGCCATAACCCTCTGCCAGGGCTGACGATCGACGCCCAACGGCCAGTCCCGTTGCAGCCGTGATCCGTGGACCGGGAGGTCCACCCAGGGGAGCCGTCTGCTCAGGCGGCTCCCCGTCTTCTACTTGATGATCTTGCCCGCGTAGCGGTTCTCGACGCGTTCGGCCGAGGGCTGCGGACCACGCCACTCGCGCAGGTAGGCTGCGAGCAGGCTGCCGCGCGACTCCCGGGTCTCGGAGAGGGACGGCAGATGGATCCAGGGCACCGTGGGGTGCATGTGGTGGTTGAGGTGCCAGTTGTGGTTCAGCCAGACGCGGTCGAGCCAGCGGAACGTCCGCAGGTTCAGGGCGCCCTTCTGCACGTCGCGCACGGTGCCGTAGTGATGCGCGTACTGCAGGGACGACCAGGTCAGCCCGAAACCGAACATCACGGCGAAGTAATGCGCGATCGGGATCCGCCAGAAATAGATCATCGCCGCGTGCAGCAGGACCACCGCCAGCGCTTCGACCTGGATGATCCGCCGGTACCTGGGGTTCAGGGATTCCAGGAACGCTTCCGTGGGACGGCTGAACCGCGTGTAGCGCGGCGTGATGATCGACGGCCGGAACAGCACGACGACGTTGGCGATCCAGATGAGAATCCAGAACAGGCCCGTCAGCGTGCCGTACAACTGAAGGTATTTCCAGAACCGGTTCTCGTCCTCGAAATAGAGATCGAAGGCTTCGTCGTCCGACCGGTTGCGGACGTGATGGCCGATGTGTCCCTGGCGGATCAGGTGGAACGGCGCGGGAAAGAACAGCGCCAGCACGGCGCCCACGGTCTGGTTGATCTTCGGATCGGGGTGCAGCAGGTTGTGCTCGGCTTCGTGCAGCATCGCGTAGGCCGAGTTCATCGCGATCCCGTAGGCCAGCGACAGCAGCGCGACCCATCCCCAGCCCTGGACCCGGCCCGCCGCCCACAGGATGAGGCACAAGGCCAGGAGCTGGACGGCGGCGATGGCGAGGTTCAGCCGCGCCGGGATCGGGAAGGTCGAACGGTAAGGTTCATGATTCCGGCGCTTTCTTCCCTGGATTGTAGCGCAGATCCAGGACGCCGGCGAAAAGGCGCCGCGGGTCCGGTGCATGACGCACCGGGCCGTGGTCAAGCGTGGGTGAGGGACGGCGCCGCCGCCACGATGCTCAGTGCGACCGCCTCCGCCACCCTGATGCCGTCCACGGCGGCGGAGAGGATGCCGCCGGCGTACCCGGCTCCCTCGCCCGCGGGATAGAGGCCTTCCGTGTTGAGGCTCTGAAGGTCGTCGTCCTTCCGCTCGATGCGGATCGGCGAGGAGGTCCGCGTTTCGACGCCGGTCAGCACGGCGTCCTTCATGGCGAACCCCTTGATCTTCCGGTCGAAGGCGGGGATGGCTTCCCGGATCGCTTCGATCGCGTAGTCCGGCAGGCTGGAGCTCAGGTCTCCCAGGCGCACGCCGGGCCGGTAGGACGGCAGGACCGAGCCGAAATCCTTCGACGGCCGGCCCGCGAGGAAGTCGCCGACCAGTTGGCCGGGCGCGTCGTAGGTGCCCCCGCCCAGCTCAAAGGCGCGCTCTTCCCATCGGCGCTGGAAGTCGATGCCGGCCAGCGGCCCGCCGGGATAGTCCTCCGGCGTGATGCCCACGACGACGCCGCTGTTGGCGTTCCGCTCGTCCCGGGAGTACTGGCTCATGCCGTTGGTGACCACCCGCCCGGGCTCGGAAGCCGCCGCCACCACCGTGCCGCCCGGGCACATGCAGAAGCTGTAGACCGACCGGCCGTTGCGGCAGTGGTGGACGAGCTTGTAATCGGCGGCGCCCAGCAGCGGATGCCCCGCCTGCGGCCCGAACCGGCATCGGTCGATGAGGGTCTGGGGATGCTCGATGCGAAACCCGATGGAAAACGGCTTGGCTTCGATGTAGACGCCCCGGCGATGGAGCATCTCGAAGGTGTCCCGGGCGCTGTGGCCGACCGCCAGGACCACACGATCCGCTTCGAGGCGCTGGCCATCGGAGAGGATCACCCCGCGCACCTTGCCCTCCTCGACCACCAGATCCTCGACCCGGCTCTGAAAACGGATCTCGCCTCCCAGCGAGCGGATCTTCTCCCGCAGGTTCTCCACCATCTTCACCAGCCGGAAGGTGCCGATGTGGGGCTTGGCGGCGTAGAGGATCTCGGCCGGCGCGCCGGCCTCGACAAACTCCGAGAGCACCTTGCGCCCGCGGTGCCCCGGGTCCTTGATCTGGCTGTAGAGCTTGCCGTCGGAAAACGTGCCGGCGCCGCCCTCCCCGAACTGCACGTTGGATTCCGGATCGAGGATCCCCTTGCGCCAGAGCCCGAAGGTGTCGGCTGTGCGCTCGCGGACTTCCTTGCCGCGCTCCAGGATGATCGGCCGGAATCCCATCTGCGCCAGCAGCAGGCCCGCGAAGATGCCACACGGCCCCAAGCCGATGACGAGGGGCCGCGAAGCCAGATCCTCCGGAGCCCGGGCCACGAAGCGATAGGAGGTATCCGGCGCCGGCGCGACGCGGGAACCTCCATGAAGGCGCCGGAGGACCTCGGCCTCCCGGGCGGTCTCCACGTCGAGGTGATAGACGAGGTCGATCGCCCCTCTCTTGCGGGCGTCGTAACCGCGCCGGAACACCGAATAGCGGACCAGCTCCTGGGGCTCGATGCCGAGCTCCTGGAGGATGGCGGACCGCAGATCCTCTTCGGAATGATCCAGCGGAAGCTTCAGCTCTGTGATTCGCAACATAGGACCCCCTGGAAACAAGGGGCCCGGCGGAACGTATTCCGGGCCCCTTGCCGTGGCGGGCTGCGGCCCCGGTCACCCGGGCACAGATGGCGGTGTTCCTGTCGACGACCCTGAATCTGCCCCTCGGCCGGAACTGAGATCTCTATACGGACGCCACAGCGCCGCCATGGGGCAGAGCAACGATGAAACGGAGGGCCCGCCGGCGAGGACCGAGCGGGCCTTTGTGAGCTCTGTTCTTGTCTGGCCTCGTTTTAGAGGAACGTATCAGGGAATCGAAGCCTCGATCTCGACCGTGATGTCGTTCTGCCCCGCGAAGCCGCCGTTCGCGCCGTAGACCACCAGCAGCACCCACGTCACCAGATCCGCCCCCAACCCCTCCTTGGCAGCCTTGACCGCCAGAGCCAGAGCCGCATTGATATCGCCATTGTCCGCGGTACCCGAGTAGCGTGCCATTCCGATCCCTCCCCTGTGTTGGATGGTTGCCGCTGGAGCGTACTTCGAATGCCCAACCCGCGCAACTCGCGGACCCTGGACCGCCCGGAACCGCTCAGGCGGCCGTGGCGAAGGGGTTCTCGTCGGCGCTCCGCCCGTAGACCACCGGCACCGGGACGTCGAGCAGGCGCAGGTAGACGGCGAGCTGACCCCGATGGTGGTACCAGTGGTTGAGCATGAGGGTGCGCACCACCTCGGCCCGCGGCAGGGTGAACACCTCCCTCTCGCCCGCGCTGAGACGCCAGGGAGCGGCGGCCGCCTGATCGGGAGAAGGCGTGAGGAAGATGAAGCCGCGACCGGGAGAAATGCTTTTCGCTGTTTCTTCACTAGAATGGTGACGGCCTCGATCCCGGGCCGAGGGCTCCTGATAGCGCTGATTCCTGTCTTGGGAGATCACGATGAGATTTCTTAGCCGCTCGCTCCTGATCTTGCTCGCTCTGTACGGGTTGGTATTTGCGCTCGGCAACGCCTTGTTGGTCCAGGCTCGTGCCCCACTCTGGGTTGCGATCAGCTTCCCCGTGGCCTTGGTCGGTCTTCAATACCTGATCGGGCCGTGGCTCATCCAATGGTTCCTGGACATCCGCTGGGACGATGGCGGAGATCAACTTCCCGCTCGCAACCGCGAGTTCATCGAACGGCTTTGCCATGAGCGAGGTCTCAAAGTCCCGCGCATCGGCATCATCGAGAGTGGCACACCGAACGCGTTTGCATTTGGACATGTGCCCTGGAATGCGCGGGTCGTGGTCACGACCGGATTGCTGGAGGTGCTCACGCCGGAGGAAGCGAACGCGGTCCTGGCGCATGAGATCGGGCATGTCGAGCACTGGGATTTCGTGGTCATGACGATCGCCGCCCTGGCGCCACTCCTGCTGTACCAGATCTACATCTTCACACGGAGCAATAACAACACGCGGGTCGTCGCGTACACCGCTTATCTCTGCTATCTCGTAAGCCAGTACATTGTTCTCACGCTAAACCGCACGCGCGAGTACTTCGCCGACCACTACTCCGCCAAGGTGACCGGGGCGCCGGATACGCTCGCCTCGGCGCTCGTGAAGATCGCCTACGGCATGGTCAAGGCTGAAGGCGAGATTCGCCAGGCGCTGGAGACAAAGGAGAAACAGGCCGAGGCACGGAAGGCTCAACGGGTCACGGGCGCCGTGGCGGTCATGGGGATTTCCAATGTGCGTTCGGGCGCCGCTCTCGTGTTGAGCGGCGCCGATGCCACCGCCGCGGCCGCCGTCATGCGCTGGGATCTGGTGAACCCCTGGGCCCGGCTCTATGAGTTGAGCTCGACTCATCCGCTGACCGCGTTGCGCGTGCGCGCCCTGAACGAGGAAGCGACGGCGATGCACCAGCCCGTGCGGTATCCGCTCCCCGAAGACCAGCGCATCCGGTGGGGGATGTTCCCGCTCGAAGTCCTGCTCTGGGCCTTGCCCTGGCTGAGCGCCGCGGCGCTGGCGACCATCCTGTGGCGTCCGGAGTGGCTGGCCTCACTGGGCAGCGAGGCGGAGTCCGCCAAGCCCCTGTTGCTTATCTTGCTTGGCGTCACCTGGCTCCTGCGTATTTCGTACCGCTACCGTGGGAGATTCGAAGACACTTCCGTCGGATCGCTTCTTGAAGACGTGGAGGTCTCGGAGATGCGGCCCCGCGCGGTGCGGCTGAAGGGTAGGATCGTTGGGCGTGGGGAGCCCGGCGCCTTCTGGAGCTCCGATCTGGTCCTGCGCGACCCGACCGGCATCCTTTTTGTCCTCTACCGCCAGTCCATTCCTTTCGCGAGGTTCCTGTTTGCCCTGACCGAAGCCGAGAACTACATCGGCAGGCAGGTCGAAGTCGAGGGTTGGTTCCGGCGCGGATTGACTCCCTATGTCGAGATGTCGTGCTTGACCGGCGAGGACGGAGCCAGGCACTATGCGATCTCCCGCTGGGTGCAGTACCTGATCGCGGGTTCTCTTGTCGTCGCCGGGTTCTTCTGGCTGCTCCGTTGAGCGGCAGGAGAGGGCGGCCTCAGCGCGCGACCACCGCCTCCAGCGCGGCTTCGTCCCCCCTCTCCATGGCCAGCTCGGCTTCCAGGCTCTCCTGGTCCCGGAAGATCGTCGCCACCGCGGCGATCCGGCCGCCGGAGCGGAAGGCGGCCGTGACGCTCTTGCTCGGCGAACGATCCTGAGATCTCGATCGCATCCCACTTCTTCGCGTGCCCGACGTAGGAGATCGAGATGTCGTAGTGCTGGCTCCAGAAGAAGGGAACGGCGTCGAAGCGCTCCCGCCGTCCGAGGACGTTGCGCGCGGCGGTCTGCCCCTGGCGCTCGGCCACCACCCAGTGCTCGACGCGGATGCGCTCGCCCGGAATGCGGATCGGGCCAGCGGGCGATGTCCCCCGCCGCGAAGACACCGGAAGCGCTCGTCTCCAGGTACTCGTCGACCAGCACGCCGTTGTCCACCGCGAGCCCCGCCTCCTCCGCCAGGGCGAGCCGCGGGCGCACGCCGACGCCGACGACGACCAGATCGGCCGGAACGGACTCGCCGCTCTCGAGCTCGACCGCGCCCTCGCCGAAAGCCTTCGGCTTCGTCCCGAGCCGGAACCGGACGCCGTGCTCCTCGTGCAGGGCGCGGATGAAGTCGCCGAGCTCCGGGCCCATCACCTTCCCGAGGGGACGCTCGTCGGGCGACACCACGGTCACCTCCACGTCGCGCGCCCGCAGCGACGGCGGCGGCCTCCAGGCCGATGAAGCTCGCTCCCACGACCACGGCCCGCCGCGCCTCCTTCGCCTTCGCGATGATCGCCCGGCTGTCGGCGAGAGACCGCAGGGAATGGACGTGCGGCCGGTCGCTCCCCGGCAGCGGCAGGCGCACCGGTTCGGCGCCGGTCGCCAGGATCAGGGCCCCGTACTCCAGAGACCGGCCGTCGGAGAGCGTGACGGTCTTCGCCTGGGGATCGAGGGCCGTCACTTCCGCGCCGAGCAGGAGCTCGATCCGCCGCTCGTCGTAGAAGTCGCGGGGATGGAGGGGGATCCATTCCTCGGGAGCGTTGCCGGCGAGATAGTCCTTGGAGAGGTTGGGCCGGTCGTAGGGAGCCTCCGTCTCGGGGCCGATCAGGACGATCCGCCCGTCATGGCCCTGGCGGCGGAGCTCCTCGGCCGCGGCGTTGCCCGCCGCTCCGGCGCCCACGATGACCACCGGGCGGGGCCGGAAGCCCCGCGCCGCGGCTCGCTCTCGACCTTCTCGCGGACGATGATCCGGTCGCCCTCGCGCTCCACCCGGAAGCACGCCACCGGGTTCAGGGCCGGCGCCCGCACCGCCTCGCCCGTGCGCAGGCTGAAGCAGGCGTGATGCCACGGGCAGCGGACCGTGTCCCCGACCACGATCCCCTCCGCGAGCGGTCCGCCGTAGTGCGTACACGTCGCGCCGACGGCGAAGACCTCCTCGCCTCTGCCGGACGACGAGCACCGGCTCGCCGCCGGAGTGGCCGAGAAGCTTGCCGCCGTCCTCCAGATCCGACAGTGGAATCCCTTGCGCCAGGTCGGGTCCCGAAAGCTCCTGATTTCCGCCCATGCCTCGCCTCCTTCCTCTCCTGGGAGACGATTGTACGCTTCGCTCATTCGGTGGCACCTTCCCCGGCCCGTCCTATACTCCGGCCCCATGGCCGCCCGCTCCGACCGCCCGCCGCCCCCCGACGCCCTTCGGGACTGGTTCGGAGAGATGGACATCTACCTCTTCGACCAGTTGTTGAAGGGTAGGATCCGGCCCGGGATGACGATCCTCGACGCGGGCTGCGGCGGCGGCCGGAACCTCCACTATCTCCTGCGCTGCGGCCTCGACGTCTCGGCGGTCGACAGCTCGGCCGAGGCCGTGAAGCACGTCCGCGCCCTGGCGGGCCGGCTGGCTCCGGCGCTGCCGCCGGAGAATTTCCGGACCGAGCCGGTGGAGGCCCTGTCCTTCCCCGCCGGCAGCTTCGATGTGGTCCTGAGCAGCGCCGTCCTCCACTTCGCCCGGGATGAAGAGCAATTCCGCGCCATGGTGCTGGAGATGTGGCGCGTGCTCAAACCCGGTGGCCTCCTGTTCGCCCGGCTGGCCTCCAGCATCGGAATCGAGGAGCGAGTGGAATGCCTGGAAGGCCGCCGCCATCTCCTCCCTGACGGCTCCGAGCGCTTCCTGGTCGATGAGAGCTTCCTCCTCTCCCTCACCCGTGAGCTCGGCGGAGTCCTGGCAGACCCTCTCAAGACCACCAATGTGCAGAACCTGCGGTGCATGACGACCTGGGTCGTGCTCAAAGACGTGTTGACTTCTCAGTAACTACTATGTACTCTTCAGCCCTACTTTCCGGAGGTGGGTAATGAAGACACGAGGTGTTCTGTTGAGCATCGTTGTGGCAGGTGCCCTGTTCCTTGTTGACGCTCCTCAGGCCTTTGCAGGGGAGCAGCCACGGCAGGTCAGGAGTCAGGAGGAGGGGTCGTCGACGGATTCCGACGTCAAGCCGTACAAGCTGAACTACCGCCAGGGAAAGGCCAGGAGCAAGTTCCCGAGCTCCAAATCAGGTGAAAAAGCCGCGGGCTGGTGCGATATCGACTGCGGCGGCTATGGCACGGTGACCTGGGCCGAGGACGTGGGCGACTGCGCCTGCCAGTGTGCTTCGTATTGCAGTAGCGATTGTTTCGCCTGGGAGGTCGGCGGCCCCAACACTGCCTATTGCTTTTTAATGCAGTAGCGGCTTGAAACTCCACAACCAGGAACGGCCGGACTTCGGTGAGTCCGGCCGCTTCCACCCCGCCAAGGTGGTCCATTTCCCAGTGCCTGGTACTTTCCCCGGCTCAAAAAAGCTGCCCGGAAGTCTGCGAGCCCAAACCACCGGAGACGACCCGGTCGCGGCCGGCGGCTTTCGCGGCGTACAGCGCCTGATCGGCGCGCCGCAGTAGCTGCTCCGGTTGCCGATCATCAGGGCGCAGCATCGCGACGCCGAAGCTGGCCGTCACGCGCAAGTCCTGGCCATCTACCGCGACGTGGGCCGAACGCAGGACCGAGCGCATGCGCTCGGCCAACAGCAGCGCGTCCGCTTCATCGGTCTCGGGTGCGACGAGCACGAATTCCTCGCCACCATAGCGGGCCAGTGTGTCCGTACCGCGCACCTCCCTGCCGGCGACCTCGGCGACGTGCCGCAACACGAGATCTCCCGCCGCGTGACCGTAGCGGTCGTTCACTTCCTTGAAATGATCAAGGTCGAACAGGATGACCGCCAGTCCGTGTGGATGGCGTTGCTCGCGGTCGATTTCCCGCCGCAGCAGATCGAACAACGCGCGGCGGTTGCAGAGACCCGTGAGCGGATCGGTGACCGCCAGCTCCTGGAGCCGCCGGTTGGCCGCGCTCAATTCGCCGGTCCGGTCCCGGATGCGCGCCTCGAGCTGCCGGGCGTTGGCGCGCTGTTGCGTCAGCAGCGCCGCGATCCCCAAGGCCATCGTGCTCATGATCAGGATGAGCTCCTGCCCCGAGGCCACCGTCTCGCGGAGGGGCAGGTCGCCGAAGGGCTGCTGGCCATTCCTGGTGACGTACACAAGAAGGGCGGTGACGGCGGCCACGACCAACGTCACCGTCCGCATGCTGAAGCGCGCGGCGGCGTACAACACCGGCGGAATCAGCAGAAAGGAACGGAGAGTCATGCCGTGAAAGATTCGCTGCCGCGAGAACGCGAACGCCACCAGGATGGCGAGTCCCACGGTGATCGCGACGCCGTCGTACCAACGCAACCTGACGCGCTCGTTCACCGTGCCCGGCACGGGGGGCCAGAGGCTGAGGGCCAGCGGGGTGAGGATCATCAGCCCCAATCCGTCGCTGAGCCACCAGACGCGCAGGAACTCGAAGAAACCCATCTCCAGGCCACGAAAGTGACTGTAGGTCGCGGCCGCGGCGCACGCCGACGTGAACGCGGCGGTCACCGGCGCGGCCATCACGAACTTGGCGATGTCGTTCGGGGTGGCGAAGCGTGGATCGAAGCGCCAGTGGCGTAATAACAAATACGCGATCGTTACTTCCAGCAGATTGATCGCTCCGAACAGCACCGCCTCGATCAGCGAGAACGTCGGGTAGTCGGCCGCGATATCGGCCGCGATGATCAGAGCGCCGAAAGACGCGTAGCGGCGGCCATGGTAATGGAGGAGGGTCGCGAGCAGGATGCTGTTCGGGATCCACAGCATGACCACGACTTCGGGCATCACCGCGAACGCCAGGCTCAGTTTCGCGCCGAGATAGAACAGCACAGGGACGAGGATCAACTGGATCCCGCGCTGCAAGGCAGCGGAGCCGCCCGGACCGCGGACTTCGATATCCTCTTCGCTTCTCACTCGATCCCGTTTCCTGCCGACCGTACAGTCCACGGACGGACGAATGCCGTGCAGCCAATCCTCCCAGTCTGGCGCGTCTGCCCGGGAGACACGCCACCCCAAAGGGTGGAGCGATAACGCATTCTTGGGTGGGCTGTCGAGGTTTTGTCCTGGGCGAGCGGCGCAAAGGCGAGGAGGAGAGACTTCCCGGAGAAAGCATCATGGCTGCCGCTGCTGGATCGACTCGATATAACTGAGCAGATCGAGGAGCCGCTCGCGCACCTCGCGCTCCTCATTATAGTCGCTTCCGGAGACCTGGAAGGTGGCGCCCCAGACCGGCATCTCAGCAGTGCCGTGGCCGCGCGTTGCGAGCCGGCCGTCGATCACCTGGTACGTGCGGTCTCGCGGAAACCGGCCGTCGTTGCGCGCGGCCAGCCGCGTCAGATCGGTGGGCGCCACCTTGAGGTCCCCCGCGACCGGGCCGTCGCCGCCTCCCGCCTGGCCGTGACAGCTCGCGCAGTAGACGGAATAGGCCCGCCGGCCCTGCTCGGCACGGTCATCGGCCAGGGCGCCCATGGTGAGCGCCGCGAGAGCGATCAGTGCCGCGGTGAGCGAAGCGCCGATGATGATCGTTTTCAGCGGCTTGTTCATGATCAGTCCTCCCTTCTCCAAGCTCCTTGGTCTCATCTTTATCTGGACCGGGAGGTGGCGATGGCCCTCACCCGCACCCCGTCCGCGACGGCGTCGCTGGGATGCAGGACGACGACTGCGTCCGGCTCCAGCCCCGCCAGGATCTCCACCTCGTCGGGATTGCGGTGGCCGGCCTTCACGGCGCGCAGGCGGGCGCGGCCGTCCTCGACGGCGAAGACGGACCAGCCACCGGCATCGCGGAAGGCGGCCCCGGCCGGGATTTTGAGGACCTCCGCGGCCTCCCAGAGCACGATCCGTGCTTCGACCCGGTAGCGGTCCCCGAGACCCCCGGGCGGACCGGCGAGGTCGCCGATCACGTCCACCCGCTGCTCCTCGACGCCGAGCGGCGAGATCTTGGTGAAGCCGGAGGGTTCGACGACCCGCACCTCCGCCCGCAACTCCTCCCGGCCGCCGCCTTCCGCGCCCTCGCCGGGGTCGAGCAGCATCGGCGTGCCGGCCCGGATCTTCACGGCGTCGCTCGACAGCACGTCCACCACCACCTCGAGGTCGCGCGGATCGCCGATCTCGACCAGCTCGGCGCCGGCCGCCACCACCTTCTCGCACTCCTGGCAGAGTCGCAGGACCTTCCCCGCCACCGGCGAACGGAGCTCGACCGCCTTGCCGCCCGCCGGGCCTCCGGGCCGCGACTCCAGCAGCCCCGCGCGGGCGCTCTCGGCTTCATAGGCCGCGGCACGGTCGTGGAACGACGCCGCTTCCAGGTTGCTCTCGGCGGTGCGGACGACGGTGCCGGCCGCATCCAGCTCTTCGGCCGGGATGACCTTTTCCGCCGCCAGGCGTTCGGCGCGGGCGAGCCGGCGTTGCGCTTCGGCGAGAGCCGCCCGCTCATGGGCCACCCGCGCCGCGGCCTCCCGCTTCGCCGCCAGGGCCGCGGCCAGCCGGGCTTCCGCCTGCTCGCGCCCCCGCGCGTCGAGCGGCGCGGGATCGATCCGCGCCACCACCTGGCCCGCCTTCACGGCGTCCCCCTCCTCGAGGTCGATCCGCTCCAGCCGGCCGGCCACCGGCGCGCTGAGGACGTAGCGATGCCGCACGCGTGTCTCGCCCTCCTCGTCGATGGTGACGCGGAGGGGGCCGCGGACGGCGCGCGCGGTCTCGACCGCCACCGGCTGCGGCCGCAGGCTGACGCCGGTGAAGGCCACGAAGGCGAACAGGGCGAGGATCAGGACGAGTCGCTGCGGTGAGAGTTTCATGACGGCTTACTCCCGGGTCTTCAGCACTTCCACCAGGTCGAGGCGGTTCAGGCGGCGGCGCACCGCCAGCCCGGAGGCGAGGGCCGAAGCCGCCACTGTGAGGAAGGCATAGAGGTAGGTCCGGGCGCTCACCGCCAGGGGCAGGCGGAAGAGGTCGCTCTCGAAGCGGAACGCCAGCAGCGCGCAGACCGCGAAGCCGGCCGCCGCCCCCAGCGGCAGCGCGGCGAGCGTCAGCAGGGTCTGCTCGCCGAGCAGCATCGCCGCCACCTCGGCGCGCGAGAAGCCGAGGATGCGCAGGCTCGCCAGCTCCCGGCCGCGCTCGGAGAGGGCGACGCGCGCGCCGTTGTAGATCACGCCGAAGGAGATGACGCAGGCGAAGCCGATGAGGGTGACGATCGACAGGCGGAAGCTCTCGGCGATCGTCGCCTCGAATCCCCGGAGGGCCGCCTCCCGCACCGCCACGCCCGTCACCGCCGGGAGCCGCTTCAGGCGGGCGTAGAGGGCCTCCCGGGCGGGCGGGTCGATCGCCAGGTACGCGCCGGAGACCGTGCCCCCTTCGCGCAGCAGGCGGTTCAGATTCCCCAGATCCAGGTAGGCCGACATCCCGATCATCTCGTCGGCCACGCCGGCCACCACGACCTCGCGCACGGGCCGCGCGCCTTCCAGCACCTCGACCGTCAGCCGGTCGCCCGGGCGGACGTCGAGCCGCTCGGCGAGCCGGGAGGTCAGCAGGACCCCGTCCGGCGGCAGCTCATGGCGGCGGAAATCGCGATCCACGATCCTGCGCAGCTCGCCGTGAGGGTCGATCCCCTGGAGAGCCGAACGGTAGGTGTGCCGGCCGTTGCGGAAGCGCGCCGCCACCATCCGGAAGGGCTCGACGCGCAGCACGCCGGGCAGGCCGGCGAGCGCGTGGCGGACCGCGGACGACGACGGCTCGCGCAGGACGACGGTGACGTCCTCCCGCTGCACCGCGCGGAACTGCACGTTCTTCATGAAATGGATGGCGTCGAAGGCGTACCAGCCGAGGACCACGATCGCCCCGGCGAGCGCCACTCCGAGGATCGAGAGCAGAGATTTCCAGGGCCGCCGCTCGATGTTGCGCAGGAGGATCCGCGTCTCGGGCGAGGTGGCGCCGGCCAGGCGTTCGAGCCACCCCGGGTGGAAGCGCGCGGGCGCCTCCGGCCGCATGGCCTCGGCGGGCGGCAGCGCCATCGCCCGGCGCGCGGCGTCCCAGGCTCCGAAGAGGGCTGCGCCGCCGCCGATCAGCACGGCCAGCCCCACGATCCCCGGCTCGGGCTCGTAGCGAAGCACGGGGAACTGGTAGAAGCGGGCGTAGATCCTCGCCAGCGCCGCCGCGAACCAGAGGCCGGTCGCCGAGCCGGCCAGCGAGCCGGCCAGCGCCGGCGCCAGGGCGAGCTTCAGGAAGTGCGCGCCCACCGCCGCGTCGCCGTAGCCGAACGCCTTGAGGACGGCGATCTGGTCCCGCTGCGTGGCGACCAGCCGGGACATCACGATGTGGAGGAGAAAAGCCGTCACACCCAGGAAGATCGCCGGGATGACGACGCTCGTCACCCGCGTCTCGGCGATCTCGTCGCTGACGAAGCGGTGGGAGATGTGGTCCTCGCGGCCGTAGGCGCCGATCCCGCCGTAGCGCGCCAGCTCGCGGTCCAGCCGGTCCAGGACCGCGCGCTCCGAGGTCCGCGGGGCAAGCGTCACCGCGAGATCGTTGAAGGCTCCTTCGAGGTCGAAGGCGGCGGCGAGGTCGCCGTAGGCCATCCACAGCACCCCGAAACGGCGGTTGTCCGGAAAGACCTCGCCCGCGCCGCGGATCTCATAGATGTACTCGGGCGACAGCGCCACGCCGACGATGCGCAGCCGCCGCCAGCGGCCGTGGATCACCGCGCCCAGGGTGTCGCCGATCTCCAGGCGGTTGGCGCGCGCGAACGCCTCGCTGACCAGCGCCTCGTCGCGGCCGGCGATCCAGCTCCCGCGGCGGAGGTGGAGGTTGTTGAGGGCCGGCCGGCGGTCGCGCGGGACCGAGATCAGCCGGCCGGTCGCCGGCTCGGGCAGGCCCGGGATGTCGAGCAGCACGTCCATCACGATGCGCGGCTCGGCGACGGCGACCCCGGGCAGGGCCGCGATCCTGGAAGCTACGGCGAGCGGCGCGCGCTTGAGCTGGGCGAAGGCTGCGGCGAAACGGTACTGCTCGTAATAGCCCGCCTGCGTCTTCACCAGATAGCGGTGCATGCTGCGCAGCGTCACGAACATGCCGATGCCGCAGGTCACCACCAGCGCGACGGCGGTCATCTGCCCCCACAGGTGGGCGAGGTCGCGGAGGAGCTTGCGGTCGAGAGGGCTCATGGCGGATCACCACTCGAGGTCGGCGGGCGTGGCGCGCACGGCGTTGCGGCGCTCTTCGACGATGCGCCCGCTGCGCAGCTTGAGGACGCGGTCGGCCATACCGGCGATGGCGGCGTTGTGGGTGATGACGACCGTCGTCGTCCCCAGCTCGCGGTTGACGCGGTCGAGGACATCCAGGACGAGCTTGCCGGTCTCGAAGTCGAGGGCGCCGGTGGGCTCGTCGCAGAGCAGCACGTCCGGACGCTTGGCCACGGCGCGGGCGATGGCCACGCGCTGCTGCTCACCGCCGGAGAGCTGGGCCGGAAAGTGGTCGAGCCGTTCGCCGAGGCCGACCAGGCGGAGGGCTTCCGCCGGGTCCATGGGATGGTCGGAGAGCTCGGTGACCAGTTGGACGTTCTCGCGCGCTGTGAGGCTGGGGATGAGGTTGTAGAACTGGAAGACGAAGCCGACGTGCTCGCGCCGGTAGCGGGTCAGCTCCTCCTCGTCCGCACGGGTCAGCTCATGATCGAGGAACCGGACGCTGCCGGCCGTGGGGGCGTCGAGCCCGCCCAGGATGTTGAGCAGGGTCGACTTGCCGCTTCCCGAAGGCCCGAGGAGCACGACGAGCTCGCCGGCGGCGAGGTCGAGGTCGACGGACTGCAGAGCGGGCACCTCGACCTCGCCCATCCGGTAGGTCTTCGTAAGGCCGCGGGCGCGGAACACCGGCTCGCCGGCGGGCGCCCCCGCGAGGACCTCTGCGCGCTCCAGAACGGCGGTCGGCATGGCGGCTCATCGAGACGCTTCAGCGTCCGCATCCCACGGCCTCGAGCACCGCAACAGGCTGGGAGGCCTGGGCGGAGAAGCGCACGAAGTCGGCTTCGGTGAGAATCCCCACCAACCGCATGCCCTCGACCACAGGCAGGCAGCCGTACTTTTCCTCGAACATGACGCTCGCTGCCTTTTGGAGCCACTCGTCGGGCTCGGTGGTCTCGACCTCCGAGGTCATCACTTCCTCGACATGGATGCGCCTCATGATCGTACGCTGCACGTTCAGCGGCAGATCCGAACGCTCGGTCAGGGAGTGCCGCAGGAGATCGCGCTGCGTGAGCAGGCCGACGAGGTCGCCGTCCGCGTCCACCACCACCAGATGGCGGAAGCGGTGATCGAGCATGAGCTCGTGGGCTACGGCGATGCTGTCCTCAGGCCTCACGGTGACTACTTTCGGGGTCATCAGGTCACGGACGCGTAGCTCGTTCATGGCGGTTTTCTCCTGCTGTATGGACTCTGATGTTGCGCCGAAAACAGCCGCTGAACGACGCCCGAAGAGGCTGGCGCTCCCCACCCCGCCGCGGGGGCGCCCTCCCCCACCCAGACACGCCGGCCGTCCCGTTCGCGAGGGTGTGGGGGCAGGCAAGAGCGAAGGCGGTCAGCCGGAAATCCTAGCCCGCCGGATCAGCTCACCCCTCCGGCGAGGCGAGCCACAGCCGGCGCAGGGACCGCCGCGGGCCGGCGCTCGCCGATCTGCTGGCGCCACATGGCGTAATACAGGCCCTTCTGCTCCAGCAGGTCCGCGTGGCGGCCGGACTCCACGATCCGCCCCCGCTCCAGCACGTGGATGCGGTCCGCGTGGAGCACCGTCGAGAGGCGGTGGGCGATCAGGATGGTGATCCCCTCCTGGCTCGCGGCGACCGCGCGGATGGTCTCCGTGATCTCCTCCTCGGTGAGCGAATCGAGGGACGACGTGGCCTCGTCGAACACCAGCAGGCGCGGCCGGCGCAGCAGGGCCCGGGCGATCGAGAGCCGCTGCTTCTCGCCTCCCGACACCTTGACGCCCCCCTCCCCGATCACCGTGTCGAGGCCGCGGTCGGCCCGGGCGAGCAGGCTGTCGCAGGCGGCCTTCCTGAGCACCTCCAGGCACTCGGCGTCCGTGGCCGCGGGATTGACGAAGAGCAGGTTCTCGCGGATCGAGCCCGAGAAGAGCTGTGTGTCCTGGGTCACGAAGCCGAGTTGCGCCCGCAGCTCTTCGAGGTCCAGCTCCGAACCCGGCTTGCCGTTGTAGAGCACGCGCCCGCTCTGGGCCGGGTAGAGGCCCACGAGCAGCTTGACGAGCGTGGTCTTGCCGGAACCCGACGGCCCCACGAAGGCGAGCGTCTCACCCCGTCCGGCCCGGAAGGAGACGCCGGAGAGCGCCGGAGCGGAGGCGGTCTGGTGGGTGAAGCTCACGTCTTCGAAGGCCAGCGAGTCGAGCTTGCCCAGGGGGAGCGGGTTCGCCGGCTTCTTTTCCGTGGGGATGGACAGGATGGACTCGAAGTTGTCGAGCGACGCCTCGGTCTCGCGGTACGTATTGATCACCGTGCCCAATTCCTGGAGCGGACCGAAGATGAAGAACGAGTAGATGAAGAGCGAGAAGAACTGCCCCACCGTGATCTGCCGGGTAAAGATCAGGTACAGCATCAGGAACAGGATCGACGTGCGCAGAGCGTTCACCAGCGTGCCCTGGATGAAGCTCAAAAGCCGCAGCGAGCGGATCTTCCGGAGCTCCAGGCGCAGGATCTTGCCGGTGATCGAATTGAGCCGTCCGATCTCCTGGCGGGCCAGCCCAAGGCTCTTGACCAGCTCGATGTTGCGCAGCGATTCGGTGGTCGAGCCCGCGAGCGCCGTGGTCTCCGCCACGATCACCTTCTGGATCTTCTTGATCCGCTTCGACAGCACCGAGCTCAGAAGCCCGAGCAGGGGCACGGTGAGGAGGAAGACGGGCGCGATGAGCCAATGCACGCTGAAGGCGTAGATCATTACGAAAACCACCCCGACCAGCGTCGTGAACAGCGTATTGACGGCGATGCCGATCAGCTTCTCGACGTCGGCGCGCACCTTCTGCAGCTTGCCCAGCGTCTCGCCGCTCCTCTGGTCCTCGAACATGGCGTAGGGCAGCTCCAGCGAATGGCGGACGCCATCCGAATAGAGGTCCGCCCCCAGCCGCTGGGTGATGACGTTGACGAAGTAGTCCTGGAAGTTCTTGGCCACCCGGGAAACGAACGCCACCCCCACGGCCGCGGCCAGCAGCAGGCTCACCCCCCGGAAGAACTGCTCCGTGGTGTACTCCTGGTAGCGGGTCGCGTACTCGTCGATGACGTGGCGGAAGATCAGGGGATCGAGGAGCGAGAACACCTGGTTGACCGCCGCGAGCACCAGGGCCAGGAGCACCAGACCCCAGTAGCGGCGCAGGTAGGAGTAGAGGAGTCGCATGGCCCTATGGTATCCGAGGCGATAGGGGGAGCCTTACGCCGGTCTCTGCAATCGCGGGCCACGCGTCTCCCGCTCACTCCCCACGAGCACCTTAGGGTAGAGGGACGCGACCGCCGCGTCCGGACCTGAAGCAAAGACAAGCAAAGGAGACCTTCATGAAGTCACGCCTGATCCGCACTCTCGGCTTCGCCGCCGCCCTGACCCTCTCCGCCCTCGCCGTCTATGCCGCCCCGCTCCCGCCGGGCTCGAGTTACGCGGGCTGCTGGTCCCCCTACCCGAACTGCGCCGGCGGCAAGCATGCCTACGTCGACCCCTCCGGAAACTTCTGGCAGTGCAATTCCTGCAGCCAGGCCCCCAGCACCGCCAGTTGCTACCAGTCGGGCAACCTCAACCGCATCGGCTACTGGTGCGGCGTCGCCTCGTAGGAAAAACCCGGGGGGCGTGACGGCATCACGCCCCCCGTTCTCACCGATCCTCCCTCAACCGGTCTGGTGGACTGCGCTGCGCTCGGCCCGCAGATTGGCGGTCGCCTTCCCTCCGCGTGCCAGGCACTTTCCCAGAATCGCTGGTACCTGATTTGGCACTACAGCTCAAGAGCAACTGCAGCACCCGGGGTTACCCGCACTGCCACTGCAGTGCGGGGTACTCCCAGGGTTCCACTGCTCGCAGAAGCTGGCGCACTGCCTGTCAGAGCAACAAATTGGGCCGATGAAACAAGCAAACCCCTGGTGGGGACACAGCAGGGCGGCCCCCTCTGCCGCCGGGGTGGAGACGAAGGCGGTGGCGATAAGGGCGAACCCCATGAGGAACAACACCATTCTCTTTTTCATCGAGGACTCCTTTCAGTCTGAAGACGGGACCGTCGGCGAAGGGATCTGCCGCGGCTCAGGCTCCTGAAACCGCGATCTCATGGCCATGAGCTTACCGCAGAAATACGCTTTTGGCTAACCCTTCAAGTTCGATGCGGTATTGAGGCAGCCCCCCTCACAATCCCATGGAGATCAAGGTGCGGAGTATGCGATACGATGCCGCCAAGAGGCGGACATGAACCCATTCCTGCTGCTCCTCTCCCTCGCCGCGGCCCAGCCCGATCCGGCGCTGCTGGCGGGCCTCGAGTACCGCCAGCTCCATTTCACCCGCGGCGGGCGCTCGACGGCCGTCACCGGCGTCGCGGCCGATCCCTTCACGTTCTACTTCGGCGGCATCGGCGGCGGCGTGTGGAAGTCGACCAACGCCGGCACCACCTGGCGCAACGTGTCGGATCGGTACTTCGAGGCCGGATCGGTCGGCGCGATCGCGGTGTCCGACTCCAATCCGCTGGTGGTGTACGCCGGTACCGGCACCGCGTGCCCGCGCGTGAACGTCTCGCCCGGCGTCGGCGTCTACAGGTCCGACGACGGCGGCGCAACGTGGGTGCATGCGGGACTTCGCGATGCGGGGCAGATCGGCCGCATCCGGATCCATCCGCGCAATCCCGATCTCGTCTACGCCGCCGTGCTCGGTCACGCCTCGGCGCCGAATGCGACGCGCGGCGTTTTCCGTTCGAGCGACGGCGGCCGCTCGTGGCGGAAGGTCCTCTTCATCGGTGAGGGAACGGGAATCGTCGATCTCGCGCTCGACCCTGCCGATCCGCGCGTGCTGTACGCGGCCTCGTGGTCCTTCGAGCGCAAGCCCTGGGCGTTCGAGAACGGCGGTACGGAGGGCGGGATCTTCAAGTCCGAAGACGGCGGGGACACCTGGACGCGTCTTGCGGGCGGCCTGCCGTCGGGCGTGCTGGGCCGCACCGCCGTCGCCATCTCTCCGGCGCGACCGTCGCGTGTCTGGGCGCTGATCGAAGCGGCGGGCGGCGCCGGCGGGCTCTTTCGATCGGAGGACGCGGGCCGCACCTGGTCGCGCGTCAACCGCGACCCGCTGTTGACGTCCCGCGCCTCCTATCACACGCATCTCACGCCGGATCCGGTGTCCCCGGACGTGATCTACGTGTTGCACATCACACTGTTGAAGTCGACCGACGGCGGCGCGACCTTCGCGATGACCCCGGAATCGCACGTGGACCATCACGACCTCTGGATCCATCCGCGCGACCCGCGCATCATGATCAACGGCAATGACGGCGGCGCCACGGTTTCGCTCGACGGCGGCGCGACATGGTCGACGCAGATGAATCAGCCGACCGGCGAGATGTATCGCGTCGCGGTCGACACGGGATATCCGTACCGCGTCTACTCCGCACAGCAGGATGCCGGCGCGGTGTCGGTGCCGACGGCAAACCGCAACATGCCGCTGGAGCTCGTCGATGTCTATGATGTCGGCGGCGGCGAGGCGAGCAACATCGCCGTCGATCCCCGCAATCCATCCATCGTGTACGCGACGATCGGCGGGCAGGGCTGGCAGATCGCGAAGACCGACACGGCGAGGAAGACCTCCGAGTTTCTGCAGATCTACCCCGAGCCGCGCGTTGGGCAGCGGGCGGCGGCCATGGAATACCGCACCAACTGGAACATGCCGCTGCGTCTCTCGCCGCACAACCCGGACGTCCTGTACATGGGATCGCAGCACGTGCATCGCTCGCGCGATGGCGGCCGTTCCTGGGAGGTGATCAGCGGCGACCTGACTCGGAACGACAAGACGAAACAGCAGCCGGCCCACAGTCGGGGCCTGAAGCGAGGGGTAGCGGGCAGCGAGATCTACGACACCATCCTGGTGATCGAAGAGTCGCCGCTCGTCAAGGGGCTGCTGTGGGTGGGCACCGACGACGGGCTCGTGCACGTCTCGCGCGACGGCGGGCAGACGTGGACGAACGTGACGCCGCCCGCCATGCCGGAGTGGGGCACGGTCAACACCATCGACCCGTCGATGCACGCGCCGGGCCGCGCCGTCCTTGCGGTCTACCGCTATCTGCTCGGCGATCGCCGGCCGTACATCTTCGTCACCGACGACTATGGCCGCTCGTGGCGCGGCGCCGTCGACGGTATCGACAGCGGCCATTACGTGCGGGCGGTGCGTGAAGACCACGACGTCCAGGGACTGCTCTATGCCGGCACGGAGCTCGGAATCTACGTGTCGTGGGACGATGGCGGCCGGTGGCAGCGGCTGCAGCTCAATCTCCCTGTCGCGCCGGTCTCCGACCTGCGGGTGCATCGCAAGGACCTCGTCGTGTCGACCTTCGGCCGCGGACTGTGGGTGTTGGAGGACCTCGGCGTCGTGCAGCAGGCCGGCGGCCTCCGCGCGGAGGTGAGCCACCTGTTCGCGCCTCGCCCTGGATATCGTCCCGCCGGGAACGGTTCGTACGTTCCGGTCGACGGTGGCGCCACCCTCTCGTACTACCTCACGTCGCAGACGCATCCCGTCACCATCGAGATCAGCGACGAGCGCGGCGACTTCGTCGCCAGGTACGTCAGCCGTTCGCCCGACGACCCCTGGAAATCGGATGTCCCTGCCGTCCTCACGTCCGTCTTCGAGGGGTGGGATGTCGTCCCAACGCGGCAAGGCATCAACCGATTTCGCTGGACGGCCCGGCACGCCGTGCCGTTCGAGCTTCCGGGCGGCAACGATCCGACGTGGGGGCCGTTCGGCCCGTTCGTGAAGCCAGGGAACTACACGGTGAAGATCACGGCGGGCGCGTGGAGCGCCACCCAGCCGCTGACGATGCTCGCCGATCCGAGAATCGACGCGGCGGCCGCCGACTTCGATGGGCAACTCGCGCTGGCGCGCGACGTCGGCGCGCGCATCGACGGCTTGATGAAGGCGCTGGCGCGGCTCGACGCGCTGCGCGAGGAGGTGCGCAAGAGACCGGGGACCGAGGCGCTGGTCGCGGATCTCGACGCCGTCGAAGGCGAGCTCTCGTGGCTGCGCCGCGACGGGGATCCGGGCCTCACGCCGGAGCTGACCTCGCTGTACGACGCGATCATCGCCGGCAGCCTCGCGCCCTCGCCCGGCATCCGCGAGCGGATGCGCGACCTGCTGCCGCGCCTCGACGCCGCGCTGGCGCGCTTCGAAGCGCTTGCGAAGACCGCGCAGAGGGGCGCGCAGTGACCTGCAGGTCGAGGGTCCTGACGACTCCACCCTCTCCAGCAGGAAGCCGTGGGTCAGGGAGGCGTTTCTGCGTGCCAGGCACTTTCTCGGATCTGGGAGGGAGCGAATCAATCCGCTCCAACCACATGGCCAAGGCGATTCAGTACAGGAACCTGGATCGGAGGATGACGGTATGAGCTGTTGAGTCGGTCAGGGGAGGGGCGGCGGGGAGTCGCCCCTCCTCCACGTCGGGTGATAAGTCACCCAGTGCTTGTTCTATGAACTTCTTACCATTTGCGCAGACAGTGTTGACTTCGAAAACACTGCATGCTATCTTCACGCCCTCGACGGTTTACTGCCCGATGCGTATTCCCACGAGACCAAGTCGAAGTAAAAACGACTGAGAATCAGATTGGCTCGACACGCGACTACCTCGTAAGCCGCACGTTCTATGTGTGTCTCCAGCCAGCATCACTCCACCTTGGAGAAGGAAACATCCAGATGAACCTACCCCTTGATTCACTCTCAAAGTCCGGGAGAGCTGCCTATCGGCAGCACATCCCTTGTGCTGCTAAAACTTTGGCGAGGACCGTAAGCCGGCTGTTCGTGATTGCTCTCTTCGTCCTCGCAGGCGTGAGCGTGACGGAACCTGAAGCAGAGGCACAATCTTGGAGCCTCACCAAGGAACAACGCAAGGCGTATCTCAACTACTATGCTCCGGTGATCCTGAAGCGTGGGGATGAAAATAGCGGCAAGCATGGGCGTGATTGGATTACCAACTTCGACTTCGACCAGGACGGCGATTTCTCCAACAATCGCGTCAACTGGATCAATGTCAACAACTACGTCGCCGATTCTGCCTATGGGTCGGGCATTTATGCTCACTGGCGTATCCGCCCGACGCTCTATACCGCGCTTATCGAATACATGGAAGGGAGCAGCAAATCACTGGTCTTGCTCTATCACGTCTATAACGCGGCCGACAAAGACGGGAGCGAGATCCACGACTGGGAACGAATCGAGATCGTGGTGCGCGGCATTACAGGCACGCCAGGTGGGAGCAGCGAGTACGTCAATCACGTGACAGTTACCCATCATAAAGATCACGTGATGCGCCGCTACTACGATTCAGGCCTGAACTTCATGCAGACGGCGACAGGCAGGCATGTACTGATCTGGCAGGCGGACGAAAGCAACTTCGATGGCTGGGGAGATACCCACGGACACGAATTGCGCTTCGTCAAGAACTCGTATAGTTGGATTGCCAGTCAGTCCTCCACCACGAGTGCCGAAGTGAACGTCAGTGGTAAAGACGAAAAAAAGAATGTGCATTACGTGTTCGTGCCCGAAGGATCACCCTCGGCGGTGAGTACCTGGGCAGCCCAGCCCTTGAGCTACGCGACGGCCAGCAACCTGGCCAGCCGATTCGACAATGGTGACAAGGCGCGATGGTACCAGGCTAAACGGATCACGTACGAGCTCCAGGACCTTGCCGACATCATCCCGACCCACTGGCAGTACAGTCCCTGGCACATTCATTGGCTGTCGAGCGACTCGGAAGATATCCTGCTGGAGAGCCCGGTGATCAACGAAGCGGGACAGGCCGAGGTGAGCGCTGGCCTGTACCGTTTCTATACTAAATCACGTGATAGCGGGAAGTCCGACTTGACCGACGGAAGAGAGGGTATTCCCGACAAGGCTTGGCTCTACGGCGCCTACTCGGCCGAGCAGGACGAGGACTTTCCTTCTGGCTCTGACGACTTCAAGGCCTACGAGGGGCTCGGCACCGACAGCTATGGCCTAAGCCGGGGGGCCGCCAGCGGCTACTACAACTCACACGGCGCCTACTGGTGGCAGCACGACTACTTCGTCCACTCAGGTGCAATGGTCGACGCGGAAACGCGCGAAGCCGGAACGTGGCTCTCTGGTTCGTGGTACACCGCCGCTAATGGCGGATTCGACGGACGCTGGGTGCAGCTCTTCGATGATCGCCCTGGCTATGAGCCGATTGCTCCGCTGACTTTGTCGATGACTTATCCTTACAATTATTGCGACACTACGTTCTGGGTCACTGCTCACGCCCGGGGCGGCCAGGCGCCGTACACCTTCACGTGGACGAATGCCACTCCGTACTCGACCCCGAACGACCCCAACAACAGCGCCTATGTGTATGCCTACACCCTGGCAACCGTCACCGTCCAGAGCGCCGACGGGCAAGTGCGCTCGACCGACATGTACTTCATGACCGACTGCGGGAGTGGAGAAATCATCCCGTAACAAGGACTGCGGCGCGCATTGCACCAAAGTATCCGATGCGCGCCCAAATAGATCGCTATCAGCCAGGTTATGCCGGTTCCAGGCATGGCCCGGGCGGAAGAGGACTGCCCGCCGGCCAAGGCCCGCACAGATAGAGTGGCTTCCTTGTTCTGGAGTGCGCTTTATATGCAGGTAAAGGAGCCTTAATGATGGCTCATTCGCAGAAGAGCATAGGGACGATTCGCTGTTCCCTGCCCGTAGCAACCGAGGACGTTGTAAAGGAGTTGAAGTACAGATGCGCAGAAGCAGTTTGATGGTCGTATCGCTCGCACTCGGCGCTGTATCGGTCGCGGCGCTCGCCCAAGAGACCCAGGACGACGCCTCCCTGTCGGCCAGCGTCACCGCTTCCACCGTCCGCACCACGAAGGGGGACCTCATCACCGGCGACGCGGCGGCCTTCGCCGAGGCGCTCAAGCAGATCGGCCCCGACGGTGAGGTTATGGTCTGGATCAAGGAGACCGGCACTCCCCGCCCCTCGGCGGAGTTCCTTCTCAACCTCCCGGGCTCGGCCGCGGAAACGATCGCGCTCCCCGCGGAAGCGCCGGGCGCGAAGCGGCGGAACACCCTCGGGCCTGCCTCGGTGCGCGGCGCTTCAATTGACGCGGTGGTCCGCGCGCTGGGGCAGGCCGGTGCGGCATCCGTCGAGCGGATGAACGCGCTGCCGGTGATCGTGGTGAAGCTGTCCGAGGACGTGCGGATCGGCGCGCTGAACGCGCTGCTGCGGCACCCCAACGTGGACTACGTGAGCGCCGTCCGCACCCGCCCCGTCGAGCTCCTGGCGGGGCCGGTGGGGACCAACCCCATCGACGCCAAGCACACCGTGCACAAGATCCCGCAGGCCTGGGACTTCACGCGCGGCAACGGCGCCAAGGTGGGGATACTGGACAGCGGCTTTGCGCGGGAGGTCTACAGCGGTGCGTTCCACGACGACGGCCGCAACTTCGGAAGCTACGGTATCGTCCCGCTGGGTTTTGTTGACGATGGCTGCAGTACCTCCACGGCGAACAACGGCGGCTGCCCCCCCTACGACGACCAGTGGGATTCCAACGGAAACTTCGCGCACGGTACGGCGGTCGCCGGTGTCGTGGGGGAAAACGACAACAACCACGGGTACGTGGGCATTGCTCCGTTCGCCACCACGTACAGCATGAAGATCGCCTGGAACACCCACATCCACGGCAATTGCGGCGGCTGGTTCGCCGACAGCGCGTACTGCATCGAGGATGACGACTTCGTCCGCGCGGTGAACTACGCGGCCTATCGCCGGTTCCACGTCCTTTCGATGAGTTTCGGCGGCAGCCAGGGCAGCGACGTCTACCGCGCGCTGGCGACGGCTCGCAACTCCTACGGCGTGTTCCTGGTGGCGGCGACCGGCAACACGGTGGGCGCCGCGGCAGTGGAGCCGGCGTCGTTCGACGTGGTGGTGGGCGTGGCGGGGGTGGACGCGGCCGGGAACAACATGTACAGCACTGCCGCGCGCGACGTGTCCGCTCTTGCCGATGCCGCCACGCTGGCGGCGACCTGCTACAGGAGCTACTACTGCGATGCGGGCTCGCCGGGCCTGCTGGGCGGCGTGGGGGGCACGTCCGCGGCCACGGCCAACGTGGCGGGCGTCGTGGCGCTGATCCGCTCCTATCACCCGTACGAGTCCGTTTCCCAGATCTGGGAGCGCCTCGTCAACACGGCCGAGGGGCCCAACCGGGTGGTGAACGCCTACGCTGCGATAACCTACACGCGTCCGCTCTCGGTGTACATCTCGGGCAACAGCTACCCGCAGGCTTACACGTACGAGACCTGGTACGCCGCGGCTGCCAACGGCACGGGACCGCACTCGTACTCCTGGTACCGTGACGGGTACTTCGTCGGGACCGACAACACGTACGGCGATTACGTCGGCTCGGCATTCCAGCTTCAGGTGACCGTAACCGATGCGGCCGGAGCCACTGCGACGAACTGGCTGTGGGTGTCGCCCAACTATGGCGGCAACTGCGATCCGTATTCCCAGGAGATCTGCCAGTTCCAGTAGCGGCGAAGACGGACGTTGACAGTAAGGGAAGGAGTGGGCTCGCGCCTACTCCTTCCCTTTGGGCGGGCAGGCAAGACACTCAATAAAGAAGCGGCAGCCTCACAGGGCGGAGCGCCGACGGTCGTGCTCCGGCGCTCACTCTTGGTGGCTCCCGTCAAGCCGAGCGCGCTTGCCAGTGCGTCCAGGCCTCCTTATCGAAGCCGGGCGCGCCGCGGCTGGTCCTCCTCTTCCTTTCTGTCCCAGACTCCCCCTGTAGAGCACCACTGTTGAGTGGGGACCGTAAACCAACCTCGACATCCCCTAACAGGAGGTAACGATGCGAAAGATGCTCTTGCTGGTCCTGACCTTGGCGACAGTCACCGTTGCGTCCCTGGCCCCGGTCCCGAAGGCCGAAGCCGCTTGCTCCTGGCAGTGCGGCCTGTGCGGCGTCTACTGCCCCTGCAGTAAATGTGCAGGACCCTTCCCCGTCTGCCCGTGCGGCTGACGGCCGGCCTTTTCACTCCAACATGGCTCCGCCGTCCCTGGCAGTCGCGACTGCCAGGGACGGCGGAGAGAAAGGTTGGGAACGTACCGTGGGGGTGTACCGTCAGCCGGCGGTGGCGGTTGCCTCGGCGGGGGCGGGAAACCGCTCCCCCACCCACCTCTGCCACGCAGCCTCCTCCCGCGCGGCCACGTCCTCCGCCCCTTCCCCGTACAGGTAGAAACTGACGAGCACGCTCACCTTGCCGCCCCAGGTGAAGGCGGCGACATAGCCGGCTCCGGGGGCGGGCTTCTCCAGCCTCAGCAGAGCCTCATGATGGTCTTTGGCCTTGCCGATCCGTTCGACGACTCCGGACAGGGCCGGCGCGCCACTCGCCAGCGCTTCGGCGTTCGCCGGTCGTGGCTCCCGCCAGGCCGAGCGGACCCGCCAGGGCGTCCCAGGCTTCCTCCTCGGAACCGGGAGCGCCGGTCATCAGCCGGATGGTCGAGGCGGGCTGGCCGGGGAAATGCTCCAGGTACAGTCGCAGGATCTTGAAGTAAGACGGCCAGCCTTCCTCGAAGGACTCGAGCTGGTTGTCCCATTCCTCGGAGCTCGTGAAGAGGCTGTGGACCATGCGGATCACGCAGGTATCCCCCGAGCGGGTTTCGACGATCACCTCGGTGGCGACCGGGGGCGCATTCTCCATCCACTCCCGCTCTTCGTAGGCGAAACGACGCGGAGGCTCCCAGCCGGTCACGACGCCGGGCGAATCCATCCCAGGCCCTAGATGGAAGGTGAGGGCTCCGCCTTCGCGCTCCTCCACATCGGTGGGGACGAACCAGGCCGCCATTCCGGGGCCGGTGGCGATGGCGTGCCAGACCTGCTCCGGTGTGCCTGGCACCTCCACGATCATCTCGACATAACGATTTCCAGATCCGTCTGTCTTCACAGGCATCGGGGCTCCCTTCTTCAGGCTACGCAGTCGGCGGCGGTGGCCGGGGCGAATTGTTGCTGGATCCATTCCTGCCAGACGGGCTCGTCCCTGGCGGCGAGCGCGGCGGCGTTCTCCCCGTACAGGTAGAGGCTGACCATCAGAAGGGTCTGCTCCCCCATCCGGAAGGCGCCGAGGGTGGCCGCGCCGGGGCCGGGCTCGTCGAGGCGCAGGAAGAGGACGTGCGGGTGCTTGGCATCGCCGGTCCCGTCCACGATGCCGCCGAGGGGCGGCGCGCCGGCGGCGGTAGCGGTCAGGCGCTGCCCTTCGGCGGCTCCCTCTTGCAGGCCCAGCCCGGTCGTGAAGGTCTTCCAGGCGTCGGCCTCGGACGCGGGGGAGGCGGCCATCAGTTGGAAGGCGGCGCTGGGCTGTCCCTTGAAGTGGGTGAGGTACAGCCGCAGGATGCGGAAGAAGCCCGGCCAGCCGGACTCGACGGCTTCGAGCTGCTTGTCCCAGTCGTCGGTGCTGGCGAACAGGCTGTGCACCACGCGGACGACGCAGGTGCCGCCGTCGCGCGACTCGACGATCCACTCGGTGGCGACCGGCGGGCCGCCCTGCACGACCTCGCCGCCCAGGGCGGCGAAACGGTGGGGTGGGGCCCACTCCGTGATGGTGGAGACGGAGTCCATGCCCGGGCCGAAGTGGCTGGTCACCGTTCCGCCTTCGCGCTCGTCGATTTCGCAGGGGACGAACCAGGAGGAGACTCCGGGTCCCGTCGCGATGGTCCGCCAGACTTCCTCCGGCGTGCCCGGGACCTCCACTTCAACTTGGACGGAACGGCGTCCGGACGCATCGATCTTCACACTCATGATGGCTCCTTGGGTTGGGATACGTGCAGCAGGGGATGCGCCACCACCACCAGGCGATGCGGACGGCCTCCCGGGGCCGACTCGTCGTGGTAGCGGGCGGCGAGACGGGCGACCGCCTCGGTGAGCTCGTGGCTGAAGGCGGCGCGCTCAGCTGCGGACCGGAAACGGATCTCGGTGTCGATCGACAGGGTCGGCAGGCGCTTGCCGGTCTCCGCCGAACGCCGCAGCAGGACGCTGACCTCGCGGACGATGCGGGCCGCCAGGGCGATCAGGTAGCTGGCGGAGAGACGGTCGGCGCTGCGGTCCGGATCCGAAGCGGCGGGTCCCATGGCGGCGGGCGAAACGACGTAGGAGGCGGCCGTCGCCACCAGCAGGCGCTCGGTCAGGCCTCCCCACTGGCGCTGCTCCGCCACCCGGACCAGCCCGTGCTCCTCCAGGGCGCGCAGGTGGTAGTTGATCTTCTGGCGCGCTACCCCCAACCGCGCGGCGAGCGCCGCGGCCGAGGCGGGCTCCGCCAGCTCGGCCAGCAACCGGCTCCGGACCGGGTCGAGGGCGACCGTGGCGGCGGCGGGATCTTCGATGACTTCGACGTCGAGCATGGAGGAATTATCCCCTTGACAACTTTTCTTGTCAAGCGGTCTGCCGAACGCTTCGGGCGAGCTTTTGGGAGCGCCGTCCCAAGGGGGGAAGTCTCCGTCCACGCTCCCGGATCGTCCGTTCCAGCGGGTGGAGGCTCCTCCCTACTCGCCGGAGCGTTCCATCCAGCGGGTAGACCTCTCTACCCGTTCGCCCGGACGCTCCAGCCACTCGGTGGAGGCCTCTATCCGAGCGCCGGGACGTCCGTACCAACAGACAGAGGGCTCTACCCGTTCGCCGGATCGTCCGTACCCATGGGTAAAGGCCTCCACCCGCCGGTACGGACGATCCGGGAGCTCGTACGAGCGCTTCGGGTGCGAAGCGGAGCCCTCCGGAAGCGTGGACGGACGCGCCGGGATCAGGACCGGACGGTCCGAGGATCGGTACGGAGAGTCCGGGAGTGAGGACGAGCGACCGTCCCTCAAGCCCGGACGCTTCGGCTCGCCGCCGCGGTCTACGGGGACTTCACCGCCGCCTGCTGGCCGTTCCCCGGCACCGTCCGGAACTTGATCGGCTTCATCGGCTTCAACCCCGCTTCCCGCTGCCAGTCCGCCATCTCCTCGAAGGACCAGGTGCCGGACTGGCTGGTGAGGGCGAAGTAGAGATCGAGGAGCGCTCCGACCTGGCCGGCTTCTTTCGGGGTATGCGGGCGGAAGAGCTCCTGGATCACGAAGACGCCGCCGGGACGCAGGGAGCGCGCGATCTTCTTCGCCAGGGCGCGGTTGGTGGCGTCGTCGAAGTGGTGGACCAGGTTCGCCACGAAGACGACGTCCCAGGCCTCTGCTCCCAGGTCGTCCTCCAGGGCGTTGCCGGGGCGATGGGTGACGCGGTCGCCCATGCCTTCCTTCGCCAGGATCGGCGCGGCGTGCTCGACGGCCTCGGGGAGGTCCAGGATCACCGAGCGGAGGCCGGGATGGCGGCGGCAGATGGCGACGGACATCAGGCCGTGCGAGCCGCCGATGTCGAGCATGTCCTTCGCGCCTTTGGGCACCGGGGTCCGGCTCCCCACCTCCGGCGCCCAGGTCGAGGCGGCGGAGCGCATCCCCCGCTGATAGGTCCCCCACTCCTCCGGGCGCGATCGTGGCATGGAGATCCTGGGGCCGGCCCGTGCGCACGTAGTCGCCGATGCCCTCGATGGCGTCCCATTCCAGGAACTGGAAAAGCATCTTGTGGTGGAGCGACGGGTCCGTGTCCGGCAGCAGCCACTTGCGGGCCTTGGACGACAAGCCGTAGCGGCCGGCGTCCCAGACGAGATAGCCGCAGCCCGCCAGGGCGTTCAGGAGCTTGCCCATGGCCCGGGGATCGGCGCCGCAGCGCGCCGCGACCTCATTGGCGGTCAGCGGTCCCGCCTTCAGGGTCTCGTAGACCCCCAGGCGCGAGCCCTCCATCACGGCCCGCGCCAGCAGCATGGCGATGTGAGTGTCCAGCAGCGGCTCCGGGAGCAGCCCGAAGGCCTTGGCGATCCTCTCGAGGGGGTTCTGGGGGATGGGGCCGAGTTTCATGGGGTGGAGATTATCGCGACGAGCCCTCACCTCCCGGCCTCCTCTCCCGGCGAGTGGGGATTTACTGGGACGATCGCCCCGGTCGAGCGGGGTGCAACGATCCGGGCGTGAAATCCTTCCTGCTGCCGTCGCAGCGATCTCACGTAGCTGGGTGTGGCATGGTGATGGTAGAATAATTCATTATGCGAATTTTAAACAAGTCGCGAAAATTTTTGGCAGCATCGGCGTTATTCGGTGTCCTCCTCACAGTCTCCGGTGCGAGGGCAGAGGTCCTTCCCCCCGCGAGCGGCACGGGCCCCACGGGCCCGACGTACTGGTTCGAGAACCGCGGCAACTTTTACTGGGCGAACAGCGGCGATCACACGATCTACACCGACTACGCGACCTTCCCGGGGCGGGGCGAGGCGACGCTCCGCCTCGACTACCACCTGAACTGCCCGACCTACGACATCTACAAGTTCCCCGGCCTCGTCGCCGAGGTGACATACCGCGGGATCATCCGTCGTGTCGAGCTGCTGCGCTTCCGCCTGTACCAGGACGCGTACACCGGCTACGATGACGCGTTCCGTCGCGCGGTGCAGCTAGGTACCTACGTGCCGGGTGAGCCGATCCGGATCCGCTGGCGGACGACCGACCCCGAGCTCGCGTGCACGATGCAGGGGCTCCGGGCGTACGTCGAAACCGCCTCGTATGCAACCGGCGCCCCCGAGCCCTGCACCCCCGAGGACTGCGCCGCCGTGGCCGCGCGCCACGCGCCGATCTTCGGCGTGCGTAGCAACCAGTGCGCCAACGGACGGACGGACATCCCGCTCCAGGTCCGCTACCGCATCGAGAACCGGTCGGACGGGCGGTGGATCAAGTACGAGGTCTTCTTCAGCGACGAGGACTACGACGGCATCGCGGGCACGTCGATCGCGGCCACGTCGATCGGGGAGCGGCTCGCGATCTACGGGCGCCGGGGCGACACCACGATGTTCTACGAGGTGAACGTCGACGACTATGGCAACCGCATCAAGGCGAACTTCACCAGCTATAAGACCCTCTACTTCAGCTTTCCAGCGGACCACGCCACCTACCCCTTCGCGGGGCCATTTTTGGCGGGGTCGGATCACCCGTTGCTGTCGGTGTTCGGGGACAACAACGTCCTCGCCTTCTGGGATAGCGAATTCAGCTATTGTGACGGCCGGTTCGTCGCCCACCAGCCGGTTCCGTACCCCTTCTCGAACGCGGACCAGCGCGATCTCATCTACTTCACCGAAGACCCCTGGATGCACTGGGTGTCGGAGGGGGAGCAGTACGCCGAGGGGCGCGCGTCGAGCTGGTCGTACGACTACCTGTACATGTCAATAATCGCCGACCACCAGTCGGTGAAGTCGCTCTACCCCTTCGCCGAGGCGCAGTTGCCGGTGGACGCGAACTGGCACTCGGACTGGGAAATGAAGGAAGCGCGGATCGCGGGGCTGGGGATCGGGAAGGTGAACATCGACGCCATCCCGCTCTGGCGCGGCCAGGGGAGCATCTACTGGAAGAAGAAGAACTGGCTGGGGCGGTTCGAGCTCGTCAACTTCAAGCCGGCCGAGGAGCGCTACTTCCGCCTGAACCGGGTGGAGGGGACCTACGTCGCCGACGAGATCCCGGGCACCTTCTTCCGCAAGGACCCGTCCACGGGGGTCATCACCTGGACGTGGTGGGGCGCGGGTGGCGGGACTGGAGGCGGTGGCGGGACTGGAGGCGGTGGTGGTGGCGGCCTGTGGGGGGCGCCCGAGTGCGGGAACGGGGCCTGCGAGGCCGACGACACCATCGACGAGTCGTTGACCTGCCCCGAGGACTGCGGTGGTGGTGGCGGTGGTGGTGGCGGCGGCGGGGGGTCCGAGTGCGGGGACGGGATCTGCGACGCCGGCGACGGCGAGATCTGCCCCCAGGACTGCGACGTGCAGTAGCCGTCAGCCGACGTCGTGCCCGCCGTGGTAGTCCGCATCGGCGGGCCGGCCAAGGTCGCGGTGGGGCACGATGCGGCCGCGGCGGAGGGGCCGGGGTGAGGCCTCGAAGAGCACCCCGCCCCCGTTACCCCCGCCCTTTCAGCCGCCGCAGATTCTCCCTGTACAGCACATTCTCCGGCTGCAACGCCGACCGCCCGCTCCAGCGCCGCCATGGCCCCCGGAACGTCCCCCTTCAGAAACGCCACGTTCGACCAGTACTGGTGCACCAGCGCATAGCGCGGCGCCAGGCGGCCGGCTTCGTCGAGGAGCCGCCCCGCGCCGTCGTAGTCGCCGCGCCGCGCGGTGTCCGCCGCCTGCTGGGCCAGCTCATAGGCGCGGCGCTCGGCGTCGGAGGAGGGCGGATCGGGGTCTTCGCCGCCGGTGAGGCGCAGCAGGGCGCGGCGCGAGGGGGCGTAGCGGGGATCGCAGCGGACGGCGTTGCGGTAGGCCGCCACAGCCTCCTCCACCCTCCCCTCCTTCTCGTGGATCACCCCCAGGTTGTGGCGCGCTTCGGGATTGAGGGGATCGATCTCCAGCGCCTTCTCCAGTTGCTTCCGGGCCTCGGCGTAACGGCCCAGGGCTCCCAGGACTCCCGCGAAGCTGGCGCGGAGGGGAGCGTCGTCCGGCTGCTCGGCGACCAGCTTGCGGTACTGGTCGGCTGACTCCTTCAGGCGGCCCTGCCGGAACAGGACGGCGGCGAGGTTGCGGTCCCCTGAGGGCGAGCGGGCGCCGAGATAGCCGAGGCTGCCCAGGTGCTCCAGCAAGGCGCGGTCCGCGGCGGTCTCCTCCCGGGCCCTCTGCTCTCTCGCCTTGCCGGTCTCGTAGGTGGCGATGCGCTCGGGCTCGGGGACGGTCAGCGCCTCGGCCAGCACCCTGCCGCGCATGTCCCGGCCCGCCGGGAGCCCGGCCAGGGTGAGGATCGTGGGCGTCACGTCCACCAGACGGGGGCTGTCGATGCGGGTCCCCGGCTTCACTCCGGCTCCATAGAGATAGAGGATGCCCTCGATCTCGTGGGAGCGCTCGGAGACGCGGCGCAGGTCGCGTGTGCGGGTGGGATCGTCGGGCAGGGCCCCCAGGGTGAAACCGTGGTCGGAGAGGACCACGAGAGTGGTCTGGTCGTCCATGGCGGCCAGGAAGTCGCCCACCATCTTATCGGCGAAGACGTACATGGCCTCCACCGCCCTCCCGTAGCGCCGCTGCTGCTCAGCCAGATCGCCCGCGAGCCCCTGGGTCCGGAAGAGGTGGCCGAAGAGATGGGAGGCGGTGTCGGTCCCCTCGATGTAGACCATGCCGAGGTCCGGGCGGTCCTCGCGCCAGAGCTTGAGGCCGACGTCGCGGTAGCCGCGGGCGGTGGCCAGGGCCCAGCGGAAGTGGGCGAGGTCGTCCTGGAAGTCGAAGGGACGGGCCAGTTCCTCCGCCGGCACGTCCACGAAGGGCGCGACGTCCGCGGGTCCGAGGTCGCCGGGCTTGCGGAGGAGCGGCGCGATCCTCTTCTGTAACTTGGGCGGATGGGTGACGGCCTCCCCTCCCCCTTCGAATCCCTCGCGGAAGAGGAAGTGATAGGAGGCGTGATCGCTCACGATCGAGCCGCGCACCGGCTCCGGCGGCCAGGTGGCCCACCAGCCCACCACCGCGACCTTGCGGCCGGCGCCGGAGAAGAGGTTCCAGATCGCCTGGACGCGGCGCATGCGGCTGGTCACGGGGAGGGACTCGCCGGTCTTTGGGTTGACCGCCGTGAAGCCGCCGATGCCGTGGCGGTCCGGGGTCTTGCCGGTGGCGATCGTGGTCCAGATCACCGGGCTCAGCAGCGGCTTCTCGCTGATCAGCCGACCTTCGGCCCCCTCTTTCTTCAGGCGGGCGAAGTTGGGCAGCTTCCCCTCGGAGACCAGGAGGTCCACGGTGTCGGGATCGACGCCGTCCAGCCCCAGGACCAGGACGCGGTTGGGCTTCGGGTCGCGGGCGCAGCCGGCGAGACCCACGGCGAGCAGGAAGACGGCGGCAAGGTTCTTCAAAGTTGTTCCTCGTCTGAGTGGACCCTGATATGCTACTTCAACATGAGAATCACGAGACGCTTCCCGCTTCCGGGCGGGCTCGCGTTGTTTGCGGCCCTCCTCCCCACCCTGTCGGCGGCCCAGCCCACGCCGCTCACGCCGGTCTTCGTCATCCATGAGATGAGGAACACGGCGGATTTTTTCCCGTCGGTGGCGGCGGAGCCCGGCGGCGACTTCGTGGCGGCCTGGAGAGCGCACGAGGCCGACGTCAAGGTCCTCTTCCGGCGCTTCGACGCGTCCGGCGCGTCCACCACCGGGGTCGCCCAGGCGAACCTGACGCCGATCACGCGGTTCGGAGAGCGGCAGGAGGTGGCGGTCCACGCGGCCACCGGGAACTTCCTGATCGTCTGGGTAGAGGAGGGGCAGCGGTTGTTCGGCCGCGCGTTCGACCGCGCCGGAACGCCGCTGACCGGGGAGGTCGAGATCTTCGGCTCGCCGGACCTGAGCCCGAGCGGAGGGGATCTCCTCCCTTCGGTGGCGGCGACGCCGGCCGGCTTCGTCGTGTCGTGGCGGGCGAGCCGCCTGAACGAGGGCGGGGCTTTCCGCGTCCTCGCCCGCCGGCTCGACCCCGCGGGGGCTCTCCTGGGTCCGGAGATCCGGGCCGACGAGCCGGTGGTGGACGGATTCATCGAGGATCCGGCGGTGGCCGCGGACGCCGCGGGGAGCTTCGCGGTGGTCTGGACCGTGCGCGACCCGCCGTGGCGCGGCGTGCGGGGCCGGCTCTTCCACCCGGACGGGACCCCGAAGGGCGACGAGATCCAGTTGGCCCCCACTTCCGACCTGGCGTCCTCCACGGCGGTGGCGTACGGGCCGGACGGCGGCTTCCTGGTGGCCTGGATCACGTCCGGCGGCGTCTTCGCCCGGTCGTTCGGGAGCGACGGCGCGCCGCGCGGGCCGGCCGCGCGGCTCAGCATCCGTCCGGGCGGGGACGACCCCGACATCGCCCCCGACGGCCGCGGCGGCTTCGCCGTCCTCTGGTTCACCTCCGTCCCTCCCGCGTCCCGGAGCGTCCTCGGCCGGCTGGTCGACAGCGCGGGGCGCCGGCGAGGGCCGGAATTCCTCCTGGCCAGAGCGGGAGTCACCCCCGGCAGCCCCTCGATCGCGGCCGGCCCCCCGGGCCAGCTCACCGTGGCCTGGAACGATCTGACCGGCTCGGGCTCCGTGGCGATCTTCGGCCAGCGGTTCGCCGTCCCGCCGGCGACCGGCGCCGATCCGTGCGTGGCGCGGGGCCGGCGGCTGGTCTGCGACACGTTGCGCGACGAGGGGGAAGCTACGCTGGAGGTGCCGTTGGCTTTCCGGCGGGGCGACCTGCTTCTCCTCGGCGATTTCAACGGCGACCGGCAGGACGATCCCTGCCTCTATCGCGGCGGGAGCTTCCTCTGCGACCTCGACCACAACGGCCTGCCGGACGCCGGCGTCTTCTTCGGCGGCCAGCGCGGGGACGTGCCCCTGCTGGGCGACCTCAACGACGACGGCCGCGACGACGCCTGCCTGCGGCGCGGCCGGCGCTTCCTCTGCGACGCGGCGCGTAACGGCGGCTCCGGCGAGGTCCGGATCACTTTCGGCCTCGCGACCGACCTGCCGCTGCTGGGGGATGTGGACGGCGACGGCGACGACGATCCCTGCCTCTTCCGCCGTGACCGCTTCCTCTGCGACACCGCGCATGATGGAAAGAGGGCCGAGGTGACGGTGGTCTTCGGCCTGCCCGGCGACGTCCCGCTCCTCGGCGACGTGGACGGCGACGGCGACGACGACCCCTGCGTGTTCCGGGGCGACCGCTTCCTGTGCGACGCCGCCCACGACGGCGGCGCCGCGGAGATCGAGATCCTGTTCGGCGAACCCGGGACGACCCCGCTGCTGGGGAACGTGGACGGCTTCTGAGGAGGGAAGACGGAATGCGGACCCGACGGATCAGTATTGCGCTCTTCGCGCTCCTCTTCCCTACCCTGGCGGCGGCCCAGCCCACGCCGCTCACTCCGGTCCTCCCCGTCAGCGGCCCGACCGGCGGGCATTACCTGCCTTCGGTGGCGTCCCAGCCGGACGGCGAGTCCGTCGTGGCCTGGACCCATTGGGCGGCGGAGAAGACGATCCTCTTCCGGCGCTTCGCGGCGTCCGGCGCTCCCCTGTCCGAGAGCGTCCAGGCGAGCTCGACGCAGAGCACGCAGTTCTACCAGGGGCCGGAGGTGGCGGTCCACGCCGCCACCGGAAACTTCCTGATCGTCTGGGAGGCCGTGGACGGGCGCCTGCTCGGCCGCGCGTTCCGCCGCCATGGGACGCCGCTGACCGGGGAGATCGAGCTGTACGTCCCCCCGAACCCCGCGAACCGTTCGCAGTTGCTGCCGTCCCTGACGGCGACGCCGTCCGGCTTCGTCGTGGCCTGGAACGCCCTCCTGAACGAGACGGGGGACCAGCAGGGCGTCCTCGCCCGCCGGCTCGACCCGTCGGGGGCTCTTGTCGGTTCCGAGATCCGGGTGGATGTAGGGACCGGGCGTCCCGAGGATCCGGCGGTGGCGGCGGACTCCCAAGGGAGGTTCGTGGTGGTCTGGATCGTGCGGCCCGGCGAGGAAGGGAACGACCTGCGGGGCCGGCTCTTCGATCCGGACGGCGCGCCGCTGGGGGACGAGCTCCGGCTCGACGGCCCCGGCGACTTCCAGCCCCAGGAGCCGGCGGTGACGTTCGGGCCCGACGGCGGCTTCCTCGTGACCTGGACCTCGCCGTTCTTCACGGAACGGATCCTGGCGCGGGTTTTCGGAAGCACCGGCATCCCGCGCGGGCCGGCCGCGCGGCTGGACGTCCGCCCGCCGGGCTTCGCCAGAGCCACCGACGCCGCTCCCGACGGCCACGGCGGGTTCGCCGTCTTCTGGTCCTACTTCCGCGACGCCGGCGACCGGGGCGTGGCGGGCCGCCTGGTCGACGGCGCGGGAAAACCGCGCGGGCCGGCGTTCCTCTTCGGCGGGTCGACGACCCTGCCGTCCTCTCCCGCGGTGGCGGCCGGCCCCCCGGGCCAGCTCACCGTCGCCTGGAACAGGACCAACGTCAGCTCGGTGGCCGGCCAGCGGTTCGCGGTCCCGCCCCCGACCGGCGCCGACCCCTGCGTGGTCCGCGACGGCCGGCTTATCTGCGACACATTGCGCGGTGAGGAGGACGCGGCGCTGGAGATCCCGCTGCTGACGTTCCAGCCGGGCGACGTGCCCCTCCTCGGCGACTTCGACGGCGACCGGCAGGACGGCCTCTGCCTCTATCGCAGCGGCAGCTTCCTCTGCGACCTCAAGCACAACGGCCGGCCCGTTGACGGCATCCTCTTCGGCGGCCAGCCTGGGGATCTCCCCCTGCTGGGCGACGTCAACGGCGACGGCCGCGACGACGCCTGCCTGCGGCGGGTCCGGCGCTTCACCTGCGACACGGCGCGCAACGGCGGCAACGGCGAGGTGCAGATCGCTTTCGGCCTCAGGACCGACCTCCCCCTGCTGGGGGATGTCGACGGCGACGGCGACGACGATCCCTGCCTCTACCGCCGCGACCGGTTCCTCTGCGACACGACGCATGATGGAAGGAGGGCCGAGGTGACGGTGATCTTCGGCCTGCCCGGCGACCTCCCCCTGCTGGGCGACGTGGACGGCGACGGCGACGACGACCCCTGCGTGTTCCGGGAGGACCGCCTCCTGTGCGACACCGCCCACGACGGCGGGGCCGCGGAGTTGGAATTCCTGATCGGCGAGCCCGGGGCGACGCCGCTGCTGGGGAACGTGGACGGCTACTGAGGAGGAAGATGGAATGCGGACGAAACCGATCCTGCTGTGCTTCCTGGCGCTGGTCCTCCTCCCGCTCGCGGCGCCGGCGCGCGACCTGACCGGCGAGATCGAGGTGAGCCCGTTCGGAGGCTTCGACCGGGCGGCGTCCATGAACGGCCACGGCGAGGTCCTGGTGGTCTGGCAGGACGGCGTCTCCACGGTCGGGCGGCTCTTCGCCCCGGACAACGCCCCGCGGGGGCCGGAATTCGAGGTCGCCCAGCCGACCCACGATTACCTCGGGTCCCTCGCGGCGTCCATCGACTCCCGGGGCTTCTCCGTGGTCTGGGACGAGCAGAGCCGCTTCGGCGGCGCTTCCTATGTGCGCCGTTTCGACGCTCGGGGCGAGCCGCTCACCAACCCCGTCGGCGTCGCCTCACTGCCGACGGTGGATACGGACCCGCGCGGGCGTTCCGTGGTGATCACGTTCGGCGGCAAGGGACTCCAGGGTCAGCGCTTCGACGCCGCGGGCAAACCGATCGGGCCGCCGTTCCCCCTGGTCGAGTCGCCGGCGGGGGGCTTCTACTCCCCCGTCAAGGTGGCGGCGGACGGCCAGGGGAGCTTCGTGGTGGTCTGGAAGCCCGCCAGCGGCGAGCTTCTCGGCCGCCGCTTCGACGCCGGCGGGCGGCCCCGGGGCGCCGTCTTCCAGATCGCGGGAGCGGCGGGGACCTTCGACCTCGCGGGCAACGGCCAGGGGAGCTTCGTGGCCCTCTGGACGTCGCCGAGGGGCGTGCGCGCCCGGGTCTACAAGCCGACCGGGGAAGCGCCCCGCGAGTCCATCCTGGTGGCGTCCCGGATCACCAGCCTGGAGAGCGGCAAGGTCTCCGTGGCCATGGACGCGGCCGGCCGCTTCCTCGCCACCTGGGATTGTTGCCATAGCAGCCCGCTCCTCCCCCTCGAGGTCTTCGGCCGCTTCTTCGAAGCCTCGGGCGCGCCCCTCGACCGCGCCTTCCGGCTGGCCCTGGAGGATCCCGTTCCCCACCGGGACTTCGGCGCCGACGCCGCGGGCGGTCCGGCTGGCGAGTTCTTCGCCGTCTGGCAGCGGTTCACGGACTTCTCCACCTTCAGCGGGATCGTCGGCCGGCGTCTGCAGTGGGCGCGCCGGGGGGACGACCTCTGCCTGTTCTCCCGCGGCGTCTTCGACTGCGACGTGGTCCACGACGGCGGGGCCAAGACGGTCGGCGTTTCCTTCGGCGAGGCCGACGCGCTGCCTCTCCTCGGCGACTTCGACGGCGACGGCCGCGACGACTACTGCGTCTACCGGGACGGCCGTTTCCGCTGCGACACGGCCCACGACGGCGGCGCGGCGGAGGTGGACCTCGCCTTCGGACAGGGCCCCTTCGCCCTCCTCGGCGACCTCGACGGCGACGGCCGCGACGACCCCTGCGTCTCCCAGGGGGATCAGGTGCTCTGCGACACCGCCCACAACGGCGGCTCGGCGGAGGTCGTGGTGAACATCGGCGTTCCGTCCGGCCCCGTCTTCCTGGCCGACGAGGACGGCGACGGCGACGGCGACGTCTGCCTCTTCCGCATCGACTCCCTTCTGTGCGACACCGGGGACGACGGCGGGGCGTTCGAAGCGCGGATCCCCTTCCGGCCCAAGCCCGGAGACTATCTTCTCTTCGGGGACGTGGACGACGACGGCCGCGACGACCCGTGCGTGATCCGGCGGAACCGGCTGCTCTGCGACACGGCCCATGAAGGCGTGTACAGGGTCTCGTACCCGTTCCCGCTGAGGGCGGGAGAGGTGCCGCTGCTGGGGGATGTGAACGGAATCTAGCTCTTCGCGATGGAGGACGATTTCGACATGAGAATTCCGAGGCGGCTCGCGCTCCTGGGTAGTCTTGCGCTGGCGTTCTTCCTCCCGGCTCCAGGCGCGGCCCAGCCCACGCCGCTCACCCCGGTCTCCGCCGTCCATGACGCAAAGGATTCGGCGCCCTCCGCCCCGTCGGTGGCGGCGGAGCCCGGCGGCGACTTCGTAGTGGCCTGGAGAGCCCAGGAGGACGTCTTCAAGATCCTCTTCCGGCGCTTCGACGCGTCCGGCGCGCCCGCCACCGGGGTCGCCCAGGCGAATCTGACGCCGATCACGCGGTTTGCAGACCGGCAGGAGGTGGCGGTCCACGCGGCCACCGGGAGCTTCCTGATCGTCTGGGTCGACGAGAAGCAGCGGTTGTTCGGCCGCGCGTTCAGCCGCGCGGGGACGCCGCTGACCGGGGAGGTCGAGATCTTCGGATTGCCGGCCCCGGGCGCGAGCGGTGGGGAGCTCTTCCCGTCCGTGGCGGCGACGCCGGACGGCTTCGTCGTGTCGTGGCGGACGAGCCGCCTGGGCGAGCCCGGGGCCTTCCTCGTCCTCGCCCGCCGGCTGGACCCCGCGGGGGCTCTCCTGGGTCCGGAGATCCGGGTCGACGAGGGGGTGGTGGACGGCTTCATCGAGGATCCGGCGGTGGCCGCGGACGCCGCGGGGAGCTTCGCGGTGGTCTGGACCGAGCGCGACCCTCCGTTCCGCGGCGTGCGGGGCCGGCTCTTCCATCCGGACGGGACTCCGAAGGGCGGCGAGATCCAGTTGGCCGCCAGCTCCGTCCTGGTGTCCTCCACGGCGGTGGCATATGGGCCGGACGGCGGCTTCCTGGTGGCCTGGGCCACGCCCGTCGACATCCTCGCCCGCGCCTTCGGGGAGGACGGCGCGCCGCGCGGGCTGTCCGCGCGGCTGAACGTCCACCGGGACGTGGACCATCCCGACATCGCCCCGGACGGCCACGGCGGGTTCGCCGTCTTCTGGTCCACCTCCGACCCAGATTTTGGCTCCCCGAACTTCCTGGGGCGGATCGTCCAGGGATCGGGCAGACCGCGCGGGGCGGAATTCGCCCTGGCCAGCGGTTGGGTCGTCCCCGCCCACCCTTCGGTCGCCGCCGGGCCGTCGGGCCAGCTCATCGCGGCCTGGAACGATCGGGGGGACTCGGCCTCCGTGGGGGTCTACAGCCAGCGGCTCGCCGTGCCGCCGGCGACCGGCGCCGATCCCTGCGTGGTCCGCGACGGCCGGCTGGTCTGCGCCACGCTGCGCGGCGAGGAAAACGCGGTGCTGGAGGTCCCCCTGCCGAGGCTCGGTCCGGGGGACACGCTGGTCCTCGGCGACTTCAACGGCGACCAGCGGGACGACGTCTGCAGCTCCGACGCGCACTACTTCCTGTGCTACCTCGACCATGACGGCGGCGAGTTCGACGCCGGAGTCCCCTTCGGCATCCTGCCTGGGGACGTCCCCCTGCTGGGCGACGTCAACGGCGACGGCCGGGACGACGCCTGCCGGCGGCGGGGCCGGCGCTTCTCCTGCGACACGGCGCGCGACGGCGGCTCCGGCGAGGTGCAGATCATCCTGGGCCTCAAGACCGACCTCGCCCTGATGGGGGACTTCGACGGCGACGGCGACGACGATCCCTGTCTCTACCGCCGTGACCGCTTCCTCTGCGACACCGCGCATAACGGAGGGAGGGCCGAGGTGACGGTGGTCTTCGGCCTGCCCGGCGACGTCCCGTTCCTCGGCGACATGGACGCCGATGGCGACGACGACCCCTGCGTGTTCCGGGGCAACCGCTTCCTGTGCGACACCGCCCACGACGGCGGCGCCGCCGAGGTCGAGATCCCCTTCGGCGAGCCCGGGGAGATCCCGCTGCTGGGCAACGTGGACGGCTTCTGAGGAGAGGCATCGAGATGAAAGCGACCCTCGCGCTGGCAATTCTTCTGGTTTTCGGAGCGCTCCCGGTAACGACCGCCGACACGGCCGCCGACGCCGGCGGCGAATTCGTGGTGACCTCCTCCCCGGCCGACACCATCGTTGGACTCGACGCGGTCATGAGCGCCCAGGGCGAGGCGCTGGTGCTCTGGGGGGACGACTTCGACATCGAGGGGCGGCGCTTCGACCGCGACGGCGACCCGCTGGGGGACGACTTCCAGGTCGGTGAAAGGGCCGCGAGCTCCCTCCGTTTTCTCTCCGCGGCCATGGACCCGCTGGGCTTCTCCGTGGTGTGGAGCGACTTCTACGAACCTTTGCTGGAGACTGGAGGCTACTTCCGCCGCTTCGGCACGGCGGGCCAGCCGCTGACGGACCCGCTCAATCTCGGCGTGCGCGTCAGCCCCGCGGCGGTGGGCACGGACCGTCGCGGGAATTCCGTGGTGGTGGCGGAGGACCACTTTCATCTGGTCGGCTGGCGCTTCGACGCCGCGGGCCGGCAGATCGGGCGGCCGTCCCGAGTCGTGGAGCAGGACGACTTCATCCCCCAGGTGGCGGTGGACGCCCGGGGCCGCTTCGTGGTCCTCTCGAACGACAATTCGGACGGGATCTTCGTCAGCCGCTTCGACGCCGCCGCGAACCGGTCAGGTCCCCCCCTCCCGGTCGGGATGTACGGGTACGGTCCACGGTTGGCCGGCAACGACGACGGGCACTTCGTGGTGGTCTGGGGATCGACCTATGGGATCCAGGCGCGGGTCTTCACGCCGGACGGCCAGGGCCGGAGGGTGAGATTGACGACCAGCCCCATGGCTCCGGACTCCGTGGCGATGGACGCGGCCGGACGGTTCCTGGTCACCTGGCCCGACCACGACGGACCCGGACTGCTCGGCCGCTTCTTCGAGGCTTCGGGCCGGCCGCTGGGCTGGGAGCTCCGGGTGAACCTGGGGACCGGCGACCCGGACAGCCAGTCGTCCGTCGCCGCCGGACCGGCGGGCCGGTTCCTGGCCGTCTGGAGGCGCGACTACGCCGACGGCAGGGTGGACCTGATCGGCCGCTACCTGGCCTTGGCACGCGACGGGGACGACTTCTGCCGCCTGGGCCCGGCGGGCCTCGCCTGCGACGTGGCCCACGACGGCACGACCGGCCTCGTCACGCCGGCTCCTCCGGGGCCGGCGGGCACGCCTTTGCTCGGGGACCTGGACGGCGACCGCCGCGACGACCTCTGCGTCTACGCGAGCGGCCGCTTCCGGTGCGACACCGGCCACGACGGCGGCGCCGCCGAAGTGGACATCGGTTTCGGCGCGGGAGGCATTCCCCTGCTCGGCGACCTCGACGGCGACGGGCGCGACGATCCCTGCTCGCGCCAGGGGACCCAGGTCCTCTGCGACACCGCCCACAACGGCGGCTCGGCGGAGGTGGTGGTGAATTTCGGCTCCCCGGTGAGCCCGGTCTTCCTGCTCAAGGAGGACGCCGACCGCGACGACGACGTCTGCTTCCTGAGCGAGGGCGGCTTCCTCCTCTGCGACACCGGGGACGACGGCGGCGCGGCGGAGAGGCGCATCCGCTACCGCGTCCAGGCCGGCGACCTCCCCCTCTTCGGCGACGTCGACGACGACTGGCGGGACGACCCGTGCGTGGCGCGCGGCGGCCGGCTGCTCTGCGACTTGGACCACAACGGCAGCTTCGAGGCGTCCTACCCCTTCCGGCTGCGGCCGGGGGAGGTGCCGCTGCTGGGAGATGTGAACGGTATTTGACGAAGGGAGGTAGAGATGCGGACGAAACTGATCTTGCTATACATCCTGTGGCTGGTCCTCCTTCCTCTCGTGGCGCTGGCCGGCGACGAATTCGAGGTGGGCCCGAGCGGCATATTTCCGTCGGTCTCCATGAACGCCCAGGGCGAAGTGCTGGTGGCCCGGTTCAGCGAGTCGGGCGTCACGGGCCGCGTGCTCGCCCCGGACGACACCCCGCGGGGGCCGGAGCTCCAGATCTCCGAGCCCACCAGCGACTACATCGAGTCTCTCTCGGGGTCCATCGACCCCCGAGGTTTCTCGGTGGTCTGGGAGCAGTCGAAACGTTTCTCCTCCATCTCCAGGATCCGCCGTTACGACGCCGCGGGCGAGCCGGTCGCCGACCGGATGAACATCGGCGGGCTGCCCGCGGTGGAGACCGATCCGCGAGGGAAGTCCGTGGTGGTCAGTCTGGAAGGCGGCAAGATCCTGGGCCGGCGGTTCAACGCCACCGGCGTTCCGGCCGGGCCGCCGATCGTGCTGGCGGATCCCCGCGCGGTCTATGCGCCGATCCTGGTGACGGTGGACGCCCGGGGGAATTTCGTGGTGGTCTGGAAGAACGAGGAGAGAGAGCTCCTCGGCCGCCGCTTCGACAATGGCGGACAGCCGCGGGGCCCCGTCTTCCGGATCGCGCGCTCGGTGGGGGACTACTTCGACATCGCGGGCAACGGCCAGGGGAGCTTCGTGGCGCTCTGGACCACGACGCCGGGCGGCCTGTGGGCCCGGTCCTTCAGCCCCTCCGGAGAAGCCTCCAGCCCCGTCCTGGTGGCCCCCCGGGTCGCGGAGCGGGAGATCCTCAGGATCTCCGTGGCCATCGACGCGGCCGGCCGCTTCCTCGCTACCTGGGACGGTCTTGCCAATGTCTTCGGCCGCTTCTTCGAAGCTTCCGGAACGCCCCTCGACCGCCCGTTCCGGGTGGGCCGGCGCCCGGCCGGCGAGCGTGACTTCGCGCCGGACGCCGCGGGCGGGGCGGCGGGCCAGTTCTTCGTGGTCTGGTCGCGGGGTCCGGAGAACGGTCCGTACCGGATGATGGGCCGGCGGCTGACGTGGCCGGCCCGGCCCTGAGGCCGGCCTACCGCCGCCCTTCCAGGAACCGCCGCAATGCCCGCTGCACGAGCAGGGCGTTGCCGGCGGCCTCGGGGCCGAAGGCGATGCCGATGGTGTCCCCTTCCCGCCAGGTGATGGTGCCGCTGACGTCGAGGATGGCCGGCTCGTCGGGACGGCCCAGCCGGAACTTCACCAGGTAGCCGGTCTGCCAGTTGTCGGGCACGCCGGAGACGCCCACGCCGCCCAGCGAGAGGTTCTCCAGCGTCACCGGCATGCGCGAGCCGTCCTCCATCTCCAGGACGGCATCGACCCCCAGGCGGATGCGCACGTCGCGCTGGCCGGCGAGGCCCAGCAGGGCCGAGACGTTCATGCCGTGGCGGCGGATGACTTCGGCGCGGAACTTCAGCTCCAGGCCGGGGTTGGTGGCGAGGAGCTCGATCAGCTCGGGCTTGTCGATCCGCAGCAGGGTGGTGGGCGCGGCGGTGCGGGCCGAGGCGTAGCGCCGGGCCTTGTCGTTGAGCAGGCCCATTTCGCCGAAGAAGCCCCCCTCCTCCAGCCGGGCGAGCACCTGCAGGGGCTTCCCCTCCTGATCCCGGAACACGGTCACCAGGCCGTCGTGGACCAGATAGAAGGCGTCCACCGGGTCTCCCTCCCGGAAGACGAGCTTGTAGGCGGGATGGCGCTCCTCCTTCAGCAGACCCGCCATGCGCTCGAGCTGAGCGTCGTCCAGGTCGGCGAAGAGAGACACCTTGCGCAGAAAATCCTTCATCAAGCGGCGCGAACCTCCAAAATCCCCTGTCTGGAAAAGCGAGGGTATTCTGTTGCGGAAAAGCGAATCCGGCAAGCCCCCCCGGAGCCCGGGAGCCCCCCGCCCGCCCCGGACGGACACGGACAAGCACAGACGAACACGGACAACAGGGACGTACAAGGCTCCTCGCCGTCCGTGTCGTCCTTGTCTTTCGTGCCTGTCCGTGTCCGTCCGTGCTCGTCCGGGGCGGGAGGGGGCTCCAGGCCCCCCCTACCCGTCCAGCTCCCGCACCAGCTCCTCCAGCTTCACCTTCTCCGCCGGGTCCACCTCCAGGGTCAGGGCGCGGCGGAAGCAGCGCACGGCGGCCGGCCGGTCGTCGAGATCATAGAGGTAAAGGGCGCCGGTGGTCTTCCAGAGGTCCAGGCGGTTGGGCTGGAGCCGCAGGAGCTGCTCGAAGAGCTGCACCGACTCCCGGTGGCGGCCGAGCTGGTAGGCGGCGCGGGCGGCTCCCTCCAGGGCCACGGGGTCGCCGGGGCCGCGGCGGGCGGCCTCGCGGAAGTCGTGCAGGGCGTCCTCCAGCCGTCCGGCGGCGGACCGGGCCAGGGCCCGCTCCAGGTAGACCCGCGGCGCGCCGGCCCCGGCCTCGATGGCGGCGTCCAGCACCTTCAGGGCCCCGGCGCCGTCCCCCCGCGAGCGCAGCAGGCGCGCCAGGTCCGAGGCGGCCTCGGGATGGCTGGGGTCGAGGGTCAGGGCCCGCCGCAGCTCCTTTTCCGCCTCTTCCTTGCGCCCCAGGGCCAGCAGGGACGCCCCGGCGCCCGCCGCCGGATTGGCGGCCGCGGGGCTCTCCCGCGCCGCCTGCTGGAAGGCGTTGAGGGCCGACTCGTGCCGCCCCGCCCGGCGCAGGCAGAACCCGGCCAGGGAGAGGGCCGGCACGTTGTGCGGGTCGCGCTTGACGATGGCCGTCAGTTGCGGCAGGGCCTCGGGGCATCGCCCCTCCTGCACGGCGGCGGCGGCGCGGTGGAGGTCCTGGGCCAATTCGACCATGGTCCGCGGGTCCGGCAGGTCCCCCCGCACCTTGCCGCCGGAGCCGCCGCCCACGTAGCCGAGGGCGGCGAGCTCGCGGCGCTGTTCCTCGGAGAGGCCGCCGTCGGTCCGGACGGTGGGCTCCAGGGTCTCCCCCATCCCGGCGAGCATGGACGCCAGCCGCTTCTCCCATTCGGCCACGGCTCCGGGCTCGCGGGCGGCGAGGTCCGCCTTCTCGTCCCGGTACAGCCCGCTCTTCGGCGCCTTGAGGAAAAGCACGGCGCCGTCCGAGAGCGCGCGCAGGGGATACCACTTGTAGGCGAAGAACGGCAGGAAGGTCTCGCTGTAGCTCGTGCGGTCGCAACGCGCCGCCAGCGGCAGCAGGGGGCGGCCGTCCAGACCGGCGGGAGCGGGCGCTCCGGCCAGGGCCAGCAGCGTCGGGGCCACGTCGGCGGTGCGCGCCAGGCAGTTGGAGACCTTGCCCTTCGGCACCTGCGGTCCGGCCAGGATCAGCGGCACCCGCCGCGCCGCCTGGAAGAGCAGCAGGCCGTGGGTGGACTCGCCGTGCTCGCCCAGCATCTCGCCGTGGTCCCCCACCACCACGACGGCGGCGTCCTTCGGCAGCCCGGCCAGCAGGCGGCCGATCTGGTCGTCCATGTGGGCGATCTCGCCGTCGTAGAGCCGGTGGGGCCCCTGGGCCTGATCCGCGAAGCGGGTCGGCGGGCGGTACTCGTCGTGCGGGTCGAAGTAGTGGACCCAGAGGAAGTAAGGAGGCTTCAGCTTGCCGGCGGCAGCCAGGGCGGCGTTGGTGGCGGCCTCGGCCGTCCGTTCGCTCACCTGCGTGCCGGCGGCGTAGCCCTCCCCCAGGTCGTCGTCGTAGATCCGGAACCCCTGGCCCAGGCCGTGGCGGCGGGCCAGGACCACGGCGGAGACCACGGCGGCGGTGTCGTACCCCCGCGCGGCCAGCCGCTCGGCCACGGTCTCCAGCTTCGCCGACAGCGTGAAGGTGCCGTTGTCGCGCACGCCGTGCCGGGGCGGATAGAGGCCGGTGAGGATGGTGGCGTGGCTGGGCAGCGTGATGGGCGCCGCCGTGTCGCAGCGGGCGAAGCGCGTGCCGCGGGCCGCCAGGGCGTCCAGGTTGGGCGTGCGGGCGTGCGGCCAGCCCCAGGCGCCGAGGTGGTCGGCGCGGGTGGTGTCCAGGGTGATGAGGACCAGGTTGGGCGGCTTGCGAGGCGGCGCCGGGGCGGCGGAGGCGGTCCCCGCCAGGGCCAAGAGGGCGATCCCGAGGAGAGAGGAGCGCTTTTGCCTCCGGCCCGCACTTACCCTCATTGGACCCCTCGCAGCACTTCCGCGCTCCAGGGCGCGACGACGGAGGAAAAGCTTTGCCATCGGCTCCGGCCGGGCAGTATAGCAGTCCCTCTCCCCGTGGACCTCCGCCTTCCAGCGGCTCGCCAGATCCCCACCCCGGCCGATAAGACTGTCTTCTTTCAAGCTATGAAACGCAGGTCTTTGCAGAAGGAGCAAGGGACGATATGAGTGTGCGATTTCGTTGGATGACGGCCGCGATCACGGCGGCCGGTCTCCTGTCCGCCCTGGCCCCGCCGGCGGCGGCGCAGGTCATGAAAGAGGAGAACGGTTCCCTGGACAGCCTCGCGTTCGTCAGCGAGCGGCTGTCGGCTCCCCAGGCGCTCGATCCGGTCGACGACGTCCAGAGCTCCCTGGAGCCGGAAGTCCGCGACGGCTGGGCCGCGTTCCGGCTCGGCGCGAGCGACAGGTGGAAGGCGCACGTGGACCGGCGCACCGGCCGGATCGAGAGCGCGGAAGGCGACGGCATCCCCTGGGTCCCGGGCCGGGGCAACGGCCTGGACAAGTCGGTCCTCGGCGGCAAGGCGCGGCCCGACCTCTCGACCCTCGACACCATCGCCCGCGGCTTCCTGCCGCGCGTCTCCCGGCTCCTGGGTGTGGACGCCCGTTCGCTGGCGCTGAGCCAGGGCCGCTCCGGCCAGCCCGCCGATCACGTCTGGTTCGTCGATTACGACGTGACCCTGGACGGCCTGGCGGTGGAAGGCGCGCGCGTCGTCTTCCGCGTCAACAATGGCAATCTGATCCAGTTCGGCTCCGAGAACCTGCCCCACCGCAACGCCCGGGTGCAGGCGGCCAGGCTCTCCCGCGAGGCGGCGCTGGCCGCCCTGGAGAGCTATGTCGGCGGCTTCTCCGGCGCCGACTCCTTCCTCGACGCCGGCTCTCTCCGCCTGCTGCCGGCGGCCGAGACCGACAAGGCGGCGGGCGAGGGCTTCGCCTTCGGCCGCGGCCGCGGTCTCGTCACGGTCTGGCAGCTCACCTTCCGGCGCGACGGTGACAACGGCACCTGGCGCGCCCGCGTCGACGCCGCGACCGGCGAGATCCTGTCGTTCGAGGACATGAACCATTACGCGCAGGCCACCGGCGGCGCGAAGCTCCTCGGCACGGCGACGAACCTGCCGATGCCGTTCACCAACCTCTCGACGGGCGGCTTCACCAACAGCGCCGGCGTCTACAACTTCACCGGCGGCACCGTGACCTCGAGCCTCGCCGGCCAGTACGTCCGCATCTCGGACAACTGCGGCGCCATCTCGCTGACCGCCAACGGGACGACGGGCGACTTCGCCTTCGGCACCTCGACCGGCACCAACTGCACCACGCCGGGCGTCGGCGGCGCCGGCAACACCCACTCGGCGCGCACCCAGTTCTACCACCTCAACCGCGCCAAGGAGCAGGCCCGCGGCTGGCTGCCGTCCAACACCTGGCTCAACGACCAGCTCACCGCCAACGTCAACATCAACCTGACCTGCAACGCCTTCTGGAACGGCTCGACGGTCAACTTCTACCGCTCGGGCGGCGGCTGCGGCAACACCGGCGAGATCGAGGGCGTCTCGCTCCACGAGTACGGCCACGGCCTCGACAGCAACGACGGCAGCGGCTCGTCCCCGGACAACGGCACGGGCGAGACCTACGGCGACTGGACGGCGGCCCTGGGCACCCACAAGTCCTGCGTCGGCGCAGGGCTTCCTGACCAGCAACTGCGGCGGCTACGGCGACGCCTGCACGGCCTGCACGGGCGTGCGCGACATCGACTGGGCCAAGCGCGCCTCCAACACGCCGCACACGGTGGCCAACTACACCCAGACCCGGTGCCCCACCAGCTCGATCGGCTACGTCGGCCCCTGCAACCGCGAGGGCCACTGCGAGTCCTACGTCTCCTCCGAGGCGCTGTGGGACTTCGTCAACCGCGACCTGCCGAGCCCCGGCTCCGGCGGCGCCTGGACCATCGCCGACCGGCTCTGGTACCTCTCCCGCTCCACCGCCACGCGGGCCTTCACCTGCACCACCGGCACCTCGCCGTGGACCTCCAACGGCTGCAACACCGGCTCGCTGTGGAAGACCCTGCGGGCCGTGGACGACGACGACGGCAACCTGGCCAACGGCACGCCCCACGGCGGCGCCCTCTACGCCGCCTTCAACCGCCACGGCATCGCCTGCACCACGGACGCCGGCGCCAACGTCACCTTCGCCGGCTGCGCCGCGCCCGCCGTGCCGGCGCTCACCCTCACCCCCGGCGCCAACCTGGTGACGGTCGCCTTCGCGGGCACGGGCGTGGTGCGACGTCTACCGCAACGAGCTGGGCTGCAACTCCGGCTTCGTCAAGATCCGCAACGACGTCACGGCGGGCTTCACCGACACCGCGGTGGCCAACGGCTTCACCTACTACTACCAGGCGACCGCCCACCCGAGCGGCAACGAGGCCTGCGCCTCGGCGCCCAGCGCCTGCGTCTCGGTGACCCCGGGCGGCGGCGCCTGCACGCCGCCGGCCGCCCCCACGGGCCTGACCGCCACGGCGTCCGGCGCCAACGCCATCAACCTTTCCTGGAGCGCGGCCGCCGGCGCCACCGAGTACCGGATCTACCGCTCCACCACCTCGGGCGGCCCGTACACCCAGGTCGGCACCGCGACGACGACGTCGTTCTCCAACACCGGCCTGACCTGCAACACGCCGTACTTCTACGTGGTCCGGGCCTTCGCCGGCTGCGAGTCCGGCAACTCCGCCCAGGCCACGGCCACCACCGGCGCGTGTCCGGCCTGCACCACCACCACCCTCTACAGCAACGGCTTCGAGACCGGCACCGGCCTCGGCGACTGGACCCGGGGCACCTTCGCCTCGGGCGGCAGCACGGCGAGCTGGGTGGGCATCCAGACCTGCACGGCCCGGGCCGGCACCAAGGTCTTCCGCTACGGCAGCAGCACGAGCTGCACCGCCGACTACGGCAACAACAACTTCAACTACGCCCAGCCGAACGGCGCGGCCGGCATCGCGGTGCCCGCCGGCTCCAACACCACGCGGCTGTCCTTCTGGCACCGCCGGAATTTCGAGACCGGCTTCGACGGCGGCACGCTGACCGTCTCCGTGGACGGCACCAACTACTTCTACGTGCCGGCTTCCGCCATCCTCTCCGGCGCCACCTACAACGGCACGGTCGCCGCCGACTGCCCGCCGTCCGGCGCCAGCGGGGCCGCGATCTTCACCGGCACCGCGTCCAGCTTCGTCAACACCGTGGTCAACCTCGACGCCGCCTGCAACGCGGCCACCGGCACCACCACGGGCTGCGCCGGCAGGTCGGTCCGCATCGGCTTCACGTCGATCACCGACTGCGGCGTGACCGGCGACGGCTGGTTCCTCGACGACGTCAGCGTGACGGCCTGCACGCCGTAACCGTCACAGATCGCAATTTCTGCATAAAACCCCTCCCGCACGGGAGGGGCTTTTCTTTTCTTCACCCGGCGCGCTTTCCGTGCTGGGGCGTACCTTTATTTTTAGTTGATGCGGTCCATTGCCCCCCCTTCCAGCTCTGACTAGAGAGGAGATCGGATTCCATGAGATCGTATTTGCGTGCTTTCCCCGCGATCCTGATCCTGCTCGGCTCCCTGGGCCTCTCCCCCGCCATCGCCCAGGTGATCAAAGAGCCGGTGGACCCCCTCGACGCCCTGGTCCTCCTCGCCGAGGACATCGAGCCCGGGCAGAGCGTGACGCCGCTCGAGAGCGTCGAAGGCGAGCTCGACGCCGAGACGCGCGACGGCTGGAACGAGTTCCGGCAAGGCGCGGGCGGCGCCTGGAAAGCCTACGTCGACCGCCGCAGCGGCAAGGTCGAGGTGGTCGAGGGCTCCGGCCTCCCCTGGATCCCGGGCCGCGGCAACAATCTGAAGGCGGCGGACGTCGCCGGCCTCGCCGGCAAGAGCCGGCCGGACCTCTCGGTCCTCGACGGCATCGCCCGCGGGCAGGCGCAGAAGCTGGCGCGCGCCCTCGGCATCGATCCGAAGTCGCTGGTCCTCAACCAGGGCCGCTCGGGCTCGCCCAGCGACCACCTCTGGTTCGTGGACTACGACGTGACGCGGGACGGCATCGTCGTCGACGGCGCCCGGGTGGTCTTCCGGGTCAACCACGGCAACCTGATCCAGTTCGGCACCGAGAACCTGCCGCCGCTCCACGGCCCGTCTCCCAGGATCAGGGTGAGCCGGGACGAGGCGCTGGCCGCCCTCGCCGCCTACCTCGGCGGGCTCGACGAGGAGACCGACAAGCTGATCGACGCCGGGTCGCTCCACCTGCTCCCGGTGGCGGTCGAGGACAGCCCCGGCCGCGGCTTCGCCTTCGGCAAGGGCCGCGGGCTGCGGGCGGTCTGGCAGTTCACCTTCCGCCGCGACGACTCCCTCGGCACCTGGCGTGGCCGGGTCGACGCCACCACCGGCGAGATGGTCGAGCTCAAGGACGTCAACCACTACGCCCAGGCCACCGGCGGCGCGAAGATCCTCGGCGCCTCCACCAACCTGCCCATGCCGTTCACCAACCTTTCCTCGGGCGGGTTCACGAACTCGGCGGGCGTCTACAACTTCACCGGCGGCGCCGTGACCTCGAGCTTCGCCGGCCAGTATGTGCGCGTCCTGGACAACTGCGGCTCCATCTCCCTGGCCGCCGACGGCTCCGGCAACCTCGCCTTCGGCACCTCGACCGGCACCAACTGCACCACGCCGGGCGTCGGCGGCGCCGGCAACACCCACGCGGCGCGCACCCAGTTCTACCACCTCAACCGCGCCAAGGAGCAGGCCCGCGGCTGGCTGCCGTCCAACACCTGGCTCAACAACCAGCTCACCGCCAACGTCAACATCAACCTGACCTGCAACGCCTTCTGGAACGGCTCGACGGTCAACTTCTACCGCTCGGGCGGCGGCTGCGGCAACACCGGCGAGATCGAGGGCGTCTCGCTCCACGAGTACGGCCACGGCCTCGACAGCAACGACGGCAACGGCTCGTCGCCCGAGAACGGCACCGGCGAGACCTACGGCGACTGGACGGCGGCCCTGGGTACCCACACCTCCTGCATCGGCCCCGGCTTCCTCGGCAGCAACTGCAGCGGCTACGGCGACGCCTGCACCTCCTGCACCGGCGTGCGCGACATCGACTGGGGCAAGCGCGCCTCCAACACGCCGCACACGGTGGCCAACTACACCCAGACGCGCTGCCCCACCAGCCCCATCGGCTACGTGGGACCGTGCAACCGGGAGGGCCACTGCGAGTCCTACATCTCCTCCGAGGCGCTGTGGGACTTCGTCAACCGCGACCTGCCGAGCCCCGGCTCCGGCGCGGCCTGGACCATCGCCGACCGGCTCTGGTACCTCTCCCGCTCCACCGCCACGCGGGCCTTCACCTGCACCACCAGCTCCTCGCCGTGGACCTCCAACGGCTGCAACACCGGCTCGCTCTGGCGCACCCTGCGGGCGGTGGACGACGACGACGGCAACCTCGCCAACGGCACGCCCCACGGCGGCGCCCTGTTCGCCGCCTTCAACCGCCACCTCATCGCCTGCACCACCGACGCCGGTGCCAGCCTCACCTCCACCACCTGCGCGCTGCCGGCCGCTCCCGCCGTGACCCTCACGCCGGCCGGCAACCAGGCCACGGTGGCCTGGGCGAGCGTGGGCGGCGGCATCGTCTACGACGTCTTCCGCAACGAGCGCGGCTGCAACTCCGGCTTCGTCAAGGTCGCCAACGACGTCGCCGGCGTCTCCTTCACCGACAACGCGGTGGCCAACGGCTTCACCTACTTCTACCAGGTGGTGGCCCACCCGAGCGGCAGCGAGGCCTGCGCCGGCACGCCCTCCACCTGCCTGTCGGTGGTCCCGACGGGCGGCGGCACCTGCACGCCGCCGGCGGCCCCCGCGGGCCTGACCGCCACCGCCTCCGGCACGACCGGGATCAACCTCTCCTGGGGCGCGGTCGCCGGCGCGACGGAGTACCGGATCTACCGCTCCACCACCTCGGGCGGCCCGTACACGCAGGTGGGGACCTCGGCGACGACATCGTTCGCGGATTCCGGCCTGACCTGCAACACGGCCTATCACTACGTCGTACGCGCCTTCGCCGGCTGCGAATCGATCAATTCCAACCAGGCCTCGGCCACCACCGGCGCCTGCGACCCCGGCGGACCGTGCACGGCGGCCACGCTGTACACCAACGGTTTCGAGAGCGCCACCGGCCTCGCCGGCTGGACGAAGGGCTCGTTCGTCGCCTTCGGCAGCACCACGAGCTGGCGCGGCGTCCAGACCTGCACCGCCCGCACCGGAACGCGGGTCTTCCGCTACGGCGGCCTGGCCTGCACGGACAACTACGGCAGCGGCAACTTCAACTACGCCCAGATCAACGGCAACACCGGCGTCGTGGTGCCCGCGGGCTCCAACACGACGCGGCTTTCGTTCTGGCACCGCCGCCAGTTCGAGACCGGCTTCGACGGCGGCACCCTGGCGATCTCCCTGGACAACTTCAACTATTCCTACGTCCCGTCCTCGGCGATCGTCTCCGGCTCCACCTACAACGGCACCATCGCTCCCGACTGCTCGCCGTCGGTGGAAGCCACCGGCGCGTCGGTCTTCACCGGCACCCAGTCGACCTTCGTCAACACCACGGTCGACCTCGACGCGGCCTGCAACGCCGTCACCGGCGGCACCGGCGGTTGCGCCGGCCGCACGGTGTACCTCGCCTTCACCTCCATCACCGACTGCTCGGTGACGGGGGACGGCTGGTTCCTCGACGACGTGACCGTCACGGCCTGCACGCCGTAGCCCCGTGTTCCCCAGCCCCCTCTCCTCCGGGAGAGGGGGCAATCCTTGACCCACGGATCAATGATTGATCCGCCAGAAAGGATCAAAAGCTGATCTCCCGATTCAACCGCCGGCGGACAAACCCCTCATAAATCAACATTTTGGGAGGATACCCTCCGCTGGCATCAGCCTTGCCTTGAAGAGAGGCATACCTAACCTTGTGTGTTCGAAAAGGAGAGCAAATGCGCAGGTTGTTTTTGATCGGATTGATGATGGCCGTATTGGCCGCGAACGTCGCCTCGGCCGGGCCCAACCGGCCGAACCCGGCGTGGCCGTCCATGGAGAAGCAGCTCGCGAAGGACAAGGTGGAGCCCGGCAGCCCGCTGGAGAAGCTCATTCAGGCCAACCAGGAGTTCGAGATGCTGCGCGCCGAGGAGGCCACGGACAAGATCCCCGTCCCGGCCTGGCTGCGCGTCGCCTGGCGCAAGGCCCACCCGGAGGGCAACTATTCCGCGGACGATCCGACGGGCGGCTATCCGCACGTGCTCAAGGAGATCCACGAGTGGATGGTGAAGCACCAGGACCTCGTCCCCACCCAGGCGGACATCTGGCGGGCTTCCCAGGACGATGAGGACATGGTCATCCAGGAGAAGGCCCTGAACGTGACCGAGGCCGCCACCGTGGGCAGCGACCGCCGCATCTCCGGCCTGCAGAGCGTGGCCCGCAGCGAGTCCGACATCCGCATCGACTACTGGAACCCGAACCGCATCATCGCCGGCTCCAACAACATCGGCGGCAGCGGCCAGCAGGCCATGTACTGGTCCGCGGACGGCGGCACCTCCTGGGGCCAGACCTTCCTGCCCCTGGCCGGCAGCGATCAGTTCCACTCCGATCCGACGGTGGACTGGCAGTCCACCGGCACCGCTTGGTCCTCGACGCTGGGCATCAAGGGCTTCTCCCTGGTCCTGCGCGTCTACAACTCGGCCAACGGCGGCCAGACCTGGAGCTACAACACCAGCCCCTCCGCCCGCCAGAAAGCGGTCGACAAGCAGATGAAGTGGATCGATCACAGCGCCACGTCGCCGTATAAGGACTCCATGTACATCTGCTGGCACAACAACGCGCCGCAGTTCGTCGCCCGCCGCACCGCCGCGGGCGCCTGGAACGGCCCGACCCAGATCAGCGGCGCCGAGAGCACCGGCACCGCCATCGGCTGCGACGTCCGGACCAACAGCGCCGGCGACGCCTTCGTCTTCTGGCCCACCACCGGCAACCGCCGCATCGTGGTTTCGAAGTCCACCAACGGCGGCGCGAGCTGGGGCGCGGGCAAGGTCATCGCCACCACCTTCGACGGCTATGACATCGGCGTGCCGTCGTTCAACAACCGCCGTATCCTGATCTACGTCTCCGGCGGCGCCTACAAGGCCGCCGGCGTGGACAACGTCTACGCTTCGTGGACGGACCTCACCGGCGTCGCCGGCTGCATCTCGGCCGCCAACGAGCCGGGCTCGAACCTCCTCTCCACCTGCAAGGCCCGCATCTGGTTCGCCCGCTCCACCGACGGCGGCAACACCTGGGGCGCGCCGGTGATGATCAACAATCAGTTGACGCTGAACGATCAGTTCAACCAGTGGCTGGGCGTCGACGAGACCGACGGCCGGCTGGCCATCATCTACTACGACACCGTGGACGATCCGGGCCGCAAGAAGACCAACATCTACTACCAGACCTCCACGGACAACGGCGCCACCTGGAGCGCCGCGACGCGGATCACCACCGCGCAGACCGACGAGACCATCGCCGGCGCCGACGGCGGCAACCAGTACGGCGACTACAACAGCCTGTCGATCCACGCGGGCAAGATCTTCCCGTCCTGGACCGACCGCCGCAACAACGGCAAGGAAGAGATCTGGACGGCTCCGATCCAGGAACCGTAAGTCCGGATTCATCCAGCATTGCTTTCTGAGCGGCGGCGCCTTCGCGGGCGCCGTCGTTTTTTCAGACTTTTTCGGCAAGCAAAGCCAGGCTCCTCTCCAGGTCCGGCGCCGTCGAGAGCACCGGCAGGGTCGGATCGCCTTTCTTCTTCAACCGCTTTGGAAGGGTTTTGATATTGAAGCTCCCCACGTCGAGGCGGCCGTTCACCTCGCTCCAGTCGAGCGGCGTCGAGACCGGCGCGCCGGGGCGCGGCCGGACGGCGTAGGTGGCGGCCAGCAGCTTGCCGCGGCCGTTCTGCAGCGCGTCCACGTAGACTTTCCCGCGCCGGGCCTGGATGGCGCGCGCGGTGGTGGCGATCTGCGGCAGGCGGCCCACGATCAGCCCCGCCAGCACCTCCCCCAGTTGCCGCGACTGCTCATGGTCGAGAAGCCCGCCCAGCGGCAGCAGGACGTGCAGGCCGCTGCCGCCGCTGGTCTTGATGAAGCAGGGCATCTCGATCTCTTCGCACAGCTCGCGGATGGCGAGAGCGATCGTCACCACGTGATCGAAAGGCGCCGTCTTGGGATCGAGGTCGAGGATGCACCAGTCCGGCCGGTCCGGCGAGCCGATCCGGCTCGACCAGAAGTGGAACGGGATGGCGCCGAGCTGCACGAGGTAGAGCAGTCCCTCCACGTCGTCGCACAGGAGGTAATCGATCTCGCGGCCCGAGCCTTCGCTCCGCACCGGCGCCGTGCGCAGCCGGCCGGCGGCGCTCTCCGGCGCGCTCTTCTGAAAGAACGATTTTCCCGCGATGCCGTCGGGATAGCGGTCGAGCACCAGCGGACGGTCCTTCAGATACGGCAGCATCCACGGCGCCACCGTCCGGTAGTAATCGATCAGATCCCCCTTCGTGATCCCTTCGCCCGGCCAGAAGACCTTGTCGAGATTGGTGAAGGCGAGGGGCTTCGCTTCCTGGACCGCCGGCGCCGGTTCGGGCTCGTGCTCCACGCCCGGGACGACGCATTCGTCCACCGTCTTGTCGTCGCGGACGCGCAGGAACACCGGATGGCGCAGGCGGCCGTCCTCCGTCCACTCCTTGTAGCGGACCTCCACCACCACTTGGGGGTCGACCCAGATCGTTCCCTTCTTGTCGTCCACGGTCACCGGCGCCGTGGCGCGGCGGAACGGCTCCAGGCGGGCGCGGACCTGGTCCATGGTCTCGCGGTTGAAGCCGGTGCCCACGCTGCCCGCGTACACCAGCCGGCCCCGCGTGTCGTAAGCCGCCAGGCGGAGCCGCCGGAAACCGGTGCGCGAGCCGTGGATGGGCTCGAAGCCGATCACCGCGAAGTCCGAGCTCTGGTCCACCCGGAACTTCAGCCAGTCGGTCGAGTAGCCGCCGCGGTAGGGGGAATCGGCCCGCTTGCCGACCACCCCTTCGAGGCCCATCTCGGAGACCGCGGCGTAGAGGTCGGCCCCGCGCTCCGGGATCGCGTCGGTGACGCGGATCCAGCCGTCGTCCGGCGGCACCACCCGGCGCAGGATCTTCTTCCGTTCGGACAACGGCAGCGGCCGCAGATCGAAATCCTCGAACGCCAGCAGATCGAAGACGAACAGCGTCGCCGGGCTGGAGGCCGCCGCCTGGCCCGCGTCGGCCGCGCGCGTGCGCAGCCCCCGGCGCTGGAGCTTCTGGAAGTTGGGCCGGCCGTCGTGATCGAGGATCACCGTCTCGCCGTCCAGGATCAATCCTGCGAAAGGCAGCGCCGCCACGGCCTGGACCAGCTCGGGGAAGATGCGGGTGGCGTCGTGGCCGCTCTTGTAGAACAGCCGCGCCTCGCCCGCGCCGCCCGCCGCCAGCGTGCGGAAGCCGTCGTATTTCAGCTCGAAGACCCAGCCCGGACGGGAGAAGACGCCCCCCCGGGTCTCCGGCTTCATCGCCTGGACCGTCGTAGGATCGACCTGCGATCGCGGCGCGCCGAGCCTCGCCAGCTCCTCGCAGATGGAGCCGGCGTCATCGCTTTTCGCGTTGGATTTCTTTTCTTTCGGTCTCAACCGGCGAACCGCGTGGCGTACAGGCGTGAAATCATGCGCGCGAAACAGGCTTTATAAATGCGTGCTCGATTGTTGTAAAAAACGATCTGGCACTCTCTATGAATGGTATATTAACCATCATGAGCGCGCGAGCATTCGGTTCCGGAATGATCTCTTTCGGCCTGGTCACGATTCCCGTCAAGCTCTATTCCACCGGCGAGAGCTCCGTGGGAATCAGTTTCAACATGCTGCACAAGAAGTGCGGTTCCCGTCTCAAGCAACAGTATTTCTGTCCGGTCGACAACGAAGTCGTGGGACGCGAAGACATCGTGAAGGGCTATGAGTACTCGAAGGATCAATATGTCCTCTTTACGGAAGAGGAGCTCAAGGCCCTGGTTCCCGAGCCGACGAACGCGGTGGAGATCACCGAGTTCGTGCCGCTCGAGGAAGTCGATCCGATCTATTACGAAAAGTCTTTCTATCTCGGCCCGGACAAGGGCGGCGAACGGCCGTACCGTCTGCTCGCCGAGGCGATGAAGCAGACGAGCCGAGCGGCCCTCGCCCGCTACGTGGCCCGCGGCAAGGACCAGTTCGTGCTGCTGCGGCCGTTCGAGGGCGGGCTGGTCATGCAGCAGCTCCGCTACTCCGACGAGCTGCGCTCCTTCTCCGAGGTGCCGGTCGGCATGGCGGAGATCAAGGAGCCGGAGCTGAAGCTGGCGGTGCAGCTCATCGAGCAGATCGCCACCGACGAGTTCCGTCCCGAGACCTACGAGGACACGCAGCGCAACAAGGTCCGCTCGCTGATCGACCGCAAGGTCCAGGGCGAGCAGATCACCGCCGCTCCGGCCGAGCCGCCGAAGGCGCAGGTGATCGACCTCATGGCGGCCTTGAAGGCCAGCCTCGCCGGCGTGCCCGGGAAGAAGGAAGAGCCGGCGGCGGCGAAGCCTGTCTCGCTGGCGGACCGCAAACCGCCCAAGCGTTCCCCGCGCACGGAGGCCGAGCCCGCGGCCACCGGCACGGAGACCAAAAAGAAGAGCTCAAAGAGATAAAGGTAAACCGGACGGGTTACACTGAGAGCGATGAACCGGTCCTACGCTCTCAGCCGTCCGGGCGAGGCCGAACGCTTCGTCCCGCCTGCCGGCTACTCCACCAAAGACGTCGCGGCCCTGCTCGGCCTGGCGCCGGAGCGGGTCCGCTCGTACGTCCGCGCCGGATTCCTCGCGCCGCGGCAGGGCCCTCGGGGCGAGTACTACTTCTCCTTCCAGGATCTCGTCCTCCTGCGCACGGCCAAGGGTCTCCTCGCCGCCCGCGTGCCGCGGCGGCGGGTGAAGCTGGCGCTGCAAAAGCTCCGCGAGCAGCTCCCCGGCGACCAGCCGCTGACCGGCGTCCGCATCTCGGCCGAGGGGCATCACGTCGTGGTGCGCGACGGCCACGACCTGTGGAACCCGGAGTCGGGCCAGAAGCTCTTCGACTTCGAGCTCGCCGAGCTGGCGCGGGAGGCTTCCTCCCTCCCCCTGCGCACGCCCGCCTCCCCGGAGGAGCGGCCGGAGAACGCCGAGGACTGGTTCGAGCGCGCCGTCGATCTCGAAGAGGACTCCCCCGGGGAGGCCATGGCGGCCTACCGCAAGGCCCTGGAGCTGGACTCAACGCTCGCCGACGCCCACCTCAACCTCGGCCGCCTCCTCCACGACCGGGGCGAGATCGCCGAAGCCGAAGCCTGCTACCGCGCCGCCCTCACCGCCCGTCCGGAGGACTCCACCGCCGCCTACAACCTCGGCGTGGCCCTCCAGGACCTCGGCCGCCTGCGCGACGCCGCCCTGGCGTACGAGACCGCCGTGGCTCTCGACGGCACGCTGGCGGACGCCCACTACAACCTCGCCGGCCTCTACGAGGAGCTGGGCGAGGCCGAGGCCGCGTTCCGGCATCTGCGGACCTACCGCAAGCTCGTGCGGGGCTGAGCCCTCCCGCCCTCACTCCCCCTGCCCCCTCTCTCCCGACCTCCCCCCCGCCCACCGGGAGAGAGGGGGGAACACGGACAGATACGGACGCTCCACGGACCAACACGGTCAACAGGGATGCCGTGCTCTGTCCTTGCTCGTCCTTGTTCGTCCGTGTCGTCCTTTCCTCCCTCCTCTCCCGGTGCGTGAGGGAGGGAGGGGTCGGGAGAGGAGGGCCGGGGTGGTGAGGGCTCTCCTGCGCTACACTCCCCGGACCATGAGAAACACCAGCGTCGCCGTCGTATTCGCGTTGGCCTTGAGCGCCACTTCCGGAGGGGCTTTGGCGGTGGAAGGCAAGTGGACTCCCGATCAGATCCTCGAGCACGATCCCAAATGGCTGCAGGACCTCGGGCTGGAAATCCCGCCCGAGAAGCTGTGGAGCCGCGAGGGGGGCGGCCTGCTGGAGGCGGCCGTCAAGATCGACGGCTGCTCCGCCGGCTTCATCTCCCAGCAGGGTCTGCTGATCACCAATCATCACTGCGCCTTCGGCATCCTGCAGCAGCATTCGACGCCGGAGCGGGACCTCATCACCACGGGCTACATCGCGCGCGCGGCCGCCGAGGAGCTGCCCGGGGCCGGCACCCGCGCCACCGTCCCCCACCGCATCGTCGACGTCACCGCCGAGGTGGAAGGCGGCCGTGCCGGCCGGAGCCGACGACCTCGCCCGCTTCCGGGCCATCGAGCGCAAGCAGAAGGAGATGGTCGCGGAGTGCGAGAAGACTCCGAACATGCGCTGCCAGGTGGCGGCCTTCGACGGCGGCGTGAAGTACCTGCGGATCGAGATGACTGGAGTTCCCCGACGTGCGGGTGGTCTATTCGCCGCCGCGCAGCGTGGGCGAGTACGGCGGCGAGATCGACAACTGGAGCTGGCCGCGCCACACCGGCGACTTCACCCTGCTGCGCGTCTACGCCGGGCCGGACAACCAGCCCGCGCCCAAGGGCGACGCCAACGTCCCCTACCACCCGCGCCACTTCTTCCCCGTCTCCCCCGAGGGCGTCCAGCCGGGCGCCTTCGTCATGCTCGCCGGCTATCCCGGCCTGACCGTGCGTTCCCTGATCGAGCCCGAGATGCGCGAGCGCGCCGAGCTGTACCACCCGCGCCGGGCCGAGCTCTACCGCCGCCTGGATCGCCCTCATGGAGGAGGCCTCCAGCGAAGGACGACGTCGCCCGCATCGCCCTCGCCGACCGCATGAAGACCCTGGCCAACCGCGAGAAGAACGCGCGGGGCCAGGTGGCGGGCATCCGGCGCGGGCGGATCCTGGAGAACAAGGCTGCAGTCCGAGCGGGAGATCCTCTCCTGGGCCGCGGCGCGCCCGGACCAGGCCGGGGCCGTGGCGGCCCGCGAGGAGCTGGCGCGGCTCTTCGCCGAGAAGAACCGCGTACTGGGAGCGCGACTTCCTGCTGGATCAGGCCAAGAGCGGCCCCAAGCCCCTGGATCTCGCCCTCACGCTGGTCCGCTGGGCCGGCGAGAAGGCCAAGCCCGACCTGGAGCGCGAGCCCGATTACCATGGAGCGGGAGCGCGAGCGCCTGGGCGAGCGCCTGGAACGCGACCAGAAGCGAATGCACCTCTCCACCGAGGCCGCCCTGCTCACGGACTTCTTCGCCCGCTTCGCCGCCCTGCCGGCGGCGCAGCGCGTGCCGGCCGTCGAGGCCTTCCTCGCCGGCGCCCGGGACCGCGAGGCGATCCGCCCCAAGGTGGACGCCCTGCTGGCCGGGACCAAAGTAACCGACCTCGCGGAGCGGAAGAAGATGTTCGCCGAGAGCGCCGAGCAGCTCCGGGCGCGCAAGGACCCGCTCCTCGACCTCGCCTTCAGCCTGGACACGCGAGCTGCGGACCCTCAAGGAGAAGGAGGACCGCTTCAAGGGCGCGATCTCGCGCCTGCGCCCGCAATGGCAGCGGGCGGTGATCGCCCACGCGGGCAAGCCCGTGGCCCCGGACGCCAACGGCACCCTGCGGGTCACCCTCGCCCGCGTCCAGGGCTACAGCCCCAGGGACGCCGTCTACATGCGCCCGCGACCACGATCTCGGGCGTCGTCGAGAAGCACACGGGCGAGGAGCCCTTCGACGCCCCGGACGCCCTGCTGGCCGCCGCTCCCCGGGCCGCGCGGAGCCGCTGGGCCGATCCGGAGCTGAAGGATGTCCCCGTCTGCTTCCTGGCCGACGCGGACACCACGGGCGGCAACTCCGGCAGCCCGGTCGTCAACGGCCGCGGCGAGCTGGTGGGCGTCAACTTCGACCGCGTCTGGGAGAACGTCGCCAACGACTTCGGCTACAACCCGGACGTGGCCCGCAACATCAGCGTGGACGTCCGCTACCTGCTCTGGCTGCTGGAGGCCTACCCACGGCGACGCGGCGCGGCCGATCCTCACCGAGATGGGCGTGAACCGGTGAGGCGCCTGCTCGTCCCTCTCCTCGGATTCCTCGTCCTCGCCGCCTGCCAGGCGCCGCCGCCGGAGGCTCCCGCGGCGGAGACGCGCGCGCCGTCTCCCGCTCCTGTCGCGGACACCCTCGTCGATCCTGACCCTCTCGTCAACACGGTCTGGGTGCGGTTGGACGAGGGCGCCCCGCTGGGCGACATGAGGATCTTCCTCGCCGACGGCACGCTGGTGCTGGACTCCTGCTGGGAGGTCTACGCGCTCCGTTCCTGGCGGCGGACTTCGAAGGACGAGATCGTGATGGTCGAGGACGTCGAGATCCCGGCGCGGATCGTGGCCCTGAGCCCGGACGAGCTGCGGCTCTCCCTCGCCCTGATGGACGGCAGCCGGCAGGAGGTCGCCTACCGACGGGGGACGGTGCCGTACGTCTGTCCCGAAATGAAGCAGACGCCGCCCGGGCATTAATGCCCGGGCTAGTGGACAGCGCCCCCTGAAGGGGACTTCAAGCCGGGTTCACCCGGCGCCGTTTCTAGCCCGGGCATTGATGCCCGGGCGGGGGGAGGTGGGCATCGCCCGGAACGTCAGGGCTTGCCGCCGGCGAAATCCGGCTCCCGGTCGTAGGGGATGTAGCTCTGCCACTCCCAGGGGGTGTAGGTGTCCGCGAGGGTCGCCTCCAGCAGATCCTTGAAGATGCTCTCGCCGTTGGCGCTGTTGGACATCAGCATCACCCCCAGCCCGCGCTCGGGGAAGATGATTGTGTAGTGCTCGAAGCCGTCGCCGTGCCCCTCCTTGAAGGCGCCCCAGCCGTAGGGCGTCTTCAGGAGGCCCCAGCCCAGGCCGTAGCTCAGCTCGATGTCGTCGTTGGCGCCGGTCGTCTCGGTGGAGAAGGTGGGGAACTGCGTCTTCGACCGCAGCCGGATCTGCGGCGAGAACATCTCCTTCCAGGACTACTTCTTCAGGCCCTCGCCGCGCAGCACCGCGCGCAGGAAGCGCGCGTAGTCCTCGGGCGTGGTCTCCAAAGTGCTCGGCGACCGCGGCGCGTTGTCTTTGTCCTTCTCCAGCACCTCCCCCGTCTCGCTGTGGGGGTGGCAGTAGTTGTTTTCGAATTCCGGCTGCCAGGTGTAGCTGGAGGTGGTCATCCCATAGGGACCGAAGACCTTCTCCTGCATCAGCTCTTCGAGCGATTTCCCCGTGCGCTCCTCGAAGACCCTCTGGAGGAAGGTGAAGCCCTCTCCAGAGTAGCTGTACCGCGTCCCCGGCTCGAACCGGACCCGCAGCTTCTGATCGGGCTCGTCCCAGCGCCAATTGGCGAAACCCGTGGTGTGGCTCAGGCACATCCTGGCGGTGATCTTCCGATAGAGGGGGTCGTCCTTGAGATCGCTCAAATCCTCGTGCCACGCCCTGGGAGTCCTGGCTTTGTAGGCCTCGATCGGTTGATCGAGGTACTTCACCAGCGGGGTGTCGAGAGCGAGGACACCCTCCTCCACGAGCCGCATCACCAGCACGGCCGCAACCGCCTTGCTGAGCGACGCGCCGTAGAAGACGGTGTCCGTCCGCAGCGGTTCCTTCGTGTCGGCGCGCTTGACGCCGAAGGTCTTCAGGTAGACGACCTCACGGTCGTTGAGGACGGCGACCGCCAGGCCGTGCACGTCCCCCGCCTTCATGAGCTGCTCGATGCGGGCGGACAGCGCGGCGGCCCGGATCTCCGAGCCGTCCAGCCGGCGGATGACCCGGGCGGAGGGGTTAGCGCTCGTGGACGCGCAGCCCGCGATCAGGAGCGCGAGGAGAGAGAAGGCTTGGATTCTTCGCATCGGATCTCCCAGGTCTGGCCCGGTGGTCAGCGGGCCGCCTTCGCCGCCGAGGAGTTGGCGGCGGTTCTCCCGGCCAGCAGAGCCAGCCGCTTGAAGCCGTGGGCCTCCGCGTCGCGCCGGACCGAGGCGAGGAGGGAGCCCGCCTCGGGGTCGCCGAGGTCTCGCTGGATCTCGCCCAGAGCCAGCCTGGCTTCGAGCTCGGTGGTCAGGAGCCCCATCCGCATCGCCTCCTCGCTCATCTGGCGCAGGGCCTGCGCGGCCTCCCCCTTTCGACCGTCGGCGGCGTCGAAGCGCGCCAGCCGGACGGAGAGCATGAGGGCGAGCGGGCGGTCCTCGGTTTCGGCCAGCCGCACGCGGGCCTGGCGGGCGGCCTCGCGGGCCGGCGTCCTCAGGCCCTGGACGGACAGGGACTCGGCCAGGATCGACTGCGCCCGCGCCTCATGACCCGCCATGCCGTGGGAACGGAACCAGCCGGCCGCCTGGCGGGCCAGCAGGGCAGCCTCCCCGAAGCGGCCGGCGGCGAAGGCGAGGGCGGCGAGATCGAGGTGGATCTCCGAGGCCCGCAACGCCTCCTCCACCGCGAGGCTGGTCTCCAGGGCCTCCTGCAGGAGACGGCGGGAGACGTCCAGATCGCCCGCGGAGTAGGCGGCGCGGCCCAGATTCTGGAGGGCGGAGGCAGCCAGCGGCTTCGCTCCGGTCTCCCCCGCGATCCGGCGCTGCTCCTCGGCGAGAGAGCGGGCGGCGGCGAGGTCCCCCCGGAGCCAGGCGATCCGCGTCCGGGCGCCGAGGACCCGGCCGGCGCCGAGCCGGTCGCCGATCTCCCGCTTCATCTCCAGGGCCTTCGCCGAACGCTCCCAGGCCGTAGCCAGATCCCCGAGCCGCGCCTGGTCGTCCGCCGCGCCGGCCAGCGCCGTGGACGCGAGGCCCGGATCTTCCAGCCGGCTCAGGATGGAGAAGGCGTTTTCGTGATGGCGCCGGGCGTCGTTGAGCTTCCCCTGCAAGGCCAGGGCGCTCCCGAGGTTGGCCAGCGTCCGGGCCTCGTAGGCGCGGTGGCCCAGGGCATGGGTCAGGGCGAGCGCCCTCTCGAACCGTTCCCGCGCCTCCGTGAGATCGCCCCGCGAGGTGAGCACCATGCCGATGTTGTTGAGGACGCGGACCTGCATCACCCGGTCGCCGATCTCTTCGTACCAGCGGAGGGCGTTCTCCAGGAGCTCCAGGGCCTCCTTGAGCTCGCCCCGCTCCTGAGCCAGGTTTCCCAGGATCGAGAGTTGCGCCGCGATGCCCACGGCATTGCCCAACCGCTCGGCGATCTCCAGGGACTCCCGGTTCATCTTCTCCGCGCTCTCCAGGTCCCCCTGGCTCTGCAACACGGCGGCGATGTTGGCGATGGCCTGCCCCACCCCCCATTGGTAGTCCGCCTTCGCCGCCAGGGCCTTGGCCTCCTCGAACAGCGCGATGGCCTCCTTCGCCTTGCCCATCTGGAGGAGCGCGTCTCCCTGGTAGATGCGGGCCTGCGAGACGATCAGCCAGTTGCCGGACCGGCGTCCCTTCTTCTCCGCGGCCTCGGCGACCCGCTGCTGCGTCGCGAAATCGTAGAGGCGGCGCGAGTTCCGCGCCTCCAGCAGATCGATCCTCGGGTCCTCCCCCGCCGGCGGCGGCAGCCGCCGTAGCGACGCGAGCGTGGTCGCCGCCTCCTGGCCGTGCCCCCCCATCAGCAGGCACTCGGCCAGTTGCAGCCCGTATTCGACGTCGTCCGGGTAGAAGGTCCACAGCGCGCGGTAGGTCTGGCTCGCCTTGCCCCAGGCCTTGCTGACCTGGTGGAAACGGGCCTGGGTCGCGAGCCGGTCCTCCTGCGGGAGAGAGCTGGAGAGCTGGACCGCCCTCTGGGCCGCCTCGCTCGCCCGGGAGTCGTAGCCGAGAGTCGCCCAGGCCCGGGAGAGAGCGGTCTGGATGACCGCCGTCGAGGGATCGGCCTCGGCCGCCTTCTGGAGGAGCGGCAGGGCGCCGGGAGCGTCGAAGGAGCGGAGCCGCGCCAGCCCCCGGATGTAGAGGCTCGACGCCTCCTCGTTGGCCGGCCGCAACGCCAGGGCCTGGCGCGTCTGCTCCGGAGACAGCGCTTCGACGCCCAGAGCGGCCCGCAGCTTCACCCCCGTGCGCGCCACCAGATCGAAGAGCTCCGGCTGGCTGCCCACCTGCGCCAGGGACGCCTTGATCTCCCCTTCCGGCAGCTTCAGGACGCGCAGGTCGACGCGGATCTGGTCGTTGTAGGGAAGGAACCTGCCGGTCACGATGAGGTCCGCGCCCAGGAGCTCGTGGAGACTCTTCAGCTCTTCTGGACCCAGCCGGCCGGAATCCGGGAGCGACAGCGACTTCATGGCCTGCGCCACCTTCTCGCCCCGGATCACCCGCATCTTGCCGCCCCCGGCCAGCTCCGTCGTCAGCATCTCGGCGAGCGCGGTCTCCAGCCACCGGAGCCCGGGATCCGGCGACAGGCTGCTGATCTCCATCACCGCGACTGACGGGCGGGGGGGAGGAGCCTGACCGCCGGCGCCCCGCAGGAAACCGAGGAGGACGACCGCGCCGGCCAGCGCCAGCGAGAGCGTCAGCCCCCATGCCACCGCGGGCCGTCGCAACCCGCGGAAAACGGTCGCCGCAGCCCCTGGGGCCACGGCCGCCGGGACGGTGGCCGCCTCCGGCGAAGCGGCCGGAGGAGCCGTGGCCTCGGCGACGACCGGGAACTCGCCGGTGACGGCCCGGTCGATGCGCCGGACCTCCCCCGAGAAGGAATAGCCCTGGCCGGGCGTGGTCTGGATGTAGCGCGTGTCGGTCGCCCGCTCGCCCAGGCTCTTGCGCAGCGAGAAGACGTTCTGGGTCAGGTTGGCTTCGGTGACGACGACCCCCGGCCACACCCGCTCGAGCAGCTCCGTCTTCTCCACCACCTCGCCCGGCCGCTCCAGCAGCACCAGCAGGATGGACATCGCCTTGGGAGTGATCGGCACCGGCTCCCCCGCGCGCAGCAGCACGCGGCGGACGGGGTCGACGAGGAACTCGTCGAACTCGTGGAGAGATTTCGATTCAGTACGCGGGACCACGATGCACGTCGGGACGAGCCGAGCAAAAACTCCGTTTCGAATTGTCGATCTTTGCGTAGTCTACCGCATCAGCCGCGCCGCAGCGCCTTGAGGAAACGCCGCCGGAGGTCCGGGAACTTCTTCCGGTAGTCTTCCTGGCTCCGCCGGATCACCTCGTGCGCCTCGGCCCGGCCGTAGATCTGGTGGATCTCGATCGTGTTGCGCTCCGCCTCGGGGGGGCGCTTGTAGGTGAGGAAGTAGTGCTTGAGCCGATCGACCAGGGCGCCGGGCAGGTTCCCGATCTCCTGGCAGTGGCCGTAGGCGGCGTCGTCCTTGAGGATCGCCACGATCTTGTCGTCCGCCTCGCCGCGGTCGATCAGCCGCAGGCCGCCCACCGGGATGGCCTGCAGGATGAAGTCCCCGTGCGAAAAGGTCTTCTCCGTCAGGATGCAGATGTCCAGCGGGTCGGCGTCGCCGCGGACGGTCGGATGGTCGCTCCGCGCCTGCGCGAAGGCCGCCACCTCCTCGCCGCAGTACGTCTGGGGCACGAAGCCGTACAGCGTCGGGCAGAAGTTGGAGAAGAGCTGCGGCCGGTCCACCTTGAGGTGGCCGCTCGCCTTGTCGATCTCGTACTTCACCGTGTCGGTGGGGACGATCTCCACGTAGGCCGTCACCACCTCGGGCGCGCCGGAGCCGATCGCGAGGCCGTGCCAGGGGTGGGCCTGGAAGAGATGGGTCATCAGCTCCCAGGTCTGTTCGTCGTCGCCATGGGGTCCATGCGGCCAATCCTAATATGATCGGCCCGCCATGCGGTGGATCGCGGTCTGGCTCCTCCTCGCCGGTGTGTACCTCGCCGGCCAGCTCGTCCTCGTCATCGGATGCGGGGATTACGGCCGCGAAGAGCTGCTCCACCTCCTCGCCGTCCCCCTGGCCCAGACCGCCGCCCTCTGGGTCGTCACGCTCGTCCGGCGGCACAGCCGGAAATAAGCAATCCAGATTGTTCTTGAGATTTCCGTATATGATAGCGATATAGCGTCTTCCTTTTAATCGGACGACCTGTTCCGAGCGCCTTCATTGGGGAGAGAACACGGGGAGCTTTTTGCCGGGATGGGAAGATCTCATCCCCGGTTCTCAGGGATGGGTCTGCCCATCTCAAGGAGTCAACAGATGAATCATGAATCTGCGCCTCGGAACCCTCACCTCCGCCCTGCTGCTCGCCGCCGCCGCCTTATGTCACGTCGATGCCGCGCCCGGCCCACGCCGCCTGTCGTTGCGCCACAGGACCCCGGTTCGCCACGGCTGCTGGGGCAAGGGCGCCGACTGCGCGCAGGCCGTGGCGAACTTCCCCTCCGCCTGTGCGTCTGCGGCCCACGATGCCTGCTACAACCTGGCCTATGACGGCGCGTGCCAGATCTCCACGTGCAGGACTCCCCCTACTACTGCTGGCATAACGCCGACTAGGCATGTGGGCGGTGGACGGCGTCGTCAGCTTCTACTGCAGGACCTGTGTCGTCATCGATCCCACGGCCCGAACGTTCCGTAAAGATTCCATTCAGGGGGGAGGGGAGCCTACTCCTCCCCCGCCTCCTCCTGAAAGACCCGCCAGTCGTCCAGCCGCAGCGCCGTGAGCTGCCGTCCCCAGGCGCAGCCGGTGTCGAGCGCGGCGACGCCGTCCTTGATCCGCAGCCCCAGCGCGGCCCAGTGGCCGAAGATCACCGTCGCCCCGGAGCTCCTGCGGTCCGGCGCGGCGTACCAGGGCTGGCATCCCTTGGGAGCCAGCGCGGGCGGACCGCTGAAGTCGGGGCACATGCGCCCTTCGGCGTCGAGGGCGCGGAGCTTCGCGAAGCCCGCCAAGGCTGTCCGCGCCCGGTCCTGGCCGGAGAGGCTCTCCTTCCAGCGCTCCGCCGTCTTCTGCTGGAACCCGGCCAGCAGCTTCGGCGCCTTTTCGCTCCGCAGCCTCTCCTCCACCTCGCGGGCGAGATTTCCGGCGTCGCCGGGAGACCACTCCGGGAACAGGCCGGCGTGGACCATGAGGGCCTCGCCCTCCCGGTGCACCAGCGGACGCGAGCCCAGCCATTCCAGGAGGTCGTCCCGGTCCGGAGCGTCGAGGACTTCGTCGAGGGTGTCCTTCTTCCTGGCTTCGGCGATGCCGGCGGCGCGGGCCAGCAGGTGGAGGTCATGGTTGCCCAGCACCACCACGATGCGGTCCCCCTGCTCCGCGGCCCAGCGCAGCGTGTCGAGCGAGCGCGGCCCCCGGTTCACCAGGTCGCCCACGAACCAGAGGCGGTCCCGCCCGGCGTCGTACCGGATCCTGCGCAGCAGCCTCTGAAGAGTCCCGAAACAGCCGTGGACGTCGCCGATCGCGTAGGTCGCCATGCGGCAACGATACCGGAAGCCGAGCGGCCTGTCAGACGCCGCCCAGCTACCGCCGCCCTCCCTGTAGCGCCCCCGGCCGGTAGCTGGCGGCCAGGGTCCGGCTCGGGCTCTGGCGGAAGCTGGCGGCGTCGCGCGCGCGCCGCGCCCCGTTCAGCCGCGCGGCCAGGTCACGGTCGAGCTCGCCGCGGCTCTGCTGCTCCGCCTCCGACCACGAGCCGCCGCTCCACTTCTGCCAGGAGCCCTCGTGGCGGCGGTAGACGTTGCCGTCGTGCCCCGCGTAGAGGTCGCCGGCATCCGGCCGGGTCCCGCGCGCCGCGGTCCCCGCCGCGGCGTCGGTCCCGCGGGAGGCGCGCGGCCGGCCGGCGCGGGGATTCCACGCCTCGGCCACGCCGTGGGCGTCGTAGGGGCCGTAGACCGCCGCGGCCCGCGCGTAGGTGCCGGTGCGGGGGTCGTAGGAGGCGGCCGCGCCCGCGCCGCCGTAGGGACCGTAGACCGAAGCACCGCGCCCGTACGCGCCGGTCCACGGGTTGTACCAGGCGCCGAAGCCGTAGGTGACCGGGTGCGGGAAATAGACGGGAGGATCCCCCCCGTTCCCGACGTACGGCGCGATGTACGGCGAATAATGCCATCCCGTCCCCCACACCGCGCAGCCCCAGCCCGCCATCTGCCCGGTGTAGCCCGCCGTGTGGGCGAACGTCACCCGGTCGTCGTCCGGATCGCCGTCCGCCACCGTGACGTAGGTCACGTGATGGATCGGCGAGCTCGCGGGGATCTTGTAGATCTCCGCCGGCACCGAGCCCGCGACCGCCCACGGACCGGCCGCGCTCCCGCCTTTGAACCACACGCCTTCGTAACATAAATAATAAACAGCCTCGAATTGGACCACGTCCTTGTCCGTATTCACCGCGCGGGCGAGCGAGGTGCCCTCGATCCGCTCGAATTCCGGAGCGCCCTGATAGATCACCTCGGGGGCCTTGAGCTCCTTGCGGTGGACGCGCGCCGTGCGCGGCACCATCGCGAGCAGGACGGCTTCGGCCGCCTGATCGGTGCCCGGGACCGCCGCCAGCACCCGCGAGCGCTCGTGCTCGAGCGGGATCTTCCTGAAATCCTCCGGCAGGCACGGCGTCGCGAACGTCCAGGGCCCGTCGAGCCCCGACGCCGAGAACCACCGGCCGGCCACCAAGTAGTAGAAGGGGCCGCTCTCGCCCAGCCGGAACAGGTCGGATTCCGTGTTGGCGACCCAGAACAGGCGCGTCCCCCAGACCCGCTCATACCGGGGCTCGCCCGACAGCAGGATCAGCTCGGCCGGCTCGGTGGAGACGAACACGGCCGGCACCGTCTGCACGGTCAGCGGCCGGCCCGCCAGGTTGGCCCTCACGTCCTTCCAGCCGTCGTCCGCGGGCAGCCGGGCGAAGCTCGCCGGCAGCCGCCCGGCGGCCCGCCACGGCCCCTCGACCGCGGGGGCCTGGAGCCAGGAATCCTGATCGCGGAGATAGAACGTCTGCGACGCCGGATGCTCGAACACGTCCCAGTTGGTGTTGACCGCGAGCTTCAGATCGAGATCCTTCACCGGGCTCCACACCGGCTTGCCGTCGAAATTCACCAGCACCGCGAAGCGGGTGCTGTGGAAGATCCGCGGCGGCTCCGCCTTCAGCCCCGCCGTCCCCTTGAGAGGGACCCGGCTCTTGTCGACGCCGGCGAGCACGCGGTCGAGCGCGATGACCGTCCCTCTTTCCGGGATCGCCTTTTCCAGGTCTTGCGCCACCGCGCGCCCCTGCTCGCGCGGCAGCGAAGGAAAGTTGGCTTCGAGGATCCGGAGCGGCTCGAAACGCACCAGCCGCTCGTCCAGGGCGACCGTGGTGTCCGCTTCGATCTTGACCGTGCCCAGCGCCGGCTCCCGGTCCCCCTTGGCCTGATACGCCACGACCGCCCAGGACACCAGGCGCCGCTGCTGGTCCCAGCTCACGACCTGCGGCGCATAGACCAAGGCCGTCCCGCCTTGCGCCAGCGGGTAGGTCCGCGGCCAGCCGGAGTCCGCGGGCGGGCGGGCCGCCGTCCGTGTGGCCGGCGGCGCCATGCCCGGGAGCGTCAGCAGGCAGAGGAGCGCGACGACGGCTTCTCTCTTCACGTCACTTCTGCTTGCGTACGTTCTGCAGGCGCACCGGCTCCGAGGAGTAGTTTTCAAGCTCGATGCGCGTGCCGTCCTTGCTCACTCCGATCTTGGTGGCGAGCGAGAGGCGGCCCTCCCCCTTCTGGACGTCCTGGTCCATATGCAGCTCGATGAGCGTGAACGGATAATCCATCGTCCTTGTCGAGTTGGCGGCCTCCTGGAAGGCGATGGCACGGTCGGTGGCCATGAAAACGCGCTGGCCGCCGCTCTGCAGGGGCGTCAGGTACGCGTAGTGGAGGTCCCAGCCCAGGGTGTTGGATGTCCGAATGGTCCCGATGCGCGGGCTCTTCTGCAGCGCGTCCAGCAGGCCCGCCTGCCCCTTCGCCTTGAACGCCTCGATGAGCGCCTGGCGCTCTTCCGCGGTGGACCACCGGTCGATGGTGATCTGGAAGATCTTCGAGCCGCCGCCCCCCCGATCGAGCCCATGTTGATCCCTTGCGCCGTAAACCGGATCGGTTTCGGTTTCTCCGGATCGGCCGATCGCGCGGCCGGGGACATCGCCAGGCTGAGGGCCGCCGCGCCCAGGACCAGCGCCGCGATGGCGGTCCGGCGAAGCGCGTTGTGCGATCTCGACATTGTCTGACTCCTTTCCATGTTTGTCGCGGTCAGGGTCAACCCGCGGCGCGCGGCGCGGCCGGCACGGGCGCCGGCTGATCCTTCGCCGCCGGCGCCCGATACCATTCCTCGCTCGAAACGACCTTGGGCTGCTCGGGATCGCCCTCGTACGCGGGCGTCATGATCTGCACTCCGTACTCGTTGAAGACGTCGAGGATCCGGCGGTGCAGCTCGGTGTAGAGGCGCGGCATCTGCGGCGGATCGCCGCAGGGGACGTTGATCTCGTAGGTCACCGCGAATTCGCCGAGCGACTTCAGCAGCACGTACGGCGGCGGCTCGGCGACCAGGCCGGGCGTGCGCCGCGCCGCCTCCAGCAGCATCGCCTCGACCTGGCGCCACGGCGTCCCGTAACCGATGTTGACCGGGTGTGGAGGATCAGCCCATGGTCCTGCGCGAGGGTGCTGTAGTTGACGATCTCGTCGGCGAGGAGCTTCGAGTTCGGAAGCACGACCTCTTCGTTCTTCGGGGTCCGCAGGTGGGTGACCATCAGCCGCACCTTCGTCACCCTGCCGAGGATGTCGCCGTACCGGACCATGTCGCCCTCGCGAAAGGCGCGCCGGTAGATCATCGTGAAGCCCGCGATCGCGTTGGCGACGATCGACGACGCGCCCAGCGACACCAGCACGCCGAAAAAGATGGAAATGCCCTTGAACGCCTCGCTCGAGGAGCCCGGGATGTACGGGTAGCCGATCACGATGGCCAGCGCGATCACCGCCAGGCGCGCCAGCTTGTAGGTCGGGTCCGCCCAGTCGCGGTCGAAGTGCTGGAAGGTCACGTCGCCGCGGCCGACCGCGTCGAAGAAGAGCCGCAGCAGGCCGAGCGCCGCAGCGCGCCACGAAGTAGAGGACGAGCAGGAAGATGAAGTCGGGAAGGTGCTCGACGAGAGAGCCGCCGAGCAGCCGCAACGGGTTGAGGATCCATTCGCCGAGCCGGTCGGCGGCGGCGTACGTCCACGGAAACTGCGCGAGCGCGTATTGGAGAGAGAGGTACCCGATCAGCGCGAGAACGATCCCCCTGACGAACCTCGTGACGTCGCGGAACAGGCTCCACAACCGCTCCGCGCGCAGGATCTCGAACGACTGGATCGCCACCGAATGAATCCGATCGCGGAGACGTTGCTCCGCCCGCCGCTCGATCCACCGCCCGAGGCGCAGGACGGCGAACGCGGCGAACGCCGCGAGCAGGAACGCGAGAGCGGCGCGCCCCGCCGCCCCCAGCAGCGCCTCCCGGGTCCGCGCGGCGCGGTAGGAGACGATCGCGTCGCGGATCGTTGCCTGTGCAACCAAGGCCAGGGTCTTGCGGTCGAGCGACTCGACCGCCCCGTCGGCGTCGAAGAGCCGCAGGACGATCGTGGAGCCGGCCACGATGCGGGATTCGTTCCCGGCCTCGGCGATCCGCAGATCCGCCGGATCGAACGACGGGTCCTCCGCCACGTCGACGATCCGCCGGGAGACCGCGGCCGCGCGCCGCGCGGCCGTGTAGGACCCCGCCCCGCGCAGCCGCAGGAGCGTCTCGCCGTCGACGACGACGGGCGCGGTGGCGACCTCGCCTTCGACCGGCTCCCGCTCGGCGCCTTCTTCCTGCGCGATGGCGCCGCCGCTCCCCGCCGCGAGGCAGAGCGCGAAGACGAAGGGCAGGAAACTCCGAGCGGCGATCATACGCGGACGATCCATGAGGTGCCCGTTACAGCTTGACCTTGATCAGATCGATGACCCGCGTCACGCCCTTGGTTTTGGTGGCGGCGTCGAGGGCGATCTTCTTGCGGCTGGCGTCCGGCAGCGTGCCGCGCAGGCTGACGACGCCGTCGACGGCTTCGACCTCGAGGTCCTTCGCCCGCTTGCCGATCTCGTTATAGAGATGCCGCTTCACCTTCGATTCGAGATAGGCGTCCGCCGTCTCCTCCTCCATCGTGCGGCCGGCCTTCTCGGCGGCGCCGCCGCCCGGCGGCGGCGAGACGCGCAGCCGGTTGTCCACGGACTTGATCCCATCGACGCTCAGCGCCACCTCTTCGGCGAGCTCCTGCGCGGCGCGCGTCGGCACTTCGCCGGTGAGGATCGCCTTCGCCCGGTCGACGGTGACCTGGATGCCGAGGGCCCTATCCCCTCCCTTTTCGAACAACAGCTCGCGGATCTCGAGCTCCTTGGCGTAATTGGCGTCCTGTTCGGTGGGCTTCGCCGCCTGCGCGGCGACGCGGGCGGCGCCGACGCCGAGGATGACGACGAGAGCGAAGGCGAAAACGGCGAATCTTCGGCTGTTCATGACGACCTCCTTGAGGAAGAAAGAAAGGTTTATCGGCGCTCCAAGAAGCGCGTCAGCTCAGGCGCTGGAAGCGCGGGAGAAAAATAGTGTCCTTGCGCCAGGCCGACGCCGGCCGCGCGCAGGAGCTCGACCTGTTCGGTCGTTTCCACGCCCTCGGCGACGATCTCCACGCCCGTAGTGCCCGCGAGCGCCACGAGACTCCGGATCCAGTCCAGCTCCGCCGGATCGGACGCCAGGCGGTAGATGCACGCCCGGTCGATCTTCACCTGATGCACCTTGCAGACGCGCGTCAGGACGATCAGATGGGCGCCCCCATGCCCCGCGTCGTCGATCGCGATCCGGCAGCCGGCTTCGGCGGCGAGCTGAAGGGCGTCGATGCCGAGCTGATCGGGCAGCCCGCGCTCGGTGATCTCGAGCACCAGTTGGTCGATCAGGTCGCCGATCCCCGCGTGCCGGATCGTGGAGGCCACGCCGCCGCGCCCCAGCAGCTCGGGCGGCACGTTGACGCTCAGGGTGAGATCGGGACGGGCGCGCAGCAGATCGCCGATTTCCCGCGCCGCGGTTTCGAGGACCCAGTAGGTCAGGGGACCCGACAGCGGCGTGCCCTCCATGAACGGGATGAACTTCTCCGGCCGCACGACTCCGCCCGGCCGCCGCCAGCGCGCCAGCGCCTCCGCGCCGACGCAGCGCCCGGTGTCGAGCGCGACCGTGGGCAGGTACTCGAGGAAGAACTCCCCCCCTTCCAGGCCTTCCCGGATCTCCTCGAACATCTTGTTCACCTCATGCCCTCCAGAAGCTCGGCCAATACCCGGTCGTGAACGTCGACACGGATGAAACCCAGACGCGGGTATTCGATGTCGAGGATGACGAAAATGCTGATGCTCATGATCAACGCGAAGCCGACGATGTGCGCCCAGGCGCGGGAGGACGCCGCCGCCATGCCGTGACCGGCGATGGCCGCGCAGAGCAGTCCCATCCCGAACAGCAGCCGGTAGATGATCGCCGGCGGATGGGTCTTGGCGGCCATGGCGCGGGTGGTCGTGATGTCGATCATCTGGTTGAGGGCGGGGAGCAGCAGCATCGCGGCCGCGGGGTGAGAGCCCGCCGCGCGGGTGGCGGCGACCGCATGGCTCCAGATCCGGCGCTGCAACCTGGCGGATTCTTCCCGCTCTTGCCGCACCGTCGCGAAATCCTGGATCTTGAGATAGGTCGCCACCCTCGACTCCACATACCGCCGGAAGAGATCGCGCAGAGCGGGCTGCGTCTCGGGCGCCAACAGGTCGAGCCGCAGGTAGGCGGTGCCGATGTTGTTGGTCTCTTCGACGATCAAGGTCCGCCGGTCATCGAATCTTCCCGCGGCGCCGGAAAAGCTGAAGGCGACCAGCAGGCTGAAGAGCCCGAAGAAAGCGCCCTCGACGACCCCCAGGCCCGCCTGCGCCGCCTCGGCCTCCTTCTGCATCCGCCGCATCCGCCACAGTCCGATGCGGCGGCCGATCTCCAGGCTGGCCAGCATTCCGAGGAACAAGCCGCCGGCGAACAGTGGCGCTGAGATCACATCGTCCATGCCCACCTCACGCCCTTTCGTGACGGGCTTCAACCACATCTTGCAGGGAAGCGAAAGGCGAGGGAATTAGACCTTGGTCTTACTTGCCTCTAGCGCGGCCGGGCAGAATCATTACTTCGAACAAATAGGAGACCCTCCGATGAACCAGAGCGTAAAAACCCTCTGTCAAGCAGCCCTTCCGGCGCTCCTCGCCGCCGTCCTCGGCGCGCCGGCGCAGGCGGCCCAGGCGCCGTCGCAGACCACCGTCCACGAGACGTTGACCCTCACCGCCGAGGTGGTCGCCGTCGACCAGGCCAAGCGGCACCTCACCTTGCGCGGTCCGCTCGGCGGCGAGATCAGCGGCCGGGTCGAGGATTCCGTGAAGAACCTCCCCCAGGTCAAGGTCGGCGACATGGTGTCCATCTCGTACCAATCGTCGATGGCGCTGTCGGCATCGAGGCCGGGGCAGCCCAACCCGCTGTTCACCGGCGGCGAGGCCTCGACGGCCGAGGAGGGAAAGCGCCCCGCCGTCTCCGTCTCGGAGCAGAGCAAGCACACGGTGACCGTGGTCTCCGTGGATCCCGAGAAACGCTCGATCGTCCTCCAGGGCGCGGCCGGAACGCTCTTCCCGGTCGAGGTCGAACGCCCGGAGTTCGCCCGCAAGCTGCAGACCCTGCGGCCGGGCGACAAGATCGACGTCGTGTTGACCGACGCGGTGATCGTCAAGGTCGATCCGGCGGCCCCCGGCGCGAAGCCGGGGATGAGCTACACGGCCAGCACCCTGATCGTCGAACGCGGCGAGGTCATCTGGCGCTCCGGCAACACCGTCCTCCTCCGCGACGAGCGGGGGCGTACGCTCAAGGTCACCGTCGACCCGACGTTCAAGTTCATGGTCGACGGCAAGGAGATCACGGTCCTCGACCTCAAGCCGGGCACCAAGCTCACCCGCATGGCGTTGCGTACGGAGAAGGTGGAGTCGGAGTAAAGGACCCTCACCACCCCGGCCCTCCTCTCCCGACCCCTCCCTCCCTCACCTCACCGGGAGAGGAGGGAGAGGGTTAGTCAAAAGAAGCCAAAAAAGAAGCTTCTTCATCCCCCTCTCTCCCGGTGAGGGTGGGAGGGAGGGGTCGGGAGAGAGGGGGTAGGGGGAGTGAGGGCCGGTCACATCATCGCCACAATCACACTCCCCCACAGCGCCAGGAGCACATTCCCCACCGCGTAGGCGACGCCGTAGCCCAGCGTCGGCACCGGGCTCTTCGCCGACTCCTGGATGGCCGCCAGCGCCGGCGTCGCCGTGCCGCCGCCGGCGCAGACGCCGAGCATCACGCCCGCCGGCATCTTGAAGACCCAGCGGCCGAGGCAGATCCCGATCACGTGCGGCACGGTGGCGGTGGCCAGGCCGGCCAGCAACAGGCTGGCGCCGCTCGTGCGCAGGCCGACCACGAAGTCCGGTCCGGCGTCCAGCCCGACGACCGCAACGAAGCCGGCGAGACCGACCGACTCGAAGATCCAGAGCGTCGGGCCCGGGATGCGGCCGAAGAAGCGCGGCCACATCGACCGCAGCCAGCCGCAGACCAGACCGCCCAGCAGCACGCCGACGCTCAGGCTCAGGCCGATCTCGATCCCGGCCCAGCGGATGGCCGGAATGCCGATGAGCGCGCCCGCCACGATGCCGAGGGCGACGAGGACCATGTCCGTGACGTCGGTGACCCGGTCGGGAACGCCGAGCCGCTCCACCGCCTGCGCGACCCGCCGCGACGGTCCCGCGACCGTCAGGACGTCGCCGCGCTGCACGGTCGTCGCCGGAAAGAACGGGACCGGCGTGCCGGCGCGCCGGATGCCGCGCAGGTAGACGCTCCGGAACGCTTCGTCGTCGGCGAGATCCATGAGCGTCAGCCCGTCGACGCCGGGGCGGGTCACGACGATGTCCAGGGTTTCGGCCGGGATGTCGAGCAGGTCCTGGTCGTCGACCTCGCGCAGGCCCAGCTTCTGCTCGTCGAGGACCGGCACCATCCGCTCCCGCCGGCCGGTGATGGCGAGGATGTCGCCCGCTTCGACGGCGGTGTCTTCGTCCGGGTCGAACACGCGGTCGCCCCGCCGCATGCGTTCGATGAACAGACGCTCCTGGGCCGCCGCCCGCTCGAGGCCGCGGGCGCGGCGGCCGATCAGCGCGGATCCCGGCTGCACGGCATAGGCGCGGTACTCGATGTCGCGCCGCGCCGTCGAGGAAGTCTCGCGGAATCCCTGCATCTTCTGCTCGTACCGCCGGCACTCCTCCGCGAGATCGATCCGCAGCAGGCGCGGCGCGAGTTGCGCCAGGAACCAGGCGGTGCCCACGACGCCGATGAGATAGGTGACGGCGTAGGCGATGGCCACCCGGTTGGTCATCGCCGTGATCTCGGCCGGCGCCAGAGGCAGCCGCGCGATGGCGTCGCTCGCCGTGCCGATGGCCGCCGACTGGGTCATCGAGCCGGCGATCACGCCGGCGGCCGTGCCGGGGTCGTAGCCGAGGAGGCGGCTCATCGTGTACGCCACGGCCAGCCCGGACGTGGCCACGATCGCCGCCAGCGCCGCCTGCTGCACGCCGTCGCTCTTGAGGCCGCGGAAGAATTGCGGCCCCGTCCGGAAGCCGGTGGAAAACAGGAACAGGAGGAGGAAGATCTGCCTCACCTCCTCCGACACCTCCACCCCCACCTGGCCGATAGCCACGCCGGCCAGCAGGGTGCCCGGCACGGCCCCGAGCGTGAAGCTCCCCAGCCTCAATTTGCCCAGCAGGTAACCGATCCCGAGCACGAGGAAGAACGTGACCTCGGGATGATGTCGCAGCACACCGACGCGGCATCTCGCATGACGGCTCCTTATCGATGAACGGGCGCGGCGAGCGCTCCCGAGGCCGCGGCCTGCGCCGCCCGGCAGGCCATCACGTAGGAACGCGCCACGGCCCTCACCGCGCGGCCGATGTTCTCGTAGACGTCGTCGTCGAGGTTCGCGAACGACACCCGCACCGACCAGTCGGGCGCCTCGAAGCCGCCGCCGTTGAGCAGGACGATGCCGTGGTCCTCCGCCAGCCGGAACACGATGTCGAGCGGGTGCACGTTCGCCTTGACCCAGTCGACGACGTCGTCGCCGCCGTATTTGTGGAGCCAGAACTCGAAGTCGATCAGGCCGTAATAGCCGTCGAACAACGGGTTGGGATCGATCTGGATCCCGAGCCCTTCGATGGTGGCCGTCACGCGTTTCCGCACGATGTCGAGGCAGGCGCGCTGATACACCTTCTGCTCGTCGTGGAGCTCGGCGAGCGAGAACAGCGTCATCATCACCTGCTGGGGCAGCGAGAGCCCGGCGGTGTGGTTCAACGCGACGTCGCGGCTGTCGGCGACGATGCGGTCGATGAATTTGATCGCGCGCGGCTCCAGCGTGAGCGGTCCATAGCGCTTGTCGAGATCCCGCGCCACCGCCTCGGGATGCGCCGCGATGGCGCGGTCGAAGACGTTGTCCTCATGCAGGGCGATGACGCCCAGGCGCCATCCCGTGCAGCCGAAATACTTGCTGTACGAGTACACGCCCAGCGTGTTGAACGGGAATTCCCCCAGCAGAGAGCGGAATCCCGGCACGAACGTGCCATAGACGTCGTCGGTGAGCAGCAGGAGCTCCGGACGCCGCCGCAGGACCTCGCCGATGTTGCGGATGCTCTCGGGGCTCAGCGCGACGGCGTAGGGATTGCCGGGATTGACGACGAAGAACGCCTTCACCGCCGGATCCAGCAGCGGCCGCAGGTCCTCCTCCGAGTATTGCCAGCGCCTCTCCTGCCGGGCGGGCAGGAAGACCGTCTTCAGCCCGTAGTCCTCCAGGTGCGGCATTTCGAGATACGGCGTGAAGATCGGGGTGGCCAGGGCGATCGTGTCGCCGGGGTTGAGGAGGCGGTTGGCCTTGAGCGATTTGAAGATGTAGCACATCGCCGCCGTGCCGCCCTCGACGGCGTACAACTGGAACGTGCCGGCCGGCCGCGGCTCGCCGCACATCGCCCACTGCAGATATTCGCGGACGATCCGCTCGTTGTGCACGAGCATGCGGTCCGGGAAGGGATAGTTGTCGCCGATGATCGAATCCACCAGCTCGTGTACGAACGCGTCGGCGTCGAACCCGAAGGTGCTCACCGCCCAGGGAATCACGGCGTGGAGGAACGCCGCCCCCGGCGTATCGAGCCGGGCTTCCAGCCAGGCCGCGAGGCGCGCGGCCGCCCCCGGCGACCGGGGCATGCCGCCGATGCCCGGAAGGTCCATCGTCCGCTGGCTTTCAGTGATCGCGAACTGCCCGAGCAGGAAGAACGCCGAACGGGGCTCGGTGGCGATCCAGTTGGGGTTCCCGCGCCCGGCGTTCAAGTACGCGGCCTGCGCGGCTTTCGCGCTCTTCGTCGCGATCCTGGCCAGATCGTTCTTGACCTCGAACGGGCTCAGCGTCTCGTATTGACGCAGCGTCACAGCGTCCATAGGGAGTCTCTCCTTCGCCTCGGAGCCTTAAGGCCCGGCCATCTTGCGCGCCCTGGCCTGCGCCTCCCGGGCTTCGAGGGTCAGTTTGTAGGAAACGTAATACTTGTAGATGTTGCGGACGTAGGTGGTCGGCTCGATGCCCACCTTCTCGGCGACCACCAGCTCGACGTTGTTGAACCATCGGTCGGGATCGAGCCCCCGCTTCGCCGCCTCGCGGCGCATGCGCGACATCGTTCCCGGTCCGGCGTTGTAGCTCGCGAAGGCGAACAGCGTGCGGTCGGCGTCGCTGAACTTCGCGTCCGGGAAGTACCGGGTCATCAGGATGTCCATGTACTTGGCGCCGGCATGGATGTTGGATTCCAGGACCTTGATGTCGCCCACCTTCATCTCGGCGCCGGTCGCCGGCATGAGCTGCATCACGCCGATGGCGCCGACGTGGCTGCGCGCCTCCTGGTCGAGCCGCGATTCCTGGTAGCCCTGCGCCGCGAGCATGACGGGATCGAACCCGTAGCGGTCGCCGTAGCGGCGGAACAGCTCGACGGTCTGCTCGAACCGCTGCCACTCCGCCGCCTGGGTGGGATCCTTGATCTGCTCGACGCGCTTCATCGTCTGCGAAAGCCGGTAGGCGTGCGACGCCCTCTGCTTCGCGTAGCCGGTGTAGTAGTCCTGGATCTCCGCGGCCAGACGCGGGCTGCCCTTGCGGATGGCCCAGCCGATGCTGCCGCCGTCGTGGACGGAGATGTCCTCGTGCACGGCGATCTGCGGCAGGATCTGCGCCCAGACCCCGGCCTTCCAGTCGTCGACGACGAGGAAGTCGATCAGTCCGGCGTTGGCCATCTCCATCATGTCCTCGTCTTCGAGCGCCTCGGGGACGAGCCGCAGCGCGACCGGCCGCAGGCCCTGCCGCTGGTGCCGCTGGTTCAAGGCCGTGAGACTCTCGTAGTAGCTCGACGACCGGCGCACGTACACCGTCCTGCCGGCGAGATCGGCCGGCGACTGGATGGGCGGCGCCTTGGCGCCCGAGACCACGACCTCCTTGACGGTGAGGCCGCCCTGCACCACGAAGTCCGCCACCCGCTGGCGCGCCGGCGTCACCGTCAGGTTGCCGGCGGCGATGTCGCCCAGCCCTCGCGCCAGGTCCGGCAGCAGCTTGTCGCGCGTCGTGGGGATCAGCTAAACCGTGAGCGGGCGGTTCCCGGTCTCGTGCTTCTGGTTGAGGTACTGCTCGAATTCGCGGACCGCGTCGGCGGTGATCCCCCGCTCGCGGCCCTTGTCGTTGAAGTACAGAGTGCGGCTGTAGGGCACGAGGACGCGGATCCGCCGCCGCTCGAGCATCCCGTCGAAGTCGCCCGTCCAGGCCGTGCTCGTCACCGACAGTTGCCGCACCGGATCGGACTCGGGCTTGGGCGGCGCGGGCTTCCGGGCCACGGGCTTGGGGGGCGCGGGGGCACGTCCTGGCCGCACGCGAGTCCCAAGAGCGGCGGCAGCACGACCGCGAAAAGTCCCAGAGCTCGCCTGGCCTTCTCTCCCATGCGATCCCTCCTGGCGCCGAAATTCCCTCTACCGGGAGACTAGAAGGAGGCATGGTGGGACGGCCATTGGACCTTCGTCCTACGCCGGACATGGGACCAAGGTCCCATTGACGGTCTTGCCGCCTGCGCCCAATGCTCGGGAGCATGGGAGAGAACGGCCAAGCTCTGAACCGCAAGGATTACGAGAAGGAGCTCGCGCGTCTGCACGGCGAGCTGGTGAAGCTGCAGGAATGGGTCACGCACAAGGGCCTCAAGGTCTGCGTGGTGTTCGAGGGGCGCGACGGCGCCGGCAAAGGCGGCACGATCAAGGCGCTCACCGAGCGCGTCAGCCCGCGCGTGTTCCGCGTGGTGGCGCTGCCGGCGCCGAGCGACCGCGAGAGGACCCAGATGTACGTCCAGCGCTATATGCAGCACATGCCGGCGGCCGGCGAGGTGGTGATCTTCGACCGTAGCTGGTACAACCGCGCCGGGGTGGAGCGCGTCATGGGCTTCTGCAGCGAAGCCACCTCGCGCAAGTTCCTCAAGCAGGCGCCGCTGGTCGAGAAGGCGATGGTGGACTCCGGCATCCTCCTCACCAAGTACTGGCTGGAGGTGAGCATGGAGGAGCAGACCCGGCGGCTCGAGGAGCGCATCGACGATCCGCGCAAGACCTGGAAGCTCTCGCCGATGGACCTCGAATCCTACAGCCGCTGGTACGACTATTCCCGGGCCCGCGACGAGATGTTCGCCGCCACCGACACCGACTACGCGCCGTGGTTCGTGGCGCGCTCCGACGACAAGCGGCGCACGCGCCTGAACATCCTCTCCCACCTGCTCGGCCGCATCCCCTACAAGAAAGTGCCGCGCAAGAAGGTCAAGCTGCCCGCGCGGCAGAAGCGCGGCGCTTACCGCGAGCTCGAATACGAGTTCAGGTACGTGGACGAACGCTTCTGAAGCGACGATGATCTGGATCGAGCTGCTCATCCTCCTGGCGTGCATCGTGATCGGCGCCCGCTATGGCGGGCTGGCGCTCGGCACCATCGCGGGCATCGGGCTGGCGATCTTCGTCTTCGCGTTCGCCATGCCCCCCGGCGGCCCGCCGCGGGCCGTCATCGGCATGATCATCGCGGTGATCACCGCGCTGGCCACGATGCAGGCCGCCGGCGGGCTCGACTACCTGGTCTCGCTCGCCGGCCGCATCCTGCACAAGCGGCCGCAGCTCATCACCTTCATCGCGCCGGTGGTCACCTACGCCCTCGTCTTCGCGTCGGGGACCACGCACGTCATCTACGCGCTGTTGCCGGTGATCGCCGAGGTCTCGCGCAAGGCGGACATCCGTCCCGAGCGCCCGCTCTCCATCAGCGTGATCGCCGGATTCCAGGGCGTCCTCGCCTCGCCGATCTCCGCGGTCACGGTGGCCATGCTGGGCTTCCTGGCCGGCAAGGACGTCTCGCTGCCGCGATTGCTGGCCATCACCATTCCTTCCACCTTCCTCGCCGTCCTGGTGGGCGCGCTTTCCGTCGCCTGGCGCGGCGCGCCGTTGAGCCAGGACGCCGAATATCAGCGGCGCCTGGCCAGCGGCGAGGTGAAGCCGCCCGAAGCCCTGCCGGAATTCTCCGGCCAGCAACTCTTCAACGCGCGCGGCTCCACGCTCCTCTTCTTCGCCGGCATCCTGCTGGTCATCCTGATCGGCATGTTCCCGGACCTGCGGCCGGTCTACGAGAGGGTCGAAAGCGGCGCCGTGGACCACGATCAGGTGAGCATGGACATGGCGATCATGATCGTGATGTTCGCCGGCGCCGGGCTGATGACGATCCTGTTCAAGGCTTCGCCGGAAGCCACCTTGAAGGGGACCATGATGCGCAGCGGCGTGGCGGCGATCATCTCCATCGTCGGCGTCGCCTGGCTGGGCTCCTCGTTCTTCGAGGCCAACCGGCAGACCATCGTCGACCGCGATCTCCGGTGTCATCACCGACCAACCCTGGGCGTTCGCCGCCGGGCTGTTCATTCTTTCCAGCCTGCTCTTCAGCGCCGCGGCGTCGGTGGTGATCCTGATGCCGGTCGCCCTGGCCCTGGGGATGCCGCCCTCGCTGCTCATCGCCTTCTACCCGGCGGCCAACAGCGTCTTCCTGCTGCCGACCTACGGCACGCTGCTGGCGGCGGTCAATTTCGATCAGACCGGGACGACGAAGATCGGCAAATACCTGCTGAACCACAGCTTCCTGCTGCCGGGCCTGGTCACCGTGGTCACGGCGATCGTGCTTGCTTTGCTGCTGGTGAAAGTCCTTCCGGTCTAGTCCAGGGGCGCCGCAGGGCGGGCAGGTGAGCGTCGGCCCAGGGCTCTGGACAACGGCATCAGGACCAGCAGCCCGACGATGGAGACGACGACGATCATGACGACGACGTTCGGGTCGTCGAAGCTCTGATTGGCCACAACGAGCGCGGCTGCGATGTTCCGCTGTGCGGTTCCGAGGCCCAGGACCACTCGTGTGTCGCTCTTCGGACCGCCAAGGGCCCAGCCGATGGCATAGCCCACGGCGAGAAGCACCACGCCAGCCAGAATGCCGCCCGTGCCGAATACGGCCACGACGCTGCGGAAATTCAGCACGACCTGAAGCACCATCACGACGATCAAGCTCAGGTTCGAGATCTTGTCGAGCACCGGTTTGGCTCTTGCCGCGAAGTCCGGACGCTTCGCGTTCACGAGAAGCCCTCCGGCCAGCGGCACCAGCATCAATAACACCAGCGAACGGCCGATCTGGCCGGGGTTCACCGAGACGCCGGGCAGCAGCCACGGCAGGACGAGCGGGAGGTAAACAACCGTGATCACCATCAGCAGCACCATGAGACCCACGGCAAACGCCAGGTTCCCTCGGGCGATCTGGGCAAGCTTCGGGAGGAACGGCGCACCGCCGGCCGCTCCCAGGAGCAGCAACCCGATGCCGAGCGACTCGTCCAACGGGGTCGCTCGCGCCAGCGCCAACGCGACGAGCGGCATCGCCACGAAGTTCGCCAGGAGTGACAGCGCAACCAGCCGCCAACTGCGCAGCGGCGCAACGATCTCGGCGACCCGCAACCCCAAGCCCATCCCGATGACGCTCGAGAGCACGAACACGATCATGGCGGTAGAGACGGCGGCTTGTTTCAGATCCATGGGCACCTCAACGTGAAGCATGCACCGGGAGAAGACGCCGCGGTCATTGGCCTTTGGTCCAATGGCGCGAGCCTGCGCTCCCCTCCTATGCTGGGACTTATGCCGAAAGGAGGCTGACTCATGAAGGAGCGCGATTGGACCCAACCGGCTGCCATGGCGATCCCCAAGGAAGGGTACTTCGAGCTGGAGCAGGGCCGGTATGGGCCGATCTATCCTCGAACTCCGGCATGTCACGGGTTCACCATCATCGCGAAGATCAAACCCGGGACCGAGGACACCATCCGCGCTTATGGCAAAAAGATCGAAGACACGATCGCCGAGCTGCCGGACGCGCTCAAGGTGCTCAAGCTCCACTACCTCCGCTGGGTCCTGTTCAACATCGGCCCGGACACTTACTTCATGTATCAGGGGATCTTCGACACGGATTTCGATAAGTACACCGAGGACGCGATCGCGCTGTTCACGAGCTATGGGATCAACACGATTTTTGAGAACCTGGAGGGTTTCCCCGCCGACTGGAAGACCAATGCACCAGCCTTCGTCGAGTTCGTACGCCAGCATCAGTGCCCCAGTTTTCTCGAGTACGGCGAGTATCCGTTCGTTTCCGCCGAGGAAATCAGGAAGGCGCTGAAGCTCAAGCAGGCGTTCAGCCACATGCTCGACGAGATGCAGTGAGCGGCATCGCGGGGAACGCATCATGCTCGAGTTGGACGATATCCAGCATTTCCTGGTCGCACGCACACCGGCCCTTGCCGCGCGCTACGAGTTCCTGACGTTTCGCCATCCCGAGCAGGGCCGCGCCTGGCTTTCAGCCATGGTGGACACGGTGGGCAACGCCAGGGCGGTGGGGGCGAGCGCTCCCGATGCCCGGTGGGTGACCGTGGCCTTCACCTGGAACGGGCTGCGGGCGCTCGGCGTGGATGAGGCATCGCTTGCCACCTTTCCCGAGGAGTTCCGTCAGGGCATGGCCGCGCGCGCCCGGATGCTCGGAACCACCGGCGCCAATCACCCGCAACACTGGCTGGGCGGGCTCGCGGGCCCGGACCTGCACGCCATCGCCATTCTCTTTGCGCGCGACGTGCCGGAACGCGAACGCTGCAAGGCACGGCATGGAGAGCTCGTCGCGCAGTGTGGCGTGGAAGTCCTGTCGAGCTTGGATCTCGAGGCCATTCCGCCTTACGACTATGCGAAGGAACACTTCGGATATCGTGACCGCCTCTCGCACCCGGTGATCGAAGGCACAAGTGTCCAGCCCACGCCCGGATCCGGCGTCCCGCTCAAGGCGGGCGAGTTCTTTCTCGGCTATCGGGACGAGACGGGTCTCACGCCGGCGCTGCCGCAGCCGGAGGTGCTCACGCGCAACGGCAGCTTTCTCGCCTACCTCCGTCTCGAGGAGCACGTGGGCACGTTCCGCGATTTCCTGCGCGCCCAGGGCAGCACCGCGGAGGAACAGGAGCTCGCCGCGGCGAAGCTCATGGGACGCTGGCGCAGCGGTGCGCCACTCACGCTCGCCCCCGAGAAGGACGATCCGGAGCTGGGGAAAGACATGCAGCGCACGAACGACTTCAAGTACGGCACGACGGACCCGCACGGGTACGGCTGCCCGGTCGGCGCGCACATCCGGCGGATGAATCCTCGCGACATGGGCGACAACATGAACCGGCGCATGATGATCCGGCGTGGCGGAACCTACGGACCGCCGTTGCCCGAAGGCGCACCCGAAGACGGAATCGAGCGCGGGATCGCGGCCTTCGTCGGGTGCGCGAGCCTGGTGCGGCAGTTCGAGTTTGCGATGAACGTGTGGGTCAACGATCCCACTTTCGAAGAGCTGGGCAACGAGCGCGACCCGTTCATCGGCACCCAGGACGGCACGTACGACTTCACGATGCCGAAACGTCCGATCAAGAAAAAGATCAAGGGCCTTCCCGCGTTTACCACCGTGCGCGGCGGCGCATACTTTTTCCTGCCCGGCATCAGCGCTCTTCGCCATCTCGCCGCGGGAACGCTCGAACGGCGGTAACGGCGCCGCGGCGAGAAGGAGAACCTCATGGCTGCAGTCAAACCACCCGCCCGCCCCTACAACCAGGTTCACGTTTCCCGCAAGTACACTCCGGGGCGCAGGCGCATCAGCGTCTACATCACCTGGAGCTATCCGGGCGAAGCCAATCGCGACATCACGGAGCTGGACAATCGCTTCTCCACGATGAACGAAGTGCGGCGCGTGGGCTGGCCCGACTTCGAATCCGCGCAGTACGCCGATCCCGTGATGTTCCAGCAGGGGATCGCTGGCACGCTCGAGTTGTTCTTTCGCGCCTGGGAGCTCTTCCAGCAGGCGGTCGAGGAAACCACGGGGCATCCGGTGCCCATGTTCCAGCGCATCGATCACGCCGGCCGCAGGCTCCCGATCGACGAGCGCATCCTCGCTGATTGCGATACCTTGATGGTCTTCGGCCTCGACCACATGGTCACCGAACAGGAGGCCGCGCCGGACGAGATCGAAGCGGTGCGGCAGTTCCTCTCGCGCGAAGGGACCTGCCTGATCCTCGGACCCCATCACGACGTCGGCGCGGTGGCGGATGTCCGGCAGCGCGCCATGGAGTACGCCCATCACGGCGATGCGCTGGTGCCGCGCCAGCAACGTTTCGGCAAGTACACCGGCTCCTTGATGAGGGGACTCGGCGTGTCCGTCGAAAACCAATTTGGCCTGCGGCCCGCGCTCACCAATGGCCAGATTTCTCCGTTGTCCATCAATCGCGATCTCGATACGCGCGGCTGGCTCACCGGCGTCACGAATTTCAATTTCCACATGCATCTGCCGCATTATGCCGTGACGACGGACGACGCCGACGCGGTCCGCGTGCTCGCACGGCAACCGATCGACATGGCACGCCCGCATCCGTTCACCGAAGCCGGCAACCGCGAGTTCAACTCGTTTGTCTGGCTGCCGCCTACCGGCCAGCGGGCAGGCGAGATCTTGATGGCGGACTCGACCATCTTCAGCACACTGTTCGGCGCCGACGAGAGTCTGGCGCGATTCTGGAAGAATCTGGCGACCGCGCGATGAAGCCGGGACAGGACGCGAAGAGCCGCTACGCGGCGCTCTTGCTGGCTCAGCTCTGCGCGGCCGCGGCGGCGGCGCAAACCACGACGCCCCTGGCCGGACATTACCCCCCGGGCCAATCCGGGATGCGGGGCGCGGCGGCCGCGCAGCCGGGCTGGTCGATCACCAACTTCAATCGGTTCTTTTCGAATCTCGAGGCCCTCGATCCTGATGGGAACGCCACCGCCAGCCTCGAGGAAACGCGCTACGCCAACATCACCATGATCACCTGGACCACGCCGCACGAGGTCTTCGGCATGCGCTACGGCGCGCTGGCGGGAATTCCGTTCAGCACCGGGAACCTCAATCCGACAGCCGACGATACCGGCGGCGCGGGCTTCGGTCTCGGGGATGTCTTGCTGACGCCCGTGGCGCTGTACGGCGAGCGCGGCGATTTCGACTACACGTTCCAGCTCACCTTGTGGTCGGCATCGGGACGCTTCAGTCCGGGCTCGCCCGACAATCGCGGAGCGGGCTTCCGGTCGCTGGTATATTCCGTGGGCGGCGTGTGGTATCCGACCGGACAACGCCCTGATTGGAGTGCGTCCGCGATTGCGCGCATCGAGCAGAACTTCGAGCAGGCGGAAACCGGGATCTCACCCGGCCACGACGTGGTGATCGACTGGGGAGTGGGCAAGGTGCTCGGCGAAGGGCGCTTCGACGTCGGTGTTTCCGGCTTCGCCACCTGGCAGCTCACGGAGCAGGCCGGCGGCACGTCGACGCCGGAGCCCGACCGCTATCGGTACTTCGGTATCGGACCGGAAGTCAGCATGACCGCCTGGTCGGGATGGACCTTTCGCGTGCGTGCCCATTGGGAATTCGCCGGCCGCAATGCGGTCCGCGGGAACAACCTCTGGCTGATCGTCAATTACGCTCTCTGACGAGGGAGCGCCTGGGGTCGGAGGTGACCGACGCGAGCCGGTCATTGGCCGCCCGCTGGAGACTCGTCGGCCGGCTGCTCGGGCTGTTCGGCGGGGGGCGGCTCCGGGGCCGCGGGCCAGCCGCCGCCCAGGGCCTTGTAGAGCCGGACCAGCCAGACCAGGTGGCTGCCGAAGGCCGCCGCCTCGTCGAGCTCGGCCCCGAAGAGCGAGCGCTGGGCGTCGAGCACCTCGAGGTAGGCGGTGACGCCGCCGCGGTAGCGCGTCTCGGAGAGGTCGAGCACCTTGCGCACGGCGAGGACGCGCGCCGTTTGCGCCTGGTGCAGCTCGCCGGTCTTGCGGTAGGCCACCAGGGCGTCCTCGGTCTCCTGGAAGGCCAGCAGGATCGTACGGTGGTACTCGTAGAGCATCTGCCGCTGCCGCGACTCGGTGATCTCCACGCGGCGCTTGTTCTGGCCGGCGTTGAAGATGGGCTGCAGCAGATTGCCGAGGAGGTTCCACGACGTGCCGTCGAAGAAGTTGTCGATCTCCGTGCTGGCGAGGCCGAAGGAGCCGGTCAGCGCGATGCGCGGAAACAGCAGCGCCTTGGCCTCGCCGATGTTCGCGGTGGCGGCGGCGAGGTTCTGCTCGGCGACGCGGATGTCGGGGCGGCGGTCGAGCAGCTCGGCCGGCAGCCCGGCGGGCACGTCGCCCGGCCGCCGCTGCTCCTCCAGCGGACGGCCGCGCACGATGGCCCCGGGGTTGCGTCCCAGGAGGACGGAGAGCTCGTTCTCCTTCATCGCGATCAGGCGCTCGAGGTCGAACACCACGGCCTCGACGCTGCGCAGCTCGGCGTCGGCCTGGCGCATGTCCAGCTCGGAGGTGATGCCGCCCTCGAAACGGTCCGAGGCGAGCTGCAGGGACTCCTCGAGCGACCCGATCGTGCGCCGCGCGATCTCCAGGCGGCGGTCGAAGTCGCGGAGCTCGAGATAGGACTCGGCCACGGCCGCCACCAGCGTCATCGCCACCGAACGCCGCGCCTCCTCCGTGCCGAGGAGCAGGGCAAGCTCGGATTCCGTGGCGCGGCGGACGCGTCCGAAGAAGTCGATCTCCCAGCTCACGTCCGCGGAGAGGGCGTAAATCGGGGTGTCCCCGCCGTCGTCGTCCAGCACATCCCCCTCGGGCGTGTGCACCAGGCTGCCCTCGCTGGTGTGGAGGTGGCCGACGGTGGCGCTCGCCGTCCACCTTGGGATAGAGGTCCGCGCGGGTGAAGCCGTAGCGCGCGCGCGCCTCCGCGATGCGCTCCGTCGCGATCAGGAGGTCCTGGTTCTCGGCCAGCGCGATGCGGATGAGCTCCTGGAGCTGCGGGTCGTCGAACAGCTCCCACCAGGGGGTGTTCGCCAGCGTCCGGGCCTCTTCCGCGGGCAGGTCGCGCCAGGCCGGCGGCGCCGGGATCTCCGGCCGCCGGTAGTCCGGCCCGAAGACGCAGCCGGTGGCCAGGAGAGCGAGAGCGACGACGGTCGTCAGTCGGCGGATCATGTCAGTGCACCGCTCCGGTGGACGGCGTGGGCTGGGGCACCGGCGGCTCGACGGCGGCGGGTTCCCCTTCTTCTTGCGGCCCAGCAGCTCCACGAACGCGTAGTTGCCCGGGATCAGGAAAACGCCGAGGGCGGTGGCGACCAGCATGCCCCAGAAGACGGCGGTGCCCATGACGTTCTGCGCTCCCGCGCCGGCGCCGCTGGCGCGCATCAGCGGGATGACGCCCAGGATGAAGGCGAAGGCGGTCATCAGGATCGGCCGGAAGCGCAGCCGCGCCGATTCGAGCGCCGCCTCCTGGATGCTCAAGCCGTCCTTCTCGTGCTTGGCCTTGGCGAACTCCACGATCAGGATGGCGTTCTTGGCGGCGAGGCCGATGAGCATGATGTTGCCGATCTGGACGTAGACGTTGTTGTCGTAGCCCGCGAGCCAGACCCCGAAGAAGGCCCCCAGGGCCACCAGCGGCGAGCCGAGCAGCACCGCCCAGGGCAGGCGCCAGCTCTCGTACATGGCGGCCAGCAGCAGGAAGACGAAGAGGATGGCGGCGACGAAGGTCGGTCCCGCGGGCGGCGCGATCTTCTCCTGGTAGGAGAGCGAGGAGTAGGCGAAGCCCATCTCCGGCGGCATCGTCTGCTTGAAGACGTCCTCCAGGGCGGCGAGCGCCTGGCCCGAGGCGTAGCCGCGGCCGGGCACGCCGTTGAGCTCGACCGAGCGCAGCAGGTTGAAGCGGTTGGTGAGCTCCGTCCCGCCCTGGGAGGTGATGGTGACCAGCGTCCCGAGGGGGATCATGTCGTTCGTGGTCTTGCTGCGCACCCAGATCTGGCCGATGTCCTCGGGCTTGCGCCGGTAGTCGGCCTCCGCCTGCACGTAGACGCGGAACAGGCGTCCGAAGCGGTTGAAGTCGTTCACGTAGCTGCCGCCCAGGCTCGTGGACAGCGCCTGGAAGGCCTCGTTGACCGGCACGCCCAGCTTGCGCGCCTTCTCGCGGTCGAGCTCGACCTTGACCTGGGGATAGCGCGGGTCGAACGACGTGAAGAGGTTGCCGATCTCCGGCCGCTTGCGGGCGGCCTCCTGGAACTGGCGGCTGAGCTCGCCCAGCTGCTCGACGCTCAGGCCGCCGCTGCGGTCCTGGAGCAGGAAGTTGAAGCCGGCCGAGGCGCCGAAGCCCGAGATGGTGGGGATGTTGAACGGGAAGATGATGGCTTCGGGGATGCGCGCAACCTGGGACTGCAGCGTCGCCATGATGCCCCGCGCGTGCAGCGCCTCGCCGTGGCGCTCTTCCCACGGCTTGAGCCGCATGAAGATCGTGCCGAAGTTGGGCTGGTAGGTGCTGGTCACGACGCCGTAGCCGCCGATCGTCTGGTACGACTCGATGCCCTCGGTCTTGGCCAGGATCGCCTCGACCTGGGCGAGCACGGCGCTCGTGCGCTCCAGCGACGCGCCGGCCGGCAGCGTCACGTTGACGCCGAGGATGCCCTGGTCCTCTTCCGGGATGAACCCGGCGGGCAGCCGGCTGCCGAAGAAGCCCGCGCCCACGGCCACCAACGCCACGAGCACGATCGTCAGGATCGAGCGGCGCACGAGGATCCGGCAGCCCTTCACGTACGCGTTCGTCGACTTCTCGAAAACCTTGTTGAAGCCGCCGAAGAACTTCCCGAGGAGCCCGCGGGCCGGCTTCGCGGGCTTGAGCAGCATGGCCGCGAGGGCGGGCGACAGCGACAGCGCGCTGAAGGCCGACAGCAGCACCGAGATCGCGATCGTGAGCGCGAACTGCTGGTACATCCGCCCGGTGAGGCCGGGGATGAAGGCGACCGGGATGAACACCGCCGAGAGGATGAGCGCGATGCCGATGACGGGCGCCGAGACCTCCTTCATCGCCTGGACGGTCGCGTCGTGCGGGCTCATCCCGTGCTCGATGTGGTGCATCACCGCCTCGACCACCACGATCGCGTCGTCGACCACGATGCCGATCGCGAGCACGAGGCCGAACATCGAGAGCGTGTTCACCGAGAAGCCGAGCAGCGGGAAGAAGATGAAGGTCCCGATGAGCGAGACGGGAACGGTGAGCAGCGGAATGATCGTGGCGCGCAGGTTCTGCAGGAAGATGAAGACCACGAGCGTGACGAGAATCACCGCCTCGACGAACGTGTGGACGATCGACTCGATCGAGGCCTCGACCGCGGGGGTGGTGTCGTAGACGATCCGGTAGTCCATGTCGGAGGGGAAGAACGTCTTCGCCTGCCGCATGGCTTCGTAGATCCCCTCGGAGGCCTGGAGCTGGTTGGCGCCGGGGAGGAGGTACACGGCCATGGCCCCCGACGGCTTGCCGTCGAGGCGGCCGAAGGAGTTGTAGTCCTGCGAGCCCAGCTCCACCCGGCCGATGTCCTTGATGCGGATCTGGGCGCCCGTCTCCGTCTCGCGGATGATGATGTTCGCGAACTCGTCCTCGGTGATCAGGCGGCCGGGGGCGCTCACCGTGTAGGTGAACTCCTGGTCCTTCGGCGACGGCCGCATGCCGACGCGGCCGGCGGGGGCCTGGAGGTTCTGCTCCTTGATGGCCGACATGACGTCGGAGGGAGTGAGGCCGAGCTTGGCCATCCGGTCGGGCCGCAGCCAGATCCGCATGCCGTAGTCGGTGCCGCCGAAGAGGTCCACCTGCGCGATCCCGGGGATGCGCAGGATCTGGTCGCGCAGGTTGATGCCGCAGTAGTTGATCAGGAAGTTGGCGTCGTAGCTGCCCTTCGGGGAGTAGAGCGAGATCAGCATCAGGATGCTGGGGCTCTGCTTCTTGACCGTGACGCCCTGCTGGATCACTTCCTGGGGCAGGCGGGCCTGGGCCGAGGACACCCGGTTCTGGGTGAGCACGTTGGCCATGTCCTGGTTGGTGCCCACCTCGAAGTTCACGTCGAGCTGCATGCGGCCGTCGCTGGTGTTCGACGACTTCATGTAGATCATGCCCTCGACGCCGTTGACCTCCTGCTCGATCGGCGTGGCCACCGACTGCTCCACCGCCACCGCCGAGGCGCCGGGATAGGTGGCGGTGACGCGGATGGTGGGCGGGGCGAGGAAGGGATACTGCTCGAAGCTGAGGTTGCGCAGGGTGTTGAGCCCGAGCAGGACGATGATGATCGAGATGACGATGGCGACGATCGGCCGCCGGATGAAGAAGCCCGCCATGGCTAGCTCTCCTCGACCGTCGCCACGGCCGGCTCGGCGGGGGCAGGACGGGGCGTCACCTTGATTCCCGAGCGGACCTTCTGCACGCCCTCCACCACGACCCGCTCGCCCGCCTTCAACCCTTCATCGATGACCCAGAGGGTGCCGATGCGCTCCCCCGCCTTGACCATGCGCAGCTCGACGGTGTTGTCCGGCTTGACCACGGCTACGTTGTAGATGCCCTGGAGCTCGGTGACGGCGCGCTGGGGAACCAGGATGGCGCCCTTCTTCTCGTCGATGGCGACGCGGACGCGCGCGTACTGGCCGGACCGGACGACGCTCCCGGGGTTCGGGAAGGCGACCTCCACGAGGATCGTCCCCGTCTGGGGGTCGACCGCGCGATCCACGAACACGAGATCGCCCTTCTCGGGGTGGAGCGAGCCGTCGGAGAGGAGCATCTCGAACTTGAGGGGCTCGGAGTTGCCGGCGCGGCGCCTCTCCTCGCGCTTCCGGCTGTATTCGATGAAATCCCTCTCCGGCAGGCTGACGCGGACGTGGATCCTCTCGACCTGGGAGATGCGCGTGAGCAGCGTGTCCTGTGCGCGTCCGACGAGCGTGCCGGGGTAGACCTCCGTCTTTCCCGCGATGCCCGAGGCGGGAGCGTAGATGCGGGTGAAGGAGAGGTCGATCCGCGCGCGCTGCACCCCCGCCTTGGCCGCCTCCACGGAGGCTTCGGCCGCCCGCTGCATCTGCACCGCCGTCTCGTACTCCTGGCGCGAGATCGCGTTCTTGGCCACCAGCGGCTCGTACCGCACCACGTCCTGGCGGGCCCGCGCGAATTGCGCCTCGGCCTCGGCCTGCACGCCCCGGGCCTGGGCCACGTCCGCCTGGAAGGAGCGCGGATCGATGGTGTACAGGAGCTGGCCTTTGCGGACGTAGCTTCCCTCCTGGTAGTCCACGGACTCCAGGTAGCCCTCGACCCGCGGCCGCACCTCGATCTCCGTCGAGCCGCGCGTCTGGCCGATCACCTCGATGTAGACGGGGACGTCGCGCTGCACGACGGGGGCGACCTTGACCTCCGGCGGCGGCGGCGGGGCGGCGGGGCTTCCTTCTCGCCGCATCCGGCGGACGCGGCGAGCAGCGATACCAGGACCAGGGTTGTCGGAATCGTTTTTTTCATCTCTCACCAATGCCGTTCGGTCATGGATGCAGAGGAATCGCCGAGCGGCTGTCGAAAGCGTATGTCCCTCCCGGCGGCGAGATCTATTGGACCAAAGCCCTAGGAGGGCGTGTCGAAAGCTCGATGCCCCGCCCCCGCCCGGGCATAAATGCCCGGGCTAATCAAAAAGAGCCCCCTGAAGGGGACTCAAAAATTGCGTCGGGTTCACCCGGCGCTTTTCACGTAGCCCGGGCATTTATGCCCGGGCGGGGGCGGCAGGTGATCCTCACACCACGTAAAGCCCCGCCGCCCGCCACACCGCGCACGCGGCTTCGGTGGCCTCTATCGACGGCGGCTCGGTGTCCTTCAGCGTGTAATTCATCCCCAGGCGCTCCCATTTGTAGCGCCCCATCTGGTGGAACGGCAGCACCTCGACCCGCTCGACGTTGCCGAGGCTCGCCGCGAACGCCGCCGACTTCGCCATGTCCTCCGGATCGTCGGTCAGCCCCGGCACCAGCACGAAGCGGATCCAGACCGGCTGCCGCCGCGCCGCCAGCCGGCGCGCGAAGGTGAGCGTGTGGTCGATCTCCTGGCCCGTGAGATCCACGTGGCGCTGCGGGTCCCAGGTCTTGAGACCGAGCATCACCAGGTCGATCGTGTCGAGCTCGGCGTCGCTCAGGCGGTCGCTGAAGAAGCCGTTGGTTTCGATCGTGGTATGGATGCCCATCGCCTTCGCCTCGGCGAGCAGCTTGGCGGCGAACCGGTGCTGCAGCAGCGGCTCGCCGCCGCTCAGCGTGAAGCCGCCCTTCATGATCTTGAGGCCGTCGCGGTACTTGCGCAGCTCGTCGGCGGCCTGCCGCACGCTCACGGGGAACCCGTTCTTGAGCGTCCAGGTGTCGGGGTTGTGGCAGTAGCGGCAGCGCCACATGCAGCCCGTCGTCCATGCCACCACCCGCACGCCGGGGCCGTCCACAGCCGAGCCGGTGGTGAAGGAGTGCAGGAAGCCCATGTCGCCGGAGGCGAGTGCTTCCTGTACCGTAGCCTCCGGCACGTGCTCGCCGAGGCTGACGCGCAGCTCGAATGGATCCTTCGCCGTCAGGGAGGGCATCATGCTCCGTGGAACGTCCGGTTGATCACGTCCATCTGCTGCTCGCGCGTCAGCCGGACGAAGTTGACCGCGTATCCCGACACCCGGATGGTCAGGCTCGGGTATTTCTCGGGGTGTTCCACCGCGTCCAGCAGCGTGTCGCGGTTCAGCACGTTGATGTTCATGTGGTACCCCGTGGCGCTGAAGAAGGCGTCGAGGATGGACGTCAGGTTGGTGACGCGTTCCACGGCGGTGCGCCCGAGCCCCACCGGCACCAGCGTGGTGGTCAGCGAGATGCCGTCCGCCGCGTCGCGGTACGGGATCTTGGCCACCGACGCCGCGGAGGCGTGGATGCCGTGGCTGTCGCGCCCGTGCATCGGGTTGGCGCCGGGCGCGAACGGCTCGCCCTGCCGCCGGCCGTCCGGCGTGTTGCCGGTGGCCTTGCCGTAGACGACGTTCGAGGTGATCGTCAGGATCGACTGCGTATGCACCGCGTTGCGGTACGTCGGATGCTTGCGCAGCTTGTTCATGAACGTGCTCACCACCCAGGTGGCGATCTGGTCGACGCGGTTGTCGTTGTTGCCGAAGAGCGGGAACGTCCCCTCGGTGCGGTAGTCGGTCACCAGCCCGGTGTCGTCGCGCACCACGTGCACCTGCGCGTACTTCATCGCCGACAGGCTGTCGGCCACCACCGACAGGCCGGCCATGCCGAACGCCATCGTGCGCAGCGGCGCGTAGTCGTGCAGCGCCATCTCGAGCCGCTCGTAGGAGTACTTGTCGTGCATGTAGTGGATGACGTTCATGGCGTCGACGTACACCTTCGCCAGCCAATCCATCATGCGTTCGAAGCGCTCCACCACGTCCCCGAAGTCGAGGACGTCGCCCTGCACGGGATCAAATTCAGGCCCGATCTGCTTGCCGCTCATCTCGTCGCGGCCGCCGTTGATGCCGTAGAGCAGGCATTTCGCCAGGTTGGCGCGGGCGCCGAAGAACTGCATCTGCTTGCCCACCAGCATCGGCGACACGCAGCAGGCGATGGCGCCGTCGTCGCCCCAGGTGCGCCGCATGATCTCGTCGCTCTCGAACTGCAGCGCGCTGGTGTCGATCGCCACCTGCGCGGCGAAGCGGCGGAAGCCGTCGGGCATGCGCGCCGAGTACCACACCGTGAGGTTCGGCTCCGGCGCCGGCCCCAGGTTGTAGAGCGTCTGGAGCATGCGGAAGCTGGTCTTCGTCACCAGCGAGCGCCCGTCGTCGCCCATGCCGCCGATCGACTCCGTCACCCACGTCGGATCGCCGGCGAACAGGTCGTCGTATTCCGGCGTGCGCAGGAAGCGCACGATGCGCAGCTTGATCACGAAGTCGTCGACGATCTCCTGCGCCGCCTCCTCGGTGAGGCGCCCGGCCGCCAGGTCGCGCTCGAAGTAGACGTCGAGGAAGGTCGAGCAGCGGCCCAGCGACATGGCGGCGCCGTTCTGCTCCTTCACCGCCGCGAGGTAGGCGAAATACAGCCACTGCACCGCCTCGCGGGCGTCGCGCGCCGGGCCCGAGATGTCGAAGCCGTAATTCGCGGCCATCGTCTTGAGCTCCTGGAGCGACCGGATCTGCTCGGCCAGCTCCTCGCGGTCGCGGATGACGTCCGCGCTCGACGGCTCGTCGTCGAGATCCGCTTTCTCCCGCTTCTTCACGTCGATCAGCCGGTCGACGCCGTACAGCGTGACGCGCCGGTAGTCGCCGATGATACGGCCGCGCCCGTAGGCGTCCGGCAGGCCGGTGAGCACGTGCGAGCTGCGGCAGCGGCGGATGTCCTCGGTGTAGGCGTCGAACACGCCGTCGTTGTGCGTCTTGCGGTATTTGGTGAACGTTTCGACGACGTACGGGTCGGGCGCGTAGCCGTAGGCGGTGAGCGCCGCGAGCACCATGCGCAGGCCGCCGTTCGGCATGACCGCGCGCTTGAGCGGCGCGTCGGTCTGGAGGCCGACGATGATCTCGTTGTCCTTGTCGATGTATCCCGGCCCGTGCGCCGTGATCGAGCTCGGGATCTGCGAGATGTCGAGCACGCCCTTCTTCCGCTCCTCGACGAAGAGGTCGGTCAACCGGTTCCAGATCTTCTTCGTCCGCTCGGTCGCGGGCGCCAGGAAGCCGGCGTCGCCGTCGTAGGGCGTGTAGTTCAACTGGATGAAGGCGCGGACGTTGATTTCCTTCTGCCACAGCGCGCCCTGGAATTCCTCCCATGCCGCGGCCGCCGTGTGCCGGGCGGTCGCCGATGCGATCGTGCTCATGTCGCGCTCCCTTGCGCCGCGCCCACGGGCGCGGGGTTCCGTAATCCGAGCAGATCGCCCGTGTGGCGGGCGATCATCAGCTCCTCGTTGGTGGGGATCACCCAGGCGGACACGCGGCTGCCCGGCGCGGTGATGCGCGCCGCGCCGCTCTCGTTCGCGGCGTCGTCCAGCTCGACGCCGAGCCACGCCGACGCGGCGCAGATCCGCCGCCGGATCTCGGCCGAGCGCTCGCCGATGCCCGCCGTGAAGACCAGCGCGTCGACGCCGCCGAGGACGGCCGCGAGCGCGCCGATGTGTTTCGCCGCCTGGTAGACGAAGTAGTCCACCGCCTGCCGGGCTCGCGGATCGGGGCTCGCGAGCAGGTCGCGCATGTCGTTGCTGATCCCCGAGAGCCCGAGCAGGCCCGACTTCTTGTAGAGCAGGGTCTCCACCTCCGAGGCCGACATGCCGAGCGTCTGGAACAGATGCAGCACCACGCCCGGGTCCAGCGAGCCGGGGCGCGTGCCCATGCACAGGCCCTCGAGGGCGGTGAAGCCCATCGAGCAGTCCACGCTCCGGCGCTCCTTGAGCGCGCACAGGCTGGCGCCGCTGCCGAGGTGGGCCACGATCACGCGCTTCTCCGCGATCTCCGGCGCCGCGGCGGGGAGCTCGGAGGCGATGTACTCGTACGACAGGCCGTGGAACCCGTAGCGCTGCACGCCGGTGGCGCGGATCTCCTTCGGCAGCGGCACGAGCTGCGCGACGGCCGGCTGGGAGCGGTGGAAACCGGTGTCGAAACAGGCCACCTGCGGCACGTGCGGCAGCCGCTCGGCGACCGCCTCGATGGCGTGCACGTTGTAGGGCTGGTGGAGCGGCGCGAGGGGCGCGAGCGCGCGCAGCTCCGCGAGGATCCGCGGCGTGACCACGCAAGGTTGCGCGTGCTTCGCGCCGCCGTGCACCACGCGGTGTCCGACGCCGACTACTGGCGAGCCGCCGTAGCGCTCGCGCAGCCAGCCGGCCAGGACGTCGAGCGCGGCGCGCACGTCGCGCACCTCGGCGGCGGGCAACCCCTGATCGGACAGGACCGCGCCGTCCCCGCCGCGCGCGGCGAGCTTCGGCGCGACACCGATGCCGTCGATCTGCCCGCGCGACGCGACCTCCCAGCCGCCGTCTTCCAGGCGCCGGTAGACGCAGAACTTGAGGCTCGAAGAGCCGGCGTTGAGGACCAGCGCGTGATCGCTCATACGCTCACTCCCGCCAGCGCCGCCGGCGACCGCCGCATGTGCGCGGCCAGCGCCGCCACGGCGCAGCTCGCGATGCGCGCCCGCACGCTGTCGGCGCGGCTGGTCAGGATGACGGGCACGCGCGCGCCGAGCACCAGGCCCGCGCTGTCGGCGTTGGCCAGGAAATTCAGTTGCTTGGCGAGCATGTTCCCCGCCTCGAGGTCGGGCGCGAGCAGGATGTCGGGATCGCCGGCGACCTCGGATTCGATGCCCTTGATCCGCGCCGCGTCGCGGCTGATCGCGTTGTCGAACGCCAGCGGCCCGTCGAGCAGGCCGCCCTTGATCTGCCCGCGCTCGGCCATCTTGCACAGCGCCGCGGCGTCGAGCGTGGCGGGCATCTTCGAATTCACCGTCTCGACCGCGGCGAGGATCGCCACCTTCGGCCGCACGACTCCGAACGCGCGCGCCAGGTCGATGGCGTTCTGGCAGATGTCCGCCTTGTCTTCCAGCGTCGGCGCGATGTTGATCGCGCCGTCGGTGACGAGCAGCACCTTGTGGTAGGTGGGCACGTCCATCAGGAACACATGGCTGAGGCGCCGGCCGGTGCGCAGCCCGCCCTCCTTCGCCACCACGGCGCCGAGGATCTCGTCCGAGTGCAGACTGCCCTTCATCAGCAGCTCGGCCTCGCCCGCGCGCACCAGCTCGACCGCCTTCGCCGCGGCCGCGCGGCTGTCGGGGACGTCCACGATCCGCAGGTCGTTGCGCTGACGAAGTGCGCCGCGCGCGCGACCTCCGCGATCTTCTTGGCCGGTCCGACGAGGATCGGCGTGATCAACCCGAGCTGCGCGGCTTCGAGGACGCTGCCCAGCGAGGACTCGTCGCAGGGGTACGCGACGGCCGTGGGCAGCGGCTCCAGGTCCTGGCACCGCTCGAGCAGACGTTCATATCGGCCCGTTCCGGGTTCGAGATTCATGGTGTGGCCTCCACCAGCTTGGGAACCGGCGGTTTCGCGGCGGCCGGTCCGGTCTCCTTGAGCAGCAAAGTGAGCAGCACGGCGAGGCCCGACGCCGATGAGCATGGGACTGAAGGCCGCCTGGTAATGCGCGAGATCGCGCGTCGCGGCGTCCTCCCGCGGCGCGTGTCAGCAGGCCCGCGAACACCGGGCCGAGCAGCGCGCTGAAAGTGAAGTTGATGAAGTTGATGACGCCGGTCGCGGTGCCGCCGACGCGCGGCGGGTTCGCCTCCTTGATCACCGTGTAGGGGATCATCGCGGCGCCCGAGGCGATCCCCATCACCAGAGCGGCGACGTACGGCGGCAGCACGCCGGGCCGGCCGTACAGCACCCAGGCCAGGCACGCCAGCAGCACCAGGGCGCTGCCGAAGATCACCGGCTTGCGCCGGCCGATGCGGTCCGAGAGGAAGCCGAGCAGCGGGCAGCCGATGATCCAGCCGAACGGCACGGCGGCCGAGCGCATCACCGCCAACGCGTAGTCCATGCCGTACGCCTCCTGCAGGTAGCGCACGCCCCACACCATGTCGAGGATCGTGGTGGGGATGAACAGCAGGCCGGCGATGACGCCGCACAGGATCGACTGCGGGTTGCGGAACACCAGGCCCAGGGCGCCGGCGGCCTCCCGCACCCAGTTGGGATCCTGCTCGCGGCGCTCCCGCTTCGGCAGCAGCAACGCGAGCAGCACGGCGATGCCGAGCCCGGCGACGCCCATCCCGAGCCAGAAGCGGGTCCAGGGCAGGCCCCCGGCGATCATCGGCCCGACGACGAACTGGCCCGCGGAGCCGCCGGCCATGCCGAACATCTGCGTGGCGCCGATCAGCGTGGCGGCCAGCGACGCCCGGAAATACGTGGTGGCAAGGAAGACGGCCCCCACCAGCGCGAAGACGCCTCCCGCGCCCTGCAGGAGGCGACCCAGGCTGGCGAGCGTCTCATCGCCCGAAGCGAACATCAGCGCGCCGATACCGACCATCGCCGCCCCGATCGGCACGACGCGGCGCGGACCCAGGCGGTCCATCGCCACGCCGGCGACCAGGCTGAACGGCGAGTAGCCGAAATAGAAGAGTCCCAACAGCGACGCCAGCGCCGTGGCGGTGATCCCCAATCCCTCCGAGAGCTGCGGGATCATCACCGCCGGCGCCGAGCGCAGGATGTACTGGTAGAAGTAATAGATCGCCGTGATCAGCCAGGCGACCACGACCGCTTTACCGGTTCGGCTCATGGCGTCAACCCCGGTCGGGAACGCGCGGTCAGCAGAGCGTCACCGAGACGGCGAGGCCGCCTTCGGAGGTCTCCTTGTACTTCGAGTTCATCTCTTTCGCGGTGAGCGCCATCGCGTCCACCGTCGTGTCGAAGTCGACGCGGCGGTTCTCCGCGATCTCGTTGCTGGCGATCATGAATCCGGTCCAGGCCTTGACGGCTCCGAAGGCGCAGCGCTCGATGCACGGGATCTGCACGAAGCCCGCGACCGGGTCGCAGGTCATGCCGAGGTGATGCTCCAGCGCCGATTCCGCGGCGTTCGCGGCCACCTGCGGCGAGAAGTCGTGCGCCTGCGAAATCATCGCCGCCGCCATCGCCGACGCCACGCCGATCTCCGCCTGGCAGCCGCCCTCCGCGGCGGCGAGCGTCGCGTTGTGCTTGCAGAGGTAGCCGACAACGGCGCCGGCGAGCAGTCCCTCGCGGATCTTCTCCTGCGGCAGCTTGCGGCCGCCCTCGCCGAGCGCGTACACGACCGCCGGCAGCACACCCGCCGAGCCGCCGGTCGGCGCGGTCACCACGAGGTGCCCGCGCGCGTTCTCCTCGGAGCCCGCGAGCGCGTAGGCGGCGACGACGCCGACACCGCGCTGGCGCTCGTACTTGTCGTCCATGGCGCGCTTGTACACCTCGCCCGCCTTGGTCTTCAGCTTGATCGGCCCGGGCAGCGTCGCGGTCGGCGCGCTGAGGCCCGACTTCACGATGTTCACCATCGCGGTCGAGATCTTGTCGAGGAACGCGTTGATCTCCGCCTCGCTCTTGCCGGAGATCGAAACCTCGTTCGCCATCGCCACCTGCGCGAGGCTGAGCTTGTTCTTCTCCGCGTGCGCCACCAGCTCCTTCATCCTCGAGTAGGGATACTTCGGCGCGCCCTTCTTCGGCGGCGTGTAGCCCTTCCACTCGACGAACCCGCCGCCGACCGAGTAGTACTCCTGCTCGAGGAGCACCTTGTCGCCGGCCATGAGCTTGCACGTCATCGTGTTCGGGTGCGGGAAATCGCCCTTTTGAGCGTCGTAGACGACGTCCTTGAGCGAGGCGTTGAACGTGGAGCTTCCCAGCTTCACCGGGAACGTCTGGTCGGGCTTCGCGGCCAACTCGTCGAGGAACAGCGGGTTGATCGTCGCCGGCTCCTTGCCGATGATGCCGGCGAGCGCCGCGCGCTCCGTGCCGTGCCCCTTGCCCGTCGCGCTCAGGCTGCCGTACAGATGGACGCGCATCCCCGTCGCCTTCGCGAGCTGCTCGGCGGGCAGTTTGGCGCAGCGCTGGTAGAAGTCGTACGTGATGCGCATCGGGCCGATCGTGTGGGAGCTCGACGGCCCCGGTCCAACCTTGTAGAACTCATCGACCGTGGTCATCACCGGCCCCTTGGTGTTCTTCTTGACCGCGAGGTCCGGCGACACGTTGCTCTTCGGCGCCTGCGCCGACGCCGCCTTCTTCGCGGTCTCCTCCGGCGAGACGGGCAGGGTGCCCGAGAGCACGCTGACCGCGCCGATCATCGCGGTCCGCATCATGAACGCGCGCCGGTCCACCCCTGCCGGCGCCTCGGGCGCTTCCATCATTTCGAGGGGGACTTTCGAGTCGTCGTCAAACGAGCTCATGGCGTATCTCCTCGGCTGGCGGCAATTTTTCGCCAGTTGGCAACTACGGCGAACTGCGATTTTGCAGTGGCCTATGCCACACGATGCCAGCGATAGCAACCGGGGGGAATTGGACCTTGGTCTTATGGGGGGCCTGTCAAGGCCTGGGAGAGATCTGCGCCCGGAGATGGACACGCCGCAAGGCTACGGGGAAGGGCCTTGGAACCCTCCTCGCACGGACCGGACCCTAGACTGGCGGCTTAGTTGGCTGGCCTGATGACGAAGACTGACATGTGAACGTGCATGACCGGGTTGTATCGGCGCAGTTGCAGGAGTAAGAGGAAGCTCCGTTCGAGCAGAGATCCTTGGCGTTGTCCGAACAGCGGTCACAGAACGTCGTGCAGGTATCGGTGATGTTCTTCTCGAAGTCAAAAGGCGGCCTTGCGAGCGTCACCAGGATCAGTTGCCGGGAGTCGGGTCTCAAGCCACCCAGGCCCGTGAGCACGGACAAGGAATTCCCGCCAGGGGCCAGCATCTCCGCGGAGACGGTGAACCGTCCGCCTCCCAGAGAGGTACCATCGCCGGCCCTCACCTCGTATTGCAGCTCCGTGCCTTCCGTGAATTCCTGCCCGTTCCGAAGGGCGGCGGTCAGGCGGTAGACAGCGGTGCCGTCCAGGGTCTTCACAGGATCGAGCTTCACCGCTTCGAGCTCCGAGGAGGCCAGGAGCATGCGGGGAGAGGACCAGCCTTCCGTCCGGCCTGAGCGAGGCGACTCCCCGAGGCCCCAAGACGCGGAGCCTACCGCCACGAGCATCAAAGCCGCCGCCATACCCCGCTTGAACATGGTGCTGTCTCCTTTCTCCCCTTACGACACAGATCGTAACTGTTAAGCGAATTCGGGTCAAGCTTCCGCTTATGGGGCGCTCGGCCGTGCCGTCGCCCGCCGGATCGTGGCGAGGAGCTCGTCCTCGTCCACGGGCTTGGCGAGATGCGCCACGTACCCGGCGGCGAGCGAGCGGGCCACGTCGGATTCCCGCGCGAAGCCGCTCAGCACGATGGCCGGCGTTTCGGCGCCCCCGGCCGCCCAGCGCCGCAGGTGGTGGCGGATTCGCGGCAGGAAATCGAGGCCGCTGCCTTCCGGGAGGTGCAGGTCGCAGAGCAGGAGGTCGAACCGCTCGACCGTCACGGCGTGCTCGGCGGCGGCGAGGCCGTTGACGACCTCGACGTGGTGGCCGTGGCTGCGCAGCAATCGCCCAACCGCCCTGGCGGTCGCCAGATGGTCTTCGAGAAACAGGATCTTGAGCGGCCGCTCCGCGCCAGGCGGTTCGGCGGGTTCGGCGGACGGCGCCGCCGCCGCCGGGGCCGCGGCTCCCGCCGCGCCGGCCGTGGCGAGGCGCAACGTGAAAGTGGCTCCACGGTCGCGTCCCGGGCTCGCCGCGGTCAGCGTGCCGCCATGCAGCTCCACGAGCTTCCGGCTGATCGCCAGCCCCAGCCCGAGCCCCCCCATCGAGTCCGGCCCGCGGCCGGCGCGCTCGAACCCGTCGAAGATCTTCTGCAACATCTCGGGCTGCACGCCGGAACCGGTGTCTTCCACCTCGAGCACGAGCACGCCGGGCTCCGGATTGGCCGTGCGCACGACGATCTTTCCATCCCGCGGCGTGAACTTGACGGCGTTCTGGACCAGGTTCCACAGCACCTGCCGCAGCCGGACAGGGTCGCCGAGCACGATCGGATCGGCGGCGGCGAGCCTGTCGTCCACACTGAGACGCTTGAGCCGCATGAGCGAGGCGCAGACGGCCAGAGCGTGCCGCGCCTGCTCGTGGACGTCGACCGAGGCGAGGCGGAGCTGGACCGTTTCGTGCACCAGGCTCTCGAAGGTCAGCAGATCCTCGATGAGCCGCTTCTCGGAGCCGATGTGCATGCCGATCTCGGCGACCATGGCATGGTGCTCGGGAGCGAGGCTCTTGTCCCGCTCGAGCATCTGGATCAGGGCACGGGCCGGCGTCAGCGGCGTGCGCAGCTCGTGGCTCAGCATGGCCAGGAATTCGTCCTTGGCCCGGTTCGCCTCCTCGGCGGCGGTCTCGGTGGCGCGGATCCGTTCGTGGATGTCGACCGTGACCCCGCAAAGATGCGTCGGCCGGCCGTCGGCCCCGCAGCGCCGCCGCGCGCGGAAAGAGCACCAGCGCTCCTCGCCTCCCGCGGGCGGAACGAGGCGGAAGTCGACCGCTCCCAGCGCCTCGCCGGCGACGATGCGCGCCGCCGCCGCGCGCACCCGCTCGACGTCCTCCGCGTGGACCAGCCCAAAGAGCTTCTCGCTGGTGTCGTCCCAGATGCCCAACCCGTCGTGCAGAGACACCACCCGGTTCGTCGCGAGATCCCATTCCCAGACGAACATCGGAATGGCCGTCAGCGCGAACCAGAGCCGCTCCTCAAGATTCCCTTGCGGTTCACTCATCTCTCAAGCGCGCCCGAAGACAGGAACGACAGCCCGGCGATTTTACAGCAACTCCTTACCGTCGCGCTTCGAAAAATGCCTTGACACCGACGTGGACGGCCGGAAAGAAGTACGCCGGCCCGATTCGTCCGGCGATGCCGGTCCGCTCCAGCATCCCGCGGAACCGCCCTTTCGCCCGCGCCACCGCCAGCACGACGCCGCGTCCCGCGAGCTCGGCGCGGAGCGACTCCAGCACGGCGGCTCCGGTGACGTCCAGGACGGGAACGGATTCGGCGTCGAACAGCAGCCACTCTGGCGGCGTTCCGGCGGCGTTGCAGAGCGCCAGCACGCGGTCCTTGAAATAGTCGGCGTTGAAGAACAGGAGCGAGGAGTCGAAGCGATAGACGATCAAGCCCGGGATCGCCCTGCCGCCCTCCCCCATCGTATAGACGCCGTCCTTTTCCTCGAGCAGCCCGAGGACGGCGTCGTGCGGGCGGGAGGCGAGACGCAGGAGCCGCAGCAGAGCGAGGCCCACCGCGACCAGGATGCCGGGCAGCACGCCGACCGACATCACGCCGAGCATCGCCACGAGGGAGTGGCGGAACTCGGGCCTGCTGACCCGGTAATACTCCCGCATCGACGCGAAGTCGAACAGGCCCATGACGGCCGAAATGAGGATCGCGGCGAGCGCCGCCGTCGGCAGATTGGCCAGCGGCGCGGTCAGGAAAAGGAGCACCGCCGCCATCGTCGCGGCGGCGGCGAGAGCGGTGACCTGGGTCTTGCCGCCCGCCGCCTCCGCGACCGCCGTGCGCGAAGCCGCGCCGCTCACGGCGAAGCCGCGGGTCAAGCCGGACGACAGGTCGGCGACCCCCAGGGCGATCATGTCCCGGTTGGCGTCGATGATGTAATCGTTCTTCGCCGCGAAGCCGCGCGCGGTCGTCATCATGCTGCAGAAGCTGACCAGGACGATGCCGCACGCCCCGAGCAGGAGCGGCATCAGGTCGCCGGCTTGCACGGCGGGGATCCGCGGCGTGGGAAAGCCCGCCGGAACCGGGCCGACCACCGCGACGCCCAGCCGGTCGAGACCGAAGACGTAGACGGCGGCGATGGCGAGCACGGCCGCCGCCAGCGGCGCCGGCGCTCGCGGCGCGAGGCGTTTGAGCGCCCGCAACAGGAGGAGCAGCGCCAGGCCGGCGGCGAGAGTCGGCAGATGGGTTTCGTCCAGGCGCCGCGCCACCTCCGCGAGGGTGCGGGCGAATCCCTTGGCGGCGACCTTGAAGCCGAGCAGGGTGCCGAGCTGGCCGGCGATGACGCTCAGCGCGATCCCGTTCAGATAGCCGGTGAGGATGGGGCGCGAGAGGAAGTTGGCGATGACGCCGAAGCCCGCGAGGCCGCCCGCGACGCACAGCAGCCCCGTCAGCAGGGTGAGCGCGATGGACAGGTCCATGTAGCGGACGGCGTCGCCCGCCGCCATCGGCGCCAGCGTCGCCGCCACGATGGCGCACGCGGCGGCGTCCGGATTGACGATCAACTGCCGCGACGAGCCGAAGAGGGCGTACGCCACCGCCGGCAGGATGCACGAGTAGATCCCCACCGCCGGCGGGAATCCCGCCACCCGGGCGTACGCGATGCCGATGGGGAGGGCCGCCGCCGCCACCGACAAGCCCGCCACCAGATCGCTCGCGAGCCATTCGCGCCGGTACCCGAAGATGACCCGTAGGCCCGGCATCCAGGAGAGGAGGCGGCCGGCTGTCTCACCCATGCGGTCTCCGGCTTCTGTCCACGCGTTTCAACGCACGGGTTCCACGTCGGGGAAGATCCAGGTGCCGCTCAGGACCCTGGAGTAGATCGTGTCGTCGCGTTCGGCGGCCTTCCTGAAGCACGTATCGGTTTCGGCGCCAAAGAAGTTGCCGGCGCCGGCCGGAATGGGCTTTCCCTGCGCGTTCTTTTTCATCGCGATTCCTTCCTGAAAGCTGGCCTTCGAGATCCTGCTCTGTCCGCCGCGGCTCATTCCGGGCCGGGTGGATAGATCACCTTCCAGCTCCGTTTCATGTCCACCACGACCCACCCTCGGGCCGCGGCCTCGTCGAGCGCCTTGTCCAGCCGTCCGATGGGAGACCGGCGGTCGTAGGCCCACTCGCGCTCGGCATCGGTGTGCCGCACGATGAACCCCAGACGCGGCCCCGTTCCCGAGGTCGTCCACTGCAGCATTTCGAGATCGCCGTCGGAATTCCCGAAAGCAAGGATCGGGCGGCGGCCGATGAATTTGTGAATGCCCGCGGGCTTGCCCGCCTTGTCGTCGATGAAATCGACTTCCGGCAGCCGCGACAGCACGGGTATGCCGTTCCGCATCTCGTACTGCACCTTGATGCTGCTGCCCACCACCTACTCCGGGGGGATGCCATAGGCTCGCTCGACCCAAGGCCGCATGAGCTCGATGCCGCCGCCGGAGACGATGAATGTTTTGAAGCCGTTGGACCGCAGGTAGGCGAGCAGCTCGAGCATCGGCTGATAGACCAGCTCCGTGTACGGCCGCTGGAAGCGCGGATGCCTGGCGGTGGCCAGCCAGTCCTTGACGATACGTTCGAATTCCTCGGTGGTCATGCCGGCGTGGGTGGCGATCATCAACTCGCCGAGCCCCCGCTCTCCGGTCGCGAGGAGGGCTTGGGTATCTCCTTCGAGCACCGCCTTGAACGGCTGCCGGGTCTTCCACTCGGGGTGTTGCGGCGCGAGGGCGCGGACGCGGTCGAGCGCGAAGGCGAGTTGAAAATAGACGGGCTGCTCGGACCACAGGGTGCCGTCGTTGTCGAAGGTGGCGATGCGTTCGCCGGCCGGCACGAACTCCGCTCCGCCTTCCCGGCTCACGCGGGCGACGAAATCGGTCAAGGCTTTCTTCTCGCGGCCGTCGTTCCAACTGGGCAGCGGATCGGCGGTCTCGGTGACGGCCGCCGGAACGAGGCTCAGCGCCAACACCGCCGCGAGCAGGACGTTGAGCGCCAGGAGGCCCGCAGAGCGGGTGGGTTTGCTCAAAGAACACCTCCTCGTCGGAGATTCTCTTATAACGAGGAGGATAGGAACCGTTTCCGGGCCGGGCAATTGGACCTTAGTCCTAAGATCTCCCTGCTAAGGGACTAAAGTCCTATTGCGGCCGCCGCGGCCGGCTCCCTATGCTGGACGGCGAACGGATAACGGAACGTACCGACCTTTGGTGGAAGAGCCGGCAGCCTTGCCGGCTCATTTTTTTTCCGCTCTGCCTTCTGCTGGCGGTGCCGGCACATACTCCGCCGCCATCTGAAGATCACGGATCGCGGAATCGAGGAAGTCGCTGATCACGCACTCGACCACCGACCGCACCTCGGTGGCGACGTCGGCGTCCATCTCGCCGGCCAGCATCGCCGTCTCCTCCGCCGGGACCGCGAGGCCGGCGCGCACTCCCAGGAGACGGAACCGGATCGCTTCCAGCTCGGCGGCGATGGCCCGCACCTGCCTCTGGGCCTCGGTCTCGGCCACGAAGAATTTCTTCACCATGTCCCGGGAGCCTAGACGCGGGTCTTGTGGCGGCAGCCCGAAAGCTACAAAATTGGCGAAAACTCTCCGGGGGTGACAAATCCCTGGCGGGCGTGTCCCGTATTCCCGCCTGGCCGCACCAGGATTTCTCGGAAGCGCTACAATTGGAGGTCTCTCGATGGCGAGCCCGCTAACCTTCCGGCAGCTTCTGGTCTCCTTCCTCGCCCTCTGGCGCGGGCGGAGCCAGAAGGAGATCGCCGCCGCCTCGGGCATTGCGGCGAAGCGGATCTCCCAGCACCTGACACGCGACACGGAGATCCGGGACGAGGCTTTCGAGCGGCTGCTCGCCGCCGTCGCCGCTCCCCCCGGGGCGGTCCCGATCGCCACCGCCTGCCTCGAAGCCCTGGAAGCTCTCACCCGGGACGACGGGCTGACGCCGGAAGAAAGGGCCGAAAGGGAGGAAGGGGTGACGACGGTCGCCCGCTTCACCCGCGAGGCGCTCACGCGGGCCATCCTCCTCTCCCGGGAGGAGCCGCCCGCGGAGTACCCCGAAGGCCTCCAGGTCCGGCTGGACCGCGAGCGCGCCGAGGAGCTCTGGGGGCGTCTCAAGGCGGCTCCGGAAGGGACGCGGGAGGACGTCGTCCGGGTGGCCCGGGAATTTCAGACCTGGGCGCTGTGCGAGCGGGTCTGCGCGGAATCGGTGACCGAAGCCTCGCGGGATCTGCAACGTTCCGCCGCTCTGGCGCGGCTGGCGCAGGAGATCGCGGAGCGGGTCCCGGGGCCGGACGGCTGGCGGGACCGCGTCCGGGGCTACGCCACCGCCCACGTCGCCAACATCCTGCGGGTGTCGGGCAACCTGAAGGGCGCGGAGGCGGCCTTCGTCACCGCCAGGCATCTCTGGCAGGCCGGCACCGATCCCGCCGCCGTGCTCGATCCCGGCCGGTTGCCGGACTTGGAGGCGTCGCTCCGCAGGGATCAGCGCCGCTTCGCCGAAGCCCTCGACCTTCTCGAAGAAGCGATCTCCGTCGGGCGCTGCCCGGCCCGCGTTCTGGTCCAGAAGGGCTTCACGCTGGAGGTGATGGGCGAGTACGAACGCGCGATCGAGACCCTCCTCCAGGCTGTGCCGCTGGTGGAGCGCCAAGGCGACCGGCGGCTGAGGAACATCCTGCGCTGCAACCTGGGCTTCGCGCTCTGCCATACGGGCCGCTTCGCCGAGGTGGCCGAATTGGCCGCCGAGGTCCGGGCCTGCGCCGCTGAGATGGGGGACGAGATCCTGGTGCTTCGAGGGCTCTGGCTCCAAGGCCGGGTGGCCGCCGGGCTCGGCCAGCCCACCCAGGCTCTCTCTATGCTCGGGCAGGCCCGCCGGGAATTCGCCTTGCGGGAGATGGACTACGACGTAGCCCTGGCCCTGCTCGAAGAGGCAGCGCTCCTGCTGGACGCGGGCCGGACGGAGGAGGTCAAGGTGCTGGCCGCGCAATCGAAGAACGTGTTCGAGTCCAAGGGGGTGCATCGGGAGGCCCTGGCCGCCCTGCGGCTCTTCCGGCAGGCGGTCGAGCGGCAAGAGGCCACCGCGGAGTTGGCCCGGAGAGTTCTGCGCTATCTCTTCCTCGCCCGCCACGACCAGGGCCTCCGGTTCACGCCATGAGCGGCTCTATCCGTTCGGGTCCGCGCCGCCGCCCGCTGGTTCGGTGCCAGTCAGGCCATCAGGGTCCGCACCGCAGCCCGCTGGGGCGGTGCAAGTCAGGCCGTCGGGGTCGGCGCCGGCGCCTTCCGGAGCCGGGAGGCCGTTGGGGTCGGCAGTGGCGCCTGCCTTTTCGAGAGTCCCCGAGGAGGGCCAGAAAGACTCCAGGAGATTCCAGAACGGATCGGAGAAGCCGGACAGGCCGAGCCAGGACACGAGCGCGACGGTGGCGATGGTCAAACGCATGGGAGAGATCTCCTCACGGCGCCGGCGGCGGGCCGATATTGGCTCGCCGGGACCGTGACCTCCAATCCTAGAGTGCGGAGGGATGGTCGGATGGTGAAAAATCGCCAGTTTGCTAGCATCCTGTCCTCGAAGCTCGGAAACCAGGAGCCGGCATGAGACAAAAAGACCTGCTGACCTGCCTGCTGCGCGCGCTGTCGGGAAAGAGCCAGAAGGCTTCCGCCTACGACCTCGGCGTGCATCCCTCCCTGATCGGACATTTCGAAAACGGGCGGGTGACTCCGGGGCGGGAGGATCTCGAACGCCTCGCGGCCGGAGCCGGGATCACCCTGTACCAGGCCGAAGAGATCCTGCGCCTCTATGAGGCGTTCCGCCGCTCCCCCGACTACTCCCGGACCGGCAGCCCCGGGGCGACGCTGGACGACATGGCTCAGACCCTCCGCGCTCTCGCCGAGACGATCTATCGCCGGGTCCTCCGCCTGCCGCTCCCCGGCGAGCCGTCGCCGGCGGACCGCGAGCGGGCCGAAGAGCTCTGGACGCGGATGGAGCCGCTGCCGCAAGTGGCGCGTTCCGCGCTGGTCCGGGTGGCCCGGGAGTTCCAGGACTGGGCGCTGTGCGAGAAGGTCTGCGCGGAAGCGCTGGCCGAGGCCCCGCGAGACACGTGGCAGGCCTCCGTCCTGGCGCGGCTGGCCCTGGACATCGCGGAGCGGGTCCCCGGGCCGGACGGCTGGCGCGACCGCGTCATGGGCTACGCGATGGCCCACCTCGCCGACATCCTGCGGGCGTCGGGCGACATGGAGGGAGCGATGGTGGCCTTCGCCACCGCCAGGCGCCTCTGGCACGCCGGCTCCGATCCCGCCGCCGTGCTCGATCCTGGCCGGTTGCCGGACCCAGAGGCCACAGCGGAGCCAGGCCGAAGCCCCGCCCGGACGTAAAAGCGGCAAGGCCACGGCGTGACGACGTGGCCCGACAGCGGAACGACACCCCTCCCCACGCCGGGAAATCCCCGGACAGCGTGACGACACCGCCCGACATCATCACAAATCCCGGGGAAGTCGCGACGAAATCCCTCCAGGCCGGCGCAACATGGAGCGACATACGAGCAAAGTCCCGAAACATCGTTACGACACCCCCTTCCAACGGAGCGACATGGATCGACATCGTTACAAAATCTCCACGCCCTGAAGCGATGTCCCGGGATAGGGGAACAACGTGGATCGACATTGAAACGACTCTCCACCATCTCGGCGCGACATCCTCTTGTGGCGTGACGACGTCGCCCTACAACGGGACGAACCCGGCCTGCATCGTCGGGACATCCAGAGCTACCGGGGCAACGTGGCGCGACAGAGTGACGATGTGAGAGGATGGCGCGACAAAATCCCTTGATGCCGGAGCGACATGGATCAACTTTGAAGCGAAGCCTTCTGAGGCCGGAGCGACGTCCGTCGGATTCGCGGCGACATGGCGCGACCCTGAAGCGAAGCGGACGGATTCCGTCACGACGCCAGGGGACTTCGGAACGGCAGGGCGCGACTCTGGAGCGAGGTGGACGGACTCCGTCGCAACGTCAGGAGACTTCGGAGCGACATGGCCCGACATCGGGGCCGCCTTTCGGGAAAGGATGGGAAAGGATGAGAACGGATGGCTGAATCCCCTTCGCTTTCCGCGATGATCGAGAGCCTGCAACGGACGGTGGCGTTCCATCGGGAGCGCGAAGCGTTCCATGCCCAGCAGCAGGCCCATTACGCGCAGCAGGAAAAGCTGCACGGGGAAGAGCGGGTGCGGCACGCCGCGGAGCTCGAAGCGGCTGCCCGGCATCTGGGGGAGCTCCTGGAGATGGCGGAGCGTCTCGGGCAGGTGGTGCAGCAGGCGCGGACGATGCCGCCCGAGACGGCGGAGGCGACGCTCGGCCGCAAGCCCAAGCTGAGCCATGCCCTGGACCACGTGTTGGAGCACTGGCCGCCGGACGTGCATTTCACCGCCACCGGCATCGCCGCCGAAGTCCGCCGGCGTTACGGCGCGGTCCTGCGCCGCGACGTCGATCCCCGCGCCATCGCCGCCGCCCTCCGCCGCCGCCGCGAGGACGGCCTGGTCAAGGAGGTCCGCGAAGGGCGGCCGCATCTGGAGGCGCAATACCGGAAGGTGAAGTAGGCCTCCCCATCCGTTTTCAGCGCCCCCACGGGGCGGCCTGCCATTCCGCGAAGGCGCCCGCCTCCAAGGCATGGCACGGCCTTGCCAGCGGCGCTCTGCCACCGCCGGGAGGCAGTCATTCCATGCATCCGTCACCCTCTCCTGGGAGAAAGCTGTCCGCGGAGCGTGGTACGGCCCTTGCTCCATCCTGAGTCAGTTGTAGAAAAACCTTTTTCTGGGAGGAATGACGATGCTTACCATGCTAGAGAAAACGGCCGTCGCCACGGTGACCGCAACGTTGCCGACCGTAACCTACGATCTCGAAAATCGGCAGATCACCGCGACGGTGATCGTTACTGCCGGTGAATCGGGCCAATTCCATCACGCCGTCCCCCACATCTGCATACCGGGGCCGGGGCCGGCCGGCCGGCCCTGGACTGTCCTCTGGACTCTCGCACCAGCCGAGGGCCTCTCGGCCGTCTTCGGAACACGAGGGGTCGTCCTGCCGCCCCATTCGTCCCCTTCAAACCGGCCTCCCGCGGCCCTGCCACCTGATCTTCGCGTTGTCCACGGGCTGGCGAAGGGCTCTGAAGCGAGGATCGAATTCATCAACGACGTCGTGAGCGCGAACTTCTTCAACTATGACCTGGATGTCTGCATCAACAACAGCCATTCGGTGAAGGCCCAGATGATCGACCCGACGATCGCGGTCGTCCCTGAGCCGATGACTTAAGGCGCGCTTCGGGTGGTCAGGAGCTGGAAGGCGGGCTCGCCGCGCAGGGGGTCGAAGAAGGGAAGGGCGAACCAGTTGGGGCCGACGTCTTTCGCGGCGGCCCGCCGGGCATGGAACAGCGCGGAGCCGCGGTCGCCGATGACGGTGTAGACGACCGCGGCTTCATAGGCGAGCCACCCGTTGTCGGGGCTCAGACGGAGAGCCTGCTGGATCGCTTCGAGCGCCTCGTCGGTCCGGCCCAGATGGGCGAGCGCCTGGGCCCGGACCGACGACAGGTGGAAGTCGCCGGCCGTCGAAGGTTCGGAGGTGGCCTCGACGATCCGGGCATAGAGCCGGTGGGCCTCCGCGGTCCGGCCGCGGAGCGTGAGGCAGTCCGCGAGATTGAGGACGGGATCGAGATTCTCGGGCTGCAGAGCCAGGGCCTGCCGCAGGCTGTCCTCGGCTTCGCCGTAGCGGCGCAGCAGCATGAGGCTGACTCCGAGGTTGGTCAGGGAAATGGCTCCGGGATCGCTCTTGGCGGCTTCGCGGAGGAGGGCCACGGCCCGCTGGGGATTCCGCAGCAGCTCGATCTGGGCCAGCATCTGGAGGCCGTCGAGGTTGCCGGGCGACCGGGCCAGGAGCTCTTCCGCGTGCCGGCGCGCATCGTCGAAGAGGTTCTGGCGATACTCGGCGTTGGCCAGGGAGAGCAGGTTCTGCCAGGAAGGCTGGAGACGGACGGCGGCCCGCATCAGCTCCAGGGCCTCCGCGGGCCGGTCCCGCCGCTCGGCGAGCAATCCCCGCTGAAGGAGGCTGCCGGCCGGATCGATCCGCTCCAGGCTGGCGAGAGCGGCTTCGGCCTCGTCGAGACGCCCCGCCGTCAGCTCCAGCTCGAAGCGGGCTTCCAGCGGCCGGGGATCCCCCGGCGCGATCCGGATCGCGTCCTGGACCGCGGCGAGACCCCGTGCGATGTAGCGGTCCTCCCCCGTCTCCGTGTACCGGCGGCGGGCGACCTTGGCCTCCAGGACATAGGCCTCGACGAAGGACGGAGCTCTTCTCCGCAGCTCGTCCAAGCGGTCCAGGGCCTCGTCGCTGGCGCCTTCCCGGGTGATTTTCCCTCTCAGATCGAGAAACGCCTGGTAGTCCTTCTCCTCGATCTCCAGCTCCAGCCGCGGAACACGCAACCGCCGGTCGCCGTAACCCTGCCGGAGCGCGGCGGCGACGGCGTCGGCGAACAGCCGGGGACGTGAGGAGGGCACCTGCAGAGCTTCGGTCCACAGCACCCGCCCGTCCTCTCCCCCCAGGCGCCGCAGGCTCACCTGGCAGAGATCGCCGGTGCAGTCGGCCCGCGAGGCGACGACCTCGCCGGCGGCCACGGCCCGGGCGACGGCCGTCGGCGGCCCCTTCACGGCGCCGACCTTGTTGACGTCCAGCGCGGCCAGACCGTCGAGGGCGGCGACGGTGCGGAGCAGGGCGGCCTGGATGTTGGCGGCGACCCGCGCCTGGTCCTCGGACGAGAGCGAGCCGGCGATCTCCGGCTTGAGGACCGCCACGTAGATGGTCGGCGCCGGCTTGCGGGTCAGCAGCCAGACGGACACGGCCAGGACCAGCAGGACGGCCGCCGCGCCGGCGATGGCCCAGAGCCCCCGGCCCTGGCGGCGGGGCGGCGGCAGGACGGCGCCGGAGCCGGAGGTGGCCCAGAGCCCGGAGGCCTGAAGCTCGGCGGCGACCTCGGCGGCCGAGGGCCGCTCCCGCGGCTCCTTGGCCAGACAGCGCGCCACGAGGGTCTCCAGGACCGCGGGCGCCTCCGGAACCGCCTCCCGCAGCGGCAAGGGGTTTTCGCAGAGAATGGAGTGGATCATCCCTTGCCGCTCGCCGCCGAAGGCCCGCCGGCCGGCAAGCATCTCGTAGAGGACCATCCCCAGCGCCCACAGGTCGGCGGCGGTGCCGATGCGCAGGCCCTTGAGCTGCTCGGGCGCCATGTAGGCGGCGGTCCCCACCGCCATGCCCTCCTCGGTGACGCCGCCGGAGTCGACCCAGCGGGCGAGGCCGAAGTCGAGGAGCTTCACCCTGCCGTCCGGGAGCACCATCACGTTCTCCGGCTTGAGGTCCCGGTGGACGATGCCGGCGGCGTGGGCGGCGGCGAGAGCCGAGGCGAGCTGGCCGGCGAGGGCCGCCGCCTCGGGCGTGGCGAGACGCCTGTCCGCCCGGCCGGCGAGGAGCTCGGCCAGGGTCGTGCCGTCGTAATAGGCCATGGCCAGGAAGCGCTGGCCTTCGTGCTCGCCGATCTCATAGATGGTGCCGATGTTCGGATGGTCGAGGGAGGCGGCGGCCTTGGCCTCGCGGCGGAAGCGGGCCTCGTCGGCGGGGCGAATCTGGTGGTGGGGGCGGAGGAACTTGAGGGCGACCTCCCGGCCCAGCTCGACGTCCTGGGCGAGATAGACGACGCCCATGCCGCCGCGGCCGAGGGTGCGCAGCAGCCGGTACTGGGAGATCTGCCGGACCCCGAAGGGCTCGGCCACCGTCGCCCCAGCTTCGAGCGTCTGCGCGTCGGGGCCGTACCGGTCGGCACGGGAGGACGTGGGCAGGGTTGCGCCACAGGCCACACAGCGGCTGTCGAACTCCGAGTTGTCCATGCCGCAGGAAGGGCAGCGCAGCGCCTGCATCAATCCTCCCGGAGCTCGGCCAGGGAACCGATCGCCTGGCGGTGGCGGGCGAGCAGCTTCTGCAGGTAGGTCCGGTGGAGCCCCGCCTCGCGGGCGGCGCGCGAGACGTTGCCGTCGCAGCGCCGCATGAGCTCGACGAGGAAGCGCTGCTCGACCAAGGCCACGCTCGCCTCCCGCGATTCGTTCAACACCTCGCCCGTCAGCTCGGAGAAGGCCGGCTCGGGTGCCGGACCGGACGCCGAGCCCGCGATCTCCGGCGGCAGCAGGTCGGCCTCGAGATCCGGCCCGCGGGCCAGCAGACAGGCCCGCTCGACGGCGTGGGCCAGCTCGCGGACGTTGCCGGGATACGGATGGGCCTGCAGCGCCCGCTCGGCCCTCGGGGTCCAGCGCGGCCTCTCGCCGGGGCGCCGCCAGGACCGGCGCAGGAAATGATCGGCGAGGAGCGGCACGTCCCCCCGGCGCTCGCGCAGGGGCGGCAGCGTCAGGTCGAGCACCTTGAGGCGGAAGTACAAATCCTCGCGGAAATGCCTCTCCTTCACCATCTGCCGCAGGTCGCGATGGGTCGCGGCGACGATCCTCACATCCACTTTCTCCGTGCGGTCGGACCCCAGGCGCTGGATCTCGCCGAACTGGAGGAAGCGCAGCAGCTTGGCCTGCGCCTCGATCGGGATCTCCCCCACCTCGTCGAGGAACAGGGTGCCGCCGTGGGCCGAGGCGAGGCGGCCCGGGCGGTCGCGCTTGGCGTCCGTGAACGCTCCGGCGACGTGGCCGAAGAGCTCGGATTCGAGCAGGGTGCCGGGCAGCGCCGAGCAGTGGACGGTGACGAAGGGCTGCCCCCGGCGCGGGCTGTTGACGTGCAGGGCGCGGGCGATCAGCTCCTTGCCGGTGCCGGTCTCGCCCAGCACCAGCATCGGAGCGTCGGCGCCGGCCACCTGCGCGACCACCCGGAGCAGCTCGAGCATCCGTGGATCGCGGGTGACGATCCCTTCGAAGTCGTGCTGGGCGAACAGATCGCGCTCCAGAGCGCGATTGCGCCGCCGCAGCTCCTCCCGGTCGCTCGCCCGCTTGAGGAACAGTCCGGCGATCTCCGCGAGCTCGGCCAGGAAGGCGCGGCTCTCCGGGCTGAAGCTGTCGACGCGCTCCCGGTTCTCCAGGTAGACGACGCCGTAGACCTCGCCGCCGTAGCGCAACGGCGCTACCAGCACGCAACAGCGGCCGATCACCAGACCGCTCTCGCCCGAGGAGAAGCGGGGATCTTCGATCAGATTCGGCAGGTAGAGGAGCTTGCCGGTGGCGATCGCCTCTCGGACGAGGCTGCGGCTGAACCGGCGCTCCAGGTCACTGCGCTGGCCGCTCTCCTCGCCGACCGCGAACTTCTGCTGGTAGGAGCCGTCTTCGCGGATGACGACGAAACCCGTCTCGGCGCTGCATTGCTCGACGATGCGCCTCAGAAGGACTTCGGGAGCCCGTTCCGCGTCGTCCTCGGCCAGCAGGAGCTTTGAGATCTCGTAAAGGCCCTCATAGAGCACTCCGCCTGCCTCCAATCGGTGACATCTGCCTCTCAGGGCAGGCAGAGCTTAACCCATTTGAACGCCAATGTCTTGAGCGGAGGGAAAGCTGGCGCGACTGGAAATATGTCGAGAACGCCATGAGCGGATTTCCTAGCGGGCGCTGCCATCGCCGAGTGGCGGTCATGGGCCGGAAAAGTGAATAAACACCTGGAACATCAACGTTTTCCGAGGTTGGCCTGCCCTGGCAGGAAGGTTGCTATATAGGAGAATGCCGGCAAGAAAAGCTCAAACGGCGGTTTACGGGAAAGCGCCAGTCACTCACTAACTGGGAGGCTCCCCCAAACGGGGGCAAACTTTGAGAAAGGAAAACACAATGGCTAATGACATCAACGTTTTGATCGTCGTCGATACCGAGGCTACCCAAGCGGGGGCTACGACGGTCTACATGATGGACGACAACACTCAGGATCAGCAAGGGCAGGGTGGCAACGAGCTGACGATCAACGCCAATGTCAACGACACGATCAATTGGCGGGTTACGGGGATCATCCCTGAAACGAACCCCGAACTGACGCAGTTCGTGTTCACAAGCGGAGGGAACATCTTCCAAGGAGCACCCTCCGTGTTCGATGGCGTCTGGAAGGCTCAGGTTGCCGCCGACGGCAAGGCGACCTACCACTTCAACTTCACCATCAACGGCCGGGGCTCATATAGCTGGGATCCGTTCATCAACGTGTCGTAAAACGGATCAAGGGCGCCTCGCGTGCGGGGCGCCCTTCATTCCAGAAGGACTTCATGAGAGAACGAAGCCATGGATGGTTCACCAAGCTGGGCCTTGGCGTCGTCATTCTTGTGGCGTTAGCGACCGGGCTTATTCCCCGGCTCTCAGCCGGGTCAGGAGCTCGCGCGGAGCTTTCCAGGCGGGATCGTTCTTCAACGCGGTCTCCAGCCGCTCGACGGCGCCGGCGCGGTCATCCCGCAGCAGGGCGGCACGGGCCAGGCCGTAGTGACAGCCGCTATGGTCAGCATTGGCGTCCAGGCCTTCCAGGAACCGGGATTCGGCGGCTTCCAGGCCGCCGAGAGCCAGATGGCAGCAGCCGAGCTTGTAGGCGCGCTTTTCGCGGGTCATGCACAGATCTCCCGGAACCTGGCTCAGGCCGCCCTCCGGGTCCATGCTGAGCCGGACGCGCTGGTAGGCCTCCAGCGCGTGGGCGAAATGGCCGTCCGCGTACAGGATCTCGGCGAGGACGTAGAACGCCAGGGACTGCTCGGGGATGAGCGCCAGGCTCTCCCGCACGCAGTCCACAGCGTCGCTCCGGAAACCTTCTTCCGACAGCAGCGCCGCCAGCATGCACCAGGCGGAGGCCCGCAGGGAGAGAGGACACTCCTCGCCGGCCACCAGGGCGCGGAATTCCGCCTCGGCCTCCTCCAGCCGGCGGAGATACCACAGGGTCTTCCCCCGGTAATAACGGGCCCAGGAATTCCGCGCGTCCCGCTCGAGCTCGCGATCCAGGAGGCTAAGATAGCGCCGCTGCTTCTCCTCCAACCGGTCCTGGGGCAGATGATTCACCAGATGGATCAGATTCAGGGTGGCGAGGCTGGCGATCTGAAATCCCGCGCGGATCACGGAGTCGTTGGGACGCTCGTGGACGATGCCCTCGTATCGGATGCCCTCGTGATTGCGGAACAACCGGAGAATCCCGATCGGATAGACCTCGGTCTGCCCCTCGGGGTGGGTGACGACGTCATGGCGCTCGATGAGGAAGCCCCCGACCTCGGGCTCGGCGGCGAGAATCGCGGCGCGCAGGGCCGCGGGATTCGAGAGCCGCTCGTCGGCGTCCATGCAGAGGATCCAGCTCCCCCGCGCCACGTCGATTCCCGCGTTGCGGGCGGCCGAGAAGTCGTCGTCCCAGGGCCGGCGCAGAACGCGGCATCCGTAGTCCGCGGCGATTTCCACCGTCCGGTCCACGGAGCCCGTATCCACGAGCACGATCTCGTCGGCCGCCGGGCGGACGGACTCCAGACACCCCGCCAGGAACCGCTCTTCGTTCTTGGCGATCAGACAGACCGAGAGCAGCACCGGCGGGGGGAGTGGATCGATCAGGAGTGATAGAAGGAATGGAAGGAAGACTGCTCGATGACCGTGGCCTTCTGGTTCTTGTCCTCGACGGGTTGTAGCCCACCAAGAATTTTCTTCAGGACCGCCGGATCGATCGGCTTCGGAGCATCCGAACGTTTCATGGAATCTCCTTTCAAAGGAGCCTCTATTCTACCACGCGCGCCTTCCGGGGCCGGGCCCCTGTTGTATCCTGCCGCCTGAACGATGGAAGCCAGCGCAAAGCCGGAATCGCGGGGAGGGATCTGGGCAGCCGCCGTCCGCCGGCTGCCGTTCTGGACGGCGTTCGCCGTCGCCCTGGCGCTCCGGCTCGCCTGGCTGGACCTCCGGCCGCTTCATCATGACGAGGGCGTGAACGCCTGGATCGCCTCCCGCCCGCTGGAGGGATTCGGGATCTTCTACGACCCCGTCAATTTCCACGGACCGTTCCTCTTTTTCCTGCTCCTGCCGGTCATCGGCTTCCTGGGGACCGGCGATCTGATTCTGCGATTGCCGGCGGCTCTGGCTTCGGCGGCCATGGTGCCGCTGCTCCTGCCGCTGCGGCATCGGCTGGGGTGGGCTGGGATCACCGCGGCGGCGTGGCTCCTCGCTCTCTCCCCCTCGTTCGTGGCCTATGGCCGGAACCTCATCCACGAGACCTTCCTGGCCGCCCTGACCCTGGCGCTGGTGGCGGCGGTCTCTTCCTGGCTCGAAGACCGCCAGGAGCGGCGGCTGATTCTCGCGGCCTTCTGCCTGGGCCTCCTCGCCACGGTCAAGGAGACCTGGGCGCTGACGGCGGCGGTGCTCGGGATCGCGGCCGTCCTGGCCCGTCTCTGGACGCGCGGCCGGCTGGACCTCCGCGAGCTCTGGGGGACTCCCCGGCGGGGAACGGCCTGGCGGGCCGCGGCGGCGTTCGGGATTCCCTACATCCTCCTCTACTCGTCCTTCTTCACGGCCCCCCGGGGCGTGATCGATTCCGTTCGCACCTTCCTCTTCTGGGCGGACCGGGGCGTCGGGGGCGCGGGGCACGGCAAGCCGTGGGACTACTTCCCGCGCCTCCTGCTCTCCTTCGAGACCGTGACCGTCGCCTGCGCCGTGGCGGGCGGGCTGCTCGCCCTGCGGAAACGGGACGCCTTCGGCGTCTTCTGCGCTCTCTGGGCGGCTGGACAGCTCGCCGCCTACTCGCTGTTGACCTATAAGACGCCCTGGCTGGCGCTGAACATGATCCTGCCGGCGGTCCTCGCGGCGGGCCTGCTCTTCCGGGAAGCCTGGAGGTGGAAACGGCCGTGGCGGTGGGTCCTGGCCGCACCTTTCGTCCTCGGGCTCGCCTGGAGCGGCTGGCGCGCCGTGGAGGTCTCCTTCTTCCGCTTCGAAGACACCCGCCTGGCCCTGGTCTACGTGCCCACCAGCCTGGAGGTGCCGGCGCTGGTGGCCGACGTGCGGGAGGCGGCGCGGCGGCTCCCGCCGGAAAGCGCCGTCCGCATCCTGGTCCGGCACGCCTGGCCTCTCCCCTGGTACCTCAGCGGCCTGCCCGGGCTCCAGTACGACCGCCAGATCCCGCCCCATCCCGACGGCGGCGTCCTCGTCGTCGACAAGGAGCTGGAGGGAAAGCTGCGTCCGCTCCTGAAGCAGCGCTACCGGCGGCGCGAATACCTCCTGCGGCCGGGCAAGATCGTGGTGGTGTACGTGAACCAGGGATCGGGATCGTCCGCGCGCTAGGAAAGGACGGGCGCCCGCTGTCTCAGGAGCGTGGACGGTTCTTCTGCCAGATCGCCAGCAGGATCAGGCCGTAGGAGACCAGCCGGATGCCGTAGAACAACGGATTGGTCTCGCTGGCGCTCGCCCATAGCCCCAACGCCACGCGATTGATCGATTCGATCCAGAACGACGCGGCGAAGTAGAGGAAGAACCGGTCGCGCGATTGCCGCCAGAAACGGAAGAAGAACAGGCCCGCGACCGCCCAGCCCATGGCGATGCCCCCCATCAGCATCTGCTCCATGACTACTCCTCCTCCCAGACCAGGCCGAACAGCAGCAGCGACACCGCCACCAGGGCCGAAGTCAGCCGCGCGGTGTACAGGTCCGCCTCCGCCGGCAGGACCACCTTGTCGATCACCAGCAGCAGGTTGTTCACCGTCAGCCCGGCGAAGCACAGCGCGCTCCACAGCAGCAGGCGGTTGCCGCCCGCGCGCCAGCCCCGCCACAGCAGCACGCAGCAGGCGAAGCTGGTCAGGGCGCACAGGGAATAGATCACAGGTGCCATGTCAATCCTCTTTTCCGCTGTCCTTGCGCAGGCGGAAGGCGTCGGCGAACTGCCGCGCCCGTTTGTCGATGCGGGAATGGATCAGGTCGGTCACCCCGACGAGGTTGGCCGAATACGCCTGCGCCAGGGCGTCGAGCCGTTCGCGCAGCTCGGCGGTGGCGGGCGCATAGCGAAACAAGGCCGTCTCTCCCTCGTCCTCGCCGCGCGCGATGCCCGCGGCGGCCAGCGCGGCGAGCAGCTCGGCGGCCTGCCTTTCGGGCACGTAGAGGCGCGCGGCCACCCGCGGAACGTCCCAGCCCACGTCGGGATCGGTCCTCAGAAGCAGGACGGCTTCCAGGTACGGAACCGAGGGCACGCTGGTCAGGATGAACCGGCGGATGTCCTCGGAGAGCTCGGCGCGCCTCATCGGGGGGATCTTATAATCGCCAGGGCTCCTACTCCGCTACGCGCAGGAACTGCGCCCAGTCGAGCTCCGCCCAGTCGAGCTCCGTCTCGACACGCTGGAACGCGGCGTCGCCGATCGTGCCGTCGGTCCGGAGCGCCATGAGACGCCGCCGCGCCGCTTCGGTCGCGGCGCGCACGACCGCCGCGTCCGCCTCCCGGCCGCCGGTGTCCGCCACGGCCTCTTCGGGGGCTCCGAGCTCTTCCTCCGCGCGGCGCAACTGCAGCTCATAGCGGTGCCGCACGAGCTCCGCGGTCTCGGCTCCCGCGCACGCCACGCAGGCCTCCGCCGCCGCCCGCAGCGTCTCGACCCGCGCGAAGCGCACCTCGCGGTCCACCGTCCCGTCGTCCTTGAGCCGCAGGCGCAGCAGGAGCGGCCGCAGTGTGAGCCCCTGGAACACGAGCGTGCCGAGCACCACCCCGAACGAGGTGACGAGGATCAGGTCGCGATAGGGAAACGCTGTCGGGAGCGCGAGCGCGGCGGCGAGCGTCACGGTGCCGCGCATGCCGCACCACCCCACCACCGCCGCGGCGCGCGGGGAGAGTGCCACCGCGTCGCGCGGTCCGGGCGTCCCGTCCGGGTGCGGGCGGCAGCGCCACCGGCTGAACGCCGCCGCGCCGGTCACCCACAAGATGCGCGCGAGGATGACCGCCACGCACACCGCCGCCGCCACGATCGCGTAGCGCGTCCCCAATTCCCCGGTGGCGCGCGCGGCGATCGACTTGAGCTGGAAGCCCACGAGGATGAACGCGAGCACGTTCAGCACGAACACCGCGACCTCCCACACCGCCCACGCTGGAATGCGAATGCGGGCCGGCATGATCTCGGGCGCGCGGCGCGCCGCCGCCATCGCGAAGACCACCAGCGTGATGATGCCCGAAAGGTGCAGCCGTTCCGCCAGCATCCAGACGGCGAACGCCCCGCAGAACTGGAATACCACCGCGGTCGCGACGTCGTTGATGCGCGCGTTGACCGCGAGGGCGAGCGGCGCGAGCGCCAGCCCGAGGAGGACGCTGCCCACCGTGACCACGAGCAGCGTCGGCAGCCACGGTCCATCCGGACAGGGCGCCGGCCGCCATGGCGCCGACCGCGAGACGGTAGACGAGCAGCGCGCTCGCGTCGTTGAAGAGGCTCTCCCCCTCCAGGATCACGAGCAGCCGGTGCGGCGGGCGGAGCTGCTTGAGCACGGTGGTGGCGGCCGCGGCGTCCGGCGGCGCGACGATGGCGCCGAGCGCGACCGCCGCCGCCCACGGCATGTCCGGGACGAGCCACCGCGCGACGACGGCGACGACGGCGATGGTGAGAGCCACGGCGCCGAGCGCCAGGCTGGCGACCGCGCGCCAGTTCGCGCGCAGGTCGCGCAGCGAGGAGTCGAAAGCGGCGTCGACCAGGACGGGCGCGACGAACAGGGCGAGCGCGAGCGCGGGATCGAGAACGAGCGTCGGCACGCCGGGGATGAGCGCCAGCGCGGCGCCGGCGAACGCCACCAGCGCCGGGTACGGCGCGCCGATCCGCCGCGCCACGGCGGCAAGGATCGCGCCGCCCAGCAGCAGCGCGATGACAATCTCGAAGACTTTCATCGCTTCTTCGCCCTCCCGGTGATTCTCGCGGACACGTCTCGATCTCCAACAGCCTATCAGGCGTAATCGGCAGATCCCGGATGCGCCGTCCCGTGCGCTCGCGAAAGACCTGACCGGTCGAGCGGCGATCTGTCCCCCCGGGCACTACTCCGGGGCCGGGAGGAAGGGGCGACCTCGCGAAAAGGGTGGCACCTGCTCCCCGGGAGGAATGCACGAGGCGCTCAGCGGGGAGGAGGCGGAGAGCTTGGTGTTCGAGGTAGGTGTGAGCCTCTTGTTCTGTTCTGCCGCACCGTGTATCCTCGGGAGGAGGCGATCTCATGATCCAGACCATTCTTTCTCCAACCGATCTGTCCGAGAGGACCCGAGAGATTCTGGACCGAGTCCACGAGGGTGAGCTTGCGGTCGTTGTCAGCGGAGGCGAAGAACGGATCGTCCTCCTGGACGCTCTCGACTACCGCCTCTTGCAAGCGCTCGCCGTCTGCGCCACCGGTGCCGGCACGGAAGAGCCACAGGAGCTTTCGGAGGTTCAGGTGATTCGCGATTACCTCGACGAGAGGATCAATCTCGGGAAGGCGGCCGAGCTCCTCCAGATCACCCGCTTCGAGCTCGAGGACAGCTTCCGGCGACTCCGAGTTCCGCTCCGTTTGGGAGTCGCTTCGGCCGAGGACGCGGAGGCCGAGATGGCCGCCGCACGCCGGCGCCTCTGAATGCCGCCCCTTTCCGATACCACGGTTCTGAACAATTTCGCTCAGATCCGGCGTCCTCACCTCCTGCAGTCTGCCTATCCGGATCTTTCCGTTCCGAGACCCGTCTGGATCGAATTGGAGCGAGGCGTCCGCCGAGGGGCGGTCCCTTCCTGTGACTGGTCCTGGCTCGATATTCTCGACCTGACCGAGAACGAGCATGTCCAGGCAGCGCAGATCGGTCGTGGGCTGGGTCCTGGCGAGGCTGCGTGTATCACATTGGCCATTTCTCGCGGGCTCTCCATACTCTCCGACGACCTGGACGCCAGAAAGCTGGCCCGCTCCCTGGGTCTCGAGGTCTCCGGCTCTCTGGGTGTTCTCGGCTACCTGGTCTTGAGGCAGACCCTCAGCATGGACGAGGCAGACGCTTTGCTGAACGAGATGATCCGGCGTGGCTTTCGCAGCCCTTACCGATCATTGCGCGAGATCCCTCGTTGATCGGGTTTGCCCTTCCATACCACATCAACCGGCTGATCCCTAGGTCACCCGAGACCAGGATCTCCTCGATCGTCGGAGTGGTCTTCTCGACGACGTCCTTGCGGGTGCGCAGGCCGGCGTAGATCCGGGCGAGCCTCTCGTAGTCCATGTCGGGGACGCCGGGATAGCTCAGGATCACGTCGCGGGCGTACGAGGACAGGATGGCGTCCGGATCGCTGGCGTTGACTCCAGCAAAGATTAGAGGCGATGGGTGGAGGGGCCTTTTGGCATGGCGGCATGACCTGGGGCCGCACAGGAGCCTAACGGGGAGGGTGGTGGGTGGTGGAGCGACAGAGGTGGGCGTCGGACGACGGAGACGGAGCGCTGGCCGGCGGACGACAGGGACTGGAGATGTCCGCTTGGCGGCTGTTCTTTTTGGGTGGTTCGGGGGGGAAGAGGAGCGGGAAGAGGACGGCTATGGCAAGCCGCTTACCACCGCTATAGCGTAGGCCGCCTGGGCAAGGTGCCACAGGTCGGACTGGAGCGCCGGCAGGTGCTCCTCCACAAGCTTGCGCCAATCCCGCATACGGCGTTTCATGACTGTAGTAGCAATATTAGTGGCCAGTGGGATCGCGGTCGTCGCTGTCGTCCTATCCTCGCTGCCAATCATCGCGGGTAGCTCCACGTTTTTCAGCTTCTTCAGCGCAGCCCTAACTTCGCTTAGATCGACGTGATACGAGATGTTGTTCCTTCCCTCTTCTAGGGCGCTACACAGCCAGCCGGCAGGGTCGGCGCTAGCCTTCAGGCGGCGGTATCGAGCATTGGTCTCAGGGTCACCTTTTGCCAAAACTTCGGTAAAGCATCCGCGCTCATCGGCCCTGCGGAACGCACCCAGCGCTTCATGAGCAGCCCCAATGGACTGCACGAGGAGAAACAGGCTGGACTCCTCACGCACGGCGCTCCGTTCATCGGGTTCCATCCGGCCCATGAGATGTTGAAGACGCGCCACCACAACTAGTGGTTGCGTGGCTACGAGCAGAGCGGCGATGGCGGCCTGGGGTCCATCCGCGGCCGGAAATGCGTCGCCCACCCGAAAAACCGGCCCAGTTACTCGGTTGACCATTTCAGATCTTCTATTCCTTTTATTCCTTTGTCGTTGCAGGACCATCGTGGTTCCTGCCCTCGGGGTCGCTTTGGCATGGATAGGCAGTGGTCCCCGATTCTCCGTCCGGGTGACGTTTCGCGCGGTTATCCTTGAAAGCCAGGATCTTCGAACTGGCTCTCCAAGCGACGCTCTTCTTCTCGAAGTTGCCGGAGAGAGTGGTCGTCGGTGGGCAATTTCCGAATTCTTGAGCGAAGGCTTCGAAGCTCTCGCTCCAAGCGGAGCGTATTCCTCTACGGTTAGATCTTGTCGAGCCCCCAAGATCGTTTGCAGGGCGTCCTCCGGCCCCAGGACAACCAGTAAAGCTGGAGAAGGCCGCGAGCACGCCACACCGTCGTAGCGAGCGATAATATCAGCGAAGATCGGTGCTGCTTCGGGGGAAAAGAAGAAGTCTCCAATCCCCAAGGCTGGGACGTCTGAAAGACGGCGACTTTCTCCAGCCCGGCAGCGACAACCGTCGAACGGCGCCCTATATAGGCGTCTGATATCTGGGCACTAATGCTCAGGAAATCAATATCGCTGACGGTGATCCTGTACCAACCTTGTTTCATACCCTATTTTGCTCCCTTCTCCCCCCACGATTCGCCTGTCAGCCGCAGTGAGATTTCAACGCTTTTCGCGAGTCTTCGCTAATTCCCCTGCAAGGATTTTCAGGATAGCCTGGGAGTTATCTCCTGATCCGGATTGCACGAGGGCCGAACGTGCCAGGATTTCGGCGGTAAGGGTCAGCAGCTCCGATTGACGAGAGTCGGACTCTAGTTGCCGGTCAACGCGCTCCAGAAGCGCCTCGGAGGACTTGGCGTAACGATGCGTAATGAAAACCAGAGCTACTACGGCAATAGCGTTGATGACAGTTCCAATGGCGACGATGACTTGCGACGTATCCACAAAAGTAATTATATCATATCCCGAGGGTGCCGTACAGATACCCAAGGCAAGAGAGACAAGGGCCGGCACAGAGAGCCGGCCCCAAGGAAGGTTCAAGCGGCGTTCCTAGTTCAGCCCTACTGTGTGCCAGTACACAGCTCCGTGCAAACGGGGCAAAGGGAGTTCTCGCAGGTCCCCTCGAAGGTCAGGGTGCCCGCGAGCACTCCGCCTTGCACGAGCGGGAACTGGTCGAGACGGAGCAGGGTCTCGCTGCTGAGCTGCAGTTTCTTGACAGGTCGCTGTCTCTTCATTTCGCCGATCCTCCATGGGGAGAACGCTGCATCGTTCGGGCGAGGGCCCACATGGTCCTCACCTAAAAGAGTGCGGCCTGCGGCCATGGCGAGAAGAGCCGAGACCCTACTCTGAGGGGCCGACCCGATTCACTTTGAAGTTCTTGAAGTGTGGATCGGTGGTCAGCACAGACAGCCCTCGTCGGTGGGCGACGGTCGCGATGACCGCGTCGGTCACTGGAACCGTGATTCCGCGCCGCCGAAGCGCTTGGAGATCTTCACCAGCGTGTTGCCAGTCCTCCCGCACGGTCTCGATGAATGGCAGGCTGGCGAACAAGGCGGACAAGTGCTGCCGCTCCTTGTCGGTCTTGATACCTTGAAGGAGCTCCGTTAGCACAACCCCGGTCACCACGGCCTGGTCTTTCCTTACAAGCTCGGCGACGAACTGGCTGACTTCATCACTGCCATACCGAAAGAACTGTATCCAGGCAGAGGTGTCTATGATGACGTTAGCCATCGACTCAGACCTCTTCGAGCTCGCTCTCACGAAGCTGGCGCCAGTTGTCCTCGATATCGAGCCGACCCTGGAGTGCCAGAAGCTCTTCCTTACGGCGCAGTCGGATGAACTCCTTGAGCGCGTCCCGTACGGCCTGAGTCTTCGTCTTCGCGTGGGTAAGTCGCATGAGGTCAACAAACAGGCCATCTTCGATGTGGATTGTGGTTCGCATACAGGAAGCCGCCTTTCGTCTGCCATAGGATAGCATACTACTTGCTCTTGTCCCGGTGGTCGTGGGCTCGGCGGCGGTCGAGGTGCAGGAGGCGCCCTACGCCGCCCTTCTCGAGGCTGGAGCCCCTCGGCCCCGGCTGGGTTAACATTGCGTCATACGAGCATGCCGGAACCCACTGTCGCCTACCGCATCTGCCCCCTGTGCGAAGCCTGCTGCGGCCTGAAGGTCGAGCTGCGCGAGGGCCGCGTGGCCGCCGTCCGCGGCGACCGGGAGGACGTCTTCAGCGCCGGCTATCTCTGCCCCAAGGGGGTGGCGCTCAAGGAGCTGCATGAGGATCCGGACCGGCTGCGCGCGCCGCTGGTGAAGCGCGACGGCCGTTTCGCGGCGGCGAGCTGGGAGGAGGCTTTCGCCGAGATCGAGAGGCGTCTCCCGCCCATTCTCGCGCGCTCGGGACGGGACGCGGCGGCGCTCGCCATCGGCAACCCGGCCGCCCACAAGATGGGCCTGTTGCTCTATGTGACGCGGCTCGCCCGCGCACTGGGCACACGCAACGTGTTCAGCGCCTCGACCCTCGATCAGATGCCCAAGCAACTGTCCAGCGGGCTGATGTTCGGCCACTGGCTGTCGATTCCCGTGCCCGACATCGAGCGCTGCGATTTCCTGCTCATGCTCGGCGCCAATCCCATGGCATCCAACGGCAGTCTATGGACGGTGCCCGATTTCCGCGGCAAGGCCAGGGCGCTCCAGGCGCGCGGCGGCAGGCTGGTGGTGGTCGACCCGCGGCGAACGGAGACCGCGCGGCTCGCCGACCGGCATCTGTTCATCCGCCCGGGAAGCGACGTCTTCTTCCTTCTCGGCCTGGCGCACACGCTGTTCGACGAGGGGCTGGTGCGTCTCGGGATTCTCGCGGAGCACGTGAACGGCGTCGAAGCGGTGCGCGAGGCCGTCGTGCCGTTCGCGCCCGAGCGCGTCGCGGCCCGCTGCGGCGTCGCGGCGGAGACGATCCGGGAGCTGGCCCGCACCCTGGCCGCCACCGGGAGGGCCGCCGTGTACGGGCGGCTGGGGACCTGCACGCAGCGCTTCGGCTCGCTCAGCAGTTGGCTGGTGGACGTGCTCAACGCGCTCACGGGCCATCTGGACGTGCCCGGGGGCGCGATGTTTCCCAAGGCCGCCGCCTTCGCCGCCAATACGATGGGGTCTCCCGGCATGGGAAAGGGCGTCGCGACCGGGCGCCGCCGGAGCCGCGTCTCGAACGCGCCGGAGGTGTATGGCGAGCTGCCCATGACCTGCCTGGCGGAGGAGATCGAAACCCCGGGCGAGGGTCAGGTCCGGGCGCTGCTCACGGTCGCCAGCAACCCGGTGCTGTCGGCCCCCAACGGTCCTCGGCTGGCCGCGGCGCTGGAGACGCTGGAATTCATGGTCAGCGTGGACGTCTACGTCAACGAGACCACGCGCCATGCCGACGTGATCCTGCCGGGGCTGTTGCCGTTCGAGGAGTCGCACTATGACGTGGCGTTCCCTCAACTGTCCTACCGCAACCACGCCCGCTACAGCTCGCCGGTGCTCACGCCGCCGCCGGGCCGGCCCGTGGAGTGGGAGATCCTGCTGCGGCTGGCGGCGGTCGCCGAAGGGAGGGGCGCCGGAGCCGACGTGCAGACCCTGGATGACGAGATGGTGGCCGAGGACCTTCGCCGCCGGACCGGCGCCCAGGCCGCCTATGCCCAGGCAGATACCCTGTTGCAGGCCGTGGCGCAGTGGCGCGGCCCCGAGCGGCTGCTCGATCTCGCGTTGCGCGGCGGTCCGTACGGCGACCAGTTCGGACGTCGCCCGGACGGTCTGACGCTGGCGAAGGTCAAGGCCGCGGCTCACGGCATCGACCTCGGCCCGCTGGCGCCCCGCGTGCCGGAAGTCCTGCGCACCCCCTCGGGAAAGATCGAGCTCGCGCCCGCCCTGTTTCTCGAGGATCTGAAGCATGCCGAGGCGGATCTCGCGGCGCCCGCTCCCGACCTGGTGGTGATCGGACGCCGCGACCTGCGCTCGAACAACAGTTGGATGCACAATCTTCCGGTCCTGGCCAAGGGTCCGCAACGGTGTACGGCGCTGGTCCATCCCGCCGACGCCGCCCGCTACGGTGTGACCGATGCCGGCCCCGCGCGCCTGATCGGCGCCAGCGGACATGCGATCACGGTGGAGGTGAAGGTCAGCGACGAGGTGATGCCGGGCGTGATCTCCCTGCCGCACGGCTGGGGCCACGACCTCCCCGGGATCCACCTGGAGGTCGCCGCCCGGCGGCCGGGCGCCAACCTCAACGCGCTGCTCGACGAGAACCTGCGCGATCCGCTCTCCGGCAACGCCGTCCTGAGCGGCGTGCCGGTGCGCCTGGAGCCGGAAAGCGCCTGATCAGGATTCAGTGCGGTCGCAGGCGTCCGCCCGTGCGAGAAGAAAGGCCCTTTCCCGCACGTTGCGGGTCAGCGTGGCCGCAGCCATGAATTCTGAACGCGCCTCGGCCAGCCGGCCGGCCCGGAACAGAAAGTCGCCCCTCGCCGCCGGCAAGGGCGCATAGTGGCGGAGGGCGGCGGCGGCGCCGATCTCGTCCACCAGTCTGAGGCCCGCTTCGGGCCCGAAGGCCATGCTGTGGGCGATTGCGCGATTGAGATCGACCACGGGCGAGGGCGCCACGACGCGCAGCCGGTCATAGAGCGCGGCGATGCGCGGCCAGTCGGTATCGGCGGCCCGGCGCGCGCGGGCGTGGCAGGCGGCGAGCGCGGCTTGCAGCACATAGGGGCCGTCGCCGCCCAGCGCTTCGGCGCGGGCCAGCGCATCGAGGCCCCGGCGGATCAGCAAATGGTCCCAGCGCGCGCGATCCTGCTCGGTGACCGGTATGGAGGCGCCGTCCGGCCCGGTGCGCGCCCTGAGGCGCGACGCCTGGATCTCCATCAGGGCCAGGAGGCCGAGCACTTCGGCATCCTCGGGCATCAGCCCGGCCAACATGCGGCCGAGCCGTTGCGCCTCCAGGCACAGGGCCGGCCGGACAAGGTCGTCGCCCGCCGTGGCCGCATAACCTTCGTTGAAAATGAGGTAGATGACCTCGAGCACCGAGGGGAGGCGTGTCGCCCGCTCGGCGCCGCGCGGCGTCTCGAAACCGAGCCCGGCCTTGGCGATGGTCTTCTTGGCGCGGACAATGCGCTGGGCGATCGTCGCCTCGCTCGACAGGAAGGCGCGAGCGATCTCGTCGGCCGTGAGGCCGCCGACGACCCGCAAGGTGAGCGCCGCGCGGGCGTCGGGCGACAGGATGGGGTGGCAGGCCGTGAAGATGAGGCCCAGCAGCTCGTCGCCGAGATCATCGTCCATGGCCGCTTCGATCGCCTCGACCTCGCCGTCGAACGCCTCGTCCAGCGTCCGCGCGATCTCCTCGTGCTTGCGCTCGCGCATCTTGTCGCGCCGAAAGGCGTCGATGGCGCGCCGTTTGGCGAGGGCCATCAGCCAGGCGCCCGGATTGGCCGGAACGCCGATCCTCGGCCATTCGGACAGGGCGACGACCAGCGCGTCCTGCGCCAGCTCCTCGGCAAGGTCGACATCCCGCACCACGCGGGCCAGGCCCGCGATGAGCCTGGCCCGTTCAATGCGAAAGGTCGCTTCGATCGCCTGGTGCGTCTCGCCTGCGGTCACACCTCATTTTCGGCCAAGGCCGCGGGGGAGGCAAGCCGGCGGCATCTGACGGTATCAGGCGACGGTGTCAGGCGACGCCGAGCTTCCCGCGCTCCCCTTCTCGGGGCGTCGAGAGCTCCTCGGGCGTCACGAACTCGGCCAGATCCTCCGCCTCGTAGAAGGGCCGGATCTCCATCTCACTCTTGCCCGGCATGCAATTGGGGGCGCGCTTCGCCCAGGCCATGGCCTCGTCCATGTCCCTGACCTCCCAGATCGAGAAGCCGACGATCAGCTCGCGGGTCTCGGTGAACGGCCCGTCGATGACCGTGCGACCTTGACCTTCGAAAACGATGCGCTTGGCCTGGACGCTGTTCTTGAGGCCGGCGGCGGCAATGAAGACGCCGGCTTTGACCAGCTCCTCGGTGAACAAGTCCATCGCCGCGAACGCCTCGAGCATCTCGGGCGTAGGGGCGGCCATACCCTTTTCCATGTCCTCTGTGGCTTTGTCCTCTGTGGCTTTGTGGAATACCATGACCCGCATTGTCTGCCTCCTTGTTGGAGCCGGCCCTTTTTGGCCTCTCATTGGGGCGTCGAACGAGCTTGCCGGAAATCGACATCGTTCTGCAAATTTTGTTCGACGCTCCAAGCGCGTGGCAGGAACGGCCGCTTTTCGGGTCAGGAATCCCGATGGCGCGATGGCCGCCATTGCGGCGATGACGCGGGCGATCACGCCGCCGGACGGGCGGCACCGAGCCGACGGCGCGGTTCGGGGAGGCGTCGGACGCCACGGTGAACATGCTGGCGGACCACGCACTCCTCGCCACGGGTTGAAACCCGTGGCTACGTGCCGGCGCCCACAAGGGGCGCTTCCCCCGCCTCCCAGGAAATGGAGGTCGTCCTGACCTCTCCGAACCAGCCGGTCGGAATCGGGCTCAATCAAAGAGGTCGCCCTCTTCGAATTCGATCCGGTGTTTGCGCAGGAGTGAGATGAGCTCGTCCTTGAAGGAGATTCGTTTGTGATGCTCTTCCTGCTGCTGGATGTACTTCCGGACCGCCGCCACCTGGGACTCGCTGACCGAAAAGGCGCCGTAGCCGTTTTGCCAGGCGAACCAGGTTCCGGTTTCCTGGCTCAACCAATGGGAGGAGCTCCCCTTGATGCGCTTGAGCATCTCCGAGACGGCGATGGCAGCTCCGAAGCGGGCGAGGATGTGAACGTGATCCGGCATCCCGCCGATCTCCATGAGGCTCCCCTTTTCGCCTCGAATCACACCGCCGAGGTACTCGTACAGCCGGTCGCGGATCTCAGGGGTGATCAAGGGAATCCGCTCCTTCGTGCTGAACACGATGTGATAGATGAGCTTTGTATAGGTCCTGGCCATCGCCAATCCCGCTCCTTCGGTTCATGCGCACACGCATCACCGTGGCGCCTGTCCATGTCCTACGGCTCGACCTGAGGATATACGAAGGCGGAAACCGGTGCCAAGATGGGAAGGCATCGGACTCTCCCGGGGGCGTGGGGGAAGCGCCCCTTGTGGGCGCCGGCACGTAGCCACGGGTTTCAACCCGTGGAGGAGGCCCGATTTCATTTTCGAGCCCCTTCAGGGGCGACGGCACGGGCGGAGTACGGAATGCCCGACGAGTTGTGACGGCCGCGCGTGCGCCGGTGCCACACCGCACAGGCTATGGCGTCTCTATTCCTTTCCATTCCTGATTGGAGGTCTTATCGGATTCCAATCGAGGGGTGACGTTGGCGAATCGACCCGGCCCGCGGTCGTGCCAACGCCCCTGAAGGGGCTCGAAAATGAAAATAATGAAATCGGGGCCTCCTCACCACGGGTTGAAACCCGTGGCTACGTGCCGGCGCCCACAAGGGGCGCTTCCCCCGCCCTCCCGGACGAAAGACGCAGCTCCAGCGAGCCTCCAAAGACGATACCTTGTCACGGCTTCACACTCGCCTGGTGCCGGCGCGGGCGATCACGCCGCCGAACGGGCGGCACCGAGCCGAACTTCGCGGCTCGCGTAGACCAGCGCAAGGCCCATCAGGGCGAGCAAGCTCGCGGCGGCAGCGCCACCGGCGGCAGCGGCGACGGAGCTTTTCGTCACCGACAGGATGTAGCTCCAGTTCGCGAAAACGAGCGCGGCGAGCGCGGCGCCCACGGCCATGAGCCCCAGCCCCATCGCGAAAAGCGCGGGGCTTTGCGCTGTCCGGAGGCCCTTGTCGAGGTCGATCTGCGTGATGTTCTTTCCCACCAGCGCGCGAATCGCGATCCAGGCGAGGGGATGCATCACGCCCGCGAACATGAAGAGCGGCGTGAAGCTCCCGAGCCAATGCAGCATCCCACCCGCGACGAGCAGCATGAGCATGCCGCCGATGCCGCCGCACATGCCGCCGAACCCGACGACCGAGCCGACGGCCCGATTCGGAAAAGCGTCGGACGCCACCGTGAACATATTGGCGGACCACGCTGATGGCAGGCACCCGGGGGCGTGGAGGAAGCGCCCCTTGTGGGCGCCGGCACGTAGCCACGGGTTTCAACCCGTGGTACGGAGGCCCGATTTCATTATTTTCATTTTCGCGCCCCTTCAGGGGCGACGGCACGGGCGGGGGACGGAATGCCCAGCGCGTTGTGACGGCCGCGCGTGCGCCGGTGCCACCCCGCACAGGTTCTGGCGTTTCTATTCCTTTCCATTCCTGATTGGAGATCTTGGAGATCGGATTCCAATCAGGGGGTGACGTTGGCGAATCGATCCGGCCCGCGGCCGTGCCAACGCCCCTGAAGGGGCTCGAAAACGAGACCGGGCTTCCTCACCACGGGTTGAAACCCGTGGCTACGTGCCGGCGCCCACAAGGGGCGCTTCCCCCACCCTCCCGGACGAAATACGCTGCTCCAGCGAGCCTTGGCGCGGGCGATCACGCCGCCGAACGGGCGGCACCGAGCCGGACTTCGCGGCTCGCGTAGACCAGCGCAAGGCCCATCAGGGCGAGCAGGCTCGCGGCGGCGGCGCCACCGGCGGCAGCGGCGACGGAGTTCTTCGTCACCGACAGGATGTAGCTCCAGTTCGCGAAAACGAGCGCGGCGAGCACGGCGCCCACGGCCATGAGCCCCAGCCCCATGGCGAGAAGCGCGGGGCTTTGCGCGGTCCGGAGGCCCTTGTCGAGGTCGATCTGCGCGATGTTCTTCCCCACCAGCGCGCGAATCGCGATCCAGGCGAGGGGATGCATCACGCCCGCAAAGATGAAGAGCGGCGTGAAGCTCCCGAGCCACTGCAACATCCCACCCGCGACGAGCAGCATGAGCATGCCGCCGATGCCGCCGCACATGCCGCCGAACCCGACGACCGAGCCGACGGCTCGATTCGGGAAAGCGTCGGACGCCACGGTGAACATGTTGGCGGACCACGCCTGATGACACGCGGTGGCGATGCTGATGAAGCCCACGGCCGTCCACAGATCGTCCGCCATCACGCCGAACGCCGAGATCGGGAGCCCGGCCGCGAAGAGCATCATCGTGGCGAGGCGGGCTCGCGTCCCGGACCAGCCGCGGCGGATGAAAAATGCCGGCAGCCAGCCGCCGAAGACGCTGCCGAGATCGGCGGCGAGGTAGATGACGAGCAGCGCCCCGGCAGCCGAGGCGAGCGTGACGCCGCGCTCGCGCTGCAGGTACGACGGCAGCCACGTGAGGTAGAACCACCACACCGGATCGGTGAGCATCTTGCCGATGCAGAACGCCCACGCCTCGCGGTAGCGGAGCAGCGACTGCCAGGGAACGTAGAGCGCCTTCGCGGGAGGCTCCTGATCGCTGCGGATGAGCGCCGCCTCTTCGGCCGACAGGCGCGGATGGTCCTCGGGCGACCGGTACCCCTTCATCCACACCGCGAGCCAGACGAAGCCGAGCAGGCCGATCGCGATGAACGTCGCCTGCCAGCCCCACGACACGGCGAGCCACATCATCACTCCCTGCAGCATGGCGCCGAAGTTGGTGCCGGTGTTGAAAATGCCCGTGGCGAACGAGCGCTGGCGCTTGGGGAACCACTCCGCGACGGCCTTGACGCAAGCGGGGAAGTTCGTCGCCTCCCCCAGGCCCAGGAGGAACCGCGCGAGCGCGAAGCCGAGGACGGTCGTCGCGAAGGAATGGGCCATCGCGGCGGCGCTCCACACGAGCACGCCGATCGCGAGGCCGTTGCGCACGCCGACGCGGTCGAGAAGGCGTCCCGCGAACGGAAACATGGCGGCATACGAGAGCTGAAACGCGAAGTTGATCCACCCGAACTCGGCGTCGTCCCAGCCGATGGCGTCCTTGAGCAACGGCGCCATCGCGCCGAGCGAAACGCGATCGACATAGTTGATAAACGTGACGAAAAAGAGAAGCGCGCAGATGTACCAGCGGAGACCACGGATCTTCGCAGCGGCCTTGGTGGCGACGGAGACGGTCTGAGTCATGGCGTCAGAGCTCCTTGAGGCTGCTGCGCTCTCTACTGGTTCACGCCGCTGGCGAGGAAGCCGCCGTCGACGACGAGCACCTCCCCGTTGACGAAGCTGGCGGCTTCCGAGGCGAGGAACACGGCGGCTCCGGCGAGCTCCTCGACGCGGCCGAAGCGTGCGAGGGGGGTGCGGAGCTTGAACTCCTGGCCGCGTTCGGTGCCATCGAGCAGGTCCTGGTTGAGCGGCGTGCGGAAGACTCCCGGCGCGATGGCGTTGACCAGCACGCCCCTGGGTCCCCACTCGACGGCGAGCGCCCTGGTCAGGGCGGCCACGCCGGCCTTGCTGGCGGCGTACGCGGCGACCTCGTAGAGGCCGACGAAAGATGCCAGCGAGGCGATGTTGACGATGCGGCCGTAGCCGCGCTCGAGCATGGGGGCGCCGAAGACCTGGCAGGCGCGAAGCGTGCCGGTCAGGTTGGTGTCGAGGATGCCCTGCCACTCGGCGTCGTCGACCTCAAGGGTCGGGCGGCGCTTCGTCCGTCCTGCGCAGTTGATCAGGATGTCGATCTTGCCGAAGGCCTCGAGCGCGGCCTCGCGGAGCGCTTCCAGGGAGGCGCGGTCGGTGACGTCGGAGGCGAGCCGCAAGGTCCGCTTGCCGTGGCGTTCGATCGCCAGGGCCGTGGCGTCGACTTCCGCCTGCCGCCGCGAGCTGGCGGCGACGTCGGCTCCTGCTTCCACCAAGCCGTCGACCAGGGCACGGCCGATGCCGGAGGTGCCGCCGAGGACGATCGCGATGCGTCCGGTGAGGTCGAATCCTGCGAAGGGCATCGATGTCTCCCTAGTCGTCCTCTGACAGATGCCACGCGAACGGCCCGGCGTCGCTCTGAACGCTCGAAGGTACCTTCTTCGTCGCTTCGATCTCGAGGAACAGCGCCGGCGTCCAGCTCGCGGTTTCGACGAGATCCGGATCGTTCACGGCGTTCCAGGCCGCCACCACGTCCACGAGGTTGGTCTCCGGTGTGCCGTTCACCTGAGTGCCTTCTTCGAAGATCGCGGTGCCGTTGAGGCGTGAGATGAACCGATCGGGTGTGACGGTGTTGTCGGTCTTGAAGAAGTTGTTCTGGGCATAGAGGGCCGACTCGATCCCGACGCCCCACGAATACCCGTAGGTGGGCAGCCGCTCGATCTTGTAATAGTTGTTGTACACGTGCACCTGCCCGAAGCGAACCCGCGGGGCGCGCTGGCCGATGCCGTCGAACAGGTTGTGGTGGATCGTCACCCGCAGCTTGCCGCGGTCGGGGGGGGCGTTGTCGGACGAGCCGATGAGCATCAGCTTGTCGTGGTTGCGGAAGCGGTTCCACGAGACCGTCACGAAGTCGGAGGCGTTGGTGATGTCGAGCAGCCCGTCGTGGACCTGGAACAACACGCCGAAGTACTGCGGCAGGGTTTCGTCGGCCGTTTCGCGGTCCTCGAAGGTACTGTGGTCGACCCACACGTGGTCGGCGTTGCGCAGCGAAATGGAATCGTACAGGGCGTTCCACGATCCCAGGGCGCCGTCGGTGGGCGCCCAGGCCGGGAAGCAGTCGAACGTATCCTGGAAGGTCAGGTTGCGGATGATGATGTTGGTGACGTTGACGGTGGAAGAGCCGCGGATGTCGAGCCAAACCCCGCGCAGCCGGGCCTTCTTGCCCAGCCCGACGATGGTGGTGTTGGACCCGGGCCGGATCCTGACGCGATCCTGCTGGGCGTTCCTCGAAGCGATACGAGCGTCCTCCATCGGGCCGCTCGGCGGCACCCGGCCCCACACGGCGGGGTCGTAGGTGGCCAGAAAGCCTTCGATGGTATAGCCGTTGCGGTAGTAATCGACGCAGTCGAGCGGCTGGTTGTCGTCGTCGACGTTGAAGTCGATCGTGCCGTCGACGTAGATGATCTTGGGCGCGCTGGACGGGTTCGACGGCGAGACGGACGACGGCACGCCGTTGTTGAGCGCGGCGATCAGCTCGGACCGGGTACGGACGAAATAAACCTGCTCGGGCGCCGCCGCCGAGCCGCCGGTGGTGCCGGCCCCGAACGACGCCCAGCCGTCGTTCGGCGCGAGCACCTCGCGGCCGAGGTCGCGGTGGTCAGCCACCGCGGAGGGCGTGCTCGTCGCGGCGATGGCGGCCACACACATCACGACAAAAGTGGTTTGCAAGATCCGCATGGTCCGTCCTCCTTGGGGTTGAGATCGAGGGGTGGGTGTCAGCGCGTTGGTTTCCGCTTCGCGAGCTCCGCCATCTGAAGGCCCGCCATGATCGCGGGGCCGACGCCCTTGGGGTCGTTGTCGATCACGCGCTCGCTCATGTAGTAGCGATAGCTGCCGTCCCGACCGTAACCCAGGCCGCCCACCTCGACGACGTTGGTCAGGTGGAACGACCCGCCGGCATGGACGGAGAGGAACTCGTCGACCAGACCCGCGTAGGCTTTCCGCGCGGCCGGCTCGAACGATGCGGGTAGATAGCCCTTGTTGATTCCCTTGGCCAGGAAGTAGGTGAACATCGCCGAAGCCGACGCCTCCCGGTAGTTCCCGGGCGCGGCGGGCATGTCCAGGATCTGGAACCAGACGCCGGTCGCGTCCTGGTGCCGGACCAGGCTCTCCGCCAGCTCCGGAATGATGGCGAGGAGCGGCGCGCGCAGCTCGGTCTTCTCGGGCGGGATCACGTCGAGGATGTCGACGAGCGCCATGGCGTACCAACCGAGCCCTCGCCCCCAGAAGAAGCGCGAGCGGCCGGTCTCCGGGTCCGCCCAGTTCTGTTTCTTGGCCTCGTCCCAGGCGTGGTAATAGAGACCCGAGCGCGCGTCGCGCAGATGGGACCGCGCGATGGTGAATTCCCGCACGGCCTCTTCGACCTTGTGGTCGTCGCCCTCCGCGACGCCCACGCCGGCGAGGAACGGCATCCCCATGTAGACCCCGTCCAGCCACAGTTGGTGGGGATAGCGCTGCTTGTGCCAGAACGCCCCTTCCGACGTCCGGGGATGCTTCGCGAGCTGGGCCGCCAGCGCGCCGATGGCCGCCCGGTACCTGGGGTCCGGATACCGGGATTGCAGGCGTTGCAGCATCTTGCCCGAGTTGATGTGGTCGATGTTGAACTCCCCGGCGTCGTAGCCGAGGATCGCGCCGTCCTGGGTCAGGTAACTGTCGATTGTGCGCCGGGCGAAGCCGGAAAAGCGGGGATCCCCAATGGCTGCCGAGAGGTCGTCCATCGCCTGCATCAGGAGGCCGGTGGTGTAGTTCCAGCTACTGGGCCGCGAGGTCAGCGCGTCCCAGCCGCCATGCGAGAGGCTCTCGCCGCGACGCTTCATCTCCGACTCGGCCAGGCGGGTCGAGATCTGGATAGGGCTCAGATCGCGGACGCTGCGCGACGCTTCCGTCTTCAGGCGGATGCGGGGGGATAGCGTGCGCCGTTCGACCTCGGCTTTCAGAAAGGCCTGCAGCTCCTCGCGGGTCTGAACGCCGCCCTTCTGGCCGGACCACAGGGCCCCGAAGGCATAGGAGACCTTCTTGCCTCGCGGCCGCAGCACCAGGACCTGGCTGGCCTCGTCCTTGGTTTGCTCGACGAGGTCCATCTTCCGGAAAAGGAGCACCATCCCGAGAGGGCCGCCTTCGACTCCCTCAAACAATGTCTGCCGCCCGAAGGTCGCCAGGTAGCTCCAAGCTTCCCCGGTGACGTCGAGGTCGCCCACCATCACTTCGGCCTCCGGGTGCGTGACCAGGCCGACGGCGAGATTGTCGAGCCTGCCGGAGGTCACCGAGGTCACCAGGGTCACGTCCACCATCGGGCTCCCGGCCTGCATCGACAGGGTGGCGCGCAGGTCGACGGTCGCGGCGCCGGTCTTCCAGCCCTTGTAATCGAGAGCGAAGGAGGCGTGGATCGGGCCGTCGGACCCGATGGAGGCCGAGCGCTCCGCGATGTCGGAGACCAGCACCGCCTTGGCGCCGTTCCAGTAGCCGAAGCCGCCCATCCCCAGGCTCTGGCCCACTTTCAGGAGGTCCGCGCCCCAGCCGGCCATCTGGTGATAGCTCTCGTAGCCGTCCAGACCGACGCCCGGCAGCACCATAGCGGACGTCTTCTTGCCGAAGATGTCGAACCCGTTGCGCCAGTCGAGGTAGACCCGGTAGCCGACGAGGTCGCTCTCGATGCCCGGTCCCTCGTAGCGGAGGTATTCGTTGTGATCGCTGGACTGGGGCGGCATGGTGACCCGGCGGACGCTCCGGAACGTGCCGCCCACGTATTTCTTCTCCTGCCAGGCGCCGCCCTCCTTGATCGACACCTCGGCGTGGGCTCGTTGCGGAACCGCGGTCCCGGCCGCGCGACGGTCGACGAGATAGCTGTGCGTCGCGGCGGCGCCGAGGTCGGCCAGGAAGACGAGAGCGTCGGGGCTGCCGTCGCCGTCGTCGTCGAGGAGCTGGGTGGGCCTCGCGGCATCTCCTTCCCACACCTGCAGCGGACCGGCGGTCACCCCCAGCTCATCCAGCGAGAGGCGAACGAGCGTGTCGGGCCGGGCGAAGGCGGAGGGGTTGGAGACCTCGAAGGTGGCGATGACTCGCGGCTCGGCCGTCCCCGCGGTGTCCGCGGGAGCGCCGTAGCCGAGGATGGGAAGGAGGAACA
>CAVXIV010000017.1:0-129744 GCA_963761805.1 uncultured Acidobacteriota bacterium | reverse complement strand
GCTGGGCGGCGCCGGTCCCCGCGAAGGCGCCACCAGCCATTTCGTCTCCGGCCTGTTCGCCACCCTGATGGCGACCCCCTGCTCGGCGCCCTTCCTGGGCACGGCCATCAGCTTCGCCCTGGCGCAGTCCGCGGCGGTGGTCCTGGCCGTGTTCGCGGCCCTGGGGCTCGGCATGGCCCTCCCCTACCTGCTGATCGCGGTGGCGCCCGGGATCGCGCGCCCTGTTCCCCCGCCCCGGCGCCTGGATGGAGACCGTACGCGGGGTCATGGGCTTCCTGCTCGCCGCCTCGGCCGTCTGGCTCTTCTACGTGCTCTCGTCGCAGGTGGCGCCGGAGCAGCTCGCGGCGATCCAGCTCGGTCTGCTGGGCATGGCCCTGTTCACCTGGCTTCGGCCACCGCATCGCCCGCGGCCGGGCCTTCCGGAGCGTGGCCGCCGCCGGAGTCCTGGCCGCCATCGCCGTGACCCTGTTCACCGCCGTGGGCAGCCCGGGCCGCGCCACCTCCACCCCGCAGGTGGCCGGCAGGACCGGCGGCGGTCACATCGACTGGGTGGAGTTCGACCGCGCCCAGGCCGAGTCCATGGCCACCGGCGGCCAGCTCGTCTTCGTGGACGTGACCGCCGACTGGTGCTTCACCTGCAAGATCAACGAGCGGCTGATCCTGGACACGCCGAGGTGGCCGGCGCCTTCGAGGAGCACGGCGTCGTTCCCATGAAGGCGGACTGGACCAACCGGAACGACACCATCGCCAAGTTCCTCGCCGAGCACGGCCGCTACGGCATCCCCTTCTACCTCCTGTACCGCCCGGGCAAGGAACCCCACGTCTTCGGCGAGCTGCCGAGCAAGGACGGCCTGGTGCAAGTGGTGCGGGAAGCGGCCTCGGGCCGGCCCATCGCGCAGCGGTAGACCCTGGGTGGGGTTACACTACCCGCAATGCAAGACGACGAAGACGACGCTCCCTGGGAGCCCGAGACCGTCGAGCTGCCGATCACCGACGTCCTGGACCTCCACAGCTTCCGCCCGGCGGAGGTCCCGGACGTCGTCCGCGACTATCTCGACGCCGCCTACGAGAAGGGCTTCCGGGATCTCCGGATCGTCCACGGAAGGGGGTCGGCGTGCAGCGGCAGACGGTGCGGACCCTGCTCGAGCGCGACCCCCGGGTCGAGGATTTCGGCGACGCTCCCATGGAGGCGGGCGGCTGGGGCGCCACCTGGGTCCGCCTGCGATCCGCCTGCTCCCCGGCCTGCTCTCCCGATCCCTGTCCGGAACTTCCGCCGCGGCCGGCGCCGGCTCTCCCGGCTGATCCGGCCGCCCTCCGTGCGGTTCGTCTACAGCCGGCGCTACCAGCTCGACCTGCCCGGGCGCCCGTACGATCCGCGCCGCGGCGAGCGCATCCTCGGCTTCCTCGACGCCGCCGGCCTCCTCGACAGAACCGCCGTCCACCGGGCCCAACCGGCCCCCTTCCGCCACCTCCGGCGCGTCCACACCGACGACTACCTGGACTCCCTGAACCGGCCGGGCGCCCTGGCGCGCATCGTCGGCCTCCGTCCCCGAGGAAGTGGCCGAGCGGATGCTGGAATCGCAGCGCTCCATGGCCGGCGGCACGCTGCTCGCCACCCGCCTGGCCCTGGAGGGCGGGGCATCGCCGTCAACCTCGGCGGCGGTCTCCACCACGCCTTTTCCTCCCGGGGCGAGCGCTTCTGCGTCTACAACGACGTGGCCGCGGCCGTCGCCGACCTGCGCGCCCGCGGCTCCGAACTCCGGGTCCTCATCGTGGACCTCGACGTGCACGACGGCGACGGCACGCGCGCGATCTTCGCCAACGATCCCGACGTCCATTTCTTCTCGATCCACAACCTCACCTCGCGAGGCATCAAGGCGGTGGCGGAGACGGTGATCGAGCTCGGTCACTACGTGGAGGACCCGGCCTACCTGGCGGCCCTGCGGGAGCACCTGCCCAGGGTCTTCGAGAGCTTCCGGCCCGAGCTCGTCTACTACCTGGCGGGAACCGATCCGGCCGACGACGACCAGATCGGGGACTGGAAGATCTCGGCCGCGGCCCTGCTGGAGCGCGACCGTTTCGTGCTGTCCTGCGTCCGCAAAGGCCGGGACCTGCCCCTGGTCATCGTCCTCGCCGGCGGCTACGGCCTGAACGCCTGGCGCTACAGCGCCCGCTTCTTCTCCTCGCTGCTCAATCGCGGCAAGGCCGTCGAGCCCCCGACGACCGAGGAGCTGTCGCTGCTGCGGTACCGGAGCATGGCGCGCGAGTTCGCGCAGCACGAGCTGACCGGCGACGGGTCGAAGTCCCAGGACGACTGGGGGCTCTCCGAGGAGGACCTCGCCTGCCCTGGGCGGCCCGCACCCGCCGCAGCGCATGCTGGGCTTTTACTCGCGCCAGGGGCTGGAGCTGGCCCTGGAGCGCGCCGGCCTGCTCGACCGCATCCGCAGCCTCGGCTTCGAGCGCCCCCTGCTGGAGCTGGACGTCGACAACCCGGCGGGCGACACCCTCCGCCTCTTTGGCGATCCGGACAGGCGGGAGCTGTTGGTCGAGCTGCGCGTGCGGATCGACCGCCGCAGCCTCCCCTCCCTGGCGCTGCTCAGCATCGAGTGGCTGCTGCTCCAGAACCCCCGCTCCCGCTTCACTTCGGACCGCCCGCAACTGCCCGGACAGACCCACCCGGGGCTCGGCATGCTGCACGACATCGTCGCCCTGCTGGTCCTGGTCTGCGACCGCCTGCAGCTCGACGGCCTGATCTTCGTGCCCTCGCAGTACCACGTGGCGAGCCACGGCCGGAAGACCATGCGCTTCCTCAAGCCCGAGGACGAAGGCCTCTACCGCGCCTTCGAGAAGATCTTCGAGGGCGTCCCGCTGGCCGACGCCGCCGGGGCCGTCCTGGCGAACCGCGTCGTGGACGCCCGTACCGGCGAGCCGGTGATCTGGCGGCCGGTGCCGATGATCTTCCCCGTGTCCGAAACGATGCGGGAGGTGGTGCAGGGGGAGGGATATGAGAGGAAGGCGATGGAGGAGATGGCGCGGTGGGAGCTCCAGGTGAGGCCTTGAGAGTCTGACCATGACCCACCCCGTCACCCTCCCCTTCTGGCTGGCGGCGCTGCTCTTCCTGCTCGCCGCCTGGGCGGCTCTCGACCGGCTGCTGGTGCCGGGCGTGCGCTGGTATCTGCGGCGGCGGGTCAACCGGGCCATCGACCGGCTCAACACCCGCCTCAAGCTGGAGATCCCCTACTTCCACCGCACCCGCCGCCAGGTGCTCATCGACCGGCTGGTCTACGACCCCAAGGTCGTGCAGGCCGTCAACGCCGAGGCGCGGGAGAGCGGAGCGCCGCGGGAAGTGCTCACCTCCCGCGTCGAGCGCTACGCCCGCGAGATCGTGCCGGCCTTCAACGCCTGGTTCTACTTCCGCGTCGGCTACTGGGCCTCCAAGCAGGTGGCCCGCTTCCTCTACCGCGTCCGCCTGGGCTTCTCCGACGAAGCCGGCCTCGCCGCCGTGGCCCGCGGCTCGACGGTGGTCTTCCTGATGAACCACCGCTCCAACATGGACTACATCCTGGTGGCCTACCTCGCCGCGGACCGCACCGCCCTCTCCTACGCCGTGGGCGAATGGGCCCGTATCTGGCCTCTCCAGACCCTGATCCGCTCGACCGGCGCCTACTTCGTCCGCCGCAGCTCGGGCGACCCGCTCTATCGCCGGGTGCTGGAACGCTACATCCACATGGCCACCGCGGCCGGCGTGCCCCAGGCCGTCTATCCCGAAGGGGGCCTGTCGCGCGACGGCCGGCTGCGCCAGCCCAAGCTGGGCGTGCTCGACTACATGCTGCGCTCCTTCGATCCCAAGGAGAGCGAGCGCGACCTCGTGTTCATCCCCGTGGGGATCAACTACGACCGCGTCCTGGAGGACCGCACCCTGCTCCTGGACCTGGAGACTGAGCGCAAGCCGCGGGGCCCCCTCTACGCCGTGGCGACGACGCTCCGTTTCGCGCTTCACAACCTGGCCCTGATGCTGCGCAGCCGCTGGCACCGCTTCGGCTACGCCTGCGTGAACTTCGGCAGCCCGGTCTCCATGCGCCGGTACCTGACCGAGCGCGGCCTCGACCTGCGCCACCTCTCCAAAGAGGAGCGCGCAGAGCCCCTGCAACGCCTCGGGGCCGAGCTGATGGCGGACATCGGCGCCGTGATCCCCGTCCTGCCCGTCCCCCTCGTGGCCAGCGTCCTCCTGCGGGCCGAAGAGCCTCTCTCGGAGCTGGAGCTGAAGACGCGGGCGTTCCGCCTGATGACCGATCTGGAGGCCGCCGGCGCCCACGTCTACATCCCCCGGCGCGACCAGGACTACGCCATCGTCGCCGGTCTGCGCATGCTCATCCAGCGGCATCTCGTGGAAGAGAAGGACGGCCTCTATTCGTTCAAGCCGGAGGAGCTGAACGTCCTGCGCTACTACGCCAATTCGATCGCGCACCTGCTGGCGTAAACTCAAGGCACCTGCTTGCGTATCTCAGTATCATGAGGAAGACCCCGGGCACCGTGGCGCGCGTCCAGAGCTTCTTCCGCGAGTACACGGAGGGGATGAGCTCGCGCGACGTGCAGCGCCTGTTCGACCGCGACGCGGCCCGGGCCTACGCCGTCCTCACTCGCGGGCACGGCGACCAGCCCGAGCCCGAGAAGGGCCTCAAGCGCTTCCTCTACCGGGCCAAGCTCGCCTTCCTGGGTCTTTCCTACAAGCTCTCGCCCCCCCGGCGCATGCTGTTCGCGGGCTCGCTGATCGCCTTCGTGCTGGCCCTGATCAGCGATTCCGGCGTCAGGATGTCCGGACAGAAGGTGCAGGTGATCTTCGAGCTCAGCCCGTTCTGGAGCACCCTCAGCGTCGGTGGCCTGGTCTTCCTCCTGGCCCTGGAGCTGGTCGAGAAGGTCCGCGTCCGCGACGAGCTGGAGGTCGCCCGCGAGCTGCAAGCGGACCTCATGCCGCACGTGCTGCCGAACGTGCCCGGCTACCTCTTCGCCCACTCCTGGCGCACGGCCAACGAGGTGGGCGGCGACTATTACGACGTGAAGACTCTCCCGGACGGGCGCGTCGCCCTGGTCGTGGGCGACGCCAGCGGCCACGGCATGGCCGCCGGGCTGGTCATGGCCATCGCCGACGCCACCCTGGAGACGGCGCAGGACCTCGATCCAGCCCCGGAGCGGACGCTCACGCTCCTGAACCGCACCCTCTGCCGCACCGGCAACAAGCGCACCTTCATGAGCATCTTCTACGCCCTTCTCGATCCCGGGACGGGCGAGCTGGACTACGTCTGCGCCGGCCATCCCTTCCCCCTCCTGCGGCGGGACGGCGGCAAGGTCGAGGAGCTGGGCTGCGGCGGGTTCCCCCTGGGGATCCGCGAGCCGCTGGAGTTCGTCCGCCGCAAGGTCGTCCTCAACCCCGGCGACGTCCTCCTGATGTACACCGACGGCCTGCCCGAAGCCGTCGACCCCGAGGGCCGGCAAGCCTTCGGCTACGAGCGGATCCAGAACACCCTGGAGCTGGGTGGCACGCCGCAGAACGTCCACGACGGCATTCTCCACAGCTTCGACGCCCATGTGGGTGAGGAACCCATCCGGGACGATCTCACCCTGGTGGTGATCGCGCGCCTGCCGCCGCTGCCTAACGTCAAGAAGCTCGAAGCCAGGGAAGAACACCCGGAGGCAGTGCTCGTCTGAGATGTAAGGGAATCCTAGGTGAACCACCGCAGAAGCCAACGCTTCCAGCGGAAGCGAGGGCCTACGCCGGCTGAGCGGCCGGCCTTTTCCGTCATCCCCAATTCCGCCAACAGCTTCTTGGTCTGTTCCCCCAGAGCGGGGACCTTGCCGTCAGCTTGTGGACGTTCTCCGTCCAGCTTCGCCGGGAAGCCGAGCCGTGGCAGACGGTCGGGACCGGAAGAGAGGAGCCCCCGCTCCCGAAGCTGCGGATGCTCCCGGGCTTCCGACGCGGAGAGGACGGGCTCGACCGGGATGTCGTACCGGCCCAGGAGCGTCATCCACTCGTGCCGGGTGCGGGTGCGGATGAGGTCCGCCACCTTGCGGCGGACGCCGATCGAGGCGCTGTACTGCCGCTTGATGAGATCGGGCCGGTCCACCGCGTCGCAGAAGCGCTTCCAGAAGTGCGGCTCCAGGGCTCCGATCGCGAGCCGCCGGCCGTCCGCCGTCTCGTAGACGTTGTAGCAGGGGAGCGCGCCGGTCAGGGGGAGACGGTCCCCAACCCGCCGCTGGCCTCCCGCTTCCACCGCCCAGCCCACCAGGTTGGCGTGAACCGCGGCGTCGTACAGGGCGACATCCACGTGCCGTCCCTGCCCCGTCCGCTCCCGCTCCAGCAGCGCCGCCAGGATGGAGGTCACCGCGCTCCACGCTCCCACGAGGTCCGCCACCTGCACGGCGGACATGTCGGCCGTGGGAGCCAGGGTGCCCGCCACCGCCTGATAGGTGAGGTCGTGCCCGGCCCGCGCCGCGTAGGGGCCGCTCTGGCCCCAGCCCGAAATCGAGCAGATCACCAGCCTTGGATAGCGGACCCGCAGCTCCTCCGGCGGGAATCCCAGCCGCGCCAGCGTCCCCGGCCGGAAACCTTCCACCAGCACGTCCGCCCGCTCCAGGAGCTTCTCCAGGACCGCCCGCGCCTCCGGCTGTTTCAGGTTCAGGGCGAGGCTCTCGACTCCTGAGAGGAGGATGGCGGCGAGCGCTCCCACGCCCTCCCGCACCGGCGGCGCCATCCGCACCGGATCGCCCAGGGACGGCTCCTCCACCTTCACCACCCGCGCCCCCAGTTCCGCCAGGAGCTTGCTTGTCAACGGACCCGGGAGATTGCGCGAGAGGTCGACGACGAAGAGGCCGGAGAGCGGAGAGGACACCTACTCTCTCTCGACCACCATCGCGAACCCGACGCCGCCCGCCGCGCAGACGGTGGCGAGGCCGAGGTTCTCGCCGCGGCGGCGCAACTCGTAGAGGAGCTGCGTGACGACGCGCGCGCCGGTGGCGCCGAAGGGGTGGCCGATCGAGATCGAGCCGCCCGTGACGTTGAAGCGGTCGAGGTTGATCACGCCCAGGGGCTCGCTCCGCCCCAGCTCGCGCTCGGCGAACTTCTTCGAGGCGAAGGCCTTCATATTGGAGAGGATCTGCGCCGCGAAGGCCTCGTGCATCTCCACGAGGTCGATGTCCGCGAGCTTCACGCCCGCCGCGTCCAGGGCCGCCGGGGCGGCGTAGGCCGGCCCCTGCAGGAGCTGATCGCCCGGGTTGAGCGCCGTGAAGGCGTAGGAGCGGATGTAGCCCAGCGGCACGTAGCCCAGCGCCTTGGCCTTCTCCTCGCTCATCAGCAGCACGGCCGAGCCGCCGTCGGTGAGCGGGCTGGAGTTGCCGGCCGTCAGGGAGCCGTAGCGCTTGTCGAACACCGGCTTGAGCTTGGCCAGCGCCTCCAGCGAGCTGTCGGCGCGGACGCCGTTGTCCCGCGTCACGGCCTTGTCGTAGCCCGGCGGCGGGAAGGTCGGCGCGATCTGGAGCGCCAGCCGGCCGTCCTCGGTGGCGGCGGCGGCGCGCTGGTGGGAGAGCAGGGCGATCTCGTCCTGGGCGCGGCGCGAGATGTCGTTCTCCTTGGCCATCTTCTCCGCCGACTCGCCCATGGTCATGCCGGTCGTGTACTCGGCGATGGCCGGCGCGACCGGCGTCAGGTCCGCCGGGCGGAGCTTGCCGAAAGCCCCCACCTTCTGCGGCAGGGACTTGGCCTTGTTCGCTTCCATGAAGACCCGCGCCGCCTTGCGGGAAAACTGGATGGGCACGTTGGTCAGCGACTCGGCCCCGCCCGCCAGCACCACCTCCGCCTCGCCGGAGAGGATGGCTCCGGCGCCGAAGGTGATGGCCCGCGTCGAGGAGGCGCAAGCCAGGTTGACGGTCACTCCCGGGATGCTCACCGGCAGCGACGTGCGGAAGACCACCTCGCGGCCCAGGTTGGGGGCGTGCAGCGCCGGCACCACCACGCCGAAGACCGACAGGTCGATCTCCTCGGGATCGACGCCCGTCCGCGCCACCACCTCGGCGGCGGCCACGCTGGCGAGGTCGACGACGTCCATGTTGAGGAAGTCGGTGCCGGACTTGGCGAACGGCGTGCGGCAGCCGTCGATGATCGCGATGCGGCCATGCGGCCCCTTGAGCTCCCGCCGCGCGGTCTGATGGACCTTGACCGGCTTGCCGCCGTTGCGGGTCCAGACGGTATCCGCCCGCTCGGTGATCTCCTCCAGGACGGAAGCGTTGTTCGCGGGACGCAGGGGAGCGGGAGGCTGATTTTCGAGGCTGGCGGCGTTCTCGGGCATCGCGTCTCTCCTTCCGAGAGCCTATATACCATGGTTTACGCCGCTGTGCGGCAAAGCCCTCACCTCCCGGCCTCCTCTCCCGACCCCTCCCTCCCACCCTCACCGGGAGAGGAGGAGAAGTTAGTCCAAAGAAGCCAGAAAAGAGCTTTTCAATCCCCCTCTCTCCCGGTGTGGGCGGGAGGGAGGGGTCGGGAGAGAGGGGGTAGGGGGAGTGAGGGCTTCGAAGGGCACGCCGCCACCCGTGCTCCCCTACCACCCCAGAACGCCTCGTCCTCACGCGCCAGCCCCTCCGTCCCTATCACCAGGATCGTCCGCAGCCTCCGGAACGGCAGCCGTTTCCGCTTCTCTTTCTCCACCCACGCCCGCAGACCCGCGATTTCCGCCGGGGAGCCGTGGAACACTGTGGGCCGTACCCAAGCCGCCGTCGCCACCCGCGATGCGGGATTGGGCTCCAGCACCACCGCCGCCCCGGTCACCGTCGCCCACGAGAGCATTGCCCGCTCGGTTTCCTCCTCCAGAGGTCCCCCCAGCACCACAATCTCCCGCTTTTCCGAAGGGCCAATCTCCTCCTGAATCCGCTCTCCCATCCCCACCAGCTCCGCCGCCGACATCTCCACTCCCTGCACCACCGCCCCCGCCACGTCCCCCCTCTCCCGGTGAGGGAGGGAGGGAGGGGTCGGGAGAGGGGGATAGGGGGTGAGGGTCCGAGACGGGACGGAAACCAGTCCCGCCGCCTGGATCGCCAGGTCGCGGATCACCGCCTCCATCTGACCGTCATAGAGAAAAGGAACCCGCGTCCCGGCCGTCAAGGAGGAAAGCTTCTCCGCCTCCTCTTTCATCCAGCGGGTCAGGTCGCCCCAGGGGCGCCAGCGCCAGTCCCAGCCCTCGGCTTGGAAGAGCCAGGGCTCCTCGGGATCGCGGGCGGCGTGGCCGAGGAGCGCGTCCGGCAGGCTGGGCGGCGGGGGGGGCACGTCAGGCCGAAGCGGCGGTGACCTTCTTCATGACCGCCGAGATCTTCTGTTCGATGACCGGCTTCATGAGGCTGGCGGGAGGCTTGAGGTGGGCCCGCCCGACGAGCTGGCCGTCCTCCAGGACGATCGTCGCCTTGGCGCCCGGGCCGGAGAGGTGCATCACGTCCCCCTCCCAGTGCCACTTCAGCATGCCTCCGGGGAAGGCTTCCTTCAGAGCGGCGTCCAGGGCCGGCCGGACCTCGTCCATGGACGACTTGTCGGTCTTCATCTCGATGGTCAGGTCGCTCATGGCCGCGAACGCTACCACAGGGAGGGGGGACGATCGATTGCTGATAGGCTATTCAAGTGACTCCAGCCGTATCTCCGTCCTCCCCCTCTCCGCATCCTCATCCCTGGCGCACGCGAATCCGCAACGTGCTGCTGGCCGGGCTGCTGTTCCTGACCCCGGTCTACGTGACCATCTACATCCTCGTCCTGCTGTTCCGCTTCATGGACGGGATCTTCGCCCCCCTGATCGACCGCGCCTTCGCGACGTTCCTGGGCGAGCGCGAGCTCCACATCCCCGGCCTTGGCATCCTCCTCACCCTGACGGTCATCCTCTTCCTGGGCTGGCTCTCCCGGCGGGTGGTGGGGCGCCGGCTTCTGGGCGTCTTCGAGTCGTTTATCCGCCGCATCCCTGTGGCCAAGTCGGTCTACGGCGCTACCAAGGGGGTACTGGAGGCGGTCTCCCGGGACCAGGCCGACGCGTTCAAGAAAGTGGTGGTCGTCGAGTTCCCCCGTCCGGGCATCTACGCCCTCGGGTTCGTGACCGGAGCGGGCGCTTACTGGGGATCGTCGGATCCCCGGCTCGACCAGGAGCTGGTGCCCGTTTTCATCCCCAAGACCCCCAATCCCGCCGGCGGCTTCCTCCTCCTGGTGCCGCCGCACGAGATCATGGACTGCGCGATGACCGTCGAAGAGGGCATCCGCATGGTCGTCTCCGGGGGGATCCTCCAGCCGGCGGGATTGGAGGAACGGGTGCGGCCCGCGGAGGCGGGACCCGCAATAGTGGCGGTTCAGAAGTAGATCGTGTGACTCGGGCCTCTGCCCTCCGAAGCCTCACCCCCTGGCCCCCTCTCCCGACCCCTCCCTCCCGCCCTCACCGGGAGAGGGGGAACGATGAGCAGGCGATATTGCCGATCGCAGGGCCCTCCCTCTCCTTCAGGAGAGGGACCGAGAGTGAGGCTTCAAAGGGCAGGACGCCCCAGCAGGGAACACGCCCGGCCTCCCCCGTGTTGTCACAAGAGGACTTCGCCCGATGCGGTAAGCTGTGCACAGACTTTTCGAGGGCCCGCCATGACGAGAACCCGACGCCTCCTCTCCCTCGTCCTCATCGTCTTCCTGGCCGCTCCCCTGACGCGGCCGGCGGCGGCGCAAGGCATCACCAACCCCGACCTGTTCGCCAAGAGCCTCAAGGCCGCGGCCGGGGCCGCCGCCCAGTACGGCACGCCCGACCGGCCGGCGGACCTGGAACGGGTCAACCGCATCGGCTATGAGCTGGCCCAGCAGTCCGGCTATACCAAGTTCCCCTTCACCTTCGCCATCGTCGAGATGTCCGCGCCCAACGCCTTTGCCCTGCCGGGAGGACAGATCTTCGTCACCACCGGCATGCTCGACCTCGGTCTCGACGACGACATGCTCGCCGGCCTGCTCGGCCACGAGATCGGCCACGTCACCCTCGACCACTTCGCCCGCATGCAGCGCAAGGCCACACTGATGTCCGTCCTCGGCAACCTCCTGGTGGCCGGCGTCCTCATCGGCGAGGCCAACAGCAACGACAACCGGAACGGCCCCCAGGCCCCCTACGACCCGCGGGTGCGCTACGACAGCGGCGGCGACCTGGTGCAGGGCGCGGCGGCGGCCAGCCTCGTCCTCAGCGAGCTGCTGCTCCGCAGCTACAGCCGCGAGCACGAGGACGAGTCCGACAAGGAGGGGCAGCGTCTGGCCGCCCTGGCCGGCTACGATCCGGACGGCGCCCGCAAGCTCTGGGAGGCGATGAACAACCGCGCCCCCCAGCTCAAGCTCTACGGCTACTGGCGGACCCACCCCTTCGGGGACGAGCGCATGCGCGCCGCCGACGTCCGCAAAGAGCTGTGGAAGGTCGAGACCCGCAAGAGCTCCGACGACTTCCGCCGGCGCACGCAGGGAGCCCTGGACGGCTATCTCCAGCGCAACAAACCCGGCGAGGCCGAGACCGGCTTCCTCAAGAGGGCTCTCCTCGCCACGTGGCCCGAGGGGAAGGTCGCCGACGCCCTGCGCCTCGAGAAGCTGCACAAGCGGCGGGACGAAGAGCTGACCCGTCCCTTGCTATCCCGCGACTACGGCGCCGTCCTCCGCCTCTACCGGAGCGAGCTGGCCGAGGTGCGCGATCTCAACCCGAAGAGCGACCTCGTCAAGGCTCTGGAAGGGGAGATCTCCGACATCGAAACCAAGCGCAAGGAGCTCTATCCCCGGTCCGTGGAGCTGCTGGGCGGCGGGATCTACGAGACCTCCTTCCTGGAGAGCTTCCTCAGCAACTTCCCCGAGGCGCAGGAGGTGCCCGAGGTGGCCCTGGCCCTGGGCGACGCCTACGCCCGCCTCGGCAACCGCACCCAGGCCGTGACCCATTACCTCAAGGCCTGGGAGTCCGCGCCCGAGAGCGCCGAGGGCCAGCGCGCCCGCACCGGCCTGCGCAACCTCGCCCCCAACCTGAAGGAGCTGGCCGCCCTGCAACAGATGGCCGCCCAGGACAAGGATCCCGAGCTCAAGCGCGTGGCCAACGACCGCCTCGCCGCCATCGCCAAGACCTACGACGACGTCGGCAACGGCGCCGAGTACCTGAGCCGCTTCCCCGAAGGCCCCTACGTCGTGCCGGTGATCGAGCGCCTGAACGTCCTCGCCGACAACCTCTACGGCGAGGTGGTGCTCTACCAGAGCGTGGGCGACTCCGTGAAGGCCATGGAGAGGATCAACAAGATCCTCACCCACGCCCCCCTCTCCCCCGCCGCCGAGAAGCTGCGCGACCGCGCGGTGCTGACGGCGGCGAAGGCGGGGTAGGGGCCCGGCCCTGAACTCCCGGGCTTAGCGGGTCAATAGCACTTGGCGGGGCACCACGAGAGCGCACGCGTCAGGTGCGACCTGTAGTCCGTGGAATTGCCGAACGAGGCTCCGCTCCAGACGTTGTAGGTGCCGGAGGGGGGCGTGGTCTTGGAAGCGCCGGGATAGGGGATGTAGGGGTCGAGCGGCAACGCCGGCTCGCCGATGTTCTGCGTTTTCAGGAAGACCTCCGTGACGATGTCGCAGCGGTTGTCGCCGCAGTCGTCGGCGTCGGCATAGCCGCCATTGTTGCAGGCGTTCTGGGAGGGATACATGGCGTGCTTGCCTTCCGCGCACCACACCCTCTGGTACACGGACGTGCCGAAGTTCCCGTGCGAGCGGTAGGAAGAGCTGTCGCCGCTCGCTCCCCAGTGGGCGGACATGAACTCCTTGATGAGGCGCCATTGGCTTGGGTCGTTCTGCGCCGCCTGCCAGCTCACTCCCCAATCCGCGCCGTCGGTGTCCTTGCGCGCCACCAGGAATGGCGTACGTCTCGCTGTCGCCGCGGTGGGCGCCGCCGAAGGTGTCGTCTCCCAGGTCCCAGTTCCAGGCGATGCCGTAGCGGATCTCGATGCACTGGTTGGTTTCGGGACAGTTGCCATTGCCCGGTCTGTAAGGATGGGCGACGAAGGGGATCTTGCCGTTCGACGAGTTGGTGTAACCGGAAACGGGAAGCCCATAGAGCTGACGCCGGTCGCCAGCCGCGAGGCCCTCGTAGGTGTTGCAGTGCAGGTTCAGGATGGGGAAGAAATACTGCGCCAGCGCGAGCTCGAGGGAATCGGGGAGGCCATCCTGGTCACCGTCCGGCGTGCGGTACACCTTGACGAAGTCGCTGAGGGTGTTGCCGTTAGGCCAATCGTCATAGCAAACGCCGTTCAAACGGGCAGAGCGATTAGTGACGGTGTAGCGGATCGTGCCGCACGCGCCGCCGCCGTCCCCGGTCCGGCACTGGTAGCCGTAACCATCGTACGGTAGGTAGTAGTGCTCAGCCCCGGTGCACCCGGGACCGGTGAAGTGACTGACGTAGGTCCCTTGCGCCGGAACACAGCTCCCCTCCCCACAGAACGTGCCGCGGTAGACCGTGACGAAGTCGCTCAGCGTGTTGCCGGACGGCCAGGAGTCATAGCAGACGCCGTTGAGGCGCGCGGAGCGGTTGGTCACAGTACGCCGGACGGTGCCGCACACGCCGCCGCCGTCCCCTGTCCGGCACTGGTAGGCATAGCCGTCGTACGGCAGATAATAGGACTCGGTGCCCGTGCACCCTGGCCCCGTGAAGTGACTGAAATAAACCCCCTGCGGCGGCACGCAGTTGGCTTCGCCGCAGGTGTTCGCGTCGGCAGGGATGTTCGCGCCACCGGCCAGAACGACTCCTAGCAAGAGGATCCTGATCTCTCTCTTGTAGCTCATCGCGCCCCTTTGATTAGACCTTCGGTGATGAACGGCCCCGGCTTGACCGGCGTCCTACTAAAAAAGGGTGCGCATGGCGGTTCCTCCCGAGCCGCATGAGATCTCCATGGATCGGCTACTTCGCAACGGTTGCGCGAGCCGCCCAGGCCCGAGCCGTCAACGAAATCGATCCGTCGGGCTTTCATCGGGAGGCGCGCTCGTATACGGTCCCGCAGGCGCGCTCTCGCGGTCTCATCGAGCGACATCGCATAGGCCGGGGCCGGCCCCTGGCCCCCGAGGAAGGGCTGCCAGTAGTCCTCGAAATCCGCGAACGGCGTCGGGATGTCGATGGGCCTCACCTCGACTCCTTCCAGTCCGGCGCCGGTGAAGAGCTGCTCGAGCGCCTCCGGGCGGCATAGCGGGAACCGGACGCCTTCGTCCAGCTTCGCGGCGTCCGGGTCGAGCTCGACCGCCGCGTCCCAGAAGAACCGCATGAGCTCCATCTTCCCGGCGTAGTCCCAGACGTAGCCGCGATCGTGCCGCCCTCGCTCTGTCACCCGGGCCATCTCGGCGAGCGCGGCGCGCGGGTCCGGAACGAAGTTCAGGACCAGCCCCGAGACCGCCACGTCGACGGACGCGTCGTCGAGCGGGATCGCTGTCGCGCTGCCTTGCCGAAGCAGCGCCCGGTCCCCGAGGTTCTCCCAGACGGCCTGGAGAAACCCCTCCGAAGGCTCGACGCCATAGACCCGGGAGGGGAAACAACGGTCCAGGATCGTCGCGCACAGCGCGCCTGTGCCGCATCCCACGTCCAGCCATCGCCGGCCAGCCGGAATCCTCAACCTCACCCAGGAAAGGAACAGCGGCGCGATCCGGCGGCTCCACCGGCCGACGTACTGCTCGTAGGGGCTCCCGCGCTCCCAGGTGTCGGAGACTTGTTTGGGGTTCATGGTCAGAGATCGTCCTGAAGACTCCAACGCTTGTATGTTAAGCCGGCAGGATAGTCCTGAAGTTTTCGGCAAAGTCGGCTTCGCTCTTGACCGGTAGAGGATATCGTATCTTCGGCTTTCCGAGCTGCTTTCCGCACTGCCACCACCAAGCTCAAAACGGGAGATCGTGTAGCCCCCTTCCACGCGGCAGTTTTCCGCCCGCGCTCCCGTACGTAACCGCCTGAACTCTCTGAGATAGGAACGATCTTCGGGAGAAGTATGCCTTGAACTGGCGAGGGGGCCGGATGGGAGAGTCTATGGTGTCCAGTACAGCCGCTGAGGCCAAGCCGTCAGAGGTAGGAAAGCTGAAGTTGGAAGAGGTTCAGCGGCGCCTGGGTGGGATCAATCCGCGCAAATGGGGCCTCGGCAGCGGGAGTTGCGCATTTCAGTGAGACTTCTTCTTTGGGTTCCAGGCATCTTTACCACCACCACTTCAATCTGTGTCGGAGCATTAACCTTTAGCTATCCGCTCAACTGGCGGCAACACCAAGGGATCAATTTGCGTTGGCAGGTCTACACCCGCTTGGAACATACGATCGCGGTTACCAGAGGCTCGCATAGGAAGAAGGCTTGGCACTGCCCCGACCCGGAACGCCTGCACATCATACGTGCAGGTTTCTCCACTAATAACACAATCGAAGACAGCAACGGGAGTGTTCGTCCGCAGATACACACCTGCCTGGGGCAGTAGCCCAATTCGCTTGGCTACCCGCGTGATTGCTGCCGATTGTAGCCGAGTAACCTCTGGCAGAAACTCAGATGGCGACGAGGTGCTGAATATGGCATCGCCGTGCTGAACTCGCCCGCGGAGAGCTCGCTGCCTATCAAAGTCGGCATCAACCTGAGCATTGGCATACATTGATTCGAAACCTTTCTTGATGTCCCAACCTACATGACGCTCATCTCCGCACTTATAGCAACGAACGATTCTCTTTAAGCCAAGTTCCCGGGCCTCTTCATCGGCCATTCGCTCTAGTGCGTTCCAGAACGACGCTAGCGCCATAGTCGGGAGATTGGCACTGAGTCCTTCTCGAAGGTGGCGCAGTGGGAGGTGATCAGATCCGGCGACGCGTGCACCCTCCAACACTTCAGGCGCTACAGCTACAGGCGAGTTCACGATCCGCCCTTGAAGAGTTGCCACCTTAAACGAGACGCCTTCTCGGCAGAATGGAGGCGAGGTCCCTACGACCTCTAGCACCAAGGCGGCTCCGAACCCTGCAAGCGCCAAGAGATCAGCAAGCCGTTCCACTCTTTCTAGGCCGTCGAAGATGGCTTGGCTGATATCACCATCAGATCTGTGGTAGAGGTCGATGAGTTGAGCCGTCATTCCATTTGGCATGTCCTGACGCATCCTAACATATGCGCGGCAATCGTCATCGACTTTATATGGAACGTGGTGTATGAGTTCGGTATATGAAGCAAGCCAGACGCGAGTGCGCCACCCCAAGTTTTCGTGTTCTGGTTCTGCTCGTCGCGTATGATCGTTGTCACTGGCCAGCTTGTCAGCCCGCCTCCTCCTACTGATACTGGCGCAAGTAATGTCCCATGTCGTATACTGGCGACATGAGGTGCAAAAAGACGATTGATGCCCGTTCCTACTCCCATAAGACACTGGAAGAGATGCGGATTGGCGCCATTCAGCGAGTCGAATCCGGAGAGAGCCCTGAAGTTGTGGCCACTGGACTGGGCATCAACCGGCGAACCATCTACCGCTGGATCGCGTCGTACCACTCCGGCGGAACGGAGGCGCTGAAAGCCAAGCCGATTCCGGGTGCCCCGCCGAAGCTGTCGGGTCAACAGGTGGCGAAGCTTTCCCGTCTGTTGCGGAGCAAGAACCCCCAGCAGTTGAAGTTCGAGTTCGCTCTTTGGACCTTGAGCATGATCCGAGAGTTGATCCTCCGGGAGTTCGGAGTCGAGCTCAGCGAGTCCTCTGTGGGACGCTTGATGAAGCAGTTGGGTTTCACCCCTCAACGCCCCCTGTACCGGGCTTGGCAACAGAATCCGGTGCTGGTGGAGCAGTGGCGCCACGAGGAATTCCCGCAGATCGCTGCCCGAGCCAAGAAGGAAGGGGCTTTGATCTTCTTTGCTGACGAATCGGGAGTGCGCTCGGATCATCATGCGGGCAGGACCTGGGCTCCGAGGGGGCAGACGCCCATCGTCAAGGCTACAGGGGCTCGTTTCTCGTTCAACATGCTCTCTGCAGTCAATGCTCTGGGCCACTTCCGGTTCATGGTCCACGAGGGCTCGGTAACAGCTCATACCTTTCGCGAGTTCCTGAAGCGGCTCATCACCGGAATCGACCGCAAGATCTTCCTCATAGTCGATGGGCATCCTGCCCATAAGGCCAAGCTGGTCCGCCGGTTCGTCGAGGAGCATGCCGATCATATCGAGCTGTTCTTCCTTCCCCCGTACTCTCCAGAGCTCAACCCGGACGAACTCGCCTGGGCGCACGTGAAAGGGAAGGTGGGTCGTGCAACCGCCCAGACCAAGGCAGAGCTAAAAACCGTCATCATGCGGGCTATGCGCCAACTGCAGAAGGCCCCTCAAATTATTGCCAGCTTCTTCAGTGCGCCAACTTGCCTTTATGCCTCCCTATGAGGCATTACTAATAGAATTGTCAGTATAAGCGGCGTTCGCTGAAACTATTGTACTTTTTAGATCTTCGTACTCCTCTCTGGAAATTATGCTGTCGAAAGGACGCAGGAACTCATCCTCTACCACGCCGACACCACCGACGTGCTCCATTCCTTCGTATGGCGATTCAAGGATATGGGCGTAATAGTGCTTGTCCCATTGATCACGCGGAACACTCTCATCCTCACAACGTGTATTTACAGCAACACGAGTTTCTCGTTGTCCCCGAAAACAAGGCTCTTGAGGGTCCTCATAGTGTACGTGCTCAGAAATAGTGGCAGGCGGAATTGCTCCATAGTACTTGATGTGTGGCATCGTGAAACTCCCGCTTCGCCGATCCTCGGCGTACGCCTTATGCTTCTACAGATACCTATGCCCGAGTCTCAGCACCCATACGATTCCAGCAACGAGGCGTAGTTGATAGCTATTCCCCTGGAAGCCATGAGCAGGCGAACGATTCCGCCCCGAACGCGGAACCCGCTTCGAATCACGACCTTCATCCCCCACCAGAAGAGGGAACCTTAAGGTGGGGTCTCGCCGGTCACGCCCCCCCCGGCCCCCTCCCGCCCCTTCCCCGCATTCTTCTTCTTAGGCGGGCTCCTCCGGCGCGGACGCCGGACACCGAGTCCCGCCGGAAAAGGAGCGGAGAGATGTCTCCCTGCATCCCGCGCCGGGCTCTGCCCGCCCTAGCCCTTGTGGCCGGGCTCGCCCTCCCCTTCCCCGCTCAGGCCGCGGTCGTCCGGCCTGAGTCCTCGGACCGGCAATCCTGGAGAACCTGCCCGCCAGTTTCTGGAGTTGGGCTGCCCGGCTGTGGTCCGGCGTCCTCCAGAAAAATGGAGGCATGGTTGATCCCAACGGCAAGCCCGCGCCGGCCGACGGGATGAGTAACGCCGCACCTCCGAGCGGGGAGGCGGGCGACAACGGCGCCGTGATCGATCCCGACGGCTAGGCAGGATTCCGGGCGGGGCCGGGCGCGGCCGGGTCCCGCCGTTTTCACGTCAGGTGTCACGAAATCACCGCTTCCGGTGCCTGACTTCTTGAGGGGTCTCCGATCCGTGGTTGTCCCTCGGGAAGGAGAGGCGACCCGTGCAGGACGATCATCCCTCGTTGGAGACCCTGGCGCGGTGGCTGGCGGGCGAGCTGGAGCACGAGCAGGTCCGGCGGGAACTGGCTCCTCACTTCCTGGAGGCGTGTCCCAAGTGCCGGACCCTGCGCGACGAAATCGCGCGGCTGCTGGAGGAAAGCGGCCACTGGGATGAATCCGTGGCCATGTGGAGTCCGGAACGCGCCAGCGTTGTTGGGCCTGCTCGGCGAGGCTCCACGCGGAACGGATGCGCCGGGCCGGGGAGATCGAGGAGCTTCACACCTGGGGAGTGTGCGAACTCCTCCTGAAGCAGGTCCGGGAGCAGGTGTCTCCGATCCCACCTGGGCTGTGGAGACGGCCCAACTGGCCGTGCGTCTGGCCGAGTACTTGGGCGACGCCTATCATCCCGACTGGGTGATGGATCTGCGAGCGCAGTCCCATGCCCACCTCGGGAACGCCTGCAGGGTCCTGGGAGAGCTGAAGGGACGGAGGACGCATTCCTGCGGGCTTCCGAGTGCCTGGAGAAAGGCGGCACCGGCGATCCACAGATCCTGGCCGAGATCCTGAGCTTCGAAGCGTCCTGCGGCTGGACCAGAGACGCTCGAGGAATCGCTGGCCCTGGTTGATCAGGTCATCGACCTCTTTCGGACGACGGAAGACCGCAGGGGATGAGGAAAAGCGTTCCTGAAGAAAGCCAAGATCCTGAACGAAGCCGGCGACCTCAAGGGAGCTGTCAGTGCCGTCGAGAAGAAGCTGCCGGGCTAGAAAACGACGATGACCTCGACTGCTCGCCTATGCACGACAGAATCTTCTCCATTTCCTCATCTGGGAAGGCGATCGAAGAGGCCGAGAGACTCCTTCCGCAAGTCGATAATCTCCTGGGCTCTGTCGGCGAGCCCGTAGATCTCCTCCGCCTCCGCTGGACCGAAGGAATCCTGGCTCACAGCTTGGGCCGGAGCGGCGAGGCCGAAGAGGCATACCGGGCGGTGCAGGGAGAGTTCCTGCGGCTCGGCAAAGGGCTCGACGCCGCGCTCGTCTCCCTGGGTCCGCCGTCCTCCTCTGGGAGCAGGGACGGACGGACGAATTGCAGGAGCCGCGGCGGAGATGATGATGGCGTTCGAATCCCGCGAGGTCGACCGCGAAGCCCTGGCGGCGCTGGCCCTGTTCCAGCAGGCACGCGCCGGAGGACCGGATGACCGGCGATTTCACCGCTAGATCGTGACCCGCCTGCGGCAGAGAATGAGAGACGCCGTACCTACCGATAAATCGGCGCAACGTACCCGCAGACGATGCAACTTACCGATAAACGGCGCGTCAGAGGCCCATACGACGCAACATAGCCATAAGCGACGCAAACTATCGCCAGACCACGCAACTTATCTAGATTGGCGCACTTAGCCAGAGAACACGCAAACTATCGATAGCGATGCAAGGGATGGGCAGGCGGCGAAACCTACACGGAAATGACGCAACGAGGATAGGTGACGCGACTTATCCAGAGATGGCGCGAAACCTCGAAGGCGACACGGTATCGGGGCTCTCTGGCGGGCTGGGCGTTCGCGCCGGCTTTGACGTAAAAACTCTGGACCGCTTCGGATCATTCTGGCTGACCAGGTTTTGGTGCAAAGGGGGAAAAACTTGGGCTGGAGCTTTCGCTGTCGCGGACCTGGCGGACCTGGAGGCGCGGATCGCTTGCATTGGGAACGGGAGGCCTTCCACGCCGGCAGGAGGCGCTTCATCGCAAAGAGCGGGCTAACCACGCCGAGGAGCTCGCGGCGGCCTTCAGGGATATGAGTCCCTTAAAGCGGTCGGGGCCGCGACCGAGATCATCTCTCGCGCATCCGTCGCGCTTCCGGCTTCCGAAGAAGAGGAAGCTCCCAGAGGTCCGTAGCAAGCCGTGGCCTGGGTGGTGGTGGATCTGCCGGACGGCGAATCTTCGGAGCTTCAGGGTCTCCGACGAGTCAACCGCCGCTTCGGGGAGTCCATCCCAGGCCGGCCAACCCGCATAGTCTCGACGGCCCTGCGGCGCCTCGCCCGGGAAGGCGAGACCGCCTGTCCAGAAGGGAACGTCCCACCACGAGGCGATGTATACGAAGGGGTGAGGGCCCTTCACCGCCCCAGGTTGAAACCTGGGGCTTACCTCCTCTTGTCCCTACGGGACGCGACAACAGCCCTCCCTCCTCTCCCGGAAGGTGGGAGGGAGGTTGGGAGGGAGGGCCCGGAGGTGAGGCCTACGGCAGGTGGCCGTCTGGGGGGCGAGGTCGACCGTCGCCGTGACGATCCGCGAGGCCAGGCCGCACGGCGGGTTCAAGTTCAGGCACTCGGGTCGGAGGTGAAGGTCATGGTGTAGGTGGCGTTGCCGTTATCCGTGACGGTGATTGTCTCGTCGTAGGGTACCGAGGAGCGCAGCGGATCGATCCGACCTTACGCACGGGGTGGACTCGGCGATCCTGACCGGGCTGGCAGACCGTGGCGGTCATGGGGCCGGCGACGGCGGAAGGCGAGGGCGCACGAGGGTGAGGCGAGGACAGCCTCCGGAAAAACTCCTCCACAACGGAACTGACTCGACCTCTCTCAAGTGCCTGCTTGGAGCTAAAAAGAGAGACTCAGTTCCGGGGCCCGCCACAAATTTATAATCATTCTTGAAGCAAGTGTTTATGGGCCTGCCTGCGGCTGAGCGAGACACCGAGAAGATCTTTCAGGCCTCACTGTGGCAATATGGGGACTTTAGTAGATGTTATCGATCTTTGCATCCTCCGCCAGATCGGGGAGAGGAGCCACCCCACCCATGGTGGCGCATCCTGGGGGACCATAAAGAACAGCCGACCGCACGCATCCGTCGACTCCGAACAGCGGGAGGAGAACCTCGGCAAGCCCTCGCCTGCAAATTTATTCCTGGTGGTGGGGACCTTAACACCCACTCGGACTCTTAGATTGCGTTCTGCCGAGCTGGGCCAAGAAATGGCTGCTCATGCCTGGGGTGCTGGTGGCTTGATGCAGGAGTTGGGGTGGGGAGAGGTGGAAGGTGCTGATGCTCCCTGTCCTCTCTGATGTGCTGGAGCCGGTGCGGGAGTGCTTCTTTGTCTTTCTTCGGGAGGAGCTGCTGAGCTTCGCGAGCCGGTAGGAGTTGGAAGCCTTCATCGACGCTGCGACCACCATGAGGTCGAAACCAACACGGCGATGCCTGAAGAAGTTGAGGAATGCGTGAAGGTGGTTGGTTATGGTAAGGAGTATACGGCCTGCTTGTTGGAGGCCTTCTGAACACCGGCCTGAAGATCCTGGTTCCGACCCAGAAGCACTCGAGCCTGCGCGCTCCAGACTGTCACTGGTCCTGACGCCGTCCAGCGATGCGTGGAGGCGACTTCTGCCCGACGTCGCCCTCCTGCAATCGAGAAGCTCCGGCAAGGCTAAGAGAAGCGCGGCAGAGGCGGAACAGCGAGCGGTACTCTGTGGGCGCGGCCATCAATGACGAGGAGCCCCGTACCGTCGTTCGGGGTCCGGGGACAGGAGAGTCTTGTCGACCGCCGACATGGAGTCCAGCGGTCCGGGAGTCCATGGCCTCGACGAGGCGATGAAAGCTCTCGTCGAGCGCATCGTCGAGGACCCGAAACGCCGTGGTCGGAAGCCGGCCGATCTATGGCGCGCGTGGAACGGAGCGGACGCTGACTTCTTGGAAAGACTGGGGCCGAAATGGTTTTTGGATTTCTAGCGGCCACGGGAGCTCAAAAGCATCTCTACAGCTCCATGATCAAGGCGCTAAAAACCTTGCTGAACGCGGTCCTGGACCTGTATGGACCGGACCGGGCTCATCAGCGCTCGACTAGGCGGCTGAGGAACTGGAGTCGGAAATGGCAGCGGGGGGAGGCGAATGAAGACGAGCTGGAACCTGGACCACAAAGCACTTCTTGAGGAGGAGGCGGCAGAGGAAGAGGAGACGCGGCGGAAACATGAGGCCTGCTCTGGAGGTGCTCTCGCTGAAGGCTGGGGCGGCCCGCGGTGGCTGGCGCTGGACGACTTCGTCGAGGTCGTCGCCGCATCCTCCACCGCTGGAACGAAGGCCGCCACCACCATCCCAGGTGGAGCCGCCTGAAGAGGGCGGAGGCTCTGCTCGGCAGCCGTCCCTCCCGCAGCCGCTCCCGTACTGATGAAGGCTGTCTGCGCCCCAGGCCCGGCTGGGCCGGAAGGGCGGCGCGAGAAAGATCTCCACTCGCCGGCGGGCGCGGCGAGATTCCCGCCGCCGCCGTCCGCCACCGACCTCCAGGCGCTCGGAGGATACCCCGGCGACGGGAGGAGGCCGCAGGCCGACCCGTGAGGCGCTCGAGAGCTGCGTTACACGGCTGGCGTCCGAGGAAACCTCCCGGAACACGGCATCGAATAAGGCGGTGGTGGTGATCTGGAGTGCTCTCGACCCTTGGAAGGTGAAAAGGGGAAATCGTCTTGTCGGCGGCTACGACGTGGACCTCGGTGGAACAGCGTCGACGTTCCCTCGGCGGCTCGATCGCTGAGGCGGGTGGGCACCCGCTACGACCGGATGGTTCTGGTCCTGGAGCGATTATCTTCTACGGCGACCTGATGGTGACAACCTGCCGGAGATCCTGTCCCGCCGGACCCGGACGCCGTGATGCTCCCTGCTGCGCACGGTGCTGTCCGCGCCGCTGCCGCGGCGCCGAAACGCGGCGCGGCCCAGCGCTCCTCAAGCGCCTCTTCGCGAAGGACGCGTCCGGGCGGGGTGCCCGGAGAGGCTGTGCTGCTCGTCTCGGATCCTACGACTCTGCAACAGCATCGAGCAGGCACGATTCGCGGCGGAAGCGATCCCAACCTGCATGCTCTTCATGCCGGGTCGAGAAATGCCCGCATTCTTCCTGGGCGCGACTGAACGACGAGGAACTGGTCGAGGTTTCGACACTGAGCAAAATCTTTTTTTCCGCCGGGGCCGTGGCGTTGACCCCTGCTGCGCGGGGGCGCTGACCGTGGCAACGACGGCTTGGTACTGATGAGCTGGAAAGGGGTCGCTTCTGTGCCCGGGAGGCGTCGTGGCGCTGGCTTCCCCGCCGCGGGGCCCGATGTGTTTCGTGGGACGCACGGGGCTCGACGACTCTCTCGGTTCATGCTGAATCGAACGACGTGTTCTGGACCCCTCCAGAGGGCCTTCTGGAAGGACTGGCGGACGGGCTGGAACTGTGTGGCTCGTCGGCGGCGAAGAGGTCGTATCTGAATGGCATGCTGTACCGAAACTGATTCCAGGAGAGGACCTGCAGCCGCGGCGGCGGCGGTCGAGAAATTGCTCGGTGCGAGTCCATCGTCGGGTCTGGGTGGTGAGAGCTGTACCATGGACCTGCTCAGGGTGTGTCAGGCGAGAGGAAGGAACAGAGGAGCCGATGAACTGAAAGAAAGAAGCGAAGATCCTCTCGACGGGTACTGTCGGGAAGATCGTCGACAGGGAGACGCCGGGGTTCCCCCTGGTGGGCCGTGGCTCTGGAGCTGCTCGCGGCCTTGATTCGACCGTCGAGAGGCCTCGAGTCGCCTGCCTTCGCTGCTCGAGCTGTGGATGGCTTCAGGCCCTCGGAGGCTGATGCCGGAGGCGTGGAGGCGCTGGTGGACGAGGTGGAGCCGTTTTTTTACAAGAGTTAAAGTCTGCCTACGAGCCCAAGGCCTGGCGGCGACGAGCTGTACACTGACGCAAGCCTGCGGCGGCCTGCGACCGTCTTGCACGGCAAGACGACGACCGAGCAAGGGCGAACAGGTGCCGATACGTACGCCTTTGCCCCGGCTTCTCGCAGGCCGTGTAGAGGTCGACGACCCGCTCCAGCGTGGCTGGAGCGTAGAAGAGTGTGACTCGCTGGACCTCGGCGGTTGAAGGAATGGAGCAGCTTGAGAAGCAGTGGGCCTGCTTCCGGCTGCTGAGTGGGGCGGGGCGGAGCTTGTTAGCACGCTCCCGTGCTGCGGCACCTGGAAGTGGTCCGTCGTTAGGGGGGCCGCCAACGCCTTGGGGCGAGGGGCTCAGTCTTTCCGCCCTTCCTCTGAGCGATGAAGCACGGGGCGGCGAGGTTCGGCTGGCACCCGTGTTGGGCGCTCTGGCTCCAGGGACTCGCTAGCGACGACTAGGGGGGCGGGCGCCAGCGGGCCGGCCTCAGCCGGGCGGCCCTGAGCCTAGGAGGTCTAGAAGCGGAGCCGTTTAGGCTCAGGGCGACTCCTGAGGCTTGGGGCGTATGAAGAGCTTTCCTCCGCATGGTCAGCGCTCTCCTGGTAGAGCTTCTCGGCTTCTCACCAGATCTCCCCGCTCCTCCACGATCCACGGAGGTCGTCGAGGCTCATCGCTCACGTCCGGATGGGGCTCTGCTGCTCAGGGCTTCCGGCGAAGGGCCAGGGGGATCTTTCCTGGGAACAGTGCCGGCGCGGCGAGGTCCCGCGGTCACGCCGCGCTCCGGCCAGGCCGCTCAGGCTGGTCCCCACATCCTCAGCCCTTCGGCCGAGGAGCGGCTGCTTCAAACGCGAGGATCCTCCTCGTAGAGGGCTCTTGGCCTCTTTCAGTTCTCTCAGGGCCTGGAGGAGGCTCGCTGGTGCTCGTCGAGCGCCTGCGGGCGTACCCAGGCGCCTCCGTCGCCCACGCGGCCTGGGTGCATCTTCGAGGCCTTCTGCAGGGAGCTCGTGCTCGGGCCTCTCTTGTCCGGTATCGAGATCGTGGAGGACCAGTGTGAGGGCTTCTGGAGAAGGTCGGGCTGATCTCTCGAGGCGGATCTGTCCCAGGGCTCTCCTGGGTGGAACGGAAGCGCCTCGGTCAGGAGCTCTGGGGCTGGTCCTCCGTAGGTCGAGCCGCGGGGCCCTGCTGACGGCCTCCATCAGAAGCGGGCCTGGTCTCTGGGTCTCGCCTCCTGACACTCTTGTGATCCTCTCTCTCTGCGTCCTTCATCCAGCACCTCCCCCGCCGTCACCTCCTCCCCCGGGAGCGGCTGGGATCTGGACCCGCGGCCACACCTCCAGGGTCTCTCCGACACCCGCCCCGCCCGGTCTCTGCTCCGCCTCGGCCCGCGCGGAGCAGCAACGGCCACGGTGACGCAGACCCCTAGGACCAGCAGGAGCCCCGCCGCTGCTGCTGCTCCGACCCCGGCCTGACCACGGGCGGCAATGAACTTGCTCCGAGCGGGAGCTGGTCTCTCCTCGGCGGGCCAGCATGGAGCCGTCAGATGGCGCTGCACGTCTGCGGCGCAACCGGCTCCGCCGATGCGTACTGCTGCCCGCGGATCGAGGTCGAGGGCGGCGGCCACGATGGTGTCGAGATCCCCCGCTCAGCGGCTCGGTCCTCCTCCCTCCTCTCCACTGCTTCGCTCGGCCGCATCGTTCCTCCGGCCAGGATGTCGCCGCTCGAGGCCGAGGCGGGTCCTTCGTCCGCCGCGCGGGAGGGAGGCCTGCCGGCTCAGCAGCATGCGGCAGGAAGCACGCCGAGGGAGTAGAGACATCGTGGCTCGTGGCGACGGGCCTCGCTCCGCACCTGCTCTGGGCTGGCGTAGAGGAGCGTCATGGTCGTATTCGAGCTTGTCTCAAGGGCAAGGGTCCCTCGCGTCTGTGGCAATCGAGGACTCGGCGATGCCGAGTCCAGCAAGCTCTCGGAGTCCTTCCGGCGTGACCAGGATGTTCTCGGCTTCAGGTCCTGGTGGGCGATGAGTGCTTCGACGGCCGAAAATGGACGGGCGGCGGACACCGGGCGGAGGATGCGCTAGCTCGTCCTCGCACCGGCAGGCTGGCGCACACGGAGCATCGATGGGCCGTCCTCTCCACCAGACCATGACGAAGAAAGGGCGGCCGCCCGCCGTGGCGGGCGCTGTTGAGCAGGCGGGCGATGTCTGGATGCTCGAGGCGGGCGAGGACTGCCGCTGCAGAGTGGAAGCGGCGGACGACTCCTGCTCTGTGCGTCTGGGTGACGACAGCTTGGAGGCGATCCGCTTCCTGTACTCTTGTCGGCCCGCGCGGCGAGAGAGACCGCCTCGATGCGCCCGCGGCTGATCCCCCGGACGGCACCGATAGGGTCGAACCGCCGTCCCTCGACCAGCCCCTCGGCTCCGCCGCCGGACCGGCTGAAGCAGCGACTTTTTCAGGACTCCTGTTCTTGTCCTTCGATCCCCAGGAGAGATTGATCTTCTCCCGGAGCTCCGAAGTCGTCGCTGGAGGCCGCGGCTGAGGAAGTCCTGCCCGCTGTTCCGCCGTTTTTCGAGGGCGCTGTCGAGACCGCCTCGCACCCTGCCGCCAACTTTCTGGTGTCACTGTCCTCCTCCGCTCCTGAGCAGGCCGTCGTCCTTCAGAAGAACGCCAGGTTGTCGCCGCCGTCGCACCCTTCGTAGGTTGTTACTTCTGGCTTGAGCTCGCGCAGGAGTCAGAGCCCAGCCTCTTCCATTCCCGCCCGCCGGCGGTGACCGAAAGGTCGAGGAGCTCGGCGATCTCGCCGTCGAAGCCGCAGACTCTTTCAGTTGATCGATGCGATGCTGCCGCGGGATCGAGGGCCTCGGAGCCGGTCGAGGGCCTCCGGAGAGATCGGCGAGGTCGGCGTCCTGGACGAGCCCGACCCCGAACGCCTTCTCCAGAAGGGGAAATTTGTGGCATGTTCTTTTTTTTTTCTGTCCCGTTGGCCGGCCTCGGCATAGTCCATGAGCACGTCGGATCACTGGGACGCCACGGCGAAGAAATCTGCTCCGGTCCTGCCAATCGGGCGGAATCGAAACTGGTCCATGGCTCCAGGTAGATCTTTGTGGACGAGTGCTGTGGGCTGCAAGGCAATGGCTCTTTCTGCTCGCCCGAAGGCGCTGCTGGCCATGCGGAAGAGATCCTCGAAGATGCAAGAGGAACGAGCGCCTCAAGCGCGGCGCCTTCGCCCTGGTTCTAGGACTGGGAGGAGCGACGCGGACCCCGGGGGGAGGGGCGGTCACATGAGGCTGGTGGAAAGTTCTAGCAGAGGAAGTTTCTGGGGACTGAGGGAGTGAAACTTCGGGGCGGGGAAACTCTTGAACCCCAAAGAAAAGTTGCTAGTCACGGGTGGTTCTTATCGTGGTACCGTGATGTTACAACTGAATGGAGGGGGAGGGACCGAATCGGTAGTGAATGGAATCACAGTCCCTGCGGCACCATGAGGCCGTTGCCTCGATGCCATCGCGATCGCACCCTGGCCAGTAGGAGAACGAGCGCGATCAAAAGACGAGAAGCAACTTGCATGCTGGATCCGCCAAGCGCTCCGTCGAATCCCTCAACTTCAGGCCGCAGCAGCGCTGTGAAGGGGCGTACGGGGAGAATCTTATAGTCCTAGTCTCGACCTCTTCCGACTCCATGGGCACGCCTCGTACCCCGCGGGCTCGGGGGTCCTCTGGGAAACGCGGTGAAGATCTTCGAGCATGGAGAGGAAAGAAGGCCGTTCGAGGGTGCGGGCGCCTCTGCCTTGGCTTCAGAAACATCAAGAGCACAGTGACCAGGAAGGTCTTCGGGGTTATCCAGCAAAAGGGGATCCACCTGGAAGGTAGCCATGACGCAAACACCACTCAACCACCTGCTTCGGCGGCGCACCCCCTCCAGAAACATGAGACCTGAGACTTGAACCAGCGACATGAGAGGCGAAAAAGTGTGCTCAGGAATCGAGAATTCTTCATCAGTCCAAAAACTTCTTCAGCCTGGAGATGTGACGACGACCTGGGAAGTGAGCAGAGCTGGGCCACCTTCGAGCCGAACGAGTGAACCTATCCGACTCCCTATGAGACCTAAAAAAGATTGTGGCGATGAACGATCTTCGAAAAGGCAAGATCAAGCCGCACAGAACGTGGGGCGGGATGGGACTGCTCATTACATCAGTTCGAAGCGATCGGCAAGCTGGTTTGCCTTGGCTGCAAGCACTGGGATTTCTGTTTACATGGTTCTCTAGAGCAGATACACCAAAGAAATTCCTGAACGAGCTCTATCGATGATTAGGCAACTTGGGACAGTGGCTCAACTTAGGAGCTATCTTTTATCAGCGGGCTGGTTCTTCCTGACAGTCGCCGAGTCAGCGATTACTGGCCAGAGGCTGGATATTTGATCCAAAACACTGATTCCGCTATCGAAGAACTAGCAAAACTGGAAGAGAAGACCTCATCACATACGGGCTCTACGAAAAAGCTAGGCTGCTCTACAAAGCGGGGCAACGTGACAAAGCATGACCTGCTTAAATAAGCAGCATTGCAAGCCAGCCAATCCGACCCTGCATGTGCCGCTTATATACGCATGGACAGCTTACAGCTGGGAGGACTAGCCTTCAAACAGGGACTTCTCGGCGAAGCGGAGGATCTGTATCGCCGCGCTCTCTCCATTCGCGAACTCCACATTCCCCTCAGTACAACCACAGCGAATAACCTCGACAGCGTTGGGAATGTCGCCTTGAAACGCGGCGATTCAGATACAGCAGAAACACTGTACAGGAGAGCCTTAGAGATCCGCAGATCCTTGAATATAGGCGGTATCGCAATAGCAAGGAGCCTAGGAAATCTGGCCTTAATCGCCTACAACCGAAGTGATCTCGATACAGCAGAGGAGCTGGCGACCCAGGCGCTCTCCGTTACTGGCCGCGAATACCCGGACCATGAAGATCATGCCACTGCATCCCTAATCCTGGCGTCCATCTTTGTAAAGAAAGGCGACTTTGGCAAAGCTGAATCGCTCTACAGAAGCGCCTTGTCCAACCTAGAGCGGAGCAACCCCAGCAGTTCGAGCATCGCCGATGCATTAGACGGCCTCGGGACGGCTATATTTGGAAGAGGAGATCTCACCACAGCTTACGAATTCTTCCGTGCGGCACTCGCCCGGAACCAGCGATTGGCACCAGACGGCGTTGCGGTAGCGGTGAATCTTCAGCACATCGGAGCGGTACTGCTCGAGCAGGGCGAACTAGCGACCGCAGAGGAATATTTTGAAAAGGCTCTGGCTATTCAAAATCAACTGTCCCCAAGAGTCTAACCACAGCAAGAACCATTTCAAATCTTGCAAATATAGCTTGGCTGCGGAAGAACTACGGTCGAGCCGAACGCCTCCATCGGGAGGCACTTGACATCAACAGCACGCGTGCTCCTGGAGGGCTTGAGGTAGCATCGACTTTATATAATCTCGCCCTGGTACTAGAGGCACAAGAGAAACTCGCCCAAGCCCGTCAGATACTTGAGCAGGCAGTTTCGATCCGAAACAGGCGAATTCCTGGATCACCTGCCGAAGCTGAGGCGATCTTCCTGCTTGCCAAAGTGTCTTATAAACTGGGAGAGACTGAGCCCGCTGAGCAACTATTTGAACAGTCCTTGAACATGCTCGAAGCGCATAGCTTCCGGCTTGGCGGCGCCCAACGTCGAAAAGAAGCTTTCAGAGCCGCGCATGCTTTAGGTTATAGATCGTACATAGACTTGCTTCTATCGTCAGGAAAAATCGAGGCGGCATTTCGTACAGTGGAGCGCTCGCGGAGCCGAACATTGCTTGAGGCATTTACGGAAAGTGCCCCCATAGACCTACCCCACATCATTCCTGAACTCGACACTGAGCGCAGGAGACTTGCCCAAGAGCACGACCGAATCTATGGTGAATTGCAGAAGCGTCTCGGCGAAGGTGATCGATTGGAAGAGTCGAACACACTGAGATCACAGCTTCTTATATTGCTCTCAGAACAATCCGCTCTTTACGAGAGGATGCGGCTGGCGTCGCCACATCGGCCGGAGCAAGCCAAAGCAACTATAGAGACGCCCCACATCAGCAAAAGCCTCGATCCTGGGACCTTGCTGATTGTTTATCATGTAAGCACAGAAAGGACAACAGCCTTTTTTCTAACGCGAGAAACTGGCCTAGACTTTGTCACGCTGCCAATCGGAGAGTCCGAACTACGAACGAAAATAATGACTTTTAGAAATCTACTCGCAAAGCCCCATAGAGAGCCGCATAGAGCTCGGGCAATCCAATTGCTTGGCAAAGAACTTTACCACCTTTTAATAGAGAAATTTGAGTCGCAAATTGAGAGCAGTAAGCGCATCGCGATTGTGGCCGACGGCCCACTTCATGCACTACCTTTTGGTGCCCTTACAAAGGAGATCTTCGGGCACAGTCACAAAATCTTGCATTTGGCCGAGCGCCGCCCACTGCACATGATTTCCTCTGCTACTCTCTATGCAGAGACCCTACGATCAAGGAGTCCAAAAGATCAAGCTAGGCGCCCCTCAAGATTTGTGGCCTTTGGTGATCCCCATGCTCTCAAAGAGGAGCAGTTATTGGGTAGCTTTGACGAGGCTCAGATAGTGGCTTCTGCTTTTCCTGGAGAAGCGGAAGTATACCTCGGCGCAGCAGCCACGGAAGAGAAGGCTAAGCAAGCCATGGCAGGGAAGGATCTTATCCATTTCGCCGGCCATGCTCACGTGGATGAAGACTTTCCCTCAGAATCAGGATTAATCATGGCTCGTCAAGAGGTTGATGGAGGTAACTCACAGAACGGAATTCTTCAAGCATGGGAGATCTCCGAACAGGTGCGGATGGATGCCGACTTAGTCGTGCTCGCCGCTTGCGATTCCGCAATGGGAAGGGAATTGCGCGGCGAGGGTCTCCTGAGCTTGGCTCGGTCCTTCCAGTACGCGGGGGCGCGATCGGTCATGGCGTCACTGTGGAAGATCTCCGACCGCACCACGGCTGAGCTGATGGTCCGATTCTACAAGCACCTCAAGGAAGGCAAGCCGAAGGACGAGGCGTTGCGGGCGGCTCAGATGGAGCTGATCCGGGGGCCGATCCAGGTGAAGAACGAGAAAGGTGAGATCGAAGAGATCGACGCGTCGGCTCCCTACTACTGGGCGGCTTTCCAGATTTATGGGGATTGGCAGTAGGGGTGGTTCGTTCGGGCGGGAAAACTCGCGTCTTCCTCTGACGTAACGGATCCACCCGGCGTCTCTTTGTCCGGCGGTGTCCCACTGGGCGCCGCTTCTTTGTATCGTGCTCTCTGGAGGGAACCCCATGGCCTCAACTCGAACGAAGCGGATTGTCCTGACCAGCGGAGCGCTGACGCTGGCCGCAGTGGCAGGCGCCGGAGTTTTCGTGTTTCTCAAGTACCAGGAGGAACGACAGATCTACAGAAAGTGGCTGGAGCCGGTTCTCGCCAGCGAGGCTGACCAGGAGTACAGCGATCTTCCACTCCTTGTGCGCCACGCCACGGCGCTTCGGGGGATGCATGCCGTGGCGGAGCTCCGGGACACGGAATGGGATCTCACCGCCACCGGTCTCCGGCCGGCGGATGTCGAAGACGCTTATGACCTCGTGTTTCAGCTCGGAGTGGGGGATTCCGTGCTCCACAATTGCGTGATCACCGATGCCTATGCGGAGCCGGCGGGTTCCTGTGGGTCCTTCGCCCATGTTCTGCCCGACGCGTTCAACGACGGCAGCAAAGGCAAGGGACCCGTGAGGAAGGCGCAGAATGTCCCGCTCGAAATCCACTTTGCCGAGTCCATTCTTGACGGGAAGCCATACGCCGCCAGCACGGGACGGGCACGGCTCACGCTCGGCGCCCCTTCCGATTTCCAGTTCGAGGCGCGGGTGAAGGTGGATGACAGCGATGTCATGCTGACCGAAGCCGCGCTCCTGGTTCCCGAACCCATGGAACCGGAGAGCACCCTCGTGCCGGTGCAGGTGGCCAATTTTTCCCCACGCACCACGATCGATCTGCGGACCGTCAACTCGCAGGAGTGGAAGGTCGAATATCCCATGCCTGCTCTGCTCTCGCCTTTCTTCGGCGAAGCTCCGACCCTCACGGTTTTCCGCGCGGACGCGGTCGTGGAGGTGAGTCTTTTACAACCGGGCTACCGGCTGGAGGGCCGCCTTGTAGTGCTGAACCAGGAGGCGGGAGCGGCTATCGTGGAGTACCGGCCCGGAGATTACATGTCCTTTGCTGTCAGGGACCTTTCCATTCCGGCCGCATTGCCTAACGTCTGCTTCAGGATCGAGTCCGTTCTCGTCGAACTGGAGACGGCTGAGAAGCGGCTGCGCCTGGCAGGCAGCACGCGAATCGACACGGTGGACAGCTTTCTCTGTCAAGAGGGAGGTTTTGCGCGGGAAATGGGGTTCTTCACGCGCCAGGCACTGAGTTTCTCCCTGAGCACCGCCAGGACGGTACTGGACCTTCCCGAGACCCTGCAGACCTACGGCCACTTCGTGATGGACTGGGACGATGGCATCCTATGCGGGGACTTAGGAGTCAACGGGCAGAGCTTCCTGCACGCCGCCTACCTGGGAAATGAACAGGCTTTCCAGATGTGGGCCCCCAAAGGCTTCAGAGCCGCGGAAGTGAGTGGCGACCGGACCCTCGGCAGTACATGGGACGTGCTGGCCGGCTTCTGGAACGCCGAATGGGGTTTCCCTACGTTGAATCCCCGGCAGTGCTGGGACGGCGACCGAGGGCCTCGGACGGACATGAACCTTCGTCTGTTGCCGGTGTGGCAGGAACCTGTGACCACGTACCAGACGACGTCGATGTAGGCCGTCACTCCCCTGCGATCCGCAACTCGTACTCCCCCACGGGCTCTGATTGGCCGTTCTTCAAGCCGAAGAGACGCAGCCGGTAATCGCCGGGCTTCAGGAAATCCCGAGGCAACTCGAGGCTGACCTCGATCAGGCCCGTCTTGCGGAGGCCGGCAGCCTGCCAGATCAGTTCGCCCGTGCGCCTTTCCGCGGATCTCCAGACGATACCCGGCGAAAGGGTTGCTGGGAACGCTCAGGATCAGGAACAGGGAGTCCGCCTCCGGCGGCAGAACGATCTTCTCGCCCTCTCCCCGAACAGGATCGTAGGGAGCCAGCCAGATCCAGGGAGAATTGATCAACGGGCGCGTGCGCCCCGTCGCCTCCAGGCGCCTTTCCAGCTCCGCGATCCTCCGGCGCTCCCGTGCCAGGTTTTCGGCGGCTTCGCGCCCTCTCGCCCGGAGATCCCGCAGGTGATCCTCCTGAAGCTTCCTCAGCTCCCCGGCGCGAGTCTCCCGCTCCCGCTGAAGTTGCTCCTCCGCCCGCTGACGCTCCGATTGCAGATCCGAGAGGCGGTCCCGCTGCCAGAGGAAGCCGCCGGCAAGGCCCAGGGTGACCATGAGGAGGAGGGAGGCGGCCAGGGCGTAGGGGTTGCCCAAGGAGGTCCAGCCGGGATGGAGGTCCGCGACGGACTCCGGGCGGTCCACGGCAACGGGGAAGGCGGCGTGGGCGGGAATGAGGACGTCCCGCTCCCAATCCTCGTACTCGGGGTCCACGTCGGCCTCGTAGGCCAGGGACGAGGCGGTCAGGGAGCCGGAGTCCAGCTCGGCGCGTTTGCGCAGGGCTCGGTCCACGGCCGCGGGATCGAGGATCCCGGTACGCCGGTTGAGATCGAAGCGGGCGGGGTCTCCCCAGACGCCGTAACGGCAGCGCAGAACGAGCGGGCCGCGGGGCTCGCCGCGGAGAATCTCCACATCGGCGCTGCCGGCCAGGGGACAGGCGTCCGCCGGGACGGCCAGCAGGCGGCCGGGACGGCGGTCGAGGACAGCCCACTCCACCGGGAAGTCGGCGGTCTCCGGGAGGACGAAGAGGTCGCCGGGCTCGGGGGCGCGCGGCTTCACGGCGAGATCCCCCGCGGACCCTGCGGGGCATACCCCCCTTGTAAGGAGGTAACGGGGAATTTCCCGGAATTGGCGGCGCGGCAGGGCTCCACCAGCCGGCGCAGGGTGTTGTACAGCTCCGGGAGACGCTCCCGGGGGATGCGGAGGTGCTCTCCGATGCGGCGCTGGGACAGGCGCGCTTCGTTCGCGCCGGCCATAACGTCGACCCGCAGGAACTGCCAGAGGGTAGTGAGATACCCCCTGGTCTTTTCATTCACGTTCAGCCGCTCGATGGCGTCCAGGACGCAGGCCACCAGCTTGCGGAAGAGCTGCCGGTCCTCGTAGCCGGTGTCCGGCCGGGTCAGGCGTACCCGGAGGATTTCGCCGTCCTCGCCCTCGAAGGCAGCGTCCCCGGCATCGAGGTCCAGGAGGGCTCCCCAGCGCGCCCGCACGTCGGCCTTGAGGGGATCGATCAGGTCCTTGAAGCGGAAGGCTTCAACGCCTTCGTCGCGGAGATCCGAGAGGCGCTCCCGCAGGCGCTGGACGACCTCTACTTGCCGGCGGCCGCGGAGCGTCACGAGGTCCGGCAGGAGATCGTCGTTCCAGCGCGCCACCAGCGAGGGGAAATCCGTGTTCTCGGGAGAGACGGGTTCGGCGCCGGGATGGAAGCCGAGGACGGTCTCGTTGCGCACTCTGGGGTCCCCCGCCAGCACGTGCAGGCTCCCTTCAGTCAGGGCGCTCCGCACGGCGGACTGGAGGATCTCGAAGACCTGAGAGCCCAGAGGATCGTGCTCCTTCTGGCGCTCGTGGAAGAAGTGGCGGAGGTTGAGGAAGACCAGGCCGTCAATGTTCGGTTTGACCCCGAGCTGGGCGCGGAGGGGTTGGAGGCGATCCACGAAGATGAAGGCGTAGGCCTCGGCCGCCAGTTCTTCCAGGGCGTCCTCCCAGCTCTCGAACCCATAGATCCCCAGCCAGGCGGGCGGAGACGCCCAGAGCCCCCGGCGGCGCAGCTCGCCCCGGAGCGCCGCCCGCAGGGCCTCGCGGGCGGCGGCGAGGCGGCGGGGGTCCGGCTCGCCCTGCGGTCCCATGGAGCGGACGAGCTCCGTGAAGACCCGCTCGCGGGCGGTCTCCTCTCCCCCCTCCGGAAAAGCCTGGCGATGTTCAAGGTGAGCTTTATTTCACCACATCCGCCGCCGAAATCCCGCCAATCCCGAAAAACAGCCAGTTACTCCCCTTCTTGAGGCGAGGGTGGGACGCCTCCGAAGGCCGGCCGGCAAGTCCTCCACAGGGACATCCCAGAACCGCAAACCCAATCACGTTCTTGGGGCCGTCTGGCCTGAAAGGGGTCCGTGTATGTTCTCGAAGCCCGCCGTTCTTCGTCTTGCGTCCGTCTCGATCGCGATCCTCTCCGTCTTCCTGATTCCCGCCGTCCTCGCCGCGCAGCCGTTCCCGGACTGCGATGAGGCGCTCGGGACCTCCGGCGGGGCCGTGTCCCTGGCCGACGCCGTCACCGCCACGAGCGACAAGAAAGTGGACGAGTGGCAGAACGACATCATCAAGGTCTCGATCACCCGTCCGGGGGTACTGGTGATCTCCGGCGAGGGAGCCGCGGCCCAGGGCTCCCTCCACTCCCGCGGCGGTTCCGGCTCGCCCTTCCTGGCGGACAGCGCTCCGGTGGGCACGGCTCACCGGCCGCTGACGACGGTGGTCCGGCCCGGCGAGCACTGCGTGGAAGTGGCGCCGCCCGCCGGGGCCACGGGCGACCTCCGGATGCGGGTCACCTTCTTCGACGTCTGCCGCCTCGGTCCACAGGACGACCATGGCGACAGCTTCCTGTGCGCCACGGAGACGGCCCTCGGCGAGAGCCGGACGGGAGACGTCTCCGCCGCCGACCATGACCTGTTCTCCTTTACGTTGACGGCGGCCACGGAGGTGACGATCTCGGTCACCGGGCCGTCGGGCCTGGCGGCGGGTCTCCTCGGGGAGGACGGCGTGCTCCTGGCCACGGACGGACGGGGGTCTCGGACGCTGGGATCGGGGCGGTACTTCGTGCGGCTCGAGGCTGGAGGCGGGCCGGGTGGGTCTTATCAGATGACGATCGCCGCCCAGCCCTGAGACTGAAGGCTATATGGCAGGGGCGCGGCCTGCCGCGCCCCTGTTCCCTTTTATGGAGGCTTATCGCCGGGCGCTGAGCTCGTCGAAGCTCAGGAACCCGTCGTCGTTGCGGTCCAGGCGCTCGAAGGCGTTGCGGGTGCCGATCCACTCCGCGAGGGAGATGGCGTTGTCGTCGTTGACGTCGAGGCGGTCGAAGCGCGCGCGGGCCTCGGCTTCGCGGCGGTTGCTCGGCTGCGCGCCCGGACGGACCTCGGCGCCGGAGAGGACGCCGTCGTCGTTCCAGTCATGCTGGGCGAAGGAGTTGTCGTTGCCCCGCCACTCGCCGCGGGTGATCCGCCCGTCACCGTTGCGGTCCATGCCGAGGAATCGCATGTTTTCCTCGTTCCGGCGGTTCTCCTGGCGATTTCGGGCGGGCTTCTTCTTGTCCTCCTGAGAGTACACGCCGGCGTTGGCGCTCTTCACGAGGACTGTGGCCGAGGGAGCCAAAAGGGAGAAAATCGCTGTCGCGATGATCGATCTACGAAGTTTCATGCTTTACCTCCTGTCGATACAGCGCCGCGGCTGAAACATCCAGCCGCGGGGGCCCGGTGGCGGCAGGCCCGTCGAAACAAATCTATATCTGCAAGTGACAGGCCAGCTTCAGCGCTGGGTGAACTCTTCGCGGGTGACCACGCCGTCGCGGTCGCGGTCGAGGCGGTCGAACTGGTCGCGGGGCAGCTCGCTCTTGCTGAGGCGGCCGTCGCGGTCCTTGTCGAGTCCCCGGAAGAGGCGGGCCTGGCGGGCCTTTTCGACCTCCTGGCGCGAAGCCGCGGGGACCTTGGCGGCGGTCTCCGGGGTCTGCTGGACCGTCAACTCCTCGCCGGAGAGGACGCCGTCGCCGTTGGCGTCCTGCATGGCGAAGGCGAAGGGACTCCCCTTCCACTCCTTCAGGCTGACGTTGCCGTCGCGGTCGGCGTCCACGTAGCGCTGGGCCGGAGCTTCTTTCTTGGCGGGAGGCTGGTTCCTGGTCTGAGTCGAAGCGGGCGTCGCGGCGAGCGCGGCGAGGATGAGAGTGGCCGGGATGAGTTGATTCCGCATACTGCCTCCTCCGTGCCGTTCAGGCGTTTATCCCTCCTTCTACGCCGGCGGAGGCGGAAGCGTCTAGAACAACCCTTCCGCTTTCGCCCGGTACCGCCGGCTCCAGGTGAGGATCGTCCCGTCGTGCAGCACGACGCGGGCGTCGCCGTGGAACCAGGGCTGGACCTCCCGGATGGCTTCCAGGCGGACGATCTCGGAGCGGTTCAGGCGCAGGAAGCGGGCGGGGTCGAGGCGGCCCTCCAGGTCTTGCAGCGTGCCGCGGCGGCGGTGTTCGGTACCCTGACTGAAGAAACGCAGGTAGTTGCCCTCGGCACAGACGCGGTCGATCCGGTCCACGGCGAGCAGGACCTGCCGCCCTTCGTCCTTGTCCACCAGGATCTGGCGCGGGTAGTCCGGCGCGGGGCGCACCGTGGCCAGGAGGCGCTCGATGCGCCCGGCCAGATCCCCGGAGGAGGCGGGCTCCAGTTGGCGCCGGACCCTCTCCAGGAGACGCCCGAAGCGGGAGGGTGCGAACGGCTTGAGCAGGTAGTCCAGGGCGTGGACCTCGAAGGCCTTCAAGGCGTGCTCGTCGTAGGCCGTGACGAAGACCACCAGCGGCATGGCGTCCACGCCCACCTCCCGGATCACCCCGAAGCCGTCCAGGCGCGGCATCTGGATGTCCAGGAAGACCACGTCGGGAGCCCCGGCGCGGATCGCCGCCACGGCCTCGGCGCCGTCTCCGGCCTCCCCCGCCACCTCGAAGTCGCTCTCGCGTTCCAGCAGGCCCCGGAGCTTGCGCCGGGCCGGCGCCTCGTCGTCGGCGATCAGGGCGCGGATCACGCCGCCGCCTCCCGGTAAGGCAGCGAGGCCCGCACCCGGAAGCCGCCGCCGGGGGCGTTGCCGGCGTCGAAGGCCTGGCCGTCGCCGTAGAGGAGACGCAGCCGCTCGGCGGTGGCGGCGAGGCCGAGGCCGGACGAGGATCGATCGCCGTTCCTTCCGAGGTCCCCGGGGCCGTCGTCCTCCACCTCCAGCACCAGCCTTCCCTCCTCGCGCCGGGCACGCACCGCGATGGTCCCCCGGCCCACCCGCTCGGCGTTGCCGTGGCGGACAGCGTTCTCCACCAGCGGCTGGAGGAGCAGCGACGGCACCAGCGCGGAGGAGACGTCCGGGTCGAGCTGGAACGCCACCTCCAGCCGCTCGCCGAAGCGGGCGCGCAGGAGGGCGAGGTAGCGGTCCAGCAGCGCCAGCTCCTCGCGCAGGGGGACCTCGTCCGTCTGGGCCGTGCGCAGGGAGGCCCGGAGCAGCTCGGCGAGCTGGTCCAGCATCTCGTCGGCGGCCCGCGGGTCTTCATACATCGTGGACGAGATGGTGTTCAGGGCGTTGAACAGGAAGTGGGGCTGGAGCTGGAGGCGCAGGTTGCGGAGCTGCGCCTGGGCGAGGCTGGTCTCGAGCTGGGCCGCCCGCAACTCCCGGGCGCGCGCCGCCGCCAGGGCGTACCAAGCATGCAGGCCGGCCACCGCGAGCGTGAACCAGACCGCCTGGAGCGACAGCTCCATGAAGTAGCGCAGGGGCATCACTCCGTAGTCGTAGGGCCCCAGGCCGGACAGCGGATAGAGCGCGCCGCGCAGGCCCCACATCAACGTCGTGGCGATCCCTCCGCAGGCGACGAGCGCCAACAGGTAGACCGGCAACCGGCGCGGCCATGCCATGGCCGTCAGGGGCAACCCCTGGACAAGCCGGCGAATGGGAAAGAACAGGAGCCCGCCCACCAGGGCTCCCGTCAGCTCGTCGATGAACGGCTCGAGAGGGTTCTCGGTTTCTCCCGCCGCCAGAACCGCCAGGTAGTGGTAGAGGAAGAACAGGATCCCCAGCATGAGGACCAGCCCGAGCCAGACCACGGCGCCGCGAAGTCGCAGATCCCTCATCAGTCGTAGCTCTTGACGCGCGGCCACAGCTCGGTCATCGGCATCCGCAGGCCGCGGCAGACCCAGACGTCGAAGTGCTGGTAGGGCATCGAGTAGGGGTGAGAGACGTGTCCCGCCAGCTCGACGCTCTCGAAGATCCCTTCGAGGGTTTCGCGGTCGTCGTCCAGGACGATCATGACCTCGCCAGTGTAGTCCCGCGGACCCCAGAGATAGTAGGAGACGTGGCCGCTGACCGCCTTGGGCAGTCCCATCGCCGGCCCGAAGCGGTCGATGGCCCCGGCTTGGCCGTAGTTCTGGCCGAAGATGGCGGCCCTGGCCCGGTCCTCCGGCGGCAGGGCGTGGTAGACGCGCGCCACCTCCGCCGCCATCTCCTGCCAGCCGTAACGGTCGGCCATGAGCTGCGGCAGCGGTCCCAGGCGATGGTTCTCGATCCGCGGCTGGCTCATCCCCGTGGCTTCGGAGTAGCGGATCAGCGTCTCCGGCGGCAGCAGGGGCGTGAAGAGAGGCGCCAGCGCCGCGCCTGAAACCGCGAGGAGGGACGCGTAGGCCGGCCGGGCGATCCGCCCCCAGCTCCGCGCCGCCAGCCAGCGCTCCAGCGCCACGCCGCCGCCGGCCAGCAGCATCGGATAGGCCGGGGCCGGATAGTAGGGGCGGCCGTCCAGCAGGAGCATCTCGGCCATGACCGCCAGCCACGCGAGGCCCAGAACGCGGTAGCGCCGGCCTTCCCGGTCGAAGAGGAACCAGGCGAGGCCGCCGAGCCAGAGCGGCAGCGACAGCGGGTTCATGAAGAGCACCTGTTGCGCCATGAAAGCCAGGGGATTGAGCTGGACGTCGCGGCCGCCCGCCTTGATGTTGGCCAGCATCTCGAAATGCGGGAAGCCGTTGCGGCCACCCAGATCAGGTTGGGCAGGAAGAGGACCAGGGCGATGGCGCCTCCCAGCCAGAGCCAGCGCGAGCGGAACGCCCGGCGCTCCGGCGTGAGCAGGAGAGCCACGGCCGACGGCGGCGCCGAAAAAGGCCATGGAGTGCTTGTCGAGCAGCCCGAAACCGGCGAGGGCGCCGAAGGCCAGCCAACCCTTGTCCCAGCCGTCCCGGACGATGCGGACCACGATCCAGGCGCCGCCGGTCCAGAAGAGCTGATCGAGGGCATTCATGGTGTGGATGCTGTGCAGCGCCAGCCAGATCGGCGCGGTGAGCACGGCCAGAGCGGAGATCCCCTGGGCGAAGCGCCGGCCGCCGAGGTCGCGGGCCAGCAGCCCGGTCATCGCCACCAGGGCCGCGCCGGCCAGGGCGGGCAGCAGCCGCAGGGCCAGCAGCGAATCCCCCAGCGTGGCGCGGATCAGGGCGGTGATCGCCGGGAACAGCGGCGGCATGTCGACGAACCCCCGGGCCAGGTGTTCCGAGCAGGCCAGGTAATAGAGCTCGTCGACGAAGTAGCCGTAGTCGAGCAACGCCGTCGGGACCAGGTGGAGGGCCACCTTGACCACGGCCATGAGGGCGAGAACAGCGGCGCCGCCAACGAGGACCCGTGGCTGCGCGGCGGCGGGGATGCGGGTGATCGAAGCGTCCATTTGCGATCCTCCGTGAGGTCGTCCTTCACGGACAGGATCTCGCCTTCCCCGGCCGGAGGAGACGCTTCCGGGATGAGCGGGACGGGGGCGGGACGAGCGGGCTGTTCCTGAGGTGAGCGGAAGACGGGACCAAAACGACCTAAAGGACCCAAAAGACTGAAAGGACGAAAACGACCAGACCTTGTCCTTTGAGTCGCTTAGGTCCTTTATGTCCTTCAGGTCCTTTCAAGCTCACCCAAAAAGCCGAAAGCCGCTCCTCGATCCTCTCTCCTTCGCGGTCACCGCCCGCAACATCGTTTCATAGCGGGACGCCTGCCACCGCCAGTCCCAGGATTCGACGACGGTGGCGCGGGCGGCCCGACCGAGGCGGTCCCGGAGCTCGGGATCGTCGCGCAGCCGCCGGAGCTTTTCGGCGATATCGGCGGCGTCGCGCTCGACGAAGAAGCCGTTCTCGCCGTCGCGGATCAGCTCGGGCATGTTGCCGACGCGCGTGGTGACCACCGGCAGTCCGCAAGCCGCCGCTTCAAGGCACGGGTTGGGCGTCCCCTCGCTGCGGCTGGCGCAGACGTAGACGTCGAGCGAGTGGTAGAAGTCGAGCATCTCCTCCTGATTTCGCCACTTCTCCTCACGCGCGGCCAGGCGCAGCTCCGCGCCCTCGACCGCCGCGACGGCGGGAGCGATGAATTCCTCCACGCCCCGGTGCCCCGTCCCGTGGTTGGTCAGGCTCCCTGCCCAGCCGACTCTCAGAGGACGCGCGGACGCCGGTGGACTCGGAGGCACGGCGGGCCGGAAGAACTCGGTGTCGACTCCGTTGGGTGTGTAGTAGACCGGCTGGCTGAGCAGTGGCCCGAGCTGCTCGAGCAGCAGCCGGTTGTTGACGAACACGGCCCGCGCGAGCTCTTCGAGCGTGGCGAGCCCCGGCTCCCGCCAGGCGCCTTCGAGCTCGTAGTGGCTGCAGATGCCAATGACCAGACGGTCGCGAACCTTCAGCAGCTCCTCTCTCAGGCTGGCCTGCTCGACCTGGAGCCAGAAGTAGAGCAGCACGCAGTCGGCGCGCTCGAGATCGGCGGCGGAGACCTCGGCCTGATAGCGCTTCACGATCTCGTAAGAGCCGCCGAGCGTCCTCGCCAGCGCGTCGGTCTTGCGGTCGTGTGCCCAGTTCGGGCGATTGACGACAAAGAGGACGGTGGGGCGCTGGGAGCTCAACGGAGATCCTCCCAGAACAGCCAGTGGGTCGTGCGCGGCGACGAGGGATCGAGGTCGTCGTCGGTCAAGGCGGTCCGCAGCGCGGCCTGCGGCGGCAGCCGTATGGCGTCTCCCGTGATCCAGGCGCGCCAACCGTGCCAGCCGTCGCGGGCGACCTCCTCGGGGTCGTAGGTTCTCTGCACGAATTTGCGGATCGCGTGCTCGCGGCTGAGGAAGAGATAGTGCAGCAGCCGGAAGGGTTGCGGTGCGATGCGCCTCTCGGGAAAGCAGACCGCGTGTCCTCCCGAGTTGGCGAGATCGACGCGCTGAGCCTGCCGCTTCCAGGCGATCACGCGATGATGGGCGGTGGGGGCGAACGGGTAGTACCAACGCATGGTGCGGCGGTAGTCCGGGTGGTCGTGGTGCGGCGCTTCGAGCGTCGGGACGAAAGTAAGCTCCGAGAAATCCACGGCGTTGTAGCCGCTCGCGTCGGCCTCGGCCAGGCCCTCGGCGAGCGTCTGGCCGGGTCGCGAAGGCAGCGGCACTTCGTCGGGATCGAGATGCAGGTACCAGTCGGCCTCGAGCTCGGCCGCGAGCTTCTCCTTGTGGCGCAGGATCTGGCGCCAGCGGAAGATGCCGTCGCGGGGGATTTGCTCGATGCCGCGCAGCCCGGCCCCGAGATAGCGCGAGGCGATCGCGACGGTGTCGTCGGTGGACTGGTTGTCGCAGAGGTACGCCTCGACGCCCTGGGAGAAGAGATGCTCCAGGCAGCCGCCGATGAACCGTTCCTCGTTGTAGGCGGCGATGATGGCCAGGATCCGCATGCCGGGGAGCATAATCGACTTGGACGCGGTAAAGGAGTCGCGCTAGGATGCGGCACCTCGCATGATGCAACGAGTCCTGCTCTTCCTTGCCTTGGGATGCCTTGGCGCCGCTTGCCAGGGTCCGCCCCAGCCGCCTTCGGTCGTCTGGATCGTCGTGGACACGCTGCGTGCCGACCACCTCGAAGGGTATGGCTATGGACGTGTCACCTCGCCGGGGCTGCGTCCTCTGATCGATGGCGGAGTCACCTTCGAGAACGCCTTCACGCCGCAGCCCAAGACGACACCCGCGATCTCCTCCATGCTGACCGGCCTGTATCCGGCACGGCACGGCGTGCGCGCCCTGTACTTCCTGCTGCACGACGACAACCGCACGGCTGCCGAGCTGTTCGCCGAGGCGGGATACGAGACCGCGGGCTTCGTCTCGAGCTTTGTCATGATTCGCAATTTCTCCAACCTCGCGCAGGGGTTCGCCACCTACGACGACTTCGTGACGGAACGCGAGCTGTACCGCGAGAATTACGAGCGCCGAGCGGTGGATACGGTGGCCCGGGCTCGTGACTGGTTGCTCGCGCGCAACAGCGACCGCCCATTTTTTCTCTTCATCCACCTCATCGATCCGCACGGTCCTTATGCGCCTCCAGGCGAATTCGCACGCCGATTCCGCTCGCGCGAGGCCGTGGAAGTGGAGGGGAGCATCCCCGACTATCAGCAGCTCCCGGGCGTGCGCGACGCGAACCGCTACCGTGATCTCTATGACGGCGAGATCGCCTACGCCGACCAGGAGCTGCGGCGCCTGCTCGCAGTCCTGCGGCAACGCGGCCTTTTCGACGAGGCGCTCATTCTGTTCACCGCCGATCACGGGGAGAGCATGGGCGAGCGCGGGATCTGGTTCGAGCACGGCGGCGATGTCTTTCAGGAAAACGTCCACGTGCCGCTGGTGATCAAGCCGCCGCGGCATTTCGGCGCCCGCCCGAGGCGCCTTGCCACCGCCGTGAGTCACGTGGATCTGCTCCCGACGGCGCTCGCGGTGGCCGGCCTGAGGGTTCCCCAGGGACTCGACGGCCGCGACCTCACGCCTCTCCTGCGCGGCGAGCCGCAACAGCCGGTGCCCGTCTTCATGGCCACAGGCGGGCAGGATCCGAGCTTCCTGGCCATCGTCGAGGGGACGCGCAAGACCATCTTCCAGCGCACCCCGCAAGGCGAGAGCCTGAAGACGTTCGACCTGGCCACCGATCCGTGGGAGCGCACCCCGGCCACCATTGAAGACCAGGGTGCCGCGCGCCGCCTGCGCCTTCAGCAGGCCCGTTGGGCGCAGATTCGGCTACCCTTCGCCGTCAAGGCCAATCCTCTGGAGCAAGCGTTGCGTGGCGAGTTCATCCACCAGAGAATGGACCGCCAGACGCGCGAGGATACCCAGCGGTTGCGCAGCCTTGGATATCTCCAGTGAGCCTTGGCCTGGCGGTCACTCCTGCATCTCTCCCCGCCGCCACTTCCGGACCTCGGCCATGAGCCGGTCGCGGCGCTCGGCCGCGCCGGTCCGCGTCCCTCCGAGGAGACGTCTCATCGCGGACGTGATCGCGTGTCCCATTTTCCAGCTCCGCGATTCCAGGATGGCGGAGACGATGGCGTCGAGCTCGTCGATCCAGGCGAGGGCACGCTGTAGGTCCGACGCGCCCACGGCCAGCGCGTTTGCATGGGCCTGCGCATCGGCCAGCGCATCGGTCAGCGCGTTCTCGTGGGCCTGCGCATCGGCCAGCGCGTCGGTCAGCGCGTTCTCGTGGGCTCGCGCATCGGCCAGCGCGTTCTCGCACGCCCGCCGCTGGCTCGCCGCCTCCCGGCTCTGCGCCGCGAGCTCGTCGCGCAGGCCGCGGGTCGTTGCCGCCAGCAGCTTCGGGTAGGCGGCGAGCAGGTCCCGCGCTCCCGGGGAGAGGGGCGGGACCGGATCGAGATCAAGCGCGGAGCCGTCGGCCAGCGCGTCCAGCAGCTCGAGCTGCGGCGGGGTGAGATGGAGCCGCTCGGTCTCGGGATCGTGCGGATGATGCACGAGGTCCGGATCGAGGACGGCGCGGATCTTCTCCTGGCTGGGGACGTGAAGACCCGCGAGCTCCGGCCGGTGCCGCGCCAGATGGGCGTGCAGCCGGCGGAGGGTGGCCGCGGGATCGGCCATCAGCTCCCGGTGGGAGATCAGGATCCGCGGCAGGCCTTGGGTGGACGCGAGCGCCGCCCGGGTGTATTGCTCCCAGAGCGCGATCCCGTAGGAGATGGGCAGGCCGTCCCGCGCGGCCAGCGAACGGGCGACGGGCAGCGGTTCGCGATGGACCAGGACACAGACCGGACGCTCGAGGATCTCCCGCCAGAACGGCAAGAGCAGGCAGAGCCGCGGGTCCTTGACGACCCAGGAGCCGTGCCGGTCGAGGTCCCGGACGGTCTCCCGGGCGCGCTCGGCAAGGCGGGCGCCCAGTTTCCCTCCCAGCCGGGAGAGGTCGAGGTCCGCGGCCTCGGACCAGCTCGCGCCGAGCGACCGCAGGATCGCCTCGTCCACGGACCAGACGCCCCGATGCTCCCAGTATCCAGCCTGGTTGTGCTCGTCCGCGGGTGGAAAGTCGTCCTCCTCCCCGGCCCAGAGCCCCATCAGCCGGAGGAGGCTGATGACCGCGGAGGTCCCGGAGCGGTGCATGCCGAGGACGACGACCTGGGCGGCCGGAGCCGCCGGCGCGGCGGGCCTCTCGCGGACCGGCCGCGCCCGGCCGGCCAGACCCTCCCGTTCCTGGCGCAGCCGCCGGTTGAAGGCTTCGAGCCGTACCTGGGCGAACGGATAGGGGGTGTGGAGGAGATAACCCTCGGAGTCGACGCGGTCGTGATAGCGCAGGATGGCCGGATCGACGGCGAAATACTCCGCCGGCGGCGAGAGATAGGAGGGGTCGAGCAGGAAGTCGAGCTCGACCGGCATTTCCCCGGACGAGCCGCGGCGTACCCAGGGAAGCGGATCCTGCACGACCACCGTGCCGCATTCGAGCCATAGGGGCGTCTCGTGGTCGTTCTCCCGGTCCCGCTGGAAGGAAGAAGAGACGACCCGCACCTCGGCCCCGTAGCTCTCCAGGGCCCGCTGGAAGGCCGGATCGACCCCGCCCGCGACGCAGACCCTCACCCGCGCGGCCGCCAGCTCGCCGCCGAACCAGCGGATCGACTGCACCAGCCGCAACGCCTGGCCGAGAGACCGGGAATCGTTCTCCGCGACGCAGCCGACAAGCCTCTCCTGTGCCGCGCCATCGGCGTGGAAAGGCCCCACGCCGACATCAGCGACCACGGCGAGGGAGCGGCACCGGAGCTTCATCGGGACCGCGGGAGTTTACACGAAGATCTGGCGCCTCACCCCCGCACCGCCAGCGAGATCCACGCCGCGGCGAAGAGCGCCACGCTGACGATCCCGTTCATGGTGAGGAAGGAGACCTGGATGCGCGACAGGTCCCGTGGGTTGACGATGGCGTGCTCGTAGGCCAGGGCGGCGCCCGCGGCCGCCAGGCCCACGGCGTACGGCGCGCCCAGGCCGAAGCGCCAGCCGGTCCAGGCGAAGCCGGCGAAGGCCAGCACGTGGAACGCCCGCGCGAGCAGCAGGGCCGCCGGACGGCCGAGCCGGGCCGGGATGGAGTGGAGCTTCGCCCCGCGGTCGAAGTCCGCGTCCAGGCAGGCGTAGACGACGTCGAAGCCGGCCACCCAGAAGACCACCGCGAGCGAGAGCGGCGCCGGATATCCCTCCAGGCTCCCGGCGGACCGCCACCCAGCCTCCCAGCGGCGCCAGGCCCAGCGCCAGCCCCGAGCACCAGGTGCGCCAGGGCCGTGAACCGCTTGGCGAGCGAGTAGCCCAGGGTGAGCGCCAGCACGACCGGGCGAGAGCCGCAGGGTCAGAGGGTTGAGCGCCGCGCAGGCCGCCACGAAGACGGCGGAGGAGACCACCGACCACGGCCCAGGCCTCGGCGGGCGCGATGGCGCCGGAGGCCAGGGCGCGCGCGGCGGTGCGCGGATTGGCGGCGTCGAAGCGGCGGTCCGCCAGGCGGTTGAAGGTCATCGCCGCCGTGCGCACGGCCACGGCGGCCACCACGGTCCACAGGGCCGTCCGCCAGCCGGGCGGGCCGCCGGCGGCCAGGAAGGCGCCCAGCAGCGCGAAGGGCAGCGCGAAAACGCTATGGGAGAACTTGATGGTCTCGAGCCAGAGCCGGAAGCGTTTCATGCGGTCTCTCCAGGAGCGAGGGAAAGCGGGCGGCGGCCAGCTTGAGCAGGCCGGGCAGCGCCAGCAGGGAGAAGAGGAGCGAGAAGGTGGAGCCCAGGGTCAGCACGATCCCGAACGACGCCAGCCCGCGGTGGCTGGTGAACATCAGGGCGCCGAACCCCACGATGGTGGTCAGCACGCAGAGGAACACGGCGGCGCCCGAGCCCGCCAGGGTGCGGTCGAGGTCGCCGTTCTCCTGGCGGAAGCGGTGGACGATGTGGACGCCGGTGTCCACCGCCGTCCCCAGCAGCACCGGCACGGCCATGACGTTGAGCGGATTGAAGTCGAGGCCCAGCAGGCGCATGGCCGCCAGCGTGGCGGCCGTGCTCAGGACCGTGGGCAGCAGCGCCAGGACCGACCAGGCGGGGCCGCGGAGGTCGAGCAGGACCAGCAGGACGACCACGAAGGCGCTCAGGCCCGCCGTGATCCACAGCGCCCGCTTCGAGAGGTCGATCATGAAGCGGCCGAGCACGGGCATGCCGGTCACCTCCGGATCGATCGCCTGCATGCGAGCCAGGAACCGGGACTCGAACGCGGGGTCCCAGACGTCGCCGTTGGGATAGGCGTAGACCGCCAGCCGGCCGTCCGGGGCCTGGAAGCCGGCGTGGAAGGCCTCCCACTCCCCCGGCACGCGGCCGCGCCACGGCGTCCAGCAGGCGCGAAGTCCGCCGCGGAGCGGACAGTCGCCCACGGTGTCCTCCTTGCGGAGCTTCTCCGCGACCTCCCGCGCCTTCTCCGACGAATCCACGAGGAAGGCGGCGAACTGCGGCGAGAAGGCCGAGCGGCGGACCATCTCGCGCTCCAGGCGCACGGCCTCGGAGTCCCTGGGCTGGAGGTCGAGGTAGTCGCCGTTGAAGGCGGGCAGCCCGCCCGCGAGCGCGACCAGGGCCAGCAGCGACAGCGCCACCGCCAGGCCGGGCCGCTGGAGCCTGGCGAGCCAGCGCCCGAAGCGACGCTCCATCAGCGGCCGCTCCCGCCGCCGCCGGCCGCCCACCAGCATCAGCAGCGCCGGCAGCAGGGTGGCCATCAGCAGCAGGGCGAGCAGGATGCCGGTGCCGCCGATGAACCCCAGCTCGGCGAAGCCGCGGAAGCCCGACAGGGTCATGGCGTAGAAGGCGCAGGCGGTGGTGAGGGCGCCGGTGGCGAGGCCCGGCCCCAGCTCCCGCACGGCGGCCACCAGAGCCTCCCGCTTCTCCCGTCCAGCTCCCAGGTGCTCCTCGAAGCGGTCCACCACGTAGATGCCGTAGTCGATGCCCAGGCCGAACAGCGCCGAGAAGAAGGTGGCCGATACCAACGTCAGGTAGCCGGGGACCAGGGCCACCACGCCGGCCACCAGCGCGGCCGAAACCGCCAGGCGTGGCCGAGGCCATCAGGGGCCGCGAGATCTCGCTGAAGCCGAAGGCGAAGAGGACCAGGATGAGCACGAAGGAGACCGCCGACAGCCGCGAGGTGTCGCGCTGGATGATGTCGCGGTCGTCCAGGGCGTACTGCGGCAGCCCGGTGAGCCCCGCCTTGACGCCGTCCGCCGCCAGGCCCGCCCGCCCGATCCTCTCCCGCACGGCCTGGACGAACGGCGCGATGGTCGAGGCGCTGGAGTCCGGGTCCGCGGGCTGGACGAAGAGGAAGCACATCTTGCCGTCCTTCGACAGGAAGTAGGGATCGGGACCGAAGGGCGTCAGGGATTGGTACGGCAGGCGGGCGAACGCCGCACGCACGCCGTGGGCGCCGCGCACCTTCCCGGCCACCCGGTCCGCCGCCGCCCGCAGCTTCACGGGATCCTCTCCCTCCAGGACGACCACAAGCATGTTGGGCGTGCCGAAGCTCCGCGCGAAGTCGCGGAAGCGGGCCACGGCCGGCAGGTCCGGATCGACGAGGTCGAGGTTGGAGGTCTTGATCTCCAGCCGCGCCGCCGCGAGCAGCAGGGCGGCGGCGGCGAGCAGGAGCGCCAGCGTGATCGTCCACCCCGGGCGGGCCGTGGAAGCTTCGGCGAGGCGGCCGAAGACGCGTTCCTGGAGACGGAGGTTCTTCATCGCGGCAGGGTCCTTACGTACGCGACGAGGTCGGCCACCTGTTGATCGCCGAGCCACTCGTGGCCGGGCATGTGGGTGCCGGGCAGGCCGTGCCGGACGACGCGGGCCAGGGCCAGCTTCTCCGGCTCCTCGGCGCCCCGCCCCACCGTCAGCGCGTGGAAGCCGGACCGGCGCAGGTTGGCGTAGGAGCCTCCCAGCCAGCCGGCCAGGGGACCGTCGCCCTGCGCCGTCGCGCCGTGGCAGGCGGCGCACCAGGCGGCGAAGAGCTTCGCGCCGCGCTCCCTGGAGGCATGCGCCGGGGCCGCCGGCAGGGGCTCGTTCCAGGTCAGCTCGCCGCGCGCGCCGCCGGTCGCCGCCCCCAGCGAGGCGAGGTAGGCCACCAGCGCCGTGCCCCGCTCGCCGTCCCCCTCGAAGAGCCGGGCGTAGGAGGGCATGCGGGAGCCCGGATTCAGGGCGCGGGGATCGCGCAGGTGGGCCTCCTGCCAGCGCGCGCTTCGGCGGTTGCCCACCTCCAGGAGGTCCGGCCCCTGCCGGCGGACGCCGAGGAGAGGAGGCCGCTCGCCGCGGTCGAGCGGGCGGGCCGGCCCCCACCAGTCTTCGTCCCGGGTGCCGGGGCGGACGTACTGGGAGTGGCAGTGGATGCACCCTTCCTGGATATACAACCGCCGGCCCAGAGCCACGAGGTCCCCGCCCTTCTCCACGGGGGGTTCAGCCCGCATCCCGGCGATGCCGACGGCGCCGAGGGCGAGGGCCGGCCCGAACAGGCGCGCGGCCTTGCGGAAATCCAGGTGCGGCAACCAGGTCAGGGCCAGCGCCGCTCCCGTGACCCCTAAGAACCAGCCGGGGATGCGCCCCAGGTCCTGGGCCATGCCCACGCCGAGGGCCGAGCCGATCCAGCCCGCGACGCCGTAGAGAAGGCCGGCCCGCCAGCGCGGCGACGGCGAAGCGCCCCGCGACGGCGCCACCACCAGGGCGGTCGAATAGAAGGAGATCCCCACCGCGTAGAGCGGGCCCGCCGCCACCGCTCCCAGGCCGCCGTGCTGGAGCAGGGGGAAGGCGACCGCGAACAGGACCCAGGCGGTCAGAGGGACCAGCAGGCCGAATCCCAGGTCGAGGAGGAATCCCGCGCCCGCCGCCGCCGCGAAGTGGACCATCCCCTGGGCCAGTTGCTGCGCCGTGCTGCCCCACGTCTGCGCCTTCAGCTCCGGGCTCGCCTGCACGATGGCGAACGCCGCCGAGTCGAGCCAGATCAGGACCAGGAACGTGATCAGCAGGCGGGGGAAGCTGTAGCCGCTCTCCCGCGGCGCGCCGCCGTCCCCGGCCTCCCGGAACAGCGCCAGAGCGACCAGGGCCAGCGCCGCCGGGAAGAGCGCCCGCATCGCCGGGCTCGCCTCGAACAGCGCGGGGACGTTGCTCACCAGGTACGCGGCCCCGGTGCCCAGCCCGGCCGCGCGGCCGGCCACGCGCGCCGGCACGATCTCGCGCAGCGACGCGGCCAGCGCCACCGTGAGCAGCCCCATCGACGCGCCGATCCCCGCCGCCGCGGCCAGCAGGCCCGGGAAGCCATGGACCGCCACCGATCCGGCCGCCACCGCGGCCACCGCGCCCAGACCGATCCGGATCAATCGCGGACCCCGGACGCGTCCGAGCAGCCAGGCCGTCCCGAGGCTGGCGGCCAGCCCGGCGATCCCCATGGCCGCCATGACCGCCTTGACCCGCCCGGCGTCCCCGAGGTCGCTCCGCGCCTGGCTCAGGAACCCGAACTGCGCGAACAGCAGAAAGGCCACGTAGGTGGCGGCGATCGTCAGCACGCCCCGCCAGGCTCCCCGCTCAGGCCGCATCGCCGAAGCCTCCCCTGGCGAGCAGGCCGAGCTGCGCCATGGCCACCGCGGCGTCATAGACGCCGACCGTGATCCACGGCAGATCCAGGACACCCATCGCCACTGCGACGCCCAGGAACAGGGCGACCGCCAGCCGCACCCCCGCCGTCATCTCCACCGCCGAGACGATCCGGCGCGCGCGGCGGAGGCGGTCCCGCGTCAGCCAGGGCAAGAGATAGGCGAGCCCCACGCAGCCGACGAACACGCCCACGAACCGCAGGTAGGCGAGGTCCTCGGCTCCCGCGATGCCCAGCAGCCGCAGCACCAGGGCCGGCGCGGCCACCAGGAGGAGGCCGGTGACGGCGTCGCCGCCGCCGGCCACGAGGCAGAACAGGCAGGGTCCGAGCTTCTTCATCCCAGGCTTCTCCCCCCGGCCCGGGCGAGCCAGCGCGCCGCGGCCGTCGACATGGCCATCCCCGCCATCGCCCGAAAGACATAAAGGACGGTGACGGACGCGTCGCCCCGGAAGACCACCGCCGGATCGGCGGCCTCCAGCGCGCCCGCCAGGGCGAGGACGGCCACGTGGACGGCGTTCCCGGCCTGCCAGAGCCAGAAAGCGGCGCGGTCGCCGAGGACACCCCGCAGCCGCGTCTCCTGGTTCAGCACCACCAGCAGCAGGCCCACGAAGCTGGAGGCCATCCCCGCCATGGCGAGGTGGGAGTGGCCCACCAGGGCGTTGGTGAACTTGATCCGGTCCAGGAACCCGGGCAGGAACATCGGCACCGCCGTCGCCAGCAGCGCGCCGCCCCAGGCCAGGAAGGCCAGCCGCCAGCGGCGGCTCCCCTCCGGCCACTCGAAGCGGCGCAGCCAGGGCGGCAGCAGCCACGCCCAGACCAGGAGCGAGGCCACGGCAACGATCTGGAGCGGCTCGCGGTGCGAGTGGTCGCCGTGGGCCACGAAGGCGAAGAAGGCGCCGTGGACCGCCAGCGCGCCGGAGACCGCCAGGGCGGCGCGCCCCCGGCCGGGCCGGCGGTCCGCCAGGCCCAGCAGCGGCGGCGTGCCCAGGAAGATGGCGATCACCCCCAGGGTGCTGCCCAGCAGGCTGGCGCCCGTCGGGCCGCCGGTGTCGGGATTGATCGGCGGATAGGTCGCGGGCGAGGTGGCGGCCGCCATCGCGATCGGCACGCCGAGCAGCCCCAACCACAGCGCGGCGAGCCCGCCCAGGGCGGCGCGGGACATCCCTTCCCGGAATCGCCGGAAGAGACCCGCTGCCAGCGTTCCGGCGAGAAACGCCAGGGCCGCCAGAAAGCCGAAGCGCGCCCCCCCTTCCCAGTCCAGGAACGGCTTGGCGGTCGTCCGCCCGCTCAGCCAGGACGCCGCGCCCACCAGCAGGCTGGCGGACCAGGCGTGGACCGCCGCCGCCGCCCCCCGCGCCGCTCCCCGCCCCTCCTGGGAAAGATAGGCGCGGAACAGCAGCGCCACCAGGGGCAGCGCCAGCCAGCCGTAGAGCGCGAGGTTCAGGTGCAGCGGCATCCACCGGCCGTAGGTCAGGGGGCCAAGCGCCGCGCCCAGGCGGGGGAAGAGCAGTAGCAGCGCCATCAGCAGCCCGACGGCGCACGTCACGGCCAGCCAAGCGAAAGCGTGGACCGTCGCCAGCTCCACCGGGCGCGCCCAGGCGGCGGGCCGTTTCCCGATCGCGGGAGCCGGCGCGGCCTGTCTCAAAGCCGGCGCTTTCACCAGGAGCAGGCTCACGCGGCGGCCTTCCCCGCGAGGCGCTCCTCCACCTCCCGGGCCTCCCCTTCCAGGAAGTCCTGGAGGCTTGCTAGCGGCCCCCAGCTCTCCCCGTCCCTGGCCGCGAGGGCGTCCACGACCGCCCGCGCGTCCGCCAGCAGGCCGCGCAGCCGCGCCAGGGCGCCGCCGGTCCCGCTCAGCGCCGGCAGGTTCGGGCGGCCGAGCCCGTCGTCCCGGCCCGTGGTCTTGCCGGTCTCCTCGAACCCCATCAGGCCGTCCTTGAAATCGTCCAGGATCTGGTAGGCGAGCCCCCACGCGGCGGCCAGGCGCTCCAGCCGCCGCAGCGTCTCCCCGTCCTCCCCCGCCACCAGGGCCGGCAGCACCATGGAGAGGCGCACCAGCGGCACCGTCTTCGGCGGCGGCGACCAACGCCACGGCCTCCGGATCGGCCCCGTCGCGCCGGAAATGGACGTCCCGGGACTGGCCGTCGAGGATGCCGGCGACCCCCAGGCATTCCGCCACCAGCGCCGCCGCGGCGGCCCGGCGGCCGGCCGGCCCGTCGCCGATCGCCTCCCACAGGAGAGCGTAGGCGCGGGTGATCAGCCCCAGCGCCCCCAGCGTGGCCGCGGCCTCGCCGTGGACCACGTGCGGGCAGGGACGGCCCCGGCGCTCCGCGGCGTCGTCCATGCTCGGCATGTCGTCGAAGAGCAGCGACGCCGAGTGGAAGTACTCCACGGCGATGGCGAGCTGCAGGGCGCGCTCCGGCTCGATCCCCCGCCGCACGCCCAGCCCGTAGGCGAGCTGCGCGCGGGCGAGGCTGCCGGGGTGCTCCGAGGACGTCCGCCACCACCGCCCGCAGGCGGGGCTCCAGCCCGTCGCCCAGCGGCAGCAGGCTGGCGAACGCCCGCCGCACCTCGCGGGCTTCCCGTTCCTCCAGAAGGCAGAGACGGCGCGGCCCCATGTCTACCTCGTCCCCGCTCCCGCGGCTTCCAGGCTCCCCTCGGCCTTCACCTTCACCGAGACGACCTTCGCCACCCGCAGGATCATGATGCTGGGATCGTGCAGCCCCCATTCGACGAAGGGACCGGGAAGCTCGTCTCGGCCTTGACCTTACCGCCGTGCACCTCCACCTTGGCCGGCAGGCTCATCTTGTGGTCGGCCCCGTGGAAGGACATCACCCCGTCGAGGGTGATCTGCGAAGTGCCCCTCGGGCGCGACGTTGCCGCGCACCTGCTCGGCGCGGAAGACGGCCAGGGGATATTTCTTTGTCCTCCAGCACCTCGTTGTGCATGGTCTTGTCCCGGCTGTCGTTGCCGGTCTTGCCGCTCTTCAGGTCGACGGCGATCTCGCCCGAGGCCGCTCCGGTCGCGGGATCGAAAGCGATGCGGCCCGACTTCACGGCCAGCGCCCCTTCCACGTCATGTCCCGTGGCTTCCAGCATGAAGCTCACCTTGGAGGCGGCGGGGTCGAGGACCAACACCCGCTGCTCGGCGCGAGCGGCGGTGGTTGCGAGAGAGAGCAAAGCGAGGACGGCGAATACGGCTCCACGAAGAATGCTCATCGGCATCTCCTTTCAGGCGGGAAGGTAAGGGGAGGAAATGAACGGGATATGAACGGCGGTTCCTCACCCGTCCGGGTGGGGCCGGAGACGGAGCCATCCTCTATAGTCAAGACATGCGGCTGCTCCTGGTCGAAGACGAACGCCGGCTGGCCGACCGCCTGGCCCGCGGTCTCCGGGAGGAGGGCTTCTCCGTGGACTGCGCGCCGACGTGCGCCGCCGCGAGCGAGCGCGCCGCCGGCACCGAGTACGACCTCGTCCTCCTCGATCTCGGCCTGCCGGACGGCTCCGGCATCGAGCTCCTGCGGGCTTGGCGGCGGGAAGGCTTCGCCGCCCCCATCCTGATCCTCACCGCCCGCGACCTCGTCGACGAGAAGGTCGAGGGCCTCAACGCCGGGGCCGACGACTACCTGACCAAGCCTTTCGCTTTCGAGGAGGTCCTGGCGCGGGTGCGCGCCCTGCTCCGCCGCCGCGCCGCGCCCCCCCGCAGCGTCCTCGCCATCGGCGGCCTCACCCTCGACCGCGACGGCCGGCGGGCGGAAAAAGGCGGCGAGCCTCTGGACCTCACCCCCCGGGAGCTCTCGCTGCTCGAATACTTCATGCTCCACCCCGGCGTCGTCCTCTCCCGCTCCCGCATCGCCGAGCACGTGTGGGACGAGGCCTACGAAGCCCGCAGCAACACCATCGACGTCATCGTCGCGCGGCTGCGCCGCAAGATCGAGGGCGACCGGCGGCTGATCCATTCCGTCCCCGGGCGTCGGCTACGTGCTGCGCGAGGCCGAGGAGCCGTGAGGCGCTCCGGCTCCCTTGTCGCGCGGCTCACCTGGTGGTTCGCCGCCTCCCTCCTGGCCCTCTACGGAGTGCCGGCCCTGCTGGTCTATTTCTACGCCTCGGCGCAGGCCCGGCAGTACGCCGTGCTGACCCTGAAGACCGAAGCCGAGGCCGTGGCCTCCTACGTGGCCGAGAGCGGCGCCCTGGATGCCCCCGAGTTGCGGGAAATGGAGGAGGCGCCCATCCCCATGTGGCTGCGCGTCACCCAGGACGGCCGCATCCTGGCGAAGACCCCCGGCGCCCCCGCCCTGGCCTCCCTGCCGGAGCCCGATCGCGCCGATCTCGTGGTCGACGTCCTGTTCCTGCCCACGAAGCCCCCATACGTCCTGGTCCGCCACCAGATCGGCGGCGGCAGAAAGGGCACCTATGTCGAGGCGATCGGATCGATGGCGCCGTTGCTCCGGTCCCAGCGGCGGCTGGGGGCCGGCCTCCTCCTCGTCGGCTTCGTCATCATCCCCCTCGCCGCTCTGGGCGGCCGGGCCCTGGCCCAGCGCGCCCTCCGTCCCATCGGCGAGTCTCGTCTCGGCCATCCGGCGGCCTCGATCCGAACCGCCTGGACCAGCGCCGCCCTCTTCCGGAGAGCGGCGTCCAGGAGGTCGCCGTCCTCTCCCGCGCCTTCAACTCGCTGCTCGGCCGCCTCGACGAGAGGGTCGAGCGCATGCGGCGCTTCACCGCCGACGCCTCGCACGAAATCCGCAATCCGTTGAGCGTCCTGCGCACCGGCCTGGAGATCGCGCTGCGCCGCGAGCGGTCGTCCCGCGAATACCAGGAGCTGCTGCGGGAAAACCTGCAGGAGATCGACCGCCTCCACGCCGTGGTCGAGGGCATCCTCCTGCTCACCCGGGATACGCCGGGCAACGCGCTCCGCCTCGCCCGCGAGCCGGTGGATCTGGGAGAGCTGGCCGGTGCCACCGCGGCCTCGCTGCCGCCTACGCCGCCGAGCAAGGCGTCCGCATCGAGACCGCGGCCGAGCCCGCCCTGATGGTTTCCGGAGACGCCGGCCTGCTCCGTCTGGTCGTCTTCAACCTGCTGGACAACGCCCTCAAGCACAGCCCTCGCGGGAGAGACCGTGCGCCTGGAGACCCACCGCGACAACGGCGCCGCCACCCTCGTGGTCAGCGACCGCGGGCCGGGCGTGAGACCTGAGGATCGCGAAAGGGTTTTCGAGCGCTTCTACCGCGGCGGCCCCGCCTCCGGCACCGGCGTCGGAGGCATCGGCCTCAGCGTCGTCCGCTGGGTCGCCGAAGCCCACGGCGGCTCCACCCGGCTGCTGGAGACCGACAAGGGGGCGACGTTCGAGGTGGTGCTGCCGGCGGGATAGTCGCTCTCAGCGAAGGTCTCCCTGGGAGCGCTGGCGTCCCGCCGGCAGACTAACTTTGTTTGGATATCGAGTCGATTGACTGTCCGCTCGTTCTCGAAGTCTTCCGATGGAAACCAGTCTGACATTTCTACCGGCTCCAGCCGCAGCGGGTCGTCTGGTGTCTGTAGTTGTCGCAGACCAACGCTAGAACCGATTGGCCTTCGCGCACGGTGACTTCCAGGCCGGTATCGGCCCCCCCGTCCTCGAACTGCCGCCCTGATTCGTATACGCTTCGGTCAAAGGAGGGACCGTCATGCCCGTGCGCATCGTCCGTCTCGGCAGCGATCGAGCCCCCGGCGAGGGGCTGCGGATCGGCACCGTCCGGCGTCCGCCCCGGGGCGTGCCGAAGGGCGAGTACGCTTCGCAGAACTGGTTCGACGTATGGTTCCCGAACCTGGCGCCCAGCGTGGAAGTCGTCAAACTGGCGCAGGACGCCACGACGGACAAGGAGTGGGCGGCCTTCGTGAAGAAGTACCGGGCCGAGATGTCCACTCCCGACAACGGCAGGACGCTCGACCTCCTGGCCGCGCTCTCCCACCAGACCGACTTTTCCGTCGGTTGCTATTGCGCGGACGAATCCCGCTGCCATCGCTCGGTGCTGCGCTCCCTGCTCGCCGAGAGAGGCGCGGACGTGCGGTAGTGCCCGTCCGCGCCGTTGGCGCCTAGGAGCAGAGCGAGCAGCTGTACTTCGCCGAGCCGTCCAGGCGGTAAAAACCGGGATTGTAGGGATCGGAGCTGCAGACTCCCGAGCGGATGACGACGTTGCAGGCCCCCGAGTATCCCCGGAAGATACAGCTCTGGTTGGCCGCGGAATTCAGATTGTTGATCAGGTTGCTCTGCGCCTCGAAACAGGTGCTCCCGATGGCCGAACCAGTAGCGGTGAACCGCTCGGCCAGACAAAAACAGGCCGCCGCGGCCGGTCGCGGCGTGAGCACCGCGACCAGGATGGCGGCCACGAGCGCCGCCACCGACAGAAAGGACTTTCCTCGCATACATCTCTCCTTTTGGCCGGGAGTCGCCGGCATGGCGATCTCCTTGTGCAGGCCGGTACGCAAAAGTGAGAGATCCGGATGAAGGATGCGGCGCCGCGGTCAGAGGATCACAAAAGCCCACTGGACGCACCTTCTCTTATAGACCACCCTTCCTGAAAGGAGAGAAGACATGTCAAGAAACCGTCTGTTCTCCCTGCTGATCGCCCTGAGTCTCGCCGTTCTCGCGCTGACCGCCGCGCCGCCGGCCGCTCAGGCCAACGACGAAGACTGCTACCAGTTCAACACCTACCGCTGCATTTACTACTGGAACCCCGAAGTGGGTTGCTGCGTGACCAATACACAAAATTGCATCTGGTACTGCTTGTAAGGGGCGAAAACTCGCTGAGGTGCCCCAATGAGGCACCTTTCCTATAAGCACCCTTCCTGAAAGGAGAGAAAACATGTCAAGAAACCGTCTGTTCTCTCTGTTGATCGCCCTGAGCCTCACCGTTTTCGCGCTGATCGCCGCGCCGCCGGCCGCGCAGGCCGCCCTCGACTGCTCCCAGTTCAACACTTACCGCTGCGTCTACCACCTGGACTCCTGGGGTTGCTGTGTGGCCAATACGTGGGGCTGTATGGGGTACTGCGAACCGTAGGGAATCAGATCTATTTTCAATCTCGGGAGCCCCTGGGAACGCCGGCGCTCCCAGGGGCAAATTCGTGTACGGCCGGCCTGAGCGGAGCTACTTCGTCGTGTCGCACCAGCAGGTCTTATGGCAACTGTCTTCGGGGAGGTCGGACGGACCGATGCCGCCGCCGATCCTGCCGAGATGGTTCTCCGTCAGCTCGCGCAGCGTCTCCCTGTCGCGCATGACTGGACCGCCTCTCATGAGCCAGGGGATGGGACCAAAGTCCAATATCCCGGAATAAGAAGTTCATTTAATCTGATCGGATCGGCGTTTGGGGATGGCGGCGATTCACGACCGGTCAAGAGCGCGAGCCTGCCACTACGCAAAAATCGTGGAAACAACTTTCCCCAAGAGAGGTGTACCATGTCCAAACGGATTCCAGTCTGGGTAGCCCTTCTGTTCGCTCTTGCCGTAACAGCTTCGCCGGCCGCCGCTCAGGGAGGCGACATCCAGTGCCAGGGGACGCATTCGGTTTCCTACAATCCGGGGCTCCTTCTCACCTCGCAATTCATTACCCTGACGGGCTCTGTAATCTACTCCCTGTGTACTTCCGTCAGCGATCCGGCGATCACCTACGGGCTCATATCCGTAGCTGGCTCGTTTCCGGCCTCGTGTCTCAATCTCCTCGCCGGGCCGCCCTCCGCGACCTGGATCATCACCTGGAACACCGGTGAGACCAGCGAATGGTTTTATTCAAGCACCACCCAGAATGTCAGCGGGACCATCGTCCAGACTGAGACCGGAGTGATCGTAGCGGGTAAGTTCGCCGGATCCACAGCGATAGGAGTTCAGGTGCTGGTTGCCCCTCCGGTGATCAATTGCCTTGGGCCTCCCGGGGTCAGGGGCAGCCAGGGAATCGCGACGCTTTCGATCTTCTGATGAAACGACGGCCGGCCTGGGCGCACGGGCTCGTCCAGTGCCGGCCATGGCGGTTCGGGTCAGAAGGCATAGCAAAGACAGCTTTGTTCGTCCCAGTAGGGGCAATTCGGAGGCGGCTGGCACGTCTCGCACTGGCAGGTTTCGGGATTCCAGGTCTCGTTAAAACCATAGCAAGTTTGCTCGAGCTCGGGATCACACACCGGCGGCGGGGGCGGGGAATATGTGGAACAGTTGTAGTCCACGCGGATCGTCGCGCCGAAGGTGCCGCAGTAGGGATAGCGGCCGCTCTGCGATCCTCCGTTGCAGTTCTGGGCGGAGGTTGGACCCGACGTCGTACCGAAGCCGTTGGCGAGCGGCAGAGACACCCAGAGATCACCCATCGGATCGTCGCAGCACCAGGGATCGTTCTCCTTGATGAACTCCCTCACCGAGACCGACACTTCGTTGCAGGCTCCCGCGACACTCATGTAACCGGTGGACAACTGATAGACCAGGGTGTTGTCTATCAGGTCCCCGCCATACCAGGCGATGGCCGAGTTGTAGTTCTGCGAGTGCAAGGTGTCACAGTTGCAGGCATTGCCCCACTCGTTATCGGTGCTCGGGCCCTTGAAGCAGGTAACATGATCATCCGGGCAGTCCCGATTGGCGTGATGCGGGCCAAAATACAAGTCGACGTCGCCGGTCATCGCGCCGATGCCAGAGGAGTGGGCCGAGTCTACGTCACCGCTGCAGACGCCGTGACTCGAGTGATTGTTGCACTCGAGGCCCCAATACCGGTTCATCCAGCGATTCTGGCTGTAGACCGAAAACGCGCAGGTGCAGGTGTCGCCGGCGGCCTTGTCGGCTCTCCGGCCGGCTATGCCGGCCCGTTCGGCGTCGCGGCCGGGCGTATCCCGCCGCCCGCTACGGAACTCGCGGGTCGAGATCCCGGTCTTCTGGCGGAAGCTTGCCTCCACCTCGGCCATCGCCGCCTCGTCCCCCCGGCAGCTATCTCCCGGGGCGCCCACCAGCCGGCACTTGTCGATCGCGATCTCCAGATGAGCCCTCTTCTCCAGGAGACCGGCCAACTGGTCCGCGGAGGCGGTCAATCCCAACTCCTGAATCCGCTTCTTCACTTCGGCCAGGACTTCCTTCTCATCCCGTAGCGCCAGCTCCACCTCCCGGCGCGGGATCGAATCCGCGAGGGCTGCCCGCTCCTGTGCCGGCCTCGCGGCTGGATGGATCCGTGGTTCTTCTCCATACCCATGGGACGCCGTCAGAAAAACTCCCAGCAGCAGCGCGCTTCGGCAAGCCCTGAGTCTCTGAGCCATGATGTTTCCTCCTTGAGCAGGCAGGTGGGCGAGCACCCTCACATGAGCGCTTTCAATAGTATTGGTGCCAAGGGCGGGCCGGCGCGAGCCCATGAGTGGGTAGGTCGGATAGCTGCCGATTGGCCCCGCTTTATACTCACCGGGTGAAATCCCCGATCCTCGCCCTGCTCGTCCTCCTGCTCGCCCCTCCTCCGGAGAGCGAAAGCATCCGCCTGAAGCGGCTCTTCGAGGAGCACTGGGCCACCCGCCTGCGCGAGAGCCCGGAGATGGCCACCTATTTCGGTTATCCCAACGACCGCTGGTCCGACTCTTCGCCCGAAAGCATCGCCCGTGGGTACGAGACCGTCCGCAAGGAGCTGGCGGCCCTCTCCGCCATTGACCGCTCACGCCTGACCGCGTCGGAGCAGGTCGACTACGACCTGTTCCGGCGGCGTCTGGAGAGGGGGATCGAAGGGCGGCGCTTCAACGACATCGGGTCGTACTTTCTGATCGGCCCCCTGGGCGGCATCGACCTGGACCTGGTGCAGCTCCTGGACTACATGCCGGCCCGCACGGTCGCGGACCATGAGGCCATGCTCTCGCGCCTGCGGGGCTTCCCCAAGGTGGTGGACGAGACCCTCGCGCTACTCGCCAAAGGGCTGGAGGCCGGGATCACGCCGCCCCGGGTGACCCTGCGCGATGTGCCCGAGCGAGTCGGGAGCCTGCTCGGGCCCGAGAGCCCCGTCCTGGCGCCGTTCCGCAAGCTTCCCGAAACCCTGCCCGCCGCGGACCGGGAGCGGCTCCGGGCCGAGGCCGACCGGGTCTTCGCCGGGCAGGTGGAGCCGGCCCTGCGCAAGCTCCGCGACTTCCTCGCCGAGACCTACGTTCCCCGGGCCCGGGAATCGATCGCCCTGAAAGACCTGCCCGGACGGCGAGGCCTGGTACGCCTACCGACTCCGGAACTTTACGACCACCGACCTGACGCCCGAGCAGATCCATCAGCTCGGCCTCTCGGAGGTGAGCCGCATCCGCGGGGAGATGGACAAGCTGATCGCCTCCACCGGCTTCCGCGGGAGCTTCGCGGAATTCTCCGAATTCCTGCGCACCGACCCGCGCTTCTTCTACGACCGGCCCGAGGACCTGGTCGCGGGCTACCGCGACATCGCGAAGCGGATCGATCCCGAGCTGATCAAGCTCTTCGGCCGGCTGCCGCGGCTCCCCTACGGCGTCAAGCCTCTGGAGGGAGAGGGGGCGAAATCGGCGCCCGCGGGCTACTACAACAACGGCTCGTTCGCCGCCGCCCAGCCGGGCTGGTTCCTGGTGAACACCTACGATCTGAAGGCCCGTCCCAAGTGGGCCATGGCGGCCCTGACCCTGCACGAGTCCGTGCCGGGCCACCACCTCCAGTACGCCATCGCCCAGGAGATGGAGGATCTGCCCGAGTGGCGCAAGTGGGACGTCTACCTCGCCTTCGCCGAGGGCTGGGCGCTCTACGCCGAGGGCCTGGGGAGCGAGCTCGGCATCTACGACGATCCCTACTCGAATTTCGGCCGGCTCAGCAACGAGATGTGGCGCGCCCTACGCCTGGTGGTCGACACCGGCCTGCACGCCCGGGGCTGGACACGCCAGCAGGCGATCGACTACTACCTCGCCAACACCGCCCGCAGCACACGCGAGATCGAAAACGAGGTGGACCGCATCATCGTCCAGCCGGGATCGGTGCCGGCCTACAAGATCGGCGAGCTGAAGATCCGCGAGCTGCGGGCCTACGCGCAGAAGGAGCTGGGCTCGAGGTTCGACCTGCGCGCCTTCCACGACCGCGTCCTGGGGCACGGCCAACTGCCGCTCGACCTGCTGGAGAAGAGCATCAAGGATTGGGTCCGAGAACAGCTTCCGCCTCGATGATCCCGAACGACCGGCGACGCCGGCAACGGCCTGCTGTAACAGCCTCGCGGGCCTACATTCGTCGTATCGTACCAGCAGATCTTGTAGCACCTTTGGGGAACAGTAGCGCCGAACTTGCCGGAAACCTAGAGTTCCGACCTCCCACAGTCCTCCGCAAGTTTACCCCTTGCGGACGGAATGGCAGTGCGTTCGAATCAGTACATAGTCTTGGCTAGTTGCCTATCAGTGCATGGACTTAGCCAGTTGCCTTAGCCAGTTGCCGTGACTCCGCCAAGGCGTTGACAGGGGTACGGCTATTTAGATAGAATAGAAATCTTAGCCAGAGCGTTTGCGGGAGATAAGATGCCCATATCAGCGAGGAAGCGCGCCAGCGCCTCAGAAAACTCTCCGGACGGCAAGTCCGTTGCAATCTGGACCGCCTTAATTGGTGGAATTGCAACCGTTCTCGTAGCCGCAATTACCATCTCTCCCAACTTGTTGAAGCAAACACAGGAAGGCGAAACCCCAGGCCCAAGTGCTCCCGAGAAAGTTCGGCTCAACTCTTTTGTGCGTTGCATAGAATTTCCGGACAATCAAGGAATAACCAGAAACGAATTCCGATGGTTGCGCGATCTGTGCTTGGGTTTGGACAGAGAAGCAGAAAGAGAAGCACAAAAAACGAAAGCCAAGCATTTTCCCGCAATTGTTTTTGAAACAAACATTATTTCAAAAAATTCAACCTTCAAAGGGCGCATACAGTGCGGAGTCTACACAGCAATTGACGGTTATGCGTTTCTTGCTGATCCCAAGAAAAAAACTTTCACTCCACTGAGTGCATACGCATACGCGGAAAGCGAAGCAAATGAGTGCGCGTTTAGGTTCGAGACTCCAATCATTACAAATCCCCAAAGCATTCTACTTGTCTTAAGTATTTCTGGTGATTCCGTTTATGTAACTCAAGATAGGCTTAGGCGCTTGGCTCTGGAGGTGAACCCTTGAAACCGTTCAGGTGGACAATTTTTCTTTTTTTGGTTGCGTCGGCTAAACTTGCGGCTCAGAATATCGTTATCGAAGGAGTAGTGACAGATTGGAACAATTCTCCGTTGTCAGGAGTTACGATTCAAATATCGAGAGACGGTAGGGGATCCGGGAGTTGGGCATACGTTGGTGATACGACAACGAATAGAACAGGCGGCTACCGCTTTGAGATTCCCAAAGGCGACCCATTGGTAGTTTATTACTCGCGTTCAGCTTATCACCCTTCCGAAGTCAGGAGATTGTCAGGCGCACGAAACGCAGTAATCGGGGTAGCGCTAAGAAGTTCATCAGATAGGCTCTCTAAAAATGAGATACAAGAACAGCTTCTTACTATCGAGGGAATGATTGCAATGAGTAAGGTTGCGCCACCCGAAAAAGCCCAGAAAATACATGACGATGTCTTGGCAAGGCTAAACAATTTAGATGTTCCTGCAGATCTGACCAAACAGGTTAGTGAGATTCGGGCAGCCGTTGACCCGAAATCCCATCCCGACGGCACCAGAATACCGGACCAGGCTCCTCCCCAAGATGACACTCGCACAAAGGTAGGCCTGTGGGAGATTGGCGATGATCCACCCAACTTTTTCTAGGTATCTCAAATGAGCGCCAGGGCCGTGTATGTGTGGCTGCTCTTATTCCTTCTCAGAAGTTCGGCTGCCTCGGCATTGGACTCGTCCAATATCACCGGCCAGGTTATAGATAGTTTTGTTGCCTCGCTCTATCCCGCCTATGAGCCAGGCGCAGCCGTAATCGTAGCCAAGGAAGGAGAGACCCTTCTCAGAAAGGGCTATGGTGTATCGGCTATTGGGAGCGCGGCGCCCATCCAGCCGAATACCGTCTTTCGATTAGGGTCTATCTCGAAGCAGTTTACTGCAATGGGGATTCTATTGCTTGTCCAAGATGGCGTCCTATCCCTGTCTGATCCCGTAACCAAGTTCTTCCCTGAGTTTCCCCGGTTTCTTTCTTCGATTTCGGTTGAGCACCTATTGACCCACACGTCCGGCTTTCGAAATTATACAAGTCTTGAGCGGTTTCGCTACCAAGCAGCGGAGTACTCGCCAGAGAGCATTATCCAGACTATAAGAGACTTACCCCTCTCCTTTAACCCGGGCGAGGCTTGGGAGTACAGCGACTCCAATTATTTCTTACTAGGAGTGATCCTTGAGCGCGTCTCGGGCCTGCCGTATTGCACCTTTATGGCTGACCATATCTTCAGGCGATTTGGAATGTCTCAAACGAGGTGTGCGGCGCCTAATGCCAGCGATCAGGTTCCCGCTGGTTATTTCAAGAGAGATCATGATTTTTCTTGGGCGAGCTATAGAGATCCAAAATTCTACTTCTCAGCAGGATCAATTCTATCAACTGTGGACGATCTTTTGCGCTGGAATACTATCTTGAAAAGAGGCGAGATCCTGAGGATAGATCTTTACCTTCGCACCTTCCAGGCCTTCAAACTCCCTTCGGGTGAGAGCACTTTTTATGGCTATGGCTGGGCAATTCATGATATTGACGGGATCGAAGTCATCGAGCATGGCGGCATGGTGGATGGTTTCGAAAATCACATTTTGTGGATGCCAGATGAAGATGTTTTTATTGCTGTTCTCTCGAACAGCCGAGGGAGAATGCCGACTCCAGATGTACTTGCCACACGGATCGCCCTCTATTTGAGCTCGCACCGATTACCCTTAATGGACACATTGCCCAACCCAACCGAGCTAAGTCCTATAATGGGCGCTTATCGAACATCTGATAGCACTTATGATATCACGCTACATGACGGGAATGTAGTGTTTTCGCGCGAGGGCGGGTTTTCAGCACGACTGGTCCAGCTTCACGATGGCCGGCTCTTATTGGAAGATACGTTTACATTTATTTCTTTTCAAACCGATCACAAGGGAATGGCGCGTACCCTGACAGTGAGCACGAAATATGGCAAGGACAGGATAGCGCTCTTTGATCCGCGCAATTAAGGGCCCCACGCGCCGGCGGCGTTGGCAAACATTTTCGGCATCGAATAGGAATTCGGATCTCCCCTCGACACCAACATCATCTTGGGGCTGAGGCGCCCACGAGAGTCATTCGTTGCTCTTGCTTCATCTAGACCTCGACATACTCGATGACCGTCGGATCCGGGATCTCCTCGCCGGCTTCTCTCATGCCTTCGAGGTGGCAGTCGATAGCCTCCCGGATCAGGTCGCAGGTCGAGGAGTTCTTCCTTGGTCTCGGCTGCAGCCACGCAGCCCGGCAGGTCGGGCACACAGGCACTGCAGTTGTTCTCAGCTTTCTCGACGACCACTGCATACCGCATAAAGATCTACTGCTATCTGAGCCCGGCTTGTCTCAAGATACTGTTCAGCGTCCCCGGACGCAAGTCCATACTGGGCTTGCCCGCCACCGTAACCGTTCCAGGCTTGCTGGAATTTTGGAAATAGCATACGGGCGTGCAGCTGTGGCACGCATCCGGGCAACTGAACCACGTGAGGCGGACGGACCTGCGCGCCTTCCACGACCGCGTCTTGGGGCACGGCCAACTGCCGCTCGACCTGCTGGAGAAGAGCATCAAGGAGTGGGGCCGAGAACAGCTGCCGCCGCGATGCCCCGGCCGCTTCCGCGATTCCCAAGCTGGACTAAAGTGCGAGCTCGCCTGCCCTGGAGCCCAGCATGATTCGACCGCCTCGCCACCCAAGGATCGCCATCGTTACCGGAGTCAGTCGCGGAGATGGGGTAGGCCGATGAGCGGAGGGCCTTCGGCGCGCCGGCCAGCACCTCACGTCGTCGTGGCCCTCGCCGCCGTGCAGGCCAAGGTGGCGCCGCGGACCTCCCCGACCGAAGTGCCTCGGGCGGCGCATGTCCAGACGGCCCTCTGCACTACCGCGCAGGCACGGCCGGCTCCTCCAGGGACCCGGCCCCTCGCCGCGCATGTCCAGAGGGCGACCGGAGCCCGTCCGGTACCCGGCCCCGCCGCCGCGCCGGCAATGCCTGTGCAACCCGAGCTCGCCTCACCCTCTCCACGCTCTCCGGCGCCCGCACCACGCCGGTCGGTCATCATTCAACGCGCACAGAAAAGATTTAAGTTCGCAAATCTTCAATATAATGCCTATCTTCAAGGCCTTCAAAGCGGTTCTCGCCAAGCCCTCCAACCAGAAGAAGAATCTGAATTTCACGGGCGCGCTGTCGGGGTCTTATGGCGCTTGTGACGGCTGCAAAAAACGACTCGCGAGATCGCCCAGGAATGGGCGCGGAAGGCCGCCGCGGTAATGGCCAGTGTCATTAGCCACGCGGATGCCCCCATCCGGGGCGGGGTTTTAGCCAGAGCTAGGGACCAGGTTTAGCCACCTATGGGACCACCCATGTGGTAGGCCGGCCCTCTTGCGAGAAGCAGGAGGTGCACGGTGTCCTACCGGGAGGTCCATGTGGTCGAAGTCAGGGAAGTGGTACGTCTATGGTCGCGGGGCGAGTCGCTGCGGTCGATCTCGCGGCGGACCGGTCTGGATCGCAAGACGGTCAGCCGGTACGTCAAGGCAGCCCAGCAGGTGGGTTGTAAGGTCGGCGAGGAGGCACAGGACGCCGCCCTCGGCGAGGTGATCGGGCGAGTGCGTGCGCAGGGTCCTGGGGTTCGAGGCGGTTCGTGGCAGAAGTGCGCCGAGCACCGGGAGCTCTTGGCCGGCTGGCTAGGGAAACAGGTCCCTCTGAGCAAAGTGCAGGAGTTGCTGGCTCGTCACACGGGCGTGATGGTGCCGTATCGGACCTTGCACCGGTATGCGGTCCGTGAGCTTGGTTTCGGCGGTCGTCGGGTGACGGTGCGGGTGTTCGATGGCAAGCCCGGCGAGGAGCTGCAGCTGGATTTCGGCGCGATGGGCTGGATCTGTGAAGACGGTCGGCGGCGGCGGGTGTGGGGCTTGGTGCTGACGGTGGTGGTGAGCCACCACATGTTCGTGTGGCTGACCTACCGCCAGAGCGTGGCCGACGTGGTGGCCGGTTGCGAGGCGGCGTGGAGGTTCTTCGGCGGCGTCTTTCGGGTCCTGGTCCCAGACAACCTGAAGGCGATCGTGACGATGGCGGATCGGGACGCGCCGCGTCTGAATGCGTCCTTTGTCGAGTACGCGCAAGCCCGCGGCTTCGTGGCGCGGGTTCGTCATCCGCAGGATAAAGGCCGGGTCGAGCGCGCAGTGCAATACGTCCAGACGTCCTTGTTCGCGGGCGAGGTGTTTACCACGCTGGCTGAGGCGCAAGCGGCAGCCGAGCGGTGGTGCCGGGTGACTGCCGGGGAGCGGATTCACGGCACGACCCGTCGGCGGCCCCGCGGAGCACTTTGCGCACGATGAGCAGGAGCTACTGCTGCCGGCTCCCGAGGAGCCTTACGAGGTGGCGGCCTGGAGCGAGGTGCGGGTGCAGCGCGATCATCACGTCGTGGTGGCCAAGGCATTGTACTCCGTGCCGACCGAGTACGTTGGCGAGCGCGTCCAGGTGCGCAATGGTCGAGACCTGGTGCGGATCTATCACCGCGGACAGCTGATCAAGGTTCACCCGCGCGTTGGCCCAGGCCAGCGCAGCACCGATGCGGCGGATTATCCACCCCGGGTGCGCGAACTGGCCTGCCGCGATCAGCAGGCCTTGCTGGCGCAGGCCCGCGACGCCGGCCCTGCCATCGGTACTTATGCCGAGCGCCTGCTGGCCGGCCCTCAGCCCTGGACGCGCCTGCGGCACGTCTATCGGCTGCTCGGCCTGGTGCGTCGCTACGCGGTAGCCACGGTCGAGCAGGCGTGTGCTCGCGCGCTCGAAATCGATGTCATCGATGTCATGCGAGTGGCTCGGATGGTCGAGCAGGCGGTCGAGCAAACTCCTCTGCCGGCGCGGCCGCAGCCTGGAGAGGCCACCTCTCAGCAGCTGAGGTTCCTTCGCCAGGCCAGCGAGTATCGGCTGGTCCGTGGAGGCGATCATGAGTGAGATCCTCTCGCTGGATCTACGCACTGCATTGCGACGGCTCAAGCTCTCGCCGATGACCGAAACCCTCCCCGAGCACCTGCGGCTGGCGCGGGAACGGGCCATGCCCTACCAAGACTTCCTCGAGCTGGTCTTGGCCGAAGAGTGCGAACGGCGCAACCACATCGCGGCGAGCCGGCGAGCCCATAAGGCGCGCTTGGATCCAGCCCTCAACCTGGAGGCCTGGGACGAGACGGCCAAGGTCACGCTGGATCGCCAGCTCCTCGCCGAGCTCGCCTCCACACGCTTCATCGAGGCTCACCACAACGTCTTGATCCTCGGTCCGGTCGGGGTCGGTAAAACCCACCTGGCTTCGGGGCTTGGACACGTCGCTTGCCGCCGCGGCTACAGTGTCCTTTTCGTGCGCACCGAGGACATGCTCAAACAGCTGCGCGCCTCGCGACTCGACCACAGCACCGAGCGCGAGATGCGTCGCCTCATTGCGGCGGATCTGTTGGTCCTCGACGATTTCGGGCTCGACACCCTGGACGCGACGGAGAGCCGCGACATCTACGAGGTCCTCGTCGAACGGCATCAGCGACGCTCCACCGTCGTCACCTCCAACCGAGCGCCCGAGGAGTGGCTGTCGACGATGTCGATCCCCTGCGCGCGCAAAGCGCCATCGACCGCCTCACCAATGCTGCTTACGAGCTCGTCCTCGACGGGGAGTCCTACCGTCGGCGCCAGAAGCCCAGCCTGAAGAAGGAGCGATCGTGACGATGCGGCCTTCTTTCAGGGTGTCGGGCCTCCGGTGGGCGTCCCCCGCCCTCCACCCCCGCCCACCTCCAGCCCAACACCCCAGCCGGTGAGGGACCCACCAACGTCTACGCAAGCAGGGAGGTCAGCGAACTATCGAGCAGCTGTGAGAACATCAACCCGGGTGGTCCCATCCTCGTGGCTAACACCCGGTCCCATCCTCGTGGCTAGCGACATGGCCAGCGGCAAGCAGGCCCAGTTGAAGATCACCTATACCTGGTACCCGCCACGCCGTTCCAGCGGGACTGGGGCGAGAACACGTACGGCTGGGAAGAAGATGGAGACACGTCCCCCCTCTTTCACACGATCGAGGCGAGCGTGCGGGGGGATAAATGATCGCCCTCTGAAGTCCTTGCTTTCGCTTTTTCGCCTTGACTCCGCATCTGACTCCCGCCTATATTGGTGCGATTCCAATTCGGTAGTTTCGTGGCTTCCGGTCGATCGGGCCAACAGTAGGTCGCTAAAGGCGTTCCCGCGGCTCCTTGAGCCGCGTTTACCCTTCGGAGGAGATCGCGAATGAGACCGTGCCGAAATGTAGTGGTCCTCGCCCTCGTCGGCCTCGCAGCCCTGTCTTTCTCCGGGTGCGGCCAAGACCCGACACCCCCGTCCCCAGCGCCGACGCCTACGCCCCCGGCGGCGGTGGCCGACGCCTGCGCCTTCCCGACCGCGCCGGCGGCCACGCTCGAGGAGACCGCGTGGCAGCTCTTCGTCGCCGCCAACTGTCCGGCGGCCGGCTCTCCCCATCCGCTCACCTTCGAAAACTGGACGGAGCAGAGTTGCCTGCAGAACCCTGGGAGCTGCGGCGAAGCGGCGGCCGCCAAGCAGCGGCGGCTGCATGTGAGCCATCTCAAGGAAAATCTGGCCAACGGTCTGTCGGGCGATTGCAGTGCCATGACGACCGTCGCGAGCGCCCGGTCGAACGCACCGTCGCTGGTTCCGTTCGTGCCCACGAACCTCGCCCCGGGTGCGCAATTCTGCGAAGAGGTCTTCGTGAACGAATCCGAGGTCGGCTATATCCAGCAACCGGCGCCCGGTCATTCGCTCCTCACGCTCACCCAGCAGGCCGCCTATGTGAAGAGCGGCGCAACGATCGCCTTCCCGACGGCGGCGGTCGAGATCAAAGCGGACTGGGTGCCCGTCAACGCGCTGAGCCCTGCCGGCTTCGATTGCAGCAAACCGTCGTCGGAGATCTATACCGAGACGATCAATGGGGTTTGCTACGCACTGACCGGCATCCACATCTCGTCGAAGCTCTTCCCGAACTGGCTGTGGGCGACCTTCGAGCCGCAGTTCACCGCCACGAACCCCAACCGCTGCAAGCCCGATCTCTACAACTCCTGCTCGGATCCGTGGGGCTCGAACCCTCCGCAGAGCACCGGCCAGCCGACGCAGATCACCCCGGCCCTCGCCGCGCTGATGGACCAGGCCAAGCTCGCGCCCGCCTTCCGGAACTACCGCCTGGTGGGCGTCCAGAACGACTTCGTCAACTCGAACACGACGCCGCTCGGAAACTCCTTCGTCGAGTTCAACGCCGAGGTTCCCGCCCAGCAGGCGTCGTGCATCACCTGCCACTCCTACGCGCGGTTCGACAGCTCGCAGACCCCGCCGCAGGAGAACCCCAACTTCGGACCGTTCCCGGGCGACCCCGCGACCGGCCAGTCGCCCGCCGCGCAGCCGCCGTGGCAGAGCCAGGACTTCTCGTGGCTGCTCGGAATCCTCCCCGCGGAGGCGTCCCCGCAGCCCAAGGAGCAGTGACGCCCGCCGCGTCGTAACGAGAGGCTCGACCCCGCACCGGCATGGGGTCGAGCCTCGATCGCTTCTGCCCTCCGGTCGTATGGGGCGCGCCGGCAGGCGTGAGATTGAATCCGCCAGAGAATTGTACCGCCAGCCACCTGCCAGATGCCGCAAGGATTCCGAGAAATACCGCGCATGCCTTCTACCGCAAGCTTGATATGCCGCGCATGAAGTTCAAGACACCGCGCATCAAGCTTGAAATACCGAGAATTTTCTCGCCGGGAGGACGGCCAGCCGTCACGGCTGTCCAGGGAGAGGCTACGTGAGTCGCTTCAGCGGTCTACGTTGTCCGTGAACCCGAGCGGCGCCATCCGTCCGCGGTGGCGGAAGGCGCGCCGAGACTGGCGGGAGCGGCTCCAACGCTCGGCGTTCAGGCGCAAACCTTCCGAGTCGACACGTCTGGGCCGGCCCGTCGCCAGCCCGCGCAGGCGGGCCTCCGGTTCCTCTGGTGTCCCGGCCTTTCCCCCGTCGGCACCTTCAGGAGTAGGGACTATCCCCGAAAATCCCAAGGAGGTCTTCGATGAAGCGCGGAATTTTGCTATCAGTGCTGATCACCGCTCTGGGCCTCGTCTGTTGGATCTCGGCACCTCCGGTGGCAGAGGGAGCGGGCTACTGCGACGCCTCCGAGGGGCTACCCTGCAGCCCCGCCGGGGATATGTTCAACTGCTTCTGGTCCACCGGCGAGCGCGGCTACTGCTTCTGCGAGCCGGTAGCGTGGCAGCCCGGTTTCTACTGGGTGTGCGGCACCGGCAAGCCCTGAAGAAGAGCCTCAAGAACTGGACAGAGAACAGCCGTCGGCCTCAGAGAAAAATCGGCGACAAGCCTCTCTGCCCAGCAGAGCATCGAGTCAGATTTCGGCCTTTCAGGGCGTGCCGCCGAGGCCGCCCGTATCCGCCGGCCGAGCCACGTTCAACCGCAGCGTGCCCCCGCTGGCCAGGGGACCCGCCATGCACTCCGCCATCCCCTCCCGCCATCCGGAGAGCGCCCAATCCGTGAAGGCCGACCGCCTCACCACGCAGACCCGATAGTCGCCGGGCGCCAGTTGGGGGATCTGGAAGTCCGCACCCGTGGCGTCCGAGTACTGGCCGCCATGGCCCCTTGCCCAGGACTGGAGCTGAGGCCGGTGGAGCGGCAGCCCGTTCTGGAAGACGACATAGGCGAGATCCTCCTCGCGTGCCTCTTCGGCCTTGTAGGGCAGGGAAAACTCCAGCGTGCCGCCGTCCTGAGGGACATTCAGGATCACCTGCGACCCGTCGGCCTCCAGTTGGAACGTCTTGAGGGAGTATCCCGGAGGGCTAACGACGAGTTGTACCCGGTCCGTCCGGGCGGGGATCTCGATCTCGAAACCGCCGTCCACCCCGGCGCGCGCCGAAGAGGCGAAGCCGACGGGGGGCTGGAGCGGCTGGGCCACTACCGTGGCCGTCCTCGTCCGATTCCATCTTCACCGAGACCGCCCCTCTCTCCTTGCCGAAGAAAAGCGTGGCCGCCAACGGATCCCGCCCCAGGGTCACGCCCCCCTCGACCGTGACGAGACGGATTTCGATCTCCCTGCGCGCGTCCGCCGGTCCCGTGACGTCCAGTTCCTCGGAGAGCAGCCCGTCCCCGCGGGAATCCGCGACCGTGACCAGAAACCGCCCGGGCCCCTGGCCCGCGATGCTGACGCGGCCCTCGGCGTCCACCGGGCCGTCGTGGACGGGCTTGCGCTCGTATCCCGCGCTCGCGTCCGCCGCCCGGCGTACCTTGACCCTCCATGGCTTGTCCAGCCAGTCGGCGGCGGGCGAGAGTGTCAGCTCGATGCGGACAGGCCGCTTCAGGACGACCGATTGTTTCAGCGCTGTCTCCGCTCCCGGCCAGACGTCGACGGGGAAGATGCGCGCGGTGGCGTAGCCGGGCTGCTCTACTTCGAGCTAATAGCTGCCGGGCGCGATGCCTGAGAGCTGGAGGAAACCGTCCGGCCCCACCCGCGCCTCGGCGGCGGGCCTGCGGAGGCGCTCCTTCAGGGCGGGATCGCCTCCTCCGGCCACGATTGGAGAAATCCGGGCGATGCACTGGCCGGCCGCGATCGGGCCGTCCTCCACCTCGACCCAGCCCTTCAGGGAGGCGCCCTTTTTCAGCTCGATGACGCCGACCTTGAGGGCTTGTCCCTGGCGAGGAGCCAGTCCCCACCGATATTGCGGAATGAAACCGGCGGCGCGGAAGGCCACGTCGAGCGGCGCGGCCGGCAGGGCGCAGCGGAACACGCCTTTTTCATCGACCGGACAGGAAGCCTGACCTTTCGGGATCTCGCGCTTCGCGGCGGGACCCGGTGGCGATTCGAGCGTGACCGTCATCTCTTTCGGAAGCTTTTCGGACGGCTCCTTCAGGCGCAGGGAGCCCTCGATCTCCGCCGCCGGCCACAGGACGATCGGGCGCTGGGAGCTTGTTCCCGCCGGACCGACCCAGACCGTCTCGTGGGGCGCCCAGTAGCCCGACAGCTCGGCGGCGGCTTCCCAGACGGTATTGGCCGGAAGCTCGGTCTGGATCGAGGATTGGCCGTCGATGGCCAAAACTCGCTCCGTACTCTTATGAAGACAGGGGTTTCAGGCGGAGCGAGCCGGTCCTTTTGGCGGCCGTCGCCTGCTTGAAGGTCAGCGCGAAGTCCACTCTGGCCGTGGGGGTCTGACCCGCGAGCCCGGCCAGGACGAGAAGGAAGAGAAGCAGGGCGATCCAGGAGGCGGCCCAAGCGAAGCGTGAGGGAGGAAATCGCATCAGTCTTCTCATGATGACTCTTCGCGTCAAGACGCTTAAATAGCATGAGTAGCGGAAAAGGAGAACCTGGAGCCGACACGATTTTTGCTGCCCCGCCAGGGGCTCGGGGACCTGGCCCAGGATTTCAATCCTGGGACGGGAGGCGCGCGCCTCAACTCCCCGCACCCCTCCGGGGAGCAATGGATATGGGGATCGCTCCGTCCCCAGGCCTGAAGGCCTGGGCTACGTCCCGGCACCCCTGGCGGGGTGCGAAGACCACCAAGCCACTCCCCTCCTTCTTAGACCACCCCTCCTGTCTCTGTCTCGCCAGCCGCATCTTTGGCACCGTTCTAGTAGAGGACACCCTCAACTTAGAGGAAATCCTGAAGCCAAGGGAGGTCGACGATGCGGACCCAAGCGAGTCGGACCCTGTTCTGTGCGTTCATTCTGGGGTGCCTGCTGTTCGCCCCTGCCGCGATGGCGATACAGGACGGGGATCCTGTGGACCCCGTGGGGGAGGAAGAGGAGACGGTCTTCACCGACGGCGAAGGCGTGGATGAGGATGGAGACGGCATCATCGACCCGCCTCCCGCCGGCCAGGTCTACTGTGTCTATAGGATCTCCCAGATCACTCAGGGGAACTGCGGGGCGTTCAAAAGCGGCGACCGGCTGTGCGTCGATTGCCCGGATACCGGGAAGTGCCCAGTCCCGGCGGGACAACTCGGCCACTTCCGCTATGTGGACGCGTTTGGCAACACCATCTGTCAAGGCGAGTGGTGGCGACGCTTCGACGACACCCAGCCTGATGCGTGTCTCCTCTGCGGGAACGGAAAGACCGGCTACAAGTTCGTGAACTGAACGAAACCGCCGCCGTCTCTTGGGCCGGGGCATGGCCCTGTGCCATGCTCCACCCACCATGAAAAAGACCTTGAACCGCAGGGACTTCCTCCTCGCGGGCGCCACGGCCGGGCTGGCCGCGGCGGCTCCGCGCACGCTGTTCGGACAGGCTCCCGCCGTAATCGTGAAGGGGGTCAAACCCGTCGTGGTGGCGTCGGCCAACGGCAACGAATTCAAGAACGGCGGCGACGTGACGGGCGTGCAGAAGGCGTTCACGATGATGACGCAAGGGTCGGACGTGCTCGACGCCCTGGTCGCCGGGGTGAACATCCTGGAGCTCGATCCGGAGGAGGACAGCGTCGGCTTCGGCGGACTGCCCAACGCGGACGGCGTCGTGCAGCTCGACTCGTCGTGCATGCACGGACCCCGCAAGCAGGCCGGGGCGGTGGCGTCGCTCGAAGGGGTGCGCACGCCGTCCCTGGTCGCCAAGGCGGTGCTCAAAACCACCGACCACCACCTGCTGGTCGGCAAGGGGGCCCAGGACTTCGCGCGCAACATGGGCTTCGCCATCGAGGACGACCTCAACACGGAGAAGTCCCGCCGGCAGTGGCTGGAATGGAAGCGGCGCATCGATCCGGATCACTATCTGGATCCCGCGAAACGCTCCGCGGCCGGGCTGGAGGCGGCGCTCCAGATGGCGCGCGAGGGACTGATCCGCCCCGAGCACCTGTGGGGGACGATCAACTGCGACGGCGTCAACGCCAAGGGGGAGATCTGCGGCGTGACCACCACGAGCGGCCTGGCCTGGAAGATCCCGGGCCGCGTGGGCGACTCCCCCATCCTCGGCGCCGGCCTGTACGTGGACGGCGAGATCGGGGCAGCGGGATCGACCGGGCGGGGCGAGGCGAACCTCTACAACCTGTCGTCCTTCCTGATCGTGGAGTCGATGCGCCGCGGCATGCACCCCAAGGACGCCGGCATGGAGGCCCTCCGGCGCGTGGCCGCGAACACGGTCGAAAAGCGCCTGCTCAACGAGCGCGGGCGGCCGAAGTTCGGGCTGAGCTTCTATATCCTGAACCGCAAGGGGGAGTACGCCGGGGTGTCGATGTATCCGGGCAAGTATGCGGTCTGCACGGAGGAGGGCCCGCGGACGCTGGAGACGGAGGCGTTGTTCGAGGGACAGGCGTAGGCAGAGCGCGAGCAACTCACCTCCCTGCTCCCGCGGATCGCCGAGCGGCAGGGCCTCACCCCCGGCGTGCACCCCGGCTTCAGCGGGTGTGAGGACGCGGTCCGCACCGGCTCTCCCCGGGAGGAGATCCTCGGCGTCGTCGGCGGCCTGAGACCGGGCTCAGAATGAGACGAGGTCCGCGACGCGGTCGTGTTCCGCCTCCAGGATCGCGATCACCTCGTCGTCGCCGACCTGGGAGAAGTCCTCGAAGAAGCGGCTCACCGCGATGAACGGCTCCGGCGACGCCAGGAAGGCCACCTCGTCGGCGATCAGGGCCAGCTTGGCCACGGTCTGCGGGGAAGCCACCGCCATGGCGGCGATGAGCTTGCGGGGTCCTTGCGTCCGCGCCTGCTCCAGGGCGGCGAGCATGGTGGAGCCGGTGGCGACGCCGTCGTCGAGCACGATGACCACACGCCCCGCCGGATCGGCGGCCAGGCGGTCCGGCGTATAACGCCGCCGGCGCTCCTTGAGGATCGCGAGCTGCCGCCGGGCCTCCTGCTCGATCCAGGAGTCCGCGATGCCGGTCTCTTCGACCCAGGAAGAAACCATGACCTCGCCGTTCTCCGCCACCGAGCCGATCGCGAGCTCCGGATTGCCGGGAGCGCCGATCTTGCGCACCAGCGCCACGTCCAACTCGCCGTCCAGCTCCTCGGCGAGGATCCGGCCCATCTCCACCGCGCCGCGCGGGATGGCGAGGATGAGAGGGTTGACACCACGGTATCCGGACAGCCTTGCCGCCAGACGCCGGGCCGCTTCCTGGCGATTTTTGAAGAGCATAGGTACCTCCGTTCCTCCCTTCTTTGTCGCATCGATCGCACCGGCTTGGAACGCCCGGCGGGGTGGGGAGACATCGCGCCGAAAGAGGGGAGCCGGCAGCGCGCGGAGACCGGCCACCCGGTGGCGCGTCCGTTTCCCGCCCTCCGGGACGGTCCCCTTACGGCGCGGGCGGGGATACCGTGTGGCCCAGAGGAGGTGCAACATGAAAAAGCACATCGCAGCCCGGATCGCCGGCCTCGCGGGCGGCGCTACCGCTGTCGGCGCGGCGATCTACGTCTTCACGCATCGCGAAGCGCCCCGGAAGGGGGTCGGCCCCCGCAAGGCGCGCAAGATCGGGGAAGAGCTGGGAGTTGACTGGACCCGTATCGGGCTCGAAGAGCTCCGCCGCGGGATGGAGGTGGAGCTGGAGCACGGCCGGCGCGATCCAGCCACGGACGTCACCGGCGACGACCTGCTCCTCACCGGCAAGATCGCCCTCGCCCACCTCAACGAATTCCCGGATTACTACAGGCGGCTTGCCCGCATGGAGGAGGACGCCAAAGCCTTCTGGCAGGGCCAGGGGACTTTCACCGGCGCGCCGGAGCCCGCCGGATACGATCACGCTCATCCGTGAGCGGCTGATTCGGCCTTCCCGCCCTGATCCGCGCCTTCGAGCGCGAAGAGACGCCCGTCGGTGGCCCGGAGATAGAGCACCGGCGTGCCCCATTCCGGGTTGCGCTCGGCGGCGAGGGCCCGGCGCACCTCGCCGACGCAGGCGTCGACCGGCAGGCCGGCGGCGAGCCCCCGGTAGAACTTCTCGGCGAAGCCGCAGGCCGTCTCGTCCATGACTTCCGACCGCATGGCGATCACCGCCGGCACGCCGTGCTGGACGAGCGTCTGGGCGGTGCCGGCGAAGGCGTCTTCGCGCGAGGAGCGGGCGCCGTTGCAGGCGTTGAGCACGGCCAGGCGCAGCGACGGGTGGTCCTGGAGGAGGTAGGCGAGGCTCTGCCCTCCCACCGGGACGCCGTTGCCGTCCTCGTCCTCGAACACCAGCACGCCCTCCCCCCGCAGCTCGCTGAAACCGCCGTGGCCGACGAAATGGAGGACGTGAATCGGCGGGCCGGCGCGCAGCCGCGCCTCCAGGGCTCCGCAGGTGGGGCGCTCCAATCGTTCGAGCTCGATCAGGCCGCTCGCGCGAAGCGGTTTCAGGACCGCGACGAGCCGCCGCCATTCCTCGTCCGCTTCGGCGAGCTCCCGGTAGCCCCGCGGGGTCGAGATCACGGCGAGCACCCGTAGCGGCGGCTCGACCAGCAGCGTACCCAGGCCCTCGCTCAGCTCCAGATAGCGAATCACCGGGGTGCGGCCGGAGAGCGCCAGGAAGCCCCGGCCCTCGGCGTCGTACAGGTACTCCCAGGGCAGATCCGCCAAGTGGGGGACGTCGTTGAGACGCAGGCGGATGCGCAGCCCTGGACCGCCCTCGGCCTTGGCGAGACATCCCTGGAAAGCCTTCAGCAGCTCGCCCTGGAAGACCGCGCGGAACAGCTCGTCCCCGGCCCGCTCCGGGCTGTCGCCGCTCGCGGATGCCCCACCCCGGGGAGTCCCCCCTCCGGAGGGGCGAAACTCTCCACTGACGAGCGCGGGCGGGAGAGAGAAGATCTCCGTGGCCTCGAAACCCGCAGCGCCGCTCCAGACCTTGGCGCGGTAGACGCCTTCGGACCTCTGATCGATCCAGACGTCGAAGTCGAGGTAGCCCGCCGGCCCCCCTGGGACCGGTGGTTTCGCCTGGATCATTAGCAGTCCCGCGATCGTCCCGGCGCTCCCCAGGGTCAGGAGGTAGGAGAGCACCAGGGAGAGCTCGACGACCCAGCGGTTGTTCCAACAGGGCCGGATCAGCTCCGGGCTGAGTCCTAATTTCTGGATGCACTGGCGTCGTCGTCGTCCTCGGAGCACTCGCAGAGTCCCGGACCGCGACGTACCCACGAGATAGGCGATGCTCCGATCACCGTAGTCGATCCGCACTCGCGAAACCCAGATACAGCCCGAACAGCAGGGTCATGCCGACCGCGAGCGCGACGAAGAGCCGCCCGCAGACGCCGCCCGCGGACGGCGTCCCCGGCCCTGGCGAACCATTTCCAGGCGCCAAGGGCGGCCAGACCGCCGGCGAGGGCTGACAGCGAAAGGAAGAGGAACCGCAAGGTCTGCAGCTCGCCGTCGAGCAACGCGCCGGCGAGTTGCGCCAAGGCCCAGCCCAGTCCCGCGCCGGCCAGGACGATCCAGCGGCGGCGGGGCCGGCGCGCCCCGGCTCAGGGGCGGCACTCTGTTTTGTCTTCGACATGAGCGCAGAGCTGTCTTGAAGCAGCAGCAGAAGAAGCCGCTGTCTTTCACCAGGTCCAGCCGTCGCTCGGACTTGGCCGTCCGGAGCGCCAGGCGGAACGGGATATTTGATCCAGTGCGTCACCCGCCCCGAGCCCAAAGTCGCCTTATAGGAATAGAGGCCGCGCAGGACATGGTCTGTTTTGCTGTTGGTTCTGATCGTTTCGGCTTTCACGCCGGCGTAGCCCCTTTGATCTTGGCCTTCGGCCAGAAGCTGAACGTGAAGCGACTTTCTGTCGCCGGCGTGCTGCCGACCCAGAGATCCACTTCGAGATCCTTACGGTCGGCGAGGAACAAGATGCGGCTGACCACCTCCCCCAACTGATCCAGGAACTGTCCGTCTTCTCGGCGGGGACGGCGGCCTGCTGAGAGGAGCGCGGCTTCGAGCCCGCGAGCAGCGGGAGGCTCCCAGGCTGGCGAACACGGCGACAGGGCGGGGGGTGGAAAGGCCGGGAAACGAGACGGCGGTCTGGCCCGCCGGCGGCGCCAGCTCTCCCTGGATGCGCCTGAACTCCTCCGCCACCCAGGCGCGTAGAGCGTCCAGGCCCGGCTCCCCGACCCGCTCGAGCGCCTGGTCGAGATCCTCCCCGGTGCGGGCGACGAGGCCGGTCACGTCCTGGCCGGAGAGAGGCCGCTTGCGCCCGGGCCCTCTCACCGGGCGCAAGGCGCGGCGGTTCGCGTCGAACCTCTTTTTGACCGCCCTGACCTGCAAGGCGACCTCCTGGGCTAACCTTTCAGGAGTCATCCGTTCCATTCACACTCCATTGAGATGTTTGTCACCGGCGGCGGGAAGGCCTGCCGCCAGGAGAGGAGGCCGGCCAGCAGGACCGCGGCGGCCCGGGTGGACGCCGAAGAGAATCGATCAATTTTCACGTTGCACCTCCACATGGGGTTGCGGAAACGGCGACCCGCACGGCGGGATCGCCGACGATCGTGTAGTTGCGGGCGTCGTGGGTGGCGGTCCAGAGGTTGGCGAGCGCCTTTTCGTCGAGCTTCTTGCCGAACTCCAGGGCCTCCACCTCCGCCGCCAGGTCGGAGGCCAGCTCGGCATACCTCTGGTTGAAGATCTCCATCGCCCAGCCCACCGGCTGCCCGGCGAGCAGACGCCGCAGGGCGCTGTCGAAGGCGCCGGTCTGCGGTCCGGCGCCGGGCCAGATCAGCGAGAAGCCCCAGGCCCGCTCCACGTGGCCGATGACCGCCAGCGCCCCGCCTCCCGGATGGCTGAGCAGCCGCTGCGGCAGGCGGCCCAGGAAGGCCGCCGGCGCCAGTTCACGGCGCGCTCCCTGGTCCTTGCGGGTGAAGTCGTCCCAGCGCGGCGTGCCGGCGCCGTAGCAGGCGAAGCAGAAGGCGACGAGGCCGTGGACGCGCGACCTGCTCTCCCACGTCCTCGGCCGCGAAGTAGTGCTCGCGGGCGATGCGGCCGGCGTCCGGGCCGGGCCAGTCCTGGCAGACCAGGGAGCCCTGCCGCTCTCTCTGCCACGGATCGCCCGCCGGAAAGCCCAGGCCGTGACAGGCGGTGAAGAGGAAGGCCGGCGCCTCGTCGAGCATGCCGCCGAGCCGGCCGCGGGTCGCCTCCTCCCCGAACGCGGTCTCGACCTCCCAGCCGGGCTGATCGCGCATCACCCCCGCCGCCACCGGCCGCGCCAGGTGATCGCTGATCGCTTCGGTCGCCCGGTCTCCCGGATTGGCGGGGGCGAAGAAGCAGGCGCGCGGACGCCGTCCGTTGCCGCCGCTCTCGGCCGCGACCACGCTCTCGGCGTAGCGGCGGTAGTCTTCGAGATCGTCGAAGCACAGGCGGCCGACGGCGTACTGGACGTCGAGCTGGTACTGGAACGAGAAGGGGATCGCCTCCGGATCGCCGACCAGCAGGAGGTAGTAGGGCACCTTCTCCGGATCGGCCGGTCCGGGTCCGGCGCCGTGGCGGGCGAGGAAGGCGACCTTGCTCTCGCCTTCGCGGTAACCGTCCTCGCCCGCGAATTCGCGGAAGAAGCGGGCCTGCCGCTTCCCGGCCTGGGCCCGCCGCAGGTCGAGCAACGGGGCGAGGGCCTCCCGCAGGGCCGCGGAGTCCGTCGAGCCGGGAAAGATCACGCCCCATCCAGCCTCGTCGAGCTTGCAGGGATCGAGGCCTTCCTTGAGACCTCGCCGCGCCTTGCCCTCGCCGCGCGCCACCCAGGCCTGAAGCTCGCGGACGCGCGCCAGGTCGACCGGGACGCCGCGGGCGAGGTCGGCGAAATGCCGCGCCGGCAAGGGAGGCGTCAGATAGCCGCCCCCCCGGCCGTCGACGCCGTTGAACCAGAGCAGCGGCTCGTCAGGTGGGCCCGGCCTCTCGTTGAGCATCGGCATCCTTTTCACTCCTCCGCTCCGGTCTGATCCCGGATCGCGGGAGTGGGTTTAGTGCGAGTGATGCTTGAACTGGCGAAGCTGACAGGGGGATTGTTACAGAAAAAATGAAAGAATTGATGAGTGTTACGGCATATCTGAATAACAACCTTGAGTAGATTGGGGACGGCACTAAACAATTGCGGCGCATCCGGGATCTGCCCAGGGCAGAAACGGACGAGCCCGTGTGGGGCTGCGGATGTTGCAAACGATGGAGGGTAACTCAACCGCCTGGAGAATGTCACGAGCATTACGGCATCCAATAGCGGAGGAGGCCCTTGCAATCAAACATGAGGAGAAGATTATGGCTAACTTTCGTGGTTGCCGACGGCACTTCGCCATCGCCAGTTCCTTCGTGGTGATCATGGTCCTCGCAATCAGCTTGGCGTCAGTGCAGGCGCAGCAGGTTGTGGGCTATCGAGCTGGGACTGCCCCCTTTACAGCGGGGAGCGCGGGTATCGTCGTTACGTTTTCCGTTCCTATGCCGACGGACAAGTATTCAGTGGTAGTACAGCCGACCAACACCGCTGGCTACTCGCCGATTTCCCAATGCACCTACTTCAATGTACTGAAGAAGACGACGACAAACTTCCAAGTCCAGCACAAGCGTTGTGACGATGGTACGCCCATCAATCTGGACGTCAATGTCTCGCTCGACTGGATCGCTTGGAGCCACAATTAAAGGAATCCCGGCCACCTCCACGGCGGCCGGGTATGGGGTTCACGCAACGAACCTGGACTGATCCGATTCGCGACGCAGTAGGAGGCAGCCGCGGCGAGCCTGGTGCAACGCTCAGAGGAACTGAATATCGTTGAAAGGGTCGTACACCGGGACGCCGAAACCGCGGAAATGGGCGGCGTTCCTGGTGGCGATTCCGAGATCGTGAGACTTGGCGATGGCGAGAATCAGCAGATCCCTCAGCTCGACGGCTCGTCCCAGCGCGCGGGCTCGAAGTCGCTGACGCCACCGCCATGCCGCAGCGCTCTCATCTGCGCCGCCTGGTCCAGCGGAATCCTCTTCCGCCGCTGTTCGTAGCGCCAACTCAGGACGGCGGGCACAAGGGTGATGGCGACGAGACAGGTGGTGATAGCTCCCAGGATCGCCACCTTCCCCGTGGATACCAGCCCTGGATAGTGCGAGAACATGATCGAGCCGAAGCCGAAGATGGTGGAGACCGACGCCGCCACCACCGCCTTGCCGGTCTCGACGATGCCTTGCTCGAACTCGGCGCGCGGGAGATCCTGCACCTCCCGGAAACGGTGCAGGATGTGGACTCCGTAATCGACGCCGATGCCGATGATCATGGTCGTCACGAAGATGTTGATGAAGTTCATCGGCGTCTTCACCAGCACCATGGCGCCCACCATCCAGATGAGCCCCACCGTCAAGGGAGCCAGAGAGGCCAGCATACGGGGGAAGCTGCGGAAATCCATCCAGATGAGCGCCGCGACCAGGACGACCCCGATCAACCCGGCGACCCAGGCATCTTTCAGCACCAGGGCGCGAACCCGCTGGTTGACCACGTTGGTTCCCGACAAGGCCGCCTGCGGACCGAGCTTGTCGACCAGATGGAGGGCGTCCGGGGGCGGCTCGCGGCGCCAGCGGTTGTCCAGCGGATAGAGGTAGACGGCGGCTTTCCAACCCTGGCCGGTCTTGCGCATGTAGCGCTCCAGGAGGAGCCGGGTCTGCGGGCTCTCCTGAAAGCTCTCGGGTCCGATCGGATCCTGGAGACCGACGGCGCTGGCCAGAAGATCGAGCCCTTCGGTGAATCCTTCGGCGCGCAGCCCTTCCGCGGCCGTGACGCGGGCGAACGTCGCGCGGATCCGCGCCAGATCGAGGGTGTCGCTCTTTTCCCGTTCGATCCAGGCGAGCGCTTCCTGCTGTTGGGAAGGCGGCGGAATCAGGGAGGTCACGCCGCTGAACCCGTAGAGCGTGCCGGTGTCGACCATGCGCTGCGCTCCATGCGCCGCCCGCCCGGACAGCTCGATGACCTCTTCGGGCGTTTTCCCGGTGAGGATCACCATCATGGAGTCGAATCCGGAGCCGAACTCCTTGCCGACCTCCGCGGCCACGTCGATGCCCCGGTTCCCCTTGGGCCGCATCGTCTTCATGCTCTCGTCGAACTCGATGTTGACGGCCAGCGCCAGGGAAGCCAGGGTGATCGCGATCCCGACGAGGCACGTGACCCAGGGATGGCGCAGCGAGAGGCGCATCAGGCCCTCGGAGCCGAAGCTATGGAGATAAAGCTTGGGCTGGGTCTTCCGCCGGCTATGGTGGTCCTCGCCCCAGGCCAGCATGGCGGGCAGCAGCAGGAACACGGAGAGCACGCAGAAGAGGATGCCGGTGCCGGTGAGCAGCCCCATCTGGCGAAGGCCGGTAAAACGGGTGAAGATGAACGCCCAGAAGGTGACGGTCGTGGTGACCGCCCCGACCAGCACGGCGCGGCCGTTGGAACCCGCCATGGCGAGTAGCGCCTCTTCCAGCGTCGCCCCTTTCTGCCGTTCCTCGATGTACCGCCCGTAGGAGACGATCACGAAGTCGATGCCCAGGCCGGCCAGCAGCGCCGCCACGACGCTCGTCGCCGAGCTGAGCGACCCGATCGTCAGCTCGGCGAAGGCGAAAGTGAGCGCCAGGCCGGCGATCATCGGCAGCAGCGCGTACATCAGGGTCCCTGGACGCCGGAAGGTGAACCAGAAGAACAGCAGCACGCTGGGAACCGCGGTGCCGAGGTTGAGGAGCATGTCCTGCCGGATCAGGGCGGCGTCGCCCAGGGCTGTAAGGTGAGGACCGCCGACGACCACCTCCGGCGCCTTCGAACCCGGTCCGGCGATCTCTTCCCACCCTCCTCTCGCCTCCTCGACGGCGCGGTCCACCTGAGCCGCCAGGCGCTCCACGAAATCGATGTCCTGAGGCGGCCGCACGGGCTCGGCCAGGATCAGCAGCAGGCGGTGATCGCGCGACAGGTAGTAGCCGCTCGTCCAGTCGACCCTGAGGCTGCCGCGGGAGGACTGCAGGCGCCCCAGGAAGACGTCGGACAATCCCAGGGGATCCAGCCTGAGCAGCTCCTTGGCGGCCAGGCCCTGAGGGGTCGTGAGCTGGCGCCGGAGCTCGCCCACCCGCCGCTCGATGCCCGCGTCGGAGAGCCGCTCCTCGATCTGCCCGCGGCCGTTGTCGTCGAGGAAGAGCAGCGCCTTCGGATAGAAGGTTTCCAGCAGCTCCTGGGGCTCCCCGATCTTGTGCTGCACGCTCTTCAGCTCGGGCAGCCGCGCCAGCCGCGCGGCGAGCCGGTCCGCCAGGGTCTCATACGGATCGACGACCGCGCCTTCCGGGATGCGGATCGCCACGAGCACATAGGTGCTGCTGCCGAAGTCCTGGAGCGTCTGCACGTAGGTACGCACCGCCGGGTCCTCCTTCGGCAGGAGGCTCAACATATCCGTGTCGAAGCTGAGGCGCGAGATGAGCAGGATCGAGACGGCGACCAGGACCACAAAAGAGACGAAAACCGTACGGTAGCGATACCTCGCGAAGAGGGCGAGCCTTTGCAGGAGCGAAAGCTTCATTCAAGTCCTCGAAAAAGTGCTGGCAAAAGGAGGCGAAGCATAACAGGCCAAGAGGAAGCGGGCGAGTGTAGGTAGCGGCGAGTATCCCCAGCGGGATTCGAACCCGCGTTGCTGCCTTGAAAGAGCCCCTACAGTGTTCATCGATGTCCTCACGCGTCCACCGTAACTCTTTGTCTTCTAGAAGTTTGTCTCGGTGTGTCCGGGGTTGACTCCCTCTGTCCGGCACTGTATGTTGTGTGTGTATTGTGTGTCAAGTGAGACTAAGGGAGCCGCCCCATGCCGCACTCACGCCGCGAGTTTGACCTCTCCACCCCCACCGCCCGCCGTCGCCTGAAGCCAAAGCGCAACTCCGTCCCCTACTGGCGGTTCATCGCGGCCGGCCGGTACATCGGCTATCGGCCACACGTCGGAGCCCAGAACTTCGGGACTTGGGTCGTCCGGCTCTACGTGGGGGGCGAGAGCTATCAGATCTCGACTCTCGGAACCGCGGATGACCGCGTCCCTGCGGACGGAGAGGCGGTCTTCAGCTACCGGCAAGCCCTGGAGAAGGCGCAGGCGTGGTGCGACTCCCAGGAGCGCAAGGCGAAGGGGATCGCGCCGAAGGAGCCCGATTCCTACACCGTCACGGATTGCATGGCCGATTACATGAACTGGTACGCGGCGCACCGGAAGGCCCTCAGCACGACGCGGTATGTAGTCGAGGCCCACATCCTCCCCGCCCTAGGGAAATGGCAGGTCGCCTCCCTCACGGCCCGGCAGATTCGCGAATGGCACCAGGGGATCGCGAAAACCCCGGCGCGGCTCCGCTCGGCTCCCGGCGCTTCCCAACAATGGCGAGAGATCGACGGCCCGGAGGGGGAGCGGAAGCGAAAGGCCACGGCCAACCGGGATCTCACCATCCTCAAGGCAGCGCTGAATTTCGCCTACTCCGAGGGTCGGGTGCCCTCCGATGAAGCGTGGCGCCGGGTGAAGCCGTTCAAAGGGGCGGACGCGGCGAAGATCTCCTACCTGGACCAAGACCAAGCAACGCGGCTCCTAAACGCCTGCGAACCCGATTTCCGGCGCCTCGTGAGGGCCGCCCTTCTGACCGGTTGCCGCTACGGCGAGTTGCTCTCCCTCCGGACGGGAGACTATCTCCCCGACTCTCGGGCCGTTCACGTCCGCGAGAGCAAGGGCGGCAAGGCCCGGCACGTCTACCTGACCGAAGAGGCCGCTTCGTTCCTTGACAGCCTCACAACGGGCCGGCCGGACTCCGGGAGCATGTTCCTCCGAGCGGACGGCCTTCCGTGGGGAGCGGGCCACCAAGACAGGCGGATGCAGACGGCATGCGAGGTTGCCAGGATCGAGCCCGGCGTTTCCTTCCACATCTTGAGGCACACCTACGCGAGCCACTACCTCATGGGGGGAGGCTCCCTCCCGGCTCTGGCTGCGCAGCTCGGGCACGCGGACACCCGGATGACCGTCCGGCACTATAGCCACCTCGCGGACTCTTGGCGGGCGGAAGAGGCCCGCCAATACGGACCTCGCTTCGGCCAAGTGGCCGAGTCGGGACATGTGCTCGCTTTCCGGGCAGGAGGCTCGCCGATTCCGGCGGCTGTACCCTGACGGCCCCTCTCAAAATCTCCTCTCCTCGGTCGTCTGGACGGGCAAGCTTCCATAGGGGGAGGATTCCCTCGGCGGCGGGCCTGGGCCGGGACATGGAGCCCCGTCTCCCCGGCGAACAGGTACGGCCTTTGCCCTCCCAGACCGCTTTACCTCTCCCCTCCCGGAAGAGAGGCCCTCGACCTGTTCGTTTCTTGGCAGCTCCCTGCGTCTGGTGGGATTGCTCCCTCCGCCGTCTGGACCTGGACGTATTCCTGTACCGGATCAACTACCGGCCCGTTGCCAGGATTTTTTTCGCTGCCGTAGGCGCCCGGGGCGTCACCTTCTTCGCAGAGTCTTGAGGCGCTCTTTCAGCCGGCCTCTACGTCGCTCTTTTGGTGCCTCACGGCAGCGGGCGAGAGCTGTGCTTGACCCGGGGTCCTTTGTGCCTCTCGTGCTCGGAGAGTCCTCATGCGCCCTCTCCGGCGCTGAACGTCCTCTCCTCCATTCGAGCCCGCCACTCGGCCGCCGATTCAGCACTGATGAGGGTGCGCCGGCCGAGCTTCATCAGCCGGGGGCCGTTTCCCTCTCCGATCAGCTTGTAGAGAAATGAGCGAGAGATCTTATGGGTTAGGCAGAAATTCTTTATATCGAAGACGTTATGCTGATACATAACAACTCCCATTGGATGCCATGAGCCCACCCGCAAGCGGGAGGAGGTCTCAGAGTTAGGGCCGATTCACGGCCCGCTTACTACTTCTTTGGGAGTCTTTGGCGTCCCACAGACCACCGGTCATTTTGAGGCCTGCCGGTTGGCCCTCCGGTTTCGGTGTCCGGGGTCGCTCTTCAGCGTGAAACGAGCCCCTGAAGAGGAGGCATCCGGAGATTGAGCCTCCGGTGGGGCTGCCTAGGTATATCGAACCGCGAGCCCCTAGGCCCAGGCATCGGCTGGGAAGCCGTGCTTTGAGTATCTATACGTCCACCGGAGTCTGTCAAGGGCCTCAAGGGGGGATAGAATAGGAGCGTGAATCCACCTATCCCCTTCCTCGCATGGTACGGAGCAATTGTCTCCACGCTCGGATTCTGTGTCCCCGTCACCCCGCCTCTTATATCCCTGAATTACGCGTCCAGACGCGCCAGGAGGGGCGATCTCGATAGGGGACGACGTTGTGGACCTGCGCGAGGGATGTGCTGTCCTGCGGCCCCCCTTCCTGGACAGTCGGGGGGTGCGTTAGGGAGACTCCAGCCACTTCTCAAAGAGAGCCAGAATTCGCCCCGCGAGGTTGCTCGCCTCCCAATCCGACAAACCATTGACGGTTGCCTCAATGGATCCCAGCTTCGGATGTTGCACAGCGGTAAGCTCCTGGCACAGCGTCTTGTAGTCCGCCTGAAGTCCCGGGGGAATCTGGTCGAAATTATTCATCTCGCCGTCGAGGAGGCTCCGGGCTGCGGAGCACAGCCGCTCCTTGATTCGTCCTTCCTCTGTGACAAGAGCGGCAACGGCGCTCCGCAGATGCATTTGGGCGTAATTCATGCCGCCATTCTACGCCTTGGCACGCCTCATCGCGTCTCACTCTGAGAAGTGACGGAGATCTTCGCTCGCGCGGGTGCCATGGACGGCCACCCCACCGGGGGTTACCATGGGAGACAAACTCTTTAGAGGGAGGAAATGAGCACTCCGAACACTCCTCAACGCATCGTTCTCGCCGCCGCCGCGGTCGCTGTTCTGGTGGTGGCGTTCTACCCGCCATTCTCCCCGGAAGGCATCAGGAGCGGGAGGCCCGCCGAGCTCGCGGCGGTGGCGCTGGCGACGGTCGGCTTTGTGCTGGCGTTGCGGGGGCTACCGAAACTCTCCCTCGCTCCCAGCGGATGGAAGCGACTCTGGATCGTGCTCAGCCTCATTTATCTGCCGGTCGTCATTGGGTTTGCCTGGAACCTGTACCCGACGAACCCAACCGGGGATTCGCACTTCCAAGCTGTTTTAGATACGCTACAACCTCCTGGTACAAAGGCGTTGCCCAAGGAGATCTTCGAAGCGAAGCTGCGGGAGCACCACGCGAGTGAGCAACGGTGGTTTGTACTCAAAGCTGTCCTCCTGTGGGCCGTCCCAGTCACGGCCGTCTACCTGCTCGGCGCGGCTCTCCGATGGGTTTACCGTGGCTTCCGCCCTACCAGGGGAGAAGGATGAGATGCCCTCTCCGGAGGACGGTTGTTTCCGTGGGGGCCGGTACAGAGAGGCGCTATCTACTCCTCGCCCCCCGGCGCCATCACCGGCATAGCCCCCCCCTACATCGAGGCGCTCAGCGCCATTCTGCGCCCTGGCAGTTGAAGCAAGGGGGAAGGGAACGGGGAGGCCCGATAGGCTTTCAGCGGGCGTCATCTACTCCTCGCCCCCCGGCGCCATCACCGGCATAGCCCCCCCCTACATCGAGGCGCTCAGCGCCATTCTGCGCCCTGGCAGTTGAAGCAAGGGGGAAGGGAACGGGGAGGCCCGATAGGCTTTCAGCGGGCGTCTGGACGCGTACCCCGTGCCCTCCAGAAGCAAAGCGACTCCCGCCATCGCTTATACCGCCCGCTCTCGGCCGTTTCCCCACCTGGCGTTGCGGGCCGTCCATCCGTCCCTCTGGAGGCGCTCAACTTCCTTTCACCTGGTAGGGGGTTGCTCCTTATGCGCGGTGCTGGCGGTCGCAACTCGGAACCCGCGCGCCGGGGAGGATGGGGCGGCCCCCGTCGAGGCCGGCCGCCCCTTCCCTAAACTACGTGCGCGTGAGCGTCTTGAACAGCCGGATGACTTCCTGCACCGCCTCCCGATCCGGAGCGCTCCCCAGAACCTTTTCCGGGTCCGTCTCCTGCCAATCGACGCGCAGCACCGCCAGCTCCGACGCCAGCGCCTTGCAGGACTTCCGGACGGGGAGCGTTGCCAGGATGCGCCGGGTGGGGAGATGGACCAGGGAATGCAGGCCACAGCCGGGGGAACCCGGCCCGCTGCTATCCCCCCTGAAGATGCCGAACGGCCCTGACTTCTCGCCGTGCAGCTCCATTTCCCGCGTGGTCTCGGGCCGGGTGCTGGTGTCCGTCACGAGCACCCGGACGCGATCCCAGAACCACGGGAGGGGCGGAGTCCGGCCGGCCGTCGTCAGATTCCGGAGCGATGCGTCCGCCGTCTCGGCCAACCACGTCCCGATAGACCGCCCTCCCAGGGCCGACGCGGCGGCTCCCCAGCGCTCCGCCTGATCGCGGGAGGCAGGGACGGTGTAGCTCAGGGTGGGGGCGTACCTGCTTTCCATCTTCGGCCAAGCCATGGCTTCATCCCCTCTCCGTGGGAGGTTCGATCTCCCCCCGCCACGGCCCCAGCTCCGACTCCAGGCGATCCGCCAAGACTTCCAGGTCCCGGGCCACGCCGCCCCCGACCTTGGCAAGGTGCTCGCCGTGAGGCGTCCCGTGGTCTGTGGTCGGACCGGCCCATTCCGTGAGGAATCCCTGGACGTGCCGCAGATCGGCCACGGCGGCGCGCAGAGATGCCCGGAGGAGTCCTTCGGGCTGGTCGGGCCAGTGCTGCCAGTACTCCAGCACCAGGGCGTACAGCAGGCTTCCCAGGGACCGGAGGGTGGCGCTGGCCTCCGGATCGGAGAAGTACAGCAGAAACGTCTCCCGGAAGGCGGGATAGTCCTCGAAGTGGGCGGGATCGATGATCGGCGGGATGGCGGGCGGTGCCTCCGGCGGATCGTCGGCGGGGGGCTCCGTGGGCGGCGGGGTGGGCGAGAGCGCTTCGGCGGGCGTTGTAGACTGCGGGGTTAGCTCGGGCATGGGGTGTGTCCTCCTGTCCGGGTCAGGTCCGGCGGACGTGTGGCAAGCACCCCGCCGGGCCGTCTGTTGGTCCGCTCCCTCACGGGAAACGGAGGTTGAACCCGGCGCCACGCGGCGCCGGTCGTCTTTTCCAGGGAAACCGAAGGGAACGCGGAAAGTCCGGAGAGCCTCAGCGGGAGCGATCCCGTGAGAGCCGTATTGTGCGCCTATTGTGTGCGGCGGGTTCCGAGGGAGAGGGGAATCAGCGTAAGTTACTGATTCTAAATGGTATCCCCAGCGGGATTCGAACCCGCGTTGCTGCCTTGAAAGAGCCGCTTGAGGAAGCAGTAGCGGTAATAGGCGCCGCAGACCTCGTTGCACAGCAGCAGCACCGTGTCGCGGTACTTGTGCTGGCCCCCTCGCGCCACCGTATAGGCGTTCTCGTGGCTGGCATCGAGCTCCCCCCAGTTAGTTCCTGTCCTAGGGGCTGTAAGTGTCTGTAGAAGAAGGGTTTAAACACGCATTCGGGCTGGCTTTTTCTGAACTGAGTCTCTAGAATCGGGGTCGCCAAACCTTTGATTCGAGAAAACTTAGCCAGAAAGAGAGGCCAGTCCGAATGCGCGAAGCTCGCAAACCCCAGTACAGCCTGCGGGAGACCTGGCTCGATCTTGACCATGCCCAAGAGCTGGAGGCCATGTCTCGCGTGCTCGACGACAATCCTATGGTCGCAGAGTTGGTCTTGCAAGATCTGCGAGGCGTCACCCATTCGGCGACGGCGGTCCACGGTGCTGGAGGGCTGAGCGCCGATCAAGTTCTGCGGATTCTGGTGGTCAAGCAGATGAATGGCTTCAGCTACCGGGAGTTGGCTTTCCATCTCGCGGACTCGCGCAGCTATCGGACCTTCTGCCGCTTGGGTATCACGGACAAGGTGCCGACGAAATCATCGCTCAACGCGAATCTCAAGTCCCTCCAGCCGGCCACCCTGGAGGCGATCAATCGCGTGTTCGTCGGTGCCGCGCAGGCGGCGAAGGTGGAGACCGGACGGACCGTGCGCACCGATTGCACCGTGGTGGAATCCAATATCCATGAGCCGATGGACTCCGAGCTGCTGTGGGACTGCGTGCGAGTCCTGACCCGGCTTCTGGGTCGAGCCCGCGATTTACTCGGTCCCACCCAAGTGGTTTTCGGGAATCGAACGCGGCGGGCAAAGCGGCGGCGTAAGGAAATTTTCAATGCCAAGAAAGCGGCGGATCGGCAACGGGCTTACCGAGATCTGCTCGGGGTCACTGGTGAAGTCTACCGGTGCGGGCTGGCCACTCGCGAGCTCTTGGGCAATGCGGAGGTTCTCAACACCCTGGGTTTGCGGGAAGCCCTCGCGACGGCGGGAGTTGCAGCCGACCTGGACCGCTTCCTTCCTTTGACGCTGCGGGTCATGGATCAGACCCAACGTCGCGTGTTGGAAGGCCAGAGCGTTCCGGCGGGCGAGAAGATCGTTTCGATCTTTGAGGAGCATACCGACATTATTCGCAAAGACAATCGTGAAACCCTGTACGGCCACAAGATCTGCCTGACCGGCGGAGCGTCCTCCATGATCCTCGATTGCAAGGTGCTGGAAGGGAATCCTGCGGACTCTACCTTGGCCAAGACGATGGTAGATCGGCAAGTCGAGATTTTCTCTCGCCCTCCCCGGCAGATCGTTTTCGATGGTGGCTTTGCCTCCAAGATGAACTTGAGCGACCTCAAAGCCGCCGGGGTCCAAGATGTCGCGTTCTCCAAGGGGCGGGGATTGGAGATCAGCGACATGGTCAAAAGCAGTTGGGTGTTCAAGCGGCTGCGGGACTTTCGTGCCGGGATCGAAGGCAACATCTCTTTTCTGAAACGGATCTTCGGGCTGGATCGCTGCACCTGGAAATCATGGTCGTCGTTCCAGAGCTATGTCTGGGGCTCGATCCTCAGCTTCAACCTCTTGGTCTTTGCCCGTCACCTGCTGAGCTGAGCTCGCAGCCCCTTCCATTGCCTTTGGGCCGCTGACAGCAGCGGAATGAGCTTCGCCTGTTCGTAGAGAGCCCAAGATCCCGTGGGCCGCTTTACATCCGCCCCCCAGTCCCCACGAAGCTCCCAGAATCATCCAGCATGAGCTTCAATGCCGCAGGAGGCCGCGCGGAAAAAGACCATTTCTGGACAGGAACCAGTTAAGCTCTTCGCTTCGCGGGATGACGATGGCCCGGATCGGATCGTGCGGATCGGACCAGTCGATCAGCCGCAGGTAGTAGTCGTTGGCGCGGAAAACGTATTTTCGGCAACCTTTTCGAGGAGCTCCCGCTCCGCGGCCGGGATCTGATCGATGTTGCTCAGATCGCGGAGGTAGCGCACCCGCGCCAAATCTTCCTGCCGAATTTCCAGACTTGGGCTGCTCAGATCGCTCAGTCGTTGCATCGGTTCTGCCTCTTCAGGACGCTCTCTCCGCCGCTCTCCAGAGCTCCCCCTCTTCCTGCGAAGGGGAGGCATTGCGCTCCACTTGGCCGTAGGTCAGCTTGATCAGGCGGTCTCCGAGGCCGGAGTAACGGTCGTCGTGACTGATCGCGAGCACCAGCTTGCCCTTCGACTTCAGCGCCGGCAGAATGTCGTAATAGAAAAACTCGCGGAACACCGGGTCCTGGTCCGCCGCCCACTCGTCGAAGAGGTAGATCGGCCGGTCTTCCAGATAGGCGGTCAGCAGCGCCAGACGTTTGCGCTGGCCCTGCGAGAGCTCGGTGGTGGAGAGCTCGCCGTTCACCACCCGCACCTTGTGGGAGAGCTGCAGGCGCTCAAGGTACTCCCGGACCGCCACGTCGAGGTCCGGGGCATCGAGGCCCAGGAGGGAACCGAAAAGGTAGAAGTCCGAGAAGACCGCGGAGAACTGCTGCCGGTAGGCGTCGCGGCTCTCGTCATCCACCTTCCGGCCGTTGAAGAGGATCTCTCCGGAGTCCGGGATGTACAGCCCGGTGATCAGCTTCGCGAGCGTGGTCTTGCCGCTGCCGTTGCCCCCCGCGATGAAGACCAGCTCGCCCGGTTGGAACGTGAGATCGATCGGTCCGAGGACGAACGAGCTCTCCTCCCCCTCACGCCGGTAGCCGTGCGTCACCCCGCGCAGGGACAGGCTGCTCCACGCGGGTCCGGCCGCGAGACGGCCGCTTTCGGCTCGTCCTCAGCGTAGGAGGCGAGCTCCTCCCCCATCTCCTCGACCCGGCGGATGGAGACGCCGGCCCGGCCGACCGTGGGCAGCGAGTTCATCACCATCTGCAGCGGCCCCATGAGGTAGAGCAGCACCATGACGTAGCCGGTGAGCAGGGTGCGGCCGGTGGGTTGGATCAAGGGCAGCACAAAGAGGACGAGGCCGACCGCCACGAAGACCAGGAGTTGCCCCCAGCTCGAGGCGAGGGTGTAGATGCGCAGGCCGTCGATGTTGTGCTTCCAGACCCGTTGCGCCGTCCCCCCCAGCACCCGCGACAGGAAAGCCTCCCGGCGCTCGCGGTGCAGCTTCAGCTCCTTGCTCCCCGCGGTCAGCCGCGGAGGTGGCTCATCAGCTGATCGTCCTGCTCGCGCGCCGCGTTGAGATGCCGGATCGCCCGCGACACCGGCCACTGGTAGGTGCGATGCCGAGGGCCATGAACAGCAGGACCGCCAGCAGCACCTGCCAGGACAGCCAGCCCAGGTAGACCAGGCAACCCAGGATCACGGAGACGTTGATGCAGAGGACAGGGATGAGGACCACGACATTGCTGATCGCCGGCACGTCCTGGGTCAGCAGGGTGAGCAGCCGGTGTGACCCCAGCTCCCCAGGGTGCGCTGCGGGACGCCCAGGATGCGCCGGCTCAGGCGGACCCGCAGGTCCAGGACCGTCCCCTGGCCGAGTTGCGCCAGCAACAGCTCGGAGGCGACCCGGCTGACCGGCACCACCAGGCAGAACCCGAGAAATGCCCAGGCCAGGGCCGGGCCCGAGAGACCCTGCGCCCTCAACGAGGCGTTGATCAGAGCCAGCAACGCCGTGCTGCCGATCCCGCTGACGATCCCCGCGAGGATCGCGGCGATCACGGCACCGCGTGAGTAGAGCATCAGGAACCTCAGCAACTTCATCTCAGGACCGTTTCCCCGCCTGGAGCCAGAGGGAGCGGACATCGCCGAAGGGCGAAAGCACCCAATCGTCCGAGAACACGGTGTCCAGGTAGCGCTCGCCCCAGTCGGGCAGGGGAGCGACGACCGCGGCGCCGGTGGGGATCCTCCCGGCGAAACCCTCGACCGCCGCCAGCACGCCTCCCGAAGAGCCACCGGCGAGGATCGCCTTGCGCTCTATCAGCCGGCAGCAGCCGGCGACACAATCGAGATCGCTGACGTGCACGCAATTATCGACCAGGGACGGATCGCAGAGCGGCGGCCGCAGGCCGGCTCCCAGGCCGGGGATCATCCGCGGCGCCCGGGTGTCGCTGAAGATCATGCTGGCGAAGGCATCGACGGCGATGACGCGGGTCGCCATCCCATGATCGCGGACATACTCGCAGCAGCCGCGCAAGGTGCCGCCGGTGCTCGTCGGCACGAACACGAAATCGACCTTCCCGCCCAAGGCCGCCGCCACCTCGTGCAGCGTGGTGTGATAGTGGGAGGCCGAATTCCTCAAGTTGGCGTACTGGTTCGGCCAGAAAGCTCCTGGAATGACGCGCAGGAGCTCCTGGACGCGCTCGATCCGTGCCTGGAGGAACTCTCCCGTCCCGGGGTGCGGCTCGGAGACGAGGTCGATCTCGGCCCCGTACGCCCGCAGGACCCGAAGGTTCGCCTCGGTGGTCTTCGGGTCCACGACGCAGATGAAGCGCAGGCCGTGGTAGCGGCAGGCCTGGGCGAGGCCGATCCCCATGTTGCCGGAGCTCGACTCGACCACCACCCCGCCGGGGAAAAGGATTCCCGAGCTCAAGGCGTGCTCCAGGATCCGCTTGGCCGGACGATCCACGCGCCCGGCGAGGAGCGGACGGAGGTTAGCTACCAGAGTAAAGGTCGTCCAGGATAGAACCTGCTTTGCTAGCCTTCATGTGGTCCATGCCTTCTTGCCTATGAGTCGACAATTCGACTCTCTATATATTATATTAATAGCCGAGAAGTAATAGCGCAATGGCAACTACCAATCCGCCGGCCGCCGTCGCTGTTCCGGTTGTCAAGAGGATGGCGGCTCCTCGGGGGGCGTGCTCGCCATGGTCGAGAAGCTCCAGGAGCGGACCCTCGAGCCTCTGGAAAGGACGTCATGCAAGACGGCACTCTTCTAGTCCTGAGCGGGAACGACGTGACGTCGCTGCTCACGGCCCGCGAGCCCGAGCTGATTGCCCTCGTCGCCCGGGCCTACGTGGCCCATCGCAACGGGGCGAGCTCCCTGCCGCATTCGACCTTCCTGCGCTTCCCCGGCGACGAGAGCAACCGGATCATCGCGCTGCCGGCCTTTCTCGGCGACGGCTTCGACGTCGCCGGAATAAAGTGGATCGCCTCGTTCCCGGCCAATGTCGGGCGCGGCATGGAGCGCGCCTCGGCGGTGCTGATCCTCAACTCCTGCGAGACCGGCCGGCCCGAGGTGATCCTTGAAGGTTCGGTGATCAGCGCCCGCCGCACCGCCGCGAGCGCCGCGCTGGCCGCGCGGGTGCTGCTGGAGGGCGCAGTGCCCGAGCGGATCGGCCTGATCGGCACCGGCGTGATCAACTTAGAGGTCGCGCGCTTCCTGCTCGCCGCGCTCCCGGGGGCTCGCCGGTTCCTGCTGTTCGATCTCGATCTTGAGCGGGCCCGCCGTTTCGCGGCGAGCCTCCGCGATTCCCTGGGCGCGGAGATCGAGGCCGGGACGGCAGCTAGCAGCGAGGAGGTGCTGGCCGCCTGTCCGCTGATCTCGTTCGCCACCACCGCCATCCGCCCTCATGTCGGCGATCTCTCGGCCTGCCGGCCGGGAGCGGTCGTCCTGCACCTGTCGCTACGGGACCTCGCGCCGGAGGCGATCCTGGCCTGCGACAACGTCGTCGACGACCCGGACCACGTCTGCCGCGCCCAGACCTCTCTGCACCTGGCGGAGCAGGCGACCGGCGGACGCGGCTTCATCCGCTGCACTCTGGCCGACATCCTGCGGGGAGCGGAGCCGCCGCGGCGGGACGGCGCGGCCGCAGTCTTCAGCCCCTTCGGCCTCGGCGTTCTCGATATCGCGGTCGGCCAGCGGATCGCGGAGCTGGCCCGTGCGGCCCGCCTCGGCACCCACATCCCCTCGTTCCTGCCGACCGCACGGTCCTGATCCATGTCCGAGGAGGCCACATGCCGGTGAAGCACCTGCTCTCTATATCCGACCTTGAGGGCGAGACTCTCCTGTCGCTGGTCGAGGACGCCGTCGCCATCGCCGCAGGGCGAAGGGAGGGGCGGCGCCCCCTAGCCGGCCGCATCGTCGGCATCTACTTCCGCAAGACCTCCACGCGTACCCGGACGTCGTTCACCGTCGGGGCGATGAAACTAGGTGCCCAGGTCATCGCCTACGGCCCCAACGACCTGCAGATCGTGACAGGAGAGACGGTGCCGGATACCGCGAGAGTGCTGGCCAACTACCTGGACGCCCTCGTCATCCGCACCAACGACGCGATCGAGGAAATGCTCCAGTTCGCCTCGCAGGACCTCATGGCGGTGATCAACGCGATGAGCGCGAACGAGCATCCGACCCAGTCGCTGGCAGACCTCGCCACCCTACGGGAGCGCTTTGGCCGTCTCGAAGGCCTGCACGTGCTCTACATCGGGGAGGGAAACAGCTCTGCCTCGGCGATCACCCTGGCCATAGCGCGGATCCCTGGCATGCGGCTGACCCTGGTAACTCCCGAGGGGTACGGGCTGCCGACGGATTTTGTCGCAGAAGCTCAAGCCATCGCTGCGGCGAGCGGCTCACAGATCGAGCAGCACCACGACATGGGCCGGCTCCCCCGGCAGGGGGCGGACGCAGTCTACACCACCCGCTGGCTGACGATGGGGGTCCAGAGGGCCGAGGACTGGCTCCCCAAGTTCCGCCCCTATACCGTGACGCCGGCGGTCATGGCCGAAGTCTCGAAGCCCAACGGCAGCACGGTCTTTCTCCACGACCTGCCGGCCATGCGGGGGTACGAGGTGCTCAACGAGGTCCTCGACGGCCCGCAGAGCATCGCCTTTCGGCAGGCGTACCACAAGATGACGAGCGCCATGGCCGTCCTCCAGTGGTGCCTCGGCGTCTCATAAGAGCAGGAGGACGGAACTCATGCGTTCTGATCCGAAGGAGAACACGATGAGTGAAAAGGAGACGAGCCGACCGAGGTACTGCTTGAAGGAATGGAAGGACAGTCACGCGCGGGCGGCGGGATAGTTTCAGCCGTACGGCAACAGCAACAGGCAGGGCTCCCGCCCTTCCAGGGCCGCCGCCAAGCGCTCGCCACCCAGGTACGGGAACGCCGCCGGCGGATTCGAGTAGAGCCCGGGGGCGACGACCCGCACCACCAAAAGGCCGGCGCGGCGACCTCGGGGGTGGTGAGGTCCACGGCGATGTAGGCATGGCCGCGGCGAGCAAGCAGGCGGACGGCCTCGTCCCTGCCGCCCGGCAGGCCCGGAACCTCGGACAGAGGGATCTCGGGGCCGCCGACGAGGCGATCGGCCAGCGGCCCGGCCATCTCCGGGTCCAGATAGAGCTGAAGTCGGTCCAGCGCTTGGATGGCCGGTCATCCCTCGCCCAGAAGCAAGATGACACGAGCGCGGCGTGCATCCTCGGCACGTCCCGTCCGACTCGCTGCACGACGACTCAGTTCCGTATACTCAGCATCCGTCAGCTTGATTGCGGCCCTCATGGACGCAATTTATAGTCTAGAAATGTCCACTAGAGACCCAGGTGATCTCCCGATTGCACGGGCGAGACCAACCGCGTACAAGTTGCGTACAATCCCAGTCTAGACAGTCCTACGTCATTCGCTATAATTTGCCTGTAACTAAGCGCTTACGGCAACAAGAGCCTAGGAGACATCCTTCCATGCGATCAGACGGCCCAGATGATTACTAAATAGCCAATCAGCTTTAGCTGTTCTATAAGTAATATTTAATATTCATCCGTCGCACTGTTTTTCGGAGCTAATATATTGATGATGATTCTGGAGGCCACGAGGCTGTCAATGGAGGACGTGGAAGATGTATCTTCTCGGCATACATGGTAGTAAGGTGCGGGAATTCGAGGATGCGGGGCCGAACTTTGAGCAGCACGACGGCGCGGCGGTCCTCGTCAGGGATCATGAAATTGTCGCGGCCATTGAGGAAGAGCGGCTCAACCGCGTCAAGCACTCGAACTTCTTCCCCTTGCAAGCGATCCGCTTCTGCCTGGACACGGCGGGCATCGGCCTGGGTGAGGTCGACCGAGTAGTGTTCAATTTTTCTGAGCGGGCGCTGGATATGTACCAGCTCCGCCTCGCGCTGGGGATACCAAGTGCACAATCGCAGCCGGCCCGTATCGCTCTTGGCGCTCTTCTGGAAGAGGAATTCCAGGTGGACGTTACCCAGCGCATCCAGTTCTGCCATCACCATATAGCCCACGCCGTCAGCGCGTATTACGCGTCGGGTTACGACCGGGCACTCGTCATGACCCTCGACGGCAGCGGCGACGGCCTGTGCGGCATGGTGCTGCAAGCGGCCGGCGGCGAGCTCAAGCCGATCCGGGAGGTCCCGGACGTCCAGTCGCTGGGCAACTGGTACACCATTCTCATCAAGATCCTGGGCTACTCCCGCTTCGACGAATACAAGGTGATGGGGCTCGCTCCCCTGGGCGATCCGAAAGTCTACGAGAGCTTGTTCCGGCGCTGCTACAAGCTGTTGCCAGGCGGCAACTACGAGCTTGCTCCGTTCGCCGAGCAGTTGAATTACCTTCAGCAGGCGGGAGTGCTGGCGAAGGCGCGCCGCAAGGGGGAGCCTTTCACCCAGGTGCACAAGGATTTCGCCGCCGGCTTGCAGGCCGCGCTGGAAGAGATCGCCCTTCACATCATGCATCACTTCCGGGATGCGACCGGAGAAGAGAACCTCTGCCTTGCCGGAGGCGTGGCCCACAATTGCAGCATGAACGGCAGGATCCTGTATTCCGGCCTGTTCAAGAGGATGTTCGTGCAGCCGGCGGCGCACGATGCGGGGACCGCCCTGGGCGCCGTCTGGAAAGTACTCCACGACGAGGGTCACGGCCGGCCCTCTTCGCCGATGACCCACGTTTATCTCGGCTCCGATCTGCCGGCGCCGGACGAGATCGGCAGGATCCTGGAATCCTGGGAAGGTCTGGTGTCCTTCGAGAAGGTGGAGCGGATCGCCGAGCGGACCGCCGGTCTGCTGACCGAGGGCGCAGTGGTCGGTTGGGTGCAGGGGCGCTCGGAGTTTGGTCCTCGTGCCCTGGGCAACCGCAGCATCCTGGCCGATCCCCGTCCGCCCGACAACAAGGACCGCATCAACCGGATGATCAAGAAGCGGGAAGGATACCGCCCCTTCGCTCCCTCGGTGATTGAAGAGAGGGTGAGCGACTTTTTCGAGACCGTGCCGGGCAACACCGAGTTTCCGTTCATGATTTTCGTGCTCGGCGTTCGGGAAGCGTGGCGGGCCGAGCTCGGCGCGATCACCCACGTGGATGGCACGGCGCGCGCGCATACCGTGTCGCGCCAGGACAATCCCCGGTACTGGGATCTGCTCGACGAGTTTTCCAAACGGACGGGCGTTCCGATGCTGCTCAATACGTCCTTCAACAACAACGCCGAACCGATCGTGGATTCGGCCGAGGACGCGATCGCCTGTTATCTCACGACCGGGCTGACCTATCTGGTGCTGGGCGACTACCTGGTCTGCAAAGGGGCGCTCTCCCCCGCGGATCCCGCCTATGGGGCCTTGGCGCCGAGCCTGCGCCAGAACCGTAAGCTGGTGCGGCGCGACGAAGGGATGAACGGCATCTCGAAAATGCGCTACTTCATCGAGAGCACCGCCAACGATTTCTTCTGCGAATCGAAAGTCGAGATCGCCGAGGATCTCTTCCTTCTCCTGCTCGCCGCCGATCACCGGCGATCGATCGCGGAGCTGATGGACAGCCAGGGTATCCAAGGCGAGACCAGGCGCCAGGAGCTGGTTTCGACGCTGGTAGATCTCTGGGGGCGGCGGGTGGTCGTGTTGCAACCACCCGCCCTGTAGAAACGGCAGGCCCTCGCCGGCGGCTGCTTACTCCGCGCCGACCGCCGGCACCGGGCTGGATGGGCGTACCCCTAATTCTACTTTACTTTGTTAGATTGACTCTGCTGCTCGAAGTGCTCGTCGTAGCTCAGGGTAAAGCCGCGCGCTGCTCGCCTCGCTGGTCAAGATCTCCATTGGTGAGTCGAATCGACCTCTTGCGCGTCCGCCGCAGAGACAGAGAAATCTCGACCCGTGGCATGGCGGGCTCGACTGCGACTCCTGTTGAGATGCCACTTGAGGCCAAGACGCCGTTGGAGCACCCTACCCGGCGTCGGCGAGTCGTTGTCGTCGATAAGCGGACTCGATCGCCCTCTGGCGAGCCGCGTGCCGGACTTCCATCTGGCGAACGACTTCATCGACCGTCACGTCCCGCCTGGGTAAGAGGCGAGCCAACAGAGCTTCGATGTCCGCACAACTCAGCAACGGATAGCTCTCCTTGTGGGAGAACTTCCCCTCCAGCATGAACAGCATCGCCATCAGGACCAAGGCCATGTGATGGTGCCACGCGCCAACCCCGCACCTGGTAGTCGGCCAGACCGCTCGCGCTCTTGCCATCTTCGAACGAACGCTCAATCCAAAACCGCTGCCTCTGCATTTGCACCAACCGCTCCAGCGAGGTGTCCACAGGGGCATTGCTCAGGACATACTTGATCGTCTTGGGAGAAGCCAACTCCCGGATCGCCACGACGTGCCAGTCGCTGGCCTTCGGCTCTCTGCCGTCCCACAACCACACAGAGCCGTGCAAGGCCTCTACGCGCAATTCTCCCTTGGTGCCGGAACGAACCGCGACTTTCTGCCAAAGCTCGGGCGGCCGAGCCTGAGCCCACGCGTCCACTCGTTGGCTGGCACTCTGCGCCTGGAGGAGCGTTGGCCTCTTGCCGTTCGACAATCGTCTGATGGGTGCCGGGAACGGTGTGGGATCTCCACGCCGCCCGCCGCGACGGCGCCCCAGCCAAGTGTAGGATCCTCGAAGACAGCCGGCCTCGGTGAGGCTGGCCGGATCGACGCTGCCTGCCCGGCAACCGGGTATCCTGCACGGGTAGGTGGAGACCGGCGATGACGGCCGAGGTGTAGACCTCCAGTCTCCCGGCGATGTGTCCGCGTCCCCTTGAGCCATGGCTACCGCTGGACCGGCCGCACGACCCGGCGCGCCAACTCGCGGGCCTCGAAACTGCCTTGGACCTGCTGGAGAACCCGAACGGCATGCCGCCTGTGTTGAGCGACTACTCGCCTCCAGCGGTCGGCTCGTGACAAGTGGCTTCGGTGAAGCTGCCGCGTCTGGCCAGCAGTAGCCCGCCAGATCGAGCCGCGCGGAGAATTCTGGTCCGGTGTCCGCACCAGCGGTAGAAGTGCAGCCCCTGCTTTGCACCGTCTGCACGGAGGCCGCGGGGTGGCTCGGTTAGAAGTTCCTCCCCGGGGCCTACCAGTTGGGACGGCGTGAAGAAACGGTAAGCTCAGGAACTTACCCAACGCTCTTCCATGTGCTCCCAAGCAGTGTTAGAGTAATCCTTGGGCTGCTGGCGAACAGGAGTCTAGCTATGCAACCGTACCTAGCCTTCCACCTGCTTCGAAAGAGAATCGGGCTCACCCGAGTCGCCGTCCTCTCCCTAAGGCTTGGGATTGGCATCAGCACGACCGTTTTCACCCTGATCAACGCGATTTTCCTGGTCCCGGTGGCGCGCTCTAACAATCTAGCGGGAATCTACAGCCAAGTGCCGCAAGCTAGGGGAGGAGCTCGGCTCTCAGCGGACTACCCGGACTTTGAGCCCCAGGTTGGATCGGTCGGGTTGATCGCAGCGACTCCCCGCAAAGTATCGCCGTCCTCGGTGTCGCGAACTCCACTAGCCGCTGCTCTTAATGCCGCCTCGACCCTGCGCTCGCCCGATCCGTCAGGTACGTTGGCGAATCGCTGGAGCTGGGGCCTTCAAGTTTCTTGCAGCAGCCCTGCGGGTGCTTGGATCGGCTATTCGATCGATCGACCGATGGATTCAAACCAATGGATTGGCACCATCAGCGCTTTAAATGAGATTGAGGATCTCACCGATAGCCGAGCCCCTAAGCCAGGACAACTGCACAAGACGGTTGCCGTGCTCCTGGCCGTGCCCGTGCGCGGCGTAGCACTCGAGTCAATCCAGGTGTCCAACGTCGAGCTCCCCATTAACCTCGGCTACCGTCGCATAGTGTGGCTAGGCAAAGCCGCAGACACTGAGAGCCTGGATCTCCTGGAAAGGTTGTTCAGTGTAGTAGGCGACGCCGGTGTCAAGGCCGACCTGGTTGAAGCCATCAGTGTCCATACGACGTCTTCTCGGGTGGTCCCATTCCTCCTGAGCATCCTACGCGGTCAGGACGCCGAAGAGGTCCGGGCGGAGGCTGCGTCCGGCCTTGGGAGACACGAGTCCAAGGCTTCCCGTATCGCACTGGCGGAGGCGGCGCGCACCGCCCGCTCTCTGCGCGTACGCCAGGAAGCGGTCCAAGGACTGGCGCGGCACCGAAGCCCCGCCGCCCTGGACGATTTGATCCGCGCGGCACGGGAAGGCTCGCCCGTCGAAGTCCGGAGGGTGGCGACCGAAGAGCTCGGGCGGTGGCCCGCCGGCTCGTCGCTGTCCATCCTCGTCGAGATCGCCAACCAGGACCTCGATAGGGAGGTCCAGAGAACGGCGGTCGAAGCGCTCGGCAACCTTCCGGACGGCGCCGGGGCCGAGGCGCTCCTGAAGCTCGCGCGCGAGCACCCGATTCCCGATGTCCGGCGGCAGGCTGTGGAGTCGCTGGAGGCAATTGCCTCTCACACCAAGGGCGCGCGCTGAGCCACCGGCGGTGCCACGCCAAAGCGGGCACCGCTCATCCGCCTATTGCAACAACAGAAGGAAAGCCCTGCATGAGCTTGAAAGATCTACTCCAGGACGTCCGCTTCGGCTTGAAAATGCTAGGCAAGAGCTACAGTATCACGATGATCGCGATTTTCACCCTGGCCCTCGGCATCGGTGCAAACTCGGCGATCTTCAGCGTCGCCAACAGCATCCTGTTGCGCCCCCTGCCCTACAAAAACCCTGGTCGGTTGATGGTCCTCTGGACCCATTTCCAGGCCATGGGGTTGCCCGAATTCTGGTTTTCGGGTCCCGAGTTGCTCGATGTGCAGCAACAGATCAAGGGTATCGAGAAGCTCGCCGCCGTCACCTCCGGCAACGAGAACCTGACCGGCGACGGCGAGCCGGAGCAGATCCGCGCGGGCTATGCCTCCGCGGACTTCTTCCCGCTCCTCGGCGTCGAGACCGCCCAGGGGCGCCTGTTCCTGCCGGAGGAGGACCTGCCGAACAGCCGCAAGGTGGTGGTCCTTCAGCATGAGTACTGGCAGAGCAGTTTCGGTGGGGATCCGGGAATCCTCGGCAGGAATCTGCGGCTGGATCATCAGCAATACCAGGTCATCGGGATTCTCCCCCCCGGCTTTGAATTCCTGGCCCCCGACGAAAAGTTCGGAAAGGTTCAGGTCTGGCACCCGATCGCCACCGACCTGGCCAAGGAGGAGCGAGGGGCCCATTTTCTGCGCCTTCTCGCCCGCTTGAAGCCCGGCGTCCGACCGGAGCAGGTACAGGCCGAGCTCAACGGGCTCGCCGCGCGTCTGGAGGGGGAGTACCCGATCAACTACCGGAGCACCGGCTGGGGCCTGAGCATCGTTCCCTTCCAGAAGCAGATCGTGCAGGGGGTGCGCACCGTGGTGTTCGTGCTAGCCGGGGCTGTCGCCTTCGTGCTCCTCATCGCCTGCGTCAATGTCGCGAACCTGCTCCTGGCGCGTGCCACGGCGCGCACACGGGAGATCGCGATTCGCAAGTCCCTCGGAGCCGGCCGGCTCCGTCTCATCCGGCAGTTGTTGACCGAGAGCGTCATCCTCTCCCTCATCGGAGGTGCGTTCGGCCTCCTCATTGCCGTCTGGTGCGTCCGTCTGTTCGTCGCGCTCAGCCCGGGCACCGTCCCCCGCCTAAGCGAGATCACGGTCGATGGCCGCGTCCTGCTCTTCACGCTCGGCCTCTCCCTGATCGTCGGTCTCTTCTTCGGCCTAGCGCCGGCGCTCCAGGCGTCGTCGTCCTCCCTCACCGAAACCTTGAAAGAGGGGAGCCGCAGCGGCGGCGCGGGTACGCGGACACGTTTCCTGCAGGGCGTCTTCGTGGTCAGCGAGGTCTCTCTGGCGCTCGTCCTCCTCATCGGAGCCGCCCTGCTCGGCCAAAGCTTCCTGCGGATGCAGAGAGCCGATCCCGGCTTCTCCGCCGCGAACGTCCTAACGATGCGGCTTAATCTGCCGAACGCGAAATATCCGCACGACCACCAGCGGGCGGCGTTCTTCACGCGGCTGGTGACGGACCTGCAAGCCATTCCAGGCGTAAGCGCGGCCGGCGCCGTATCGCGTCTGCCCATGAGCGATACGCATGAGTCCGGCACCATTGACTTGGAGTCCCGGAGTCATCCCTCCGGCCGACTCAGCGTCGATGCCGACACACGGTCGATCACGCCGAGCTACTTCAAGGCGATGAGCATCCGCCTAGTCAAGGGGCGGCCGTTCAGCGACCTGGATGCCGCGGCCTCCCAGCGGGTGGCGATCGTCGACGAGGCGCTCGCCCGGCATGCCTGGCCGGACGAGGATCCCATCGGCAAACGGCTGCGGCTGTCGAAGGGAGAGTGGACGCAAGTCGTCGGCGTCGTCCGCCACGTTAAGCAGAGTGGTCTGGAAAGGGAGGCGCGCGAGCAGGTCTACTTCCCCGTTCCGCAGGTCCCGAGCCGCTCGATGTTCGTCACTCTGCGGTCCTCGCCGGCGGTCCAGCCGGACAGCCTGATCCAAGCGGTCCGGTCGAAGATACGAGGCATCGATCCGGACCAGCCGATTTCGGATCTCAAGACGATGCAGGAGTGGGTCAATCAAGCGTTCGGCCAGCCTCAATTCAGCGCGATGCTGATCGGCTTTCTCTCTCTCATCGCCCTGGTGCTGGCGGCGGCCGGCATCTATGGCGTGATCTCGTACGGAGTCTCCCAGCGGCAGCGTGAGATGGGGATACGGATCGCGCTCGGCGCCACGGCCGACAGCGTGATTGGCCTGGTGATCGGCCGCGGCATCAAGCTCGCGCTGATCGGGGTCGGCATCGGGATCGTGGCTGCCCTGCTCCTCACCCGATTCCTTGGGGGTCTGCTATTCGAGGTCAAGGCGGCCGATCCGCTGACCTTCGTAGTGATCTCGCTGTTCCTCACGGCGATCGCGCTGGCCGCCAGCTACTTCCCGGCGCGGCGCGCGACGCGGATCGACCCGATGATCGCGTTCCGCTACGACTGATCGGACGATGCCGCCGCCAGCCAGGGGGGCCCAGGCGCGTGCGAGGTCGGGCTGCGGGACATGATCTTGGATGTCTGGAGCCGTGAGTCGTCAGCTGGTTCATGGCGACTCACCTGAGGACCGAGTTGGTGGTCGCGGCCTTAAACATGGTGTTGGAGCAGCGCCGGCCATCGGAAGTGATCCCTCACTCCGATCAGGGCACGCAGTATACCTCCATCGCCTTCGATCAACGCGGTCGCCAAGCCGGGGTCTGTCCCTCGATGGGCTCGGTCGGCGACTGCTTCGACAACGCTCTGGGCGAGAGCTTCTTCGTGACGCTGGTGTCCGAACGGCTGGGGCAGATAGTCTCTTGCGCTGATGACTTCGTTATCGTCTGCGCGAGCCGTCGCTATTCAGCACTCAGCGCGCCGAGCCCTGGCATGGGATAGGCGAAGGGCTCTGCCAAGCGCTGCTCCAGGTAGGCCACTCCGAGCGTACCTTTGTACAGACTCAGCTGGTGAGGGCGAAACTGGGGTGAGATCGTCTGCGCCGCTTGGCGGGCTGCATGGAGCCACCTCCGCTCCCCTGTAAGGCGAAACCCTTCGAGAAAAATGTGACCGAAGCCGGTCCGGCCGCAGCAGAGCGTCGGGCTCGTCGCTCCGTCAACCAACAGCTCCATACCCGCGAGGCCGCTTAGTGCGAGCTCGATGTAGGCCGCCTCTCCCGTCAAGCGATGGAGAGCGAGGAGAGCCAAGACGACGCCAGGGGTCCCGTGGCACCACGACTGCATGCCGAATTCGGTCGCTCCAGAAACCTGGGGCCAGAAGAGCTCCCCATTACGGGTGCTGGTCGCCGCGCCAACCAGAGCATCGATGTATCGTTGGCACGCCTTATGCTGCAGCTGAACATACCTCCGGCTCACGCCGCTTTCGATCGCCAACATCGCCCCCGCCAAGCCATGAGCCATGCCGGTGAACCAACCTGCCGTTCCAGGCCGGAACAATAGGTCCATCGCCATCAGGACGCGGGCTGCCAGACGTTTTGCTAGGGCACGGGGAACGATGCCAGGAAGCACCTCTTCTATTTCCGAGCAGGCAAGGAGAGCGCCGGCGGCTCCGAGATTCAGGTCCCACTGCCGGCTGTGCCGAAAAATGTCGCTCAGACGCGTCCAGGAGCGCCGCACGAGCGCGATCTCCACGAGTCCCAGGCGAGCGGCGTACGCTGCAAGCAGGGGTTCCGCTGCGCAGCCGATGAAAAAGCCGCAGTATCCTCTCGGAACGGGTAGGGTCATCTCGGAATTGAGACGACGAGCGATCTTCTCGCCGATCCGATCCGGAATCGGATGGCCGGCCCGCTCCCGTTTGAAAACGACCCATGCGGCGCCCTGCCAACTGTTTGCTAGTCCTGGAGAACGCTTGCTCTGCGGCCATGCGCCGGTCTCGACCCACTCAAGAGGCGTGGAGTTGTGGTGGGAGGCCAAGGGGGAGATGCTGACTTGAGTGAGGACAACGTAAGCCTTACCTTGCCGGTCCATCGGCCACCAAGGTAAGGCTTTGTTTCTCGGTAACTAGGTCGTCGGTGGGAGGCCGGTTTCTCCGCAATTAGGATCCGTCTGAGGGTCGCAGCTAGCAATTGGGCATGAGCTTGCCATGCCGGCTGCCGCCAGCTTCGCCTCGGAGTCCGAAAGTGTTCTGATTGTCTCCCTCTTAATGGAGAGAGTGTTTCTGGTCGCAGTCTTCTTCTTCATGGCGTTCCTCCTGATTAGGCACCAGATACAGAGTTCTTTTTACAGCTGATACAGGGCGATTGTCAAGAGATCGGTCGGTCGCTCGTGACTGGGGTGACCCGGCTGAGTGGACATGATCCTTATGGAGAAAGGGGCCAAGATGCCTAACACCGAGCTCCCTACCCCAAGAGTTTCGTCAGTAGATGGTAGAGTTCCTCCGTGCGGATCGCACGCCGGAGGAGCTATCGCGTAAGCCAGAGTTTGAGCCGACGGCAGACGATCCGCAACTGGGTTCACTAGATCAAGGTGGATGAAGGGAGTAGTGAGGACGGTCGGACGACGTCTGAGCGGAGATTTTGGCAAAGCCGCAGCCTGGTTTGCTCATGTATCGAGTCCAGAGGATATGCGGTCTGCTGGGCGGGGCGGCCGTTCAGCGACCTCGCTCGGCGCGACGGCCGACAGCGTGATCGGCCTGGTGATTGGCCGCGGCTAAGCTCGCGCTGATCGGAGTCGGCATCGGGATCGTGACCGCCCTGCTCCTCACCCGATTCCTCGGGAGCCTGCTGTTCGAGGTCAAGGCGGCCGATCCGCTGATCTTCGTAGTGATCTCGCTGTTCCTCGCGGTGATCGCTGGCCGCCAGCTACTTCCCGGCGCGGCGCGCGACGCGGATCGACCCGATAATCGCGTTCCGCTACGACTGAGCGGGCAGGCGGGCCGGCCGGCCGAGCGGGCCGGCCAGAAAACGGACGACCTGCGTAACCGCCGGCCCCTTGAGGATCTCGTAATGGCCGGCGGCGAGCGTCAGATTCTCGATGCCGCCGCCAGTTAGGGGGGCCCAAGCGCCTGCGAGATCGCGCCGCGGGACGGCGGAGCTGCCGCCGGCCTGGACCAGGAAGATGCGGCCGGGGTAGGGAGCCGGCTGGTAGGCGGCCAGCGCCGCAGCGTTGGCCCGGAAGATTCCGTAGAGCTCACGGATCTCGTCGAGGCCCAGACTGGCGGGCACCAGCCCGGCTTCACACAACCTCGCGAACAGCACGCTCAGAGGGTCCTCCGTCCGCAGGCTCAGAGCTGAAACCGGGAGAGAGCGTCCGAGGGTGCCGGCGAGGTCCTGGGCGAACCCGGCGACCCAGGCCGCCTCGTCCCCTGGATCGAGCCGCGCCGCCGAGGGGAGATGGGTGTCGAGCAGAGCGAGCATCTCCACCGTGCGGCCCTGCCGGACCAGACGCCCCGCCATCTCATAGGCGATGAGCCCCCCCATCGACCAGCCGCCGAGACGATAGGGGCCTTGGGGCTGGAGCGCCAACAGCTCGCCGAGGTACAGCTCGGCCATCTCCTCGATCCGTGACGGCGCCCCCGGCTCGCGGGCCGGGCTCTGGAAGGCGTAGACGGGTAACCCGGGATCCATGGCCCGCGCCAGCTCCGCGTAGCACAGAACGTTGCCTCCCACCGGATGGGCCCAGAAAAGGGGGGGCTCATCCCCGGCCGGGCGGACGGCTACCAAGGGACGGCGGGCCTCGCCTCCGGCGCCGGTGCGCAGGAGGTGGGCCAAGCGCTCCACCGTGGCGCCGCGGAACAGGTCGGCGAGGGAGAGCTCGTGACCAAAGCGGCGGCGCACCAGCGCCAGGAGCCGGACAGCCAGCAGGGAGTGGCCGCCGAGAGCGAAGAAGTCGTCGGTCACTCCGATCGGGCCGCGCTCCAAGACATCCTCCCAAAGCCATGTGAGCTCCAGCTCCAGCAGATCGCGCGGAGTCACCGCCATGCATGTCGCCACCGCCGCCGGCACGCTCGGAGGTCCGTCCGCCAGGAGCTGGCGGCGCTGCCCCTCCGGCAAGGGACCCACCTCTGCCAGAGGGCGCTCCGGCTCGCCGGCAGTGGCCTCGGCGAGACGTTCCAGAGCCGCGCACCAGCGCACGGCGGTCGCCTCGTCGAACAGGTCGGTGTTGTACTCCAGCTCCCCGGCAAGGCTCGACCGGGTAGCCAGCAGGAGCAGGGACAGATCGAGCTTCGCCGCGCTTGGAGCCGGCATCGGTGGATCCGCGGCGGCGGAGCCCGCCCCTGCGTCTCCGTGCAGCAGCACGAACATCACTTGAAAGAGCGGTGAATGGCTGAGGCTCCGCTGCGGCGCGAGCTCCTCGACGAGATGCTCAAACGGCACGTCCTGGTTTGCGTAGGCTTCCAGACACCGCTCCCGCACCTGCCGGAGCAGGTCCAGAAAGCTCGCCTCCTCTCCCCCCTGGACCCGCAGGACCAGCGTATTGAGGAAACATCCGATCACCCCCTCCACCTCCACCAGACGGCGCCCGGAAACCGGCGTGCCCACGCTGACGTCGCAGCTTCCGCTCCAACGCCGCAGAAGAGCCTGGAACAGGGCCAGACCGACCATGAACGGCGTCGCGCCCTCCCGGCTCCCCAGGGCCCGGAGCCCCTCGGCCACGCGATGCGCCAAGCTGACCGGACGCCGCGCGCCGCGGAACGTCTGCACCGGCGGGCGGGGCCGGTCCACCGGCAGCGCCGTCACCGCCGGCGCCCCCGTCAGACGCCGGCGCCAGAAGGCCAGTTGCCCGGCCAGGAGCTCGCCATGGATCCAGCTCCTCTGCCAGGCGGCATAGTCGCCGTACTGCACCGGCAGGTCCGCCAGCGGCGAGGGGTGCCCGCGGTGGCAGGCCTCGTAGAGCACCGCCAGCTCCCGGAGCAGGATCCGGCCCGACCATTCGTCGCAGGCGATGTGGTGGACCGTCGCGACGAGCCACTGGTCCTCGGGTGCGAGCTGCAGCAAACGAGCCCGGAACAGCGGCCCGAGTCGCAGGTCGAAGGGCGTCGCGGCCTCCTCCCGCGCCAGCCGCAACGCCTCGGGCAGCCGCTCTCGGCCGGGCAGGGCGGTCAGGTCCACGCCCATCAGGCCCGGCCAGCCCTCGGCCGGTCCGACCACCTGAACGGGGACGCCGTCCACCTCCTCATAGCGGGTGCGCAGGATCTCGTGACGCCGCACGATCTCACGGAGAGCGGCGTCCAGGGCCGCCCCGTCGACAGGCCCGGGGAGCCGCGCGTTCATCGGCACGTTGTAAGCGATCCCGCCAGGCTGGAGCCGGTCGAGGAACCAGAAGCCTTGCTGCGCGTACGACAGCGGCCGCGCCGCCCCGTGCGGCTCCGCCCGCACCAGCGGCGGGAGAGAGGCGGTCAGTCCCTGCCGTAAGGCCTCCTCCACCCGCGCCGCCAGACCCGCGACCGTCGGATGCTCGAACAGCTCCCGGACGGTCAGCTCGACGCCGAAGGCTTGGCGCAGGCGCGAGACGACCTGCATCGCCCGCAGGGAGTGGCCGCCGGCGGCGAAGAAATCGTACTGGACCCCCACGTCCTCCCGGCCCAAGACCTCCGCCCAGATCTGCGTGACCACCTCTTCCACCGGTGTGCGAGGGGGCGCCGCGGCTGCGGGCTCCCGGACGGTTGGCGCGGCCAGGGCCTGACGGTCGATCTTGCCGTTGGGCGTCAGCGGCAGCCGCTCCAGGACCTGGAAGGCCGATGGCAGCATCGGCGCGGGCAGCCGCTCGCGGAGGAGATCGCGGAGGCGGTCGAGAGCGAGGCCGCCGCCCTGCGGCACCAGGTAGGCCACCAAGTGGAGATCCGCCCCCTCGCCGTGGGCCGCCACCACGGCTTGGTGGACTCCAGGCAGCGCCAGGAGAGCGGCCTCCACCTCTTCCGGCTCGACGCGCACGCCGCGGATCTTGACCTGCCGGTCCAGACGCGCCAGGAACTCCAGGGCTCCGTCCATCCGTCGGCGCGCCAGGTCCCCGGTCCGGTAGAGCCGCTCTCCGGGCCCGTTCGCGAATGGATCGGGAATGAATCGCTCGGCGGTGAGCTCCGGACGGCCCAGATAGCCCCGCGCCAGACCCGCGCCCGCGATGTGCACCTCGCCCGGGGTGCCGGCCGGCACGGGGTGCATCCGGCCGTCCAGCAGATGGATCCGGGCTCCGGGCACGGGCCGGCCGATCGGCACCTCCGGCACCGGATCGTCCCCCGGTGGGAGCTCCCACCAGGAGGTGACGATCGTGGCCTCCGTCGGGCCGTAGGTGTTGATCAGCCGTACGCTCCCTCCGGTCCAGGCACGCCAGCGGTGCAACGCCTCCCGCGAGGCCCGCTCGCCGCCGATCACCACCAGGCGCAACGAGGAGGGCACGCGGGCCGCTGCAAGACCGGGCCCCTCCGTCAAGGCGCTCCAGTAGGCGGTCGGGAGGTCCAGGACCGTGATCTCCCGCTCCTCGCAGAAACGGGTGAAAGCCGGCGCCGCTTCCGCCAGATGATCCCGCCGCAACACCAGGGTCGCACCCCGCGTCAGACAGGTGAGGATCTCTTCCGCGCTGGTGTCGAAGCCGATGCGGGCGAATTGCAGGACGCGGTCGGCCGGCCCAATCCCGAAACGGTCCGCCGCCGCTTCGATGTAGCGGGCGAGCGAGCCGTTCCGCACCATGACTCCTTTCGGCGCCCCGCCGGTCCCCGAGGTATAGATCACACAGGCCAGGTGGTCCGGCCCGGCGAGCGCGGGGAGAGTGGGGTCTTCCTCGTGAAGCGGCGGCTCGGCGGCCAGTCGGAGAATCTTCCAGCGCCCGCTTGGAGCGTGATCGGCGAAGGGCTCCCTGGTCAGCAGAAGGGACGCCTCACTGTCCTCCAGGACCGCCGCGGTCCGGTGTGCCGGATCGGCAGGATCGAGGGGCACGTAAGCTCCACCCGCCGCGATCACCGCCAGCAGGGCCACCACCAGGTCCGGGTCTCTGTCGAGGAGGACTCCCACCCGCGCCTCCGGCCCGACGCCGAGGCGGCGCAGTCGGCGGGCCAGACGGCTCACCCGCCAGCTCAGCTCGCCATAGGTCAGACCCTGGCCATCGCCTTCGACCGCCATGGCCTCGGGGCGTGCGGCTGCCACTCTTCCGAACCGCTGCGGGATGAGGAGAGGCTCGCTGTCCCCCGCCGTGTCGTTCCATTCGCACAGAAGCTGCTGGCGTTCGGCGGGCGGCAGCGCGTCGACGCCGTCGAGATGGGCCTCGGGATCGGAGATCAGGGCCTCCAGGGAGCTGTGCAGGTGCGTTTGCAGGCGCCGCACGGTCGCGGCGTCGAAGCGCCCGGGATCCCAAGCGATCTCAAGCAACAGGTCACGGCCGGGCACGGCGAGGAGGACGAGGGGATGGCTGGTGTGGTTGAAGCTCTGGACCTCGCTGACCTCGAAGCCGGCGCCGCCGCCAGGCGGCTCGATCCGCGCGGGGTGGCTCTGGAAGATAACGATGCTCTCGCAGAGCGGCTGGGGTCCCGTCACCCCCATCCACTCCTGGATGAGGGGCAACGGCCAGTGCTCGTGCTCGCGCGCGGCTAGGACGCGATCCCGGATGTCGAGGAGCCAGCGGAGCACCGGCACCCGGACCGGCAGGCGCAGGCTCAAGGGGAGCGTATTGATGAAGAGCCCGACTAGGTCCTCGATGTCCGGTACGGCCGCCGGTCTCCCGGAGGTGGTGATCCCGAACAGGACGCCGTCCGTCCCCGCGCACCGGCTCAGCAGCAAGCCCCAGGCCGCCTGCACGAGAGTGCTCAGGGTGAGGCCGTGGGCGGCGGCGAAGGCGCGCAGCGCCTCGGACGGCACCCGGGCGTGGACGCTGCGGACGTGCTGCATTGCGGGGGGGCTCGCGGCTTGGCCGAGATCCAGCGGTAGGCGGCCGGCAGGGGGCGTCTCGGCGCACAGCCCGCGCCAGAAATCCTCCGCGCGAGCGCGGTCCTGGCGCCGCAGCCAAGTGAAATAGGCCGCATAGGAGGGGGCCGGGCCGAGATCCGGCTCCTCCCCGCGGCGGAAGTCCTGATACAGGCGGAGCCCCTCCCGGGTCAGCACGTTGACGCTCCAGCCGTCGAGGAGGATGTGATGCCAGGTCCACAGAAAACGCCAGGAGCGCTCGCCGCAGCGGACGAGAGCCCAGCGCATCACCGGCGCCCGCGAGAGATCCATGCCCTGCTCGCGGTCTTCCTGGAGGAGCCGCTCCCAGGCCGCGCGCTGGCTCTCAGCAGAGAGGCCGCGCCAGTCCTCTTCCCGCCAGGGGAGCTCGACGTCGCGTGGGACCCGCAGCGACGGCGCCGCTGCTCCGTCCCACACGAACGATGCCCGCAGAGCGGGGTGCCTCGCGAGCAGCACCTCCCAGGTGCGCCGCAGGGCGCCGGCGTCGAGGCTGCCTTGGATGGCGCAGGCAGCTTGCAGGAAGTAGGCGCGCGACGCGGGGGAGAACAGGTGGAAGAAGAGCATCCCGTGTTGCGCCGGCGTCAGGGGGAAGACCGTCTCCGCCGGCTCCTGCACGGCCCGCGGGTCCTCCGGACGCGCAGGGAGGCCGAGGGCGATCCTCTCCGCCTCCAGAGCGGCGGCCAGGACGCGGACGGTCGGGGCTGTGAAGATCCGGCTCGGCTCCAGCGCGAGGCCGCGCTTGCGGGCGCGGGCCGCGATCTGGATGCTGGCGATCGAATCGCCGCCGCGGGCGAAGAAGTCGTCGTCGACGCCGAGGCCGGTCTGCTGGAGGGTCTCGGCCCAGAGCTCCAGCAGCAGACCTTCGAGGACGGTGCGCGGAGCCTCGCCGCGGCTCGTGGCGGCGGTGGCCTCCGGCCTTATCTGGGCCAGCGCGGCGCGATCGACCTTCCCCTGGGCCGTACGCGGAAGCGCAGCGAGCACCACGACCACGGAGGGCACCATGGCCGCCGGCAGCACCGCCGCGACGAAGCCGCGCAGATCTCCGGGCGAGGTCTCCCGGCCGCCGGCGGCCACGTACGCAACCAGCGTGCGATCCCGGTCTGCCCTCCCGTCGACCAGGACGGCAGCCTCCACCACCGCAGGGTGGCGGCGCAGGACCGCCTCGATCTCTCCCGGCTCGATGCGGACTCCGCGGATCTTCACCTGGTGATCGCGGCGCCCCAGGCACTCGAGACGGCCGTCCGCTAGAAACCTGGCGAGGTCGCCGGTTCGATAGAGACGGCCCCCCGGGAGGTCCCCCACGGGATCGGGCACGAAGCGTTCCGCGGTCAGATCGGGCCGGCCGAAGTAGCCGCGGGCGAGCGCGACGCCTCCCAGCCAGAGCTCGCCGACGGCCCCAGGAGGCACGGGCCGGAGGTCCGCGGTCAGCACGTAGGCGCGCGTGTTGGCGAGCGGCCGGCCGATCGGAGCCCGTCCACAGCCGGGCTCACAGGCTGCGGAGGTGGCGCAGACGGTGGCCTCGGTCGGCCCGTAGGCGTTGAACAGCCGGCGTCCCCTTCCCCAGGTCTCGATCAGGTCGGGAGGACAGACCTCCCCGGCGACGATCAGCACCCTCAGCTCCGGGAACTCCAAGGCCGGGAGGGCCGAGAGGAGGGACGGCGGCAAGGTGAGGACCGAGATCGCCCGGCAGCTGAGCGCGTCCGCCAGCTCCCCGCCCGGCAGCAGCGCCTCGCGCGGCTCCAGGTGGAGCTCGGCGCCCGCGGCGAGCGCCATGAAGATCTCCGAGACCGAAGCGTCGAAACAGAGCGGCGCGCATTGCAGGACCCGGTCTCCCGGCCGGACGCCGAAGAGGCTGATCTGCTCCCGGACGAGATTGCATAGCCCACCATGGGTGAGCTGCACACCCTTGGGCCGTCCGGTCGAGCCCGAGGTGTAGATCACGTAGGCCAGGGTGTCCTGCTCGATCTGCGGCGGCTGGAGAGCCGACGCCTCCCGCCGCGGCGGATGCGCGAGGTCGAGAACCGTGCTCCCCGCCGGCGCCAGCCCTTCGGCGAGCCCCCGGACGGTCAGCAGCAGAGGGACCCGCGTCTCTTCGAGCATGGCCGCCAGCCGCGGCCGTGGCCAGCTCGTCTCCAGCGGGAGATAGGCGCCTCCCGCCCTCAGGACGGCCAGCAGCCCTACGATCAGCTCCGGGCAAGGATCGGCACAGATCCCGACGACCACCTCTGGTCCGACACCGCGGCGCTGCAGCGTGCGCGCCCAACTCTCTGAAGCCGCCGCGAGCTCCCGGTACGTCAGGGACCTCTCGCCGGAGGCGACGGCCACCGCGTCCGGCGAGGCGGCGGCCCAGGCATCCACCAGAGAGAGGACGAGGCCCCCCTCCGGCAGCTCCTCGCCCGTCCGAGCCCACTCCTGGAGCACCTGGTGGCGCTCGCCGGCGGAGAGGAGCGGGAGATCGCCCAGGAGCCGGTCCGGCGCGGTCACGGCGCCTTGCAGCAGGGTCTGCAACTGACGGGCGAGACGGTGGATCGTGGTCCGGTCGAAGAGAGCGATGCGGTAGTCGATGCGGCCCGCGATCCCCTCACCGCGGTCTTCGAGGTTCAGCGCCAGGGGAAAAGGGGCCTCCGCCATCTCCAGATCGATGCCGAGTGAGCGGAGGCCCGGGATCTCCAGGGGCTTCCCCGGCAGGCTCAGCAGCCCGAAGAGCACCTGCACCGGGAACGCCGAGCGGTCGCCGAAGACCTCGGCCAAGACCTCTTCGAAGGGCACCTCCTGGTGGGCGTGGGCTCCCAGGATGGTGTCCCGGACCTCGTCCAGGAGCCGGCGGAAAGCCGTTGCGGCCTGCAGCCGGAGGCGGAGGACGAGCGTGTTGACGAGAAGACCGATCAGCCCTTCCAGCTCCCTCCGGTCACGCAACGAGACCGGGGTGCCAAGGAGGATGTCGTCCTGCTCCGCGAGGCGGCCCAGCAGCACGCCGAACCCGGCGGCGAGGACGGTGAACACGGTCACGCCCTGCCGCCGCGCGAACTCGCGGAGGGCCCGCGCGAGCTCCGGCTCCAGAGAGACGCGCACCGAGGCACCCGCGGGCTGGTGGGTGATCTCCAGGGAGCGGTCGGTGGGCAGGCGCAGCGCCCGCGGCGCCTCGTGCAGGGCCTCCCGCCAGTACGCGGCCTGCGTCCGCAAGCCCTCCTCGCCGGCGCTCCGCCGCTGCCACAGGGCGAAGTCTCCATACTGGACCGGCAGCTCCGGGAGGCGGGGTGGCACGCCCCGCAGGAGCGCGGTGTAGAGCGCCCCGACCTCCCGCAGAAAGAGACCCGCCGACCAGCCGTCGAACACGATGTGGTGGATGGTGGCGAGCACCGCGTGCTCGCCAGCCGCCAGGCGGAGCACGACACCGCGCAGCAGGGGACCGCGCTCCAGGTCAAACGGCCGGGCGATCTGCTCGCGGCCCAGCCGGAGCAGGACCTCCTCCCGGACCGCGTCCGGAAGACCGCTCAGGTCGACCAGCGCCCAGCCCGGACGCAGCTCCCGATGGACGATCTGGACCGGCTCGGGCTCCCTCGCGGCGAAGCTCGTCCGCAGCACCTCGTGGCGCCGCGCCACCGCCAGGACGGCTTGTTCGAGGCATCCGATCTCCAGCGGGCCAAAGAGGCGGAACGCGAGCCAGAGGTTGTAGGCGGTCCCCCCGGGGCGCAGACGGTCCGCCACCCAGAGCCTCCGCTGTCCGGCGGAGAGAGGCAGCTCGCGCGGCGGCTCCAGGCAGCGCAGGAGCCGCAGGCTCGCGAGGTCGTCCCCCCGCCCCCGCAGCTCGCGCTTGAGCAGCTCGAGCTGCCGGGGAGAAAGCCCTCTCAGGCGCTCGGGGACACGAGCTGTGAGCTCGGCGAGCTGCACGCGTCACCTCCTTGGAGAGCGGGCTCCGGCGCCGCGAGACGTTGGCGGAGAAAGCGGGCGATGGCTTCGACGTGAGGAGCGCGGAGGATCTCGTAATGGTCAGCGGCGACATCGAAGATATCGATGCCGCCCACAGCCAGGAGATCCCAGGCCTGCGCGAGGTCGTGCCGCCGGACCGCCGGACCGCGATCGGCACGGACCAGTGCAATGCGACCCGGGTAGGGAGCCGGCCGGTAGGCGGCGAGCGCCTCGGCGTTAGCCCGGAAGATCCCGTAAAGGTGGCGGGCTTCGTCGAGGTCCAGACCGGCGGGGAGGAGCCCCGCCTCCTGCAACGTCCCGAAGAGATGACCCAGAGAGTCCTCCACCTCGCGGAGCCGCTCAGCCGGGACCGGGAGGGAGCGCCCCAGAGTCCGGGCCAGATCCTCTGCGAATGACATCACCCACCCAGCCTCGTCGCGTCTTTCGGGCGGAGCATCGCCCACCACGGCCGGCGTTGGATAGGCATCGAGCAGGGCGAGCATCTCCACATGATGGCCCTGCCGGACCAAGCGCCCGGCCATCTCGAAGGCGAGAAGCCCCCCCATCGACCAGCCACCGAGGCGATACGGGCCTGTTGGCTGCGCAGCCAACAACTCGCCGAGATACAGCTCGGCCATCGCTTCGATCGAAGACGGTGCCCCCGGGTCGCGGGCCGGGCTCTGGAAAGCATAGAACGGCATATCGGCGCCGAGGCTCCGGGCCAGCTCGGCGTAGCAGAGGACATTGCCCCCCACCGGATGGACCCAGAAGAAGGGCGGTTCATCACCGGTGGGGCGCACGGCGACCAGGGGGTGGCGGGCGACGGGTCCGGTGCCGACTTGCAACAACTGCGCCAAGCGCTCCACCGTGGCGCCGCGGAACAGGTCGGCCAAGGCGAGGTCGCGGCCAAAGCGGCGGCGCACCAAGGCCAGAAGCCGAACGGCCAGTAGCGAGTGGCCGCCGAGTTCGAAGAAGTCATCGGTCACGCCGACCGGACCTCGCTCCAGCACCTCCTCCCAGAGCTGTACGAGCGCGAGCTCCAACAGATTGCGCGGCGCCACCACGCCGCCTCCCTCCACCGCGCCGAGCGCGGGCAGGACCTTGCGGTCGAGCTTGCCGTTGGGCGTCAAAGGCAGGCGCTCCAAGGTGACGAAGGCCGAAGGTATCATGTGCTCCGGCAGCTTCGAGCGCAGGGCTTCCCGGAGGGCGGCGATCTCCAGCCCGCTCTCGGGGGAGGGCACCACGTAGGCCGCCAAGCTCCGCCCGGCACCCTCGCCGTGCGCCACCACCACGGCCTCGCGCACACCCGGGCACTGGCCGAGGACCGCTTCGATCTCCCCTAGTTCGATGCGGAACCCGCGCACCTTCACCTGGTGGTCCAGGCGGCCCATGTAGACGATCTCACCGCTGGGTAGTTGGCGGGCCTGGTCTCCCGTCTTGTAGAGGCGTGCTCCCGCGTTCTCCGGAGCCGCGAACGGATCGGGGATGAACTTCTCCGCAGTCAGACCTGGCTGGTGGAAATACCCGCGGCAGACGCCCGCGCCGCCGATATAAAGTTCCCCAGGTACCCCGATCGGGACCGGGTGCAGCCGCGGGTCCAGGAGCAGGAGCCGGGTGTTGGCGATCGGGCGCCCGATGGACATCGGCCCAGCCGGAGGACCCGCCGCAGGAATCTCGTAGACACAGCACCCCACCACTGTCTCCGTCGGCCCGTACTCATTAACCAAGCGCAGCCCCGGAGCGTGGAGACGCCAGAATGTGAGTTGCTCACCGGAAAGTGGCTCGCCGCCGATGACGAACGCGCTCGCGCATCCCGGGACCCGCTCGGGCGGCAGCAGCCGCTGCAGGATGTCCAGGTGCGCGGGCGTGAGCTTGACCAGCCCGCAACCGCCCTTAACGAGCACCGCGGCCAGCCCCTCGACTCCCTCCTCCTCGGGCACCAGTTCGACGCAGCGGCCAGCGAGCAACGGTAGGAAGAGGCTGGTCACCGTCAGGTCGAAGCTGAACGGCGAGTGGACCGGGGCTCCCCCTCCCGGATAGGCGTCCGCTGCCCAGAGCAGGTAGTTCGCGAGCCCCCGGTGGGTTACCGCCACCCCCTTGGGTTGGCCAGTCGAGCCTGAGGTGTAGAGGACGTAGGCGAGGTTGTCGGCGGCCGGTCGCAGGGCCGGACAGTCTCCGGTGCTCTCTGGGAGATCGTCGAGGCAGACGACACGGGGAGAGTGTTCCGGGAGGGCCGACAGCAGCCGCATCCGGGTAAGCAGGATGGGGGCGCGCGAGTCGTCGAGCATGAACGACAGCCGCGGGCGCGGCAGGGAGGTTTCGAGCGGCAGGTAGGCACCGCCCGCTTTTAAGACCGCGAGCAGGGCCACCACCAGATCGGCCGAGCGCTCGAGGAAGAGGGCCACAAGGACGTCGGGGCCAGCGCCGAGAGACCTCAGGTGAGCGGCAAGGCGATCGGAGCGGGCTGCCAGCTCGCCGTGGGTCAGCGTCTCCCCCCCATGGACGACAGCCGGCAGCTCCGGCACCCGCTCCGCCTGGACTGCCAGGAGCTCGTGAACGAGCGCCTCGCCCGCCGGCGGCTCCATCGTATCGTTCCACTCGGTGATCGTCTGGTGACGCTCTGCCGGGGAGAGCAGCGGCAGCTCCCAGATCGGCTGCTCCGGCTTTGCCAGGGCCGCGGACAGCAGCATCTCATAGTGGACAACCAGCCGCTCGATCGTGACGGCGTCAAAGAGATCGGCGTCATAGTCGAGTACGCCGTGCAGTTGCCCCGCGTCGTCCGTCATCGCGAGGTCGAGGTCGAACTTCGCCGAGCGGGCCATAAAATCGAAGGGATGAAGCGAGAGCCGCGGCAGGTTCAGAGAGGAAGCGGGGACGTTGAGCAGCTGGAAGCTGACCTGGAACAAGGGAGTGTGCCGTAGGTTGCGGTCGGGCCGGAGCTCCTCGACCAGCTTCTCGAAGGGCAGGTTCTGGTGGGCATACGCGCCGAGCGAGACCTGGCGCACCCGGTCCAGGAGGTCTCCAAAACCCGGATCGCCGGCCAGATTGGTGCGCAAGACCAGCATATTGACGAAAAACCCGATCAACTTCTCTACTTCGCCACGATTGCGGTTGGCTATGGGCGAGCCGACGGCGATGTCGCCCTGTCCTGTGTAGCGGTGGAGCAATGCCTGGAAACCCGCGAGGAGAGTCATAAACAGGGTGGCGCTACGGCTACGGCCGAATACCCGCAACTTCTCCGCCTGAACAGGCGGGATAGTGACAAAACGATGACCGCTGGGTGCTACGGGGAGAACCGGCCGGGGGCGGTCCAGGGCCAAGCCTAGCACGCCGATACCCGTCAGCCTCTCCCGCCAATAGGCGAGTTGCCGCTCTAGGAATTCTCCCCGCAGCCACTGCCGCTGCCAGAAAGCGAAATCGGCGTACTGAATAGCAAGTGGCGGCAGCGGCGAAGGCGTCCTCGCAATCCGGGATCTGTACAGGACTGACAGCTCGCGGAGGAAAATTCCTGTCGACCAGCCGTCGAAAGCGATGTGATGGAAGAAGAAGAGCACCACATGCTCTAGGTCCCTCAAGCACACCAACATTCCCCGCACGAGCGGTCCACGGGTCAGGTCGAAGGGGCGTAGCGCCTGCCCGAGCGCCAGTCTCCGGGCTTCCGCGTCCCGCACGGCAGGGGAAAGCTCTCGCAGATCGATCCACGGGATCTCAAAAGGGAATGAAGGCTGGATTGCCTGAACCGCTTGCCCCTCCACCTCCGGAAATGTAGTGCGCAGGCTCTCATGGCGTCGGAGCACCTCGTCCAAGCTCCACTGCAAGGCGGAGGCGTCCAGGGGGCCTTCAGCGCGAAAGGCAGCCGATTCGTTGTAGGCCAACGTCCTGACATCAAGGCGGTGCAGGAACCAGAGCCGCTCCTGGGCGAAGGAGAGCGGCAGCGGGCCTTCCCGGGGCACCGGCACGATCGGGGGTATGTCCGCTCCGCCCCAAAGGCGCAAAGACTCCACTTCTCCCGCGACGGCGGCCACGGTCGGTCCTTCGAAGAAGGTGCGCAGAGGCAGCTCCACTCCGAACGCCTCCCGGACTCGCGACACGGCTTGGGTAGCGAGCAGGGAATGGCCGCCGAGCTCGAAGAAGTCGTCCTCCACGCCGATCCGCTCGAGCCCCAACAGCTCTCTCCAGATCTCCGCCAGTCTGGTCTCGATGGAGTTTCGCGGCGCGACGAGCACAGGTCCAGCCTCCGGACGCGTGCTATCGGGCGCGGGCAGCCGCTGCCTGTCTACCTTGCCGTTGGGAGAGAGCGGCAGGGCGTCGATCAGCACGAAGGAGGAGGGCACCATGTACTCGGGCAGCCTCTCCTTCAAGAACACGCGGAGCTCGGGGGCGATCCGGCGGGCAAATTGCCCCTGCCGCGGGTTGTTGGTGTAACGGCTGAGCGGTGCCGCCCCAGCCCCCTCCGCAAGGGCTTGCGGCCCTGGGAGCAGAGCGGAGATCGCAGTTCCCCCGTCCCAATGCCGCAGCACCGCCTCGAAGCAGCCGGCGCCGTCTTGGGAAGCCCAGCTCAGCTCAACCTTGTAAGGCAGCGTCGCCGCGAGATCCCAGAAATCCTCGGGTTCGAGGGCTCCCGCCGCGGCCTCGGCCGCTCGGCGGCGCAGGTCGCCAGCGGTCTCGATCCCCTCCTCCTCCGCCTTACGGAGTAGCCGGTCGGCGACGACGGCCTCGGCCACCCGTGCGTTGGGCACGTTGCGCAAGCCCAGAAACTCGGGCCGGCTTTCCTCTAGGCGCCGCCGCAGGGCGGCGAGAGTCAGATCCTCGCGCTGCCAGTCCAACCAAGGGATCTCTGCCGGCTTCGTGGCTTCGCCGAGTCCGCAGCACGACTTGATAGCGGAAACCCGTCAGCTCGTTGTGGGCGCGACCGCGCTTCGGGTAGACCTCCACTCTGCCGATCTTGGGCTGGCGCTGCCACAGGGCAGCGAAGAAGGCCGGGTCGATGACCAGCTCGTTTTCCTGCAGGTGACGGCTCTGTACCTTCTGGCGCAGGCGCTCCAGAGGCATCTCCGGCTCAGCCTGGAACAGCTCCAGCGAGGTGTGGAAAGCCGCCAGCAGCGGCAGGCTGCGCAGGTCGCCCAAGAAAATGGCGCCGCCGGGCCGCACCACCTCGGCGGCTCGTGCCACGACCTCGGCCAGATAGTCGGCGCTCGGGAAATACTGCGCCACCGAGTTCAAGATCACCGTGTCGTAAAAGCCGGCCTCCATCCCGTCGAGCTGGTCCGCGGAGCGCTGAAGGAGCTGGACGCGGGAGCGCTCGATCCCCAGGGAACCTGGGCGGTCGAGCTGGCGTTCGATGTAACCGAGAGCCCGGCGCGAGATGTCGGTGCCGGTGTAGTGCTCGCAGCCGGGCGCGATCTTGAACAGGATCAGACCGGTGCCGCAGCCGATCTCCAGCACGCGCCGCGGGCTGAGCGCGGCGATCCGCCCGATGGTGTCCTCCAGCCAGTCCTCCATCTCGTTCCTGGGGAGCGGGAGACCGGTATACGTGCTATCCCAACCGATGACGTTGAAGGTGGGGTCGGCACCTGCGGCCTCCTGCCGGTAGAGGTCGTCGAAGATCTCTCCCCATTGGGAGACCTGCTCGGCGGGTACCTCGCTCTCCATCACTTCGTAGGCCGGGTTCTGCACCACGTAGGCGACCAGACTCCGCTCGCCCGGCACGTCCTCGCGAGCGAGCACGGCGTTCTGAAGCACCGCCGGGTGCTCACCGAGACGGGACTCGATCTCTCCCGGTTCGATTCGGAAGCCGCGAATTTTCACCTGCTGGTCGATGCGGCCCAGGAACTCGATCCTGCCATCGGGGAGATGGCGCGCCAGGTCTCCCGTCCGATAGAGACGGCTCCCGGACGGTTCCCCTTGAGCTCCGGCGAAGGGGTTGGGAATGAACCGCTCCGCCGTCAGCTCGGGCCTGCCGACATAGCCGCGCGCCAAGCCGTCCCCGCCCGCGCAGAGCTCGCCAGCGACCCCGATAGGCACGAGTTGGCCGGCCGGGTCCAGCAGGTGGACCCGGGTGTTGGCGATCACCCGCCCCAGCGGCACGGAGGGACCGAGGCTATCCGGTCCCGGGATTGGATAGCAGCAAGTGAAGGTGGTGTTCTCGGTCGGGCCGTAGCCATTGATCAGGCGTGTGCCAGGCAGTTCCGAGAGCACGCGCCGCACGTAGGGGACCGAGAGCACGTCCCCGCCGGCAAGGAGTTGCCGCACCGGCCGGAGGAGATCAAGGCGGTGCTCGGCAAACTGGTGGAACAGCCCTGCGGTCAGCCAGAGAGTCGTGACCCCGTACCGCTCGAGGACCCGCCCGAGCTCCTCGAGCGACAGGGCGTGCGCGGGCGCGAGCGCAAGCCGGGAGCCATTGAGGAGAGCGCCCCAGATCTCCAACGTCGAAGCGTCAAACGAGATAGGTGCAAGCTGCAGGAAGACCTTGTCGGGTCCGAAGTCGGCATAGCCGGTCTCGCGGACCAGACGCGCCACGGCACGGTGGGTCACCTCCACTCCTTTCGGCCGGCCGGTGGAGCCTGACGTGTAGATGACGTAAGCCAGGCTGCTACCATCCGTCGCGACCACCGGGTCGTGATCGGGCCCCTGCGCAAGTTCCGTCTGACCGGCTCCCAGGAGAACTAGCTTCGTCTCAGTCACCAGGAAGCCGGGGAGCCGCTTCACCGCCCGCTCGTCTCCCACCAGAACCCGTAGGCCGCAGTCTTCCATCATGAAGGCCAGGCGCTCGCCCGGATAATCCGGATCGAGAGGGACGTAGGCGCCCCCTGCCTTGACGATCCCCAGCAACCCCACCACCATCTCCAACGACCGCTCCAGGCACAGACCAACACGACTCTCCGGTCCGACACCGAGGCTGCCCAGACGGTGCGCCAGCCGATTCGCCCGGCGGTTCAGCTCCCCGAACGAGAGCACGCTATCTCCGTACAGTAGGGCGGTCGCGTCGGGGGTGCTCCGGACTTGCGCCTCGAACAACTCTTGGAGGCTTGACGCCGAGGAAAAGTCCGAATCGGTGTCGTTCCACTCCAGCGTGAGCTGGTGCCTCTCTGCATCGTTCAACAACGGTAGCAGGGCAATAGAGATCTCCGGTTGCGCCACGGCTGCGGCCAGCAGGTTCTCGTAGTGCCCCAACAAACGCCGGATGGTGGCCGCCTCGAAGATCTCGTTGTTGTACTCGAGAAGACCCTGGAGTCGATCGCCGGCTTCGAAAAAGAAAAGTGTGAGATCGAACTTCGCGGTCCCTGTAACTATCGCGCCCTCGTCGGGAGGGGAGAGGACGAGCCCACGCACCTCCGTTGCGGTCTGCGGAAAGTTCTGATACCCGAACATCACCTGGATCAGCGGGTTGCGGTTCAGAGCCCGCTCCGGCTGCAACTCCTCGACCACGCGCTCGAACGGCAGATCCTGGTGTGCGTAGGCCGCGAGGGCCGTCTCCCGCACCGGGGCGAGCAACCCCCCGAAGCCAGGGTAGCCCGACAGGTCGGTCCGCACGACCAGAGTGTTAACGAAGAAGCCGATCAAACCTTCGACTTCGCGCCGGGTGCGATTGGCGATAGCCACACCCGTAACAATGTCTTCCTGCTCCGCATAACGGCCGAGGAGCGCCTGGAAGCCGACCAGCGTCGTCATTGACAGGGTGGCGCCGCGGCGACGGGTCAGCGCGGTCAGCTCGCGGACCAGCACCTCCGACAGAACGAACGGCTCTATGCCTCCGCGGAACGACTCGACTGCCGGCCGGGGATGGTCGACCGGCAGTTCCAGAGTCTCGGGGATGCCGGCAAGCTGCTGCCGCCAATAGCCGAGCTCCGTTTCGAGCTTTTCTCCTTGCAGCCACTCCCGCTGCCAGACGGCGAAATCAGCGTACTGTATGGGCAGCTCTGGCAGGGGGGAAGGCGCGCCTCCGGAGAACGCGCCGTAGAGCGTTGCGGTTTCAGAAAAGAGGATTCCCATCGACCACCCGTCCGAGATGATGTGGTGGAGGTTCACCAGCAGTGTGTGCTCACGTGGGCTGCGGCGGATCAGGTGCGCGCGGAACAACGGCCCCCGCACGAGGTCGAAAGGACGGGAGCCCTCCTCTCCCACAAGCCGTGCCAGTTCATCCTGCACGCTCTCCTCCGGAACGATCCCCAAGAAGGTTTCCAGGTCGATCAGGGGAAGATCGAAGTCCGGGGCTGGCGCAATCGCCTGAACGGGCCGCCCGTTCACCAAATGGAAGGTCGTGCGTAAGGCTTCGTGACGCCGGACGATCTCGCGGAAGGCCCGGCGCAGGGCTTCTACATCAAGCGTGCCGGTCAGTCGGACCGCGTTGTACATGTTGTAGAAGGGATTGTTCGGTGTCAGGCGATCCAAGAACCAAAGCCGCTGCTGGGCAAAGGAGAGCGGCAGGCCGCCTTCGCGCGGTACCGGCACGATGGGCGGTGCCTGCGGCCCGCGACCCTCCTGCCCAATTCGCGCGGCGAACGCCGCCACCGTCGGAGTCTCGAAAAGAGAGCGCAACGGCATCTCCACCCCGAAGGCCTCCCGCACGCGCGAAATTACCTGCGTCGCGAGGAGCGAATGCCCTCCTAGAGCGAAAAAGTCGTCGTGCGCTCCCACCCGCTCCACTCTTCCGGCACCGAGCACCTCGGCCCAGATCCCCACCAGCACCTCCTCGATCGGCCCCTGCGGCGCCGCGAAGCCCGTTGCCTCACGCACGGGCATTGGCACGATCCGGGAAAGAGCGCGGCGGTCCACCTTGCCGTTCGTAGTTAGCGGCAGGCTCTCCAGAGCGACTATGTCAGAGGGTATCATGGGCTCGGGGAGCCACTGGCGCAGGGCCTCCCGCAGGTCTGCAGGCGAAGGAACCGGTTCTATAGAGGACAACACTATGTAGGCCACGAGGCGCTTGTCGCCGGGCTCGTCTTCGCGCACTAACACCACCGCCTCGCGTACCCCGGGCTGACGGATGAGGGCCGCGTCGATCTCGCCCAGTTCGATGCGGAAGCCGCGAATCTTGACTTGGTGATCGACGCGGCCAAGGAACTCCAAAGTGCCGTCCTGAGCCCAGCGCGCCAAATCCCCGGTGCGGTAGGCCCGCGCGCCCGGTTCGCTGCCGAACGGATCGGGGATGAACCGCTCCGCCGTCAGGGCCGGGCGCCGCTGGTAGCCTCGCGACACCCCCGGGCCACCCAGAAGAAGCTCGCCAGGGACTCCGATCGCGACAGGCTGGAAGTGGCGGTCCACTACCCACGCGGCTCCATTGGCGAGGGGCCTGCCAATGGGAACGGAACGCCGCAGCGGGTCCCCAGGCCGGCAGAGCCAGTCCAGGATGTCAATGGAGGCCTCCGTAGGGCCATACTGGTTGCGCAGCGGGGCCAGCACGCGGGCATGAAAGCGCTCCAAGGTCTCAGCCGTGAGCCGCTCTCCACCCGCAAAGACGAAGCGCAGGCTGGAGCAGTCCTCCAACCCGGTCTCCGCCAGGAAGGCCTGGAGCATCGGGGGCACGAAATGCACCAGGGTGACGGACTGCTCCCGGATAAGTTGTGCCAAGTAGGTGCTGTCGCGCTGTCCGCCGGGTCGCGCCAGGACTCCGCAGGCGCCCGCGAGGAGAGGGGCAAAGACCTCCCACACGGAGAAGTCGAAGCTGAACGGGGCCTTCACCAGGATGCGGTCCCCCGGCGTCACGGGGTAGGCCCTCTGGGCCCACAGGAGACGGTTCACCACTCCCCGATGAGGAACCTGGACACCCTTGGGCCGGCCCGTGGAGCCGGAGGTGTAGATAACGTAGGCTAGATCGTCCGGCCCGGCGCCGCCCTCAGGTCTCTCCCCGCTCTGCCTGGCTATAGCTGGCCAGTCCACGTCAAGTCGGATCCGGTGCACAGGGAGATCCGGCAGCCGAGCCTCCAGGTGCGACTGGGTCAGCAGCACCGGCGCGCTCGTGTCCTCAAGCATGAAGGCCAAGCGGTCGGCCGGATAGTCTGGGTCCAAGGGCACGTACGCCGCCCCGGCTTTGAGCACGCCCAGGAGAGCCACAATCATCTCGAAGGAGCGCTCGGCGCACACCGCCACCAAATCTCCGCGCCCGACGCCGAGGCGCTGGAGATGGTTGGCAAGCCGGTTGGCCCGCAGGTCCAGCTCTCCGTGACTGAGGCCCTCTCCCTCGAAAAGGAAGGCCTGAGCCGTGGGGGTGACTGCCGCCTGCAGCTCCGCCTGCCGGTGCAGCGTGGTCTCAAGCGGCAGGTCCTGCCGGGTGTCGTTCCACTCGACGAGCATCTGGTGGCGCTCGGCCGCACACAGCAGCGACAGATCGCCGAGGCGCGCTCCGGAGTCGGTAACCACTGCATGGAGCAACGCTTGCCAATTCCGCAGCCAGCGGCAGGCGGTCGCATCGTCGAACAGGTCGGCGCTGTGCTCAAAGGAACAGACCAAGCGGTCCGTCCCCTCGACGATGGCTAGAGTGAGATCAAACTTCGCGGTCCCCGCATCAGCGTGGACTGGGACCATCCGGAGATCTCCCATCCGCGCCTCGGCCTGCGGCACGTTCTGCAGCACGAACATGACTTGGAACAGAGGCGTGAAGCTGAGACTGCGCTCGGGCCGCAGCTCTTCGACCAGTTTTTCGAATGGCACATCCTGATGGGCGTATGCGCCCAGCACTCCCTCGCGAGCTCTCCGCAGCAGGGTTACGAATGGAAGCTCACCCTGTATCTCGGTGCGCAGGACGAGTGTGTTGACAAAGAAACCGATCAGCCCTTCCGTTTCAATCCGGTTGCGCCCGGCGATCGGCGTGCCGAGGCTCACGTCCGGCGTCTGCGCGAGCTTCCCCAGGAGGATCTGGAACGCCGCGGCGAGCACCATGAACAACGTCGAGTCCTCCCGCCGTCCCAGCCGTCGGAGCGCCGCGGAAAGCTCCCGCGGAAGCGCCAGGGCATGGCTGTGTCCACGAAAGCTCTGCACTGCCTCGCGCGGCCGGTCGGTGGGTAGCTCGAGCAATGCGGGAGCGCCCGCAAGGCGTTCCCGCCACCAGGCGAGTTCCGCGGCCAGCGTGTCCCCTTCCAGCCACGATCGCTGCCAGACAGCGAAGTCCGCATACTGGACGGGCAGCTCGGGGAGTATCGCGGGCGAGCCGGTGTGCAAGGCCTCGTAAAAGGAAACGACCTCGCGAACAAGAATTCCCATCGACCAGCCGTCGCTGACGATGTGATGGATGGCCGAGAGCACCAGATGATGGCTGTCCGTGCAACGGACCAGCCAAATGCTGAAGAGAAATCCGCGGCTTAGATCGAAACGGCCGAGTGACGCCTGCCGCGCGAGGCCCAAGGCCTCGCTCTCCCGCATCGCATAGGGGAGGGCCGCCAGATCGATCAACGGCAGCTCGACCGGTACGGGCGGCGCGATCACCTGGACCGGCTCTCCGCCGACCGAACGAAAAGAGGTCCGCAACGTCTCGTGACGCCGCACGACCTCGTTCAGCGCTCCTGCCAGAGCCCGCGGGTCGAGGGGGCCTAAAAGCCGCAGATGACCAGAGATGTTGTAGGCCGGGCTCCCAGGCTCGAGCTGGTCGATGAACCAGAGCCGCTGCTGGGCAAAAGAGAGCCGCAGTGGATGATCGCGCGGAGTCTTCTCCAGACGGGGAATCTCTCGTCCGTCGGCAGCGCCCCTCAGGGCCTGCTCGACCGGACCGGCGAGCGCCGAGACCGTAGGGTACTCGAACAGGCTGCGCAGCTCTACCTCGACACCGAAAGCCTGCCGGATTCGCGAGACGACCTGTGTTGCCTTGAGGGAGTGTCCGCCGAGATCGAAGAAGTCGTCGTGCGGCCCGACCGCGTCGACGGCGAGCACCTCGCTCCAGATCTCGGCCAGCAGCTCCTCCACGGGAGTGCGGAAGCCCGGCGCGGCCTCGGTCCCGGTCGTGCCGATCTCTGTAGGGGCTGCAGGCTCCAGACGCGAGAGGGCATGCCGGTCGACCTTCCCATTCGGGGTCAGCGGTAGCTCGCCAACCAGCGCGATCCCGGATGGGATCATGAACTCAGGGAGCCTCTCGCGCAGGAAGCTCCGGAGATCCGCAGCCTCTACTGCCATGCCCGGCGCAGAGACGGCGTAGGCCGCGAGGCTCTTTTCCCCTCTCTCGTCCTGCCGCACCAGCACCGCCGCCTCCCGCAGTGCCGGATGGCGACGGATCTGCTCCTCGATCTCTTCGATCTCAATCCGGAACCCCCGGATCTTCACCTGCTGATCGGCGCGGCCCAGGAATTCGAGCCGGGCGTCCGGCAGCCAACGTACGAGGTCTCCGGTCCGATAGAGAAGGCCTCCCGCCTCCCCGCCCACCGGATCCGGTACCAACTTCTCCGCCGTGAGATCCGGCGCCCCCACGTAACCCCGAGCCAGCCCCGCACCCCCGGCAAACAGCTCTCCCGGCACGCCAATGGGTACCGGCCGGAGGTCGCGGTCCAGCACGTAGACGCACGTGCCCGCAATAGGCCGGCCGATCGGCACGGATCCAGGAATCGGCGTGCCGCCCACCGCGTGGAAGCAGGTGAAGGTCGTGTTCTCGGTTGGCCCGTAGCCGTTGATAAGACGGCAGCCGGGGAGCTTTTCCAGCACCTGCCGCACGTGTGACACCGAGAGCGTGTCGCCCCCCGCCAGCAGTTGGCGCACACCCCTCAGGCTCTCCAGCTCCGCGTCCACCATCTGATGGAACAGGCCGGCGGTCAGCCAGAGGGTCGTAATCCGATGCTCGACCAAGGCGCAACCGAGATCGTGGAGGGATGGAGTCCCGGGAGGCATCAGGACCAGGCGGCTGCCGTTGAGCAGAGGACCCCAGATCTCCAGCGTCGACGCGTCGAACGAGGTCGGCGCCAGTTGGAGGAAGACCTCGTCCGGTGCCAAGCGGGCGAAGCCGGTCTCGCGCACCAAACGGACAATGCCACGGTGCGTCACCCCGACCCCCTTGGGACGTCCGGTGGAGCCGGA
>CAVXIV010000016.1:0-639130 GCA_963761805.1 uncultured Acidobacteriota bacterium | reverse complement strand
GACGACGGCGCGCGCGGCGCGGAGCCCTGGGTGACCGACGGCACGCGCGGCGGCACCCGCCTGCTGCGCGACCTCTGCCCCGGCTTCTGCTCCGGCGCCGGGGACGCCAGCCTCGCGGCGGGCGGCCTCCTCTTCTTCTCCGGGAACGACGGCGTCCGGGGATTCGAGCTGTGGGCAACGGACGGCACGGCGGCCGGCACCCGGCTGGTCCGGGACCTCTGCCGCGGGAGCTGCGGCTCCTTGCCCGCGGCCCTGACCGCCGGCCAGGGAGCGGTGTTCCTGCAGGCCCGGAACGGCAACGGCGTCCCGCAGCTCTGGCGCTCGGACGGCACTTCGCGGGGCACGGTCCGGCTGACCAGCTTCCAAGACCCCACCGCTCTGGCGGGCCCGGCCCCGGGCATCTCCATGGGAGGCGCCTTCCTCTTCACCGCCGACGACGGCGGCCATGGCCGCGAGCTGTGGCGCAGCGACGGCACGCCCCAGGGCACCCGGCTGTTCCTGGATCTCAACCCGGACGATTTCGGCGGCTCCTTCCCCACGGAGCTGCGGGGGGCGGCCGGCAGGGCCTGGTTCTTCGCCGACGACGGCGTCCACGGTTCCGAGCTGTGGACGAGCGACGGCACGGAGGAGGGCACGCTCCTGGTCCACGAGCTCTCCCCGGGAGAGGGTCCCGAGCGTCCCCCGAACGTCGAGGGCGCCGTCGAGAGCGCGGGCGGGATCTTCTTCCTGGTCCAACTGCTGGAATCGAACCTCTCGCTCTGGCGGTCGGACGGCGCCCCGGGCGGCACCGTGCGGCTGACTCCTCCGGAGCTGCAGATCCTCGCCGCCGAGCCCCTCCGCGCCGCCGGCGGCCGGGTGTTCTTCGTGGCCGCCTCCGCGGACCGGGGCGAGGAGCTGTGGGCGAGCGACGGCACGCCCGAGGGGACTCGGCCGGCGGCGGACCTTGAGCCGGGCTCCGCGGGCTCCCGGCCGCGGAGCCTGACGGTGTTCCAGGACCGGCTCTACTTCACCGCCGCCGTGGGCGCGGCCGGCCGCGAGCTCTGGCGCAGCGACGGCACGCCCGCAGGGACCGTCCTGGTCAAGGACATCGATCCGCGGCCGGGCCTGGGATCGGAGCCGCAGCTCCTGACCGTGCACGCCGGCCGGCTCTACTTCCCCGCCGCCGACGAGGAGCACGGCCGGGAGCTGTGGAGCACCGACGGCACCGGGGGCGGCACCGCCCTCGCCGCCGAGATCACGCCGGGGCCCGACGGCGTCTTCATGACGCACCTGATCTCCTCCGGCCCCCACCTCTTCTTCTCGGGAGGTCCGGCCTCCATCACGCGCCAGGGCCTGTGGGTCAGCGACGGGACCGCCGCCGGGACCCGCCAGCTCAGCCAGAAGCTGATCCACATCGACCCGCGGGAGATCGGCGCCCCGGGCGTCTTCGACGGCGATCTCTACTTCGCGTCCGAGGGGGATGAGATCCTCTGGCGGAGCGACGGCACCGAGGAGGGGACGGAACCTCTCCTCAACGACGCGGGCCTGGAGATCGACGAGCCCGAGGCGTTCCGCGCCTTCGCAGGCCACATGTATTTCACCACGGGCCAGAACAGCGTCCTCTACCGGAGCGACGGCACGCAAGCCGGCACGACGGTGGTCCTGCAACTGGCGGCGCCGTTCGAGTCCGCGGCCGAGGCCGCTTCATTCGAGCTGGTCACCGCCGGCGGCCGCCTGCTCTTCCGCCGGTGGGACCGCTTCACGGGCTCGGAGCTGTGGGCGCTCGCGGCCGAGTAGCCTGAAGGACTCAACGGACTGGTACTTTGTCGTCCTTCAGGTCCTTGATGTCCCTCAGATCTTTGATGTCCCTCAGGTCTTTGATGTCCTTTCGATCCTTCCCGCCAAAATCCAGCGTGCGCGTGGGGAACGGAAGCGTGATCCCCGCCTCGTCGAACGCCTTCTTGATGCGCTCGATGGCCTCGCTCTGGGCGGCGAGGAAGTCCGGCTGGCGGGCGAACTTGATCCAGAAGCGCACCACGAAGTCGATGGAGCTCTCGCCAAACTCCTCGTAGAAGAATTCGACCTCCCTGTCCGGGATGCGGGTCGAAACCCCCTCCACGGCCCGCATGGCGATCCGCCGGGCCTTCTCGAGGTCTTCGCCGTAGGAGACCCCCAGCCGCAGATCCACCCGCCGCTCTCCCGTGGCGCTGTAGTTCTGGATCGGGTTCTCGAAGACCTGCTTGTTGGGGATCAGCACGACCTGCCCCTGCTGGGTGCGGAGCTCCGTCCAGCGCAGGTGGATGCTCTTGACGACGCCGAAGAAGTCCTTGGTCTCGATGATGTGCCCCGGGCGGAAGGGGCGCTGCACCGAGAGGTAGATGCCGGCCATGATGTTGGCGGCGAAATCCTGGAAGGCCAAGCCAAGAGCCAGGGTGATGATGCCCGCCCCGGCGAGGAGGGAGGCCACCGTCTTCTGCAGCCCCAGGATCCCCAGGGCCACGAACGTGCCGATGGCGATCAGGAGGAGGAAGACCGAGTGCGCGAGCATGCGGTTGACCTGCTCGCTGTGGGAGACCCGCCGCAGGAGGCGCAGCAGGAGGTTCCTCACCAGCTTGGCGGCAAGCCAGAAGCCGGCCAGGACCACCAGGGCGACGAGCAGGTTGGGAAGCAGCAGGACGAAGCCCCTCGCCCAACCCATCACCTTGCCGCTCAGGAGCTCCCAGGCTTTCCCCAACCCCATGAGCGGAGCTTGACGCAAACCTTACGCCAGCCGCGCCTCCAGCCCCGCCTTCACCCCGGGCCATTCCTCCGCGAGGATGCTGTACATCGCCGTGTCGCGGATGTAGCCGTTGGAGCGCATCTGGTAGCGGCGGAGCACGCCCTCCCGCTGAGCCCCCAGCTTCTCGATGGCCCGCTGGCTGTGCAGGTTCCGCGAATCGGTCTTGAGCTGCACGCGGACCGCGCCCAGCTCCTCGAAGGCGTGGCGGAGGAGCAGGTACTTGCTCTCCGGGTTCACCCGCGTGCCCTGGTGGGCCTTGCCGATCCAGGTGCGGCCGATCTCCAGCCCCAGGTGCGGGGGGCGGATCTCCAGATAGCCGGTCATCCCTACGGCCTCCCCCGCCGGCTTCAGGAAGATCGTGAAGCAAAGCGACGCGGGAAGTCCCATGCAGTGCCGCACCCAGTCCTCGAAGGCCGCCAGAGTCTCGTCCCGCGGCCATTCCAGGGTGTGCTGGAAGACCTCCGGACCAGCCTTGGGCCAGAGGAGAGGCGCGTGCTCGGGCGCCAGAGGCTCCAGGAAGATCGTGGGGCCTTCGAGGCGGACGGGCACGACCTTCACTTCGTCTTCGTCTCCGCCACCCAGGTCCGGATGTTCTTCTCCAGCAGGTCCAGCGGCACCGCGCCCCGCCCCAGGACCTGGTCGTGGAAGGCGCGGACGTCGAACTTCGCCCCCAGCTCCTTCTCGGCGAAGGCGCGCAGCTCCTTGATCTTCAGCTCGCCGATCTTGTAGGCCAGGGCCTGCCCGGGCGAGACGATGTAGCGGTCCACCTCGACCACGATGTCGTGCTCGGCCTTGGCGGAGTTGGCCTTGAAATAGTCGATCGCCTGCTGGCGCGTCCAGCCCTTGGCGTGCAGGCCGGTGTCCACCACCAGGCGGATCGCCCGCCAGATCTCGTAGGTGAGCTGGCCGAATCTGGAGTAGGGGTCCTCGTAGAGGCCCAGCTCCTCGCCCAGGCTTTCGGCGTAGAGGCCCCAACCCTCCACGAAGGCGGTGTAGTTGTCGTACTTGCGCCACTCGGGGAACGCCTTCGAGCTCGGCGGCCAGCGAGAGCTGCAGGTGATGGCCCGGCACGGCCTCGTGCAGGGTGAGGGCCTCCATCTCCCATTTCGGCCGCGACTTCAGGTCGTAGGTGTTGGCGTAGAAGTAGCCGGGCCGGGCGGCCGCCAGCGAGCCGCCCTCGTAGTAGGCGGTGGTCTGCGACTTCTCGGCGTAGGAAGGGATGGGGATGACGCCGTACGGCAGCCGCGGCAGCGTGCCGAACAGCTTGATCAGCCCGGGATCGATTCGCTTGGAGATGTCCCGGTAGCCCGCCAGGAGGTCCTCGGGCTTGTCGAAGAAGAACCGCGGATCGGTGCGCAGGAACTTCTGGAAGTCCTCGAAGCTCCCCTTGAAGCCGGTGGAGGCGATGAGCTCGTCCATCTGCTTGCGGATGCGCGCGACCTCGGCGAGGCCGATCTGGTGGATCTGCTCGGGCGTGAGGTCCGTGGTGGTGTAGCTCTTGGCCTGGTACGCGTACCAAGCCTTGCCGTTCGGCAGGTCGCTCATGCCGATCGAGTCGCGGGACGCCGGCACGTAGGTGTTGGCCAGGAAGTCCTGGAGCTTGCGGAAGGCCGGCGCAACCTGCTCATGGAACGCCTGCGCGGCCTCGCGCTTCAGGCGCTCCTGCTCGGCGGCGGAAACCGTTGCGGGGAACTTCTGGAAGGCCCGCAGCATGGGGCTCTGCATCGGATCCTGGACGAGCAGGTTCTGCACCTGACCGGGAATGTCGCGCAGCGTCACCTTGGGAGGCGTGATGCCTTCCTCCAGCCCCTTCCGCAGCAGCGCGAGGGTCTGGTCCACGACCCTGGGGACCCCCCGCAGGCGGGCGAGGATGTTCTCGTAGTCCTGGACGTTGTTGGCGGGCATGATGGCCAGGAGCTGCGGGACGCCCTGCTGCACGCCCCCCAACTGGTTGACGACCAGGTATTCGCCCGGGAACTTCTCCCCCTCGATCCCCTGCCGGACGCGCCGGAGGGCCAGGTCATAGTCAACCTGCTCGGCGGGCGTGAGCCTGGCGCGCTCGATGGATTCCAGCGCCGCCAGGATCTTGCGGGAGACCTGCCGGCCAAACTCGATGGCTTCGAACGAGGAGTCGCTCCATTTATGGTTGTGGCCGGGGATGCCGAGATAGGTGGCGCCCTCGGGGGACGCCTGGATGTAGTAGTCCCAGAACATGTCGTAGAGCTTCTTCACCCGCTCGCTCTCGCTCCCCTGCCCACTGGTGGTGGGGAACTCCTCGAACTTGCGGGCGTGCTCCACCAGCACGGGGTCGACGGCCGCGGAGACGGCGGCCGCGGCCAGCAGCAGGACGGCGAAGGTCAGGACGGTCTTTCTCATGATCTTTCCTTATCGGCTGCTCTTGCCGAAGATGACTTCCAGCGCCAGCCGCTTGCCCTCCCGCTCCACCACGGCCGTGGTCTTGTCTCCGGGCTTCGCGCGCTGGAGCACGTACATGAAGTCGTTGATGTCGCGGACGGCCTTGCCGCCCAGCTCCACCAGGAGGTCGCCGCGTTGCAGGCCTCCCTTCTCAGCCGCGCTCCCGGGCCGGACACCGGCCAGCAGCACGCCCGGCCGGCCGTCGCCCGCGTAGTCCGGGACGGTGCCGAGGGAGGCGCCGAAAGTGCGGCTGTCCCCCGCGGCGCGGGAGCCGGCGCGCTTTTATACGCAAGGCGCTGCGGCCGGTTCGCGATCTCCGCGGCGAGGTCCGCCACCAGGCCGGCGATGCGGACGCCGCCGATGGCGTTGACCCTCTGCCAGTCGTCCGAGGGCTTGTGGTAGTCGTCGTGTGTGCCGGAGAAGAAGTGGAGCACGGGCACCCCGGCGGCGTAGAACGGGCTGTGGTCGGAGGGACCGTAGCCTTCCCCCGAGACGGAGCACAGGAGGAGGGCACGCTCGCAGGCGGGGTCGACCAGGGCTTTCCAGTCCTCCGCCGATTCGCCGCCGAGGACGGAGACCAGGTTCCCCCGCAGCCGGCCCACCATGTCCATGTTGAGCATGGCGGCGAGGTCGGTCATGGCGAGCCCGGCCGCCGGCTGGCGGGTGAAGGCGGTGGAGCCCAGCACGCCGGACTCCTCGCCGGAGAAGGCCACCAGGTAGACGTCGCGCCGCAGGCGGCCGCGGCCGGCGGCGAGCTGGCCCGCCACCTCCAGCAGGGCGGCGGTGCCGGAGGCGTTGTCGTCCGCCCCGTTGTGGACGTCCCGCGAATCGGGCGTCAAGGAGCCGGAGCCGCCGTGGCCCAGGTGGTCGTAGTGGGCGCCCACCAGCACGGCACCGGGCAGGCGGCCGGCCGCGCCGGCGCGCAGGACGGCGACCACGTTGACGGCCGGTTTGGTGCGCCGCTCCAGGTCGACGTTCAGCTCGGCGCGGGCGCCGGGCTCGAAAAGGCGCGCCCCGGCGGCGCGCTTCACCACCACCACGGGCAGGCCGGCGTCGCCGCCGCCGATCCCGGTGTTGTCGATGGTCAGCGCGGGCAGGGGCGCCTCGTCGCCCGGGGTCCCCGCGGGGAGGTCGACCACGACCAGGCCGGCGGCCCCGTGCTCGCGGGCGTTCCAGGCCTTGTAGCGAAGGTCGCCGTAGCGCCGCTCCGCGTCCGGCTGGTCGAAGGGCGCGCCCGTGGGGGTGAAGCGGCGGACCACCACGATCTTCCCCTTGACCTCGACGCCCTTGTAGTCGTCGACCCCGAGCTCGGGAGCGGTGATGCCGTAGCCGGCGGCCACCACCTCGCCGGCCGCCTCGGCCCGACGCCGAGAAGAAGGCAGGCTGGAAGTCCGTCCGCGCCACCGTCTCGCCATCGATCGACACCGCGGTGCCCGGCCGGGCTTCCACCTCGACCGGGACGTCGAAGCGCTGGAACCAGCCGTCCTCCCCGGCCGGCTCGGCGCCGGCCTCGCGGAAGCGGTCGGCCAGCCAGCGCGAGGCCTCCTCCAGACCCCGGGTGCCGATCCCCCGGCCCTCGCGGGCGTCGTCGGCCAGCCAGCGCACGTCGTCGCGGAAACGGTCGGCCGCCGCGGTCTCGGCCCCGTTGCCGGCGGCCGCCGGGCGGTCCACCCAGCGGGCCACGAAGACGTTGGTCTCGCCCGGCGCGCCCTGGTTGCGGTTGGAGGAGAAGGCGAGGCGCGTGCCGTCGGGCGAGAACAGCGGGAAGCCGTCGAAGCCCGGGGAGAAGGTGATCGCGCTCCAGGCCGGAGCCGTCCACGTTGACGGCCCAGATGTCGAACTCGCGCCCCTTGGGGTCGCCGTAGTTGGTCGAGAAGAGCAGGCGGTCGCCCGAGGGGAAGAAGGACGGCGCGAACGAGGCGGCGTCGAGGTAGGTGACCTGGCGGGCGTTGCGGCCGTCGGCGTCGGCCACCCAGAGCTCCAGCTTGCTGGGGCGCACCAGCCCCTGCGCCAGGAGCCGGCGGTAGTCCTCCAGCTCCGGCCCCGGCTTGGGCCGCGAGGCGCGCCAGACGATCTTCGTGCAGTCCGGCGAGAAGAAGGCGCCGCCGTCGTAGCCGGGGGCCTCGGTCAGCCGCTTGACGTTCTTGCCGTCGGCGTCCATGCGGTAGAGGTCCAGGTCGCCGTCGCGGGTGGAGGTGAAGATCAGCGGCGCCGTCCTGGAGGCAGACGGTGGTCTCGGCGTCGTAGGCGGGGCTGTCGGTCAGCCGCAGGAGGTCGGAGCCGTCCGGCTTCGCCGCTCAAGATCTCGTAGGCGGGATCGATCGGCCAGACGTAGCCCTGGGAACGGTCCGGCGGCGGCGGGCAGGCCTCGCCGGCCAGATGGGTCGAGGAGTAGAGGACCCGCCGGGAGTCGGCGGAGAAGTAGGCGCAGGTCGTCCGCCCCTTGCCGGTGGAGACCAGGGCGGGCTCGCCCGCGCCGCCGGCGGGGACGCGGAAGATCTGGTCGCAGCCGTACGGCGGGCGGGTGGACTGGAAGAGAGCTGCGAGCCGTCGGGGGACCAGTAGGCCTCGGCGTTCTCGCCGCCCCGGGTGAGCTGGCGGACGTCCGCGAGGTGGACCTCGCGGGGATCGGTCAGCGCCCCCTCCGGAGGCCGGCCGGCGTCCTCCGCGGCGGTCAGGGGGCCGGCGGCCGGGCACAGCGCCAGACACAGCGTGAGGACGGACCACAGAGTGCGTGCTTTCATCGACTTCTTCTCGCCTCCATATTGGAGAGGTTCAATACGCCTGCTATTCTGCCTCAAACGGGCGGGCGGCCCCAGAGCCCGTCCCTCAAGCCAAGGAAGGAATTTCGAGGAGCTCCCCAGCCGTTATACCCATCCCCGGCATGATAATTTCATGCGCCCGAGCGGGCGACCCCGACGCATGATGGTTTCGCGACACGCCCGGGCCCCTAGAATTCAAGGAACAGTGGAGACGCAATGAACGATCAGGAAACCCAGGAGAAGCAGGACTTTGGCCAGATCCTGGCCGAGTTCGAACAGGAGGCTCCGGCGACGAACGAAGATCCTGCGGTCGGCACGAAAGTCAGCGGCAAGGTTCTGTCCGTCGGCGAGGAGTGGGTCTTCGTCGACATCGGGTCGAAGTCCGAGGCGCGGATCGCCGCGGCCGACCTCAAGGACGCCGAAGGCAACCTCACTGTCAAGGAGGGCGACGCCCTCGAGGCCACGGTGACCGGGACCGATCCCGAGAACGGTGCGCTGGTGCTGCGCCGCAAGTCGGGCGGCGGCAAGGGCAAGCGCCCCGCCGAGGTCGTCCCCGAGATCCGGCAGGCCCACGAGAGCGGGCTGCCCCTCGAAGGCCTGGTGACCGGCCTGAACAAGGGCGGCGCCGAGGTCCAGGTCTATGGAATGCGCGGCTTCTGCCCGCTGTCGCAGCTCGACCTGCGCTACGTGGAGGACCCGCAGAGGTTCGTGGGCCAGAAGCTCATGTTCAAGATCAACCGCCTGGAAGAGGGCAACCGCGGCGGACGCGGCCCGAACATCGTCCTCTCCCGCCGCCAGCTCCTCGAGGAGGAGCAGCAGGTCAAGGCCGCCGAGACCCGCGAGAAGCTCGAGGTCGGCGCCACCCTCACCGGCAAGGTCACCTCGCTGACCACCTACGGCGCCTTCATCGATCTCGGCGGCATCGAGGGCATGCTGCACGTCAGCGAGATCGGCCACAGCCGCACCACCCACCCGCAGGACGTCTTCCAGATCGGCCAGGAGGTCGAGGTCCAGGTCATCAAGATCGAGAAGGGCAAGGACGAGAAGCGCCCCGAGCGCATCTCCCTCTCCCGCCGCTCCCTGGAGCGCGATCCCTGGAGGGACGCCACGGAGCGCTTCACCGAGGGCACCGAAGCCACCGGCCGCGTAGTGCGCCTGGAGACCTTCGGCGCCTTCGTCGAGCTGGCCCCCGGGCTCGAAGGCCTGGTCCACATCAGCGAGATGGGCGCCAACCGGCGGCTGAACCATTCCCGCGAGGCGGTCCAGATCGGCCAGGACGTCCAGGTCAAGGTGCTCGGCGTGGACACCACCCGCCGCCGCATCTCCCTTTCCATGGGCGGCGGCGCGGCCGAGCGCCAGGACCGGACCGACTTCGCCCGCAGCGAGCGCGGGAGCGGTGGCGGCGGACGCGAACGTGGCGGCCGGGATCGCGACCGCGGCGACCGCAACAGTGGCGGTGGCGGCGACGAGGAGTACAGCCGCAACTCCGCCAGCTCCGGCGGCTCGGGCTTCGGCTCGATGGCCGACTTCTTCTCGCGCAGCAAGCGGCGTTAGCACGGCCGTGGGGGCGGGGAAACCCCGCCCCGCGGTCGTGGGGTCGGGCATACTCTTCTTTCCCGCTGAGCTCCAAGTCGCAAGGAAAACGGGCGAATTTTGCCGATCGGCTCGAAAACTCCTTGCAATTCCTTCGCTCTGTGCTACCCTCAAGCAGCCGAAATGGCGTTACCATAAAGCATCGCGCGCCGCAGGCGCATGGGGCAACAACTGGAATGGAGCTTCGGACGCCGCCCATGCAGAGTCCATCTATTCTCTCCCCTCGGACGCGCCGCCGTCTCACGGCGGTCACCCTCCTGGCGCTGGCCGCTACGACCGCGCCGCACCTGAAGGCCCAGAGCCTTCTCGGTTCCCGCTCCTCGATGCTGCGGCAGAACGAGGCCGCGCGGGAGCACGACTACAGCTACCTCCGCACCTCCTCCGACGTGTACCGGTTCGTCGACCGCGGCCTGCTGGTGAAGCTGCGGGGGAATTCGGACTTCGCGCTGGCCTCGGGATACGTCTCGTTCCCCTACGCCCGGCCGGAGGTCAAGCTGTTCGTCGAGCGCCTTTCGGACCAGTACCGCGAAGCCTGCGGCGAGAAGCTGGTGGTCACCAGCCTCACCCGGCCCATGGACCGCCAGCCGGCCAACGCCTCGCACCTCTCGGTCCACCCCACCGGCATGGCCCTGGACCTGCGCCGCAGCTCCCGGGCCTCCTGCCGGCAGTGGCTGGAAGCCACCCTGCTGCTGCTGGAAGAGAAGAACGTCCTGGAGGCCACGCGGGAGAAGCACCCGCCGCACTACCACGTCTCGCTCTTCCCCGAACCAGTACCTCCGCTACCTGGACTCCAAGGACGTGCCGCGGATCCAGATCGCCAGGTCCACCACCACCTCCTCCTCGAAGAGCTCCTCCTCGAGCAAGAGCGGCGTGGCCAAGGCTTCCAGCCGGAGCAAGAAGTACAAGGTCGGCCGCGGCGACACGCTGTGGGAGATCGCCCAGCGCCACGGCGTGAGCGTGACCACCATCAAGAAGGCCAACGGCATCCGCTCTTCCCGGCTTCGGCCCGGGCAGACGCTCTCGATTCCCACGCGCTGAGCGCGGTCTGTTGCAAGGAATGTCCCGGCCCCTCGCGGGCCGGGCGTCATTTACTCCCGCCAAGCCACCCGGTAGGCCGGGATCTTCTGGCGCAATCCCTTCAGCTCGAAGTCGGTCGAGGTACTCGGTGGGCAGGGCGCCGTTCAGGAGGCGCCAGGTCTCGGGGCCGATGACGATCTCGTCCGGATCGGCCACGCTCTCCAGCCGGGCGGCCACGTTCACGGTGTTGCCCAGCACCGTGTAGTCCACGCGGCGGGCGCTGCCGATGTCCCCCACCACCACCGGGCCGCTGTTCAGGGCCACCCGGGCCTTGAAGCCGGGGAGGCCCTTCGGCCGCGCGGCGGGCGTTCCAGGCGGTCAGGCCGCGCTGGATCTCCACCGCCGCCTTCACCGCCCGCACGGCGTGGTCGGGCTGCGGCACCGGCGCGCCGAAGAAGGCCATCACGCAGTCGCCGATGAACTTGTCGAGGGTGCCGCCGGCCCGGAAGATGGCTTCGACCGAGAGGTCCAGGAAGGCGTCGATGGACTCCGCCACGGCCTCCGGCGCGGCGCTCTCGGCGAAGCTCGTAAAACCCACCAGGTCCGCGAACAGCACCGTGGCCTGCGCGCTCTGGAGGCGCCGCATGCCGTCGTCCCCCCCGCGCAGCACCTCCTCGATGACGCCGGGCGAGTGGTAGCGCTCCAGGCGGCTGCGCGCCTGCCGCTCGAACTCGGCCTTGCGGGCGTAGCGGATGCGCTCCACCGCCACGGCCGCGTAGTTGGAGAGGGTGGCGAGGACGTCCAGGTCCCGCTCCACGAAGGCCCCGACATGGAACGGGGAGTCCACCTGGATGACGCCGACGATCTGCTCCCCGGACCACAGCGGCGCGCACATGGCCGAGCGGATCTGGTGCATGCGGATCGACTCGCCGCTGGAGAGGCGCTGGTCGGACTGGGCGTCGAAGGTGATCAGCGCCACCCGCTCGCGCATCACGGCCCGCAGCATGGTGCGGGAGACCGGCACCTCCCCGGACGGGCGGACCTGCGACCGGTCCTTGACCCGCGCCAGCTCGCAGACCAGCTCGCCCGCGTCGTCGGAGAGCAGGATGAAGCCGCGGTCCACCTGGAACGCCTCGAACGCCATGTCGAGGACGCGGGAGAGGACTTCGTCCACGGAGTCCGCCGCCGTGAGCATGCGGGCCAGGCGGGTCAGGAAGCCGAACATCCGCTGGACGTACTCCTGGTCCCCCGCGTCCACCGCGGCGAGGGCGGCGGCCGGGCCGGCGAGGCCGTAGGCCGCCGCGAAGTCGGCGAGGGGCCGGATGATGGTGGCGTTGCCGAAGCCCTGCGAGCGACTCCTCCACCGGCAGGGGCTTCGGCCGGGAGGAGACGGCAGGGTCCTCCTCGACGCGGATCTCGAAGGAGCCGATGCTCAGGTGGTCGCCAGGGTGCAGCGGCGCCTTCTCCACCGGCGCGCCGTTGACCTCGACGCCGTTGGTGCTCTTGAGGTCGTGGACGGCCCAGCCCTCGGGCTCGCGGAGGATCTCGGCGTGGTAGCGGGAGACGGAGACGTCGGAAAGGACGACGTCGTTGTCGCTCCCCCGCCCGAGGCGGACCCGGCCGCCGGCCAGGGGGGCGGTGCGCTCCTCACCGTTGATGACGTAACGCAGGCGCAGCATGGGGCGGGGTCCTCGGAGGAGGATGATAGCAAGGACCCAAAGGACAAAGAGAAAGTCCTTGTGGTCCTTGGTGTCCCTGGTGTCCTTCAGGTCCTTTCAGGACTGCGGGTCGGCTCCTCCAGCGCCTCCCCCGCCGCCTCGTAGCTGAACCGCCCGCTCTCGAACAGCCTTTGGAAGGCCGCCACCACCTCCCGGCAGAACTGCGTGCCGGCCCCGGCCAGGATCTCCTCGGCGGCCCGCTCGGCGGGCAGGCCGGCGCGGTAGGGACGGCTGGTGGTCATGGCGTCGTAGGTGTCCGCCACCGCGATGATGCGCGGCGCCAGGGGGATCTGCTCGCCGGTCAGGCCGTCCGGATAGCCCCTGCCGTCCAGCCGCTCGTGATGGCTGCGCACGCCGTGCACCACCCAGGGGTTGGCGAGGTGGGAGACGATGGCCGCGCCGTCCTCCGCGTGGCGGCGCATGATCTCCACCTCGTCCGCGTCCAGCGGCGAAGGCTTGCCGAGGACGCGGTCCGGGGTGGTGATCTTGCCGATGTCGTGCAGGGTGGCGGCGAGGCGCAGGTCGCGCAGCTCCTCTCGCCCGAGCCCCATCTCTGCCCCCAGCAGCATCGTGTAGCCCACCACCCGGCGCACGTGGCCGCCGGTGTAGGGGTCGCGCTTGTCCAGGGTCTCGGCCAGGGCGGTGACCATGCTGAAGAACTGCCGGCGCTGGGCGGCGTAGAGCCGCGCGTTCTGCAGGGTCGGGGCGAGGATGGCCGCGAACTGCCGCATGCGCCAGAGGTCGGCGCCGGTGAAGCGGTCGCGGTCCACGGGATTCAGGAGCTGCACCACGCCGATGACCTTGCCGCGGGCGAGCAGCGGCACGGCCAGGATGGCCCGGGTCTGGAACGCGCCGGCGGGGTCGCCCTGCCAGCGCGGGTCCGCGGCCACGTCGTTGACCACCTCGGCCTTGCCGGACTGGGCGACGCTGCCGACGATACCCACCCCCAACGGCACCCGCAAGCCCCGGATGTCGCCGGCGGCCCGGCCCCTCACCACGCGGAAGAACAGCTCCCTTTTCTCCTCGTCCAGCTCCCAGATGGAGCTGGTCTCCGCCCGGCAGACCTCCTCCGCCGTCTCCATCGACAGCTCCAACACGGTCGCGAGGTCCAGAGTGCCGGAGAGCTTGACGCTGATGTCGAGCAGCATCTCGTACTCGGCGAAGCGGGGATCGGAGTCGAACGCACCCTCCCGGGGTTGAAACCCGAACCTGTCAGCGATCATCTCGGTTCTCCCCTAGGCGCTCAGCGCCTCCAGATCCCGGAGCAGGTCGGCCACCGAGCGGTAGCGCTGGTCCGGGTCCTTCATCAGACACCGCAGGATCGCCGCCTCCAGCGGCGGCGGGATCTCCCGCCAGTATTGACTGGGAGGAGCCGGCGTCTCGCGCATGTGCTTGAACAGGATCTCCATGGCCGTAGGGCCTTCGAACGGCAGGACGCCGGCGAAGATCTCGTAGAGGACGATACCGCAGGAGTAGAGGTCGGAGCGGGGGTCCGCCTCCTTGCCCTGGAGGATCTCCGGCGCCAGGTACTGCGGCGTGCCCACGATGAAGCCGGCCTGGGTCTGGCCCGGGGTGAGCCGGTCGATGGGGCGGGCGATGCCGAAGTCCATCAGCTTGGCGTTGCCCGTGGGCTCCAGGATCATGTTCTCCGGCTTGATGTCGCGGTGGAGCACTCCCACCGCGTGGGCCGCACCGAGCCCGGCGCAGAGCTGCTTGGCCAGGCGCAGGCCGGCCGAGTAGGGCAGCCGCTTCTTCTGGTCGAGCATGTAGCGCAGCGTCACCCCGCGCACGTACTCCATGGAGATGTAGGGGACGCCGTCGATCTCGCCGAAGTCGAAGGTGCGCAGGACGTTGGGATGGGTGATCTTGCGCGCCAGCTTGAGCTCGCTCTTCAGCCGCTCGAGCTGGTTGCGGTCGTCCCAGAGCTCGCGCTTCAGCATCTTGAGGGCGACCAGGTCGTCCAGCTCGCGGTCGCGCGCCTTGTAGACCACGCCCATGCCGCCGGCGCCGAGCACGGAGAGAATCTCGAAGCGGCGGCCCAGCAGCGCGCCCGGGGTGAGGCCGGAGAGGGTGGCGCGGGCTTCCAGGGTCAGCGTCTCGGACTCGGCGGGGCCGAGGCCGCGCTCGGCCGAGAGGATCGCCGCGACGCGCGGGGTGACCACGAAGAGCGGCTGCGGCGTGAGCACGCCGCGCCGGGGCGCCAGCTTGTAGCCGGAACGCTCGAAGACCTCCGCCAGCTCGTCGTGCGCCTCGCGGGAGAGCAGCAGCTCGCCCGGGGCGGCCTCCCGCAGCAGGCTTTCGAGCTGCTGCACGGGCAGGCCCACCAGGGCCCGCTCGGCCCGGTCTCCCCAGGTGACGGGACCGGTGACGGCGCGGCCGGAGGCGATGGCGGCGACGGGAGCGTCGGCCTCGCCGTCCGAATTCCCCTCCGCCCCGTCCAGCGCCAGGGAGGCCACGGCGAGAGCGCGGCTCGCCCGCCCCTCGCCTTCGAAGCGGGCCAGCACACGGTGGCCGGCCACGGCCTCGATCTGGCCCCGCCGCTTCTTGACCGCCGAGGTCACCCGCTCGAGATCGCCCGCGAGCTGGGCGATGGTCTCGCCCGGATTGCCGGTCGCCCGGGAGTACCTCCGAAACTCGATTCCCAGGAGCAGCACGTCCCGGCTCTGCGGCTCGCCTAGGACGGCCCGGGCCTGCGCGGGCTCGGGCAGGGTGCGGGAGAGGTCGGCGACGTACTCCTCCATGTCCCGCTTCTCGCGCAGGTCGGCCAGCAACTCGTGGAAGGCGTGGGAGAGCCGGCCGACCTCGTCCGTTCGCTCGGAGTCGATCTTCTGGTCGTAGTTCCCCTGGCGGGCGGCCTCGGCGGCGTCGACGAGCCGCCGTACCGGCGCGAGGGCGCGGCGGGCGAAGGCGAAAGCCAGGAAAGGAGCCACCAGCACGGCCGCCAGGCCGGCCCCCAGCAGCACGTTCCGGATCTGGTTGTAGACGGCGAGCTCCCGCTCCATCGACGCCAGGGCCATGCTGGCGCCCACCGCCTTGCCCTCGGCGTCCAGGAGCGGCGAGGTCTGGACGAGCCAGGGACCGCCGTCCAGGTCGATCTCTCCCTGTTCCATGGCCTGGCCGGTCTGGAGGGCGCGTCCCATCTCCGGCTTCCTGGCAAGCGCGGCGGCGAGATCGCGGGCCGTCCTTTCAGGCAGGGTGGTCGCCACGACTTCGGGACCCCGCTCGCCGTTGGCCACGACGGCGAGGTCCGCCGCGCTCACGCGGTTGGCCGCGGCGATCGACTCGTTGGTGATGGCGTATCCCGTGACCAGGAATCCCAGGAGAGTGAACTGCTTCCGCACGGGCACCGCCACGGCGTAGTAGAGGCGGTTGCCCTCCCGCCAGACGCCCGAGGACTCCAGCTCCGTGAGGGCGCGGGCCACCAGGGGCCGCCGCGAGAGGTCCTGGCCCACGGCCTGGAGGGCGTCGGTGCGAACGAAAACCTTGCCGTCGGGGTCGAGGAGGATGGCGAAGTCGAAGCCCAGCCTGTCCTGCGCGGTCGTCAACTGGTCGAGCATCGACCCGGTGTCCTGAAGAGTCATAGTTTCGTCGACCAAGGACACCAGGGCCGGATCGCTGACGAACACCCGCGAGATCAGCGTCAGCCGCTCATACCGATCCCTCTGCTGAGTCTCCTGGACCGAGGCGCTGCTCTTCAGCGACTCCGCCGCCGCGTTCCTGGCGATCCCCCGCAGCATCACCGCCGTCACCACCACTGCCGCCCCCACCAGCAACGCGATCAGCAGCGAGGTGACCAGGAAGATCCTGGTCTCCAGGGAAAGGCCGGCGCGGCGGCGTCTAGCGGTTGTTGTAGCGGTCACGTTCCGACCGGAAATACGATTGTCCCGTCTTGTTCAGATGGGCCGGGATCAGCGGACGGATGATCTCGACCGCCGCCAGGACCGGTCCCGGCGTCTTCCGCGGCAGCTCCACCTCCACGGTCCAGGGGTCCGCCTGCTCGTGCCACACCGTCAGCCGGCCCTTGCCCCGGGGCAGCCCCGAGAGGACGAACTCGCCCTTGGCGTCCGGCGCCATGTGATAGGGCGTGTCCAGCACCAGGACGTAGGCCACCATGTCGTGATGGATGTTGCAGAAGACGCGCACCACGCCTGAGCTCTCGAACTTCTTCTCCTTGCCGGCCCCCTTGCGGTAGAGACCGAGGTCGAACTGGTTGGGAGAGGAGACGGAGAAGACGTTGTGGAGGATGGGATCCTCGTTGGGGAAGCGCACCCGGGCTCCTTTGGGGACCACCAGCACCCGCGGCGAGAACTCCTTCTTCTTGGTCATCATGTCGAACGGCCGGCCGCCCGACTGGACCGTCACGGCGTTCTCGGGCTCGTAGTAGACCACCGCCTGGCGGACGTCGCTCCCCCGCGCCGGCCCCTTGCCGCCCTTGGCGAGGAGCTGGACGCGGCCCCGGATCTCCTCGGCATGAGCGGGAAGGCAGCAGAGAAAGATCAGGACGGCGGCCAGCGGACGCATCTAGATCCTCCAGCGCAAGGTCGACAGGAATTCATTGTTCTCCCGTTCCGCTCCAGAGCCCAGGATGAACCTGTTGTCCGCGTACTCGACCGTGAGGTCCACGCCGGAGAAGATCCCCAGGCGCAAGCCGGCGTCGATCTTCTCCCAGTCCCAGGTGAGGCTGGGGGCCGGCGACGGCACGCGGCCGGCGACGGGGAGGAACTCGAAGTCGTTGTCGAGCTTCGAGTAGCGCACGGCCGGCGCGATGAAGGTGAAGAGCTGGCGGCCGTCCACGGCCCAGACCAGGGGCAGGTCGAAGCGCCAGGCGATCTCCCCCTCGATGCCGGTGCGGGGCAGGCCGCCGATCTCCTGGTCCACGTACTGGCCGAAGAAGGAGAAGCCGTCCAGGTAGAGCCAGACGTTGCCGCCCACCTCGCGCTTCTTGTCGTCGGTGACCGGCAGCGGCGCCAAGCCGCCCGGACCGTCCAGCAGGTCGAGATCGCCGCCGTAGAAGGTGCCCTCCAGCTCGACGGTGTCCGCCAGCGTCCGCTCGAAGCCCCAGGCCAGCAGGTCGAGACCGTTGCGGCCCGCCTCGTCGGCGAAACGCACCCCCAGGCCGCCGCCCAGCTCCAGGTCGCCGTCCACGTCGAGGTCCTCGACCTCGGCGTCATAGAGGATGACGACGCCGGTCTTCAGCTCCGGGTCCGGATTCGGGAACCGCGCGAGGTCGTCCGTGCCGTTGTCGCCGGCCAGCGCGTTGGGATCGCGGAGGAAGACGGGATTGCCCGCCGTGGCGGAGAGCTTGAAGTAGAAGTGGCGCCCCAGGTGGGCTCCCAACTCGGCGCCGGCGTCCTCGAAGCGGTTGAAGGCGGTCGAGACCAGGCCGTAGCTCTCCAGGTGGCGGTCGTCCTGGCGCTCGAGCTTCGGGATCTTGCCGACCTTCAGATAGAGGCCGCTATGGTCCGCCAGGGTGGCGGGCTCGGGCTCGCGGCCGAAGCGGACCCAGGCCTCGTCCACGTCCACGGCGCGGTCGCTGGACGTGGGATTGCGGTCGTAGAGGTCGATGAAGTCGATCTTGACACGGCCGGTGAGGCTCTCGCCCCAGGAGGCGTTGACGAAGAGGGTCACCGTGGACACCTCGAAGTGGGACCCGGCGTTGACGGTTTCCTCGAACCCCTGCGTCTGCCCGACCGGGAGCATCGCGGGGGTGAAGGGGAACCGCACGGGGAAGCGGTTCAGATCGCTGTCGCGGTAGTGGGCCTTGGCCTCCAGACCGAAGTCCAGCCGCGGGCGCATCCCCCCGCCCTCCTCCTCCACCGCGGCTTCCTCGGGCTGTTCCGGCTCCTGACCCCAGACCGGAGACATCGGGGCCGTCAGGACGAAGGCCAGCAGGACACAACTCCACTCGCTGCGTTTCCCCACCCTCATGCGCGCGCAACCTCCCCCTAGAGCATCGTATAGACGTGGAGACCTGTAAAACTGGCGCTAGCTTAGACGGTAGGGGCTTTTCAGTAAAGGGACTACACTAATCGCGTGAGGACGATTTCCGACCGTAAGTTGCGGGAACAGGGAGAAGAAATCCTGCGGCAAGTGGAGGCAGGGCAGGAGTTCACTGTCACTATAGATGGCTTGGCTGTCGCGGTCCTCAGTCCCATCGAGAAACGGCGGTGGGTTGCCAAAGAGGACTTCCTGAAGATCCTTCGAAGCTAGATAGCACAGCGAATTAAGAGTTCCTAACAGAACCTCGAGACCCTTGGGACCCCATCAGGGGTCCAAGGACCTTACCCAGGCCTGAAGGCCTGGGCTACGTCCCCGCGCCCTCCGGGCGCAAACCCTCGTCCGAGGTTCTGATAGGAGCTCCCAGGAGACTTCCCCCAGGGGAACCGCGATTCCGCGGCGGAAAGGCTCAGTGGGCGTAGCGGCGGCGGTCCCGCAGCTTGCGCGCCAGGAACACGGCTCCCACGATCCACAGGGGAACCGTGAAGAGGCCCATGCGGACGCGCTGATTCAAAAGTCCCTTGACGTTCGCTTTGAGGTTGGCCTTGGCCATGGACGTTTCCTCCTATAGTGAATCCGGCCGGGGGTGTCCCTGGCGCGGCATCTGTCTGCACTATGGATTGTGCAAGCCCAGTGCCACTGATATTTTTTGTTTGCTTTCTGAGGAGGAGCTCAAATGATCTCGTCGGAAGATTTCCGCAAAGCCTTGCGCCACTTCCCGGCCGGCGTCACGATCGTGACCATCAAGGCGGGCGATCGGACCCACGGCCTCACCGTCTCGGCGTTCGCCTCGGTCTCGGCCGAGCCGCCCCTCATCGCCATCATCATCGAGAACCGCCACAAGGCCTTCGGACTGCTGCAGGAGTCGGAGGCGGTCTTCGCGGTCAACATCCTGGGCGAGGAGCAGTCGGAGCTCTCCAACCGCTTCGCCTGGGTCAAGGACGAGGACCGCTTCGCCATGGGCGACTGGTCCACGGCCGCAACCGGCGCGCCGGTCCTCGTGGACGCCCTGGCGTGGCTCGACTGCCGCATCCAGGCCCGCTACCCCGCGGGCTCGCACACGGTGTACATCGGCGAGGTGCACGCCAGCCGCGTGCCGTTGGAAGAAGCGCCGCCGCTGATCTACTGGAACCGGGGCTACCGCAAGCTGCGGCTGCACGAGGAACCGGAAGCCTAGCCTTCCGCCGCCGCGCTTTCCGGGACCGCCGGAGACGGCGACGCCGGAGCCAGCACGGCCACGGCGTGGAACCCCGCCCACAATAGGAAACCCAGGGCGCCGCAGGCGTACCACAACGTCTGCGGCCCGTGGTTCTGATAGACCCAGGTGCCGATCAGCGGGGCCGCGACGAAGGCGGCGGCGAACGAGAGGTTGAGCATCCCCATGTAGCTCCCCCGGCTCGCCTCCGGCGCCCGGTCGGCGACGGCGCTGGAGACGATCGGGAAGACCAGCATCTCCCCCACCGTCCAGACCAGGACCGTGAAGATCACGTAGGCGAACCCCGAGCCGAACGGGAGGAGCCCGAGCCCCGCGCAGAAGAAGAACGCGCCCACCCCCGAGACCTTCAGCGGGTCCCGCCGCGACAGGGAGTGGACCAGGACCATCTCGAAGAGCACGATGACGACCGTGTTCACCGCCATGGTGATGCCGATACGGGCCTCGGAGAATTCATAGAGGTCGCGCAGGGCCAGGACGAAGGTGCTGGTGAGCTGGAAGGTCACGAGATTGAGCACGAACATCAACCCGAAGACGACCATCAGGGGCCCGTCCCGCCACGGCGAGCGGGCGCGTACCGGCGGAGCTCCCGGAGCGGCCGGCGCGGGCGCCGAGATGACGATGTCCCGGGAGGTGAGCTGTAACAGGCCCGCGGCCAGGATGCAGGTGACGCCGTCCGCGACGAAGAGCCAGCCGTAGTCGTAGAGGGCCAGGAAGCCGCCGAGGGTCGGGCCCAGGGTCATGCCGAGGTTGACCGCCAGGCGCATCAGCGCGAAGGAGCGGCTCCGCTCGCCCGGATCGCTGGCCGCGGCCAGGGCGGCCATGTTCGCCGGCCGGAAGATCTCGCCGACGAAGCTCAGGACCAGGATCACGAGGAAGATCGCGAAGCGTCCCCGGACCTGTCCCAGCGTCACGAACCCCAGCCCGGTCAGCAACAGGCTGGCCTTCATCACCCAGAGAGGGTTGACGCGGTCGCAGAGCCAGCCCCCCGCGTAGGAAGCCGCCACGCCGCCCAGCCCGTAGGCCGCCAACGCCTGGCCGGCCTGAGCCGTAGTGAACTCCCGCTCCTGGGTCAGGTACAGGGCGAGGAACGGCAGCACCATCGTGCCGGCGCGGTTGACCAGCGTGGCGATGGACAGCAGCCACACCGGACGTCCCAGGCCGGAGAAGGCTTCACGGTAGGTGTTGGCGATCGTGCGGAACATGGTTGATAGACTCGGCCCGGAGTCTAGATCATGAAACGTCGCGCCACCCTTCCGGTCCTCATCCTTCTCCTCCTCGCGGCTCCCTCCCTGCTCGCCCAGGCGCCCCAGAGGGAGATCGCGATCACCTTCGACGACCTGCCCTTCGGCGGACCGGCCGTCCCGCTCGCCCGCGCCCGCGCCGCCAACGAGGCGATCCTGGCGACGCTGCGGCAGGGGAAGACCCCCGCCGTGGGCCTGGTCAACGAGAGCAAGCTCTACGTCCCGGGCGAGATCGACGAACGCACCGCCCTGCTGGAGATGTGGCTGGAGGCGGGGGCGGAGCTCGGCAACCACACCTTCTCCCATCCGTCCTTCCAGGAGACGCCTCTCGCCGCCTTTCAGGAGGACGTGGTGCGGGGCGAGACCGTCACCCGCTGGCTGCTGGAGAAGCGCGGCCGGAAGCTGCGCTGGTTCCGCCATCCCTTCCTGCGCACCGGTCCGAGCCTGGAGGTCCGCGCCGCCTTCGAGAAGTTCCTCGCGGACCGCGGCTACACGGTGGCGCCGGTGACCGTCGAGAATTCCGACTACGTCTTCAGCGCCGCCTACAGCCGGGCGAAGACCCGGGGGAACCAGGAGACGATGCGGCGGCTCGGCGAGGAGTACCTCCGCTTTACCGAGGCGCAATTCGACTTCTGGGAAGGGGTCGCCCAGGAGCTGCTGGGCCGGCCGGTGAAGCACGTCCTGCTCCTGCACGTCAACGAGATCAACGCCGATTACTTCGACGAGGTCCTGGATCTGATGCGGCGGCGGGGCTACCGCGTGGTGACGCTGGAGGAAGCGCTGCGGGACGACGCCTACCGGCTGCCGGACACCTACGCCGGCCGGGCGGGGGTCTCCTGGCTCTACCGCTGGGCGGTCAGCAAGGGTGTGAAGATCGACTGGAAGAAGGAGCCGGAGCCGCCCGCGTTCGTGCAGGAGCTCTACCGCGAGGCGCAGACGGCCGCCCGATGAGCGGCGTCCTCTCCAGGCCGGACCGTTTCTTCCTGGCGGCGTCGCTGCTGTTCGGGCTGGCGCTCGCCGCCGTCACCCCGCCGTTCCAGGTCGCCGACGAGAACGTCCACTTCTTCCGGGCCTACAAGGTCAGCGAGGGCCGGCTGGCCCTGGCGCCCTCTCCCGGCAGGAACAGCGAGGAGCTGCCGTCGAGCGTGCGGGAAATCGCGAAGTCCTTGCTCGGCGACATCCCCTTTGACGAGGAGCGGAAGATCGCGCCGGGAAAGATCCTGGCGGGGTTCCGGACGCCGCTGGAGCCGGAGAAGCGGGAGCCCGTCTTCTTTCCCAGCACCTTGCAGTACACCTTCGTGCCGTACGTCCCCCAGGCAGCGGGGATCCTCCTTGGCAGACTGTTCGACGCTCCGCCGCTCGTCCTGCTCTACCTGGCCCGGCTGGCCAACCTGCTCTTCGGGACCCTGGCCGTCGTGCTGGCGATCCGGGAGCTTCCGGCCTTCCGCTGGCTGGCCGCGATGGTCGCCCTGACGCCCATGGCCTCCTCTCTGCGCGCTTCCGCCTCGGCGGACGTGGCCACGATGAGCGCGGCGTTCGTGTTCGCGGCCGTCGCCGCGAAGTTGATCTGGCGGCCCGGAGCGTCCGCGAGCCGGCGCGACCTCGTCCTGCTGACCCTGAGCGCGGTGGTCTTCTGCGCCTCCAAGGCGGTGTACTTCCCTCTCGCGCTTCTGGTCTTCCTGATCCCGGCGGCCCGCTTCCCCGGCGGCCGGCGCGCGGGATTCCTCACGGTCCACACGGCGCTCTGGGCCCTCACGACCGCCTGGGCGATCACGACCTCCCGCGCCGTGGACGCGATCCGAGACGGCGCCGGCGTCGACTCCAGCCGGCAAATCCGGGATGCGCTGGCCGATCCTCTGGGCTTCCTCTGGCTCGTGGCGGAGGACTACGCCGTCCACGGCGCGGGCTACCTCATCCAGTTCATCGGCAAGCTGGGCTGGCTCGACGTCTGGCTCGGGAGGCCGTTTCTTGCCGCCTACTTCGCCGTCCTGCTGGCGCTGCTGTTCCTGGACTCCGGCCGCGACATCGAGTTGCGGCCCTGGCAGAGGATCGTCCCCGCCGCCCTCACCCTCGCCACCCTGGTGCTCATCAGCGCCTCGCAGTACGCGATCTGGACCCCCTACGGAGCGGATTTCATCGAGGGCCTCCAGGGGCGGTACTACCTTCCCCTGGCGCCCGCGGCGATGTGGGTCTTCCACAGCCGCCGGCTGGCGGACCGGGTGACGCCCGGGCGCATGGGCGCGGCGATGGCGGGGGTCAGTCTGGTCTCGTTCGCGGTGACGATGTGGGCTGTGATGGAGCGGTACTACGGATAGCGCGTTCCCGACGGAGCCGGTCAATATTCTCCTGAGTGATGCGCTCGCGCGCTTCCTGCGCCTCCTCGATACTCCTGAACCTGAAGACTCCCCGAGGATAGATTCTCTGACTGAAGGCCGAAGAACGCGCCCAGAGCTTGGAGATCCTCCTGAGGCAGTCCTCGTTCAAGGAATCACACCACTCCACGCGGGGCATGTCCTCCACGCCGCGATATTTCTCAACCGGCATCTCAGTCGTCCTCCAGACGGAACCGCTCTCGCAGGTTCTGGGCGTCCATACGGTCGATGTCCCTGACGGTATCTTTCTTCATCCAGTAAAGAGTCTCGGGAGAAGCGATCTTGATCTTCACGCCGTCGGATTCAACCTCTTCTGCCTGAAGGCTATCGAAGGTCGCGAACTCACCCAATCTGGTAAGGATATCCAAGAACAGGTCCACATTCGGAGGATAGTAACGGACAGAGGGATAGTCGCCCATGAGGTCCTCTGCCGAGATCTCATCAATGTTCGGATCGTTATAGACGACTCGCAGAGCCTGCTTCAGCCGCTCGATGTTCTCCGCCGTTGGCCGGACGAAGATATCGAGATCCTCTGTCGCCCTGACCAAGCCGTGAAAAGTCAGGGCAGCCCCTCCTACCAGGACGTAGTCGACCTGCTCTCTTTGAAGACTGGCCAGAACCTCCAGAGCCTCATCGAGCTTCATCCGGTCTATTCCGTTCCTACTTCACCAGCAGCACCGGGCACCGGGCCACGATGGCGATGCGGTAGCTGATCGTCCCCAATCCCAGGGCGGGGTGCTCGCGGTCCACCTTGTGGGAGGAGAGGATCATCAGGTCCGTCCCGTGCTCCTCGGCGTAGCGCAGGACGCTCTCGGCCCGCTTGCCGAACAGGACGTCGTGGCGGACGGTGGCGCCCGACTCCCGGAGCTTCTCCTCCAGCGCGAAGAGCCTGGCGGCGGCCCGGGTCTCCAGGCCGCGGTAGAAATCGGCCATCTCGTCGAACTCGATGTGCTCGATGGTCTCGACGACGTGCAGCAGCGTGATCTCGCCGTCCGCGGTGGAGCCGGCGATCTGGACCGCGCTGTCGAGGGCCGCCTGGTTCTTTTCGGTGAAGTCGACGGGGACCAGAATCTTCCGGTACATGCGGGTCATCATGTCCACCCCTTCCCAGGCGTGTCAACCACCCGTCGGGGTAGCTCGCCCTTCTCTCACAGGTGCTAGAGTCATGCCGCTATGCGGCGATGGATCGTGCGTCTCCTGGTGCCGGCCGGCATCGTTGCGGTAGTGTTCGCCTTGCGGGCCACCGTGTTCAAGCCCGAGCCGATCGAGGTCACCGTGGACGAGGTCTCGCGGGGACGGGTGGAGCAGACCGTCACCAACTCCCGGGCGGGGACCGTGAAGGCCCGGCGCCGCGCCCAGATCTCGCCCGAGATCGGCGGCCGGGTGGTGGACGTCCCCTTCCGCGAAGGAGAGGCGTTCCGCAAGGGAGACGTCCTGCTGCGTCTCGACCCGAGCGTGTCCGCGGCCAGGATCAGCGTCTCGCGGCGCGAGCTTCAGGCCGCCGAAGCGCAGCGCCAGCAGGCGTGCCTGGGCGCCGAGCGGGCCGAGCGCGAGCGCGACCGCCTGCGCAAGCTCGCCGCCGACGGGATCGTCTCCACCGACGCCTACGACCAGGCGCAGACCGCGGCCCGGACGGCGGACTCCGCCTGCCGCGCCGCCGCGCCGGCGTCGAGCAGGCGCGGGCGGTCATCGAGCTGACGTCCCGGGAAGAGGGGCTGCGGGTCATCCGCGCGCCCTTCGACGGCATCGTCGCCGACCTCTCGGTCGAGGTGGGCGAGTACACCACCCCCTCTCCGCCCGGCATGCCGATCCCGCCGGTCCTCGACGTGCTCGACCCGGGCTCGATCTACGTCAGCGCCCCCATGGACGAGGTGGACTCGGCGCGCCTCCAGCCGGGGCAGACGGCGCGGGTGACGGTCGATTCCTACCCCGGCCGCGACTTCGCCGGCACGGTGCGGCGCATCGCCCCCTACGTGCTCGACCGCGAGGAGCAGAACCGTACCGTGGAGATCGAGGTGGACCTCCAGGAGACGGGGCCGGGCGTGCGGCTCCTCCCCGGCACCTCGGCGGACGTGGAAATCCTGCTGGCGACCAAGGAGGGCGCGTTGCGCGTCCCCACGTCGGTGCTGATCGAGGGCAACAAGGCCCTGGTGGCGGAAGGCGGCGTCCTGGTGGAGCGCAAGCTCGAAGTCGGCCTCAAGAACTGGGACTGGACGGAGGTGCTCTCCGGGCTCGCGCCGGGCGATCGGGTCGTGGTCTCCCTGGACCGGCCGGAGATCAAGGCGGGAGCCCAGGTGAAGCCCGTCCGCCGGAACGCCGCGCCGTGATCCGCCTGGAGAACGTCTCCCGCACCTACCAGCTCGGCGGCCAGCCGGTCCACGCCCTCGTGGACGTCAACGAGCACATCAAGGCCGGCGAGCACGTGGCCATCATGGGACCCTCCGGCTCGGGGAAGTCGACGCTGCTCAACGTCCTCGGCTGCCTGGACCGGCCGGACGGCGGCACCTACTGGCTGGACGGCCGCGAGGTCGGCAAGCTTTCCGACGAGGAGCTGACCGAGGTGCGGCGGAACCGCATCGGCTTCGTCTTCCAGTCCTTCCACCTGGTGCCGCGGCTGACGGCGGCGGAGAACGTGGAGCTGCCGCTGGTGTTCGCCGGGATGCCCCGGGCCGAGCGGCGGCGGCGGGTCGAGGAGGCGCTGCGGGCGGTGGGGCTCGCGGACCGCATGGACCACCGGCCGGACCAGCTCTCCGGCGGCGAGCGGCAGCGGACGGCCCTCGCCCGCTCGACCGTCATGGGGCCGCGGGTGCTCCTGGCCGACGAGCCCACCGGCAACCTCGACACCGCCTCCGGCCGCCAGATCCTGGAGCTGCTCGACCGCATGAACGACGACGGGATCACGCTGGTGGTGGTGACGCACGATCCCTCCGTGGCCCGCCGGGCGGACCGGGTCATCGTGCTCGTGGACGGCCGCGTGGCGCGCCGCCTCCCCGGCTCCGAGGTCGCCGGTGTGGCGGACCTGTTCGCGCCGGTGGAGGAGACATGACCGCCGGCGACCTCCTGCGCTTCTCCCTCCAGGCCCTCTTGGGGCACCGGCTGCGGACTCTCCTCTCCCTGCTCGGCATGGCGATCGGCGTGGCTGCGGTGGTGACCCTGACCGCGCTGGGCGAGGGGGCGCGGCGGTACGTGGTCGACCAGTTCACCAGCATCGGCTCGAACCTGCTCATCGTGGTGCCGGGCAAGACGGAGACCACGGGCCTCCCGGGCGTGACCATGGCGACGGCGAACGATCTCACCCTGAACGACTCCCAGGCCATCGAGCGGGGCATCCCCGAGGTCGAGAAAGTGGCGCCGCTGGTGGTCGGCACCGAATTCGTGGAGCACGGCTCGCGGCGGCGGAGCGTAGGCATCCTGGGCTCGACGCGGGAGTTCCTGGAGGTGCGCCAGCTCGGCCTCTCCAAAGGCGAGAACCTCCCGGCCGAAGAGATCCGGCGGGGCCGTCCGGTGGTGATCCTCGGCCTCAGGGTGGCGCGGGAGCTCTTTCCCGGCGAGGAGCCGCTGGGCCGGATCGTGCGCATCGGGGACTGGCGGATGCGGGTCATCGGCGTGCTGGAGCCCAAGGGGACGCAGCTCGGGGTCGACATCGACGAGACGGCCCTGGTGCCGGTGGCCACCGCCATGAAGATGTTCGACCGCCGGTCGCTCTTCCGCGTCATGGTCCAGGTGCGGCCCGGCGCCGACCTGGAGCTGGCCAAGGGGAAGATCACCCGGCTCATGGCGGAGCGGCACGACGGCGAGGAGGACGTCACCGTGCTCACCCAGGACGCGGTGGTCTCCACCTTCTCCCAGATCCTCGGCGCCCTGACGCTGGCCCTGGGGGCCATCGCCGCGGTCTCGCTGACGGTGGCGGGCATCGGCATCATGAACGTGATGCTCGTCTCGGTCTCCGAGCGGACGCGCGAAGTCGGCCTGCTGCGGGCGCTGGGCGTCAAACGGGGGCAGGTGCTGGCGGTCTTCCTGACCGAGTCGGCGCTGCTCTCGGCGGCCGGCGGCCTTCTGGGGCTCGCCGTGGGCTGGGCGGCGGTGGGGCTGCTGGTGGAGATCTTCCCCGCCCTGCCGGCGAGCCCGCCGGTCTGGGCGGTCGCCGCCGCCCTCGGCCTCTCTCTGACCGTCGGCATCCTGTTCGGACTCTTGCCGGCCCGCCGGGCGGCGCGCCTCGATCCCGTGGCGGCGCTGGCGGGCCGATGAGACCGATGAGGAGGATGAGGACGATGAGGAGGACGACGACGTGCGCGACCTGATCCGCCTCGCCTTCGGCGCCGTGACCAGCCACCGCCTGCGCTCGGGACTCTCGATGCTGGGCATCGGCATCGGCATCGCGTCGGTCATCCTCCTCACCTCCATCGGCGAGGGGACGCGACGCTACCTGATCGGCCTGTTCACCCAGTTCGGCACCAACATCATCGCGATCCATCCCGGCAAGTCGGAGACCATGGGGGTCCCCGGCGCGATGGGCGGCACCACTCGCAAGCTGACCATCGACGACGCCGTGGCCCTGGAGCGCATCGCCGGGATCGAAGAGGTGGTCCCGGTGGCCTTCGGCTCCGCCCGGGTCGAGGGCAACGGCCGCGGGCGAAGCGTCTTCATCTACGGCGTCACACCCAACGTGCCGCAGGCCTGGAAGTTCGAGATCCGCCAGGGGCAGTTCTGGCCGGCGGGGGACCCGAACCGGGGTGTGCAGCTCGCCGTCCTGGGCCCCAAGCTCAAACGCGAGCTGTTCGGGGAGGAGAACGCCCTGGGCCGGTTCGTGCGCATCGGCGGCACCCGCTTCCGGGTGATCGGCATCATGTCGTCCAAGGGGCAGTTCCTCGGCTTCGACATCGACGACGCCGCCTACATCCCGGTGGCCAGCGCGATGAAGGTGTTCAACATGACGGAGCTGGTGGAGATCGACCTCGTCTACTCCCACGCGGGGTTGGCGGACACGGTGGCGCGGGAGGTGAAACGTGTCCTCACCGACCGTCACGGCGGCGAGGAGGACTTCACCGTCACCACCCAGGCGGCGATGCTCTCGGTGTTCGACAACGTGATGAACGTGGTGACGCTCTCGGTGGGTGCCATCGCCGGCATCTCCCTGCTGGTGGGCGCGATCGGCATCCTGACCATGATGTGGATCGCCGTGGGCGAGCGGACGGCGGAGATCGGCCTCGCGCGGGCGATCGGGGCCACACGGCGCCAGATCCACCTCCTCTTCCTGACCGAGGCCGCGGCGCTGGCCACGGCGGGCGGCGTGCTGGGCATCCTGGCCGGCCTGGGGATGGCGTCGCTGCTCCGGCTGGCGGTGCCGGGCCTCCCCGTGCACACGCCGCTCCTCTTCGTCGTCGCTGGCGGTGGCGGTCAGCGTGGCGACCGGCCTCCTCTCCGGGCTCCTCCCGGCCCGGAGGGCGGCGGCTCTGGACCCCATTGAAGCGCTCAGAGCAGAGTGAAGGCAAGGACCCAAAGGACCTAAACGACCTAAAGGACCCAAAGGACAACGATTCTTATTAACGTCCTTTAGGTCGCTTAGGTCCTTTATGTCCTTTAGGTCCTTCTAGCTCTCCTCCTCCCACTTGAGAACCATGTAGCGGCTGAGCCGGATCGTCCGGCGCCCAGAAACCGCTCCGGAGCCCGGCCTTCTCTCTTCAACTGGCCCAGGAACTCGTAGGGATCCGGGAGCTGCTCCCAGACCTGCGGCAGGAAGGTGCCTCGGCATTCCTCGTGCTCGAGGACGACGCCGTCGATGCCGGGGCGCAGGATCGCGAGCGCTTCCGCCTCGCAGGAGCAGGCCAGCGGCTCAGGGGGCGACAGCAGAGAGACCTCGACGGAGAGGCCGGCGTACTCTTCTCGCTCCAGCGGCCTGAAACGCGTGTCCTGGAAGGCGGAGGCCTGGGCGTTCCGCCAGACGTCCTCGAAGAGGGGCCGGTAGGCCTGGATCGAGCCCACACATCCCCGCAGGCTCCCCCGCCACCGCAGGGTGATGAACGTGGCGCCGGGCTCCCGCAGCCAGGGATCGTCGTAGGTCCCGGGCGGACCGAGGCCGAGGGCGTCCGCCACGCTCTCGCGGGCGATCCGCAGAAGCGATCCGGCCGCGCCCGGAATCCCAGAGCTCATTCGTGGAAGGCGAAGGCTCCATACCCCACGACCCTGGACGGATCTCCGGCGGTGTCCGCCGAGTTGCGCAGGTCCAGCAGCTCGGCCCTCATGCCGCGCCGCCGCGCCGCCGTCAGCAATCCATTGATGGGCGCCGCGCCGCACGCCTGCCGGGAATGCAGCGGCCCCTTCAGGGCCAGGATGACGTCCGCCGTCTCGCGGTCCGCCCGCTGCGCCGCTTCATAGGAGAGATAGTGGGAGAGGTCGGAGCTGATCACCACCAGCGTCTCCGGCCCGCCCCAGAGCCGGTCGAGGACCTCCGCGATCTCCTCCCCGCTCGCCTGCCCCACGACCAGGGGGACGAGGTCGAATTCCCCGAGCAGGGATCTGCAGGAACGGCAGCTCCACCTCCAGCGAGTGCTCGCGGACGTGGGCCTCCGGGATCACCCGGACCTGCGGCAGCCGGATGGCGGCCTGGCACCCCTCGGGCTCGATCCGGATCTCGCCCAGCGGCGTCGAGAACCGCCCGTCTCCCGGCAGCGCCAGCCCGTGGATCGGCACGAAGTGGGACGGCCCCAGGAGGATCACGCGCCGGATCGTCCCCGCGGCGGACGCCAGAGTACGGAAAGCGCTCCCGGCGATGGGGCCGGAGTAGACATATCCCGCGTGGGGAGCGATGACGGCCTTGGGCACCGGCCGGCCGTCGGCCGGCGCCCCGCCCAGGAAGCCCTCGACCATGGAGGTCAGCTCGGCGGGGCGATCAGGATAGAACAGGCCGGCGACGGCGGTGGGACGGACGGTGGCCATACGCGGCCCAATGTAGCACCCGTGAGGCCGGCGTCCCAACCGAGAGAGCCTTCATAGGGCTTGATGGTCGGGACGCCGGGACTGGCCTTATGGGGAGTTGTACTCGAAGGCGAAGCGGATCCGGGCAGCCGCCGCGTTGACCTCCGTATAGAGAACGGAGAGGAGATCCCCATCGCTGAACGTCACACTGTTCACCGTGTCGGCGCAGGTCGTGGCTGTGCCGGAGACCGTGCAGGTCAGCGCCGTGTTGGCCCCGTTCTTACGGATCGTGAGGGTCGCCGACCTGCCCGCGCCCGGAGCTGCCGTCAGGCTGACGACCAGCTTGCTCGCCGTACCCGAGGGCAGCGGGACATTGGCGTTGGCCTCTGTCGTGTTTGTGGTCACACCCCACGGCATCAAGAAGCTGTTGGTCGGGGTATTATTTGGATAGTTACCGCCGATCGCCGAGCCGCTGGTGCCGTTCGCGCCTGGGGCCCCAGGTCGCTCCTGTTTCCCCTTGCTCGCCTTGAGGACCTGATCCGGAGGACCCGGAGGCCCTGGAGGTCCCTGCTCTCCTGTCGCACCCGCAGGCCCGGTTGCGCCTGTGAGGCCCTGGGGACCTTGAGGTCCCTCAGGTCCCTGAGGTCCTGTAGGACCCGCTGGCCCCTGCTCTCCCGGCAGACCAGGCTCCCCCTGAAGTCCCATGGGTCCCTGACTTCCCATGGGGCCGGTATCTCCCCGTTGCGCGATGAGACTCCAACCCGCCGGCGACGTACCCGGTGCATTGTCGGTGTTGCCGTTCGTCAGACTGATGTAGCTCGAGCCATCGAACTGTACGATATCCCCCAGCGCGTAAGGAGTCGCGCCGCTCCACACACCTCTCCAGGTGAAGCTCGTTGGGACAGGCGGCTCCGGTGTACCGATTTTGACGACGAACGCATCGACGACCCCGCCGTTGTAGGTCTGATCGAAGCCGGGGAGAGCTCCGAAGCCACCCCCATCTGGAAAGTCACCCGCCGAAGAGGTATATCCTGTGATGTACGCGTTGCCACTCCCATCCACTGCGATACCGGTCCCAAGCTCGTTGTAGAATCCTCCTCCAGGCCCTCCGAGATAGGAGGCATATACAAGATCGGTTCCTGCTGCGTTGAGCTTTACAACGAAAATATCGTGCGGGCCACCGTTATAGGTGGTGTCCGGTCCCGAAAAGCCGCCGAAGCCATCTCCATTGGGAAAAGTGGCCTCCGTCGAATTTGTAAACCCCGTGACATACGCATTCCCGCTACTATCTACAGCGACTGCCTCAGCTTCCTCGTCATTACCTGCACCGCCAATATAGGTGGCGTAGTCGAAAGCCGTTCCGGAGGCGTTGATCTTCACAACGAACGCGTCCCAGCCACCGTTGTAGGTCTGATCAAACCCAGGAATGCCACCGAATCCTTGACCGGTTGGGAATGTATCTTCCCCGGAAACCGTCCGACCTGTGACCCAAGCACTCCCCTGGGCGTTGACGGTCAGGCCAGGAGTGTACCGATCTTCTTGCGCTCCCCCTATGAACGCGACGTAGGAGAATGAAGTTCCCGCGGCGTTGAGCTTGACCACGAAGGAGTCAAAGCTGCCGCCCGCGTACGTTGTATTCGGACCGGGAATGGCGCCGACTCCATCGCCATCGGGAAAAGTGTTCTCGCGCGAGGCTGTGCTTCCGCCAACATAAGCATTGCCTGCCGCGTCGACACCCATGGCATAGCCGTTGTCAAAACTGTTCCCCCCGATGTAGCTTGCGTATTGCAGTGAACTGCCATCCGGGCTGACCTTCACCACGAACGCGTCGGCATCTCCATTGTGAGTTTGATCAGCCCCGGGCAGAGATCCGAATCCGGTTCCGGAGGGAAAGGTTGCTTCACTTGAATAGGTCAAGCCAGTCAAATAGACGCTCCCTGAGTTGTCGAGAGCCAAGCCAGGCTCCCGATCATCATCGCTCCGCCAATGAATCCAGAGTAGACCAGTGCCGTGCCGGAAGCATTCAACTTGAAAATGAAGATATCTCTGGCGCCGCCGTTGTAACTCAAGTCAGGACCCCCGACCACAGGGAACTGAGCCCCGCTGTTCGTGTAGCCCGCTACGTAGGCAGCCCCGCCGCTGTCCACGGCAATTTTGTCCCCTTGATCATCTCCGCTCCCTCCTATGTATGTGACATACTCCAGTTCCTCACCAGATGGCATGACCTTCGCGACAAAGGCATCCGAGCCGCCGTTGTAGGTTGTGTCTACGCCCAGGAGGGCGCCAAAACCCGTTCCTGCCGGAAAAGAAACCTCCGCCGATGTCGTATGTCCGGTGATGTAGGCTGCCCCAGCACTGTCCACGGCAACGCCATGGCCACTTTCCTCGCCCGCACCTCCCAGATAGCTGGCATAGACGAGAACTTCAGGGTCGATAATCAGCGGCTTTGTACGATCGTACTCGGCCAGGGCGAATCCAAAAGTGTTCTCCACGGGGTACATCAAGGCATATTCCGTCTTGACCTCGGCTTGTGCCCCATTCGACTCCTGGAATGAGAACGGCCTCTGGTCCCGCAGCGTACCCACCGAAGTGTCCACGGCGAGCTCGCCGGAGGATTCGAGCCGGAGGGCATCGCCGCCGCGATAGCGAAGGCGGATCTGATCGGGATCTGCTCCAGGCTTCACCCTGAACTCATATTTGACACGTTGGACATCCCCGATCAGGGCCAGATCGATACCGGGCCACAGGTCTGCGTAGACCAGACGATGGTAGGAGGGAAGGCCCGTGCGCCAATTCTCCTTACCCCCGGTGAGCAGGTTGACCAAAGGTCCTTTCCTCTCCCCTTGAACCAGCGCGTCGGGCCTGGCCCCCACGAACTCCAGGCGTAGCGCGACAGCGGCGTTGGTCGATCGGGAAGATCGCGTAGAGACGTGGCGGCTGCCGCCCGCGTTGGACTCAAGGACAATCGTCACACCGGCATTGTCGACAAAGAGGGCTCTGTCGCGGCCGCGCAGGTAATAACGCGCCGGATTCGCTACTTGTCCCTGGTTCTCGATGAAGTAGAGCGACGGCCGACCACGCCACGTGGCGAGGTCCGCTGTTGGATCAGAGCTCGCCTGTCCATAGGCCAGGGTGCTCCACAGAAGAAAGCCAGCGGCGATCAGGAATTTTTTTCTGCGTCTCATTTCAGATTCCTCCTGGATCAGTGTCCGATCCCCTTGCTGAGCTGTCAAAACTGTTCAGATTTCGAACACTTCCGGAGGAGCTTCGATCGCTCAGCGCTGGGGCGAGCTTCGAAGGCTGAGAAGCTTGTAGAGCGTCCCGGGACTGATGCCGAGGAGTTCCGCCGTTCTCCTCTTGTTTCCCCTCGCGAGCGCGAGCACCCGGGCGGCTTCGGATGCGTTCAGATGTTCGAGATTCCGTACCGGTGCGAAGAACTCGCGCGCGAGGAACCGGAGGAAGTCTTTCCGCCATCCCTCCCGGGCGAGAGCCTCGTCCGCGAATCCCGCTCCAAGGAACCACGGATCTCGCCCGGCAAGAAGCAGCCGCCCCGTCCGCTTGAGGATCGTCTGCTCAGGGATCGAAGATCTTGCGCCTTCGGCGAGTGAGCCGAGCAGCTTGGACTCCTCCGCCGAGAACCCGCCTTCGCTCTCTAAGATTCGGACTACTCCTCGTCGCGTCCTCTCGAAGGAGGCAAACGTTGCAGCTCCCAAGGTCACCTTGATCCGCGCGAGGAGATCCGTCCGCCCGCCAGGGAGCCCCACTCCGACCTGCGCGATATGGTAGGCAAGCGCCAAGGCGGCATCGGCCGGAGAGAGCTTTCGTTGGTCGGCTCTCGCCCTCACCATAGGGGTGATCGATGGCGGATGCGGCAACTGCTCCGAGGAGCTATGGAGCATGAATTCGAGCGCCGCCTGAGACGAGGAAACTTCCTCGACCTCGAGCCAGCCGGCGCCGATCTGGAGCCGGAGGCCGGGGGTCAGAACGGCGCGCTGTACCCGCCGGCCTTCGACGAAGAGCCCGTTCTTCGAGCCCAGATCGACAACCTCGACGCCCTCCGGGCGGCATCGCACGAGCGCATGCCGGCGGGAGACGCCAGTGGCCCGCAAGACGATGTCGTTTTCGGCGGCGCTCCCGAGCCGGGCTTCGCTCTCCGGGACGGGGAAAACCCGCTCGTCGTAGCCGTGCGTGATCAGGAGGCGATGCATTCCTGCCTTCCTATCGGGGAATGATGCGGCGAGCGCGTTCTTCCACGAGATCCAGGTGGCCGCGCGCGATGATGCTCCGCGCCCGCTCCGTGCGCGCAAGCTCCAGGGCTGACCGCGCGGCTTGCGCTCCCTCCTTCAGGCGTCCCAGCCGGGTGAGAAGCTCGGCCCGGAGAGACAGCGCTTCGGCCCGCGTCTCCGGCCGCTCGGCGAGGAAGCTGTCCACGCGCCGAAGGATCTCCTCGGGCTTGCCATCGGCCGCGAGCTCAAACTCCAGCGCCCAATATCGGTCCAGGTCCGGCCAATTGGATGGAACTTTGGCACCGTTCATCTCCGGGCGCTCGCCGGCACGCCACCGGACGTACTCGCGGTAGGTCGGAAGGTTCCAGGAATAGGTAGCGTTGAAGCGGTCCACCGCTGCAAGCGCTTCCGCATAGCGCTTCTCCTCCACGAGAGCCAGGATCTCGCCCTTCAGGAATTCGTGCTTGCTTTTTCCGGCGCCGCCCGCAGCCCCGCGGCCGGTTCCCCGTGCATACCAGGCGACCGCCCGCCGGAGATCGCCATACAGGTGGAAAGCCACCGCAGCGTCATAGGCAACTTCGGGAGGATCCTCCGCGCGCGCGGCGAGCGACGCGAACCTGGCCTCCGCCTCCCGCGGCTTTCCCTGAGAGACGAGAAGCCTGGCTTGGAGCCGTTCCGCATACTGAGCGAGCCAGGTCTCCCGGGCGCCCTTCGCCGAGTCAAGCGCCGCGTCCGCCTCGGACATGGCGAGGTCGAACATCCCGGCTCGGCGCAATCGCTCGGCCTCCCGGAAATGCTCATAGGTCGCACGCCGGGCCTCTTGACGCCCGGCCCGGTCCTGATCCGAGGCTTTCTCCGGCGGGAAGCCGTCGAACGCCAGAGTCCACGTCTTCCCCGAGAGATAACGGACCGTCAGTTCCCGCCGCTTCTCGTCGATCGTGAGGCGGGCAGGAGCCTGGAGGTGGCCGCGCGGCACAACTGCGTACCAGAGGAGAAGCCGCTCCTGCGCCGGATGTTCCATCACATCCGGCGCGGCGGCGGGCGGCAACCAGTCCGCCTCTCCCATGTAACGAGGGTCGAGCCGGACCGCCGCCACGGCGTTCACCCAGTTCCACCCGTTGTTGATGCCCGCAAAGAGAAGCTCCAGAGAGCCGTCGCCGTCGAGATCCGTCGCTCCCTGGAAATCCTGTCCTCCGCGGGAATAGAAGACGATCCGGGCGCGATCGAAACGGGGCGCATAGAGCACGGTGTAGAAGGGGGCTTCCGGGACATGGTTGTAGTTGACGAGCACCTCGTCCACATCGTCGCGGTCGAGATCGACAGCCTTCGCCGAGGCGAACGAGAACCGTGGAGGATCGTCGGGGAAAAGAGTTTCGCCCGTAGGAAGCTTCACTTCCTTTACCACCTCCCCAGTGGCGGGATCGATGAAGGCGAGAGTGGAGATCGCCTCGGGCGACCACTCCCCGGGCTTCGCGAGCACGGTCGCGATGAGGCGAGGGCCGCGGGGCCTGATCCTCGCGCGCGCCGTCCGGTCCGCGACCTCCGGGGCCACTCCGGGGAGGGTCCAGAGCCTTTCGCCGTTCGTACCGATAGCGGTGATGCCTGTCTCGCCCGCGGGGATCAAGTGGGAGAACGGCGCCCTTCGAGCCGGCGTGACAAGCACCAGGAGCAGGATGGCCGCCGACCGGAAGAGCCGCCGCCTCAGGCCGTACCGGGGCGGAACGGATCGCTTTCCGATCACGGCCAGGGCCGCCTCGGCGCTCGGGAAGCGGTCCGCGGGGCGCCTTTCGAGAAGCCGCGCGATCACGGCCGCGAGCCAACGGGGCACTTCGGGACGGAGCCGCCGCACATCCGGCGCCGTCGCGAAGGCCGCGAGGCGAAGGCCCAGTTGGGATATTGCTTCGTGAGGCAGCGTCCCGGTCAACATCTCGAAGAAAACCACTCCCGCGGCGTAGAGGTCGGCCCGCGGGCCGACCTCCTTCCCGAGGAGTTGCTCCGGCGAGAGATAGCCCATGGTCCCGAGAACGCCACCCTCCAGGGTCACCCTGGTCTCCTCGCCTCCAAGCCTGCGGACGAGCCCGAAGTCGCAGAGATTCGCCTCGCCTGTCTCGGAAAAGAGGATGTTTCCGGGCGTCACGTCCCGGTGCACGACTCCCCGTGCATGAAGCGCCGCGAGCCCTCGCAGCACGGCCTCCGCAATCCGGAGCGCCTCCGGGAGCGGTAGGGGGCCTTGCCGCAGGCGGTCCCGGAGGGATCCGCCCGCCAGGATTTCCATGGTGAGGTAGATGTCCCCCTTGCTCTCACCGAGCTCGAAGACGCGGACGAGGTGGGGGCTCAGGCTCTCGCGGGCGACCCCGACCTCCCGCCGGATGCGGGCGAGCGCCCGCTCCGGGTCGCTCTCCGGGTGGACCACCTTGAGCGCGACCTCGTCCTTGAGGAGCCGGTCGAATGCCCGATACACCGTGGCATGGCCGCCGCGCCCGAGGCGCTCCCGTATCTCGTAACGGTCGGCCACCACGGAACCGGTCCGATCTCCCCGTCCTCCCGGCGGAGTTCGGGGTCCAAGGGTCGCGGTTTCCTCGGTAGGAGGCAAGGAGGTGCTCGCAGCGGCAAAAATGGAATTGTAGCGCAGCCCCATTGGCCGGCCTGCGGAGCGGTCTGGATCCCGACGGGATCTCCTCGGATCGCGGCGCGGGCCGTCGGGAAACCGGGGAGAATGACTCGGGAATCGGGGAGGATGGCTCAGAATCCGGGGAGAGCCGGTGGGATTCCGGGGAGAGCGGCCCGGAATGCGGGAAGGGTCGCTTGGAAACCGGGGAGAATGACTCGGGAATCGGGAAAGGATGGCTCAGAATCCGGGGAGAGCCGGTGGGAATCCGGGGAGAGCCGGGTGGGAATCCGGGGAGAGCGGCCCGGAATGCGGGGTAGTGGTTCAGTTTGACCGGGGCTGAAATACCCTTTGAAATCAGGGGTTTACGGCGGCTGGATTTGGGCGTAGTGTCCCTCCCGTAAGGGAGGGACGTACCCTCTCGACGCCCAACCAAGCGGCCCGACGGAGTGCTAGGCACACTGCCGCCGGACCTGACCCGAGCACGGAGGCATCCCATGCCCGAGCTAACCCCGGAGTCTACACCCCCACCCGCTGACCCTCTCCCGCCCGATCCTGACGACGAAGCCATCGGCCCGCCCGTCATCGATCCCGCCCACTTCGAGGACTTCCCCGTCTTCCGAGAGACGTTCCTGTCCTTCGTCACCGAGGAAGGCGCAAACGCTACCCTCCGGGACTTCGGCGAGCTGCTGTACCGGATGGTTCTGGAGTACTGGCACAACTGGCCGGACCAGCCGGAGGGCCTGCTGCGGGCCTCCCTCCGGGCCGCTGTGGCGGACCTGCGCCACGTCCAGGGATTCCTCGCGGAGTGGGCGAGCCCCGACACCGCCCACGGGTCGCCGCATGAGGAGCACCTTGCCGCGTTCGGCGGCGGGATCGCCCGGGAGCTGGCCGGCCTCGCGGATCGCCTGGAGGTCGAGCTGGGACCCTGGCGCGGGGAGGTGTAGCCATGGCCCGCATTCCTACACCGCTGAAGTGGAAGCGCCGCAGCTTCGCAGTCTGGGAGCCCTGCGGGATGGTAAACCGGCTGTACGCGGTCGCTGTCACCGGCTACGTGGCCGGTCCTTTCGCCATCTACAAGGCCCCTTACGCGAACGGATTCACCCTCGTTCACCTGCCCTCCCAGGCGAAGATCATCGACCTGGAGATGCTGAACGTCACGAAGGAAGCGGCAGAGCAGTTTGCCGCCCTGGACCTCAACTGGTGGACCTGTATTTCCGAGGAGGTTATCGGGCCGGATCTCCAGGCGATGGCCAACCTCCACACCCGCCTGAAGCCTACGCCCTGGCTCACCACAACTCCCGACTGGCGGAAGGGTAAGTAGGTGAAGACGGCGCAGTTCAACGTCAAGGCCGACGCCCGGCAGAGCGCGAGGTGGAAGCAGGCGGCGGAAGCTGAAGGCTTCGCTTCGGTCGGAGCGTGGCTGTCCCGGGCCGCTGACGCCTACCTCCAGGTCCGCGCTAAGGCGGGTCTTCCTGTCCCCTTGGCTCCTTGCGTCTTGGACGCTCGTTGCGTCGGCCTGGACGCTTTCGTTGGACGAAATCCCAGTATCTCACGCCGCGACCTCTTGACTTTCCTTGTGCGAGCAAGCATAATAGTCAATATGGCAAACGTCCTCAAGGCTGAGAAGCGCGCCGCTGTCGTCGCCGCCCTGGTGGAGGGCAACTCGATCAACGCGACGGTCCGGATGACGGGCGTAGCGAAAAACACCATCCTGAAGCTCCTGGTGGAGCTGGGGGCGGTGTGCGCCGCCTACCAGGACCGCGTCCTGCGGGATCTGCCATGCAAGCGCGTCCAGGTGGACGAGATCTGGGCGTTCTGCTACGCCAAGGCGAAGAACGTCCCGGTCGAGAAGAAGGGAACCTTCGGGTTCGGAGACGTCTGGACCTTTACGGCCATCGACGCCGAGACGAAGCTTGTTCCGTCCTTTTTGGTCGGCTTGAGGGATTCGGGGACCGCGACCGAGTTCTGCATGGACCTCGCCTCTCGGATGACCGGGCGCGTTCAGCTCACGAGCGACGGCCACCGGATGTACCTTCAGGCGGTCGAGGCCGGCTTCGGGGGCGACGTGGACTACGCCATGCTTCAGAAGATCTACGGGGGCGGTCCGACCGACGCAGAGCACCGCTATAGCCCGGCGGTGTGCATCGGAGCCGAGAAGCACGCGATTCAGGGCAGCCCGGACCCGAAGCACGTCTCTACGTCCTACGTTGAGCGCCAGAACCTGACCATGCGGATGAGCATGCGGCGGTTCACCCGCCTTACCAACGCATTCTCTAAGAAGGTCGAGAACCTGATCGCGGCGGTCGCGGTGCACTACATGCACTACAATTTCTGCCGCCCGCACATGAGCCTGAAGGGGCAGACACCGGCTCAGGCCGCCGGGGTTGAGACGCGCCGCTGGTCGGTTCACGAGGTGGTTGCCCTCCTCGCGAATCCCAAAGATTGAAACTGAACCACTACCGAATGCGGGGAGGGTCACTCAGAATCCGGGGAGAATGACTCGGGAATCGGGGAGGATAGCTCGGAATCCGGGGAGAGTCGGTGGGAATCCGGGGAGAGTGGCCCGGAATGCGGGGAGGGTCGCTCGGGAACCGGGGAGAATGACTCGGGAATCGAGCCAGCCTACCGCCCCTTCAGCACCTGCCGGCACCGCCGCTGGGCCCTTTCGCGGTCCGGGAAGGGCAATCCTTCGAAAAGGAGCAGCGTCCGCTCGCGCCCGCTCGCCAGGGTCGTCAGCACCTCCCGGAACTGGTGCTCGGCGCGGTCGCGGTGGCCGAGACGCAGCAGGCAGTCGGCCAGCAGCACGCGGACCTGGAAGAGGGAGGGATCGAGGTAGAGGGCCGCCCGGTAGGAGGTGACGGCTTCCTCGGCGCGGCCGGAGAGGTCGTGAATGAATCCCTCCAGGGCGTGCGCCGCCGGCTCGGAAGGGTCGGCGGCCAGGGCCTGAGCGATCACCTTGCCGGCCTCGCCGAAGTGGTTCCCGGCCAGCTCCCGGGAGGCGTTCATGAGGAGCTCGTAGACGCCGCAGGGCTGGATGGCGGGCTCCTCCGCAGTGACGGGCGCCGGGGGTGGCGCCGCGGCGGCGCGGGAGACGCTCCAGTCCCGCGGATGCTCCTGGTCGAGCCAGCTCTTCCGCGGTTTCTCGGGCTCCGGGGCCGGCCGGGAGCGGCGGGGCGCGGGCTTCGGCGGCGGCGCCGGAGTGGGCACGGTCTCGCGGTGGCGATAGGCGAAGCAGGGGCCCAGATCCACCGCCTCCAGCTCGTCCTGGATCTGCCACAGCGTCTCCGAGGCGCCCAGGAAGAGGAAGCCCTGGGGCGCCAGCATGCGTGCCACCTGCGAGATCACCAGGCGTTGCAGAGGCCGGCGGAAGTAGATCAGGACGTTGCGCATCAGGACCAGGTCCCACTCCTGGTGCGGCAGCGAGAAGGGCGTGTGGGCGAGGTTGAGCGGCTGGTAGTGGATGCGCGAGCGCAGGCCGGCGTCGAGCTCGTAGAGCTTGCCCCGGCGGGTGAACCAGCGCTCCAGCATCGGGGGCGGCACCTGGGAGACCGCCCGCTCGCCGTAGAGGCCCAGGCGCGCGCCGGCCAGGGCTTCCTCGTCCAGATCCGTGGCCACGATGTTCCAGGTCCAGCCGGCGAGGGAGGGCTCGTCGGCCAGCAGCATGGCCAGGGTGGCCGGCTCCTCCCCCCGCGCGCAGGCCGCCGACCAGATCCGCAGGTGGCGCGTCCCGGCCCGCGCCCGCACGAGGATCGGCAGCACGTGCCGGCGGATGATCTCGAACTGCTGCGGCGCCCGGAAGAAGTAGGACTCTTTGATGGTGACGAGGGCGATCAGGCTCCCCCACTCGCCTTCGAGCTCCCGTCCGGTCAGGGCCCGCACGTACTCGGCGAGGCCGGGGAGCCGGTTGACGTGCGCCCGCCGCTGCGCCACCTCCTCCAGGAACCCGTACCGGGCGGAAGGGATGACGTTGCCCGTGACCTCGCGGATCAGGGCCGCGAGATCCTGGACGGCCGGGGAGGACGCGGCATGGCTCATGGACGCACGAGGTTCCGGCCGGCGGCCTTGGCTTCGTACAGACGGCGGTCCGCCAGCGAGACGAGGAGGTCGCTGCTCTGGAAACCCGTCAGCTCATCCCGCGACGCGACGCCGAAGGAGGCCGTGGTCCGCACCTCGCCGCCGCTGGAGAGGCGCACGGCATGGTTGGCCAGCCCCTGGCGCAGCCGCTCGGCCGCCCTGCGGGCCGCTTCGAGGTCCACCTGCGGCATCACGACGAGGAACTCCTCGCCGCCATAGCGTCCCAGCAGGTCGGTGCCGCGCAGGCACCGCCGCAGGGCGGCCGCCCCTTCGCGAAGAACGGCGTCGCCCACCAAGTGGCCGTGGGTGTCGTTGATCTCCTTGAAGTGGTCGAAGTCGCAGAGCACGATGCTCAAGGGGTAACGGTAGCGCCGGGCCCGCTCCAGCTCCTCGGTCAGGCGGGCGTAGATGGTCCGGTGGTTGAGCTGCCGGGTCAGGCCGTCCAGCATGGAGAGCTCGTGCAGCCGCTGGGAGAGGCGGGCGTTGTCGAGCACGACGGCGAGATGCCCGGTCATGCCTTCCAGGAGAGCGCCGGTGGAGGCGTCGAACTCATGCGGGTCCCGGGGCAGCAACGCCAGGACGCCCGTGGCTTCGCGCAGCGCGAGAGGGAACCAGACGGCGGCCTCCAGGTCGATGGTCACGTCGCCCCGCTCCCCCTCGACCTTCATCTCCAGGGGGGTGTTCGGCAAGGGGTCCAGCGTCCGCGTGAGCAGCTCCTTCAGCGTCTCGACGTCGGAGTTGCGGACGGGGTCCTGAAGGCGGATGTGGATCATGGCCGCATCCAGCTCGGAGACCGCCACGGCCAGGAAATGGGCGTCGACGACCTGGCCCAGGGTCTCCAGGGCGCCGCCGGCCGCTTCATGGAAATCGTTGGCGGCCATGCCCCGCTCCAGGAGCGTGTTGACCACCGTGGCCTGGAGCAGCGAGGCGTCGAGGTGGCGCGCCACCCGGGCCAGCACTTCCACCGGTCCCATGGCCTGGAGGTCCAGGCCGGGACCGCCGGCGGCGGTCCTGGCCGAGCTCGCCTCGGCGAGCCGGGTGACGGTGGCGACCAGGTCGCCCGGCTGGAAGTCCTTGGTGAGGTAGGCGTCCGCGCCGGTGCGCAGGCCCCAGTAGCGGGAGGCCGCCTCGCCGTGGCTGGTGAGGATCAGCACGGGGATGTGGGAGCTGGCGGGGTCCGCCTTGAGGAGCCGGAGCAGCGGGAAGCCGTCCATGGTGGGCATCTCGAGGTCGGTGATCACCACCGCCGGCTGCTCTCGCAAGGCGGCCATGGCCCCCTCGGCGCCGTCGCGCGCCTCCAGGATGTCGAAGCCGGCGCCGCGCAGGGTGCGGGAGAGGATCGCCCGCGTCACCTCGCTGTCGTCCACCACCAGCACCCGGCTCTTCACCGCTCTCCCTTCCACAGCCGCGCCAGGGTGCGGGCGAGGTCCCGGGGCGGCAGCGCCACCTCCGCCGCGCCCCGCTCCAGCGCCACGCGAGGCATGCCGAAGACGACCGAGCTGGCCTCGTCCTGCACCAGGGTGACGCCCCCCGCTTTGCGCAGGGCGAGCAATCCCTCGACGCCGTCGGCCCCCATGCCGGTCAGCAGCACCCCGGCCACCTCGCGGGGGCAGTGAGCAGCGCAGGAGAGGAACATCTCGTCCACCGATGGACGGTGGCCCTTGCGCGCCGGGGTCTCGGAATCCAGGCGCAGCACGCCGTCGGCCTCCATCCGCAGGTGGGAACCGCCGGGCGCCAGGCGCACGGCGCCGCGCCGGAGCGCCTCGCCGTCCTGGGCCAGCCGGATGTCGAGGGGAAGCTCCTTGTTGAGCCAGTCGGCGAAGGCCAGCTCGAAGCCGGAGGCGATGTGCTGGACGATCAGGAATCCGACCGGGGGATCGGCCGGCACCTCCTCCAGGAATTCACGGATGGCGGCGGGACCGCCGGTGGAAGCGCCGATGGCGACCCAGCGCAGCTCGACCGCATCCGCGGCCAGATCCTGCGGCCGCACGGCGCGCTGCCGCGTCACCCGCGGCGCGGTCTGCGCCTTGGCCACGGTGCGGACCGTCTCCGGCAGGCTCTCCGCGAGCTGCTGCCAGCTCGCCGTGTCCTCCGGCTTGGGGAGGACCTCGAGGGCGCCCCGGCGCATGGCCTCGAAGGCCGTCTGCATCTGGTTGCGGTTGGCCCGCGAGGAGAGGACCACGATGGGCGTCGGCCGCGTGGCCATGATCTTTTCCGTGGCCTGGTAGCCGTCCATCACCGGCATCTGGAGGTCCATCACCACCACGTCCGGCTGCAGGTCGATCACCGCCTGCAGGGCCTGGGCGCCGTCGGCGGCTTCGCCGGCCACCTTGATGTCCCGGGTGCGGGAGAAGAAACGCCGCAACACCGCCCTCACCGAGGGCGAGTCGTCCACCAGAAGGATGCGGATCAAGCCGGGCCTCTCTTCACCGCGCGCTCCCGCTGAGGCGGCGCACGAGGTCCACGAGCTCGCCAGCGTCGAGGCTCTGCTTGGTCAGATAGGCGTCCGCCCCCACCTTGAGGCCGCGCAGGCGGTCTTCGGGACGGTCGCGGGTGGAGACCACGATGATGGGGAGTTGGGAGAAGTGCTCCATGCCGCGCAGAGTGGCTGCAAGCTCGAAGCCGTCCATGCGCGGCATCTCGATGTCGGTGACCACGCAGTCGAAGCTCTCCTCGGCGAGCAGCGAGAGGGCCTCCTCGGCGTCGCTGGCCGGGGAGACCTCGAAGCCGGCGTCCTCCAGCAAACGGCGCTCCATCTCGCGGGTGACCAGGGAGTCGTCCACCAGCAGCACCCGCACGCGGCGCGCCACCGCCTGCTGGCGCGCTGCGGGGAGGGCCCGCAGGTACTCGCGCTGGGCCAGGACCGCCGGCGCCAGCACCCCCACGGGCTCGCCGGAGGCGAGCAGGGCGACGCCCTCCAGCAACCGGTCGGTGGGAGCGCGCCGGGTGATGGGCCGCACCAGCACCTCCTCCTCTCCTTCGGCGTCGTCCACGGCGATCGCCAGGGGCTGGCCCGAGACGATCCCTTCCAGGAGGAGCTGGCTCTCGGCGGCCGGCTGGCCGTAGATCCGGGCCAGGGGCACGAAAGGGACGAGCCGGTCGGGGAAGGACGCCAGGGTGCGGCCGTCCCGCTCCACCACCATGCCGGGATCGAGGCGCGTGGCGCGGCGGACGATGGAGCCGGGCAGGGCGATCCGGAGCTGCCCGACCCGCAGCAGCATCACGGACTCGCCGCGGCGGGCGACCGGCACCTCGACGATGAACGTCGTGCCCTTGGCAGCGGCGGTCTCCACGAAGACCTCGCCGCCCAGGCGGTTGACCGCCGTCGCCACCACGTCCAGCCCGATGCCGCGGCCGGAGATCTCGGAGATCTGCTTGCGGGTCGAGAACCCCGGCGCGAAGAGGAGGCGCAAGGCTTCCTTCTTGCCCAGCCCCGGGGCGCTGGCCGCGTCCACCAGCCCGACGTCCACCGCCTGCTGGATCACCCGCGGGACGTCGATGCCGCCGCCGTCGTCCTCGATGATCAGGCGGACCTTGGGGCCGTCGGGGAGGGCCTTGATGCGGATGCGTCCCGCCCGCGGCTTGCCGAGCGCCGCGCGCGCGTCCGGCGGCTCGATGCCGTGGTCCACGGCGTTGCGCAGCAGATGGAGCAGCGCCTCCTCCAGCTCGCGGGCGATGCGGCGGTCGAGGCGGGTCTCCTCGCCTTCCAGCTCGACCTCGACCTCGCGGTGGAGGGAACGCGCCAGCTCGCGGGCGTAGCGGGCGAAGGAGAGGAGGAAGCCCCGCAGCGGCTGGAGCTGGAGCGAGAGCATCTTCTCGAGCTGCTCCTCGGCCGAGCGGATCAGCCGGCGCTGCCCGCCCTCGAGCTCCACGGCCACGCGGCGCAGCATGGTGGCGAGCACGGCCAGCACCTGCGTGGGCTGCGGCTCGTGCAGGCCGTCCTCGGCCAGCCGGGCGAGGTCGTAGATGCGCTCGGTGATCTGACGGCCGGCCACCGCCATGATGCGCACCTGGGTGGCCCGCTCGGCCACGGCGTCGAGCGCCGCGGCGTCCACCCGGACGTCGTTGGCGGAGGAGGAAGGCGCGGCGGCCTTGGCGGACGGCGCGGGGGCCTTGGCGGACGGCGCGGGGGCCGGCTGAGGGATGGGCTCAGGCTGCGGCGCCGGTCCGGGCTCCGGAACCGCTTCCGCCACGACCGCCGGCGCTTCCACGGCCGGCTCGGGCGGGCTCTCCTCCGCGGCCACGTGGCCGTGCAGGCTCTGGAGCAGCTCGGCGTCGGCCACCGGCTCCCGCCCCTGCGAAACGGTCTCCACCAGAGCCGTCAGCTCGTCCACCACCCGCGTCAGCAGTGGGATCATCCCCGGACGGGCGGCGTGCAGCACCTCCTCGGCCGTGTGGCACAGCTCGGCCAGGGCGCCGATCCGCATCATCCGCCCCGCGCCCTTGAGGGTGTGCAGCTCGCGCTTGGCCTCTACGACCGACTGGGGATCGGCCTCCAGGCGCGGCACGCAGGTGGCGAGCCGCTCCAGCCGGTCGCGCGCTTCCTCGACGAAGAGGGGAATGAGATCGGCGAACTCCGTATCCAAGGAGACCCCAACGTCAGATCTTGGTCCAACTGTCCACGTTCACGTCGAGCCCGAGCACACCCTCCAGCTCGCCGTTCTCGTAGACCGGCGAGGCCGCGGTGAAGATCGGCTGGCCCGAGAGGAGGGAGTTGAAGAGGGGCGTCATGATGGTGTGCCCCTCGCGCACCGCCGCCTTGTACCACGGCCGGTCCGAGAAGCCGTCCCCCACCCGGACGGCGCCCGGCACCTCGCGGTCGCCGACGATCTGGCGGTTGACCGTGAGGGCGTTCTGGTTGCGCCGGCCGTCGTAGAAGTACAGGCACTCCACGTACGGCTGCTTGTGCACCAGCTCCTCCAGCAGGCGCTCGATGGACTCCCAGTTGCCGAGCCGGCGCCGCACCTCCCGGCTCCAGGCCTCGGCCAGGTGCTTGAGCGAGTGCGGCGAGTCCAGGTGGAAGGACTGGGCGAGCATCTGGATCACCAGACCCAGGCGGTTCAGCCGGTCGGCGGTCTCGGTGAAGTGCTTGAGGCCGTCCGCCATCCTCTGCACGACCTGGCTGACCTCCTTGAGGGTGAGCACCACCTCGTCCGAGGCGGCGTTCTGCTGCTGGGTGGCGAGGGAGATCTCGCGGGCCACCCGGGCGGTGTCGCTGGAGGCTCCGCGCAGATCCTCGATGGACGAGGCCGCGGCCCGCGCCCGCTCCAGCACCCGTCCCGCCTCCTTGCTCCCCTCCTCGGTGGCGACCACCGTGGCGCGGATGGAACCGGCGAACTCGTCCAGCAGGTTTCGCACCGAGTCGACCGACTCCTGGGAGCGCTGGGCGAGGCGCCGCACCTCCTCCGCCACCACGGAGAAGCGCCGGCCGTGGCCGCCCGCCGCCGCCGCCTCGATGGCCGCGTTCAGCGACAGGATGTGGGTCTCCTGGGCGATGTCGGTGATGAGGTCCAGGACGCGGTAGATCTCCTTCGAACGCGTGCCCAGGTGCTCGGCGCGGTTGGAGATGCCGCTGATCCGCTTCTTGACCTCCTCGATGCCGTCGACCGCCTCCTCGACCGCGGCCTGCCCGGTGTTGCCGCTCTCCTCCGCCGCCTGCGCGAGGTCGGCCTGGACGGCGGCGTTGTCGGCGATCTGGGACGCCGTGCGCGCCAGCTCCTCCATGGCCGCCGTGATCTCCACCACTGAGGCCGCCTGCTCCGAGGAACCGGAGGCCAGCTCGGAGGCGATCTCGTTGACCGCGTTGGCGGCCGAGGCGACCTCGATCGAGCTGCCCTGGATCTGCTGCGCCAGCACGTCCAGCGCGTTGGTGGCGTTGGCCAGCGAGACCGCCAGGCGGCCGGGCAGGGAGCTCGCGCTCTCCGAGCAGTTCACCAGGTCGCCGTCGCGCAGGCGGTCGAGCGCCTGCACCAGGGTCGCCTCGATCGCCTCCCGCCGCTTCTCGGCCCCCGCCACCCGGTGGTGGAGCCACTGCTGCGACCGGTAGATGACCCGGTGGTAGAGCGCCACCGTGCCCACGGCCACCAGCATGAAGGCGTTGAACAGCCAGTTCTGGGAGCCGCCCGCTTCGGTCACCATCAGCAGCACCAGCCCCGAAAGGGCGATGCCGCCCAGGATGAGCAACCCGGTCAGCGCCGGGTTGAACGCTTTACTCGCTCGCTTCATCGAGGCCATCTCCTCCAGGGGACCGCAAAACGGCCGGGACGCGTCCCGGGTCCACCACCACGACCGGCAGCCGGCCGTGCACGGCGAGCCCCGCCGGCTCCTCGGCCCAGAACCGCCTCAGCAACGGGGCCGGCTGGACCACCAGGTCCTCGACGACCCCCAGGATCTCGTCCGCGGACAGCGCGGCGCCGCCCACTTCGAGCCGGTAGCAGCCGTCCTTCCAGGCCAATCCCTTGACCGCGGCGTTGGAGATCCCCCAGACGCCGCCCGCCCGGCGCAGCAAGAGGAAGCCGCGGGCGTCCGGGACGCTCACGCCTCCCTCCCCAGCGCCTCGAGGTTGAGGACGCGCACGACCGCGCCCCCGACCGGCGCTTCGCCGAGCAGCAGGCCGCCGTCGCCCGCCACCACGGAGTCCGCCGGCACGTGGACGACCTCCAGGGCGGCGTCCGCCGCGAGCCCCACCGCCTCCCGCGCCTCGGCCGGGCCCACCCACACCACCACCGTCACGGGATAGGACGGGTTCGGCCCCGGCGGCGAGCTCACCAGCCGCGCCAGGTTGAGCACGGGGAGCGGCTCGCCGCCGAACTCCGCCAGCCCTTCCAGCGCGCCGGTCGCGCCCGGCAGCGGGTGCACGGCGAGGGCGCGCACCACCCGCCGCACCGCCGCCAGCGGCAGCGCGCAGGCGTACTCCCCGGCCTGCACCAGGAGGTGCGTACCATCCCGCCGCGTGGCCTGCGCTGGCTCGCTCAAAGCTCAGATCCTCGTCCAGCCGGTGACGTTGATGTCGATCCCCAGGACGGCGGTGATCGTGCCGTTGCCATCGCGCAACGGCGTGCAGACGGTGAAGCAGGCCTCCGAGTTCTGCATCGACTCGTAAGGCGGGATGAGGGTCGTGCGCCAGTGCCGGGAGACCGCCTTGAACCACGGGCGGTGGCGCACGTCCGTCTCCCGCACCTTGGCGGCCAGGGCGCGCTGCCGCTCGTCGAGCAGGTTCTGGTTGAAGCTCAGCACCTGCGTACCGCCGTCGGTGCCCATCAGGTAGCCCAGCTCGACGAAGGGAGCCTCGCGCACCAGATCCTCCAGCGCCTTCTCCTTCTCGGGGAGGGACTCCAGGTTCTCCAGCCGCCGCGCCCAGTCCTCCACCAGGTGCTTGAGCGAGCGCGGGGAGTCGAGGTGGAAGGACTGCGCCAGGAGCTGGATCTCCAGCCCCAGCGTGTTGAGGCGGTCCGCCGTGCTCGAAAGGTTCTTGAGGCCGCCGGTCATCCGCTGCACGACCATGCTCACCTCGCGCAGGGTCATCACGACTTCATCCGAAGCGGCGTTCTGCTGCTGGGTGGCCATGGAGATCTGGCGGGCCACGGTGGAGGTGTCGCTCGACGCCCGGCGCAGGTCCTCGATGGCGGAGGCCGCCGCGCGCGAGCGCTCGAACACCCGGGTAGCCTCCTTGCTCCCCTCCTCGGTGGCCACGATGGTGGCGCGGATGGAGCTGGAGAACTCGTCGAGCAGGTTGCGCACCGACTCCACCGACTCCTGCGAGCGCTGGGCGAGGTGGCGCACCTCCTCGGCCACCACCGAGAAGCGGCGGCCGTCGGCGCCCGCCGCCGCCGCCTCGATGGCGGCGTTCAGCGACAGGATGTGGGTCTCCTGGGCGATCTCGGTGATCAGGTCGAGCACCCGGTAGATCTCCTTGGAGCGGGTGCCGAGGGCGTCGGCGCGGTTGGCGATGGCGCTGATGCGCTTCTGCACCTCCTCGACGCCGGTGACCGCCTCGATGACCGCCGCCGAGCCGGCGTCGCCGCTCATCTCGGCCCGCGACGCCAGCTCCGCCTGCCCGGTGGCGTTCTCGGCGATCTGCGAAGCGGTCCGCGCCAGTTGCTCCATGGCGGCGGTGATCTCCACCACCGAGGCCGCCTGTTGCGAGGAGCCCGCGGCCAGCTCCGACGCGATCTCGTTCACCGCGTCGGCGGCCGAGGCCACCTCGATCGAGCTGTCCTGGATCTGCTGCGCAAGCTGCGACAAGGACTCGCTGGCCGCCTCGGACATCTGGGCCAGCCGCTCGGGAAAATCCTTGGTGTGCTCGATCGAGCGCACCAGGTCCCCGGCGCCGAGCTGCTCGAAGGCCGCGATCAACTCGCGCTCCAGCCGGGCCCAGCGCTCGCGGGTCTGGGGGAGACGGCGCTCCAGGTCGCGGAAGTGGAAATAGACCCAGATGTAGTAGGAGAGCCCCCCGACCGACCCCAGGGCCAGGAAGGCGTACCGCGGCCATCCCGGTCCTCCCGACGTGGCGCCCAGAGCCAGCAGGATGAAGCCCGTCAGCGTGAGGCCGACGACGAGGATCAAGCCCAACAGGGCGTTGTCGGTATGGCGGCCTGCTGACCCCGTCACCGAGCTATCCGCTTCTGCGTCCATCCTTGAGATCTCTCCTGTTGACCCGCCGGCGGACAGAGCGAACCGCCACCACCACGGCCTGAGCGGCGTACTTCCGGCGTTTTCCAAACTGAACGTGCGCCGTAGGATAGGGGATTCGCCCCCCTGCCGCAAGCGCGCCGCCGCCCCTGGACTGCGCAGGCCCCCTGTTGAAAGCCCGGACGAATTGGGCTATAGAATGGGTCTAATAATTTCGCTTTCTCTTCAGATGTGCAAGGGCTTTGGCTCGAGCTCGCCCTCGACTACCCGGGGGTGCGCGGACCGTTCACGTTGGTTCAGGGAGATTTATGAATCGGAAAGGCCTCGCTCCAGTCGTTCTCCTCTCGCTCGCTCTCGCCACGCCCGTGGCCTGGGCCGGCAACGGGCACGTCCTCCACGGCATCGGCGCCGTCAACAGCTCGATGGGCGGCGCCGGTGTGGCGCTGCCCAACGACGCTCTCGGCGCGCTCAACCTCAACCCCGCGCTGCTGGCGCGGATGGAAGGCCACAAGTTCGAGTTCAGCGTCGAGTACAACAACCCCGGCAACGCCGTCGAGAGCAGCGTCGGTCCCTTCTCCGGCCGCACGGAGGACGACGGCGACACGGTGCTCATCCCGGCCGTCGGCTGGACCCGCCACAAGGCGGGCTCGCGGGTGGCCTACGGCATGGGCGTCCTCGGCCTCGCCGGGTTCGGCGTCGACTATCCGCAGGACCCTACCAACCCTCTCCTCGCGCCACAGCCCTTCGGGTTCGGCCGCGCGTATTCGAACTACCAGCTCCTGAAGATGCCGTTCGTGGCGGCGTGGCAGCTCAGCGACTCCTTCTCCCTGGGCGTGTCGTTCAACGCCGCCCTGGGCACGCTGACCGCCGATCCCGCCGGCTTCGCGACGCCCGACTGCTCCGGCCCCGCCGGCCCCTGCTTCTTCCCGAGCGTCAACGCGGACAGCGCCTGGGGCTTCGGCGCCACCGTGGGCGTCCACTACCAGATCAACCCGGCGTGGGCCCTCGGCCTCTCCTACGGCACGGAGATCGACTTCGAGGACTTCGAGTTCAACTCCGCGGTGGCGAACCCGAACCTGCCGACCTTCGGCACCAACCGTGAGATCACGCTCCAGCTCAACTACCCGTCGGTCATCGTAGGCGGGATCGCCTTCACCCCCTCGGACCGGCTGGCCATCGCCGTCGACGGCAAGATGATCAACTACGAGGACACCGAGGGCTTCGCCGACGTCCTGGGCTTCGAGGACATCGTGGTCTACGACATCGGCGTGCAGTACCGGGCCACCGACCGCGTCACCCTGCGGGGCGGCTACAACGTCGCCGAGAACCCGATCCCCGAGGAGCGGACCTTCTTCACCGTGGCCACCCCGGCCATCTTCGAGGACCGCGTCTCCCTCGGCCTCGGCTTTCGTGTCAACGAGGCCCTGGAGCTGAACGCGGGCTACTACAAGGTATTCGAGAACCGGATCACCGGCCCCTTCGTGGGCCCCGCCGGTCCGGTGCCCGGCACCTCGGTGACCACCGAGATGTCCATGGAATCCATCCTGGTCGCCTTCTCGTTCAGTCTTTAAGCTGTAAGCTGTAAAATGAGCCGGCGTGGGGCGGGGGCTTCACCCCCGCCCTTTCTTTATCGGATTCCATGCACCGGATCGAGGAGACTCCGTACGGCTATCGCCTTGGGATCGAGGACTTCCTGGGCCCCGACGAGGCGGACGCGATGCTCGCGGACCTGAAGGCCACCCTGCGCCCCCGGGGCGGCCTGCTCATCGACCTCCGGCGGACCCATACCCTTCATCCCGACGCCCAGGAGGCCCTGAAGCTCGCCATCCTGCACTGCCGGGAAGCCGGCATGGAGAGGGCCGTCTGCCTGCTGGACAGCGCCATCGTGCGGCTCCAGACGCGCTGCCTGGCACGGGACGCCGGCCTCGCGGACGCCGTCCTCTCCATCGACGTCTCCTGCCAGGATGACTGGGAGAAGGCCGCCCTCGACTGGCTGGAGCGCGGGATCGAGCCCGACGCCTAGAGGACCTCCCCAAGCCGGGCCATCAGCACCGCGTAGACCTCGATCCCGTCCCACAGGTTCCGCAGCCGCAGGTTCTCGTTGGCCCCGTGCTGGTTGTTGTCGTGGTTCACCATGGGCACGCCGATCATCGGCGCCTTCAAAGTGCCGGTGAACAGGGACATGGGCACGCTGCCGCCCAGCATGGGCACCCGCACGACCGGCCCGCCCGCCGCCTCTTCCACCACCTCGATCACGGCCCGGGAGACCGGCAGGCTCATGTCCGTGCGGGCCGCCGGATAGTCCAGGGACCAGGAGAGGCGGGCGACCTTCGGGTGGGCACGCCGCGTCTCCAGGTCCGGCGTCTCGTCGACCAGGAACCAGCCCTGGGCGCGGAGGAACGCCTCCACCCGCTCGCGCACCTTCTCCGGCGTCTGGTCCGGCACCAGCCGGAAGTCGATCGAGACCTGCGCTTCGGTGGGGATGGCGTTGGCCGCCGCGTCCCCCACCTCGGCCGAGCGCACGCCGCGCACGTTCATGGCGGGCTCCATCAGCCGGTCCTGGAGCCGGGCGCCGCCCCCTTCGACCCGCCCCAGGCCCAGCTCGCGCGCCAGCCCCTCCTCCACCGCCGGCATGGCGGCCAGGGCGCTCCTCTCGGCCTCGTTCAGCGGCCGGACGTCGTCGTAGAAACCGGGGATGCGGATGCGCCCGTCCTCGTCCCGCAGGCTCGTCACGAGATGGGCCAGCGTCACCGCCGGGTTGGGAGCCCAGTTGCCGTAGTGGCCGCTGTGCAGCGGGCGCGCCGGCCCGTAGACCGTGATCTCCAGGCCGCTGACGCCGCGGGCGCCGAAGAAGATTTGCATGCGCCGGGTCTGGTGGACCGGGCCGTCGCAGAGCAGCCAGACGTCGGCGGCGAGGAGGTCCTTGTTGGCCCGCAGGATCTCGGTCAGATGCGGCGAGCCCTGCTCCTCCTCCCCTTCCAGGAACAGCTTGACGTTGACCGAGGGCTGGAGCCCGGAGGCGCGCAGCGCGTCCAGGGCCGCCAGCAGCGCCACGATGGGACCCTTGTCGTCGCTGGCCGAGCGGGCGTAGAGCCGCCACTCGGGATCGAGGGAACCCTCGACGGACGCGAGGTCCACCTCCTTCGTCCCTTCCCCGATCGGGCCGGTCCGCAGCAGCGGCTTCCAGGGATCGGAGAGCCACCCCTTCTGGTCGACCGGCTGGCCGTCGTAGTGGGCGTAGAACATGACGGTCCTCCGGGCGCCCGGCACCCGCAGCTCGCCATAGAGGGAGGGCGGCGTGCCCTCCCCGGCCGAGAGCCGGCGCGTCTCGAAGCCCCGCCGGCGGAGGCTCGCCTCCAGGTGGCCGGCGTTGCGCTCGACGTCCGCCACACGATTCGCCACGTTCGGCAGGGCGAGCAGGTCGCTCAGCTCCCGCACGATCTCCTTCTCGTGCGCCGCCCGGTAGGCCCGCACCCGATCGCGCACCGGCTCCGCCCTGGCGCTGGCGCTGAACGCGAGGAACATAACGATCCCAACAGCAACTCCGCGTCCTGTCATGGTTCGCCTCCGTGGGAGGGAAGAGGTCTCTTCTGGGGAGATTTTCGAGATGAAATGGTCGGGGCGAGAGGATTTGAACCTCCGGCCTCACGGTCCCGAACCGTGCGCTCTACCAAGCTGAGCTACGCCCCGACATTCTGCGGCCTTCCGAGGGATCAACCGCGAGGACGGGGAGGATAACGTCTCGCGGGTCCCGGGTCAAGAGGAGGCGGAGTATCGTCGGCACTTCCTGAAATACTTCCCGGAACCCCCTCAGCAAACCCCTATGGTTCTAGGGCTTTTCAGATTGGACGCCGATTTTACGTCTTTTATAGGATGTGGGACGCAAAACCAGGCGACGGGGCAACGGCACGGAGCACGACTCCGGGTACAAGCTCCTCTTCTCCCATCCCCGGATGGTGGAGGAGCTCTGCCGCGCCTTCCTTCCGGCGAGTTGGACGAAGCGCCTCGACTTCTCATCCCTGGAGATGGCGACCACCAGCTTCGTCAGCGACGGCCAGCAGGAGCGCCGCAGCGACCTGGTCTGGAGGCTGCGGTGGAAGCGGGAAGGCGACGCCTATCTCCTCCTGGAGTTCCAGTCCACCCCGGACCCGTCCATGCCCGTGCGGATGCTCACGTACTCCGGCCTCCTTCTCCAGAGGCTGATCCGAGAAGGCGCCCTGAAACTCGGAGGAGCCCTGCCGACGGTGCTGCCGGTGGTCCTCTATCTGGGCAAGCCTTCCTGGCGCACCCCCACCGACGTGGTCTCCCTCTTCGGGCCGCGCCCGATCGTAGCCAGGCGCTTCCTGCCCCAGTTCCACTACATCCTCCTGGACGAGCGGAGGATGGACCTGGACCGGCCGGAACTGGTGAACAACCTGGCGGCGGCGGTGTTCCAGGTGGAGACCTGCGAGGCACCGGAGGACTTTCCCCGGCGCGTCCGGCACGTCCTGGAGCTGCTTTCCGACAAAGATCCCGAGTTGCGCCGGATCGTTACGAGCTGGCTGCGGAGGAAGGTGCGCCGCGTCTCTTTCGAGGGTATAATCCTGGATCTGGAGGACGTAACCATGTTGGAGGAGACGATCCTGGAGTGGGAGAAACAGTTTCTGAGGAGAGGCCGTCAGGAAGGACGAATCGAAGGTATGCGCCGGATGCTCGTTCGGCTCATGGAAGAGCGCTTCGGTCCACTTCCTTCCAGCGTCCGGCACAGCCTCGAAGCGGTCAGCAGCCCCCGCAAGCTCGAGCGGCTCTTCGGACAGGCCCTCAAGGCGGATTCCCTCGCTCAGGTCGGACTCGCAGCCACTCGATGAAGAGAGCCCCGCCCGCCCCGCATAGCGGGACGGGCGGGTGGAGAGGAGGAAGGGGGAGACTCCTCTCCGGAACCTAGATCAGGGGGCCGGTCTCGACCGAGCTCACGCCCCAGTTGAACGCCTCTTCGTTCAGCGGGATCATCGCGTGCTTGTCGCGCAGCGCCTGGCGGATGGCGGTGAGGAAGGTCTCCCTGGGGAACAGGCCGGTGGCGGCCTGGAGGGCTCCCAGGGCCACCACGTTCTTCACCATCACCTTGCCGAGGTCGGCGGCGATCTGGGTGAACGGCACGCCGAAACAGCGCACGCCCGGCGGCAGGGACGGCACGTCGTGGATCACCGAGCTGTCGTAGATCACCGTGCCGCCGCGGGCGACCCTGGGACCGAACTTCGCCAAGCTCGGCGCGTTGAACGCCACCAGCACGTTGGGCGTGGGCGAGGACGGCGAGAGCACCTCGTCCTCGGCGATGTGCACGTCCGCGTAGGAGGTGCCGCCCCGCGACTCGGGACCGTAGCTCGGGATGTGCGTCGAGTCGAATCCCTCGTTGATCGCCGCCCGCGTGACCAGCATGGCCGCCGTCTGCGCGCCGTCGCCCCCCGCGCCCGCCAGCTTCAGGGCGATGTCCCGCGGCGCCACGTGGCGGGGGAAGGCCGAGCAGAAGCGCGGCGCCTCCTCCTCCACCCCGCCGATCGCCCCCATCACCCGGTCCACCTCGAACGTGGGCCGCGGGAACGGCGGCCGCGGCTCGGCGGCCACGTCCTTCTTCACTCCCAGGGGGAAGACCGGCACCATGTTGTCCCGCACCCAGTGCTCCGCCTCCTCCGCGGAGACCCCTAAGTGCGTCGGGCACTCCGAGAGCACCTCCACGAACGCGAAGCCGCGGTTCTCCACCTGGAGCCGCAGGGCCTTGAGGATCGCCTTCCTGGCCCGCGTGCGCTGCTTGGCGTCGAACAGCGCCACCCGCTCCACGTAGACCGGCGCGTCGAGGCCGGCGATCAGCTCCGCCATCTTCAGCGGCTGGCCCATGATGGGCGCGCGGCCGTAGGGCGAGGTGGCCGTCTTCTGGCCCATCAGCGTGGTCGGGGCCATCTGCCCGCCCGTCATCCCGTAGATGGCGTTGTTGACGAAGACCACCGTGATCGGAATGCCGAGCTGCGCCGCGCTCACGATCTCCGCGAGGCCGATCGAGGCGAGGTCGCCGTCCCCCTGATAGCTGACGACGATCGAATCCGGGTTCGCCAGCTTGTGGCCGAGCGCCACCGCCGGAGCCCGGCCGTGCGCCGCCTGGGTGTTGCCGACGTCGAAGTAGTAGTAGAGGAACACGGCGCACCCCACCGGCGAGACGGCCACCGTGCGGTCCTGGATGCCCAGCTCGTCGATGGCCTCGGCCAGGAACTTGTGAGCCAGACCGTGGCCGCACCCCGGGCAGTAGTGGGTCGAGTGCCCCTTCAGGCCCTCGCCCTGGGCATGACGCTCGAAGCGGTCATAAAAGGCTGTGGCGCTCATACCGTCACCTCCGCGCACGCGCAGACGCGTTCGATGATCTCCTCCTGCTGCGGCAGGACGCCTCCCATGCGGCGGATCCCCTCGATCACCGGCAGCGGATGGGCGCCGCAGCGGGAGAGCGCCAGCCGCAGCTCGTCCTCGAGCTGGCCCTCGCTCGCCTCCACCACCACGAACCGGCGGATGTGCCCGAGATGGGGCTGGAGGAGCTTGATCGGGAACGGCCACAGGGTGATGGGCCGGAACAGACCGATCTTCGCCCCTTCGCCGCGCAGCGCCTCGACCGCTCCCTTGGCCATCCGCGCCGGCGTGTTGCAGGCCACGATCACGGTCTCGGCGTCGTCCACGTGGAAGAGGTCGGCCCGCTGCTCTTCCTCGGCCATCCGCCCGTACTTGTCCAGCAGATGGAGGTTGTGGGCTTCGAGGTCGGTCTCCAAGAGATAGATCGAGCAGATCAGGTTGCGCCGGTGGTCGCGGTCCCCCCAGACGGCCCAGGCCGGCAGGCCCGGCTTGACCAGATAGGGTGGGAGCTGGACCTTGCCCGTCATCTGCCCCAGGTAGCCGTCGCCGAGGATCACCACCGGATTGCGGTACTTGAACGCCAGGTCGAAGGCCGCCATGGTGAGGTCCAGCATCTCCTGCGGCGTCGACGGCGCGAAGACGATCGCGTGGGTGTTGCCGTGGCCGAGGCCGCGGCAGGCGAGCTTGATGTCCGTCTGCTCGGGCGCGATGTTGCCGAGCCCCGGACCGCCGCGCATGAGGTTGATGAACACCCCCGGCAGCTCGGCGCCGATCATGTAGGAGAGGCCTTCGAGCATCAGGCTGAATCCCGGCGACGAGGTGAAGGTCATGGATCGCAGCCCCGCGCCGCCGCAGCCGTAGATGTGGTTGACCGTCGCCACCTCGGAGACGGCCTGGAGGAACACCCCGTCCAGCTTCGGCAGGAGCTTCGCCATCAGCTCGGCCCCCTCGGTGGACGGCGTGATCGGATAGCCGAAGAAGTGCCGGCACCCGGCGAGCAGCGCGCCGATGGCCGCGGCGTAGTTGCCCTTGATCACCAGCGGCTCGAACCGGGGCAGCGGCACGATCTCGTCCGGGACGTCCACCGGCACCGGCGCCGTGGTGTGGCGCTCGCCGAACAGGTGGGCGGGATCGCGGAGCTCCGTGTCCGCGGGCTCCGGCATCAGCCCGTACGGCTCCGGACAGGCCGTGATGCAGAGGCCGCACCCGTTGCAGGCCTCGAGATCGAGATGGATGGGGATCAGCCCGGTGAGCGGGTTGATCTCCGTGCCGAGCGAAATGCAGTGTTTGGGACAGCATTCGATGCATCGGCCGCATCCCTTGCAGTACTCGGGCAGGACGAAGGGCCTGGGCCGCTCCGTGGATTGGATGCTTTGAGCCATATCACGCCCCCATTTTTCTCCCGATCACCATCCCCAGCCTGCGGATCCCCTCCTCGATCACCTCCGGCGTGCAATAGGAGAAGTTCAGGCGCATCGTGCGCTCTCCGCCGCCGTTGGCGTGGAAGGCGTCGCCGGGCACGAACGCCACCTTCTCCTTCAGCGCCTCGGCCAGCAAGGCCTTGGAATCCATGCCCTCGGGCAGCGTGGCCCACAGGAACAGCCCGCCTCTGGGACGCGTCCACAGGACCTCCGGCGGGAAATGCCGGTCCATGGCGGTCAGCATCGCGTTCCGGCGCTCGCCGTAGACGGCGCGGATGCGGCGCACGTGGCGGTCCAGGAAGCCGCCCCGGGCCACCTCGTAGGCCAACATCTGGCCGAAGGTGCTGGTGTGGAGGTCCGCCCCCTGCTTCATCTGCACCAGCCGGACCATCACCTCCTCCGGCGCCACCATCCAGCCCAGGCGCAGGCCCGGGGCCAGCGTCTTCGACAGCGTGCCGAGATAGATCACGTCGCCGTGGAAGGGGCGGCCGGTCTCGTTGCCGTGATAGACCGCGTCGAGCTTGACCAGCGGCGGCAGGTGCTCCCCCTCGTAGCGGAGCTGCCCGTAGGGGTCGTCCTCGACGATGGGCACGCCGTAGTGGCTGGCGAGCTCCACCAGTTGCCAGCGCCGCTCCAGGGAGAGCGTCACCCCCGCCGGGTTCTGGAAGTTCGGCAGGACGTACATGAACTTCGGGCCGGCCCGCAACGCGTCCTCCAGCAGGTCGGTGCGCAGGCCGTCGTCGTCGACGGGCACGGTGATGTAGCGGGCCTGGTAGGCGGTGAACGCCTGGAGCGCTCCCAGGTAGGTAGGCTGCTCGGTGAGGATGCGGTCGCCCGAATTGATGAACAGCTTGCCGAGCAGGTCGAGCCCCTGCTGCGCGCCCGAGGTGATGAGGATGTTCGCCGGCGTCACCTCGATCCCATAGCGGCCCATGTGGCGGCAGAGCAGCTCCCGCAGAGGCAGACAACCCTCGGTGGGACCGTATTGGAGGGCATTGCGGCCGTGCTCGCCGATCACCCGGTCGGCGGCGGCCCGGATCTCCTCCAGCGGGAAGACCTCGGGAGCGGGCAACCCGCCGGCGAAGGAGATGATCTCCGGGTTCGCCGTCAGCTTCAGCAACTCGCGGATGGCCGAGCTCGTCATCCCGTGGGTGCGCAGAGCGAAACGGTCGCTCCAGGGAGTCTCCGCGGATGTCTGGGGAAGCCCTAGCGGGAGAACCGGCGGGCCGAAGGCGGCTAGATCCTGATCGAAGTCCATGATCCCTCCTTTGGGGAACCGACGATCCGATTCTGAAGTGGAGTCCGGCGGGCCGCCACACACGGAAGGGTTGCCGGGGAAACCACCCCAAAAGAGGGGGACCAGGGACCTGTAGGAAGACTTGGAAAAGTTTTTGAAGAAGGGGCGCGGAATTCCCGCGCCCCTTTTCCGGAGGATCTCTACCGGAAGGCAGCGATCGTGTTGCGGGTGTTGTTCAGCACCCGGGCGTTGTCGCTCTGCGACGACGTCCCCATGGGCACGCCGTTGTAGAGCTTGAGCGGGCTCGACCAGAAGTTCAGGCGCGGGCAGCCGCCCGGGCAGTCGTACGCCATGATGGTGCGCCAGTCCGGGCTGCCGGTGTACCGGTAGCCGTGGCCGTACGAATAGGGCGAGGTCGACGGGTCCGTCGAGGGATCATGGCGGGCCGACTGCAGGTGCCCGATCTCATGAGCGAACGAGTAGTAGCCCGTGGCGCAGCCCCAGTAGACCGCGGCGAACGCCGTGGAGGCCGAGGAGCCGATGCCCGAGGCCAGGCCGCAATAAGCGGTGTTGTTGACGATCAGGATGCCGACGTCCGCCGCCACCGAGTTCCGCGTCGTGTGGATGCTGTCCATGTAGCCGTCGCTGGTCGAGCGGTAGCGGGTCAGGTTGGTGGTGAAGTTGCTGCTCTCGGTGTAGGTGACCTGCGACTTGTGAACGAGCGTGACGTCGATCAGCACGCCGCTGTTGGTGTAGCCCTGATTGGTCTCCGCCACCGCGAGGTCGATGATGGCGCTGATGTTGCCCGAGGCCGAAGCCGCGGCCGAGGTGTAGTGCACCATGACGGTGTACACGGTGTCCGCCTTGTTCGAGCTGGCGCGCGCCGGCATGCGGTACGTCGGCAGCTTCGCGTATTCCGCCGGATGGTCGGCGGGCATGGCGGCGATCTCCGCCAGCACGATGGCGTGGCCGCCGGTCGTCAACGGCCGGATCTGGTACCACTCGCCGTTGAAGTGGACATTGCCGGTGAGCGTGTCGCCGTCCTTGACCATCATCACGGTGTTGATCGAGTCGAACTGGATCTCACCCTGGGCGAACGGCACCCGCACGAATCCGGGATCCTCGATGACGCCCGACCACACCAGCGAGCCGGACTTCATCCGATAGGAATCGACCTGGTGAGCCACCAGATCCAGCCCCCGCTCCAGGTTGAGGGTCAGCGACGCCGCCTTCTCGTTCACCGCGGAGGCGTCGGCACGGACAAGGTGAATGGAGCGCGAGGCGGGATTGTCGGCGAGGGCCCGGAAGGAAAGATCCAGGTTCACCGCCTTCGCATACGAGCCTTCGTCGATAGGCGAGAAGAGGGCCGGCGCGGCATACGCCGAGGTGGCCAGGAAACCGAAGACGACCGCGACTCCAAGGGAACGAATCCACAGCCTGCTCATGCAGAATCTCCTTCTCACTGAGAAAAGAATTCGTATAGCTTCTCGGACGGAAGCTCGGTCCAACTTGAAGAGGCCTCTGTAAGAGAATAGTGCGCCAGGAAGGAAAAGCGAGCCGGAGGCCCACGCAGCCCTCGGAGGATTAATATTTCTAAATATGTTTATCTACCTTCCGCAATCGCCCTCCGCGCGATGCGGTCGACCAGGGAAGGAGCCAGGAGCTTGAGCCAGAGGCCGAGCTTGCCGCGTCCGGAGAGGATCAGCTCCCTCTCCCGGCGGGCGGCGCCCTGGAGGATGAGCCGGGCGCAGGTCTCGGCCGTCATCACCCGCGACTCGTGGACCGGGCTCTCGCCCAGCGGCCGGCCGTCCGGGCCGAAGGCGCGCTCCCGGATCTCGGTGGCCACGAAGTCCGGGCAGGCGATCGTCACCGTGACACCGCTGCCGGCCAGCTCGATCCGGAGCGTGTCGAAGAAGCCGTGCATGGCGTGCTTGCTGGCGGCGTAGCCGCTGCGGGTCGGCACTCCCGTCTTGCCCGTGAGGCTGGAGACGGCCACGAGGCGCCCCCGCGTCTTCCTGAGGTGCGGCAGCGCGTAGGAGGTGCAGTAGACGCAGCCCAGGAAGTTGACCTTCAGGATCCGCTCGAAGATCGAGAGGTCGGTCACCTCCGCGAACAGGGCCCACATGCTGATCCCGGCGTTGTTGATCAGCGTGTCGATCCGCCCGAAGGCCTCGACCGTGCGCGCGACCAGGGCCGCGCACTGCGGCTCCTCCGCCACGTCGGCGGGAATGGCCACCGCCTGCCCGCCCCGCGCCCGGCACTCCGCCGCCACACTTTCGAGCCCGGCGGCGTCGCGGGCCGACAGGGCGAGGCGGGCGCCCTGCCCGGCCAGTTGCAAGGCCATCTCCCGGCCGATCCCCCGCGAGGCGCCGGTGAGGACGACCACGTTGTCCTGGAACGCGTTCATCGGCCCGGAGCCCCGGCGGGCGCGCCGGAGGCGCCGTAGCGCGTCTTGAAGAGGCGCGCCGGCCCGGTCCCCGGGACCACCACTACGAAGATCTGGTCGTAGTCCGCGTCCGACAAAGGCGCGACGGTGGAGCCGCTGAAGGCCTGGACCAGGTCCGGGACCGTATTGCTGTGCCCCACGATCAGCACCGTCTTCCCCTTCTCCCTGGCCAGCACCTCGCGGGCCAGCTCCTTCGCGTAGACCGCCGTGTCCCCCGCGATGGGCTTCCGGGTGACCGTGAGCCCTGACCGCTTCGCCAGCGGCTCCGCGGTCAGCACGTTGCGCTTGTACTGCGTCGAGTAGATCGCCGCGACCCCCGCCGCATCCAGGGCGGACGCCAACGCCTCCGCCCGCGCCTGCCCCGCGGGGCTGAGCGTCGGATCCTTGGGATCGTCTTGCGCCTTCTCGGCGTGGCGCACGATGACGACCGTGGTGACTCCGGCGGGCGCCTCGTCATGGCCCCGCAGGACAGGGGACGCGGCGAGGAGGAGGACGAGGAGGAGGGGCCAGCGGAAACGGGAGGTTTTCATTCCTCCAGTCTACGATGCCCGAGCCCTCACCCCGACCCTCTCCCGACCCCTCCCGCCCTCCCTCACCGGGAGAGGGCGCCCCCACCCTCAAGACAAAGAACGCTGTCTCCCCTCCTCTCCCGGTGAGGGAGGGTGGGAGGGGTCGGGAGAGGAGGGGCCGGGGGTGGTGAGGGCCCACTTGATCTACGATGCCCCCTCATGAACGTCCTCGTCCTCAACTGCGGCAGCTCGTCGCTCAAGTTCCAGCTCATCGCCACGGACCTCGAAGCTATCGAGCGCCACGCCGACCGCGAGCTGGCCCGCGGACTGGTCGAGCGCATCGGCAGCCAGGCGCTGCTCACCCTGCGCGTCGAGGGCAAGGCCGCCCAGCGCCTCGCCACCCCCCTGCGCGACCACCGCCAGGCCTTGGACCACGTCCTGCGCTGGCTCGTCTCGCCCGAAGCCGGCGTCCCGGGACTCGGCTCTCTCGCCGACATCCAGGCGGTGGGCCACCGCGTCGTCCACGGCGGCGAGAAGCTCACCCGCTCCGTCCAGATCGACGACGCCGTCCTCGAGCAGATCGAGGACTGCATCGACCTCGCCCCTCTGCACAACCCGGCCAACCTCAGGGGGATCGCCGCCGCCCGCGAGCTCCTCGGACCGGCGGTGCCGCAGGTGGCCGTCTTCGACACCTCGTTCCACACCACCATGCCGCCGGAGTCCTTCCTCTACGCCATCCCCTACCAGCTCTACGTCCGCCACCGGGTGCGGCGCTACGGCTTCCACGGCACCTCGCACCGCTACGTCGCCTACCGCTACCGCCAGCTCACCGGCCTCTCCCACGAGGAGACCCACATCATCACCCTGCACCTGGGGAACGGCTGCTCGGCCTGCGCCATCCGCCGCGGCGAGTCCCTGGAGACCTCCATGGGCCTCACCCCCATCGAGGGGCTGGTCATGGGCACCCGCAGCGGCGACATCGACCCCTCCGTCCTCGAATTCCTCCACCACAAGGAGGGCATGAGCTTCGACGAGCTGGACAACCTGCTCAACAAGCGCTCCGGCCTGCTCGGCATCTCGGGCCTCACCAACGACATGCGCGAGTTGCTGGCCGAGGAGCGCGAAAACCAGGACCGGCGGGCGCGCCTGGCGATCGACGTCTTCTGCCTGCGGGTCCGCAAGTACATCGGCGCCTACCTGGCGCGGATGAACGGCGCCGACGCCGTCGTCTTCACCGGCGGCATCGGCGAGAACTCTCCCGAGATCCGCCGCCGCATCTGCGCCGACCTCGACTTCCTGGGAGTGGCCGTCGATCCCGCCCGCAACGAGGCCCTGACCGGCGGCCGGGAGGGGGAGATCGGCGCCGAGGGAGGGCGGCTGCGCCTCTACGTCATCCCCACCAACGAGGAGCTGCTGATCGCGCGGGACACCCTGCGCGTCATCCTGGACGCCCCGCGGCGGTGGTGAGGGGGGCCTCCCTTTACTCCAACTCCTTGCTCACGCTAGATTAACGCCCACTATGGGACGCATTTTCGAAACCAGGAAGCACACGATGTTCGCCCGCTGGGACCGGATGGCGAAGCAGTTCGCCCGGATCGGCAAGGAAATCACCATCGCCGCCAAGGCGGGCGGACCGGACCCCGCGGCCAACCCGCTCCTGCGGCGGGTCATCCAGAACGCCCGCACGGTCAACATGCCGAAGGACAAGGTCGACGCGGCGATCAAGCGCGGGGCGGGCAAGGACGCCGAAGAGTTCGAGGAGATCCTCTACGAAGGCTACGCCCCCCACGGCGTCGCCATCCTGGTCGAGACCGCGACCGACAACCCCACGCGCACCGTATCGAACCTGCGCGCTCACTTCAACAAGGGGAACGGCACGCTCGGCAACTCGGGCAGCGTCGGCTTCCTGTTCAAGAGGATGGGCGTCTTCCGCCTGAACCCGGCGGGCCTCGACCCGGAGGAGCTCGAGCTGGAGCTGATCGACTCGGGGCTGGAAGAGATGGGCGAGAGCACCGGCGAAAAGGGCGAGCCCCAGCTCGTGATCCGCTGCGCGTTCAACGACTTCGGCCACCTGCAGAAGGCGCTCGAGGACCGCGGCATCACCCCCCTCTCCGCCGAGTCGGAGTACATCCCCCTGACGCCCGTCGAGCTGCCCGAGAACCACGCCACCGAAGTCCTGAGCCTGCTCGACCGGCTCGAACAGGACGACGACGTGCAGAAGGTCTTCCACAACCTCGGCTGAGAAAAAAAGGACACCAAGGACACCAGGGACTTCAAGGACTCAAAGATCGTCCCCGGCGTCCTTTATGTCCTTTGGGTCCCTTGGGTCCCTTGGGTCCTTTATGTCCTTTCTTCCGCCGCCGCCAGCGCTTCGATTTCGAGCAGCCAGCACGGATCTAGGGTCTGCGCGACCATCACGGTGAGCGCGGGTGCGTGCGAGCCGAGACGCTCGCGGCGGATCCTGCTGTTGGCCGTCGCGTGCTCGCAATCGGTCAGAAAAGTGGTGACCTTGACAAGGTTGGCGGCCGACATGCCCGCGGATCGCAGGATCGAGAGAATGTGATCCCACACCAGGTTGCACTGGTCTTCAAAGACTGGTGGGACTTCCCCGTTCAGGGTCTCCGGGATCTGACCGCTGATGAACAGGAGTCTCGCGCCGGCGGGCACCTCGAGCCCCAGCGAATAGTTGCCGACCGGTGCGGGCACCGAGTCCGGACAATGCGTCTTGGTCTTCATCGCTTTATTGGCAACTCGCGCCCAACGCCTGGAACGCTCCGTCGTAGGTTTGTCCGGTTGCGGAGCTGCTCTAAATATTATGCGCGTTTCTCCGCTGCTTTATGGCATCTGCGATGATCCGGACCGCCGTTGCGGGCCCGCGATATCAGCTCCAGTGGGGTCCGCGATCCTTCTCCGCCCCAGGTTAAAACTGTGGGCTACCCGCGATTGTCTCTGAAGCATCCCTGGCGCTGAAGCGCCAGGCTATTCAAATTCCGCCCATTCTGGGCGGGTGTTTTCGGCCAGGCCTGCCACTTCGTGAGCATCGAGGAGATTTACAGGGTGAAGTTTCCGGATCGTAGGTGCCTATACATCCCGATCCCTACGCCCGCCCCGCCAGCGGGATCACATAGAAAAGAATCGCGAAGAAATGGAAGATGCTCCCCAGCAGCACGAACACGTGCCAGATCGCATGGTGGTACGGCAGTTTCCGCCACATGTAGAACACCGTCCCCGCCGTGTAGACCACCCCGCCCGCCACCAGCAGCCGGATACCCCCCGCCGCGGTGTTCGCCACCAGGGGCTTGATCGCGATCAGGACGGTCCAGCCCATGGCAATGTAGAAGGCCACCGAGAGCCAGGCCCTTTTCCGGCCTAGCAGCACCCGGGTCACGATGCCCAGGATCGCCAGGGTCCAGATCAGCCCCAGCAGGGACCAGCCCCAGGGGCCCCGCAGGTTCACCAGGCTGAAGGGGGTGTAGGTGCCCGCGATCAGGAGGTAGATGGCGGAGTGGTCCAGCGCCCGCAGGATCGGCTTCGCCCGCGTCGAGGGGATGCTGTGGTAGAGCGTCGAGGTCGTATAGAGGAGGATCAGGGTCGCTCCGAAGACGCTGCAGCCCACGATGTGCCACACCGTACCGTGGAGGGCGGAGAACGCCGTCAGGACGCCGAGGCCGGCGATGGCCAGGAGGATCCCGAAGCCGTGGATCACGCTGTTGGCGATCTCCTCCCTCAGTGTGTATCCCTGTCCTTCTACCGCCGCCGTCGTCATCCGAGCCTCCCCCTTCCAGGTTGCTCAGCATTCTAGTACGACGTCCCCGAAGCTCGTTCCGGGGAAGCTTGCGGGTTCAACCGGGAAGCTTTCGTGGTCAACCGGGAAGCTTCCGAGGTCAACCGGGAAGCTTGCGGTGTCAACCGGGAAGCTTCCGGGTTCAACCGGGAAGCTTGCATGGTCAACCGGGAACCTTCCGTGGTCAACCGGGAAGCTTTCGTGGTCAACCGGGAAGCTTCCGTGGTCAACCGGGAAGCTTTCGTGGTCAACCGGGAAGCTTGAGGGTTCAACCGGGAAGCTTCCGAGGTCAACCGGGAAGCTTCCGAGGTCAACCGGGAAGCTTCCGAGGTCAACCGGGAACCTTCCGGGTTGATCCGCGAACCTTCCGGGTTGACACCGAATCCTTCCGGGTTGACATCGAAACCTTCCGGATTGACGCCGAAAGCTTCCGGGTTGATGCCGAAAGCTTCCGGGTTGATGCCGAAAGCTTGCCGGTTGACGCCGAAGGGTGGGTCCGCGCTGTCTCTAGACGCCGTTGCCTCTCCGCTCCCGCCGGAGGAAGGCGGCGATTTCGCGGATCATCTCGACGGTCGTGCGCTCCTCTTCGCAGGCGCGCTGGAACATGAGGAGGGCGACGATGGCCTCGCGGTGGACGTCCCGCGACTCGAAGACGGGCATCAGCTCGGAGGCGAGCTTCTTGAGGTCGTCCGTGCAGCCTTCCTGGGCGTAGAGGCGGGCGAGGTCGAGGGAGACCAGGGCCGCGTCGTAGCCCATGCCGCGGGACAGGAACTCCCGCTGGACTTCTCGGAAGGCGGCCTCGGCGGGTCCGAGGCGGCCGAAGCCGAGGTGAATGAGGCCCTCTGCCCATTGCAGCCGTACGAGGTCCAGCGGCTGCGATTCCTCACGGAAGAGATCATGGACCTCAGGCAGGAGTTGCTCAGCGTCGGTATAACGCTCCGCCAAAGCAAGGCATCCCAGAAGGTTGTAACGCGCAACTGTAAACAGGCGCCGTTCTCTTTGGGGATCAAATTCCGAAGCAGCCTTTCGCAGCAGCTCGACAGATCTCGGGAGGTCATCCATCTCCTCCAGGATCTTGGCCTTCTTGAGGAGAGCTTTGCCGATTCCCTGGCGATTTCCGTTCTCCTCATAGAGAGCATGGGCCAGATCTAGCAGAGCCAAGGCGTCTGGTAACTGACGCTGAGCCCGGCGAAGAGAGCTTTCCAGTCCAAGGACCTCGGCCTTGATGTCCAAGTTCCCGGTTCCGCTCCGGCTCAGACAAGCGTTTGCCTTGGCGAAAGCGTCCTCCGAGCTGCGCAACTCCCCCAGAACACGCCGGCCGTTGCCGAGATAGGCAAAGCACCGAGCCCGCAGATCCATCACCCAGCTCGGATCGTAGGCTTCGTCGAGATGGCGCACGACCTTGAGCGCCAGGTTCGCCATGTCCACGGCCCGGGCGGGGTCGCTGAAGACGGCTTCCCTGCTCTTGGCGAGGATGAGCTGACAGAGGCCCCAGACATGCAGGTCTTCGTCCGCCTCCACCTCCCGGACCTGCTCTGGGTAGGGCCGGTCCGCCAGACGATCCCAGAGCTCGGGCGCCAGGAGCCCTTCCAGGACCACGACTTCCTCGCTCCAGTGGCCCACCTCCTTCTGGAGCCGCCGGATCTCGTCGCGCCGCTCCCGGCAGACCGGGCATTTCTCCAGGACATGAGGGACCACAAGCCGCAGCACTTCGTCATGCTCCAGGGTCCCCGCGAGCCACCTCGCCAGGGTCTCCAGAGAAAGATGGTAATCCTCCACTCTTCTCCTCCTTATAGGAAAGCACAGATACCCTCTTTAAGATTAAGTTGCCGCACCGCGAGATTTCGTGACACCCAAAAGGGAGAAAGATGGGGCCGGAGGAGATCCGGCCCCTGAGAAAGCTAGGGACGACCGTTGGGATCGATCGAGGTCCCTTCGGGGTTCGGGCTGGGCGTCGGCGTCGGGCTCGTGGCGCCGTCTGGGTCGATCGTCACTCCCTCCTTCTCCACCGGCACGCCGAGCAGGCGCGCGGCACGCTGCCACAATCCCGCCAGGAAAGCGTCGAAGGAGACGGCCGGCGTTCCGTTCGCGGCAACCCGCAAGGGTTTTGCCTGGAGCGGGGCGGCGGCCAGGAGGCCCAGGGCCAGAAGGACGCAAAGGGCGATGCGCACGCAGTTACCGGACATAAGGATTCCTTTCGGGAACAGATCTCGGCGCGGCGTCATGCCGGGCGGAGCCTGTCTCCCCAAAAGGTAATGTTGCCTCAGAAGGAAAGAAACGGGACGGCGGGACGCGGTCCGGGTGGCATAGCCACCCGGAGCCCTCACCACCCCGGCCCTCCTCTCCCGACCCCTCCCTCCCTCCCTCACCGGGAGAGGAGGGAGAGATTCGCCAGAAGAGGCCGCTTTTAAATCGGAGAAGGGAGGGGGCGCCCTCTCCCGGTGAGGGAGGGAGGGAGGGGTCGGGAGAGGGTCGGGGTGAGGGCCCGCCTTGCGATACAATCCGGGACCTAACCCCAGGGGAGGGCTCTCATGCCGGCCACGCTCACCGTTTCCACGCTCTCGGAGCTTTTCCTGAAGGCCGCTGCCTACAACAAGCCGGACTGCCTTCTGACCAAGGTAGGAGGCACCTACCAGCCGGTCTCGACGGCGGAGCTGGTGGACCGCGTCCGCAGGCTGTCCAAGGCGCTGCGCGACCTGGGCGTGGAACCCGGCGACCGGGTGGCCCTGATGTCCGAGAACGGACCCCACTGGCCCACGGTGGACTTCGCCACGCTGTGCATCGGCGCGGTGCTGGTGCCGATCTACCCCACCCTGCTGCCCGATCAGTCGTCCTACATCACCAAGGATTGCGGCGCCAAGGTGGTGTTCGCGGAGACGACCGCCCATCTGGAAGGCCTGCTGTCTCACGAGGACGAGCTGCCGGACGTCCGCCAGTTCGTGATCATCAAAGGGGAGTCCAAGCATCCCAAGGTGACCACCCTGGCGGCGCTGCTGGAGAAGGGGACGGGGGTCGATCCCGCGGACTTCGAGGCCCGCGCCCGGGCGGTGAAGCCGGACGACCTCGCGACCTTCATCTACACCAGCGGCACCACGGGCACGCCCAAGGGGGTCATGCTGACCCACCGCAATATCGCGTCGAACGTCAGCTCCGGGCTCTCGGTGCTGAACCTGGATCCGAAGTTCACGGTGTTGACGTTCCTGCCGCTGTCGCACTCGTTCGAGCGCACGGTGGACTACTGCTATTTCCTGACCGGCTGCACGATCGCCTACGCCGAGTCGGTGAACACGGTGCCGCAGAACATGCAGGAGGTGAAGCCCAACGTGTTCGTGTCGGTGCCGCGGGTCTACGAGAAGTTCCACGCCCGGGTGTACGAGCAGGTGTCGCAGGGCTCGCCGATCCGCCAGAAGCTGTTCCACTGGGCGGTGGCGCTGGGCCGCCAGGCGCTGCCGTACCGGCTGAAGCGGCAGAAGCCCCCGGGCCTCCTCGGATTCCAACTCGGACTGGCGGACAAGCTGGTGTTCAAGAAGATCCACGAGCGCCTGGGCGGCCGGTTCGTGTTCGCCATCTCGGGCGGCGCGCCGCTGTCGCGCGACCTCGCGGAGTTCTTCTGGGGCGCCGGGGTGCCGATCTTCGAGGGCTACGGGCTGTCGGAAACGTCGCCGGTGCTGACGGTGAACACCCGCGAGCACGTGAAGATGGGGGCGGTGGGCCGGGCGATTCCGGGGGTGGAGCTGATGATCGCGGCGGACGGCGAGATCCTGGCCAAGGGCCCGAACATCATGAAGGGCTACTGGGGCATGGAGAAGGAGACGGCGGAGGTGATCGACTCCGAGGGCTGGTTCCACACCGGGGACATCGGCGAGATCGACTCCGAGGGCTTCCTGCGGATCACCGACCGCAAGAAGGAGCTGATCATCAACGCCTACGGCAAGAACGTGGCGCCCGCGCCGATCGAGAACTCGCTGAAGGGCAGCCGCTACATCAGCCAGGCGGTGGTGATCGGGGACCAGAAGAAGTTCCTCTCCGCGCTGCTGGTGCCGGACTTCGAGGCGCTGAAGAGCTGGGGCGCGAAGAACGGCGTCGGCGACACCGGCAACGAGGCCCTGATCGCCCATCCCCAGGTGCGGGAGCTGATCCGCACCGAGGTGGAGGCGGTGAACGCCAACCTCGCCGGCTTCGAGAAGGTCGGGACCTGGGAGCTGCTCCCCAACGAGTTCACGCTGGAGACGGGCGAGCTGACGCCCACCCAGAAGGTCAAGCGGCGGGTGATCAACCAGAAGTACGGGGAGATCATCAACCGGCTGTACGAGCGGGCGGACAAGGCGGGGGGGTAGGCCCCCCGCCCGGGCCCTCACCCCCTGGCCCCCTCTCCCGACCCCTCCCTCCCACCCTCACCGGGAGAGGGGGAACGGTTTGTCCAAGTTTGTCAAAAAGCCTCTTTTGGCTAACCTCTCCTCCTCTCCCGGTGTGGGTGGGAGGGAGGGGTCGGGAGAGGAGGCCGGGAGGTGAGGGTTTTCATGCAGCGGTTTCCAGAGGAGGGTCCCACCCATGCCGTCCATCTTCCATCTCGAAGTCGGCGCCGACCGCCTGGCGACGCTGACGTTCGATTCGCCGGACAAGAAGGTCAACGTGTTCACCCGGGGCGCGCTCCAGGAGCTGGAGGCGGTCCTGGAGGAGCTGGCGGGCCGGAAGGACATCGGCTGCCTGATCCTGCTCTCGGGCAAGGAAGGGAGCTTCATCGCCGGCGCGGACGTGGAGGAGATCGCCCGCGTGACCGATCCGGTGGAGGCCGAGGCGGGGTCGCGGATCGGACACCGGCTGTTCTCGACGTGGGAGTCGCTCCCCTTCCCCACCGTGGCGGCGATCCGCGGCGTGTGCCTGGGCGGCGGGCTGGAGATCTCGCTGGCGTCCACCTACCGGGTGGCGAGCGACCGGCCGGACACGAAGATGGGCCTTCCCGAGGTGCGGCTGGGCATCCTGCCCGGCTGGGGCGGCTCGACGCGGCTGCCGCGCCGGATCGGCATCGCCGAGGCCCTGGACCTGATCCTCACCGGCAAGACGGTGGTCGGCAGGAAGGCCCTGAAGCTGGGGCTGATCGACGCCCTGATGCCCGACGCCCGCTTCCTCGACACGGTGCGGGATTTCGCCCTGGAGCGCAGGGACAAGCCCCGCCGCGACGAGGGGGGGTTCGACCTCAAGGAGACGCTGCTGGAGAAGAACCCCGTGGGCCGCAAGATCCTGTTCGACCAGGCCCGCAAGAAGACGCTGGAGCAGACCCGCGGGCACTATCCGGCGCCGCTGCGCGCCATCGAGGTGGTGCGGGTGGGGGTGGAGGACGGGCCGCGCGCCGGCTTCGACGCCGAGGCGCGGGCCGTGGCCGAGCTCGCCACGTCGCGGATCTCGAAGAACCTGGTGCACGTCTTCAAGCTCACCGAGGAGAACAAGAAGGAGACCGGCCTGCCCGGCGCCCAGCCGCGGGAGGTGCACAGCACGGCGGTGCTGGGGGCGGGGGTGATGGGCGGCGGGATCGCGCAGCTCATCGCGGACGAGAAAGACCTGCCGGTGCGGATGAAGGACGTACGCGACGACGCCCTGGCCAGCGGCATGCAGCACGCGGCCGGCCTGTTCGCCAAGCAGGTGGAGCGCCGTCGCCTCACCGCCGCCGAGGCGCGGCGCAAGATGGCCCTGCTCCACCCGACGCTGGACTACTCGGGCTTCGGCCGGGTGGACTTCCTGGTCGAGGCGATCGTGGAGAACATGGGCGTCAAGCAGGAGGTGATGGCGGAGACGGCGAAGCACCTGCCGGCGGACGCGATCCTGGCCTCGAACACGTCGTCGCTGTCGATCGCGGGCATCGGCGCGAAAACGCCGAACCCGGGGCGGGTGGTCGGGATGCACTTCTTCAATCCCGTGCACAAGATGCCGCTGGTGGAGGTGATCGCGCCGGAGGGGGCCGATCCCGTGGCGGTGAACACGGTGTTCGACTTCACCCGCAAGCTGGGCAAGACGCCGGTGCTGGTGAAGGACGCGCCCGGGTTCCTGGTCAACCGGCTGCTGATGTTCTACTCGGTGGAGGCGCTCTGGCTGCTCGACGAGGGCTACCGGATCGAGGACCTGGACCGGGCGATGACCGAGTGGGGGATGCCCGTAGGTCCTATGGAGCTGACGGACGAGGTGGGGATCGACGTGGCGACCAAGGTCGCGCACATCCTGCACGAGGCGTTCAGCGACCGGCTGCCCATCCCCGACTGGCTGGACCGGACGCCGCAGAGCGGCCGGCTGGGGACGAAGAACGGCAAGGGCTTCTACCGCTACGAAGGGCGGGAGCGGAAGGGTTCGGACCCGGAGGTCTACAACCTGCTGGGGATCCAGCCGCGGGTGTCGAACCCGGACCCGGGGGCGATCGCCGACCGCATGGTGCTGCCGATGGTGAACGAGGCCGCCCGCTGCCTGGAGGAGGGCGTGGTGCGGACCGCGAGCGACCTGGACCTGTCGCTGATCTTCGGCACGGGCTTCCCGCCGTTCCGCGGCGGTCTCTGCCGCTGGGCGGACCAGGAGGGCCTGGGGCGGATCATCGCCACGCTGGAGCGCCTGGAGAGCGCGGTCAGCGAGCGGTTCCGGCCGAGCGACGCGCTTCGGGCCACGGCGGCGGCGGGCGGGTTCTACGCGCGCTTCGGGTGAACGAACCCTCACCCCTGGCCGGTTGATCCCCATTGGCCCGACCCCTCCCTCCCTCCCTCACCGGGAGAGGGGAACACGGCGGCAAGGTTTTGCTTTTCTCCCTCCTCTCCCGGTGAGGGAGGGAGGGAGGGGTCGGGAGAGGAGGGCCGGGGAGGTGAGGGGCCCGGGGGACGGCTTCCGTCCCCCCCAGAGGACGAACACCTTCCCCGCCCCCAGGAAATAATCCTGGTCCGGCCCTTGCTCTCTCTAGTGGGGCCGGACCGAAAACGATGAGTTTCCCGCAGTCCGGATCTAGAAAAGGAGATTTCCCATGTCTCGAACTCTTCGGATGACGGCGCTCGTCCTCGTGGCGTTCTGCGCCCTGGCCGGTTTCGCCGTGGCCCAGGACCAACCGGACCAGTTCCAGGGCACGGTGAACGTCAACGAGGTTCTCCTGGACGTCCTGGTGACGGATTCCCAGGGCAACGTGATCGTGGGGCTCGGACCGGACGACTTCGTGGTGACGGAGAACGGCCGCCGGGTGGACCTCAGCGGCATCACGTTCTACAGCAACCGCCGCCTGCTGGAGTCCTCGCCCGCGCTGGCCAAGCAGGGCGCCAGCGTCGAGCAGGGGACGGAGGACCGCTACTTCATCCTCCTCTTTGACGACATGCGGCACACTGCCCAGGAGGCCCCGCGCCTGCTCTCGCAGCAGATGGAGGCCGCCAAGCGCGCCAAGGGCTGGGTGGCCAGCGAGCTGCTGCCCAACGACTATGTGGCGGTGGTGAGCTGGGACGCCCGCCTCAAGGTGCAGCAGGACTTCACCAACGACCGCAAGGCGCTGGTGCAGGCGATCGACAACGCCCTCAAGGGCAAGCACCTGGAGGGCAACTATCCCTCCCGGATCGACACCAGCAAGGGTTCCTCGCTGCTGGCCGGCCTGCCCACGGGCAAGGCGCTGGGCAAGGAGACCTCGACGCTCTACGAGGCCATGCAGGTGCTGGCCAAGGCCAGCGGTTCCATCCGCGCGCGCAAGAACCTGCTGATCTTCAGCTACGGTCTGCCGGGCCGCACCGACGCGTTCGGCCAGTTCACGCCGGACAAGCGGTTCTTCGAGCCGACGGTCCAGCAGCTGAACGACAACAACGTCGCGGCCTATATGATCGACCTGACGCCGCCGGGCACGGAGCACACGCTGAGCGACTCCCTGAACAAGATGGCGGACGATACGGGCGGCCGGTATTTCTTCAACGTCACCAACTACTCGACGCCCCTCGACCAGATCACCCAGGAGAACAACGGCTACTACCTGCTGAGTTACTCCACCGAGCGCCCGGCCGGCAAGACCGGGTTCCAGCGGGTGGAGGTGAAGACGGTCAACCCCGAGTTCCGGGTGAAGTCGCGGCAGGGGTATACGTACGGGGGGTGAGGCCGGGGAAAGGACAGCACGGACGAACACGGACCGACAAGGACGATCACGGAACAGACTGGGAGACGAACACAGCTCTCCCGCCGTCCTTGTGGGTCCGTGTTCGTCTGTGCTTGTCCGTGTTTCCCGCCCTACCGCGTCGCCTCGCAATCCGCCGCCGTCTCCTCTTCCTCCCCCTCCGCCTCTTCGACCGCCAGCAGCACGACGGTGACGTTGTCGATGCCGCCGCGCGCGTTGGAGTCGTTGATGAGGCTGCGGCAGATCTCGTGGAGGCTGCGGCCGGCGAGGAGACGGTCGCGGATGTCGTTGTCGGAGAGCATGCCGGTCAGGCCGTCCGAGCAGAGGAGGAAGAAGTCGCCGGGCTGGACCTCGATCTCCCGGATATCGACGTTGACGTCGCTCTCGCCGCCGAGGGCGCGGGTGACCACGTTCTTCAGCGGATGGGAGCGGGCCTGCTCCTTGGAGAGGAAGCCGGCCACCACCTGCTCGTTGACCCAGGTGTGGTCCTGGGTGAGCTGCTCGAAACGGCCGTTGCGCAGCCGGTAGGCGCGGCTGTCCCCCACGTGGGCCACGGCGGCGGTGGAGCCGTCGACGTGGAGGCCGACCACGGTGGTGCCCATGCCGTACAGGGAGCCGTCGCGGCTGATGGCCCGCAGGACGTGGTCGTGGGCGATGCGCACGGCCATCTTCAGGAGGTTGGAGTGGCGCGCGAGGCTCCCGTCCATGCCGAAGGGCCAGGTGGTGTCGCGGTCGGCGCTGCGGGTGATGAAGTCGCGGATGGCGTTGACGGCGATCTGGGCCGCCACCTCGCCGTGGCTGTGGCCGCCCATGCCGTCCGCCACCACGTAGAGCCTGTGCTGGGGGTCGATCTCGAAGTAGTCCTCGTTGTGGGCCCGGGTGAGCCCCACGTCCGAGAGTCCACAGGCCCTGATCCGCAACATCAGCCGGTCTTCCCGAAGAGGCCGCGCCGCGGCGAGGAGGAGGAGGAGCGGGTCAGCTCGTCGATGACCTGGCGCACGTCAGGGTCGTCGCCGCCCCATTGCAGCGACTTCCGGTAATACTGTACGGCCCGCTCGGCCTGTCCCGCCAGGGCGCAGATGCGGCCGGCCTGCTTGAGGTAGCTGGAATTCATGGGCTCGAGCTGGCAGGCCTGCTCGATGGCGGCCACCGCCTGGGGGAGCCAGTTGCGCTGATGGCTGCAGGCCTGGGCGAGGTGATGCCAGGCCTGGGCGTTGCGCGGGTCGGACTTGGTCGCCAGATCGAAATTGCTGGCGGCCTCGGGCCAGCTCTTCTCCTTGTACGCCTTGACGCCGCGCTGGAGGTAGACCTTCGCGAGCTGGCGGCCGTCGGGGGCGCCCTGCTCTTCGGGGCGGACCAGCTCGCCGTCGTGCTTGCGCCGCCGCTCCGGATCGCTCAGCACGTTGAACGCCTGGGTGAGGTCCTGGAACTCGACCTCGGCCCGCTTCTTGGCCTCCCCCTGGAACAGGTCGGGATGGCGCGTGCGGGCGAGCTCCCGGAAGCGCTGGCGGATCTGGTCCTCGGTGGCGTTGCGCGGCACCGCGAGGACAGCGTAAAAGTCCCTGGCCATGGTTGTCGTCCTATTGCTGCTTGATTCTATACAAACGCAGGCCTGTCGAGCGCACGGCGTCGGGAACATTGCGGTCCCGCCCCAACTCTTTTAGATCCCGCACGGAGAGCCGGGACACCAGACGGACGGCGGTGGCCAGGGGCGTCCGGGGGTTGAAGACCAGGGCTTTGGCCACATGGTACTTGGCCACCCAGTCCCGCTTCTTGGCGATCATCTGCAGGACTTCGTCCACCACCGCGCGGCTGGCGGCCGTCTGTTCCACCTCCTGATCGGTAAGATTGTTGTTGATGATCACGGAAACGGCGACCTGGGCGTTGGAATCGCGCAGCAGGATGGTGCGCAGGGTGCGTGGCGCGCCGCGGGTGAGCTTGAGCCGCGCCGGCACGGGGAGCATGCGGATCTGCCCCTCGGAGAGCTTGGTCTTCTCGGTGTCGATCTCGCCGGACTCGGGGAGGGGACGGACCTCGTCCAGGGCCGCCTCCAGCGCGGCGTCGTCCATCTCCTCGAACGCCGACGGAGCGGGCGCGGAGCGCTGCCGGGGCAGCAGGTGCTCGCGGAACTCGGCGATGCGCCGCAGGGAGTAGCCGGAGACCTCGGGGTTCTCCTCCAGGGCCTCCAGGATGAAAGGCTCCTCGATGATGGCGTCCTGGCGCAGGAGCAGGATCTCCTGGAGGTCGGGCGGGAGGCGGCGGGCGAGGCGGGCCAGGAGGCGGCGGGGCACGTCGCGGCGGCGCAGCACGGCCTCCAGCAGGACCGGGTGCGCGCCTTCCTCGGCGAACCAGCCCAGGACCTCCTCCCCGGCTTCGCGCTCCAGGAAGGCCTTGGCGAGCCGCACGTCGACGCTCTGGAGACTGGTGCGCGCGCGGCCGGCCACCTCGGCGTCCTCGCCCTGGGCAAGGTCGACCTGGAGGGCGATGAGCTCTTCCGGGGGGAGGGGGAGCATCCCCTCAGCGGCGAGGAGCTGAAGCTGGCGGTTGCCGCCCGAGCGCACCTGCTCGCGAAGGGAAGACTGGCTGTCAGCCACGGTCAGTTCGGGGCCTGGCTCTCGGCTTTCAAAGCCTGCACCGTGTTGAGGTCGATAACGAGATTCCGCACCTCGCCGGGCTGGGCGTCGAGCTTCATGGGATAGCCGTTCACCTGCATCTCCACGACGCCGGCGTTGCCGAGCTCGAGCTCGATGCTTTGCTGCGCCTGGAGTTGCAGGGCCTCGTCGCTCGGATAGCGCGACTCGGCGCGGCGCGTCTTGCCGTCGATCAGGGCGTCCACCCAGCACTCGCCGGAGAATTCCATGGAGACCTCGATCGGCGCGCGCGGCTCCGGCGGCGGCGCGGGGGGCGTGAGCATGGCGGGGGCGGGAGGCGGCGCGGCGATCGATGGCGACTGGGTGGCCGGCGGCGGCTGGTCACGCTTGCGGTCGGCGACCCAGACGGCGAGAGCGATAAGGACGAGGAGGATGAGCCCGGCCAGGGCGAAGAGCAGGCCCTGGCTCCAGTTGCGGCGCACCGGCGGCTGGCCGGGATCGAGGTGCTTGGGCCGGGTCCGCACGCGGGTGTCTTCCTTCGGATCGGTGGCCAACTGCTCCGGGTGGTACACGGAGAGGTAGTGGTTGACCACGTCGTCCGGGGAGAGCCCGACGTAGCGGGCGTACTCGCGGAGAAAGCCCTTGGCGAAGAGGGGAGCCGGCAGGAGGTCGAAGCGGTCCGCCTCCATGGCCTCGAGGTAGCGGCGGCTGATCTTGGTGCGGTCGGCGATGTCGCGCAGGCTGATCTCGCGCATCTCGCGCTGGCGGCGCAGCCATTCGCCGAACGAGCCGCTCTCGCCCCCGCCGCCCGCCTCCTTCTCCCACGGCGGCTGGCGGTTGGGACGGCGGGGCGCGCCCTCGCCGGCGGGCTCGGCCGGTGGAGAGGCGTCGGTCTTGTGGGGCGGAATTGTCTCTCCTTTTGACACGATTTTCGACACGCGGCTCTAACTTTACGCGGCACTCCGTCCGGGGTCAAATATTTGTCGTTCCAACGCAGCTTTGAAGACGTTCCTCCATTCGCTCAACCCTTTTTCCCCAGCAAGACTCGCGCCCGGCGGCGCGGGGGATTCGCCGGATATGCCGCGTAGCTTATAGAATCTGGTATCTTCCTCCCTCCCTATGACGATTTCGCGAGACACCCAGAATCAATTGTCGAAGGGCGATTTCGACGCCATCGAAGCCGAGTGGCTGTCGCGCCTCGAAAAAGACCCGACGGACGTCGACTACTACGTGGGCGTGGCCCGCGCGCTGGTCGGCACCGGCGAGGAACCGCGCGCCCGCTCCCTGCTGGAGCTGATGGACGACCATCTGCGGGAGAACGGCCTCTGGGCCATCCGCCTGAAGCTCCTGAAACGGGCCGGCGGCATCTTCCTCCCGCCGGACAAGATCCACCCCACCGTCTCCTCCACCCTCGGCAAGCTCTACTCCGACCGCTCCATCTACAAGGCCCTGTTCGAGGCTGTGGGCCTCCACCGCGCCCCGGGGGACGTCCCCAAGATCTGGGAGAAGGTGGACCGGCTGGAGAGCCTGCTGGCCTTCGACGTGGGCACGGTGGTGGCCATGGAGGGCAAGGGCGTGGGCCGGGTCGTGGAGGCCAACCTGGGGCTGGAGAGCTTCAAGGTGGACTTCGAGAAGATCCGCGGCCTGACCGTGGGCTTCAAGGCCGCGCCCAAGCTCCTGCGGCCGCTCCCGACGGAGCATGTCCTGCGGCGCAAGCTGGAGCAGCCGGCCTCCCTCAAGGCGTTGACTCCGCCCGATCTGCTGCAGGTGGTCCTCCAGAGCTACGACCGGCAGCTCACCGCCGGCGAGATCCGGGACATCCTGGCGGGGATCGTCGCCGAGTCCCAGTGGACCTCCTGGTGGGCGGCGGCCCGCAAGCATGCCCAGGTGGTGGCCACCGGCAGCGGCGCGCGCCAGACCTACCGCTGGGCCGACAGCAGCGGCGACGCCCTGGACTCGGTGTGGAAGGCCTTCGCGAAGGCGGATCCGCGCAAGAAGATCGAGCGGCTCCGCCGCGAGGGCGCGCGCGACACCGGCCTGCGGGACCGCATGGCCGCCAACCTGGCCGAGGTGGCCGAGAGCGTCCTGGACGAAGATCCCGGCCTCGCCTTCGAGATCTGGTTCGCCATGGAGCGCAGCGGCGCGAAAGTCCCCGAGGACGCCGACTGGTCCCCGGACAACCTCCTCTCCGTGCAGCCCGCCAAGGTCTTCGTGGGCATCGAGGACCGCCTGCTGCGGGAGCGCGCCTACGCCATGGTGCGCGAGCGCCGGGAGGACTGGCCCGTAATCTTCCGCGACGCCATGACCAGGGAGACCGATCCCCGCGCCCTCGACCTGCTGGCGGACGGCGTGGCCGCGGGCGCCCGCAAGGAGCTGGACCGCTTCCTGGACAGCCTGCTGGCGCAGCCGCACCGCAATCCGGCGGCCTTCGCCTGGCTGGCCGAGCGGGCGGCGGTGGACGAGGCCCTGCGGACGCGCAATCCGCTGCGGCTTTTGCAGCAGATCCTGACCAGCCTCTCGCGCGACGAGTTCGCTCCCTACCGCATCCGCCTTTTGACGCTGGCCGAGTCGGGCGGCACGGTGCCGCGCCTGCTCACTCATCTCACGGAAGACCAGGCCGCCCAGGCCGAGGAGGCGGTGCAGCGGGCGTCGGCGCTGGAGCCCTACCAGCGCGAGCAGCTCGTCAACGCCATCCAGCTCCGCTTCCAGGGCCTGCGCAAGGAGACCGGTCCGCCGCCGCTCTACGCCACCGGGGAATCGATAGACGCCAAGCGGGCGGAGCTGCACCAGATCATGACCAAGGAGATCCCGGCCAACCGCAAGGCGATCGAGGAGGCCCGGGCCATGGGCGACCTGCGGGAGAACTTCGAGTACAAGTCGGCCCGCCAGCGCCACGAGTATCTGAACGCCCGCGCCGCCGCCCTGAACTCCGACCTCTCGCGGGTGCGCATCATCCAGACCTCCGGCGTGGACTCCTCCGAGGTCCGCATCGGCTCGCGGGTCCGGATGACCGGCGGCGCCGGCGGCGAGCGGGTGCTGACCATCCTGGGTCCCTGGGAGAGCAAGCCGGAGGAGGACGTCATCTCCTACGAGTCCGACCTCGCCAAGGAGATCCTCGGAAAGAAACCGGGGGACGAGGTGCGGGTGGGTGGCGAGAGCTGGAAGATCGCGGGGATCGAGCCGTACCAGTAGGCCTTGCCCTCCGAGACCTCACCCTCGGTCCCTCTCCCACCGCCCTACCGCCCAACCGGGAGAGGGAGGGCCCTACGATTCGAGGAATCATCAGCTCGGCAGGATCGCTTCCTCATCGTTCCCCCTCTCCCGGGTGGTGGGAGGGCGATGGGAGAGGGGGCCAGGGGGTGAGGTCTCGGAGGGCACCCCGCCCCGCCGGCAACGCGGACTCGCGGCTCTCTACGCCTCCGCCACCTGGCCCGGCCGGAAATCTCTTTCGTAGCCGAGCACGCGGGTCGGCGTCTTCGGACGGATCTCCACCGTCCCCAGGTTGTAGCGCAGAACGACCCGGTCGCCGTCGGCGAGCAGCCACTTGAGATCCGAGTACTTGCTCAGCAACGCCTTGCCCTGCGGGCTGCCGGCCTCGACCTGGACCTCGGGGGTCTTGCCTTCCAGGCCCCGCTGGATCCAGCCGGAATCGGTCCAGATGAACTCCCGGCCGGCGACCTCGCTGGTGGTGGTCTGCGCCACCGGCGAATCCGCGTAGGGAGTCACCGTGACGTTCTCCTGCGGTACGCTCACCTCGACGGGCCGGAGCCCGTTGAAGTGGTTGAAGGCGAACAGCCCGACGACCAGGGCCAGGCCCGTGACGGAGGCCGTGCGCAGCGTCGGCTGCATGCCCAGCAGGTACATCGGCTGCATGCCCCCCAGCATGTACATGCGGAGCTTCTCGAACGCGGCCCGGAACCCGTACGGCGGGGCGGTCGCCTGCGTGATGACCTGACGGCGGATCTGCTGGCGCAGGGCGGGCGGCGGCACTGCGCGGCCGATGTTGTCCAGCCCGCGGACCACCCGCCGCATCGAGGTCAGCCGCGCCCTGCACTCCTCGCAGGAATCGTAGTGAGCTTCAAGCCGATGCAGCTCGACCGCCCCGAGCTCTCTGTCGAGGTAGGCCGAAAGCTGCTCAGTGGTAGCGTGTCGGTTCATAGTTCTCTCTCCAGGAGGGAGCGAAGCTGGTCGCGTCCACGCGCGATCCGCGAACGGACGGTCCCGACCCGGACCCCCAGAACTTCAGCAATCTCCTCATAGGATAAACCTTCGAGGTCTCTCAAAACCACTGCTTCGCGAAAAACCTGCGGAATCCGGGCGAGCCCTTCCATCACCCGGCGCCCTTCGTCCGCGGCGACCGCCAGTTCCTCCGGCCCGCGGGCCGAATCGGCGATCATGGCGCTCCCCTCCTCGGGGTCGGCGTCGATCGACTGCATCGTCGGGATATGGCGCGACAGGCGATCGCGGCAGTGGTTGATGGCGATGCGAAACACCCAGGTCTTGAGGGTGGATCGACCCCCGAAGCTCCCCAGGTGGCGATAGATGCGCAGGAAGATCTCCTGCGTGAGGTCGGCGGACTCCTCGCGGTTGCCGGCGAGGCGGAGCGCCAGGTTGTACACCATTTCCCCGAAGCGCTCGTAGACCTCGTCGAAAGCCTGCATATCGCCGCAGCGATGGCGCTCGACGAGCGCGACGTCCAGGGCTACATCAAGGTGATGAACGGCAGGATAGACCGTGGCGACACCCACCGACTCCTCCCAGGGCGGCTCGACGACTCTCGCCCTGTTCTCATAGACCGGCGGGGTCTCCGGAAAGTTCCCGGGATTCTTCAACAGATAGAGGGTAGCACGGACCCATACGGACGGACACGGACCAAAACACGGACGGACAAGGACAGGTCCCGCCTGTCCGTGAAAGTCCGTACCGGTCGGTGCTCGTCCGTGTGGGGCGCCTCCCTACTTCGCCTTCGCCACTTCCCCGCCTCCCGGACCGGCGTCCTGGCCGTAGTAGGCGAGCAGCCCCTGGACGACCGAGTCGGCCACCTTCTGGCGGTAGGCCCGGGTCTGGATGAGCCTGCGGTCCTGCTCGTTGGCCAGGTTGCAGACCTCCAGCAGGATCTTGGCCGGGATCGAGTTGTAGCGCAGCACCGCCGGCACCCACTCGCCGTCGTTGCGCAGGATGCGGTCGCGCACCGGCTTGAAGGGGTGGACGGGCAGCCCCGACTCCGCGAAGGCCGCGATCACCTGCTTGGCCAGCTCGCGCGAGAGGCCCTCGCTGCGCACCCGGTCCTCCTTGGCGAAGGCCACCCGCGGGTTCTCCCGCACCTCTTTGCGCGCGGTGTAGACGGCGCCTCCCTTGGAGAAGCTGCCGTCCCGCATCTCGGCGGCGGGGATGTAGGCCATGGCGCCCCGCAGCGAGGGGTGGAGCGAGTCGGCGTGGATGGAGAGGAAGACCACCTTCTGGGAGTCGCTGTCCTTCTGCACCGTCTGCCGGAACAGGCTGTTCGCCAGGTACCAGCGGAGGTTCACCCCCACCTTGGCGTCCTCGATGGGATAGGGGGGCGTGGTCAGCACCGCGTGGCCGCGGGAGAAGGGCAGCACGTCCACGTCCTGGACGCGGAAGTCGCCGCCGTCGCGGGTGGTCACCAGCACCCGGGCGCCGGTCTGCGTCTCCAGCACCCGCTTGATGCGCATGGTGATGTCGTAGACGTAGAGGCTCTCCCACACCCCGCTGAGGGTCGCCCCGGCGTCATGGCCGCCGTGGCCGGCGTCGAGGATCACGGTGATGCCGGCGAGGCCCCTGGCGGTGACCTGGTTGCTGAAGTGGGCGCTGGCCCGCAGGCTTTCCTCGTACTCCCTGCGCTTGGCGTGCCCCTCGGGCATGAACTCCGGCTGCAGCACGTCGAACGGGATCTTCACCCGGTAGCCGATCGGGATGTCGGTCACGTCCGGGATGCCGGAGCGCCTGGCGATCTGCTGCGCCGTGGCGTTCACGTCCGCCGCGAAGACGCGGCCGGTGAAGCGCACCACCACCGAGGAGTAGAGGGCCTCGCCGGGCCGCAGGCGGTAGACCGCGTACTCGCCGTCCTTGTCCGTGCCGTACTCCAGGAGGTACGGCTTCTCGGGCACCGGCAGGGCCGCCTTGAACGCCGGCAGCAGCAGCTCGGAGGGGATCGTCACCGTCCGGCCGCGCGCCACGTCGTCGTCGAGCAGCTCGTTGTACTCGCGGATGGCGCGGAAGTTCTCCCCCTTGCCGGTGAACCACCCGGCGAGCTGCCACAGGCTCTCCCGCTGGAGGGGCCCGGCGCCGCGCACCTTGTGGCGCCAGCCGTCGGCCTCCGCCTTGTCTTCGGGGAAGAGGGCCTTCATCGCCTTGATCTGCCACTCCTGGGAGAGCAGGTCGAAGGGGACGGTGTAGCGGACGCCGGCGTGCAGCTCGGCGGAGCCGCCGTTGGCCTGCGTCACCTTGGGGGCCAGGGCGGCGTCGCCGCAGAGGCGGCGGGCGAAGGCGAGCATCCCTTCGCCGCGCCTGGGGGCCGATTCGACGGCGATCCCCTTTTCGTTCAGGAGGGCCACGGTCCCCTCCTCCAGTTGCACGCGCACGGCGCCGGCGCGGTCCACCACGGCGGCGGCCGGCGCCGCCGCCAGCAGTCCCAGCAGGAAAAGGAAGGCGGATACGGCGGCCCCGCTGGCGACTGCTTTTCTCATTCAGCTGACCTCCGCTCCCCGGAACGAGGGAGCCACGACCCAGCCCGTCTCCCGCTCGAAGGCCCGGCAGACGCGGAACAGCAGGGCTTCGGCGAAGGGCCGCCCCATGACCTGGAGCGACAGCGGCAGCCCCTGGTCGTCCGCCCCCGACGGGACGGCGACGGCGGGGAACCCGGTCAGGCTCGCGGGGGTCGTGAAGATGTCCGAGAGATACATGGCGAGAGGGTCGTCCGTCTTCTCGCCGAGACGGAAGGCGGCCGTCGGGCTGGTGGGAGTCGCCAGCACGTCGGCGCGCTCGAACGCGGCGTCGAGCTCGCGCCGCATCCGCTCCAGCACCCCGCGCGCCCGGCCGTAGTAGGCCTCGTAGTAGCCGGACGACAGGGCGAAGGTGCCGAGCATGATGCGCCGCTTCACCTCGGGGCCGAAGCCTTCGCCGCGGCTCTCGAAGTAGAGGTCGGCCAGGTTGTCCGCCCCCTCGGCCCGGCGGCCGTAACGCACGCCGTCGAAGCGGGCGAGGTTGGCGCTGGCCTCGGAGGTGGCGACCACGTAGTAGACGGCCACGGCGGCCTCGACGCTGGGCACGGAGACCTCGACCAGCTCGGCCCCGGCCTTCGCCAGCCGCTCCAGCGACCGGCGCCAGTCGGCGGCCACGGCGCCGCCCAGCGCCGCAGGGTCGGCCTCGCGGATCAGGCCCACCCGCAGGCCGGCGATCCCCTCCTCGATGCGCTCCAGGTAGTCCTCCACCGGCTCGGCGGCGGACGTCGAATCGCGGGGATCGTTGCCGGCGATCACCCGCAGCCCCAGGGCGGCGTCGCGGACGCTGCGGGCGATCGGCCCGATCTGGTCCGTCGACGAGGCGAAGGCCACCAGCCCGTAGCGGGAGACCCGGCCGTAGGTGGGCTTGACGCCCACCAGGCCGCAGAGCGCGGCCGGCTGGCGCACCGAGCCGCCGGTGTCCGAGCCCAGCGAGAGCGGCACGCTCCCCGCCGCCACCGCCGCGGCCGGCCCGCCGCTCGACCCGCCCGGCACCCTGGCGAGGTCCCAGGGGTTGCTGGTCGGCTTGTAGGCCGAGTTCTCGCACGACGAGCCCATGGCGAACTCGTCCATGTTGCCCCGCCCCACCGGCACCGCCCCCGCCGCGAGCAGGCGCTCGACGGCCGTGGCCGTGTACGGGGCCACGTAGCCTTCCAGGATGCGCGACGCGCAGGTCAGCGCGTGCCCTTCCAGGTTCAGGTTGTCCTTGAGGGCCACGGGCACGCCGGCCAGGGGGCCGGGGTCCTCGCCGGCGGCGACGCGGCGGTCCACCTCCGCCGCCCGGGCGCGGGCCTCGTCCGCGAAGATCTCCAGATAGGCCGCGATCAGCGGCTCGACGCGGGCGGTGCGGGCCAGGCAGGACTGCAGGACTTCGGCCGCCGGCACCTCCCCGGCGCGCACGCGGCGGGCGATCTCCTCCGCCGCAAGCTCCCAGAGCTCAGGCATCGCCGCCCCCTCCCTTCACCTCGGGCACCAGCAGGAAGGAGTCCATGGCCGCCGGAGCGTTGGCCAGGAACTTTTCCCGGGGGAGGCAGTCCTGAGGCTGATCGTCCATCTCCCTTACGCCCTCAACGGTGGCGGCGGGCTCGGCGCCTTCGAATCTCTGGAGCTGATCGATGTAGTCGACGATCTTGGCGAGCTGGCCGGTGAGCTTGCTTTCTTCCTCCGCGCTGAAACGGAGCCGGGCCAGCGTGGCGATTTTCTTTACATCTTCGTGGGTTAGTGCCATGGCCTTGAAGTTACAGTTTAGCCCCGGCCCGCGATCTGAAGCAATGCTTGGGCCAGGAGATGGGTGGATTTGCGGAAGCCGGGCGATGAAGCCGGACTACTGCCGCAGGACCAGGGGCCGGGCGATGACCGTCCCCCGTCTGCCCTTCAGCTCGACCTCGATCTCGCCGGTCGCATCGGACAACTTGCTCATGTCGAAAGCGAGGATGTAATAGCCGGAGATCGTCTCGGAAAGGATCTCCGTGGCGAGGTCGGGCAGGCGGAAGGTGCTGAGGTAGATCCCGCCGGTGTCGGCGGCGACTTGCTGGAGGCCGACCTCCAGGGAGTGGGAATCGGCGGAAGTCGTATCGAGGGCGAAGACGGAGATCTGGGCATCCCGGAGCGCCCGCACGGCCGGATCGTACGAGGGCCTCATCTTGACTCCGAGGCGGCTGAAGTCTCCAAAGCCATGGCCCAGGAAGATCATCGTCTTCTCCCCCGGCAGGGCCTCCAGGGCGCGGGCCGTCAGCTCCAGGGCACGCTCGGGCGTGGCCGTCTTCCGCGCCGCCTCGAAATCGAACCGCCGGGCGAGGGAGACCTCCCCCTCCGGCTGGATGGCCGGCGCCGGGCTGTAGAGCACGGCGCGGTCGAGAACCGCGTGGACCGCGTCGCGGTCCCGGGTGAAATCCTGCCAGAGCTTCAGATGCGAGTCGAAAGAGACCACGGCGACCTGATCCCGGTAATGGAGGGAGTCCAGCAGCTTGCGGGTGCGGCTCCGCATCCGGAGCTGACCGCTGATCCGGGTCTTCTCCAGATCGGCCTGGACGAAGAGCACCACCAGCCTGCCCGGCGCGGGCAGGGCCATCGTCACCTCGCCGTCCTCGCCATCCGCTGATGTCATCTCGGCGGGGAGATCGAGGATCGCGCTGTCCTCGGCGGAGATCCAGTCGAGGCCGGCAATCGGCACCTCGGCTTTGCCCAGCCGGACGCGGAAGTCTTCCGGCGTGAGGCCGAGGATGGGCTTCCCCCAGGTGTCCACCACCCGGAGGACCATCTCCAACTCGGAAACCGAGATCTCGTCTTCGAAGGATTCCTGAGGCGTTTCTTCCGCGGGAGGCTGAGGGCTGGACGCCGCCGGGGCGTCGAGGAGGAGGAAACCGGTCAAGAAGAGAGCCGCCGTTTCCCTATACATAAAGGAATGATACTCCCGGTAAGCATAAAATCCCCCCGTGATCTCCCCCGCCTTCCGCATCCTCCTCCATCACCCCGCGGTGCGGACGCTGGCGTCCGTGGCCGAGGGAACGGAGTGCCATCTCGTCGGCGGCATCCTGCGCGACCGTGCCCTGGGATTGCCGAGCAAGGACATCGACGCGGTGGTCTGCGGCCGGGGGAGAGAGATCGCGGACGCCCTGGCGGCGGCCCTGCCCGCCCGCTTCGTCCTGCTGGGGGGAAAGGAGTTCGCGGCCTATCGGCTTGTGGCGAAAGAGGTGGACTTGGATCTCTGGGACCGCGCCGGGATGTCTCTCTACGAGGATCTGGCCCGGCGGGATTTCACCCTCAACTCCGTCGCGCTGGACATCCGCACCGGCGAGGTGACCGATCCCTTCGACGGCCTCGGGGACCTCGAGCGCCGCCTGCTGCGCGCCACCACGCCCGAGAGCTTCACGGGGGATCCGCTGCGCGTCCTGCGGCTGCCCCGGATGCTCCTGCGACTGCCGGGATTCGCCGCGGACCCGGACACGCTCGTCCTCGCCCGCCGCAGCTCCGCGCGGATCGTGGACGTGGCGGCGGAGCGGGTGCGGGACGAGCTCTCCTTCCTCTTCGATCATCCCGACGCCCATCGCGGCCTCGCCCTGCTGGTGGCGCTGGACCTCTATCCCGGCCTCTGGCTGGGGACGCCCGGCGAGCCCGGACGGCCGGGCGGCGCCATCGGCGAGCTCGAAGCCCTGCCCGCGCGCATTCTGGAAGTCCGGAAGCTCGATCCCGAGGTCTCCATAGACGCGAAGACGGCCCGCTGGGCCGCCGCGTTCGCCCACCTGCCGGCGGATTCCCTGGAGAAGTTTCGGGACGCGAGTTACATCATCCGTGGCGAAGCCGCGAAGGTGGCGCTTCTGCTGAGCTTCGAGGGCCTGTCGGAGGACGAGCTCGGCCGCCGGCGGTTCCTGCACCGGGCCGGACCGCTCTGGGCCACCGTGGCGGTCTCCCTGGGAGCGCGGAGCGAGGATCCGGACCGCTGGCGGTCCGCCCTGCGCCCGCTGGTGGACCTCGCCCGCCGGGAAGGGGAGATCCTCTTCGATCCGCCGCGCCTCCTCACCGGCGGCGAGGTGCAGGAGCTGTTGGGAATCCCTGCCGGTCCGAAGGTAGGAGAAGCCCTGTCGGCCGTCCGCCAGGCGCAGGTGGACGGCAGGGTGCGGACGAGGGAGGAAGCACTGGCGCTCCTCTCCCCCTCTCCCGGTGAGGGAGGGAGGGAGGGGTCGGGAGAGGGGGCCGGGGGGTGAGGGCTCGAGCGGGAGGACCTACCGGAAAATCCCTGACCGCTGCCCGCCGCTCGACTCGCCGCCGCCCATCAGCTTCTGGTTCAGCTCCTTGATGCGCTCCATCAGCTTGTCGATCTTCTCCTGCGCCTCCTGGCGCAGGCGGCCGTAGTCGCCCCGGATGCGCTCCCGCTCCTGGACCATCTCCTGGTAGCGGGACTGCATCTCCTCCATCTGCTGGTCGCGCTGGCGGATGGCCTGGTGGAGGCCGGCGATCTCTTCGTCCTTCTCGGTGAGGCGGAGCCGGGTCTTCTCCTCCTGCTCCTCGTACAGCCGCTTGAACTGCTGCAGCTCGGTGATCTCTGAGAAATCCGCGGTGTTGGGGCTCAATTCGCCTCCCTTCTCCTCGATCAGCGGGAACATCTTGCGAAGCTTCAGGGACAGGTCTTCCGGATCGGGCGACTGGCGCATCGCCTCCGCGTAGTTGATGGTGCCGTGGACCAGCAGCGCCAGCAGCGACTGGTTCATCGACTGCATCCGGTAATAGCCCACGGACGACTCCATCTCCTCGTGGATGGCGCTGATCTCCCCCGCCTCGATCATCTTGTTGATCTTGGGGGAGGCGCGCAGGATCTCCAGCGCCGCCACCCGGCCCTGGCCGTCCGTCCGCTCCACCAGCTTCATGGAGACGACCCCCTTGAGGATCTGGGCGAGCTGGGCGCGGACCTGCGCCTGCTGGTCCGACGGGAAGGTGTCCAGGATGCGGTCCACGGTCTGCGGCGCGCTGTTGGTGTGCAGCGTCGAGAAGACCAGGTGGCCGGTCTCGGCGGCCGTGATCACGGTGGAGACCGTCTCCGGATCGCGCATCTCGCCCACCATGATGACGTCCGGGTCCTGCCGCATGGCGTTGCGCAGGGCCTCGGAGAAGGTGCCGGTGTCCGTCCCCACCTCGCGCTGGGAGATCGAGGCCATGTCGTCCGTGAACAGGAACTCCATGGGGTCCTCGATGGTGATGACGTGCACCGCCCGGCGCATGGTGATGTACCGGATCAGGGCGGCGAGAGTCGTGGACTTGCCGCTGCCGGTGGGCCCGGTGACCAGCACGAGCCCCATGGGCAGCTCGCAGAGCTCCAGGAGCACGGGCGGCAGGTCCAGCTCCTCGAGGCTCTTGATCTGGTAGGGGATGCGCCGGAAGCAGGCGGCGATGTTGCCGCGCTGCATGTAGATGTTGCAGCGGAAGCGGGCGAGCCCGCGCACGCCGTAGCCGGTGTCGACCGAGTACCGCTCCTCCAGCTTGGTCTTCTGCCGGGGGTTGAGGATACCCATCAGCATCTCGGTCAAGTCTTCCGGCTTCAGGGGAGGCGCCTCGATCGGCAGCAGCCGGCCGTTGATGCGCAGCAAGGGCGGACGGGTCGGCTTCAGATGAAGGTCCGACGCCCCTTTATCCGTCATGAACTTCAGGAGACGATCAAGATCCATGGTTTGTGCGGCGCATTGTACAGGAGAGGAGAGGAAACGAAATAGGGGCGCCCGCCTGGAATCCGCCTGACGCGAAGCGGCGCGCTACGCGTCTCGATGCCAGACTACGCGTCACGGCAAAGATCTACGCGCCTGGGAATCCGTCTTTGCGTCTCAGGAAAAATCTACGCGCCTCAGATTTTGACTACGCGTCTCCGCAAACGTCTACGCGTCTCGGATTTCACTACGCGTCTCAGGAAACGACTACGCGTCTCAGCCCGCGTCTTCGCGCCTCGGCGTTCTCTTACGCGTCCCGGCAAAAGTCTACGCGCCTCGGATTTCGACTACGCGCCTCCGCAAAGCGCTATGCGCCACGGCGAAGGACTACGCGCCTCCGGGAACGGTTACGCGTCACGGAACGCGCCCAGGCGTGAATCCCTGCCCGGGCGAGATCTTGAGGGCGACGCGCTAGAACTTCCGCATCAGACCGACCACCACGCCCTGCACCCGCACGTCCCGGGCGGGAACGCGGATCGGCTGCATGGTGGGGTTGGCCGGCTGGAGGCGGACCGTGGGGCCTTCGGGGTAGAAGCGCTTCAGGGTGGCTTCCTCCCCCCCCAACAGCGCCACCACCATCTCGCCGGGCTCCGCGGTGTCGCGGCGCAGCACGATCACGAAGTCGCCGTCGAAGATCCCGTCGTCGATCATGGACTCGCCGACCACCCGCAGGACGTAGTGGTCGCCGCCTCGCGGGTTGAGGAGGTGTCCCGGCACGGTCACCCGTTCGTTGGTGGTGACCGCTTCGATGGGCCGGCCCGCCGCGATATCGCCGAGGAGCGGGAGGTCCCGCTCGGAGGTCTCGGCCCCCGGGATGGCGCGGATCAGCTCGATCCCCCGCTTCTGGTTCCAGTCGCGGCGCAGGAAGCCCTTCTGCTGCAGGAGCTTCAGGTGCTTGTAGGCCGTGCCGTAGGAGGAGAAGCCGAAACGGTCGCAGATCTCCCGGTGGGTCGGGGCGATTCCGCGGTCCTTCCGGTACTCCTGAATGAACTCCAGAATCTCTTTCTGCCGTTCGGTCAAGTAGGACATGGCCGAAGTATAGGCGGTAACCTAGCGTAATGCAAGCGGCAGACCTTTACGCCCCGTCCTTGACACCTCTCGACGGCGGTCAATACACTGCCGGGGCGCCGTGCCCGGCCGTCTTCCGGCGCGTCCATTCCCATGACTCCCAACGCGACGTCCGAGCTCGATTTCCCCTTCCAGCGCCACACTCTCGACAACGGCCTCAAGGTCGTTCTCCACCGCAATCCGTCCCTGCCGCTGGTGGCCGTCAACCTCTGGTACCACGTCGGCTCCAAGAACGAGCGGCCCGGCCGCACCGGCTTCGCCCACCTCTTCGAGCACATGCTCTTCCAGGGCAGCGCCAACGTCGGCACCAACGAGCACTTCCGCTACATCCAGCAGGTGGGCGGCGTGGCCAACGGCTCCACCTGGTACGACCGCACCAATTACTACGAGACCGTGCCCGCGCACCAGCTCGACCTGGCGCTCTGGCTGGAGTCGGACCGCATGGGCTTCTTCCTGCCCGCGCTCACCCCGGAGAACCTGGAGACCCAGCGGGACGTGGTGATGAACGAGCGGCGGCAGCGGATCGAGAACCAGCCCTACGGACTGGCCGGCGAACGGCTCCACGAGATGCTCTACCCGGAAGGGCATCCCTACCACTGGCCGGTGATCGGCTACATGGAAGACATCGCGGCCGCCACCCTGGACGACGTGCGGCAGTTCTTCCAGACCTATTACACGCCCAACAACGCCGTGCTCACCCTGGCGGGGGACATCGAGCCCGCGGAAGCCCTGTCCCGTGCCGCCGCCTGGTTCGGCGAGATCCCGCCGGGGCCCCCCGTGCCGCCGGTCTCCGCGCCCCTGGCCCCCCTGAACGGCGAGCGCCGGGCCGTGCTGCCGGACAACGTGCAACTGTCCCGGGTCTACATCGGCTTCCGCGCCCCCGCCTACGGGGACCGGTTCTGGTACGCGGCGGACCTGCTGGCCGGCGTCCTCGCCGGCGGCAAGTCGAGCCCCCTCTACCGCGAGCTGGTCTACGAGCGCCAGATCGCCCACGACGTCGGCGCCTCGGTCAGCCCCTACGAGGCGGTGGCGACTTTCCTTCTCGTCTCCACCGCCCGCCCGGGGGTCGATCCGGCGGAGATCGAGGAAGTCCTGCTGCGCCACGTGGCGCGGGTGGCCGCCGAGCCGCCGGCGCCCGAGGAGCTGGAGCGGGCCCGCAACCGCATGCTGACCGACTACTACAGCAGCCTGCAGAAGCTGGACAACGTGGCCGACCTGTTCTCCCAGTTCACGACCTATTTCGACGATCCCGGCGGCGTCGCCCGCGAGGCCGGCCGCTATCTGGAGATCACCTCGCGGGACCTGACGGACTATGCGGCCCGGTGGTGCGGCGAGGCGGAACGGGCCGTGGTGACGGTCGTCCCGCGCGAGGTGAGCTGATGAGCCGTCCCCCGATCGACCGCAGGGTCCCGCCGCCGCCGGGCGAGATCCGGCCTTTCGGCTTCCCCCCCTTCGTGCGGACGCGGCTGACGAGCGGCCTGGAGGTGCTGGCGGCGCGGTTCCCCGGGATTCCCCTGGCGAGCCTCGAGGTGATCGCCCCCGCGGGCGGACAGTTCGATCCGGAAGACAAAGCGGGTCTCGCCACCCTGACCGCCTCCCTGCTCGACGAGGGCACGAGCCGCCGGTCGGCCATGGAGATCGCCACCACCGCCGAGCGGATGGGGGGGTACCTGAGCTCCGGCGCGGACTGGGACGTGGGCTACGCCGCCACCGGCCTGCTGGCGAATCATCGCGAAGCCGGCCTCGGCCTCCTTCAGGAGGTGCTCCTCGACCCCACGTTCCCGGAAGAGGAAATCGAGCGCATCCGCAGCCAGCGGCTGGCCGAGATCGTGCGGCGGAACCAGGACCCCTCCTCGCTGGCCGACGACCGTCTGTACGAAGTGATCTACGAAGGCACCGTCTACGCCCATCCGCTGTCGGGTACCGAGGCGAGCATCCCCCGGCTGGACCGGGAGTCGATCCTGGCATTCTACCGCGGCCATTTCAGGCTCGCCGGCTCGCAGCTCATCGCCGTGGGAGACTTCGATCCCGAGGAGCTGCTGCGCGACGCGGAGCGTCTGTTCGGAGGCCATCCCGGGCCGGGTGCCCCGCCGCCGGTGCTCCCCGAGATCCGGCCCGCCCCCCTGCCGGGGATCTCGGTCCATATCGTGGACCGTTCCGGAGCGGCGCAGACGGAGCTGCGCCTGGGCCACGCGGGCGTCTCCCGCAGCCATCCGGACTACGTCCCCCTGGTCGTGCTCAACACCGTGCTGGGGGGGAAGTTCACCAGCCGGATCAACCTGAACCTGCGGGAGCGGCACGCCTACACCTACGGCGCGTCGAGCCGTTTCACGGCGCGGCTGGGGCCGGGCCCCTTCTCGGTGGGCGCGGCGGTGGAGACGGAATCGGCGGGCGCGGCGGCGCGGGAGGTCCTCTCGGAGCTGCGGCGGATCCGGGAGACCCTGGTCGAGCCCGAGGAGATGGACGAGACCCTCAGCTACATCGTGGGCGTCTTCCCCTACACGCTGCAGACCGTCGGCGACCTCGCCAAGCGGCTGGAGACCATCGCGGTCTACGGCCTGCCGGACGACTACTACAGCCGGTATCAGGAGATGATCCTGGCCGTCACCCGGGAGAAGCTGCTGGAGGTGGCGCAGCGCCACCTCGACCCGGATCGGATCGCGGTCGTGGCCGTGGGGCCGGCCGCGGAGCTGGAGCCGCAGTTCGCGGGCCTGGGAACGGTGACGGTGGGGGCTCCGGAGGGTGAGCCCGAGGTCGCCCCGGCGGGATCTATCTCAGATTGACGGAGAGCTGGCCGGACGCGAAAAGCCGGATGTCCAGGCTGTGAACGGAGCCGCCCTGGAGAGGCGGATTGGGAACGTCCCGGACGATGCCTGCCTTACCGTCCGGGGTTACATGGATCTGGAGCCTGAGATCCTCGCCCGCAGGCACCAGCAGGGTCTTGCTCGCTGAAAAGTCCTCGGCGCCACGACGACCCCGGAAAATGCCGCCCCGCTTCTTGAACTCCTTGCGGAATCTCTCCGCGTTCTCAAGCCGGACGATGAAGGTGCCAGGCAGGTCGGACTGAATGTTGATGTTCAGGTTGGCCGTCCTCGCTTCGGAGGAAGCGGCCTGGGGCGTGGCTTCGGTCGCTGCCGCCGGCTCTCCTGGCTGCGACTGGGAGGCGACCTCTGCGCCCGGCAGGGTCTCTCCTCCGCGGGGGCGCGCCGGGGTCGACCGCTGCCTGGCCCTGGCCACGCCTTCACGGGCCTTGGCGAGGATCTCGATCGCATCCTTGTTGCCGGCCTGCAGGAGGAGGATGTCCGTGGCCTTGTTGATCGCCTCTTCGAAACGCTGCTCATCCAGTGACCGCTGCGCGTCCTGGACAGCCAGGATGACCTCCAATTCCTTGCCCACGAGTTGATCGAACTTGAGGGCCTTCTCTTCCATCTCCTTACGCTGCGCCGAGATGGCCCGCGAGCGTGGCGCGAGGACCTCAGCCTGACGGAGCAGGGCCACGGCATCCATGTATTTCTCGGCCTCCGCCTGCCGATGCGCCTGGTTGACCAGAGACATCACGCGGGCCCGGTACGCGTCCTCCTGCGCATCCCGGCCCTTCACAGACGGCTGGATCCAGTTTCCCGCCAGCATGAGCCCCGCGGCCACCGGGACCGCGAGGACCAGCCCCACGACCGCCGCGATCAGCATCCGGCGCGGGGTGGTCTTCTGCCGCGGAGGAGCAAGCGCCGGCGCCGCCGTCGCCACCGTATCGGAGTCGGAGCTGGCGGAACCCGGGACCGGCGGGAAGCTCCCCGTGCCGGACCGCGATCCCGTTCCCGTCCCGGGGTCGGCCACGGGAACGGGCGGCGGCGGAACCGGCGCGGTCTTTTTCTTCCACCAACCGAGGACCGACGGCTTCTCCGCCGCCGGTACAGGCGGCGTCACCTGCGGCGGCAGCACCATCGTGGCCGAGAGGCTCTGGGTCTCGTTGAGGTCGTCCGGCTGGACGGAGGAAGACTCCGCGATCCGGCGCAGGTCGTCCACCATCTCCCGCGCCCGCTGATAGCGGCGGCCGGGGTCCTTCTCCAGCGCGCGGGCGAGGACCCGGTCGAGCCCCGGCGGCAGGCCGTGGATGTAGTCCCGCGGCGGCGTGAAGTGGTCGTAGACGATGCGGTGGCTCACCACCGTCAGGTTCTCCCCCTGGAACGGCTTGTGGCGGGTGAGCATCTCGTAGAGCACCACGCCGAGGGAGAAGAGGTCCGCCCGGTGGTCGACCTCCTTGCCCTGGATCTGCTCGGGCGCCATGTAGTTGGGCGTGCCGAGGAGCTGCCCCTCCTGGGTGAGGTTCGAGCTCTCCAGCCGCGCGATGCCGAAGTCCGTGATCTTCACCCGGTTCTCGGCGGTGATCAGGATGTTGGCCGGCTTGACGTCGCGGTGGATCACCCGGTTGGCGTGGGCGTAGTCCAGCGCCTCCCCCACCTGGCTGAGGATGTCGAGCACGAACGGGAGCGCCAGCGGCTGGTCCCCCTGGAGCAAGAGCTTCAGGTTGGTGCCCTTGACGTACTCCATGGCGATGAAGGCCAGGCCCTCCTCGCTGGACTCGACCACGTCGTGGATCGTGACGATGTGGGGATGGGTCAGGATGCCGGCGCTCTGCGCCTCGCGCATGAAACGGATCCGGAACTGCTCCAGCTCCTGATCCTTGACGGAGTAGCCGATGCGGAAGGTCTTGAGCGCTACCAGCCGGCCGATCAGGGGGTCGCGGGCCAGGTACACGACGCCCATGGCGCCTTTGCCGAGCTCATCGAGGATTTCGTAGCGGCCGAGCCTGGTCGGTGTGAGAGGCAGCATGGTCACGAGCTTTTCGCAGCGCACATTCTAGGGCGGAGCGGTCTCCGAGTCAAACCCGTACGGGACCTAAGTGCATGCCCTTTTTACATTTACACGCCATGCCACGGAACTGGCGCATACCCTGCCCTGTGGTATATTTGCCGGCCTTGATCTTTGCCCTTGAAGGAGGTTCATGACGATGCAGGTGGACAGCCCAGAGAAACTGCGCAACGTCGCCGTGGCTGGTCATAACGACACCGGCAAGACCACTCTCGTGAGCGCTCTACTGTACGCCGGCGGCGTGACGACCCGGTTGCATCGGGTGGAAGACGGCAACACCTTCACCGATTTCGACCCCGAGGAGGTCGAGCGCAAGATCTCCATCGGCATGGCGCCCTGTTTCGTCCCCTGGCAGCAGCACAAGATCAATCTCATCGACTGTCCCGGATACGGCATCTTCTTCGGCGAGACCCAGGCGGGCATGCGGGCCGCCGACGCGGTCCTGATGTGCGTCAACGGCGTCGCCGGCGTCGAGGTCAACACCGAGCGGGTCTGGGGCTGCGCCGAGGACTTCGGGCTGCCGGTCCTGATCAACCTGACCAAGATGGACCGCGAGCGGGCCGACCTGGACCGCGCCCTGGAGTCGCTGCACAAGCGGTTCGGGCGCGCGGCGCTGCCGGTGCAGGTCCCCATCGGCCGCGAGGCCGGCTTCTCCGGCGTCGTGGACCTGGTGAGCCAGAAGGCCTACAAGTTCGCCAAGGACGGCAACGGCAAGGCGACGGCGACGGACATCCCCGCCGAGGTGGCCGACGAGGTCGAGGCCCACCGCGCGCGGCTGGTCGAGGCGGTGGCCGAGACCGACGACCGGTTGATGGAGGGCTTCTTCGAGAACGGCACCATCTCTCAGGAGGACCTGGTGGCGGGCCTGCGCAAGGCGGTGGCGAACCGGCAGATCTTCCCGGTGACGCTCTCCTCCGGCAGCCACGGCATCGGCCCGTCGGCGCTGCTCGACAGCATCCTGGCCCTCCTCCCCTCGCCGGCCGATCGGGCGACGCCCTTCCCGGCGACGAACCTGGGCGGCGAGGACGTGACGCTCACCGCCGATCCCTCCGGCCCCCTGGCGGCGTTGGTGTTCAAGACCCTTTCCGACCCCTTCACCGGCAAGATCTCGATCTTCCGCGTCGTCTCCGGCACCCTGCCCGCCGATGCCATGTCCTACAACTCCCGCGCCGAGGAGGCCGAGCGCGTCGGCCATCTTCTGGAGCTGCAGGGCAAGCAGGGGAAGGACATCCACCACCTGATCGCCGGCGACATCGGCGGCGTGGCCAAGCTCAAGGTCACCGCCACGGGCGACACCCTGTGCGCCAAGGACCGCTCCGTCCGGCTGGGCTGGATCACGGTGGCGGAGCCGGCCATGGCCTTCGCCGTCGAGCCGAAGTCCAAGGGGGACGAGGAGAAGATCGGCGAGGCCCTGCACCGCCTGATGGACGAGGACATCATGCTGCGGGCGGGCCGCGATCCCGAGACCCACGAGCACCTGCTCTCGGGCAACGGCCAGCTCCACATCGAGATCGCGGTGGCCAAGCTGAAGCGGCGCTACCACGTGGACGTCCTGCTGCACCCGCCCAAGGTGCCGTACCGCGAGACCATCCTCAAGCCCGCGGACGGCCATGGCCGGCATAAGAAGCAGACGGGCGGGCGCGGCCAGTTCGCGGACTGCAAGATCAAGATGGAGCCGCTGCCCCGCGGCGAGGACTTCACCTTCGCGGACGAGATCTTCGGCGGCTCCATCCCCCAGAACTACCGGCCGGCCGTGGAGAAGGGCATCCAGGAGGCCCGCCGCCGGGGCTATCTCGCCGGCTATCCGGTGGTGGACTTCAAGGTGCGCCTTCTGGACGGCCAGTACCACGACGTCGACTCCTCGGAAATGGCGTTCAAGATCGCCGGCTCCCTGGCCTTCAAGGACGCCATGGCCAACGCCAAGCCGACCATCCTGGAGCCGGTCATGAAGGTGGAGATCACCACCACCGAGGAGTTCACCGGCGACATCATGGGCGACCTGTCGCACCGGCGCGGCCGTCCGCAGGGCATGGACGCGGTCAACGGCAGCCAGGTCATCAAGGCGCTGGTGCCGATGTCCGAGATGCTGGAGTACGACCGCATCCTGCGCGCCATGACGCAGGGCCGGTCGAGCTTCCACATGGAGTTCTCGCACTACGAGGAAGTGCCCCGGCTGGTGCAGGACAAGCTGATCGCCGAGTACCAGAAGCACCGCAAGGAAGAGCAGGAATAGGACCGCCACCGCTCCTGCCGGCAGGTTGTAGAATCCTCAGGAGACCGGGCGCCCGTCCCGCGGCGCCCGGTTCCCGATCCAGACCATCACCACGGGAGACAGGACCTTGATCCAAGCCTCACAATTGCGCACCGGCATGTGCATCCTCTTCGAGGGTGACGTCTGTCCGCGTCATGAACGCCCAGCACGTCACGCCCGGGAACCTGCGCGGCTTCGTGCAGGCCCGGATGCGGAACCTCCGCAACGGCAACAGCTTCGAGCACCGCTTCAGCTCCACCGAGAAGGTCGAGCGGGCCATCCTCGACACCGTGCCCATGGAGTACCTCTACTCCGACCCCTCGGGCCACCACTTCATGAACCAGGACAACTACGAGCAGGTCACGCTCGACAACGACACCCTGGGCGACTCCATGCTCTACCTGCTGCCCAACACGGTGATCCAGATCGACTTCTACGAGGACCGGGCGGTGGGCATCGAGCTGCCCAACACGGTGACACTCGAGGTGGTGGACACCGAGCCCAGCATGAAGGGAGCCACGGCCAGCGCCTCCTACAAGCCGGCCAAGATGGAGACCGGCCTGACCGTCCAGGTGCCGCCCTTCATCGAGGTGGGCACCAGGATCATCATCGACACGCGCGAGAACAAGTACCTGAGCCGGGCGTGAATCCCGATCCCCAGCTCTTCGTCCTCGGCCTCACCTGGTTCGTGGTCTTCCTGTTCTCGACCACGCTCCACGAAGCGGGGCACGCCCTCGCCGCCTACAAGCTGGGGGATCCCACCGCCTACGAGGGAGGGCAGGTCTCTCTCAACCCGTGCCCCACATCCGGCGGGAGCCGTTCGGCATGGTGCTGATCCCCATCATCTCCTTCGCGGTGACGAAGGGTGGCTGGATGATGGGATGGGCGAGCGCTCCCTACGATCCAATCTGGGCCCACCGGTATCCGAAGCGCGCCGCCCTGATGGCGGCGGCCGGTCCGGCGGCCAACCTGCTGCTGGTGCTGATCTCGGGGCTGGCGATCCGGGCAGGGCTGGCGGCGCATGCCTTCAAGCTCCCGCTCCCCTCCGACTTCAGCTTCACCCAGATCGTGGCGGGGGTGGAAGGAACTTGGGGGCAGGCGACCGCCACTCCCCTGTCCATCCTCTTCGCGCTCAACCTGCTCCTGTTCGTCTTCAACCTGATTCCGTTCCCGCCCCTGGACGGCAGTGCCGTCCTGCCCGCGTTCATGAGCGACAACACAGCCCGGCGGTATCAGGAGATTCTGCACCAGCCGATGTTCTCCCTCCTCGGCCTGCTGGTCGCCTGGAAGCTTTTTCCCCTGATCTTCAAGCCCTTCCTGCTGCTGGCGCTGAAGCTCCTCTATTCCTGAGCGGATCTTAGTGACCCGTCGTTGAGGCCGGCGGCGGCGGCGGCTCCATCCCCGGCTGGTACAGCACCGGCCGGCCGGCCTTCTCCTTCGCTTCCTTGACGATCCGCCGCACGTCCGCCAGCAGCTTCGGGGCGTCGTAGACGATGCCGTCCTTGATCGTGTAGCGGACGCCGCCCACGCGCACGGGCTTGTTGCCGGCGTCCAGCTCGATGGCGCCGGTGCCGTAGAGCGAGCCCAGGTTTTCCAGCGGGTTCTTCGCCATCACCACGAGGTCCGCCAGCTTGCCGGGCTCGACGGAGCCGATCTCGCGGTCCACCCCCAGGGCCTGCGCCCCGTGGAGGGTGGCGGAACGGATCACCTCCAGCGGGTGGAAACCGGCCTCGCGGAGCAGCTCCAGCTCGCGGATGTAGTCGAAGCCGTAGAGCTTGTAGATATACCCTGAGTCGGAGCCGGCCGTCACCCGGCCGCCGCGGTTCTTGTACTCGTTGAGAAAGGTCATCCAGAGCCGGTAGTTGTTCTTCCAGTCCACCTCGTTCTCGGTGGTCCAGTGGAACCAGTACGAGCCGTGCGACTGCCGGCTGGGGGCGTAGAAGTCCCACAGCGAGGGCAGGGTGTATTCGTCGTGCCACTCGGCCCGGCGGGCGCGCATCAGGTCGCGGCTGGCCTCGTAGATGGTCAGCGTGGGGTCGATCGTGAAGTCGAGCCGGATCAGCTCGTCCATCACCTGGTTCCACTTCTCGGAGTAGGGCGGCGCGGCCTGCTTCCACAGGCGGCCCGCCTGGCCGAAGCGGTGGGATTCGTCGGCGTAGTTGTAGTCCAGAGGGTAGTCCTGGACGGTGCGGCCCTCGAACAGGGCCTCCGGCAGCCCGTACCAGTGCTCCATGCTGGTGAGGCCCCAGCGGGCCGAGGTCAGGACGTTGACGCGGGCCACGTCCATCTGCGCGTGGTGGCAGGCGCTGCGCAGCCCCTGCTTGCGGATCTCCTCGATGGCCGCGCGCATGATCTCCGGCCGGTAGCCGAAGAACTTCACGCCGTCCGCCCCCTTGGCGGCGATGTCGTCCACCCACTTGCGGGCGTCGTCGGGGTTGGTGAACGGCCCCTCGCGGCCCATGCCGAAGCCGACGTAGGCCTTGATGCGCGGCGCCGTGATCTCGTTGCGGGCGCTCTTCGCCTTGTGGTCCAGGGTCCAGTCCATGCCGTTGCCGCTGCCGGGATCGCGGACGGTGGTGATGCCGTGCCCCATCCAGAGCTTGAAGACGTACTCGGCGGGCGTGCCCTGGGCCTTGCCGCCGATGTGGCCGTGCATGTCCACGAAGCCGGGAAGCACGTACATGCCGTGGACGTCCAGCTCCCGGTCCCCCGCTTCGGCCTTGGGCCGGCGCTGGGGATCGATGGCGAGTCCCGGGTTGCCCACCGTGGCGATGCGGACGATGCGGTTCTTCTCGATGACGATGTCCACCGGGCCGATCGGCGGCGCGCCGGTGCCGTCGATCAGGGTGGCGCCGCGCAGGATCAGCCGGTCGAACGGCCCCTCCCCTTCCGCCCGCGGCGGCGCGGCCGGGATGGACTCCTCCTTCTTGTCCCCGGCCTCTTCCTTCTTCTTCTCCTGGGCGGCTCCGGCGGACGGCAGACAGCAGGCGGCGATCAGAAGGGCCAGGAGCGACAGTCGCATCGATTTCATGGTCCGGGCATCCTCTCAGATGCGCGGCGGGCACGGCAAGAGAGCCGAGGTGGGTTAAGATGAGGGGCAAATTCCTCTGAGATGAGCGAGCATTCCGCGGTTACGCCGTCGTCGTTCAACGTCACCTGCCCGGGTTGCGGCCTGCGGCTGCGGTTCTCCATGGCCACGGAGATGCCGGCGCGGGTGCGCGTCCAGTGCTCCTCCTGCAAGGCCGCCTTCGGCGTCCGCCGCCCCGGCGGGGCGCCGCCGGCGCCCGTAGACCCCGCCGCCACGCTGGGAGCGGTGCCGCCGACATACCTGGCCTTCCCGGTCCACAACGCGGCTTCCACCGGCGCCGCGAGCGTCCTCCCGAGCGTCTCGGCCACGACGCCTTCCGCGATCCCGCGCCGGCCCGAGGAGCCCGGCTTCGCTCCCGGCGAGACCCTCGCCGGCCGCTACCGGGTGGCGGGCTTCATCGCCCGCGGCGGCATGGGCGAGGTCTACGAGGTGGACGACCTGGAGCTGCGGGAGCGGGTCGCCCTCAAGACCGTGCGCCCGGAGGTGGCCCGGGACACCTTCGCCGTGGAGCGATTCCGGCGCGAGATCCAGCTCGCCCGCAAGGTGACCCATCCCAACGCCTGCCGCATCTTCGACGTCTCGCACCACCGCGACGACCGGCATCCGGAGGGGGTCATCTTCCTCACCATGGAGTTGCTGGCGGGGGAGACCCTGGCCCAGCGCCTCCAGCGCGGCGGACCCCTGACACCCGCCGAGGCGCTGCCCGTCGCCCGCCAGGTCGCGGAAGCCCTCGACGCCGCGCACCAGGCCGGGATCGTCCACCGCGACCTCAAGCCCGGCAACGTCATGCTGGTGGAAGGCAGGAGCGGCACCCGGGCGGTGGTCACGGACTTCGGCCTCGCCCGGCTGGAGTCTGGCAACGAGGGCGGCCTGACCCTGACGGCCGCGGCCGCCGTGGTGGGCACGCCGGCGTACCTGGCTCCCGAGCAGGTCGAGGGCGCCGAGGTCACGGCGGCGGCGGACGTCTACTCGTTCGGCATCCTGCTCTACGAGATGATCACCGGCAAGGTCCCCTTCCTGGGGGACAACGCCCTCAGCACCGCGGCCAAGCGCCTGCGGGAGGCGCCGGTCCCTCCCCGCGTCCACGCCCCCGGCCTGGACCCGCGCTGGGAGGCGGCCATCCTCCGCTGCCTGGAGCGCTCGCCGGAGAACCGTTTCGCCTCCGCGCCGGAGGCGGTCGCGGCGATCCTCGCCCCCGTTCCCGTTCCCGAGCCGGTCACCACGCCCATCCTCCGTCCGGCTCCAGTCCGCAAGCCACCCGCGAAGCCGCGCGCCGCCCGGCAGTGGATCCTCCTCGCGGCGCTGCTGGCGCTCGCCGCCGCCCTGGGCGTCTACCGCTACGGGCAGTGGAAGGCGGCCCAGGAGTCCGCCTCCGGCCGCATCCTCGCGCTGCCGGTCGAGAACGTCGTCCCGCGGCGGTCCCTCGCCGTCCTGGGCTTCAAGGACCTCTCCGGCAATCCCGGGACGGCCTGGCTCTCCCCCGCCCTGGCGGAGATGCTCTCGACCGAGCTGGCGGCCGGCGGCGGAGTGCGGGTCGTGGCCGGCGAGAACGTGGCACGGGCGCGGGTGGAGCTCGGCCTCGAAAACACCAACAGCCTCGCTCCCGACACCCTCGCCCGGCTGCGCAAGATCCTGGGGACCGACGCCGTGGTCCTCGGCTCCTACGTGGCGATCGATGGTCCCTCAGGCCGCAAGATCCGTCTCGACCTCCTCCTGCAGGACACCGCCCGGGGCGAGACCACGGCCCGCATGACCGAGACCGGCGAGGAGCGGCAGCTCTTCGACCTCGTCTCGCGCGTGGGCAGGCGCCTGCGCCGGGAGCTGGGGACGGAGGAGATCTCCGGCGCCGACTCCGGCGAGGTGCGGGCCGCCCTGCCTTCCAGCCCGGAGGCCGCCCGCCTCTACGCCCAAGGGATCGAGCGCCTGCGCACCTACGATCCCGTGGGGGCCCGCGATCTGCTCGCCCGGGCCGTGGCCGCCGAACCCGGCAACGCGATGGGCCACTCCGCCCTGGCCGCCGCCTGGGCCGCCCTGGGCTACGACGGCCGGGCCCGCGACGAGGCCAAGGCCGCCTTCGACCTGGCGGGCAACCTACCGCGCGAGGAACGGCTGCTGATCGAGGGGCGCTACCGCGAAGCCACGCAGGACTGGGACCGGGCCGCCCAGACCTATTGGAAGCTCTGGTCGCTGTTCCCCGACAGCCTGGAGCACGGGCTCCGGCTGGCCGCCGTCCAGACCGCCGCGGGGCGGATCGGGGACGCCCTCGCCACCGTCAAGGCGCTGCGCACCCTGCCGGCCCCTTTCAGCGACGATCCCCGGATCGATCTCGCCGAGGCCGTGGCGGCCGGCGCGCTCCCCGACTTCCAGCGGCAGCGGACCGCGGCGGGCCGGGCGGCAGGCAGGGGCAAGGCCCTGGGCGCTCCCATGATCATGGCGCAGGCGCGCCTGCTCGAATGCCGCGCCCTGCGCAACCTGGGGAAGCCCGCCGAAGCCCTGGCCGCTTGCGAAGAGGGGCGCGGCCTGCACGCGCGGGCCGGCGACCGGGCGGGCGTGGCCGAGGCCCTGACCCACTCCGCCAACGTGCTCTACGACCGCGGCGACCTGGCGGGCGCCAGCCGCTTCTACGAGCAGGCCCTGGAGACCTATCGGGAGATCGGCAACCGGGGCGCCGAGGCCGGAGCCCTCAACAACATCGCCGTGGTCCTGCGGCACCAGGGGGACCTCGACCGGGCGCGCGACCTCTACGGCGAGGTCCTCGCCATCAGCCGCGAGATCGGCAGCCGCGGCGGCGAGGCCTTCGCTCTCAACAATCTCTCCGGGGTGCTCCTGCGGCGGGGGGACCTCGCCGCGGCGGCCCGGGGGTACGAGCAGGCGCTGGCGATCCGGCGCGAGCTGCGGGACCAGGGCGGCGAGGCCTCCGCGCTGGACAACCTCGGCGTGACGCTGCGCCGCAAGGGGGATCTCGCCGCGGCGCGCCGCCGGCACGAAGAGGCTCTGGCCATCCGGCGGCGGATCGGCCAGAAGATCGGCGAAATCGCCTCCCTGAACAACCTCGGCAGCGTCCTTCTCGACCAGGGGGAGCTCGCGGCGGCCCGCCGTTCCTTCGGGTCGGCCCGTTCCCTCGGCGAGCAGACCAGGAACTGGAGCGCCTACGCCTCCGCGCTCTTCGGCCTGGGTGAAGTTGCGGCCCGGGAAGGGAAGCTCGCCGAAGCCCTGAAGCTCCATGAAGAGGCCTTCGGCGTACGCGACAAGATCGGCGAGAGGGGCGCCGCAGCAGAGAGCCGGCTCGCCCTCGCCTCCATGAAGCTGGCGTCCGGAGACGCGGCCGGGGCGGACTCGCTCGCCCGCCTGGCCTTCGAAGAGCTCGGCCGGCAGGGAGCCACGGGACAGCAGGCCGTGGCCCTCGCCGTCTCCGCCCTGTCTTTGGAATCCCGCCGTGACGCCCCGCGAGCCCGGGAGACGGTCGCCCGCGCCGCTGCCCTGATCCAGGGGAACCAGGAGCTGCGCCCGCGGCTCTTCGTGGAGCTCGCGGCGGCCCGGCTGAAGGGCGGCGGGCCCGCGGCTCTGCGCGGCGTGGCCGACCAGGCCGCCCGTGCCGGCCTCCTGGAGCTGCGCCTCCTGGCCGAGCTGGCCCTGGCCGACGCGGCGGGTCCGGCGGAGCGCCCGGACCGCCTCGCCGCCGTGGCGCAGCAGGCGAGGACCCTGGGCTACGGCGCCATCGCCCGCGAAGCCGCGGCCCGGGGCGGGACGGTCTGACGGATCAGGAAGCCCCGCCGGTCAGGACGCTGACGTCGGCGCCGTTCTCCTTCGCCTGTTTGACGGCCTTGTCGAACTCTTCCTTGTGGGAGGTCTGCTTCGCGGCGATGGCCAGCAGCACGTAGCCCTCGGTGCTGTCCAGCCCGCCCCCGCGCAGCAGCCCCTTGTTCAGCCGCTTGAACGCCTTGTCGTAGACGCCGCGGGACATTTCGAGCCGCGATTCCAGGATCTTCAGCTCCTCGGAGAACCAGCCTCTGTAATCCCCCATGAGCCGGCGGGCCCGGTCGAAAGATTCCTTGGCCTCGGCGTGCCGGCCCTGATCGAGGTACAGACGCGTCCGGCTGATCTCGATCTGCGCGTTCGTCAGGCGCCCCTCCTCCTTGAGGAGGCCCTTGTCCCGGGCGGCCCCGGGATCGGGCACGGACTCCACCTCGGCCGCGAGCGCCTGGGCGAAGAAGGACTCGGCCTCGGCCGCCCGGCCCGCCGCCGCGGCGTCCAACCCCCTGAAATAGAGGATCCGCTTGGGGTTGCGGCTGCCGTCGAAGAAGATGCCGAAGACCTCGTCGTTGCGGTTGAGCCAGAAGCCCTTGGGCTCATACTCGACGCCGATCGCGAAGTCCGTCTTCTCGCCCTGCAGCATGATGTTGCCCTGGACCAGGGCGTTGCCGGCCGCCTTCTCCTTCTTCTTGCCCTCCCGGGCCGGGTCGTACACCGCGATCTCCACCGGGACCACCAGCGTCGAGGTTCCCTTCATCTGGACCTGGTCGAGCTTCTCGCGCGCCACGTCGAAGCCGCCGCCGGCGGTCTTCACGGCCCGGTAGCGGAAACGGTAGGGGGACTGCTGCCGGGCCTCACCGCTCACCAGCCATTTGCCTTCCGGCTTGGGCTCGATCCGGTAGCTGTAGTAGACCTCGGGCAGACCGGTACCGTAGACGAACTGGTCGGCGAACCACTTGAGATCGGTCGTGGTGATCCGTTCCACGAGCGACAGGAAGTCCGCCGTCGAGATCGACCGGTTGTCCGCCACCTTGACGATCTGTTTCAGGACCTTGAGGAAGTTCTCCTCCCCGAGGGTCCGGGCCAGCATGTCCAGGATCACCGCTCCCTTGTTGTAGACGATGGCCTGGTAGGCGCTGTCCGAGCGGCTGGAGATCAGCCGCTGGCCCAGCACCACCGGCCCCAGGGACTCGATCACCCGCCCGTCGGCGGTGGTGTCCGTCAGGCTATCCTGCCAGCCGGAGGTCGGCCCCAGGCCGTAGCGGCCCTTCCAGTCCAGCTTCTTGCGGGCGTAGTGCAGCGCCGCGTAGTTGGCCATCGCCTCGCTGATCCACTGGTCGCGGTAGCCGACCCAGCCCACGCGGTGCCCCCACCACTGGTGGGCGATCTCGTGAGCGATCACGGTCCGGCGGTCCTCGAGGCCGAGGAACAGGTTCCAGACCCCCAGGTCGGTCATCATCAGGCTGGAGAGCGTCACGAACCCGAGCATGGCCTGCGAAAAGCCTCGCGGCACGGTGACCACCGTCATCTCGTCCAGGGGGTAGGGACCGAAGACCTCCTCGAAGTAGGTGAGCGAATCGGTGACGGTCTCCGTGATCTCCTCGCGGGCCTCCTTGCCCATGCGGTTGACGTCCGGGTCGAAGGCCAGCCTCACCTGGACGCGGCCCGCCCGCGCCGTCTCGATCCGGTACTTGCCGATCTCGAACGCGAAGCCGGCCACCGGGGCGTCGAAGGCGCGCCGCTCCCAGCGCGCGCCGTCCTTCTCGCCGCCGTCCAGGCGCCGGCCGGCGGAGAGCAGCTCCAGCCTCTTCGGCCAGCGGAAGGTCACGTCGTACGGCGCCCGGTCGACGCTCCCGGCATGGGGGTACCACTCCTGCGTATCGTAGAGCGCGTAGCTGCCGCCGTCCTTCTCCACCATGCGGCCCGAGTACTCGACCACCACGACGGGTCTCTCGCCGTCGGCGGGAGCGCCCGGCAGGAAGACCGTCAGATCACGGCCCGAGCGCAGGAAGAAGAGGGCGGCCCCGGAGCCGTCCGTCACCTTCTCGACCTGGAGGTCGTTGTTGAGCCGCAGGGCTACGGTGCGGACGCCCCGCACCGTGGGCCTCAGGTCGAGCCGGGCGCGGCCGGTCAGCTTCAGGTCGCCGTCCGCCAGGGTCACGTCCAGCGTGTACTTCTCCGGCTCGAAGGTGGCCAGCCCCGGGTTGACCTTGCCGTCGCGCCCCCGGAGCGAGGCGGAGAGCCAAGTGTCCCACTGTCCCAGCAGGAGCTCGTCCAGGTCCACCCCCATGAGCCGTCCCCGCCGTTGCGCGCGCTCCAACTCCCGGGAAGCTTTACGCTTCTCCTTCTCGGTCGCCTCCAGGGGCTTGAAGCCGCCGAGGGTGACCTGCTCTTCGGCGTCGGGCTCCACGAGATAGAGGAAATCCCCCAGCTCGCCGCCGTGGAACCAAGCCGCGAAGAAACCCTGGTAGGCGGCGTCGCCGACGACGTCCCGCAGCACGGCGGAGTCGACGTTGAGGACCTTTCTCTCCGGGCCCGCCTTCCACTTCGCGAAGAGCTCTTCGGCACGGCGGGCCAACGCGGCGTCCAGCGGCTCCACCTTCGGCTTACGCAGGATGGCGTCCGTGGCGGCGTCGAGCCCCAGGACCATCACCATCTCGGTGAATTCCTCCTCCAGCCGTGTGCCGCCGGTGAACAGCTCGAGCTGGCCCGCCTCGATGTCGTCCGGCGGCTCGACCCCGATCCGGCCCTTGCCGAGGAAGACCATCTCCACGGTCTTTCCCCCCACCGGCGTCGAGGGGATCAGCACACCGTCGTCGAGGTACAGCATGCCGAGACCCGTGCCGAGCTTCACGTTCTTGAGCGACACGGCCCGGGACGGTTCCAGTTTCGCCGCGGTCATCTCCTGCAGCAGGGAGGCCGGATCGGGAGCCTGGGCTCGAGCGGCGGCGGCCAGCGCGAGCAGCAGGAAGACGGAGAGGTGGAATCGGCGGCTGCGGCCCATGGGTGAGCTCCTTGGGGAAGATGCGGAAAGACTCCGCGCTGCCAGAGATGTCACCAGAGCATAAAGCATTTCAGGGCGGGCCTCAACCCGGGGCGCGCCGCGGCGCCACCACCGCGATCCCCAGGGCGGCGACCAGCGCGAGGGCCGCGCCGAAATCGAACGCCGAGGCCGCTCCCCAGCGGTCCCAGAGGACGCCAAACAGCAGCGAGGCGGGCAGGGCCCCCAGGCCGATCGCGAGGTTGTACCAGCCGAAGGCCGTCCCCCGCCGCTCGGCCGGGACCAGATCGGCCACCAGCGCCTTCTCCACCCCCTCGGTCAGGCCGAAGTAGACGCCGTAGACGGCAAACAGCGCCCAGGCCTGCCACTGCTCCGAAGCCCGGCCGAAGGCGAAGTAGACCCCGGCGTAGAGGAGCCAGCCGGCGACGATGAGGGGCTTACGGCCGATGCGGTCGGAGAGGATGCCTCCGGGGGTGCTGAAGGCCGACTTCACGATATGGAGCATGGCCCAGAGGATGGGGATCAGAGCCGCTTCGACGCCGAGTTGCCCTGCCCGCAGCAGGAGAAAGGCGTCGGTGGAGTTCCCCAGCGTGAAGAGGAAGAGGACGCCCAGGTAGGACCAGAACCGCCGCCCGAGAGGAACTCGGAGATCGAGCCCCTTCACCTCCTTCGGAAGGGTCCGGGGGACCTCCCGCACGCCGAACCAGAGCGTGGCCACGGCCAGGGCTCCGGGGATGGCGGTCAGCAGGAAGATCGTCCGCAGGTCCAGGCGCGCCCACTGGAGCAGGGCGAAGGCGAGCAGGGGGCCCACCACCGCGCCGGCGTGGTCGGCGGCGCGGTGAAAGCCGAACGCCCGGCCGCGGATCGCAGGATCCACCGAGTCGGCGATCAGCGCGTCGCGGGGCGCGCCGCGGATCCCCTTCCCCACCCGGTCGGCGACCCGGATCGCCAGCACCTGCGAAGCCGCCTGCGTGAGGCCGATCAGCGGCCGGATCACCGACGCCAGGGCGTAGCCCGCCATGACCAGGGGCTTGCGCCGGGCGACGCGGTCCGACCACCAGCCGCTGGCCAGGCGCAGGAGGGCCGCCGTAGATTCCGCCGCTCCCTCGATGGCGCCCACGGCCGTGGCGCTCGCGCCCAGCACGGTCGCCAGGAACGCCGGCAGCAGCGGGTACGTCATGTCGCTGGACACGTCGGTGAGGAGGCTCACCGCGGCGAGGGCCCAGACGTTGCGTCCCAGGCGAGAGGGGAAGGAAGGCCGGCTCACGGAGGGGAGATTCTAAAGCGAACGGCCGGCGCGAGCGCCGGCCGTTGTTTTCAAACGTGAAGAAAGGGGAGATCAGCCTTCGGTCTTGCGAGGGGCGTTGGCACGCCGCTTGGTCGTGTCGCCTCCCTTCGGCTTCGTCTCCCTGAGCTTGCCGGCTTCCTTCGGAGGCTTCCTGGACTTGGGCTCCTTGGCCTCCTTGGCTTCCTTCTTGGGCTTCTCCTTCTTCTCTGCGGGCTCCTTCTTTGCCCGCGCCTTCTTGGCCGGTTCCTTGGCGGGCTCGGGTGCCGGAGCGGCGGCCTCACCACGCTCCACCAGCTCCAGCACCGCCATCTCGGCGCCGTCGCCCTGACGGGGTCCGAGCTTGACGATGCGCAGATAGCCGCCCGGACGCTCCTGGAAGCGCGGCGCGATCTCGTCGAACACCTTCTTGACCAGATCCCGCTTCAGCACCCAGCGGAACACCCACCGGCGGTCGTGCACAGTGCCGTGCTTGCCGCGGGTGATGACCTTCTCGGCGATGGGCCGGAGCTCCTTCGCCTTGGGGAGGGTGGTGACGATCCGCTCGTTCTCCACCAGCGACTGGAGCTGGTTGCGGAACAGGGCCTCCCGGTGCGAGGAGGTCCGTCCCAGCTTTCTGCCTCTGACCGCGTGACGCATGATCTCCTCTCCTTAGGCCGAAGCTCCGGCGGCGGGCACGTCCATGCCGAGGGAGAGACCCAGCTTGTCCAGGACTTCCTGGACCTCTTCCAGCGACTTCTTGCCGAAGTTCTTGGTCTCCAACATGTCCTTCTCGGTCCGGCGCACGAGGTCGCGGAGGGTGTGGATGTTGGCGTTCTTGAGCGAATTGGCCGAACGCACCGAGAGGTCGAGCTCGTCGATGTTCTTGGCCAGCAGGGCGTCGAGCCCGGCCAGGTCCTCCCGGCCCAACTCGCTGCCGTCGTGCCGCAGGCTCTCCTCGGTCTGGATGAAGATGCCGAGATGGTCCTTGAGCAGCATGGCCGCGAGGGAGACCGCCTCCTCGGGCCGGACCGTGCCGTTGGTCCAGACCTCGAGGATCAGGCGCTCGTAGTCGGTCGCCTGGCCGACGCGGGCCGCCTCGACGCGGTAGTTGACGCGCCGCACCGGGCTGTGGGCCGAATCCAGCGGGATCCAGCCGATGCCCATGGCTTCGTCGAAGTTGCGGTCGGCCGAGACGTAGCCGCGCCCGCGCTTGATCTGGGCCTGCAGCTTCAGCCGGCCCTCCTCGTTGACGGTGGCGATGTGGACGTTGGGATCGAAGATCTCGATCTGCGGGTCCTCGGTCATCTGGCCGGCCGTCACAGCGCCCGGGCCCGGCACGTCGATGGAGAGCACCTTGGGGTCCTCCGTGTGCAGGGTGATCGGGATCTGCTTGAGGTTCAGGATGATGTCGGTGACGTCCTCGACCACGCCCGGGATCGAGGAGAACTCATGCAGCACGCCCTCGATGTTGACCGCGGTGATGGCCGCGCCCTCGATCGAGGACAACAGACAGCGCCGCAGGGCGTTGCCGATGGTGGTGGCGAAGCCCCGCTCGAACGGCTGGGCCGTGAAACGGCCGTACGTCGGAGTCAGGGTGTCGTGGTCCACCTCGACGCGCTTGGGGCGCTGAAATCCTTTCCAAAGCATAGAAAAACTCCTTCCCTGGGGTTCCACCCGACCGTCAGCGGCTGTAGAGCTCGACGATGAGCTGCTCCTGGATGGGGAGCTTGATGTCCTCGCGGACCGGCAGCCGCAGCACCTTCCCCGTCGTGTTCTCCGCGTCCAGCTCCAGCCACTCCGGCACGCCGCGGCCCCGCGCCGTCTCGACGCTGCCGCGGATCAGCGGATTCTGGCGGCTGGCTTCCTTGACCGAGACCGTCTGCCCCGCCCGCACCTGATAGGAGGGGATAGTGATCTTGCGGCCGTCCACCGTCACGTGACCGTGGCGGACGAACTGCCGGGCCTGGGCGCGCGAGGCGCCGAACCCGAGGCTGTAGACGACGTTGTCCAGGCGCCGCTCCAGCATGACCAGCAGGTTCTCGCCGGTGATCCCCTTGCGGCGGTCCGCCTCCTCGAAATAGTTGCGGAACTGGGACTCGAGCACCCCGTAGATGCGCTTGACCTTCTGCTTCTCGCGGAGCTGCAGGCCGTAGCCGAGCGTCCGCCGGCCGCGCCGGGTGCCGTGCTGGCCGGGCGGGAAGTTCCGCCGCTCGACGGCGCACTTCTCCTTGAAACAGCGGTCTCCCTTCAAAAACAGCTTCATCCGTTCGCGCCGGCACAGCCGGCAAACGGGCCCTGTATATCTCGCCACTGGCTCTCTCCTTGACTTCGACGTCCTCTCCCCGAGGCTACGGGGACTTCAACTTGGGAAGACGCACGAGAAGCCCCGGCACGCCCGGGGCGTTCGTAGGCTCGGCGGTCCCGAGACTGCTTGGCGGTACGATCAGACGCGGCGGCGCTTGCGCGGCCGGCAGCCGTTGTGCGGGATGGGTGTCACGTCCTTGATGGACTTGACCTCGATTCCCGCGGCCTGGAGGGCGCGGACGGCCGACTCGCGGCCGGCTCCCGGACCCTTGACCATCACGTCCACGGACCGCACGCCGGCGTCCTTGGCGTTGTTGCCGGCGTTCTGCGCCGCGACCTGGGCGGCGAACGGCGTGCCCTTGCGCGAGCCCTTGAACCCGATCCGGCCGGCCGACGACCAGGAAAGGACGTTCCCTTCCGGATCGGAGATCGACACGATCGTGTTGTTGAAGGTCGCCTGGATGTGCGCGACACCATGGGGCACCGAGCGCTTCTCTTTCCGCTTGGCGCCCTTTTTGTCCTTCTTGCCTTCGGCTTTGGCCATCTACTTGGTTCCCCTCATTACTTCTTGGTCGCCTTCTTCTTGCCCGCCACGGCGCCGCGGCGCGGGCCCTTGCGGGTGCGGGCGTTGGTCTGCGTCCGCTGGCCCCGCACGGGCAGACCCCGGCGGTGGCGGACGCCACGATAACTGCCGATCTCCATCAGCCGCTTGATGTTCTGGCTGACTTCCTTGCGGAGATCGCCCTCGACGCGGCCCTCGTCCGTGATCACCTTGCGGATGCGGCGAGCCTCATCCTCGGTCAGATCCCGGACCTTGGTCACCTCGGGCACCTCGGCCTTCGCCAGGATGTCCCTGGAGCGCGAGCGGCCGATGCCGTAGATGTAGGTGAGCCCGATCAGGACATGCTTGTTCTGTGGCAGGTCGACTCCTGCGATGCGTGCCATAACGACTCCCCTATCCCTGACGCTGCTTGTGTTTCGGGTTCTCGCAGATCACCCGCACGACGCCCTTGCGGCGGACGACCTTGCACTTCGGGCAGATCCGCTTCACCGATGTACGTACTTTCATCTCCCGACTTCCTTTCCGGCCGCCGCGTCTACTTCAGACGGTAGACGATGCGCCCGCGGTTGAGGTCGTACGGCGACAGCTCCACGAGAACCCGGTCGCCGGGCAGGATGCGGATGAAGTGCTTCCGCATCTTTCCGGAGATGTGCGCCAGGACCTGGTGCTTGTTGGAATTCATCTCCACCTCGACGCGGAACATCGCGTTGGGGAGCGGCTCCACCACCACCGCCTCGACCTCGATCGCCTCTTCTTTCTTGGACAAACGTCCTTCCTCTCCTAAGAAATCCGGTCCCTGCCCAGCACCCGGGCCCCCGCAGGCGTCACCGCCACCGAAAACTCGAAATGGGCCGACAGCGACCCGTCCTCGGTACGCGCCGTCCAGCCGTCGGCGTCCATCTTCACGCCGCTGTGCCCGGCGTTGACCATCGGCTCGATCGCCAGCACCATCCCCGGCCGGAGCTTCGGCCCCTTGCCGGGCGAGCCGAAATTGGGCACCTGCGGGTCCTCGTGCAGGGAGGTGCCGATGCCGTGCCCCGTGAACTCCCGCACCACCGAGAAGCCGTGGCTCTCGGCGTGGCGCTGCACCGCGTGGCCGATGTCCTGGAGACGGCCTCCGGGACGGACCTGGGCGACGGCGAGGTTCAGCGCTTCCTCCGTCACCCGCAGCAGCTTCCGGGCCGCCTCGCCGACCTCGCCGACGGCGAAGGTCCGTGCCGCGTCCCCGAAGTACCCTTTGTAGAGGACGCCGCAGTCGATCCCGACGATGTCCCCCTCCCGGAGCGGGACGTCGCCGGGGATACCGTGCACGATGACGTCGTTGACCGAGATGCAAAGCGTCGCCGGATAGCCCCGGTAATGCAGAAACGCCGGGACCCCGCCGGCTTCGCGGATGACGCGCTCGGCGAGACGGTCCAGCTCCCGCGACGTAACCCCGGGGACCATGTGGCTGCCGACCTCGTCCAGCACCTTGTGGACGATCCGGTTCGCCTGGTCCATCAGCTCGATCTCACCCGGGGTCTTGAGCACCAGGGCCATCAGCTCACCCCGAAGACTTCGAGCATGCGGGCCGTCACTTCTTCGACCGGACGGTTGCCGTCCAACTCGCGGAGCAGACCGCGCTCCCTATAGTAACCGATCAGGGGCTCGGTCTTTTCCCGGTAGACCCGCAAACGCTCCCGGATCACCTCTTCCTTGTCGTCCGCCCGCCCCCGCAGCAGTGCCCGCCGGACCAGCTCGTCCGCGGGCACGTCCACCAGCAGCACGGCGTCCAGGTCCCGGCCGGCCTCGCGGAGGATCCCCGCCAGGGTCTCGGCCTGGGGCAGCGTCCGTGGGTAGCCGTCGAGGAGGAAGCCGCAGCCGGCGTCCGGCTTCGCCAGCCGCTCCCGCACCACCTCCGCCATGGTCGCGTCGTCCACCAGGGCGCCCGAGGCCATGATCCCCTGAACCTTGGCCCCCAGCTCCGAGCCCTCGGCCACCGCCTCTCGCAGCATGTCGCCGGTCGAGATGGCGGGAACGCCCAGGCGCTGGCAGAGCACCTGGGCCTGGGTTCCCTTCCCCGCTCCCGGCGGGCCGAGGAGGACGACGCGCGCCCCCGTCTCAGCCCCGTCGCCCACGGATGCGGCCCCTCTTCATGAACCCCTCGTAGTTGCGCATCACGAGCTGGCTCTCGATCTGCTGGATCGTGTCCATCGCGACGCCCACCACGATGAGGAGCGACGTGCCGCCGAAGTAGAAGTTGATGCCCAGGCCCTCGGTGAACCAGTTCGGGAAGGCGCCGGAGATCCCCGGACCGATGCCCGGGATGCCCGCCACGTTGAAACCGGTCAGGAGGAACTCGGGCAGCACCGTCACCGCCGCGAGGTAGAGCGCGCCCACCAGCGTCAGGCGGGTCAGGATGCGGTCGATGTACTCGGCCGTCCGCTTGCCCGGCCGGATGCCGGGAATGAAGCCGCCGTACTTCCGCATGTTCTCAGCCAGGTCCTGCGGGTTGAAGATGATCGACACGTAGAAGTACGAGAAGAAGATGATCGTGATCGACCTGCAGGAGGTAGTAGATCGGCTGGCCGTAGGAGAAGTAATTGGCGACCCGCTGCACCCCCTCGTTCTGGAAGATGCCCGCGATCACCGTCGGCACCGTCACCACCGAGCTGGCGAAGATCACCGGGATGACGCCGCCGGTGTTGACCCGCAGCGGCAGGTAGGTGCTCTGGCCGCCGTAGACCCGCCGGCCCACCACGCGCTTGGCGTACTGCACCGGGATCCTTCGCTGCGCCCGTTCCATGTAGACGATGAAGGCGACGACGAAGACCATGAACACCAGCAGCGGGATCAGCACCAGCGGCTGCATGGTGCCGCGCTGCACCCGCTCCGCCGTGGCGCCGATGGCGGGGACGAGCCCCACCACGATGCCGGCGAAGATGATCAGCGAGATGCCGTTGCCGATGCCCCGTTCGCTGATCTGCTCGCCCAGCCACATGACGAAGGCGGTGCCGGTGGTCAGCGTGATCACCGTCATGGCCCGGAAGCCCCAGCCCGGATCGGGCACCAGGGCCGCGCCGCCCGGCGTCGTCATGCTCTCCAGCAAGAGGGCGATGCCCGTGCCCTGGATGATCGAGATCACCACCGTGCCGTAGCGGGTGTACTGGGTGATCTTGCGCCGCCCCAGCTCGCCCTCCTTGGAGAGCTTCTCGAGGTAGGGCCACACCACCGTCAGGAGCTGCAGGATGATCGACGCGGTGATGTAGGGCATGATGCCCAGCGCGAACACCGCGATCTTCTCCAGGCTGCCGCCGGTGAAGGTGTTGATGAAGCCGAGGAAGGTCCCCTGGGCCGCCTGCATGAACTCGAGCAGCGCCTGCGGGATCGACGCCCGGGGTCGGGATGTGGCAGCCGATCCGGTAGACCGCCAGCAGGCCGAAGGTGAACAGCACCCGCTTGCGCAGGTCCGGAATGGCGAAGATGTTGCGGAAGCTGTCGATCACGCCTGCAGCTCCTCACAGCTGCCGCCCGCGGCCTCGATCTTCTCGCGGGCCGACTTGCTGAACTTGTTGGCGACGACGCGCAGCGGCTTGCCGATCTCGCCGTCGCCCGAGCACCTTGACCTTCTTGCCGGAGCGGACCAGGCCGCGCTCGACCAGCACCTCGGGCGTCACGTCGCCCTCGAGCTCGGCCAGTTGCGACAGGTTCACCACCGCGTACTCCGTCTTCCAGATGTTGGTGAACCCGCGCTTCGGCACGCGGCGGACGAGCGGCATCTGGCCGCCCTCGAAGCCGGGCCGGCTGCTGTAGCCGGTGCGCGACTTCTGGCCCTTCTCGCCGCGGCCCGACGGTCTTGCCGAGGCCGGAGCCGGGGCCGCGGCCCACCCGCTTGCTGCGAGTGCTTGCTTCCCTTCGCGGGGGACAGCTCGTGCAGCTTCATGTCTTCCTCGACCTCCACCAGATACTGGACCTTGGCCACCATGCCGCGCACCGCCGGGGTGTCGTGACGCTCGACCACGTGGCGGATGCGGCGCAGGCCCAGGCCCTTCAGCACCTCGCGATGCTCGCGGCGGCAGCCGATGACGCTCTTCACCTGGCGGATCTTGATCTTCTTGCTTCACCGTTCGTCGCCATCGAAATGTCCCCTGCTTACCTTAAGCGCCGGGCTCCCCGGCCGGCGGAGCCGCGGCGGCCGGGGCCGCCTTCTCCTTGAGCCGGTCGCCGAGGCCGCGCATGTTCATCACGTCAGCCTCGTTGCGGAGAGCCAAGCAGCGCGTCGAAGGTCGCCTTCACCACGTTGTGCGGATTGGTCGAGCCCAGGGACTTGGTCAGGATGTCCTGGATGCCCGCCGTCTCGACCACCGCGCGCACCGGACCGCCGGCGATCACGCCGGTGCCCTCGGAGGCCGGCTTCAGCAGCACCCGGCCGGCGCCGAACTCGCCCAGGGCCTCGTGCGGGATCGTGGTGCCCTTGAGCGGCACCTGGATCATGTTCCGCTTGGCGATCTCGATGCCCTTGCGGATCGCCATGGGCACTTCCTTCGCCTTGCCGGCGCCGTAGCCCACGCGGCCGTTGCCGTCGCCGATCACCACCAGGGCGGAGAAGGAGAAGTTCTTGCCGCCCTTCACCACCTTGGTCACGCGGTTGATGTGGACGACCTGCTCGAAAAACTCGCTCTCGCGCTCGAAGTCCCTGGCCAAGCTCGTCTCCTTCACTCAGTGCCTAGAATTGCAGACCCTTTTCGCGGGCCGCGTCGGCCAGCGCCTTGACCGTTGCCGTGGTAGACGTAGCCGCCGCGGTCGAAGACCACCTTGTCGATGCCCTTCTCCTTGGCCCGCTCGGCGACCACCTCGCCCACCAGCTTGGCGGCCGCCTTGCCGGAGGTGGAGCTCCCCACCTGTTCCTTGATCGCCGGATCGGCCGAATTCGCCTGCGCGAGGGTGACGCCCCGCTCGTCGTCGATGACCTGCGCGTAGATGTAGCGCAGGCTCTTGTAGATCGACAGGCGCGGCCGCTCGGCGCTGCCGCGGACGCGCTTGCGCACCCGCAGATGGGCGCGCTCGCGGCGCTCCCGCTTCGCTTTCATACGCAACGTGACGTGATCGCTCATCGTAGGGTCCCCTTACTTGCCACCGGCCTTGCCGACCTTGCGGCGCAGGACCTCGTCCGTGTACTTGATGCCCTTGCCCTTGTAGGGATCGGGCCTGCGCAGGCTGCGGATCTCGGCCGCCACCTGACCCACCTTCTGGCGGTCGGCGCCGGACACGGTGACCCGGTTGCTCTTGTCGATCTCGATCTTGATCCCCTCGGGGATGTCGAACAGCACCGGGTGCGAGTAGCCGAGGGCGAACTGCACCTTGTCTGCCCTTGACCTCGGCGCGGTAGCCGACGCCGACGATGTCGAGCTGCTTGACGAAGCCCGCCGAGACGCCCTGCACGGCGTTGGCGAGCAGGGCCCGCAGCAGGCCGTGCTTGGAGCGCTCGGGGCCAGTGTCGCCCGGCCGGGCGATCTGTGACCGTGTCGTTCTCCACCTCGACCGGATAGCCCGGGAACAGAGTCTGCTCGACCCTTCCCTTGGGCCCCTCGGCCACGAACACTCCGTCCTGGACCTGCACCTTGGTCCCGTTCGGGATCGGGATCGGCATTCTTCCAATTCGCGACATAGCGTCTCTCCTACCAGACCTCGCAGAGGATCTCGCCGCCGACCCGGCGCTCGCGCGCCTGGGCGTCGGTGAGCAGGCCCTGCGAGGTCGAGATGATCCCGATGCCGAGGCCGTTGCGCACCGGCTGGATCTCGTCCGCCTTGCGGTAGACCCGGCGGCCCGGCTTGCTGATCCGCTCCAGGCTGGATGATCGCCGGCACGCCCTCCTGGGCTGTAGCGCAGGAAGATGCGCAACGTGCCCACGGGAACCCCTTCGATCTCCCGGAAATTCTTGATGAAGCCCTCGTCCTTGAGGAGCCTCACGACCTCCAGCTTCAGCTTCGAGATCGGGACGTCGAGCCGGTCGTGCTTGGCGATCTGCGCGTTGCGGATCCGGGTCAACAGGTCCGCGATGGGATCGGTCATGCTCATTGCTCGTCTCTCCTCGCCTACCAGCTCGCCTTGATGACGCCCGGCAGATAGCCCTGGAGCGCCAGGTCCCGCAGGTGGATGCGGCACAGCCCGAACTTGCGGTAGACACCCGCGCGGGCGCCCGCAGAGCCGGCACCGGTTGCGGTGCCGCACCTCGAACTTCAGGTTTTTCGTCTCTCTTGCCATCTTTCGCAGTCGTCGCCACGGGCAGCCTCCTAGCGCGTGAACGGCATGCCGAGCTCGCGCAGCAGATAGAGCGCGCGCTCGTCGTTGCCGGCCGTCGTCACGATCGTGATGTTCATCCCCTTGGGCTTCTCGACCTTGTTGTAGTCGATCTCGGGGAAGATCAGGTGGTCGCGGATGCCCAGGGTGTAGTTGCCGCGGCCGTCGAAGCTCTTGGTCGGCACGCCGCGGAAGTCGCGCACGCGGGGCAGCGCGATGGTGATCAGGCGGTCCAGGAACTCCCACATGCGGTCGCCGCGCAGGGTCACCCGGCAGCCGATCGGCATGCCCTCGCGCAGCTTGAAGGCCGCGATCGACTTCTGGGCGCGGGTGATCGCCGGGCGCTGGCCGGCGATGGCCGCCATCTCCTCGACGGCGTCGTCCAGGACCTTGATGTTCTGGATCGCCTCGCCCATCCCCATGTTGAGGGAGACCTTCTCGATCCTGGGCACGGCCATGACGTTGTCGATGCCGAACTCCTTCTGGAGCTTGGCGACGACCTCTTCGCCGTACCGCTGCTTCAGGCGCGGCACGTAGCCCGCGGGAGCCGGGACGCCCGGCCCGGTCGGGGCCGGCGCGGACTTCGCGGCCTTGCCGCCGCCCTTGGTGTCTTTGTTCTTCGCCATGTCAGACTCGCCTCTCTACGCCTAGCCGAAGGTATGCGCCGCAGTTCTTGCAGACCCGCACGCCGCGCCCGTCCTCGAGCCGCTTGCGGCCCAGCCGCGACGGCTCGCTTGCACTCCGGGCAGATCACCATCAGGTTGGAGAGCTGGATCGGCGCCTCGCGCTCGAGGATGCCGCCCTGGACGCCCTTGTTGGGGTTCGGCCGGGTGTGCCGCTTGATCATGTTCACGCGCTCGACGATCGCCTTGCCCTCGCCGGCGAGCACGCGCAGCACGCGCCCGCGGGCCCCGCGGTCCTTGCCCGCCATCACCAGCACCTGTCGTTCTTCTTGATGTGGACCTTCTCCATTTTCAGATGACCTCCGGCGCCAGCGAGACGATCTTCATGAACCGCTTCTCGCGCAGCTCGCGGGCCACCGGGCCGAAGACGCGCGTGCCGATCGGCTCGCCCGCGTCGTTGACCAGGACGGCCGAGTTGCTGTCGAAGCGGATGTAGCTCCCGTCCTTGCGCCGCTGTTCCTTGACGGTGCGCACGATCACCGCCTTGACCACCTGCCCCCTTCTTCACCGTGCCGTCCGGCGCCGCCTCCTTGACCGAGGCCGTGATGACGTCGCCCAGCCGGCCGTACTGGCCCGCCGAGCCGCCGCGCAGGTGGATGCAGGCGATCTTCTTCGCGCCGGAGTTGTCCGCCACGTCGAGAATCGTTCCCATCTGGATCATGGTCGCCCCCTCCTACTCGGCCCGCTTCACGATCTCGCGGACCCGCCAGCGCTTCGTCTTGGAGAGCGGCCGGCTGGAGACGATCTCCACCACGTCGCCGACGTTGCACTGGTTCTCCTCGTCGTGGGCGTGGAACTTCTTCGTCCGCTTCATGCTCCGGTGGTAGAGCCGGTGGGTGACCGTCTGTTCGACGGCCACCACCACGGTCTTGTCCATCTTGTTGCTCACCACGCGGCCCACCTTGACCTGCCGGCCGCCCCGTCCGGGGGCCGCGGCCGCGGTGTCCTGTTGCGTCGTCTCTGCCATGTCCGCCATGTCTCAGCTCCCTACTTGCCTTGTAACTGACGCTCGCGCAGGACCGTCAGCACCCGCGCCAGGTCCTTGCGCACCTGCCGCACCCGGGCCGGCTTCTCGAGCTGGCCGGTGACCTTCTGCAGGCGCAGGGCGAAGAGCTGCTCGGCGAGCTCGCGCTCTTTCTCCCGCAGCTCCTCGATCGTCGAATCGCGTACTTGCGAAGCCTTCATCGTCTCACCTCAGCTCGTCGTGCCGCGTGATGAACCGGGTCTTGATCCCGAGCTTGTGGGCGGCCAGGCGCATCGCCTCCTCCGCCACCTCCCTCGGCACGCCCTCGAGCTCGTAGAGGATGCGCGCCGGCTTGACCACCGCCACCCACTCCTCGGGGTTGCCCTTGCCCTTGCCCATGCGGGTCTCGAGCGGCTTCTTGGTGATCGGCTTGTCGGGGAAGACGCGGATCCACACCTTGCCGCCGCGCTTGACGTGGCGGGAGATGGCGATACGGGCCGCCTCGATCTGCCGCGCCGTCACCCAGCCCGGCTCCAGCGCCTGCAGGGCGAAATCGCCGAAGGCGATGTAGGTGCCGCCCTTGGAGACCCCCCTGCGCCGGCCGCGGTGCGCCTTTCTGAACTTGACCTTCTTCGGCATCAACATGGCTGAGATTCCTCCGGGCCTACGCCGTGGCGCGGCGGCCCTTCTCCTTGAGCAGATCGCCCTTGTAGACCCAGACCTTGAAGCCGATCACGCCGTAGGTCGTCCGCGCCTCGGCGAAGCCGTAGTCGATGTCCGCCTTGAGCGTGTGGAGCGGCAGCCGCCCCTCCTGGTACCACTCGGAGCGCGCGATCTCGGCGCCGCCCAGGCGGCCGGCGACCATGATCTTCACGCCCTTGGCGCCGAAGCGGAACGCCGACTCCATGGCCTTCTTCATCGCCCGGCGGAAGGAGACGCGGCGCTCGAGCTGCCCGGCGATCGACTCGGCCACCAGCTGGGCGTCGAGCTCCGGCCGCTGGATCTCCTGGATGTTGATGTGGACCTCGCGGCCCATCTCCTTCTGGAGGTCGTCGCGCAGCTTGTCCACCTCGGCGCCGTGGCGGCCGATGATGATGCCCGGCCGCGAGGTGTAGATCGTCACGCGCAGCTTGTCGGCGGCGCGCTCGATGTCGATCTCCGACACGCCGGCGTGGCCCAGGCGGCTCTTCAGCCGTTTGCGGAGCTTCAGGTCCTCGTGCAGGGTGTCGGCGTAGTTGGCGTCGCCGTACCAGCGCGAATGCCAGGTCTTGTTGTAGACGAGCCGGAACCCGTACGGGTGTGTTTTCTGACCCACGTTCGTCGTCTCCTACTTCTTCACCCTTGCGGGTGTCGAGCTTGATCGTGATGTGGCTCTGCCGCTTCAGGACGCGGAACGCCCGGCCCATCGGCGCCGGACGGATCCGCTTCATCACCGGCCCGCCGTCGACGAAGATCTCCTTGACGAACAGCCGGTCCACGTCGACGTGGTCGTCCCGGTTCTCGGCGTTGGCGATCGCCGACTTCAGGCACTTCTGCACGTGCCGGGCCGCCGCCTTGTTGGTGACCTCCAGGATGTTCACCGCCTCCTGCACGCCCTTGCCCCGGATCAGGTCGGCCACCAGCCGCACCTTCTGCGCCGAGCCGGGGGCGTAGCGAAGCCGCGCTGTCACTTCCATGTTCGACTCCTTCTCCTCGCCGTCCGCCGCTTACCGCGGACGGGCGCCCTTCTCGGCCTTCTTGCCGCTGTGGCCGCGGAACGTCCGGGTCATGGCGAACTCGCCCAGCTTGTGGCCGACCATGTTCTCGCTGACGTACACCGGGATGAACTTCGCCCCGTTGTGCACCGCGATCGTGTGCCCGACCATCTCCGGGATCACCGTCGAGCGGCGCGACCAGGTCTTGATCACCCGCTTCTCGCCCCGGTCGTTCATCGCCGCCACCTTCTGGTAGAGGTGGTCGTCGATGAAGTAACCCTTCTTGAGTGAACGCGACATGGGCTCGCTCCTTTTACTTCTTGTTCCGGCGGCGGACGATCATCCCGTCCGTGCGCTTGTTGTTGCGGGTCTTGTAGCCCTTGGTCGGCACGCCCCACGGCGTCGTGGGATGGCGGCCGCCGCGAGGTCCGGCCCTCGCCGCCGCCCATCGGATGGTCGACCGGGTTCATGGTGACGCCGCGGTTGTGCGGCTTCCAGCCCAGCCAGCGGTTGCGGCCCGCCTTGCCGATGGAGACGTTCTCGTGCTCGAGGTTGCCCACCTGGCCGACGGTGGCGTAGCACTCGACGTGCACGCGCCGCACCTCGCCCGAGGGGAGCTTGACCTGGGCCCAGCCGCCGTCGCGCGCCATGAGCTGCGCGCCGGCGCCGGCGCTCGCGCACCATCTGGCCGCCCTTGCCGATCTTGAGCTCGATGTTGTGGATCACCGTGCCCAGGGGGATCTTGCGCAGCGGCAGCGCGTTGCCGACGTTGACCTCGGCGTTCTCGCCCGACATCACCTGGGCGCCGACCTTGAGGCCGTCCGGCCAGAGGATGTAGCGCTTCTCGCCGTCCGCGTAGTGCAGCAGGGCGATGCGCGCCGAGCGGTTGGGATCGTACTCGATGGTCGCCACCTTGGCCGGCACGCCGTGCTTGTCGCGCTTGAAGTCGATCGATCGCGGTAGCGCTGCTTGTGGCCGCCGCCGCGCCACCACGAGGTGAGCTGGCCGCGGTTGTTGCGGCCGCCGGTCTTGACCTTGCCCTTGGTGAGGGACTTGTCCGGGGTGTCCCGGGTGATCTCCTCGAACGTCAGGTAGGTCTGGAACCGGCTCGACGCGTTGATCGGCTTCCTCTGTTTGATCGGCATCGCTTACATCCCCTCGAAGAACTCGATCGGCTTCTCGCCCGCGGCGAGGCGCACGTAGGCCTTCTTCCAGTCCGGGCGGCGGCCGACGAAGCGGCCCTGCCGGCGGGCCTTGCCGTGCACGTTGCTGATCCGCACCTCGGCGACCTTCACTTTGAACTGGGCCTCGACCGCCCGCTTGACCTGGATCTTGTTGGCGTTCGCGCGCGCACCTCGAAAGCCACGATGTTGCCCTCCTCGCGCAGCTCCGTCGACTTCTCGGTGATCAGCGGGCGGCGGATGATCTCCTGGACTCTCATTTCGCCAGCACCTCCACCAGCCGGTTCAGCGCGCTCTCGCTGAGCACCAGGAACGAACGGTCCACCACGTCGTAGACGTTGACCGCCAGCGCGTCCACCGCCTTGAGCTCGCGCACGTTGCGCGACGCCAGCGTCAGGTTGTGGTTGTCGATGCTGTCGACCAGCAGCGCCTTGCCGTCGATGCCCAGACCGCTCAGCCGCTTCAGCAGATCGCGGGTCTTGTGGTTGTCCAGCTCGAGGTTCTCGAGGACCAGGATCGACTGGTCGGCGAGCTTGCGCGACAGCGCCGACTTCAGCGCGTTCTTCTTCTCGCGGCGCGACAGGTCCTTCTCGTAGCTGCGCGGCACCGGGCCGTGCACCGTGCCGCCCTTGCGCCACTTGGGGTTCCGGATGTCGCTCGTGCGGGCGCGGCCGGTGCCCTTCTGCCGCCAGAGCTTGCGGCCGGAGCCGGAGACCTCGGAGCGGGTCTTGGCCTTGTGCGTGCCGGCGCGCAGCCCGGCCAGGTAGGCCTGCACGGCCTCGTGGATCAGGTGCTGCTTGTACGGGTACCCGAAGACCTCCTCGGGGACCTCGATCTCCCGCACCTGTTTGTTGTCGAAATTCTTGACCGCAATCTTCATCGCAGGCTCCCCTTCTAGCCCCGCTTGGCCCGCCGGATCGCCAGGTAGCCGGTCTTGGGACCGGGCACGGCGCCGCGCACGTAGATCAGGTTCTGCTCGGCGTCGATCTTGACGATCTGCAGGTTCTTCACCGTCACCCGCTCGCCGCCCATCCGGCCGGTGCCCCGCATGCCCGGGAACACTCGCGAGGGGTACGCGGAGGAGCCGATCGAGCCCGGCGCGCGGTGGAACATCGAGCCGTGCGTCGCGCGGCCGCCGGCGAAGCCGTGGCGCTTCATCACGCCCTGGAAGCCCTTGCCCTTGCTGGTGCCGACGACGTCCACGCACTCTTCTTCTGCGAAGATCGAGGCCTTGCACCTCGTCGCCCGGCTTCGCGTCCTCGCCGTCGGCGAGGCGGAACTCCTGGACCTCGCCGCACCGGCGCCACGCCGGCCTTCTTGAAGTGGCCGCCGAGCGGCTGGTTGACCTTCGCCGGCTTCTCCTCGACCAGGCCGACCTGGACCGCCTCGTAGCCGTCCGTCGTCCTCGGTCTTGCGCTGCACCACCAGGCAGGGCCCCGCCTTGATCACCGTCACCGGGATCGCCGTCCCGTCCTCGGCGTAGATCTGGGTCATGCCCAGCTTGCGTCCCAGAATGCCATCCATCGCCAGCATCCTCCTCGGCGGCGCCTTACTTGCCGAAAGCCTTGATCTCGACGTCCACGCCCGCCGGCAGCTCCAGCTTCATCAGCGCGTCGACCGTCTGGCTGGTGGGCTCGAAGATGTCGAGCAGCCGCTTGTGCGTCCGGATCTCGAACTGCTCCCGCGACTTCTTGTCGACGTGCGGCGAGCGGTTCACCGTGTACCGCGAGATGTGGGTGGGCAGAGGGATCGGCCCCACCACCCGGGCGCCGGTGCGCCGCGCGGTGTCCACGATCTCGTGCGTCGACGTGTCCAGGATGCGGTAGTCGAACGCTTTCAGGCGGATGCGGATCTTCTCGTTGACCATTTGATGACCTCAGCCCTGTGCCTCTGCAAAACGATTCATCGTTACGTCACGATCTCCGTGACGGTGCCGGCGCCGACCGTGCGGCCACCCTCGCGGATGGCGAAACGCACGCCCTTCTCCATCGCGATCGGAGCGATCAGCTCCACCTCCAGGTTCACGTTGTCCCCCGGCATCACCATCTCCGTGCCCTCCGGCAGCTTCGCCACGCCCGTCACGTCCGTCGTCCGGAAGTAGAACTGCGGGCGGTAGCCGTTGAAGAACGGCGTGTGACGGCCGCCCTCCTCCTTCGTCAGGATGTAGACCTCGCCCTTGAACTTCGTGTGCGGCTTGATCGAGCCCGGCTTCGCCAGCACCTGACCCCGCTCCACGTCGTCCTTCTTCGTGCCGCGCAGCAGCACGCCGATGTTGTCGCCCGCCTGCCCCTGATCGAGCAGCTTGCGGAACATCTCGACGCCGGTGACCATCGTCTTCGCCGTCGGACGGATACCCACGATCTCCACCTCCTCACCGACCTTGACGATGCCCGCGCTCGATGCGCCCCGTCACCACCGTGCCGCGGCCCGAGATCGAGAAGATGTCCTCGATCGGCATCAGGAACGTCCTTGTCGATCGCCCGCTCCGGCATCGGGATGTAGGTGTCCAGCGCGTTCATCAGCTCGCTGATCTTGGCGCCCCACTCGCTGTCCATCGTGCCGCTCTCCAGAGCCTTCAGCGCCGAGCCCCGGATGATCGGAATGTCGTCGCCCGGGAAGTCGTAGGAGGACAGCAGCTCGCGCAGCTCCAGCTCCACCAGGTCCAGCAGCTCCGGATCGTCCACCATGTCGCACTTGTTCATGAACACCACGATGTAGGGCACGCCCACCTGACGGGCCAGCAGGATGTGCTCGCGCGTCTGCGGCATCGGACCGTCGGCCGCCGACACCACCAGGATCGCGCCGTCCATCTGCGCCGCGCCGGTGATCATGTTCTTCACGTAGTCGGCGTGGCCCGGGCAGTCCACGTGCGCGTAGTGGCGGTTCTCGCTCTGGTACTCCACGTGGGCGGTCGCGATCGTGATGCCGCGCTCCCGCTCCTCCGGAGCCTTGTCGATCTGGTCGAAGGCCACGAAGCTCGCCAGACCCTTCGACGCCAGGACCCGCGTGATCGCCGCCGTCAGCGTCGTCTTGCCGTGATCGACGTGACCGATCGTGCCGACGTTGACGTGCGGCTTCGAACGCTCGAACTTTTCCTTGCCCATGATCTCTCCCTCTGCTTTCGTTTCTGGCGCCTTAGCCTTAGCCGGCGGCCTTGGCCACGACCTCTTCGCTGACGTTCTTGGGGGCCTGCTCGTAGGCGGCGAACTGCATGGTGTAGTTGGCACGCCCCTGAGAAAGCGACCGCAGGTCGGTCGCGTAGCCGAACATCTCCGACAAGCGGCACCCGGCAGTTGATCACCTGCGCGTTGCCGCGCGCCTCCATGCTCTGCATCCGGCCGCGCCGCGAAGTGATGTCGCCGATGACCTCGCCCATGTAATCCTCGGGCGTGACGACCTCGACCGCCATGATCGGCTCCATGAGCACCGGGCGCGCCCGCTTGCAGGCGTCCTGGAAGGCCATCGAGCCGGCGATCTTGAACGCGATCTCCGAGGAGTCCACGTCGTGGAAGCTGCCGTCGTAGAGGTCGACCTCGACGCCCGTGCACGGGAAGCCCGCCAGCGGACCGGTCTCCAGCGCCTCCTTGATGCCCTGATCGATCGGCTTGATGAACTCCTTCGGGATGACGCCGCCGACGATCTTGTTGTTGAAGATGTAGTCGGCCTCGGTCGTCGGGCGCATCCGGATCTTGGCGTGGCCGAACTGGCCGCGGCCGCCGGTCTGGCGGATGTACCGGCCCTCGCCCTCGGCCTCGACCGTGATGGTCTCCTTGTAGGCGACCTGCGGCTTGCCGACGTTGGCGCCGACGTTGAACTCGCGCACCAGGCGGTCGGTGATGATCTCGAGGTGCAGCTCGCCCATGCCGGAGATCAGGGTCTGGCCGGTGTCCTTGTCCGTGTGGACGCGGAACGTCGGGTCCTCCTGCATCAGCTTCGCCGAGCGCGATGCCCAGCTTCTCCTGGTCGGCTCTTGGTCTTGGGCTCGATCGAGACCGCGATCACCGGCTCCGGGAAGTTCATCGCCTCCAGCACCACCGGGCGCTTCGGATCGCAGATCGTCTCGCCGGTGGTGACGTTCTTGAGGCCCACCGCGGCGGCGATGTCGCCGGCCCACACCTCGCTGATCTCCTCACGCTTGTTGGCGTGCATCTTGAGGAGACGGCCGATGCGCTCGCTGGTGCCCTTCTTGGTGTTGAGCACCGTGGTGCCCGACTCGACGTGACCCGAGTAGACCCGGAAGAACACGAGCTGGCCGACGAACGGGTCGGTCATGATCTTGAACACCAGGCCGGCGAACGGCTGGTCGTCGTCCGACTGGCGGATCACCTTCTCCTCGGAGTGCGGATCAATGCCCTCGATCGGCGGGATGTCCAGCGGCGACGGCAGGTAGTCGACCACCGCGTCGAGCAGCGGCTGGACGCCCTTGTTCTTGAAGGCGGTGCCGCAGATCACCGGCTGCACCTGGTTGGCTGATCGTGGCCCGGCGCAGGGCGGCCTTGAGCTCGTCGATCGTGACCTCCTCGCCGGACAGGTACTTCTCCAGGAGCTGGTCGTCGGTCTCGGAGATCGCCTCGACCATCTGCTCGCGCATCTTGTGGGCCTGGTCGAGGTACTCCTCGGGGATGTCGACCAGCTCGTAGTCGGCCCCCAGGGTCTCGTCCCTGTAGAAGATGCCCTTCATCGCGCAGCAGGTCGATGACGCCCTTGACCTGGTCCTCGCGGCCCCAGGGGAGCTGGATCACCACCGGGTTGGCGGCGAGGCGCGTGCGCATCATCGACACCGTGCGCTCGAAGTCGGCGCCGATGCGGTCCATCTTGTTGACGAACGCGATGCGTGGCACGCGGTAGCGGTCGGCCTGGCGCCAGACGGTCTCGGACTGCGGCTCGACGCCGGCGACCGAGTCGAACACCGCCACGGCGCCGTCGAGGACGCGCAGCGAACGCTCCACCTCGGCCGTGAAGTCCACGTGGCCGGGGGTGTCGATGATGTTGATCCGGTGGTTGTTCCAGAAGCAGGTCGTGGCGGCCGAAGTGATCGTGATGCCGCGCTCCTGCTCCTGCACCATCCAGTCCATGGTGGCGGTGCCCTCGTGGACCTCACCGATCTTGTAGTTCACACCCGTATAGAACAGGATGCGCTCGGTGGTCGTCGTCTTGCCGGCATCGATGTGCGCCATGATGCCGATGTTGCGCGTGTCTTTCAGCGGTGATTGCCGTGCCATGGTCTGACTTCTTTCTTCTTCCGCTCGCTCGCGTGCTTCGCTTTACCACCGGTAATGGGCGAAGGCCTTGTTGGCCTCGGCCATGCGGTGCGTGTCTTCCTTCTTCTTGATGGCGCCGCCGCGGTTCTCGGCCGCGTCCATCAGCTCGCCGGCCAGACGGGCGCGCATCGTCTTCTCGCCGCGGCCCATCGCCACGTTGATGATCCAGCGCATCGACAGCGCCAGCTTGCGGGTGGGGCGCACCTCGACGGGGACCTGGTAGGTCGAACCGCCGACGCGCCGCGACTTCACCTCGACCGCGGGCTTGACGTTCTCGATCGCCTTCTTGAACACCTTCATCGGGTCGTCGTTCGTGCGCTGCCGGATGGCCTCCAGCGCGTCGTACAGGATCCGCTCGGCGACCGTCTTCTTGCCGTCCTTCATCACCACGTTGACGAACTTGGTGACGAGCTGCGAGTTGTAGAGCGGATCCGGCAGGATCTCGCGCTTCGGGACTTCTCTCCGCCTCGGCATGGCTTACTTGCCTCCCTGTCCGGCCTTCGGGCGCTTGGCGCCGTACTTCGACCGTCCCTGGCGCCGCTTGGTGACGCCGACGGCGTCCAGCGTGCCCCGGATGACGTGGTAACGGACGCCCGGGAGATCCTTCACGCGGCCGCCGCGGATCAGCACGATCGAGTGCTCCTGCAGGTTGTGGCCGACTCCCGGGATGTAGGTGGTCACCTCGATGCCGTTGGTGAGCCGCACGCGGGCCACCTTGCGGAGGGCCGAGTTCGGCTTCTTGGGCGTCTGGGTGTAGACGCGAACGCAGACTCCCCGCTTCTGGGGGGACGCCTGCAGCGCCGGACTCTTCGTCTTCGCTTCCAGGCGTTCGCGGCCCTTGCGCACCAATTGATGAATCGTAGGCATGCGTCCAGATCTCCTCGACCCGTTTGTTCCCGTGTTGTCCGCGGAGCGACACGGCCACGGCCCCATCCCTTGATGGGTCCGACGGCCCATGCTCCGGCCCCGAACGGTGTTCAGGGTAAAAGGTCTTCGGCTTGAAGACTTAACTGCCCCCGTCCCTGGCGGGACCATCGGCAGTGAAACCCGCAGAGTTTAACTGAGAGGCCGGCGCACGTCAAGAGACGACCGCACCAAGACCTTGTACAGGTCAGCCAGCGGGAAACGGAGTATAAGCCGGAGGGCCCTTCCCCCGCAAGAGGCCGGCGGTTTGAGCCTGACTTCAGAGAAGTGGGGCGCTCACCTTCCGGCCGGACACCGGGCAAGTCGGGATGATAAACCAAGTTGGGCGGAGATGCTATTCCCGAGATGGCCGCGCCCCCTCCCCGGCCCTCCTCTCCCGACCCCTCCCTCCCTCCCTCACCGGGAGAGGGGAGGAGTTTGTCTAAAAGCTTCTTGGGCTAGCCTTCTCCCTCCTCTCCCGGTGAGGGAGGGAGGGAGGGGTCGGGAGAGGGGCCAGGGGTGAGGGTTCGGGGGGCCGCCCCTACGGCCACAGCCAGAGGATCGTCCCGCCCCCCGCCAGCACCGCCCCGAACAGGACCGCGATCCGCCACAGCATCCGCCGGCTGCCCAGGAAGGCCACGATCCCGGCTTTGAAGATCAGGTTGGACATCGCCGCGATCAGGATGGCCCGCCAGCCGTTGCCGGGGGCGAGGCCGCCCTGGTCGACCAGGCGGGAGGTGGAGAGGGTGATGGCGTCGACGTCCGTGAGGCCCGAGATGCCGGCCACTATATAGATACCGGCGGCGCCGAAGCGGTCGCGGGCGAAGGCCACGGCGAGGAGGACGCCGGCGTAGAGGAGGCCGAAGAGGATGGCCGGCTTGAGCTCCGCCGGGTTCTCCGGCTCCTGCGGCTCGGGGACGTCCTTGTGATCGAGCAGCCACGCCGCGGCCGAGACCGCCACGCACACCCCCAGCATGACCGCGAGGGGAGGGGCCAGCTCCCGGAAGCTGCCGAACGCCACCGCCGCGATCTCCAGCAGCACCCGCGCGAAGACCACCGTCGAGGCGATCATGACGACCAGGGCCGCGAGGCGGGAGCCCTCGGGGTCTTCCTTCGCCCGCCGGGCGTGGCTGACCGTGGTGGCCGTGCTCGAGATCATCCCGCCGAGCACGCCTCCGAGGGCGGCTCCCGCCTTGGCGCCGAACAACTTGAAGGCCACGTACCCGAGCAGGGACAGGCCCACGATGAGCACCACCATCCACCAGATCTGGTAGGGGTTGAGGACGTCGTAGGGCCCGAACGTGCGGTCCGGCAGGATGGGGAGGATGACCAGGGCGATGAGGACGAACTGCATGATCCCCCGGATGTCCTTCTCCCCCATCCGTCCCGCGAACTCATGGAGCGGCTCCCGCAGATGGAGCAGCAGGGCCACCACACCCGCGAGCACGACCGCCACCGGCAGGGACCCGACGACCACCCAGGCCCCGATGCCATACATGACCAGCGCCGTGAACTCCGTCGTCTGCCCCGGCTCGGCCTCCCCCTTCCCGATCCGCGCGAGGTTCCCCATGGTGACCAGCAGCGCCGAGCACACCAGCCCCACCGCCACGATCCACCCGCCGAACGTCTTCCCGAGCTGCCCCGCGACGGCCCCGAACAGGGTGATGAGGGCGAACGTGCGGATGCCTGCTATGGTGGAGCCTGTCCGCTCCCGTTGCAGGCCCACCAGCAGCCCCAGACCGAGTGCGACGGCGAGTTGTATATAGATGTCGGGGATCATGTGGGACGGATTTTCTCACACCCACCCTGGGAAGCAGGCGTAGAGACGCCCCCAGACGCTCAACGACACCGCCGCGGAGGCCACGGGGACGGCGGGGCGTCTCCTCGGAGGGTAGGTCGTCCCAGAGGGCACGGGCTTCCTGAACGCCCGCCGTCCTCAGTGCATCCACCCCGAAGGGGTACGGGCGTAAAGCCTGGCGCTTGAGCGCCAGGAGAGTAGCCCCGTTCTCCTCCGAAGTCCCGAAGGGACGCAGGCATGGCCCTGGCGCTTCAGGGCCAGGAGCGCTTGGCTGCCGCTGCGGCCTGAAGGCCTGCGGATTGCCTGCGTCCCTTCGGGACTTCGGTGTACGTGTGGCGGGGGTTACCTGGCGTTGAAACGCCAGGCTTTATGCCCGTACCCCTTCGGGGCGAACACGCGGCGAGAGGTGTGTGGTAAGGGTACGGACCTCAGTCCTGGGAGGGCTTACGCCATTTATGCCTTGCCTTCCAGGCAAGGTAGGCTCCCAGGCCATGGTGAAACTCACGATCAGCCTGTCCGACGAGAAGCACGAGCGTCTGCGCCAACTGGCCGAGCGGCGCAAGATCAGCATGAACAAGCTCATGGCTGAACTCTCAACGATCGTCCTCGTCGAGTCCGACGCGGAAACGCGCTTCCGCACCCGGGTGGCCCGGGGCTCGTGGAAGAAGGCCGGGCCGGCCGCACGTGGCCTCCATTACCCTCCGGTTTCTTGGAGTGTGGGAGGAGTTCGCTCCTGGAGAAAACGCTCCGCAAGCTTACGCAAAAATTCCTCAGGGTCCTCGTTACGCATCTTTTCCAGGAGAGGCTGCTTAAACGACACAGGAGTATCCCTCAAACAATAGGCAGCAGCTTTTCGCACATTGTGGTTACGATCCTCAACAGCCTGTGCCAAGAGTGGCAATTTTTCGGAGGAGTTTAGATTCGCGAGACCTGCAGCAGCTGCCACTCGGATATGACTTGCCTCATTGTTCAGCGCCTTCTTTATAATATCAATCCCGGCATCTCCCGGAAGAAGACTAGAAAAGTATGCAGCCTTCGAGCCAAGGAGAACGTCAGGGCCTGCTATAACTCGAAACAAAAAAGGCAAAGCCTCAGCCCCGAAAGTAGAAGCCTTCGAGTAGTCAGGCTCGTTAGCTTTCAGAATTCTGACCAGTGCTTCTTCGCTCACAATCCCTCCTTAGCAGGCTTTAGTCAAACTACTACGCAAGATAACGGCAACCTCCGTCTGATCCAAATCTGGCGGAGGATCAACTATGTTAGCAGTTCCCCCCAAATTCATGAGAGCGAAGTTGTTAGGTATATCGGGCAACCCCATAACATGGCCAAGCTCATGAGCTAACGTCCACTTGTCAGCAGTGCTGCCTATAATACACCCGGGCTTACCAGCAGGAAAAGCGGCGCAACCGTTGAACGGCGGATTAGTTATTCCTACGAAATAGGCCACTATCTCTTCAGTTCCAACAAAATTCCTATGACTAAACAGCTCTAGTTGATCGTCAGTAAGGGCTGCGCTATCACAACCTCCTATTCGAGGCGACTCAAGGTGGCTCAACGGCAAATTTTCTCTCGATAGAAGCTTAATCTTGACATCAACTCTATTGTGAGAAAGAACCTTTTGAACACAACGCACCTGATCTTTGACCCTGTTAATAGGCGCCACGATAATCTTTGCGTGAAGTCCGATACATTTCTGTTGCCGCCTTGCCAGCAACTTCCCTTTCAACTTACTAGCCAAAGACACAATCCTGGCAATGAGAGTTTCCCGCATAGCTTTCGCTCCTCTTAGAGCCTTCTACCCCGTTATGTAGGTTAGTCGTAGCTACATATTAAAATGGCTAGCTAGAACCCGCTGCGGGGATGCATCGGCTTCCAGGAGGATTAACAGGTCCGACCTTCTTACGGTAATGAAGCACTGGGATTAGAGGCTCTACTGAATGCTCCAAGAGATCATAGAGGACTTCGAAGTGGCGATCCATGTAGCTAAAGAATTGCTGATGCTGATGATCTTGAGGAAGATTCTGAATTAGAATAACAATACGCTCCTCTCGCGCCGGCTCAGTTGAGTGTTGCTCCCCAGGCATCTCATCCTCAACGTGCGATCCCTCATCCCGCAAATTTAGTTCTTTAGGCTTCGCCCTAGGCAGATCCCCCGTTCGCACAGGCTCTGAATCCATCGCTTCCTCGTCATCGTGCTCATATTCATCAGGCATGGGAGGAGGCTCAGGCCGAAGCTTGATCCGCGCATTCCCGATCTGGACCAATATATCGTCTGCAGTATTCAACATCACAGAGAAAAGCATGCTTCCAAATACTTGACCCGAGAACGAGCTCTCGACTCTTGAATCTCGAAGAGATCTAAAGCTCCATATTTCTTCGCGAGGATCAAGTACATACCGGTCCTCCAAAGCCTCCACAGGCCTGAGCGTGCCGTTGCTTAAGAAAATCCTGCCTGCGAGAATTGGGATCCCATTTACTAAACACTCCTCATGCGGGTTATCACCCAGGCAGCCTCGCTTAAATCTACTGACAGCCTTGCTACCCAGTATCTCTGAAAGTTCAACAAAGCCATCTCTGTTTTCGATAATAAGCCTACCAGGCCCTCCATTGATACGAAACCGGACGTCTTCTCTATTGAGCCTCCATTCTGCCCGCTCATTTATCCAACTGAACTTGGGCTTACCTGCCACTCTAATTTCTCTGGGCCGAAAGGTGACAACTGCATGATGATCAGGTATCTCTTGGCCATCTGAGGCCGCTCTTCGGGTTGTCCGAGGGAGTAAGATTATACCAGGGTCCCGCTCACATTCAGGTAAAACCGCAGCCACCAATCCACTAATTATCACATCTAGTCGAATCATCATATTCCTCCTTCAAGTCTTCCGTCACCTTTTTCAAGAAGAACAAACGCACTCCAAGTGTCTGAACCAAGACTTCTGGCCTTCTTTCCTTCAGAGAACGCTAGCTGTGCGCCTCGAAGAGCAGCACTCGCAGATAGCCCTCGAAGCAAGTGCTCTTGGAATTCAAGGATGAAATCTCCTGCCGCACCGTCATCCACTTCCCATAAACTAGCCAAAACTGCCTCCGCACCTGCAGACAAAAAGGAGCGGGCAAGGCTCATGGAACTTTCGGTCTTCAAGTCATGACCTTGACCACTTTCACAGGCGGCTAACACTACAAGCCCCACCCCCTCTAGATCAAGCTTTGCAATATCGGAAGCGAATAGCTCCCCCCTTTTAAAGCGATCATCATTCGTAGGAGCAAAGATAAGCTTAGAGTACTCCGGTGCATCTCTATTCACAACTCCATGTCCAGCATAGAGGACTAGACTCGCATGCCAAGCCTCTTGAGCAAATCGATCGACTGTGGCATTTTCTCCTATCAGAACCGTCACCCGCCCTTTCATCCGAATTGCAAAATCATAAGCCTGCCTTCTAGCCTCATGTAATCGCGTCAGATCTACAAACCTCGCCTGGTCAAATGCCGGGTCGGCAACTATCAAAGAATGAACTTCTCTGGAACTCGATATTCCATCAACTCTATCTGAGAGGTACACAGACAAGCTCGGCGTATATGTTGTCGAAAACTCCTGCACAACCAACCTTCCGCTCTCTGGGTTCCTCAAGGCTGCAAAGGGAACTTGCCACAACTCGCCGTCGGGGCTTATTACTATTCTCTGCCCATTTCTGAGTTCGTTCGCGAAGGGAGAAAGCAAATCACCATAGAGTCTCGACGAAAGGACTTCCTCAATGTTGCCCCCAGCCGCTATTGCGTGCTGAAACCCGGCAATCTTACTTGGCTCAAATTTCGCTTTGTAGAAGAGTACTCTGTCCCTCGTTAAGCACCAGACATAGAGACGTCCTTCAATAATTCTGTAGTGCAATGCTACGGTTCCCACGGGAATCTTGCGCATCAAATCTTTAGGCATGAAGGAAGTTGCGGGAGAGAACCTCTCGCGCGCAGAAGGTAGACTGTCCAGAAGCATCCTCGCTCTTGCCTGCTCCGAATACATAAGCCCTGTATCAGGGTCGCCCAGCAAATCGATGTCAAGGGCAATCAGATCCTCCAGCAACTTCAAGCCCTTTTCATACAGCGCCTTGTTAACTTCCGCCCGATGAAGGGCTCCTCTCTGCAAGTTGAACTCTTCCAACCCAGCGACAATTGTCTTTCTCGCTTGCTTTAGCTGGCCTAAAGAGATCAACGCCTTAGCACGACCTCGATAGACATCTAGTATCAAATACTTGAACTCTGTACCTCGGTAGATCCGGTATGCGCTTTCATAATCAAACAGCGCCATTTTCGGATCAGACTCTAGCATCAGATCCGCTCTAGCTACCAGGATCCCAGCTATCGTATGGTTTCGAATTGCGTGATTGTGAATCTTGCTGGCAGCGGATACGGCATTTGAGAATTCTGCCACAGCCTTTCTGATTTCACCAGCCTGCGCCCAAATTCTCCCACGCGCCCAAAGTGACTCAGCGATGGCAACAGGACTTTCGGTCTCCCGAGCCTTTACTTCATCCTGAAATTCGATAGCCACTGTGTGTAGGCCCGACTTGGAGGAAAGAATCGCAGCCTGAGTGAAAACGACAGATGCACGATCTTGGTTTTCGCAAAAGGCAGCCTCAGCTAGTGCTCGAAGGAGAAAGTTCCAGGCTTGCCTCCGATCTCCAATGTGGTCATAGGCATTAGCGATAAGGGAATAGACCGAAGCCAAGCCCGGAGTTTCTCCAGCCTTGTCAAGTTCTTCCGCCGCTCTGCCTAACAAAATAATTGCGTCTCGCGACTCCGATCTTTCAAGATGAACCAATCCAGCTAACCAAAGCATGTGGCCTGTGATCACTGGCATGGACCTTCCGGGTTCGGCGCTTATATATTCTTCAGATCTTTCAAGGGCGTGATGATGTTCATTAGAGAAGTAGTCACAGGCAGCGAGATAGTACGAAGACCAACCTAAAAACGGACTTGCCTCTGCGACAAAAATCCGGTGCGCAGACAGGAGATGTTTTCTGGCTTCATCTATGTGCCGTCCAAAATAAAGCTTCTTGCCTTTCGCAAACTCTACATGCGCTTGTGCGAGTTCTTTAGTCCGGTACTCATCTCTCAAGAGGGTCGCAGCTTGTTCTACTGTGCTGTCCCCAGTCTTTGAACGAAGGCATTTTCCCATTGCAATTATTGCCTCAATATCCCTCGTAATGCGAGTACCTTTTAAGGCATTAAGCGCCCATTCTTCCATCAACTCTTCTGCATGTACGCGCAAATGACTAAACTGGTTGTTCACAGATGAACAGATCGCAGAGAATTGACGCGAATGAGCTAGTCCGCTGATAAGTTCCTTCTTATACTTACTGTTGACCTTATTCCTCTCTATTGATCGGAGATGTTCATTAGCAAGCCGGCGCCACCGGGAGCTTTTATCCAACTGGAGGTATTTTACCAATTCCGCTCGCCCCTGACCTAAAATAAATAGATTTCTTAGAGCCACGGCTCGGTTGAAGGTCACATCTTGAGAATCTGGAGCCTCTACCTTACACCGATTCAATTCTGATAATCCAAGCGCAAGATCGTATGATTCTTGAACTGCATATCCCCTCTGCAGGTATGCAACAGCCAAGTCATTTCGCATCGGCAATGATTGCAGGGTACCCTGCAAGTATGTAACAGACTCACTTGGTTCTCCAAACTGCATAGCCAGAAGCGCAGCTACGTGCCGCCAATTGCTATCGGGAGAAGTTGCAATCGCCTTATTGGCACACCTTCTGAGTTCTTTCAGCTTAACGCGCGACGGGGTGAAGTGTTTTTCTACTATGCCGAACGGCCTAAGTTGAAAGCCCTGATCCGTTGCTAAGGCGTCAAGAACCATTGATCTTGCCTTATCAGCGTCTGGGCAAGCTTCAGAGGAATATCCCCCACATCCAACGAACAACATGGCTACGACCATCAACACTATCGTCCTCCTGACGCGGTGCCTGAGCCTGATCTCAATCACAGCCGGATGGAGAGAAGAGTTCCCTAAACTCCATCGACTCAAAGCTGCCATATGGGGCCCTCATTTTATTGTCTGCCACGTGAGGAGCCTATCATAAAATGAACTCTCTTCTCATTGCCATAGCTGAATGCAACTGTCAGAATCCCACCCGCCTTGGCGGTCCCCCGATACCACTCCTCATCTATAGACAGACGCCGATATTTTTTTCCTTCACCCCGCTGTCACTCGAGCCAAGTCTCCGCTAGAATGCAGCCCGTCACAGTACTTATAGAGAACTGGAAAACCGTGGATACTCCTCCTCCGCCCGACGATCCCAAGGATCTCTTCCTCCAGAACCTAGAGCTCATCGAGCGCATCGCCGGGAAGGCCTGCCGGCGGTCCCGGCTACGCACTGAGGACAAGGAAGACTTCATCGCCTGGGCCGAGTTGAAGCTCATCGAGGACGACTACGGGGTGATACGGCAGTTCGAGGGGCGGGCGAACGCCACGTTCCGCACGTACTTGATGGTCGTCATCCATCGCCTCGTCCACGACTACAGGGACCACCTGTGGGGAAAGTGGCGCAACTCGGCCGAGGCCATTCGGCTGGGTCCGGTCGCGGAACGGCTCGAACGGCTGATCTACCGAGAGGACCGTTCTCTGGACGAGGCCGTCAGGATCCTTCGAGACAACGAGAAGGTCGAGCTGTCTGACGTGGAGATCGAGGATCTCCGGACCAAGCTCCCTTTTCGCGTACCCCGTCAGCCCGTCAGCGTAGAGTTGCTGGACTTCGAGAAGGCCAAGGAGCCCACTCCAGACCAGGAGCTGTTACAGAAGGAAACCGAAGAGATGCGGCAGCGCGCGTTGACCTCGCTCGCTCGCGCCCTCGACACCCTTCCGTTAGACGACCGGCTGCTCATCCTGATGACACCCAGGTTCAAGGTCTCGGAGATCGCCCGTCTCCAGAAGATAGACCAGAAGTCCCTCTATCGACGACTGGATAAGATCAGGAAGACGCTCAAGAAGGAGATGAGGCGGCAGGGAGTACGACGGAAAGACATTCAGGAGATACTTGGTTCTCGTAAGAAGGAAGACGATGACGAGGAGACAGGGTAAAAGTGGATTGACGTCCGTCTATACTTGACGAGATAGGAGGGGTTTGGGAGTTTCACCATGCACGAATTTGCACCTTCGAAATCGCGCCCGTCCGGCAATTGTCCCTCCGACCTGGAGCTGGCCGCCTACATTGACGGCGCTCTCGGGAAGGAAGAGGCCACCCGGGTGATGGAGCATCTCGCGTCCTGCGAGAGCTGCTTCGAGGTGTATTCGGAGACCCTCCGGTTCCAGTTGGACGATAAGGCGCCGCCCAAAGGCAAGATCGTCCAATTCCCTCGGAAGGAGCCGATAGCCATTCCCTGGGTTTGGGCTGCGGCAGCGGCCGTTCTGGTGATTGGGTTCTCAGGCGGCGTCTACCCGGCTCTCCTTGCCCCCCCACCTGATCTGGTCACGGCTGAGTTGGCAACTCGCGCGATTGCCGAACCTCTCGAGACGGGACCTGGGCTGGCGGAAGGCTTCTGGGAAGGACCGACCTTCCGCGGCGGAGACGGAGGAGGAGAGATAGCCGTCGATCCGGCCTCCTTCCAGATCGGTGTCCAACTCGTCAATCTCCAGGTGAGCCTGGAGGCCAATGATGCCGATCAGGTCTCCGACACCATCGCCCGCATCCTTCAGATCCTCAAGACGCAGGATTTGGTGCGCCCGCTGGAGGGGTCTTACGAGGGCTTGAAGGAGAGGATGCTGGATAGCGGCGCTCCCCGTAACTTCATGGCGGAGGCGACACAACTCATCAACGAGACCGGGGACTACTTTGAGGCCCCCCACCTCGACTTCGGCCAGTTCGTCGAAGCCGGCCGCCTTTCCGCCATCGCTCAGGAGCCTTCCTTCTTCCAGCGCGGCGAGAACCGCCAGTTCCTTCGCAGGACGATCTGGCGGCAGAGGTTCGGGATTGGCGACTTGGCGCTTGACCCCGCCGCTCTCCAGAGCCTCAAGGACATCTCCGAGGTTCTCGATCAAGACACCCTCGACTCCGCCGACTACGCCAGACTCCGCCAGAGCTTCGACCGGATTCTCGAGATCTACTACCCGGCGTAGCGTCTCGCCTCACGGTTTAAACCCGAGGCGGAAGCGGTTCCGGTCTCATCCTCCCTCTTTCCTGTCTCAGACAGCGGCTTTTCCGCCTCGTTCTCCACCTTTTCTGGCTCGTTCTCCCGCTTTCGTGTCTCATTCTCCGGCTTTTCCGGGTCGTGAAAGCCGGAGAACGACCCGGGTTGTCCCTTTTGCCTGCCGTTCTGTCCTTTTTCCGTCTCAGGAAAGCCGGAAAGCGGGACGCGAAGGGGGAAAAATGCCTTGGAGAAGGTGGAAAACGGACCGCGAAAGGCCTTTCCTGTGTCGCGAAAGCCCTTTCACGAGCCGTCGACTCCTTTTCTCGTCCCGGGAAAGCCGGAGAACGGGACGGAAAAGCGGGAAACGAGGCGGAAAAGGGGCTTTCCGTTCCGCGAAATCCGTAGTCAGCGGCGCTCAGCGGACCCGTAGAGAGCCGCAAGGTCTTCCACCTGACTCAGAACGGCTTCCCTCCTCGCCTTCAGCTCTTCCGCCAGGCGCCTTCTCGTTCGGAGGAGGAGGTAGGCCCTCGCTTCGTGCCAGAAAATGGCCCGGCGGTCGTGGAAGAGGAGGGCGACGTAGCCGGTGACGGGGGCCAGCAGAGCGACGGCGAGGCCGATCCAGGCTCCTCCATCTCCCAGGTACTTTTGCCAGTAGTGCGCGGCCAGGAAACCCTCCGCGGTCCAGGTGAGAGGAAAGAGGAAGAGGGCTCCCATCATCTTGTAGGTGGCGATCTGGTCCGGTTGACGGTTGAGGCGCTTCACGACCCATCCCACCAGACGGTAGAGAGGATAGTTGAGGAGCGTTCCGATGGCGGCCAGGGGGAGGTGCACCAGGAGGCGCAGGAGGGTCCGGGCCACGAAGCGCAGGACGGGCGAAGGCGGATAGGCGGCTCCCACCTGGTCGTCCCGGAGATGGAAGGCGCGCAGGAGGCCGTCGTACTCCTGGACGCAGCGGGCGGCGGCGGCGACCTCGTCCGGATGGCTCCGGCGCAGGTCCAGGTAGCCCTGCAGGAAGGCCTTGCGGAAGGAGAAGCCCTCCGAGAGCCTCCCCCGGCTCGGCAGCTCGGGCGCGCGGCGCCGGTAGAGGTCCGCGGCCCGGGCGATCAGGCGGGCGTCCTCCCAGGTGTCGTAGTTGAGCGTGACGTCCCTCAGACCGTCGTCCATGCGGTCGGTCAGAGCGCGGACGGCTCCCTGGGGATCGGCCTCCGCCTGGGCGACCTGCGGGGCGGGGTCGATCGGCGGGCCGACTTGAAGCAGGGCGCGGGAGCGGAAGGCCTCCCTGGAGTCGAAGAGGAGGCCGATGGGGATGATCCGGACGCCCAGGCCAGGGTATTTCTTCTCGGCTTCGAGGACGATCCGCGCCGCGCCCGTCTTCAGGGGAAGCAGGGCGGGCTCGTTGTGGCTCCCTCCCTCGGGAAACAGGGCGAGGACGCCGCCGGAGCCCAGCAGCTCGTGGCTGCGGGCGAAGGTCTCGGCGTTCTTCGCGAGGTCCGAGCCTTCGTCCTGCCGCCGGTAGACGGGGATCGCTCCGGCCAGCGTCAGGAAGGGGCGGACCAGCGGGTGCTTCCAGAGGGTGCTCTTGGCCAGGAACCGGGGATGGACCGGCAGCGGCTCCACCAGCAGCAGCGGATCGATCAGGCCGTTGACGTGGTTGGCGATCAGGACGAGCGGCCGGTCGCGCGGGATGCGCTCGGATCCCACCACCTCGACCTCGCGAAAGAAGGCCTTGAGGACGAGGCGGGCGAGGCGGAGGAGGATGGGCGCGGGCCGCTCCCCCTCCCGAACCCTCACCCCTGGCCCCTCTCCCGACCCCTCCCTCCCACCCTCACCGGGAGAGGAGAAAGAATCGGGGGAGGAAGAGGTCATAGAGCTCCCTCCTCTCCCGGTGTGGGTGGGAGGGAGGGGTCGGGAGAGGAGGGCCGGGGAGGTGAGGGCCCCCACGCCTCCGCCGCGGCCCTCCCCCGCTTCTCGTCCACGAAGCTCATGCCGATCAATCCCAGCACGAAGAAGACGGCGGTGGAGAGCATGGCCACCCTCTGGGAGCCGGTCCTGGAAGCGATCTGGCCGAAGAGGAGGGGGCCGATCATGTAGGCCGCCTTTCCCGACAGGCCCCAGAAGCCGAAGAACTCGGCGCTCTTCTCCGGCGGCGCGAAGAGCCCCACCAGGGCGCGCGAGGCCGATTGCAGCGATCCGATCCCCAGGCCGGCGAAGAGGGCGACCCCCCAGAAGGTCTCCTTGGTCTGGGTGAGGTAGGTCCCGGCGCAGACCAGGATCCAGAGGACGAGGGCGATCTGGATGGTCCGCGTGGCGCCGATCCGGTCCTGGACCCAACCGAAGAGGAAGGCCCCCCCGGCCGAGGAGAGCTGCAGGAGGATGAAAAGGAAGACCAGCTCCTTGAAGGTGAAGCCCAGGGTGTTGGCGGCGTAGATCCCCGCGAAGGCCACCACCGAGGCGAGCCCCGCGTAGTAGAAGAAGAAGACCACGAGGAAACGGACGACCTCGGAGAAGTGGCGCACGGAACGGGCCGTCTCGGCGAGGCGGAGGAAGCCGTCGCGCACGTACTGGGCGGCCGAGGCCGTGCCGCGCGGCGCCCGCTCCCTAAGGAAGAGGAAGGTGGGCAGGGCCGCCAGCAGGAAGAACAGGGCCGTCACCAGCCAGGCGAGGCGCAGGTTCGGGAGGTTGGAGGCCGCGAAGTCGCCGGCCAGCAGGGGCTGGACGAGGAGCAGCGCGGTGAGGCCGCCGAAATAGCCGAGCCCCCAGCCCAGGCCCGAAATCTTGCCGATGTTGGCCGGTGTTGAAATCTCGGGCAGGAAGGAGCCGGCCAGGTTCTCGCCGAAGGAGAAGCCCACGAAGGAGAGCACGAACAGGGCGAGGGCCAGCCCCACCCGGCCCGGGGTGGCAAAGTACAGCAGGGCCGTCCCGGTGACGCACAGGGAATAGGTAACGAAGAGGAAGAGCTTCTTCCGCCCCGAGTCGTCGGCCACGGCGCCCACGATGGGCGAGAGGAGGAGGACGAACAGGTTGCCGGCCGCGATGGCCCAGCCCCAGAGGCTGTCCCCCTGCCCCGGCGGCGCCACCAGCCGGGTGAAGTAGACGCCGAAGGCCACCGTGACGATGACCGTCGTATAACTGCTGTTGGCGAAGTCGAACATCGCCCAGCTCCAGATTTCGCGCTTGGAGACGGGCGGCGGGGAGGGCGGATCGGGCCGGCTGACGGACATAAGGATCGGTTCCTCGCTTTCGCGGCACCTACTGAGGGAGAAGGGGCCCGCCGATCGGGACCAGGGATCGTGGCCGTACGCTGTACCATCCGGCCGGGGCTGTCAATCAGCAAGCCCGTACAATCCCTTGTAGATTTCGCTATGCTACCCTCGCGACTCGGGAGGGCCAGAAAGACCCAGCGTCCGGCAGGCCTGCGATGACGGCCGCCGCGCGCAAGAGCCAGGAGAAGAAGAAAATGGCAGATGGAAAGAAGAGCTCCCTAGATACCGTCGCGAACATCGCGATCATTCTGGTCTGCGCGATCGCCGCGGTGGTGTTGATCCGCAACCAGTTCTTCCAGCCGAAGCCGCCCCCGCGTCCGGGACAGGCCGAGGTGGGCGACACCCTCGCTCCCCTCAAGCAGGTCCTCCCGGCCGGCACCGAGCGCGCCCTGGTGGTGGCCCTCTCGCCGACCTGTGGCTTCTGCAACGAGAGCATGCCGTTCTACAAGAAGCTCATCGACGAGCGGAACAGCAAGAGCTCGCCGGTCAAGGTGATCGCGGCCGTGCCCTCGGACCAGGCGATCCAGGAGGAGAACCAGAAGTTCGCCGCGGCCGGCGTCAAGCCGGATCAGGTGGTCAAGATGGACTTCGCCGCCATCAAGGTCCCGGGCACCCCGACGATTCTGCACGTGGACAACAACGGCAAGGTCCTCGACGTCTGGGTCGGCAAGCAGGACTCCGGCGGCGAGCGGGCAGTCCTCAAGAAGCTGTAGGCCCTCACTCCCCCTGCCCCTCTCTCCCGGCCTCCGGGAGAGAGGGGACACGGACAAACACGGACGAACAAAGAAAAACAAGGACACGGGGATGCCGTGCTCGTCCTTGTCTGTCCTTGTTCGTCCGTGTTGTCCTTTCGCCCCTCCTCCATGGCACCGCTCTTGCTCTAAGACTCTCATCGAGGGCAATGAAGCCTGATTTGGAGTAAAAAAGGAGCGGACATGGAGATCGATTCCCTCAAAAAGCTTTACGTCGAAGAGCTGAAAGACCTCTACAGCGCCGAGAAGCAGATCCTTCAGGCGCTGCCGAAGATGGTGAAGAAGGCCTCGAACCCGAAGCTGCAGCAGGCCTTCCAGGAGCACCTGGAAGTCACCCGCATGCAGGTCGAGCGCCTGGACCGTATCTTCGAGCTGCTCGGCAAGAGCCCCCGGGGCAAGAAGTGCAAGGGCATGGAAGGCCTGCTCGAGGAAGGCAAGGAGATGATGCAGGAGGACATGGACGACGACGTCATGGACGCCGCCCTCATCGCCGCCGCCCAGCGGGTCGAGCATTACGAGATGGCCGGCTACGGCACGGTCCGCACCTACGCCAGCCTCCTGGGCGAGAAGGAACAGACGAGGCTCCTGCAGCAGACTCTCGACGAGGAGGGGGACGCCGACAAGAAGCTCACCCAGCTCGCCGAGAGCCAGATCAACGTGGAGGCGATGGCGGAAGCTTGAGCGCCACGGCATGAAAGCCAGGGAGCGGCCGGCCGACAGGAGTCAGGCCCTCCGGCAGTCTTTGGAGGAGTATGGCCGCGGTGTCGCCGGCGGCCTGCTCTTCAGTCTTCCCCTGATCTACACCATGGAGGTCTGGTGGGCCGGGTTCCTCGCCCGGCCCTCGCATCTCCTCCTCTACCTCTTCGCCGGCTTCAGCCTGCTCTTCGCCTACAACCGCTACAGCGGCCTGCACCAGGACGCCTCCTGGTGGGAGGTGGCCTTCGAGGCGGTCGAGGAGATGGGGATCGGCCTCCTGCTGGCCGCGCTCCTCCTCTGGCTGCTGGGACAGGTCCACGCCTACACGACCCTGTCGGAGGCGCTGGGCAAGGTGGTCGTCGAGGGCGTGACGGCGGCCATCGGGGTGTCCGTAGGCTCGGCGCAGCTCGGCGGCAACGGCAAGGGACACCAGGGGATGTCCAACGGCGGCAGGCCGGAACGGGCCGGCCTGCCCGGCCAGATCGCCCTCGCCGCCTGCGGCGCGGTGCTCTTCGCGAGCAATGTGGCCCCCACGGAGGAGATCGTGGTGATCGCGGTCGAGACCTCGCCCTGGAAGCTGCTGGCCCTCGCCCTGCTCTCCCTGGCCTTGAGCGCGCTGATCCTCTTCTACAGCGATTTCCGCGGCGCGGACCGCGCCCTCTCCCGCGAGGAACGGGGGCCGGCATCCGTGCTGGCCCGCGTCGCTCTCTACTACTCCGTGGCGCTGGTATCTTCGGCGCTGATCCTCTGGTTCTTCGGGCGGTTCGACGGAGCGTCGCCGGCCATCTGCCTGGCGCAGACGGTGGTGCTCGGCCTCGCCGCCTCTCTCGGAGCCTCGGTCGGCAGGCTCCTGCTCCAGCCATCCTCATGACCAAGATCAAAAAGAATCCTCTGGAATGGGCGGTGTTCGGGATCGGCCTGGTCCTGACCCTCGGCGTGGTCGGCTCCCTGGCCTGGGACGCGGCGCGGAGCGGCGAGAAGCCGCCGGACCTGGTCGTGGAGCTGGGCGCTCCCCAGCCGCGCGCCGAAGGGTGGGCCGTGCCGGTGACGGTGCGCAACCGGGGCGAGGAGACGGCGGAGGGAGCGCGCGTCCTGGTGACGCTGGAGCTGCCGGGCGGCGAGAAGGAGGAGGCGGAGCTCGACCTTCCCTTCGTCCCCCGCGGCTCCCGGCGGGAAGGCTGGGTCCATTTCCTGCATCCTCCCGCCTCGGGACGGCTGAGCGGACGGGTGACAGGCTACGAGCAGCCCTGACCCGCCCGGGCGGGGCGACATCCCCTGTGATAGCGTCTGGCCCTTCGGAACAATGAGCCATCAAGATCCTTCCGCGCCACCGAGCCTTCGCAGCCTCCTGGCCCTCGGCCTGGGCGCCCTCGGGGTGGTGTACGGCGACATCGGCACCAGCCCCCTCTACGCCCTCCGCGAGTGCTTCCACGGCGAGCACGCCGTAGCCCCCCACCACGACAACGTGCTGGGCGTGCTCTCCCTGGTCTTCTGGTCTCTCATCTTCATCATCACCATCAAGTACCTGGTCTTCATCATGCGCGCCGACAACCGGGGCGAGGGGGGCATCCTGGCCCTCATGTCGCTGGTGCCGCGGAACCTGCGGTCGGTGCGCGGCGGGCACTGGGTGCTGGTGGCGCTCGGGCTGTTCGGCGCCTCCCTGCTGTACGGCGACGGCATGATCATCCCGTCGATCTCGGTGCTCTCCGCGGTCGAGGGCCTCGAGGTGGCGACGCCGTTCTTCACCCCCTACGTGGTGCCGATCACGATCGGCATCCTCATCGGCCTGTTCATGCTGCAGCGCCGGGGCACCGGCGGCATCGGCCGCCTCTTCGGGCCGGTGATGATCGTCTGGTTCCTGACGCTGAGCGTCCTGGGGGCCATCTGGGTGATCCGCGTGCCGTCGGTGCTCACCGCAGTCAATCCCGCCCACGCGGTGCGCTTCTTCGGCGACAACGGGTGGGCCGGCTTCCTGGTGCTCGGATCGGTCTTCCTGGTGGTCACCGGCGGCGAGACCCTGTACGCGGACATGGGGCATTTCGGGCGGCGGCCCATCCGCATGGCCTGGTTCACTCTGGTGCTCCCGTCCCTGATGCTCAACTACTTCGGCCAGGGAGCGGTGCTGATCACCCATCCCGACGCCGCCGCCAATCCGTTCTTCGAAGTGGCGCGCCGGCTGGCCTCGCCGTGGCTCCTCTACTACATGGTCGGCCTGGCGACCGCGGCGACCATCATCGCCTCGCAGGCGGTGATCTCCGGGGCCTTCTCGTTGACCCGCCAGGCGGTGCAGCTCGGCTACATCCCGCGGATGGAGATCGTCCACACCTCCGGCCAGGCGATCGGGCAGATCTACATCCCGTCGGTCAACTGGTTCCTGATGATCTCGGCCTGCGGGCTGGTGCTCGGGTTCCAGAAGTCTACGAACCTGGCCGCCGCGTACGGCGTGGCGGTGACGACGACGATGGTCATCACGACCCTCCTGGCCTACGTCGTCGCCCGCCGGCTGTGGGGCTGGAACCCCTGGCTGGTGGCGCCGGTGGCGGCGTTCTTCCTGATCGTCGAAGGCTCCTTCTTCGGCGCCAACATCATCAAGATCTGGGACGGCGGCTGGCTCCCCCTGACGGTGGGCATCCTGATCTACACGCTGATGGCCACCTGGAAACAGGGCCGCCGGATCCTCGGCGAGCGGCTGGCCAAGGACGCCCTGCCCATGGAGCAGTTCGTGGCCAACGTCCAGCCGGACTCGCCGCCGCGCGTCCCCGGCACGGCGGTGTTCATGTCCCGCGATCCCCGGGGCACCCCCACGGCGCTGCTCCACAACCTCAAGCACAACAAGGTCCTGCACTCCAAGGTGATCGTGCTGTCGCTGCAGACGGAGGAGATCCCGGCGGTGCCGCCCGAGGAACGGATCGAGATCGAGCCCCTGGGCAAGGAGTTCTACCGGGTGATCGCCCACTACGGCTTCATGCAGGACCCGGGGGTGCCGGACGTGCTGGCGCTGCTCAAGGAGAAGGGGATCCCCCTGGAGCTGATGTCCACCACCTTCTTCCTCAGCCGCGAGACGCTGATCGCCAGCAAGCGGCCGGGCATGGCGATCTGGCGCGAGAAGCTGTTCGCCCTGATGACCCGCAACGCCCAGCGGCCCACCGACTTCTTCCGCATTCCGGCCAACCGGGTGGTGGAGCTGGGGATGCAGGTGCGGTTGTAGGGGCAGGCGGAGCACGGACAAGCACGGACGAACAGGGACAGCGCACGGACCGCCTGCCGTCCTTGTCAGTCGGTGGCAGTCCGTGCTCGTCCGTGTTGCCCTTCCTCCCTACACCCCCGGCATCGACTTCTTCAGCGGCTTCAGCAGCAACACCAGCACCACCGCCATCACCAGCGCCATGGAGCCGAGCACGGCGAAGAACGTCGAGTGCTTCCAGACGTTCCAGTAGACGCCGATCTGGGTGAGCTTGTTGCCGATCGCCGTGGCCGCGAACCAGCCGCCCATCATCACGCCGCGCAGGCGCACCGGCGCCACCTTCGACACCAGCGACAGGCCCATGGGCGAGAGCATCAGCTCACCCAGTGAGATGACGCAGTAGGCGCCGATCAGCCACCAGGGGGAGACCTTGCCCGTGTCGCCTCCCGCGGCCGCCGCGAAGTAGAGGATGTAGAAAGACAGGGCGGTCAGGAACATGCCGATGGCCATCTTGGTCGGCGTCGACGGCTCCATGTTCCGCTTGTCCAGCCACTTCCAGAACCAGACCAGGGGGAAGGTCAGGGTGATGATCCAGAACGGGTTGATGGCGTTCGAGATGACGCCGGAGACGTCCTCGCCGCTCACGAAGCCCAGGGTGAGGATGCGGATGATGACCGGCAGCACCTCGGAGGAGGCCCAGTCGGTGTTGTCGTTGGCCCAGTAGGTGAGGGTCGAGCCGTTCTGGTGGAAGACCATCCAGAAGACGATGACGATCAGGAAGATGACGATCAGGGCCATGATGCGCCGGCTCTCCGGCACGGCGGCCAGGGCGTCGTTCTGCCGGCTGACGCTCTTGGGCGGCGCGTCCACGGAGGTGGCGGCCACGGAGGACGCCGGCGTCACCACCTTCCGGTGGTCGGCATGGTCGACATGACGCTTGAAGAACCACAGGATGGCGATGGAGATCACCATGCCGGCGGCGGCCACGAAGTAGGCCTCGCGGAAGCCGAACCGCTGCCGGACCGCCTCGGCGACCAGCGGCGCCACGAAAGCGCCGATGTTGATGCCCATGTAGAAGATGTTGTACGCGCGGTCCTTGAGGTGGCTCCCCTCGGGATAGAGGGCGCCGACCATGGCCGAGACGTTCGGCTTGAAGAAGCCGTTGCCGATGATCATCGAGGTGATGCCCGCGTACATCATGGGCACCGTGCCCTGGGCGATCAGGACGTTGCCGAGCCCCAGGAAGACGCCGCCGATGAGCACCGAATTCCGGAAGCCGAGCTTGCGGTCGGCGATCCACCCGCCCACCAGGGGGCTGAAGTAGACGAACATCAGGTAGTTCGAATAGAGGGTCGTGGCCCGCGCGTCCGTCCAGCCGAACCCTTCGGTGGAGTCCTGCAGGTAGAGCGTGAACATCGCCAGCATCGAGTAGAAAGCGAATCGCTCCCACATCTCGGTGGCGAACAGGACGTACAGCCCCGGCGGATGCTTTTCGGCCGCGTGGACCTGGCCGTCAGCGGTAGTGGTGGCTACACTCACGATAGGGTCTCCTTGCCTCAGTGGGCGCCGCGCCCAGGGCGGCTGCCAGTCCTATACGGCTGAATCGACGCGCGAGCTTAGCACGCCGGCTTCTTCCTCTCGGCTCCAGAGCGGGAGGCAGCAAGGTGAATGCCAGGGGTCTCAAGCCGGCCGCCGGGGAGCACTGTCTTTCCGGGAGGACGGGAGAGTCCGCGAAACCGTTCACTCCAGAGGTCGGCACGATCGGATTTTCCTGTGTTTCCATAGAGATACGGACTGGCATCCGGTTTGCCTTAGAAGATGAATGGACACGGACTTTCACCCATCCGACCCGCGGCAGGGATGTTCGCCGCGCGGCAAACCGGGGGAAGTCGGGCTCCCCCGCCCGGCTTCCCTTCCCTCCTCCCCTTCCGTCGTAGAATCATGGCTATGAATCCTCCCGATTCCCTGTCCAATCTGCGGGACTCCATCGCCGAGGTGGACCGCGCCCTGATGGAGCTGCTGCGCCGCCGCATGGACCTCGCCGCCGAGGTCGGGCGTGTCAAAGCCGAATCGAACCTGCCCGTGGTGGTGCGGGACGTGGAGAACCAGGTGCTCGGCCGGGCGCGCCAGCACGCGGAGGCGTGCGGGGTCTCGGAGGACGTCATGGAGGCGGTGTTCCAGGCCATCATGCGCGGCTCGGTGGAGCGACAGTATCGGGTGGGCATCGAGCGGCGCGAGCTGCGCGGCGAGCGGGTGCTGATCGTGGGCGGCGCCGGCGGCATGGGCCAGTGGTTCCGGGGGTTCCTGGAGCTGGCCGGCCACAGCGTGGACCTCTCCGACCCCGCCCTGGGCAACCTGCCGGAGGCGCCCGGGAGGTTCGCGAGCCTGGACGAGATCGCGGACCTGGACGCCTACGCGGCCATCCTGGTGTCGGCGCCCCTGGGCCGGACGGCGCAGGTGCTGGGCGAGGTGGTGGAACGCCGCCCCAAGGGGATGGTGGTGGAGATCGCGTCGATCAAGGACCCGCTGACGCCGGTCCTGGCCCGGGCGCGGGAGCTCGGGGTGCGGGCCTTCGCCCTGCATCCGATGTTCGGTCCGGGCAAGTCCTATTACGAGCCGCTGACCTTCGTGCTGGGGACGCAGAGGGACGCGGCGATCGAGAAGCGGGAGCTCGCCCCGCTCCTCGCCCACCCTTATACGAAGCTGGTGGCGGTGCCCTTCCCCCACCATGACCGGCTGATGAGCTGGCTGCTGGGCCTCGCCCACCTCACCAACATCCTGTTCGGCGTCGCCATCACCGGCTCGGGGATCGAGCCGTCCGAGCTCCACGACTGCGCCTCGACGACGTTCACCCGGCAGGCCACCACCGCCCTCTACGTCCTGTCGGAGAACTCCGACCTCTACCTCGACATCCAGTACCTCAACCCGCACCGGCACGAGGTCTACAAGGCGGCGCGGGAGGCCCTGACGCGGATCGAAAGCCTCGTCGAGGCGAAAGAGCGGGAGGGCTTCCGGGAGGCGCTGAGCACCGCCCGGCAGGCGCTCACCCGCGAGCCGTAGCAACGGCCTCGATCAGCTCTTTTTCGCCGCCTTCTTCGCCGGGCTCTTCTTGGCGGAGGCCTTCTTCGGCTTGGCGTCCGCGGTCTTCTTGGCCGCCGCCTTCTTGGCCGCGGCCTTCTTCTTCGCGCCGGCGGCGCGCTTGGCCACGGCGATCCCGGCCGCGGCGGCGGCCACGGCGGCTACGCCGGCGGCGGCTCCCGCCAGGACCTTCTTCGTCTTCGTACCGCTCTTGCTCTTGCTGGCGGTCTTGGAGGCGCCTGCCGCGTCGGACGTGGCTTTCACAGATTCTTTCTGATCCTTTTTCGGGGCCATCGGAAGCTCCTTTTTTATAAGAGCTGAAGAATACTGATTCAGCTACCGCATCCCTCAGCAAGAAGCGTGCACATTTCGCCTCAAGGCCCGCCGAGGGCCTGAGCCAGGTCGGCGATCAGGTCGTCCGGGTGCTCGAGCCCGATGGACGCGCGGACCAGGTCCTGGGGTGTCCGGGAGCCCGGCCCCTCGCTGGTGGCGCGGTGCTCGATCAGGCTCTCGACGCCGCCGAGCGAGGTGGCGCGGGTGAACAGCCGCGCCCGGCTCACGGCTCGCAGCGCCGCCTCCCGCCCGCCCGCGGCGCGGAAGGAGAGCATGGCCCCGAAGGCGGACATCTGGCGCCGGGCCACCTCGTGCCCGGGATGCGACTCCAGCCCCGGGTAGTGCACGGCGGCGACGCTCGGGAACTGCTCCAGGGCGCGGGCCACGGCCAGGGCCGCCGCGCTCTGGGCCGTCACCCGGCAGGCCAGGGTGCGCACGCCGCGCAGCACCAGCCAGCAGTTGAAGGGGGACGCCACGCTCCCGAGCACGTGCCGGAGGTGATGGACCCTGTCGTACAGCTCCCCCCGGCGGGCGAAGACCAGCGCGCCCCCCTGCACGTCGCTGTGGCCGCCGAAGTACTTGGTGGTCGAGTGCAACGCGACGTCGCACCCCAGCTCCAGCGGCCGTTGCAGCGCCGGCGAGGCGAAGGTGTTGTCCACCACGGTGAGGGCGCCGGCGCGTCGGGCAATCACGGCGGCGCCGGCCAGGTCCACCACCTTGAGCAACGGGTTCGAAGGGCTCTCCAGCCAGACCAGCCGGGTCTCCGGACGCAGGGCCGCCTCCAGGGCGGAGAGGTCTTCCATCCCCACGAAGTCCGACTGGATCCCCCAGTTCGGGAGGAACTCCTCGGCCGCCTTGCCGAAGCCGTAGTAGGCGTCGTCCGGGAAGACGACGTGGGAGCCCGGCGGCAGGGTCTGGAGCAGGGCGATCCCCGCCGCCATCCCCGAGGCGAAGACCAGGGCCGCCTCGCCGCCTTCCAGGGGGGCGAGGGCGCTTTCGAGCTGCTCCTGGTTGGGGTTGGACTCCCGGATGTAGGTGTGTCCGCCCAGCGGCGTCCCCTCGGGATCGCGGGCGAAGGTGGTGGAGAGGTAGACGGGAGGGGCGACCGAGCCGGTCACGGGATCGATCCGGCGCCCGGCGTGCACCACGCGGGTCTCGAATTTCATGCCGTGAGACTAGCTGAAAACAAAAGGGCCGGCGCAAGGCCGGCCCTCAGGGAAAACGAAAGGGAACGAGGATCAGGGCAGGCTGGACTGGCCGGCGCAGCTCTGGATCGCGCCCTTCTGCTCGCCGGTGATGACACCGGTCTTCTTCAGGCTGTTGCCCAGATGGGCGACGCAGCTCACGAAGCCGCCGTGGTTGGAAGCGCCCACCAGGCAGTCGTTGATCTGGTCGGAGATGCGGCAGCCGTTCGCGAACACGGTGTTGGCGACGCCCGAGTCGCAGCCGTCGATCACCACCGTCTGGCTCTTCGAGGAGCCGATGCAGGAGTCCTGGCCGTCCGGCACGCCGTCCAGGTCGGTGGCCCAGCCGATGTCGACCATCTGGCCGCGGGCCAGGTCGATCCCATGCGGGAGGTCGGAGTTGATGGCGGGCTCCATCAGCAGGTTGGGGCTGGCCGAGACGTCGAAGTGCGACATCGTCGAGCCCGAACGGAGCGGCTCCGGCGCGTACAGGAACGGACGGTCGAGCTGGTCGGCGCCGTCCAGGACGTCGGCCCGCGTACCCAGCGTGACGTTGACCGTGCCCGAGACCATCTGCGCCTTGATCCGGTTGGCGTTGCGCAGGCTGATCCGGCCCGAGGGGATGGTGACCAACGGATCGATGCCGGACATCGCCGGCGGCGGAGCGCCGGCCGAGCTGTCGGCGACCACCATGGCGATGGCGCCGGCGTCCTGGACGTTCTTGGCCTTGATGACGAAGTTGCAGTTGCCGCGGTCGACGAAGGCGACCTTGCCCGCGATGTTGTTGAGGATGGGCGAGCAGCCGTCCGTGGCCGTGGCCACGACGAGGGCGCCGTCCTCGTCCACGTCCTGGGCGATCACCAGGTCCCCGGTGACGCCGGGAGAGGAGAGGGCCGCGCCGAACTGCGCGATGCCGACCGCGAACAGGCCGAGGTTCGGCGAGTTGACGGTGAGCCGCGGCGCCGTGCCGGACGACAGGACGCTCGGAGCGGCGGACTGGACGTTGAGGCCGCTCCACACCACCCGCTGGTCATTGAGGGAGGACGCGACCCGCTCGGCGTTGGTCATCGCGTTCCAGCCCTTGCCGGCGTCGATGTCGTAGGTGTAGGTGCTGAAGACGTCCGGCCGGCCGCCCGGCAGGATGCCGTTGCCCTCGTTGATGAAGTTGGCGAAACCCAGGCCGTGGCCGAACTCATGGAGAAGCACGGTCACCAGGTCGGTGTTGCTGCCGTGGTTGTTGTCCAGGCCGTAGTACCAGCCGATGGCGCCCAGGCAGACCGGGTTGTCCAGGTCGCTGTTGAACTGGGCGATCAGGTCGTCGGAGCTGCCGCCGGTGGGCACGACGTCGGCGCCCACGAGCTTGTTGGTGAGGGCGACGGGGTGCCAGATCTGAGGCAGCTCGCTGAAGGTGGCGTCGTTGAAGGAGAAGATCTGGATGGCCGCGGCGGACCCCAGGGTCGCGGCCGTCGGCGTGCAGGTGAGCGGATTGAAGGCGGCCAGGACCCTGATCTCAACATCGCTGTCCAGGATCGAGCCCCAAATGTCGGCGGCGTGCTGGAAGGCGATCTGCCGCTGCTGCCCGAGCGTGGTGCCGGGGTTGCCGCCCACCGGCGCGGCGGGGGTCGGGTCGTTGAACCCTTCGTTCGCACCGTCGGCGTTGACGATGACGATCGTGGCGGCGCCGAAAGCCGGAGCCGCGGCCAGGGAGACGAGGACGAGAGCGGCCAGGAAGTTGCGATAGATCTTCATGGTCACTTCTCCTCCGCCGCCGGAACGGGGGTCAGCAGGGCGGCGGCGGCCTCGGGGCTCTCGATGCAGGCGTTCTGCAGCGAGCCGTCGGCACCCGCGTAGGCCACCCAGACGTGCATGAAGGCGCCTCCGAGATCCATCGACGTCATGCCGTCAGGCCAGTGGATGACCGGCAGGCCTTCGGCCGACTTGGACAGGGCCGCCACACCCTTGATCAGCTCCTTCGCCTCGGCGGGCGTCGGCTGGCGGAACTTGCCGCGGGCGTCGATGGCGGTCAGCAGGGTGTTGGCCGGCGCCTTGACGCCGGGCTCTTCCCCGGCCAGGGCCGGGGCCGCGAGGCCGAGAACGGCCGCCGCGGCAAGGCCCAGGGCCGCCACGCGAAACGTCCTCTTATGCGCGTTCCTCATCGTTCATCCTCCCCTCTAGGGTTTCATCGAGTCAGCTCCGGGAACCGGCCGGCACCATACCGGGCGTTCCGGGAGCATTCATGCCGTCTTCGGATCTAGATGAAATGTGTCGCCTTCGTGGGAGACCGGGACAGCGCGCAGAGTGCCAAATCCCGTGACTCCGAGACCCCGGCGCTTCTTCGGTAGCCCGGCCGTCTCAGGGAGACCCGTTGGCTTTGCGTCACCGCCTCGCGGCGGCTTTGCCTTTTCGTAGCGTGGACCGTAGATATTGGGGATCGTGGAGGTAAATGTCAAGAGGGCATGGACTTATCTACGCAAGAATTTCCGGGCAAATCTTACACACCACCCCTCACTCCGAGATCTCCACCTCGTAGCCCAGCGTCTTCAGGGCCCGGCGGATGTTCTCGATGTGCTCGGCGTTGCGGGTGTCGAGCGTGATGTCGATCTTGGCCTCGAAGAACCGGGAGTGCATGAACACCCGGTCGTGCTGGATGCGCACCACGTTGCCGCCTTCGTCGCCGATGATCCGCAGCAGCTCGGCCAGGGCGCCGGGGACGTCCGGGACGTGGGTGCGCAGGCGGACCAGGCGCCGGCTCTCCACCAGCGTGCGGTCGATCAGCCGGGCCAGGATGGCGATGTCGATGTTGGCCCCGGTGAGGACCATGACCACGTTGCGGCCCGTCACGTCCGGGATGCGCCGGTGGGCCAGGGCCGCGTAGACCGCCGCGGCGGCCCCCTCGGCCAGGATCTTCCCCGACTCCAGCAGGCGGACGATGGCGGTGCGGATCTCGTCCTCGCTGACCGTGACGATGCCGTCCACGTAGCGCTGGATGTGCGGGAACGTGTGCTCGCCGGGCCTCTTCACCGCGATGCCGTCGGCGATCGAGCGCGCCGCCTGCAGCGTCAGCAAGTGACCGGCCCGGAAGCTCTCGGCCGCGGCGGGCGCGGCGGCCGTCTGCACGCCGTAGATCCGCACCGACGGCTTGAGCTCCTTGACCGCCGTGGCGACGCCGGAGATCAGCCCGCCGCCGCCGACCGGCACCACCAGCACGTCCATGTCCGGCGCCTGCTCCAGGATCTCCAGGCCGACCGTGCCCTGGCCGGCGATGACCGCTTCGTCGTCGAAGGGGTGGACGAAGCAGAGCTCCTGCTCGCGCTCCATCCGCCGGGCTTCCTCGCAGGCCTCGTCGAAGACGTTGCCGGCCAGCACCACGCTGCCGCCCAGGCGGCGGGTGTTCTCGATCTTGATCAGCGGCGTGGTGCGCGGCATGACGATGGTCGACGGCACCCCGGCCTGGGAGGCGCCGTAAGCCACGCCCTGCCCATGATTGCCCGCCGAGGCGGTGATCACCCCCCGCCGGACCTCGTCCTCCGACAGCGAGCGGATCTTGTTGGCGGCGCCGCGGATCTTGAAGGAGCCGGTGAGCTGAAGGGTTTCGTACTTGAACCAGGCCTTGAGCCCCAGCTCCTGGGAGAAGGCCCTGGAAAGGAGACAGGGCGTGGTCTTGACCAGGCCCCGCAGGCGCTCGCGCGCGATTTCGATGTCCTGGACAGTGATTAAGTCTTTAACAGTCAACAAGACGGACCGCCTCCTGGGAGGCGGCGATCTGGCTGGCTACGGAGCGCCCGGCGCCCGTACCACCACCTCCACCTCCTCTTGTGTCGTGGAAGCGGCTTCCCGGGACTCGGTTTCGTAGCGCGCCCGCTTCAGGAGAGCCGCGGCCAGGGTGGAGCGGACCTGGGATTCCATCTGGCGGTCGAGGGCGACCGCCTGCTGGAAGGCTTCCTTGGCGGCGGGCAGATCCCCTTTCAGGGCGAGGATGGAGCCGAGCTGGTTGAAGGCCTGGGCCTTTTCCCTCGGGGAGGAGAGGAGAGGGAGGGCCATCCGGGTGACCTGGATCGCCGCCTCGTACTGCTGCGCTCCGCTGTACGCCCGGGCGGTGCCCAGGAGACAGTCGGGGCAGGAGCCGCCGGCGAGCTCGCTCGCCCGCTCGTACTCGGCGCAGGCCTTCTGGTACTCGCCCTGCTGGACGAGCTGATCCGCCCTCCGCAGAGCCCTCTCGGCATCCTGGTGCGCGAAGCCCTCTCCGGCGCCGGCGGGGGAGCCCGCGAGGACGGCGGCGAGGATTCCTACCATCGGGAAGATTGAGAGAGTGTGGCGGCTCGGCTTCATCTTCATGCTCCTTCGAGGTTTGTGACCTCGTTATCAAGAAGGCGAGAGGTACTGTCTTCACCCTCGGCCCATCGCTCGGGCGGCCCCGCTCGCCGGGACGTCTAGAACCTAGGGCAAGATGTGTGCCAGGGTCTCTCCCCCGCCCGCCCGACGGGCACGGACCGCCACGGACCCACACGGACAGCCACCTCCCAGTCCCTGCTCTTGCTGTCCGTGTTCGTCCGTGCTCGTCCGTGCTCGTCCGTGTTCTTCTGTTAACTTCGCGCCCTCGCCACCGTAAAAGCGGGTACCGGCTCGATCCGGTTTTGGCTTTCTACGTTCAGGAGACCCTATGCATCTACTCAACCACCGTACCGCCCGACGGCTCGCCGGGCTGGCGATCCTGGCCCTCACCGCCGCTCCCGCCGCCGCCCAGACGGCCGCGCCCGACTGGGTCCAGAAGAGCGACCAGCACACCCAGATCGTCCTCGACGTCCTCGCCCGCTTCGGCCCCGAGGGCGCCGGCCAGCTCGGCATCCGCGGGCTCGACGAGGAGATCTTCGACCTCACCCCCGGCTTCCGGCAGCGCGAAGACGAGGCCGTGAGGAAGGTCCTCGGCGAGCTGAAGAAGCGCCTCGCGGCCGAGAAGGATCTGCGCGTCCGGCAGGACCTCGAGATCCTCATCCAGTCCGTGGAAGACGACCTGAAGGGCGACGAGATGGGGCGGAAGTACTACCTCCCCTCCTACAACCCCACCCAGGCCGTCTTCGGCGGCCTGCGCGCCCTGCTGGACGACCAGGTGGAGGCCGAGCGCCGTCCCGCGGCCCTGGTCCGGCTGCGCAAGTACGCGGGCCTGGAGCCCGGCTACAAGCCGCTCACCCAGCTCGCCGAGGCGGACGTGCGCTCCTTCCTGGGCGATCCCAAGCTCCTCGGCCCCTTCAAGGAGCAGGTGGAGCGCAACCTCAACAACAACGCCACCGTGGCGGCCGGCATCGAGGAGCTGTTCAAGAAGTACGGCATCCAGGGGTACGAGGAGCCCTACGCCAAGCTCAAGGAGCAGCTCGCGGCCTACGACGACTTCGTGCGCAAGGAGATCCTGCCGCGCGCCCGCACCGACTTCCGCCTGCCGTCCGAGCTCTACGCCTTCCGGCTTGAGCAGGTGGGCGTCGACATGCCGGTCGAGGAGCTGATCAGCCGCGCCCAGGTCTCCTTCCGCGAGATCCAGAACGAGATGGACACCCTGGCGCCCATGGTGGCCAAGGAAAAGGGCTTCGCCGTCACCGGCTACCGGGGCGTGATCAAGGAGTTGAAGAAGAAGCAGATCACCGGCGACGCCATCCTCCCCCACTACGAGGCGCGCATCAAAGCCATCGAGGAGATCATCCGCCGCGAGGGCATCGTCACCCTCCCCGACCGGCCGATGAAGTTCCGGCTCGCCAGCGAGGCCGAGAGCGTGGGCAGCCCGGCGCCGCACATGAACCCGCCGCCGCTGATCGGCAACAAGGGGGAGATGGGCGAGTTCGTGCTGCCCTTGCGCATCCCGGGCGAGGCGGGCAAGGCGGCGCTGGTGATCGACGACTTCACCCACGAAGCCATGTCCTGGCCCCTGACCGCCCACGAAGGGCGCCCGGGCCACGAGCTCCAGTTCTCCTCGCTGGTCGAGAAGGGCGTGTCCAAGGCGCGGGCCATCTTCGCCGTCAACAGCGCCAACGCCGAGGGCTGGGCGCTCTACACCGAGGTCGAGGTCAAGCCCTACCTCCCCCTCGACGGCCAGTTCGCCACCCTGCAGAGCCGGCTGGTGCGGGCCGCCCGCGCCTTCCTCGATCCCAGCCTCCAACTCGGCCGCATGACCCGCGACGAGGCGCTGCGCGTGCTGCGGGAGGACGTCGGCCTCTCCGAAGCCATGGCCCTCCAGGAGGTGCAGCGCTACACCTTCCGCAGCCCCGGGCAGGCGACGTCCTACTTCGTCGGCTACACCCGCTTCATGGAGATGCGGACCGAGGCCGAACGGGTCCTGGGGCCGAAGTTCGACCGCAGGGCCTATCACGACTTCCTGCTCTCCCAGGGCATCCTGCCGCCGCGCCTGCTCCGCAAGGCGTTGTTCGAGGAGTTCATCCCGAAGACCAAGGGGTGAGCCAGGGCGGCGGGCAAGGCGCTCCAGTACAATCGCCGGCATGACCGACGGCAACCTGGAGCGCCTCCCCCGCACCCGGGAGGCGATCGAAGAGGGCGTCCGCGAGGGGCTGCACCTCGGCGCGCAGATCTACGTCTCGCTGAAGGGAGAGGCCGTAACCGACGCGGCTCTGGGCGAGAACCGGCCGGGCGAGCCCCTGACCCGCGACCACCTCATGCTCTGGCTCTCCTCCACCAAGCCGGTGACGGCGGTGGCGGTCGCCCAGCTCTGGGAGCGCGGGCTGGTGGAGCTGGACGATCCGGTGGCGCTGCACATCCCGGAATTCGCGGCCAACGGCAAGGAGGGCATCACCCTCCGCCATCTCCTCACCCACACCGGCGGCATCCGGATGCTCGACACCGGCTGGCCGCAGCGCTCCTGGGAGGAGATCGTCGCGAAGATCTGCGCCATGAAGCCCGAGCCCCGCTGGACGCCCGGGCAGAAGGCCGGCTACCACCAGGCCTCAAGCTGGTTCATCCTGGGCGAGGTGGTCCAGCGCCTCTCCGGCCGCCCCTTCCCGGAGTACGTCCGGACGGAGATCTTCGAGCCGATCGGCATGATGGACTCCTGGATCGGCATGCCCGCCGAGCGCTATCGCGCGTATCAGGAGAGCGGGCGGATCGGCGCCATGTGGAACACGGAGAAGCCCGCGCCGGTCCCCCACGGCTGGGACACGGAGGAGCGCTGCGTCCGTCCCAGCCCCGGCGGCAACGGCTACGGTCCGGTCCGGGAGCTGGGCCGCTTCTACGAGATGCTGCTCTCGCGGGGCGCCTGGGAAAGCCGGCGGGTCATCCTGCCGCAGACGGTCGAGGCCTTCACCACCCCCAGCCGGGTGGGGATGACGGACGTCACCTTCAAGCACGTCCTGGACTGGGGCCTGGGGTTCATCATCAACTCCGTCCAGTACGGCGCCGAGACGGTCCCCTACGGCTACGGCCACCACGCCTCGCCGCGCACCTTCGGCCACAGCGGATACCGCTCCTCGGCCGGCTTCGCGGATCCGGAGGCGCGCCTGGCCGTGGCCGTGGCCTTCAACGGCACGCCGGCGAACGAGGCGCATGAGGTGCGGGTGCGGCGGGTGCTAGACGGGGTTTATGAGGATCTGGGGCTGGCTGGCGGCAAGGTAACCTGAAGGACACCAGGGACCTCAAGGACACCAAAGACAAAGCTGATCTTCGCTGCGTCCTTGTTGTCCTTGGTGTCCCTGGTGTCCTTCAGGTCCTTCAGCTACTACCCGGCCTTGCACTCCCCCGTGTGCTTCAGCGAGACGCCCGCGGACCGGCGCACGCAATCGTTGCTGTAGGTCTTGTTGTCGCAGCCGCAGACGGGGTTGAACTCCCGCGTGCAGGCCTCCGGACGAACTTCGCAACTCCCCGGCGGCTTGCAGGCGCCGGCCGCGAAGGCGCAGAACTCCATCTTGGCGCAGTCCGCGTCGGTCGTGCAGCCGGCAGGCTTGCCAGGCTTGTCCTTGTAGGGGCCGCCGCCGCAGGCGCCCTGCTTGTCAGGCTGCACGCCCGCCTTCAGGAGCTCGCACTCGTTGGTGTAGGTCTTGCCGTCGCACCCGCAGATCCGGGGTCCCTGCTTCGGGCAGGTCTCGGGGACCGCCACGCAGACGCCCGCCAGGTCGGCCGTGTCGCACTTGCCGAATTCGAACTTGCAGGCCTGTCCTTCGGGGCACTGCAGGCCGGCGATGCCGCCGCAGGTCTGCCCCGTCTGGGCTACGGCCGGAGAGCCGGCTCCCGCGAACAGGGCCAGGGTGAGAACGGTACAGAGAAAGGCAAGGACGATCGTTTTATGAACCATGATCAGGCCTCCTTTTTCAGCATGAGGGGCTCCATTCAGGGAGGATGCAAGAAACGCACCCCCGCGGGCTTGCGCGCCCATCCGGCTCGCCATAGAGTTGCGACGGCATGGCTGACAGAGATCTGAAGGATCTTCGCGCGCTGCTCCGCGACGCCGTGGTCGCCTCGCGCCTCTCCAACCGCGAGCTGGAGCGGGTGCTCGGGATCGGCCACGGGACCCTGGAAAAGCTCCTCAACGGCACCCAGGACCTGCGCGTCCGCCACATCATCTCCCTGGCCCGCTATCTGAAGGTTTCTCCGGCGGATTTCTTCACCCTGGGCTGTCCGCAGGCGGTCCGCACCGCCGAGCACGACCTGAGCGAGTGGTTGACGCCTCCCCGCCGCCGCCAGGCCGAAAAGGACGCCGCGCTGCCTCGCAATCCCTCCGAGCTCGCCAGAATGATCCGCGCGGCCGTCCAGGAAGAACTGGCAAGCGTCAAACGCCCCGCCAACGAAGATTGAGCCGGAACAGCCGTTTTCCAGCCGGAAAACTCTGAGCGGGGCCGGGAAAATCGGAATGGAGCCGGTTGGCTCACTGGGCGTCCGGCTTTGTCTTAGAACGTCCTGATTTCTCCTTATACGTCCAGATAGATCCTTGCTTGCCCGGAAATATAGATGAATTGTCCGGAAATTCATCGGGCGGTCCTGGCCCGCCAGTGCGCTCCCGGTTTTCTCGTAAAACGCGTTCCGCGACCGTCAAACGAGGATCGAAGAGAGCCCTTGCCAGATCCACCAGATTCCCACCAGCCGGAAGATCCACAGGAGGTTGCGGATCCCCAACAGGAAGAAATTATGAACGGGGAAGGGTACGGAGAGCGGAACGCGCTCCCGGAAGGCTAAATAGCCGAACGCGGCGACGTTCACCGTCACGCCAATGAGGATCTTGAACCAGCTCGTGGCGGCGTTGATGGGCACCGCGCGGCCGGCGGCGTCGGCGGCCAGGGTGATGAGCAGGAGCAGCAGTGGGATGAAGATCCCCAGGCGGAGAGGCCACCGCCAGGCGTGCAGGAAGGAGAAGAACTTCTCCGCCGCCCTGCGATGGACGGCGCAGCAACGGGCGCCGACGATCCTGCCGCCGCCGGTCTGCAGTTCCAGCGTCTCGGAAGCCGCGGGGGGCACGCGGTTGCACCAGACGCACTTCACCGGCAGCACCCGCTCCATGTAGGGCCGCGCCAGGAAGCGGTGGCCGATCATCAGCAGGACACCGGCGGCCAGGCTCACCCCCACCGGCTCCGGATGCTGCACGAAGAGGTACAGCACCACCGGGATGAACAGGAAGAGCAGGACGCCCGTCGCGTAGATCACGAACCGGTTGGGCGCGGCCGGAGAGGCTTGGGTCTGCGGGATCGCCATGGTCGGGTAGAGAACGGCGGATTATGGCACAGGCCTGAGGGAAATCCGCCCTTCCCGGCGTTCTGGTATCCAGACGGAGGCGCCCGCATTACGCGACGTATGGATTCCGCAACGTGAAGGACGTCCCCCGCCCAGCTGATCATCGTCGGAGAGCATCCGGAAGACTGACTCCGTCTCCCCGCCGGCGCGCCGCGACCTCCCAATCGCGGCGCGCCGGCGGACTTCTGCGGGAAGGCTACGGGCAACGACTTGTACAACCTTTGGTATTGCGATTAGAGCATCCTTGGGCGCGCGGCGCTGTGACGCAGCTCACACCCCGAGCGTGAAGATCGTCACGGGCCCCGGCTGGGACCGCGCCGAAAATCGGAGTAGAGTCCGTCTATACCCCTGGACACTTGACACGTCAACCATTGACCTCTACACTCAATGCCATGGACGAGGAATTGAGCCCCATCCTGCGGGAGATCCGGCAGAGCAAGCCGTTCCGCACGAAGGGACAGGAGGTGCTCGTGGCGCTGTTACGTACGGCGGACGTCGTCCGCCGGGCTATCAGCCGGGTGCTGGAGCCGTACGACATCACCCCCCAGCAGTACAACGTCCTGCGCATCCTGCGCGGGGCGGGCGAGCAGGGGCTGCCCACTCTCGACATCGCGGACCGCATGATCGAGCAGGCGCCGGGGGTCACCCGGCTGCTGGACCGCCTGGAAGCCAAGGGGTGGGTGCGGCGCCAGCGCTGCCCGGAAGACCGCCGGCAGGTGCTCTGCTGGCTGACCCCGGCCGGTCTCGAGCTCGTGACGCGGCTCGACGAGCCCGTGGAGTCCGCCGACGCCGAGGCGGTCGCGGAGCTGAGCCCGGAGGACCAGGACCACCTCCTAAAACTCCTGGACGCCGTCCGCGCCGCCCATCGATAAAAAAATTTGACCCAAAAGTTGACCAAACAACAATTAACCAGACCAACGAAGGAGATCGTTATGAGCCGCAAGCTTTTCGCCGTCGCCGCCCTGTCGCTGCTGGCCGCTTTGCCGGCGAGCGCCGAGACCTACACCATCGACGCCGGCCACTCGGAGGTCGGATTCAAGATCCGCCACCTGGTGTCCAACGTCCGGGGCCGCTTCAACAACTTCTCGGGGACCATCAACATGGACCCCAAGAACATCCAGGCCTCGTCGGTGGAGCTCCGCATCAAGGCGGACAGCATCGACACCAACCAGGCCGACCGGGACAAGCACCTGCGCGCGGAGGACTTCTTCTTCGTCGAGAAGTACCCGGAGATCACCTTCAAGAGCGATTCGGTCAAACCCGCGGGCAAGGACAAGTACAACGTCACCGGCACGCTGACCCTGCGGGGCGTCAGCAAGAAGGTCACCCTGCCGGTCACCTTCACGGGTGAGGTCAAGGATCCCTGGGGCAACACCAAGGCGGGCTTCGAGACGGCCACCACCCTCAACCGCAAGGACTACGGCATCGTCTGGAACAAGGCGGTGGACAACGGCGGCGTGATCCTGGGCGACGACGTCCAGATCGAGATCAACCTCGAGACCCAGAAGCAGGCTCCGAAGGCGGCGGCCAAGTAAGCCGTTTCTTTTCGGCGGGGCCGGCCCCGGGGGGCGCGAGGGGCGGCGGGACCGGGTGGGGAGACGGGGGACGGGACGGGGAGGCGGGCCGGCCTAGCCGATTCACTGATATGCGGGACATGAGATGGGGGGGCTGGGCAACCAGTCCCCTTCCTCTTATACATAGGCCCGATGAAGACCAACGCCGTCCGCCTCCTGGATTCCCTGGGCATCCCCTACGAGCTGCGCGGCTACGAAGTGGACCCGGACGACCTCGCCGCCGAGTCCGTGGCCCGGAAGATCGGCCTCCCTCCCGAGCAGGTGTTCAAGACCCTGGTGGCCCGCGGGGACCGCACGGGCGTGCTCCTGGCCGTGGTCCCGGGGGACTCCGAGCTCGACCTCAAGGCCCTGGCCCGGGTGATCGGCGACCGCAAAGTGGACGTCGTGCCGCTGAAGGAGGTCCAGCCGCTCACCGGCTACGTCCGGGGCGGGGTCACGGCCCTGGCCGGCAAGAAGGACTATCCCGTGTTCGTGGACGAGACGGTCGAGCTGTTCGACGTCGTCTCGGTCTCGGCCGGGGCCCGGGGGACGCAGATCCTGCTCGCCCCGGGGGACTACCTCCGGGCCGTCAACGGCAAGGTGGGCGAGATTTCCCGGACGAAGGGGTGACGTTTGCCGTAATATAGCTTCTCGTCCATGTCCAATCCCAGCGCCAAGCCCTTGACCGCCGCCGAGCTGATGCGCCAGTTGGGCTTCCGCTTCCCCGCGGCGCCGGCGCTCCAGGCGGCCGAGGCCTCCCGGGCGCCGGCGCCGCGCTACGAGATGTCTTCGCTGAAGGCCTTGCGCTCGTCGGAGCATCGGCGGACGCTCCACGTCACGAACGGCGACGTCGCGGCCGAGACGATCCGCCTCTCGGGCGTCCCGGGCGAGGTGTCGGTGACGGCCGACGTCCTCCATGAGGGGCCCGCTCCCGGCGGCGTCCCGCCGGAACGGTGGCGGAAGATCCGCGCCCGCTATCTCGCCGAGAGCGGCTACGACGACTACGAGAGCTGCCTCGCCACCCTGACGCGCTGGGACCACACGCTGGAGGACTACCGCTCCTATGACGAGGTCGTGCTCTGGTTCGAGCACGACCTGTTCGACCAGCTCCTGCTGGTACGGACGCTCGACCTGTACGCGGCGCGCAACCTGGGCGCCACGGAGCTTTCGCTGATCTGCGTCGGCGAGTACCTGGGCGAGCTCACCCCGCAGCAGATGAGCATCCTCCTTCCCCGCAAGCAGCGGGTGAACCAGGGCCAGAAGCTCCTCGCCCGGGATGTCTGGAAGGCGTTCTGCGCTCCGGACCCGACCGGCCTCGAAGAGCTCCGGCGGGGGGACACATCCCCCCTCCCCTATCTCTCGGGAGCGCTGCGCCGCCACCTTCAGGAGTTCCCTTCGGTCTGGAACGGCCTCGCGCGCTCCGAGCACCAGATCCTGCGCGCCCTGGCCCAGGCCGGCGAGGCCTCGTTCGAAGAGGTCTTCCGCGCCACGCAGCGGATGGAGGAGCGGATCTACATGGGCGACAGCTCCTTCCACCGCATCCTCCGGGAGCTGGCTTCCGCTCCCCGGCCCCTCGTCCGGCTCGAGCCGGCGGCGAACGGCTCCATCCGCGGCATGAAGGTCTCTCTCACCACCGGCGGCCGCGAGGTCCTGGAAGGCAAGGACGACTGGATCCAGATCCGGGGCGTCGACCGCTGGCTCGGCGGCGTCCATCTCCAGGGGCGGGAAGCGGCCTGGCGCTGGGACACCGAAGCCGGGCATCTCGTGGCGCGGTAGGAATAGAGCCCTCGGCCGGCGCAGTTTTCTCCCATCAAGATGGGAGACCCCGAGATGCACGCTCACCCGCTCACCCGTCGGTCCACGATCTGGCTCGTCCTCCTCCTGATTGGCTCCGTGCCCGTTCTGGCCGCGCCGCCGAAGTCGATCCTCGACGATCCGGCGTTCCAGGAGGACGCCCTGCTCGGTCTCGACCGCCTCTATACGCTGGACCTCGCCGGCGCCAGCGAGACGTTCTCCAGGATCTCCGCGCGCTACCCGGACCACCCCGTCGGACCTCTCCTCCAGGCCCTTCCCGCCTGGTGGGAGATCCAGCTCAACCCCGAGGACGAGTCCCTGGACGAGACCTTCCTGGATGCCATGGAGCAGGTCCTCAAGCGCTCCGACCGCCGGCTGAAGCGCAACCGGAACGACCTCGACGCCATGTTCTTCAAGGCGGGCGCCTACGCTTTCCGGGGGCGCCTGTACGCCGACCGCAAGCACTACCTGCGCGCCGCCCGCGACGGCCAGAAAGCCCTGAAGTACTTCCAGGAGGTCCGCAAGCGCGACCCCGACAATCCCGACCTGCTGCTGGGCGCCGGCCTCTTCGACTACCTGGCGGACGTCGTGCCCGACCAGTACCCGATCCTCAAGCCCTTCGCCCGCCTGTTCCCGCGGGGGGACAAGGCGCGGGGCCTGCGCGAGCTTCAGGAGGCCATGGAGAAGGGGCGGTTCGTCTCCACCGAGGCCTCCTTCTCGCTGCTGCAGATCCACTACTTCTTCGAGAAGGACTACGCGACCTCCCTCCACTACGCGCGCCAGCTCCGCGAGCGCTATCCCGGGAACTCGCTCTTCCACCTCTATGAAGGGCGCGCCTTCGCCCGCCTGAACCTATGGGGCGAGGCGCGGCGGGTCCTCGGCGAGGTGGCGGAGAAGCAGGCGGCCGGCGAGCACGGCTACACCGGAAACGTGGCCGAGCCCGCCTTCTACCTGCTGGGCCGGGACGGCGTGAAGGGGAAGCGCTACGTCGAGGCCCTGGAGGTCCTGGAACGGCTGGAGGGGCTGCCCCGGACCGGCAAGAAGGAGAGCACCTACAAGGTCTACGGCCGTCTGTACCGGGGCATGGCCCTGGACGCCATGGGCCAGCGCCAGGAGGCCCTGCGCCTGTACCAGCGGGTCCTCTCGGCCCGCGGCTCGGCGAACGACAAGGCCAGGGACCAGGCCCGCGATTATCTGAGGCAGCCTTACCAGGGATGACTTTACTTATCTACTCTTTCGAATAATATACGCGGCGAACCAGGCGCCCAGGGCAGGGGCGCCATCCTTTCAAGGAGGCGATAATGCGTACACGGTTCGTCCGGCTCACTCTTGCCGCGGCACTGCTGGTCCTCGGGTTCGCGTCGACGAGCTCCGCCACCCACACCTGCGTGCTCGTAAGCAACTTCTGCTCGAGCTGCGCGGGGGGGAAGATCAAGTCCTGCGACAGGTATCGGTGCGGCGATTCGACCACCGGCTACACCTACTTTACCGAGTGCACCTCCTGCGCGAACTTCTGCTAGGACGCTGAGTCGAGGAGCCGAGCCCCAGCAGGCTCGGCTCTCCATTCAAGCCGCTCTCTTTCTCCGCAGCAGATAGATCACGAACCCGACCGCCAGGGCGATCACCCCGGCGATGAGGTTCCGCACGTTCGCGCTCGCCGCGAAGACGACGCACAGCAGCGCGGCCGCGATCGGGATCACCGGGCCGCCGGGGATACGGAAGGAGCCCGGGGTCTGCGGGAGCTTGCGCCGCAGCACCGGGACGGCCAGGGCGGTGCCGAAGTAGGTCGCCAGCCGCGCCACGGCCGAGAGTGTGGCGAGGGCCTCGAACGAGCCTGAAAAAGCGAGCGGCAGGGCGATGGCGGTCTGGAGGACGATCGCCGCCGCCGGGGTCCGGAAGCGCGGGTGCAATCTGGCCAGGAACCGGGGGCCGAAGCCGTCCTGAGCCAGGGCGTAGAGGTAGCGCGGCCCCGCCAGCACGGTGTTGCTGTTGGTGCCCAGGATCGAGATGGCCCCCCCGATCGTCATCAACAGGATCCCCCAGGAGCCAAGGAACCGGCCGGCGGCGGCGGCCAGAGGGGTCTCCGAATTCACCACTCCGGGGAGCGTCCCCAGAGCCACCCACTGCACGGCGGTGTAGATCAGGGTGACGATGCCGATCTGCACGATCAGCGCGAAGGGGACGTCCCGCTTGGGGTTCTTGAACTCGCCGGCCGGGGCCGCGGTGTTCTCGAAGCCCGCGTAGGCGAAGAGGAGGAGCAACACGGCGTCCCCCAGCCCCCCCGCGCCCGGCTTCGGCTCCACGCCGGTGGCGAGCGGCCAGGAGACGTAGGACATCCCGATGAAGATGAACATCAGGAGCGGCACGGTCTTGGTGACGGCCAGGAACACGGCCGTCCGCGCGCCGGACTTCACGCCGATGACGTTGATGGCGGTCAGGACCAGGAGCGGGATGGCGATGGTGAGAACCTTCCCCATCCCCTCGTTGGCCGCCGGCCAGATCGGTGCCAGAGAGCGGGCGAAGCCAACGGAGAGGGAGGCCACGGAGGAGACCCGGGCGAGCCAGGTCATCCATCCCACCTCGAAGCCCACAAACTCGCCGAACGCCTCCCGGGTGTAGACATAGGCGCTGCCGGGCCGGTCGAAGTAGCTCGCCGCCTCCGCGAAACAGAGCACGAGGAGCAGCACGGCAAAGCCGGCGAGCAGCACGGCCCCCACGCTGGCGGACCCGAGGTAGGCGGCGGCGAACGCCGGCAGCAGGTAGACGCCGCTGCCGATGACGTCGTTGATCGAGAAGCCGACGATCTCCCAGCGGGAGACCGCCCGGCGCATGCCGGTGGACGAGGTCTCGGAGGTCGGTGTCGTGGTTGCCAAGGAGGGGGATTCTACCCTGGAACAACCCCGCCCCGCTTCCGCGTTGATCCCCATGTCATGCGCTACGCCCTGCTCGCCCTGCTGTTGCTCCTTCCCAACGCCGGTCCCTCTTCCGCCCAGAACGACGCGGGGCAGGAGCTCCTGCGGTTGATCAACGCCGAGCGGCGGAGCGTGGGCGCACCCGCCCTGCGGCACTCCCCCGCCCTGTCCCAGGTCGCGCAGTGGCACACCGGCGTAGTCTCCCGGCAGGACCGGCTGTCCACCGGCTCCCGCGAGGAGCTGCGAAACCAGATGAAGCGGGCGGGCTACCAGGCCCACAAGTGGACCGAGAGCATCGCGACCTCGTCCGGCGGCCCCAAGGAGGTCCTGAGCGAGTGGCGGCGGAACGCTCCCGCCACCTTCCGGGACCTCCTGGACCCCCAGGCGCGGGACATCGGGTTCGGCTTCGGCCGCTTCAAGGGCATGCCCCTCTACGTGGTCATCTTCGCCGAGCCGCAGAAGGACTTCATCCTCCGCGAGACCGTGGAGCTGCGGGACCTGGCCGAGGTGCGCGAACAGATCGTGGCCGCCGTCAACGCCGAGCGGCGCAAGGCCGGCCTGGCCGCGGTCAAGGCCAACGCCGACCTCGACGAATCGGCCCAGAGGCATGCCGAGGACATGCTGGCGCGCAACTTCTTCGCCCACGAGAGCCCCAGCGGCACCACGGTCCGTGAGCGCGCCCGGTCGGCCGGCTACCGCTGGCGGACGATCGGCGAAAACATCGCCGAAGGACAGCTCTCCGTACGCGAGGTGATGGACACCTGGATGCGCAGCCCGGGCCACCGGCGCAACATCCTCAACCCGGCCTTCAAGGAGCTGGGGGTCGGCCTCGCCATGGGCTCCGGTGGCGGCACCTACCGCGTGCTGTGGGCGCAGAGCTTCGGAGCCCGCTAGTGAACTCTCTCCAGCTTCCGCCGCGTCTCGGCGATGAGCGTCTCGATGGACTGGTGGTCGGGCGCCTCGGGCTCCAGCGCCAGGTAGCGCTCCAGGTCCTCGATCCCCCGCTCGGGGTCCTCCCACTTCAGCGTTAGCAGGCCCCGGTCCCGCCGGGCGCCGACGTCGTCCGGGTCCAGGAGCAGGACCCGGTCCAGCACCCCGATGGCGCGCAGGAACTCGCTCCGGTGGAGATAGATCCCGCGCAGGTTGTTGAGCATGCGGACGAGGATCTGCCGCGGGCTCGACGGCCGCAGCAGGCGCGGATCGAAGGGCAGCGTGCCACCGCTCAGCTTCTCCAGGATCTGCCGGCAGTCGTCCGTGGTGAGCAGGCGGCCGCGCTCGAAGGGGTCGAGCAGGAGCTGCGGGTGGACCGAGTGCCGCAGCAGGAAATGGCCGGGGAAACCGACGCCGTCCAGGGGGACGCCGGCGCGGCGGCCGACCTCGATGTAGACCAGCGCCAGCGTGATCGGGATGCCCAGCCCGCGGTCCAGCACCTCGTTGAGGAAGCTGTTGCGGGGATCGTAGTAGTCCTCGGCGTTGCCGCGCAGGCCGACCTCGTCCGAGAGGAACCTGGAGAGCTCCGCGACGCGGTCCAGGTCGCCGCCCGCGAGCCGCGCCCGGAGACGGAGACCGAGGTCGTCCAGACGGGCCAGCCAGGGAGCGGGATCGAGGCCGGGCTGCTCCTCGGCGGCGATCCACAGGGCCGCCTCCGCGAGGTCGATCCGCTCGTCTGGAAGACGGGCGATCTCGGCGAAGCGCTCGCGGGCGGGTGACGGCTGAACCATTCCGGGAAGCATAACGGATCGCTTCGGGATATCGTTCCCAGGTTCTCTCGGGAGGAAAGCCATGGACAGGTTCCACGTCGGAATCTTGATCTTCGACGGCGTCGAGGTGCTCGACTTCGCCGGCCCGTTCGAGATCTTCTCGCACACCCGCCTGACCCCCGGCGTCGAGTCGCGGCGGTCGGAGGAGAGCGCTCCGTTCCAGGTCTTCACCGTCGCCAGGACGGCGGACCCCGTCGTGGCCACGGGCGGCCTCACCGTGGTCCCCCACCACGGCTTCGCGGACGCGCCCCGCATCGACCTGCTCGTGGTGCCGGGGGGCTTCGGCACCCGTCCCCTGCTCCACGACGAGGAGGTGCTCGACTGGATCCGTCGCACGGCCGCCGCGGCGCGCCAGGTCGCCTCCGTCTGCACGGGCGCCCTGCTGCTCGCCAAGGCCGGCCTCCTGGAGGGACGCCGGGCCACAACCCACTGGGCCTCCCTGGACCTGCTGGACTCGCTGGCCACGGGCGTCGAGGTCGATGGCCGGTCCCGCGTGGTGGACGACGGTGTCATCACTTCCGCCGGCGTGGCCTCGGGGATGGACATGTCCTTCTACATCGTCGAGACCCTCTTCGGCCGCGAGGTGGCGGACGAGACGGCGCACTACATCGAATACCGCCGCTGATCCCGCTGTCGGACCTCCGGCACGTCCCTTGCTATGTCCCTGCATCGAACAGGGGAAGGGGCGGCGGAATTGAGCGTGGCTCAGTCAGATCATTCTCGCCGCCCTCCTCTCTATCGGGAGAGAGCTCCGACCATGAGTGACTGGCACGCAAATCGTGGAATGGGACCCCCCCGCATCTGGTTGTCCTCGGTAACGGAATCGTCGACCTCAGCGGCCAGGCGGTCCGGCAAGGAGAATCAGATGACCGAACGTATGAATCTTCCCGTCCTCCCACTCAGGGACTTCGTGCTGTTCCCGGGGGTCGCGGCGCCGATCAACGCCGGCAAGCCCGCCACCCTGCGGGCCATCGAGGCGGCGTTGAACACGCCCGACCGGCTGGTGTTCGCCGTCTCCCAACGCGAGGACGTTCAGCAGGTCACCCCCGAGGTGCTCCACACCATCGGCACGGTGGCCCGCATAGGCCAGCTTCAGAGGGGCCTGGCCGGCATGCAGCTCCTGCTGCACGGCGAGCATCGCGGCATCGCGATGAAGATCGTGGAGAAGGACGGCTACCTGGAGGCCACGCTCCGCGAGGCCGAAGAGATGAAGCCGCTCAACGTCCAGGATCCGGCGTTCATCGCCCTGTTCCGCGAGCTGCGGGAACGGGCGGCGGAGCTGGGCACCAAGTCCGGCCTGCCGGAAGAAGTCGTCCAGCAGGTCCTGGAGGGCGTGGACGATCCCGGCCGCCTGTCCGACCTCGTGGCCGGCTACACCGAGCTGACCAAGGCGCAGCGCCAGATGCTGCTCGAGACCCTCTCCGTCGAGGAGCGGATGCGGCGCGTCCTGGTGCACGTCCAGCGGCAGCTCAGCGTGATCGAGGCCCAGCAGGACATCAAATCCAAGGTCCAGGAAGAGCTGGGCGACCGGCAGCGCGAGATGCTCCTGCGCGAGCAGCTCAAGGCCATTCAGAAGGAGCTCGGCGAGGGCGAGGGCGGCAACGACATCGAGGAGCTCCGCGAGAAGCTCGCCGCGCTCGATCTCCCGGAGGACGTCCGCAAGGAGGTCGACCGTGAGCTCGGCCGCCTCGGCCGCATGGGCCGGGAGGCCATGGAGACCCAGGTGATCCGCACCTTCCTGGAGACGGTGGCGGAGCTGCCCTGGAACGCCCGGACCAGCGAGCACCTCGACATCCCCGAGGCGGCCAGGATCCTCGAAGAGGACCACTACGCCCTGGGCGACGTGAAGGACCGGATCCTGGAGTTCCTGGCCGTCCGCCAGCTCCGTCAGGCCGAGGAGGCCGCCGAGCGGGAGGCCGCCGCCGACACGGATGAAGAGGCGGCCGAGCCGAAGTCGAACGCCGAACAGAAGACCTCCAAGGGTCCCATCCTGCTCTTCGTCGGCCCGCCGGGCGTCGGCAAGACTTCGGTCGCCAAGTCCATCGCCCGCTCCATGGGACGCAAGTATGTCCGCATCTCCCTGGGCGGCGTGCGGGACGAGGCCGACATCCGCGGCCACCGGCGCACCTACGTGGGAGCGATGCCGGGACGGATCCTCCAGGGCATGCGGCAGGCCGGCGCCAAGAACCCGGTCTTCCTCCTCGACGAGGTCGACAAGCTCGGCGTCTCCTTCCAGGGCGACCCGGCCAGCGCGCTGCTGGAGGTGCTCGACCCGGCGCAGAACGACACGTTCACGGATCACTACCTCGGCGTGCCGTTCGACCTCTCGGAGGTGCTGTTCGTCTGCACGGCGAACTTCATCCAGAACATCCCGGGCCCGCTGCTCGACCGGATGGAGGTGGTGCAGTTCTCCGGCTACACCGAGGCCGAGAAGCTCGAGATCGCCAAGCGCTATCTGGTGCCGCGGCAGCTCAAGGAGAACGGCCTGAAGGCCGGGCAGATCACGATCGGCCCGGAGGCCATCGCCGAGGTGGTGACCGGATATACGCGGGAGGCCGGCGTGCGGCAGCTCGAGCGCGAGCTCGGCAAGGTCGGCCGCAAGGTGGCCCGCAAGATCGCCGCGCGGGAGGTCGAGCGGATGGACATCGACGCGGCCAGGGTGCGCGAGCTCCTCGGCCGGCCGAAGGTCCACCCCGAGCGCGCCTTCCACGAAGACCAGGTGGGCGTCTCCACCGGCATGTACTACACGCCGACGGGCGGCGACATCATGTTCGTCGAGGCTTCCACCATGAAGGGCAAGGGTGAGCTGGTGCTCACCGGCCAGCTCGGCGACGTCATGAAGGAGTCGGCCCGCGCCGCCTGGACGTACGCCCGCTCCCACGCCGAATCGCTGGGCATCCCGGCCGAGTGCTTCGAGCGCGACCTGCACATCCACGTGCCGGCGGGCGCGATCCCGAAGGACGGCCCCTCGGCCGGCGTGACGATGGCGACCGCCATGGTCTCCGCCCTCTCGGGCCGGCCGGCGCGGCACGACCTCGCCATGACCGGCGAGATCACCCTCTCCGGCCGCGTGCTGCCGATCGGCGGCGTCAAGGAGAAGGTGCTCGGCGCCGTGCGGGCGGGGATCACCGAGATCCTCCTCCCGCAGGCGAACGAGGCCGATCTCGAGGACCTGCCCCAGGAGGTGCAGGACACCCTCAAGATCCACTTCGCCGACAGCCTGGGCGACGTCCTCGCCCTGACGCTGCGGGGAGCCACCTACCGCGAGGGACGCCTCCTTTTCGAGGCGCCTCTCGAGGACGGCACCTTCACCAGCATCCCGCACTGAGCCCGAACGGGACTCGCCGGATGGCCGCCGCCTCTCACGAGGCGGCGGCTTTTTATTGGGCGGGAATTACAGTCTCCAGGAGAAGCCGACGGCGAACTCCAGGCCGGAGAGGTCGATGTCGCCGAAGCTCTCGAAGTCGCCTTCCAGCTCGTCGTCGGCCTGGGTCCAGCGGCCCTCGCCGAAGAGCGCGAAATGCGGCGAGATGGGGACTTCGAGACCGGCCAGACCGTACCAGCCGAAGGCGACGCCGTCCGACTCCAGCTCGGCGAAGAAGATGTCGAGATCGCGGTCGATGAAGTCCCCCTCCTCCGTCAGGTACCAGAAATAGGCGCCGCCGCCCACGCCCACGTAGGGCTGGACCACGGTGTCCGGACCGGTGAAGTGCACCATCAGGCCGAGGGTGGCCGAGGCGATGCCCAGCGTCGTGTCGTGCCGGATGCTGTCGCCGAAGTTGTCCTCGAAGTCGCGGTAGGCGTTGGTGGAGTCGCCTTCGAAGACCGAGCCCGAGAAGTCCAGGCTCAGATGGCGGTTCAGCGGCAGGAGGAAGGAGGCGCCGAAGCTGAAGTCTTCAAAGTCGTCGATAGAGCCCGTGAAGTCCTGCTCCTTACCCTCCCAGTACTCGGACTCGCCCTCCAACTGGACGGCGCCCATGTGCACCCGGAAGGCCCCCGCCCTCTCAGGGTAGTAGCGCCCGCCCTGCGCCAAGGCCGGCATCGACGCGACGAGCAGCCCCGCGAGGGCGATGATCACGCGTGTTCTCTTGGTAGTCATTTCTTTCATTTCTCCTTTAAGGATACCTGCGACTCTCTCCAGGAGCAACCGCAATGCCAGGCTCTTCAAGAGGAGAGACGGATGAATAAGCCCTTTGTTTCACTAGCTTTGGCGCCAGAAGCGGTCTGCCCTGGACTGTCCTCGCGAGAGGACGGCCCGTAGCTTCACCGGGCGGAAACCGCGCAGGAGGTGCTCGCCGGGTGATGGACCACCCCGTCGATCTCCGCCGCGGACGTGCCCGCCAGGAAGGGGGTCTTGCGGAAGGAGGACGCGACCAGCTCCCGGTTGCGCTCGGGTGTGTAGGCCTTGAAGAGTCCCGCGACCTCGCCCGCGCCTTCGTCGATGTCGAGCACCTTCACCGGCTTGCCGCAGGAGAAGTCGAAGGCGGCGAGGGCGGCGGAGCGGACCCGCGGATTCGTCCGTGTCCGCCAGTGGACGCGGCCCCCCTTCAGGTCGTAGACGATGCTCCACTGGGTGTAATCCCCCTGCGCGACGTCCGCCAGCGTCTCGAAGGCGTAGGCGACAGGGTCCCCGGCCTTGGCGGCGGCGAACCGATCGGCGCGGTTGGCGGCGCGGGCGAACCGCTGCAGCGATCCCCTTCCATGGAGCGCCGCCCCGTCCCCCTTGTTCGCCTCGCGGAAGCGCAGCGACTTCTCATAGGTATGGTTGGCGAGGGCCTTGGCGGGCAGGTCCTCCCCCGTGTGCACGATCGGCTTGCCGCCCAGGAACTCGACGGTGGCGCAGCTCCCACCCTTGTCGCAGATCAGGAAGTGGATCTTGGCGCCAGCCGAGATCCGCAGATCCCCGGCGTGCCGGACGACCTCGGCGACCGTGGCGTGGTTGTCGAGCTGGTACTGGATCCACTCCAGGCACCCCACCACCGGCTTCCCGTCCGGCCCGGGATATTGCGTGTCGTCCAGCCACATCAGCTCGATGGCGAGCCCCGGCTCGTTCATGCCGCCGCTGGGGAACTCGCGGCCGTACTGGTTGAAGGTCACGCTCCCATACTGGGAAGTCCACTTCGCCGGCCGCCCTTCCTCCGGGTCGATCGACGAGGTCTTGGCCACGCCGCGCTTGTTCACCATCACCAGGCCGTCAGGGACCATCCAGTCGTAGTTCTTGCCGAAAAAAGACTGCTGCCCCTTGGTCATGCAGAACGTCGTGCAGGCGAGGACTTCGGAGAGCGGCGCGATGAGCAGCGCTCCCAGAAGGATGACGAGCAAAGTCCTTGATCTGTTCATGGGTCTACTAGTCTGACATAGACTTCCGCGCCAACGGCCAAGGAGGCTTTCATGGTAGAGATCTTCGACAACCAGACCGGCGCCCTTCTGGGCACCCTCACCGACGAACAGTTCCAGTTTCTGGCCGACCACCTCGAGGAGGAGTCGGACGAGGACCAGGACTACTACATCAACCGCACGACCGTGGATTCCCTGGAGGCCGAGGGAGCGCCCCCGGAGTTGATCGACGTCCTGCGCCGCGCCCTGGGAAACGGCGACGAGGCCGAAATCCGCTGGTCACGCTCCTGAGGACGGCAGCAGCACCCGCAGGGCCAGCGGATGCGTCCGGTAATGCAGCGGGGGGCGCATCACGATGACCTCCCCGTCCAGGTAGACCGGCAACGCCTTCCTGTGGGTCTCGATGGTGAGCTCGGGCAGTTGCCAGCGGTCGAAGCGGTCCGTCCGCTTGACGTCCCGCACCAGCCCGAGCAGCGCCACCGCGAGCAGGCCCAGCCGGCTCCGGCTCTTGTCCACGTAGACGTACAGGGAGCCGCTGTCGAAGCGGCTGCGGGCGCCGTAAGTGAAGGCGTTGAACTCGTATTCGTTGTTGCCGATGAAGACGAAACGCGTCTTGTGGTCGATCTCCAGGCCGTCCGACTTCAGCCGCACATGGAGCGAGGGGAGCCTCGGCAGCACCTTGAACGCCGCGGCCACCGTCGCCACCCACTTGCCCCGCTCCAGCCGCTGCCTCTGCCAATCCCGCACCCGGACGACGGGCGGGTAGAAGCCGAGGATCGAGTTGTTGACGAAGACCTCGCCGTTGACCTCCCCCACGTCCAGGGAGCGGGGACGGCCGGTGGCGGCCACGCGGGCGGCCTCGCCCAGGCCGGTGGGGATGCCCAGATCCCGCGCGAAGTGGTTCAGGGTGCCCACCGGCAGCACGCCCATGGGCACGCTTCCCCCCACGAGCACCGAGGCGACCGTCCGGATGGTTCCATCGCCGCCGCCGGCCACCACTACCTCCGCCCCTCTCTCCAACGCCTGCCGGGCGGCGGCCGCGATCTCCTCGCCGGAGAGGAACCGCACGTCCGCCTCCGCCCCCGCTTCACGGAACATCTCCTTCAGCGGCCCGGGCTCCAGCCTTTCGGACACGACGGTTCCCGCGCCGCGGTTGACGATGACAGCGATCCGCATCGGAGCGAGAATACGCAATCCCCGGACCACGTTCAGGAGGACGGGAGAGATTCCGCATGCTGGTCTTGCTGACGCTGCTTTTCCTGGGCCTGCCCCAGGCCACCGCCCCACCCGCCGAGGGTCCGCCCTCGCCCACCGACTTCCGCCGGGAGCTCCTCGTCCTGTTCAACCAGGAGCGGGCTGCCGCGGGCGCGCCGGCGCTGCGCCTCGACGAGGCTCTCAACCCCGTGGCCCAGGAGAGCGCCGAGGAGGTGCGGGCCAACGAGGGGGTGGCGCCCTACGATGAGAAATCCATCCCCAGGATCCAGGGCCGGCTGCGCAAGGCGGGCTACCGCGCCCACGGCTGGCACCAGGCGTTCGCCGCCGGCCGGGGGGATCCCGCCACGCTCCTCGACTGGCTCAAGACCGAGTATCCGGAGACCTTCCGCTCGCTCATGAATCCCGACTTCCAGGAGCTGGGGATCGGCATCAGCGAGATCCGCGGCATGCCGGTCTACACCTTCTTCCTGGCCTGGCGCGAGAGCGAGTCCTTCGCCCGGCAGACGGCGGGCCTCGCGGACCTGGAGAAGGCACGCGCCGAGACACTCGCCCGCGTCAACGCCGAGCGGGCCGCCGCCGGCCTCCCCCCGCTCGCCCTCGACGCCCGCCTGAACGCCGCGGCGCAGGCCCACGCCGAGGACATGCTGCTCCGCTCCTACTACAACCACTCTACCCCCGAGGGCGCGGTGGCCTCCGCCCGCGTCCGCAAGAACGGCTACCCGGCGCGCCTCGTGGCCGAGAACATCGCCCGCGGACCCGTGGCCGTGAACGAGGCCATGGACAACTGGATGGCCAGCCGGGAGCACCGGCGCAACATCCTCCACCCCGGATTCACCCATCTCGGGGTGGGGATCGCCGTGGGCCGCAACTCGGTCGGCGACACCGTCCTCTGGGTGCAGGACTTCGGCGCCGGAGCGCCGTCAGTCAGTGAACGACGGGAATGACGGGGATCGAGCCCGGGATCAGGCTGCCGGGAACGCGAGTGAAATTGGGCCTTCCCACTCCTCCCGGCCTGCCGCCATGATGGCTGCCACCGCCATGATGGCCGCCACCGTGGTGGCCCGGCCGAGGGTGTCCAAACCCTGGCCCCGCGACGACCGGCGGGTAGTAGCCATAGTAGCCATAGTAGCCATAGCCGTAGGGATAGAGGGGGAAGCCGCCGGTCTCGGGCGGCGGCGCCTCCAGGCGCGCCAGGTCGCGGGTCAGGGCGATCTCGGCCAGGAGGGCGAGGCGTTCCTCCCGCGCGGCCCGGGCGGCCTCCTGACGCGCGGCGTTACGCCGGTCCTGCTCCTCTTCAAAGGCGCGGGTCCTGACGGCCAGCTCTTCGCGCGTGATCCACTGGCCGCCGGAGAGCACGAAGCCCTGCCGCCGCATGGACTCGGCGTAGGGGATCCAGCGCCCAAGCTGCTCGTCGAAGACATAGCCGTAACTCCGCAGGACGGGAGCGAGCCCCGACAGGCCGGGATCGATCGTGGCCGAGGCCAGGGACGCCTCGCGGCCGGCCTGTTGCAGCTCCTTGCCCTGGGCCCAGAGGGCAAGCTCCAGCCATTCCCTGGCCGAGCCGCCCTTCTTCAGGGCCTCCTTGCGGCGGAGATACTCCTGCAGGCTGGATTCGCCCTTCTTCACCTCCAGCACGTGATCCAGCGGCAGGCTCAGCGTGCCGCCCTGCATGGTGATCTTCACCTGCGTCTCCGTCGTTTCCGCCACCACCCCCTCGAACTTCCGCCCGTTGACCAGATAGACGTCGTCCGCCAGGACCGGCCCGGCCACCAGAGAAAGAGGGACCAGTGTGAGGAGAGGGGCGAGGAAACGGGTCCGCATTGAAGGTTTCCTTTCTTCGGCGCGTCGCCCTCGGATTTTACCACCTCCGCCCGTTCCAGGGATCGACTTTTCCTAGCCGGCCGGCTTGGGCGCTGGGGCGATGGTGAAGCCGGCGATCCGCCCGGCGTCGTCCACGACCACCCGCAGGTCCCTGGGGCCCTTCTCGAATTCGACGGTGACGAAGACGTAGGTGAGAGGCGGCTCCACCCGGGTGACGTTCAGCCGCTTGTAGGCGCCGTAGCGGGCTTCGACGTTCTTCCAGGTCGCCGCGAGTTGCTCCGCCGAGACCGCTTTCTTCATCTCCTCGTTGAAGCTCCGGGTGGCGGCCTGGAGATCCCCCTTGGCGACCTGACCCAGGAGCTGCTCGGCCGCGGCCGCCGGCTTCGGAGGGAGCGCCTTCCCCGGCTCCGCCGGAGGGGCGGCGGTCGAGGAGATGAAGAACCCGGCGACCTGGCCGGCCGAATCGAAGATCACCCGCACCCCCTGCGTGCCCCGTTCGAGCTCGGCGGTGCCGAAGATGTAGGTCAGCGGCCCTTCCGTCCGCGTGGAGCCTCGCCGCTTGAAGACGCCGAGCTGCTCCTGCATGGACGCCCACGCCTTCTGGAGGGACTCCGGCGGAGCCGCCTGCTTCATCTGCTCGGTGAAGCTCTGAGAGGCCGCCTGGAGCTCGCCCTTGGCGAGCTGGTCGACGAAGGTGTCGGCGATCGTCACGGCGTCCTTCGCCGGGGGTGTCTGGGCGGAGAGGACGCAGGGGATTGCAAGGAGAACGAGAAGTAGAGCTTTGGAGGTCTTCATGGGCGAATCGTACACCGTCGCCCATCTGCCATACTCCGCCCCCGATGCCCCACCGCAGCCACCGCCGCTTCCGGCGCTTCCAACCGATCCTCCGGCCGATCGCCGGAACCCGGCTCCCCCGAGAGCTGCGCGTCAGCCGGGTGGGACGCATCGCCGAGGCACTGCCCTTGGGGATTGCCGACCCCGGCTTCGAGGTCCTGCTGCGGCGCATCGACCGCGCGCCCTTCCTCGGCGGCAACGAGGTGGAGGTCTACACGGACGGGCAGACCGCCTTCGCCGCCATGCGCGAGGTGGGGCTCACCGCCGAGCGGGAAGTCCTCCTCGAGTCCTACATCTTCAAGGACGACCGCACCGGCAGGCTCTTCCTCGCCGAGCTTCAGGCCGCCGCCGCCCGCGACGTCCACGTCAGCGTGCTCGCCGACGCCCTGGGCTCCGCCGAGACCCGCAAGGAGTTCTGGCAGGAGATGGAGGACTACGGCGTCGAGGTCCGCCTCTTCCACCCGCTGTTCCAGACCCTCTGGTACCAGCCGTTCCGGGATCACCGGAAGATCCTGGTGGTGGACCGCAAGGTGGCCTTCACCGGCGGCATGAACATCGGCGAGGAGTACGGCTCCCCCCGCCCCAAGCCGGGACAGACCTGGCGCGACACCCACGTCCGCGTCACCGGCCCCACGGCCTGGGAGATGGCGGTGGTCTTCTCCGAAGGCTGGGAGCACTCCGGGGGCGAGCCCTTCGAGATCGATCCTCTCCCGGCCGAGGCCACCGAGCTGCCCGGGGCGCGCATCCTGGTCCTGGATTCCGCCCCCAAGCGCGGGCAGGCGGAATCGGCCTCGGCCCTCGGCGCCATCGCCGGAGCGGCCCGCAAGAACCTCTGGATCACCAACGCCTACTTCGCGCCGGCGCGCAGAATCTTCGAGATCCTGGGCGACGCGGCGAAGCGGGGCGTGGACGTCCGGCTGCTGCTGCCGGGCAAGACCGACGTCCCCATCGTCCGCCGCGCCGGTCACGGCTACTACCGGGCGCTGCTGGAGCGCGGCGTGCGGATCTTCGAGTACCAGCCGGCCATCCTCCACGCCAAGACCCTGGTAGCCGACGGCCTCGTCTCCATAGTCGGCTCGACCAACCTCGACTTCCGCTCCTTCATCTTCAACGCCGAGTGCGACCTGCTGATCCTCTGCCCCAAGACCGCCGCGACCCTGGAGCAGGCCTTCCTGGCCGACCTGGAGCAGTCCGAGGAAGTCCGCCTCGAAGACTGGCGCCGCCGGCCCTTGACCAAGGTCGCCGGCGACCGCATGGCGCGCTGGCTCTCGCCGCTGTTGTAGGACCGGCCCTCACTCCCCCTACCCCCTCTCTCCCGACCCCTCCCTCCCACCCACACCGGGAGAGAGGGGGAAAGGACCAAGGACAGCAAGGACAACAGGAACATCAAGGACCCTTGTCCTTGTCGTCCTTACTGTCCTTGGGGTCCTTTCTTGCTTTCTCCCTCCTCTCCCGGTGTGGGTGGGAGGTCGGGAGAGGAGGGCCGGGGTGGTGAGGGCCGCGCTATGCTTCCCTGAAGCATGCCCACCCCCACCCAGCCCCGGAAGGGCCGCTACCTGCTCGGCATCGCCCTGGGCCTGCTGGCCTTCGCGGCCGGGCTCACGCTGGCCGGCGCCTTCCTCCCCGAATGGCGGGCCGGCCAGCCGCTGGACGAGGAGGTCTATCGCCGGAAGTTCCGCGAGCTGGCGGCGCGCGGCGGCTTCGCCCTGCAGCCGGGCGAGCCCCGGGTCGCCCTGGTCACCCGGGGTCCGGAGCAGCTCGAGCCCTTCCGCCCTCTCGGCGACGAGGGCTCCCGGTGGCTCGAGGAGACCGGCACGGCGGTCCGCGTCTCGGTGCAACACGAGGCCGCTAGACTGGAGGGGCCGGGGGATCTCGCCTTCGACTTCTCCCTCGACGGCCAGCCGCAGCTCCTCTCGTGGTGGCAGCGGGACCGGTCGGTCTTCGAGCTCCCCAACCTGGAGGAGGCGGTCCGGTCCGCCACGCCTCTCGCCTCCCTCCTCCTCGCTCCCGGCGAGACGCTCGGCCCCCACCGGAGCGGGACCGCCATGACCTTCCCGCGCCTGCTCTACCCCCTCCGGGGAGGCCGCCGCCCCCTCCAGCACCTGACCGGCTTCGCCACCCAGGGAGTGCTCCTGGAGCGCGCTCCCGGACCGGCCGGGGAAGAGGCCGCCGCCGCCGCGGACGCGCAGATGATCCACATCATCACGTACTCCTGGGGCCAGATCTTCATCGTCCTGCTCCTGGCGGGACTGTTCCTCGTCCTGCTGCTGCGATCGCGGCTGAGCGCCACCAACGGCGCCCTGCTCGCCGCCCTGGCCCTGATCACCCTGTTGCCGACGCCGGGCTCCAGCTTCGGCCCGCCCTTCTCCTACGTGCTCCTTTCGGCGATCGTGGCGCTGTGGGTCTTCTTCGTCTGGTCGAGCGGCGAGTCGCTGCTGCGCTCGACCGGCCCGGGCTTCGCCACCAGCCTGGACGCGCTGCGGGCGCTCCGGCTGGGACCCCGCGGCGGTCGCGCCCTGCTGGTGGGCCTCGCCTGCGGATCCGCCCTCGCCGGTCTCCGCCTCGCCCTGCTCTCCCTGGCGGAAGCCCTGCCGGGCGTCTGGCTGAAGCGGGCCTCCCTGGAGCTCCCCGTCTTCCGCTCCCTGGGCAGCCCGGTGGCCGACGGCGCCATGGTGGCCGGCGGGGTGACCCTGGCCCTCGCCCTGGCGCTGCGCGTGGTGCCGCTGAGCTGGGCGCCTGTGGCCGCGGCCGTGGCCGCCGGCTTCATCCTCGATCCCCTGCCCCTCCAGCCGGGCCTCGCCAGCCTGGCGGCCAACGCCCTCTTCTGCGGTCTGCTGGCCTGGATCGCCCGGCGCTACGGGCTGACGGCTCTGCTCACCGCCTCGGTGGCGACCTTCCTGCTGCCGGCGGCGGCATTCTCGGCCATGCATCTCGCCTGGATGCCGGCCAGCTTCGCCGTGACCGCCGGGTTGCTGGCGATCCTGGCGCCGCTGGGCTTCCTGGGGATCACGCGCTCCGGGTCCGCCGAGGTCGCCCGCCTCGCGCCCCCCAATTTCGTGCGGCGGCTCGAGGAGGAGCGGCGTCTGCGGAGCGAGATGGCGCTGCTGGCCACCATGCAGCGCGGCCTGCTGCCCCGCGAGCTGCCGCGCATCGAAGGCTACGAGATGGCGGCACGCTCGGTCATCGCCAACGAGGCCGGCGGCGACCTCTACGACGTGCTGCGCGACGACGACGGCTACGTCTGGATCGCGGCCGGCGACGTGGCCGGGCACGGCTACTCCTGCGCCATTGCTCAGGCCATGACCAAGTCGGCCCTCGCCAGCCTCGCCGGCCGGGGCCGCACGCCGGCCGAGGTCCTGCACCGCATGGACCGGGTGCTGCAGGAGGCCGGCCCCAAGCGCAACTTCACCAGCCTGGCCCTGCTGCGGCTGCGGCCCGGGACCGGCGAGGCGCTGATCAGCAACGCCGGGCATCCCTACCCGATGCTGCTGGCCGGCGAGGAGATCCGGGAGTTGGAGATGCCCGGCCTGCCGCTCGGCATGGGCCCCCCGCGGCGCTACCAGGACCATCCGCTGACGCTCCCGCCCGGCGCCACCCTCGTCTTCTGCTCCGACGGCCTGTTCGAGGCCTCGGACGGCGGCGGCCGGGTCTACGGCTTCGACCGTCTCCGGCAGGTGCTGCGCGACATCCGCTACATGCCGGCCGACCGCATCCTCGACGCCCTGTTTGCCGACTGGCGGCACCACCTGCGCGCCGCGCGCTCAATGGACGACACCACGGTGGTGGTGCTGAAACGGGGGACCGCGGGATGAAGGGCGGCGACGGCCGGCGCCTCGGCTGGAAGCGCCTCCTCCCGTGGCTCGCCGCGGGGCTGGGCATCTTCGCCCTCGGCGCGGCCCTGGCCCTGCTCCACCTCCCCGAGTGGCGGAGCCGGCCCCCCGCCGATCCCGCCTTCTTTGCAAGGGAGTTCCGGCGGCTGGCCACGGAGGCCGGGTTCCAACTGGCGCCCGGCGAGCCGAACGTCTTGCTGGTGGTCCGGAACCAGACGATCGAGGAGACCTATCTCGTCCTGGGAGAGCAGGGAGCGGACTGGCTCGCCGCCGGCAGGACCGCCCTCCACGTCGCCGTGATCCACGGCGTCCACCTGCCCGGCGCCTCGTTCGAGCAGGAGCTGAACATCGACTTCTCCCTGGACGGGCGGCCCGTGCGGCTCATGTGGGAGAACCTCGGAGGACCGTTCTTCCAACCGCCGGACGAGGACCGGTACGAGCGGCTGGGCGAGCGGGCCGCCAGACTCTTCCTGAGACCGGGGGAATCGGTGGGCCGGAAGGATCGCGGGCCGCTGACCGGATCCACCTGGGAGCTCTTGGAGGTCCGGGGGGGTTCGCCGCCCGAGAACATCATGATCGGGATCACCCCGCCGCGGACGATCAACGTCATGCGGGGGGTCGGGCACATCGACAATCCGATCGTGCGGCCGGACAGGGGGTTCCGGCGCCTCCTCTTCTCCGGGCTGCTCGTCCTGCCGATCGTCATCGCCGTGGTCGGCGTGTTCCTGGCGCTGCTCCTGCGGGCGCGGATCGACCTGATCAACGGCGCCGTCCTGGGACTGCTCTCCCTTCTCTCCACCACCCCGCGCTGGTTCTTCAAGTACCTGCACGCCGCGCCCTGGCTCACCGGCGTCGGCTGGCTCTTCGGCGCCCCGGGCCAGGCCCTGGCGATCTTCCTCACCTGGTCGGCGGGAGAGTCCCTGCTCCGCTCCACCCATCCGGATTTCACCACCAGCCTCGACACCCTGAGACGTGGCCGTTTGGGTCCCCGGGGCGGCCGGGCGCTCCTGGTCGGATTCGCCGCCGGGGCGGCCCTGGGCGGGCTCCATCTCGGCGTCTACGCCCTGTCCGTCCTCCTGCCCGGCGTCTCTCCGGCCGGATCGAGCCTCACCCTGCCGATCTTCCACATCTACGGCAGCCCGATCCAGGACGGGATCTCGCTGGCGGCCGGGGTGATGCTGGCCCTGGCCCTCACCGTCCGCCTCCTGCCGGCCCGCTGGTCTCCCTGGGCGGCGGCCCTGGTGGCGGGCTACTCCCTCTCTCCGCTGGCGATCGTTCCCTATCCGGCGGAGCTGGCGGCCAACGTCGTCCTGGCGGGTCTGCTGGTCTGGCTCTGCCGCCGCTTCGGCCTCACGGCGCTGCTGGCGGCCTCGGTGGTCTCCATGCTGCTCCCGGCGGCCCTCTTCTCCGGCCTCTTCCTGGACTGGATGCCGGGCACCTTCGCCGCCATGTCAGGTCTGGCGGCCGCCCTGCTCGTCCTGGGGTTCGTGGGCCTGGCCCGTCCCGAGACGGTGGAGAGCATCCATATCCCGCCGCCGGCCTTCATGCGCCGGCTGGCGGAGGAGCGGCGGCTCCGGCACGAGGTGGACCTGCTCTCGCGCATGCAGGTCGGCCTGCTCCCCCAGGAGATGCCGCGGGTGGAGGGCTACGAGATCACCGCCCGCTCCGTGCTCGCCAGCGAGGCCGGGGGCGACCTCTACGACTTCCTGCGCGACGACGCCGGCCGTCTCTGGATCGCGGCCGGGGACGTGGCGGGCCACGGCTACTCCTGCGCCGTGGCCCAGGCCATGGTGAAGGCCGGTCTGCTCAGCCTCATCGAGCCGGGCGAGTCGCCCGCCGGGGTGCTGCGCCAGCTCGACCGCGTGCTGCGGGGGGTGAGCTCCGACCACAGCTTCACCAGCCTGGCACTGGTCCGCCTGGATCCCGGGACGGGAGAGGCCGTGCTGGCCAACGCCGGTTATCCCTATCCAATGGTCTGGTCCGCCGGCCAGGTCCGCGAGATCGAACAGCCGGGCCTGCCCCTGGGCCGCGGCCCCGCGCACCCCTTCGCCGAGCAGCCCTTCGACCTCCCCGCCGGCAGCGTCCTCCTCCTCTGCTCCGACGGCCTCTTCGAAGGCCTGGACCGCAACGGCAACGCCTACGGTTTCGAAAGAGCGAGGGAAGTCCTCCGCGCCATAGGCCACCGCCCCGCCGTGGAGATCCTGGACGCGCTGCTGAACGACTCCCGGCGGCACCTGGGAACGGAGAGGCCGCCGGATGACGTGACGATCGTGGTGGTGCGGCGGGGGTAGCCCGCCCTGCCCTGTGGTAGCGTGCCGCAATGAGGACGCAATCCGCCGATACACCGCGGGAGATCGAGGAGATCCTCCTGGAGGGATATCGCCGTATGACGCCCTGGGAAAAGCTCCGGCAGGTCTTCGAGCTGAACCGGATGGCCCAGCAGATGGCTGCGATGAGAATACAAGCTCAATATGGGCCCGACCTCTCCGAGCGGGAGCTGCGCCTCCGGTTGGCCGCGTTATGGCTGGACCGGGAAACCATGATCGAGGCGTTCGGATGGGATCCTGAGGCCGAAGGTTATTGAATGGTCCCGGCGGAGGAGGCCCTCAGGGTCATTCTGGAGGTCGTCAGAGTCCTCGAGGATCTGCGAGTCCCCTATGCCGTCGGAGGCTCTCTCGCCAGCTCCCTGCACGGCATTCCGCGTTCGACCCAGGACGGCGACTTGGTGGCGGACCTCCGGGGCGAGCACGTGCCGCCTTTCGTCGCCGCCGCCGCCGAGAGCTTCTACCTGTCTCCGGAACGTGTCCACCAAGCGATCCAGCGGCGCTCGTCCTTCAACCTCATCCACCTGAAAACCATGATCAAGGTTGACGTCTTCGTGCTGAAGGCGGACCCTTTTTCGCTTCAGGAGATGGCCCGCCGCCAGACCCTTTCCGTCCCTGGAGAGCCCGGGACGACGCTTCACGTCGCCAGCGCCGAGGACACGGTCCTCCAGAAGCTTCTCTGGTACCGGAAAGGAAATCGCGTGTCCGATCAACAGTGGAACGACATTCTGGGCGTCCTCAAGGTCCAGGGGGCTCGACTCGACTTCAAGTACCTGAAGGAGTGGGCCGGCCACATCGAAGTCGACGGCCTGCTGCGGCACGCCTGTGAAGACGCGGGGATGAGTTTGGAACCGGATTGATGCTTTCCTCAGCCGGCCATCGCCGGAAATTTACATAGCCGTCCACCGCGACCATCAACAGCTCCGGAAGATCCCCCGCATCCTCAACGACCTCGCGGCGCCCCTCGGCCCCCTACCCCTCCAGAGGGCCCCCAGAGCGCCCTCGAGTAGGCAGGACTTGGACCTACTGAGGGCAGTATCCGCAATCTCCTCCGCAATTGAAGCAGTCCTCACCGTAGTCGCAAACGCCGTCGCCGCAGTAGTTCGTCGGCGGCTCCGTCCAGTAGCAGGAGAGCTGCTTGCGCACTCTGAGGTCGGCGCAGACCACGGTCTGGCATTCATCTTCAAGCGAGGAGCAGCTCAGGCCGGCGGAACCCGAGAATTCGAGGGCGACATACCCTCCGGGCCACGTGTCGTAGGGGTTGCCGGCGATCAGCCGCGACTGCACCGGGAAGTCGCCCCAGAAGATGGTGCCGACGTCCTGAACGATGCTGCATTTGTCGAGGTCGTAGACCGAGGCGTAGGGGCCGCGCATGTAGAGCGTGGTGTCGCTGAGGTAGCTCAGGGTCTCCGGCTCATAGGCGCCGTTGTAGGTGCCCGCGGGCCAGCGGTCCCACCACTGGTTGATGCCGTCGATCCGCTTCTCGCCCCAGGAGGTCTGGGTCGGGTTTCCGCCCCAGCAGCCATGCCACTCGCCGCCGTAAGGCCCGAAGAAGGAGTCGGAATGGTCCTGGCACGACTGGCTGATACCGCCGAGGATGTCGACCCAGGTATAGCCCCAGCTATGGCTCCAATCTCCGCACTTGCCCGGCCACGGGAGGTAGGAGCCCTTGCACTCGAAGTTGGTGGCGCCGCGCATCTCGCGCTGGGTGGTCCAGGCCTCCCAGGTGCCGTAACAGTCCCAATACGCGCTCGCGGGGATCGCCAGGAGCAGCAGGAGCGTGACCGCCGTCAGCAGGATTCTCGAGATTTGTCGGATCATGGGGATCTCTCCTTTCTTTGGAGCTTTCGAGTTGTCCCCCTTACTAATCCTGGTGTCTCGGGATCTCCGCGCTGCCCTGCCCCTCGGGAGGGTCCCAGGGTCGCCGCCGGGTGGGATAAAAAACGAGATTCGCGCGCCCCGGATCCCACCCGGGGCGCGCACGGGAGCCGTCCGGTCCCCCGTTCCCGGGACGGCTCCCGTCTGGATTCAGTTTTCAAAGAACGGAAAAGCCCTTTACCGCCTCGTCCGCTCCCTTTCACGGGACAGCGAAGACCTTTCGCGTCTTGTTCTCCGTCTTTTCCGTCCCGTGAAAGCCCTTTTCCATTACGCATATTGTCTTCGACGCCTCGTTTCTTCACCTTCATGTCCCGTCGAAGACCTTTTCCGAAGCGCTCAGTCCCTTTCACGCCACGCATAGCGGCTTTCACGTGGCGTTTCCTGCCTTTCGCGTCTCGCTCTGCGGATTTCTCCTGCTGCGAAAGCCCTTCTCTGAGACGTCTTTTCCCTTTCACAAAGCGCGAAAGGGAAAAGACGAGAGGCGAAACCGCGGGAACGTCAGCCGGAAAGTAGAAAACGAGCCTGAATCCCTTTTCGCATGGACAACTTAGTATATGTAAGTATATCATGCCGGCGGCGGACGAGGAAGAGCGCTCCGCGGGTCAGCGGAAGCGCCCTCGCCGCCAAGGGATCTTTGACAGACGATGTACCGATTCTCCTCCGCCGGAGATGCGGGGCTCCGGCGGAGGTGTTTTTGGGTGTCAACGCGACCGGACTCCCTTGAGATATCCTCTCTTGAGGAGGTATCCCCGTGACCGCCGAATTTACCGCTGTCTTTCGTCGAGTCCCTGAAGGCTATACCGCATTCGTCGAGGAGCTGCCCGGAGCCAACACCCAGGGCGCTACGTTGGATGAGGCACGAGAGAACCTCCGGGAAGCCGTCCAGCTTGTTCTGGAGGCCAACAGGAGTCTCGCTCAGGAAGAGCTGGAGGGCGTTGACGCGATCCGTGAGCCGTTGAAGGTCTCCGCTTGAAGCGGCGAGATCTGATACGCCATCTTGAATCCCACGGCTGCGAACTCCTTCGCGAGGGCTCCAACCATAGCGTTTACGTCCATCGAAAAGCTCGCAAGACCTCTACTGTGCCTCGCCATAGAGAGATCAACGACTACCTTGCCCGCAAGATCTGCCGGGACTTGGACATCTCGGAGCCCGGCGCCTGACAGGCCGCCCCCCCTACCCCCGCTTCCGCTCCCGGCGCTGGCCGAAGAGCATCCTTTGCTCCAGCGACTGGCGCTGCGCCCGGTAGAAGGCGTCGAGGAAGGGGCGGACGGGGACGTTCCAGCTCTCGGGGGGCCAACTGATCTTGGTCTTGATCTTCTCGCAGACCTCGGTGAGGACGTGCGGATCGAGCGTGCCTTCGTCGTCCCGGCGGAGGAGGTCCTCCAGGACCTGCAGCTCGTGGATGCCGTAGATGTCGAGCTGATGGCGGGTGAAAGGGAAGGCCTCGGCCGGAGGAGGCGGCGGGGCGGCCGGCCCGTGGACATTGGCGGCGCGCGGCGCGGGACGGGAGGGGCGGTCCGCCAGGTCCGAGAGCAGCATGGCCTTGGGAGCCCGCACCACCATCGTCCCCGCCACCAGGTCGCCGCAGCGCAGGCGGTCGTGGTTGAAGAAGGGCATGAAGGCGAAAACCAGGATCCAGGCGGCGGCCAGGAGGCGGCCCCAGCCCGGCGCCTCCGGCAGCAGGGCCTCGGGCGAGAGCAGCACCGCCGCGGGCAGGTAGAACTCCAGGTTCCGCATCAGGTTGCGGGCGAAGATGGCTTCCGCCGTGAGCGGTCCGCCGTCGCGGGAGATCACCCGCAGGCCCAGCTTGCGCTTGGCGTAGGTGACGCCGCTCCACCGGGTCTCGGAAAAGATGAAGTAGAAGTTCCAGAGCAGGAAATGGGCGATCAGGGCGACGGCGATCCCCAGCTCCCCCAATCCCATCATGGCGATGAGCCCCGCCCCCAGCCAGAGGACGATGGTCATCAGGACGATGATCAGCGAGTCCAGGAAGAAAGCGCCCACCCGGTCCCCCGCCGGGGCCACCACGAACGGCAGGGAGATCCCTTCCGGGGTCAGGATCTTGTGGATGCGCGGCTTATCGAGCGAGATCGCGCTCATGTCCGCGGCCCACGGCGAGGAAGTACCAGGTCCAGAAGACGAGGGTGACGGTGGCCAGTCCCCAGCGGACGGTCACGTCCTGCACGATCTGGCGGAAGAAGCCTTCGATCAGGCCCGCCAGCAGGAACATCGCCACGGCGCCGATGCCCAGCAGCGCCACCTCCCGGCCCTTGAGAGCCAGGTTGCGCAGCCGCGTGTGGCGGCCGGGGAAGACGATGGCCGAGCCGAGCACCATGCCCGCCGCGCCGCAGAGGCAGACGGCGGTGATCTCGGTGACGCCGTGCGGCAGCACCCAGGCCCAGAACTCCGGTCCCAGGCCGCGCGAGTCGTAGAGCGCCACCATGGCCCCCAGCAGGAGGCCGTTGGTGAACAGCAGGTAGATCACCGGCACACCGGCCGCGAACCCCAGGGCGAAGCAGAGCAGGCCCACCTTGGAGTTGTGGGTGAAGAGATAGGAGGCGAAGAGCGAGAGCGGCTGGTCCTCGCCGCCGTAGAGGACCTCCCGCAGCTCCTGGGTGGAGGACGTCGGGGTGCGCCCGCCCGCCATGGCCTCGTCCACGAAGCTGTGGTAGCGCTCGGGATCGGCGGCGGTCATCTGGTAGCCGGTGAGGGTCCCCAGGGCGAACAGGGCCAGGGAGACGAACACGAAGGCGAAGTAGCGGCGCACCGCCCAGGGGAAGCGGAAGAGGAAGAACTCCCGGATTGCGTCGGTCGCCCGCCGCTTGCTGCCGTAGACGCAGATGTAGGCGCGGCCCACCAGGGCGGTGAGGTATTCGAGCAGGTTCTTGTCCAGGCTGATGGCGGTGGCCACGGAGAGCGAGCTGGCGGCGCCGCGGTAGAGCACCGGCAGCCGGTGCAGCTCGGCCGGCGTGAGGTCGCGGGGCCCCTTCTTCTCCACCCGCTCCAGGAGGCCCTCCAACTCGCGCCAGGCGGCCTCGCGCTCGCGGCGGAACTGGGCGGACTTGAGGCTGAACTCCTTCATCCTTCAGATCCTCTCACGGCGCTTGATGTCCAGGTACGTGTTGATCAGCCGCGTGGTCACCTGGGACGGCGCGGCGTCGATCGGGTAGATCCCCAATCGGCGCAGGCGGCGCAGGACAACCTCGCGGTCGCGCAGCAGGCCGCCGGCCACCACGGCGCGGTTGAGGTGGAGGACGCTCGCGGGCTCGCCCGCGGCCACGGCCTCGAGCCCCGGGTCCTGGAGGGCCACGAAGACCACCACGTGGCGGCGGGAGAGGCGGTCGAGGTTCTCCACCATCAGCTCGGCCGAGATGGTGTCCACGAAGTCGGTGAGGACGACGATCAGCGACCGCCGGCTGAGGCGCTGCGAGATGGAGGTCAGGCCCAGGGTGTAGTTGGTCTCGCGGTCGGAGTAGTCGACCTGGCTCGCCACCTGGCTGAGGATGTTGAATCCCCGGATCCCCCCCTTGGGCTCGACGTAGAGGCCGAGGCGGGCGTCGAAGGTGGCGAAGCCGACGCGGTCGCCGGCGCGCAGGGAGACGTAGGCGAGGAGCAGCGCGGCGTTGACGGCGTGGTCGACCTTGGGGATGCCGGCCAGGGGCTCGCACATGAGGTGGCCGGTGTCGATGGCGATGACCACCTGATGGTTGCGCTCGGCGCGGAACTGGCGGCTGACGAGCTTGCGGTGGCGCGCCGAGGCCTTCCAGTCGATCGAGCGGTGGTCGTCGCCCCGGACGTGCTCCTTGAGGGACTCGAACTCGGTGCCCTCCCCGGTGTAGCGCTCGATCTTGAGGCCGGCGCGGAACTCGCGGTCGGTGAGGAAGCGCAGCGCCGCCGCCTTGACGGGCTGGATGTTGGGCACGACCGCCGCCTGCCGCTTGAGGTCCTGGCGCACCACCTGGGCCATGAGGCCGAGAGGACCGGCGTAGCGGATCCACGCCCGCTCGACGACGATCCGCCCGCGCCGCGTGGGGACCAGCCGGAGGCGCATCCCGGCGCCCTCCCGGGAGGCGCGGGCGCGCAGGATCGGCTGCGGCTCCAGGCGGTCCGAGAGGTCCACCGCCACGGTCACGGGGACGCGCCGGCGGGAGGGGATCGCGACGGTCAGGAGGGCTTCGTCCTCCTCGCCGATGTAGAGGGTGCCGGGCAGGTCGAGGGAGCAGGAGACGTCCTGCCGCCGCGGCGCCGCCAGCGCATCGATCCCCAGCGCCAGCGCCAGCCCGCCCAGGTAGACCGGCCAGAGCGGCCACAGGCGCTCGCTCACCGCGATCGGCAGCAGGGCAACGGCGAAGCCGAAGATCGCGAAAGCGACGGCGCGGCGGGTGGGGCGCATTACGGGAGCCCCCCTCCCGGGCCCTCACCCCCTGACCCCCTCTCCCGACCCCTCCCTCCCACCCACACCGGGAGAGGGGGAAAGGTTTGTTGAAAGTTTCTTTTGGCTGACCTCTCCCTCCTCTCCCGGTGTGGGTGGGAGGGAGGGGTCGGGAGAGGAGGGCCGGGGAGGTGAGGGTTCATCGCGGCGCCGGCACCTGCTGGAGGATCTGCTCCAGCACCTGGTCCGCCCCCAGGCCGTCCACCTCGGCGCTGGGGGCCAGCACGACGCGGTGGCGGAGGAGGGGCTTGAAGAGGGACTTCACGTCGTCGGGGATCACGAACTCACGGCCTTCCAGCACGGCGACGGCGCGGGAGGCGGCGGCCAGCATGTTGGCGGCCCGGGGGCTGGCGCCATATTGCAGCGCCGGATGATTGCGGGTGGCGCGGATCAGGTCCACCACGTAGGTCACGGTCTCGTCCGCCAGCCGGAGGCCCGACACCATCTGCCGCACCCAGGCGATGAAGCGCAGGTCGCAGACGGGGGCGAGACCCAGCTTGTCCAGCTTCGGCATGGCCGTCTGGTGGCCGTGGGTGCGCACCATGGCCAGCTCCTCCTCGCGGCCCGGGTAGCCGATCAGGACCTTGAAGAGGAAGCGGTCGAGCTGCGCCTCGGGGAGCGGATAGGTGCCCTCCTGCTCGATGGGGTTCTGGGTGGCCACCACCATGAAGCCCTGCGAGAGCGGGTGCGAGGTGCCGTCGATGGTGATCGTCCGCTCCTGCATGGCCTCCAGCAGGGCGGCCTGGGTCTTGGGCGGCGTGCGGTTGATCTCGTCCGCCAGCAGGAACTCGGTGAACAGCGGCCCCTTGGTGAGGGTGAACGAGTTCGTCTGGAAGTTGAACAGGTTCGTGCCCACCAGGTCGCCGGGCATCAGATCGGGGGTGAACTGGACGCGCTTGAAGTCCAGCTTCAGGCAGGCGGAAAAGGAACGCGCCAGCAGCGTCTTGCCGGTGCCGGGCGGCCCCTCGAACAGGACGTGCCCTTCGGCGATCAGGGCGACCAGCAGCAGGTGCACCGCCTCCTCCTGGCCGATGATCACCCGGCCGATCCGCTCCCGCAAGGCGGCCCCCAGCTCACGGACTTTTTCGATGGACATTCGTCATCTCCAATCGCCATTCGTACAGCCGCCGGGCGATCCGGGCGGCCTGCTCCGCGCCGCGCGGCCCCAGCGGCAGCTTCCAGACGCTCCTCTCCACGTCCGCCAGGATCAGCTTGTGCCCGCGGGCCGCGGTGATCTTCTGCAGCCGCTGCAGCCGCTCGGGGTCCGGCAGGTCGGGAGGGATGAAGTAATGGGCGGCCACCGCGCGGGTGGTCTGCCGGAAGTACTGGGCCAGGCTGTCCTCGGAATGGACGCCGTTGGTCAGCAGCTTGGCCGTGTTGTCGATCAGGATCTCCTTGCCCGCGCCCAGGGGGGACGGGGCCGGCAACGGCTTGCCGAAGCGGCCCATGCCCGTCCAGAGGACCATGCCCAGCAGCACGATCCCCTGGAGGAGGCCGAAGACCAGGGGGAAGCGCAGCGCCTCGGCCAGCAACCCGGTGTCGCGCTCGAAGCCGTGAATGGTCTCGTCGAAGACGACTCCCCGGGCGCCGAGCTCGCGGACGAGGAAGCTGTGGATCACCTCGGCGTTGGCCCCCCTGCCGAGCCCGTGGTTGTTGAGGAGGTCGGGGTCGGAGATCAGGTAGACCGCCGGTCCCTCGGCCTTGACCCGGGCGATCAGGCTGCCGCCGCGGCAGCTCACGACCGGCTCCAGGCCGGGGTGGGCGGCCAGAAGGTAGGGGTAACGGATGCTGACCTCGAGCCCTCCTTCCCGGCCGACGCCGCAGCCGAGGCGGTCGCCGGCCGGCCGGAGCTCCAGGCCGTCCGGCGCGTCGTCCCCGAGCGCATAGGCGACCCGCAGGATCTGGAACTCCGACAGCAGATCCACGGACTCCAGCCATTCCGGCCGGTCCTTGCGCGGCGGGCCGGGCCGCCACTTCGGGAGCACCACCACGAGGGGGGCGTTGCGGTCCTTCGCCTCCTTGCGGAGGCTCTCCAGCCGGCTGGGGTTGAAGCTCAGCCACGAGGGGTCCGGCTCGGCCAGGACCAGGGGCCGCTCGGGCGCCACGCCGCCGCTGAGGGATTGGCGGGAAGAAACCCCGAGCCCCATGGCGCGCAGCAGCTCGGCCAGGGCGCGGTGGCCGAGGGCGCTGTCGCTGAAGGTGTTGGCGCCGGAGAACGGCTTGGGGGTCAGGTCGCGGCCATAGACGCTGAGGAGGACCGAGGCGAGGAAGGAGACCACGGCGATGCCGGCGATCCAGCCGACGGTCCGGCGCGAGAAGCCGCCTTCGATCTCCTCTTGCGGCTCTTCGGCGAGGGGCTCGGTCACGCCGGCCTCCGGGTGAGGGAGCGGAAGCGGGCGAGGCTGCTTTCGTAGTCGCCGGCGCTCACCGGCGCGCCGCCGAACAACGAGAGCTCGACCATGCGCACCAGATCGGAGAAGGCCTCGCGGGCGTCGGGACCCAGGGGGAGGAGGCGCACCAGCTCGCGGCTCGTGCGGGAGGGCTGGACGGGCACCCGGGAGCGCGCGGCGAAGTGGCGGATGGCGGCCAGGAGCAGGGCGTGCACGGCCTCGGCGTAGCGCCCTTCGGCGGCGAGGCGGGCGGCATCGTCGAGCTGGAGCTCGCGCTCCACGGGAGCCGCGTCGGCGGGCGCCGCCTCCCCCGGAGCAGCTTCCTCGCGGCGGCCGATCCGCGCCGCCACGGCCCGGCCCACCCACAGGATCATCAGCAGGAGGACGACCACCGCCAGGACGATGAAGAGGACCTTGGCCAGGGCGGCTCCCGCGCCGATCATCGGCACGGCCACGGAGCCCGCGCCGGAGCCGGACCTGGAGGAGGGCGTCTCGCGGTCCCCCCCGGGGTCTTCCGGTCTCCTGATCTTGCCGTGGTCCGGCAGCGTGGGCTGATAGCGCGGGTCGGACAGGATCTGCCGCGCCCTGGCCTGGACGTCGCCTGGCCCGGCCGGCTCGGGCGCCGCTCCAGCCGGCACTGCGCCCAAGAGGGCGGCGCCGGCCAGCAGAAGGACCGGGAGAAGGGAGCGCGCCGGGCGGCGCTCAGGCGAAGACCGATGCGATCTGGTCAACGTCGATCGATTCTTTGGCGCTGCGCAGCCGGTAGTACATCACGGCCGAAGCCGTGGCCAGGAGGCCGGTCATCAGCAGGTCGATGGCGCTGGAAGCCATCAGGAACGTCCCCAAGTCGTCGATGGCGATCTCCAGCAACTTGCTGCCGAGGCGCTGGATCAATCCCAGCACGAACAGCACTCCGAAGACGGCGCCCCGGTAGCCTTCGGTCAGGTACGAGCTGCGCCGCAAGGCCTCGAATGTTCCCGGCCTCTCCTCGACCATGACGGGCGTCGACACAGCCCACTGCACCGACAGGAGAATCGCGGGGATGATGCAGAGGATCAGGCCGAAGATGATGCCGATGGTCTGCACGATGGCGAGGATGACCACCGGCAGGAAGGAGGTCACACCGACCTGCAGGCAGTCCGTGATGGACGGCGAGCCACCCCGCAGGTGCTGGTAGACGCCATAGGTGATTCCCGAGGCCGCGACAAAGGAGCAGGCGAGTTGGATGGGGATGGCCAGCAGCAAATAGAGAATCTGCTTCTGGGGATCGGAAGACAGGCTCGAGACCCAGGCCATATAGACGAACAGCGGCGAGAGCATGACGGCCGAGATCAGCAGGAACGGGATGAAGTTGGAGAAGTAGATCGAGAAGCTCTCGCTCAGGAGGGCGCCCATGGTCAGGTTCTGGGCACGGACGGCCGGCCGGGAGGCACCGGACATCGGGGCCGAGGGGCCACCATAGACCGTGCCGCCACCCGCGGGGGCCGGATCGCCGTAGACCGTCCCCACCGCATTCATCACGGGAGCCGGCGGCGGGAAGGTGTTGATCCTCACGGTTTCGTTGCCGAAGGGCGGAGGCGGCGGCGCCGCTCCGTAGCCGGGCGGCGGGGGCGGCGGGGCGCTCGCGGGCCGCGGCGGAGGGTAGCCGGCCGCCGCCGGCGGGGGATATCCGCTCATCTGGGCGCCCGTCTGGGCGGCGGGGACGGGCGAGCCGCCCAGCACCGGCCCCTTGTAGCGGCTGATGACGATGCCACAACGCATGCACTCCGGATTCTCAGGCTGCTCGAAGCCACACTTCGGACAGATCATGCCGGCGGTCCTCCTTTGCCCAGGAGTGATGGCGCGCCCGTTTTTATTTCCCGCGAAAAGGCGTTCTCACGAAAAGGCGCGACGCTCAGCTTCTTCGATGCGATTTCTTCGGAATCCTAGATCCCGGAGGGGGCGCGGTCAAGGCGCTACCGCCTTGTCTCACTCGGAGGACAAGCCAGCACCAACAATTAGTAGAGGCACTGTGACGGGGCGGCAAGGTTTCTCTTCCTCTGGAAGGAGGGGACGGCATGCGTGTTCTTTTGAAGCTCTGTGCGGTGTCCGGTGTGGCGGCGGCGGGGCTCGGGCTGGCGTACCACCAGGTCCAGGCCAACAACATCCTCCCCAACCGGATCCCCGAACCGCCCCCCTACAACGTCCAGGAGGCCCAGGTCTATCCGCCTCCCTACGAGTCGGAGTGGAACGGCGCCAACAACCCCGGCGTCTGCGACAGTTGCCATTCCCGGATCTTCAGCGAGTGGAACGGCTCGATGATGTCCAACGCCTGGCGCGATCCAGGCTGGCGCGGAGCGTTCCTGCTCATCGCGCGCCTGACCTCCACGGACGGCGGCTGCGACATCCCGAATCCGCCGGACGGCACGGCGAAGTCGCAGATCAACCCCTTCGCGAACGCGGACTGCACGTCGACGTTCAACATCGGCACGACGACCCACACCACCTCCGGCTCGGGCTCGCTGCTGGACTCCTTCTGCTCGCGCTGCCACATGCCGGCCAACTACATCGACAACGTGCCGCTGGCCAACGTCGTCGCCGACACGCCGTCGGGGCTCGAGCACGGGGCGGTGAACGCGAATTTCGATCCGACGTCCAGCAACGGCACCAACCTGGCCTTCGCGACCCTGTCCACGCAATTCCGCAACACGGAGGCGGGCCAGCGGGGGATCGTCTGCGAGACGTGCCACACGATGGCCGAGACGCGGCGCACGCCGTACAGCAACTACCCGAAATCCGGGACCGAGTACACGCCGGCCGCCGGCACCGGCAGCCGCGACGCCCTGGTGGCCACGCCGGACGTCATGAACGTGGCCAACGCCGCCAGCCCCAGCCTTGGCTATGCCGTGGGCGCCGGCGCCTACCGGATCTCGCCCCACGCCCTGGCGACGCCGGAACGCTTCGGCCCGCTCTCCTGGGACGACTACACGGCGCAGATCGACCCCTACGTGAGCGACGTGTTCAACGTCAACATCACGTACCAGCAGGGGCAGTTCGCGGGCAAGCACGACGGCTTCCGGCACGTGATGTACGAACGGGCGGAGCACTGCGCCGGCTGCCACGACGTGACCAACCCGCTGACCCTGAAGAACACCCTGGGCAAATGGGTGGGCGGCTTCCCCATCGAGCGCACCTACACGGAGTGGCGCAACAGCCGCTACGCCGACCGGCCGTCGAACCCGAATTACGATCCGGCGTTCAAGCGGGACTGCCAGACCTGCCACATGCAGCAGGACTACGGCCAGCCCGGCACGGCGCAGACGCTCTACGCGGGCGGCGCGCCGGTGGCCCCGCTCACCGGCGAGGCGTGCGACGCCGGCCCGGTGCGCCCGGCGTTCTTCACCCATCACTTCATCGGCGGCAATGCCTACGTCACCCGCCTGATCGGGGCCGACGTGGACGGCGCCGGCGGCGTGCAGCCGTATCCGGAGCTGTCGACCTTCAGCTACTCCTCGGCGGACGAGAACAGCCTCTACCATAACGCCGTGTGGGAGAACGTCACCGCCCGGGGTCCCCAGACCCAGCACGCCCGCCTCGCCTGGGACCGCCTGCGGAACGTCCTGGAAGTCGACCTCTCCGGGCCGTCGAGCGCCGCGGCGGGGACCACCCAGCCGCTCTCGCTGGCGGTGCGCAACACGGGCAGCGGCCACGACTTCCCCACCGGCTTCCCGGAAGGGCGCAACGCCTGGGTGGCGGTGCGGGCCTTCGACCTCGCCACCGGCACCGAGCTGCAGATCTTCGACTCGTTCTGGAACCGCGCCTCGCTGGGCGTCGGCTACCTGACCACCGCCAGCCTGACCGATCCCAACTATCCGGGCTGCAACTGGACGATCCCGGCCGGCTCGACGGACCCGTACGCGCCGCAGTTCAAGGCCGTGGCCTCGCTGGGCGACGGCTGCCCGACGCTGGACCTGCCGTACGCGACGCCCCTCAACATGGTGGTCAACGCGCAGGGGATGCCCACCGACGCCAACGGCGTGGTCATCGACCGCAGCAACCCCTCGGGGCTGCCCCGCTTCCAGGACCTGGACGGCGACGGCGAGGTCTATGACGACAGCTTCCTGACCGACAGCCGGCTGCGCCCGCTGCCCCACGCCGGGGCCACGGCGAGCCTGAACCGCTACTCGGTGGTGATTCCGCCCGGGACCGCCGGGCCGGTGGCGGTGACCGCGGCGGTCTACTACCAGTCCTTCGAGGCCGTGGTGGCCAAGAAGTTCCTGGGCAACCTGGCGGACACGGACACCGACCGCAAGATCGAGCCCTGCGTGCTCAAGGGCGCCTGCGACGGCCGCACGCCCGTCACCGAGCCCGCGGTGGTGGAAGGCGCCCCGGCCGTGCCCATGGAGGTGGCGAGCTGGGTCATCCCGATCACCGGCAGCCCGGACACCGTGGCCCCCGCGGCCACCACCTACCCGGCCGCCGGCGCCACGGAGGTCTACCAGGACGCGGTCGTCAAGGTCCACTTCTCCGAGCCGGTGACCGGGGTCGACGAGACCTCCTTCACCCTGGTCGACGGCCAGGGGCTCTCCGTGCCGGCCTACGTGGACCAGATCGGCGACCGCACGTGGGGCCTGTTCCCCCAAGCCGTGTTCCTGAACGCCCGGGCCACCTACACGGCCCGGGTGGCGGCGGGGGTCTGCGACCACGCCAACAACTGCACCGCGCAGCCGGTCTCCTGGAGCTTCACCGTCACCCGCACGGCGGGGGGCGGCACCGGCGACACCTCGGTGCCCCTGGGCTTCCCGCCCAACGGCGGCGGCGGCGGCAACCCCGCCCCGACCGTGACAGCCGTCAACCCTGTGAACGGGGCGACGAACGTCTCCGCGGCCGCCAACGTGGCGGTGACCTTCTCGGAGCCGGTGACCAACGTCAACGCCACCACCTTCCTGCTCAACCAGGCGGGCGGCAACGGCAAGAACTGCAACACCCTGGGGGCGTCCATCGCCGGCACGATCTCCGCCAACGGCACGGGGAACGTCTGGACCTTCGACCCCTCGCCGACCCTCAACGCGAAGACGTTGTACTGCGTGCGGGTGACGACCGGGGTGCAGGACCTGACGGGCCAGGCCCTGGCCGCGCCCTTCAACAGCTCGTTCAAGACGAATTGAGACGTATCTGATGCAGAGGACCCTTCGTTCCCTCGCGGCGGCGCTGGCCCTCGCCGCCGCGGGGGGCTGTTCCGCCAGGGAGCCTGACGCCCTCCTCGCCTACGTCGCCGTCGCCGGCAACAACCACGTGCAGGTGGTGGACCTCGCCTCGGGCGAGACGCTGCGGAAGATCTACGCCGGGGCCACCCCCTGGCGGCTGGTGCCGGCGCCGGACGGCGGCTCGCTCTGGGTGCAGCACTGGTCCGCCGGGACCACGGCTGTGGTGGACCTGCGGAGCCACGAGGTGGAGCGCCTCCTCCCCCTGCGGGGACCCGGCGTGTTCAGCGCCGGCGGCGAGCGGTTCCTCTCCTTCCACTGGCCCGGCTCGGCGCTGGACACGGTGGACGCCCGTTCCTACGAGCGCAAGGAGGAGAGGGTCACGGAGGTCCCGCAGGTCTACGACGCCGCCCTGGGGCGCGACGGCGAGAGCCTGTACATGGTGCAGTTCGATCCCATGGCCCGGGGTCCCCGCGAGCGCTTCGGCTACGCGCTCTCGTACTCTCTGAAGGAGGGGGCGGTGCCCGTTTCCCACCGCACCGGCCAGAGCCCGGCGGCGGTGCGGGTCGTGAAGGGCCATCCGTTCCTGCTCACCGCGGACCGGGAGACCAACGGCCTGACCCTGCTCAACGAGCTGGGGGACGGCCGCGCCGTGCCCGCCTGCCCGGCGCCGCGGGCCGCCCTGCTCTCGCCGGACGAGACGCGCATGATCGTCCCCTGCTGGCGGGACGGCGGCGCCCGGCGCAGCCAGGTACTCACCTACCGGACCGACTTCTCGACCCGCCCATGGCCGACCGTCGTCCAGGAAGGCGAGGCCACGGTGGACGGCGCCCTGGTGGCGGGGGCCTTTTCGCCGTCCGGCGACCGCGTCTACCTGGTGGACCGCGCCGGCAACCGGCTCCTGGAAGCCGATCCCGCCACCCTGAAGCTGCTGCGGGAGATCCCCACCGGCGACCTGCCGGTGGATGTGGCGGTGCTGGCCGTGGACCGGGCCTCGCGGGACGACGCCGCCCGCGAGGGCGAAGCCCGCAAGGCCCTCCGGGCCATCCTCGCGAAGGCCCGGACCGCGGGCAAGCCCTTCTCCGGCCTGGCCTGGACGGAGGAGGACGGGACGCGCCGGCTGCGCTCCTGGCTCGCCCCGCCCGACCGTTCCCGCATCGAGACGCCCGACGGCGCCGTGCGGCTGGCGGCGGGAGGGTGGACCGTCGCCCTCGATCCCGCCGGCCGCTTCCGGACGGCGCCCCGGCAGGAGCTGGTCTCGCTGGTCTACAGCCTGCCCAACCTGACGGTGGACGAAGCCGTCCGCCAGCTCGCCGGGGACGTCCCCGGAAGCCCCTGGCTGCGGGGCGGCATCGCGGTGGACGTGGTCACGGAAATCGAAGAGGGAGGAACGCGCTACGTCGTGGTGGGCGCCGCGGGCACGGGGGAGCGGACGTCGCAGCTCTGGCTGGACGCCGGCAGCGGCCGCCCGGCCGCCCTGGTGGAGCAGTTCCCGGTGTTCCAGGCCCGCGGCCACGGCGCCCAGGACTTCAGCGGGGTGGTGGAGACGCGCTTCCAGGGAACGGCGGAGGGGACCGGCGGCGCCTGGCTTCCCGCCGTCCTGGAGAGGAGCGCCGGGGGCGGCGCGCCGCGGCGGGTCCGGATCGTGGAGGCGAAGCCGGCGTCCCTGCCCGCCGCGAGCTTCGACCTCGCCCGCCTGGGCGGTGCGGCGCCTCCGCCCGTCGACCTGCCCCCGACCTCAGGCCCTCGCCAGGCGTGGCTGGCGGACTGGGGGGTCCACCGCGAGCCGGTCCCCCACGAGCAGCAGGTCCACAACCTGGAGCACGGCGGCGTGGTCCTCCAATACAACTGCCCCGAGGGATGCCCGGACGTGGTCGAACTCCTGGAGGCCCTGGCGCGCGAGAGGGACTTCGTCCTGGTCGCGCCCTATCCCTGGATGAAGTCGCGGATCGCTCTGACGGCCTGGGGACGGATCGAGACCCTGGACGATCTGGACGAAGGGCGTATCCAGGCCTTCCTCGACGCCTGGGCCGGCCGGAGCCACGAAGAGCCCACGGCGCCGGAGAGCCTGGCGGCGCACTGAGCGCTAGAAGTCACCCCGCGGCCAGTCGACGATCATCGAGAGCACCGCCGCGCCGCCCAGTCCCCAGCTCCACCAGGGATTGCCGGTGAGCAGGCTCAGCACGAAGCCCATCAGGCCCGCGCCCTCGCGCAAGGCGAAGGCAATGATGTTCGCGGACATGTAGTCGCCCGCCCGCTCGCCGGCGTCGATGTGCTCGGCACCGGAGCGCTTGAGGAGGGAACGCTTGATGGCGGGCGACGCGACGAGAAGCAGCAGGGCCACGAAGAAGAAGATCAGCGGAACGGGCTTCTTGATCTCCTTCTCCGCCAGTTGCCCTGTCGCATACAGGAGGGTCAAGACCACGTTGAACAGGACGACGCTGGAGAGTAGCGAGAGACAGAGGATCCGCAGGTTGCGCAGGATCGCCGGCGCTGGGGACAGGGACGGTTCCATTCGCTCCTCCTGAAGAGGTTTCAAGGCCGCGTGCGGCGGCGGACGAGGTGGTCGACCTCGGAGGCCCGGGGCCAGCGGGACAGCATGGCGAGCGCGCTGGCCACGCAGAGGACGATACCGTAGACGGCCAGCCCGGAACCCAGCGCCACCATCAGGCCCACGAGCGAGGCCACGCCGAGGATCACGAAGCTGATCAGCGTCGCCCGTCGATAGGCGGCCAACAGGGTCTCCGGCTTGACCTCCAGCTCCGCCGACCGGGGCATGGCGCGGCGCAGGGTCACGGTGCGGAAGCGGGACGAGAGTAGAAGCAGGATCGCGGCGAACAGCGCCAGCGAGATCCGGAAGGCCTTCGGCAGCAGAGGCGCATCCCCCGGCTCGCCGACCAGCACCCAGCTCAGCACCGCCAGCAGGACCGGCACCCCCAGCAGCGCCGCGCAAAGTCGGGTCAACGGCCGGAGCCGCCGCGCGTACTCTGGAATGGGGTCGTCGCGGCGGCCGCCGGTGAGGTCGAGGTCCATGAAAGCACTCTACTGCAATCGCAGCACGAGGTTCCCCGCGCCGTCTACCCGACCGGCCCACCCTTCCGCCACCACCGTGGCGCTGTGCCGCTCGAACACCAGGGCCGGCCCCATGAAGGAAGCGCCGGGGGCGAGCCGCGCGCGGTCGTAGAAGGGAACGCCCCGCAGCTCGCCCGCCGGCTCAGCCTGGAAAAGAGCGGGCTCTGGAGCCGGCCTGGCCTCCAAGCTCGATGATCGCGAAGAGGCCACCACGCGCACCGACTCCAGCTCGACGGCCCGGCCCTCGGGAGCGTAGCCGTAGACCTCCCGGTAGGCGGCGGCGAAGGCCTCCTCGATCGGGCGGTCCTCCTCGCAGTCCACCGCCAGGACGGCCTCCTGGCCCACGAAGCGGAGGTTCAACAGCCGGCGGCGGACCTCGACCTCCTCGGGCGCGATCCCCTCGGCCTCGACCGCCGAGGCGGCCTCGCGGCCCAGACTTTCAAGCCAGCCGGGGAGCCGGTCCCGCGCCTGTTCCAGGGGCTCCAGGACCTGCCGGTGGGCGAAACGTTCCACCACCGCCGCCCCCAGCCCCAGGGCCGAGAGGAGACCGGCGTCCGCCGGCACGATCACGTGGGAGATCCCCAGCAGCTCCGCCACGGCGCAGGCGTGCTGGGCGCCGGCGCCGCCGAAGGCCACCAGGGCATAGCCGGCGGGATCGTAGCCCCGGCGCAGGGAGATCGACCGGATCGCCTCGGCCATCCGCTCGTTGGCGATGTCGAGGAGACCGGCGAGCACGGCCTCGGGACCGGGATCCGCGTCCCCCATATGCTCCCGTAGGTCGCCCAGCGCGCGCATGGCGGCGGCGGGATCGAGAGGGATCTCGAAACGGTCGGGGGCGAGGCGGCCGAGGAGCAGGTTGACGTCGGTGAGGGTCAGCGGGCCGCCCGCGCCGTAGCAGGCGGGGCCGGGCCAGGCGCCGGCGCTCTCCGGCCCCACCTTGAGCTGGATGCCGTCGAAGCCGCAGACCGAGCCGCCCCCGGCGGCCACGCTCTCGATGGCCAGGGCCGGGGCGACCAGATGGGCGTCCCCCACGCGGTGCTCGAAGAGGTACTCGAAGTCGCCGTCCCAGCGGGCCACGTCGGTGCTGGTGCCGCCCATGTCGAAGGCGATCACCCGTCCGAAGCCGGAGCGCCGCCCGGTAAGGGCCGCCCCCACGACGCCGCCGGCGGGACCCGAGAGCAGGCCGTCCTTGGCGCGGAACGAGCCGGCCCGCACCAGGCCGCCGGCGCTGGTCATGACGTGCAGCGATCCCGGTCCTAGGACGCCGGCGACGCGGGAAAGATAGCGGTCCAGGATCGGCGAGAGGTAGGCGTCCACGACCGCCGTCTCGGCGCGGGGGAGGAGCTTGATCAGGGGCGCCAGCTCCGAGGAAAGGGAGACGTAGCGGAACCCCTCCTCGCGCAGCATCGCCCCCAGTGCCCGCTCGTGGGCGGGGTCGCGGTAGCTGTGCATCAGGGCCACGGCGACAGCCTCGAAGCCCTCCGCCAGCAGGCGCCGGGCGGTCTCCCGAAGCGCGTCCACCTCGAGCGGGACGAGCACGGAGCCGTCCGCCGCCAGCCGCTCGGGGACCTCCACGACCTCCTTGTAGAGCGGCTCGGGTCTGACGATCTCCAGGGCGAAGAGGTCCGGCCGCTGCTGGGTGCCGATGCGGAGCAGGTCCGCGAATCCCCGGGTGATGAAGAGGGCGGTGGCGGCCCCCTTCCTCTCCAGCAGCGCGTTGGTGCCGCGGGTGGTGGCGAGCCGCAGGGCGATCTCCGGCAGCGGCTGATCCAGCGGCGTGCCGGTCACCAGCCGGGCGGCCAGCACCGGCGCCTCCTCCGGCGACCGGAGCTCGAAGGCCGCGCCCGCCTCCGCCGGGACGGGACGGTCCAGACGCAGGATCTCGGAATCCGACGCGAGGACCTCAGCGGAGACACCCGCCTCCAGCAGGATGAACGTGAAGCCGCGGAAGAAGTCCCGGGGGACGGGCCACGCCGAGGCGGCGCGGACGGCGTCCGGGCCGATGAGCTCTGCGATCCGCCCGCGCACCGCACTCGTGGACAGCACCTTGGCGCGGCGCAGCTCTCCCGCGGGATCGGCGGCCAGGCAGTCGGTGAAGGTGCCGCCGGTGTCGATCCAGATCCTCCAGCTCCCCCTCTCCCGGTGAGGGAGGGAGGGAGGGGTCGGGAGAGGGGGCCGGGGGGTGAGGGCTCTACTCACCGATGATCTTGATCAGCACCCGCTTGGGGCGGCGGCCGTCGAATTCGCCGTAGAAGATCTGCTCCCAGGGGCCGAAGTCGAGCCGGCCGTTGGTGATGGCCACCACCACCTCGCGGCCCATGATCTGGCGCTTGTGGTGGGCGTCGGCGTTGTCCTCGCCGGTGCGGTTGTGCCTGTAGCGCTGCGGGCTGGCGTCGAAGGGGGCCAGCTCCTCCAGCCATTTCTTGTAGTCCTCGTGCAGGCCCGGCTCGTCGTCGTTGATGAAGACGCTGGCCGTGATGTGCATGGCGTTGACCAGGCAGAGGCCCTCCTGGACCCCGCTCTCGGCCACGGCGCGCTCCACGTCAGGGGTGATGTTGACGAAATCCATCCGCGCCGGGACGTTCATGGTCAGGTGCCGCGTGAACGACCTCATCCCTTCCTTTCTCCTCTCGCGCCCAGCTCGCCCGCGAGCCGCCGCACGCGCTGGTTGTCCGGCCCCAGGGCCGTGGCCTTGCGCAGCCACTTCTTCGCCTCGGCCAGGTCGCCGCCGGCCAGGGCCACCAGCCCGAGCGCGGCGTAGGGTTCCGGGTCGTCATTCCTCAGGCGGAGAGCCCGGCGATAGAAGCGCCGCGCCTCCTCCCGGCGGCCGTGCGCCAACGACAGGTCGCCGAGAGCGAGATAGCTGAAGGGGCTCTGGTGGTTGGCGCGCGTTGCCAGGGCCATCAGCTCGTCCGCCTCGGCGGGACGTCCCCGGAAGCGCAACAGGGCCGCCAGGTTCTGGTAGGCCGAAGCCGCTCCCGGATCGGCCTCCAGGGCGCGGCGGTAGGCCTTCTCCGCCCCGTCCACGTCCCCGGCTCGGCGCAGCGCCACACCCAGGTTCACCCAGCCGTCCCCCAGGTCGGGATCGATCTCCGTGGCCTTCCGCAGCCAGGTCAGCGCCTCCTCGTGGCGGCCGGCCCGCAGCAGCTCGGCGCCGACGTTGGAATGATAGAGCGAGATGGCGGTCAGATCCTCAAGGCGGTGGATGCGCCGGTATTCGACCCTGGGAGCGTCGGCGAACTCCAGGATCTTCAAGTGCCCGCCGCCGACGTCGAACGCGGCGCTGACGTGGCCCGAGATCACCAGCAGGTCCCCGTCCCGCTCAAAGCTCTCGACGTCCTCCACGTCGAGGTAGAAGGCGGGAACCCCGATCTCCCGCGCCAGCCCCACGAACAGGCTGGTGAAGCCCAGGCAGTTGGCCTTGCGGGCGGCGAAGGCGGCGGGAGCGACGTCCGTGCGCCCCCTCTCGTAGGTGATGCCCAGGCCATCCTCGGAAATCAGGGCCGCCAGGAGCTTGTCCAACCTCTCCGTCGCGGGGCCGTTCTCGGGCACCTGGTGGCGGACCCAGGCGCGCATCTCGTCGGTGACTTCGAAGGGGACGACGACGGAGGCGGGATCGAGGCCGCGCTCCCGCAGCTCATGATGAAAGGACGGACGGTCGGCGGGCCCTGACGAGGCGCACCCGGCCAGGGCCAGCGAGAGGATGAGGGCGGCTTTCCGCATGACGCACCCCCGGGCCGCCCCGGCCGCGAGCGTCAGGCCGCTCGCACGGCGGGGCGGCGGAAGAGAACCTTCTTCACGCCTAGGTATAGCAACGTCGCAACGATCAGGATCGCCAGGACCGGCAGCGTGACCGCGAGCACGGCCAGCAGGGCCGAGCTTCCGGCTTCCGCCGTGGCGAGCACCGGGTTGCCCAACCCCCCGGTGGTGAACGAGGAGAGGTGGCGCGCCACCGTGGTGATCCCCTGGAAGGTGGCCGTGGTGCCGCCGCCGGCGACCACCGCCAGGGTCCACTTCAGGAACGGGCTGGTGTCGCCCAGGGCCGACGCCGTCACCAGGATGCCCGCCACGACGGCGGTTGGGGTCGCGATCGTGTCGAGCAGGTTGTCCACCCACGGGATGTAGTAGCCGGCGATCTCCAGCACGGTCGCCGCGGCGAAGGCGATGAGCGCGGGCGTCGAGCTGATCCAGGAAAAGCTGTCGCCGAGCGTCAGCAGGCCGACGTCGGCACGGGACGCCAGGCTCATGACGAGCAAGGGGACGAAGATCCTGAACCCACAGGCCGCGGCGAGCCCGATACCGATCAGCATGCTGAAAGCCATGTCCACTGCCTGCCCCTCCTTTCGGGGACCGGGGATGGCGAAAGGCCACCTGCTCCATGTTAACGCAGGGGGAGCCTGCGTCCTTCCAGGGAGCTCGGTCTCACTACCTCCAGACCGCCTCCCCCTCTCGCTTCGGCGCCCAGGCGAGGGTGAGGAAACGGACCTCGACGTCCGTCTTGCGGGGCTTGAGGCCGACGACTTCCAGCTCCTCCTCCTCGGGATTGAAGCGGTCCTCCAGGTTGTCCACCTCGTTCTCCAACTCGGTGTTGAGCTCCGCGAGCTGCTTCTGGAGCGCCCCGATAGTCTCCTCGGCGCGGGAGACGTCCCCCCGCTCCTCGAAGGAGCGGCTGACACCCCGGACCGCCGTGGCGGCGGAGGACATGGAACGGCGGCGGCCGAAGAACATGCCGAGGACGGCGCTGCCGGCCGACACGACCGTGCTCAGGGTCTGGTTGCGGGCCTGGTCGGCTTGTTTCTCCCTCGCCTGCTCGGCGCGGCGGATGCGGTCCTGGAGCTGGGCGATCTTGGCGCCGTACTTCTTCCGCAGGGTTTCCACCTGCTCGTCCCGCTTCTCCCGGGTCGACTCGGCCAGACGGATGCGGAAGTCGCGCTCCGACTCCCCCGGATTCGAAACCAGGCCGGCCATGGCGCTACGGAACAATTCGCAGCGGCGCGTGCGGTAGAGGCACTCCTGAAGATCCTTGCTCCAGGCGGCGTAGCTCTTCGCCTTCACCGCCGCCGCGGGCAGCGGTCCGAAAGAAGCTCCCGGCTCCCCATCGGGCTCCAGGTCGTCCTTGCCCAGGTCTACGGCTTCGGCCGCGTACCAGTCCCCTCCCTCGCCGGTCAGAGGGGCCAGCAGCGCCACCTCCTCGGCGTAGTCGATCCCCTTCCTGGCGTCCTGGTAATGGATCGTCGCCGTGGCGAACAGGGCCGGCTCGTAGACGATCCCCTCCGGCTTCACGCGAACCGGGAGGAAGCGCTGAGGCACGTCCGGCGGCAGCACCGGCGCGGCGCCCGCGGCGTCGGCGACGTCGGCGACGTCGGCGGAAGCTGAGGCCAAAGCGGGAGCGGCGGAGGAAGCCGCCGCCGTCCGCACCCCGGTCGGCTCCTGGGCCGCCACCGGCGCGGTGGGAGGCGCCTGCTTGACCGGGTCCATCAGGCGCTTGATCTCGGGACGGGTCAAGGGACCACGGAGGTAGGACAGCGCCCACCGGGTCTGAAACAGGACCGGCTCGTCGTCGTGGACGTTGTGCAGCAGGAACACTCGGTTGCCGAGGCCCGAGAGGATGCGCTCCATTTCGGCGCGGTCGAGCTTGCCGCCGCCGGACGCTCCTTCGAGGCCGTCCATGAGGCGCTGCTTGTCGCGCTCGGTCTGCAGGCGGCCCAGGAACCAGGTTCCCACGTTGGAGAGGCCCTTGTAGTCGAGGTCCACCGGGTTCTGGGTGGCGAGCACGAGGCCGAGACCGAAGGCGCGGGCCTGCTTGAGAAGGGTCAGAAGAGGCTTCTTCGACGGCGGCTCGGCCACGGGCGGCATATAGCCGAAGACCTCGTCCATGCACAGCAGGGCCCGCAGGCTCGTCGTGCCGGAACGGCCGCGCATCCATCCCAGGGTCTGGTTCAGCAGGAGCGAGACGAAGAACATCCGCTCGCGGTCCGAGAGATGGGAGATCGAGAAGATGGCGATGCGGGGTTTACCCGAGGGGGTGTAGAGCAGGCGGTCGACGTCCAGGGGCTCGCCGCGCAGCCAGGCCGCGAAGCCCGGCGAGCCGAGCAGGTTGTTGAACTGCATGGCCAGCCCGAAGCGCTCCTTGGCCGGGAAGAAGGACTCGAGGTCCATCACTCCGACGCGCTCGATGGGCGGATTCTGGATCTGCTGGATCAGCGCCGCGAGATCGAGGCCGCGCCCCTCGCGCCAGGAGACGTCGAAGATGTTGGAGAGCAGGATGTGCTCGCGCCCCTGGATGGGATCGGAATCGACGCCCAGCAGGGCCAGGAGGCTGGAGACGAGGGTGGTGATGCGCTCCCGGAGCAGGTCGCCGTCAGCCAGGATCTCGGGGGGCGGCGCGGTCAGGGACGACAGGATCGAGACCTGAAGCCCCGCCTCGCTGCCCGGGGTGTAGATCGCCAGGTCCGCCGCTTCGCGCAGCCGGGCGATGCGCTCGCCGGTCTGGTCCCACCGGCCGATGCCGTTTTTCCAGGTCTCCGCCTGCTGGGCCGCGAAGGCTTCGGGAGTCAGCCCGGCGCGGGCCGCGGCGTCGGGATCGATCCAGGGAGCGAAGTCCGCGGGCCGCAACTCGGGGAAGCTCAGGAGCAGGTTGCCCAGGTCTCCCTTGGGATCGATGACCAGGGCCGGCACCTGGTCGATAGCCGCCTCTTCGAGCAGCCCGATCATGAGACCGGTCTTGCCGCTGCCGGTCATGCCCACGATGACGCCGTGGGTCAGAAGGTCGCGAGAGTCATACAGGAGAGGAGTGGATTCCGCCTCCCCCTTGGCCGCATCGTACGGCCTGCCCAGATAGAACGCCCCCAGCTTCTCGTACGCCGCGATTTCGTCCGCCATGGGGCGGATCTTATATCGGGGTGAGTTTCATCCCCATCCCCGCGGATCCATTTCATAAGGCAGAGGCGTAAGATTCTCCTCCACCCCCTCCCGACCGAGGACCACCAAGTCCTCCAGCCGTACCGCCCAGCCCGCCTCGGGGTCGTACAAGCCCGGCTCGATCGTGAAGACGTTGCCTTCGCGGAGGACGCCCTCGCCGCCGGAGGCTTTCTTGAAGGTGGGGAACTCATGGAGGTCGAAGCCGACGCCGTGGCCCAGGTTGTGGACGTAGCCGGTGGTGGTGCCGGGATGGGAGATGGGGGTCTGGAAACCGGCCTCTCCGAAATGGCCGCAGACGATCTCTTGGAGATCCCAGCCGCGGACGCCCGGGACGGCGCGGCGGTAGACCTCCCGCACGGCCTCCAGGACCAGGGCGTGGGCGCGGGCCAGGGGCTCCGGCGGCTCGCCGACGCAGAAGGTGCGGGTACAATCCGAGAAAAGGGTGCCCCGGGGGAAGACGTCCACCACGATGGACTCGCCGGCGCGCAGGACCCGCGTCTGGGTGCCTGAAGAGTGGGGCACCGCCCCTTCCTTCCCCGGTGCCAGGATGTTCCCCCGCGGCTGCTCCAATCCACGGTCCGCGAAGACCCTGGCGACCTCCGCGCGCAGACGGGCCACCGTCAAGGACCGACCGTCCAGCCGCAACTCGGAGCCGGGGCCGTCGCAGGAGGCCGCCGCCAGGAGGCGGGCCACGGCTCTCATCGCCTCGCAGGCCCCTTCGGAGGCTTCCCGGATGCCGGCCAGCTCCGCCGGCTCCTTGCGCTGGCGCGAGGCGAAGACCAGGGAGTTCCCCGGCACCCAGACCCAGCCCGATTTACCAAGCAGGGCGCAGATCCCGGCGATCACACCAGCCGGACCATGTCCGGCCAGCGCGACGCGACCGGGCTGGACGCCGCAGAGGTCCAACGCCCTTCCGAGCACCTGGGCATGGAAAGGCGCGGCTTCCGGCTGCTCGCTGGAGAGGCGGGAAATGTCGAGGTCGTCCGGGGTGAGCAGGGCGAGGCCGGTGGCGGCGGCCTCGTCGCGTTCCATGAGGGTGTAGAAGCCGAGACGGGGCTCGCCTCCCCGGGGGAGCACCAGGAAGCACTCTCCCATGTGGGCCGGGCCGGGGAGGAACGGGGCGAGGTCCGTGTCCTGCGCCGACGAGGCGAGGACGAGCAGGGCCTCGCAGCCCAGCTCCTCCAGCCCTGCCTGGATGGCGGAAAGGCGGCTCACTCTTCAGGCGTTGCGGTCGATCAGGCTCTGGAAGGCCTGCTTGGGCATGGCGCCCAGAGCGCGGTCGGCCATCTCCCCGTTCTTGAAGAGGATGAAGGTCGGGATGCTCGACACCTGAAACTGATAGGCGATCTGCTGGTTGTCGTCGACGTTCAGCTTGGCGACCCGGACCTTGCCGGCGTTCTCCTCGGCGATCTCGTCGAGAACAGGGGCGACGGCGCGGCAAGGGCCGCACCACGGGGCCCAGAAGTCCACCAGCACCGGGGTATCCGACTTCAACACTTCGGTCTCGAAATTGTCCTGACCGACAGTCACGATCTTGTCACTGGCCATGTCTTCTTCCTCCTCGCAGGGACGGCCTGGAAGCCCGCCCTGGACGTTCATCGGATCTGTGGGGCCGCCTCCGGGCCGCCCTACTCCCCTTCCAACCCGGCGGAGGCCACTTCTTGTTCCATCCTTCGACGGTTGGCGAAATATTCTCGCGTGGCCTCGACGTCCCGGCCGATCTGCGCCGAGAGGTCCATGACCGTGGGGAAGATCCGCTCCTCCCGCAACCGCTTGTGGAAGTGCAGCTCCACGCGCTGGCCATAGACGTTCGACTTGAAATCCAGCACGTGGCTCTCCACCACCCGCTGGTAGTTCTCGTAGACCGTCGGCCGGGTGCCGATGTTGGTCACGCAGTCGAAGGTCGCCGGATAGCTCGGGAAGAAGACCCGGCAGACGTAGACGCCGTCGGCGGGCTTCAGTTTGTTGTCCGAAACGATGTTGATCGTCGGCCATCCCAGCTTCTGTCCCATGCGGTCGCCGCGGGCGATGACGCCCGAGATCGAGTACGGGCGGCCCAGCAGCTCCGCCGCCTCGGCCACATTCCCTTCGGAGAGGGCACGCCGGATGCGGGTGCTGGAGATCCGCTCGCCGCCGTGCATCACCTCCTCCACCCCGTGGGCGGAGAAGCCCAGCTCTTCTCCCATCCTCCGCAACAGATCCAGATTCCCTTCGCGCCCCTGGCCGAAGACGAAGCCGGCGCCGACGTAGATTTCCCGGAGGCCCAGCTTCTCGTGAAGGAAGTCCTTGACGAACGTCCGGGCCGGCACGCGGGAGAAGTCGGGGGTGAAGCGGACGACGAGCATCTCGGTGATCCCCACCTCTTCCAGCAGGGCCTCCTTCTGCTTGGGGGTGGTCAGCGGGACCGGCGCCCGGTCGGGAGCAAGGATGGTCAGGGGATGAGGATCGAAGGTGATGACCAGGGCGGGCACGCCCAGCTCACGGGCGCGCGCCACGGCGCGTTCGAGGATCGCCCGCTGGCCGCAGTGGATGCCATCGAAGTTGCCGATGGTGCCGACGGCGCCGCGCGGAAGATCGCTGCTGTTGTAGGCGTCTTGAAAGACGTGCATTGCAGCGCGTCAGCTTATCAGAGCGGAGAGAGGTTCAAGCCAGGACGGCGGGCTCGGCCGCGGTGACCCGGGACGCGTCCTGCGGCCGGACGGCGCCCACGATGTGGCCCACGAGGTCGTCCGCGTAGGCTTCGGTGATCTCCACCTCGGCGAGCGTGCCGGCCTGAGCGGTGCCGTCGTTGAGGAGCACCCTGCCGTCGATCTGCGGCGCCATGCCGTGGTGCCGGCCCTGGAGGAGGTGCTCGGAGTCCTCGCACAGGCCCTCGACGAGCACGGTCATGCGCCGGCCCACCAGGCGCCGCCGTTGCTCCAGGGCGATGGGCCGCTGAGCCTCCAGGAGCTGGCGCAGGCGCCGCCGCTGGGTGTTCTTCGGCACCCGGCCCTTGAGCTCCGCGCCGGGCGTTCCCTCCTCGGGGCTGTAGGCGAAGGCTCCCAGATGGTCGAAGCGCGCCCGCTCGACAAAGGCCAGGAGGTCCTGGAAGCATTCTTCGGTCTCGCCGGGAAAGCCGACGATAAACGTCGAGCGCAGGAAGACGTCCGGCGCCAACTCGCGCGCCCGCTCCAGCAGGCGCAGGTAGCGCTTGGCGTCGCCACCCCGGCGCATGGCCGAGAGAATGTCGCCGTGGCTGTGCTGGAGGGGCATGTCGAGGTAGGAGCAGAAGCGCTCCTCGCTCCCCATCAGGCGCAGCAGATCCTCGTCGAGAGTGGTCGGGTAGGCGTAGAGGAACCGGATCCAGGGGATCGAGGTGTTCTGGAGCAGCGCCTCGACGAGGCGGACCAAGCCGTGGCGGCGCTCCCCCAAGTCCTCGCCGTAGCGGGTGGTGTCCTGGGCGATGAGGTTCAGCTCGGTGATCCCCGAGGCTTCCAGTTGCTTCGCCTCCTCCACCAGGCTCTCGATGGTGCGGCTGCGGAACCGGCCGCGCCAGACCGGAATCGCGCAGAAGGTGCACGGGTTGTTGCACCCCTCGGCGACCTTCAGGTACGCGTAGCCGTTGGTGGTGAGGAGGCGGGGGGCGGTGTGGTCGAACACCATATGGGACGGCGCCGGCAGCGGCGGGCCGCCGCCGAGCTGGACCACTTCGCCCACGTCGCGGAGCTGGTCGAGACCGACGAAGCCGTCGATCTCCGGGATCTCCCTGGCGAGCTGGTCGCCGAAGCGGTTGACCATGCAGCCGGCCACCAGGACCTTCTGGACGCCGCCCTGGCCCTTCCGCCCCACCACTTCGAGGATGGCGTCGATCGATTCCTGCTGGGCCTCCTCGATGAAGGCGCAGGTGTTGACCACCACCGTGTCGGCGGCGTCGAGCTCGTTGACCACGTCGTAGCCCCGGCGGGAGAGCTCGCCCAGCATGATCTCGCTGTCGACGAGATTCTTGGGGCAGCCCAGGCTGATCATGCCCACACGGGGTCTACGGGGTTCGGACATCGGCGGGGAAGTCTAACAGACGCTGGGGGAAGGGAATTCCGTGATCAGGCGACAAGCCAGTATCCGCCGACAAGGATAGCCGCGGCGGAGAACGAGGCGAGGAGGGCCTGATAGGCGAGCTGGCCGCGCGCCGTGATCCGGGAGGCGACCAGCCCGAAGCCGGAGGAGAACGCCGTCATCGCGGCGATGGCGCCGAGGCCGAAGCCGACGACGTAGGAGAGCGAGGCCGCCTGGGAGGAGAGAGCCAGGGCAGGCAGGAGGCCGAGGAGATGCGAGCTTCCCGCGAGGCCATGCAGTCCTCCGATCCAGACGGCGGTCCTCCCAGGACGGGCCGCCGGATCGGTCTCGTGGCTATGCTGAGGCAGGCGGGCGGCGAAGGCGCGCCGCAATCCCCAGAGCCCGACCGCGATCAGCACCGCTCCCACCAGCCGCTCGCTCCAGGAGGAGACGCTCTCGATCGGCAGGACGCCCCGCAAAGCCAAAGCGAGGAGCCCCATCGCCCATACGCCGACGCTGTGGCCGATCCCCCAGAAGAGGCCCGTCCGCCACCGCCGGCCCTTGGACTCACCGATGACCAGCGGCGCCACGGCGGAGAGGTGATCCGGCCCCGAGAGGGCGTGGACCAGTCCAGCGAACAGTCCCGTGAGGCCGGCGACGAGGATCGAGACGTCCATTTGGCGGCGAACTCTAGCAGGGGACGAGCCGGAGGAACACACCCGGGAGGGTGGGCGGGGTGGGCAACGCCGTTGACACCCCGCCCCCCATCGCCTATTTTCGGGCGCGACAACGGAAAAGCTCCTGGAGGTATTGAGGATGCTGATGCATGGTCCCCGGAGGGGTGTTCTGTTCGCCGTCGGAGCCTGTCTCGCCGCCTGGATGAGCGGGGCGCCCCTGCTGGGCTCGGGCTTCTCCGCCACGGAGCCGAGCGTCAAGGCCATGGGGCTGGGCGGCGCCTTCGCCGCGCGGGCGGACGATCCCACGGCGGGGTTCTACAACCCCGGCGCCCTGGCCCTGGTCAAGAAGGGCAAGCTGACCGTCGGCCTCGTCCCGGTCTCGCTGAACGAGTCGCAATACCAGGGGCTTCCCCCCGGCATCGGCGCGGGCACGGCGGCCGAGCAGGAGCAGGACATCGTCCTGCGGCCCCACGCCTTCGCCCTGCTGCCCTTGAGCCCCAAGCTGAAGCTCGGCATCGGGGCCTACACCCCGTTCGGCTTCCAGAACGAGTGGACCGATCCCGGCCAGTTCGCCGGCCGCTACATCTCCACCAGCTCCGAGCTCGAGACCTACGACGTCAACACCAACCTGGCGGTGCAGCTCAGCCCCAGCTTCGGCATCGGCTTCGGAGCCATCTACCGCACGTCGCGCCTGACCATGGGACGCCGGCTGGGCGCCAACAATCCCTCGAGCGGCGAGTTGGTGGACGTGGGCAGCTTCGGCATCGAGAGCGAGTGGGAGTACGGGTTCGGCTGGGACGTGGGGTTCCTCAACAAGATCGGGGACCGGTTCTCCTGGGGGGTCACCTACCGCAGCCCCATCGAGACCGACTCGGCCGGAGCCGGGCGGCTGACCCAGGTCCTGACCGGCAACGCGCAGCTCGACGCCCTGAACCGTGCCACCCTGCCCTACGACACGGACCTGCCGATCCTCACGACGCTGCAGTTCCCCGCCACGGCCACCTTCGCGGTGGGCTTCGCGCCCAGCGAGAAGTCGTGGATCGAGGTGGACGTGACCCAGACCGCCTGGAGCGACTTCGAGGGGCTGAGCGTCGTGTTCCCGACGGAGCCCTCCTTCAGCCAAGACGTCCAGGGGCCCTGGGAGGACGCCCTCTCCTACAAGCTGGGCATCCAGATCGGGCTGGGCAAGGACATCAACGTCCGGCTCGGCTACGGCTTCGAGGAGAGCCCGGTGCCGGACGAAAGCCTCGGCCCGTTCTTCCCGGACTCCGAGCGCAGCATCTTCTCCGCCGGCATCGGCCGCGACTGGCTGGACATCGGCTTCCAGCTCATCGCGCCCGACTCGCGGACGACGCTCACCAACGCCGACAACCTGAACGGCGTCTACTCCGGCAACACCTATCTGCTGGGGATCTCGATCACGAAGAAGTAGGGATCAGAGGGGGCGGACGATGACGTCCATCCCCTCGCTCCGCTCGAACTCGGAGGCAGCCCGGAGGGCCGCCTGGCGGTCGGCGTAGCGCCCGACCCGCACCGTCCGCAGCAGCGAGCGACCCCGCTCCTCGATGACATAGGGCTCGTAGCCCCGGCTGCGGAGGTCCTGGAGCACCTTGTCCGAATTGGCGGTTTGACGGAAGGCCCCGACCTGGAGGGAGTAGCCGTCCGTGGGAGGCGGCGGCGCCGTAGCGGTCTTCATCACGGCCGGCTGCGCCACCGGCGCCGGCTCTTCGAAGGCCGGCTCGGGCTCCTGGACGGGCTCCGGTTCCTCCTGGGGAACGTCAGTCGAAGCCCACAGCTCGTCCGTGGAGGGCTGCGGGGGCTCGGCGGCCGGCGCCGCGGGCTCCGGCGTGCACGGGCGCTCGGATGGCATGGCGGCGGGGCGCGGCGCGGGTGCCGGGGGCGCGACGGCGAGGGTTTCCGGCGGCAGGTTGATCTGCAGTCCGGTCAGCAGGCCGCCGAAAAAGATCAGGCTGCCGGCCGTTCCCATGCCTGCCAGCAGCAGGACCAGGGATTTCCTGTCGAAGAGGAAGTTGTACATCGCGGACCTCGGGCTCACGGGACGCTCGATCATAGCACCACTCGCGCCTCAGGAGGTCCGCCGCCCCAGCTTCCACCAGCGCCGGGGCTTGGGCTTGGCCCCTGCCGGCTGCTGCCCGTTCTTCTTCTTCGGCCGTCCCTTGGCGTCGTACTCGATCGGCGGACCCAGGGGCTGGCCGTCGCGGAACGCCTGCTTCTCCTTGAGCCGGCCCTGGGGATCGTAGCGGTGCACCGTGCCCTGGATCTTGTCGTCCTCGTACGTGGCCTTCTCGCGGATCACGCCGTCCGGGTAGTACTCGAGGGTCTCGCCGTGCAGCTTGCCGGCCCGGTACTGCGACCGCCGGACGACCTTGCCGTGAGGGTCGTACCAGACGGACTCGCCCTCGAGCTGGCCGTCCCGGTAGGCGGAGCGCACGGACTCACCGCCGGTGAGGTGGAACACCCGCGTCTCCCCTTCGACCCGGCCCTGGCGGTAGTGGAGGAACGCCGCGGGACGGCCCTCGCTGAAGAGGACGCATTCCCCCTCGGGCAGCCCGGCCAAGTAGGTCATCCGCTGCCGCAGCCAGCCCTTGTCGTCGTGGATCGTCAGCTCGCCGTCGAGGACGCCGGACTGGAAGTGGCAGCGCTCCCGGACGCGCCCTTCGGCGTCGTAGGTCACGGTCTCGCCGTGCAGCAGGCCGTCGCGGAACGAGGCCGTCCGCGCCACCTGTCCCTTGGCGTCGTAGGAGACGCATTCGCCATGGAGACGGCCTTCCAGGACCTGGTGCCGCTCGCGGACGCGGCCTTCCTCATCCAGTACGAGGCGTTCTTCCGGGGTTTCCACGGCTGCTTTCGATCATAGCAGGGGCGTCCGGCAGGCGGCTCATCCGCAGCAGCGCGTAGACCAGGCTGTGCACGAACAGCTCCCGCTCCTCCTGCTGGCGGAGGCGGCGGATGGTCTCCTCGCCGTCGAAGTGAGTGGAGGCGACCTCGTCGCGCACCCAGCGCAGCACGCCCGCGCGCTCGGAAGGCTGGCGCCGCTCCTCCTCCGGCAGGGCCGCCAGCTCGGCGTCAAGGAGGTTGGTCAAGGCGTAGGAGGTGAGCCACGGCGTGTGCATCCACGGCGTGTCCGCGTAGCGCTTGGCCTGGGCGCGGGCGGCCTCCCGCAGGTCCGCGCCTTCGCCCCTGCGGACCCGGAGCATGCCGAGGATCAGGGAATCCAGCTCCCCCCGCCGGCGGCGCGCCTCGGGGGGCGCGCTGTTCAGCCAGGCCTCGACGGCCGCCTCCAGGGCGCGCAGCGAGGTGGGCATGAAGGCGTTCTCCCGCTGGACGTCCCGGCGGGCACGGGCCAGGGTTTCGAGCAGATCCGCCCGCAGCTTCTCGGGACGCGCCAGACGGGAGTCGCGCACGGCCGCCGCCAGCTCGTCCAGGAGCTTCACACAGCGCGCCGGATCGGCAGGCCGCTTGCGCAGGAGGGTCAGCTCCACCGGCGTTTTCCAGATCCGCTCGCCGGCCCGGACCATGGGAATCCGCTCCAGGACGGGAAGGAGGTTCCGCACCGGGTCGCGGTCGAGGATGCGGAGCACCACCTCCCGGTCGTCGCCGGCCCGCTTCACCTCGTCCAGCAACGCGAGATCTTCCGGCGGAAAATCCGCGTCTCCGATCCTCTGCTCCGCCTCCGCCACGGCGGCGCGGAAGGCCGCGAAATCCGGGATCTCCGTGCGGATCAGCCCTTCGATCTCCCGCAGCAGCCGCTCGCAGGCGCGCTCGACCTCCGGCGGATAGCCGGCCTTCGCGTACAGGGAACGCAGCTCGGCGTTGCCGTCGATCGTCCGCCGTAGATCTTCCGGTTCATCGACGGGCGCGGGCGGGGGGACCGGCCGCGGCGCGGGAGACGGAAGCCATCGCCGGCTACGCATCGCGGCCCACGCTCCAAGCGCGACGGCGGCGATCACCAGAAGCCAGACGACGGCGTCCACTTAATTGATCTTCACCAGGCCGCCCTTGACGGTGAGCATGCCGCCCCCGTCCACCGTCTGCGAGGCCGAGGCCTTGTTGGTGAGCGAGATCCCGGCCTCGTTGGTCATGGACATCCCGGCCTTGTTGGTCAGGTTCATGCTGGATTCGTTCTTCAGATCGCCGCCGTCGGCCTTGTTGGTCAGGCTGGTGCCCGCCTTGTTGGTCATCGCCGTCCCGGCCTCGTTGGTGAACGTGGTGCCCGACTTGTTCGAGTAGGCCTGGCCCGCCTCGGTGGTCATCCCCTTGCCGGCGGTGATCTTGATGTCGCCGTCGCACTGGATGGTCAGGTTGCCGTTGATCGTCAGGGTGTAATCCCCCTTGACCGTGTGGGTGAGATTGGCCTCGTCGTTGTGCGTCTCGTCGCCGGTGACCTTGACGGTGCGCGTCCCCTTGACCTCGTGCGTCTCGTCGCCCGTGTCCACCTTGACCGTGCGATTTCCTTTCGAAACCGTCAGGCTCTCGTTGCCTTCCTGGATCGTGGTGGTGCGGTTGTTCTTGATCGTGTTGGTCTCGTCGTGCTTGACCTCTTTGGTGCGGTCGTTTTCGATGACGAGGTTGTGATCCTTCTGGGCGTGGAAGTAGACCTCCTCCGAATCCTTCTTGTCCTCGAAGCGGAGCTCGTTGAAGCCGCCGCCTCCCTTGGAGGAGTTGCTCTTGATCGTGCTCTTGGTCTGATCCGTCGGCAGCGTGTAGGGGACGGTCTGCTCGGCGTTGTAGACCGAGCCGGTGATCAGCGGGCGGTCGGGATCGCCCTCGAGGAAGCTCACCACCACCTCCTGGCCGATGCGGGGGAGGAAGATCTGCCCCCAGCTCTTGCCCGCCCAGCCGTGGGCGACGCGGATCCAGCACGAGCTGTTCTCGTCGTTCTTGCCCTTCTGGTCCCAGTGGAACTGGACCTTGACCCGGCCGTACTTGTCGGTCCAGATCTCCTCGCCGGACTTGCCGACCACGACCGCCGTCTGGGTGCTGGGGATCACCGGCTTGCGTGTCTTCCGCGGCGGCCGGTAGGGGACGGTCGGCAGGAAAGGCTTCGAAGGTATTGGTGTAGTCGTCCCAGGTGGCGGAATGGATCACGGCCGAGAGCACGTAGCTGGCGTTGGCGTCGGTGCGGTAGTGCTTTTCCAGCGTGAACTTGTAGCCGGGGAGGAAGGCGCGGCAGCGGCTGTCCCCCCGCAGGAACTTGGCCGGCAGCTCGCACATCTCGATGCGGAGCTTGGCCCGCGCCTCCCCCTTGGCGGTGACCAGGAAGCCACCGGGATATTCATAGACCCGCCGCTTCGAGCCGTTGGTGGCGACCGTCGAGTCGACGCTGGACACCAGGTCGGTCGAGGGGGTCTCGAAGTTGAAGTCGTCCAGGGCGTACTTGCCGGAGATCACCCGCTCTTCGAGGTCGCACCGGGTGATCAGGTTCTGCTGCTCCCAGTTGGTGAACGCCCCCATCGCCACCGTGGCCGCGCCGGGCACCGCTACGGCGGACGAAACCGAGTCATCGGCGAGGACCAGAGTGTGCTTCCCGTCCGCGTGCTCGAAGTAGTAGAAGATCCCCTCGTCCTCCATGAGCCGCGAGACGAACTCGAAGGCGGTCTCGTTGTACTGGACGCAGTACTCGCGGGGGTCGTAGGTGGCGGTCAGGGAATCCTTGAAGTCGGTGAACCCCAGATCGGAGAAGACCTGCTTGATGATGTCCGGCACGGACTTGTTCTGGAAGATCTGGCAGTCGGCGGTGAGATCGCACATCCACAGCCAGGGAACCAGCTCGGCGTGATAGGTCGCGAAGTACTGGTCCGCCCCGGCCTGCACGAAGCGGCTGACGAGACCGTTGATGTAGCGCGTCGAGCCGTCGGCCAGCAGGAGCTTGACGGTCGCGCTCTTGCCCACGATCTGGGTGAAGTCGAGGTCGAACGTCTCGGACTGCATGCGCAGGCTGAAGTGGAACAGCTCCGAGATCCGTTCCTCGCCGTGGAAGCCGCGGAGCAGGAGCTTGTCCGCGCCGAGGGGCGTGGTGATCGATAGATAGGTATTCTCCTGGGTCCAGGGCATGGCGGATGCTACCTCACCACGTACGCGAACCCGCCGGACTCGTCCAGGCCCACGTGCACGCGGGTGATGCTCTCCCCCGCCGCCATGCGCTCCAGGATGGCGCTGGAGAGCTCGGGCAGGAGGGTCTGGGTGAGGATGTGGTCGACGTTGCGGGCGCCGCTCTCCACCTCGGTGCAGCGGCCGGCGATGGCGTCCACCAGTTCCTCGCCGTAGGTCAGCTCGGCGTGGTGGCCCTCCCGGATGCGCTCGCGGATGCGGGCCAGCTTCAGCTCCACGATCTCGCGGATCTCCCCCTCGCCCAGCGGGTAGTAGGGCACCACCGCGAGGCGACCCAGGAAGGCCGGCCGGAAGTGCCGCAGCAGCGCCGGCCGCACTTCCTCCACGAGGCTCTGGGGATCGGGCCGCGCCGCGCCGTCCCGGCAGTGGCGAGCGATCAGCTCGGAGCCCAGGTTGGAGGTGAGGAGGATGACCGAGTTCTTGAAGTCCACCGGCACCCCTTCGCCGTCCTCCATCGATCCCTTGTCGAAGACCTGGTAGAACAGCTCGGCCACGTCCGGATGGGCCTTCTCCATCTCGTCGAGCAGGACCACCGCGTAGGGATTGCGCCGCACCGCCTCGGTCAGCACGCCGCCGGTGCCATAGCCGACGTAGCCGGGGGGCGCGCCCTTGAGGGTGGAGACCGAGTGGGCCTCCTGGAACTCGGACATGTTCATCGTCACCATGTTCCGCGCGCCGCCGTAAAGGATGTCGGCCAGGGTCATGGCGGTCTCGGTCTTGCCCACGCCGCTGGGCCCCACCAGGAGGAAGACGCCGATGGGCTTGCCCGGATCTTCGAGCTGCGCCCGCGAGGTGTTGATGCGCCGGGCGATGGCGTCCAGGGCGTGATCCTGCCCCACCACCCGTTCGGCCATCCGCTCCTTCAGGGAGAGCAGGGCGTGGATCTCGTCCGTCATCATCTTGCCCGCCGGAATGCCCGTCCAGGCGGAGATCACGGAGGCGATCACGCGGGAATCCACCCAGACGGGGACCATGGGGTCCTCCCCCTGGATCGCCCGCAGCTCCTCCCGCAGGCGTCCGATCCGGCCCGCCAGCCGCGAGATCTCGGCGGGATCGTCCTGCCCCTTCTGATCGATCTCGGCCTGGAGCTCCAGAATCTTGCGGGCCAGCGCCAGCTCCCGCTTCCAGCGGTCCTCCAGCTCGGCGCGACGGGTCTTCAACCGGGCCAGCTCGGAGGTCATCTCCTCCAGTCCTCCGGTCTTCCCCATGCGACGGGAGGGCGCGTGCCCGGCGGCCCGCTCGCGGCGCAGGCTGGCGATTTCCATCTCCAGGCGCTCGATCTCCCGCGCCGCGTTCTCGACGCCGGGCGGCGTGCCGTTGAGCCCGAGCGCCACGCGGGCGCAGGCCGTGTCGAGCACACTGATGGCCTTGTCCGGGAGCTGCCGGCCGGTGATGTAGCGGTGGGAGAGGGAGACGGCGTCGCGGAGGGCCTCGTCGAGCACGCGCACGCCGTGGTGCTCCTCCAGGTGGGAGACGAGGCCCCGCAGCATGTCCACCGCCGCGGCCTCGCTGGGCTCGCCGACCTTCACCTCCTGGAAGCGGCGGGCGAGGGCCGGATCCTTCTCGATGTACTTCTTGTACTCGGACCAGGTGGTGGCGGCGATGGTGCGCAGCTCGCCCCGCGCCAGGGCCGGCTTCAGCAGGTTGGCGGCGTCCCCGGACCCCGCCGCGCCCCCGGCGCCGATGAGTGTGTGGGCCTCGTCGATGAACAGGATGATGGGCCTCGGCGATCCCTTGACCTCGTCGATCACCGTCTTGAGCCGGTTCTCGAACTCCCCCTTCACCCCGGCCCCGGCCTGGAGCAGCCCCAGGTCCAGCAGGCGGAGGGAGATGTTGCGGTGCATGGGCGGCACGTCCCCGGAAGCGATCTTGAGGGCTAGCCCTTCCACCACCGCCGTCTTGCCGACGCCGGCCTCCCCGACCAGGATGGGATTGTTCTGCCGCCGCCGGGAGAGGATGTCGATCACCTGGCGGATCTCGGCGTCCCGGCCCCGGATGGGATCGATCTGCCCGGCGCGGGCGCGGGCCGTGAGGTCGATCGTGAACTGGTCGAGCGCGGGCGTCTCCGAAGGCCCGGCTCTCCGCCGCCTGCTCACCAAGTTGGACCGGACGCGGAGCCGCGGGAGACGCCGGAGCGGCCCCGGCGCCCACGTCCTCGACCGAGCCGCGGAACAGCTCGCGGGCGTTCTCCCGCAGGTGCTCGCGGGAGATCTTCCCCAGGGCGGGCACAGACTGAAGGATCACGCCCCGCAGCACGTCGTGGTCCAGCAGGGCCAGCAGCAGCGAGCCGGTGCGGACGGCCGGCGAGCGGAGATGGAGCGAGGACGCGAGCCACGCCTCGCGGAAGAGCTGCAGGATCTGAGGGGAGAAGGCGGGCGTCCGGGAGTTGCCCATCTCGAACCGGCCGAGCGCCTCCTCTACCTGGGCGGTCAGCAGCGAGCGGTCCACCTCGTACTGCCGCAGGGCCCGCCGCAGATCGATGTCCTGTCCCTCGGGCAGATCGAGGAGCTTGCGCAGCAGGTGCTCGATCTCCACGTTGTAGTGCGCCCGCGAGACGCACAGTCCCGCCGCCTCTTCCAGGGAACGGCGGCAGAGCGGGCTCAGCTTGTCGATGAGGGACTTGAGGTCCTGACTCACGAAGACCCTCCAGTGGAGGTGAAGCGATACGGCGTCCAGGATCGTAGCAGGAAGCGCGCCAGTGGGGCCTATAATCCAGACATGTCCAAACCCGCCGCCCGCCTCGGCGACATGGTCCTCCAGGACGCGCCGCACTGCCACGCGCCGATCCATCCTCCGGCGCCGGTGCCGACTCCCTCGGCCCACCCGGCGCTGCCGTTGACCATCATCAAGGGAGCGGCCACGGTGCTGATCGGCGGCCAGCCGGCGGCGCGGCTCACGGACACCACCACGCCCTGTACGCTGCCGGGCTGCGTGCCCAACGGTCCGGGGATGATCGCCCTGGGGTCGGGAACCGTGCTGATCGAGAACATGCCCGCCGCCCGGGTCGGCGACATGACGGCCCACACCGGCTGCGTGGCCCCGATCCCGAGCCCCATCGGGCAAGATCCTGCCTCCCGGCTGCCCCACGGTGCTGATCGGCGGATGAGGCGCCGCCACCTCGAAGCCCTGCGGCCCGTCTGCCCGGTCTGCCGTGCCGGCGCCCCGCTCTCTCTTACGTATGTGTCTGAAGGAGGAAGGCGGGCACGTCGTAGAAGGTCTCCTGCGTTGCCCGACGCCCTACGTGCCAGCGCGAGTACCCGATCCTCGACGGCCTCCCCCTGCTCCTGGCGGATCTCCGGGGCTACGTCGCCGGGACGATCGATCAGATCACCGCTCGCGAGGATCTCGACGCGGTCACCGAAAGCCTCCTCGGCGACTGCTGCGGCCCCGGCTCCTCGTTCGACGTCACCCGCCAGCACCTCTCCACCTACGCCTGGGACCACTACGCCGATCTGGATCCTGAAGAGAGGTCTTCGGATGCGGGATCGGTCCTGCGGGTCCTGGCCCGGGGGCTGGAGCTGGCCGGCGAGATTCCACAGGGGCCGGTCCTGGACCTCGGCTGTGCCGTGGGGCGCTCGTCCTTCGCGTTGGCCGACGGAGACCGGCCGGTCCTGGGCGTCGATCTCGGTTACGCGATGCTCCGGATGGCTTCCGGAGTCCTCCGCCACGGCCGCGCGCGCTATCCCCGGAGGCGGGTGGGGATCGTCTACGACCGCCGCGACTTCCCGGTGAGCCTTCCGCAAAGCGGAGGCAGTCGATTTCTGGCTTTGCGACGCCATCGATCTGCCCTTCCAAGAGGGAACCTTCGCCGCCGTGGTAGGCCTGAACGTCCTGGACTGCGTCTCCGATCCCCACGCTCTCCTCGCCTCCCTGCCCCGTCTGCTGAGGCCGGGAGGCAAAGCGATCCTCTCCACACCCTACGACTGGTCCCCCCGGGCCACGCCTCTGGGGTCCTGGATCGGCGGCCACTCCCAGCGAGGAGAAAACGCCGGAGCCAGCGAGCCCGTCCTCCGCGCCCTCCTCACGCCGGGAGGGCATCCGGCGGCGATCGAGGGGTTGCGGATCGTTGCCGAGGAGACGTCACTCCCCTGGCGGGTAAGGATGCACGAGCGGTCGAGCGTGGAGTACCGGGTGGACTCTGGTGGTGGTAGAGGCTACTTCGGCTTCCGGTACCACTCCCGCGGATCTTCCGTGAACGGGTGGTACTTCTCCGCGGGCAGTCCGGACTGGTAAAGGTTCCGGCGCGTCATGTAGTGGCCGGTCTTGTCGTTGTGGCCGACGAGTTGGCCGTCGATGACCCCGATCTCCCCGGCCGCCACCAGCGCGCGCTTGCCGCGCATCCCGTCGGGAGTGCCCGCCGCGATGGTCGGATGGCTGTCGCCGGGGAAACCCGGCGCCGGCCGCGGGGAGACGTAGACCGGCCCGCTCCTCGACATGCGCACGAAGCCGCCGTAGATCGTGCCCGCCTCGCGCGTGCGGCCGGTCTTCACGTCCTCGATCACGCACCCCTCGTCGGAGCAGTGCAGGGCATAGACCGGCCAGCGCGGCGGCGGCGGGCTGACGCCCGGGGTCTTCCTGTCCTCGTAGACCACGAAGTCGCCGCTCTGGGTCGGCGGCAGGTGGGCTGGCGCTTTCGGGGAGGAGTCGGTCTTTCCTTCGGGAGCCCCGCCCGCTCCGGCCTCCTTCTTCTGGATGGCGGCCTGAACGTGGCGCGCCGGAACCGGCGGTGGCGGGATGATCCGGGGTTGGACCACCGCCGCCTGGACGTGCGGCGCCGGCTTTCCAGGAACAGCCGCGGGACGGGCCTGCACCGCGGCCGGACGGGCGGGAGCCGTCTGCCGCAGGGCGGCCTGGACGTGCGGAGCCGGGGGCTTGGGAGTTGGAGGCATGCCAGGGAATAGTTTAAGATAGGTGGGTCCAGTCAAGCGAGGAATCCGCGCCATGGCACCCAACCGTTATGTCAGAGTGATCCAGGGCTCCTTCCCTGGCCACCGGATCCGCATCCCGGTGCGGCATCACCAGGCCGCGGTCCAGGCGTCTCCCAACGGATCGGCCATGGAGCTGCCGCCGTCGCTGGTGAATTTCCGGTCCAGCAGCGCCGGCCGGCGGCTGCCCGAGCCCGTGCAGAAGAAGATGGAGTCGTTCTTCGGGGCCGACTTCTCGGATGTCCGCATCCACGTCGGCCAGGAGGCGACCTCGATCGGCGCGCTGGCCTTCACCTACGGCTCGGACCTCTACTTCGCCAACGGCCAGTACGATCCTCACTCGCCGCACGGCCAGCGGCTCCTCGGCCACGAGCTCACCCACGTCCTCCAGCAACGCGCGGGACGCGTGCGCAATCCTTTCGGTTCCGGTGTGGCGGTCGTGCAGGACCCCGGCCTGGAAGCCGAGGCTGAGAGGATGGGCGTGCGAGTCGCGATGCTGGCCGGTTAGGGCGGGCACAACTCAGGCGACCAGCAACGCCAGTCCCGACATCTTCCGAAGTGTCTGGTCCACCAGGGCGTCGAGCATCCTGGCAAGCTCAGCGGGATCGGTTACCGGCGCATCGTCTTTCGCGATCCCCAGCCGGCCTTCCCGGACCTCTTTCGCCAGCACCTCCCGCAGGGCGGCGCGGTCGTGGGCGCCGTCGAGGTGCAGGAGGACGACGCGGGCGAGGTCGTCGTCCAGCTTGAGGACGTGGCGGCGCTGGTTGGTGACGAAGGGACCCAGAGCGGCCTCGCGGCGGGCCAGAGGGCTCGCGACGGGACGCTCGCCGATCCGCTCCGTACAGACAGGCGCCAGCAGGTGGAGGTCCAGGAAGCCGCCGGCATAGAGGGAGAAGAGGATGTCCGCCGCCAGCTCCTCCTCCACCTGTCCTCCCAGGAGATCCGCGGCGCGGGCCAGCAGGCCGGCGAAATCGAGGGGGCGGGGCCAAACCTCGGAGAGCGCCACCAGGAGGGCCTTGGTGGGCGGGTGGTTCACGGTGAAGGTGCGGTTCCGCTCTCCCCGGAAAGTCACTCCAGCGCTGGAGCGGACTGTCCGGCGACTCGGCGTCCGGCCGCACGGGCGAGGCGGCGTGGAAGCGCCGCATCCGCTCCGGCACCATCACCAGTTCCAGGGGGATGCCCTCCCGGCAGAGCAGGGAGCGGCGGAAGGTGCGGTTGAGGATGAAGTCCAGGAGCTGCTCCAGCTCGATGCGGTCCCGCGCCGACGAGCGCAGGCGGTCCGCCACGGCCGGCGGCAGGCTCTCGATCTCCGCCAGGTCGATGTCGGCATCGGCGATGTACTGAAGGCCGTGCCGTCCCGCCATCTCCATGAAGCGATGGAAGTAGAGGGGATGGTTGCTCTCCTCCAGGTACTCATGGAGCAGGTAGGTGGGCCGGTCGCGGAACCCCGAGAGATGCTCGGAGCGGTTCTGCAGGAAGCGGGCGTGGAGCTCGTCGCCCTTCGCCGCCTCGGCCACGAATCCCAGGAGCTCCAGGCAGCGCTCGCTCCGCTCGTAGGGATCCCCGATCCCGCGCGTGTGGTAGAGCATCATCTCCCGCACCATGTCGCGCTGATGCCAGCCGGGATAGGCGTTGTAGCTCACGTAGGCGACGCCCCGAGGGGCCAGGTTCTCCCGGCAGATCCGCAGGATGGCGTCCTGGAGGGCCGGACCGACCCAGGAGAAGACGCCGTGGACGACGATGTAGTCGAACTCCCCCAGGGAGGCGTCCACGTCCAGGATGCTCATCGCCCACAGCTCGACGTTGCCGATCCCCAGCGCCTTCAGCCGCTCCCGGCCATCCTCGATCTGCCGGGGCGAGAGGTCGATTCCCAGGAGATGTCCCGCGGGGATCTCGGCGGCCATGGGGACGAGGTTGCCGCCGTCCGCGCAGCCCAGCTCCAGGACGCGCGCCCGCCGGAGGTCCGGCGGCTCCAGGCCGAACAGGAGGGCGCGGACCGCCAGATTGTCGAGGTGCGAGGAGGGGATGGAGCCGCTGGGATACGGGACGCGGTCGTAGGCTTCCCGGACCGTCGCGTCGCTCATCGGCCGTCCCGCCGGCCCGAGAGGCGGACCTGCGAGTCGTCTTCCGCACGCTTGCGGGTCGTCAGCCAGGCGCTCCAGCCCAGGCGCGGGCCGCAGCCCAGCCGGCAGGGCGGCACCTCGGCGGCCTTGAGGGTCAGCCGGACCCGGAAGTCGAGGCCGGTCCCCACGGCGAAGCGGACGAGTTGGGCGAGCGAGCGGAAGCCCCGCCCGATCGGCAGGAAGTCCAGGAACTGCCCCAGGGTCAGGGGACCCAGGACGAGCTCGAAGCCGGCACCCTGCTCCCAGATGCGCCCGCCCAGGACGGCGCCGCAGGACCTGGAAGAGATCGCCTGGTTGCGGCCTCTGTCCGCGACGGCACCGAGGGCGGTCTGCTGCTCGGCGTCCAGGGTCAGCCACCGGCCGACGAATTGGACGCAGCGGACGCCGACGCCGAAGTAGTCGGCGAGCATGACCTCCAGCCCCACCGCCGAGCGGCCGCGCCGGGCCAGGACGCCGGTGTACTGGAGGAGGGCGCGGTCCTCCACCTCCATGCGCCCCCGCACCCCCTCGGTGCCCAGGCCCATGAAGGCGAAGGCGGCGCGGGAGAAGCCCTCGCTGTCCGGACGGTCCCAGGAGAGACCGGGGCGCACCCGCTTGCGCGCCCGGTGGAGCATCGAGACCAGCCGGTGGTTGAAGATGTCCAGGAAGTCCCGGAAGGCCGGGTCCTTCGCCCAGACGCGCTCCAGGAGAAGCTCGGAGTACGGCGCCGGCAGCGGGCCGTGCGCGCCGGCGAGGCCCAGGACGTTGACGGTCACGCGGGCCGGTTCGCCCGGAGCGGCGGACGGGAAGATGTCCTGGATCTCGGAGGCCGGGAAGTCGAAGCCCACCCGCGAGCTGAAACGCACCGCCTCCCGCTCGGGCTCGGCGCCCTCCCCCACCGGCACGGAATCGCGCGACATCCTCTCCAGAAGGCGGACGGCCTGGTAGAGCTCGAACCGCCAGCCTTCCGCGAAGAGCTGCCGCGCTACAGAACCGTCTGTTCCCCAGCCATGGGCTGCCAACGCTTCCAGACTCCTTCCCGCTGCTGGCTCTTGATGACGAGCTGAGTGAACGAGTTGAGGGAGGTGTAGAGGGCGAAGAACCGGTTGAGGACCGAGGCCAGCAGGAAGGCGCCGCCTCCCACGTAGGCGTGCTCGTCGAAAGCCAGGGTCACCTCGGTGCCGCGGCAGAAGCCGCGCCAGGAGTGCCAGCCCACCCGCTGCGTGGTCTGGCGCAGCGACATCTCCCGGATGCCCTGGATCTGCTGGTGGGCCGCCGAGTGCTCCGACGGGCAGTAGAGCTTGAGGATCTCCCGCAGGGCGGTCAGCCCCTCCTCGCCGCTGGTGAACGAGAGGTAGTTGAGCGACAGGTGGGAGATCAGCCGCCACAGGGTCGAGCCGTCGGTCGGCGGGCTCATCTGCGGCGTCGGCTTGGTGCGGCAGACGATGCGCGAGACGGGCGCCGCCACGTCCGCCTGCAGCAGGGCGCCGGTCATGAGCTGCTCGGCCAGCGCGCGGTTGGTGCAGAGAGTGTGGGCGTAGATGGTCTCGGACGCCGGGTGGAACGGCTGGAAGTCCAGGTCCACCAGGGTGAGGAGCATCTCGGAGCCCGGCATGTCCTTGCGCAGGCTGGGGATGCGGCGGGCGTGCCAGAAAGCCTTCTGGCCGCGGGCCGCCATGTGGTGGTTGAAGGAGTAGAAGGGCTCGTAGACGCGGCCGCGCACCCTTGGATCGGAAGAGCCCGAGACGGAGAGGATGGAGTGGATCTCCGTGAACCGCTCCCGGCGGGCGTCCGGCACGAGGGGGTACTCGCTCCGGCGGTGGTCGAGGCGGATGGGCTCGGTCGTCCGCGAGAACAGGTTGATCACCGGCGTGGCCCCGAGCACGAAGGTCTCGCGGTCCACCTGGCTGAGCCAGCTCCCGGGCGCCCGCCGCAGCAGGATCAGGATGTCGAACGCCCGCTCCGAGCCGTGGCGCTCGAGGCCGGCGACGTCCAGGAAGAGGTACTTCTCGGGAAAGGTGAAGTACTCCTGCACCAGGCGGTAGGCCGGCTGGCTGAAGGGCGGGTACGGCAGGACCTCCTCGTCGCGGCCGAAGCCCACGGGCTGGACCACGCCGGCGGGCAGGCGCACCGGCCGCCGGGCGGGGTCCCCCTCCGGCAGCAGCGCGACGCCGGCGCACTGGCAGAACAGGGCCTCGTAGAGGGCGTCGACGAGCAGGCGGTCGCCGTCGAGATAGAAGCGCAGCCGGTCCAGCCCCAGCTCGCCCAGGGAGCCGGCGCGGCTCTCGATGCGCAGCCGCAGCACGGAGGCGACGTCCGGCGCGTTGTCCAGGAAGGCGAAGCCGGCCGGCGACTCGAAGCCGGCCTGGGCCACCTCCACGGGCCACAGGGTGACCGGGTAGCAGGTGCGAAAGCGGCAGACGGCCTCCGTCTCCGCCAGGGCGGCGCGGGTGAACAGCGGCGTGTGCCTGGGGATCGTATGGCCGCTGGTGAGCTTGCCGCGGTCCGGGTCCACCTCGAAGGAGGCCACCGCCATCGAGGGGACGGGATTCAGGTAATGCGGATGCAGGATGTTCAGCAGCTCGACGGCGATCTCGGGGAACTCGCTGTCGAGGTTCTGCTGGATGCGCGCGGTGAGGAAGGCGAACGACTCGATGAGCCGCTCGACGTGCGGGTCCGGCGAGACGTCGTCCCCCAGCTCCAGGCGGCCGGCGACCTTGGGATAGGTCTCGGCGAAAGCCGCGCCCATCCGGCGCAGGTAGGCGAGCTCCCGCCAGTAGGAGCGCAGCAGCTCCTCGCGGCCGTCAACCGCCAAGCGGCCCCACCTCCACGGCGCCGGTGCGCAGACCGATCAGCGCCGGGAACGAGATCGGCTCCGCCACCTCGTCCACGGCCAGCAGGGCGTCGATGCGCACCGCCAGCGAGCGCCGCTCGTCCTGGAGGCCCAGCACGGCGACCTTCACCTGCCGCAGCCGCGGCTCGAAGGCCGCGACGGCGCGGGTGACGACGGCGGCCAGGCGGACCTGGTCCTCGTCGCTGCCGGCGGAGAACGCCGACAGGTCCGGGATGCCGTACTCCAGCACGGTCAGCTCGGGGCGGCCGGCGAGCTCGTCCACCGGGAGCGAGGAGCGGGTGTTGAGCATCCGCTCCAGCTCCCGGCGGACGGACTCGCGCAGCCCTTGCGGATCGAGGGTCCGCAAGGGCCGCGGCTCCGCGGGGACGTGAGGCTCGCGGTCGACCAGGCGGTCGAAGAGCGGCGCACGGACGCGGGTTTCGATCATGCGCTACTCGATGACCCTCGTCTCCAGGTTGTGCTTGATCGGCTGCGCCGCGCCGCCGGTGCCGTCGTCCTTCTTCTGCGGCAGGTAGGTGTACTTCACCACGCCGTAGTCGAGGGAGACGTTCTCCACCGGGACGTCGCCCGCCCCGCCCGAGATGCTGTAGTTCGAGACGACGACGTGCTCCATCTCGATCTTCAGGTACTCGACGGGCTTGTTCTTGTCGTTGCCGTCGGCGCGGTAGCAGGTCACCACCGCGGTCTTGATCTGCTTGCCCGTCCAGCAGTGCTTGAGGAGGTCGTCGGTGGCCGAATCGATGTACTTGGTGAAGGTGAAGTTGGAGTGGTTGGCCTGCTCGACCGAGCCCGAGCCCGCCGTGCTGCGCACCGGCGAGGTCGGCTGGCTGAAGCCGTGGCTCCAGGACATCACCTCGATCTCCTTGGTGTGGTTCTCCGACGTGCTGCCGCCGTCGATACCGTCCAGCTTGATGTAGGAATTGGTAGCCATCTTTTATGTTTCCTCTCTAGATCGAAAGTTCCTCGCCTACGCCGCCGGCGGCGGGAGCTGGGCGACGAGCCGGATGGAGGTCGTCAGCTCCTCCAGTTGGAAGTGGGGCCGCAGGAAGACGACGGCCTTGTAGGAGCCGGGCTTGCCCGGGTTCTCCGTGACGTCGACGCGGGCCTCGCGCAGCGGGTACTGCGCCTTGAGGGACTGGCCGGCGTCGTCGCGGCCCATGACGTAGGTGCCGATCCACCGGTTGAGATAGCTGGCGACGTTCTCCGCCGTCATGAAGCTGCCGATCTTGTCGCGCATGATCGCCTTGATGTAGTGCGCGAAGCGCGACGACGCCAGGATGTAGGGCAGCATGGCCGAGATGCGGGCGTTGGCGTTGGCCTCGTTGGTGTCGTACACCTTGGGCTTCTGCGTGGTCTGGCCGCCGAAGAAGGCGGCGTAGTCCGTGCCCTTGCAGTGCACCAGGGCGAGGAAGCCCAGGGTGTCCAGCTCCTTCTCGCGGCGGTCGGTGATGGCGATCTCGGTCGGGCACTTGAGGGCGATGTCCCCTTCGTCGGTCTTGAAGGTGTGGGTGGGCAGACCCTCGACCAGGCCGCCGCCCTCGACGCCGCGGATGGCGGCGCACCAGCCGTAGAGGGCGAAGGCGTTGGTGATGCGCTGGCCCAGGGCCCACGCCGCGTTGCCCCAGAGGTACTTGCGGTGGTCGCGGCCGTCCACGTCCTCGACGAAGTTGAAGCCTTCGACGGGCACGGTGTCGGGGCCGTAGGGGAGGCGCAGCAGGATGCGCGGCAGCGCCAGCGTGACGTAGCGGGAGTCCTCGCTGTCGCGGAACGACCGCCACTTGATCAGCTCCAGGCTCTCGAAGATCTTGGAGAGGTCGCGCGGGATGCCCAGCTCGGTGAAGCTGTCCATGTCGAACAGCCGCGGGCTGGCGGCGGCGATGAACGGCGCGTGGGCCGCCGCGGCGACGCCGGAGAGCTTCTCGAGCAACGCCATGTCCTGCGGATGGCGGCCGAACTCGAAGTCGCCCACCAGCAGGCCGTAGGGGTGGCCGCCGAAGGTGCCGTACTCCTCTTCATAAATCTTTTTGAACAGGGCGCTCTGGTCGAACTCGGTGGCCTTCTCCAGGTCGCTGAGCAGCTCCTTCTTGGTGACGTTGAGGAGGCGCAGCTTGAGCTTGGTGCTGGTCTCGGTGTTCATCACCAGGAAGTGGAGCCCGCGCCAGGAGGCCTCCAGGCGCTGGAATTCCTCATTGTGGAGGATCTCGTTGAGCTGCTCGGAGAGGAGCTTGTCGATCTGCGCCACGCGCGCCTCGATCGAAGCGACCGTGTCCTTGGAGACGGTCATCCCCTCGTCGAGGATCTGATTGACGAACTCGCCCACGAGGTCGCGGGCGTAGGCCTGCTGCGACTCGTCGCGGGCCATCTTGCCTTCTTGAATGATGCGGTCCAGCAGCGGCAGCTCCTGGGCCGTGGCGCCGGCGGCCGCGGCGGCGTCCGGAGCGGGATCCTTGGGAGTCTTGTCAGCCATGGTGTCTCCTCCTCCGTTAAGCGGCCGGGGCCGCGGTGCTGTCCTTCAAGGCTTTCTGGGAATCGGGGTTCTCGGCGATCTCCTGGAGGAGGGCGTCGAGCTGGTCGTTGCCGTCCAGCTTGGCCAGCAGGTCCATCAGGCGCTGGCGGGCGTCGAACAGCTTGCGCAGCGGCTCCACCTGCTTGACGACCTCGGCGGGATCGAACTCGTCCATGTTGCGGAAGTTGAGCTCGACGTTCAGCTTGGTGTCGTCGTCGGCGAGCTTGTTGTCGACCCGCAGCGCGAGGCGGGGGGCGCACGAAGCCAGGACGTCGTTGAAGTTGTCGCGGTCGATCTCGACGAACTTGCGGTCCTTCAGCTTGGGCAGGGCCTCGGCCGGTCTGCCCGACAGGTCGGCGAGGATGCCGGCCACGAAGGGCAGCTCTTTCATCTGGATGGCGTCGCCGATCTCGACGTCGTAGGTGATCTGTACCCGCGGCGGACGAATCCGGCTCAGCTTCTTCTGTGTGCTCTCTGGCATCTCCGAGCTCCTTTCATCTCCTCAGTCAACTCAACGGCGGACGGACCGTCCGTCCTGCCGGGGGTTCCTTCCCGTCATGGCCGCTCGCGCATTCCGAGCAATGTATAGATGGACTTCAGATCGTTGTCGCTCTGCACCAGCTCCTCCAGCAGCTCGCCCAGGGACATGCCGCCCCAAGCCACCGCCCGCCGCACCAGGTACGGCGCCGGGCTGTGCGGCTCGGTACGGAGCAGGTAGTCCGCCGCCTCGGCGAGCCGGCGGTAGGCCTCGGCGCGGCTGCGGATAGGCCCGCCGTAGCCGGCCGCCTCCCCTGCTTCTTCCTCCGGGCCGAAATCTCCCATCCCGGAGTCGTAGGAGGCGTATTCCTCGGTCATCGGCGCGATCTCCTCTCCCGTTTGCCGCCGCTCCTCCAGCACGCGCTGGGCGAAGTGCTGCAGCGCGAACAGGGCGTCGCCCAGGCGCTGGAAGCTGGGCGCGCCGTCGCCGGCCAGGCGGCCCAGCAGGACGACGAGGCCGTCCAGGGCTTCCAGGGCCCGCTGCGCGTCCGCGGCCAGGGCGGAATAGAAAGACGTGGGCGTGAGGCTGACGCTCACCAGGAAGCGGTCGAGCGATATCCGCCCCCGCGCCTCGGCGGCCTTGGCCCCCTCGGGGTCGGCGCGGGCCAGCCGGTCGAGATGGCGCGCGCCCTCCAGGTCGGCGTAGGCGCAGGGGCGTACGTCGTCGCTCCCGGGCGCGGTGACCGCGACGCCGCGCACGGCGTCCGGGATGCGGTCCGCCACCCATTCCAGGGGCGCCATGCGGAACTCGGCGTCGCCGTCCTGGACCTGCGGGTGGACCGTGTCCCAGAAGCTCTCGCTCAAGGCCGCCAGGACCTCCAGCCCTCGGGCGGCGCCCGGCAGGCCGTCCAGGCGGATCCAGGCCTCCGTCAGCCAGGCCGCGAGCTGGAGGTCCTTGGAGCGGGTCTCCAGGGCATCCAGGCAGAGCCGGGCCGCCTCCTTCCAGTCGGCGCGCTTGAGGCCGGTCTTCCAGACCCCCTGCGGCAGGTTGGGATCGTCCTCCCGGCGCGCCTCCTCCACCGCCTCGTAGAGGCCGGAGTAGCGCAGCGGCTCCCCCGACGGCTTGTCGGCGGAGATCGGCGTCAGCAGGGTCTCGAGGTCGGCCTTCACGGCCCTTCTCCTCCCTGGCTCCAGCGCGGCGCCGACACGGGGAAGACCGGCAGCTCGAGGTCTTCGGCGGGAGGGGCGGGCTCGGGGGAGGGGCGGCGGCTTCGGCCTTCTCGCCCGAGGCCTCCCTGCGCGGCGGCCGCAGGGCCAGACGGATGAACACCCGCGCCATCTCGGGCGCCGCCTGCGGCTCGGCTTCCGGACGGGTGGCCACCCGCAGGCGCAGCGTCTCGGCGCGCGGATCGCCGTCGTCCTGCGGGGTGGCCAGGGTCCTCAGCAGGGCCAGCAGCGACCAGCGGTTGTTGAACTCGAAGACGGCGGTCCTGCCGTTCACGAGCACGCCGGGCAGCTCCGGGCTCTCCACCGGGATCACCGGGGAATCCTTGGCCCATTGCAGCTCCAGCCGTATGGGCGTGCCGTAGGTCCAGGGGATGGCCGGGCCGCTGTAGGGATGGGTGACCACCCGCTCGCCGCTGGCCAGCGACCAGCGGAAGATGCGGTCGGCGCCGGCCTCCACCTTGCGCTGGTCGCGGAAGCGGACGGCCAGCTCCAGCTCCGGCGTCTCGGGGCGCAGCGGATCGTCCAGGAAGGCGGCGAACAGGGGGCGGACGCCGTCGACCTTGTCGATGAAGTCGAAGGCCGCCGGCGGCCGGTCCGCCTCCGGTACGCCGCGCAGGACCGGCGCGTAGGCGGCGTAGAGCCTGTAGAGCTCCCGGACGTCCTCGGGATCGGCTTCGGCGTCGAGCCGGCCGGGCGGCGAGTCCGCGAAGGGGAACCGGCCCGCCAGGCGCTGGTTGAAGAAGGCCTCGATCCGGCGGTAGCCCGCCACGGCGTGGCCGTCCGCCAGCTCCCGGCAGCGGTCGTAGAGCTGCCGGCGCAGGGTGGCCCGGCGCTCTTCGAAGAAGTCGTCCGCCGGCTCGGCGAGCATGCGGGTGGTGATCCGGCGCGAGCAGTTGGCGGGCTCGATCTCCAGCATGTCCTTGAGGACCAGCTCGTCCAGGCCGGTCACGGAGTTGCCGGGATCGTTGGCCTTGTGGCGGCCGAGCTGCTCGGAGATGGCGGTCCAGCGGGCCATGGACAAGCGGAGGCCGCGCGAGGAAGCCCGGCCGCCGAAAGCCTTGATGACCGGCTGCGCGAAGCGCTCCGCGATCTCTGCCACGTCGGCGCGCTGGGAACCCAGATAGGCGGCGAGCTGGGCCTCGTCGCCGGCGCCGAAAGCCTCCAGTCCCGGCCGCTTGCCGCCGTCCCACCAGTCGAAACCGTTGCCCCGCGGCGTGTAGGGGGCTTCCAGGACCAGCAGGCGGTCGGCGTCGGCCAGGATCTGCTCGCCCTGGGCGGCGAAGGCCTGGGCCACCTGGTCGCGGTCCGGGAAGAGCCCCAGCTTCTCGAACGTGCTCATCAGCTCGGCGATCGAGGCGGAGGCGGCCTGGAAGTTCGCCACCTGGGCCTCCAGGGATTGCGCCAGCAGCAGCGAGGAGGAGGCGTCCGGCTCGGGCGACGGGCGCTGGGCGTAAGCCACCTGCGCCATCATCCGCGCGCCGAGCTGCTCCCGCGACGAGCTCTGGAGGACGTTCCGCACCTGCACCGGGAAGGGCTCCAGGGTCTTCTGGATGAAGTCCTCGTAGGGGAGATAGAGGGCCGCCGCCCGCTGGAGCCCCGGGACGTCCCAGGCCACCCGCCCCCGGGAAGACAGCGCGACGGCCGCCGGGACGTCCGGAGCCGTGTCGGCCACCAGCCCCTGGTAGGAGAGCCCGCCCAGCGCGTCGACGAGGAGCTTGGCCTGCGGCGACAGGGAGACCGCTCCTGTCCGGGGCTCGCTGTAGGCGAGCTTGCCGGTGGCGCGGGTCTCGATGCCCAGCAGGTCCCGGCGGAAATCCTGGAACCTGTCGTTGCCTTCGTTCTGGATGCGCTGCGCGATCTCCGGCCCCAGGAAAACCGAAGCGCGGGCAGCCCCGAGCATCTCCTGATAGGGCTTGCCCAGGTCCAGGGTCTCCTGGGACATCCAGGCGAGCTCGGGCGACGCCAGGATCTGCTCGGCCCGCTTCAGGCGGTTGTGCAGCTCCACCAGGGCCGCCGCGGGCGCCCCGCCGCCGTCCGCCCACGACGGGCCGGACGCCTGGGCCACCAGCGCCGCCGCGGCCTGCAGCTCGTGGGCGGCCGGATTGCGGTCGAACAGCCGGCCGAACAGGGCGTCCGAGAGCTCCATCGCCCGCCCGGTGGTACGCGGCCGCTGGGGCAGCGGCTCGAAGTGGGCGTAATCCACCTGGGCCAGGGCCTGGGAGTACAGGGACGAGTTCTGGAAGAAGCTCTGCGGCAGCTCGCGGTCGAACAGATACGCCGCCACGGCGTTGAGGTCCTTGAGATCCTTGGTGGTGCGCAGCCGGTTGAACCGGTTGGCGTTGTTCTCCAGCGTCCGCAGCCCGGCCACGTAGCGGCTCGTCTGCTGGAACTCGGGCATGTCGGCGACGGCAGGGACGTAAACGTCCCCGGTCCCCGCGGCCGGCGCGTCCCAGGCGATGAAGGCTCCGGCCACCGAGCCCTCGCCCGCCTCCCCCTCCGCCAGCGGCGAGACCACGGACTCCTCCGTCACCACCCCCAGGGGCTTCGCCTGCGCGAGGATCTCGTCCAGGGTGCGGCCGAGCTCCTGGTTCATGGTCTTGAGGATGATGTCGTCGTAAGCGCGCGCTACGGCGGCCCGGAGGTCGGAGTTGAAGTCGCTGAACCACGAGCTGGGGATGAACACCGAGCCGAACCAATCGGCGTGGAGGTTCGCCATGCCCTCGAACAGGTGGAAGGCGCGGTCGCGCAGGAAGGCGCCCCGGGTCTCGCCCGTCTCCCCGCGCGCCCGCAGGGCCCGCAGGTCCTGGAGGTCCTGTGCCGTGTTCAGCAGGAAGACGCGCAGGTTCTCGTGCCGCTTCGCCAGGCCCCGGGCGCCCCACCAGAGCCCCAGGGTGGAGACCAGGGCCAGGGTCACCACGGCCGCCTGGAGGATGCGCAGGCGGCGGCCGCCCTGGAGCAGGGCCAGCGAGGTCGGGTGGGCCAGGTCGCGCTCGGGGAAGATCTTGCGGTCGAACGTGTCGCGCACGAACACCGACTCGCCCACGGCATGGGGGTTGCGGAACAGCTCCACGCCGCGGCGGTCGGCGGCGGGCGCCCGGCCGCAGAAGAAGATGCCCCGGCAGGGCAGGACCTCGTGATAGGTGCTGGCGCGGAAGATCTGGCTGAGCAGGACCCGCAGCTCGTCCCGCATGGTCTGGAACTCGACCGGGAAGCAGAAGAGGCCGTCCGGGTCCGGCAGCGAAGTCCGCTCGCCGAAGGCGTCCACCTGGGCGCGGTGAAGCCCCGCGCCGAGGAGGGTGAAGGCCTCGTCCACCCACTCGGGCCGGAAGGCCACCTCCGGCGCGTAGGGGCTCGACCAGCCGAAGAGGTCCCCCCGCAGGTGCTCCGGGAGCTGGCCGGCGAAGCTGGCGAACCCCGGGACCTCCTCGCAGCCGGTCACCAGCACGTAGACCGGGAAAAGCATCCCCAGGGTCTCCTGGGCCTGGCGCAGCTTGCGAAAGTAGGCCGCGCCCCGCTCCGCGGCCCCGGCGAGGCGCTGCCCCTCGTCCTGGCCCGACCCGATCAGGGCCGCGCAGGGGACGGTGAGGACGACCCCGTCCAGGGGGCGCTCCGGACGGTGCTCCCGCAACTGGGCGAGGAGCTGGCGCCAGCCCCGCTCGTCCGAGCTCCGGCCGTCCCGGCGCAGCACCATCTCGCCCGAGACGTCCAGCACCACGCCGCGGTCGAAGAACCAGAACGAGCAGCCCTCTCCTTCTTCGGGGACGAGGTCGTCCGGCTCGCCCAGCGGGAGGTTGAGCCCGCTGCCCTGGAGGATGCGGGACTTGCCCGAGCCCTCCTCGCCCAGCAGGACGTACCAGGGGAGGCGGTAGCGGCTGTCGCGGCCTCCCAGGTGCCGGCGCAGCTCGGAGAGGGCGCGGCGGAAAGCCGACGACAGCCGCTGTTGCGAGCTGAGCTGCCGGAAGTCGACCACCACCCCGCCGCCTCGGGGCGGCGGCACGGCCGCGCCGTTTTCGGGCTCGGCCTCCGGCTCCTCCATCCCCTCCGCCGGCGCCCGGCGCTTGCGGACGAGCACCACCAGAGCGACGACGATCGCGAGGACGACCATCCCTAAGACGGCGAGCGTCAGAGGCAGATTGCGGGTGAGCCCGGCCAGCAGGTCCATCGTCTTTCCGTTTCCTACCGTGGTTGCTCGATGATCACGTCGACCAACGGCCGGAGATCCTCGGTGGTGTTGGTCCAGAGGTGGTGCGACAGCAGGATCCAGCCGAGCAGCAGCAGCAGGCCGGCCAGGAGCCAGCGCCGGCCCGGCGTCAGCCGGCGGCTCGACCCCGAGGTCTCGATGTTGCTCTGGTAGGCCTCGGGGAACAGCGAGTGCGGCTCGCGCGAGGTGCCGGGGTCCCGGTTGGTGAGGAACGTATACAGCTCCCGCCGGTAGGCGTCGATCCGCGCCTCCCCCTCGGGGCCGCGCAGCGATCCCCGGAACCCCAGCCCCAGGGCCAGCAGATAGATCCTCGCCAGCTCCAGGTCGGCCGGGTCGCGGGTGCGCAGCAGCGCGTCGATGCGATGGAAGACCTCCTCGCCCGCGCGGTAGGACTGGAAGAGCTTGAACTCCAGGAGGTTGGCCCGCCAGGCGTCGCGCCCGGGCCAGTCCAGGTAGAGGAAGGTCTCGTCCGCCAGGGCGGCCATCACGTACTGCGTCCGCCGGTAGAGGGCCGAGGCGTACTCGCCGCCGGTGCGCCGGACCTCGGCCTCCTGGCGGTTGAGCAAGCCGAGCAGGGCCTGCCAGATCGCCGAGGGCATCACCCCTACCGGGGAACCGCCCTGGCGGATGGCCGTCTCCCCGCCGCCCACCACGGCCAGAACCGGCACCGGCAGGGCCTCAGCCTCGCGGGAGGCCAGACGCTTCCAGCGCACGACCTCCTCGTAGAACTCCCGGAACTGCGCCAGCAGCAGGGATTCGCCCATGGCTTTCAGGAAACCGGCGCTCATCGCGGCACCTTCACGTAGAGGATGATCTCGACCACGCGCGGCGTCTCTCCGCGGTCGCCCACGTTCCAGACCTGCAGGATCTGATTGGGCTGGACGAGCTCGGGATCGGCCTGCAGCGAGTAGAGGAGGACCCCGCCCGCCGGGACCAGATCCCCCTCCCGCTCGATGCGCTTGCGGCGGGCGCCCAGGATGCGCTTGTCGCGCATCACCGGTATCAGGTCCTGCGAGCCGATGAGGCTGGACTCCACCCAGGCCTCCACGTCGCCCTCGTCCACGCCGTCCTGCCCGCGCACCCCCAGAACCAGCGAGAGGTTGCGCCAATCCTCCGCGAACGGGAGGTTGTAGGTCCCCTGGTCGAAGTAGAAGCGGAACGGCGTGTAGGACTCGCTCACCGCCTCGGCGACCACGCGGAGGATGAAGTCCTGCAGCCGGGCGAAGGCGGCCATGGGATCGGTGTGGTCGTAGAGCGGGAAGACCGGAGGCGTCATGCCATGCCCCAGCGCCGCCACGCTCCCCGCCACGTCGCAGAGGGCGAGATAGAGGACGAAGGGGTGAGACCGCCCGGTCGCCAGCACCGCCTCCAGCCGCGGCAGCGCCGAGACCAGGGCGTGGATCATCATCTTCGTCTCCAGCAGTTGCGGCGTCTGCACCACCGACCGGGCGCGGGCGCGGTCCGCGAGCACCTCGGTCTTCTTGCGCAGCCGCTCGGCCACCTCCATGGCCACCCGGGCGAAGGGGGAGCCCAGGGCCACGCCCATCACCGGCGGCTCCCAGCTCTCGTCGAGGCGGAACTTGTCGTCGGCCCGGCGCACGCGCGCCACCGGCAGCGCGGCGTAGCGCAGGGGCGGCGTCTCGGTGACCAGCAGCACGGGGCTCGGCCGCAGCCGCGGGATGAAGACGTCCCCCTCGCCGGAAGACTCGTCGATCACCGCGCCGCCGTCGATCGAACGGTAGCGGGGGAACTCGCCGTGCAGGGGGGACAGGCCCGGGCGCCGGGCCGGCACCGCCAACCAGATCCGGGACGCGCCGGCCTCCAGCGCCCCCGCGTAGGGCTTGAGGTCCACCTCCAGCGGCTGCGGATCGTCCAGCTCGCGGGTGACGATCAGGCCGTCCGGCAGCACGGCCTCCAACTCGGCCACCCGCAGCACCCCCTGCGACAGGGCGGCGGCGTCGATCTTCAGCCGGCTCACCCCCCAGTGGAAGGCCGAGGCCGCGGCGGCGTGGAAGCACACCAGCTCCTCGTGCCGCTGCGAGAGCTGCTGGAAGTGCTGCGGCGCGAGGAGCATGCCCTCGTGCCAGTCGATCGCGTCGGGGACCCGGCGGGAATCGCTCACGACCCGGGCTCCACGGCGACGTCGTCCTTCTGCAGGCGGATGACGAGGTCCTGATGGGGATCGGCCCGGACGCGGTGCGCGCCGGGCGCGAAGTAGTTGGCGAACACCACCACCGCCCGCGCTCCGGAATCGAACTCCAGCTTCTGGGTGAGCAGCGGCTGGCCGGGCACCAGCTCCCAGTACCAGGAGACGAAGGCCTTGTCCCCCGGATGGTCGCGGTGGATCTGCTCGCGCTGGTTGAACCAGTCCTGGGCGGAGAGCGCGAGCAGCTTTTCGAGAAGCTTCTCGTTGCGGACGACGATCAGCTCGACCGCCACCGGGCTGTCCTGGTTCAGCTCGTTTTCAGCATGGATCTCTACCTGGATCTCCCCGCCGAAGAAGGAGCGGGGATTGGCGCTGCAGCTCGACAGCAGCAGCGGGAGCAGAACCCAACCGAGGCTTCGCATGACTACCGGACCGGACCTCCCGTACCGCCAGGGGACACAAAGTGCAGGACCCCCAGGGACTACTCTTTCGAGAGAATTCGTGGACTTTAGCACAGGCCCACGGCCGCGATGCAACTGCCCGATGTAGATTTGAAGATTGAATTGGGCGTATATCACGCCCGGGCGTAACCTATGGGTGTGCGTAGATGTTGGAGACGGTCCGCCGGTCCGGGGAGGCACGGGAGGGCGTGACGCGAAGGGGCTGGAAAATCCGTGTGGCTAAAGATGTGGCTCTGCCGGCGGGACGCCGGCGGTCCCAGGGAAGCACCGCCGCCCAAGGAGACGCAAAGCGGGCCTCTTCGCGTCAGTACGCGTCTCCGACCCAGACTACGCGTCTCCGCAAAAATCTACGCGTCTCAGATCGCGACTACGCGTCTCCGCAAAAGTCTATGCGCCTCAGATTTCTACTACGCGTCTCAGGAAACGACTACGCGCCTCAGATTCTGTCTACGCGTCTCGGATCTTCTCTACGCGTCTCAGATCTTCCGGTACGCGCCGCCGGAAAGGACTACGCGCCTCCGGAGAAGTCTACGCGCCTCGGAATTTTCCTTTGCGCCTCAGATCTTGACTACGCGTCTCGGATTTTCTCTACGCGTCTCGGATTTCGACTACGCGCCGCCGAGATTGTGGTCAGACGCTTGCGGTCAGACTTCCGCCGCCCGCATCCGCTCCTTCTCCATCTGAGCGGCGACGAGGCCGGCGTAGACGCCTTCGAGCGCCAGGAGCTCGTCGTGGCGGCCCTGCTCCACGAGGCGGCCCTGATCCATCACCAGGATCAGGTCGGCGTCGCGGACCGTGCTGAGGCGGTGGGCGATGACGATGCGGGTGGTGCGCAGGGCCGCCAGCTCGCGCTGGATCTCCCGCTCCGTGCGCGTGTCCAGCGCGCTGGTGGCCTCGTCCAGGAGGAGGATGGCCGGCCGGTGGACCAGGGCGCGGGCCAGGGCCAGGCGCTGGCGCTGGCCGCCCGAGAGCGAGGCGCCGCCGTCCGCCATGATGGTCTCGTAGCCCATCGGCATCACCATGACGTCCTGGTGGATGTGGGCGAGCTTGGCCGCCTCCACCGCCCGCGAGAGCGGCAGCGACGGGTCCGAGAGGACGATGTTGGCCCGGATGCTGGTGCCGAACAGGTACGGGTGCTGCGGCACCACGCCCACCTGCCGGCGCACCGAACGCAGGTCCAGCTCCTCGAGGTCGGTGCCGTCGAAGAGGATCTTCCCCTCGGTCGGCCGGTAGAGCCCCACCAGCAGGCTGGCCAGGGTGGACTTGCCGGCGCCGGACCGCCCCACCAGGGCCACGAAGCGGCCCGGCGGGATCTCGACGCTGACGTCCTCCACCGCCCAGGGGGCGTGCGGGCCGTACTTGAAGCTCACCTTGTCCAGCCGGATGCCCCCCTTGAGGCGCGGCGCGGGCTTCACCGCCGCCGGGTCCTGCTCGCGCTTCGCCTCGAAGACGTCCTCGATGCGGTCCAGGTAGCTCCCCAGGAGCTGGAACTGGAAGGCGTTGGTGATCAGCGTCGAGAGCGGCGTCAGGAAGCCGGCCGCCAGGGCGTTCATCGCCAGCATGGTGCCCAGCGAGAGGTCGCCGCGCAGCACCTGGAGGCCGCCCCAGATCAGCACCACCAGCGGCGAGGCCATGCCGAGAGCGGCGAGGATCGAGTCCACGAAGGCCGAGAGCCGGCCGCGGGCGAGGGAAATGTTGAGCACGTCCACGTACAGGTGCGACCACTGCTCCACCGCCCGATGCTCGGCGCCGGCCGCCTTCAGCGTCTCGATCCCCGCCAGCAGGTTGACCTGGTAGCTCTGCGAGCGCGCCTCGGTCTGCAGCGAGCGGGTCATCAGGTCCCGATGCCGCTTGCGGGTGAAGAGGAACAGGCCGACGCGGATCGCACCCAGCCCCAGCACCAGCACGCCCATGGACGGGCTGGTCACGAAGAGCAGGATCAGGTACAGGGTGACCAGGAAGCCGTCGAGCACGCCGGAGAGGGTGCCCGAGGTGAGGATCTCGCGCACCGTGGCGTTGCTGCCCATGCGCATGATGAGGTCGCCGGCCGAGCGCTGCTGGAAGAAGGCGTAGGGAAGGTCGACCAGATGGTCGAGGAAGTCCAGCGTCATGCGGGCGTCCAGGTGCGTGCGCATGTAGAGCAGCAGGAACGAGCGCAGGATGGACGACAGGAAGCTGAAGCCGACGATGGTAACGAGACCCGCCGCCAGCACGCCCAGGAGTTGGAGGTCGCCGCGGGGGATGACCCGGTCCACCAGCACGCCGATCAACACCGGCACGGCGAGGGCGAAGATCTGCACCATGGCCGAGGTCACCAGGACGCGCTTCAGCACACCCGAGTGCGCGCGCAAGAGGCGCACGAAGCGGTCCCAGCGCCGGCCCTCCCCCTCCTGCGGCTCGAAGTCCTCCCCGGGCTCGAAGGTCAGCGCCACGCCGGTGAACGACCGCCCCAGCTCCTCGCGGCTGGCGTGCCGGCGGCCCGCGGCGGGATCGACCAGGTCGGCGCCACCGTCCGCCGTCTGCCGCTCGAAGACCAGGAAGTGGTTGAACTGCCAGTGGAGGATGGAGCCCGCCGGCAGGAAGCGCAGATCCTCCACTTCCTCCACCTTGACGCCCCGGCCGCGCAGGCCGAAGACGCGGGCGGCGTTGAGGATCGCCATGGCGTCGGCGCCGTCGCGGCCGAAGCCGGTGACCTTGCGCACGTCGTCCAGCCGCAGGTGCTTGCCGTGGAAGCCCAGGACCATGGTCAGGCTGGCGGCGCCGCAGTCGCTGGCGGTGTTCTGCTGCACGTAGGGCACGCGCTGGCGGCGGCCGTTGAGGGCCAGCCGCTCCAGGGCCGGGAAGCGGCGGTGGAGGGGAGCCTCGGCGCGGCCGCCGTCTTCCCCTGCCGGCGCCCGCTCCGGCGTCCGCTCGGGTCCGGGCTCAGGCATCGCCGGCCTCCTCGCGCTCGAAGATCGCCTTGAGGGCGGGGATCAGGGCCACCAGCACCTTCTCCGAGCGCACGCTGACCTCGGCCTGGCCCAGCATGCCGTCGTGGAAGCGGCGGATCCGGCCGTCGGCCTCGAAGGTGTCGTTTTCCAACCGCGCCGTCACCCGCACCACCGGTCCGCCCAGCTCCACGGCGTCGGCGACCTGGCCCATGGAGCGCTGCGCCTCGGCGGGACCGACCACCTTGTCGTCCACCTGGCTCACGGTCAGGTGCTGGTAGGCGTAGCGATAGCCGCGCAGCTCCAGGCGCAGGCGCATGCCGGGCTTGAGCATGGGCCGGTACTCGCCCGGCAGCCAGGCCGTGACCTCGGGCCGGCCCTCGCCGCGCGAGAGCGAGAGCAGGGTCTGCCCGGGCGTGATGTGCTGGCCCGGCCGCACCCGGATGTCGCCCACCGCCCCCGCGGCCGGCGCCCGCATCTCGCGCTCGGCCAGGCGGGCGCGGGCCAGGTCCATCTGGGAGCGGAGGACGATGAGGGACTGCTCGGCGCCGGGGTCGGCCGGGTTGCGCAGGCGGTTGATGAGCTGCGCCTCGAACTCCTGGTCGAGGCTGCGCAGCTCGGCGGCCTCGCGGGCGCCGTAGAAGCGCACCAGCAGCCGGCCGGCCGCGACCTGCTCGCCGGGAGCGACCAGCACCTGGGTGACGATGCCGTCCGTGGCCGCCGTCAGGTCGGTCCGCCCGCCCAGGCGCACCATCGCGGGCCCGGAGGCGTATTCGCGGATCGGCGCCAGGACGCTGAACAGCAGCCCGGCGGCCACGGACCCCAGCAACAGCCGGTAGGTCCACCGCATCCAGCCGGGATCGACGCGCAGGAGGTCCCCCTCGCTGCGCACGCCCACCTGGTGGTACTCGACCGCCTCCTCGCGGAAGAGCATCGACGCCGGAAGGCCTTCGGTGTTCTTGCCCGGCGGCCGCAGCCGCGCCAGGGTGGGCGCCGCCTGCTCGGCGAGCTGGGACATCCCCCGGAGATCCTCCTCGCTGAAAGGCCGCTCCTGAGAACCGCGCACGACGGCGAGCACGGCGACGACGCGGCCGTCCGGCGCCGTCACGGGCACGGCGGCGAAACGCTCCTCCCCTTCCGCCTTGGGATCGTCGGCGTCGCGGTCGAACCGCGGGTCGGCGGCGAGCCGCTCCAGGGAGATCGGCATCCCGGTGCGGAGAACGAAGCTGACGAGCCCCACCGCGGCGCTCTCCCGCCGGTCCTCCTCGTCGGGCCTGGCCCCTTCCCAGAGGGTGTCGGAATGGGGATCGTAGAGGAGACAGTAGCCGCGGTCGGCCGCGGCGAGGTCCTCCACCGCGTCGGCCGCCGTGCGGGTGCCGCCGGCGGGGTTCTGCTGGGCGTTGATGGCCTGCGCCGCCGCGAGCAGGCGCTGGGCGAAGGAAGTCCGGCGGCGCTCCTCCTCGTCCTGCTGGAGGACGGCGCCGCGCCAACGGTTGGCGGCGCCGCGCAGCAGGGCGATCAGGTCGGCCGCCGGCACCGGCTCCTGGCTGAGGTAGAAGAGAGAGTCGGAGTCGATCAGGTCCTGGAACAGCGAAGAGTCGGGACCGCCCGCCAGGACCAGGTTCACCCGGTGGGCCGCGCCCGGAGTCTCGCGGGCGTCCTCGATCAGCGTCCGGGCGCGCTCGCCGGCGATGCCCGCCCCCACCGCCAGCACGGCCACGGGCTGGCTGTCCAGCAGCCGCAGCGCCTCCTCCGCGGAGTCCGCCACCAGGACGTGGATCTCCGGCCCGAGCTGGCGCAGGCACGCCTCCACACTGCCGCCGTCGAAGCCGGCCAGCAGCGCGATGGGGAATGACTGATGAATCTTCAACCTCCTGAATCGATCCCTTGTCTGAATACCGTCGTCCCTTGATTGTACGCCTTCCAGTCGAACCAGTAGTCCTTCAAAACGAAGACCTTGCCCAGCTTCTTCCCGGCCAGCGGACCGCTGACGGCCCGGCCCGTGAAGTCCCACTCGCTGCCCGTCCCGGCGTCCACCAACGTCAAGGGAGATACGCCGGCCTTGGCGAAGAGGTTCAACTCGCGCCCCTCCACCCTCCGGTCAAACGCCCGGACCGAGCGTCCATCCTCACCCACCACCAGGATCAGGGGGACGCCGCCGAGGGTGTCGACCACCGGGCTCTGCCGCTGGAGCGCGGCCATCGGATAGGCCCGCGCGGCGTCTCCGGCGCGGAGGCCCACCACCAGCTCGCGGGGCGGGAGCGGATCGTCAGCCTTGACGGGGGTGACGACCGGCGCCTTGGCGGTCTTTTCCTCCCAGTTCTCGGAGAACCTCTTCCAGGGCGCGCTGTCGTCCGGACGGAGCACCCGGCCGCCGGGATGCTCGCGCTTCCAGAGCCCGAAGGATAGCTCGTCATGGAAGACCAGCTCCAGACGCTTGCCCTTGAGGGGGCCGAACACCGCCTCGCCGGTCACCTGCTGCCACCAGGACCCCGTCTGCTCGTCCGTCATCAGGAAGTTCTGGTTGTTGATCCCCGTGAGGCGGAAGCTCAGCCTCCGCCCGTCCACCTCCGCGCTCCACACCAGACCGGTGTGACAGAGCGTTCAGTAGGTGGCGACGACCGGCTCCTTCCCGATCACGTCCTGCACGATGTGGTGATAGGCCAGTTGCCGCACGGGAAAGGCGACCGCCTCGCCGCCGGCCTCGATGGCCATCACGGTCTCCTCCTCGCCGACCCAGTCCGCCGCGGACGCCGCCGCGAAGCTGGGACCTTCCAGGGGCGCGAACATTTTCTCGAAGAGGTTCTGGCGCGAGACCCACGCCGCGGCGGCCAGCACGGCCAGCGCCAGCGCGCACGCCGTCCGGCTCCACCACCGCCCGCCGCGCCACAGCCAGACGGCGACGCCGAGGCCGGCGGCCAGGGCCAGCAGGGTTCCCCAGGGCGCCCAGCGGCGCAGCGCGTAGGAGAGGGAAAGCCCTTCGGGCGTCTGCGGCGAGAAGGGCTGGATCAGCCACATCGGGATCGCCACCATGGCGAGGGCCAGCAGGACCAGCAGGAAGAGGGCGGCTCCGGCGAGCCGGCGAGATGCTTTGTTCATGGGGGAGAGTCTAGTACGACGTTGGCCGAGAGTCCCCCTGGGACCGCCGGCGTCCCGCCGGCAGACTTACTAGATTTTGATGAGTTGCCGGCGGGACGCCGGCGGTCCCAGGGCTCATTCCGCCCCGGACCCGCTGTAACATCTCCCCATGCTCCACCTCCGCGCCCTCTCCGCCGTCCTCCTCGTCCTCCTCGCCTTGTTCACCGCCTGCGACCGGCGGCGCCCCGCTCCGGAGCCCATGCCCGAGCCCGCCGCCGCGCCGGCCGCCGCCGCTCCGGCCGCCGCTCCGCGGCCCGCGCCGGACCGCAAGGGCTGGATCGGCGTCGTGGTGGCCAGCAAGTCCGTGGACGTGACGGCGGAGACCCCGGGGAGGCTCCAGGCGATGCACGTCTCCATCGGCGACCGGGTGCGGCGGGGGGACCGCATCGCCACGCTCGACACCAGCCTCGCGGCCCAGGACCTGGAGATGGCCCGCTCCTCTCTGCGGGCCTCCGAGGCCGAAGAGCGCCGGGCCGCCGACGAGCTGGCCGAAGCCCGCGCCCGCAACGAGCGGCGGGAGGCCAATCCCGACTTCTTTTCCAAGGAAGACCTGGCCGAGTCCTCGCTGCGGGTCAAGACCGCCTCCGCGGCCCTGGAAGTGGCGCGCTCCCGCACCGCCGAGCAGCAGGCGCGGGTGCGGCAGCTCCAGACCACCCTCTCCCGCAACGAGGTCCGCGCCCCCTTCGACGGCCGGGTGGCCGAGCGTTTCGCCGACCCCGGCGCCCTGGTCGGCCCCGGCACGCCGGTGGTGCGCCTCATCAGCTCCGGGGAGCTGCTGGTGCGGGCCGCCGTGCCGCCCGAGGAGGCCCGCAAGCTCGCGGTGAGCACCCCGGTGACCGCCACGGTGCGCAACCTGGGGCTGCGGATTCCCGGCTCGGTGCAGCGCATCGCGCCCGAGGTGGACGCCGCCTCGCAGATGGTGATGATCGAAATCCGGCTCTCCCCCTCTCCCGAAGCGGAGAGCCGGCTGCAGACGGGGCTGGTCGTGGACGTCAAACCCGTCTGATCCGCCACCCCACGGAGCCTGCCGCACCACCCTGGCAGGTGGTCTCCCGCCTCGCGAGGTCTGTCAGATTGGCCCTGACATCGAAATCCCTCGTTGGAGGCCATCATGTCCAGAGACCTGAAAACCCTCGTCATCGCGACCGCGCTCACTCCCGAGAGCGACGCCGTCGTACGCACCGGCGCGGCCATCGCCCGGAACGCCGGCGCCGCGGTCTGGCTCGTCCACGTCTGCGCGCCGCCGGCCTTCCCTTCCGAGATCGGAGGCGCGGATCTCGCCTGGACCGAGACCGAGCTGCGCGAGCTGAGAGAAAGGCTGGAAGAGCAGGCGCGGCGGACCGGTCTCGCGGAGCTGAGCGGGTTCTCGCCACCCCAGATCCGCCTCGGCCTCGGAGCTCCCTACCGGGAGATCCTGGAGCTGGCGCGGCGCAACGAAGCCGACCTCATCGTCCTCGGTGCCGCCGAAGGCGGAGCCCTCCACCGGGCGCTCCTGGGCTCCACGGCCGACCGGGTGATCCGCAAGGCTCCCTGTCCTGTGCTCGTCCTCCGTCCCGAGGCGGTCTTCCCTCCCGAGCGGGTGGTGATCCCGGTGGACCTCTCCGCTCTCTCGGCGGGCGCCATCCGCAAGGGGATCGACCTGCTGTCCCGCACCGGCGGCAAGGACGCGGCGGTGGAAATCCTGTTCGTGCTCAATCCGCTGGAGACCGAGGGCTCGCTGCAATTCACGCCCGCCCAGATCGAGCGCTTCGCCGCCACCGAGCTTCACCGTTTCGTGCGCGAGGCGACGCCGGAGGGCATCGCCGCCGAGCGCATCCGGATCGGCTATCCCGCGGACGAGATCCTGGCCGAGATCGGCGAAAGCAAAGCCGACCTCGCCGTCCTCGCCACCCACGGCCTCGGGGGCTTCGAGCGCTTCCTGACCGGCAGCATCACCGCCGAGGTGCTGCGCCGCGCCCTCTGCACCATCTTCGTGGTGCCGCCGTCCGTGGCGCTGGAAGACGACGTGGAAACCCGGCGCGAGAAGCAGGCGGCGGCGAAGGGGTTCTCGATTCCGTCGTTGATCTTCTAGAGCCCTCACCCCCGGCCCCTCTCCCGACCCCTCCCTCCCACACCACACCGGGAGAGGGGAGAGGATTGTCTTTGCTTCTCTTCGCTTCGCTTCTTCATCCCCTCCTCTCCCGGTGTGGTGTGGGAGGGAGGGGTCGGGAGAGGAGGGGTAGGGGTGGTGAGGGCCCAAGAGGTACGATAGGCCCAAGCGGAGACGTTTCCCGCCCGGGAGGGGCCGGCCATGCTTTTCCTCACATCCATCGTGGACCGGCCCGTCGAGGGCAAGACCGGCGAGTTGATCGGCAAGATCGACGACCTGATCGTCCGCATCGGCGAGGACCGCTATCCGCCCATCGCCGGCCTCGTGGTCAAGGACGGCCGGCGGCGCTTCTTCGTCCCCGCCGGCCATCTGCTGTCCCTCAACGGCGCGGCCCGGCTCGGCTCCTCCACCGTCGACCTCCAGACCTTCACCCGCCGCTCCGGCGAGGTCCTGCTGCGCCGCGACGTGCTGGACCACCAGCTCATCGACATCGAAGGCCGCCGGATCGTCCGCGTCAACGACGTCCAGCTCACGCCCATCGAAGGCGTCTACCGCGTCATCGGCGTGGACATCAGCCCCCACGCCCTGCTGCGCCGCCTCGGTCCCCGCGCGCTCGCCGGCCGCATCGTGGGCCGCCAGGTCATCGACTGGACCGACGTCCAGTACCTGGCCAGCGCCGCGCCCGTCCAGCTCAAGGTCTCCTACGACCGCCTGGCCGAGCTCAACGCCGTAGACCTCGCCCGCATCGTCGACGCCCTTTCCTACCGCGAGAGCGTCGAGATCGTCACCAACCTCGACGAGGAGACCGCCGCCGAGACCCTGGAAGAGGTCAGCGACGAGCGCGTCGCCGAGATCCTCGAAGGCATGGACCAGGAGCGCGCCGCCGACATCCTGGAGGAGATGACCCCGGGCGCCGCCGCCGACGCCCTCGAAGACCTCGACGAAGAGGTGGCCGAGCAGATCCTCGCCCGCATGGAGCCCGAGGAGGCCGCCGACGTCCAGGTCCACCTGGATTACGACGAAGACAGCGTCGGCCGCATCATGACCCGCGACCTCGTCCGCGTCCCCGCCGACTGGACCGTCGGGCAGACCCTGGACGAGATCCGCGAGCGCGAGGACGTCCCCGACCCCCTGCTGGCCGTCTACGTCGTGGACCCCGGGGACCGCGACGTGCTGCAAGGCCTCGTGCGCCTGCGCAACCTCATCCTGGCCCATCCGGAGACCGCCATCGCCGACGTCATGGACGAGGACCTCCCCACCGTCGGCCCCGAGGACCGCGCCGAGCGCGCCGCCCAGGTGCTGGCCGAGTACAACCTCCTCGCCGTGCCGGTGCTCGACGACCACCAGCGCCTGCTCGGCATCCTGACCGTGGACGACGCCCTGGCCGTGCTGCTGCCCGAGGTCTGGCAGCGCCGCGGAGCCCGGGGGACCTTCGCCTGAAGGGGCGGGAGCATGGGGATGCGGCGAAGGATCTGGCCCTACCTGACGGCCCTGGGCCCGGGTCTGCTGGCGGCGAGCGCCGGCAACGACGCCGGCGGCATCGCCACCTACGCCTCGGCGGGGGCCTCCTACGGCTACGGCCTGCTCTGGGCCATGGTGCTGGTGACCCTGGCCGTGGGCGTGGTGCAGGAGATGAGCGCCCGCATGGGAGCCGTCACCGGCAAGGGCTTCTCGGACCTCGTCCGCGAGACCTTCTCCCTGCGCCAGACCGCCCTGATCCTGCTGACCCTGCTGGTGGCGAACACGGGGATCATCGTCTCGGAGTTCATCGGCATCGCGGCGGCGGCGGAGCTCTTCGGCGTCAGCCGCTACATCGCCGTGCCGGTGGCGGCCGTCTTCGTCTGGCTGCTGGTGACGAGGGGCACCTACGGCTGGGTGGAGAGGATCTTCCTGATCCTCACCCTGGCCTTCCTCGCCTACATCGGAGCCGCCTTCCTGGCGAAGCCGGACTGGGGCGCCGTCCTCACCGCGACCGTCAAGCCCGACTTCCACCTCGACCGCGGCTACTTCCACCTCCTGATCGCCCTGATCGGCACCACGATCTCCCCCTACATGCAGCTCTACGTCCAGTCCTCCGTCGTGGAAAAGGGGGTCACCCCGGACGACTACCGCTACACCCGTTTCGACGTCATGGCGGGCACCCTGGCGGCCGGCATCGTCGCCGTCTTCATCATCATCGCCACCGCGGCCACCCTGCACCCGCAGGGCATCGAGATCGAAACCGCCGCCGACGCCGCGAGAGCCCTGGAGCCCGTCGCCGGGTCTTACGCCAAGCTCCTCTTCGCGCTGGGACTGCTGGGGGCCTCCCTCCTGGCCGCCGGAGTCCTCCCCCTGGCCACCACCTACATGCTGAGCGAGGCCTTGGGCTTCGAAAGGGGAGTCTCGAGAACCTGGTCCGAAGCCCCCATCTTCATGGGCACCTTCACCGGCCTGATCCTCCTGGGAGCCGGCATCGCCCTGATCCCCGGCCTGCCCCTGATCGAGGTCCTGGTGGGCGTCTATGTCCTGAACGGGCTGCTGCTGCCGGTCGAGCTGTTCGCCATCCTGCGGCTGGTGAATGACCCGGAGATCATGGGCGAGCATGTGAACCGGAGAGTTCACAACTGGGTGGCCTGGGGGATTGCGGGGGTGGTGAGTCTGCTTTCGGTGGCTTTGATTGGGTGGACGGTTGGGGGGTGGTTCTGATTCCCACATCACAGCGAAGTTCCTACGCCCGCTCAAGTGCTGTTCAGAACAGGACACGAGGAGTTAGAAGGTGATAACCGGAAAACCCACGAGACAGCTCGCAACAGGCCTGCATGAGATATTCGGAGTTTCGAGTATGCTCCTGAAGGATGTACACATCTCTCTCGAAACACTACTCCCCTTGGTTACGAGTTCCGAAGCCGAGAATGGCTATCCCAAGAAAGTCGCATTCTGGACCAGGACAACAATCCGTTGTTTTATAGGACTACTCGACGGCCTCTCATTTTCCATGCGCAAGGCAGTCCTTCGATGTGCTCAGGACGCCGGCCTTACTCTTACCCATAAGGAGCAAGAGAGTCTCAAGAACGACTACCTTGTTCCTGTCCAGAAATGGTCTTTTTCCGCGCGGCCTCCTGCGGCATTGAAGCTCATGCTGGATGATTCTGGGAGCTTCGTGGGGACTGGGGGGCGGATGTAAAGCGGCCCACGGGATCTTGGGCTCTCTACGAACAGGCGAAGCTCATTCCGCTGCTGTCAGCGGCCCAAAGGCAATGGAAGGGGCTGCGAGCTCAGCTCAGCAGGTGACGGGCAAAGACCAAGAGGTTGAAGCTGAGGATCGAGCCCCAGACATAGCTCTGGAACGACGACCATGATTTCCAGGTGCAGCGATCCAGCCCGAAGATCCGTTTCAGAAAAGAGATGTTGCCTTCGATCCCGGCACGAAAGTCCCGCAGCCGCTTGAACACCCAACTGCTTTTGACCATGTCGCTGATCTCCAATCCCCGCCCCTTGGAGAACGCGACATCTTGGACCCCGGCGGCTTTGAGGTCGCTCAAGTTCATCTTGGAGGCAAAGCCACCATCGAAAACGATCTGCCGGGGAGGGCGAGAGAAAATCTCGACTTGCCGATCTACCATCGTCTTGGCCAAGGTAGAGTCCGCAGGATTCCCTTCCAGCACCTTGCAATCGAGGATCATGGAGGACGCTCCGCCGGTCAGGCAGATCTTGTGGCCGTACAGGGTTTCACGATTGTCTTTGCGAATAATGTCGGTATGCTCCTCAAAGATCGAAACGATCTTCTCGCCCGCCGGAACGCTCTGGCCTTCCAACACGCGACGTTGGGTCTGATCCATGACCCGCAGCGTCAAAGGAAGGAAGCGGTCCAGGTCGGCTGCAACTCCCGCCGTCGCGAGGGCTTCCCGCAAACCCAGGGTGTTGAGAACCTCCGCATTGCCCAAGAGCTCGCGAGTGGCCAGCCCGCACCGGTAGACTTCACCAGTGACCCCGAGCAGATCTCGGTAAGCCCGTTGCCGATCCGCCGCTTTCTTGGCATTGAAAATTTCCTTACGCCGCCGCTTTGCCCGCCGCGTTCGATTCCCGAAAACCACTTGGGTGGGACCGAGTAAATCGCGGGCTCGACCCAGAAGCCGGGTCAGGACTCGCACGCAGTCCCACAGCAGCTCGGAGTCCATCGGCTCATGGATATTGGATTCCACCACGGTGCAATCGGTGCGCACGGTCCGTCCGGTCTCCACCTTCGCCGCCTGCGCGGCACCGACGAACACGCGATTGATCGCCTCCAGGGTGGCCGGCTGGAGGGACTTGAGATTCGCGTTGAGCGATGATTTCGTCGGCACCTTGTCCGTGATACCCAAGCGGCAGAAGGTCCGATAGCTGCGCGAGTCCGCGAGATGGAAAGCCAACTCCCGGTAGCTGAAGCCATTCATCTGCTTGACCACCAGAATCCGCAGAACTTGATCGGCGCTCAGCCCTCCAGCACCGTGGACCGCCGTCGCCGAATGGGTGACGCCTCGCAGATCTTGCAAGACCAACTCTGCGACCATAGGATTGTCGTCGAGCACGCGAGACATGGCCTCCAGCTCTTGGGCATGGTCAAGATCGAGCCAGGTCTCCCGCAGGCTGTACTGGGGTTTGCGAGCTTCGCGCATTCGGACTGGCCTCTCTTTCTGGCTAAGTTTTCTCGAATCAAAGGTTTGGCGACCCCGATTCTAGAGACTCAGTTCAGAAAAAGCCAGCCCGAATGCGTGTTTAAACCCTTCTTCTACAGACACTTACAGCCCCTAGGACAGGAACTACCTAGCCACACTACTTTCGTTCAAACTCGCTTTCCGATTGTTCCCGCGCCTCTTCGCTTCCGACTACACATTGAACACCGGAGGTGAGGAGTGGCGCGGCCTGAAACGAATTGCAGCAGTCCGCAATAGCTTCTCGCACCCAAAGGTCTTTGAAGATCTGGCGGTCCACCCCGCCATACCCGCGCTTATTCCCACAATCCTATGGGTACATGGCGAAGTGAGGGCTCTCTTCCATGACATTGGGCACCGCCTGAATGTAGATATGACCCTACCTCCCGCAGAACTCGGTTTCCCGAAATATCATGAAGCACAAGTCCCCTGGCTCAAGGTTTTTAAAGAGGAAGACTACTCTCTGATAAGAAGCTATGGCGGCCGGACGCTTGAGTACGTTAAGGAGATGTTCTTCATGCTCTCAGACGATACCAAGCAATCTATGGCCCTCGCGAGTGACGCACTTTCAAGTCGCACTATCCTGCTCTCACCCTTCTCGCAGTTCGCCTTTCGGACATACGCGCGTACACTCTTTGCGGAGGTCGAGGGGGCGACCTCCGCAGCACGATTCTTCATTGAAGCTGCCGTCGACAGGGAGAAAGTTTGGCTCTCCGATGCTGACAGAGCTTCCTTGGAAGAGGGCGAGATTGAAGACCGCTTCGTAGCAGCGTGTAATCTTTGGGCGCGTGAGTTCGGTAACGATCACGTTCTGGAGAGAAAAGGAAACGGCTGGAAACACCTACGCGGAGCCCGGGCCTTTCGCAACCGCATCACTCACCCGAAGAGCCCAGAATCCTTCAAGGTTGATCTGGAATTGACGAAGACCCTACTCGGCGCCCACAGCTTTTTCATGGATGGATGGGGAGAGGGGCTGTACCTTGACGCAGACAAGTGGGCAGAGAAGGCTGGAGGTATCGATGAGGTGATCGAGAAAGAGATGGAGCACTCTAAGCAGGGCTATGACATAGAGGACATGTAAACCACTACGGCCGAAGATCGGGCTTTCCTAATCCACACCGGACTACCGGCTGAACCATGACTGCTTGCCAAAGTAGATACTCATGAATCACATGCACCTACTCCTAGTGGACCGTCACGGCTAAAATGATGGGTAGAGTTTCCGGAGCTTGATCCTCGCCTCCTGGGTCGTGAAGCGCCAGTTCGCGCCGATGCTCTTCTGGTTTCGTTCGGCTTGCCATGCGGCGATCTCCTGCTTCAGAAACTCTACGGTCCCCATCCGACGATCTAAACACTGATGCTGCAGAACACTCAACTCACCTTCCGCCATATTTAACCAACTCCCATGCTTAGGGGTGTAGTGGATCTCTAAGCGCTGGAGCAAGCGCAATGCCTCCTCGGGAGGGAAGGTCTCATACAGCGAGGCTCCCGAATGGGTATTGAGGTTGTCCATCACCAAGACCACCCGCTCGGCCTGGGCGTAGCGGTGATCGAGTAGGTCGCGTACGAACCGAGCCCAGTCTTGCCGAGTCCGTTGCTGCGTCACTTCCACATGGCGCCAGCCCGCCAAAGGCTCAAAGGCCACGAACAAAGTGGCCACCCCATTGCGGCTGTACTCGTAATCGTAGCGCTGGAGTTGGCCCGGCTGAGGCGACAGCGGCGTACGGGTCTCCGCCAATAATTGTTTGCTGCTCTCATCCATGCAGACCAGGGGCCGCTGGGGGTCGAAGGGACGTGTATAGACCTCCAGAACGTCTTCCATGCGGCAGACGAACTCGGCATTACTGGCCGGAGGAATGCACCAACACTGCTTCAGATGCGGCTTGATCTCGTTTTTTTTAGCGTCCGGCGCACGGTCTCATGAGAGATCGACTCAACGTACTGGAGAGCGACCATATGGTCGGCCAACAGTCGTAGGGTCCAAGCCCCACGCCCTTGGGGAGGAGCGCTGCAGGCCAGAGCTACCAGCCGAGCTTCCTGCTCACCATCGAGCCGACGACTGGAGGGGCGACTGGAGGGCCGGCGGTTCAGAGCCGCTTCCAAGCCTTCCTCCAGAAGGCGCTTGCGGACCCTCTCCACACACGAAGAGCTGACCTCCAGAGCCTCACAAATCTGTCGGTCGGACCAGCTGGGGCCCTCGGCACTGATATCCGCTTTGAGAAGAATTCGGGCGTGGATCTGCTTTTGGGCGCTGGCCCGGCCCGTATTGACCAGCTTCTCGAGAGTCGAACGCTCCTCGGACGTAAGGCTCACCACGTAGCGCTTGGGCATCACAGATCCTCCCGGAGGATGAAGGAGCATCTCCTTCGGGAGGATATTGTACCGGAAGTCAGCGTTTTAGCTGTGACGGACTACTAGATCGCTGAGCACCCGGAGGTGTTTGGCGGGGGTAGATGAGAAGGAGCAGTGGACCGGGAACTGGCTCAGCCAGCTCCCGGATATCAGGCCTTAGGGAATGAGAGGCTGAAAACGTTGCTTATACTACTCGGCGTGAATTGCTGAAGCTGTTGCCCTGCCACTTGGAGGCCCAACCCCCAAAAGAAGCACTTGAAATAGTCTAGACCAACACCGAATCCATAATTCGTTGCGATCAGAGCCATGTATCCGAGCGTCCAAGTGACGGCTCCCCAAAGAATCCAAGTCGCCAAGCTCAACCGGTGGAGTTCAACCCGCAACTCGACCGGTGAAGGCCCGGTTGACAAGGATACGACCCCGCCTCCCAAAGCTAGAGTCCTCCCAAGCGTAGTAAGAGCATCCAAGATCTTCTGCCGAACACTATCCGGGCTCGAAAGAGCCTGCGCCGCAGCATCCATACTCCCGAGGGCAGTGCGTACGGCAACGGGAGCACCCGCACTCACTGACCAAGATTCGAATGCCTTCCTCATCCCCGCATGGACCTCTTCTAAGAGGGAGATCTCTCTGCTCCGCTCGGTCAGAAAAGCCCTATAGTCGGCCGCTCTATCTGTCAATGCTTTGAAAGGATTCGGGATGCCTCTCGGTATGTAGGAATTGTCCTCAAGGCTCTTGTCAGATAGATCATTTTCGATTCGAACGAGCTGCCCTATAGCTGTAGTTAGTTGGGTCGTTGTGCTTCCTTGCAAATCCTGCAAACCCCTCGTGATCTTCCGGACAGCAACTCTCAGCTCGACGGCTGGTATAAGCGTCTCTGCTCGCAGAGCTCGATTTCGCAGAAAAACTGTCACGAGCCAAGACAATCCGATGCCTAGAGCAATCATACAGCCGCCGATCACTCGCGCGCGGGTTGAAGTTGAGAGAACTGTCAGCTTAAAAATTTTTTCTTCGGGCTTGGTATCCGAAGTCAGTGAGACCATCCCTTGAAAGGTTCCCTCTTTTACACACGCCGCGTCGATCTGCAAGGCCAGTGGGTAGAGCTTTCCAGCGTCAAGGTCGAGGCGCACAGGAGTAGTCGATTTACTTTTTACTGCACTCCTATGGACCAGGTGTAAACAATCTGGCTTGAGCAAAGCATTGTTAGTACTCTCTTGAAGCGTCGCACTTAGAATCCTAACATTATCGATCTTCTTTGTTCCGGTTGAGATTGTGAGGGGAACCCTCTGGTTGTAAAGCAACACCCACTTCTCCGGGGGTGGACTCACGGACCAGAGGATTTCTTTCGAAGAACTTCCGCCTCCCTCACCACCTCCTTGGCCAGCTTGGCAGAAAGCAGGTATGTGGCCATAAAGGAGAACCACCCCAAACAGGACTCCTAGTCGTAAATAACGAGGCTTAGAAACTAGCAGATTCACGACTTTTTCCTCCTTACATCAGGGTTCGCTGTGCTGATCTCGCTGCCTTAAAGCCGCTATTCTGATCTGCTCGGTGAAATCTTGGCCCGTATAGATCTGGAATGGCATTAAGAGGCGATGCGTAGGAGGAATCGGGATCACTCGATCCTGCGTCTCTCCATGGAGCCAAAGAGCCACGGTATAAACTGACGGAACACGGAGCATACGCAAGGAAAGCTCCTCCGACATCTGTTCACCGACGCTCATCGCGAGTTCTAAACACGGGACGGTCTCGCGGCTGAACGAGGACCGTGCAAGGTTTGAGAACTCGTGCGCTCCTTGCGCGGTGACCTCGACTTCGGCCAGCGCCGTAGGCTTTTCATTTTCAAGTACGAGATACTGCCATCCGGAGGCTTGCGCATCCTCCAGAACCCTGCCTTCGGCAGCAGCATCGAGGGTGGATCGATAAAGTGGAAGGGGCTTCGGCAACGTAACCTTCTCGGGCTCCATGGCCGCAAAGGCCACCGAGCGGTTGGGCGATTCCACGAGCCTACGCATCCCCTCGATCAAAGCGGAAGTCGCCTCCTCGGGAGGTTGATCCAATCGGACTGGCACGAAAATCTCCTTTCTCTATGCCTACTTCGGCGTCGTCAGGTAAGCGTGAGTACAAGGACCGCGTTCGTGCTGGTTCAAGAATCTCTCGAATGTCATGGAGGCAAATGTATCACCCCAGGGATCTTGGACGTCGACCCACTCATCGGAAAGGTCTTCTCGATAGCCAGAGAGGACGAGAAAGTGGCCAGTCTCTTTCTCCATCCGGCAGCAAACAAGCCGTGCCCGATCGATCTCGTCCCTTACAGCAGCAAAATCAAGGGGAGCTACAGGACCGTCAGCAAGGTTCTCGGTCTTCTGCAAGGCTGTGGATAGGGGAGCCTGCTGGTTGCAGGATGGTTCGTCTTGGCAGCAGGTGCTCTTGTTGAGGACGGTCTTTGCCAGTTCACATTGGGTTAAGTTTGTCGCATCGTAGTGGGTCGAAACACTGACCGCTACTGCGGCCCAGCACCATTGCTCCTGCCGTTGTTGCTGAAGGTCGAAGACAATATTCCCGGATGGCGGAGCCCCTCCAAAATCGGTGGGAGCACCAGTTACCACCTCCGCCTCGGGAGTTGCGTTGAAAGGACGAATCGCCCCCTCAAGAAGGATCTGTGGCACTGACATAGTAGCCTCCTTGATGCATCAGTTTTTCTTCTTGGGGGCAACAGTTATGTGTAGGTAAAGACCCGTTTCAAAGCTCTTCTCGGTCTTCAGGAGATCCTGAGTAGCAATAGTCTGTCCGACGGAAAGACCCTCTTTTAGGCTATCTACTCTCTGGTAGGCGACACCGGCTCCAAAAGTGAACAGATCTGCAGCTCGCAGACTCAGTCCTAGAAAGAGACCGAGGTTGGTCTGAGGTGACACTCCAAGGTGAAAACCTAGATTGACGGACCCGAGGTCCCAAGCATTCGGTTCTACCTGCAACATGGCCGCGAGGTCAAGTTCTTTATATGGGTTCTCCGATTTCTCAATGACAAATTGGGTACCAGACGCCTTCGCCGTGAAGCTTGGATCACGCACAAAGCTATAGACCACAGCCGGCGCTATAGTTATGATTCTTGCTCGGCTCTCAGGCGATATCGTGAACTTGCCTTCTCCAGCAAAGCGCTCTGATTGCAAATCTTTCGGGAAGTTTTTGGTTTTGGCAATTTTGACCTCAACGGGTTGATCCTCTGCGATATTAACATTAAAAGGCTCAAGCATGATCGGCTTCCCAATCTGACTGACAAGCTCCTGAAATTTTTCCATCTCCTTTAGTGCCAGGTCTACCCGAGAGATTTCCCTGAGAGCAGCACCTATCATAGGGGCACATTTCACCTCGGCTTCACTAGCAGTTCCCTGGGCTATCCGCGTATCAGCTTCCTCTAAGCTTTTTTTGGCTGCCGCGGAGACCTTCGACCACTCTTCAAGCTTCCAATCATCGACCGCAAGCTTGGCTCCAGCAGGGTCAAGGAACGACTTTTTGGCAATGGCCTCTCGCTTATTGGCGGCGTTGGCAATGGCAATTGATGCCTTAGCCAGATCCCGCAGGTTCGGGATTTCTTTTAGGCATAGCTCAGGAGGGTTCTTGGCTTTATCGCCCACTGCTCCGCCCAACTCACCAAGTTTTGCCAGGAAGGGCCCCAGAGCTGTGTCTGCAAATTTTTCGAGCGCGATCTGATTTGCAGTCTTGGTCGCAGCCCCCTTCTTGAGAGTGTACTCAAAGAGAAGTGGGTTCGCATTGATAATAGAGACGATAACTTTGTTGTCCTTCCAGACCTCGATCGTCGGGCTGTCCGTTAGGCGGAAGCCCGCTGGTGTCTTTTCGACTCCGTTATCCGTCTTTCGGATACGACCGTCGTTATGATCGAGGTTGATCTCGGTGGTCCCCACGGCTCTTACAGGAGAGGTAGTAAGAAATATCACCATCAGGAGCCCCACGCTGCACAAGAATGTCTTCCAGGTTCTGTTCATGGCAAATCCTCCGGCTTCATAGACGGACGGGGATTGCGTTTTCTCGCGGCGGGGATATTTCGGGTGCTATTTCGGGTGCCATCTAAACGGGGAGCGCCTCAGCGCTTCCCATAGATAACCCTCTACTTGTCCCCCACTCCGGCTCGATTCCGTCCCGTCCCGGAGACCCCAAACTCGGGATGAGGACGGATTCTGCGCGCCAAACCAGCGGTCTATTCCATCGATTTCAAGTCGAAATCAACTCTCTGCCCGCACCTCCCCCATCCCGACTCCAGAGTTGGCTCACTCCGCCATGCTGTTGGACAGAAAAGACCCCGCGAGATCAACCACCCACAAACGGCAACGCCGGCGGAAAGCTCCCTTCCGGGAAGACAACCAGCCGGTCCCCCGCCCGCAGCTTCGCGGCGGCGGTGCGGTAGGCGGCCACGAACCAGGAGTAGCACTCGTAGAACCACCAGCGAGTGGCGTGACTCGCGGCGTGGATCCTGGGCTTCGGCGACTTCTTCATCGTCTCCGGCTGATGGTGCGGATGCTGCGCCAGGATTGCCTTCCGCCCCAGCGGCTGGACACCCGTCTTCGCCCGCGCGGCAGCGACTTCGGCTTCGATCTCGTCCCGCATCTTCAGGAGCCGGCACTTGTACTCCTCGGGAGGGAGATGCTTCCAGCAAGGCAGCGGCGACAGGACCAGTTCCTCGGGCGTGGCGTACTGGAGACGGTCGGGCTGCTCCCCGCGGCGGCGGGCGACGTATTCCTGGGTTCGGTCGAACCAGTAACCCTTCAGGACCCCGTCGTTCTCCACAGCGTGGATCAGGTGGACCCCGGGCCAATCTCCCAGACGCGCGACCAGGTTCTCCTTGCATCCATGGGAGAGGTGGTAGCGCAGCCGCTCCACTTGAGCCCACTCTTCGTTGCTGACCACGACGAGATGGTACCGCCCGTCGAAGATCTTGACGTCCCAGCCCGTGAGACGCGAAACCTCCCGGGCCAGGTTGGAGTTCGTGTACTGCATGAAGTCGCTCAGCCTCTCGGCGTCCGGAACCCATAGCAATAGATGCATATGGTTGGACATGAAGACCGGGGAGCAGATGTCCACCGGATGCAGCCGCTGGGCCCGGGCCAGGACGCCCACGATAATCTCGCTGAGCTCCTGGCTGGGGCGAAAGAGGAACCGTCCATGGATCGTCCGGCAGGTGACCTCCACCAGGGCCCCGCCGTCGGGTATGAAGCGCAGATCTCGTCCCATACCCCCAAAAAGACGTAAAACGGGGCTCCAATCTGAAAAGTCCTAGAACTACGGGCGTTTGCAGAGGGGGTCAGGAGGACATTTCGAGATCTGCCGAAGAGTCGCGGAGGGGACGGCGTCCGGAAGGCTCTACTCGCTGCAATACGTCGCCAGGCTCAGGCGCCGGGCGTCTTCCAAGAACTCCGACGTCCGTCGCCGTCCTGAAACGGACCGGGCAGCATGGCCGATTCGCTGCGGTACGAGGAGCGGTAGCGCGATTCACCGGCAGAACGGCTCGTTTCAGGCGCCGAAGCGGGCCGTTCAATCCCTGAATCCAGCGGTTTCAAGGACTGAAGCCGCTCGATTCAGTGACTGAAGCCGCTCGATTCGGTCGCTGAATCCGCTCCTTCTTTCCGAAAATCCGTCGCTTCACTGAAGCCGCTCGATTCAGCCGCTGAAACCGCTCGCTTCAGTCGCTGAAACCGCTCGATCCGATGGCTGAAGCCGCCCGCTTCGGCGACTGAAACCGCTCCGATGGCCGGGAGAAGGAGGATCATGGAGCAGCGAGTGAGCTTGTGGGAGGTCGACCAGCACCTGACCCGTCAAGTCTAGCGGTCAAGATCGAAGGGTCACATGACCTCGTCGCCATCCCGCATCTCCGAATGCGGCAGACGGCGGTCACGCGGTCGTAGAGGGGCTTTTCAGGCTCGGGCAGTGGATCGTTGGGCCACTCCTCCAGCCATCTCTGCCGCTCCACTTCATCCGCGTAATACTTCAGCCACAAGGCCACGTGCTCCTCGCTTCCACTCCCGATCACGTCGATATGGCAGGAGTAGTCTGAATTCTCCGGCATCAGGACCATTGGTTCCCGCAACTGGTCCTCCCACAAATAGGTGTACAGCTCACGGTCGCTCAGAGGGTCCGTATTGTGGAGAAACACGCGGTACACAGCCAGTGCGTGGATCACTTCCCACAGTTTGGCGGAGAGTTGCTCCTCGTCGAGCTCGCCTGGCGCTGGGAGGGAGACACCGGATTTCGGCAGCAGGTCGAACAACGAACCAGGCTCTCGCGCCTCGTACTCAGCGACATACCTGTGGAACTGTTCCAAGAGCGGATCGTCCTCATCGTCGTCGTCAATATCCGGCATAGGTCTCTCCTCCAGAGTCCCTGAAGACGGAAAACGACCGTCGGCGCAGCTTGGATCGATCAAGACTTCGGCGTGGGGTAATGCGAGCGGCGCCACAATGAGGTCGGCGCTCCCGAAACCGGGATATGTCCTGACGCCCCGGGACAAATAGACCTCGTACCCGAAACTTGGACCCGTGGTCGCCGCCCACGGCTACAAGATAGCATGGGTACGGGCTCGATGCCAAGGATGTTCCCATTTGACGGAGACCCAGGATGCAAATTGCGCTATCTTGTTCCGTGAAGCCAAAACGGAAGGCGGGCGGCGTACTCCTGCGTCCGGTCGTGCCAGAAGCCCTTCAGGACTCCATCGTTCTCCACGGCGTGGATCAGGTGGACCCCGGGCCACTCCGCCCCCGAGGACGTATCGTGGTGACTCAGCCCAAGCTGCGCTGAAGAGCTGCCGCTACGATCGGCTTGGCCCAGTCCGGCGTTGTCGCCAGGTCCTCCGGACCGACGATGCGTCCTCCCTCCAGGTGCAGCACGAGTCGCGGAGCGGGCATTCTACCAACTTCGGGTTCCGCGTCATCGCTGTTGTCATAGACCCGCAGGGCCGTGAGGAATGGCAGGAGTTGGATGAGGTTCAGGCGACTCAGCTCGTAGCGGCGTCGAATCGTCTCCTCCGGAATCGGATGACCACCCCGGCTCACACGGGCCGCCACGCGATCGATGTGCAGTTGGGGACTCTCCAGACCCACGTACCAGACGAAGATCTCGATCCCGCTCCTCGCCGCCTCGCCGAGCAGACGCGGGATCGTGTTGCCACCGAGGGTGGTCTCGAAAGCGAAGTCGAGACGCTCCTGGATGGCGCGCTCCAGCAGCCTCCGGCCGGTCTGCCAGGCAGCCGCGTTGGCCTCGGCCAACGTCAGCCCCGGCTGGGTAGCTCATCAACTCGCGGGCGGCCTCGTCAGGATTGTAGTAGTCCGCTCCGGAGGCGCGGATGGCCGCGCCACCGATGCTGCTTTTGCCAGCTCCGTTGACGCCAGCGAGAACGTAGATGCGCGGCAGGTCCGACAATCAGCGCCGCCGTCGTGCCGCCTCGGCCGCGGCCCGACCGAGCTCCTCGGGGGTGGCATTGAACGCCGCCTCCAGTCCGGTTCTGGCTGCCGGCGTTTGCAGGCGCTCGAGCAGCCCCTCGAACTTGGCGCTGAGCGCGTCGAGGGTCTCAGAACGCGCGTTGTTCAAGGACTCGAACTCTTCATAGGACAGCAGCACGGCTTTCGGCGTTTCGTGTCGGGTGATCGCGACCGCGCCGGCCGTAGCCACGCGGTCGAGGAGCTCGCCGAAGCTGTTCTTGGCTTGACTGGCAGCGACCTCGGGAATCTCTACCAGCTCCCCTAAGCGGTTGCGGAAAATGTGTCTCGCCATCGGTCTTCCCCTTGGCTTCCATTCCCAAGATAGCACAAACAGCCAATTTGTCCAATTTGCGCGGAAGCTCTGGGGAGCAGGTGCCTGGAGCATGTGAACGGGAGCCAACCTCACAAGGTGCCACGTGACTCGGAATGCGCACCGCGTGGAGAGTCCCTTGTTGTGAAACCCCCAGGACGGTCGCCTCAGGAGACGTACCCAAGCGCGTCACGGCGCGCGAGCTTCCAAGGAGACCGTCCATGTTTCGATTGCGACACCGTTTCATCGTCCCCGCCCTTTCCCTCCTTGCGTTCCTGCCGGCGAGCGCGAGCCACGCCGCCGGCCAGTGGAACGGCCAGGATCTCCTCCACGTGCCGATCTCCTGGTGCATCGTCCAGGGCAGCCCGGCCGAGGCCAATCCGAACGTGGCCGGAGACACCACCACCGACGCCCTGATCTGGCGGCGGCACGAGCGGCCGACGGACAACATCTACATCAACCAGACCGGCATCAGCTTCCGCTCCGCCATCAACGACGTCTGGGGCAGCCTCAGCTTCCCCATCATCCCGGACCCGGACACCACCTTCGGCGTCCCGGGTGACATGCGTGGCGAGGACGTCAACGTCTTCGGCGCCGAGTTCAACCAGATGCAGAACGATTGCGACGTGGCGTGGGCGAATCTCGGCCGCGCCGGCATCGGCATCACCGCCGTCAACGCCGGCCTGTTCCACGACGCCGCCGGCAACTACATCGGCGTCATCGGTTGGGGCGGCTGTGTCCAGAATTCCGGGAATCCGGGCGTTTGCGTCACACCGTACGACGGCCTCATCACCGTCATCGACAATAACTATCTTTTCCCGACCGTCCCCGACCGCACGTTCCCGGACGGCAGCGGCAACCAGTTCATCCTGACCGATCCCTTCGACGCGCTCACGGGCCACGAGTTCGGCCACGCGCTGTCCCTGCCGCACCGCAACAGCCTGACGGCGCTGATGAACCCGGGCATGGTGGACAACAACGCCGACAACCAGACCGACAACATCGCTCTCAACAACACGGAGGTGACGGCCCTCCGCGCGGCCGCGCTCCTCGTCAACGGCCTCGAGATCGATCCGCCCAACGTCTTCCTGCCCGGCAACGTGGTGGCCGCCAATCTGCCGGACCCGAAGCGCAACACGGCGATCCCCGCCCATCTCGACCTCTCGGCCCTCCGGGCGACGATCGACCTCCAGGCGGACACCTTCAGTCTCGGCCAGCGGCTGTTCGGGCTGGTGCCGGCGACCGCCCCCGGCCAGCGCCACTGGTTCCTGATCGACAACGACGGACCGGCGAAAGGTGCCACAGCGGACCAGCTCAAGGAGCTCGGGGTGCCGGAAACCGACTTCGTGGGCGCTGACGTGGTGATCCGGGCGGACGTGACGGGGCCCCGGGTGAGCGGCGGCGAAGGCTGGCAGATCGTCGACGGCCGGCCCACCGTGGTCACTCCGAGCATCAAGCTCAACCTCCTCGCCCTTGTCATGCACCCCCACTTCGCCGACCTCAAGCGGCCCCGTCCGCTAATCGAGGACCGGGAAGTCCCCGTCCACCACATCGTCTCCGTGTCCCTGCCCCGCCAACTCGCGGGCGTCAGCCGCGGCCAGACCTTCAACGTGGACGTCCTGGTGGAAAACGCCGACGCCCGGGCGGTCGACCGCCTCGACAGCAAGGAGACCGGCCGCGGCACCGCGGTCAATCTCGACTTCCCGTCGTTCCCGCACTGCTACCCGCAGGCCGACGTCCCGCCGGGCGGCACGGTCAAGATCAACTTCGACGGCCTCACGCCGAACCGGGGTTACCACTCCCTGCTCGGCGCCCGCATGGTGGGCCGCGGCATCGCGGACCTGAACGGCACCGGCACCTTCGAAATGACCATCCCCAAGGACACCAAGCCGGGGCTCCACCTGGTCACCATTGGCACGGACCTGACGGCGCTGACCGCGGACTGCACGGTCACCGTGCTGGGGGAGGCCCAGAAGTGATTTCCCGGCTCGCCGTCACGGCCCTTCTGTTTGGCGGCAGCATCGCTACCGCCTTTGCGGGTTCCGTCGTGATCGGCGAGCGGCCGGCGGTCGAGGAACATCTCGACCAGGCCCGTATCGAGGCAGGAGAAATCGGAATCGAAGAGGTGCTGCGCCACGGCCAGCGCCTCTTCGAGGCCCGCTTCAACGCCCTCGACGGGCAAGGGCGGCCGGGGACCACCGGAGACGGCATCCCCCGGCCGCCTGGCCAGCCGGCGTTCGTCCGCACCTCGGGACCCGACGCCAACTCCTGCCAGGGCTGCCACTTCCAGCCGCGCACCGGCGGCTCCGGCGAGTTCGCGTCCAACGTCTTCGCCCTGGCCCAGGAGCGCGACCCGGTGATCACCACCATCGACGCGCACGAGAGCAACGAGCGCGGCACGACCTCGCTCTTCGGCGCCGGCCTCATCGAGATGCTGGCCCGCGAGATGAGCGCCGAATTGCAAGGGATCCGCGCGAAGGCCAAGGCCGCGGCGCAAGCCTCCGGAGCCCCGGTCTCCCGGCCGCTCCAGGCCAAGGGAATCGGTTTCGGAACGATCACCGTCCTGCCCGACGGCCGCGTCGATCCATCGAAAATCGAAGGGGTGGATTGGGATCTGGTCGTCCGCCCTTTCCATCAGAAAGGAGCGGTCGTCTCGCTGCGGGACTTCAGCAACACGGCGCTCAATCACCACCATGGGATGCAGACCACGGAGCGCTTCGGCGCGGACATCGACATCGACGGCGACGGCGTCGTCAACGAGCTCACGACCGGCGACGTCACCGCCCTGGTCCTCTTCCAGGCCACCCTGCCCGTGCCGGGACGGATGCTGCCGGCCCACCCCGCGCGCAAGGCGGCGGCCGCGCGCGGCGAGACCCTCTTCGCCACCATCGGCTGCGCGGGCTGCCACGTGCCCTCGCTCGTCCTCGACCGGCCCGTCTTCACCGATCCCGGCCCCTTCAACCCGCCGGGGAACCTGCGTGCCGGACCCGGAGTCAAAAGCGTCGCCGTGGACCTGACGAGCGCCGGTCCTCTGCCATCACCGCGACCCGAGCGGCTGCCGGACGGCCGCGCCCGGGTGCAGGCTTTCACCGATCTCAAGCGGCACGACCTGAACGACGCCGAAACCCGCTGCTTCGCCAACGAGCAACTTCCTCAGGGGGCGCTCTCGGCAAGGGCCCGCGGGAGCCTCTTCACCCAGGCGCCCATGCCCCGCCCCACCGGAGCCTTCCTCACCGCGAGGCTCTGGGACGCCGGCAGCTCGGCCCCCTACGGCCATCGGGGCGACCTGACGACGTTGACGGAGGCCATCCGCTGCCACGGAGGGGAAGGAAAAGCGGCCCGCGACGCCTTCCTGGCCCTGCCGCCGGAGGACCGGGCGGCAATCATCGAGCTCCTGAAGACGCTCCAGGCCCTGCCCCCGGGGGCGGGGTTGGTGATGGAGGAACCCGGCTGAAGCTGTGCCATCATTGTCTCCATGTTCCAAAGGCGCGCCTGGGTGTGCGCTCTCGCGGCCGCCCTGCTGGCGGGGTGCCGCGAGAGCGGAGTGCAGGACTGTCAGGATCTGATCGGAAAGGCCCGGTACGAGCACGCTGTCAAACGGTGCGCGGAGGTCTACGCCGCGGAAGGGGATGCCCACGCGGGGGCGGCCACCGTCCTGGCCCACTATTCCCTCGGGCATGGGGATGAAGTCCTCGCCTGGGTGGACCGGCTGGCGAAGGACGGCAAGGTACGCCCCGGGGTGTGGGGCCTCGCGGCGGCCGTGCACCTGCAGCGGGGCGAGGCCGAGGCGGCGGACCGGGAGTACCGTTCCGATCTTGCCCTGTACCAGGCCGCCAGCCATCATCAGCGCGCCGCGGACACCCTCATCCGGCTCGCCGAGCTCGCCTGGCGCAGGTCCAGGTACCGCGAAGCGTTCCTCTTCTTCAGTAGTGCCCTCGAAAGTGCTGTCAAGGCCAAGGATCGGGACCTGGAGGAGGTCTCCGCCAGAGGTCTCCACAACGTCCTGTACTCAGTGGGGGACCTCCAGGGAGCCCGGCAAGCCCTGGAGAGGGCAGGCGAGCTCGCGGGCGAGCAGGACTCCAGTATCCAGGCCTGGATTCTCCTCAGCCGCGGGAACGTCCTGACCGACGAAGGCCGGCTGGCCCTGGCCCGGCGCGATCTCGAACAGGCGCTGGCGCTGGGGGCCGCGGGGACCGAGCACAAGTTCTTCCGCTCGACTCACCTGAACCTGACCAACATCCATCTCCGCCTCGGGGACGCCGCCCGTGCGGCTCATCACCTGGAGGAGGCCTGGAAGCACGCCGAGCCCGGCGAGCCGATGCCGTCCCTGCTGTACTACCGTGCCCGCGTGGCTCTCGCCCAGGGGCGTCCCGCGGACGCCGTCCAGGCGCTCACCACCGCTCTGAGCCAGGCCCCGGACCCGGACTGGGCCTGGGACCTGGAGTACCAGCGTGGCCGGGCCGAAGAAGCCCGTGGCGATCTGAAAGCGGCGGAGGCGGCTTACAAGAAGTCGATCGAGATCGTCGAAGAAATGCGCCGCTCGCTGGCGTTCGACGAGCTCAAGACCTGGCTTCTCGACAAGAAACGGGAGCCCTTCGAGGCGCTGTTCCGCCTGCAAGCCCGGTCGGGCCGTACGGAGGAGGCTCTGGCGACGGCGGAGAAGGCTCAGGCGCGGACCCTTCTCGACGCATTGCTTCACGCTCATTCCGCGGCGGGATCGGTGCGTGGGACCGCCTGGTCGCCTGACGTCGCGGCCGCGCGGATCGGGGACCTCGAGCGTCTGCTGCCGGTGATGAGCGAGTCGCCTGTGGCCGTGCTCCAGCCGATCGATCACGTTCTCCGCGCTTTCGGAGACCGCCACGGCCTCGTCTACTTCGAAGCGGGGGACGAGGTCTGGCTGGCCACGGTAACCCGCCAGGAGGTCCACCTACACCCGCTGACTCTTCCAGCCGCCGGCATCCGCCGGCTGGCGGAGAGGTTCCTCGCTCATCCAGAGGATGCCGGAGCGGCCGGGGAGCTCGGCGAGACTCTCCTGCCCCCGGCAGCGCTCCCGGAGCGGGGGAAGACCGTCTACGTGGTCGCCGACGGCGTTCTGGGCAATCTTCCCTTCGCCGCCCTGAGGCGAGAAGACCGGTATCTGGTGGAAGACCACCCGGTCGTCCTCCTTCCCAGCCTGAACGCGCTGGCGGCTCTCGAGAGCCGTGACGTGGAGATGCCGGGCACCCCTCTTGTGCTCGCCGATCCGCGGGGGAACCTGCCGGCGGCGGCTTTGGAAGGACGGGCCGTGGCGAAGCTCCTCTCAGCCTCCCTCCGGACCGGCGGCACGGCCACGTCCCGGGAGCTTGAGGGAGCTGCTCGCGCGCGGATCGTCCATCTGGCCACCCACACCGGCCTGAGCGTCCGCGGCCCATGGCTCTTGCTGGCCGACCGCCGGTTGGGGGCCTCCGAGATCGTCACCCACCGGATCGGCCCGCGCCTGGTCGTGCTCGCGAGCTGCGCTTCGGGCGTGCGGCCGGGACGCCAGATGTGGGGATCGATGGGAGCCGCCTTCCTGGCCGCGGGCAGCCGGGCCGTCCTGGCCTCGTTGTGGTCGGTCGAGGACCAACAGACCCGTGAATTCGTCCTCCGTTTCTATACCGAAGGTGGCGCTTCCGATCCCGCCGGAGCGCTGGCTCGTGCCCAGCGTGTTGCGATTGGCCGGGGTCAGTCGCCTACCTTGTGGGCCCCATTCGTGCTTTTCGGGTCCGGCCGATTTCTGGACGAAGCTCGTTAAGGAGAAAACTATGTCCAAACGCTGGTTCTCAGGCGTCCTGATTTTCGCTCTCGGTTTAGGCTCCACCTCCCTGGCGACGAACGCCAACGCTCAGGAGCCTCGCGAAGTAACGGGAGTATTGGAGGACGGTCTCAGTTTTGTCATGACTGGAAACGAGGTCAGGCTGGTCAATAGGGGAAAACACGTCTATCTCGTGATGGTACAGCGCAGCCCCGGCACCTCGCCGGCTGAGGCTCCCGTCTCGTACATGGAAGGCACCGTCAGTCTTTCCGAGTACAGTCTGGACAGAGTGGTAGCCTACCGGCTCGAGCCCATCGCGGTTCTGGCGGATATGTTCTGGCGGTCCTGCGCCATGGGGGACTGTTCGTGGACCGGTCCGCTGCCTCCTCCTCCTCCTCCGATCGCGCCTCCCGATCTGGGGGCGATGTTCCTCACTCCCGAGTAACGTGAGGGATCACCGGGCTGCGCATGCTGTCACTGATCCATGAGCCGGGGGAGTCGCCGGGGATGCCACCGGATCCGGAGCGAGCCGCGTTGGCCGCTCTGGACCGGGGGAACCTCGACGACGCCCTCGCCGTCCTGATGCGGGAGTACGGCACCGTCGTCTACCGTTACTGCCGGCAGATGATGGCCGACGACGACCTCGCCCAGGAGGTTCAACAGATGACGTTCGTCCAGGCCTACGAGGGTCTGGCGAGGTTCGCCCGCCGCTCGTCGCTACGCTCGTGGCTCTTCGGCATCGCCCGCCACCGCTGTCTGGACCTCCTGAAGATGCACCGCCGCCGGCACAAGCGGTTCGGGCCCATCGAGGAGGCGCCGGACCTGCCCAAGCCCGGCGGCAGCATGGAGGACCGCTTGTCGGAACGCTCGGTGGCGCGGGTTCTCGAAAGCTGCCTGCGCGGGCTCGCGCCGCGCGTGCGGACCGCCGTGCTGCTGCGCTATCAGCAGGGGCTTTCTTATCCCGAGATCGCCCGTCTGTCGAACGAGAAGGCCCCAGCGTTGCAGGTGCGGGTGGCCCGCGCCCTGCCCCTGCTGCGCCGCTGCCTGGAGGAGAAGGGAGTGGCGCCATGAACCCTTGCGACCGCTTTGAGGCCGAGGCCGTCCTCCTCCTGGAGAGGGGACTGCCTCTCGACGAGCACTTCTCGGCCTGCCCGGACTGCCTCGCCGCCCGGGCCTTCTACGACCGCCTGCACAAGGGTCTCGCCACAGTGGGCGAAGGAGACCAGCCGCCGGTCAACTGGCAGGCCGGGGTGTGGGAGCGGATCGAGCAGCGACGGGGGCGGCGACGATGGTGGGCTTGGTGGGGCCTTGCGCCGGCGGCACTGGCCGCATCGTTGGCCGCCTTCCTCCTCGTGAGGACGCCTGAGCCGGCCCCCGTCTTCCTCCAAGCGGAGATTGCGGCCGGACCGACCGTCCAGCGTGGCGAGGAGGCGCAGCCGGGGGACGCATTGCGGCTCACCGCGTCCACGGGAGGGGCCCCCCATGCCGAGTTGCGAGTCTACCGGAACGACGCCGAGCTGGTCCTGCGCTGCTCCAGGAAAAGCCCCTGCTCCCGGAAGGGAGAGGATTTGCGAGCTTCGGTCGTCCTCGATGGCATCGGACGCTACCAGCCTCTCCTGCTGTTCTCGAAGAGCCCTCTTCCCGAAGCCTCGCCCCACGGTCTCGACGCGGACACGGAGGCCGCGCTCGCCGCTGGCGCTGAGATTGAGTTGGGGAAGGAAATCGTAGTCCGTTAAGAGGAGAGACGGTGACTACGACCTGGCGCGGCTCCAGGGGAAACCGAGGGCTCCGAGCTGATCTTGCCGGAGCCCTGAGCTACCGGGACGTTTCAGCCCTCGAGCGGCCTGCAGGCGCAGCAGCCGCCCTGGCTTGTCGGCTTCAGGCAGACAGCCTCGCCGCCATGGATGGAGCGGCACCAGGTCACGCACTCCGAGGCGCTGCAGCAGGCGGGCGATGGAGAGCAGACAGGCTTCACGCAAGCGGCGGCCTCCGCCGGTTGGTTGACGAGGGCTATGGCCACGAGGGCCAGAGCGAACAGGAACAAGCCAAACTTCTTCATGTGAGACTCCTTTAAAATCCGCCGACGCGGAGAATTCAGAATTCTAGCTGATAGAGGGTTGCTGACAGAGGGAAACTGTCGATCCAGCCGGGGGAGTACGAGGGCCCAGATAGGCCAGCGTCATCGCCCAAGGGCTTAAGGCTCGCCTGAACCTCCCAGGAGCACCTTGGGACTAGAGGAGACGCTTGACACTACCTAGCCAGCCCGCCAGTTGGGAGAATCAGCGCCTCTTCGAAGTTGGATCGACTTTCAAAGGTGGACTGCGGTCAAGCAGCTCCCCTGCTACGAAAGGACCGGCCAAGCGATGAAGAGGCGCCTGCAGGACAAGAAACTCTCGCTGTCCAAGGAAACGATCCGCAACCTGATGACCGCCGAGCTACGCTTCGTGGCTGGCCGCGGCAGCGATTGCGTGGAGACTAAGGAAGAAACCCGGGGCGATTACACCGCCTGTGACTGCTCGGGGGGCGGCACAACCACCTACCACGCCTCCGTCACCTGCAACGACTGCTCCACCATCCAGTGGTAGAAGCCTCGGGCGTCGGGCTTCCGAGCCCGGCGCCCGGCCGTTTCATGACCGACCTTCAGATTGACGACGTCCTGGCCGCCTACGTCGAGGACTACTTCGAGGCCCTGTCCGGCCTCTCCTACGCCGACCTCGAAGCCCGGCAGGACGGGTTTCACGCCAGCCTCGCCTTCGGCGCCGCGGGAGTCGCCTACGCCTGCTGGCATACGGCGCTGGCGCTCGACGAGCCCGAGTTGCTGGACGAGGCCGAGCGCTGGCTCGCCGCGACCACAGGACGCGAATGGGACAGGTTGTCCTTCCTGGTGCCGCAGTCCAAGCTGCTGGAACGTCCGGCGAGCCATTTCCTGTTCGGAGAGGCCGGGCTGGTCTTTGTGCGGGCTCTGGTCTCCCACGCCCGGCGGGATGAAGCGGCGCGGGCAGCCGCGATCACACGGTTTTTGGATTTGAGCCTGGCGGCGCGTGAAGGCTCCCCCGAGCTCTACAACGGCGCGGCCGGCGTCCTCGCGGGCCTCTCCATCCTTCTGGCGTATACGGGCGATGACCGGCTCCGAGAGCCCGGCGCGGAGTTGGCGGGCGATCTCGTCGGTCGGGCGGTTCCTGACGAAGAAGGGATTTTTCTCTGGCCCGAGCTCCAGGGGCTCGGCCTCTCTCATGGCAGCCCGGGACCCTGTCTCGCCCTGCTCCTGCACTCGTGCGCCACCGGATCGCCGCTGCCGGAATGGTATACCCCTTCCGTCGAGGGGATGCTCCGCCTGGCGCTCGCCACACCCTCCCGGCTCTGTCCGGACGAGTCGTATCACGCGATGTTCTGCAACGGTTTTTCCGGCTTGGCCTTCCTGGGCGCGAGGGCCTTCCGGGCGCTGGGCGGCCAGGGGCTTCTCGAAGGGGCGCGGCAGGCCGGCCTTCTCGCGCTCGCGACGGCCTCCGACCGGCCGGATCTCTGCTGCGGCAGGGCCGGGGCAGCCTACGCCGGCCTCGCCCTGTCGCGCGTGGATCCGGACGGCCCCTGGAAGACGAAAGCCACGGACCTCGCGCTCTCGACTCTTCTGTGCGAGCGCGCGGAGTGGCCGAAGGCCGGTCTCTATGGCGGCGAGGCCGCTATCCCATGTCTCGCCGCCAGCCTCATCTCCGGAGCCGCCGCCGGCCCCCCGGCTCTGGACTTGCCGGATTGGCCAGAAAAAACCGACCAGATGGATGCAGGCTGACTGTCATCCGTTCTGGCGTTGCGAGGCTTTCGGATCGACCCGTATCGCCTTCTTCGGGGAGGCTCCCTTCGAGCGGGGTTTGACAACGATCTTCAGCAGGCTGGAGCTGTCGATCCCTGCTTTCCCTGAAAAGGCCAAAAACCGGTAGTTCAACTCTGTATGCCGGCGTTTTTGCTCGGCCATGGCATCGTAACTCTCCATGACCTGCTCGACCGAGGGCCGCATCTCGACGCGGTCGATCAACTCTTCCACCGCGATTCCTTCCGCCTGTGCCCGTTCCAGAAAGTAGTTGTAGCGGAAGATTTTGAAGGCCGTATCCCAGATTGTGAGCGGATCCAACTCCAGAACCTTTGCGATTTTCTCTACCAAAGCCTCGGTCATGCCTCGACGGCCGGTTTCATACTGGTTCAGCGTACCGGGATGGAGGCCGAGCTTCGCGGCGAGCTCATTCTGCTTGAGATCCTGGCTGTCTCTCAAAAAAGAGACCGCCCGTCCGAGGTGCTCGTTGCCGATGAACATGGCGGCATCTTAAGAAAGCGCCTCCTGGACCTCAACTCAATAAGTCGAGCACCGAAAATGGCGGGATTCCAGGAAAATGACGAGAACCCTGTCAGTTTTCCTCTCCTGAAGCTGACTGAGAAGAGAAGGTGACCAAAAAACGACAATTCCTTCGACGGCTGCACAAAGTTCCGAGGATCTGGAACTTCACTTCTGGGGCAAGCACTATGCGTCATGCGGAGAGAACGAAAGGTGCCGGAAAGAACAGCATGGATCACCGATTTTCACGATTTCAGGCGACTACACCTGGGAGAGACCGGGCCGGACGCCGATCAGCACCGGCTGGTAGAAAACTTCGCACCAGGTCGAAGCTCCCGCCGTGATGGACATGGGCTTCGCGCATGTCGCACACGGAAAACGAAATGTTCAGATGGCGCAGAGCCGCTTCCGCGACGGCCCGTTCGACCGCTTTCGCAGACAGGTCCGAGCCCGTGACCCGGAAGCCGTTCTTCGCGAGCGCGATGGACTGCGTTCCGATCCCGCAGGAAACGTCGAGCACGGTGTGATGCCCAGGCCATGTGGAATGGATGATGGAGGTGAGCTGCTTTCCCTGCCGCTCGATGCTGGCGTCCCAATCCTGGAAGATCAGATGAAAGAAAGGGACCAGATCGTCGTAGTCGGCCATCGGCGTAGGGGTCAGGAGGCGTCGGTCGAGCCTTCCCCTGTCCGCCGGAGCAATCCGATCCTCCGGCCCGCGGCCGAATCCTCGATCAGCGTCTGGAGCCGCCGCAGGCGCGTCTCCTCCCGCTTCGCGCTGACCACCCAGAAGGTGGCCGTCTTGCGGTATCCCGGCGGTTGCGACTGGAAGAAGCTCCACGCGGCGGGGTTCGCCTTGAACCGGGCCTCCGCTTCAGGGCTCAGTTGGACCGCGCCCCGCTGCTCGAAGGAGTAGAGGCCGGCTTTCTCCGGATTGCGCTCCTCGTAGGCGCGCAGCCCCGCCGGCCGCATCCGCCCGCTCTGGATCAGCTCCTCGACCTTCCGGAGGTTGACCGCGCTCCAGATGCTGCCCCGCTTGCGCGGGGTGAAGCGGATGCTGTAGCTCTCGTCGTCGATCGATCGGCGGACGCCGTCGATCCAGCCGAAGCACAGCGCCTCGTCGACGGATTCCGGCCAGGTCATGCACGGGCGGCCGGAGCCCTTCTTGTAGAACCCCACCAGAAGCTCGGACTCGGTCTGGTGATGGCGCTCCAGCCAGCGGCGGAACTCGTCCGGAGTCGCGAAGAAGGTCGGCTTCATGGGCCGCAATGGTACTCCGTCTCAGTGCCTCCTGAATCTTGGCCAGAAGGGGGAAGGTGATACCATCCGGGGCATCGGATTCCCCGGCTCTTCCACCGCCTCCGTCCAGGAGTCGCGCGAGCGCACACGGCTCTATGCGCCGACCCGCGCGGCCTTGCGCGTCCCCGGCGAGGGGTCCGCCTTCGGCCGGGGCTTTCTGCGTGCGATGCGGGAATCCCAAGGCGGCGGCTGCATGCTCCTGTTCATGGTCGCGATAGGGCTCGGGATCTTCCTGTTCGGCGCGGCCGGCACGTGGGGACCTTACAAGGAAGGCCTGCGGGCGAACGGCGACCCGCGGTTCTTCTACGCGATGATGGCGTTCGGCACCGTGTTCGGGCTCATCGCGCTGCGGATGCTCCAGATCGTCCTCACCGGAGCCCGTAGACAAAGCCGCGGGCGCGAGCGGGGCGGCCAGCGGCCCTGGGAGTCGGACCACCCCTGGAAACCGGAGGGCCAGGCCCCCGACTACACAGGGAACACCGGCGGCTTCATCCTCGGGTACATCGCCTTCTTCGGCCTGGTCGGCCTGTTCAACCTGGTCTTCACATCCCCTAGTCCATGGTTGCTTCGCGGGATCGTCCTGCTCGTCGATCTCTTCGCGCTCGTCATGCTGCTGGACGGCCTCCGCAAGCTCTGGCAGGCGTCGCGTCACGGGCGGCCGCGGATGCGCTGGACGACCTTCCCGGCTTTCCTAGGCGACCGTCTCGAAGGAGTCTTCCTGATCAGCCGCGCTCTGGGGCAAAAGGGACCGGTGAAGGCGACCCTGCGCTGCGTTCAGGACACCGGGGGCGGGGAATCTTCGGAGCCGTTCGCGATCTATCAGCAGACCCGCGAGATCGACGCCGGCGGCGACGTCCTGCGCGAGTTGCCGATTTCTTTCGACGTGCCGCCGGACCTCCCCGGCACGGACCTGTACCGCGCCGACGCCACGTACTGGCAGGTCTTCCTCCAGGTGCCGGTGACCGGACCGGATTTCGAAACGGTCTTCCTGGCGCCGGTGTACGAAGAGTCCCTCTCTCCCTCACCGGCGGGGAGATGAGGGCCTACCGCACGAACAGGTTCTCCGCCAGGAACTTGTAGCTCCCCACCAGCTCCTCGAAGGCGTCGAGGGACTCCTCGTAGGAGGCGCGGTCGCGGGAGGAGAGGACGATCCGGACGTACGTCTTCTTCTCTTCGATATAGGCCACGCTCTCGAAGTTGCCTTGCTTGGCCCCCGAGAGGTTGCGGACGTGGGCGGAGTTCCGGTCTCCCTGGGTGGCGATGGACTTGCCCTTCTCCACCTTCAATCCGGCCCCGGACGACTCCCGCAGGCGATCGAGCTCGCCGGTGATGAAGGCGTCCAGGGTGGACGAGTCCTTCTTGGCGAGGGTGGCGTACATCACGACGGGAGACTCAGCCCAGCTCCCCCCGTTGGGATAGAGGACGGCGGGGAGGCCCTGGTCGGCTCCGCTCTGCCAGTCGAGGGTCCAGCCGTCCGGAGCCTGGAAGGCGAAGCTGCCCCCCTCTCCGTGGACGATCCCGACCCTGAGCTCCCTCCCGATCTCGGGAGGAGCGGCGAATACGAGAATGGGGAGGAGGAACGCGAGGAGACACGAATACAGACTTTGCTTCACCATACAGCTCTCCAACAAGGATGTTGAGCCTATGGTACACCCGGAAGGGGTGGATTCCCTAGCTTTGTCCGTCCGGGTCCTCACCCCGACCCTTTCCCGGTGAGGGAGGGACGCGCGACGATGGCGCGCATGAGGGGGATCCTACCCCGGCGGTCGTTGAAACGAATCGCCGCCCCGCGACGCCAATAGTGGTATCGTCTTGAGACTGGACGGCACGTCTTTACATTTCAACAACAAGAAGGAAAATTCGATGAACGGATCGCCTGTTCCTCCTCCTCCCGGTTCTCCGCCGCCCAAGAAGGGGCTCGGTCCTCTCGCCTGGGTGGGCATCGGTTGTGGCGTTCTCCTGGTGATCGGCATGGTCCTGGTCGCCGCCGGCGGCTGGTTCGCCAAGAAGCAGATCGACAAATTTGCCGACAACCCGGGCTTCGCCGCCGCCGAGCTGATCGTGCGGGCCAACCCGGACCTGGAGCTCGTCAGCAGCGACCGCGAGAAGAACACGCTCACCGTCCGCAACAAGAAGACCGGCGAGACGCTGACCGTCAACGCCGAGGACATCAAGGACGGCAAAGTGACGGTCACCAACGAGAAGGGTGAGACGGTGGACTTCTCCGCGTCGCAGGAGGGCGTCAAGATCACCAACGAGAAGGGCGAGGTGGCCACACTGGGAGGTTCTGCGGGCGGCCCCAAGGACTTGCCATCCTGGGTGCCTGTCTATGCGGGCGGCACCGTCCAGGGTACATTCGAATCGACCAACGCCGAAGGGCGGACGGTAGCCTTCACGGTCTCTACCCAGGATCCGATCGACAAGGTGGTGAGCTTCTACGAGAGCAAGCTCAAAGACGAAGGCTTCACGGTCGACAAGAGCACCATGTCCACCAACGATCAGACTGGATTCAGCACAGTCAGCGGCAAATCCGCCGACGGCAAGCGGGAAGTGGGTGTGGTGGTCACAGCTACGCCAGGGCAGGGGACGCAGGCCGCAGTGACGGTGCAGGACAAGAAGTAGGGATTTCCCACCGGGCCGGTGGGATCACAGCCACCGGCCCACTTCGATTTTATACCGCCGGTATTCCTCTCCGAACTTCTCCTCCAGATACCGCTCCTCCTTGCCGATCACCAGCCGCCCGACCAGGAAGATCACCAAGGGCACGAAAGGGAGCGCCCAGAAGACGTCGAACCAGAGCGCCACGCCGAGATAGATCAGCAGCATGGCGAGATACATCGGGTTTCGCGTCCACCGGTAGGGGCCGGACCTGACGATCGCCGTCGTGGGAAGCATCGGCAGGGGGCTCGTCCGCGCCTTGAAGAAGAGCAGCAGGCTCCAGAAGAGCAGCCCGAATCCGGGGAGGAGCAGGACGGCGGCGATCCCCAGGGAAGGGCCGCGCGGCAGCGAAACGGCGGGCGCGATCCTCTCCAGCCCCAATCCCAGCAGGAAGAAACCCACATAAATGAAAGGGGGTGGGAAGTGAATCCCGGAGGTCTTCTGGGAATCGCTCATGTTTTCTCCACGTCAGGATTCTGCTCGTCGGGCAGGTCGAAGACCGGCAGCCGGAGGCGCCAGATGATGGAGGCGAGACGGAGCGCGATAATCGTCGCCATTCCCGCGAAGGAGGCCGGAGCACGCTCGATCCCGATCCCCTGAAGGATCAGATAGACCGATGAGCCGGCGATCGCGGCGGTGGCGTAGAGCTCGCTCTGCCGCAGCAGGATGGGGACCTCGGCGCTGAGAATGTCGCGGATCACCCCGCCGACGCTTCCGGTGATGGTACCGATGACGACCGCGGCGACCCCGGGCAGGTTGGCCTGCTCGGCGATCTGGGTGCCGCTGATGGTGAAGAGTGCGAGCCCCAGGGCGTCGGCGATCCGCAGCGACATCCGGGGCGGCTTGCGGAAGCGGACATAGACGAGAGTCAGCAGCGCGGCGGTCAGGATCACCATGAGGTAGGCCGGGTCCGTCAGCCAGACGAGCGGATGCCGGTCGAGCAGGAGGTCGCGGACCGTGCCTCCGCCGAGGGCGGTGACGAGGGCGATGACCACGACGCCCAGCAGGTCGAGCTTCTTGCGCCCGGCCGCGAGGGCGCCGCTGACGGCGAACACGGCCGCTCCCACCAGACCCAGCATGTAGAGGATCGTCATGTCGGCCCGCAAGTATAGCGACGGGGCGGTGCGCGCCGGCCCACCTTCGGGTAAGGTATCCGCCATGAAGACGAAGACTTTGACTTTTCTCGCCCTGGTCCTCGCTCCCTGCCTGGGACTGGCGGCGGGCCCGGAAACCTTCGGCATCCCCAACGCGAGCCTCCCCGAGCCAGGGATCCTGGCCGCCGGCCAGCCCACGGGGGAACAGATCCAGCTCGCCGCCGAGGACGGCTACAAGACCGTAATCGACCTCCGGACGGCCGAAGAAGAGCGGGGCTACGACGAGCCCGGCGCCGCCAAGGAGAACGGGCTCGCCTACGTCAACATCCCGGTGACGCCCGCCTCGCTCGACCAGGCCACCATCGACAAGTTCCTGGAGACGATGCGCAAGGCCGAGCGCCCGGTGCTTGTCCATTGCAGCACCTCGAACCGCGTGGGCGCGCTCTACTACGCCTGGTTGGTGCTGGAGAAGGGCGCCAAGCCCGAGGCGGCTCTGGCCAAGGCCAAGGCCGCGGGACTGAAGAACCCGGAGCTCACGGAGAAGATCCAGACCCTGGTGTCCGAGCGCAAGCCGGCTGGGAAGTAGAGAGACGGATGGCCGGGAGCATCCCGCCCGAGGAGTCCGTCCTCTTCCAGGGCGTCCCCGCCGAGGGGCGGGAGGCGCTGCTGAAGCGGGCCGTCTCCCGGCGGCTCGACCGCAAGCAGGTGCTCTTCCGGGAGGGGGAGAAGGCGGCGGTCATGTTCCTCCTGGAGGCGGGCCGCCTCAAGCTCACCCAACTCGCGGCGGACGGTCAGGAGGTGCTGGTGCGTTTCGTCGGACCGGGCGAGATCTGCGCCGGGGTGGCCGTCCTGGAAGGCAGCACTTATCCGGTGACCGCCCAGGCCGTGGAGCCGGTCCGGCTGCTGCAATGGCCGCGCGAAGCCATTCGGGAGCTGGCGGAGCGGCATCCGCGGCTCCAGACCAACATCCTGCGCGCCATCACCGGCCACCTGCACGATTCCATGACCCGGGCCCGGGAGCTTGCCACGGAGCGGGTCCCTCAGCGGGTGGCGCGCGCCCTGCTGCGGCTGGCCGGCCAGGCCGGCCGCCCATTGGACGGCGGGGTGGTCGTGGACCATCCTCTCTCCCGGCAGGAGCTGGCCGAGATGACGGGGACGACGATCTACACCGTCAGCCGCCTGCTCTCGCAATGGGAGGAGGAGGGCGTCGTGGAGGCCGGACGGGAAAAGGTGGCGATCCGATCGCTGGAGAAGCTGGAAGAGCTGGCGGAGGGGGACGAGGGATAGCCGAACCCTCACCCCTGGCCCCTCTCCCGACCCCTCCCACCCTCCCTCACCGGGAGAGGGGAACCCCCACCCAAAGCAAGAAGAAGACAATCCTCTCCCCTCCTCTCCCGGTGAGGGAGGGTGGGAGGGGTCGGGAGAGGAGGGGCCGGGGGTGGTGAGGGCTCTCCTTGCGCCAGCGCAACGACGCCTCTCTCCCTTCCCCCTATCGTCTCCTCGAGAACAACGAAGAGGAGACACAGAATGGACATCAACCCCCAGACCCACGTCGCCGAGATCGTCACCCACAACCCGGCCGCCACCAAGGTCTTCTATCGCCACGGCATCGATTTCTGCTGCGGGGGCAAGCGCCCCTTGAGCGAGATCTGCGCGGAGCGCCGCCTGGACCTCGACCAGGTCCGCCGTGAGATCGAATCGCTCTCTCCCCTGGAGGCCGAAGAACAGGACTGGAGCGAGGCCCCCCTCTCCGCCATCGTGGACCACATCCTGGAGCGCTATCACGCGCCGTTGCGGGAGGAGCTGCCTCGCCTGACGGAGATGGCCGAGAAGGTGGCCCGCGTCCACGGGGCGAAGTTCCCCGAGATGTTCCCGGCGCTCGCCACGCGCCTGAAGGAGCTCCGGGAGGAGCTGGAGCTCCACATGCTCAAGGAGGAAAGGGTGCTCTTCCCCTCCGTGGTGGCTCTGGAGGAGGCGCTGACCCAGGGCCGGTCGCCGTCGACGCCGCCTTTCGGTCCGGTGGAAGGCCCGATCTCGGTCATGGAGGCGGAGCACGACCACGCCGGCCGGCTGCTGGAGGAGATGCGCCGGCTGAGCGGCGGCGGCTACCAGCCCCCCGCGGACGCGTGCAACACCTTCCGCGCGCTGTTCAACGGCCTGGAGGCTCTGGAAAAGGAGATGCACCTCCACGTCCACCTGGAGAACAACGTGCTGTTCCCCAGGGCCGTCGCCCTGACGGCCTGAGCCCTCAGGGCCGGGGAGGTGAGGGCCCCCGGGGAGGGTGCTATCCTCCTCCCCGGGTTTTCAAAATTCCATGATCCTCCCCAGGTCCGGGCGGTCGCACTCCGCGAGCGGGTTCTCCCTCATCGAGCTCCTGGTGGCTCTCGTTCTTCTGGGAGTCGCCCTGCTCATGGGCGTGCAGCTCATGATCCAGGCCCCCCGCATCGTGCGCCGGACGGACGCGGAACGGCAGGCGTTCCGGGCCCTGGAATCGGTCATGGAAGGCGTCCGAGCCGGCGCCTTTCCCATCGGCAACCTCGACATCGAGGTCCTGGAGACCGCCGTGGGCGATCCCGCTCCCGACGACTTGCGGATCTTCATGCGGGCCGAGAGCCTGAAGCCGGACGGCCTCTACAAGGTGAGCCTGACGGCGACCTACACGGCGGTCGGAGAAGAGAAAGAGAACGCCCTCGAGACCCTGGTATGGATACCGTGAGAGTCTCCCCCGCCGCCGGCCAGAAAGGCTTCACGCTGGTGGAGCTGCTGTTCTCGCTGATCCTGCTCCTCCTGGCCGTGGCCATCTCCTCGCAACTGCTGCTGGAGGCTTCGAGGATGTTCGTGGAGGCCCAGGGCGAGGCCGGGGACACGCCCATTCCCCTGGCCATCGCCCGCATCCGCAACGACATCCAGGGGGCCTACAGGGTCGAGCCGGTGACGGACCGGGACGGGCGGCTCACCCAGATCGACATCCGCAACTTCGACGGCCAGATCTTCTACCGCCTGGAGGGGGACGCCCTGTATCGCATCTTCCACCGCAAGGGTGAGGATCTGCCGCAGGAGCCGGCTTTGCTGTGGCGCGACGTGGTGAGCTGGCGCTGTCAGCGGGTGACCGAAACGAGCCTGATCGACCTGGAGGTGACCTACACCCGCCGGTCCACCCCCAAGACGCCGCTGCCGGTCCTCCCCGCGTACCGGGGACAGCTCCGGGAGATGCAGACCCAACGGATGTTCCTGTGCCCCCGGGGCGGCGGGCTGGGGTGGACATGGTGACCCGACGCGGAGAGTCCGGGTACGCCATGCTCACCGCGCTGATGGTGATCTTCCTCCTCTCCGTCGCCCTCGGCCTGCTCGCCTCCTCGCTCCTGCTGCGGATGAACCTGGTCAAGCGGGACGCCGAGACCGTCATCCTCTCCTCCCTCTCGGACGCCGCCCTGGCCGAGGCGATGGCCAACCTGGCGGAGAGCTCCTTCTACTCCGGAGCGCGCGAGCACGACTTCGGCGGCGGCACCATCGAGAGCACGGTGGAGCAGACCGGCACCAACGTCTTCCTGATCACCGCGAAGGCCGCCTACGCCGAGCGGAAGCGGACGGTGATCGCCGAGGTGGTCCGCCGTCCGGGGCTCACGGCGGTTCGCGGGTGGCGGCTGCTGCCCGCATCAGAGGATGTGGAGTGAGGCCCGCCGGGGCAACTAGACTAATTGCAATAATTATAGTAATCTTATTAGCGCAACTTTCTGACGAAAGGAGATTGCGCCATGCGAGTTTCTTTAGCCTGGTTTGCGGCCCTCGCGATTTCGGTCTCGACTATCGCCACTGTCTCTGCAGACTGCCGACAAGATTGTTGGAATCAATATGTAGCCTGCCAGCAAGAGTGTAGCCAATGTATTAATTGTAGCCCGGATTACAATTCCTGCATCTTCTACTGCGACGAGGGGGATCTCGATAGCGACGGATTTCTCGATGGAGAGGACAATTGTCCCGGTACGGCTAATCCTAACCAGGCCGATTGCGACAACGATGGAGCTGGAGACGTCTGCGATTGGCAAAACGGCAGCTTCGTTCCCGTTGGAAAGTGGATCGGATGCGCCTCAGCCATCAAGGACAGTTATTATGGGTACCTGGCTATCGAAGTACGCTACCAAAAACAACACGTCGACGTCTCCGCCTGTCACTCTCCGGATCGCTGGAATCACTCCCGAGAGACGGGACGGTGCTATGGCTCCTGCGGCAGCAGTAAGGAGAACACATGCGCGTCGGCTTGCTGGAATACGTCGACGCATTCTTGCAACCAACAAGCTCTCTGCGGCCACGAATTTCCTGAGCTGGAAGGCGCCAACATCGGGACGTACTTCTGCGAGCCGGACACATTGTAGGTGGTAATTTAGTCGCATCCCCCTGATCCGCCCCGCTCGCGACGCGACTACGGCAGCCCTCCGGGTGGCGCTGGACCTGCTCCCCAGGCGCCCGCTCGCCCGAGCGTCTGGGCGACGCGGCGGCGGGGGGCGGCTTGGCTGGGGTTGCTCTCCTCTCCTCTCCTCTCCCCTCCTCTCCCGGTGAGGGAGGGGGGAGGGGTCGGGAGAGGAGGGGTCGGGGTGGTGAGGGCTCCTAGTTCGACTCGGCGTCCGCCGCCGCGTCGCCGCCGCTGCCCTGGAAATTGAGCTGGCCGCGGATCTCTCCGCCGGGGAAGAGAGTGGTGTGGACGTTGACGTAGACCACGCCGCCACGGATGCCGCGCAGCACCGAGAAGAGCTCGCCGGGGGCCACACCCTGCGAGGCGGCGCCGCCGATCACGTCGCTGGCGTGAATGGTGCCGGTGATGGTGCCGTTGTCGATCGGGCAGGCCTGGGTGCCGGCCGGGCCGTTGCCCAGGTTCGAGCACAGGAACACCATGATGCCGCCGTTGACGCCCTTCTGCCCGAAGTGGAGGTGGGACTGGGTGACGCTGCCTTCCAGGTTGAAGTAGGTCAGCTCGTAGGTCATGGACTCACCATCCTCGGAGATCGTGGCTTCGAACCGCCCGCCGCCGGGGGTCGACAGGGCCGGGACCTCTTCGAAAGCCCGCAGACGGGTGGTGGCCGTGCCTCCCTGGGCCTGGACCGGAGCGGAACCCGCGACTAGAGACACGACGACCGCCAGAAGCACCAGCATGCTCAGCTTTCTCATCTCTCTCCTCCTGCGCCGCGAAGAGGCGGCGCTCCGTTGGGATGACGCCTTGTAGCTCTTGCAAGAACTCGTCCAGGAGGCACCCGCCCCCAAGACGTGAGTCCCGGGAGAGGGCGCGACGGTTCAATCCTAGCGCTTGGCGCCGAGTTGCAGCACGAGGGAGGCGGTGGTGGTGGTATCCGTGGTTTCGAACCCGGGCACGGGCTCGTGGTCGTACTTGAGGTCGTAGCCGAGGCGCAGCCCGAGGTGCTTGTTGAGGGCGGCCTGGAGGCCCAGCTTGCCGTGCAGGCGGTAGTCCTCCCAGTCGTCGAAGCTCGGGAACAGGGTGAGCTGGCCATCCCAGGAGGCGGTCTCGGAGATCTTGGCGTCGCCGTTCAACTGGAACAGGCCGCCGAAGGAATCCACCATGGGACGGTCGCCCCGGGGATCCTCGCGGCCGGCAGAGAGGCCGGCCAGGGCGCGCAGCTTCCAGGTGGGGGTCTCGCGGATCTCCCAGAGCAGGCTGATGTCGGCGGTATGACGGGAGTCGAGGCCGGCGAACCGGTCGCGGTCCCAGTGCGCTCCGAAGGTGAAATGCAGAAACTTCCGCAGGCGGCGCTTGAGCCGCGCCTGGGCGGCGAAGCGTTCCGCCGTCCGCCGCTTCTTGCGGGTGGTGGAAAAGCCGTTGGCGCTCCCTTCCAGCGCCCAGCTCTTCCAGGCGCGGTTGAAGCCGGCGTCGAAGCCTCCCGACGAGGTCTCGCTGTTGCCGCTGGTGGAGAGATAGGAGAGGCCGACCTTGGCGTCCCAGACAGGCGCGGGAGCCGGAGCCGGGGCGGGCTGTGGAGGAGATGTGGCGAGCGCCGCGGCGAGGAGGAGGAAGCGCACGATAGAGGGTCTCCTGAAGTCAGGAACAGCTTTGACCCTTTATACGCGCGCTCCCCCTCTCGCGTTGCGGAGAGTCCTCAGGGCGTCCCGAACACCCGCGCCGCCCAGTCGAAAATGGGCTTCTCCACGAAATCGCGGTGCTTCGGGGTCATGAAGTGGTCGATGTGGCCGAACTCGGGCTCGAGGAGGAACGTCTGGTCGGTCGAGCCCAGCAGAGCGAGATGGCCCGGCATGTAGGAGCCGAAGCCGCGTCCGCCTCCGATGGCGAGCACCGAGCCGTGGTAGTTGCCGGCGTTGGAGGTGTAGCCGGTCTCGCTCCCCGCCAGGGAGCAACTGACGTCGCGCACGAGCGCGATCGGCGCGTAGGAGACGAACCGTGGGATGTTCTCGTAGATCCGCTCCTCGGAGGCGAAGAAGAGCCGGTCCTCCGCGAAGCTGCCGTTCATCTGGATGTAGTTCGGCACCGGCATGGTGATCGGCCCGGGGCTGGGCACGCTCAGCAGCAGGACGAGGACCTGGTGATTGGTGAGCGTCGGCGGGAACAGCGGAATGGGGGTCAGGCCGGAGGGCGTGAGGCGGGCGTTCTTCGTGACCTCCTTGAAGACGCTGGGCCCGACGCCGTCATAGACGATCCCGGCGGCGAGTTGCGCCTCCAGGGCGGCGCAATATCCCTGGTTCAACGCCCGCACGACGGGATCCGGCGTGGCGAGCATCCCTTCCCAGGGGAAGATGCCGTCGTAGTCTCCCGGGGCGGCGTTGGCGAGGCCGAAGGCGAGCATGCCGCCCAGGGAGGCGCCGCCGGCCACCACCTTCGTGCCGGGATGGAGCGTCTCGATCTGGGCGCGGATGAAGGCGATGTCGTCCAGCATGGACTGGAGGTTCCAGGTGCTCATGATGGAGCAGTCCAGGACCCCGGCTTCGCAGGTGCCGGCGGGGATGCCCTCGAAGCGCGGCGAGTAGCCGTAGACGTCGAAGCCCCGCAGGGCGAAGTACTCGGCGATGGACGAGCCGGCGGCATTCTCCGGATCCCGCTGCTCGTAGAAGGTGAACGTGGGGCCGAGGGGAGGCAGCAGGAGGATCGCGCCGCCGAGTTGGGAGGCGGGGACGTCGCGGGCGATCCGCACCATCTTGAAGCGGTCGAGGGGATGCGCCCCCACCTTGACGGTGTACTCGGTGCGGACGAGGCTTCCCTCGCGGCTTTCGGCGGTCCCTATCACTGTATAGGGACCGGCGGCCTGGGCGGTCTGAGCGGCGAAGGCGGCGAAGGCAACCACTAGGGCGGTGCGTCGAATGGGCATGAAGATTCTCCTTCCGGAGTTTATGGAAAGACTCCTATTGGCGTGAGTGCGTGGGGGAGGGGGAGGGGGGACAATGCTGTATAGTTCTCATAGCTGACTCTGCATCAAAGTCGATTTCTCGAAGGAGGACGCCCCGTGCGCGACGCCGTCCAGCACCTCCGTATGACGTTGCGTTCCCTGGCGCGCCAGCCCGGATTGACGCTGGTCGTGGTCCTGACGCTGGCCTTGGGGGTCGGCGCGAGCACGGCGCTGTTCGGCTATCTCGCGGCCATTCTGTGGCCCAGGCTGGACGCTCCGGAGGCGGACCGGGCGGTCTGGGTCTACTCGGTCACTCCCGACCTCCCCCGCTCCCCCTCTTCGTATCCCGACTACCAGGAGATCCTGAAGCAGGGCGTCATCCGGGACTTCGCGGCGTTCACGAGCACCGGCACCACGGTCAGCTATGGCGAGACGGCGACGTTCGCCTGGGCGCAGGCCGTCAACGGCGGCTTCTTCTCCTTCTTCGGCAAGCCTCCCGCCCTCGGGCGACTCCTGCAGCCCGGAGACGACTGGCCCGGCGCGGATCCCGCCGTGGTGGTCAGCCATCTCTTCTGGCGGGGAGTCCTGGGAGGCGATCCCGCCGTGATCGGGAAGCCGTTGCGGATCAACGGTCGGCTCTTCACCCTGGTGGGAGTCGCTCCCGAAGGCTTCCAGGGCTATGGCCGCTCCACCCCGCTCTACATCCCCCTCGCCCAGATCGATCAGACCACCGGCACACAGAGGATGAACCAACCGGAGAACCGCTGGATCAGCATCCTGGGACGGCTCTCCGGGTCCGCTGCTCCCCAACAGGCGCAGGCGGCCCTGGACAGCGCGGCCAGGGGCCTGGATCAGGAAATGCCCCTGCCCGAGGGCAAACGCCGCTTCACGTTCGCCGCGGCCACTTCGTACGATCCGGCGGCTGACGACGGCAGCTTCATCGCGGCGGCGCGGGTCCTGATGGCGGCGGCTCTGCTCTTCCTGCTGCTGGGCTGCGCCAACGTGGCCAACCTCCTGCTGGCCCGGGCCACCACCCGGCAGCGCGAGTGGGGCATCCGGGCCTCTCTGGGCGCCGACCGCGCCCGGCTGGCGGGCGCCGCGCTCATCGAGAGCCTGATCCTCTGTCTCGCGGGCGGGGCTCTGGGGCTCGCCTTCGCCGTCGGACTGATGCGGCGTATCGAGACCTTGCTGCTCACCGCGCCCGGCGGACTGGGCAGTTGGGCGGAATCCGCCGAGATCCTCAAGCTCGACCTCAGGACCTTCGGCTTCGCGCTGCTGACCGCCCTCGGCTGCGCGTTGCTCTGCGGCGTGGCGCCGGTCTTCCACGTGCTGCGCGGGGACCTCCTCGCCGCGGTCAAGGCCGATACGGCGGGAGCGGTGGGACCGTCCGGGACCCTGGCGCCGCGGAAGCTCCTGGTCATCGCCCAGGTGGGACTCTGCGTGGTCCTGGTCCTCGGCGGCAGCCTCCTCGTGCGGACCCTGAGCAACGCCCGCAACGTCGATCCGGGATTCGAGCCCGACCACCTGTTGATGGCCACGCTCTATGTGCCGCGCAACACCGGGCTGGAGGGACAGGGGTCCGCCGCCGTATACGAGCGCGTGCTGGACGAGCTCACCTCATTACCACGGATCGAATCCGCCACCCTGTCGCAGCTCGTGCCCCTCGCCGGTTGGGCGCGCACCACGCGGGTCGCCGCTTCGGAACGTCCGGAACAGCGAGTGGAAGCCGCCTTCAACATGGTGGGGGCGGAGCACTTCCGGACGTTGGGTGTTCCGATCCTTCAGGGGCGTCCCCTGGATCGCAACGACCGCGCGGACACGGCGCCCGTGGCGGTGGTGAGCCGGGAGCTGGCGCGGCAGCTCTGGGGAGACGCCGATCCCGTCGGGCGCCTTCTCGCGTTCTCCGAGCCGCCACGCCCGGGCGAAGCCGGGCCGGTCTTCGAGGTCGTGGGAGTGGCCGGGGACGTGCGGCTGGCGTCCGTCCTGGAACCGCCGCAGCCGGTCCTCTACCTCTCTCACCAGCAGCGGTCCCATTCGCGCATGACCCTGGTGGTGCGCTCGGCCGCATCCCCCGCCGTCCTGGCGCCGGCGCTCCGGGACGCCCTCCGGAAAGCGCACCCGGACCTTTCGATCGTCGACCTTGTGCCCGGGGGCGAACAGATGCAACGCGGCCTCGTGCAACAGCGGTTGCACGCCGAGGTCGCCGCCCTGTTCGGACTGCTGGGCCTGGGAGTCGCCGTGCTCGGGCTCTTCAGCCTGCTGACCTATACGGTGAGCCTGCGGGTGCGGGAGTTCGGGATCCGCATGGCGATCGGCGCGGGCCGGCGGGAGGTCCTGCGGCTGGTGCTGCGGCAGGGAATGACCCTGGTCGTGGTGGGGGTGGCTCTGGGCCTGGCTGGAGCCCTCGCGCTGACGCGCCTGCTGGCCGGGCTCCTCTTCGGCGTCGAGGCCAACGATCCGCTGACCTTCGTCGGCGTTCCCCTGGCGCTGGTCCTGGTGACGCTCGGCGCCTGCTGGCTGCCCGCCCGCCGCGCCGCGAGCCTCGATCCGCTGGCGGCGCTGCGGGATTCGTAAGGCTTTCTCTACACCCGAAGCCTGGCGAGCGGACGCGACGTCAACGCTCCCGTCAGCAGCCCCGCCACCACGACGAAGGCGATGAAGCCGACGGGAGCGGTGAAGCCGCCGAAAACCAGGTCGGCGGCGAGGGAGCCGGTATTTCTACTTCTACGTTTCCGGGGAAGGGATGTTACGGATCGCGGATGAAGGGAAAACCATGATACGCTTTCCGGAAATCGGGGGACGCGGGTTGACGGTCCCTCGTGAGGCCGCTAGGCTCGTTGAGGCGTCAGGAAGTCACCGATGACCGAACCGGCATACAAGATCGAGTTTCCTGGACAGGAATGGCCCGCTCAGGGCCATTGGACCTACGAGGACTACCTACGTCTTCCCAAGGACGGCCGGCGCTATGAGGTCATACGAGGCCATCTCTACGTGACGGCCACCCCCAACTTCGACCATCAATTCGCGGTTACTCAGCTCGGCAGGCTTTTCGGGAACTTCCTCGACGACCGGGCGCTCGGGACCGTTCTTGTCGCGCCTTTCGAGATCCTGCTCCCGAGAGGGATCGCCGATCCCGTACAACCGGATCTCCTCTTCTTTCGGATCGGCAATGGTCCGCAACCCGGAGCTGGACGCTTCGAGGGCGTCCCGGACCTGGTGGTTGAAGTGCTCTCTCCAAGGACCCGCCGTCTCGACGAGAAGGTCAAGCTCGCTGCCTATCGGGATGCCGGAGTCCCCGAGGTCTGGCTGGCGGATCCACAACCACGAAGAATTCTGGTCTATGGCTTCGACGCTAACCGCCGATTCAGCGAGTTGGCGCGGGCTGAAGCCGGAGAAACGGTAGAGTCCAGAATCCTTCCCGGGATGAGGATCGCCGTAGATCAGATCTTCCCACGACCGCTCTAACCACGACCCCAAGCGCCTCGTTCAGCAACGCCAACTGCAGCCGCATCTGATCCCGGATCGGCATGACCGGGACGCCGCTCCTCTCCGGACCTCCCGGAGTTGGAGCGCCGAAGACAAAGAAATGGGAGCCGAAGAAGCCGGCGTATCCGAAGTATCCGTAGGGCCGGCCGTCCCTACCCCTCCCGGGCCTCCGCCAGCGCCTCCTCGGCACGGGCGAGGCGCTCGGCGGCGCGGTCGGCGCGATCCTGGGCCCGGGAGGCGGCGAGGGTGGATTCTTCCGCCTTGCGGCGAGCCTCGGAGGCGACCCTTTCAAGCCGGTCCGCTTCCTTGCGGAGGGCGTCGGCCTCGTCCCGGGCGCGGTTCAGCTTGCCCTGGGCCACCTCCACACGCCGGCGGACCTTCTCCTCCTCCTGCTCGCGGCGGGTCTTCTCCACCGCTTCCCGCCGTTCCCGCTCCCCTCCCGAGCCGTCTCGCGGGCGGGCTTCTTGGGCGACTCCTCGGCCTCTGGCTTGTCCTTGCGCTCGCGTTCCGGCTTCGCGCGCTTCGCCTCCCGCTCGGCGCGCCGGGCCGCCAGGTCCACGACCGGGGCGCTGGCGACCTGGAGCCCGGCGAGCACCTCGAAGCCGGGAGGATCGAGGTCGCGGCTGATCCAGCCGCGGGAGGCCTCCTCGGCCGCGGCGGGGCTCAGGGCCAGCGCCTGGAGGTTCGTGCCGATGCGGTCGGAGAGGGCGCGGCTGACGGCCCGCCCCGACTCGGCGAGGATCTCCACCGCCCGCCGCCGGAGCTGTTCGGTGAGGGAGCGCCCGGACTCGATGTGCTCGCGGAGGGAAGCGACGCCGCGCCCCGACACCGCTTCCCGCTGGGCGGCCAGCGCCCGGCGCCCGGTCCCGAGCAGCCTTTCCATCTTCTCCGGCTCACGCTCGAAGAGCAGGTTCACCGCCCAGGCCGACGGCGTGGGCTTCGGAAGGGTCCGCACCCGCTCGGCGTCCTCGGGCGCCCCGAGCTTCCGGAACTGCTTCGCCAGGTCGTTGCGGGCGGAGATGAACTCGTCGAGCGGCCGACGGTAAAGGCGCCCGATCTCGACGTCGACGTCGCTCTTTTTCGTCGCCATACCGGGCAACATCGTACAACGTGCTGGAATCCCGCATCCGTCTCGGCTATTCTGATAAGAGAAGTAGAAGGAGAGCCCCATGTCGAAGAAACATTTCGCAGCCCTGCTCCTGACCGGATTCTCTCTGTCCCTGATCGCCGCCCAGGTCTCCTCCGAGTCGGGCTCCTCCCGGAACCGCAGGGAGGAGCAGGAGAGCTGGGCGGCCCGGTTCTGGAACCGTCCCGTACCCAAGGAGCTGCTGGAGGCGCCGACGATCACGAAAGCCCGCGCCGCCGGTCCCAAGCCCTTCCGGGTGAGCTTCGACATCCTCCAGACGAGCGGCGGCGGCGCCCAACCCGAGACCCAGACCGAGCCCCACCTGGCCATCAATCCGGAGCGGGAGAACCACCTGCTCGCCGGCTACCAGGAAGGGCGCTTCGCCGGCGGCGGCGCCCTCGTCCTCACCTACGCCGTCTCCTTCAACGGCGGCAAGTCCTGGCAGGAGGGCCTGCTACCCGGCCTCACCAGGGCCGCCGGCGGACGGTTCGACCGCGCCTCCGATCCGTGGGTGGCGTTCGGACCCGGGAACCGCGCCTACTACGCCTCGCTCGCCTACAACGAAGGGGGGAATACGTCGGCGGACGGCATCTACGTCTCCGCCTCCGAGGACGGCGGGCTGACCTGGGGCGACCCCGTCACCGTCCACCTGGGCGGCAGCGCCTTCGACGACAAGGAAGCGATGATCGTCGACACGCGCAGCGACAGCCCGTACAGGGGCCGCGTCTACGTGGTCTGGGACTCTCCCGGCGGCGGCCGGCAGCCGCTGCTCTTCTCCTACTCCGCGGACGAGGGCCGTTCCTACCGGAGCGCCGTCACGGTGTTCGACCGCACCGCCAACATCGGGGCCATCCCCGTGGTGGGACCCGGAGGCGTCGTCCATCTGATCTGGCTCAGCGCCATTGGGGCGACGGGCAACATGGTCGCCGCCCGCTCCTCCGACGGCGGCGACACCTGGAGCCCGCCGGTCCTCATCTCCAACATCCGCCCCGTAGGGATCCCGGGAGCGCGCACCGGTGAAGGCATCCCTTCGGCCGCCATCGATCCCCGCAACGGCGCTCTCTACGTGGTCTGGCAGGACAACCGCTTTTCCCCCGGCACGGACCAGATCGTCCTCTCCTCCTCCAAAGACGGCGGCGTGACCTGGAGCGCCCCGAAACTGGTCTCGGACGGTCCGAAGAACGCCGCCAGCTTCACCCCCGCCGTGGCGGTGAGCCCGGACGGCGTGGTGGGAGTCGCCTACTACTCCTTCCGCAACGATCCCTCGCGGCGCGTCCTCGTGGACGAGTACCTGGCCATCTCCCGCGACGGCGGCAAGAAGTTCGGCAAGAGCGTGCGGGTGAGCTCGTCCTCGTGGGACCTGCGCTGGGCCGCCGTCGCCCGCGGCTTCTTCCTGGGCGATTACCAGGGCCTCGCCGCGGGCAGGAAGATGTTCTACCCGCTCTGGGTCGGGGCCCTCGACCCGTCCCGGACCGAAGCCGGAGAGCTGCAGCCGGACGTGTTCACGCGGGCGATGCGGAAGTAGCGCGCCGCGCCCGCCAGCAGCGCGGGCACGATCAGCAGGGTCGCGGCGAAGCCGGCGAGGAGGCTCAGCGCGAGCAGCCCCCCCAGGCGGTGATTCGCGGGGACCCGCGAGAGCAGGAGCGCCGCGAAGCCCAGGGTGACGCTCAGGGTGTCGATGAGGATCGCGGGGCCGGTGGCGGAGAGCGCGCCGGAGACCGCCGCCGCCTGGTCCCGTCCCTGATTCCGCAGCCGGTCGAAGCGGGCCAGGAGATGAAGGGCGGAATCGACTCCCACTCCGAGGGTCATCCCCGCGAACATCGCCGTGGCGACGCCGAGTGGAATCCCGAGCCAGCCCATCACCGCGAAGTTGAGGAGCACGGCGAGGCCGATCGGCAGCACGCAATAGAAGCCCCGGCGCGGGGACCGGGACAGCCAGGCCGTTATCGCGAAGATCCCCAGCAGCGAGAGCGCCAGCGATCCCACCTGGGTGGAGACCACGGCGCCGATCAGGGCCTGGCTCACCGCCACGTCCCCCGCGAAGCCGAGCCGCACGCCCTGAGGCGCGAGGAAGCGGCGCTCGTAATCCCGGATCTCGGCCATCAATGCCCGAGTGGCGGCGTAGTTCGAGTCCTTGAGGAACACGGTCACCAGCGTCCGGGCGTAGCCGTCGTCGACGAGCCGCCGCAAACGCTCTTCCCCACGGACGATCCGGGAGTTCCGCCACAGGATGCGGGTCTCGTCCAGGTCTTCCGGCAGACGCCGGGAGCCCGGCCTGTCGGGCTGGATCATGAAGTGGGCGGTCTCCAGGAAACCCGCCGGACCGAGCACGCCACCGACTCCCGGCCGCGTCTCCAGGAAGCGCTCCAGGCCCGCGATCCGCCGCAGCGTCGCGGGCACGACCAGAGGTTCCAGCCACACCTCGTAGGCCACCTTTTCCCCGGGCCGGGGCTGGAGCCAGAACTTCGGGGAGCCGCCGGTCACCGGCCAGGAGAGGACGAGCCGTCCCTTTTCGACGCTGGCGCTCTCCACCCAGGAAGACCATTTGAGCGGCGCCGGGCCGGCGGCCGCGAGCTCCACCAGGCTCCCCTGGAGACGGGCCGCCGCGATCCCCCGCGCCGCGCCGAGAGGCAGCTCCAGCCGCCGGTCGCCCATCGCCTCCGCCTGCAAGGCGCCGGAGAGACGGTGGGGATCGGCCTCCACGGTCACCAGCAGGACGTGGGCGCCGCTGAACTGCTCGTCGAAGCGGCGCATCCCCTGTGCGAAGGCGCTCTCCGGAGCGAAGCCGTCCATCCAACTGTCCTGCACCGAAAGGCGGCGGACGCCGTCCAGGGCCAGCAGCGCCGCGGCCGCCGCCAGGACCAGCACCGCCCGCCGGCGGCGTAGGGTGAAGGCGGCCAGGGAACCGAAGGGATTTCCCCGCTCGCGGCGCCCGCCGCCACGGCGGACCACCCATCCCGGCGGGACGAGGGCGAGAAACGCCGGAGTGACGGTGAGCGACCACAGAAGGCAGAACAGGACTCCCGCCGCCGCGAACAGCCCGAAAGCCCTGACCGGGCCGAGCGGCGACAGCGAGAACGAGAGGAACCCGATGACCGTCGTGGCCGCGGCCTGGAAGACCGGTTTCTCCACCTCCTCGACGGCTCCCCGGGCGAGCTCGCCGCCCGCCGCTCCCGGGCTCTCCCGAAGGAGCGCGCCGTAGCGCCGGAAGAGGTGGACCTCGCCCGCCATCCCCACCGCCATCAGGATGACCGGCAGCACCGCGGTCGTGAGGTAGACCGGTACGCCGAGCCATCCCATGAGGCCGAAGACGGCCGCGAGGCAGACCCCCACCTTGAGCAACGGCAGGAGGGCGGCGGCGGGCCGGCGGAACCCGATCAGGAAGACCAGCGCCATCACCAGCAGGCAGAGAGGCACGAGCCCGGGCCCCCGGCCGGCCTCCCCGGCGGCCGTTCCCAGCCAGGACGGCGGCACTCCGAGGTCCGCCAGGATGTGGCTGCCCAGCAGGGTCTCCGCCACCGGCGCTCCCAGCACCTCGACGCGGTCGCCCGCGGTTGCGTGAGCCGACGCGATCTCCTGGACCCGGCGGTGGAAGATCCGCCGGTCCACCTCCGGGGGAACGCCCAACACGATGGCCGCGCCGCCGCCATCCCTGGAGACGAGCACCCCTTCGTAGAGGCCGATCCGCCGGACGTCGCGGCGCAGCTCCGCGAGATCGGCGGAGGTCTCCGGCAGCGGCTCCAGCAGCGGGCTGCGGCGCAGCGTCCCCGGGCGGAACCGGAAGCCGGTCTCGGTCGCCAAGCTCGTGACGTCCGCCGGTCCCATCCGTTCCATCTCCTGGAAGGCCGCCGTGAGGTCCCGCACCAGGCGGAGCGTCGCGGTGTTGTAGATGCCCTCCGGCCGGTCCGTCCGGACGACGGCGACCATGGAATCGCGGACGCCGAAGGCGCGCCGGATCTCGCGGTCGTATTCGACGGCCGGCGCGCGGCCGGGCACCAGCGCCTGGCCGTCGGCGCGCAGTTCCAGACGGGCGAGCCCCGGGAGCGCGGCGCAGACCACAAGGGCCGCGGCGCCGAGGGTGCGGCGCGGGCGGCGGATGGCGGTTCGGGAAAGGACGTTCACGGTCTCTCGAGCGGTACGCTGAATTGGCGGGGCCGGACGATCCGTCCGGCCCGCAGCCAGCCCATTCCACTGCTATTGGTAGGCCTTCATCCTGACCGTACCGGTGGTCGTGCCCACGGCGCCTTCGAGGATCCCGCCCGGAGCGCCGGCGAAGGTGATCTGGAAAGTGACGTCAAAGTAGCTGTCGACCGCAGCAGTGCCGTCGTCCAGGAAGGTCAAAGTGGTGTGGCCGGGGCTGGGGAAGCCGTTCGCCGTACCACCTACGATCTCGAGCCTCGCGAAATCGGGATCGCCAGCGATAGAGCCCTGGATCCGGTACATGTCGGTGGGGAAGCTCTGGACCGCAGCACCGGCGGTGCGCGGGCCGGTGTGCGTCTCGACTGCCAGCGGCAGGGAGATGGTGCGGGTCCAGCCGTTCAGAGGGCTGGCGGGATCATTGGACACCCCCGTCATCTGGAGGATGATGATCGAATCGAAAACCTCGATCTCTCCCCCCAGCGTACCGCCCTGCTGGATGCAATTTTGTTGTCCCGGCTTCCGGCAGATGAAGTCGCTGTGGATCGGGGACAGGATGATCTTCGTCCCGGCCGGCAACCCGCCGACGATCTCGTGGACCTGACTCGCGGTCAGATACTTGCATCCCGCGGGAGGCAGCGACACGGTGCCCCCGACGACGGGCTGCTTGCATTCGGGCGGCACGACGGTTCCCTGGGCCTGGGCCGTGCCGGCCACGACGGCGAATCCGAGGACGGTCACGAACGCCGCGCGCTGCCAATTCTTCTTGGTCGACATGAAAACTCCTCCTTGAAGAGCGTGATTTCCAAGGGCGGGCCACAGCACCGTGCCGAGCCAGAAGACACCCCAAAACTATATAGTGCCGTTACTTCTAAAATGCGAGCCACCGAAATCTCTCCGAAGGGAAAGCGGTGCCTCTGCTAGACTCCCCGCTCCTCTGGAGCACGGAGACCCATGGAATTCCAAGGCACCGAACGCTACTACCTGGACCCCGAGCTGGGGGCCATCGTCAACATGGCCATCGCCATGGAGAAGCCGCTTCTCCTCACCGGCGAGGCCGGCACCGGCAAGACGCAGCTCGCCTTCGAGATCAGCCGCTCGCTGGGCCTGGGGATCGAGATCCTGCGCTGCAAGTCCACCATCAAGGGCGAGGAGGCCTGCTACGTCCAGGACACCGTCCTGCGCCTCAACGACGCCCGCTTCGGCACCTCCGGGACCGGCCGCGACGTCAACAACTTCTTCGACTACGTGATCTGGGGTCCCATCGGCCGCGCCTTCCGCAGCGAGGAGCGGGTGGTCCTCCTGCTCGACGAGATCGACAAGACCGAGTCCGACGTCCAGGACAACCTCCTCGACGTGCTGGAGGACACGGAGTTCACCATCCGCGAGGTCAACCGGATCATCCGCTCCCAGGTGCGGCCGGTGATCGTCCTCACCTCCAACGCCAAGCGGGAGCTTTCCGATCCGTTCCTGCGGCGCTGCTTCTGCCACCACATCGCCTTCCCCACCCCGGAGCAGATGCGGGAGATCGTGAAGCTCCACTTCCCCGACCTCGACCAGGGGCTCCTGGACGCCGCGCTGGGGATCTTCTACGAGCTGCGCGGCCGGGGCTACGAGAAGCCGCCCGCCACCAGCGAGCTGCTCAACTGGCTGGGCGCGCTCAACCACTCGCGCATCACGCCGGACCGCCTGAACGTCCCGTTCATCGGCACGCTTCTGAAGCGGACGGAGGACATCCTCTCCTTCCGCAGCGGCGGCAAGCGCGCGCGGGTGAACTGACCGGAGCAGGCTGACCGGCGGGTCATGTTCTTCGACGGCTTCATCCACCTGCTGCGGGAGTACGGCGTGCCGGCCAGCATGACCGACGCGCTGGACTTCTACCGCGGCCTGGAACGGGGCGTGGCGCCCGACCTCGACTCCCTCTTCCTCTTCGGCCGCCTCTGCTTCGTGCGGCGGGTCGAGCACATGGACGCCTACGAGCGGGCCTTCGCGTTCCACTTCTACGGCCTCGACCTGCCCCGGGTGGCCGAGGGGGACCCGGAGCTGTTCAACACGCCGCAGTTCCGGGAGTGGCTCAAGGAAGCCGTGCGCAAGGGCGAGCTGCCGCCGCACGCGATGTGGAACCTGTCGCCGGACGAGCTGATGAAACGTTTCTGGGAGACCGTGCGCCAGCAGATGGAGGCCCATCACGGCGGCAGCCGCTGGATCGGCACCGGCGGCAACTCGCCGTTCGGCCACTCGGGCAACGCCAGCGGCGGCGTGCGGGTGTTCGGGGAGGGCAAGAACCGCTCGGCCCTGAAAGTGATCGGCGAGCGGCGGTACATCGATTATTCGGACAACCAGGCTCTACGCAGCGACAACCTGGCGCAGGCGCTGACTTCGCTCAAGAAGCTGTCGCCCGCCGGTCCGCGCGACGAGCTCGACCTCGACGAGACGATCCGCGCGAGCGCCCGCAACGGCGGCGAGATCGATCTCGTCTTCAAGCGCGGCCTCCTGGACCGCATCGAGGTCGCCCTGCTGATCGACAACGGCGGCACCTCGATGCTGCCGCACGTGCAGCCTGACGCGGCTGCTCTTCGGCAAGGTGCGGGACCGCATCAAGCGGCTGCACACCCATTTCTTCCACAACACCATCTACTCCAAGGTCTACAAGGACCCGCAGCGGCGCCAGCCGATCCCCACCCCGAAGCTGTTGCAGCGCAACCCGGAGACCCGCCTGATCATCGTGGGCGACGCCGCCATGGCGCCCGAGGAGCTGCTCTACCCCGGCGGCTCCATCTCCTACTGGGACGACGACGCCGAGCCCAGCCTCCGCTGGCTGGAAAAGCTCCGCGACCGCTTCCGCCACTCCGTCTGGCTCAACCCCATCCCCAAGGAGAACTGGCCGGACGCCTACGGCCGCACCACGATCCGCCGGATCGGCGAGGTCTTCCGCATGGAGGACCTCACGCTGGGCGGCATCAAGCGGGCGGTGGAGTGGTTGAACCGGGGGTAGAGAGCGGCCAGCCCCGCGCCTTCTAAGCTCTCCTCCCTCCTCCACGCCTGAACGCATCCGCTACAGGTGTATGCTTCTCCATACGCTCCCGTGGAGACGACAGGACTGCCCCGGCCCGTGTAGAAACCCTCGATGTGCTTTCTTTGGTTGAGCTTGCGTGTTCCTCCGCCGGGCCTCCGCCGCCCGGCACCGGCCTTGCCCTCCAGAACGGCGTACCCGTCTGGAGGGAAACGCCCGTGAAGCTCGCGCCGTCGCCGTACCGCGTCATCCTGTGCCTCGTCCTGCTCTCCCTGACCGTGTCCCCTCTGCTCGCCCAGGAGGAGCCCGCCCCCGAACCCGCCCGCTTCCTGATCGAGAAGATCACGGTCGAGGGCCCCAAGGCGGCGCCGGCCAACATCGTCCGGGCGGAGACCCTACTCAAGGAAGGCGAGTCGTACACCGAGGATCAGCTCCGGCAGGCGGTCTACCGCATCCACCGCCTGCCGTTCGTGCTCGTCGCCAGCTTCTCCCTGCGCAAAGGGAGCGAGCGCGGGGCCTACGAGCTCCTGATCGAGGCCGAGCCGGCCCGGTGGTTCTTCTACGACCACTGGATACGGGTGTTCCGGTTCGACGAGCCTCTGGACCTGGACGCCACGTTCCAGCGCGGGCTCGACGCCAGTTTCGACCTGGGAGGGCTGGTCGGCGCCCGGCTGTTCGTGGGGCGCTCCGGCGTCGTCTTCGCCGCCCTGGACAGCGAAGAAGGGGGCCAGGTCGGCTTCACGCAGTACGACCTCTTCGGGCGCGGCATCATCGCCAGCGCCGGAGCCTCGCGGAACCTGTGCTGCCTCCAGGAGGTCCTGCCCCTCGGCCTCGATCCGACCTTCTCCTCCTGGACCTACGAGGAATCCACCAAGCTTTCCGTGGGCCTGTCGGTCCCCCTCGGCGGCCGGCAATCCATCCAGGTCGCCTTCAGCGACCGGCGGGGCGAAGCGCTCGACCGCGATCCGGTCTTCCTGTCCCGCGACGTCTCCAGGTTCTCCCTGGAGGACGGCGATCTGGAGCATCGCCGGGTGGAGGCGAAGTGGGTGTACGACACGAGCGACGATCCGCTCTTCCCCACCCGCGGAGTCAGCGCCTCGGCGGGCCTGGAAGCCTCCCGTTTCGAGGCCGCCAACCTCCGGGCGTTCAGCTTCTCCGGCCCCGAGCCGGAGGAGCGCCGGCTGCCCGCCTATGAAGCCGAGCAGGTGGTGGCCGCCGTCTCCGGCATCCGCCACTGGCCGGTCGCGCCGCGGCAGACGGTCTCGGTCACGGGCCGGCTCGCCTTCGGGCAGTCCCGGATCGAGAACCTGCTGGTGGACGACCGCGTCCGGCCCGCCACGGATCTCCACATCTACGGCGGCTCGGTGGGCGTCCAGCACGCGGTGACGGTCTATCAGTCGCGGGAGGCCGGCAACGCCAGCGACATGCGGCTGGAGTCCGGCGTCGAGCTCGGCGAGGAGAGGGTCGACCCGGCCTTCGCCGTCAGTCCCCTGGAGCGCCTGCAGATCTGGACCGGGCTCGTCTTCCGCCATCCGTGGGGACGCATACGGCTGATGCTGTCGTACCTGGACGTCGGAGAGGTCTTCCGATGAGGCTCCCCGCGCGATGGCGGCTCCTCCTGCCGTTGTCGCTGCTGCTGCTGGCCGTTCGCCTGCAAGCCGTGCAGGCGCCGTCGATCGAGTGGAGCGGGGGCGGCCTGCTGCTGGCGCGCCTGCCCCCGGTCCTGAACGAAGCGGAGATCCGCAAACAGCTCGGCACGGGCCTCACGACGAGCTTCGTGTTCCAATTGACCGCGAGGGGACCCGCCAACGCGAAGATCCGGGGCGGCGCCAGGGTGGACGTCCGTTACGAGCTCTGGGACGAGGTCTATCTGGTGACGTGGGTCGACGCCCACGGCCGGCCCGCGCGGAGGACGTTCTCCTCGTTCGAGCGGCTGGCCGAGTGGTGGCGGGACGCGCGGATCCTGGCGCTGCCCGCCTCCTCGGCGATGACCGCCAGGCCCGTCGAGATCCGCCTGCGGGTCATCCCCTTCTCCCAGTCCGAGCAGCTCGACGCCCAACGCTGGTTCTCCCAGGCGCTCTCCGCCGACAAGTCGGGCAGCGCCGGCGCGCTCAACGAAGCGGCCGAAGACCAGTCCGAGTCCTTCGGCCAGGTGCTCAACCTGCTGATGGCCACCTCCATCGGCAGGCCCGCCCTGCTGGAATACGAGTGGAAAATCCCCCTTCCCGCGAGACCGAAGAAATGAACCTCCGCTCCGCCGCCGTCGACCCTCTGTGGACTGCTCCTCGCCGCCGCCGCCGTGCTCTGGCTCTTCGACCGCCAGATCTCCCGCCCCTGGTTCCGCCTCGGCGTGCAGCCGGAGATCGTCTCCGCCCTGGAAGGATCGATGACCGACCTCAAATCCCTGGCCCGCTTCGATCCGGCGCGGCGGAACGACTACCGGCGGCGCTTCGAGGAGACCCAGACGCTGGTCAACCGCCTGCGCATCCTGGAGCACAACCGCGAGGGCATCGCGCAACGGTGGGCGATGATCCTGCTGGCGTCCGTGATCGGCGTCCTGGTCCTGGCCGGCGGCGTGGAGCTGGCGCGGCAGAGCCGGCTGGACACGCGGCTGGAACGGCTGCGCATGGCGCTGGCGGCCCTCTCGGCCGGACAGGTGGACCTGGAGATCGGCGACCGCCGCCGCGACACGGTCGGCAGGATCGCCGGCATGATCGAGGAGACCTCGCGCGCCATGGCGCGCGACCGCAAGCGGCTGGCCTCCCTCAAGAACCTCTCGGTCTGGCAGGAGACCGCCCGCCGCCACGCGCACGAGATGCGGACCCCGCTGACCGCCGCCCGCCTGGAGCTCTCCCGCCTCCAGCGTCTCCTCCCCGAGGAGGGCTGCGCAGAGGCGCGGCAGGTGGCGTCGAGCGTCGGCGAGGAGCTGGAGCGGCTGGGCAAGTTCACCCAGCAGTTCACCTCCTTCGCCCGCCTGCCCCAGCCCCGGGCGCGGGTGCACGACCTGGGAGCCGTGGTGGCGGAGTTCGCGGAGACCTTCGCCGCGGCCTGGTCCAACCTGGAGATCCGCTGCGAGCGGCCGCCCCGCCCCTTGCCCGCGGCGCTCGACCGCGACATGCTCCGGCAGGTGCTGGTGAACCTCTGCGACAACAGCTCGCTGGCCATCCGCTCCCTCGGAGAGGGCCGCGGCACGGTGACCCTGCGGGCGGGCGAGGCCGGCGGCCACGTCCTCCTCGACGTGACGGACGACGGCCCCGGCATCCCCGAGGAGATCCGGGGCCGCGTCTTCGAGCCCTACGTCACCACCCGCAAGGTGGGCGAAGGCATGGGCCTGGGTCTCGCCATCTGCAAGAAGATCCTTCTGGATCACGAGGGCGACCTGGAGGTGCTGGCGAGCTCCGGGGCGGGGACCACCTTCCGCCTCACCTTCCCCCGCCAGCGCGAGGAGGCCGCGGCGTGAGCCGGCTGCTGATCGTCGAGGACGACGAAAAGATCCGCGCCAGCCTCCTCCTCCAGCTCCGGGAGGAGGGCTTCGCCCCCCAGGCGCTGTCCTCGGCCGAGGAGGCCTCGGCCTATCTGGAAGATCCCAGGGCCGCGCTCCCCGACCTCCTGCTCCTGGACGTCCGCCTGCACGGCATGAGCGGCGTGGACCTGGTGCGCCGGCTGGTGGAAGCCAGACGCCTGCCCCCCACCATCATCATCTCGGGCGAGGCGTCGATCAGCGAGACCGTCGAAGCCCTGCGGCTGGGCATCCACGACTTCATCGAAAAGCCCTTCAGCCGCGAGCGCCTCCTGCAGTCCATCCGCAACGCCCTGGAGCACCAGGCGCTGAAGCGGGAGGTGGCCACCCTGCGGGCCGACCTGCGGGGAGAGGCGGAGATCCTGGGGGCGTCGCCCGCCATCGAGGAGCTGCGGCGGAAGATCGAGCGCGCCGCCGCCACGGACGCCCGCATTCTGATCGCGGGCGAGAGCGGCACGGGCAAGGAGCTGGTGGCGAGCGCCCTGCACCGGCTGAGCGGGCGGAGCCAGAAGCCCTTCATCAAGATCAACTGCGCGGCCATCCCCCACCACCTGGTGGAAGACGAGCTGTTCGGCCACGCCAAGGGCGCCTTCACCGACGCCAAGGCGGCCAAGCCCGGCCTCTTCGAGGAAGCGGACGGCGGCACGCTGTTCCTCGACGAGATCGGGGACATGGACATGACGGTGCAGTCGCGCCTGCTGCGGGTCTTGGAGGACGGCCTCGTACGCCGGGTGGGCGAGACGCGCGACCGGCAGGTGGACGTGCGGGTGCTGGCGGCCACGCACCGGCGCCTGGAGGAGGAGGTGAAGGCCGGACGCTTCCGGGACGACCTTTACTTCCGCCTCGCCCACCTGCCGCTCCAGGTGCCGTCGCTGCGCGAGAGGCGGCAGGACGTCCGCCTCCTCTTCGACTACTTCCTGGACCGCTTCAGCCGCCAGCACCGGGCGCGCCCGCGCAAGGCGGTGCCGGAGCTCTACGACTGCCTGGAGCGCTACGCCTGGCCGGGCAACGTGCGCGAGCTGCGGAACCTGGCCGAGCGCCTGGTGGTCTTCGGCGCCGATCCGCTGACGCCGGACCAGCTTGCCGTCGAGCTTTCTGGAACCCGTCGAGGGTCCCGAGACGGGGCTCCTCCTCTCCTCCACCACCCTGCCCATCGTCCCCCTGCGGGACTTCAAGGCCCAGTGCGAGCGCGAGTACATCGAGAGCGTCCTCCGCCGCCAGCGCTGGAACTTCGCCGCCACCGCCCGTTCCCTGGACGTGCAGCGGACGTATCTGCACCAGAAGGTGAAGGTGCTGGGGATCCGGCGGCCGGGGGCGGGTGGGGAGGAGGAGGGGGATTGAGGCAAGGACCTAAAAGACCTAAAGGACTCAAGGGACATAAAGGACATAAAGGACATCAGCGTTGTTGTCCTTTGAGTCCTTTATGTCCTTTACGTCCTTTAGGTCCTTGCTTTCCTGGATTATACGTCTGCTAAAGGGCTTCCGTTTCTTTCCCCCTCGGCGCCCGGGAGAGCAGGCGGGCCATCCACCGGGTGTTCGGGAAGTGGTCGGCGGCGATGACCAGGCCGAGGGTGATCGGAACGCCGATGAAGGCGCCGGGAATCCCCCAGACCCAGCCCCAGAAGGTGATGGAGATCAGCACCACGACGGGCGAGAGCTTCAGGAAACGGCCCTGGAGGAGCGGGTCCACGTAGTTGCCGCAGATCAACTGGACAGCGGCCATTCCGAGGAAGACGAGAAGCGCCCGGCTCGGGTTGTCGAACTGCACCAGGGCGAACAGGCTCGGCGGCAGGACCGCGATGACCGAGCCGATCGTCGGGACGTAGTTGAGCAGGAACGCCAGCAGGCCCCAGACGAAGGCGAAGTCCAGCCCCACCAGCAGGGCGAAGACGAAGACCACCGCGCCCTGGATCAGGGCGGTGACGGTGAAGACCCGCAGGTACTGCATGTAGCGTTCGCAGATCGCGCGGCTCGTCTCGATCAGCTCGGCGCCGTGGCGCGGCTGGCGGAAGGCGCCCCGCGCCCTGTCCTTGAAGTCGTGGACCTCGTACAGGCCGAGGATCACGAAGGCGGCGATCAGCAGGGCGAGGCTGATCGAGGAGCCCGCGACCTTCAGGCCGGAGATCACCAGGCCTTGCGCCGGAGACTCCCGCCCCCCGCTCCCCTCCCCGCCACCCGGCAGGGAGATCCCGTAGCCGCGCGCCCAATCCTGGATCTGGGCGTAGACCGCCTGCACCTTGCCGGAATACTGGGGCGCCCGTCTCCGCGATGAGCTGCCCGCTCCAGACCAGGGCCCCCACGAAGAGGGCGAAGATCAGCAGCATGGTGAGGACCGTCAGCGCGAAAGCCAGCTTGTTCGGCAGCCGCCGCTCCAGGCGCTCCTGGAGCGGCCAGCCGAGGGCGATCAGGAAGAGGGAGACGCCGAGAGGCATGGTCACCACCGCGCTCCACTTGAGGAAGGCGAGGACCAGGACGGCGGCGATCACCGCCAGGAGGCGGGCGCGCGTCCGGCCGGGCTTTGCTTCCGGCTCAGGCTCCCGCTCCTCCGCCCGCGCGAGCTTCCCGTCCATGCCCGGCGGGAGGTGCAACGGCCGTGCCGCCCGGGCTTGCCGGGTCCGGGCGGCGGAATCAAACGGTCAGTCGCGCGCCAGGAGCTCGCCGCGGGCGTTGACCAGCGCCCGGCGGGGCTTCTTGGGGAGCTTGACGGTGAGGTTCACCTGCGAGCTGGACTCGCCGACCAGGGGCAGCAGAGCCACCCGGGCGGTCTCCGTCTTGCTCAGCTCCACGTAGATGGGGACGAGGGCGCGGAAGTCCTTCGACACCCCTTCCTGGCGGATGGTGCCGGTGATCACGTAATCGCCGCCCGAGCTGCTGATCTTGAGATCGCTCACGTAGCGGGGCACTTCGTAGCCGTAGACCCACTGGTTGAAGAACCAGTCCATCTTGCCGTCGCCGGTGGCGTTCATGGCGGGCACCATGTGCTTCTCCACGATCTTCTGGAAGTCGGCCGTGGTGGCGAACTTGCCGCCGTGGGTGGACGTGAAGTCCCGCATCATGTCCTTGAACTTCGCGTCCGGGTCCTGAGACGACGGGTCGTACATCATCATGCGCAGCATGTGCAGGATGTAGCCGCCCTTGGGGTAGATCAGCAGGCGGTAGGCGGAGGGGTTCTTGGGCGTGGCGAGGCGGAAGCCGTTGGTGACCGGCCCGGCCTCCCAGGCGCCCGTGGCGTTGCCGGGGAAGACGTTCAGGATCTCCTTGCGCCGCTCGCGCCAGAAGCGGTCGTACTCCCCCCAGTTCCGGGTGTGCTGCACGGCGACGGCCGCGGAGAACTCCGAGAAGCCCTCCTCGATCCACTGATCCCGGTAGGTGGCGGCGCCCACCATGTGGCCCCACCACTGGTGGGCGAACTCGTGGTATCCCACCTGGTCGACGAAGTCCTTGGCCCCGGCCATGTCGAGGCGCTGCCGCTGCGTGCCGTCCAGGAAGGAGATGTAGGGCATGAAGATCAGCGACGGCCAGGACTGGCCGAAGCCGAAGTCCGATTGCTGGGTGATGTAGACGTGCGTCTGCGGCAGCTTCCCGAAGTAGGTGGTGAAGAGCCGCGCCGAGTTCAGCCCGTCCGCCAGCGAGGACTCCGCCAGCTTCTCCGTGTTGACCTTGCCCAGGCTCTCCCGGGGAGCCGCATCGTCCGTCTCGAAACCTTCCCAGGAGGCGCTCCGGAAGTCCTCGCCGCTCATCGCGGAGTTGATCTCGCGGATGATGTTGGGCGTCCCCGGATTGGTGAAGACCCCCACGGCGACCTTGCTGTACTCATCCTGCTTCTCGAACTTCTTGAACTTGCCGTAGTTGAAGCCGGCGACCTGGACCGGGTGGTCGGTCTTCCACTTCGAGACGCTCTGCGTGCCCTCGTCCTTGGCCTCGAGCTGCCGGCCGACCGAGATGATCTCGTTCCCCGCCGGCACCCGGTAGGTGAGCTCGAAGGTGGCCGGGTCGGCGAAGCCGCCCAGGTTGGCGTACCAACTCGTGCGGGCGCCCACGTAGTAGTTCTTGTCCCCGCCGTCCCGCAGGACTTCGTCTCCCTTGTAGGAGACCTTCAGCCGCACGCCGGTTCCCTTCTTGCCCAGGGGCTCGGGGAAGATCACCGCCACTTCGGCGTCTTCCTTCTTCTCCTCCTGGACCCACGCGGCCGGCTTCCAGGCGGGCTCGGCGCCCTCCGCCGCCACGGCGTACGAGACCTCCTGGATGCGGAGGTTCTCGGTCAGGTCCACCGGCAGGACCCGCAGGTTGGGCACCAGGGTCTGGAACTGGATCTCCGTGTTCCCCGCCAGGTCCTCGTCGCGCTCGATGCTCGTCTCGACGATGTAGTGCTGGGCGTCGGCGAGGACCTTCTCCGGGCTGGCGCGCTTGCGGTCCACCTCGCCCTTCTGGTCGCAGTGGTACCAGATGCCGCCCCGGTTCGGATCGGCGACGAAGAACATCGTGTCCTCGCCCCCCATGCGGAAGCCGATGCGAATGGCCTCGGAGCCGTTGGGATCGACGGCCGCCAGGACCGGCGTGTGCTTCTTGCCGTCGATCAGGGCCATGAACACGCCGCTGGTGAGGTTCGGCTCGTTCAGGACGTCCTGGAGGACGCGGAGGTGGAAGTTGGTCCGGAAGTCCTTCTTCTGCCGCTTGAGATAGACCTCGTACAAGGCGGCGGCGCGGGCGTCCAGAGATCCGGTCCGCATCGGCGCGTGGATCTCGATCTCCTTGGCGGTGTCGTCCGCGAACAGGAGCAGGAGGTCATCGAAGTTGTCGGTGAAGGTCTCGAACGTCTTGGGATCGGCGCCGGAGGAGAGGGCGAACTGGCGCCGCTCGCTCTCCTTGGCCGGGCTCAGGCGGTAGCTCCCCTTGCCCACGAACACCGCCCCCACCGTCCGCCCCTCGACCGGGGAGAGGAAGTGGAAGGCCCCGGAGTCGAACTGGAAGCGGTAGACGTCCCGCTCCAGGACCAGGTTGTTGACCGGCACCGACCGGCCGTCGGGCCGGGCGTTGCGGATTGCCGTATAGGCCGGGTCCGGGGCGGCGGCGGCCGCGACGGGCAGGGACAGGAGAGCGGCTATCAGAAGCCAGAGAGACAGATGGCGTTGGGTGGACATAGGGGTGCTCCTCGTAAAGACGTTGCCGGAATGGTATGGCCTGCTCCGGCGATGGTCAAGGCGAGACGGATCAACGAGTTGCCTCATGGTAGGATCGCGTCGAGGCATGCCATGATACCCAGAATCCGTCAGATCCAGGGCTTCAAGAGCATCGACCGCGCCAGACTGGCGGAAGAGCTGTCGAAGATCCTCAGCTCTCCCTAGCGCTCCGGACTCGCCGCGAACCTTCCGGGACCGCCGACAACCTTCCGGGACGTCCGCGAAGCCTCCGGAACGTTCCAACAGCCGTAAGAATGTTCCATCCGCTTCCGCGGCCGTTTTTTAGCCTGAAAAATCGTTTATAAGCTTCCGGAACGTTCCAAGAGCGCTTCGGAAACGTTCCGGAAGCTTAAAATTCCTTTTTAACGCTCCGGGAGGTGGTGTCCTAATTCATTGTTGGTGCTGCGGAACTTGGAGGGTCCCCAAAGGAGACCCTCACTTCCGGGGTCGCTAGCAAGCGTACTGTTGATTGGTGGAGCAGTCGTAGGTGGGACACCAGAACGTATTACAACGGTCAGTAGGGGCCCCTCCGACCACCGATGCAGTGATTAGCGATATTGTCTCCTTCGCCAGCTTCAGCTTCTTCGTCTGCTTCTTCATTCAGGTCTCCTTTGAAGAAGCTCTAGTGTACTCCTTCTGGTCCCGGCCAGAACGACATCAGATTCCGTACCGGCACGCGGAAACTTAAGTTCCTCCATGCCGTCACCAGACCTGACCTGACGCAACCTGACAGAACCGGATAGAAGGCTACCATTGCTACCCAGGGCTACCCACAGCTACCAAATGCTACACCTTCTTCGAGAAATCTCCGTATCTCCCAGCGACAACGGGTTATCCGAATTCCGACATCCAAGAGATCAAGGTGTTTCTCCCTGCATACAATCTTGCACTTGACAGGAACCTACCGCTCAAGTTACACCTTCTACTGTTCGTGCTGTAACACTTCAAGTTAAGTGCCTGCTTCATTTACAGCGGTTCGGGAGGGGTAAGCGCTGAAAAGCGAAACGCCCCAAGGTGGTCAAGACCTTGAGGCGCCTCTGAGACGTTAACCGACCTAGGGTCGGGCGGTCCCATTCACCCGCCATCCTACGCCCGTAGGAGACCCCTGGTCAATACAGAAGGGGATGCCCATGCGGCACTTCTATGGCGGAGCTGTACCCATGCATCGATTCCTCCGGGGCTTACTGGCCCGGGGGCTTCCCCGCCGCCTCATACCGGGCGGCTTCCGCGATCTCCCGCCGGGCGGTGCGGACCAGTCTGTCCCGTATCCAGTCGGACAGGCTGGTTCCCGCCAGCTCGGCGGCCTGCCGGATCAGCTCTTCATGCTCAGGGACTAGCCGGATGTGCAGGGCTGCTGAGTGCCTACGTTTTGGGGGTGTCTTGTCCATGCGCCGAGAGTACAGCCAGTGGATACACAAGTCAAGGAAGGAATCTGCTCCGAACCCCTTGCGTTTTGTGTATCCATTGGCTACACTACAGCCACTGAGAGACGAACATGGAAACCCCGGCCACCAGCAACGCCCCGACCTGCCCCGCTTGCGGCGGCAGGACAATTCTTTGGGGCAAGGACCGGGAAGGCCGGGCGCGCCGTCGCTGCAAGTCCTGCGGCATGACGACGGCGGACATCCCACCCCGTCCGCTGGGCTCCATGCGTCTGTCTCTCGACAAGGCTACGCTGTGCCTGTCCCTCCTGACCGAGGGTAGCTCGATCCGCAGCACGGAGCGGGTATCAGGCGTCCACCGCGACACCATCATGCGGCTTCTCCGGGTGGCGGGTGAGAAGTGCGAGTCGCTCCTGAACCGGCTGGTGCGGGGGGTAGGGGTAGAGGACGTTCAATGTGACGAGCTGTGGAACTTCGTCGGCATGAAGGAGAAGACGAAGGCCCGGAAGCAGATCACAGACCCGGAGCTGGGAGACGCTTATACCTTCGTGGGAATCGAGCGGAACACGAAGCTTGCCCTTGGCTTCCACCTGGGACGGCGCACCTCGGAAGACGCCTCGATCTTCATGGCGAAGATCGCCGCCGCCACCTCGGGACACTTCCAGATCTCGACGGACGGCTTCGGCGGATATCCCGGCGCGGTCGAGAAGCACCTCGGGGGCCGGGTGGATTTCGGCCAGCTCATCAAGACCTACAGTTCAGAGACCCTGGATTCTGAGCGCCGGTACTCACCGGCGCGGATAATATCGGCGGAGAAGGTAGCGGTTTCCGGAAGCCCGGCGGAAGACCGGATCTGCACCTCGCATGTCGAGCGCGCCAATCTGCACGTCCGCATGTCCATGCGGCGCTTCACCCGCCTGACCAACGCTTTCAGCCGGAAGCGGGCCAACCTACGCGCCGCCCTGGCTCTGCACTTCGCGGCCTACAACTTTACTTGGATGCACTCCGGAATCAGGATGACTCCGGCGATGAAGGCGGGGATTGCCCGGAAGCCTTGGACGGTGCGGGATCTGCTAATTGCCTAGGCGGCATACGGACCACAGGCGCCGCCACGGTAAGCATTTCTCTCAGCCCCAAGCCAATACAAACAATCGTCGTAACAAAGGCGATGAGCCCGAATGAGTCATCCGTGAGAGCTTCTAGATACGGCGGCTTTGTCAGCAAAAACACACAACCTACAGTGAAGCCGGTGTAGATCCCTAAAGAGCCTGTGGCAGCACGCACCCAATCAGTCAGTTCCGGCCAAGTTCCAAAGCGCCGGCGACGCAATATAGCTAGGCCCAAAATCACCGCTATCGATGCGAGACCCCAAACCCGATAGTCGATCGTATTCAGTAGCCACCGACCGATGGCGTCTAGGTAGCCCGTACCGGGTTGGCTCATCCGATCTCTTTCACGCCTTCGAAAAAAGAGTAGAAAATACTGGACAGTAGAGCGCCCGCAGCGGCACCAACAAGCGCCCATCCCGTCTCATGAAGCACGAGGAGCGGGCTCCCGGCAAGGATGGCACCAACGATTGCTAAGGCTGATCTTTCATCGAGTCTTTGGCGAGGCGACTTGATTGGGCCGGAAAGAATCGTCAGGGCGCGCCGATAGGCAGCGATAACGTTATCGAGAGCATGCTTCTGGCACTCAGTGCGATAAATGCTGGCCTCAACCCTGTTAATGGTCTCTTCAAGCATCCGTTCCGTATATGGGTCTAGCTGTCCTCGCTTCTCCTCTCTCTCGGTGTAAAGGCTTTGAGCTACGCTCCGCAGGTCAGCAAGACTCTGGTTCTCGATATTCGAACGAGAGACTATGATGCGGTTCAACCGTTCCGTAACATCCGCAATGATCTGATCGAGGTTGCTGGCACCCCTTCTTTGAATGTATCGGGCCAAGTGCAGAATCTCGCGAGCCGCCCACTTTGATTCGTCGATCATGTAGGCCGCCCAATTCTCAGATCCTTTGTCCGAGAAGTCATATGGGTTCAGCGGGCCGTTAATCCGAGGGGTTCCGCGCCCCTTGGTAGCGGGCATTTCAACCGCTAAGAGGCTGACGTCACGGCGTAGAAACTGTGCTACGTCCACATGTGGCAAAGGTGACTTTGCCGGGGTCGGCGGAGGCGTTGAGGGCGGAAGTGGCACGCCGTGATTATACGCCCGGCGTCCGTCGCCGCCTAAGTGAGGGAGGCGAGTCCTACGACGAGTCATATCGAGATGATATCACTTTGGTATGGCAAAGGCCGGTCCCGAGAGGGACCGGCCCCGGTCCTGCTAGACGTCTTCCCGCTGGAACCGCTGGAGAAGCGGGGCGGGATCTTCGGCGGGTTCCTGGCCTTCCCAGCGAACCCAGACGCGGGCCAGCTCGGAGGCCAAGGCCTTGCAGTGGCGGGCCATTCTCAGCGTCGCCACGATCCGGCGGGAGGGGAGGTAGGCGAGGGTGAAGAAGTGGCTTCCCTGGTAACCCGGCCCGGCGGCGCTTCCTCTGAAGATGCCGAAGGGGCGGGCGATCCAGCCCCGGACCTCCGGCTCCGTGCCGTCCTCCAGGCGGACGCGGAACCGCCCTTTCCCCCAGGCCAAGGGGAGAGGACGCCCCGCCCGCTTCAAGGCGTCCAGGTAGCGGTCTAGGGCCTCAGCCGCCCAGCTTCCGACCGAGGAATGCCCCTCAGCGCTGGCATGCTGCTTCCAAACCGCGCTCTGGCGCTGCGTCGCCTTGAGGGTGAAGGATGCCGTCTTCAAAGCACTCGCTTGAACGGCACGGCGTTCTGTGCCCACAGTTCCTCCAGTCTGGCGATGGCGCGGTCCAACTCGCCGCCGGCATCGATGAACTTCCATCCGTACTGAAAGCCTTCCGCCGGAAGGAAGAGACGGGCTTCCTTCGCCGCCTTGAGAACGGCCTGCATGCGAGTCTCTTGCTCCATGCGGTAGACCGTGGGATCGGGCCGCAACCGCTCCCGATACTCCTCCCGGAGGTAGCGGCAGACCATCCGCACGGCCAGGGGGACGAAGTCTTCCAGCGTGCGGCCCACGTACCGAGCCGCCGCCGTCCACAACTCGAAATCGCCCGGGTTGGGCTGGAGAGTGAGCGGGGTGGGCGGGGCAGGCTTGCGCTTCCCCATGCTCAGCCCACCTCTCCGCGCCAGGGTCCCAGCTCGGTCTCCAGGCGATCCGCGAGAACTCCCAGGTCAACGGCGATCCCGCCGCCGGTCGCGGCAAGGTGCTCCTCATGTGGTGACCCGTGGGCTGTGTCCGGGCCTGCCCACTGCGTGAGGAATCCCTGGACGTGGCGCATGTCCGCCACAGCGGCCCGGAGGGAGGCTCGCAGCAGTCCCTCCGGCTGGTCCGGCCAGTTGTTCCAGTACTCCAGAACCATTCTGTACAGCAGCTCGCCAAAGTCCCGAAGGGTGGCGTTCGCGCCCTCCTCGGTGACGAAGGACAGGAACGTCTCCCGGAAGACGGGGAAGTCCTCGAAGCGAGAGGGATCGACGACGGGCGGGCCAGTCGCTTCGTCGTCGGGATCGGGCGGGAGCTCTGGCGGGGTAGACTGCTCTTGCTCGGGCATGGGGGTCTCTCCTATGCTCGGGTAGGTCCGGCTGGCGTGTTCACGCACGCCGCCGGGCCGTCTGTAGGGTGTCGAGGGAGGCCGTCCTCCCCCTTACAGGGGAGGACGGTACCTCAGCCGGAACGCCCCCGAGCGCCCCCGCGCCACCAACAATGAATTAGGACACGACCCTCCGGGACGGTTTTTAAGGCTCCGCGACGGTTTTTAACGCTCCGGGAACGTTTTTAATGCTCCGCGGCCGTTTTTAAGGCTCCGCGGGCATTCCGGAAGCTTACGGGCGATCCCGGAAGCCGTTGGGCCGTCGCAGAGGCTCCGTCAGCCTTGAGCGGCCTCTCCCCCATCCTTTTCAGGTCCGCCTCGGCCGCGATGTACCCGAAGGCCGGCCAGTTGCCGCCGGCGAGGACTTCCCGGAACGCCTCCGCCGCTTCGGCCTCGCGGCCGTTGTAGAGGTGCCAGTTGCCGATCCCGTAGCCCAGGGTCGGCGGATCGAGGTCGCCCGCGGCGTCCTTCAGCAGATCCTCCGGCGACAGCTCCCCCTGGATCATCCGCAGGAGCCGGAAGTAGCCCTCGTTCTCGATGATCTCCAGGTCGGGACGGATCGGCGCCAGCACCGCCCGCGCCTCTTCTTCCCGGTCCAGGCGGCGGAGGGTCGAGTAGAGCCAGTAGGTGGTGGCCACCAGCATGTCCGGGTTGTTCGAGACCTTCAGGCATTCCCGATAGGCCTCCAGCGCCGCCCCGAAATCCCCCTTCAGGGAATGGGCGAGCCCCAGGTGATACCAGATGTTCGACTGCAGCGTGCTGGTGGGGATGTTCCGCGCGTTGGGCAGGCCGTCCGGCTCGACCTCGTCCGGCTGGCCCTGGATCAGCCGGGCGGCCTGTTGCAGATCCTCGACGGCGTTGTCGAATTCGCGCACGGTGATGTAGCGGTGGCCCCGGTGGCGGTAGAACCGGGCGTCCCGCGGAAACTTCAGGATGCCCCGCGAGAAGACCCCGATGGACTCCCGGTACCGCCCCAGGTAGGCGGTGCGCCGGCCGAGCCAGATCAGGGCGTCGGGATCGTCCGGCGCCGCCTCCATGGCCGCCTTGGCCTCGGCGAGCTGGGCCTCGCGGCGGGCGCGCACGTCCGGCGGCAGCGCCGCCGAGACAAGAGGATCGCCGAAGAGGGAAACGGCTTCGGTGTCGGCGGGAAAGGCCGGCTTGGGAGCGGGGGCGGGGGCCTGCACGGCGCAGGCCCCCAGCAGGAGGCAGCCACAGAGGATCAGGGATTTCATAGGCCGGGATTGTATCGCCCGTCCGCTCCTGGAAGCTCGCGCCGGCACCGAAGGACCTAAAGGACATAAAGGACCCAAAGGACGTAAAGGACATGGGCATGGTCGTCCTTGGCGTCCTTTATGTGTCCTTTATGTCCTTTGGGTCCTTCCTCCAGAGCCTGTCGCGCCCTCCCCTAGACGGTCCGGCGGGCCCTCCCGTATATAGACGGCACTCCAACTTTCGCACCTGGGAGAATGCTCACTATGAAATGGAGTCCGCCGCTGTCCGTCCCCGCCTTCCTGTTCCTCCTCCTGGTAATTCCAGGGATGGCGGGAGCCCAGACCAGCCCACCTCCCAAGCCCCAGCCCCAGATCGCTTTCGAAGCGGCGGCCGTGGTGGCGACCGGCCTGACGCCGGGCGAGAAGGTCGTCTGGCTGGGCGTCGAGCGCCTGGTGGACGCCGACCTCTCGGCCGAGATCGTCCGGCGTCATCATGTGAAGACGGCGGGGGCGGACGGCGTCTCCCGGCTGGAAGTGGGCCGCCCCGTGGGGCAGCGCTCCGTCTGGGTCGCGGTGGACCTCAAGAGCGGCGAGCTGGCCGTGGCGGCCCCGGAAGGCTACGAGGTCGTCCGGCGCGGCCGCCCGGCGCGGCTCGGCGCGGGTCCCGGGGATCAGCCGGACGAGATCCTGGACGACGGACCGTCCTATCTCTATGGCCTGGTGGTCCGCCCCGGAGAGGGGGCCTGGACCTTCGCGGGCGGCGACGGCGGCGCGCAGGACGAGGACGGCGAGAGCAACGGCCGGGTCCGCTTCGCCCTCGACAAGCTGGATCCCCTGCCCGGGAGCCCGGCGCCGCCGGTCAAGACCCAGGGCGCGGACCTGTGGATCGTGGTCGATCTCCTCAACATGCAGGTCTCCCTCCACCGGGGCGGGGTGGCGCGATGAGCCGGCGGCTGAGCCTCGCCCTGCTCGCTCTCGCGCTGGCCGCGCCGGCCGCGGCCGACGTCCACCCCAACACCGCGCCGGGCTTCCCCGTCGAGCAGGCGTTCCACGTCGGCGACGTCGACAACGTCAACCTGTTCAACGGATCGCTGACGCTGACGATCCCCCTCGGCGGCTCCTATCCCGTCAACGGCGGCTTCTCCTATGGCCTGAAGCTCGTCTACAACTCCGGCGCCTGGGACTTCCAGAGCGTGGCGGTGGAGATCACCGATCCGCCCGATCCCCTCCGGCCGACCTACCGCACCCTGGCGGTCCCCTCGCGCTGCTCCAACGCCGGCCTGGGCTGGCGCCTCTCGCTCGGCCAGCTCGACCCGCCCTGCCAGACGCCGGACGCCAACGGCCAGTTGCCCACGGCGGTCTACAAGGACGAGAACGGCACCGACCATCTCTTCTATCCCACGCTGCACCAGGGAGATCCGGAGGACGCGCTGCCCACGGGCGTGAAGGACGTCCTCTACACCCGGGACGGCACCTACCTGCGCCTCAAGACCTTCACGAGCCTGATCCGGGAGCTGGAGTTTCCCGACGGCTCGGTGCGGAAGTTCGACCTCTCCGGCCGGCTGACCGAGATCCGGGACCCCTTCGGCAACAAGATGTCGGTGAGCTACGCCACGGCCAACCAGTGGGTCATCACCGACAGCCAGAACCGGACGCACCGGGTGTATTTCCGGACCGACCTGCCGAGCCCCTCCGGCGGCGGCCTGGTGGACCGGATCGAGCTGGCGGCGTTCGGCGGGGCCACGGCCACCTACACGTTCACCTACGAGACGCCGACGATCGGCCGCCCCTGTCCTCATGACGACGACGGCGTGGGGACCGGCGCGCAAGTGGCGCTGCTGACGGCGGTCACCCTGCCGGACGGCTCCGCCTGGAAGACGCCCGCCGCCGACTACGTCACCGCCCTGCCGCCGGCCGGCGCGTTCTGCACCGACCACGCGGGCAACCTCAAGGCGCTGACCCTGCCGACCCTTGGCCGGACGGAGTGGACCTGGCAGACCTACGCCTTCCCCACCGCCTCCGGCACCCGCAAGTACCTGCAGCGGAATTCCGGAGTAGCCTCACGGACCCGGCGCGATCCGGGCGGCGCCGCTCTGGGGACCTGGGCCTACACCCAGGCGCCGGGCCAGCCGGCGATCCTGAACAGCCGCGAGGCCTCCACCACCGTCGTCGATCCCCTGGGCCACCGCACGGTCAACCACTTCTCGGTGGCCATGGACGCCAACAACGGCGCCACCGGCTGGAGCGTGGGCGACTACAGCCTGCCCTTCACCCGCAGCCAGCCCCTGAACGTGGCCGCCGGAGTGGACCTCAACCTCTCGCGGCAGGTCTACAACGCCGCGGGCACGCTGCTGCGCTCCGAGTACGTGCTCTATGAGCGGGAGCTCTCGGGGCCCTCCGCCGGCGGCGCCGCCACGGGATCGGCGGACAACGCCAACCGCAACCGCCGGATGGTGAGGAGCCGCACCACCTTCGGAGACGATCCCGGGACCTACGCGGGCGTGATCCACTCGGACTTCGACGGTCTGGGCCACTACCGCCGGCAGCAGACCGAGGGAAACTTCCCGGGCTCGAACGTCCGCACCCACCACGGCCACTACAACCCGGCGCGCGGCACCTACGCGATCGATCCCTTCACCGGCGCCGGCTCGGGGTGGAGCGTCTTTCCGTCCTCCTCCCCCTGGGTGCTGGAGACCATGAGCTTCGCCTGGGACGCCGAAGGCGGCGCCACCGCCTACACCGACCTCTGCTACGCGCCGGGCTCGGCGACGGTGGTGCGCCAGCGCGTCCACCGCCAGGACGGCGCCTACCAGGCCGCCCAGGACCTGGTCACCGTCTACGACCTCGACCTGGCCGGCACCGGCAACGTGACGGCCGAGAAGTCCTACGGCGGCGACGCCCAGGCCGGCATCCCCACGGCCACGGGCGACCCGTGCTCGATGCCGCTGCCCGCCGTTCCCGAATTCCAGGTCAACCACACCTACGCCTCGGGCGTCCGCGCGACCTCGCAGCACGTCGGCGCCGGGTTCTACGTCCTCGACCAGACGATCGATCCCAACACCGGTCTGCCCACGGGCAGCCGGGACACCTCCGGGCTCCTCACCTCCTACGAGTACGACGCCCTGGGGAGGATGACGTGGTCCAAGCCGGCCTTGGGCCACGGCGGCTGGACGGAGCTCCAGTACTCCGCCGCCAACCCCGCCGGCTCGACCCGCGCCAGCGTCACCGTCCGCCGCCGGAACAACGGCAGCAAGACGGCGGCGATCCAGAACGTCCATCAGGTCGTCTTCGACTACTTCGGGCGGGTCTATCAGGAGACGCGGCGGCTCCCCGGCGGCGCCTTCAACAAGCGCGAGACGCTCTACGACGACGCCGGCAACAAGGCCTCGGTCTCCGAGCTGACCACCGGGGCGGCCACGAGCAAGACCTCGTTCTTCAACTATGACCCCTTCGGCCGGCCCGGCACCATACAGCCGCCGGACGGCTCCACGCATAACGTCAGTCTGTCCTACCGTGGCGCCCGCCAGGTGGAGCGCACCGTCAAGGTCGCCACCGCCGCTGGGGTCGAGGCCGACGCCCTCACGACCGAGGTCTACGACCGCCACGGCCGCCTGCTCTCCGTGACCGAGCCCTCGGGAGACGCCAACGCCAACGTCGCCACGAGCTACGGCTACGACGTGGGGAACCGGCTGATCTCCGTCTCGGCCACGGCCTACGTGCCGGGCACGGGCAACGTCGCCCAGAGCCGGAGCTTCAGCTACGACCGGGCGGGCCTGCTGCAGTCCGAGACGCATCCCGAGTTGGGGTCCAGCGGCAACGGCTCGACCAGCTATCCACGCTACGACTCCCGGGGCCACCTGCTGCGGCGGATCGACGGCGGCAGCGACCTCACCTTCGTCTACGACGGCGCCGAGCGGCTGACCCTGGTCCGCGAGACCTCGGGAGGCCAGCGGACCCTGAAGTCCTTCACCTACGCCGGAGCCAACGGCACCTTCTCGGACCCGGCCACGGGCACGATCTGCACGGACAACCGGAAGGGCAGGCTTCTCCGGCAGTCCCGCTTCAACTACGTGACCATCTTCGGCTCGCCCTACACGGTGGAGCTGCGCGAGGGCATGACCTACTGCGGGCGCGACGGCCGCCGCTCCCGCCGGACGCTGGACAACTACGTCAACGGCGCCGCGACCCCGAGCGAGTCCTTCGTCCTGCCCAACATCACCTACGACACCCTGGGCAACGTGACCTCCCTGGGCTATCCGGAATGCACCCACGCGGCCTGCGGGGCTCCCTCGCCGCGCACCGTGACCTTCTCCTACTCGGAAGACCTGCTGACGGCGGTGGGAACGCCCGCCAACGCCGGCCAGTACGCCAGCTCGCTCACCTATCACCCCAACCTGATGGTGAGCCAGGTGGTCCACGCCAACGCCCTGACGGACACCTACGCCAACGATCCCAACCTGATGCGCCGTCCGGCCTCGATCGCCGTGACCACCTCGGGAGGAGCGGTGCGCTGGTCCACGGGGTCCTACGCGTACGACGGCGCCGGCAACGTCAAGACCATCGGCACGCACGCCTTCACCTACGACAAGGTGAGCCGCCTGAAGTCGGCCAACCTCTATCTGGAGCCCAACGGCTCGACGAATCTGCGGAGCCAGACCTTCACCTACGACGCCTTCGGCAACCTCCTCGCGGTCGGAGGCCACGCCGGCCGCAACACGCCCACCACGCCCGGCACGAACCGCCTCGCCCTGGCGTCCTACGACACCTCGGGCAACGTCACGTCCTGGAATGGCAACGCCTACGCCTACGATCCGTTCAACCTGATGTGGAGCTACCGGACGGGCTCGGACGAGTGGGTCTACCTCTACACCGCGGACGACGAGAGGGCCTGGTCCTACAAGACCGACAACACCTCCCTCTGGGCGTTGAGAGGGCCGGACAACAAGGTCCTGCGGGAGTACACGACCAACGGCACCTGGTCCGTGGCTTCGGACTACATCCACCGCGACGGCGCCCTCCTGGCCGCCGAGACCCCGCAAGGAATCCGCCACTTCCACGTGGATCACCTCGGCACCCCGCGCCTGATCTCGGACAGCCTGGGCCAGCAGAAGGCGTACCACGTCTACTACCCCTACGGCGACGAAGCGACCGCCTTCAATCAGGACACGATGCGCGCCAAGTTCACGGGGCACGAAAGGGACCTGAACAACCCCGGCGGGGCGGGGGATGACCTGGATTACATGCATGCGCGGTTTTTCTCACCTATTACCGGAAGATTCCTCTCCATTGATCCTGCCGACTCGGCAAGACGCTCGCAGCCGCAGAGCTGGAACCGGTATACATACGCCCTTGGAAATCCCATCCGGTACTTTGATCCAGATGGTTTGGACATCGTCGATGCATTAGACGGGTTCGTCAACGCGGTTGGAAGCAACTTCCTACTCGGAGCGGGAAGAGTGGAGTCTTCCAATCCGGACTTCGTTGCTGGACAGAAGTTGGGAGACCTTACGTCACTTTTCCTTGGGGCAAAAGAGACCTTCGAAGGAGGTATGCTCGTTATTGCTGGTGCTGGCTGTACGGCAGGAACATCCGGCGGCTGTGCCCCGGTCGGTGCGCCAGTAGCAGTTGTCGGTGGAGTACTGGCTGTTCACGGTGTGACGGTTATCAGCAACGCTGCGAACAATCTAGGGAAGGGAATAAGTCTACAGCTCAACAACGGCCCAGGAGCATCAGGTTCAGCCGGCAACCTCAAAACGGTCAATGACAAGCACCTCAAGAAGCTCGGGATCGATGCCGAGAAGCTCAAGAATGATGTGGTCCAAGGAAAGGGATCTAGGTTCAATATAGCAGTTGACAAAAACAGAAACGTTTTTCTGGTAACCGTGAAGAAGGGACAGGGAGTAGCTATAGAGACCGGCCTTACACTAGACCAGGCACAGCAATATTACCCACGCAAGTAGTAGAGAGGGAAGGCATGAAAGAACCAAAAGATCCACGGCCTAGCATTAACACCTTTTTCGAGATTGCAGGTGACGACCTAGATCCGGACGAGTGCACGCGGAGGACGGGCCTAACTCCAACTGAAACGGAAATCAAGGGGCAGTCACGGTCAGAAGGACGTCTGGCGGTACGGGTAACGCACTGGACAATCAAGCTAGAAAAAAGGAGAATCTACTCTATCGACGAGCCCCTTGCCGAGCTCCTCGATATCCTTTGGCCGCAGCGATCAAGATTGAAGGACTTTATTTCGAAAGGGCACATCTCTGCCACATTTGGGTCAAATGTAACGATTTATGAGGACCGACCTGAATACTGTCTATCGCCGGAGACACTCCAGCGCCTTGCCTACTTCAAAGTCGAGTACTGCTTAGATATATTTGATTACTCCGACTGAGGACGAGCCAGACGGGACAGGCGCCTAACGTTGTGGAAGCTGTCAAGCGCATATGGCAAATGAAACTTCCGTGTACTTGATCCTGTCTGGGTTCCCCTGCGACCCGGACGAGATAACTGCTGCGACAGGCTTGCAACCCCACGAGGTTTGGCGTCAAGGTGATCGGATAAGCTCAACTAGTCAGCACAGGGAAGATAACGGATGGAAACTCTCGGCCGGATTGGAAAGAACCATCGATCTCGAACAACATATACAGGCCCTTCTCGAAAAGATTGAGCCGGCAGTATTCGTGCTGGCCGAGCTTGGCGAGAAATACGAGATCGAGATCGCCTGTGTTCTCTGGGCCTACGACTACGTACCTGCTATGCACCTGTCGCGATCCGCGATCCAGGCCTTTGCCCGCCTTGGTGCTGAGGTTGATCTGGATCTGTATTATCTGGTAGAGGAAGAGTAGATAGTCGGTTGGAGTCGAGATTTACTACATACATGAATCGCAGATGGATATAGTTCTGGACGAACGAACCTCTTTGGACATGAGGGCATGATGACTGACGCAGAGGAACTAATACTTTCGTTTGTCCGTGGCGAGACCTCATGGGGAGCCATCGAGAAGGCTGGCGTTCTTATTGAAGTGAAGGATGACGGATATGAGGTTGATAATCCTTGGAAGATCGTTGCGAAAGCCTGCCCTCGAGACCTGGCACAGGGCCTTCTCGCCTATTACCATAAACCCGAGCAGTTGCAGCGTTGGGCGGGCATAATTCTCGCTGGGTCCTCGTTTCGAGATCTGAGCCAGGATTTCGAAGCCACCCCCGAAGGAGAGGCGCTGCTGAATGCCCTTTGGGATGCGGCCTTTGGAGGAGATCAAGTCAGCCCAAAAGCTGTGAGTGTTGCCAAAGGGCTTGTAGGGGAAGGCTAATGCAGAGTTTGAATTCAAGGCTTTTGAATCGCTCTTTGATCGAATTGTCTGGTACTCACCCTTTCCCGACGAAAGAGAGAAAATTCCGAGCTACATTGGGAAGGAGGAAGTGGACACTGCCGTAGCCGAGGCTAGACGTGATCTTGGCATTCATCCGGGATCAAGCCAAAGATCGCGGACCTGATCATGGGAGTCCTGGCCCCTCTCCACAGGGGAAGGCGAGAAAGAGCGGGAGAGAGGCCAGGGTCCAGGCCTTACGGCACGTCGTACTTGATCGTCTCCTTCCCCATCAGGTACTTGTCGAACCAGGCCACGATGTGCCGCAGCCGCTCGACGCGGCGCCAGGGATGGCCGGAGCGGGAAAGCTCGTGGCTCTCGTCCGGGAAGCGCACCATGACGGTCGGCTTCTTCATGTACTTCAGCGCCCGGAACATCATCTCGCCTCCCGCCGTGGGCGGCGTGCGCAGGTCCACCTCGCCTTCGATCAGCATCAGCGGCGTCTTGATCTTGTCCGCGTGGGTGATGGGCGAGCGCCGGGCGAAGTCCTCCGCCTGCTCCCACGGCGCGCCCCGGAACCAGGTGGGGCTGTAGAGCCAGAAGTCCGCCGTGTACCAGAAGCTCGTCCAGTCGGCGATGGAGCGCTGCGACACGGCCGCCTGGAAGCGGTCCGTCTGGGTGACGATCCAGTTGGTCAGGATGCCGCCGCCGCTGCCGCCGGTCACGCCCTGGCGCTTGGGATCGGCGTAGCCGCGCCGGATCAGCTCGTCCACGCCGGCCACCAGGTCCTTGGCGTCGTCCCCCGGGAACTCGTACTGGATGACGTTGCCGAACTCCTGGCCGTAGCCCGAGCTGCCCCGGGGGTTGGGGTAGATCACCACGTACCCCTTGGCCGCCATCCAGTGCATCTCGTGGAAGAAGGTGTGGCCGAAGGCCGCGTGAGGGCCGCCGTGGATGTTGAGGATGACCGGGTACTTCTTCTTGGGATCGAAGCCCGGACGGCTTCTGGACGAAGGCGTGGATCTCCCGGCCGTCGAAGCTCTTGTAGGTGATCTCCTCGGGCGCCGTGAGGTCGAGCTGGTCGAAGAGCTCCTGGTTGGGCCGCGCCACGGTGGTCATGCGGCCGGAGGCGGTGTCGAGGATCTGGAGGTCGCCGATCACCAGCTCGGTGGAGACCACCATGGCCATGCGCGAGGCGTCCGGCGTGGCCGTGTAGGAGGCGATCTCCTGGGCTCCCTGGGTGACGGGCTCGATAGCGCCGCCGGAGGCGTCGAAGCGCGTCATGTTGACCCGGCCGCGCTCGCCCGTGACGGTGTAGATCCAACGGCCGTCCCGGCTCCAGACCAGCGGTTGCGGGCGGCCGCCCCGGGGCGCGTGCTGATCGCCGGCGAGCCCATCCTGGACTTCACCCTCGTACTGGGCGGTGAGGTTGCGCGCCTGGGCGCCCGGGGTGGCGTCCACCACGAACAGGTCGGACTGGTTGTAGGAGTGCGGGGCCTCCGGGTTGAGGAAGCCGGTGAAGGCGATCCGCCGGCCGTCCGGCGAGATGGCGATGTCGCCGACCGGACCGTCGATGTCGACGACCTTCCGCATCTCGCCGCCGCCGGCCGGGATCACGTAGAGGTCGTTGTCCGGGGCGGAGTAATAGGGCTCCTTGTCGACGTCGGCGTAGAAGTAGATCTGCGAGCCGTCCGGCGACCAGACCGGGCCCCCCTCGCCGAGCGCTCCCTTGGTGAGCTGCTTCGGCTCCGGGATCTCGGAGCCGTTCGCCGGCACGGCGACGGTCCAGATGTGGCCGATGCGGGTGGGATCGTCGTAGCCGCCGCCGTTGAAGCGGTAGACCGCGCGGGTGACGACGCGGACGTCGCTCTCCCACTCCCGCTCCTTCTTCTCATCCTCTTTCTTCTTCTCGTCCGCGGCCTTCTTGTCTTCGGCCGGGGGCTCTTTCGGCTCCTTGCCCTTGGCCCGCGCGTCCCGCCACTTCTTCAGGTCCTCTTCCTTGGCGCTGTTGCCGAAGGCGATGGCCTTGCCGTCCGGCGACCAGACCGGCCCGCCCGCGCCGTCGGGCAAGTCGGTGAGGGCCACGGCCTCGCCGCCCCGGGTGGAGATCAGATAGAGCTGCGGCGGCTGGCGCTTGCCGTCCTTCTCGGCGGCGCGGGAGAAGACGATCCGCGTGCCGTCGGGGGACCATCGGGGCGCCACGTCCCGCGGGCCGCTGGTGAACGGAGCGCGGCGGCTCGCCGCCGTCCGTGGGAGCGATCCAAAGGGCCGTGTCGTAGCCGTCCTTCTTCTCGTTGACGGTCACGCGGGTGAAGACGACCTGCCGGCCGTCGGGGGAGATGCGCGGGTCGGTGATCCAGACGAACTTGAACAGGTCCGTCTCGGCGATGGGCCGCTTCGCGGCGGCCGCGGGAGCCGCCAGGAGGGCCAGGAGAAGCAGGGCCGCGCGGGCGCGGCGGAATCGAAGAGCTTCAAAGGACATAGATCCACTTCCTCCAGAACCTGGACATGGGTCTCTTTGTACGCGGGAAGAGACCGGCAGGTTGCGGTGAGGAATCTTAAGGCAGGATCACTGCTTCAACCCGATCTCCCGCAACCGCCGCTCCAGGAACTCGCCCGCGGTGATGGGCGGGTGCTTCGGGGGATTCTCCGCCGAGACGAAGCGCTCGGGGATGGTCAGGTCGCAGTCCGGGTAGGGGTGGACGAAGAAGGGCATGGAGTAGCGGTCGCGGGCGGCGTCTTCCGCCGGGTTGACCACCCGGTGCGTGGTGGCGGGGACGATCTCGTTGGTGAAGCGGGAGAGCATGTCTCCGGCGTCCACCACGATCTGTCCCGGCCCGCTCTCGACCGCCATCCACTCCCCTTCCCGGGTGAGGATCTCGAGCCCCGAGTCCGTGGCCTCGCAGAGCAGGGTGATGAGGTTGATGTCTTCGTGGGCGGCGGCGCGGACGGCTGGCTCGTGCTCAGGCCGGACCGGCGGGTAGTGGATGATCCGCAGGATGCTGTTGCCCACGTCCATCATCGAGGAGAAGGTGTCGCGGGGCATCGCGAAGTATTCGGCGAGGGCGCGCAGCAGGTTCTCGGCCACCCGCTCCAGGCTCTTGTAGAGGCGCAGCGTCGGCTGCCGGATCTCGGGGATCTCCGCCGGCCAGACGTTCGCCGCGTAGACCTGGCGGAAGGAGTGCCCTTCCGGCGGCTCCTGGCCCACGTGCCAGAACTCCTTGAGGTCCGGCAACGGGTTGTCCTTGGCATGCTCCACTCCGAAGGGCGTGTATCCCAGGGCGCCTCTCGCGAAACCCGCGTACCGCCGCTTGACGTCGTCCGGCAGCTTGAAGAACCGCTGCCAGAGCTCGTATGTGACCTGGATCAGGCTGGCGTCGATCCCGTGCCCCTCGACGTTGAGGAACCCGAACTCGCGCAGGCCGTCACCGAGGGTGCCGATCATCCGCGACCGGGCCGCGCCGTCGCCGGAGGTGTAATCGTCGAGGTCTACCGTGGGGATGTTGCGGGCTGGGCTCATGGCCCGCGGAGTCTATCAAGCGCCGGGGGCGGATGAGGCGCCGCCCCCGGCCTGAAGTCCGGCGGGAGATCAGTTCTGGCTGGTCGTGCCGCCGACGCTGGTATGGCCGATCGGCTCCGCCTCGTCCACGGTGGGATCCACCGGGATCGGGCCGTAGCGGATCTTCTCGATCGGCTTGTCGCAACTGATAATCACCGCGACGCAGTGGAGGTGGATGCAGTACCAGTTGGGCACGTACGGGTCACCGTTGTCAGCCGTCATCCACTTGGCGCAATGGCACGACTCGGCCCTGCACAGCGCCGACGCGTCGGTGGCGGTGGCGGCAGGATCGAAGCCGGCCACGAAGTTGCCGAGCGCGGGCACCAGGGTGTCCGGGGCGCTGTCGCCGTCGGTGTCGACCTTGATGGTGCCGGAACGCCGGGCGGCCTCCGCCATCTTGGCGGCGCTGCCACGGTTGTAGGACCAGTAGGACTGATGGCCGGGTCCAAGGCTGACGCGGTGCGTCAACTGACGGCTCTCGCCCTTGCCCGAAACCGGGGTGAAGAGGAGCTTGACGTTCAGCTCGAGCGGGGCCACATAGAAGCCGCCGTTGTCGCTGGTGCGGACGATCTTCATCTCGGTCATCGGCTGCTCGCCGCCCAGAGAGGCGGTCACGTCATACTGGCCGCACTCCGTCTCGATCGGCTTGACGCTCGCGAGCGACAGAGCCATGAGCTGGATGCGGGTCGTCGCCTCGCCCTTCTCGTTGAAGACGCCCTTGTCGAGCCGGCGGACGATCGTGTCGATGTCGCCCAGAGCGCCGGCGGGAGCCGTGGCCAGAGGAGATCCTTCCAAGTTGACGATCCCCGTGAACGGCTTCGAGCCCGGGCAGAAGAAGCCGGCCGGGATCGGATCCTCCGTGAAGCTGGAGAACGTGTATCCGGTCACCGAGTGCCAGAGGTCGGCTCCACTCTCGACGACCTCGGCCGCCCCCGCCGGGACCGCCAGCAACGCCAGCAGGGCCAGACAGATGCTCCATTTGCTCTTCATAAAGTCTCCTTTTCTCCCAAACGGATCCGGAAAGACCGGACCCGGAGTCGCGCCAAGGACCCTTCTTCCCAAGCTCAATGGAGTGTTTTCTTCGCTCATCTAGATTTAGTGCTCAGGAGGTTCCTTTCCGGGCCTCCTGGACCTCCGGGGACTGTCTGTAGATCTATTTTGAATCCTGGCCCGGTGGCCTGGCACAGCGCGTGCTATCTTCCGCCCGGGTGGGCGGACCATGCTGAGGCGCATCCTCAATCGCAATCAGGACGAGCTGCTGGCGGAGAACCGCCGGCTGGTCGCGGACCTCCAGACGGTCCTGGCGCGGTTCGACGCCTCGGCGGACGACCAGGCGACGCTGCGGCGGTCCGCCCAGCAGCTCGACGAGCTGTTCCTGCTGGTCGTGGCCGGCGAGTTCAACGCCGGCAAGAGCGCCTTCATCAACGCCCTGCTGGGGAGCAAGGTGCTGGAGGAGGGCGTCACTCCCACCACCACCCACGTCCACATCCTCAAGCACGGCCCGGCCGTGGACCGCGTCCCCGTCGACCAAGCGCTGGACATCGTGACGGCGCCGGTGGAGCTGCTGCAGGACATCAACATCGTCGACACGCCCGGCACCAACGCCATCCACCGCGAGCACGAGGCCATCACCCGCGAGTTCGTCCCGCGCTCGGACATGGTGCTCTTCGTCACCTCCGCCGACCGCCCGTTCACCGAGAGCGAGCGCGCCTTCCTCCAGGGCATCCGGGACTGGGGGAAGAAGATCGTAGTGGTGGTCAACAAGGTCGACATCCTGGAGACGCCGGAGGATGTCCAGAACGTCCTCCGCTTCGTGGCCGAGAATGCCAAGGCCCTGTTGGGCTCCACGCCCGAGATCTTCCCCGTGGCCGCCCGCCTGGCCCTGCGCGCCAAGACCACCGGCGACGCCGCCCTGCTCGCCCAGAGCCGCTTCGAGGAGCTGGAGAGCTTCATCGTCCGCACCCTCGACGAGAAGGAGCGCGTGCGCCTCAAGCTGCTCAACCCTCTGGGGGTGGCCGAGAACCTCGCGAAGAAATACCTGCAGGTGACCGACGGCCGCCTGGAGCTCCTCAAGGAGGACTTCGCGGCCATCGAGGACATCGAGCGCCAGATGGCCCTCTTCAAGGAGGACATGCAGCGGGAGTTCCGCTTCCGCCTCTCGGACGTGGACAAGGTCCTCCACGAGTTCGAGAACCGGGGCATGAGCTTCTTCGACGACACCATGCGGATCGCCCGCGTCATGGACCTCCTCAACAAGTCCAAGATGAAGGCGGACTTCGAGCGGATCGTGGTGGCCGACCTGCCGCAGCGGGTGGAGCGCCGGGTGACGGAGATCATCGACTGGATGGTCAGCTCCGAGCTGCGGCAATGGCAGGCCGTCACCGAGCACCTGAGCCAGCGCCGGCAGATGCACGCCGACCGCATCGTGGGCCAGGTGGGCCGGAGCTTCGACTTCGACCGCACGCGCCTGCTCGACAGCGTCGGCCGGTCGGCCCAGCGGTCGGTGGAGAGCTTCGACCAGGCGCGGGAAGCGAACCGCATGGCCGACAATGTGCACACGGCCGTGGCGGGCACGGCCCTGGCCGAGGTGGGCGCGATCGGCCTCGGCGCCATCCTCACCCACCTGGCCGTCGGGGCGGCGGCGGACTTCACCGGCATCCTCGCCGCCAGCACCATCGCCGTCCTGGGATTCTTCATCATCCCCAACCGCCGCCACGAGGCCAAGAAGGACCTGCACGAGAAGATCGAGGCCATGCGCGAGCAGCTCATGTCCTCCCTCACCGGCCAGTTCGACAGCGAGATCGAAGGCAGCCTGCGGCGGATCGAAGAGGCGATCGGCCCCTACACCCGCTTCGTCCGCGCCGAGCGCGAGCACCTCGGCCAGGCCCGCGAAGAGATCAACGGCGTCACCCAGGGGCTGGTCCGGCTGCGGTCGCGGGTGGAATCGCTGTAATCGGAGTGGTAAAGTCCGCCTATGCGTGACGAAGTATGGCTCCGCAAATGTAGCTCTTTTGAAGAGGAAGAAGAAGCCGATCTCGAATTCTGGGCTCGGATGACCGGAGACGAACGCGTCGAAGCCCTCGAACAGATGCGGCAAGAGGCTTGGAAAATTACCGGTGAACGTCTCGGAAGACTTCGAAGAGTTGCTCGCTTTGTTGAGCAAAAAGAACGTTAGAGCATTGGTCGTCGGAGGCTACGCTGTTACTTTCCACGCCAAGCCAAGGTTCACAAAGGATCTGGACATCCTGATCGATCCGACGCCGGAAAATGCGCAACTTGTCCTTGACGCTCTGAAGGATTTCGGCTTTGGAAGCTTGAACATCAAGATCGAGGATTTCACCCTTCCCGGCCGGATTCTCCAACTTGGACGCCCCCCCAGCCGCGTGGATTTTCTGACCTCCATCAAAGCGGTCCCCTTCGACGAAGCCTGGAGCCGTCGTGTCAAGGGGAGGTTCGGGAAAGAGGCAATCTTCTACATCGGCATCGACGACCTGATTCGTAATAAAGAGGCTGTCGGACGTCCTCAAGACAAGCTCGACGTTGCCACTCTGAAGAGGTTCAAGAAGAAGCTGGCTGCTAGAGAGGAACCCTGATTGAGCATCGCCGCGAAGACGCAGAAGAAGCCCAGCACCCTCCAGAGCTTCAAAGAGGCCTTCACCTCGTGGCGCACCGCTTCGGTGACCCTGATGTCGTTCGCCTCGGGCATGCCGCTGGGGCTGGTGTGGATCGCCCTGCCGGACTGGATGCGCAAGTCGGGCATCGACATCCGCGTCGTGGGCCTGATCACGCTCGCGCAGGCGCCGTGGACCTTCAAGTTCCTCTGGGCGCCCCTGATGGACCGCTTCGTGCCGCCGAAGCTGGGCCGCCGCCGGGGATGGACCGCCATCGCCCAGGTCGTGCTGCTCGCCGGCACCCTCTCGCTCGCCGGTCTCGGCAACCATCCCGACACCCCGTGGGTGCTCATGTCCCTCGCCCTGGCGCTCGCCTTCGCCGGGGCCACCCAGGACATCGCCGTCGACGCCTACGCCGTGGACGTGCTACGCCCGGACGAGCAGGCCGTGGCCGTGGGCGCGCGCAACGCTCTCTACCGCACCGGCATGCAGCTCGCGGGCAGCTTCTCCATCACCTTGGCCGGCTGGTGGGGCTGGCCGACGGTGTTCATGCTCCTGGCCGCCCTTTACCTGCCGATGCTGATCGTGACGTTCCTGGCTCCTGACCCCAAGGACGTGGCGGCCGCTCCGAAGACGCTCAAGGAAGCCGTCTGGCATCCCTTCCTCGGCTTCCTCTCCCGGCACCGCGCCCTGGAGATCCTCGCCTTCGTCCTCCTCTACAAGCTGGCGGACAACCTCGTCCAGGCGCTCCAGCGCCCCTTCCTGGTGGACAAGGGCTACAGCGACTGGGACCGCGGCGTCATGCTGTTCTGGATCGGCCTGGTCGGCAACATCGTGGGCACCCTGATCGGCGGGCTGATGACCAAGCCGCTGGGGCTCGGCCGCTCGCTCTGGATCTTCGGCTTCTTCCAGATCTTCTCGAACATCGGCTATGCCCTGGTGGCCCACGAGCCCGGCGTGAACCGGCCGCTGATGTGGGCCGCCTTCTTCTTCGAATCCTTCGCCAGCGGCCTGGGGAGCGGCGCGTTCCTGGTGCTGATGATGCGGATGACGCAGAAGCGATTCTCGGCCACCCAGTACGCCCTCTTCTCCAGCCTCTTCGGATTGCCGCGCATCATCTCCGGCCCGGTCTGCGGCTACATGGTCTACGCCATCGGCTGGGAGGCGTTCTTCTGGTCCACGCTCGCCTTCGGCATCCCGGGCATGGTCATGCTCGCCCGCTTCGTGCCCTGGAACGCCCGCGAGCCGGAGTTCAAGATCGAGCCGCCGCGCATCGGCAGGCCTCTCACCGGCGGCGAGCTCAGCCTCCGGGGCCTCACCGGCGGCGCCATCGGCGCCGGCCTCGGAGCGCTGATCGTCGCCCTGATGGACGCCCTCAAGGCGGCCAAGGACAACCCCGGCTCGGCCTTCGACGTCCTGACGCCCCTGGTCTCGCTGGTACAGCCCGCGGACAACAAGGACTGGCTGACCCTGGCGGGACTTCTTGTCTTCGGCATCACCTGCGGGCTGTTCACCGCCGCCGTGGTGGCGGCGCGGCACGGGGCGGGCCAGGGAGTCGCTCTCGAGACCCGCCCCGACGTGGACTCAGAATATGGGTAGACCGAAGTTGGTGACCAGGAACACCGCCATCTGAGCCCGGTCGATCGGGTTCGCACGGGCAGAAGCTCCCGCCGCCGCAGCCGCCGGTGATCCCGCGCTTCGCCAGCTCCTGAACCCACGGGCAGAACGGGCTCGACACCGGCACGTCGTTGAACGCCGCCACCGTGCAGGCGGGCGGCGCATAGCCCGGCCCCTCCAGCGCCGACAGCAGGAAGACCGCCGCCTGGTCCCGGGTCACCACGGTCTGCGGGCAGAAGCTCCCGCCGCCGCAGCCGCCGGTGATCCCGCGCTTCGCCAGCTCCTGCATCCACGGGCAGAACGGGCTCGACACCGGCACGTCGTTGAACGGCGCCGTCGTGCAGGGAGGCGGCGCGTAGGCCGGTCCTTCCTTGGCGAGCAGCAGGAAGACCGATATCTGATCGCGCGTCACGAGATTGGTGGGGCAATAGGTGCGGGGATTCGAGCCACACCCCGAGGTGACGCCGTTGCGGTACATGGCCTCGATCCACTTTTTCGCCCAGTGGCCGCGCCCGACGTCCGCGAAGACCGTGCCCAGGAAGTCCACGGCGGCGCCCAGCACGTCGCGGCGGGTTTCAGGCGCGGGCAGGGAGGACAACTCGAAGCCGAGGAGGATCGTCCGGTAGTTCGGCCCCACCTTGCTGACCCCGGCGCTGCCTGAGCCGGTGTAGTAGTAGGAAGGCGCGTAGGTGAAGGCGGTCTCGGCCTCCGGTCCCGGCACGATCTCGCTGTTGAAGTACGAGGAGATGCCGTAAGGTCCCAGGCCGCTGAATGCCTGGCCTTGTCCCGTCACCGAAGAGTACTCGGCGTACGATTCATAGTCGGCGACTCCCAGGTAGCTCACGGCGAAAGGCGTCAGGCCCCTGTAATAGAAGTAATCACCCGACGCGATGAACAGACCGCCCCCCTGGTTGAGGTAGGTTGTCAAAGCGGTGTCCGCCTCCAGGGTCGTCCCGTAGTAGGACGGTATCCAGACTACCCCGGGATAAGCGGCCAGCGTCGCGGCGTCCACCGGACCGTCCGCGTAGATATCGGTGTACCACACGTCGTAGACCAGGCCCAGGGCATCTAGGGCCGCGGTGTAGACGCTCCTCTCGTAGCCGTTATAGTCGTCCACCAGGAGGAGCGAAGGGAGGCTCTGGTAGCTCACGCTCACCGTCCGCGGGCTCGCCGGCATGACCACCGAGTTGGTAACGCTCCGGCTGTTGTCCTTGACCGTGCCCGTCCAGCCCCCCACCCGCCGGCCCCGGTCAGGAGCCGCCGTGAGCTGGATCGTCTCCGCGTAGCGGTACTGGCCGGCGGGGCAACCCGGAGAGCTGGCGGGCGACGCCACCGGATCGGCTCCCGGGCCGGTGTGGGTCAGGGTCAGCGCGTAGCACAGCGGGTAGTACACCACCGAGACAGCGTGGGGCGCCGCCGGCATGGTCACGGCGTTGCTCATCGAGACGGCGGCGTCGTTGTCCGTGCCGCTCCAGCTCTGGACCGCCCAGCCGGTCGCGGGGCGGCCCTCCAGGGCGATGAACTGGCCGGCGTGATACTGCCCCGGCGGGCAGCCCGGAGAGCTCGAGGGCGCCGCCGCCGGATGCCCTCCGGACCCCGCGTGCGTCCGCGTCAGCGGATGGCAGGCCTCCTTGCCGATCACCAGGTGGACGGCGTCCGGATACGGGCTCTCGTCGGAGTCCGTGGACGAGACGATCAGACGGTTCATGGCCGTCCCGCTGGGAGCGCCGCCGAAATCCACCACCACGGAGACCTGGCGCGAGCCGCCCGGCGGCACGTCGAAGGGCGCTTCCGGCGTCCAGCGGATCCAGGGTGCGGGCGTCTCGAGCTGCAGCCCCAGGACCGGCAACACCGCGTTCCCGTCGTTGTGGATGGTGAGCTCTTCAGTGACCAGGGGGCCGGCGGTGACCGCTTTGCCCAGGTTGATCCGCCGCAGGTCGTAGCCGAAGCCCCCCACCTGGACCGCGGTGGCGCGCAGGATCGCCAGCACGTCCGACACTGTCGCCTGGGCGTAGGCCTGCCGGAGAACCGCCCAGGCGCCGGCGACGTGCGGGGCCGCCATCGAGGTGCCGTCGAAGTTGTCCGTCCCTCCTCCAGGGACGGAGGAGTCCACCCCGACTCCCGGGGCCATGAGGTCCAGGAAGGGGGCGACGTTGGAAAAATCGGCGACGACGTCCCCGTCGTCGGTGGCTCCCACGCCGATCGCCGACGAGATGCAGGCCGGGGCGGAGACTCCATAGGAGTAATCGTTTCCCGCGGAGGCGACGGTGGCGATGTCGATCGAGCGGAGGTTGTCGATGGCCGCCTTGCGCGCGACGTTGTTGGCATCGCAACTGGATCGGCTTGAATAGGGGCCGCCGCCGAGGCTCATGTTCACCGCCGCGATGTCGAACTGGTCCGCCAGCTCGTAGACCCGCTCCAGGCCCTTGATCTGGTCGCTGATCCAGGCTCCGACGCCGCAGTACGAACAGCCGGCGGAGAAGACCTGGATGGCGATGACGTTGGCGTCGCGGGCCACGCCGAAATTGGGGCCCACGCCGTCGTTGCCGGCGGCGATGCCGGCGACGTGCGTCCCATGATCACAGTCATAGGAGCCGGTGCATTGAGCGCCCGTGCCCGGCCCGGTCGCCTCCGCCACTCCCCCGGGGCAGAGGCTGATCGAAGAGCTCGTGGTCGACGAATAGCAGGCCTCCGAGACGACCTTGTTCTGTGGGCCCGAGGAAAAATAGGGATGCGTCTTGTCCACCCCCGTGTCGAGGATGGCGATGGTCTGGCCGGCGCCCGTCAGGCCGCCCGCCCAGGCCACGCCGGCTCCGATCACCGCCGTGCTGCTGGAGAGGCTGGGGCGCTCGAAGACGTCCTCCTCGACAGCCACGACTTCCGGCAGGCCCGCGAGCCTGTCCAGGGCCGCGGCGTCCACCTCCAGCGCCAGGAAGGGAATGAAGCGGAAGCGGGCGTGCAGGCGGAAGTCCTCCCCCGCGAGGCTCCGCAGCACCGTCTCCTGAAGCCGGGCGAGGGTCTCCCGCTGGCTCCGCACCTGCTGGATGCCGGCGAGCCGCCCCTCGGGCGTGAACGGCACGGCCAGGCGCGCCAGCACACGCACGCCTCCGGGACGGGCCGCCCTCTCCAGCAGCTCTTGCGGGACCTCCTGCCGCGGCGGCAGGACCGGCGCGGCCGGCGCGTTCCCCGCCACGCCGGCCGGAGGGACGGCGGCGCCGAAATAGAGCGTCTCCGGCTCGATCCGGATCTCCGGCTGGGCCCCACCTACGGCTGGAGCCATCAGGAAGAGCGCCACGAAAGCCGCGGGGAGGCAACGCGGAAATCCTGTACGAACGTGCGATCCGAAAAGGCTGAAAAGAACCAGCATGGGATCTCCTCTCCGGGAGTGGTTCGGGGTCTTCTCCAATGCTATACCAGTAGGGAATGCCCGTAGAGGAGAAACCGTTTCATCTGGATCTCGTAATATGTAAAGAGGGCGGGAGAGGTCCCGCCCGGGGCAGGCCGCGCTGGCGGCTGGAAAGGGAGAACGACAGATGCCTCTCTACCGCTCACAAAGACACAAGATCTTCGCCGGCGTCTGCGGCGGCATCGCCGACTGGCTGGGCTGGAGCCCCACGGCGGTGCGCATCGCCTACGTGATCATCTCCGCCGCCTCGGTGGCGTTCCCTGGACTGATCGCCTACATCGTGCTCTGGATCGTGATGCCCAAGGAGCCGGCCTAGACCCCGTAGCCCCGCAGGATCATGGTATGTTTTCCCGTGCCGCATCGCGGCACGGGAGGACTATCCATGAAGACCGCCACCCTCACCCCCCAGATCGTCGCCGGCGCCAGCCCGACCTCGTCCCGCGAGGAGATCGACGCCGCCGTCGCCGTCCTGCAGCAGAACAAGGCGGCGTGGACCGACGTGCCGGTCAAGGAGCGGATCACGATCCTCTCGGACCTCTCCCGGCGCTTCCACGCCCTGGCGGAACGCTGGGCGGCCCTCTGCGTCGAGCACGAGGGTCTCACCCCCGAGCACGGCGCCGGCGAGGAGGCCCTCGTGGGCCCCTACTTCATCCTGCGCAACCTGCGGCTGCTCAAGGAGTCGCTCCTCGACATCCAGACCCACGGCCGGCCGCGCATCTCCGGCTCCGTGCGCACCCTGCCCAACGGCCAGGTGACGGCGCGGGTCTTTCCCATCGACCTCTACGACCGCGTCTTCTACCCCGGAGTGACCGCCGACGTCTGGATGGAGCCGGGAGTGACCGAGAAGAGCCTCTCCGGGACCATGGCCGTGGCCTATCACGCGCCGGTCCGCCAGGGGCACGTCGCCCTGGTGCTCGGCGCGGGCAACGTCTCCTCCATCGGTCCCATGGACGCCCTCTACAAGCTGTTCGTGGAAGACCAGGTGGTGCTCTTCAAGACCCACCCGGTCAACGCCTTCCTGGGACCGCTCATGGAAGAGGCCTTCCAGCCCCTCATCGAGCGGGGCTTCTTCCGGGTGGTCTATGGCGGCGCTGAAGAGGGGGCCTACCTCTGCCAGCACGCCGGCGTGGACGAGATCCACATCACCGGCTCGGACAAGACCTACGAGGCCATCGTCTTCGGTCCCGGCGAGGAAGGGCGGCGGCGCAAGCTGGCCAACGAGCCCGTCCTCCACAAGCGGTTCACCGCCGAGCTTGGCAACGTCAGCCCGGTCATCGTCGTCCCCGGCCCCTGGGACGAAGGGGACCTCGAATTCCACGCCGAGAACCTGGCGACCATGCTCACCAACAACGCCGGATTTAACTGCAACGCCAGCCGGATGATCGTGCAGCACGCCTCCTGGAATCAGCGGCAGGCCCTGCTGGACAAGATCCGCGAGGTGCTGGCGAGCATCCCCGTCCGCCGCGCCTGGTACCCGGGAGCGGCGGACCGCTTCGACGCCTTCCTCGCCGCCCATGGAAAACAGGCTGAGACCTTCGGCGACCGCGCCGGCGACCGGCTCCCGTGGGCCCTTATCCCCGATCTCGATCCGCTGGATTCCGACGACGTCTGCTTCACCACCGAGGCCTTCTGCGGCGTCTTCGGCGAGACCGGGATCAAGGCGGACAGCGTGCCCGAGTTCATCGACCGCGCCGTCGCCTTCTGCAACCGCACCCTCTGGGGCACGCTCAACGTGACGCTGCTGGTCCATCCGCAGTCCATGAAGGACCCGGGCATCGCCGCGGCGGTGGAACGCGCGACCGACGACCTGCGCTACGGCACCGTCTCGTTCAACATGTGGGCCGCGGCGGGCTACGGGCTGGTGGTCACGCCCTGGGGCGCCCATCCCGGCCATACCTCGCAGGACATCCAGTCGGGCCTCGGCGTGGTGCACAACACGCTGATGTTCTCGCGCGCCCAGAAGACCGTGGTGCGCGCACCCTTCTACATCTGGCCCAAGCCCGTCTGGTTCGCGACCCACAAGACGGCGCACCGGCTGACCCCGAAGCTCGTGGACTTCGAAGCCGCGCCGTCGATGGCGAAGGTGCCGGCGCTGATGGCACTGGCATTGCGGGGTTGACCGCGCCCTACTTCACGACTTCCAGCGTGCCCGAGACCGGGTGCCACTCCTTGCCGTTGGATGCGAAGCCGTACAGGCGGCCGGTCTCGAGGTTCATGGCGACCGTCAGTGTGTATCCGGACTCCGCGGCCAGGTAGGACACCAGGTAGACCCCCGGCGCGACCTCGTACGAGGCGTACTTGTTGTCGCGGTTGGGCTTGCCCGGCTTGTCGCCGTCCACCTTCCGATAGGCGACCCGGCCGTCGGGCTCGAAGGCGTGCTCGTACGTCCCTCCCGCCGTGGGCCCTTCCTCGAAGGTCCACCGGAAGGTCCGGCCGCTGAGCGAAGTTGAAGTTTCGGTCATGGATTCAGGCATGATCGTCTCCTAACGCGCTACCCCCTCCGGGGAGAGCTTTTGCAGGACCTATGCCGAGAGGGACTGCGCTCGGCTTCAGGAGCAGGAGCCCCACGCCGCCGAACCAGAGCAGAACCATTCCAAACATGAGCAGGACCACCACTCCGAACACGGGCACGATGTGTTTCCAGCCCATCATGCCGAGCGTCTCGGTGATCGGAGGCATGAACAGCAGCAGGCCGCACGCCAGCCCCAGGTAGCCAAGCCCGCGCCGTGACGGCGCGAGCCGCAGCAGCTTGCGGCTGCCGACCAGGACCCAGAGACCGATCGCGGGAAAGGTGACGAGGCCCAGCGGATCGGTCCGTTTGAGCAGAGAAGGGAATCCCGCCGGCCAGGGGAGCAGAGTGCCGAGATAAGACCCCCTCACCGAATCGACGAGCCCGACGGCCAGTCCGACCGTGGCGAGCGTGAGGACCCAGCGGTCGAAAGAGCCCTCGGGCGGCGTCTGGCTGGAGAGCACGGAGGGGCAGCCGAGCCCGGCTAGAAAGAAAAGGGCGAGCACGCTGTAGGCGACGCGGGTGACATTTTGGACCGCGACGACGTCGGCCAGGAAAAACAGGGCGGCCGAAGCGCCGAAAGCGATCCCCGCGAGGAGAAACAACGTACCGCCGAAGCGGTCCTGCTGGATCGAATTCATGAACCGGAGGCTATGACGCCCGCGCGAGACCGTCAACTCGTCCGGATCTCATACCGCTCCGCCGGTCCTCTCGTCTCGCGTCCACCCTCTCGGCGAGGCGCTCAGAGAGCTCTCTTCCTCCTCGCTCAGGAACCGGTAAACGCCGCACGCCGGCTGCTCCGTGGTCTCGACCGGCGTCGCGGCCTTCGTGGCGGAGAATGGGTAGGCGAAGGGACCGAATTCGCCTTGCTGCGTCTGGATCTCACCCTTGCGGCTCCAGACGATCCGGTCGCCGCGCAGGAGCTGGAGCTCGAAGGGGATCGGGCCTTCGGTGAGGACCATGGAGTTGGCGTGGATCCAGTAGGTGTAGGTCCCGGCGGGCGCCGTGCTCGTGGGCCAGTAGACGTTCTCGATCGGGTGCTCGCACATCTTGTCGCTGCCGCCGTTGCAGTCGATGTCGAGGATGGCCCCGGACTCGGCTTTCGGATTGGCGAAGAAGACGCAGCTCCCCGCCGGATCCGTGACGTACAGGTCAAGGTCGGAGTTGCCTTGCCATAGCAGACGGAACGCGATGTCGCCCGTTCCCGGCTCGACACCGCCCGTCACGGCCAGACGGTGGCTGGAGCAGGCGAAGAAGGCGAAACAGGCGATCAGGACCGCGAAAAACAGTCTCCTCATCTCAGGCCTCCTTCTTCTCGGTCACCAATCCGACGCGCTCGAAACCCGCTTCACTGAGCAGGGTCAGCACGTCGCAGATCCTCTCGTAATGCAGATAACGATCGCCACGCACGATCACCTCACGATCCGGATTCGCGGAGTGCAGCGCCGCGAGGATGTCCCGGAGCTGGCCTTCTGCGATCCGATCATTCGTGAGATAGACGCCGTCGTCGCGGATGGAGACGTTGAGCTGGTTATGGTCGCCCAGGCGATCGCCGCCCTCGACCGTTTTCGGCAGATCCACCTTGACGCCGGCTTGCAAGATGGGCATGACCACCATGAAGATGATGAGCAGCACCAGGCAGACGTCGACCAGCGGCGTGACGTTGATTTCGCTTCGGATGGCGGAACGCTGAAGGTTCAAGGCCATGGCGCACCTCCACGATCGAACGGGTTTGATCGTCTCCGCTCCAGAAGATCCGGAGCGGAAGGTTCAACGGAGGCGCCTCTGTGGGATTGGACAGGTGGGAGGGCGTTTTGGTTCCGGAGGCGGTATACTTCCCAGGTCCTGAACCACTCACTGGAGAACAACACTGCCAGCCTTCGACCGCATCACTCTCAATCCTGACGTCATGGGGGGTAAGCCCTGCATCCGGGGGATGAGGATCACGGTAGGGACCATCCTGGGCCTGCTCGCCTCCAGGCATTCGGAAGACGAGATCCTGAAGGCCTATCCCTACCTTGAGAGCGAGGACATCCAGGCTGCGCTCGCCTACGCCACATGGCGCGTCGAGGAGATCGAGGTACCCGTGGCGCGCGGATGAAAATCCTCGTCGACATGGGCCTCCCGCCAGCCTGGCGCGAGACCTTCGAACAGGACGGAATCGAATCCCTTCATTGGTCTGAAGTCGGCCACCCCAAGGCCAAGGACCGTGAAATCATGGCGTGGGCCCGGGAGCACGGTTTCATCGTATTCACCCACGATCTCGATTTCGGTCACCTGCTCGCGCTGACGCATGCATCAGGACCCAGTGTGATCCAGGTCCGCTCCGAGGACGTCCTGCCGGAGACAATTGGCAGCCTCGTCCTCCAGGCTCTCAATCAGTTCGAGGAGATGCTGATGGCCGGCGCGCTCATCGTAATCGAGCCTGAGGGCTTCAGAGCGCGCGTCCTGCCGATCCTGCCTCGACAAAAGTAAGAAGCCGGCGGGACGCCGGCGGTCCCAGGTTACGGCTTCGCGGCGATCTCCCGCGCCGGGGCCGCCTGCTCGTCCTTGCAGCCATAGACGTAGACAGGCGTGCCGGTCGGCACCATCTTGGTCAGCCGCTGGGAGGCGAACATCGGGATGCGGATGCAGCCGTGGCTGGCGGGATAGGGCGGCACGTCCTCGCTGCCGTGGATGGCGATGCCGCCCACGATGTACAGGGGGTTGTGCATCTGCCCCAGGGGACTGGTCTTCCAGCCGGAGGCCCTGGCGTAGACCTCCAGGCGGGCACAGGGAGTGATGGCGTGGGTTTCCGGGTAGCCGTTCTCGTAGAAACGCTTGCCGCTGCCCGAAGAGATAGGGAGGATGTTCGCCACCTTCCCTTCGGCGTCCACCAGGAAGAGCACCTGGCGGGCGATGTCCACCTCGATGTGCGGCCCCGAGGCGTGGCGCGGCTTGACGGGCGCGGCCACCGACAGCGCGTTCCACTCCGCCCGGGTGAGCCTTCCCGTGGGCCGGGCCTTCTGGACCTTCTGGAACGCCACCAGCGCGTGGCGGGTCGAGGAATCCCAGACGCCGTCGATGGGCCCGGTCCAGAAGCCGAGGTCGGCGAGCCACTGCTCGGCCTGACGGATCTCGGCTTTAGTCAAAGTCGCTTTCTGGACGGCTTCGGCTTTAAAGGTGAGGAACGAGAAGAGAACGGCGAGGACTGCGAAACAGCGGTACGGCTTCACGACACTCCCCCTTGCCCGGACCGGGACCCCGCAGTGCGCGGATCCCCACTTCCTTTATATACGATCCAGAAACCCTGGATGCCCTCACCCCTTCCCGGGCATCTTCGTCTCAGGCTCCAGCAACAACAATGCCAGTAGCGCCGCCCGCTCCGGCATGCGGTCCAGCAGCACGTGCTCGTGGACGGCGTGGGCACCGTCGCCCACCGCGCCCAGGCCGTCCAGCGTGGGCACAAAGCGGCTGGTGAGGCTGCCGTCCGAAGCGCCGCCGGCCGTGCCCTCGCCGAGGGTGAACCCGAGCTCCTCCGCCCGGCGCCTGGCCGTTTCCCAGAGGACGCGGTTGCCCGGGGTCGCCTCCAGGGGGGACGGTCGATGCCTCCCGTCACCTCCAGGCTGGTACCGGGCGTGACGGCCTTCATCTCCAGGACGGTCCTCTCGATCCGCAGCGCGTCGTCCCAGCCCAGCACCCGCACGTCCACCTCGGCCTGGGCCTCGGGGGCGACGACGTTGCGCCGCAGCCCGCCCGAGATCACACCGACGTTGACGGTCAGCCCCCGGTCCGGCTCGGCCAGGCCGTACAGCCGCTGGATGACCCGGGCCAGCTCCAGGATGGCGCTCGCTCCCTTTTCCGGATCGAGCCCGGAGTGGGCCGCCCGGCCGTGGACCCGGATCGTGAAGCGCAGCGAGCCCTTGCGCCGGGTCTTGAGCTTCCCTTCCGGACCCAGCGAAGGCTCCAGCACGAAGACCCGGTGGACGCGGCGCGCCAGCCGCTCGATGCGGAGCAGGGATTCGACGCTGCCGATCTCCTCGTCGGAGTTGATGAAGACGCAGGGCGTGACCTCCGGTTCGAGCCCCAGGCCGCGCAGGGCCTTGAGTGCGAAGATCCCCTGCACCAGCCCCGCTTTCATGTCGTAGACGCCGGGCCCCGTCAACCGGCCGTCGCGGATCTCGACGGGCATGGAGGCGAGGGTGCCCACGGGCCAGACGGTGTCGCAATGCCCCAGGAGGAGCTGGCCGGGGCCGCGATCACGATTCCGGGGAACGGCCCAGAGCTGGCCGCCGCTGCTCCGCCCGCGCAGGCGGCGGGTGCGCATCCCGGCGGCTTCCAGCTCGGCGGCGAGGCGGGCGAAGACCGGCTCCTGGCTCTCGGCCACCAGCGAGGGGGATTCGAGGAGGGCGAGGGCGCGGAGGAGATCGCCCATCTCCTCCCGCCGTGCCTGAAGATGGGCGAGGACCTGCCGCGCGGTTTCCACGCGCTAATCGTAGCGGATCGCCACCAGCGGATCGGTCCGCGTCGCCCGCCGGGCCGGAATCCAGCAGGCCACGAGGGTCACCAGGCCGAGCACCACGACGACCAGGGTGAAGGTCACCGGGTCGCCCGGCTGCACGTCGACCAGGAAGTTGGCGAGCAGCTTGGAGGCGAAGAAGGCCAGGACCAGGCCGAAGCCGAGGCCGACGGCGAGTTGGAGCATGCCCTGGCGCAGGATCATGTTGAGCACGTTCTGGCGCTGGGCGCCCAGGGCCATGCGGATGCCGATCTCCTGGGTGCGCTGGTTCACCGCGAAGGCGATCACGCCGTAGATGCCCACCGCCGCGAGGACGAGGGCGGCGGCGCCGAAGATCGCGAACAGGGTCGCGAAGAGGTTCTGGAAGAAGATGTTGCGCCGGATCAGCTCCTCCATCGAGTAGACGAAGTAGATGGGCAGGTCGCGGTCGATGGAGTTGATCGTCTGGCGCACCGCGGCGGTGAGGGCCGTGGGCTCCGTCCGGGTGCGCACGGCGAGGCTGACGAACCCGGGGCAGTTCTGGGCCAGGGGGATGTAGAAGCCCTCGGGAGTTTCCTCGTCGCCGTCGTCGAGCCCGGCCATCTGGAGGTCCGGCGCGACGCCGATGACAAGGCGCCAGGGTGGATTTTGATTGTCGAACTCCTCGTCGAGCTGGATACGCTTGCCGACGGGGTCCTGGCCCGGCCAGATCTTCTGGGCGAAGCTCTTGTTGACGATGATCACGGGCAGGGCGCCGGCGTTGTCGAGCGCGGTGAAGCCGCGGCCGGCCAGGAGGTTGGCGTCGTAAACCTTGAAGAAACCGGGGGAGACCGTAGCCAGGCGGGCCTCCGGGAGGTCCTGGTCGTTGGGGTAGGCGCGCCCCTCGAGACGGTACGGCCACCGGCCCGAGCCGCTGCCCGGGAGGTTGGTGGTGGCGGCGGCGGCCACGACCTCGGAGTTGCCCTCCAGGCGTGAGATCAGCTCGTCGAAGAAGCGGGCGCGGTCGGCCTCCTTGGGATAGTTGGCCTCGAACAGGGCGATGCGGGCCGTGAACAGGTTGGCCGGGTCGAACCCCAGGTCCACGTTCTTGATCTGCATCACGCTGCGGATCATCAGCCCGGAGCCGACCAGCAGCAGGCAGGCGAAGGCCACCTCGACGACCACCACGGCGCGGCTGATCAGTCCCACCCGCAGGCTGGAGGAGCCGCGCCCTTCGTCCTTGAGCACCTCGCCGACGTCGGTCTTGGAGATCTGCAGGGCCGGCAGCAGGCCCGAGAGCAGGGCGGCGACCAGGGTGATGCCCAGGGTGAAGAGCAGGGCCACCGGGTCGACCCGGATCTGGATCCAGAACGGCGGGCTGGTGTCGGAGATGGCCCAGTTGAAGAGCTGGACGCCCCAGCGGGCGAGGATGAAGCCGAGCACCGCGCCGACGGAGGCGAGGAGCAGGCTCTCCAGGAGGAGCTGGCCGATGATCCGCCCGCGGCTGGCTCCCAGGGAGGAGCGGATGGCGATCTCGCGGGTGCGGCGGGAGGCCCGGGCCACCATCAGGCTCGCCACGTTGGTGCAGGCGAGGAGGAGCACGGTCACGCACGCCCCGAACATCGTCCACAGCATCGTGGGGATCTCGTCGCCGAGGGCCTCCTCCATCCATGGCTTGACCACCGCGCCGCGCCCCTCGTGGGTCTTCGGGTACTCCTTGGCGATGGCCTTCGTAAAGCCTTCGATCTCCGCCTGGGCGGCAGCGACGGTGGCGCCGTCGCGCAGGCGGCCCATGACCTCCAGGGTCTCGCCCTGGCCGCGCTCGACGCGCAGGGGATCGAGCCGCAGGTTGGTCCAGACCTCGGTGACCTCGGGGAAGGCGACGCCTTCGGGCATGACGCCGACGATGGTCCCCGCCGCGCTGTTGATGCGCACGGGTTTGCCGATGATCTTGGGGTCTCCCTGGTAGCGGGTGCGCCAGACGCCGTAGGAGAGGACCGCCACGGGCTCGGCCTGAGGGGCGTCCTCGCCCGGCAGGAAGCCGCGCCCGAGGACCGGCGTGACCCGCAGGACCTTGAACAGCTCCGCCGTGGCGAAGAGGCCGTCGAAGCGCTCCGGCTCCTCGCCGTCGCCGCTCAGGTTGAGCGTCCCCCCGGAGTAGCCGGCGAAGCTCTCGAAGCTCTTCTGGCGCGCTTTGTAGTCCAGGTAGTCGTGGAGGTAGACCTCCAGGCTGGGCTCCTCCCGCGAGGGGTTGTTGTTCTCGACGTGCAGGATCTTCTCGGACTCGGGGAACGGCAGGCCGCGGAACATCACGCCGTAGACGATGCTGAACATGGCGGTGGCGAGCCCGATCCCCAGAGCCAGGGCGAGCACCGCCGCCACGGTATGGCCAGGATGGCGGAAGAGCATCCGGACGCCGAAGCGGACGTCCTGGGACATGGTGGTCATGAAAAATCCCTCCAGGCAGTCTTACGCGGAGGGGTGGGGGAAGGTTACAGGGGGAAAGGACAACACGGACGAACACGGACAGACACAGACAGACAAGGACAAGCACGGCATCCCCGTTGTCCTTGTCCGTCCTTGTCTGTCCGTGTTTGTCTGTGTTCCTCTACTTCGCCGCCGCCGACTCTTCCAGCCCCCGCCACGTCTCCTCGCTCTCGTCGAAGATGGGCAGGTTGGGCATGCGGCCGCGGGCGGCGTTGAGGTGCCAGCCCCAGAGGAGCGCCCACTTGAGATAGGTGCCGTACGCCTGGAGCATGCAGAAGACCAGGCCGTGCATGCCGTCGAGGATGCCGAGCTGGAAGATGTAGGTGCGGAAGAAGCGCCAGATGGAGCGGCCGAAGATCTGGGTGAAGCCGGACTTTTTCTTCTCCTTCCAGTTCTGCGCCGCGCCCCAGAAGCTGTATTTCTCGATGCGCTTGATGTACTCGTCCAGCGAGTCCGCCATGTAGTGGTCCATGGACTCGCGCAGCAGCGGCGCCGGGCCGCGGGTGATCATGTCGGCGTGGACCCGGCGGTTGGGATAGCGGGCCGAGCCGTTCTTGATCAGACGCACGACCTGGTCGTGCTGCCAGCCCGAGAAGCGGATGACCCGGTCCATGAAGAAGACCCGCCGGTGGATGGTGTAGGCGTCGTGCTGGGGGCCGCCGGCGAGCAGGGCCTCGATCTCCTTCTGGAGCACCGGGGTACAGCGCTCGTCGGCGTCGAAGATCAGGATCCAGTCGCTGGCGACCTGGTCCATGGCCCAGTTCTTCTGCGAGGCCGAGCCGAAGTAGGTGCGCTGGAAGAAGCGGACCTTGTCGTAGCCGCGGGAGATCTCGGGCGTCCGGTCCGTCGAGAAGGAGTCCACCACCAGGATCTCGTCGCACCAGAGCAGCGACTCGATGCACCCCGCGATATGTACCTCCTCGTTGAAGGTCGTGATGATCGCGGAGACGGCGGGACGGGCGGGGCGGGTCTCGGAGGGCGCCGGCATAGGAGGGTAAGCGTATCAGAGGGGCTCCCCTGCTAGAATCCCGGCGCATCGAACGCAGCCCGGCGATCAATCGCCGGGCTAGGAACAGCGCCCCCTGAAGGGGACTTCAAGCCGGGTTGACCCGGCGCTGTTTTCTAGCCCGGGCATTGATGCCCGGGCGATGGGGCTGCCACTACTACCGGCTCGAACGTCCGGACCTTATTTCTCCCGGGGAGGCTCGTGCGCTCCTACATCGTCTTCCTCGTCCTGCTGTTCTTGAAGATCGTCGCCCGGGTCTTCTACCGTGTCGACGCCAAGCTCATCGGCGACGTGCCGCCGGAACCCTGGCGGAATATCCGTCTGACCGCCATCCTCAACCACACCAGCCTGTACGAGGCGCTGTTCGCCGGCGTCTGCCCCAACCACTTCCTCTGGCGGATCGCCCGCCACGGGGTGGTCCCCATCGCCCAGAAGACGGCCTCCCGCGCCCTGGTGGGCCGCTTCTACGGCCTGGTGGCCGCCCGGGTGGTCTCGATCACCCGCGAGCGCGACGAGAGCTGGTCCCAGGTGCTGAAGCAGATCGACCCGGACGCCATGGTGCTGCTCCTCCCCGAGGGACGGATGAAGCGGGCCAACGGCCTCGACTCCCAAGGCAAACCGATGACGGTGCGCGGCGGCATCGCCGACATCCTGGAGACCATGGGCGAAGGCCGGATGCTCCTCGCCTACAGCGGCGGTCTCCACCACGTGCAGATCCCGGGGCAGAAGCTCCCCCGCCTGTTCAAGACCCTGCGCATGCGGCTCGAAGTGGTGGACATCGGGGAGTACCGGAACGCCCGGCTCGCCGAGGCGGGGCCGCGGGGGTTCCGGCGGGCGGTGGTGAACGACCTGGAACAGCGGCGGGACCGCCACTGCCCGACGACGCCGGAGTCGGACGCGCCGGAGCGCGCCCCCACTCCCGGCCCTGGTTGATCCCCCCTCCGGAGCCGCTGAGGGAACCCTCTCCCGCTTCCTGAGGGATTCTCCCCATACCGCTCCGGCCACGGCTCGCAGACACTGAGCCCGGCGTAGAAAGCAACCCGCGGGTTGCCCCCACGAGGAGGGATGCTCGACTTCGTGGATGTCCAGTCGCTGCTCCTTGAAGATCAACGGACCGTAGTCCCGGTTGCGCTGTCCAGCACGCGTTGCCGTAGCTTTCCAGCGACTGCGGGGCCCCCTTCGCCTGTCGGAGGGGGCTCATTTTTTTTCAGCGGACAGGCCCGCTACGCTAGAATGCCCTCCAGGGAGGGCGGCGCGTGTTCGGGAGACCCATCCACCTGTTCACCATCCTGGGGTTCAAGGTCCGGATCGACCCCTCCTGGTTCCTTGTCGCCATCCTGGTCACCTGGTCCTTCGCCACTCTCACGTTCCCCCAGCAGCTCCCCGGACGCACCCCCGCCACCTACTGGCTGATGGGGGTCGTGGGCGCCCTGATCTACTTCCTGTCGGTGGTACTGCACGAGCTTTCCCACTCGCTGGTGGCGCGGGCCTACGGCGTGGAGATGCGGGGCATCACCCTGTTCTTCTTCGGCGGGGTGGCCGAGATGCCCAACGAGCCACCCACGCCGTTGTCCGAATTCATGATCGCGGCGGCGGGTCCGGCGGCCAGCTTCGCCATCGCCCTGGCCTGCGCCGGCGCCGGAGCGCTCGGCGGAGCCGCCGGCTGGCCGGTCCCGGCCGTCTCGGTGCTCCTCTACCTCGGCGTGCTCAACGCCGCCCTCGCCATCTTCAATCTCGTCCCCGCCTTCCCCCTCGACGGCGGGCGCATCCTGCGCTCCATCCTCTGGGGATGGAAGAAGAGCCTGCGCTGGGCCACCCGGGTCGCGTCGGCCATCGGCGCCGGCTTCGGACTGCTGCTGATCGGCCTGGGCATCTTCCTCTTCCTCCAGGGGCAGCTCGCCTCCGGGTTCTGGCTCTTCCTCCTCGGCCTGTTCGTCCGCAACGCCGCCCAGGCGTCCTATCAACAGCTCCTGCTGCGCCGCGCCCTCGAAGGCGAGCCGGTCTCCCGCTTCATGCAGGCCGACCCCGTGACCGTGCCGCGGGCGATCTCCGTCGAGCAACTGGTCCAGGACTACATCTACCGCTACCACTTCAAGATGTTCCCCGTGGTCGACGACGCCGGCCGGCTCTTCGGCTGCGTCACGACCCGTCAGGTCAAGGAGCTCCCCCGCGAAGAGTGGGACCAGCAGACAGTCGGCGCCCTGGCCTTGCGGTGCGGCCCCGAGAACACCGTGGCTCCCGGCATCGACGCCATGGAGGCCCTGTCCAGGATGAGCCGCACCGGCGCCTCCCGTCTGATGGTCGTCGACGGCGACCGCCTCCTGGGGATTCTCACTCTCAAGGATCTGCTCCGGTTCTTTTCGCTCAAGATGGAGCTGGAAGAAGGGGGCAAGGCAGCTCCCAGCTGAGGGCGGTTGAGCGCGTCCGCAAGCTCGAAGTAGCGCTTTTCTTTGCCAGCATCTATCATAAGATCAAGGACTTACGGCCGAAACCGGAGGCGGCCGGACCCTAGCCCAAAATTGATCCTCGACTTTCTTGGCGGAGACGACTCGCTCTGGGCGAGTTGCAGCACTCCAAAGATTGAGGAGCATTTCATTGACCAACCAAGACCCTGCGAGCATCCTCGGCCTGCCCCGCCCCCAGATTCGCCCCCGCGGGGCCTCGCTGAAGCGGGCGATCTTCGGCATCTCCCCCCGGGAGACGTCGTTCGCGCTCCGCGGGTTCCGCGGCGATTTCGCGGCCGTCCGCGAGCGGTTGGAGGAAGTGGGCCGCTGCTTCACGGCCGGTTACCACGCCGCCCTGGAGGAGGACCGGCCGGAGCCCCTGGCCGCGCGCATCGAGTCCGAAGTGGCGCGGGACTTCCAGGGCTTCGCCTACGAGGGGGCCGGCATGGCCCTGGCCCTGCTGGACGTCCTGACGCCCTGGCGGCGCGACCGCCTCTCGCGGTTCCTGGCCGGCCCGGGCGCCGACCACGTCTACATCATTTACGTCGGCGCGGGATGGGTCATGGCCCGTCTGCCGGTCTCCCCCGAGCGCTTCCTGTCGCGCCTGGAGGACCCGTGCCTCCGCTGGCTGGCCCTGGACGGCTACGGCTTCCATGAGGGCTACTTCCGCTGGCCGCGCTCGGTGGAGCGCCAGGAAACGCCTCGCGGCCTGCGGGGTTATTACCGCCGCGGGTTCGACCAGGGGCTCGGCCGCAGCCTGTGGTTCGTGGAAGGCGCCGACGTCCGCCGGCTGCCGCGCACGATCGGGGCCTTCCCGGCCGCGCGCCAGACGGACCTGTGGAGCGGCCTGGGGCTCGCCTGCGGTTACGCGGGCGGGCGCACCCGCGCCGAGGTCGAGGAGCTGCGGACGGCGGCGGGTCCCTACCTCCCGCAACTGGCTCAGGGAGTGGCCTTCGCCGCCCAGGCCCGCGAGCGGGCCGGCATCCTCACGCCCCATACGGAGCTCGCCGCCGAGGTGATCTGCGGCATGAGCGCCGCCGAAGCCGCGGCGGTGACCGACCAGGCCCGCCATGACCTGCCGGCGGACCGGCCGGAAGAGCCCGCCTTCGAGGTGTGGCGGCGGCGCATCCAGGATCATTTCGCGAAAGGAACAGCAGCATGAACGAGCAGCCCGGCTTCCTGCGCCGCAACGCGACGCGGCTGGCGGCGGTGGCGGCGATCGCGGCCCTGTACGGGGCGGCGCGCATCCCGGACCTGCCGGAGAGCGAGCGGGAATCCCTGGCCTCGCGGTTCGCCTTCACGCGCACCGCGATCCCGGAGCCCGCCGGCAACCTCGACCGCTCCGTCCGCGAGGTCCACCCCAGCTATCAGGACATCGCGGGCTGGATCTCCAGCGTCGGCGCCGCCGTCGCGCTCCATGACGTGGACGGCGACGGGCTCCCCAACGACCTCTGCCTGGTCGATCCGCGGGTGGACCAGGCGCTGGTCTCGCCCGCCCCGGGCACCGGCGCCCGCTACGCGCGGTTCGTCCTCGATCCCGCGCCCCTGCCTCACGACGCCCGCACCATGGCGCCCATGGGCTGCCTCCCCGGCGACTGGAACGAGGACGGGCTGACCGACTTCGTCGTCTATTACTGGGGCCGGCCGCCCGTGGCGTTCCTGCGCCGGGCCGGCGCCGGCTCTCCGGCGGCCGCGGCCTACCGGCCGGTCGAGGTGGCCCCGGTAAGCCAGATCTGGAACACCAACGCCCTGACCAGCGCGGACGTCGACGGCGACGGCCATCTCGACCTGATCGTCGGCAACTACTTCCCGGACGGCATGCGCGTGCTGGACGGCAGAGCCACGGATGGGGCCCACATGCACTCTTCCATGTCCCGCTCGGAGAACGGCGGCAAGAACCGCCTCCTGCTCTGGCAGGGCGGTTCCGGCGGACCGGAGCCGGCGGTACGGTTCGTGGACGTGGACGGGGCCTTCGATCCGGCGACGGCCTACTCATGGACCCTGGCCGCCGGCGCCGCCGATCTCGACGGCGACCTGCGGCCGGAGATCTACTTCGGCAACGACTTCGGTCACGACAAGCTGCTGCGCAACCTGTCGACGCCCGGCAAGCCCCGCTTCGTCGTGCTGGCGGGCCGCAAGACCTTCGCCGTGCCCAATTCCAAGGTCCTGGGCCGCGACTCCTTCAAGGGCATGGGCGTCGACTTCGCCGACATCAACGGCGACGGCCGCTTCGACATGTACGTCAGCAACATCGCCCAGAACTGGGCCCTGGAGGAGAGCCACTTCGTGTGGGTGAGCACGGGCGATCCCCTCGGCAAGGACGGCGTCGCGCCCTACCGGGAGCTCAGCGAGCCGCTGGGGCTTTCCCGCAGCGGCTGGGGCTGGGACACCCGCTTCGCCGACTTCGACAACGACGGCGTGCAGGAGGCCACGCAGGCCATCGGCTTCATCCGCGGCGAGAAGAACCGCTGGCCCGAGCTCCACGAGATCGCCATGGGGAACGACTCCAATCTGAAGCACACCGCGGCCTGGCACCACTTCACGGCCGGCGACGACCTTTCGGGGCATCTGCACAACCCGTTCTTCGCGCGGGCCCGCGACGGCCGCTTCTACGACATCGCCCGCGAGTTGGGGCTGGACGACCAGCGTATCACCCGCGGCATCGCCATCGCCGACGTGGACGGCGACGGCGATCTCGACTACGCGGTCGCCAACCAGTGGCAGACCTCGTACTTCGTGCGCAACGACAGCCCGCGGCGAAACGCCGCCCTCGTCCTCGACCTGCGGCTGCCCGCCGGCAGCGGCCTGACGCGGCCGGCAGTGGGCGCCGTGGCGAAGGTCCGGCTGCCGGACGGCCGCGTGCTGGTGGGGCAGGCCGACGGCGGCAGCGGGCACTCGGGCAAACGGTCGCCGGAGGTCCATTTCGGCCTCGGCCGCGCCGGCGGCCCGGTGCGCGTGGACGTGCTCTACCGCGACGGCGCGGGCCGCGTCAGGACGGAGACCCTCGAGCTGAAGGCCGGGCGGCACCAGGTGCTGCTCGGAGCGACGACGACGAACTCCCCGGCGAAGGAAGGGTGAGCAATCATGGCTGAAAGCAAGGACACGCGCCTGCCGGCGCTGCGGCGGTTCGCGACCGCCATCACCCTCCTGAACATCTTCGGGCACACGGTGCTCGGCTTCGAGCAGGCGTGGGCCACGCCGATCGTGGCGCTGCTCGCCGCCTACTCCTCGGAGATGCTGTTCGAGGTCCTGGAGGCCTGGAAGCAGGGCCGCCGGCCCCGCTTCCTGAGCGGCGGCGCCACCGGCTTCATCGACTTCCTGCTGTCGGCCCACATCAGCGGCCTGGCGGTCTCGATGCTCCTCTACGCCAACGACCGGCTGTGGGTGATCGCCTTCGCCGCGGTGGTGGCCATCGCCTCGAAGCACCTGTTCCGGGTGGGCGTCAACGGCGGACGGCGGCACTTCTTCAACCCGTCCAATCTGGGGATCACGGTCACCCTGCTGGCCTTCCCCTGGGTGGGCATCGCCCAGCCGTACATGTTCACCGAGAACCTCACCGGCGGCTGGGACTGGTTCCTGCCCGGCCTGATCGTCTGCTCGGGCTCGTTCCTCAACACCGTCTTCACCCGGCGGGTGCCGCTGATCCTCTCCTGGCTGGGCTGCTTCGCCCTGCAGGCGGTGATCCGCCACTTCCTGTTCGGCAGCCTGTTGCTGCCGTCGCTCAACCCGATGACCGGCGTCGCCTTCCTCCTGTTCACCTTCTACATGGTGACGGATCCGGCGACGACGCCGTCCACCGTCCGGGGCCAGATCGCCTTCGGCGCGTCCGTGGCCCTGGCCTACGGCACGCTGATGGCCCTGCACGTCGTGTTCGGGCTCTTCTTCGCTCTCAGCGCCGTCTGCCTCAGTCGCGGCGTGCTGCTCTACGCGCGCTCCCTGGCCGCCCAGCGGGCGGAGGCGCGAGCCAAGGCGGGTATCGAGGTCCGCGTTCCGGCGGAGGCCTGACCATGGGCGAAGGTGTAGCCATCGTCGGGATGGCCTGCCGCTATCCCGACGCCAGGAATCCGGGCGAGCTGTGGGAGAACGTGCTCGCCCGCCGGCGGGCCTTCCGGCCCATCCCGCCGGAGCGCCTGCGGATGGCGGACTACCTGAACGGCCCCGGCGATCCCGACGGCCTCTACCCCATCGAGGCGGCGCTGCTCGAAGGCTATGAGTTCGACCGCGTGCGCTTCCGGGTGGCCGGGCGCACCTACCGCGCCACCGACCTCGCCCACTGGCTGGCGCTGGACGTCGCCGCCCAGGCGCTGGCCGACGCCGGCTTTCCCGACGCCGAAGGGCTGCCGCGGGAAGCCACCGGCGCGCTGGTCGGCAACACCCTGACCAGCGAGTTCACCCGCGCCAACACGCTGCGCCTGCGCTGGCCGTACGTGCGGCGGGTGGTGGCCGGCACGCTCGGCGCCGAAGGGTGGGAGGAAGGGCGCATCGACGAGCTCCTCGGCCGGCTGGAGACCGCCTACAAGGCCCCCTTCCCGGTACCCATGGAGGAGAGCCTGGCGGGCGGCCTCGCGAACACCATCGCCGGACGGATCTGCAACCACTTCGACCTCCACGGCGGCGGCTACACCCTGGACGGCGCCTGCGCCTCCTCGCTGCTGGCGGTGGCCAACGCCTGCTCGGCGCTCGCCGCCGGCGACCTCGACGTCGCCCTCGCCGGCGGCGTCGACCTCTCCCTGGATCCTTTCGAGCTGGTGGGCTTCGCCCGCGTCGAGGCCCTGGCGCCGGACGAGATGCGGGTCTTCGACGCCCGCTCCTCCGGCTTCCTGCCCGGCGAGGGGTGCGGCTTCGCCGTGCTGATGCGCGAGTCGGACGCCTACCGCCTGGGGTGCCGCTCCTACGGCGTGATCCGCGGCTGGGGCATCTCCTCGGACGGCCACGGCGGCATCAGCCGGCCCGAGGCCGAAGGGCAGAAGCTGGCGCTGCGCCGGGCCTACAAGAAGGCCGGCTTCGGCATCGACTCCGTCGGTTACTTCGAAGGGCACGGCACCGGCACCTACGTGGGCGACGCCACCGAGCTGGCCGCTCTCACCTCCTCCCTGCGGGAAGCCGGACCGGCCAAGGCCACCCCGCCGGTGGGCTCGATCAAGGCCAACATCGGCCACACCAAGGCGGCGGCCGGCGTGGCGGGCCTGATCAAGGCCGCGCTCACCGTCCATACCCAGATCCTGCCGCCCAACACCGCCTGCGAGGAGCCCCACCCGGAGCTGCGAGGAGCGGACGCGCCGCTGCGCACGCTGGACCACGGCGAGCCCTGGCCCGCGGGCCAGGCGGTGCGGGCCGGCGTCTCGTCCTTCGGCTTCGGCGGCATCAACGTCCACGTGGTCCTGGAGGGCGCGCCCGCCGTGCGGCGGCGCTCGCTGCTCGCCCGCGAGCGCGAGGTGCTCTCCTCCTGGCAGGACGCCGAGCTGCTCCTGGTCGCCGCCAAGGATCCGGCCGCCCTCGCCTTCGAAGTGGAGCGGCTGGCGGAAATCATGCCGCGCCTCTCCCGCTCCGAGCTGACCGACCTCGCCGCCGAGCTGCGCCGCCGGCTGAACGACGGCCCGGCGCGGGCGGCGGTGGTGGCCGTGCGCCCCGCCGACGCCGTCGAGCGGCTGCGCCGCGTCCTGGAGTGGCTGCGGGCGGGCGAGACCTTCCGGCTGGAGCCGCGCCACGGCGCGTTCCTGGGCGCCGGCGCCCGGGGACGGCGCATCGGCTTCCTGTTCCCCGGCCAGGGCTCGCCCTCCCACCTCGACGGCGGCCTCTTCCGCCGCCGCTTCGAGGCCCTGGAGGCGGTCTACGAGACCGCCGGGCTGGACCCCGCCGCCGATCCGGTGGACACCGCGGTGGCGCAGCCGGCCATCCTCACCCATTCCCTGGCCGGCCTCTGGCTCCTCGACCGCCTGGGCGTGCGCGCTTCGGTCGCCGTCGGCCACAGCCTGGGCGAGATCGCCGCGCTCCACTGGGGCGGCGCCCTGGACCTCGACGCCGCCCTGCGGCTGGCGGCGATGCGCGGGCGGATCATGGCGGACCTGGGCGAGGGGGACGGCGCCATGGCGAGCCTCGGCGCATCCCCCGAGACCGTGGCGGAGCTGCTCAACGACGGCACCATGGGCGCCGTGATCGCCGCCTTCAACTCGCCCCAGCGGACGGTGGTCTCGGGGACCTCCGCCGCCGTCGAGGCGGTGATCGAGCGCGCCCGCGACCGTGGCCTCGCCACACACCGGCTGCGCGTCTCCCACGCCTTCCACTCGCCGCTCGTCGCAGCGGTCGGACCGCGCTTCGCCGCCGAGCTGGCGGATCAGCCGTTCCGTCCCCTGAGCCGGCCCGTCTCCTCGACCGTCACCGGCGGCGCCCTCGCCCCGGACGCCGACCTGCGCGCCCTGCTGCGCGACCAGATCACCGCCCCCGTGCGCTTCACCGACGCCCTGGAGGCGGCGCGGGACGTCGACCTGTGGATCGAGGTGGGACCCGGGCGCGCCCTCTCGGAGCTGGCTTTGGAGACCTCGGGCAAGCCCGTGATCCCCCTGGATGCCGGCGGCCCCTCGGTGGCCGGCCTCCTCCAGGCGGCGGGCGCGGCCTTCGCGGCCGGCCTGGCGGTCGATCCTTCCGTCCTTTTCGACGGGCGCTTCACCCGGCCGTTCGACCTCGACCGGCCGCTGCGGTTCCTGGTGAACCCCTGCGAGACCGTGGCGGCGTATACGGGCGGCCAGGTGACGACGCGCATGCCGGAGCTGGTCGGCGTCATGGCCCCCCTGGGCCCGTCGCCGCGAGCGAGCTGGGGCAGGCCGCCGGAGGAGACCGTGGCCGCGGCCGCGGCCGTGACCGCGCCCCCCGCCGCCGTCCACGCTTCCCAGGCCGCTCAAGGCCCCCGCGACGTGGTCCGCCAGCTCGTGGCCGAGCGCGCCGAGCTGCCCGCCGAGGCGGTGCGGGACGACAGCCGCCTGCTCTCCGATCTCCATCTGAACTCCATCTCCGTCGGCCAGCTCGTGGTGGAAGCCGCGCGCCGGCTGGGCCTGCGCCCGCCCGCCGCCCCCACCGACTTCGCCCGCGCCACGGTGGCGGAGGTGGCCCAGGCCCTGGAGGACCAGGCCGCCCTCGGCACGGGAGCGGCTCCCGCCGAGCCCGCCGCCCCGGCGGGCGTCGATTCCTGGGTGCGGCCGTTCACCGTCGAGTGGGTCCCCCGCCCCCTCGCCGTCGCCGCGGGCGGCGGCGCCGGGCGCGGCTGGACGGTGATCGCGCCGCCGGACCACCCGCTGGCCGGGGCCCTGTCCGCCCGGCTGGAGGGCCGCGGCGTCCTCCTGCTGCTGCCGCCGGACACCGACGAGCGGCACGCCGGCCTGTTCCTGGAAGCGGCCCGGACCGTGATCGCCGCCCGACCGGAGCGCTTCGTCCTCGTCCAGCCGGACGGCGTGGGCGGCGGTTTCGCCCGCACCCTGCGCCTGGAGATGCCCGAGGTGGCGGTCGGCGTCGTGACCGTCTCCCCGGAACACCCGCGGGCCGTGGACTGGATCGCCGCCGAAGCCGCCGCGGCGTCCTCGGGCTACACCGAGTGCCGCTATGGCGCCGACGGCCGCCGCGAGGTCCCGGTGATGCGGCTCCTGCCCGCGTCCGAGCCCGGCCCGCCGCCTCTGGAGAGCGGCGACGTCCTCCTGGTGACCGGCGGCGGCAAGGGCATCGCCGCCGAGTGCGCCCTCGACCTCGCGCGCGCCACCGGCGTCAAGCTGGCCCTGCTGGGCCGCTCCCGGCCGGAAGCCGACGCCGAGCTGGCCGCCAACCTGGAGCGCATGCGGGCGGCCGGCGTCGAGGCCCTCTACCTCGCCGCCGACGTCACCGACGCCGAGGCCGTGCTGGAAGCCGTGACCCGGATCTCCGACGAGCTGGGCCCCGTGACCGCCGTCCTCCACGGCGCCGGCGCCAATCATCCCAAGCTCCTCTCGTCCCTGGACGAGGAGGCGTTCCGCCGCACCCTGGCGCCCAAGGCCGCCGGACTGCGCAACGTCCTGGCGGCGGTGGACCCCGGCCGCCTGCGCCTGCTGGTGACCTTCGGCTCGATCATCGCCCGCACGGGTCTCAAGGGAGAAGCCGACTACGCCGTCGCCAACGAGTGGCTGGCCCGCGCCACCGAGCGCTTCGCGGCCGGGCACCCCGGCTGCCGCTGCGTGGCGCTGGAGTGGTCCGTCTGGGCCGGCGTCGGCATGGGCGAGAAGCTGGGCACCCTGGAGAGCCTGATCGCCCAGGGCATCACGCCCATCCCGCCCGAGACCGGCGTGCGCCTGACCCGCGAGCTGATCTCCCGCGGCCTGCCCGCCGTTTCCCTGGTGGTGACCGGCCGCTTCGGCGACGCCTCCACCCTGGAGGTCGAGCGCCCCGAGTTGCCGCTGCTCCGCTACCTGGAGAAGCCCCGCGTCTTCGTGCCCGGCGTCGAGCTGGTGGTGGACTCCGAGGTCTCGGCCGACACCGACCCCCATCTGGCCGACCACGTCTTCCGCGGCGAGCCGCTGTTCGCCGCCGTCCTGGGGATGGAGGCCATGGCCCAGGCCGCCATGGCCGTCACCGGCCTGGACACCATCCCGGTCTTCGAGGACGCCCTGTTCCAGCGCCCCGTGGCCGTGCCGCCGGGCCGCTCCACCACCATCCGCGTCGCCGCGCTGGTGCGCGAGCCGGGGGTGGTGGAGGTCGCGTTGCGCGACCTCTCCACCGGCTTCGCCGCCGACCATTTCCGGCTCACCTGCCGCTTCGGGGCCCGGACGGACGCCGCGCCCCGGCTCCTCTCCGCGCTGCAAGGCGACGGCGAGGCCGTGGCCGTGCCTCTCGATCCGCGGATCGACCTCTACGGCGGCGTCCTCTTCCACCAGGGCCGCTTCCGCCGCGTCCAGGGCTACCGTCACCTGAACGCCACCGAGTGCCTGGCCGACATCTCGGCGGACGGCGCCACCGCCTGGTTCGGGCGCTACCTGCCGGACCGTCTGGTGCTGGGCGACCCCGGCGCCCGCGACGCCGCCATCCACGGCATCCAGGCCTGCATTCCCCACTCGACCCTGCTGCCCACCGGCGTCGACCGGGTGGTGGGCTTCGGGATCGAAAGGCAAGTCCCGCATCTCCTGGCCGCCCGCGAGCGCAGCCGCAACGGCGACGACTTCGTCTACGACCTCGAGCTGCTGACGGTGGACGGTCGGCTCGCCGAGCGCTGGGAGGGCCTGCGCCTGCGCGCCGTGGACCGCATCGCCCCGCCCGCCTCCTGGACCGCCGCCCTGCTCGGCCCCTACGTCGAGCGCCGGCTCCAGGAGATCCTCCCCGGCTCGCACCTGCGGGTCTCGGTGGAGAACGGCAACGGCTCCCCGGTCCTCCACCGGCCGGACGGCAAGCCGGAGCCCGCGGACGGTTCCCACGTCTCCCGCTCGCACGCCGGCGCCCTCACCCTCGCCGTGACCGGCGTAGGCCGGCTGGGCTGCGACCTGGAGCCCGTCGCCGAGCGCACGGAGGAGGTCTGGCAAGGCCTGCTCGGGGCCGAACGCTACCGGCTCGCCGAGCTGATCGCCCGCGAACGCGGCGAGAGCCCGCACGGGGCGGCCACCCGCGTCTGGGCGGCGGCCGAGAGCCTGATCAAGGCGGGGGTCCCCCAGGGCGCGCCCCTGACCCTGGAGCGCTCCGGAGACGACGGCTGGCTCCTCCTCCGCTCCGGCGAGCTGACGATCGGCACCTGGCTCGCCCCCTTCCGCGAGCTGTCGGGAGAGGCGGCGCTCGCGGTCCTCGTCGAGAGCGTCCATTGAAGGCCTACGAGTACCGGCACCTGGTCGGGTTCGAAGAGACCAACCTGGTCGGCAACGTCTACTACGTCAACCACCTGCGCTGGCAGGGGCGCTGCCGCGAGATGTTCCTGCGCGACCACGCGCCGGAAATCCTGGCGGAGCTCTCCCAGGGCCTCGCCCTCGCCACCGTCCGCTGCTCGTGCGACTACCTGGCCGAGTTGGAGGCCTTCGATCAGCTCGTCGTCCGCATGCGCCTGGGCGAGGTCGTGCAGAACCGCATCACGCTCAACTTCGAGTACTGGCGCCAGAACGGCGACGACGAGGAGCTGGTGGCCCGCGGCGAGCAGACCATCGCCTGCCTGCGGCGGGAAGGGGGGCGCACGGTGCCGACCCCCATCCCCGCCCCGCTGCGGGAGGCGCTGAAGCCCTACGGCGGGTCATGGCGGTGAGGGGCCGGCCCCGGAGCGGGGCCGGCCGTGTGGCCAGAGGCTAATCCTGATTGTGATCGATGGCGACCGGATCCGTGGCCACCGGATCGACGGCGACGGCCGTGCAGAGCGACTGCTGGGCGATCAGCACCTTCCCGCCCGGCTTGGCCTCGGCGTTCTCCGTCACGACGGCGGTCTTGCAGTCGGTGGGCGGCACCGAGACATGGGTCAGCGAGTAGACCGCGTGGTCGTGCTGCGACTGGCCCGGTGTGCCGCCGCCGGTGTTGCAGAGCGGCCAGGGCGGCGTCGGCTCATAACCGACGTGGAACTCGAGTCCGGGGAAGCCAGCGCGCTTGCGGCCCACCGTGGTGTAGTCGTTGACGCCGTCAAAGTCGCCGTCCACGGCGATGCCGGCGCGGATCGGCGTGATCCCCTTGCTGGCCGGATTGAAGTTGTTCGGCCCGGCCGCGACCTCCCAGCAGACGTTGGAGGCGCCCAGGATCATCGGCGACGGGCAGTTGACCGCGGCGTCGGCGCAGTCAATGTCCACCCGGTTGCCCGGGTTGCCCACCTGGATGAAGGTCAGCTTGGGCAGCACGGGGAAGCTGGAGTTGAACCGGCCGCCGTCGGGCGTCAGCCGGGTCACGACCATGGTCCCCGGGCCCGACGGAGTCGGGGACAAGGCGACGGTCAGGTCGAAGCTCACCCCGTTGATGCTCGTGCGGCCGCGCAGCCGCAGCGCCTGGATCTCGACGCTGAAGTTGTGCGTCTCGGGGAACGTGTTGAAGGTCACCGACGGGGGATAACGCTCCAGCAGGGTGTCGATGGAGCCCAGGTTGTTCCGGTTGAGCGCCACGCCGCTCAACAGGACGATCTGCGGCGTCACCACCGAGCCGGGGCCGAAGAAATCGTTGATCGGGAACACCCCCAGGTCCACCCTGGAGCTGTTGGCGGGGGTCACCCACCCGTCGTTGCCCGGAGCCACCGTGATGGGCTGAGACAGCGCAGGCATCGTGGCGACGGCCATCGCCAGGACGGCGAAAACAATCGTGTTGAAAGGCTTCTTCATTCGCTCCTCCTTCTGTCGAGGGACACGTCCAGCCGTGCCCCGGACCACTACCGGGTCTTGAATCTCAGCATTTACGGATGCGAATTTACTGCTCAATAGTAGTGGTGCTTCGAGGAACCCTGACGAGCCGCCGCACGCGGGAGCTAGATCCAAAATAGCCCTCGCCGGCGAGCCTCCGCACGGCTTCCCGGGCGTCCTCTTCAATGTGACAATCCCTCGCTCCATGAAGCTCGCAGATATCGCCCTCCGCCGCCCGGCTCTCGTCCTTTTCGCCTTCCTCCTCGGCACGGTGGCCGTGGCCGCCGGGCTTCCCAGGCTGGAGATCCGCACCGACGGCGCCGCCATCTATCCGGAGGGCGACCCGGTCGTGGCGCGGACGCTCGCGGACCGGGAGACGTTCTACGAGACCGAGCAGATCCTGCTCCTGGCGACCGCGAAACCGGGCGGCCCTCCCCTGGCGTCGCCGGCAGGCTTCCGCTTCCTCCGCAAGGCCTACCTGGAGCTGCGGAGACAACCCGGCGTCAGTCCGTTCGGCCTGCACGCCCTGGCCGACCTCGTGGAGCCGCCCGAGCCCGGCGTCCTGCGGATCGTCACCTACCTCGACGACATCCCGGACCGGCCCGCCGCCTTCGCCCGCCTGATGGACCGCCTGCGGCAGAACCAGGTCACGGAGGGGCTGTTCCTCTCCCGCGACGGCCGGGTCTCCGCCTTCTACATCCCCGTGAACCACGACGCCGACCGCCGCGACGTCATCCGGCAGCTCGAGAGCTGGCGCGCCTCCCGCGCCGCCGCCCCCTTCGACCTGCGGATCACCGGCCCGGCGGCGGCCGAGGCGGTCCTCGGCGAGACCGTCCTGGAGGATCTCTCCCGCCTGGTGCCGATCATGATGGCCGCCATCGCCCTCCTGCTGGCATTCTCCCTGCGCACCCCGGGCGGCGTGCTGATCCCCCTGGCCCAGGTCCTGGCCACCCTGGTGTGGACCCTGGGCCTCATGGGCTGGGCCGGCGTCCCCGTCACCCTGGTGACGACCATCCTGCCGGTGCTGCTCATGGCGATGTCGATGACCGACTCGATCCATCTCCTGGAGCGCATCCAGCATCGTCTGGCGGAGATTCCCACGGACGTTCCCGCCCGCGAGCGGCTCCGCCGGGCCACCGGGGAGGCCTACGCCGCCATCGCCTCGCCGCTGATCCTCACGTCGCTGACCAACGCCTCCGGCTTCTTCTCCTTCCTCGGATCCTCCATGAAGCCGCTGCGCGACCTGGGCCTGTTCGCGGGCTCGGGGCTGCTCCTGGCGCTGCTCTTCACCTTCACCCTCATCCCCGCCCTGATCGCGTTGTTGCCCCCGGGCTGGACCGAGCGCGGCCGTCCCGGCTCCGCCGCGGGCGTCCCGGAGATCCCAGCGTGGGAGCGGCTGCTGGCCCGCAGAAGCCGGGCCTTCGCCGTCGGGGGAGCGATCCTCGTCGCCCTCGCCGTGCCCGGCCTCTTCCGGCTGACCGTCCAGGACTCCTGGATCGACAACTTCGATCCCCGCTCCCCCCTCGTCACCGCCGAGCGGACCTTCAACGCCTCCTTCTGGGGGACCTACCGCTTCGACGTGGTGTTCGAGAAGGACCGGAACTTCTTCTGGACTCCCCAGGGAGCCGCTCTGCTGGAGGAATTCGACCGGCTGGCCCTCGCGGCCCCGCACGTCGGCGGCCGGCTCGGCTATCTCCAGTTCCTGAAAATCGGAGCCCAGGCGAGAGACCAGAAGCCGCCCGTCTCCAGCCTGCCCGCGGACGAGGTCCGGAAGGCCGGCAGTCTGGTCGAGGTGCTGTCGATCCGGGTAAGTCTCCGGCAGTACCTGACCCAGGACAAGAACGCGGCGCGGGTGCGCCTGTTCGTCCCGGACGCCGACTACGCCAAGGGCCGGGAGCTGCGAAAGTGGATCGAAGCGCGGCTGCCGGAGCTCGCCCGCCGTCACGGCGTGAGCGCCCACATCTCCGGCGACGTGCCGGTGGGCCTCTCGGTGGTGGGCGCGATCGTGGGCAACCAGCTCCGCTCCATCGGCTGGACCGCCGTCCAGATCCTGCTCACCCTCCTGATCGCCTTCCGGAGCCTGCGCTGGACGGTCGTCTCGGTCGTTCCCGTGCTCACCGCCACCCTGCTCCTCTTCGCGGTGCTGGGCTACACCGGCATTCCTCTCGGCATCGCCACCAGCATGTTCGCGGCCCTGACCCTGGGCGCCGGCGTAGACTTCGCCCTGCACTACGTCCACACCTACCGGCGCGGGCGCGAGACCGGGCTCTCCCACGACGAGGCGGTCCTCGCCACGCTGCGCACGGCCGGCCGGGGCCTGCTCTGGAACGCCCTCGTCCTCGCCGTCGGCTTCTCGGCGCTGGCCTTCTCCGCCATCAAGCCCAACGCCAGCCTGGGCTTCCTCCTCGCGGCGGCGATGCTGGCGAGCTACGCCACGACGGTGGTATTCCTGCCGGAGGTGTTGCGGTGGTCTTCCTCAAGAACGCCTGACAAAACCGGCCCAACGGGCCGGGAGAACTAGCCCAGGGCCGAGGCCGGAGGCCGACGCCCTGGGGTCCAGGAAGCCCCACAAACCATGCAGCCTGAAGGGCCGCGGGAGCCTCGGCTCTAAGGAGAAGGGCAGAGAGCCATGGCGAGGAAGTCTCCGCAGGTGATCACCGCGCCGTGATCGCCTTGGTGGCGGGGTTGAAGCCATTCGTTCCGGGCTCGTCCGCCAACCTTCCGGGCTCGTCCGCCAACCTTCCGGGTTGATCCCCGAAGCTCGCCGGTTGACGCGGAAAGGTTGGCGGATGAACGGCCAAGATCGCCGGATGGCACGCCGAGGTTGGCGGACGACGCCGAAAGGCTTGGAACCAACCCGGAACGCTAGTGGATCGCTGCTTGAACAGAAAGAGGCCGGCCTCTAGAGAGGCCGGCCTCGGAACGTTCCCTGGCGGAAGCTACTGCCGCGGCTTGTCCTGCCCGGGCTTGCCGGGGGCTTTCTTGCCGCCCGCCGGCTGCTTCTTGCCGGACTGGTCGAGGGTCGTGTTAGCAACCGGCTGGACCTCGGTCGCCGTCGTGTAGGTGCAGAGGCGGCTGGCCGTGAGGGTGCCCGTCTGGGTGCCCGTCAAGGTCACGTCGGTGGCGGTCGCCTTGCCTCCCACGACGTCGGTGTCGGAGTCGACCGTGCCCGGGCCGGTCTGCGCCGGGCAGTCCGTCGGCGGCTTCACCTTGTGGGTCAGCGAGTAGACGGCGTGGTCGTGCGAGGACACCCCGGTGCCGCCGCAGAGCGGCCACGGCGGAGTCGGGTCATAGCCCTGGTGGAACTCCAGGCCGGGCCAGCCGGCCTGCTTGCGGCCGACCGTCACGTAGTCGTTGACGCCGTCGAAATTGCCGTCCACTCCGATGCCCGCCGCGATGGGGGTGATGCCCTTGGTGGCGGGGTTGAAGCCGTTGGGTCCGAAGGCGACTTCCCAGCACACGTTGTTGGCCCCGAGGATCAGCGGCGCCGGGCAGTTCGCCGTGTCGCAGTCGATGTCCACCCGGTTGCCGGGGTTGCCGACCTCGATGAAGACCAGCTTCGGCAGCACGGGGAAGCTCGAGTTGAACCGGCCGCCGTCCGGCGTCAGGCGGGTGGCGGTGATCGTGCCCGGGCCCGACGGCGTGTCGGACAAGGCCACCGTCAACTGGAAGTTGGTGCCGTTGATGTTGACGCTGCCCCGCAGCCGGAGCGCTTTGATCTGCACCGGAAACGTCCTGGTCTCAGGGATCAGATTGAACGTAACCGGCGGGGGGTTCCGCACCAGCAGGGTGTCGATCGATCCCAGTCCCGGAGCCAGCGGCACGCCGCTCAGCGAGACGATCTGGGGGACCACCACCGAGCCCGGACCGAAGAAATCGTTGATCGGGAATACGCTCAGGTCGATCTGCGAGCTGTTCGCAGGCGTCACCCAGCCGTCGTTGCCCGGAGCCACCGTGATCGGCTGCGCCAGCGAGGGCGCCGCGGCGACCGCCAGCATCAGCCCGGCGAGCGCCCACATTCTCCAAACTCTCTTCATTCTCTACTCCTTCCGAAAAAGGGGCCAGGGAAAATCCCGCCCGGTTTACGAGAAGCAACCCAACTTCATAGACACTTCTCAATGCTTGTGGTGCCTCAGTCAGGATTAGCGAGACAAGGAAGACGTCACAGAACTGCGGCAATGCCAGCCGTCCGGGGGGTTCTAGACCGAACTTGGCTCTTTTCCGGGGGAACGGCGGCGGAGAGGAGACTCCTCTCCGCCGTCGGTCTGAGGGGCTCAAATGGGGAAGGGACCCGGATCCGGGAGCCGATCGAACGGCGGGATGGGCGGCCGGACCCAGTGCCAAACGGGCGGTTCGGGTTCGGGAATGCGGATGTCGTACGGGGCCTCGGGGAAGGTATCGGTGGCGGTGATGCCGGCGACGAAGTTGCCGCTGCCGATGGAGGTCACATTACCGATGGGCGTCCCCGGCCTCAGTTGAGTCATGCCCCGGCTCGCGGGATCGAACTGCCCGGGACCGTCCGTCCGGACCCAGCCGGCATTCGCGACCTGCAGGACGTATGGCCGGCAGTTCACGACCGCGCAGTCGATGACCACCTGGTTGCCCTTTTCATCGGTGAAGATCAGCTTGGGAAGGACCGGCAGAGTGGCGGAGAACGTGCCGCCGTCGGCATTGACCCGCCGATACGTCGCGCTTCCCTTTTGCTGCGGGGAGTCGGACAGCACGATGTTCAGCCGGAACTTCTGATTTCCGATCAGCACCGGATTCTCCGACTCCAGGCTCAGGGCCACGATCACGACCGAGCTCGTCGCCGTACCGTTGGCGCCGATCGTCACGTCCTCATCCCGACGCATCACCGAATCGACGCCGGGCAGATCCGGGAACGGCCGGCCGAACAGATCTACCCTGGGATCGCTCTGGAGCGGCGCTCCGAACACCTGCTGGATCGGCACGGTCCTGAGGTCGAACCCTGTCTGGCCGCCCAGCGGCGTGTTCAGGGCGCCGTCCCCCGCTCTCAGGGTCTGAGCGGCGGCCGGGACGACCAGAATCGCCAGCAACGCTGCGATGCTCAACAAAACTTTCCTCATCGCTTCCTCCTTAGTTTTTGAAAATACTTCCCTCACAATTCAACTGGTGTCTACCGTCTGCTGCACGGGACAAAGGGAAGGGGGGCGGAGGAAGCTACGCTCTTCGCGGGAGGACGCGGCGGGCTAGCGGCGGCGCAGGGGGCGGGGCCGCAGGAAGCGCTGCCGCTGGCGGTTGGGGCGGGGGATGTGCTCGCCGCGCTGCTCGGCGAGCTCGCGGCCGATCTCCGAGTTGACCTCGCCGCCCATGAGGATGGCGAAGGCGGTCAGGTAGAACCAGACCAGGAGCAGGATCACCGCGCCCAGCGAGCCGTAGGCGGTGGTGAAGTTGCGGAAGTAGGCGAGATAGAGGCGCAGGCCGAAGGTGACGAGCAACCAGAGGGCCACGCCGGTCACCGCCCCCGGGGTGCCCCATTGGCGGTTGGGACTGTCGCCGAGGTTGGGGGCGTAGTTGTAGACCATCTCGAAGGAGATGATGACGAACACCAGGATCAGCGGCCACTGGAGGATGCGCCAGGCCATGGCGAAGAAGGAGCCGTGGCCGAACCATTCGGCCAGGGTGTTGGCGATGGCGCCGCCGTAGAAGATCAGGATCAGGGCACAGATGGTGAGGACGGCGAAGGTCAGGGTGAGCACCACCGCGATGATCCGCCGCCTCCACCAGCGGCGGGTCTCCTTGAGGCCGCAGGCGGTGTTCAGCGTCCGGCCCACCGCGATCATGCCGTTGGAGGCGATCCAGATGGCGGCGGCCAGGGAGAGCCAGAGCTTGGCGCCCGTCCGCGCCATGGTGATCTCCTGCAGGGTGCCGGTGAGCAGCGCCGAGATGTCCGCGCTGGGCGCGATCCGGATGAGGTAGGTCATCAGGTCCAGCTTGAGCTCCGGATTGGTCTCCGCCAGGTAGCCGAGGAGCGTGGTGAGGAACAGCAGCAGGGGGAACACCGAGAACAGGAAGAAATAGGCCAGCTCCGCGCACCGCCCCAGCACCTCGTCCTCCCAGATCTGCCGCCACAGCCTCAGGAAGAACTGCTTCCAGGTAAGGCCGGCGCGCGTCCAGAGGGTGTGCATGGGAGGGAGACGATAGCAGAGCAGGGTGTCTTGCCCTCTGGGGCGGCCTGCCCGAGCCCTCACCCCCGGCCCCTCTCCCGGTGAGGGAGGGAGGGAGGGGTCGGGAGAGGGGCCGGGGGTGAGGGCTTCGGGCAGGGGGGCCTCTGCTGCTAAAGTCCCCCCGCTGTTTCGACGGAGGCAACGCTGATGACCCGGGAGCAGGCCGTCGCGCGGATCGACAAGCTGCGGAGCGAGATCCGGCACCACGACTATCTCTACTACGTCGAAGACCGTCCCGAAGTCTCCGACGAGCAATACGACAAGCTCTACCGCGAGCTGGTGGCCCTGGAGGAGAAGTTCCCCGACCTCGTCTCGGACGACTCCCCCACCCAGCGCGTGGCCGGCTCTCCTATCGACGGCTTCCCCACCGTCGAGCACGCCGCGCCCATGCTCTCCCTGGAATCCCACCAGGACGAGGCCGCCCTGCGCCGCTTCGACGAGCGGCTGCGCAAGGGCCTGGGACCGGACACGCCGGTCGAGTACGTCCTGGAACCCAAGCTGGACGGCCTGTCGGTCGAGCTGGTCTACCGCGACGGCGCCCTGCTCCAGGCTTCCACCCGCGGCGACGGCCGCAAGGGCGAGGGGATCACCGCCAACGTGCGCACCCTGTCCAGCGTCCCCCTGCGGCTGCGCGAGACGAAGCGCCCGGCGCCGCCGTTCCTCGCCGTGCGGGGCGAGATCATCATGCCCGCCTCCGCCTTCGACAAGCTCAACGAGAAGCTCCTCGCCGAAGGCAAGGAGCCGTTCGCCAACCCGCGCAACGCCGCCGCCGGCACCGTCCGCCAGCTCGATCCCCAGATCACCGCCTCCCGCACCCTCCATCTCTATGCCTACGACATCCTGGCCTCCGAGGGGCTGGACGGCCTGGGGACCCAGTGGGACGTCCTCGCCGCCCTCCGCGACTGGGGCCTCAAGGTCAACGAGCGGGTCAAGAAGGCGAAGACCGTGGACGACGTCCTCGCCTACCACGGCGGCCTGGAGGCCGAGCGGGACGACCTCGGCTACGAGATCGACGGCGTCGTCATCAAGCTGAACGACCTCGAGGACCGCGAGACCCTGGGCTGGACCGCCCGCCATCCGCGCTGGGCCTTCGCCTTCAAGTTCCCGCCCCGCAAGGAGGTCACCCGCATCCTCTCCATCCTCCCGTCCGTCGGCCGGACCGGCGTGGTCACCCCCGTGGCGATCATGCTGCCGGTGGAGATCGGCGGCGTGACCGTCGCCCGCGCCACCCTGCACAACCGCGAGGAGGTGGCGCGCAAGGACGTCCGCGAGGGGGACCGCGTGCGCGTCCAGCGGGCCGGCGACGTGATCCCGCAGGTGATCGAGCGCATCGAGGAGCCGGACCGCGAGCGGGGGCCCGAGTGGCGGATGCCCGAGCGCTGCCCGTCCTGCGGCACGAAGCTCACCGAGCGCGGCCCGTTCACCGTCTGCCCCAACAGCTTCGAATGCCCGGCCCAGCTCGCCGGCCGCATCGTCCACTTCGCCTCCCGCGACGCCCTGGACGTCGAGGGGCTGGGGGACGAGACCTCCAAGCTGTTCGTGGCGCGGGGGCTGGTGAAGAACCTCCCCGACCTCTTCGAGATCCGCCCCGACCAGCTCCTGGAGCTGGAGGGCTTCGCCGAGAAGTCCGCCAACAAGCTGGTGGACGCCCTGCGCAAGGCGGCGACGGACACCGAGCTGCCGCGCTTCCTCTACGGCCTGGGCATCCCCGAGGTGGGGGTGGCCGTGGCGCGCGACCTCGCCCGGCATTTCGGCGCCTTCGCCCGGCTGCGCGCGGCGGACGAGGACGCCTTGCAGGAGGTCGCCGGCGTGGGTCCCCGCATGGCCGAGCAGATCACCTCCTTCTTCCGCGAGCCGCACAACGCGGCGGTGCTCGACGAGCTGGTCTCCAGAATCAGCCTGAAGGAGACGGAGCCGTCCGCTCCGGCGGCGGGCTCCGTATTACCTCTTGCGGGGCAGAAGTGGGTCTTCACCGGCGGCCTCTCCCGCCTCTCCCGCCGCGACGCCCAGGCGCATGTCGAGAAGCTGGGCGCCCGCGCCACCGGCTCCGTGAGCAAGTCGACCGACGTCGTGGTGATCGGCGAAGACGCCGGCTCCAAGGCCGACGATGCCCGCAAGCTGGGGATCCGAACCATGAATGAAGAGGAGCTCCTGGCCTTCCTGCAAGGGAATGGGGTGGACGTCTAGCCCGGTTTTCCCTGCCAGGACGGGAGCTCTCGCGGCCGCCCGAGAAGGGACCTCAAAGATGAAGCGCCTTGCATTCCTGATGATCGCCCTGATATCCCTCGGATTCGCCCTCGCCGGCTCCGTCGACGCCGACGGCCAGGCGCCCGCCGCGCGGAAAGGACCGAAAAAAGTGATCGAGAAAGTCAACAAGAGCAACGAGGAGTGGGAGAAGATCCTGCCGGCCGCCACCTACAAGGTCATGCGCGAGCACGGCACCGAGCGGGCCGGGACGAGCCCGCTCAACGAGAACAAGAAGAAGGGTGTCTACGTCTGCGCCGCCTGCGGTCTGGAGCTCTTCAGCTCGGACACCAAATTCGACTCCGGCACCGGCTGGCCGAGCTTCTGGGCGCCGATCGATCCCGCGCACGTCGGCACCACGGTGGACCGCAGCTTCTTCCAGACCCGCACCGAGGTCCACTGCGCCCGCTGCGGCGGCCACCTCGGCCACGTCTTCCCCGACGGTCCCCCGCCGACCGGCAACCGCTACTGCATGAACGGCGTGTCGCTGAAGTTCCAGGAAGCGAAGTAAGAGAAGTATCTTCTCCTTGTCGGCCCGCCGCCCCCTCGTTCGTCCTGGGGTCGAACGGCACGACAAGGAGAAGATAACCATGGCCCCCAATACGACTCCCGCCCGGACCCGCAAGCCCGTCACCTACGTCCTCTGGACCCTCCAGATCCTGCTCGCCCTGCTCTTCCTGTGGGGCGGCGGGTTCAAGCTGGTGGCGCCCGCCGAGAAGATGGCCGGGCCGGTGGACTTCCCGGTGCTGTTCCTGCGGTTCATCGGCCTGGCCGAATTTCTCGGCGCCCTCGGCCTGATCCTTCCCTCGGCGCTGCGCATCCGCCCGAGCCTGACGCCGCTGGCCGCCGCCGGGCTGGTGATCATCATGATCGGCGCGACGGCGGTCACCTTCCCCCTGGGCTTCGGGATGGCGCTGGTGCCCCTGGTGACGGGACTCCTCGCGGCCTTCGTCGCCTACGGCCGCTGGCGGCTGGCGCCAATCCCCAGCCGTTCGGCCCAGGATTCCGGCTCCGGGCTCCGGCCCGTCTCGACCTGAGCATCGCTCCCGTATTACAGAAAAGTTACGTCTCCCCCGGACCTCCTCCCGCCGCCGCCGTTATAGGATCGGTACGGCCCCCTCTGGGGGTCTCAACAGGAGGTCTGGGATGTCCAAGATCGCACGACCGTCCACCGCTCTCGCCCTGATCCTGGCGGCGTCCGCCGTCCTCATCGCCGCCGCTCCCGCGTCCTCGCCGGACTGGCCCCAGTGGCGAGGCCCCAACCGGGACGCCGTGGCCAAGGAGTCCGGGCTGCTCACCCAGTGGCCCGAGTCCGGGCCGCCGCTGGCCTGGAAGTCGAGTGGCCTGGGGGGCGGATTCTCGAGCGTCGCCATCTCCGGCAACCGCATCTATACCCTCGGCGACCGCCAGGGCCACCAGGAGCTGGTGGCGATGAACCTGGCGGACGGCAAGATCCTCTGGACCGCCAAGGTCGGCCCCGTCTGGGAGGACGAGTACGGCGGACCGCGGGGGACGCCGACGGTGGACGGCGACCGCGTCTACGCGCTCGGCAGCGACGGCGACCTGGTCTGCGTGCAGGCGGCCACCGGCAAGGAGCTGTGGAAGAAGAACCTGGCCCGCGACTTCGGCGGCAAGGTGATGTCGAGCTGGAAGTGGGCCGAATCCCCCCTGGTGGACGGCGACCGGGTGATCGTGACGCCGGGCGTCCCCAGCGCCACCCTCGTGGCCCTGGACAAGAAGACCGGCAACGAGATCTGGCGCGCCGCGACGCCGAGCCTGGGCGAGCAGGGGCGCGACGGCGCCGGCTATTCCTCCGTGGTGGTCTCCAACGGCGCCGGCGTCAAGCAATATGTCCAGTTGACCGGCCGCGGGCTGGTCTCCGTGAGCGCCAAGGACGGCAAGTTCCTCTGGGGCTACAACAAGGTCGCCAACAACGTCGCCAACATCTCGACGCCGGTCGTCCGGGGCGACCACGTCTTCGCCTCGACCGGGTATCAGACGGGCAGCGCCCTGCTGAAGCTGAGCATATCCGGCGAGGGTGTGCGGCCGGAGGAGGTCTACTTCCTGAACAGCAAGACGCTGCAGAACCACCACGGCGGCCTGGTCCTGATCAACGACCATATCTACGGCGGCCACGGTCACAACCGGGGCTACCCCATTTGCGTCGAGATGGCGAGCGGCAAGGTGGCCTGGGGCGGCGAGGGCATCGAGCCCGGCCACGGCGGCACCGGCTCCGCCGCCGTCACGGCCGCCGACGGCCACCTCTATTTCCGCTACCAGAACGGCCGCATGGCCCTGATCGAGGCCACGCCCCAGGGCTACAAGATGAAGGGCGCCTTCAGCATCCCGGGGGTCAGCCACCCGAGCTGGGCCCACCCGGTGATCGCCGGAGGCAAGATGTACCTGCGGGAGCAGGACAACCTGTATGTCTACAACCTGAAGCGCGGGTAGGCCCTCACCCCGACCCTCTCCCGACCCCTCCCCCCTCCCTCACCGGGAGAGGGCGCCCCCGCCCGAAGCAAAAAAGCAGTCTCCCCTCCTCTCCCGGCGAGGGAGGGGGGAGGGGTCGGGAGAGGAGGGGCCGGGGGTGGTGAGGGGGGTCCTTTACGTCCTTTGGGTCCTTTATGTCCTTTCCATCCTGGTTCCCGGGAAAAAAGCGCCCCCGCCCATTCCAACCGCCGCGCCGGCTTCGGATATACTCGCCGCCATGCTCTATTCCATCCTCTGCTACGACTCCGAAGACTCCGTCTGCGCCCTGAGCCAGGAGGAGGACGACGCCCTCATGGCCAAGCTCATGGACGTGACGCGGCCCCTCGAAGACCAGGGCCGGCTCGGCCCGCGGCTCGGCCCGCGGCTCCGCCTGATGCCCACGGCCGCGGCGACCACGCTCAACGCGAGCGGCGAGGTCATCGACGGCCCCTACGCCGAGACCAAGGAAGCCCTCCTCGGCTTCTACATCCTCGACTGCGAGACGTCCGAAGAGGCCGTCGAGATCGCGCGCAAACTGGCGCGCCAGAAGTCCTGGGACAAGGGCTCCTACGAGATCCGCCCCGTGCGGTGGATCGACGCGGGGACCCTGCCGGGGTGACCGGCGCCGCCTGGATCGAGGAGGCGCTGACGGCCGCGCGGCCGCAGGCCGTCGGCGCCCTCCTCCGCTACTTCCGCGACCTCGACGCGGCCGAGGAGGCGTTTCAGGAAGCCTCCCTGCGCGCCCTGAAGAGCTGGCCCACCGGCGAGCCGCCCCGCGATCCCGCCGCCTGGCTCATCTTCGTCGGACGCAACTCCGGCCTCGACCAGGCGCGGCGGCGGAACCGGCAGGAGGCCCTGCCGGAGGAGGAGCGCCTCTCGGACCTGGGGGACGCCGAAGCCGCCCTCGCCGAGCGGATCGACAACTCCCAGTACCCGGACGACGTCCTGCGCCTGCTGTTCATCTGCTGCCATCCCGAGCTGCCGGCCAACCAGCAGATCCCGGTGGCCCTGCGCATCGTCTCCGGCCTCTCCGTCAAGGAGATCGCGCGCGCCTTCCTGGTGAGCGAGAGCGCCATGGAGCAGCGCATCACCCGGGCGAAGCGCCGCATCGGAGCCTCCGGCATCCCGTACGAAACTCCCAGCGCGGCGGACCGGGCGCAGCGGCTCGGCGTCGTCGCCACCATGATCTACCTGCTGTTCAACGAGGGCTATTCGGCCAGCGGCGGCGCGGTCCACGTCCGCGAGCCGCTCTGCGAGGAGGCGATCCGGCTGGCCCGGCTGCTGTTGCGGCTCTTCTCCGACGAGAGCGAGATCCTGGGGCTCGCCGCCCTGCTCCTGCTCCAGCACGCGCGCACCCCCGCGCGGCTCGACGCCGAGGGCGGCATCATCCTCCTGGAAGACCAGGACCGCCGCCTCTGGAGCCGCGAGAGGATCGCCGAAGGGCTCGCCCTGCTGGAGCGGGCGCTGAACCTCCGCCGGCCCGGCCCCTACCAGGTGCAGGCCGCCATCGCCGCGACGCACGCGCGGGCCGCCCGCGCCGAGGACACCGACTGGGCCGAAATCGAACAGCTCTACGCGGTGCTGGAGACGATGCAGCCCTCTCCCGTGGTCACTCTCAACCGGGCCGTCGCCGTCGCCAAGGTCCAGGGTCCGGAGGCGGGACTCGCCATGATCGAGCCGCTGGCCGACCGGCTGGCGGGCTATCTCTACTTCTACGGCGCCAAGGGGGCGCTGCTCATGCAGCTCGGCCGCGCCGACGAGGCCCGCGCCGCGTTCGACCAGGCCCTCGCGCTCGCCAACACCACGGCCGAGGCCGCCCATCTACGGCAGCAGATCGAGCGCCTCGTCTCCTCCTGAAAAATTCTTTGCTGTGCCGGGGGTGTCGGGTCCGAGAAGCCTCAATCGTCTTCCAGGTACAAGCCGGGTTGAACATCCGGCTCCGGACTCGAAACCAACAAGGAGGCAGATATGCGATTCATGATCATCGTCAAGGCCACGCAGGATTCGGAAGAGGGCATCATGCCGAGCGAAGAGCTCCTCGCCGCGATGGGCAAGTACAACGAAGAGCTGGCGAACGCCGGCGTGATGGTGGCGGGCGAAGGGCTCCACCCGAGCTCGAAGGGCGCGCGCGTGCGGTTCTCGGGAGACCAGCGGACCGTGATCGACGGGCCGTTCGCCGAGACCAAGGAGCTGATCGCCGGCTTCTGGATCTTCAACGTGAAGTCCAGGGAAGAAGCGATCGAATGGGTCAAGAAGTGCCCCAACCCCATGCCCGGCGACTCCGAGATCGAGATCCGGCAGATCTTCGAGGCGGAGGATTTCGGCGCGGAATTCACGCCCGAGCTGCGGGAGCAGGAGGAGCGTATCCGTCAGCAGATCGAGGGAAAGAAGTAAGCGGTCCTTTCATCGTAGAGTAGCGAACCCATGGCAGCTCCCGGCAAATCTTTCGATCGGGCCATCGTCGATGGCCCGATCGCGCCCGCCGTCTGGAAGCTCGCCTGGCCGACGATGCTCCAGAACATCATCGCCGGGCTCCAGGGCATCGTCGATCACGCGCTGGTGGGACACCTGGTCGGCTACACCGGCAACGCCGCCATCGGCGTCTCGCTCCAGATCTTCATCGTCGTCATCGTCTTCCTGAATTCGCTGTTCACCGGCATGAGCGTGCTGGTGGCGCGCTTCGCGGGGGCGAACGAGCCGGACAAGGTCAACCGGACGGTGTATCAGGCGTTCATCACCTCGACCGCCCTGTGCGTCGGCATCCTCGCCCCGCTCGGCTGGTTCCTCTCGCCGTCGCTCCTCGAGCTGGTGAACGCCACGCCCGAGGTCCAGGCCGAGGCCCTGCCGTTCCTCCGCATCATGCTGGTCTTCAGCTTCGGGATGATGCTGTTCTTCATGCTCGGCGCGGCGCTGCGCTCGGCGGGGGATGCGCGCACTCCGCTGCGCCTCGGGCTCCTGCTCACCGTCCTGAACGTCGCGCTCAACCTGATCCTCATCCCCCTCTTCGGTACCGCCGGCTCGGCGATCGGCAGCGTGCTCGCCGGCTTCGTGGTGAGCGGCATCGCCATCTACCTTCTCTTTTCCGGGCGCCTGGTCGTCGCCTGGCCCCGAGGGATGGACCGGCGGCCCGACTGGGCGATCATCCGCTCGCTTTTCCGCTTCGGCCTGCCCGCCGGCGTGCAGGGGATCGCGATGAACGTCGGCGGCGTGCTGCTGCTGCGCTTCATCGGCTCGCTCCAGGCCAGCGCCCAGGCGCAGGCCGCCTACGCCGTGGGCTATACCGAGCTGTTCTCGCTGATCACCTGGACCTCCATGGGATTGATGGGCGCCGCGGCCACCATCGCGGGGCAGAACCTGGGCGCCAACCGCCCCGAGCGCGTGACCCACGGCGTCCACGTCGCCGCCGGGATCGGCCTCGGCCTCGCGACTTTCGTCGGCGCGCTCTTCCTCGCCATCCCGGACCGCCTGCTGGCGCTGTTCGGGATGGCGGACCCGAGCGTCGTCGCCATCGGCACCCAACTGCTCGCCTATCTGAGCGTCTCCGGGCTGTTCATCACCGTAGCGCTCACCTACACCGGCGCTCTGCAAGGCACCGGCGACACGCGCTCCCCGCTCTACATCTCGATCGTGTCGCAGATCGTCATCCCGCTCGGCCTGTGCGCGATCCTCGACGCGGCGCGCGGCCTGCGGCCCGCCGACATCTGGCTGGCCATCGTGCTGGGGCACGCGACGCGCTGCGCCCTGAGCGTGCTGCGGTTCCGCCAGGGAAAATGGCGCGGAATCGCAGTGGATATCGAGCCGGCTGTCGGATCGCGGCCCTCTCGTTCGTCCTCCGGTTGAACGCCCGCCATGGCGGCGGGCGGCCCACTCCGACCGAAGAGGAGACGCCATGCAAGTCCAGCCCTACCTGTTCTTCGAAGGCCGTTGCGAAGAGGCGATCGAGTTCTACCGCGGCGCGCTCGGCGCCGAAGTGACGGCGCTCATGCGCTTCCAGGACAACCCCGATCCCCAGAACGCGTGCGGGCCCGTCGCCGGCGACAAGGTGATGCACGCGAGCTTCCGCATCGGCGAGACGACCGTGATGGCTTCCGACGGCATGGCCGAGGGCGATCCGAAATTCCAGGGCTTCTCCCTGTCGCTCTCCGCGCCCGACGAGCTTGCGGCCGAGCGGATGTTCAACGTCCTGGCCGACGGCGGGCAGGTACAGATGCCGTTGAGCCAGACTTTCTTTTCCCCGCGCTTCGGCATGGTCGCCGACCGCTTCGGCGTGTCCTGGATGATCATCGTGGCGCCGGAGGAGGTGGCGGCATGACAGAGAATGTGAAGAGCGGCGTTCCCCATCCGAAAATCGCCTCCCGGGACGAATGGCTGGCGGCGCGCAAGGAGCTGCTCGACCGGGAGAAGGAGGTCACCCATCTCAACGACCGGGTGAGCGCCGAGCGGCGCCGGCTCCCCATGGTGAAAATCGAGAAGGACTACGTCTTCGACGGCCCCCAGGGGAAGCGGAGCCTCCTGGAGCTGTTCGACGGCAAGCGCCAGCTCATCGTCTACCACTTCATGTTCGATCCGAAGTGGAAGGACGGCTGCCCCGGCTGCACGGGGTTTGTGAACGCCCTCGGCGACCTCACGATGCTGGGCGAGCGCGACACGACGATGGTGCTCGTCTCGCGGGCGCCGCTCGCCAGGCTGGAGGACTACAAGGCGCGGATGGGCTGGACCCTGCTCTGGCTCTCCTCCTTCGAGAGCGACTTCAACTACGACTTCCACGCCACGGCGGACGAAGACAGGGCTCCCGTCGAGTACAACTACCGGACCAAGGCCGAGATGGAGGCGCGGAACGAGCCCTACCCCACCAAGGGGGAGCAGCACGGCCTGAGCGTCTTCTTCCGCGTCGGCGACGAGGTCTTCCACACCTACTCGTGCTACGCCCGCGGGGTCGAAAAGCTCAGCGACGCCTACGCCCTCCTCGACGTCACGCCCTACGGCCGGCAGGAGGACTGGGAGGACTCGCCGGACGGCTGGCCGCAGAGGCCGACGTACGGGTAGCGAAAGAATGGACGGCAGGGCGGCCGCTCAACGGCTCGGCTCATTATAGCCCTGGCGATTATAGCCTTGACGGCTATATCCATCATGGCTATAGTGGAGGCATGACGAACGATCGCGAGCTGATCGACGACCTCCTGCCCCTGCCGCCCGCCACCTTCCACATCCTCCTCGCGCTCCTCGACGAGGAACGCCACGGCTACGCCATCATCCAGGACGTCGAAGCGCGGACGCAAGGGGAGCTGCGCATGAGCGCCGGCACGCTCTACCGCTCCATCGCCCGCATGGTGGAACAGGGCCTCATCGCCGAGGTGACGAGGCGGCGCGCGGCCGACGACGACCCGCGGCGGCGCTACTACCGCGTCACGCCCTTCGGCACCGCCGTCGCGCGCGCCGAGATGAGGCGCCTCGCCGATTTATTGCGGATGGCCCGCGCCCGCGGGCTCAAACCCGAGACGCCGTGATGCGCCTCTACAACGCGTTGCTGCGCCTCTATCCCGCGTCCTTCCGGGCCGAGTACCGCGAGGAGCTCTGCTACGTCTTCGCCGAGCGGGCGGGCGAGCTCTCCGGTCCCCTGGTCTCCCTGCGGATCTTCCTGGCGGCGCTCGCGGACGTGATCCCCAACGCCATCGCGGCGCACTGGGACGTCCTGCGGCAGGACCTCGTCTACGCCGCGCGCTCCCTGTGGCGCACGCCAGGGTTCGCTCTGACCGCCGTTTTCGTGGTCGCGCTCGGCGTCGGCGCCAATACGGCGGTGTTTTCGCTCGCGGACTTCGTCTTCGTGCGGCCGCTTCCCTACCGCGACGCCGGCCGGCTGGTGAAGGTCTGGGAACGGACTCCCGGGTACGAGAGGATGGAGCCGTCGCCGGCGAACTATCGCGACTGGAAGGCCATGACGACGTCCTTCTCGGAGATGGGGGCGTACGCGGCGGGCTGGCCGGCGAACCTCGTGAGCGGCGGCGAGCCGAGACGCATCGAGCTTCTGATCGCCACGCCGGAGGTGCTGCCGATGCTGGGCGTCGCGCCGATGATCGGCCGCATCTTCACGGCACGGGACGCGAAGGCCGGCGGCGTCCTCCTGCTCAGCCACGCGCTCTGGCAGTCGCAGTTCGGCGGTGACCGCGGCGTCGTGGGCGCCACCGTCCGTATCGACGGCGTGCCGCACACCGTGATCGGCGTGATGCCGGCCTTCTTTCAGTTCCCCAGCCGCTCCATCGAGGCCTGGAAGCCGCTCGAGCTCAGCGAGGACGACTACACGGAGCGCAACAACAATTACCTTGAAGTCCTGGCGCGGCTGCGGCCGGGCGTCTCCCAGGAAAAGGCCAACCGGGAGCTGGCCGTCGTCAGCTCCCGCCTGGAGCGGCAGTATCCCAAGGAGAACAAGGACGTCGGCGCGGCGGTGCGTGGGCTGCGCGACGACCTCTCGGAGCGCGCGCGCCTGCTCGTGCTGGCGCTCTGCGGCGCAACCCTGTGCATCCTGCTCCTCGCCTGCGCCAACCTCGCGAGCCTGTTTCTCGCCCGCGGCGCCCACCGCGCCCGCGAGCTGGCCGTCCGCGCCGCGCTCGGCGCCGGGCGCGAGCGGCTGGTGCGCCAGCTTGTCACCGAGACCGTGGGGATCGCGCTGGTCGGCGGCATCGTGGGCGTCGCGGCCGCCGCGGCGGGCCTGCCTCTGCTGGCGCGCCTCGTCCCTACCTCGCTGCCGCTCGCGGAGCACGCGTCCCTGGATCTGCGCATCCTCGGGCTCGCCCTGGCGTTCGTGCTCTTCACCGGCTTCGCTTTCGGGCTCGCGCCCGCCCTGCGCGCGGGACGGAGCAGCGCGCTCGACGCCCTGCGCGGCGGCGCGCGGACGGCCGAGTGCGGAGCGCCGCGTACGTGACCGGATTGCCGATGTCGATGCGCGGCGGCATCTGGCCGGTGGCGCTCAAGGGCGAGGAAGTGATCCGCACCGACGCCAACAGCGTGAGCCTCCGCTACGTCACCCCGCGCTACTTCGCGACGCTCGGCGTTCCCCTGCTGCGCGGGCGCGACGTGGCGGAGACGGACACGCGCGAGCAGCCGTTCGTCGCGGTGGTGAGCGAGTCGTTCGCGAAGCGCTTCTGGCCCAACGAAAACCCGATCGGAAAACGTTTCAATCTGGCCTTCAGCGAGCGCACGGTCGTGGGCGTGGTGGGCGATGTCCGGGTGCGTGGACTGGAGCGGCAGAGCGAGCCGCAGGCGTACATGCCGTACCAGCAGGTGGCCGACGGCGCGCTCGCGGGATACCCCCCCAAGGAGCTCGTGGTGCGCGCCGCGGCGCCGCTGGACCCGGCCGATCTGGTGCTGCGGATCCGCGAGATCGTCAAGTCAGTGGACGCGGAGCAGCCGATCTCGAACGTGCGTACGATGTCCGAGATCCTCGCCGAGGAGACCGCCTCGCGCGTGACGCAGCTCCGTCTGCTCGGCGCCCTCGCCGGGATCGCGCTGCTCATCGCGGGGCTCGGCATCCACGGCCTGCTCACCTTCACCGTGTCGAAACGATCCCAGGAGCTGGGCGTGCGCCGGGCGCTGGGAGCGCGGGACGGGGGAATCGTCGGCCTGGTGCTGCGCGAAGGGCTGGCGCTCGCGCTGATCGGAATCGCGATCGGCGTCGCCGTGGCCTACGCCGCCGCGAGGGGGATGGGGGCGCTGCTCTACGGAGTGCGTCCTGAAGATCCGTTTACGATCGCCGCCGCCACGGTGTTGTGCCTCGCGACCGCCGTGGTGGGCTGCCTGCAGCCCGCGAGACGGGCCGCGCGCGTAGACCCGCTGTCGGCGCTGCGCGAGGAATGAAAGGAACCCCGGGGGGCGGCACGTTCCTTGCGGCATCCTGAGACCGTCAAGAAAGGAGCCGCCCCATGTTGAAAGACAGCAAGGCGTACAGCGGGTTTTCGGTCGACGACATCCCCAAGGCGAAGGAGTTCTACGGCCGGACGCTCGGATTGGACGTTTCCGAGGACCAGGGCATGGGCATCTTGAGCCTGCGCCTCGCGGGAGACACGACGGTGATCGTCTACCCCAAGCCCAACCATGAACCGGCGACCTTCACCATCCTCAATTTCCCTGTGCCCGATGTGGACAAGGCGGTAGACGCCCTCAAGCAGCGCGGCGTGCGCTTCGAGACCTACGACATGCCCGACCTGAAGACGGACGACAAGGGGATCATGCGCGGCAACGGCCCCACCATCGCCTGGTTCAAGGACCCTGCCGGCAACATCCTGTCGGTGATCGAGGAATCCTGACCAGGCTGTCGGATCTCGCCCTCTTCCTTCGTCCTAAGAGTGCCACCGCCGCGATGGGCGCGGCGGACGGCGCCACAAGGAGGCAAGCGATCATGTCCACCAACACCGTCCGGCTTCACCGTGTGCTGCGAGCGACACCTGAAAGAGTCTATCGGGCGTTCCTGGATGCCGGCGCCATGGTCAAGTGGCTGCCGCCGAACGGCTTCACCGGTAAGGTTCACCATCTGGACGCTACCGTCGGCGGCACCTACAGGATGTCGTTCACGAACTTCGCCACAGGCCACAGCCACTCTTTTGGCGGCGAGTATCTCGAGCTGGTGCCCAACGAACGCATCCGGCATACGGACAAGTTCGACGATCCGAACCTGCCCGGAGAAATGCAGACGACGGTTTCCTTGAAGCAGGTATCCGTCGGAACCGAGCTCAACGTCGTCCAGGAAGGAATCCCCGAAGCCATTCCTGCCGAGGCCTGCTATCTCGGCTGGCAGGAATCGCTCACGCTGCTGGCGCAACTCGTCGAGGCGGAGATTCCTGATGAACAAGGGAACACCTGACATCTCCACCGGCGCGCGCCGAGGAGCAAGGCGCGCGCCGGATCGGGCGGCGCCTCGTCCCGGACCGCCGGAGGGGGCGCGGTCTCCGGGACGGCGGGAGGCGCGAGTGCCATGCCCTCCTGGGACCGGGCCCTATTCGCACGCTGACCGCATTGCTGCGGCGAGCTCGACGGCACCTTCCCCGTCGAGCTCGCCCACCTGCGGGAACTACGTGTTCGCCACGCTCACGATCCCGGCCCGAAGGCACCTTCCAGGAAACCCGGCAACGGACTGCCGCCCTCGGCTCCGACCGCGGGAATCTCGATCATCAGATCGTCGGCCTGTCCGTCTCCGTCGGCATCGGTGGTCGAGTTGGAGCTCCCGGGATGGCCGTTCGGAACGAACAGTTGCGGATGGTCGAACGGGGCGCGCCGGTACAGGACGCGTTCGTCGGTGAGGGCTTCGAGAAACGCCACCAGCGCGTCGATTTCATCCGAGGTCAGCGCGGGAACGCCCAGCGGCTCGATCGGCGTGCCGTCGAGCTCCTGCACGGGAAACACGTTGCCGCCGCGGCTGTAGAGCTCGACGACCTCGCGCAACGTGCGCGCATCGCCGTTGTGGAAGTAGGGCGCCGTGAGGGCCACGTTGCGCAGGGAAGGAATCTTGAACGCTCCCTGCACTCCAAAGCCCTTGCTCACGGCCGCGCCGTCGAAGCTCGCGGGCGGGGCTCCGGGGAAAAGCCGGCGCGTGAAGGACAACGGGCCGAACACATCGGTGGCGCCGACGCCGAGGTCGTTGTCGGTGGGCCGTACGCCGATGTTGTTGAAGCCCTTGTCGATCACATTGCCGTCGCGGTTGCGCACCGGTCCGTTGGCCGCGACGGCGATGCGGCGCACCGACGCGTCCGTCAGCTCGTTCTGCTCGTGGCAGTTCGAGCAGCGGATGTTTACGGGTCCGCGGGTCCGGTCGTTGAAAAGATGCGCGCCGAAGAGCGCAAGGCGGCTGATGTGATTCGGATTGGTGTTGTTCCACGGGTTCAAATCCGGATCGTTCGCGGTGGGATTCTCCCGGCGGAACCGGTCCCAGGGCGTATCGTCGGAGACCAGGCTCGCCTCGTAGAGCTGGACCGCGATCCCGAAGAAGAGCGAGAAGTTGTACTGCATGAGATCATAGTCGTTGTCGGACAGGTCGTCGCTGTGCGTGCCCTCGTTCTTGTCCACCACGCTCGTGGTCCCGTCCGCGTTGACCCGGATCAACTTCTTCGAATTCCACCACTTCTCATGGAAGGCCGCCTGGATCATCTTGTCGTAGCGGTTGTAGGTGAGCCCGGCCTCCGGCCAGCGGCTCATCGCTCCGAGCACGCTGTCGTTGAGCGCCACCTTCTGTTTCCCCAGCGGCCGCAGCTTCGTGAGCTTCTTGCCCTCGTCGCGCTTGCCCCGGGCCAGCTCGCGTCCCACGTCGGCGGGCGTCCGGCCTGGCACCGCCATCTCGAGGTCGCTGATGATCGGGGCCACGGCCTGCGACGCGAGGCTGGCGTTCACCAGCTCGACCCGCACCGCGACCGGCGCCGCATCGGGATTGTCCGAGCGGTAGATCCTGGCGTCCGGATCACGCTGACCCAGATGGTTCACGCCGTTGAACACGTTCTCGGCGCGCCCATCCCAGAACTGCCGGTGGTTGAAGACCGCGTTGATCATGGTGGGGGTGTTCCGCGGCTCGACCCGGCGCGTGTTCGCCACCCCGATGGAAAAGCCCAGGGGGTCCTGCTCGTTGCCGGGATGATGCACTCCCTGCGAGGACACGACGTCGTTGCTGTCCGTGGCAGGATCGAGGGCGCCGCGAGTGCCGGGAACCGCGAGCCGCGTCAGCGGGAAGTGCGCGGCCATGAGCTGAAAATTGGGACCGTCGGCGGTCGAGTAGGTCAGATCCGGCGTGGGCGTGTTCTTCAGGCCGGGGCTCACCTGATTCTTCGACCGGGGATCGGCCCCGGCGCGGAAGTGACAGCTCGCACAGGCCTGCACACCGTCGCTTCCAACCTGCATGTCCCAAAAGAGCGCTTTCCCCAGCGCGCGCGCCATCGCCTCATCCTTGACGAAATCCGCCAGGTTCGACGGGCCCGGCACGGCCACCGCCCGCAAGTCCCCGGGGAGGCTGGCCAGGTCCGTGGCCAGCGGCGGATTCGGCACCCGGGGTATGGTGGCGCTTGGGGGCGCTTGGGCAAAAAGCATCACAGCGGATCCGATCAACACACCGCAAACCAGCAATGTCCTTGCAACCGCTAAAGCGCGTCGCTTCCTCTTCATAGCCTTCCCTCCTTGTACTCCACTAGAGGTGTCTCATCCTTCCGTAAGAGGGACAAAGCTGAGAGCGCGTCCGGCCGGAGGCGTCTCCGGACCGGTACCAATCAATGGGATGGCGAAAGACGCCGCCTACCTACGTGCCCCCTCCACCGCCCGCCGGGCTCCGCCGCTCGGCAGGTTCACGAGGGTGCTCATATGCCACCTTCCCAGCGTTGACGAGCATGCCTGACTGGCATAGCATCGGCGCAAGATCAGTTGCTGGATAAACATAGACAGATAGCGATCTTCGGCTGCGCCAATATCTTGAGCCGCGAGAGGATGGATAAGGCAACCTGGGCGGTAGGATTCAGGGGTTGGCCGATCTTAGAATCACTACAAGGAGGATACAGAATGAAGATGAAGAGACTGCGGATTAACCGGGAGACCCTAAGAAATCTAGGGGAGTCGCGCGTGGGGGAGTGGCGCGCCAACGATTCGGGCTGCAGTTGCAATGCCACCTGTATAACGGTGCTTGACTCTGACAACCCTTACAGTTGCCAACAATCCTGCGTCGTCATAACGCACTGAGCATGCCAGACCATCTGGCATATCCGGGCATCGTCTAGACAGAGACCACTTGCTTCATCAGCAGGAGGTCAACGGCCAACCCCAGGCGATCGAGCGGCGGAAACCGCAAACAGCGCGGTTCCGGACTGACCTGAGGCTGCGCAGCCTCAGGTGCGGACGAATCCGAAAGAGCCCCCACCGCCGCCGAAGTTGTTGTAATTGTCCTTGGAGGCATCCTTCGCCCCCGAGATCGGCGGCTGATAAGGTTTCGTCGCGGCCAGGTTTACGATGAAGATCACGGTCTGGCCCGCGGGGTTGGTCAATCCGTTCATCATCAAATGGTATAGATTTTCCAGACATCCAGGCTGCCCGTCGGTGCGCGTCGCCGGCACGGACGTCGAGGAGCACGGGCTCTTCGACACGAAGAGCACGACCCTCCAATCCGGCCTGAGCCCGGCGTTGTGATGCGTCAAGGTGCCGTCGTTCACTTTGGCCTGAAGATGATTGATCGCCTTCTCTTCGGCATGCAGGCCGCCGCCGCTGGAGAAATACCGGGAGATGATGGGTTGATCGGCCTGCACGCCCATGGCGCCGATCCGATAGACGAGCATGACCGCGAATGTGTTCTGGGTCGACTTCTCGTACTCGAGCTTGACCGGCTCGGGCTTGGCGAGATCCCTGCCTAAACGCGCCCGCTGCAGGACGCCGTTCCCTGTCCCTGCCGCCTTCGGCTGCACCGCGTTCAGCGCCCGTTGGACATGGGCGGCCGGGGCTGCCTGGCCCGCGGGAGCCGGCACGCGCCCGGCCGGCGACGGCGCGATCTTGGCCTGAGCCACGGCCGCCTGTACGTGCGGCGCCGCCGCCCGGGTCGGGAATCGAACCGGAGGGGGCGGGACTTTTCCATGGTGGGCCATGATGGGCACCAGCGTACTCCGGAGACCCTTCCGGGTCCATCCCGGCCCCCCAGGACGGTGCCATGAGGACTGCGTAAAGCAAATATATTGTACTGTTTACCGAATTTTTACACGGGTCCGGCAGGGGAAGCGGCCCGGGGGGCTATAACATTCGTGCCGGGCCCGCGTACCTAGAGGCGGGCGGCCCGTACGCCCAGGGAGAGATTCATGCGTCCAGTGTCGAAGATCGGTCTGTTCCTCGTCGTCCTCGCGGCGGCCGGCCCGCTGGCGGCCGGCGAGTGGCCGGGGTGGCGGGGGCCTCGTCAGGATGGCGTCTCGCCCGAGACGGGGCTGGTGTCGAAGTGGTCCCCCCAGGGGGAGAACCTCGCCTGGCACGTCAAAGACTTCATGGCGCGGTCCACGGCGGTCGTGTTCGACGGCCGGGTGTGCGCCAACGCGCGGGCGGGCGAGAAGGTCAACATGCACGAGGTGGTCGCCTGCTTCGACGCCGGCACCGGCAAGGAGCTGTGGCGCCACCGTATCGACGTCTATCACACGATGGTCCCCTACAACCGGGTGGGCTGGGCGGCCGTGGTGGGCGATCCCGAGACCGGCAACCTCTACGCCCTCGGCATCGACGGCCTGATGGTGGCCCTCGACCGCGCGGGCAAGGTGGTCTGGCAGCGGCCGCTGACCGAGGAATTCGGGTTCTACTCGGGCTTCGGCGGCCGTACCCACACGCCGATGATCGACGAGGACCGGTTGGTGCTCTCGTTCACCAACTCGGGCTGGGGCGAGCAGGCCGCGCCGCGCACCCGCACGTTCGCGTTCGACAAGCGGACCGGCGCTCTCCAGTGGGTCTCCACCCCCGGCGGCCAGCCGTTCGACCTCAATACCCAGACGACCCCGGTCGCGGCGGTGATCAACGGCCAGCGCCTGCTCATCGAGGGCAACGGCGACGGCTGGATCTACGCCATCAAGGCGCGGACGGGCGAGAAGGTCTGGGGCTTCCAACTGAGCAAGAGCGGCATCAACACCACCGTGGCGGTCAACGGCACGACGGTCTACGCCGCCCACAGCGAGGAGAACATCGACGCCGGGATCATGGGCCGGGTGGTGGCGATCGACGCCACGGGCACGGGCGACGTCACCAAGACCCATGAATTGTGGCGGGCCGAGGAGCTGGGCTCCGGCTTCCCGTCGCCGCTCTACCACGACGGGCGGCTCTACGTGGTGGACAACTCCGCCAACCTCTTCGCCCTCGACGCCAAGACCGGCCGGCAGATCTACAAGCACAAGCTGGGCACGGTCGGCAAGGCCTCTCCCGTGTGGGCCGACGGCAAGATCTACATCCCCGAGACCAACGGGCGGTTCCACATCCTGAAGCCGGGCGCCGAGGGGGTCGAGACGCTCGACACGGACGAGATCTCGTCGTGACCGAAGCGTCGAAGCGGGCACCCGCTACGCCGAGCTCTACGGCTCCCCCGCCGTCGCCTACGGGCGCGTCTACCTCACGACCGAGGGCGGGATCTACGCGCTGGGCGACAAGGCGAAGCCCTTCAAGGCGACGAAGGACAAGCCGGTGGTCCTCGCCGAGCCGGCGGCGGCCAAGGACGCCGCCCCGGCGGTGCTCCAGGTGGTGCCCGCCGAGGTGCTGATCCAGCCGGGCCAGGCCGCGCGCTTCACCGTCAAGGCCTTCGACGCCCAGGGCCGGCCGGTGACGGCGCCGGCCAGCGTCGAGTGGTCGCTCGCCGGGCTGGCCGGCAAGGTGGACGGCGGCGCGCTGGCGACCGAGGCGGGGCGCGCGCAGGCGGGCAAGGTGGTGGCCAAGGCCGCCGGCCTCGAGGCCTCGGCGCGGGTGCGGGCGATCCCTCCCCTGCCCTGGAGCGAGGACTTCACGGCCTACGAGGCCAACAAGAATCCGGGCTGGTGGGTCGGCGCGGGCACCAAGTTCGTGGTGCGCGACCAGAACGGCGAGAAGGTCCTGGTCAAGCCGCCGTCCCCGGCCGGCGTGCACCGCGCGGACGTCTACATGGGCTCCGCCGCGCTCGCCAACTACACGATCGAAGCCGATCTGCTGGGCACCGTCCAGGGCCGGAAGCGCCCGGACATGGGGCTGATCAACAGCGGCTACACCATGGACCTGATGGGAGCGCACCAGAAGATCCAGGTGCGCTCGTGGTCCTCGGACCTGCGGCTGGAGCAGTCGGTCCCCTTCCCCTGGGAGCCGGACGTCTGGTACACGATGAAGCTCCGGGTCGACCAGCAGGGGGACAAGGCCCTCGTGCGCGGCAAGGTCTGGAAGCGCGGCGAGCCCGAGCCCGCGGAGTGGACGGTGACGGCGGAAGACCCGCATCCCATCCGCAGCGGCAGCCCGGGCCTCTATGGCTACTCGCCGGTGGACATCCATTACGACAACGTGAAGGTGACGGTGAACGCGCGATGAATAGGATCCAAAAGAACGCTCTGCTGGTCGCAGGACTGCTCCTCGCCGGCGCCATGATGCCCGCCGGGGTCATCACGGCGCAGAAGGCGCCCGAGGTGGCGATGTTCGGCGGCGATCCCTCCCGCAACATGGCGGACGACGCCAAGGGGCTGCCCACCAAGTTCGATCCCGACAGCGGGCTCAACGTCAAGTGGGTGGCGACCCTCGGGTCGCAGAGCTACGGCGGCCCCACCATCGCCGGCGGCAAGGTGTACGTCGGCACCAACAACGAGGGCAAGCGGAACGCCAAGCTCACCGGCGACCGCGGCGTGCTGATCGCCTTCGACACCGCCGACGGCAAGTTCCTCTGGCAGGCCGCCTATCCGAAGCTGTCGGCGGGGCGGGTCAACGACTGGCCGCTCCAGGGCATCTGCTCGACCCCGGTGGTCGAGGGGGACCGCGTCTACTACGTGTCGAACCGCGCCGAGGTGGTGTGCGCCGACACCGAGGGCTTCCTCGACAAGGAGAACGACGGCCCGGTGGCCGACGAGGCGGAGAAGAGCGAGATCGACCAGGACGTGATCTGGTCGTACGACATGATCAAGGAGCTGGACGTCTTCCCGCACAACCTGGCGGCCGGCAACCCGCTGATCGTCGGCGACATCCTCTACACCGTCACCGCCAACGGCGTGGACGAGGGGCACATCAACATCCCCTCGCCGACGGCGCCGAGCTTCGTCGCGCTCGACAAGAAGACGGGCAAGCTGCTGTGGGAGAACAGCCTGCCGGGCGAGAAGATCCTCCACGGCCAGTGGTCGAACGCCTCCTACGGCGTGATCAAGGGCCGGCCGCAGGTGATCTACGCCGGCGGCAACGGCTGGCTCTACTCCCTCGATCCGAAGACCGGCAAGCTGCTGTGGAGCTTCGACTGCAATCCCAAGGAAGCGGTGTGGAAGATCGGCGGCGCGGGCACCCGCAACTACATCATCTCGACGCCGGTGATCTGGGACGACAAGGTCTACATCGGCGTCGGCCAGGACCCCGAGCACGGCGAGGGCGTCGGCCACCTCTGGGTGGTGGACGCGACGGGTGAAGGCGACGTCACCGGCAAGGCGGTCGTCTGGCACCGCGGCGGCGAGGACTTCCACCGCACGCTCTCCACGGCGGCGATCGACAAGGACGGCATCCTCTACATGTCGGACCTCTCGGGCCACCTGTACGCGCTGGACGCCAAGACCGGCGAGCTCTACTGGAAGCACGACGTGTTCGCGGCCATCTGGGGCTCGCCCTTCGTGGCCGACGGCAAGGTCTACCTCGGCGACGAGGACGGCGACGTGGTGGTGCTCAAGGCGGGCAAGAAGAAGGAGGTCCTCCACGAGGTCAACATGGGCAGCTCGGTGTACTCGACGCCCGTGGCCAAGGACGGGGTCCTCTACGTCATGACCCGCTCGAAGCTCTTCGCCATCCAGGAAGGCGCGGGGAAGAAGCCGGCAGCGCCGAAGCCGCCGGCGGCCAAGGAATGAGAGGGAGGGTGCGTGGAAATCCTGACGCGATCGCCGCTCGCTGAGAAGGCCGCCGCGGCGCGGGCGCGGCTCGACGCCCACGTGCGCGAGACCGTGGCCTGGCACTTCGATCCGGCCACCGGCAGCCCGTTCTGGCTGGAGCGGGCCGCCGGGCTCGGGTTCGATCCCCGCAAGGAGGTCCGCGGCTACGAGGACCTGAAGCTCTTCGGCCACTTCGAGGACTCCTGGCTGCGCGGCGGGCCGGTCCGCCGGTTCATCCCCAAGGGGCTGGCCGGCCGGCCGGCCTACGTCTTCGAGACCGGCGGCTCGACCGGCGTGCCGAAGTCGCGGGTCAACATCGAGGACTTCCAGACCGATTACGAGCTGTTCAGCGACACGCTCTCCGACGCGGGCTTCCCGCCGGGGGTCCGACTGGCTGATGCTGGGGCCGACCGGCCCCCGCCGGCTGCGGCTCGCGGTGGAGCACCTGGCGCAGCACCGGGGCGGCATCTGCTTCCACGTCGATCTCGACCCCCGCTGGGTCAACAAGCTGATCAAGAACGGCCGGCTGCGCGAGCTCGAGGAGTACAAGGCCCACGTCATCGAGCAGGGCCTGATCGGTCCTGCGAGGCGCACGAGATCCGCTGCCTGTTCACCACGCCCAAGCTGCTGGAGGCCCTCTGCGAGAAGGTCTCGCTGGTGAAGATGGGGATCCGGGGGATCTTCTGCGGCGGCACGGAGATGAACAAGCAGTTCCACCGCTTCGCCCGCGAGGAGCTGGTGCCGGGGATCGACTTCGTGCCGACCTACGGCAACACCCTGATGGGGCTCGCCTGCCACAAGCCGTTCGATCCGGCGGCGCCCGACTACACCATCACCTACTACCCGCCCGCGCCGCGCGCCGTGTTCGAGATCGTGGACCCCGCGGACCCGGAGCGGACGGTGGGGTACGGCGAGACCGGGCGGGTGATGCTGACCACCCTGACCCGCGACTTCTTCATGCCGCGCTTCCTGGAGCGCGACGAGGGGGAACGCGCGGAGCCGATCGATCGTTATCCCTGGGACGGGGTGAGCAACCTGCGGCTGCTCTCCTCGCTGCAGGAATCGGTGGTGGTGGGAGTGTATTGATGATCGAGATCCCCATTCTGCGCGCCGGACGTCCCTATCGGAGCCTGGAGACCCAGGTCCTCCGGGACCTGCGCACGGGGGAGCCGGTGGCCGAGATCTCGCAGGCCAACAGCGGCCTGATCAAGCGGGATCTCATGGCGAGCGGAAAACCGCTCGCCGGCCTGACGTCGGCGGAGCTGCTGGACATCTGCAGCCGCGCGGCGGTCCTGTTCGCGGAGGCCGAGCTGGAGGGCCAGGGGCCGGAGGCCTACGTCCGCCGGCTCTCCGCCACCTCCGGGCTCCCCGAGACCCTCTGCCGGTTCAACATGGAGAAGATCCGCACCGTTCTCGCCGGCATGGAGAACGTGCTGGCGGGGCTGACGCGCGGTCTCGACCTCTCGGCGCTCGACGCCGGATGGGCGGTCCAGGACGGCCGGCGGGTCTCCTTCCAGGCCCAGACGGACGTCATGGGCGCCGTGCTCCCCAGCAACTCGCCGGGCGTCCACAGCTTGTGGCTGCCGGCCTACGCGCTGAAGATCCCCGTGGTCCTCAAGCCGGGCCGCGAGGAGCCCTGGACGCCGCTGCGCATCCTCCACGCCCTGATCGCCGCCGGGATGCCGCGCGAGGCCGCCTTCTACTACCCGGCGGACCACGGCGGGGCGACCGAGATCCTGCTGCGCTGCGGCCGCTCCATGTTCTTCGGCGACGCGGCGACCGTCCGCGCCTTCCAGGACGACCCGCGGGTGCAGATCCACGGGCCGGGCTGGAGCAAGGTGATCTTCGGCGAAGACCAGGTCGCCCAATGGGAGAGTCATCTGGATCTCCTCGCGTCTTCCATCGCCGAGAACGGCGGCCGGTCGTGCCTCAACGCCTCCGGCGTCTGGGTCCCCGGATCGGGGAGGCGGATCGCCGAAGCGCTGGCGGAGCGCCTGGCCCAGATCCCGGCCCTGCCGCTGGACCACCCCGAGGCGCGCCTGGCGGCGTTCACGAAGCCTGAAGTGGCGCGGCGGATCTCCGGCTGGATCGACCGCCAGCTCCGGATTCCGGGCGCGGTCGATCTGACGGCGGAGATCCGGGGCGAGCGCGTCGTCGAGGCCGGCGGCGCGACGTTCCTCCTCCCCACCGTCGTCTGGTGCGAGGATCCGGAGCACCCCCTCGCCAGCGCCGAGCTGCTGTTCCCGTTCGCGGCCGTGGTCGAGGTCCCGCAGGCCGAGCTGCTGTCCCGCATCGGCCCCACGCTGGTGGGGACCGCGCTCACCGGAGATCCGGGCTTCCAGCGCGAGCTGTTCGCCTGCCCGTCGATCGACCGCCTGAACCTGGGGGCGATCCCCACCTCCCGCGTCTCCTGGGACCAGCCGCACGAAGGCAACCTCTTCGCGCATCTCTACCGGCAGAGGGCGATCGGGGTGGCGGCGTGAGCGAGTCCTTCGCGGCCGAGATCGGCGGCATCCACATCCATTTCGGTTCCGGCGCGCTCGACCTGCTGGGGCCGATCGCGCGGGAGCTGGGCGGACACCGGGTGCTGGTGGTCACGGACTCCGGGGTCCGCGACGCCGGGCACGCCGGCCGGGCGCTCTCGTATCTGAAGCGCGAGGGGCTGGAGGCGGTGCTGTTCGACGCGGTGGAGGAAGACCCCTCGTCGCTGACCGTCGAGGCCGGGCGCGCCTTCGCCGCCGAGTACGGCCCCGACCTGCTGGTGGCCCTGGGCGGCGGCAGCGCCATGGACACGGCCAAGGGGATCAATTTCGTGCTGACCAACGGCGGCCGGATGGAGGACTACTGGGGCGCGGGCAAGGCGCAGCGGCCCATGCTGCCGTCGATCGGCGTGCCGACCACGGCGGGCACGGGGAGCGAGGCGCAGTCCTACGCCCTGATCAGCCATCCGGAGACGCGGCAGAAGATGGCCTGCGGCGACCGCAAAGCGCGCTTCGCCGCCGTCCTCCTCGATCCCGGGCTGGCGGCGAGCGCGCCCCGCCCGGCCGCCGCCGCCGCCGGGATCGACGCCGTCTCCCACGCCGTGGAGAGCTATGTGACGACGCGCAGCAATCCGGTCTCCCGGATGCTCGCCCGCGAGGCCTGGCGCCTGCTGGACGGCAGCCTGCCCTCCTTTCTCGACGCGCCCGGCGACCTCAAGGCGGCCGGCGACGCCCTGCTGGGCGCCCACCTGGCCGGAGCGGCCATCGAGGCCTCGATGCTGGGCGCGGCCCACGCCTGCGCCAATCCGCTCTCGGCCCGCTACGGCCTGGCGCACGGGATCGCCGTCGGGCTGATGCTGCCGCCCGTGGTCCGCTTCAACGCGCCGGTGGCCGGGGTCCTGTACGCCGAGCTCGACCGCCGTCTCGTCGAGCGGATCGAGGAGCTGCGGGCGATCTCCGGCCTGCCCTCGCGGTTGTCCGACACGGGCGTCGAGGAAGACCGCCTGCCGGAGCTGGCCGAGGAGGCGGACCGGCAGTGGACCGCGCGGTTCAATCCCCGCCCGGTCAACGCGGCGGATCTCCTGGGGATCTACCGCGAAGCGTGGGGAGGTGGACGATGAGATCCCCAGGAAAACCAAGTAAGTTGCCGGCGGGGACGCCGGCGGTCCCAGGGATCCTGCTGGCCGCCGCTCTCTTTATCGGAGCCGCAGCGCCGCCGCCGTCCTCCTGGCCCCTGTTCCGGGCCGACGCGCTCCAATCGGGCCGCGCCGTGGGCGACCTGCCCGCCGATCCCAAGCCGCTGTGGACCTTCAAGACCGAGAAAGGGATCGTCTCCACCGCCGCCATCGTGGACGGCATGGTCTACGTCGGCTCCAAGGACGGCAACCTCTACGCCCTGGATCTGGCGACCGGCAAGCGCCGCTGGTCCTACAAGGCGACGGACGAGATCAAGTCCTCCCCTTCGGTCCGCGACGGCGCCGTCTACTTCGGCGACGAGGGTGGGACGTTCCACGCCGTGGACGCGAAGACCGGAGCCAAGAAGGTGGACCTTCAAGGCCGGCTCGGGCATCACCTCCTCGGCCAATTTCACGCCGGGGTGCGTCGTCTTCGGCTCCTACGACAACTTCCTCTACTGCGTGGCGCCCAAGGACGGCGCGGTGGTCTGGAAGGTCGAGACCGAGGGCTACATCCACGGCACTCCGGCGGTGGCCGGCGGCCGGGTGATCTCGGCGGGCTGCGACGGCTATCTGCGCGTCCTGAGCGCGAAGGACGGCAAGGAGCTGAAGCGCCTCTCCCTGGACGGCTACGTCGGCGCCAGCCCGGCGGTCGCCGGGGACCGTCTCTACGTGGGGAACTTCGAAAACGAGTTCCTGAGCGTCGACCTCGCCGCCGGCAAGGTCCTCTGGCGCTACGAGCACGCCACGCGCAAGTTCCCGTTCTACTCCTCCCCGGCGCTGGCCGAAGGCGCCGTGATCTTCGGCAGCCGGGGCAAGCTGATCCATGCCCTCGACCCGGCCACCGGCAAGGAGCGCTGGACCTTCGCCGCCCGCAGCGCCGTGGACGCCTCGCCCGCCGTGGCCGGGAAGCGGGTCTTCGCCGCCGACAAGAGCGGCGAGCTGTTCGCCCTCGACACCGCCACCGGCAAGGCGGTCTGGCGCTTCGACCTCGGCGCGGGTGTCGAGGCCTCGCCGGCCATCGCCGCCGGCCGGCTGATCGTCGGCGCCTCCGACGGATCTCTCTACTGTTTTGGAGCCAAGAAGTAATGACCGAGGTTGGAAGCGTTTTCGTCGCCAATTATCCGCCGTTCTCGGCCTGGAGCCCGGAGAGCCTGCCGGCGGTGCAAGCCGCCCTGGAGTCTCCGCCTCTGCCCGGGGCGACGCTGGGTCTCTACCTGCACATCCCCTTCTGCCGCAAGCGCTGCAAGTTCTGCTACTTCCGGGTCTATACGGACAAGAACGCCGAGGACATCGGCGGCTACCTGGACGCCCTCGCCACCGAGGTCGAGCTCTACGCCGAAAAGCCCGCCGTGGCCGGCCGGCCGCTCCAGTTCGTCTACTTCGGCGGCGGCACGCCCTCCTACCTCTCGGTGCGCCAGCTCGAAGGCCTGGTCTCCCGCGTCCAGGCGGCCCTGCCGTGGACGGGCGCCGAGGAGATCACCTTCGAGTGCGAGCCGGGGACGCTCACCCATTCCAAGCTGAAGGCCATCCGCGGCATCGGCGTCACCCGCCTGTCGCTCGGCATCGAGAACTTCAACGACGAGATCCTCAAGGAGAACGGGCGCGCCCACGCCTCGCCCGAGATCTACCGCGTCCTGCCCTGGATCCAGGAGATGGGCTTCGAGCAGCTCAACGTCGACCTCATCGCCGGCATGGTGGGCGAGACCTGGGAGACCTGGAAGGACACCGTCCGCAAGACCCTGGAGATCGAGCCGGACAGCGTCACCCTCTACCAGTTGGAGCTGCCCTACAACACCGTCTATTCGGCCAGCGTGCTGGGCGGCACCTTCGACCGCCCGCTGGCCGACTGGCCGACCAAACGGGAGTGGCACGACTACGCCTTCCAGGAATTCGCCGCCGCCGGCTACGTGCTGTCGTCGGCCTACACCATGGTCAAGCCCAAGGGGAAGTCCTCGCGCTTCGTCTACCGCGACTCGGTCTGGCACGGCAGCGACATGCTGGGGACCGGCGTCGCCTCGTTCTCGCACCTCTCGGGCGTCCACTTCCAGAACGTCCACAACTGGGGCGAGTACCTGGCGGCCCTGGCGGAGCGGCGCCTGCCCATCGGCCGCGGCCTCGCGATCGACGACCGCGAGCGGCTGACCCGCGAGATGATCCTGCAGCTCAAGCTCGGCACCCTGGCGCTCCCCTACTTCCGCGACAAGTTCGGGGTGGACGTCCTCGCGGAGTTCGCCCCGGCCTGGAGACAGCTCGAGGAGGAGGGCAAGCTGCGCCTCGGCGCCGACGAGGTCACGCTCACCCGCCCCGGGCTTCTCGACGTCGACCGCATGCTGCCCGCTTTCTACGACGAGCGTTACCGCAACGCGCGGTACACGTAAGGAGATCTCTATGCGCCGCCTGACGATCGCTCTCTCCCTCGGCCTTCTCGCCAGCGTCACGCTGGCGGCGGACTGGCCGCAGTTCCGCGGCCCGAACCGCGACGGCATCGCCCGCGAGACCGGGCTGCTCAAGAGCTGGCCGGCCGGAGGCCCCAAGGTCCTCTGGAAGACGAAGGCCGGCGAGGGCTTCTCCCATGTCACCGTCTCCAAGGGCCGCCTCTTCACGCTGTACGGCGAGGGCGGCAACGAGGTCGCCGTGGCGCTCGACGCCGCCACCGGCAAGCCGGTCTGGAAGACGGGCCTCGGCCCCAAGTTCATCAGCGACCAGGGCAACGGCCCCCGCTCCACGCCCACGGTGGACGGCGACATGGTCTACACCCTCACCGCCGGCGGCCGCCTCGCCGCCCTGAACGCGGCCGACGGCAAGAAGGTCTGGGAGCACGACCTGCGCGCGAAGTTCGGCGCCGAGCCGCCGCAATGGGGAGTCTCCACCTCGCCCCTGGTGGAGGGCAACCTCCTCCTGGTGGACGTGGGCGGCTCGGGCGGCAGGTCGCTCGTCGCCTTCGACAAGAAGACGGGCAAGACCGTCTGGACCTCGCAGAACGAGCAGGCCGGCTACTCGGCTCCCATCGCCATCACCGTGGGCGGCGTGCGCCAGGTCATCTTCTTCACCGGCCGGGCGGTGCTCTCGGTGTCGCCCAAGGACGGCAAGCTCCTCTGGCGGGTCCCCTGGCGGACCGACTGGGACGTCAACGCCGCGACGCCGATCTTCGTGGCGCCCGACAAGCTCTACATTTCCTCGGGCTACAGCACCGGCGCCGCCCTGTTCAAGATCAAGGCGGCGAACGGCAAGGCGAGCGCCGAGGAGGTCTGGCAGAACCGCAGGATGAAGAACCAGTTCAGCTCCTCCGTGCTCCACAACGGCCACATCTACGGCTTCGACAACTCCGTGCTCAAGGCCATCGACGCGGCCACGGGCGAGGAGGTGTGGAAGGAGAGCGGCTTCGGGCACGGCTCGCTGATCCTGGCCGACGGCCACCTGATCGTCCTCTCCGAGCGCGGCAAGCTGCTGCTCGTCGAGGCCACCCCGGCGGGCTACCGCGAGAAGGGGAACGCGCAGGTCCTTTCCGGCAAGTGCTGGACGGCGCCCACCCTCGCCAACGGCCGCCTCTATCTACGCAACGAAGAAGAGCTCCTGGCCCTGAGCTGGGCCGGAGCCGCTCCCAGACCCGCCGCGGCGAAGCCGGGCCGCTGAGGACATAAATCTTGAAGATCCGTATCCTTTCGTTCCTGGTTCTCGCGTTGTCGAGCCTGGCGCCGATTTTTTCCCAGGAGGCCGCCCAGGAGCCCGCGCCGGAGCCGCCGGCCGCCACCTACGAGGACGTGCTGTTCGTCGAGGAGAGCCTGCCCGAGGTCCCGGACTCGAACACCATCGTCACCAAGCTCCCCCTGCCGCTGCTCCAGACGCCGGCCAGCGTCGGCGTCGTCGCCGCTCCCCTGTTCGAGCAGCAGGGCGGCGTCGTGCTGGGTGACGCCCTGCGCAACATCAGCGGCCTCAACGTCCAGACCCAGAACGGCGTCGCCGACTACTTCCTGGTGCGCGGCTTCGACTCGGTGGCCAACGGCCTCGTGCTGACCGACGGCGCCGCCGAGCCCGAGATCAGCTTCTACCAGCTCTACAACATCGAGCGCGTCGAGGTCCTCAAGGGACCCGGCGGCTTCCTCTACGGCCCCAACCCGATCGCCGGCACGGTCAACATGGTGCGCAAGCAGCCGGCGTCCGGCAGCTTCGTGGACCTCGGCCTCTCCGGCGGGGACTACGGCACCTTCGGCGGCACCCTCGACTGGAACGCGGGCGGCGACGGCCCCTTCGCCTTCCGCCTGAACGGCATCTGGCAGGAGTCGGACGGCTACCGCGACGGCAAGCCCAGCGAGGTCCAGGGAGTGAATCCCGCCTTCTCCTGGCGCGCGGGCGACCGCGGCGTGCTCAATGTGAACCTGGAATTCCTGGACACCAGCTACTCGCCCGACGCCGGGATCCCCCTGGTGCCGGTCCTCGGCCCGGGGTTCCAGGTCGTGGGCTCCGAGATCGCCGGCGTCCCGCGCACGAATTCGTACCAATCCCCTTTCGATCGCTCGGAGCAGGAGACCCGGCGCGCCCAGATCGACTACGAGACGGAGGTCTCGGACCGGCTGTCGCTGCGCAACAAGACCTACTACCGGCAGCTCGACTGGCTCTCGGACGGCACCATCGTCAACGGCGTGATCCCCGGCTTCGGGCAGTTCCCCGACCAGGTGGTCCGCACCCTGGTGCTGCTCGACGACACGCAGGAGTTCTTCGGCAATCAATTCGAGGTGGTCTACACCGTGGAGACGGGGGGCATCGGTCACAGCCTGCTGGCGGGCGTCGAAGCCGGCCGGTATGACGACCGCTTCACGCTCGACTTCGCCTTCCTGCCCACCATGTCTCTCGACGACCCGGTCGAGACGGCGCAGGGGCCGCTCTTCCGCATCCCCAACCAGGCGGCCGATTCTTCGAGCCAGGTGATCGCCCCCTATGTGATCGACCGCATCAGCTTCTCCGACCGCTTCCAGGTGATCGCGGGAGCGCGCTGGGACTCCATCGGCTACGAGGACGAGGTCTCCGGCACCGACCGCGACTTCTCCAAGGTCTCGCCGATCCTGGGGCTGGTCTTCTCGCCCTCGCCGTCCGTCTCCCTCTACGCCAACGCCGGCCAGTCGTTCGCGCCGCCGTCGTCGCGCGTGGCGGGCGAGCGCCGGCCCGAGGAGGGCCGGCAGGTCGAGCTGGGGACCAAGGCCGAGCTGTGGGGCGGCAGGCTGCAGACGACCTTCGCCCTCTACGAGCTGGAGCGCGAGAACGTGGCCATCCCGGACCTCACCGGCTTCATCCAGCAGACCGGCACCCAGCGCGCCCGCGGCGCCGAGCTGGAGCTGGCGGCCGAGCCCCTGCGGGGCCTGCGCACGCTCTTCTCCTACGCCTGGAACGAATCCGAGCTGACCCGCTTCTCCGAGACCGTGCGCATCGGCCTCGGCCCCGACGACTTCATCGTGATCGACCGCTCGGGCAACACCTCGGCGTTCGCCCCCGAGCACATCGCCAACCTCTGGGTCAGCAAGAAGCTCGGCAACCTGGGGATCGGCGGCGGCGGGCGCTACCTCTCCGAGCAGTTCATCGCCGAGGACAACGGCTTCGAGCTGGATCCGACGTTCGAGCTCAACGCCTCGCTCTCCTACGACCTGGCGGACTGGCGGCTCAACCTGCACCTCCGCAACCTGACCGACGAAGAGATCTTCACCCGCGGCTTCGGCAACACCTCGGTGATCCCGGCGCCCGGATTTTCAATCTACGGCGGCTTCGAGTACCGCCTGGAGCTGTAAACATGACGGATTACGACGTGATCACGATCGGCGGCGGGCCGGGCGGCTCCGCCGCCTCCACGCTGCTCGCCCGGCAAGGCTACAAGGTCCTTCTCCTCGAGCGCTCCCGCACCCCGCGCTTCAAGATCGGCGAGTCGCTGATGCCGGCGACCTACTGGACGCTGGAGCGCATGGGAGTGCTGCCGCGCCTCCAGGAGAGCCACTTCCCCAAGAAGTACAGCGTCCAGTTCTACAACAAGAAGGGCAAGGCCTCCGTGCCCTTCTACTTCACGGAGACCGACCCCTCCCAAAGCTCGCAGACCTGGCAGGTGCTGCGCAGCGAGTTCGACGCCCTGCTCCTCGACAACGCCCGCGAAAAAGGCGTCGAGATCCAGCGGGGAGCGATCGTGAAGGAGGTCCTGTTCGAAGGCGAGCGCGCCGTGGGCGTGCGGGCGGAGCTGCCGGAAGGCGGAGAGAAGGAGATCCGCTGCCGGGTGGTGGTGGACGCCTCCGGCCAGAGCGCCATCATCGCCAAGAAGCTCGGCCTGCGCCAGCACGACCCGGAGCTGAAGAAGGCCGCCTACTTCACCCACTATCAGGGAGCGCTGCGCGACCCGGGGATCGACGAGGGGGCCACCCTCGTCATCCGCACCGAGGAGGCGAAGTCCTGGTTCTGGTACATCCCCCTGCCGGACGACCGGGTGAGCGTCGGCGTCGTGGGCGGCCTCGACTACCTGGTCAGCGGCCGGCCCGCCGATCCGCAGCAGGTCTTCGAAGAGGAGGTGGACCGCTGCCCGGCCCTGCAACCGCGCCTCGCCAACGCCACCCAGGTCTTCCCCGTGCAGGCGACCCGCGACTTCTCCTACCGCTCGACGAAGATCGCCGGCGACGGCTGGGTCCTGGTCGGCGACGCCTTCGGCTTCCTCGACCCGATCTATTCGTCGGGCGTGCTGCTGGCCCTGAAGTCGGGGGAGCTGGCGGCGGACTCGGTCCACGCCGCCCTCGCCGCCGGCGACCCCTCGGCGGAACGGCTGGGGGCGCACGGCCCGCGCTTCGTCGCCGGCATGGAGGCGATGCGCAAGCTCGTCTACGCCTTCTACGAGCAGGACTTCAGCTTCGCGAAGTTCCTCGGCCGCTATCCGGAGCACCGGCTCAACATCATCCACCTCCTCGTCGGCAACGTGGAACAACCCATCGACGGACTCTTCGACGCCATGAGCTGGATGGTGCGCTTCCCCGAGGAAGTGCCGCTCCTGGCGGGAACCGGCAGTGAGGCCTAGAAACCCCTGGAGAGGGCCGCTCTACGCGGCCCTGTTCGTCCTCTTCCTGCTCCACAACGACCTCTGGTTGTGGAACGACGCCACGCTGGTCTTCGGCCTGCCCGTGGGACTGGTCTACCACGTCGCCTTCGCGGTCGCGACCTCGGTCGTGCTGGCCCTGCTGGTGCTCAAGGCCTGGCCGGACCATCTGGACGAGGAAGGGCGTTGACCACCCTCGTCATCATCGTCGTCTACCTGGTCGATCGTGCTGGCGATCGGCCTGTTCTCGCACCGCTTCTTCAAGGGCACCAGCGAGGACTTCTTCGTCGCCGCGCGCACCCTCGGCCCCTTCATCCTCCTGGTCTCGCTGTTCGGCGCCAACATGACCGCCTTCGCGGTGCTGGGCTCCGCGGGCGAGGCCTACATGGAGGGGATCGGCGTCTTCGCGCTGATGGCGTCGTCCTCGGGGCTGGTCATCCCCACGGTGTTCTACTTCATCGGCACCCGCGTCTGGGCCCTGGGCAAGCGGCGCGGCTACCTGACGCCCGTCCAGTACTTCCGCGAGCGGTGGGACTCGGACGGCCTGGGGCTCCTCCTCTTCGTGGTGCAGATCGCCCTGCTCGTCCCCTACCTGCTGATCGGCGTCATGGGCGGCGGCTCGACCCTGACCCAGGTGACGGACGGCCTGGTGCCGGGCTGGGTCGGCGGGCTGGTCATCTGCGTCGTGGTGCTCGCCTACGTGACCTACGGCGGGATGAGGGGAACGGTCTGGGTCAACGTCTTCCAGACCGTGGTCCTGCTGACCCTGGGGTTCATCGCCTTCTGGGTGATCGTGAGCAAGCTGGGCGGCCTGGAGGCGGCCATGCAGCGGGTGGCGGCGAGCAACCCCGACCTGCTGATCCGGGGCGAGCACATCAATCCCTGGCAGCTCCTGACCTACACCTGCATCCCGCTCTCCGCGGGCGTCTTCCCCCACATCTTCATCCACTGGCTGACGGCCCGCAGCGCCGCCTCGTTCAAGCCGACGATCGCCTTCTATCCCGTCTGCATCGCCATCGTCTGGGTGCCGAGCGTGGTGCTGGGCGTGCTCGCCCGCGCCGACTTCCCGGACCTCGGCGTGGCCGGCGCCAACTCGGTGCTGGTCAAGCTGATCGACCTGCACGCGCCCGGCGTGCTGGCGGGCCTGCTGGCGGCCGGCGTCTTCGCCGCCATCATGAACTCCTTCGACTCGCAGGTGCACGCGGCGGGGACCATGTTCACGCAGGACATCGTCCGCCACTACGGGTTCCACGACCGCATGAGCGAGAGCCGGCAGATCATGGTCGGCCGCATCTTCACGGTCGCCATCCTGATCGTCACCTACCTGCTGTCGCTGGTGACGACCCGCAGCATCTTCAAGCTCGGCGTCTGGTGCTTCACCGGCTTCGCCGCGCTGTTCCCCGTGGTGGTGGCGGCCGTCTTCTGGAAGCGCAGCACCAAGTGGGGGGCCCTGGCCTCCACGCTCACGGTGGCCGTGCTCTGGACGTATTTCGTGATCCACGGCTGGAAGGACGGCGGACTACACCATCGCCGGCACCGGCGTCATGCCGGTGGCCGTCATCCTGCTGGCGTCCACGGCCGCGATGATCGTGGGCTCGCTGCTCACCCGGCCGCCGGCCGCCGAGACGCTGGCGAAGTTCTTCCCCGATGCATCGACCGGGAGGGTCGAAGATGAGGATCGCCTATATAGCCGCCGGCGCGGCTGACATGATCTGCGGCACCTGCCTGCACGACAACGCCCTCGCCGGGGCGTTGCTGCGGCAGGGGCATGACGTGTCGTTGATCCCCACCTACACGCCGCTGAAGACGGACGGCGCGGACGTTTCGATCGACCGCGTCTTCTTCGGCGCCCTGAACGTCTACCTCCAGCAGAAGATGGGCGCCTTCCGGCACACGCCCGCGGCCTTCGACCGGCTGCTCGACAGCCCCGGCCTGATCCGCCGCGTGGCCAAGCTCGGCGCCTCCACCGATCCCACGGAGCTGGGGGACCTGACCTGGTCCGTGCTCAAGGGCGAGGAGGGCTTCCAGGCCAAGGAGCTGGCCCGGCTGGTGGCCTGGCTGCGGGACGACTTCCGGCCCGAGATCGTCCACCTGACCAACTCCATGTTCGTGGGCTTCGCCCGCAGCCTGAAGCGCGAGGTGGGCGCGCCGGTGGTCTGCTCGCTCCAGGGCGAGGACCTGTTCCTCGGCCAGCTCCGCGAGCCCTGGAAGACCCGCGCGCTGGAGGCGCTGCGCGAGCGCGCCCGGGACGTCGACGCCTTCCTCTCCCACAGCGAGTGGTACGCCGGCGAGATGGCCGAGCTGATGGCGGTGGACCGCAGCCGCATCCACGTGGTCCCCCTGGGGATCAGCCTCGCGGGTTTCGACGGCCCGGTCGAGAAGCATCCTGCGGACGGCCCGGTCACCATCGGCTATCTCGCCCGCATCTGCCCCGAGAAGGGGCTCCATCTCCTGGTCGAGGCCGTCCGCCTCCTGGAGGCCGATCCGGCCTACAAGGGCAGGGTCCGCCTGCGCGCCGCCGGCTGGCTGGGCGCGCGGGACCGCGCCTACTTCGAGGACCTCGCCGGCGCCGTCGACTACGCGGGCGAGGTGGACCGCGAAGGCAAGGACCGCTTCCTCCGCTCGCTGGACATCCTGTCCGTGCCCACCACCTACCGCGAGCCCAAGGGGCTCTTCGTGCTCGAAGCCCTGGCGCACGGCGTCCCCGTGGTCCAGCCGCGGCACGGCGCCTTCCCGGAGATGCTCGCCGCGACCGGCGGCGGCCTGCTGGTGGAGCCCGGCTCGCCCGAGGATCTGGCCCGCGGCCTGGCGCGGCTGATCGACGATCCGGCGCTGCGGGCGGACCTGGGGCGGCGCGGCCGGGAGGCCGTCCAGCGGCGCTTCACCGCCGAGGCCGAGGCGGAGCAGGTGCTCCCGGTGTATAACCGGCTGCTCGCGGAGCGGCTCGGCGAAAGGGTGCCGGCGTGACCTTGTCATCCGACCGATCCGACCGCTCCGACCGATCCGTCTGATCCGACCGATCTTGAAGACCCAATGCTAAGCCTCCGCGACGTCCACAAGAGCTTCGCGACCGCCTCGGAGCCGGTCGTGGTGCTGCGCGGCGTCTCCTTCGACCTCGCGGCCGGGGAGTCGCTCGCCGTCACCGGTCCCTCGGGCTCCGGCAAGAGCACCCTGCTCCACATGATCGGCACGCTCGACCGGCCGACCGCGGGGACGATCACGATCGGCGGCGCCGATCCCTTCGCGCTCCCCGAGCCCGCCCTCGCCCGCTTCCGCAACGAGACCGTCGGCTTCGTCTTCCAGGACGCGCACCTGCTCCCCCAGTTCACCGTGCTGGAGAACGTGCTGATTCCTACTCGGGCGTTCCCAAAGAAAGACGACTCCGAAGCCCGCGCCGCCGGGATCCTGGACCGCGTCGGCCTGTCGCACCGGCTGCGCCACCGGCCGGCGGAGCTGTCGGGCGGCGAGCGGCAGCGGGTGGCGGTGGCGCGGGCGCTCATCAACCGTCCCGGTCTCCTCCTCTGCGACGAGCCCACCGGCAGCCTCGACCGCGCCGCGGCGGGAGCCGTGGCCGATCTGCTCTTCGAGCTGCATGAGTCCTTGCGGACTGTGCTCGTGGTGGTGACCCACAGCCTGGAGCTGGCGGCGCGCTTCCCCCGCCGTTGCGAGCTGGTGGAGGGCCGGTGCTCCTTCGCGGCCTGACCCATTTCTGGCGCGCCAACCTCGCCGTGGCCCTGGGCGCGGCCGTGGCCTCGACCGTGCTCACCGGCGCGCTGCTGGCCGGCGACTCGGTGCGCGGCAGCCTGACCGGCCTGATGCTGGACCGGCTCGGCGGCATCGACTCGGTCCTGATCTCCCAGGGCTTCTTCCGCGAAAAGCTGGGAGAGGAGCTGAACGCCGCGCCGCTGATCGTCGCCCGCGCCAGCGCCGTCCACGGCTCCTCCTCGACGCGCGCTTCGGGCATCGCCGTCTACGGCGTGGACGAGCGCTTCAGCCGTCTGCACGGCCGGGGCGAGGGCCTGCCGAAGCTCGAATCCTCCGGGGGGATCTTCCCGCCGGCCGTGGTCAACGAGTCCCTCGCGAAAGAGATCGGCGCCAAAGCGGGGGACGACCTCCTGCTCTCCTTCGAGCTGCCGGGCGAGATCCCCCGCGAGACCCTGCTGGGGGACAAGGACGCCGACGACGTGCTGGTCACCCGCCGCTTCACCGTCGCCCGGGTGGTCCCGGACCGCGGCATCGGCGGCTTCGGCCTCGCCCCCCACCAGGCCCGGGCGCGCAACGCCTTCGTCTCGCTGGCCGCCCTCCAGGAGGTCCTGGACCGGAAGGGGAAGGCCAACGCGATGCTCGCGTCCGGCCCGCCCCCCGATCTCCGGAAGGCCGTCCGGCTGGAGGACCTGGGGCTGCGGATCGTCCGGGGCGCGGACCACGTCTCGCTGGAAAGCGAAGGCTTCTTCGTGAACGACGCCGCCGTCGAGGTCGCCGAAAAACTGGGGAAGCCGCGCGCGGGTCTTCACCTACCTGGCGACCAGCCTGCGGACCGGCGGGAAGCTCCTCCCCTACTCGATGGTGACCGGCCTGTCGTCGTTCCCGGTCGCGGACGGCCAGATCCTCCTCAACCAGTGGGCCGCCGACGATCTCGGGGCCCGTCCCGGAGACCCCATCGAGCTGCGCTACCTCGTGATGGCGCCGGGCGGCGGCCTGGTCGAAAAGAGCGCGGTCCTGAAGTTGGCCGGCGTCGTTCCCATGACCGGCCTGGGCGCGGACCGCACCCTCACCCCCACCTTCCCGGGGATCGAGGAAGCCGAAGACATCGCCGCCTGGGACCCGCCGTTCCCGGTGGACCTGTCGAAGATCCGCCCCAAGGACGAGCAGTACTGGGACGACCACGGCGCGTCGCCCAAGGCCTTCGTCTCCCTGGAGACGGCCCGGCGGCTGTGGCGCACCCGGTTCGGGGATTTGACGGCGCTGAGATTCGAAGGTGAAGATGTCGAAGCCGCCCTCCGCACCCAGCTCCCCGCCAAAGCCGACCTCCCGCCCTTCGGCCTCGTCTTCCACGCGGTCAAGGACCAGGGCCTCTCGGCGGCCCAGGGATCCACCGACTTCGCCGGCCTCTTCCTCGCCTTCAGCTTCTTCCTGATCCTCTCGGCGGTGCTGCTCGCCGGACTGCTCTTCAGCCTCGCCGTCGAGCGCCGGGCGGGCGAGCTGGGGATGCTCCTGGCTCTGGGCTATCCCGTGCGCGCCGTACGCCGTCGGCTGCTGGCCGAAGGGGCCGTCCTGGCCGGCGCCGGCGCCCTCCTGGGGCTCGCCGGCGCGCTCGGCTACGCCTGGCTGCTCATGGCGGGCCTGCGCACCTGGTGGCTGCCTGCCGTCGGCACGCCCGACCTCTACCTGCACGTCGAGCCCTCCAGCCTGATCGTGGGCTGGATCGCCTCCGTGCTGGCGGTGCTGGTCGCCATCTTCTTCACCGTGCGGCGGCTCGCCCGGATTCCGGCGCCTGCCCTGCTCGCGGGCCGGACCACGCCGCCCGGACCCGCGAAGCCGGGGCGGCTCGCCCGTCCGCTCGCCCTCGGCGGCGCCGCCCTCGCCGTGGCCCTCGCGCTCGCCATGGCCCTTTCCGGGGAGACCTCCTCGCCGGCTCTGGCCTTCGGAGCCGGCGCCGCGCTCCTGGTCTCGGGTCTCGCCGCGATCTCTCTCTGGCTGCGCCGGCCCCGCCCGTCGAGCCGCCTGACGCTGCTCGGCATGGCCGCCCGGAACGGCGCCGCCAGCCCCGGCCGCAGCCTCCTCTCCGTCGCCCTGGTGGCCGCCGCCTGCTTCGTGCTGGTGACCGTGGCCGCCAACCGCCGGAGCGAGGACGCGGCGGAGATCCCCGAAGGAGCCGGCGGCTTCTCCCTCTACGCCGAGTCCGCCGTGCCCCTCGCCGCCGATCCCAACGATCCCGAGGGACGCCTCACGCTCGGCCTCTCCGAAGACGAATCCCTGGCGGGCGTCTCCATCCTCCCCCTGCGCCTGATGCCCGGGGACGACGCGAGCTGCCTCAACCTCTTCCGCCCCGAGCGCCCCCGTCTCCTGGGAGTCCCGCCGCAAGCCTTCGCGGGCCGCTTCCACTTCCTGCGCGCCATGGAGGAAACGGACAACCCCTGGAGCCTGCTCGACCGCGACTTCGGCCCCGGCGTGGTGCCGGTGATCGCCGACGAAGCCTCGGCCACCTGGATCCTCAAGCTCCGCCTGGGGGAGGACCTGGAGATGACGGACGAAGCCGGCGATCGGATCAGGCTCCGCCTGGTGGCGCTCCTGGGCCACAGCCTCTTCCAGAGCGAGCTCCTGGCCGCGGAGAAGAACCTGCTTCGCCACTTCCCGCGCCGCGCCGGCCGCTCGTTCTTCCTGATCCAGACCCCGCGAGAGCGCGCGCCCCAGGTCTCGCAGGCGTTGGAGGAAGGCCTCGCGCGCTACGGCTTCGACGTCTCCGCCACCGCCGAGCGCATCGCCGCCTATGGCGCCGTCGAGGCCACCTATCTCCAGACCTTCGGCGCGCTGGGCGGCTTCGGCCTCCTCCTGGGCACCCTGGGCCTGGGGATCGCCCTGCTGCGCGGCGTCATCGAGAGGCGCGGCGAGCTGGCGGCGCTGCGGGCCTTCGGCTACCGTCGCCGCCGCCTCGTCTGGATGATCACCGCCGAGAACGGCTTCCTGCTGCTCCTGGGCGTCGCCCTGGGGACCGCCGCGGGATTGCTGGCGGTGACGCCGCGCCTGGCCGCGGGAGGAGATACCATCCCCTGGACGCCGCTGTTGTCGACGCTGCTGGCCGTGCTGGCTTTAGGATTCGCCTCGTCGCTCGCCGCCGTGTGGAGCGCGCTCCAGGCGCCGCTGCTGCCGGTGCTCAAGGAAGAGAGATAGGAGGGGTTTCGCGATGAATTGGCTCGTCTTCGCCCTGATGACCGTCGTCTCCTGGGGGCTCTACGGGGCTTTCCTGCACGTGGGCCAGCTCGGCATGGCCGACCCCGTGAACGGCCGCTACAAGGCCTTCCTCTTCGTGGGCCTCGCCTACTTCCTGACCGCCGTGCTGGCGCCCCTGGTCGTCCTCAAGCTCCAGGGCGCGGCCTGGACCTTCCCCGCCAAGGGCGCCCTCTGGTCCCTGATCGCCGGCATCGTCGGCGCCACCGGAGCCTTCTGCGTGCTCCTCGCCTTCGGAGCCAAGGGCACGCCCGCCGTGGTCATGACCATCGTCTTCGCGGGAGCGCCGGTCGTGAACGCCCTCTACACCACCGTCCTCCACCCGCCCCCGGGAGGCTGGGGGAGCATCCGCTGGCAGTTCTACGTCGGGCTGCTTCTCGCGGTGATCGGCGCCGGCCTGGTGACGCTCTACAAGCCGGCGCCGGGGCCGGCGAAGCCGGTGGCCGAGTCATCGCGGGGCAGGTGAGCTACTCCACCACCGGCAGCCCCGCGTCCAACCACGCGGGCATCCCCTCGCGGAACCACAGCAGGTCCATGTACCCCATCCGCGCCAGGTGGGTGGCCGCGTTCCGGCTGCGGATGCACTCCCGGCCGTAGCAATAGAGGACGATGGGGAGACGCGCCGCCTTCTCCAACGGCCACCGCGCCGCCATGAACGCTTCCAGGGATTCCTTTCTGGTCGTACGCCGGATGGTCCACCGCCCCCGGCACGTGACCGACGCGGGAGTAGTCCGCCGGCTCCCGCAAGTCCATCAACGCCACGTCCGTCTTCTCCTCGCGGATCGTCGATCCCCAGCAGCCGAGCCACCTCCAGCACCCCCACGATCCGGACCACAGGCGAGGAGCGGTCCGCCGACCAGGCCTTGAAACCGCCGGGGAAGACGCGGACCGGCCGGCCCATCCGGCGCAGCAGCAGATATCCGAGCCCGGGCAGCGGATCGCCCGGCCCCTCGCCGTAGAGCACGATCTCCGCTTGGGGATCGATGCGGTCCCGATCGAGATTCCGGGGCGCCAGACGATCCAGCGTCTCCCACGGCGCGCCGGGCTCCGGCCAGCGGCCCTTCTCCGGCAGCCAGCGACGGAAATCGAACGGCAGGGCGTGCGGGATGTGCCCCGCGCTCCACCGGGGCGGTGCCTCGTATCCGTTCTCCATCCAGATCCCCAAGTCCCGCACGTCGAGGATCTCGGTCCCCGTCTCTCCGAACCGCGCCCGCACCCACTCCGCGTCCACCGCCGCCTCCTCCCGGGGCGAGGCCTGGAACGTCGCCGCCTTTCGCGACCGGACCTTCAGCCGGCCCCCCTCGATCACCTTCACCTCCGCTCCCGCCCATTCCAGCAGCCAGAACGCCCTCCCGACTTCGGCGCCCTCGCCCGTCAACAGGACCCCCTCCTTGCCGGAGAGGCCGGCCTTGCCCAGGGCCTGGCGCACGCAGGAGAGTCCCGCGGACACGCACGCCCCGTCGATCTTCAGGCGGTCGGCGTCGATCGCCACCATGCCGCCCTTCCGGAGCTCGGCGGCGCGCTCGGGGGTGACCACGATCTCGGGGAAGCTCGTGGGCCTGGGAGGCCGAGGAGGAGGCTTCAGCTCGAGCTGGGCGAGGACGGGAGCGGGGAGGAGGAGGAGAAAGAACAACAGGCGCATGGAGATGCATACGTGCTGCAAAGATGCTTGTTCTTAAAAAGATGAGGGGGCTTACTCGATCCCGATCTGGCCCAGCAGCTCCGCCAGATCCTCGCCCGACGCCGGCACGCAGGGCACGATCCCCTGCACGTTCCCGCGCACCCAGGAGTCCGCCCGCTCGCCGGCCGTGAAGACGCCTTCGATCCCCAGGAGGCCCAGCCACTCCTCGCGGCGGTCGGCGCCGTAGCGTTCCAGCACCGTCATGGGATCGTCCTCGTCCAGGACGCCGGCCAGCCGCCGCGCGAGGTCGCGCCCTTCGCGGAGGCCCACGTTCATGCTCTGCGTGCCGACCGGGCTCGTCAGGTGGGCGGCGTCGCCGGCCAGCCAGCAGGGGCCGTGGCCGAAGCTGCCGGCCAGACGCCGCTCGAAGCGCACCGCCATGGACCACAGCACCTCGCCGATCTCCGCCTCGAACCATGGCGCGCGCTCGGCCAGGAGCTCCCGCAGGCGGTCCCGCACCAGGTAGGGGAACGGCTCGTCCCCGACCCGCGGGAAGTGGCGGCTCTTGAAGCGTGGCTCCTCGAACCCTTCCCAGTCCTCGATCTCCAGGCTCCAGCGGAACCGCCCGCCGCCCAGCGGCCAGAGCACGCCGGTCCGGCCCTGGTGGAACACCACCCGCGCCTCGTGGCCGGCGGGACCCTCCGCCGTCAGCTCGAACACCGCGCAGAGCGCCGGCGGCCCCATCTCCTCGTAACAGGTCCCCAGCGCCTCGCGCACCAGCGACCGGTGGCCGTCCGCCCCCACCACGAACCGGGGCCGCACGAGCACGCGGTCCGCCACCGTCACGGTGCCGCCGGCGGAGCGCTCCAGCCGCTCCACCTCGGCGAGGGGCATCCCGTCGCCGAGATCCAGGTCCGCGACCCGGTGGTTCCACAGCACGGGGCTCCCCCGCTGCGCCAGCCGGCTCGCCAGCACGCCCTCCAGGATCTGCTGCGGCAACACCGTGACGAAGGGGGTTTCCAGACCGGAGAAGTCCAGCGCGGCACGCCGCTCCATCCCCTCGTAGAAAGCGACCGAATCGATCCGGTGGGCGTGGGCCGCCAGCTCGCCCTCCAGCCCGGCGCCCGCCAGGAGACGGAGGGACCGGGGATGCAGCGCCAGCGCGTAGCTGCGCGCCGCGGGACGCCTCTCCTGGTCCACGATCTGGACGCGCACGCCCAGGTCCACCAGCGTCAGAGCCGTGAACAACCCGACCGGGCCGGCCCCGATCACCAGCACGTCCGGCGTCTCGTCCGCCGATTGCAGCGTGTCCTCGCGTTCGAGAGTGAGGGGCTCGATATACACGGCGCGTCCTCGCGAAAGGTCCACCTCCACGATGCGCCCGCCCGGCCGTCCTCTCAATACCCTCCCGGGTCGGAGGGCTCCCCATCCTTTCGGGTAGGAAAGGACCTCCACACATCGGAAGCGACATACCCGGTCGGCCGCCGCAGGACCGGACAAGGACATAAAGGACATAAAGGACGCAAAGGACGCAAAGGACATCAGCGTTGTGCCGTCCTTTGAGTCCTTTATGTCGTTTGCGTCCTTTATGTCCTTGCTGTCCTTGCTCTCGGCCCCCTCCGCTGAACATTTTCTCCGCAACGGTGTCTTACCTGACAGGCCGGTCCTGTCGGGCGGCGATGGGGAGAGAAATCGGGCCTCCTCCCTCTGGACCCGGGGAACAGGACCGGCCATCCTCTTTGAAAACTGCCGTAGAGGGTTCCGGCCAATGATCAATCCGAACCGTCCCTTGAGGGACAATCGCACGTAGCCCCACGGTTTCAACCTGGGGCGGCGGAGGCCGAATCCGCACCTCTTCGGATCAACGACCGCAGAGGCCCGGAATCGCATAGGATTCCGCCGCCATGTCCATTCGATCCTCTGTCCGCGTCCTGATCGCCACCCTCGCCCTGGCGGGCGCCGGTCTTTACGCCTGCTCGTCCGCCCAGCCGCCGGCCGCGTCCACGGAGGCCGCGAAGCCGGCGAAGGTCTCCCGGTTCAACGAGTACCGCGGCTGGTCCGAGCCGGTCTACGACGGCTGGGTGCGCAGCTCGGTCTACGTCCCGGTGCTGGACGGGACGCGGCTGGCGGTGGACATCTTCCGGCCCACCCGGAACGGCCAAGTGGCGGAGGAGAAGCTGCCCGTGGTGTGGACCCATCACCGCTACCAGCGGGCCGTCGTAGAGGAGGGGAAGCTCTACACCGTCCTCGACACCTTCCCCTGGCTCCAGGACGTGATCCGCCACGGCTACGTGGTTGCCGCCGTGGATGCGCGGGGGTCGGGAGCGTCGTTCGGGATCTTCGAGGGGATGTTCAACCTCCGCGAGACCCAGGACGCCTATGACATCACCGAGTGGCTCGCGGCCCAGCCGTGGTCCAACGGCAACATCGGCATGTACGGCCGGTCGTACCTCGGCATCACCCAGTACATGGCCGCCAGCCGCAAGCCGCCCCACCTCAAGGCCATCTTCCCCGAGGTGGCCATGGTGGACATGTACGCCCTGCTCTGGCACGGCGGCATCTATCATGGCCCCTTCATCGAGAGCTGGACCCAGGCCGTCCGCGAGATGGACGTGGACAAGCCCGCCGAGCCCGTGGACGCGGACAAGGACCGCTCCCTCCTCAAGATCGCGGTCGAGGACCACAAGCTGAACCTCGACATGGCGAAGATCGTCGCGGATGCTCCCTACCGCGACAGCGTCGGCTTCGGCACCCGCATCAAGCCCTACGTCTACTGGACCCCCATCACCTACCGCGACGAAATCCGGAAGTCCAAGGTGGCCGTCTATCACCTGGCCGGATGGTTCGACCGCTACGTGCGGGACCAGACGGTGCTGTTCCGCAACCTGGACAATCCCCAGAAGCTGACGATCGGCCCGTGGACCCACACGCAGAACCATGCCATGGACTTCGCCGCCGAGCACCTGCGCTGGTGGGACTACTGGCTCAAGGGGATCCCCAACGGCGTGATGGACGACGCGCCGGTCCACTACTACGTCATGGGCGCTCCCGAGGACAAGGCGTGGCGTTCCGCCCCCACCTGGCCCCTGCCCCAGGAGCGGCGCACCCCGTACTATTTCGCCAACGACCGCGGCCTGGGGACCGTGGCGCCCACGGACGAGGAGGGCCGAGACGCCTTCACGGTGGACTACACCGCCACGGCCGATCCCAACCCCCGCTGGGGCCTCTCGCGCCAGGTCCCGGACCTCACGAACCTCGGGGCCAAGGGGCTCAGCTATACGACGCCGCCTCTCCCCAGGACGGTCGAGGTGACGGGCCACCCGGTGGTCCACCTCTGGGCGTCGGCCACGGCCACGGACGCGGACTTCTTCGTCTACCTGGAGGAGGTGGACGAGACGGGCAAGTCGGTCTACGTCTCCGAAGGGGCTCTCCGGGCGTCGAACCGCGCCGTCCAGAACCCTGGCTACAACTACCTGGGCCTCCCCTATCATCGCGGCAACAAGGCGGACCGCCGGCCGCTGACGCCGGGCGAGCCCGTAGAGCTGGTGCTCGACCTCTTCCCGGTCTCCAACCTCTTCGACGCCGGCCACCGCATCCGCGTGACCATCACCGGCGCCGACAAGGCGAACGCCGTCACGCCCGAGCAGTCGCCGGCGCCAGCGCTGACGATCTACCGGGCGAAGGAGAAGGCGTCGTACGTGGAGCTGCCGGTGATCCCTTGAGCCCTCACCTCCCCGGCCCTCCTCTCCCGACCCCTCCCTCCCACCCACACCGGGAGAGGAGGGAGAAAGGCAAAAGCAGCGTCTTCAAGTCCCCCTCTCTCCCGGTGTGGGTGGGAGGGAGGGGTCGGGAGAGAGGGGGTAGGGGGAGTGAGGGCGCGGTGCTAGACTGACGCCACCGATGAGAGCAAAACTCGCGTTGTTGCTTTTCTTTTTGTTCGCCTCTCAGGCCCGCGCCGACGCCAAAATCTCCGAAATCAAGATCGAGCTCGACGGCCTCCAGGTCCTGACGTCGTTCACTTTGCGCGGGGCCTTCGACCGGCGCCTCTCCGAGCGGGTGGAGAGCGGCCTGCCCACGTCCATCTTCTACCGCTTCGAGCTGGCCCGCGACCGCAAACGCTGGTGGGACCGGAAGGTCGCGGACAATACTCTGGAAGTCGTGGCGGTGTACGACGCGGTGGCCCGCGCCTACACCGTCCACCACAAGCTCGACGGCAAGCTCGTCGAGAGCCGCACCCTGCGGGAGCACAAGGAGCTGGAAACCGCCATGACCGTGATCGAACGGCTCCCGGTCTTCTCCCTGGAGGGGCTGCCCCGCGAGGGCCGGCTGCTGGTCAAGGTCCAGGCCGAGATGGGCTCGCGGACCATGTTGACCTTCATCCCCGTGTCGATCAACACCGACTGGAAGGAGTCGTCCAAGTTCCGCGTCCCCGTCCAGCCCTGAGCCGCGCCGATGGACCGCCGCGAGAAAATCCTCCAGAAGCTCAAAGACCACCGGCTGATCGGCGCCGGCCTGGCGGCGCTGCTGCTGCTCTTCACCGTCCTCTTCTACCTCGCCCAGCGCGGGCGCGACCTGCCGGCGGCCCTGGTCACCAACCGGGTGCTGCTGTTCGTGCTCTGGTACGTCAACGTCGTCCTCATCCTGATCGTCCTCTTCGTCCTGCTGCGGAACGTGGTGAAGCTGCTGGTGGAGCGGCGGCGCGGGACGCTGGGATCGACGTTCAAGTTCAAGCTTGTGGCGACTTACATCGGCCTGTCGCTGATCCCCGTGCTGGTGCTGTTCGCCATCGCCACGGAGCTGCTGCAGGGGTCGATCGAGCGCTGGTTCAACACCCCCCTTGAGCCGGTGCTGGAGCGCGGCAACGCCGTGGGCCAGGCGCTCTACGATCAGATCGAGCGGACCAACGCGCGCGACGCCTCGCGGGTGCTGCGGGAGGTCCGCGGCATCGACCTCCAGGAGCCGGGGCAGCGCCCGCGCCTGACGCGGCGGATGAACGAGTTGTTGAACGAGCTGGACCTCGACCTCCTGGCGGTCTACGAGGGACGCGAGTTCGTCCACGCCGTCCTCAACTCACAGTCGGGCATCCCCGACCTGCCGGAGCAGGACCGCTCGTTCCTGGAGGCGGCGGCCCGGGAGGGGCACGCCGAAACGGTCAAGACGCCGCCGGGAACGGGCGGCAGCCTGCTCCTCGCCGCCGTCGCCGGCCGGCCGGAAAGTGGCCAGGAGTCCGTGATCGTGATCGCGGGGCAGCTCCTCGATCCCATGCTGGCGAAGCAGCGGGAGCTGCTGGTGCAGGACTACCAGTCCTACCGCCAGCTCGTAGTCCAGAAGGACGACCTGCGGGCGAGCCACCTCCTGCTCTTCGGCATGGTGACGCTGCTGATCCTCCTGGCGTCCTCCTGGACCGGCCTCTACCTCGCGCGCCGGGTGACGGTGCCGATCCAGGCCCTGGCGGACGGCACGCGGCGCATCAGCGGCGGCGACCTCACCTACCGGGTGGACGTGGAGGCCGACGACGAGCTCGGCGTGCTGGTGGACTCCTTCAACCGCATGACCCAGGAGCTGGCGTTCAACAAGGAGATGCTGGAGCTGGGACACCTGGAGCTGGTCGCCAGCAACCAGCGGCTGGCGGCGGAGCGGGCGCTGATCGCGGCGGTGCTGGAGAACGTCGCGGCGGGCGTCGTGGCCCTCGACTCCTCGGGCCGCATCTTCGCCTGCAACGGCGCGGCGCTGGCCATGCTGCGCCAGCGCGAAGAGGACGTGGTGGGCCGCCTGGTGGAGGAGGCCTGGAGCCATCCGGACCTCGCACGGCTGGCGGCGGCGGCGCGGGAAGCCGCGCGCGAGTCCAGACCGGCCGTCCGTGGCGTCAGGGAGGTCCACCTGCCTCTGGGCGGCGAGCTCAAGAGCTTCGAGCTGAAGGTGACCGCGCTGCGGGACGCCGCCGGCCGCGAGCAGGGGTGGGTGCTGGTCATCGAGGACCTGACGGAGCTGATCAAGGCGCAGCAGCTCGCGGCCTGGAACGAGGCGGCGCGGCGCATCGCCCACGAGATCAAGAACCCCCTGACGCCCATCCGCCTCTCCGCCGAGCGCCTGCTCCGTAAGCACCAGCAGGGGGACCCCGCCCTCGGCAAGGCGATCGAGGAGGGGACGGAGACCATCGTGCGCGAGGTGATGAACCTCTCGGAGATGGTGGACGAGTTCTCCCGCTACGCCCGCATGCCCCGGCCCCGGCCGGAGCGGACGGACCTCTCGCGGCTGGTGGACGACACCCTCCACCTCTACCGCAACCTGAAGCCGGGCGTGGCTGTGGGGAGCCAGGTGGACCCGTCCCTCACCGGCGTGTGGATCGACGGCGAGCAGATCCGGAGGGCGTTGATCAACCTGCTGGACAACGCCGTGGAGGCGACCGAGGCGCCCGGGAGCGTGACGGTCTCGGCGCAGGCCATGAACGGTCACCTGGAGATCCAGGTGGCGGACACGGGCCGGGGCATCCCGCCGGCCGCCAGGGACAAGCTCTTCCTCCCCTACTTCTCCACCAAGGGCCGCGGCACCGGCCTCGGCCTCGCCATCGTCCACCGCATCGTCACCGACCACCAGGGGACCATCCGCGTCGAGGACAACCGCCCGCAGGGGACGGTGTTCACGGTGGAGTTGCCGATGGGGTAGGCCCTCACTCCCCGGCCCTCTCTCCCGACCCCTCCCTCCCACCCACACCGGGAGAGAGGGAGAGGTTGGTCAGGGTTAGTCAGGATTGGTCTTCCTCTGGCTAACTTCTCCTCCTCTCCCGGTGTGGGTGGGAGGGAGGGGTCGGGAGAGGAGGCCGGGAGGTGAGGGCCCGCGATACAATCATTCCATCCCATGGAGCCCCCAATGATCGGCAGACTCGTCGGCAGCTACCGCATCGTGGAAAAGATCGGCGAAGGCGGGATGGGCGCCGTGTACCGGGCCGTCGACGAGATGCTGGAGCGCGAGGTCGCGGTCAAGGCGATCCGGCCGGCCCTGGCGCGGGAGCCGGAGATCGTCGAGCGCTTCCGGGCCGAGGCGAAGATCCTCGCCCGCGTGCACCACCCCGCCATCGCCACCATCTACAGCTTCTTCCACGACGGCGACGAGCTGTTCCTCGCCATGGAGTACGTGCGGGGCCGCACCCTCTCCGAGGTGCTGCAGACCGGCGGCGCCATGCCCTGGCGCCGCGCCGTGCCCCTGCTGGTCAGCGCCCTGGACGGCATCGAGCAGGCCCACCGGGCGGGGATCGTCCACCGCGACCTCAAGCCGGACAACCTCATGCTCACCGAGGCGGGCACGCTCAAGGTCATGGACTTCGGGATCGCCCGCGTCTCCGGCAGCAGCCACCTGACCCGCACCGGCCTGCTGGTGGGGACTCTGCGCTACGTCGCGCCGGAGCAGATCCGCGGCGAGGAGGTGGACCGCCGGACGGACGTCTACGCCCTCGGCGCGGTGCTCTACCAGATGCTCACCGGCCGCGTGCCCTTCGAGGGTCCCACCGACTTCGCGATCCTGAAGGCGCAGCTCGAAGACCCGCCGGTGCCGCCCGGCTCCGTCGTGCCCGGGCTCCCCGAGTGGCTCGACCGCGCCGTCCTGAAGACGCTGGAGAAGGAGCCGGCCGCGCGGTTCCAGACGGTGGAGGAGATGCGAGCCCTGCTGGTCCGGGAGATGGCGACCGCGCGCCGCGGCCGACGCCGACGCCGACGCCACCGGGGAGCTGCCGACGCTGATCCTCCCGCCCCGGCCCACGCCGCCTCCGGTCGCCTCCCCCGAGACGACCGAGACGGACCGGCCGCGCCTGGCCTCGACGCCCACGCCTCCCCCTCCCCCGCCGCTGCCCCTGCCACCGCCGCCCGTCATGGCGGCGCCTGTGCCCGCGGCTCCCGCCGGGACGTCCTACCGGCCCGTGGAGGCGCCGGGCGGGAAGAAGGGGCTGATCGCCGCGGCGCTGGTGCTCGTCCTGGTTGTGGCCGGGGCCTTCCTGTGGAGACGCCAGGAGGAGCCTCAGCCCACCGCCGGTCCCGCCGCCTCGCCGGCGAGCGTTCCCGCGGGGACCCAGGCCTCGGCGCCTGTATCTCTAGAGCCGGCACCCGCGGAGGAGTCCAAGACAGACCTTCAGCCGTCCCAACCGCTCCCCGCTCCCAGACAGGAGAGGCCGCGCCCCGCCGCTCCCGCGCCGCAAGTCCTGCCGGAACCGGAGACGACGCAACGGTCCGAGCCTCCCGCACCCGCTCCCGCCGAGCCCACGGTGGAAGCCCCGGCTCCCGCCCCGTCGGACCCTTCATCAGGCGACGATTTTCCAATCGACGAGTTGCGCCAGCTCGGCGGCGAGCTGGTCGCCGAGAGCGGGCACCTGATCGAGGTCTACGAGACCTACCTCGAAGAGAAGGAAGACGGCGGCGCGGAGATCACCGAAGCCGACGAGAAGCTCCAGGCGGAGATGGAAACGCTCCTCGAAACGGCCGAGCGCTTCAACAAGCGGGTCAAGGACGGCGTCCTGGGCCGCAACAAGGAACGCCTGAGAACCGCCGAGGGCCGGGACGAGGTGAAGCGCCGCGCCCGCGAGCTGGCCCTGGCCGCCGCGAAGGTCGAGACGCTGATGGCGGAGACCCGTCCCGGCCCCGCCGTCAAGCAGAGCTGGCAGGAAGTCCGCCGCCGCTGGGAGCGGGTGGCGCGGATCTTCGGGGTGCGGTAAGGCCCTGGTCCGACGTCCCCTAAATTCGTTCCGGGTTCGATCGCCAAGGTATCCATGACCGCGCCCCGCCTGGGCATAAATGCCCAGGCTATGCTAAACAGCCGGGTGAACCCGACTGCTGGAGTCCCCTTCAGGGGGCTCTTTTGACTAGCCCGGGCATTTATGCCCGGGCGGGGGCGCGGCCGTTCAGAATCCCGGAACGAACTTCGGGGACGTCGTAGTTTCAGGGGCTCGTCCGGTACGCCGCCGCCTTCTCCGGCCGGCCCCAGGCCATATAAAGATCGACGATCCGCTGCCGGGCCGCGTCCGCCTGCTTGGCCCCGTCGCCTTCGTCATCTTTCAAGCGGGCATAGCTGTTGACGAGCAGTGGCTCCGCCTCCTCGTAACGCCGTTGCTTAGTCAGACAGGCGCCGAGGACGCTCTCGGCATCAGCCATCACGCCAGGACTCGGGTTCTCTTCCGGAAGATGGTCAGCGCCTCGCGGATCTTGGATTCGGCCTCGGCCAGCTTTCCTTGGGTGAGCAGCGCGGAGCCGAGATTGCGAAGGTAAATGGCCCGGTCCGAATGGTCGGCAGAAAGAGTCTGGTCAGCGATCTCCAAGGCCTTTCTATAGAGAGTCTCTGCCCCCGAGTCGTCCTCGCGAGCTTGGCGGATGTGGCCCAGAGCGTTGTAGCCTCGTGCTACCCTCGCGTTCGGACCGTCCTTATAAAGTTGGAGGCGCATCTCCAGCGACTCCCGATAGAGATCCTCGGCGGCGGCGAGCTTTTCCTGATCCTCCCATAGAGATGCCAGATTATTGAGCGTAGTGATCACCTGGGGATCAGGCCGGCCTTCGGCAAGCTTGCGGCGAATCGCCAGAGCTTCCTGGAGATGCCGCTCGGCGGTCTCGTAGTCTCCTCGGGTCTGAGCAAGCAGACCGAGGTTGTTAAGACTGAAAGCGATATCGTCCTGCCCGACTTCCGGGAGTGTTCTTTTGATGGCAAGAGATTCTTTCAACAGAGCTTCAGCCTTGTCAAACTCCTCCCTTTTCGTAAGGTAGGCCCCGAGATTGGCCAAACCTTTGGCATAGTCAAGATTCTGAGTGTTCCCACTTCTGCGCTGAATCTCTAGCGCCTCCCGGATGAGGGGTTCGGCGGCGGCATCCTTATCCAGCTCTCGATAGACGTTTGCCAGATTGTGGAGATTGTAGGCAATCCGCGGATCGCCCTTCGCTAGGATTCTGCGATAGATACGGAGCGATTCTTCGAGTAGATTCCGGGCCGGTTCATAGAGGCCCAGATTGCGGTAAACCCTTCCCATGGTGGCCGTCTGCTCCGCTCGCAACTCTGGCTGCTCCGCAAGATCCTCACCGATTCTCTGAACGCCAGCATCGAGCAGCTCGCGGGCGGTGATCGTCTCGCCTCGGGCTTCTCCGGGATTGGAACTGGTGAAGACCTTTTCGAGAAATCCGGAGATCTTCTCGGCCCTCTCGCGCTCCAGGACCGCGATTTGCCGCTCATGAACCGCCTGTCGCCAGAGAGCGGTCACGGACGCGCTGAACCCCACGATCAGCAAAAGGAACAAGGCCGCCACGGAGACGCCCAGCTTGTGGCGCGCTACGAATTTCCCGGCGCGGTACCGCACGGTATCCTTGCGGGCGATGACCGGCAGACCTTCGAGATGGCGGCTGATGTCGTTCGAAAGCTGATCCACCGACGCGTAACGCCGGTTCGGATCCTTCTGCATCGCCATGAGGACGATGTTGTCCAGATCCCCAGCGAGATGGCGGCGCAGAGCACGCCGCTCGCCATCGCCCGCTTTGCCCATGACGCTGCTGGGCCGCAACGGCTCCGTCTCGCAGATGGCCCTGGCCAGGTCCTGCGGCTCCCGCGTCGCCGGACGGTAGGGGGAGCGCCCGGTCAGGAGGACGTAGAGGAGCACGCCCAGCGAGTAGATGTCGCTCGCCGTGGTGATCGTCTCCCCCCGGACCTGCTCGGGACTGGCGTACTCGGGCGTCATGGGACGCACGTCCACCTGGGTGAGCGCTAAGCCTTCCTGGTTCGGATCGACCAGCTTGGCGATGCCGAAGTCGAGCAGCTTCGGAACGCCGCCCGCCGTCACCAGGATGTTGCCCGGTTTCAGATCGCGGTGAACGATCAGGTTCTGATGCGCGAAATGGACGGCCGAGCAGACGCTGCGGAACAGCTCCAGCCGCTCGCGGGTCGTCAGCTTCCGCTCGTTGCAGGACTCGTCGATGGGACGGCCTTCCACGTACTCCATGACGAAGAAGGGCCGGCCGTCCTCGGTGCTGCCGCCGTCGAAAAGCTTGGCGATGTTCGGATGATCCAGATGAGCGAGGATCTGGCGCTCGGAACGGAAGCGGCTGAGGATCTCGTCCGTATCCATGCCGCGCCGGACGAGCTTCAGCGCCACCCGATGCTCGAACTCCTCGTCGGCCCGCTCCGCCAGATAGACGGAGCCCATGCCGCCGCGGCCGATCTCGCGCAGGATCCGGTAGGCGCCGATGCGCTGCCCCGCGGCTACGGGCTCCTCGTCCTCCAGACGGATCCGGAAGACGGGAGTCTCGATGAAATCGCCGATTTCTTCCTCGGAGGCGAGAAGGGACTCCACCTCTTGCCGCAACTCGTCGTCGCCCTGGCAGGCGAGGTCAAGAAAAGCCGCTCTCTCGGCCCCTTGCCGCTCCAGCGCATCTTCCAGAACGGCCTTGATCTGCTGCCACCGATCGGGTGTCACCATTCCCCCGGAGCCGCCCAGGCTCCCGTCCATGTCATCCTTCTTTCTGAAACGCGAGAGACGGCGGCGGAACGGACCTATTTTTTAAGCTCGCGATAAAGCCAGAGCCTGGCCGTCCGCCACTCCCGCTTGACCGTCGTCACGGAGACGCCCAGCACCTCCGCGATCTCCTCATACGTGAGGCCGACGAAGTAGTGCAGATCGACGATCCGGCTCTGGCGTGCGTCGATCTCCGCCAGCCGGGTCAGGGCGTCGTCGAGGGCCACCACGTCGAGATTCTCCTGACTGACGGCCAGGCCGAGGGCCTCGGTCAGGGGCAGCTTGACGGCGCCGCTCCCGCGCTTCGCGGCCTGCCTCCCCTTGGCATAGTCCACCAGGATGCGGCGCATCATCAGGGCCGCGACCCCGAAGAACTGCTCCCGGTTGGCCCAGTGGGCATTCCGCTGTTCCGTGAGGCGGATGAAGACCTCGTTGACCAGGGCCGTCGGCTGGAGCGTGTGTCCGTCGTTCTCCCGCCGGAACAGGCGGCCGGCGATCTCCCTCAAGTCTCGGAATACGAGGGGGATCAGCTTCTCCAGGGCCGCGGGATCCCCCTGGCCCCAGTCCCTGAGCAGCTTTGTGACGTCGGTTGGGGAACTCGACATGAGAGAGCAAGATTGTACCAAAAAAGCGGCACTTCTAGCGGTTCCGGCGGAATGGTCCCCTTCCTCCCCCGTCTTCGCGTTCAGGGCAGGGACCGGTCACCGACAGGCGCCGGCCTCCTCGTCACGGGCGGCCCGTGGGCTCGGATCTGACCGACCCCGAGCCCGTGCACACGGGCCGCCCCTTTTTTGACTTCTGGCATAGAATCACGGTTGAGCAGTAACTATACCAAATCGAGGGTGTCCCTTTGTCTTCAAGGAGCAAGCGTGTCCTGCTGGGTTCTGCCGGTCTGGCCGGGCTTGCCGTCCTCGGATTCTGGTGGGCCCCCTGGTCCAAGGAGGCGAGATTGAGCTCGGAGATCCAGTTCCCGGAAGGCGTCAGGAAGCTCGAGCCCGGGCAATCGGTCGAAGCGGGGCTGAGCGCAATGCAGGGGCACCGCTACGAGATCGACCTGCAAGCGGGCCAGTACGTGCACCTCGTAGCCGACCAGCAAGGGATCGACGTCGTGCTCCGCCTGCGGGCTCCCGGCGCGCCTGAGGATGCCTTCCTTCTCAAGGTCGACAGTCCGCGAGGCGAGCTGGGCCAGGAACAGATCTTCATGATTCCGCAGACTTCGGGCCTGTTTCGGCTGGATGTCTTCTGCGAGCAGGAGTCCGTGCCGGCGGGCGGTTACAAACTGAAGCTCACCGCGAAATCTCCAGATGACAACGAGCGACGCCATGCTCACGCCTTCCAGCTCTTCCAGGAGGGCGAGACCCTCCGCCGCAACGACGAAGATCCAGCCGCGGGTGGGCAGGCCGTCGCGAAGTACGAGGAGGCCCTGAAGGTCTGGCGCGAGCTCGGCGACCGCGAGTGGGAAGCCGAGTGCCTGTTCCGGATCGGACAGGTCCGGCAATATCGATTGGACGATAAGGAAGGAGCGCTTACCGCGGGGCAAGAAGCCATCCCCCTGTTCCAGGCCGTGGGTAAGCGCGACCTGGAGGGGGTCGTGCTCAACCGGCTTGGCCTGCTCGAGTTACGCAGCGGGCGGATTTCGGAAGCCATCGACCTCCATGGCAAGGCCGCCGCGATCTTCCACGAGCTCGGCCAGCCGGGAGCGGAGGCCGGCGCGCTCAACGGCCTGGGGGCCGCCTACGACGTCGCTGGGGAATCGCAGAAAAGCCTCGACGCCTACCAGCAGGGCCTGGAGCGCGCGCGGGCCGCCCGCCGGTTCCCCGAAGAAGAGGCCGCGGCTCTGCGCGGCATCGGCGAAGTCCTGCTCAGCCAGGGGAAGCTCCAACAGGCGATGGATCACTTGCGCCAGTCCCGCGATATCTACGGCCAGTTGAAGAACCTGTACGACACCGCTCACGTCCTCAGCCGCATGGCCGCGATCGACCAGCGTCTTGGCCGCCTCGAAGACGCCTTGCCCAAACTGGAGGAAGCCCTCGCCCTCAAGCAGAAGCTCGGAGACCAGGAGGGGGAGGTCGTAACGCTCAACAGCCTCGGCACCCTTCATCTTCTGCGGAACGAAACGGCCAAGGCCGGCGAGGTCTATACCCTGGCCCTGACCCTGGCGAGGAACGCCGGCAACCGCTTCGGCGAGGCGTTCTCGGTGCTCAACCTCGGCCGGCAGAACTTCTACGCGGGCCAATACCGCGAGGCCGTGCGCCTTCATGAAGAAGCAGCGGGCCTCTTCCGGGAAATCCACTCCCGGCGGGGCGAGGTCTCGACCCTCTACGGCGCGGCCCGCGCCCTCCATGCTCTGGGCGAATTCGCGGAGGCCCGGCAGCGCCTCGATCAGGTCGTCAACGGCGTCGAGATGCTGCGGGCCGAGTCCGAGAACCTGGACCTGAGAAGCTCCTACTTCGCCACCAAGCAGCACTACTTCGAGCTGTACATCGACATCCTCATGAGCCTGCACGAGCGGGACCCCGGCGCCGGCTTTGACGCCGAGGCCCTGGCGCTCAACGATCGGCGGCGGGCACGCGGGCTCCTGGAGACCCTCGCCGAGGCCCAGCCGAGCCTTCAGAGCGAAGCGGACCCCGAGTTGCTGGCCCAACGCCAGGAGCTCCAGCGGCGGATCAACAACGCCGAGGTCGGAATCCAGAACGCCCGTGCAGAGGGGAACGAAGCCGAGATCGCCAGGATCGAAGAAAAGCAACGCGAGCGCCTCCTCCAGCTTGCGGGGCTGGAAGCCCGGATTCGCGGCGTCAGCTCCGAGCCGGCTCAACCCCAACCCATGAAGCTCTCCGAAATCCAGAACCTGGTGGGCCCTTGGGGCCTGCTCCTCGTCTACTCCCTCGGCGAGGAGAGGAGCCGGCTCTGGAGCCTCGCGGCCGACGGCGAGCTCAACAGCTACACCCTGCCGCCGCGGGAACGGCTGGAACAGGCGGCGAGGAAGATCCGCGACGAGTGGGGCCGCCCAAACGGCGACCCCGAGGCCGCCGGCTCGGCCGCCTGGCTCAGCCGCGAAATCCTCGGACCCGTGGCCGGCGAGTTGGGCGAGAGGCGCATCCTGATCGTCGCCGACGGTGCCCTGGAAGCGCTCCCCTTCGCCGCCCTGCCCGATCCCCGGGCTCTCGACGGCGAGACCGCCCCGCCGCTCGTCCTGCGCAACGAGGTCGTCCACCTGCCCTCGGTTTCGACCCTGGCGGCACTGCGCCGCGTCCGCCGGCGGGCGGCCCCGCCGTCCTGGATCGCCGTCCTGGCCGATCCGGTCTTCTCGCCGCGCGATCCTCGCGTCCAGGCGAAAGCCGCCGCCGCGGGAGGCCCTCTCCCCTCCTCGGCTTCCAACCTCACGCGGGCTGCCGCCGACTTCGAAATCGAGAGTTTCGACCGCCTGCCGTTCACCCGCGACGAGGCCAAAGCGATTGAGCAGCTCGTTCCCAAACACGCCCGCCGCGTGGCCCTCGATTTCGAGGCGAGCCGCGACCTCGTCGAAAGCCAGGAGCTCAAACGCTACCGCATCCTGCACTTCGCCACCCACGGGCTGCTCAACTCGAAGCATCCCGAGCTCTCCGGGCTCGTCCTCTCTCTGGTGGATCCGCAGGGAAACCCTCGAGACGACGACGGCTTCCTTCTCGCGCACGAGATCAGCAACCTGGATCTGCGCGCGCATCTGGTCGTCCTCAGCGCCTGCCAGACGGGGCTTGGCGACGAGGTCCGCGGCGAGGGGCTGGTCAACCTGACGCGCAGCTTCATGCAGGCCGGAGTTCCCAAGGTCGTGGTCAGCCTGTGGAACGTCAACGACCGCGCCACCTCCGAGCTGATGACGCGCTTCTACCGCGCCCTGATCGAAAAGGGCCTCCCGCCGTCGTCCGCCCTGCGCTGCGCCCAGATCTCCATGCGCCGCAGACCGGAATGGAGATCCCCGTACTTCTGGGCGCCCTTCATCTTCCAGGGGGACTGGCAGACCCGCGGCGGCCCAGGCGAGCCGCCCATCGAAAAGCTGGCGGCCCCCAGCCAGCCACCGCCGACTCCCGACGACGACTACCCGCCGCCGGGATCGGGCGGAATCCCCACATGTCCGGATCTCGACTGAAGTTCTTTTTCTTTTCTGTGGAGGAGGAGGATGAGCGGAGGGCGCATTTTCAACGGCGTTGACGCCAGGACGGGGAGGTACCTGACAGCTCCGGAGAGTGAGGAGGAGTTCGCCCGGAAAATCCGGGGCAGGCCGCTGACTCCCGCCCAGTTGCTCGAATACAAATGGCGGCTCAGCCGCTACGACATCTACGATCCTAAGCGTGCTCCCGCCGAGGACATCGAGCCTCGGAAGCTCGCCTCAGCGGGATGGGGAGTTATCTTCGCGCCCTCGATTCCCACCGAAGTTGAAAGGGAATTGAGGCCCCTCCTGGCGCACCGCGCTGAAGCCGCGGGCGGGCATTTCAAGACGTACCGGCCGACCCGGCAGCAGTTGGCGAGCAAGGAAGAATTCCTCACTGCCAACGGCGCCCCCCGCGGTCCCGTAGACCCAAAGAAGGGAAGTCTCCCCTATTACTTGTTGATCGTAGGCAGCCCCAAGGAGATTCCCTTCAGCTTTCAGTACGACCTCGACATTCAATATGCGGTAGGACGGATTCACTTCACGGACAAGGACGGCAACGAAGACCCGGACGCCTACGGGGTCTATGCCCGCAACGTCGTAGAGACGGAAATAGCCGCGCAGAAAGGCAGTGCCGCCCTGCCACCGAAACGGATCACCCTCTTCGGAGTCTCCCAGCAAGGCGATCCGGCCACCCAACGCGCGGAAGAGGCGCTGATCAGGCCGCTCGCCCAGACGCTCACTGAGGACCGCCAAGGTTGGCAACTCACGCGTCTTGTCGGCCCGCAGGCCACCAAAGCTCAGCTCTCGCGCCTCCTCGGGGGAAGCGAGACGCCGTCGCTCCTGCTCACCGCGAGCCACGGGATGAGCTTTCCCTTCAAAGATGAGCTCCAATACTCTCGCCAGGGCGCGTTGCTCTGCCAGGACTGGCCGGGAGAGGACAACGCCTTTCTACCTGAGCATTACTTCTCCGGAGAGGATCTCTCTGAGGACGCAGACCTGCGCGGCCTGATCTCCTTCCATTTTGGCTGTTACAGCGGCGGGACGCCAGCCGTCAGCAGTTTCGTCGAAGAGCCGACAGCCCTGCCGCAACCCGTAGCGCCGGAACCGTTCGTTTCGAGGTTGGTCCAACGCCTGCTCAGCCATCCGCAAGGTGCGCTCGCTGTGATTGGACACGTAGACCGGGCGTGGAGCACCTCCTTCAGTTGGTCCGACCATAGCCAGATCGGCCTTTATGAGAACACTCTGAAGCGGCTACTCGACGGCTATCCGGTCGGCTACGCCATGGAATACTTCAACCAATGCCACGCCGAGTCGTCGGTAGATCTCGCGGAGCTTTTCAAGATTCGGGAGCACATGGGTGATGTAGCCGAGAGTCTCTTCGCGCGAATATTCCGCGCCAACAACGACGTGCGGAACTTCGTGGTGCTGGGGGATCCGGCGGTGAAGGCGGTGCATCGGGAGGGCGGGACTAAAGAAGAACCGTAAGATTGCCGAGAAGATCCCATGGTAAGGGAATTCGTCGATCGCCTGGACGCGATGTCCTCAGAGCGGCGTCTCTATCTCCTGCGTTGGCGGCCTTCCCATGTGGCTACCGCTTATCCTCCGGAGGAGCTACGGGACCTTCTGAGCTCTTTCGACTTCGTGCAGGCCAAGGTAGGATTCCTGGCCCCCCAAGAGCTCATCCAGGACTATGATCTTTCAGAAGATCCCGGCCTGAAGCTGATCCAGTCGGCTCTACGACTCTCTGCACACGTCCTGCAGGAGGATCCCGTCCAGCTTCCTTCACAGTTGCTCGCACGTCTTGCAGGCTCTCCCTGCCCCGAGGTGCAGGCGCTTCTCGCAGCAGCCCGGCGTGCCAATTACTCTCCTTGGCTCTGTCCATTGAGGGGGAGCTTGACGAGCCCGGGACAACCGTTGCTACGGACTCTCCGCGGTCATTATTATCAAGCCAACGGGGTGGTCATTACTCCGGATGACCTACAAATCGTCTCTGCTTCGAGCGATCGGACTGTAAGAATCTGGGACTTTGAATCCGGTACGCAGCACCCTGAACTGGAGGGTCACTCGGAGCCAATCTACGGGATCGCTCTGATTCCTCCCTATGGGAATCAGGCTATTTCCGCCTCGGCGGATGGCACCCTGAGAGTGTGGGATCTGGGCAACGGCACCAATCCACTAACCCTTTCCTCTCCCGGGAGGAAGTTGCGGTCGGTCGCGGTGACACCCGATGGACGGCTGGCGCTCTCTGGCACCCAAGAAGGCACAGTCGAAGTTTGGGATTTGCGCACCGGAAGCGCTGTGCACACTCTGAGTGGCCATGACGGCCCAATCTATGCGGTCGCCGTATCTCCCAGAGGACGGATCGCACTCTCCGGTTCCGGAGATCACACCATCCGAGTGTGGGATCTCGACACTGGAGAAGAGATCTCTATACTGAAAGGCCACACTCAACCAGTCTGGGGGATTGCTGTCACACCGGATGGTCGCCAAGCAGTTTCCGCATCGCAGGACAGCCTGCTGAAAGTATGGGACTTGGAACGAGGCACCGAACGACACACCCTGGAAGGTCATCGTGACGCCGTCTGGTGTGTAGCGATCACATCGGACGGGCGATTCGCTGTATCCGGCTCCGAAGACTGGAGCCTGCGTAAATGGGACCTTGAAAGTGGGACTGAAATCCTCGTCTTGCACGGGCACAGCGATCGGATCAATGCCGTGGCGATGACACATTCAGGTAGATGGGCGGTCTCCGCCTCCGACGATCACACTCTCAAGGTCTGGAACCTTGAGGTCGAGGAGGAATCCCCCCGTACTGCTCATACAGGGGCAGTTCGCTCTCTGGCCGTGACATCCGACGGGCGCGCCCTCTCGACATCGAACGATGAGACTGTGATGGTTTGGAGCCTGGATAATGGAGAGCGATTACTCACCTTGAATGGGCACACTGACTCGGTAGGCGCAGTCGTGGTTACCCCGAAGGGAAAGTATGCGGTGTCTGCCTCTTCCGACAAGACTCTCAAGGTCTGGGACCTCGAAACCGGATCAACCCTACTGACCTTGAGCGGCCATACCGACGAGGTTTCAAAGGTAATCCTCACACCTGATGGAAAGAGGATCCTTTCCGGCTCCAAGGACGGCAACCTGATTCTTTGGGACTTGTCGACCGGCAATAAGCTTGCCATACTCACCGGACATTCGGATTGGATCACTGGTATCGGGGTTGCGCCGGATGGACGCTGGGCCGTCTCCGCATCCCGAGACCATACCCTGAAGGTCTGGGACCTCGCCAGCGGGCTTGAGAAGTGGACTCTGATAGGGCACACCGGCTGGGTCAATGCCGTGGAGATTACTTCTGATGGCCGGCGGGCCGTTTCCATCTCTGAGGACTATACAGTAAGGACCTGGGACCTCGAAAGCGGAAAAGAATTGCTCACGATGCAAGTCGGTAGCATGGTCTACGCCTTGGCCGTGACTCCGGATGGCCGGCGGGCGATCTCCGGCTCAGCGGATGTACTCCTTCGGGTCTGGGATCTCGAAACGGGAGAAGAGTTACACACGCTGCGCGGGCATCCTGACGGCATTTATGGAATCCAATCGGTCCAAGTGACGCGTGACAGTCAGCGAGCGGTCTCCGTCTCGGACGACGGTTCTCTCCTGGTCTGGGATCTGGATACCGGTGACATCATCACTGCCTACACCAGCGATCACATATTCTTCACTTGCGCCGTGACGCCGGATGGGAGGAGCATTGTCACGGGAGACCGACTGGGTGAAGTCCACATCCTGAAACTCATCGAGCCGGAAAGCTGGAACCAATCTACCTGAGCAGCAGTCCCTCCCTCATCCCTCTGGATACAAGTCCCGCCATAGAGCATCCGCAACTTGGCGATGTGCAGCCACGAGGTCAACGCCTTTTTCCTTGACCTGATCCTTCTTGCCCATGAAATCGTTGAACGAGTCATGGTACAAGCGATAGCGCTTCTGTGGCCTGCCGTCATCGTCTTGTGCTTCCACCGGCTGGAGAAATTGACTCCATTCGTCCAGAGCCACCTGGATACGCGCACGGTCTTGGACGTGCGAAAATTCGGCGATCAAGTCCATTGAGATCGGTTCCCTGGCCACGGTAAGGGCCACGAGAACCGGCAACTTGTACTCGATCCACCCCTGGGAATCTAGTTCTTTCATGCGAACCCATTGATCCTCGTAGTATCTCTCGAGACCTACAGGCAAGGTGTCGAACGAGCGGCTCCTGTACGTGCCCGTTTCGATCTCCGGCAGTACGCAGTAGAGATACATGAAGTTACCTTCGCTTAGCCGGACGATTTCCTCGACAAATGTGGTCTCGTCAAGATCCTGCGCTCGAATGTAAGAGCGTATGCCTTCTCGCCCGAGCCAACTCTGAGCAAAGAGCTTGACATCCGCAAAATTGTTCTCGCTCTCCTTTTGAAGGTCTATAGTGTGCTCGGGACAGGAAATCTGGAGATTGAAGGCCCCTCGCCGGGAGGTCACGACCAGGAAGACTCCAGGAGGAAGGTCAGAGGGAAGATAGAGTGTATTGGCTCCCTTCTGAATGGAAGCCGGATCGGCTTCGTCCAGAGCATCAACAAGGATGAAGATCTTCTGCCCGGGACTGAGCTTTGCAGCGGCTCGTTCGAGAACGGCCTTGAAAAACGTTGCATCTCGGGAGATGTCTGGTGGGATAGCCGAATAGCTGAGGCCATATCTAGCAATGATCTGGGCGCTGATATTGGGAAGGAAGTCCTCGGGTCTCCGAATTCCCTCGCTTCGCACGTTGAAGTGGTGCGGATGGCCATGGCGTTTCACCATCTCCGCAATTAAGGTGGACTTTCCAATGCCCGGATCTCCCAGGATCAAAACATAACCGCTCTTCTGCTTTTCAACAAAGCCATTGACTGCATCGAAGAGCCACTGCCTGCCAACGAGACCCTCAGTCTTCCGTTCGATCAAACGATTGAAGCTCAGGATCCTATTACGGATCTCTGGCGGCGCATCGGGGATTCCCAGCGCTTGCCCCCGACCCTCCCCCTTTACGGCATCACCCAGGGCGAGTCGGCCGTGAACGTCGGCATACACGGAGTACGCAAGCCAGGAAGGGTCGCCCGGACTCAGTTTGCGGATGTGCTGCCGGGCTTCGCGTGCCGCAAAGCCGAAGGTGTTCCCATCCGCAAGAGCCGCATAGAACTTTCTCGTGAATTCCAGGGCCAGGGAATCGCGTACTGGCCACATTGGAGCTACGAAGGCTCCACAGCCACAGATCCGCACCCAGCGGTCGGCCCACCCCCCGAGGCGGGTGAAAGACCACCCTTGCTGACCGCTCCAACAGGCGTTGAGAAAAACCATCGGGCGGTCCCGTCCTATGCGGGTACTTAGAGGACCCTGGAGATCCTGAGGTCGAAGGACACTCCCGTCGATGAATGGGAGCCCGGACTCATTGGGTTGGGAAGCATCGAAAGTGCCATGACCTATGAAATGGAGGAGGTCAATACCACCGGCTTGGAGGAAGGTCTCGGCCTCGCGGGCACTGGAGAGGGAGGGGCTCGCGTCTTCGATCCCAGACCAGGTCTCCGTGAGTCCTACCAGGACCTTCCTCTCCTCTCCAGCCTTCGGCAAGTCTCCGGCCGTCACGATGCTGGCGAGCCGCCGAACCTGGATTTCTGGTCGAGGAGATCGATCGCCGGACAACCATCGTGTGAGCTCGAACTGTACGCACAGGAACTCGTCGTTGATGATCTGGCCGGGCTGACTGTCGTCGTATGGCCTGATCAGCTCCCACGGAATCCAGGGCTCGTCGGAAACGATCCGGATCGTCTGCACCTCATGGTTTCGAATCTCCCGATAGACCTGCCTCATTTCGGGAGGAAAGAGCTCCAGGTAGAGGTCGCGACCGATCTTGGCGAGCTTGCGTTCGATGTCTGGATCCAGGAGGTACGAGCCGTCGATATCGTACCCATCCTCCAGCTTTCCGATCTTGTCGATCAGATAGGCCTGAAGGTCCTCAGGCCGTCCGAGAATCACTGGACCGGGAACCTCTCGATAGGTGAAACCCGCCTTCCCGGAAGGAGATTGCAGGAGATAGGTTAACCGGGTCCGGCCGTCACGGAAATCAGTCTTGACCAAGAAATCCAGGTCGGCAGAAGGCATAGGTCACCTATGGTCTTCAATGACATCAGGCCAAATATCGAACTTTGGAGATTCTACCATCTCTGCCAGGGAAGAGCTATCCTAGGGGAGTACTGCTGGTACTCTGACCTATGCCCTACGAGAAACGTCTTTATGCGCTGCGGCACCTTCCCGGATACCTGGACTCCTCAGGAGACAGGGAGCGCCTCCGCATTCTCCTAGGGTGCTATCCCTTCCTGGAAGAAAAGGTCAGGAACTTGCCGCTCCATGAGCTGCTTTCGGACTACGAGTACCTCCCTGACGGCTCCTCCCTTCGACTCGTCCAGGCGGCAATCCGGATGTCGGCCCATATCCTCGATCGCGATCCGGACCAACTGCCGAGTCAGCTCCTCGGACGGTTGCTCGATCATCGTGACGGTGGTGAAATCGCGAATCTCCTCGTATCGGCACAGGAGCACCAATCCCATAGGCTGACGCCGGTCGGAGCCTCTCTGACTCGGCCTGGAGGAGCACTGCTCCAAGTCTTTACGGCGGTACCACGAACTAACGGCAGCATCCAGGCCGTCGACCTGACCCCAGACGGGGAGTCTGTGATAGCTGCCTCCACAGACCGCACGATCCGGGTCTGGAGCCTCACGACTGGTCGAGAAACCCGAGTTCTGAAAGGACATAGCAAGGGAGTGACGGCACTCAAGATCACCGCGGATGGCGAGCGTGTGGTTTCGGGCTCATGGGACCAAACGATGCGGATCTGGAATCTTGAGACCGGCGCACAGGAGAAGGAAATCCCGATGGGCCGAACGGTATCGGCAGTCGCCGTGGCGCCCTACAGCGAACAGATCGTCGCAGGGTCGGGAGATGGTCCGATCGCAGTCGTAGACCTTTCGACAGGAGCCGTACGGTGGCTGAACGGACATGAGCAACATATTCGGAGTCTGGCGATCACATCGACAGGACAGCAACTAGTTTCAGGGTCGCAGGACGGAACCCTGCGGCTCTGGGATCTGGAAACTGGCACCTTGAACGGCGTCGTAAAATGGAACATGCCTGTCTTTTCCTTGATCATCACTCCCGAGGGCGACCGCATCATCTTCTCGCTCCAAGATGGGACAATTGGTATCTACAGTCTGATTGAGCAACGCATGACAGCGCGCTTCGAGGGACACCGTTGGCCGGCAGTCGGCTTAGCCCTTGCCCGGGATGGTCGCACACTCGTTTCTGTTTCCCAAGGCAAGCTCATGGTTTGCGATCTCGCGGCAGTAAGGGTACTAGAGATCCTTCCTGTGCCGCCATCGTTCAACTCCGTGGTTCTAACCTCTGACGGCAGTCGGGCAGCGACCGGAGACTCCAGTAATAAGGTGATGCTGTGGGACCTCTCAGCGCCTCCAACCGAGGACACAGAGGCTCACCTTTTTGCCTCTGTGAACGCGCTTTCCCTGGTACCCGGCGGACGCTTCCTACTCTCAGCTGCGTCGAGCGGCACAATCAAAATCTGGGACCTCTGGAGCGGACGGGAAATCCGGACCTTGACTGGGCATAAACATTCGGTTGGGGCCGTCGCCGCATTTCCTGATGGGCGTTGCGCGATCTCCGGCTCAATCGACAAGAGCCTCAAAGTTTGGAATTTGGAGACCGGGGAGAACCTGCAAACTCTGACTGGACATGAAAGCGAGATCCTCGCCGTCTCGATCACTGAAGATTGTAGGCTTGTCATTTCCGCAGGTGTTTGGACCGATGTCAAGGTGTTCTCATTGGCAGAAGGGCGAGAGCTCCGCTCCTACCGTAGGCCATGTGGTTACCTGACCACTCTCGCAGCCACCCCAGACGGGCGCCTTGCCGTCGTTGGTTTTCAAGACGAGGCGAGCGAATGGCCCGCCATTCTAGATCTGGGGACGGGCCGCGTGGTCGGAGAACTGCGCGGGCACGACGGGGCCACGCAAGTAGCATTGATTACTTCCGACGGCAACCGCGTCCTGACGGGCTCCCATGATGCCACGATTCGGATGTGGGACTTTGCAAGCCGGCAAGAGCTCCGTCGGATGGAGGGACATGCCGACCGAGTCTTAAGCCTGGCGGTGACCCCAGACGGTCGCTACATCGCTTCGGGCTCGGATGACAACACAGTCCGCCTATGGAGCCTCAACACAGGGGAGTGTCTGGCTGTCTTCACCGGCGAAAGCCCTATAACGGCCTGTGCCGTCTCACCAGACGCTCGGCTCGTCGTCGCCGGCGAATCATCGGGGAACCTGCACTTCCTGAGGTTGGAAAGCACCCGCCCGACTCGCTATGCGTTTAGCCAACACTTCAAAGTTTCTGCAAACTCCGTGACCTGAGGGAACGCAAAGCTGTTGTCTCCCGGAGCGGCGCCAGGGATACGCCTCTTTTCTTGTCACTCCTCCCGGTGCGCCTCCTTCCCGCTATCGACCGCCTAAGACCGGGCGCTTCCGCGGCAAACGCCCTCAACCTGGCCCGTCCTGAGAACCGACGGTCTTGCCAGGGCTACGCTGCCGCGCCCTCCCGTATCTCATCTCTGGATCTGCAGAACATCCCCCAGATAAGCCGGACACTCGGTTGTGCAGGGAGAAACCGTCTTGGCTCTGGAGAAACTGTCTTGGACCGCCCCGACTCGGCTTGGATATCCTGGCGCCGGCTCCTCTTCTCTCGGAGACGGCGCGTTTCAAGCTGGCGCCGGCGTGGCTCTGGGGAGAACGGCGGGATTCTGGCCGGTACGCCGCGTTTCTTCGTTGTGTCGGCTTGTCTCCGGCCAGCACGCGATGGCTCCCGGGACAGCGGGGCAGATCCGGAGAAACCGGCGTGACTCGCGAAACGCCGGGACGATTTCCGCCCGCTCCAGCTTTTCTCCCGCCACACCGCCATGTCTCCCCGAGATGCTGGCGCGGTCCAAGGTTGCACAGAAGGATGCGAGCTTATCCACGGCGGTTTCCGCCGGCGACGCGACGGTTTTCCGTTATCCGCGCCGTTCTCCTCGGATCTGCGCCGGTCTCGGCTTGCGCCAGAGTGGTGTCTCTGGAGACACGCCGAGATCAGCAGACACCGGACCCGCGCTTCCCTATCTGGCGCGATGGCTCGCGACACTGGCCCGTTCCAAGCCTGGACAGCCCAGTCTCTCCAGAGGCCGCTCCGTCTCTCCCGGATACACGCCGATGTCTCCAGAGACGAACCGGCTTCTCGCCATCCAACACAGATTCCCACGAGGATCCCGGGGTTCTTCGCCATCCAGAACGGTTTCTCGGGAGTCAAGCCGTTTTCTCCCTGAAAAATCCCAGTCTCTCCGGAGTCAACCTGTTCCAACCCGCGGGCGCTTCATCGCCGGGAGACTCAAGGCTCAATCGCAGCCGCCGCCTTTTGCAGCAGCTTGCCTGTCTTGTCGTAACGCCGGTACATCAGGTATCTCGCCCAGTTGAGGACGCGCTTCTCCACCCTGCCGCGGGTCTCCTGGATCTTGGCCCTTCCAGGGCTATCGCTAAAGGCGTCCGGATCGTCCAGCCAGACGGCGACGTAGCCGCCTTTCTCCTTCTCGCCCCGTTCCAGAATCCGGGGCTTCTTCAGGACCTCGGTGAAGGCGAGGACACGCCAGGACGGAAGGCCGGCGACTTCGGGCAAGTCCCGCCTGACCGGAAGATCCAACGGCGCTCCGAGGATCTCCCCGTAGTCCCCAGGCTCGGAGACGAACGCGAAGAGGGCTCCTCCGTTTTTCGACGTAGTCCCGGACGAGCGCCGCCAGCTTGGGAGACCGCCGCAACCGGGCCATGTCCTCCGGAGCCAGGACGAGCAGATCGATCACCTCCAGTCGCCGGACCAGCTCGCGGAGCTCGTCCGGGGTTTCGTCGGGAGCCGCGAGGATCTTGTCGAGGAGCTTCCCGACTTGTTCGTCGAAGAAAAGATCGTCTTTCCGCGGATTCAGAGAGCGGCGGAGGAGCTCGAGACGACCCGCGAGGACGAAGCCGGTCTTGACGATCAGGATGTCCCGCCGGGCCGGCTCGTCCTCGTAGGTATTGGTGGTCTCCGGTTTATAGGGCGAGCTCGTGTGGTACCGGGGCGCGACAGGCTTTCCCGGCATATGCTCCAACGTCCGCTTCCAACCCGTGAGCCCGGGAACGTTCGTGGAGACCGTGTAGGTGTCGACAGGCAGGCCTCGGAGCTCTTTGACGCCGGGGACGTCGAGCGGCAGCACACGGGTATGACCGGTTTCTCGGCCCTTCAGCATCACCTGGTACCCCAGCCGCGCCCCGGTAGTCTCCAGTTTCAAGGGCAAGGTATCCCGAGGGAGGCTCTTCCGAGCCTCTTTCCGTTGCTCGCCGTCGAGCACGACGACTGCGATCTTCTGCTTGTCAAAATATGGGTTCCAGAGGACCATCTCATACCGGCCGGCCGGGACAGTTTCGCCCTTATAGTCGTCGATGATCAGCTCGCCGCCCCGGAACGCGTCGAAGTCGAACGTCTGGCCGGCCGCGACGTAGGTCAGGCCATAGTCGGGAAAGGGAAACGGCCGCTCTCGTACGAGGTCACATTTCGCATCGGTGAGTTTCTTGATTCTCTGGGACGGATTGAGGTCGAGCCCTAGTCCCCCCATCAGGACTGCACGCGCCGGCATATGGGCATAGTCCTTGTCGAGATACTTGCGTTTTACCCGAGGTGCCAGCGATCCACCTTTCTTGCGAAGAGAGAACCCGAGAGCATCCCCGTCGATCTTCCCGGTGGCCCCGGTCTCGACGCGCACCACGAAGCGTCGCTGCTCAGGGTCCGTTTCACTCAAGGGAAGATCGGTCGTGTGATCGAAGACGTCCAGCCGGTCGGAGCGGCGGCGCACCTCCCAGCGTCGCGGGTCCGTCCTGAGATCTTCGTATCCGGGCCGCGCGAGACTCAGGGAGTACCATCCGGGAAGAAGATTGCTAATCGTATAGCTCGTGGGATTGGTGATCCATGGCTCGACCGTGTCGTATTCGTCGCCGATGTTCACGGTGGAGTTGCGGTCGGCCGGCGCTCTCTCCTCGTCTGGCGCGGCGTCCTGCGGAATGGGAGTCAGGGAGATGCCGACGTTCTCGGGAACTGTCAGCCGGACCTCCAGGCCGCCTAGGTACGGACTCAGGTATTCCCGCTCCAGCGCGATGCCGAGCCGCTCGACGACCGGGCGCAGGCAGTCCAGCGGGCCGCTGCGCTGGGCGGCCGCAACGACCCGGCCGTCGAAACGGGAGAAGAGCTTGACGTCGATTTCGATCCGGGGTCCATCGAGCAGTGTGACACTGCCAAGGATGTAGGCATCGACCCTCTCCAACAGCTTCAGGGCCGCCGTATCTCCCGGAGGAACGTCGACCTGTCCCATCTGAATGCGTCGCTTTTCTTCGTACAACCCTCCGAGCTTATTGCGCTCAACGACAGCGATCTGGCTTTTTCGCTGAAGAAAAGTGACCAGCATCGCCTCCACGGACGACGCGTAACCAGTCTTGGCAGCTTCCGCGTTCATGTTGTCAAACTCGAGGATCGCCACCCTCGGCCGCCGCTGTGCGGTGAATCGGGAATGCTTCTCACCACCTGTCTCTTGCGCCCAGGCCGCCGCGGAAAGGGTCAGCAAAAACGCGGCCCCCGCCGCGCGGGCGAGGGCCTGGGTGGGCCGGGCAACCATCAATTTCCCGTGGTGGCCGGCGCGCAGGGTTGTAAGGTCAGGGTGCTGCGATCGAAACGCCGGCGCATCAGATTCCGGGCCTGCTGTATCACGTGATCTTCCACCCGAGCCCTGGTCTCTTCGACCTTCGGACGCGTGCCACCCCGGCGGCTGCGGAACGCATCCGGGTCGTCGAGCCAGAGGACGACGTATCCGCCCTGGACCTGTCCGCCTCTCTCGATGATGCGCGGCCTGCGTCCCTTGCGGGTGTAGGCGAGAGTGCGCCAAGGCGTAGAGAGGTCCGCCACCTCCGGAAGGGCGCGCTTGGACTTCACCTTGACTTCCTTGCGGTCCAATTTGGAAATGAGCCCCTCCACTTCACCGGGCGCGAGGTCCAGGCGCCGCGTCTTCTTGCTCAGCTTTTCGACGGCCAGAGGCACGCCGAGGATCTGGCGGTAGTCCCCGACCTCGGCAACGTAGGCGAACAGCGAACCGCCCGACGCTACGTAACGGGCGAAGAGGGCCGCCACTTCTGGAGAACGGCGCAGATGCGCCATGTCCTCCGGATCGAGGACCACCAGGTCGAGGAATTCGAGGCGCTCGGCCAGGAGCTTCCGCAGGAAGCTCGGGTCCTTGCGGAGCTGCTCAGGTGTACGAGAAGTGGTCTCCTCCAGGACGTAAGGGCCTTCCAGATCGATCGGCGGATCATTCTGCGAAATGGCGGCCTTCTCCTTGTCCTCTGAAGACGTGCTCACCGAGAGCGCGACCTTGGTCGTTTTCGTCGGGGTGGCGTTCTCCGCTTCAACTGAGGCCGTCGCCGCATCCTCCTCCCGGCTGTTGTCCCGCCGGTCTGTCTTGCCGTAAAGGACGAGATTGAGGAGGAAAGGAAAAGCCCTGTCGATGAAAAGGTCGGAGGTCTGCGGGTCTGGCCTCTGGCTCAGGGCTTCGAGACGGCCGGCGATGCCGAAGCGGGTCTTGACTCCGGCGGTCCATACTGGATCCGTGACAGGACGAGGAGTTTCAATGAGCCCGAGATTTGGACCCTTGAAATTGACCTTGGGAGCCGAGACGTCCCACGCCGGAATGACGGCATCACGTTGCCAGCCATCCAGACCGCTGACATTCGTGGTCATGACATACTTATCGACTGGCAACGCGCGGATTTCTCTTGGCTTCTCAAAATCCAGACGGAGATCCAGCTTCAAGCCGGTCTCCTGCCCTTTCAAGAACACCTGATGCGCTGGACTTGGCGCAGTCACCGAGAGAGAAAGGCCGGCGGTCTCACGGTTCAGCGCCGTCTTGATCTGTTTCTTGTCGTCTCCGGCGCGTACCCGGACTTTGTAATCTTCCATATGATAGGAAGGTTCCCACAGAAACATCCGATAGACGCCGACGGGAAGGGCCTCTCCTTTATAATCTTCGATAATGAGCTCGCCTCCCCTGAAAGAGTCGAAATCAAGGGATTGGCCGGCGGTGACATAGGTCTGGCCATAGTTGATCGGTCGAGGCGGAATCTCCTCGAAGAGATCACACCTTTCATCGTCAGCGTATTCGGCCGGAGTCTTCAACTGATTGAGCTCGATCCCCCTATCTCCTATCAGGATGACGCGTTGGGGCGCTCGTGCGAAGTCGGTGTCCAGGTACTGACGCCTGACCAGAGGCGCGAGAGAGCCGCCCTGTTTCTGAAACTTGAAACCCAGGGCGTCCCCATCAACCACCTCGGTGGTCAACGGATCGACACGCACCACGAAACGGCTGTTTTCAGGGTTGGTCTTTTCGATGAGGGCATCCGCCACCTTATCGTAGACCACCTCCTTGCCCAGACGCTTGCGGACCTCCCAACGTGAGTTCTCCAACCCCAGCGCGTCGTAGCCGGGCCGCTCGATGCGCATCGAATACCAGCCGCTCAGGACATTCTTGATGGTGTAGGTGGTCGGATCGGTGGTCCAGGACTCGACCTTGTCGTAGTCGCTGCCGATGGTGACGGTGGCGCTGCGTTCGACAGGAGGCTTCTCTTCGTCCAACGCGTTTTCTGGAAGTATAGGAGTCAGGAAGACACGGATGTACTCTGGTTCGTCCAGGTTTACCGTCAGCTTTCCGTAATAGGGCCGCAGGAACTCCTGCTCCAGAGCGACGCCGAGCCTTTCAACAATCGAGCGCAAGCAGGCCAGAGGACCACTTCTCTGGGCGGCGGCTACGATGCGGCCGTCAAAACGGGAGATCAACTTGACGTCAATCTCGATTCTCTGGCCCGGGATGGAGTCCAGCCTTCTCAAACGTTTCTTTTCAGCTCTGCTTGGACCGAAATCCTCACCCTCATCCTCATCCTCATCCTCATCCAAGTCTCCGTAAGATTCCGCCTTCACTTCCTCCGACTTTTTTGGTTCGAGCGGAAGCGAGTGATCGAGAAGTGTGACGCTGCCGAGCACGTAGACATCGACTTTTTCCAGGAGTGCCTGCGATTCCTTGTCATCCGGATCAATCTTGACCTGCCCGAACTGGAGCCTCTTCTTCTCAGCGAAAAGGCGATCCAGCTTCTGGCGCTCGACTACGACGAACTGGCTCTTGCGCTTCAGATACGTTACCAGCATGGCCTCGACGGAGGCTCCATAAAGAGTCTTCTCCTCCTTCTGAACTGTGTCCTGAATGTCGAGGACCGTCACTCGCGGGCGGCGTTGCGCCGTATAGCGGTCGGTGACCTCGAAGCTGGCGGCACTGACCCCCGGGTTTGGAACGCCGGGCGCTCCGGCCCGGGCCACGGACGAGGGGGACACCGCCGTCTGGGCGGCGCTCGCCGTAGCCAGATGGAGTCCGCCAATACAGATTACGGTAGCGACGACTCGATGATTGGTCTTCATTGTTCTCCTTTCGTTCCCAACTCATGGATGAACCGGGACACAACGATCTCCGCCAGACGCTCAGTGGCCGCTTCACAGGCTTGGGAGCCGACGGACTGGGAATTGACAGTGTTCATCGGACCCAGGTCGATAGCGCCGCCCGGCCCCTCGGCGCTGGCTTCCGCGATCAATGTGCAGGCCACCAGGACGGCATCGCCCTCTTTATGAGAGGTCGTGCTGGGAGGATCGAGCTTCACCTTGAAGGTCCATCCGGAGATCCCATCCGCGACGAGGGGCCTTGCGGCGTTGCCAAGGGCCTTCTTCAACGCATAGGTCAGGTTGGATGGGCCGGAGACCACGAAGCGCAGGCCGCCGGCTTTCACTTCGGTCGTCTTGCTGGAAGAGCGAGCAGGCTCAGTCTTCCTGGGAGGCTCGCTCGCAGGCTCGGGTTTGGCTTGCCGCTCAATCAGCGGGAGCGAGCGAGGCAACGGAGTGACGTCCATCGTGAAAAACCGGTCGAGAATAGGTGTCGCCGAGAGATTGAGGATGCCCGCTACGATCAAGGTGGCGGCCACTCCGATCCACCGGGGTCGCCCGCGGCGACGACGGGTCCATTGGATCGGCCGTCTCTTCTTTTCACCCTCCGGAGGGATTTCATCCGCAGCGGAGTCGCTGCCGAACGTCACCCGCGTATAAGGATGGCCGTACACGACATAAGCGAGGACCGACGGGTCGCCGGAGCGCTCCTGGAAGATCTGGTTTCTCGCTCTCCAGGCCGCCTCACCCAAAGGAGCTCCGCCGGCGAGGGCCTCGTAGAAGGCGCGGGCGAAGCTCAGCGCGATCTGGGTGCGGACCGGCCACATGGGGGCCACGAAGGCGCTGCAGCCGCAGACGCCGACCCAGCGCGAGGCCCAGCCGCCGAGGCGCGTCAGGGACCAGCCCTGCTGTGCCGCCCAGCAGGTGTTCAGGAAGACCAGCGGCTGGTTGCGGAGGAGCCGGGTCGCCACAGGGCCTTCCAGGTCCAGCGGGCGCAGGGCGCTGCCGTCGGGAAGAGGAATGCCCGCTTCGTCGGCCCGCGAGGCCGCCAGGGTGCCGTGGCCCATGAAATGGAGAAGCTGAACGTCGCAGGTCTCGAGGTAGCCGAGGACCTCCCCGGCGGAGTCGCAGGCGGGCGCCTCGCCGCTCAAACCGGGGCTCGACCGCTTGAGGTCCTCCAGGAGGATCCTCTCTTCCTTCACCTGCGGGAGGTCCGCCGTTTCCAGGGCGGCGAAGGAACGGACCGCGATCTCCCGGGCGGGAGTGCTCCTCCCCGCCAGCCAGCGGGTCAGCTCGAATTGGAGCGCCAGGAAGTCGTCGTCGAGGATTTCTTCGGGACGGCTGGCGTCGTAAGGCTTGATCAGCTCCCAGGGGATCCACGGTTCGTCGGAAATGATCATCCAGGACCGGACGGACCGCCGGATCTCGCGGTAGGCGGAACAGATTTCGGGGGGGATGAGCTCGCGCCACAGCGCCCGGCCGAAGCTCACCAGCTTGCGGTCGACCCCTTCGTTCAGAAGGTAGGAGCCGTCGAAGTCCAGGCGGTCCCCGAGCTGTTCGATCTTGCTCAGGAGATAGCGGTGAAACTCGTCGGGGCTGCCGTGAAAGGCGGGCCCCGCGACCGAGTGGTGCGAGAAATCGACGGCCCCGGTCGGCGAATGCAGGGTGTACTTCAACCAGGTCCTGCCGTGCTCGCTCTGGGTCCTGACCCGCATCTCCAGATCAGGCGGCCGGACATCACGCGTCATGCTCCTACCCGGCTGAATCATCGCGCAGAGTCATCCCTCCGGAATCACCGGAACGCCAAAGAAATCGAAATGTTCAGGTCATGAGGGAGGCCGGCGGGCTGACGCCGCTCGGCTCCTTGCCTGCTAGACGCGAGAGTCCGGGGTGGAAGGGATCAGGACGGAGAAAAGCGGAAGACCGGTCAGATCATGAGGAGATAGGAAGGCGCCAGGAGGACTTCGATACGCGGTCTTTCTATCGAAGTCCTCCCGGCCGGGCTCTGGGGATACGAGAATCGGAAATCCCTTGGGAAGGAAAGGCTCAAGGGAAGATCTTCCGCCGCTCGCCCCTTGTCTATTGAACGCGACGTCCCGCGAGAAAAAGGACCATGCCGCTTTACTCGGCGATCTCGATCAGCAACTCCTCCTCGGCCAGCGGAGGCGCATCGAAGCCGGCAGCCGGCAGGACACGGACGCGGTAGCTGCCATAGGGCAGGCGATTACGCGGCAAGGTCAGCGGGTACTCTTTATCGGGAGTCAGTTGCGTCCGCTCGCTTTGCCAGACCGCTTTGCCGAAACGGTCGACAATCTCCAGATAGCCGGCCTGGGCCTCGATCGAAGAGTCGAGGCTCAGGACAAGGTGGACGTGGCTCGCGGTGCGGGACACCGGAAAGCGGATCTCCCCCCGCGTCTCTTCCCCGAGAGTGACGATCTCGGAAGGAGCGTCGAAGATCGGAGCCTCGAGCCGGTCCACCCTGCGGAGCAGCAGGCCGACCCAGACGGAGAGGCCGACCGAGACGAGAGCGAAGGCCGCCGCCAGCTTGTGGGCCGCGCCCCAGGAGCGCGCGGGAAACCGGCGCACATTGGAAGGCCGCGCCGCCAGGGCCAACTCGCGGGCACGTTCCGGGACTTCCCGCATCCAGTCCACATACTCGGGGCCGGCGTCCACCTCCTCGGCCAGCGGGGACCCCGCCAGAGTCCCGGACTCCACCTGCCGGAAACGGTGGAGGGCCTCGGTCACGGTCTCCGGCGCGAGGACACCGGAACGGCGTCCGGGCTCGAAGAGGGCCCCGTCCAGCCATGCCCCGAACCGGCAGCGCAGGCCGAGAGGCCCGCCGGGAGCGTCCGCGGGGACTTCGACGTCGGCCGTACCGGCCGGCGGGCCCGCGTCCGCGGGGACAGCCAGCAGCTTGCCGTCCGCTGCGCGATCGAGGACCGCCCATTCGACCGGGAGGTCGGCCGTGGCCGGCAGGACGAAGAGATCGCCCGGACCGGCGGGGAGGCCGCGCCGGCTTTCGAGCTCGGCCTTCAGCCCCAAGGCCCGCTCCCGGGCTTGCGCCGCCAGCTTTTCCAGGGGCCCGCGAGGGGAGTCGGAAGCCATGGGATCAGGTCCTTCCTGCATGGATAGACTTCCCCTTTAAGGAGGTAACGGCGGCTTTCCCCGAAATGGCGGCGCGGCAACGCTCCAACAGATCGCCCAGAGTCTGGTACAGAGCCGGCAGACGGTCACGGGGAATGTGCAGTTGCTCGGCGAGCTTGCGCAGGGAGGGCCGCTCTTCGTCCAGAGCTTCCCCCCCTGTTACCAGCGCGCGGTCGAGGCGCGACACGGCCTCCGTCTCGATGCCTTCCGACGCCTGAACCCGCACGAACTGCCAGAGGGTGGAAAGATACCCGCGGGTCCTTTCATCGGCCCCGAGGCTCTCCAGGGAGGTCAGGACACATTCGACCAGCTTGCGGAAGACCTCGCGCTCCTCGACCTCGGTGTCCGGTCCGGCCAGGCGCACGAGGTTCCTGGCTCCCTCTCCCACCGTCTGCGGCACGGCATCCCCCTGGGCGAGGGCCAGGATGGCGGCCCACCGCGCCCGCACGTCGGCTTTCAAGGGATCGACGAGATCCTTGAAGCGGAACGTGTAGATCCCTTCCCGCCGCAGGTCGGATAGCCGCTCGCGCAGCCGCTGGACCACCTCCTCCTGCCGCCGGCCCCGCAACGTCACCAGGTCCGGCAGCAGCTCGTCGTTCCAGCGGGCCACCAGGGAAGCGAGCTCCGCCCGCCCCTGGCCGGGCAAATCCATGCCGTCGGCGAATCCGAGCACGGTGTCGTTGCGCACCTTGTCCTCGCCCGCGGCGAGCACGCGAAGCTCGCCCTCGTCGAGCGCGAGCCGCACGGCGGACTGCAAGACCTCGAAGACCTGAAAGCCGATCGGATCGTGCTGCCTCTGGCGCTCGTGCAGGAAATGGCGGATGTTGAGAAAGACCAACCCTTCGATATTCTGTTTTACGAGTAGTTGAGCCTGCAGGCTTCTCAGACGAGAAACGAAGATGTACGAGTAGCACTCCGCCAGGAGCTCGGCGAGAGCGCTCTCGTGGCTGTTCGCCGGGCTGGCGGGCTCCCAGCTCCCGGAGCCAAAGATACCGAGGTAGGACGGCGGGCTGTCCCACAGGCCGCGTCTCTTGAGCTCGCTGCGCAGGGCTGTACGCAACGCTGCCCAGAGGGCTTCGAACTCCCGGGAATCCAGCGGCTCGCCGCTCCCGAGCGCGCGGACGTGCGCGGTGAAGACGCCGGGCTCCTCCGCGGCGGTCTTCTCAGGATTCCCGATCCTGCTGGAGGGTCTGACGTCCAAGCGCCTTCTATTTGACCACAGGTCGAACCGCAAGCCCACGTTTTGCCCCTTCTCCCCACTTCCAGCCACTTTTCCCAACCCGCCCGTTAGTACCCGCCTGAGGCGAGGTTGGGACGCCTCGAAGCCGATCGGCAACCGGAAATCCCAAAACCCATCAACCGATCGAAGCTCGGGGGCCGATGGCCTCCAAGGAGAAGGTCTGTGTCCAACCATGCTCATGCAGTTCGTAACGCTTTCATCGCCGGTGCGGCGTTCTTCTCTCTCCTGATCGTATCGACGGAATCGCGGGCGCAGTCGACCGACTGCCAGACCGAGCTGGGAGTTACCTCGGGGTACACCAGTCTGACCAACGGCACCACCACCACCAAGCAAAAGGGAGTCGACGAATGGGACGGCGAGGTGATCAAGATCCGCACGTCCAAGCCTGGAGTGCTGACCCTGGAAGGGGTCGGCACCGCGTCGCAGAGCTCTCTCTACACCGACGCCGCCTCGGGTCCGCATCCGCTCCTCGACAGCTCCCAGTTGGGGACCGACCTGCGCGATCTCCAGGTGGTCGTCTCGGCGGGCGACCACTGCATCCAGGTGGCGCCGCCGCCGGGCGCCACGGGCAATCTCGAGATCCAGGCCACGTTCACGGACGTCTGTCCTCTGGGGACGGCGGACGATCATGGCGACAGCTTCCTCTGCGCCACGTCCATGACCGTAGGCGGTAGTAGCGTGTCCGGCCAGATCTCGTCCGGCACGCCCAGCGACGGCGATATGTTCACTTTCACTCTGGGCTCGTCCGCCACCGTGACGATCGAGAGCACGGGCAGCACCACGGACGTGGAGGGTGAGCTCTACGATCAGGATGGCGTCCTGCTGGAATCGGACGATGACAGCGGCACGTATTCCAACTTCCAGATCATCCGCTCGCTCTCCGCCGGCAAGTACTACGTGCGGGTGAAGGGAGCGAACGGCTCCTACGGGCTCGGCGCCTCATAGCCCGGGCAAGGTCCGATTCCATGAGCCCGGGGAGTCCCCACCCCGGGCTTTCATTTTTCAGACCCGGCACCCCTTGTACACCGTCACCTCCGAGCCGTCCGCCAGGAAGGCCGAGCTGGGCTCCGCCGCCAGGGTCGCCACGAAGCGCTCGCCGTAGAGCGCGGCGACGTCGCAGTCCAGGACCGGCTTCTCGAGGTTCCACACCCGCCAGCGCGGGTGCTCCACCTTGTACTCCATGCAGCCGCCGCCGAGGAGCGACGAGTAGCCCCAGTAGTGCTCGGTGATGAACTCCTCCTCCGAGCCCGGCGCCGCCTCCTTCGGGGCGCCGGAGACCACGGCGCCGATGCCGTTCCACCGGCCGCGGTTCCGCCAGCCGTACATCACGTACATGCCGCCACGGGCGGGATCGCCGGCGATCGAATGGCGCATGGGGAGCGCGACGTACTTCTCGCCGTAGAACAGCCGCGCCGTGGTGGCGATGGCGTACCGGGGGACGATCTCCTTGACGAAGACCACGCCCCGCCGCCATCCCTCCGGCCCCTTGCGGCGCACGTAGAACCGGAGGTTCACCTCCTCGAAGTCGCGGTGGCCCGGGATGCCCAGACCCCACACCCGGGTGTCGAGAAAGAGGAAGCCCACCACGCTGACGTAGGTCCGCCCTTCCCAGAAGTCGAGCTCCGTGCCCTGCGGCACGAAGGGCTCCATCACCTCGGGAGCCACCGGGTAGCTCAGCATGGCGAGATACCGCCAGCGGGCGGTCAGGAACGGCCGGGTCACGGGGGAGTCCACGCCCCCGATCCTATCCCGAAGCGGCGCGGTGGAATTCAGGGGACGGGATCTCCGCCGGCTCCGTCTCCGGCCGCAGGCGCCGCGACGAGCTGTAGGGATAGAAGGAGACGACCTCCCCGCGACGGTTGCGTTCCTGGAGGCCATGCCAGAAGTCCACTTCGAAGAGGTCTCCATGCTCGCGCAGGAAAGCTTCCCGCGGCTCGCCCTGGAGCCCCAGGAACGTCCGCAGCTCCGAGGGGAAGACGTCCCCCTCCGCCACCGTGAACCAGGGCTCCGCCGACAGCTCCTCCAGGTCGTCCCGGGCCGGCGGCATCTCCCGGAACGTAAGGTCGGTGAGCCGGGTGAGCTCGTCGTAATCATAGGAAAGGACCCGGCCATGGCGGGTGACGCCGAAGTTCTTCAACAGCACGTCGCCCGGAAAGATGTTGGCCGCGGCGAGGTCCTTCAGGCATCGTCCCCAGCCGAGGGCCGCCGCCTCGGCTTTCTCCAGGCTCTGCCGCTGGAGATAGAGATCCAGGGGATCGATCCGGCGCTCCAGGTAGGAGTGCAGGAGGGTCACGCTGTCGCCGTCGATCCGCAGGTTGCGCGCGGCGACCTCGCTCAATCTCGCGAGGAGCTCGTGATCGAAGCGCGCCCTGGGGAAGGTCAGGTGCTCGAACTCCTGGAATCCCACGAGGCGTCCGACGCGGTCGTGGAGGTGGACCTTCTGGTATTGCTCCATCACCCGTTCCCGCGTGGTGTTCTTCTGCGGCGGGAAGGAGTCCTTGATGACCTTGAAGACCAGGTCGTAGGAGGGCAGCGTGAAGACCTCCATGACCAGGCCGCGCTGCCCCGGCGCCGTCACGAAGAGGTCGGAGGTCGTCTGGATGTGGGCCATCAGATCGCGGTAGATCTCGGTCTTGCCGTGCTTCTTGTACCCCAGGGAGTTGTACAGCTCGCCGATGCGCTTCCTGGGGAGGATCGACCGGAGGAATCCGATGGCCTCGCGCGGGCTCGCCACGTCCACGTGCAGATACCAGCGGGCGAAGCTGAAGACGACGCTGGTCTCGTCCTCGCTGTGGAGCACGGCGTCCACTTCCAGGCCTTCGGGCCGGTTGACCAGGGCGAGGACCACCGGCAGCCGGTCCTCGCCGCGGCGGACCCGGCCGATGAGGTAGGCCCCCTTGTTGCGGAAGAAGACCGGGCGGAGCACGTCCAGCGCCTCGATCTCGGGCGTGCCGAAAGCGCCGGCGATCCCTCTTTGCAGACGCGCGGCGGCGAGCACGGCATCCCCTTCCAGGTCGCGGAAGCGGACGCCGAACCGGGCGTCCTCCAGGACCCGGCGGATCACCGGGGCCTCCACGCGGCGGACGGCGTACATGCGGGCGCCGGCCATCTCCCAGCCATGGAACGGCAGCGGGAATTCGTCGGCGGTGTAGTCGATGGCCGGATCGACGCCGGCGTGGGGGAAGACCTTGCGGGTGAGGGAGTTGAAGTACGTCTGGGCGATCTCGAAGTCGTCGCGGCCGAGGATCTGCCGCGTATAGGCCTCCTTCAAGGCCCGCCAGACCGCCCGGTCGGCGAGATGACCGTCAAGCCGTCCCCGGAGCGCCTCCATGGTCGCGGCGACGCTCTGGACCGGCAGCTCGAGCTTCTCGATGGTGTCGCGCCGAATGCCGGCCCAGTCGCGACGCTCGAACCGGCGCCGCACCTGGCGGGTGATGGCGCGCAAACGCTGGTGGTGCTCGTCGAAGGCCTGATGGATCGTCTCGGCGGCGCGGGCGGCGGTGTCGGCCAGGTCCACGGGGAGATCCTAGCACCGGAGCTTGACAAATCCTGAAATGCCGCTACTCTTAGTCCCCGGCAGGTACCGAACAAGCCTGTCGTAGTACCCAGAGAACGTGATAGGGACCTGGCTGTTGAGTGGGGTCCCTTTCGTGTTTCTGGGAGAAAACCAGAAAGCGAGAATTTCAGAATGCGTAACACCGGAAGAGTGAAGTGGTTCAACGACAGCAAGGGGTTTGGTTTCATCACGCCGGAGGACGGTCAGAACGACTGCTTCGTCCACCACTCGGCGATCCAGGGCAACGGCTTCAAGTCGCTGGCCGAGGGTGACCGCGTGGAGTTCGACATCGTGGCGGGCAAGAAGGGCCCGGCCGCGAGCAACGTCGTCAAGATCGACTGAACCACCAGCTCGCCGAATCGGCAATAGATCGAAGGCCGCTCCGGGTTTCCGGGGCGGCTTTTTCGTTTTGGCTTCCAGCTCACCTCATCAGAGCCTTGAATCCGGCCTGTGGGTAATGCCCGTCGAAGGTCAGAGCGGCTTCGATCCCATGACGGCGCATGACCACAAAGGAAACGCAGTCCACCATCCCCCAGGCTTTGTCCTCTCGAGTCCTGTACAGGGCGAACGCTTCTTGGAAGAGCTCAGGGCTGAGGTGGACCACCTCGACCTCCTTTGCTCCTAGAAAACGGTCGATGATCGCGACCGCCTCTTTCTTGTGGTTGCGCGCCAGACCGTTGCCGACCTCGAGCAGGATGGCGTCGGTGACAAGGAGCGGATGCCCACGGAGGGAGCTTGCGAGAGAGACCGCCTGGCGGTGGTACTGATCCCGCTGATTAACCAGAGCTATGATGAACAGCGAATCGACGAAGAGCCGGTTAGACACTCTTCTCGCCGTTCAGGTAGAGATCGAAGTTGGCGGCGAAATCTTCGGGAGCGTCAATTCTGATCTCCATCAGTTGGTCCATCAGAGTGAGCTCCCCCGCCCCCTGGCCGCGCGAGAATCTCAGGACGATCTCATACAGTTCGTCCAGATGGTCCTCATCGACCCGGTCAATCTCGGCTTTGATCAATTCTTTCGTCATCATGCTTCTCCCGTCGCCGGATTCTAGCACGCTTGTGAGAGCCCGCCTCACTCCCCCAGCGTCTCCTCGAACAGCAGATCCCCCTCGTCGGTGTCCTGATAGTAGGAGAGCTTTGCCGTGCCGCCGGCGTCGTCCAGCTTCAGGATGACGTAGCAGTGGGCGTAGTCGTCGTCCGGCGTGGCGCTGAGCCGCACCGGCAGGACCGGGATCGCGTCGCCCACCCGCGACTTGTAGGGGTCCTGTTCAATGAAAATCGGGACGGCCGCGGCGCCGATACAGCGCCCGCGCTTCAGGCCGAGATAAGGACCGTAGATCTCCAGGTTGTGCTCGTGTCCCCAGAGCCAGGCCTCCACCTGGCCCAGGACGTCGCCGAATTGCCGCTGGAGGTTCGTGTTGACGGAACGGTCGCCGTTGTTCTGCTCCGGGCCGATGACGGAGAACGCCGAGAAGAGCTGGTGATGGGAGAGCAGGATGGACTTCCGGCCGCCGGCGTTCTGGATCCGGTGCTTGTGCCAGGCCAGCTCCGGCTCCTCCAGGTAGGTCATCGAGGTGTTGACGTCGAACACGTCGTCGTCGTGCAGGCCGGTGTCCATGGCCAGGAGCTGCCAGCGGGAGCTGCGCAGACAGAAGAAGCTGTGCCCCTGGAGCTGCCCCGGCGGGGCCAGCGGCGGCTGGTTGGTCTTGTCGATGAGGGCGTAGAAAGGACCGCCGCCCGAGTACATGTCATGGTTGCCCGTCATGTTGAACACGGGCATGGGCCGGTCCGGACCACGGCCGAAGACCTGGTTGATCATGTCGAGGAAATACGTTTCCATTTCCTTCGCCGTGCCGGAGTAGTAGACGTCCCCGAGATGGATCAGCACGTCGGGCTGATGCTTCGCCACCTTCTCGAGCAGGGCCCGGGCCTCGGCCGTACCGGTGCCCCAGTCCGCGATCAGCGCCACGGTGGCGTTTTCCCGCAAAGGGATGGGCGCCGGATCTTCCACCGAGACCGGCGGGCGGTACGGCACCGTGCCGTGATCCACCTCGAAAAACTTGACATATTCCGCCACCGCCTCGGACCACAGCGGATCGCAGACGCTGAACGCGAGGGCGTCCTCGAGCTGCTTGATCTCCGCCTCGGGCCGGCGCTCCACCTTGGCTTTGGCCAGACGGAGGGCGATGTCGGCGCAGGATTCGAGCGCCCCGCCCGGGCTCGCCAGCGGTTCCGCCAGCGCGGCCGATCGGGCGGCGTCCTTCTTCGCGGCTTGGGCGGCATCCGCCACGGCGGGATGGTCGAGGGTCGGCCGGTGGGGACCCACATCTTCGCGGCGGCTGACGACATGATCCACCGCCGACTGCCAGAGGGAGAGATGCGGATCGGTAAAGGTCTTGAGACTCACTTCGGGATGTGCCTCACGTAGGTGTCCCAGAGCTCGCCCAGGAAGAAGCGGCCGAACTTCGCCATGGCCTCGCTCTTCTCGGTGAAGTCGCTCGCCCCGGGGGCCCGCATGGTGGAGAGGAGCTGGATGAGCTCCTTGACGCCGAGGGTCAGGATGCCCGCGCCGGCCACCGGACCGCTCTTGTCCGTGCCTTCGTGCAGGTGGCTGTAGAGCGTCGTGGTGGCCTTCCAGAGATCGGTGATGGGGTCCTCCCGCACGTTCTTCTGGCCGGCCAGGTAGTAGCTCTTGCCGCCGTGCTGGAAACCCATCTCATAGACCATCAGCTTGAGCTTCGGATCGTCCGTGGGGCTGAAGAGGTTGAAGACGCCCGTGGTGGCCTGGAGGCCGTCGCCGAAGGGGGTGAAGTCCAGGGTGCCCGAGAGACCTCCGAGATGGTCGGGATTGGCGATGAAGAGGTCCAGGTCCGCGATGTCGATCGCCGCGTGCATGGTCATCTCGGAGCCCTCGGCCTGGCCCCGGCGCTGCCCGTCTTCCGGATCGGTCGCTCCCAGAGCGAAGCCGCCGGACATCACCTCACGAAACGAGATACCTACGCTCATTGTCCCTCCCTTCGGCCTGATGTCTTTCGATCCATGCGACGAGATGGGGGAAGACGTCCGTGGCGTTGTCCTTGCCCATGAACGGGTCCTGGTGGCCGTAGCCGGGCAGGATGCGCAGCTCGTTGCGGTCCGCCGGCTGCAGCTTCTTCAACGCCTCGTAGGTCTTGACGTTGGAGTCCATGAAAACCTTGTTGTGGTCGCCGGTGATGAACAGGACCGGCGTCGTCACCTCCGCGGCCCGGTCGAGGTAGTTGTCCGGCAGCCGGGCGTACAGCGGATCGTCCGGGTGCATCTTGACCGCCAGGCCCCGGCGGGCCATCTCGCGGAGGTGCAGGTAATAGTTGATGTTGACGGCGCCGAACAGGTCGCCCAGCCGGCGGTGGGTGACGTCCAGCAGGTTCTTGTGCTCGTAGGCGGCGGGCCGGCCGGCGCCCCACATGAAGCTGAGCATGTGGCAGGCCGGCTCGTCGCACTCGGGATGGAACAGGTCGATCACCTTGGAGAGCGGTTTTCCCTGCGGGATTCCCGGCCCCGGCAGGTAGCCCCAGCGCGGGTTGAGGTTGGGGAAGCGCAGGATGTAGTTCATGAAGAACGGCGCCACGGCGAGCTTGAACGCCGACCAGTCGGGCACGTGCGGGGTCAGCGAGACGCTGTTCGAAACCACGCTCGTCACCCCTTCGATCAACCCCGCGAAGAGGCTCATCATGAACGTGATCGATCCCACGCAGTGGCAGACGACGTGGATCCGCCGCTGCGGGCCGGCCGCGTCGCGCACCAGCCGGAGGGCCGCCGGATGGTCGTAGAGCGCGATCTCGTCGAGGTTGAAGCGCCCGGGGAAGAGATCGTAGTTGTGGCGCATGCTCCCCCGCCAGTCGAACGACCAGACCTCGAAGCCGCGGTCGAGCAGGAAGCTGACCAGGTTGTAGTGCTCCGGCATGATGAACATGTCGGTGGAGGTGGTCAGCCCGTGCATCAGGACGACCACGTCCCCCGCGGTCTCGCGCCGGAAGCGCAGCAGGCTCAGGCCCAGCTTGTCGCCGGTGGTGAGGTAGTGCGTGGTGATCTCGGCGTCCTTGACGCCTTCCAGGGTGTACAGCGGGATCTCCCGCGCGCGGTCGTCCATGGCGCAACTCCTTCCTACAGGTTGCCGTCCGGGGCGAGGCCGGTGATGCCTTCCGCGACCCTCTCCGAGAGGGCCGAGATGGTGGCCGTCGGGTTGGCCCCGACCGCCGAAGGCAGGATGGCGCCGTCCGCCACGTAGAGGCCCTTGTAGCCGAAGACCTGCCCGAAGGTGGAGAGGTCGGCGCTGGTCACCCCGTGCGCCGCGTCGTCCGCCAGCACGCAGCCGCCCAGCGGATGGACCGAAACGTTTTTGCGGAACGGCCGGTACCAGGTGGGTAGAACGAAGAAGTCCTTCCCCTCCACCACCTGGCTGTACTTCTTGCAGTTCTCCACGATGGCCTTGTACAGGGGCATGCTGTCCTCCTGCGGCCAGTCGATGGTGACGCAGCCCTGCGAATCCAGGGACATGACGCCGTTCGACTTGTCGAGACCCATGCAGAGCATGACGCTGGTGTTGTAGGAGAGGTCGTCGCTCATCAGGTCCTTCAGCGCCCAGCCTACCATGCCCGGCGAGGTGCCCTTGACCCAGCGCGCCCAGGCGTTGCGCAGCCAGAGCCAGACCGCCTCCAGGTGCATGTACCGCGGCTTCACCCCCTCCACGAACCAGGCCGCGAAGCTCGGATAGCTGGCGTCCTCGAGGATGAAGGCGCGGTCCTTGTCGAACTGTTGGAAAAGGTTGAAATCGGTCCGCTGGGTGATGACCGGGCCGTAGTTCGGATTGGCCGGCTCCTTGCCTCCGATGACGAACGAGAGGAAGTCGCCGTTGCCCGAGAAGCGCTGGCCGAGCTGGGCGCTGATCCGCGGCAGGGTCTTGAAGGCGTCCCGGCAGCGCAGCAGCATCTCGTTCGAGCCCAGCGTGCCGGCGGAGACCACCACCCGGTTGGTGAGGACCGCGCCCGCCAGCTTCTCCCCCTGGTTGAGGTCGTAGAAGTAGACCCGGTAGCCGTGCGAGCCGTCGGCCGCGGGATCGTCCTGCCCCTGGGCGTCGACCGGCGCGATCTTGTGGGCCAGGTGCTGCGTCCGCACGTCGGCGCCGTAGCGCCTCTCGGCCACGAACAGGTAGTTGAGGTCGATCGTGTTCTTCGAGTGGGTGTTGCAGCCGACGTCGCACTCCGCGCAGTAGACGCAGGAGGTCTGGGGGGCGCCGTAGCGGTTGGGCGCCTGATGGCCGATCGGCAGCGGGTTCGCGAAATCGTTGCCGAAGAAGACGTTGACGTCCACCAGCTCCGACTTCCGGTTCATGGCGCCCGCCACCTTCTCGAAGAGCTGGGTGCGGACGATCTCCCGCCGCGGATCGTTCTTCCAGGAGGGGATCGGACGGGATCCCAGCACCTCCTTGGCGGTGTGGTAGTAGGGCTGCAGCGCCGCCCTCTTGGTGTTCGCCGGCCAGCGCTCGTCGAACACATGGTCCGGCGGCTCCATGAAGACGTTGGCGTAGATCAGCGAGCCGCCGCCGAGGCCCGCGCACAGCACCACGTCCATCCGGTCGTAGTTGCGGATGTCGAACAGGCCGTGGGCCTCCTTGTCCTTCATCTCCTTCGGCCGCGGCCGTTTCTCCTCCGGCACGTCCAGGACGTTCCAGAAGTTGCGGGCGAAGTCGTGGGGCGTGCGCGGGAACGAGCCCATGGGATAACGCTTGCCCCGTTCCAGCACCAGCACCTTGCCGGGCCACTTCTTGCTCAGCCGGCAAGCGGTGATGCCGCCGCCGAAGCCGCTTCCGATGACCACCGCTTCGAGTCTGTCGGGCATACAGAGCTCCGAATGAGTTGTTGAGTTTGAGCTGAAGCGGATAGTAGCACAGACCGGCCGTGATAGCCTTGCCGCCGGTTCCGGCTCACAGGAGACTTTCCATGAACGTGGTCCTCGCTCACGGCTATCTGGGCTTCCGCGCCATCCTCGGATTTCAATATTTCAATGGCGTCCAGGCCTACCTCGAATCCAACTATCCCGTGAAGGTGGTCGAGACCCAGGTCGATCCCCTCCAGGGCGTGGTCTACCGCGGCCAGCAGCTCCACCGGCAGGTCCTGGTGGCGCTGGGCCAGACGCCTCCCGCCACGCACGAGGAACGGCAGATCGCCGGCAAATTCGACGCCGGCCGGCCGGTCCATCTCATCGCCCACAGCATGGGGGGCCTCGACTGCCGCTACCTGGTCTCGCCGGGCAATCCCGAGAACCTCGGCGGCAGCGTCGTCTCCACCCTGAGCACCATCGGCGGCCCGCACCGGGGCACGCCCGTGGCCGACCTGCTCTATGCCGACGTGGAGGGCCAGGACCTGCCGCCCGCCGAAGCGGCCCTGGCGAGATACCTGCGGCGGGTTCTCAAGGTGCTGGGAATCTCGCTCGAAGGTCTCGCCGATCTGCGGACCTCCTTCGCGGCGGAGTTCAACCGGCAATATGGCGATCACCCGGACGTCCGCTACTTCTCCGTGGCGGGCGGCGGCAAGGCCGAGGGCCTGCCGGTCTCGCTAGTGATGTACCGCAGTTGGAAATACATTCACGACCAGACCGGCGAGATCAACGACGGCGCCGTCCCCCTCTCCTCGGCCAAATGGGGAGAGCTCAACCCCGACCTCTGGATGACCGACCATCCGGGATTGATCGGTCACGACGCGGACCGCTGCGGCGAAGCGGTGAAGTATTTCGACTATCTCGCCCGCTACGGCCAGCTCGTCGAACAGCTCCTCAAGCTCGAACCGTAGATACGCCGGCCCTGCGGATCACCGCCAGCAGGACCGCCGTCATGACGACGTGATAGGCCAGGAAGCCGATCACGACGTAGTGGAACAGGTCGTCCTGCCATGGACGGGAGAGCAGGAAGTAGACCCAGAAGACCGCCGAGACCACGTTGAAATACACCGCGAAGCGGTGGACCGCGGGGTTCTCGGCCTGCCGGCTGCCGATCAGGATCGCCGAGCCCACGAGGAACTGGAACATCCCGATCTGCTGGATGTAATAGCTGTCGAAATCCGGCGCGAGGCCGAAGATCTCCTTGTACAGACCGGGCAGGAAGAGCAGCAGGATGGACGTCAAGAGCTCCCCCAGTCCCACTACGAACACGACGATCCGTAACGCGCGGACTCCGCTGGCGTCGGCCATGGCAGATCTCCTGTAATTTAGCAACAGGATACCATAAGACGGTCCCCCTCTCCAGGTGCGCCCCCGCGGGCCGTCAACGGGTATAGTGTGGTCTTGCTCGAACGATTCCTTCGGGAGACAGCAGATGCCGAAGCGCCGACCTCAGCGGATTGAATACCCGGACTCCGGCGGCCCGCCGGTGGGCGAAAGCGAAGCCCACAGCAGGGCCTTCTTCGATACGGCCTGGTGCCTCGGCATGCGCTTCGCCGAAGACCCCGACATCTACGTCTGGGGCAACCTGCTCCTCTACTACGAAGAGGGGAATCCGGACGCGCGGGTCTGTCCGGACCTGTTCCTCGTCAGCGGCGTTTCCAAGCACCCGCCGCGGCGGAGCTACAAGCTCTGGGAGGAAAAGAAGGCGCCCCTCCTCGTCATCGAATTCACCTCGGAGAGGACGCGCGAGGAGGACCTCGGGTTCAAGAAGGACCTCTACGAGCGCCTGGGCGTGAAGGAGTACTTCCTCTTCGATCCCCTGGGCGAGCATCTGGAGCCCCGCCTCCAGGGCTACAAGCGCGTCAAGGGACGCTTTAAGAGCCTCGTTCCGGACGCGGACGGCTCGTTGAAGAGCCGGATCACCGGCTTGATCCTCCAGGCGGAAGGGGAAGGACTGCGGCTCAAGGATGGCGAATCCGGCGACTCATTGCTCTGGCCCCACGAAGTCCTGGAGGTCGCCAAGATGACGCTGGACGGGCTCGAAGACCTCCAGGCGAAATCCCACTCCGCGCTGGCCACGCTGGACGACCTGGAACAGAGGGCCAAGGACGTGGAGGTCCGGGCCAAGGCCGCGGAGGAGCGCCTCCTGGCCCTGGATCAGGAGCTGTCCGCCCTGCGCAAAGAGCCGGTGAACTGAGAAGCCGGCCGCCCCGCCATGGCGACTCCCCTGCCCAAGGCCGAGGAACCCCTCCCCCCTCCCGAGTCCCTCCTCGTCCGCGGCCTCGGCACGTGGGACGGCACGCTGCTCACCATCGGGTCGATCGTGGGGACGGGCATCTTCCTCACTACCTCCGACATGGCGCGGGTCCTCCCCCATCCGGGGCTGATCCTGCTGGTATGGATCGCGGGCGGGCTGCTGACCCTCGCGGGGGCCCTCACCTACGGCGAGCTCGGGGCCATGTTCCCGCGGGCCGGCGGGATGTATCACTTCGTCAAGGAGGCGTACGGACCGCTCTGGGGCTTCCTCTATGGATGGACGGCGTTCCTGGTCATCATGACCGGGGGGATCGCGGCCATCGCGGTGGCGTTCGGAGAGTACCTGGGGAGCTTCGTCCCCTTCTTCGCCACCGGCAACGTCCTTCTCTCCGTCCCCCTGGGAGCTTGGAAGTGGACCCTCTCCGGCGGGCAGGTGGCCGCCGCGGGCGCCATCGTGCTGCTGACGGCGGTCAACCACTTCGGCCTCAAGGAAGGGGCCTGGGTCCAGAACGTCCTGACGGCGTTGAAGATGGTGTGCATCGCCGGCCTCGCGTTCCTCGGGCTGGCGGTGGCGGCGCCGGTGAAGCCGGAGCTCCTCGGCCCGGCGCCGGCCGTGCCCGGCGGCCTCCTCGCCGCGTTCGGGGTCGCCATGATCGCGGCCCTCTGGACCTATGACGGCTGGTACGGTCTCACCTGCTCGGCCGGGGAGTTGCGGAACCCGGGCCGGAGCCTCCCCCTCGGGCTGATCTTCGGCACGGCGGCGGTCACGATCCTCTATCTCCTGATCAACCTGGTCTACACCCGGGCGTTGACGGCCGGCGCCATGGCGGAGTCGCCCCGCATCGCCGAAACGGCGGCGGCGGTCCTGTTCGGACCGGAAGCGGCGCGGCTGGTCTCGGGCATCGTCCTGATCTCCGCCTTCGGCTGCCTCTCGGCCACCATCCTCTACAGCTCGCGGCTTTACCTGCCGATGGCCGAGGACGGCCTGTTCTTCCGCTCCCTGGCCCGCGTCCATCCCCGGCACCGGGTGCCGGTGGCGAGCCTGTGGGCGCAGTCGGCGTGGGCGGTGGTGCTGACGCTCTCGGGGACCTACTCGCAGCTCTACACCTACTCGGTCTTCGCCGCGGTGGTGTTCCACGTCATGATCGCCGCCGCCGTCTTCGTGTTCCGCCGCCGCCTCCCGGACCATCCCCGGCCCTACCGGACGTGGGGCTACCCGCTCGTGCCCGCCCTGTTCATCCTCGCCTGCCTGCTGCTGATCGGGAACACCCTGAAGGAGAGCCCGGCCGAGTCCCTGGTCGGCCTCGGCCTCGTCGCCCTGGGCCTGCCCGCCTACGGGGCGTTCCGGCGGACCCGGAAACGGCCGCCCCGATGAATCCTCTCGTCCGCCCTCTGTTCCTCCTCGGGCATCGCCTGCGGCGCCCCTTCCTGCGGCGCCGCCTGGGTCGCGTCGTGCTGGAGCGGGCGGACGGTCTCCCCCTGATCGTCCTGCCGCAGGTTTTCAACCCGGTCCTCTTCCGGACGGGCGAGATCCTGGCTCGGGAGGTCGCCTCCTCTCCCTTGGCGGAGCCGCGGCCGGGCGGCGGCCGGGCCCTGGACCTGGGGACCGGCTCCGGGATCGGCGCGGTGTTCGCGGCGCGGCGGGGTTTCCGGGTGACGGCCGTGGACTTGAACCCCGAGGCCGTGCGCTGCGCGCGGTTGAACGCCCTTCTCCACGGCCTGGAAGACCGGATCGAGGTTCGCGAGGGAGACCTCTTCGCCCCGGTGGCGTCCGAGACGTTCGACCTCGTGCTCTTCAATCCCCCCTTCTTCCGCGGCTCCCCCAGGGACGGGCTCGATCTGGCCTGGCGCGGCACGGACGTCCTGGAGCGTTTCGCGGCCGGGCTTCCCACCGCGCTCTCCCCCGGCGGGACGGCGCTCCTCGCGCTCTCGACGGACGGAGCCTGCGGCTCCCTGCTGGCCGCGCTCAAGGGGGGAGGATTCGAGATCGAGACCGCGGCGAGGCGCGACTTCGGCAACGAGGTGGTCACCGTCCACGCGGTCCGCAGGCCGTGAGCTACGAGAGGTCCGGCTGGGGCCAGAGCCAGTCGCTCACCAGCTTTTCGACCGGCAGCCCGTAGGCGTCCAGGCGCAGGCGCCAGCGGGCGAAGCGGCGGACCGGACGGCTCCACGGGCTCCCCGGGGCCCAGGCGATCCGCTGGTAGAACTTGAAGCGCTCGACCTTGCGGTGGATCTCCGGGCGGAGCCAGGGACTCACGGAGCCGATGAAGTCGAAACGGGACCACTCGTCCAGGGAAGCGGGCGGAAGATAGCCGTCGCGGATGGCGTCGTCGGTCAGCGAGGAGCCCGGATAGGGCTTGAAGTAGAAGACCGGCGTCTCGAATCCGGGGGAGAGCGCCCGCAGGCGCTTGGCCACCTCCAGGGAGGCCCGCACGCTCTCGTCGCTCTCTCCGGGGAAGCCCACGATGAACGGGAAGATCGCGTTCACCCCATGCCGCAGGCACTTCTCGGCACTCACGAAGACCTGCTCCAGCTTGATGTCCTTCTTGATCCGGTCCATCATCTCCTGCGAGCCGGATTCGACCCCGATGATCACCCGCCGCAGGCCCGAGCGCCTGCAGGTGGCGAACACCTCCTCGGAGAGCCGGGCTCCCTGGTCGGCGCGCATGGTGGCGGCCCAGGTGATGGGCAGGCCGCGGCGCAGGAGCTCCTCCGCCACCGCCTCGACCCGCGGCGCGTAGGTGAAGTAGGTTTCGTCCTGGAACGAGAGGTCGTCGAACCGGTAGCGCCGCCAGAGCTCCTCGATCTCCTCGCCCATCCGCTCGGGCTCCAGGCCCACCCATTTGCGGTTGTAGACGAAAGGATCGGCGCAGAAGGCGCAGCGGAAGGCGCAGCCCTGGGACGAAATGTAGTCGAGCTGGCGCTTGCCCTTGAGCTCGAAATAGCGCTCGACGGGCAGCAGGCGGTAGTCGTGCGGGCGCAGGCGGTTCAGGTTCTCGAGCGGCCGGGGCGGCGCCAGGCAGATCTCCCCCTCCGGAGTCCGCCCGGCGGAGCCGAGGCAGCCGGCGAGGTCGCGCACCCCCTCCCCCGCCGCCAGCCGGCCGCAGATCTCGGCGAACGTCACCTCCCCCTGCGCCTGAACGGTCAGGTCCACGCTGGGCTCTTCCAGGCATTCGCGGCCGAACATGGACGGATGCCAGCCGCCCCAGATCACGGGGAGGTCCGGGCGGCGCGCCTTGGCGGCCCGGGAGACCGCCACCGCGTCGGCGATGGGGGCGCCGGTCAGCACGGTCACTCCCAGGCAGAGGGCGCCGTCCAGGAGGGGAAGGAGGGCGGTCTCCGGATCCTCCAGCCGGCCGTCCACGATCACCACTTCGTAGCGCTCGGGGTCGAGGTGGGAGCCCACGGCGAGGGGCGCGAGCGGCATGGTGAAGAACACCGCCCGCGGGTTGTAGAGGACGACCCTGGCGCGGCTCAAGAAGCCTCCTCGGCGAGCGCCAGGGAGCAGACGCAGCGCCGGCAGATCGGGTCGCGGGCCGTGTCGAGGCCGCGCCGCCACGCGAGAGCCGCCGGGGAATTCAGGATCTCCTCCAGGCTCCCCCCGGGCCGGAGCACGCCCAGGGGCGGCTGGAAGAAGCACGGCCGCACCGTGCCGTCCGCCTCGACGACGCTCGACACCCAGGGCGCGTTGCAGGCCACGGGCGCGAAGTCCCCGTCGCCCAGGAGGGCGGCGAAGTGGCGCAGGAGGCGGCTCTCGAGCTTCCCCCGGCTCTCGGCGATGAAGCCGGCCGCGAAGTCATCCTCCCGGAGCGCCGCGATTTCGGCGGCGAGAGCCGGGAGGTCCTCCCGGCCCAGGGCGACCTCGGCGGCGCGCTCCCCCTGCCAGCCGCCGGGGCGGTTGAAGGCTTCGCTGGTCACGTCCGCCGCGAGAAAGCTGATCCTGTCGAGCCCGAGCTCCCGCGCCGCGGCGACCGTGGCGCCGAGCTCGCGATGGTTGGCGCGCTGCACCGTGCAGCGCCCCGAGACCGCCACCCCGGGACCGGCGGCGCGGACCGCCCGGACCCCCGCGGCCAGCTTGTCGTAGGCGCGCGGAAGGTTGCGGATGCGGTCGTGGACCTCCCGCGGGCCGTCCAGGCTCACGATCACGTCGTCGCACCAGCGGACCAGGCGTTCGGCGTCCCGCGCGAGGAGGAGGCCGGTGGAGAGCAGGGTGATGCCGATGCCGGCCTCGTGAAGCGGCTCGCAGAGGGCGCCCAGATCGGAGTGCAGCAGCGCCTCGCCCCCGGAGAGCACCACCCGCGCGACCCCGAGCCGCCGCCACTCGGGAAGCCAGCGCGCGACGTCCGCGGCCGACAGCTCCCGGCTCCCGCGGTCGCGCCAGATGTCGCACATCAGGCAGCGGCAGTTGCACCGGCTGTGGGGATAGAGGATGAGGATCGGCAGCCGCGCGACCGGGTCGGTCCGGGGGAGAGGCCCGGCGGCCGCCGGCGCGGGCCGGGGCCGGGGCGCGAGCACGGTCATCTCCGCTCCAGATCGCGCCGCTCCAGATCGCGCCGCTCCAGCTCGATCAGGTAGTGGTCCGCGAGCCACGGCAAGGGGGGAAAGGTCTCCAGGCGCCGCTCCCAGCGGGCGAGGGCCGCGAGCAGGCGCGGGCGCCGCGCGGTCCACGCCTCGAGCTCGGTGGGCGGCAGGAGGGCCCCCACCGCGGCCACCCGGCGGAACGCGAAGCAGGGGGCGAAGCTCTTCCGCAAGGCGCCGATCGAGGGATAGCGGATGGTCGTCCCCCGCCAGGCCACGCCGCCGCGCCGGAGCCTCCGAAAGGCCCGGGCCGGGCTGCCGCGGCGCAGGAAGCCCGCCCACTCCCAGGGGACGAGAGGCCCCATGACGCAGAAGAGCGCCGGCGCGCCGGGGCGCAGCCGCCCGGCGAGCGCGCGGGCCACCGCCGGCAGGCCGGACACGCAGTTCAGGCCGCCGAAGTCGGAAAAGACGCCGTCGAACGGGCCCGCAAGGCGGGAGACCTCCTCGATCGGCAGCAGCCGGACCTCCACCCGCTCCTCCAGGCCCGCCGCAGCGACCTTCCGCCGCGCCGCCTCGACCATGGCCGGCGAGGCGTCCGTGGCCGTCACGCGGACGCCGCGGCGCGCGAGGTGGACGGCGTCCTCCCCGGTGCCGCAGGCCAGCTCGAGCACGGAATCGCCCGGCGCGAAACGGGCGTCCAGGCGGCGGTGGACGGCCTGGCGGAGGAGCGTCCCCAGAGGGGTGCCGGTGAAACGGAGGTCGTAGTCCGCGGCGAGGAGGTCGAAGGCGGCGCTCACGCCTCCACCTCCCCGGCGAGCGCGAGCATGGCGTCGCGGGCGGCCAGGGCTTCGGCCCGCTTGGCCGCGGCCCCGGCCGGGTCTTCCGATTCGATCCGGAACGCCGCCACCTCGCTCCGCAGCCAGTGGTCCGCCTGCTTGTAGTAGGCCCGGGAGTGGCGGCCCCGCACGAGGTAGTCGCGGTCGGTCGCCTCGTCCCAGGCCCGCGGCGCCACGACCTGGCCGGCCACGTCCTCGAAGTAGCCGGTGTTCTTGATCGGATAGGCCACGGTGGTGAAGAAGACGTCCGGGTTGGCCTTCTTCACGTGCTCGACGGTTGCCGCGATGTCCTCCAGGGTCTCCCCTTCGTAGCCCCACATGAGGAACATCCCGACCTGGATGCCGTGGCGCTGGGCGGCTTTCGTGGCCCACTGCACCTGCTCGGGGGTGACGCCGCGCTTCATGGCGTCCAGGATGCGCCGGCTGCCGCTCTCCGAGCCGATCCAGACGCGGTAGCAGCCCAGCTCCGCCAGAGCCTCCAGGACCTCTTCCCGCATCATGCGGTCGGCCCGCGAGATGGTCTCGAACGGGAGGCGCAGGCCGCGCCGCTTCAGCTCGGCCGCGTAGTCGAAGAGCCAGCGGTGGCTGATGGTGAAGACGTCGTCGGCGTACCAGACCTGGTCGGGCCGCCAGCGCTCGCGGATGTGCGCGAGCTCGTCGGCCACGTCCCGGATGCTCCGCCGCCGGTGGGTGAAGCCGAAGACGGCGTGGGAGCACCAGCGGCACTTGTAGGGGCAGCCGCGGGCGGTGATGAGGTTGACGCTCCCCATGCCGTGATGGCGGCGCCAGACGTCGACGTACGCCGCGAGGTCGATCCGCTCGCGGTCGGGCCAGGGGAGGGAGTCGAGATCGTCGATCTGCGCCCGCGCGGGGTTTTCGACCACCGTGCCGTCCTCGTCGCGGAAGACCGTCCCGGCCACCCCGTGCAGCCGGTGGGGACCGCGTTCCGCCAGGGCCGGCAGCAGCTCGGCGAGCGTCGCCTCCCCCTCGCCGATCACCACCGCGCCGGCTCCGCGGGCCAGGTACTCCGCGGGATAGTTGGCGGACTCGGGGCCGCCGAGCACCACGGTCCACCCGCGATCCCTGGCCGCGGCCATCAGGCCGAGCACGCTCCCGCGGGTCAGGAGGTTGGTGTAGAGGCCGAGCACGCCCGGGCCTTGGGCGAGCCGCGCCAGGAGCTCCTCGCGGCGGGCGAAGGTGGTGTCGAAGATCTCGACGTCGAAGCCGGCGCGGCGCAGGAAGGAGGAGAGGTAGAGCAGCCCCAGGGGCGGGTAGGGCTTCATGATCTCCCGCTCCTTCTCGTCCTCGTCGAGGAAGTAGCCGTGGGCGAGGAGGAGGTCGGGCATGCGGGACCTCAGTTCCAGGGCTTGCTCAGGTCCGGGGCTTCGAGCGGACCGTAGATCTTGGTGAAGGAGGTCGGCGCGGCGCTGCGGCAGGTGGCTTCCAGGCGGCCCAGCTCCAGCCAGCCGTCGGCGACCCGGTCGAGCTCGGAAGCGGCGGCGGCATCGCCCCGGCGCAGGCGGTTGCGCAGGTCGAGGTCGTGATGGAGGACCTGGCGGAGCTTGCGGTAGAAGGGCGTCTGGTAGGCGCCCTGGAACATCATGGCCAGATCGTTGCTGTCGGCCCAGTGGGTCTTGTCGCCGAGCCCGTCGGCCACCATGTCGAAGAACCGGGTGCCGGGGAGAGGATAGGAGACGCTGACCCCGATGTCGTCGGGGAGGACCTCGCGCACCAGGCGGACCGTGGCCAGGACGTCCTCGAAGGTCTCTCCGGGGTAGCCGAACTGCAGGAACCAGCAGGCGCGGATGCCGGCGTCGCGCAGGCGGCGCGTGGCCTCCGTCGTCTGCTCGGTCCGGATCCCCTTGTCCATGGCGTCGAGGACCTTCTGGCTGCCGCTCTCGGCTCCCAGCCAGACCTCGCGGCAGCCGGCCCGGGCGAGGCTGGCCACGGCCACGTCGGTCATCAGGTCGGCCCGCGACTGGATGGTGAACGGGGTCCGCGCGTCCCGCTCCTCGATCTCGCGGGCGAAGTCGGCGACCCACCGCGGCTGGAGCCCGAAGATGTCGTCGGCGAACCAGACGTGGTCGGGGCGCAGCACGCGCTTGATCAGCGCCATCTCCTCGGCCACGTGGGCCGGCGAGCGCATGGCGTAGCGCCGGCCCCAGATCGGCTTCGCGCACCAGTTGCAGTGGAAGGGGCAGCCGCGGGTGGTCACCAGGTTGACGCTGAAGTAGCCGTGGACCGGCATCCACGCCGCGCGGTAGCGCTCGGCGTCGACCAGGTCCCAGGCGGCCAGGGGGAAGACGTCCGGATGGCGCTCGAAGGCGCGGCCGGCCGTACGGCGCACCCCGCCGGACGCCTCCGGGTCGGGGAGCGCCAGACCCGCCACGGCGGCGGCGTCGGAGCCGTTGCGGCCGGAGAGCGCGTCCAGAAGCTCGCGCAGGGTGTGGTCCGCCTCTCCCGTCAGGCCGTACTGGACGCCGGCGTCGAAATAGGGAAGCGGGTGGTCCGAGAGGTCGGACCCGGCGGCGAGCACGGTGGCGCCGGCCGCGCGGGCCATGCGGCTCATGCGGCAGGCCGCGGCCCGCGCGTGCTCCAGGCACATCTTGTTCAGGAAGTTGAAGCTGTCCTCGTAGAAGGCGACGAAGCGCGGGCGGTAGCGCTCCAGGGCGGCCGCGAACTCCTCCTCGCCCGAGGCCAGCATGGCATCGAACAGCGCCACCTCGTAGCCCCCCTCCCGCAGGTAGGACGCGGCGTACAGCGTCCCCAGCGGCGGATAGGGCCGCATCTTCTCCATCTGCTTGGGGTCGTTCTTCAGGAAGAACGAGTGGGCCAGCAGGACGTCGGTCATCGGCGCTCCTCCGGGGCGACGTCGAGAAGCAGGGGCGGGGACTGCCAGAACCGCAGGCCCGCGGCGCGGCTCTGGACCACGACGTACCAGAGCCCGGGCTCGTCCGGCTTGAGCTCGACCTCGTAGACTCCCTCCCTCCCCGCGACGGCGGTCTGGCGGACCTGACGGTTCCCCGGAGCTTTATAGCTCAGGACGGTGACGTCGGAAAGCTCCGCTTTCGCCCCGCCGGTGACCGGATCGAGGATGCGCAGGCGCAAAGGCAGCGGCCGGCCCGCGACCGCGCGGCGCACCGGGTCCACGTACTCGACCCGCGGCGGCTCCGCCGCCAGCCGCCGCCTTGCGAGCTCCGGATTCACCGCGACGGTCACCGGGAAGCAGTGGACGACCCGCGGGGATTCGAGATAGAGGGCCAGGTCGTACCGGCCGGGCCCGCGCAGCGTGACGGCGCTCTCGTAGGTGCCCGGCGCGCGCTCCTTCAGGCTCCGGTCCACCACCAGGACGGCCCGCGGCTGGCGGCCGTAGTTGACGAAGCTGCCCATGGGCGCCGCCATGCCCTCCTTGTAGTAGTAGACGGCCCGGTCGGCGGGGTTGGCGACCAGCACCGCCTTGGCGCCGGGCGCCTGGACGATCCCGGGAGCGGAGCTCGCCGCCCCTTCCCCGAACGGCTTCTGCCCGCCCGGGAAGTCGATCACCTGCACGGGCACGCCCTCTTCGGCCAACACGCCCAGCGGGATCATGAGGACGATCTCGCTGCCGCGGTGCCGGACGTAGGCGAGGTCGGCCGAGAAGGCGACCTGGTCGGGCCCGTCGCCGACGTTCGCGGTCTTGACCACGCGGTTTTTGGAGGCGTCGAAGATGAAGACCCGGTCCCCTTCCGGATGGACCACGAAGCCGAAGCGGCCGCCCGGGGCGAAGGAGAGCCGGCCGAGGCCGGGCTCGGCCCGGAAGCGCGCCGCCGGCTCCGGGCTCTCGCCGTCCAGGGCCGCGATCCAGCCGTCCGCGTGCGCCACATAGGCGGCGCCGGCCGGCGCGGAGAAGGCCAGAGAGACCGGCTCCGCGCCCGTCTTCACGTCGCGCACCTTGACGAGGCGCCGGACGTCGATCACCGAGACCGTGCCGCCGGCCCGGTTGGCGACGAAGGCGAAGCGGCTGTCGTCGCTGAAGGCGATGTCGTGCGCGCCCGGGCCGGTGACGATCCGCCCGGCGCGGGCTCCCGTCCGCGGGTCGAAGACGTCGACGCCGGACGGCTCGCCGGCTTGCCCTTCCCAGGCCGCCCAAACGTAGGCCTGGTCGGGCTGGATCGCCAGGCGCCGGGGCCGGGGGGCGGTCTCGAGGGCGGCGGTCACCTTCCACGACCGGGTGTCGACCACCGCCACCTTGTCCACGGCGGGCAGGGAGACGTACAGCCGCCGCTTGTCCGCGGAGAGCGTCCAGTCCTCGCCCGGGCTTTCGAGGAGGACCAGGGCGAGGAGCTTCGAGCCGCCGAACCCGAAGAACGGGTCCACCACGGTGATCGAGGCGTCGTCGTTCAGCGACAGCACGTAGTAGCTGTTGAGGTCGAGCTCCGGCCTGGCGAACAGGCCGCCGCCCAGGAAGTCCCTGACCTTCTCCGCGCAGCCGCGCCCTTCGACCCCTTCGTGGACGAGCTCCATCCAGGCCGCGGGATAGAGCCCCGAGAGCGGGGTTCCGGTGGCGGTGTCGGAGATCCGGAAGCGGAAGACGGCGTCCGTTCCTTCGACGAGGGCGCCGCCCTCGGCGCCGGCCGGCTCGACCGCCAGCTCGACGGCGATCCCCGTCTCGACGATCCGCTGCCGGACCGGCCCCTCGGAAGCGAGGACCGGGCCGGCGAGGAGGACCGCGAGCAGGGCGCCGAGGCGTCTCATTGCGGCGTCGCGAACGACGGGCACTCGGCGGCCGTGGGAGCGCCGTCCGTCACCCGGAAGATGCCCCACAGGCCCGCGATGAGGCGCGGCGTCGTCATGGTGCGATAGAGGTAGTCGCCGGCGATCTGCCGCGCCCCGCCGGCGCTCTCGACGACGATGTCGTAGTGGTTGCCCGGGCCGTGGCCGGAGCGGGCGCCCTTCCATTCGGTCACGCTCGGTCCCGGGGCCAGGTTGCCGTCCGGGCACTCGTTGGCCACGCCGATCGTCTGCGAGGCCAGCACGTTGGCGTGGGTGAGCGGGGCCCGGCAGTTGGCGGCGCGGGTGACGTACGGCTCCTCGGCGTAGGTGTGGCCGAAGAGCTCGAAGACCTCGCCGGTCACGGCGCCGCCGGCCTGGAGCACCCGCAGCCGCGCCTCCTGGCCTTTCTGGGTGCAGTAGACCGGCGTCTGCGCCGTGCAGTCGGAGCCGACGCACTGCGCCGCGCTCGAGAAGACGCACGAGAAGTCGGTCGATCCGCTCTCGCAGGTGCGCACCGCGCTGCCGTTCGAGGAATCGACGAGCGGCTGGGTCCGGAGGTTGACGGCGCCCGTGGTCTTGCGGGTGCTGCCCAACTGGATGACCGCGTCGTCCTGCGTCATCAGCACGTGCTCCCGGAAGGCGCGGCCGTCGCTCCTCTTGACCGTGGCCGAAGCGTACGAGTTGGGGTCGTGGGTCCAGGTGGACCCTTCGGGCTCGATGATCAGCGCCCCGAACAGGCCGTAGGGGTGGTGGTTGAGCGGGTCCGCCGGCATCAGGTTGGCCGCCCCGAGCTCGACCGGCACGTGCCCGAGCTGCGGGTCGTAGGCGCCGGCGTACCACCAGTAGGTGACGGACTGGTTGGGGGCCGCCGTCTGCACCGCGTTCAAGCCCACGTTGTTGCCGTCGCTGCGGCCGGCGTCGTAGCTCACGAGCTGCGGGTGGAAGCCCACGTTCATCGAGGTGTTCGAGGCCACGAACAGGTCGCGGGTCTGGGTGCTCGGATTGGAGGACGGCAGCCCGTCCACCGGCAACTGGCCCGAGGCGAAACCGCCGCCGACCGCGTTGATCTTGTTGATCAGGGTCACCTTGATGCAGTCCCCGGCCGCAGCGCGCAGCACCAGCGGCTCGGCCGTCTCCGTGGTGGGCGAGATGCCCGGCACCGCCTTGCCGCTGCGGAGTTGCTGATAGTCCGTCTCGTGGACGAAGAGCAGCGCGTTCGGCCCGGTCAGGCCCGACTGCGTATTGTAGAGCATGGTCTTGCCCCCCAGCAGGTTGCTCGCCACGGCGGCCACCACGCTGTAGCAGCGCAGCATATGCCCCTGGGCGTCCTTGGCGCCGCAGGCCGCGTTCATCAGCTCCGCCGGGCAGACCGGGGCGGCCGCCGCCGGCGCCTGGCCCGGGACCGGGAACAGCATCTCGGCCGGCTGGTTGTAGGCGCGCAGGATTCCCCAGTTGCCCGAGGCCTGGCCGCCCCGCGCCGCGGTCGGGCGGTAGAGGTAGTCGGTCGACGCGGCAGGCGTCCCCGAGTCCCCCGGCTGCGTGAAGGGCGGCGGGAGGCGGAACAGGTACTCGAAATGCTCCGAGATGCCCATGGTCTGCTCGGAGCGCCAGCCCGAGTTGACGTTCGACGGCTCGAACAGCCACTTGAGGCCGTTCACGACGAAGTTGTGCGGGTTCTGGTGCGCGCCGACCACCAGGCGGACCTGCACGTTGTCGCCAGCGTTGGCGCGGAGAAGCGGCGTGAACGGATCTCCCGTCTGCACGCCCGCCGTCAGGGGCTCGTACGGCGAGGGCCGCTCTCCCGGCAGCATGCCGCGGTCGATCGACGCGTAGGCGAAGGCCGGATCGCTCACCTGCGGGTTCGAGCCGCTCTTGTCCCCGTAGAGGCGGGGATAGACCGGCTCGTTCCGGTAGCTGAGCGAGAAGTTGGCGCCGGCTCCGTTCAGCGTGATCAGCTCCGGCTGGGCGGCCGCCCCCTGCCGGCCCTGCACGAAGAGCCCGGCGGGCGCCGGGCTGATCGGCAGGGTGTCCCAGCCGAGGGCCTGGAGCTGCGGATAGCTCGGGCTCGCGGTGCTCACCCCCCAGATGTTGGCGGTCGTGCCGCTCGCGAGGGCGTAGAACAGGCTGTTCTTCGAGGGTATGCCGGGGACGAAGTTGCAGCTCGCCTCCAGTTGGGAGGCGCCGCCCGAGGGGATCGGCAGGGGGACCGACGCCGGACAGACCTTGGCGTAGTAGAGGGACGACGTGGGATCCATGACGCAGACCTTGGTCAGGTCGGTCGAGCAGAAGCCGCAGACGGCGCCGCCGGGGCAGCCCGCGGGGATCTTGATCGCGGCGGAGAACGGCCGGTACATCAGCGTCGAGTCCTGGAACGCGAGGAGGAACTCGCGGAAGCTCGCGCCCACGTCCGCGGTCTTGATCACCGCCTGCCAACTCGTGGGGCCGCCGTCCTTCAGGCTCACGCCGTTCTGCAAGGCCGTCCGGTCGCCCAGCGGGGCGCCGGTCTCGTTGTGCAGCCACTCGGAATCCGTGGGCTCGGAGACCAGGGCCGCGTAGACGCCGGCCTGCTGGTGGGTGGAGGGACCGAAGTGGTCGTGCGTGAACACGGTGCGCAGAGTCAGGTCGTCGCCCGCGTCGTTCAGGGTCGGATCCACGTACCAGCGCTGCACCGTGGCCTGGGCGCCGCACCAGCGGCCGCCCCGGATTCCCCATTTCTGGGCGCCGCCGTCGTCGAACTGGACCGACTGGCAGGCGCAGCTCTGGGAAGCGCCGGAAGCGCCCGACTGCCCCTGCGGGCAGGTCGGGTCGGTGCCGAAGAACTGGATGAACCGGGGCTCGAGCGGCTGCTGGCTCGGAGGGGCCCCGTAGGTCGGCTGCCACTCGCCGTTGTTGAAGGCGGCGATCCGCTCGGTGACCTCGTCGGGCGCGAGCGTGCCGTCCTCGTAGTTGAAGCCGTTGCCGCTGCCGTCCGACGAGGTGACGTCGAACTTCACCAGATGGATGTGCTGCCCCAGGATGTCGGTGGGCGTGCGCACCTGGAAGTCGTCCAGCTCGTAGGTCTTGGGGATCAGGTTCGCCAGGTGGTAGCGCACGCAGTCGTTCGAGTTGGCGCGGATGAAGAACGGCTCCGGCGCTTTGGGCTTGCCGCCGGTCAACCCCAGGAAATCGAACAGGTCGCCCCACAGCGCGATCATGCGCTGCTGCGGGAAGTGCCACCCCTCCTTGTTGAAGACCGCCGCCGTCTGGAAGTCGACGCCGTAGTAGTCCCGCATCTTGAGAGCGGGCGGCACCTGGCCGCCGGAGTCGACACAGGGCTCGGCGTAGGGCGCGCCGGGCGCGGGGGGCTGGCCGTTGGTCACGAAGCTCCCGCTCCCGCCCTCGGGCGTCGCGGTGGAATGGTTGCGCACGGCGTGGTAGGCCATGGCGACCTTCTCGATCACCGTGCCGTCCTCGGGAAGGCCGATGCCGGTGGCGGCCAGCACCTCCTTGGAGAAGTCCAGGGGGTTCAGGGCCGGGGCGTGGGACGTGCCGCCCGTGGCCACGATGTGCCGCGGCAGGCCGCCGTCGAGCGCCTGGCAGACTCCCCCGCCGCCGCAGGCCGCGCCCCGCTCGCCGCAGGGCTCGCCGTCCGCCGAGCAGGCCAGGGCGAAGTCCAGCGGGGGATGGGCCGCCCGGCTGCCCCCCACGCCGGGGATGAAGAACGGGAAGCCCGGGTTCCTGTACTTGCCGGGATCGCCCGAGGCCGAGAGCGCCGAGACGCAGTCGGAGAGCGTCCCGTCCGCGCCGTCGACGCAGATCTCGACCTGCTTGCCCTCCGCGGCCAGCCGGACCGGGGCCGGCAGCGGCGCCATCGCCAGGGTCGGCAGCGGCACCAGGGCCGGGATCGGCGTGCCGTGCGCGATCTCGCCGTCCGGCAGGGCCCGCGAATTCACTTTCGGCTCCCCCTCGGGGTAGCTGGTGAGCTCGGTGCCCGGCTCGAACACGTCGTGCACCCGCCAGAGCGACCACATGCCGGACGCGAAGTGCGGGTAGAAATGGCAGTGGAAGATCGAATCGCCGGGGGTCAGGTTCTTGTTGCCGCCGCCCTCGTGGACGATCTCCAGGGTGTAGGCGGCGCCGGGGCCGATCGCCTGGCTGTCCAGGTAGTGGCCGCTCGAGGTGTTGGGCGAGTGCAGCCACTGGTGGGCGTGCAGGTGGTGGATGTGGTGCAGGTCCGAGCCGCCGTGCAGGATGCGGAACCGGGTGTGGTCCCGCAGATAGCCGTGGTAGACGTTCGAAGGATCGTCCGGGAAACGGGACTGGGTGGCCGGCACGTGGTCCGGGCACTGGTAGGTCGTGTAGTCGGTGCCCGTCTGGCTGCAACCGTTGTCCGCCGCGTTGTCCACGACCATGGCCGGATCGCCGTTCGGCCAGGAGCTCAGGAAGAACTCCTCGTACTTGCAGTCCGTGCACTGCCCCGCCGGCCCCACGCCGAGGCGGTTCGCCAGGATCTCCGAGCCGATGCCGCCCATGCCGTAGTTGATCGCGAAGTTGTCGTTCGCGGCCTCCATCAGCCGGTTGAGCTGCTTGTTGGCGTAGAGCGTCTCGAAGGCCTGCAGGGTGCGGGCCATCTCGTGATAGATGATGGTGAATTCGCGGTAGGGCTGCAGGCGGTCCGGCGAAACCCGGATCTCGTGGAACCCGGGCGTGGCGGCCAGCGACTCGGGGAACCGCCCGGCCTTCGGCCCGGTGATCACCGCCGTCAGGTCGCTGTGGACCAGCTCGGGTTTGCCGTACGCAGTCTTCTGCGTCATGCGCAGGACCGGGAGACCGGCGCGCGGGTGCCCCTTGGGATAGACCGCCTGGTAGTCGATCACCGGCAGCTTGCCGCCGGGCCGCGTGCACCGCCCGTAGGCCCAGGTCCCGTCCTTGCTCGCCAGGCAGAGGTCCTCGTGATTGACCTGGCTCCGGTAATACTCGGCCGTCTCGGGCTCGACGTGCAGGGCGCCGAAGAGCCCCTGCTGCAACTGGCCGCCGTCGCCGCCCGCGCTGCCGGAATTCGGCGTGTTGGTGGCGGTGAAGAAATCCCCGGCGCTGTAGAGAAGGAACGGCCCCTCTTCCACGGCGTACAGCTTGTAGGTCACGACCTTGGCGCCCGGCAGGGGGACGCTCGCCTGGGTGTCGTTGCCGCCCACCCAGGAGCCGTCGTCGGCGGGACTTGAAAACCAGTTCAATCCCTGGACATGCAGGGAAGCCTCCCGCGTGGTGGGCTGGCCGGTGCCCGCCGGAACGCTGTCCGCGGTCAGGTTGCGGAACAGCACCGTGAGGCACTGTCCCTGGTTGACCCGCAGGACGATCGGCCGCTGCCGCTTGTAGTCCTTGAGCTTGACCTTGCCCGCCTCCCAGGTCGTCCAGTCCTCCGGCTTGCCCGTGCCGCCGTCCGGCTCGACGTCGTTGGCCAGCGCGAAGATCATGGCGCCGGGAAGCTGCGCGCCCAGCCGGTTGGCGAAGATCGTGGTGTCCAGGGCCACGACCCGCGCGGTCACCGTCTCCGTGCAGGGCGGCTGCGCGGGCTGGGCGGCCACGGCGCTCCCCAGGAGCAGGAGAACGAAGAGGTGGACGGCTGCGGTGGGACGGAAGCGGAGGCGGATTCCGGCGCGACGACCGATCATGAGAGATCCCTCCTGTGCGGACGCGAGAACCCCGGCAAGGGTTCTCGGCGAAAACGAGACGCAGCTAAAGTGATTTCAACGGTTAATAAATACCACGCCGCTCCGGCCCGCGCAACCGCCTCCCGCTCCGCAGCAGACCCCGCCGCTCCATCTCCCGGGCCGCGGCCAGAGCCGCCGCGGCGGAGATCTCCGCCACGCGGTTCTCCCGCTCGTCGCAGAGCGCCCGGCAGGCGTCCCCCGCCGGGCGCGAGTGGACGAGCTTCTCGCGCTGGGCGAAATAGAGCGTCGGCGCCCCCGCGGCCTCGGCCACGTGGATGGGAGCGCTGTCGTTCGAAACCAGGAGCGACGCCCGTTCGAGCAGCGCGGCCAGCACCCCCAGGGGGTGCGTCGCCACCCACGGCCGACAGAGGCCCGCGGAGCGCCGCGCGATCCGCAGCTCCACCTCGCGCAGCAGCGGCTCGTCCGCGGGCGCCCCTTCGATCAGGAGCGCCTGCTCCGCCTCGGCGGCCCACTCCACGGCGAATTCCGCGAAGCGCTCGGGCGGCCATCGCTCCGAGGAGTGGCCGGCCGGCGCGAGCACCGTGAAGCCCCCGTCTTCGAGGCCGGCCTCGGCGAGGAAGCGCGCGGCCTTCCGGCGCTCCGCCGCGAAGACCGGCAGCTCGACCCGCCGGTCCGCGAGCCACTCCCCCGCTCCGAGCCAGGGCTCCAGGGCGTGGAGGAGGAGCACCGGGCTGGGCTTCCTGCCCCAGACGAACCAGGCTTCGTGGGTGAACAGACCGTCCGGCTCCCGCCCGCCGTCCTCCGCGCCGTCCAGATATTCGAGGTTCACCCGCCAGGGCACCCCGGCCGCGGCGGCCGCCGCGGCCAGCCAGCGGCTCTTGTCGCGGCGCACCAGGGCGAAGAGCGCGGCGTCGAAACGGGTCTTCGCAAGCGCCGCGAGCACCCGCGCCCGCTCTCCCTCCCCGCCCGCCGGGTCCCACACCAGGAGCTCCGCGACGTGCGGGCTCCTGGCGAGCACCGGCTCCGCGAGCGGCCCGGCCACCACGGTGATCCGGGCCTGCGGAAAGGCGCGGCGCACGGCCCGCAGGAGCGGCGTGAGCCAGAGGGCGTCGCCGACGCGGAAGCGGGACTGGTGGACGAGCACCCGGCGCGGCGGCGCGGGCGCGCGGGCTCCCTCCGCCACGATCCAGCGCGGAGAGGTCTCGAAGGAGGGGAGGTCCGGCAAAGCCATCGTCCGGCGGCGGAGATCCTGTTACTCTTTAGCGGAAACTAGAATGGAGGATCGCGAGGACGGATGCAAGACCCGCGGAGGGATCTCTCGCACATCCTCTGGCTCGGCGGCTCCACCTGCGCCGGCAAGACGGCCGTGGCGAAGCGGCTGGCGGCGGTCCACGGCCTCCGCGTCTACCATTGCGACGAGGCCTTCGAGGAGCACCGGCGCCGCGCCCGGCCGGACCTCCACCCCGGCTTCTGCCGGCTCATGGACCTCTCCGCCCGGGAGCTGTGGAGCCTCCCCGCGGACGAGCAGGTCCGGAGCCTCCTCGCCTTCTACGACGACGGCCTCCAGATGATCCTGGAGGATCTCCGGGATCTGACCGCGGGCGGTTCCGTCCTCGTCGAGGGGACCGGCCTCCTCCCCGCAAGGATCGCCACCCTGGCGGCCTCCCCCCGGCAGGCCCTTTTCCTCATTTCGACCCCGGGTTTCCGGCGCCGGCTCTACGCGGCAAGAGGCGAATGGGTCCTCGCGATGCCCGCAGCGGCCTTCGCCCGCGACGACGAGCTGGCGAAACGGCGGGCCGAAGAGGCCGCGGCCCTCGGGCTCCCGGTGCTCGCGGTGGACGGGACCCGCACGGTCGAGGAGACGGCCGCGCTGGTGGCGCGCAGCTTCGGGTTGGGTTAGGGCACCTTCGGCAGCCACCCCTCGCGCCAGCGGGAGCCCTCGGGCGGGCCGTCCGCCTCGGTCCACGACCCGCGCAGGCTCTTGAAGTCCGGCAGGATCGGCCGGATCTCCTCCTCCCAGAAGGTCTCGACGTCGTCGAACGTGCGGAGGCGCGAGGGCCGGTCCGGGTCCCAGGCCGCGAGGAGCTCGCGCTGCTTCTCCCCCAGCCAGGCCACGATGTCCTCCGCCATGCGCTCGCCCACCCGGCGGTCGGAGACCCCGGCGTCGGTGCCCACGGCGAAGCCGGGGGGATCGGCCCCGGCGGACAGGCGCGAGAAGTCCACGCAATCCGGCTCCAGGGCCCAGAGGAGGGACGTCTCCACCTTGCCCGCGTGGTCGCCGTCCACGCCGTCGAACCCCGGCCGGTTGGCCTCGAACTCCGGCAGGCCGTGGAGGCGCACCCGCACCCACGGCTGGAGCTTCCCGGCCAGCGTCTTCAGATCGTGCCAGTTGGGACCGTAGTGGCCGGTCAGGAGGATCGCGGCGTGAAAGCCGAGCCGCTCGGCGGCCCGCACGTGGTAGCAGACGTTCTTGAAGTGGACCCAGGGCGGGACCGCGGTGAGCCACGGGCGGGCCGGGCCGATGTGGCGCTCCCCCCAGATGGCGTAGCGGCCGATCTCGTGGACGTGCCAGAAGTCCGGAGGGGCCACGATCCCTCCGTGCGCCCGGGCCGCGCGCACGAGCAGGCCGTGGGCCTTCAAGGCGTCGAGCCCGAGGGCGCAGTGCGGCCCGTGCGGCTCGCACAGCCCGTAGCCGAACCACGCGGCCGGGCAGGCGGCGAACGCCGCCTCGAGCTCGTCGGGGAACATGCGCTCCCAGCGGACCTCCCGATGTGGCCTGGCGATGATGGTCTCTCCTCTCTTAAAGAACGCTGGATTATAATCCCGCCCATCCCAGACGTCCGATCTCAGGAGAGGGGCCGTGGAGGCGATCACCCAGGCGCAGAGGTTCTTCTTCGAAGCCAACGGCTTCCTCGCGGTCGAGGACGCGCTGACGGCCGCGGAGCTCGCCGCGGCCCGCCGGGCCTGCGACGCGGCCGAGGCCCTCTGGCGGGCCGAGCCCGAACGCCCCGGCGTGCGCCGGTGGGACCTGGAGCAGGTCGCCGGGATCATGGAGTACGACCCGCTCTTCGTCGAGACGGTCGAGCACCCCCGCGTCTTCCCCCTCGTGCGCGACCTCCTGGGCGCGGACGTCCGGCTCCTCGACCACGACTACTTCATCACCCCGCCGGGCACCACCATCCACCGCGGCTGGCACTACGACGAATCCTTCCCCGGGGTCTACCACCCGCGCTCGACCCTCATGGTCAAGGTCTTCTACGTGCTGGACGACATCGCGGAAAACGGCGGCGGCACCGTGATCCTGCCCGGCTCGCACGCGTTCCCCTACCAGCCGCCCAACTCCGACGTGCCCGAGGAGCTGCCCGGCGCCGTGCGGCTCGCCCTGCCGGCCGGCGCGGCCTATCTCATGTCCGGCCGCGCCTGGCACTCGGCGGGCAACAACCTCTCCGCAAAGCCGCGCCGGCTGCTGATCTACACCTTCGGCCACAAGTGGATGCGGATCTGGGACGGCTACCAGCCTTCCGAGCGGGTGCTGGCGCTCGCCGCGACGCCCATCCGCCGCCAGCTCTTCGGTCTGACCGACCCGTACGGCCCGAACGCGCCGTACCCCGCCTGAGGAGCCGGGCCCTGATCCGCCTGACCGACGCGCAGCGCCTCTTCTGGGAAGCCCAGGGCTACCTGGTCCTCGAAGACGTCTTGACGCCGGAGGAGCTCGCCGCCCTCCGCCGCGCCGCCGGCGGCGCCGAGGAGCGCTGGCGCCGGTTCCCGGAGATGCCCGGCTGCCGCATCCCCGAGTTCGAGGAGATCGAGGGCATCCTGGAGTACGACCCTCTCTTCCTGGATCTCGCCGAGCACCCCCGGATCTTCCCTCTCGTCCGGGAAGCGCTGGGGCCCGACATCCAGCTCATCGACCATGCCTACTACCTCACGAAGCCCGGCGGCGTGATCGCGGGGGGCGCCTGGCACAGCGACGTAGGGAAGAGGATGCTCGGGGTCCACCACCCTCGCTCGACGATGATGGTCCGGCTGATGATCCCGCTCGAAGACGTGCCGGAGGACGGCGGCGCCACGCTCGTGCTCCCCGGCTCCCACCGCTTCCCCGCGGACCTGCCCGTCCCCCAGGCCGACGTGCCGGAGGCCATGCCCGGGAGCGTCCGGCTGGCCTGCCGGGCCGGCGCCGCCTACTTCTTCAACGGCCATCTCCTTCACTGCCCGGGCACCAACCGGAGCGCCACGACGCGGCGGATGGTGCTGTTCAACTACGGCCACCGCTTCATGCGGATGTGGAAAGGGCACGAACCCTCGGAATGGCTGCAGGGGCTCGCCACCACGCCCATGCGCCGCCAGCTCCTCGGACTCTGGCGGGCCTACTACGGACCCAACGCGGACCCGGAGGCGCGCGACCCCGCCCCGGCCGCGACTTGAACGGGAAAGGAGCCGGTCCGGCTCGTCAGCCGTCCATCCGCACGAGGTTGTAGACCCCGAGCCCGGGGTGGTCCAGGTCCCCGTCGGCCCCTTCGATCTTCAGCGCGGGGCCGCGGGCTCCGGCCGCCATGTCGACGAGGAAGAGCGTCAGCCGGGACTGCCCGACGAGGAAGAGCTCGCCGCCCAGGTGGGCGGCGCCGCGCAGCCAGCCGTGGCGGACGGCGCTCGCGTGGCCGGTCGTCTCGGCGAGCGGGACGCGGCAGTCCACGGCCGCCAGCTCTTCGCCCGTCTCGCGGTCGAGCTTGACGAAGTGGCCGGTTCCCGTGCGGCAGAGGTAGTGGAAGCGCCCGAGGACGAGGCCGTCGTGGATGCCGCCCCCGACCGTGCCGGGCACCGGCCGGCCGCCGAAGGCGAAGGCGCGACGGGTCACGTTCCAGACCCGCGAGTCGGCGCCGCCCACCTCCATGCCCGGCAGGTTGACCAGGAGGTCGCCTTCGGGTGCGAAGAAGACGTGGTTCAGGTGGAAGCGCGAGCCCGGGTTGCGGTCCCCCCGGAAGTCGTGCCCCGCCCGGAAGCGCCCGCGCTGCCAGTCGCGCAGCCAGGCGTCGAGCTCCGGCTCGTGCCCGGCCCACCAGTCGAAGACCCGGTTGAAGGCTGGATCGAAACCCAGGATGCTGTCGGACGCCGTGGCGGCCACGTAGAGCCGGCCGTCTTGCGCCGCGAGCGAATGGAGGTCTCCGAAGCGGGGCTCGGAATGGACGACGAGGACGCGGTCGAGGTCCCGGTCCAGCAGGAAGACCTGGCTCGTGTTGCAGGCCGCCACGCCGCCGGCGAAGAGGGCGATCCCGCGCACCGAGCGCCGGCCCGCCAGGTGGGGGGATTCCGGCAGCTCGATCTGGCGCAGAACCCGGAAGATGCCGCGCCCGGCGTCCAGCTCGCCCAGGAGAAGCGAGCCGCTGACCTCTTCGCCGCGGCCGCCCGCCCGGCGCCCGCTGCGCAGGGCCGTGCTCAGCAGGATGCGGAGGTGACGCGCCACCGTTCAGCCGGTCCGGGGGCGCCGGTGGGCGATGAAAAAGCCTTGCCGGGGGTAGCTGCGGTCCAGGTTGGCCACGTGGGTGTCCGCGAGGGCGGCCTCGACGCGGAGGGCGTTGGCCGGGAAGTGCCACTCGCCGCGGATCCAGCGCACCCGCGAAAGCCGTCCGGCGTCGCGCAGAGCTTCGAGGATCTCCCCTTCCGCGCCCTCGCAGTCGAGCTTCAGGAGGTCGATCTCGGAATCGCCGGCCGCCGCGAGGAATTCCAGGACGGAGACGGCCCGCACCAGGGCGGTTGGCCAACAGGACTCGTCTCCCAGGGGGCGGACCACGTCGGGGACGCGGCTGGCCGCGGCGTTGCCGTCGCGGTTGGCCCGCCCGGACTGCCGGAAGCCGACCTCGCGGGCGGCTCCCGAGCCCAGCACCGCCGCTTCGACGAGGGTGACGCCCGGGAGCCCCTCGGTGTTCTTGCGGAAGATGGCGGCGCTGTCCGCGTCCGGCTCGGCGGCCAGGATCCGCGCCTCGGGCCACCAGCGCTTGACCGCCAGGGTGAAGGCGCCGATGTGGCCGCCGACGTCCACGACCCGCCGCAGCGTGTGGCCGTGCTCCCGGAAGGGAGAAAGCTCGTACTCGTCCCCTTCGAGGATGGCGGAGGCGATGGCCAGGTCCGCCTGCCGCCCCCGGGGCACGGCCGCCCGCACCCAGAGCGGGACTCCGCCCACCTCCACCCGCTCCACGTCCAGGAGGGAACGGCTTTCCACGAGGAGCTGCTCAAACATGGCGCGCCGCCTTGCGGCGCTTGCGGCGCGCCAGGTCCCAGTCCCGCTGCCAGATGCTGTCGCCCGGGTCCGGCCACCAGCGCCAGTCGCGGTCGTCGCGGCCGAAGGGGCTTTGGAAGACCTCGTCGCCGTTGTCGCCGCCCCACTTCCTCATGTAGTAGGGACGGTTCCACTCGAAGTGGGTGACGTCGTTGCTCGCCCAGTACTCCGGATCGCTCTCGATCGTCTGGGAGCCCAGGTGGTCGGCTCCGCGATCGGGCAGGTTCAGGATGACCCGCTCGACGCCGGCCAGCCGGCAGCGGTAGGCGTAGTCCTGATCCTCCTTATAGGCGGGATAGAAGTTCTCGTCGAACCAGCCGACGCGGGGGACGATCGCCGTGTGGAGGATGAACAGGTTCCACGCGTGGATGTGCCAGAGCCTCTCCTCCGCGGTCGAGGCGAGGGCCCGCTCCCGGGCCGCGGCCAGGGTTCCGGGATGGAGAAAGGTGTCGTTCGAGCCGATGAAGACGAGCTCGTGCCCCCAGCCCATCCCGGTGCGGAGGATCAGGTTCCAGGAGCCGGCCACCCCCAGGTTGCGCTCGGGCTTCCACACGGTAGCGCCCCGGCTCGCGGCCAGCTCGGCCAGCCCCGCGTCGAAGCCGGGATCGAGCGTGTTGTTGTTGACGATCAGCACGTCGGCGGGGAGATCGATCCGCTCCAGGCACCGGGCGAGCAGGTCGAGCCGGTTCAGGACCGGGATCCCCAGGAAGATCTTCTGCGCAGGCACTGCCCGGCAGTATAGTGCAGGCTTCCATGACGCGCGAAAGGGTCTCCGTCCTCTTCCCCCATCTGATCCTGGGCGGCGGCGAGACCGCCATGATGGCGGTGGCCGAGGGCCTCCGGGAGCACTTCGAGATCTCGGTCTGCGCTCTCGACCGGCGGCGGATGACGGTCGAGCGGAGCGTCCGCGGCGAGCTCTGCGGCCGCTTCGGCCCCGTGGCCTTCGTGCGCGAGCCCGCGGAGCTGCGCGCGGCCGTGGCCCCGGCGGACGCCGTGCTCTGGTACGGCATGAACCCGTTCACCCCGTCGGTGCTCGAATCCCTCCCGCGCCGGCCGGCCTCCGTCCGGGTGGTCCACACCAGCAAGGACGAGGAGGGGATCCAGTACCACGAGCGGTGGAGCCACTGCATCGACGCGGCGGTCTGCGTCTCCCCGGCCGCCGGGCGGCGCATTCCCGGCTCGGTGTGGATCCCCAACACGGTTTCGGCGGACCGCCTGGAGGGGGAGCCCCGGCGCCCCTTCCCGCCCGGCCGGCCGACCCTGGGCTTCCTGGGGCGCCTCTTCCTGTTCAAGAACATCGTCTGGCTGGTGGACCACCTGGAGGAGCTGGACGTGAATCTCCTCGTCCAGGGCCTCGACACGGAGGAGATGACCCGGGCGGATCTGGAGGAGCGGGCGTTCCGGCGCGGCGTCGGGGACCGCGTCCGCTTCCTCGACCCCGGCCCCCGAGTGGGAACCCTGCTGCGGAGCGTGGACGCCCTGGCGCTTCTCTCCGAGCAGGAGGGCTTCCCCATGGTGGTCGTGGAGGCGGGGCTCCTGGGCGTGCCGGTGGTGGCGACCCGCGTGGGCGCGCTGCCGGAGGTCTTCGCGGAGGAGATCGCCTTCGTGGATTGGGACGGCGGGGCTCCGGCCGCCGGGTCCCTGCGCGCGGCGGTCGCGGCTTCCTCCCGCCTCGGTCCGCGCCTGCGGGACCGGGTGGCCCGCCTCTGCGGCCGGGAGGCGGTCGCGGCCCGCTACGCCGAGGTCCTGCGGGCGCGGATCGCGGAGCGGCGATGAGCGGCCGTCCTCTCGGCTGGCTGACCCTCACCCACTCCAGCCGGGAGACGAACCTGGCGCGCTGCTCCGTCCAGTTCCTCACCCGCCGCTTCGGCGATCCCGCCCGTCTCGCCGCGCCCCCGCCCTTCGCGAGCCTCCGTCCGGCCCCGCTCCTCTACAGCGGCGCGGTCAGCCTCTATCTCGTCCGCGAGGACGGGGCCGGGCGCCCGCGGCTCGAAGGCCGGGGGAGCGTGCGGTCGCGCGACCGCATCCAGCACGCGGCCTTTCTCCCCTCGGGCGACCTGCTCGCCGGCTTCGAGCACCGGGTGGAGCGCTGGCGGGCGGGCGACTTCGAGGCCGTCACCCGCTTCGAGCACCCCCACCTGGCGGGTCTGCACACCGTCGATCCTCTGGAGGACGGCCTCGCCCTCCTCTCCTGCGCGGCGGCGGACGCCGTCCTCCTCCTGAACACCGCCACGGGCCGGGTGGAGCGCACCCTCCGCCTGCCGCGCGAGCTCTACGGCCACAATTACGACCTGACGCCGGAGACGGACCTCCGCCGGCGCTACATTCCGGACGAGCTGCAGACCACCCACGTCAACGCGGCCTTCCGGGATTCGACCGGCCGCTGGGCGGCCGTCTCGACGCTGATCCAGGGGGCGGTCGGCGTGTTCGACCTGCGCACCGGGCGCTACGAGGAGGTGACCCGGGGGTTCGTCGGCTGCCACGGCGCGCGCTTCGACGAGCGGGACCGCCTCTACTTCGCGGACAGCACCGCCGGACAGTGGGTCCTCCTGGGGGACGGCGGCCGGATCGCCCGCCGCTTCGGCACCGGCTCGCGCTGGCTCCACGACGTGCAGCAGATCCGGGGGAGCGTCCACGCCTTCGCGCTCGCCGACGCCAACGAGCTGCGGGTGTACGACGTGGAGACCGACGAGTTGCTCTACCGGCAGGCTTTCGACTCCTGGCCGGTGGACGGCCCCGGCGAGCCGCCTCCGGGCTGGCTCGGCAACAGCGTGCAGGCGCTCGCGTTCCGGAGGATCGCCTGAGATGGCGGACTCCCGGGTGGCCGGCGCCTACGACGCCCTGGCGGCCGACTACGACGGGCTGGTCGCGGAGGACCTCTGGATGCGGCAGATCCTCTGGGCGCGCTATCTCGCCCTCTTCCGCCCGGGGGAGCGGGTGCTGGACGTGGCGTGCGGCACGGGCCTCGACACCCTCTTCCTGGCCCGGCGGGGCTTCGCGACGGCGGGGACCGACGCCTCGCCGGGGATGATCGCCCGGCTGCGCGAAAAGGCGGCGCGCGAGGGCCTCGCGATCGACGCCCGGGTGGGAGACGCGGCGGACCTCGGAGCCTGGCCCGGCGGCTCCTTCGACGGGATCGTCTCGGCCTTCGCCGGCCTCAACACGGCCGACCTCCCCCGCTTCGCGGCCGAGGCCGCCCGCGTGCTGCGGCCCGGCGGGCGCGCGGTCCTCCACCTGCTGGCGCCGGCCGGGCTCTGGACGCGGCTGCGCCCCCTGGTCCGCCTGCGCTGGCGCGAGGCGCGCGAAGTGGCCCGCCGCCGCGAGCGGGCCGTCACCCTCAGCGGGGAGACGATCCGGCACACCCTGCTGCCGCCGTCCGAGGCCCTCCGGGTTTTCGCGGCGGATTTCCGGCCGCGCCGCGTCTACGCCCTGGGATTCCTCTGGCCGCAGAGCGCCAACGCCTGGCTCCCCGGCGCCGCGCGGCGCGCGCTGGGGCGCCTGGAGCCGGCCCTGGGAGGCTTGCCGGGGCTCCGGAACGCCGGCAGGTTCTTCGTCCTGGAGCTCGAGCGGCGTTGATCCCGCTCCACCCATGTAGTAGCTTAGGAACTCATCGGACACCCGAATGACCAAGCGCGTCCTTCTGATCAACCCGCGCATGTGCTCGCGCCGCTCGATGCGGCTGCCCCTGTCGCTGCTCGCGCTGGGAGCGGCCCTGGAAGGCCGGCGCGAGTACGAGATCCTGGACGGCAACGCGGACGCGGACGCGGCCGAGCGGGCGTTGAAAGCCGTGGCGGAGGACGCCGTCGAGCTGGTGGGCGTGAGCGTGATGCCCGGGCCGCAGGTGGAGCCGGCCCTGCGGATTTCGGCGGCGATCCGGGCGCTCCGCCCGCGGGTGCCGATCGTCTGGGGAGGGTATTTCCCCACCCTCTACCCGCAGGCGGCCGTGAACGCGCCCTATGTGGACTACGTGGCGCGGGGGCCGGGGGAGGAGACCCTGCCGGAGCTTCTGGAGCGGCTGCCGGACGCGGGCCCGCCGCCGGGACCGCTCGATTCGGCGGCCGATCCCCGGGCCGTGGCGGAGGTGCGCGGGCTGACCTGGAAAGACGGCGGCCGGGTGCGCCACAACCCCGACCGCCACTTCCGTTCGCCCGACGGCGATCCGCCCTATCCGTATCACCGCCTGGGGGACGTGGCCCGCTACCTCCGCCCGAGCTTCATGGGGAGCCGCACCGCGGTCCACCAGGCGGCGATCGGTTGCCGCTACCACTGCGAGTTCTGCGGCGTGGTGACCATGTTCAACGGCGTCACCCGCCTGTCGGGGCCGGCCCGGCTGGAGGCGGCCGTGACGGCGCTCCGCGACCGCTGGGGCGCCACGGCGCTCCAGTTCTACGACAACAATTTCTTCGACCGCGAGGAGACGAGCCTGCCGCTGCTCGAGGTCCTCGCCCGCCACGCCATGCCCTGGTGGTGCTACGCCCGCGCCGACACCCTCGCCAACTTCGCGCCGGAGACCTGGGAGCTGATCCGCAAGAGCCGCCTGACCATGGCCTACATCGGCGCCGAGTCCGCGAGCGACGAGGCCCTGCGCCAGATGAAGAAGGGGTCGCGCGTGGAGCACACCTTCGAGGTGGCGCGCCGGTGCCGCGAGCACGGGGTGGTGCCGGAATTCTCCTTCGTCCTCGGCGGCCCCGAGGACCCCGCGGGGGAGACCGAGCAGACGCTCGAATTCATCAAGCGGCTCAAGGGCATCCACCCCGAGTGCGAGGTGGTCCTCTACTTCTACACGCCGACGCCGCGGCGCGAGCCCGCGTCGGAGCGCACCCGCGAGCTGGGCCTGCGCCTGCCGGTCCAGGAGCGCTACGGCCCTGACGGTCCGGAGCTGCCCACGACCCCCGAGGAATGGACCGAGCCGCGGTGGATCGACTATGTCTGCCACCGCGACGCGCCGTGGCTGACCCCGCGCCTGCGCCGGCGGATCCACGACTTCGCCACGGTCCTCGGCTGCCGCTTCCCCACCGTGCAGGACCACACCACCCCGGGCTGGGGCAAGGCGCTGCTCCGGGGTCTGGCGTCCTGGCGCTACGCCTCGGGGGTGTACGGCCATCCCTGGGAGCTCGCGCTCGCGCGGCGCCTGATCCCGCTGCGCGAGCCGCAGAGCGAGAGCCTGTGACGTCCGGGGCGAGCTATCGGAACGCTCCCGGGGGCGCGCCCGGCGAGAGCTGGTTCCGCCCCATGGGCTTCCCGCTCCGCCTGGTGACCGACAGCCCGGCGGTCCGCGCCGCGGCCGAGGAGGCCTTCGGCGGCTTCGGCCCCGCGGAGCCCGGGCCGGACCCCGCCTTCACCCTCCGCCTCTTCGCCCACGACGCCCACGACGCCGGCGGCGCCGAGGGGCCGCCGGTGCTGCGCGTCGACGGTCCCCTGGTCTACCAGACGACGGGGCCGGGCTCGACGCTGGTCCTGGACCGCGCCGCGGGGCACGGGTTCGGCTACTTCGCTCCCGCAACCCTCGCCGACCGCGCCTCCTTCCGCTGGCACTTCCTCGACCTCGCTCTCTTTTTCCTGCTCGAGGCGCGGGGTTTCCTGGGCTTCCACGGCGCGGCGCTCGCCCGCGCCGGCCGCGCCCTGCTGCTGCGGGCGCCGAGCGGCGGCGGCAAGAGCACGCTGGCCTACGCGGCGAGCCGCCGCCGGTTCCAGGCTCTGGCCGAGGACCTGGTCTGGCTCGCTCCGGACGCCGCGGCGGTCTGGGGCATGCCCTGGACGTTCCATCTCCTCCTCGACGCCGCCCGCCTGTTCCCGGAGGTCGCGGGAGCCGCCCCCGCGGCGCGGGGAAACGGCGAGAGCAAGATCGCCGTGGACCTGGAGCGGCTCCGGCCGGGGAGCACCGTGGCCTCCGCGGCCCCCGCCGGCGTGCTCTTCCTCCGCCGGGCCCCCGGGGCCCCGAGCCGGCTCGAACCGGTCGCTCCCGCCGCCGCCTGGGAGGACTGGCTGGCGGGCGCCGCCAGCCGCGAGCGGGAGGTGCCCGGCTACGACGGCCGCATCCGCGAGCTGCTCCGCGCCCTCCCCGCCTGGCGGCTCGCCATGGGCGACGGCGTCGAAGAGGCGCTCGACCTCCTGGAGCCGCTGCTGCCGCGGGAGGAGAAGCCGTGAGCGCGGAATTCGCGCCCTGCTGCGAAGACCTGGCGCGCTTCGTGGCCGCTCCCCCGGCGGCCCCGCCCGAGCGTTCTCCCGAGGAATGGGAGCGCTTCCGCGAGGCCGCCCGCGTCCACGGCGCCGCGCCGCTCCTCTGGCTGCGGGTGCGGGATCTGCCGGCCTGGTCCGCCAGCCCGGCCGGGGCCTGGCTCGCGGACCAGCACCACTGGAACGGCCTGCGCGTGGCCCGGCTCCTGGGCGAGCTCCGGGAGATCCTCGCGGCCTTCGCCGCGGCCGGGGTCCCCCTCCTGCCGCTCAAAGGGGGCCTCCTCTCCGTTCTCTACTACGAGGAGCCGGCCGCCCGGCCCATGGCCGATCTGGACGTCCTGGTGCCGGCGGAGCACTGGGAGGCGGGCGGGGCCGCGCTCGCCGCGGCCGGCTACGCCAAGACCTTCGACGGCTGGAAGCACTCCCGCTTCGCCCGCCCCGGCCCCCGCGAGGTCGTGGACCGGGAGCGCGAGCACCCGGACAATCCGCGCCTGCTGGAGGTCCACCCCCGCTGCCGCGAGCGGCTGCTCGGCGAGGTGGTGGACCTGACGGACCTCGTCTGGGGCACGGCCGCGGCGGGCGAGCTGCTGGGAGTCCCGTGCCGGCTCCCCCGCCCCGACGCCCTGTGGCTGTACCTCCTCGTGCACGCCACCCATCACGTGATGCTCAACAACTTCCGCCTCCTCCACCTGCTCGACCTGATCCGGCTGGAGCCCTTCCTCGACCGGCCGGAGGAGGGCCTGGCCGGCGTCGATCCGCGGGCGGTCTACCCGGCGCTCGCCCTCCTCGACCGCTATTCTCCGGACGGCAGGGCGGGGCGCCTGCGCGCGGCTCTCCGGGGCAGGCTCTCCGCCGGGTACGCCGGTTGGGCGGACGGGCTCGACCTCTTCTCGGTCTGCTACCTGAACCCCGTGCCCTGGAGGGACTCGTGAACGAAAACAGGATCCGCGTCCTGGTGGTCGGGGACGCCGTCGTCCCCACCGGGTTCGCCCGCGTCCTGCACAGCCTTCTGGGGCGCCTCCAGGACCGCTGGGAGTTCCATCACATCGGGATCAACTACGACGGCGGCCCGCACACCCTGGGGTGGGAGGTCTACCCCGCCGCGAGCGAAGGGGACTTCTACGGCGCCAACCGCCTGCGCGAGCTGGTCCGCAGCCTGCGTCCGCGCCTCGTGTTCCTGCTGAACGATCCCTGGGTGCTCGGCGCCTACCTCGAGGCGCTCCGCGAGGTCCGCGACGGCCTCCGGGTGGTGGCCTACTCCCCGGTCGACGCCGGTCCCCTGGAGCCGAGCCTCACCGCGCCTCTCGCGGACCTCGACCACCTCGTGCTCTACACCGAGTTCGGCCGCAGGGAGATCGCGGCCTCGCTGGAGATCGCGTGCCGCGACCGGCCCGGGCTCCGTCTCCCGCCCCTCTCGGTGATCCCCCACGGCGTGGACACGGGCACTTTCCACCCCTGGCCCGCCGAAAACGGCGCCCCGGGGCGCGCCGCGGCCCGGGAGGGTCTGCTCCCGGCGCCGGAGTTCCGCGACGCCTTCATCGTCCTCAACGCCAACCGCAACCAGCCCCGGAAGCGCATCGACCTCACCCTCAAGGGTTTCGCGCTCTTCGCCCAGGGCAAGCCGGACGGCGTGAGGCTCTACCTGCACATGGGGATCGAGGACTGCGGCTGGAACGTCGTCGCTCTCGCGCGGCGCTACGGCATCGAGGACCGCCTCATCCTGACCGCCGAGGAAGCGCTCCTGCCCGCGGTCCCGGACGACGTCCTGAACCGCATCTACAACGCCTGCGACGTGGGGATCAACACCTCTCTGGGCGAAGGCTGGGGGCTCGTCAACCTGGAGCACGCCGCGACCGGCGCGGCCCAGGTGGTGCCGCGGCACAGCGCCTGCGAAGAGATCTGGGAGGGCGCGGCCGAGCTCATGGAGCCGGCGCTCAGCCTCACGGCCGAGCGGATCCTGACCGAGGGCCGGGTCGTCCCTCCCGAGGAGGTCGCCCGCGCCCTCGAGGCCCTGTACCGCGATCCGGACCGGCTGGCCCGGCTCTCCGCCGCGGCTTACGGCGTCGCCACCCGTCCCGAGTACCTCTGGTCGAACGTCGCGGAACGCTGGGACCGCCTCTTCCGCGAGGTGCTGGAAGACGAGGGGCTGGACAGAGCCCGGATCGGTTGATACTCTATCAAGGCCGCACGAAATTACGGTTCTATGCCTCTTGGCCGCTTCCGGTTTCTGTTTAGGAGGGTCCGTTCAATGGCGATCACGATCGTCAACCAGTCTGTCGGAACCATCGCGTACACCATCTTCGGCGGCTCGGCCTCGGGCAGCGGCGTCGGATCGGGCGTCAAGCCGTCGGGAGCCTCGGGAGTGCTGGCCTCGGGCCTGATCCCTTCGGGTAGCTCGGCGTCGGGCATCTCGGTCAGCGGCGGCCCTTCCTTCACGGTGGTCTTCGGCTGGCCGGAGTTCCCGCGCTACACGGTCTCGGCCTCGGGCGTGGTGACGATTCAGACGAGCGTCAAGCCCTGACGGCTATCCGGGCCCGTGCCGGCACCGGAGGAAGACTCGCGGATGCGGTCTCTGTTCCTCGTCTCCCTCCCGCGCTCCCTCTCCTCCCTGCTCTACGGCTCCATCCGGAGCGCCCTGGGCCTCGCCGCGCCGGCCTGGACCAGCGACGGAGAGGTCCTGAACCTCCACCGCTTCGCCCATCTGCCGGAAGGAGCGGAGATCGAAGGCCTCCGCTTCACCCGCCCCTCCTCCGAGCCCTCGCGGTTCGACCGCCTGGTCTCCTTCCTGGACCACGCCGTGGTGCGGGACGGCTACCTCTACAAGGACGTGGTCCAGCCCTTCGTGGTCGCGCGCTGGCTGCCCGCCAACGGCCTGCCGGCCCTGCGGATCGAACGCCCGGTGGCCGACGTGGCCTACGCCATGGCCGACCGCGGCTGGTACTATCCCTGCGCCGCGGCGGATGCGGACGGCGGCCCCGAGCGGCGGCTCGTGGAGGGGCTCGTCCGCGCGGCGCGCGCGCTGGCTGAAATCCCCGGACCCGTGGTGCGTTACGACGACCTGATCCACGACGAAGAGCCCCTGGCGGCGGCCCTGCGCTCGATCTACGGCGCCGTCCCGGTCCCGCGCTACCTGGACGGCGGCTTCCGCGAGGTGTGCGACCGGGTGCTCCGGCGCCGGGCCACCGGGCGGTGGGAGCGCCTCGCCCGGGCGGCGCGGGAGGCCGGAGCCTGATCCTCCGGGAAAAACCCTGAAGCCACCTTTACGTACTTGAACCCGCACCGTCAGGTGGCGGGGAAAGGTGTGTGAAAATGCCGGACCGGTGCGAGGGGGTCATTCCGTTGGCGGCGCGCAATCCCGGCGATTCGCCGCTGTTTTTCCAGGGACACGGGCGGCGCCGGTAGCGGCCACCCAAAGCAAGCACGGAGGATTTCTGTGAAACCGATCTCGACGTTCTCCCTGATCGCGCTCCTGCTGGCCGGCGCCGCCTTCGCGGCGCCCCAGGACAAGGACGCGGGGGACAAGAAGAAGGCCGGCAAGGCCGAAAAGGTCAACAAGGCCGACGAGAAGAAGAAGGAAGACGAAAAGAAGGACCCGATGAGCGCCGCGACCTTCGCGGGGCTCGAGCTGCGCGGCATCGGCCCGGCCCTGACCTCGGGGCGCGTCGGCGACATCGCGGTCGATCCCACCAGCCCCAAGACCTGGTACGTGGCCGTGGCCTCGGGTGGCCTGTGGAAGACCGTCAACGCCGGCACCACGTTCACGCCCATCTTCGACGGCCAGGGCGTGTTCTCCATCGGCTGCGTCACGGTCGATCCCAAGAACCCGCTGACCGTCTGGGTGGGCACGGGCGAGAACAACAGCCAGCGCAGCGTCGCTTACGGCGACGGCGTCTACAAGTCCCAGGACGGCGGCAAGACCTGGGAGAACGTGGGCCTCAAGAAGTCCGAGCACATCGCCAAGATCCTGATCGATCCGCGGGATTCGAACACGGTCTACGTGGCGTCCCAGGGCCCGCTGTGGGCGCCGGGCGGCGACCGCGGCCTCTACAAGACGACCGACGGCGGCAAGACCTGGAAGCCGATCCTCACCATCAGCGAGAACACCGGCGTCACCGACGTCGTGATGGACTCGCGCAATCCCGACGTGCTCTACGCCGCCGCCTACCAGCGGCGCCGCCACGTCTGGACGCTGATCAACGGCGGCCCCGAGGCGGGCATCCACAAGTCCACGGACGGCGGCGCCACCTGGAAGAAGCTGTCGGCCGGGCTCCCCCGCGAGCACATGGGCCGCATCGGCCTCGCCATCGCGCCCTCCGATCCGGACCGCGTCTACGCCATCATCGAATCGGTCAACCAGGCGGGCGGCTTCTACCGCTCGGACGACGCCGGCGCGAGTTGGCAGAAGGCCAGCGGTTACGTCTCCAACAGCCCGCAGTACTACCAGGAGATCATCGTCGATCCGGAGGACGCCGACCGGATCTACTCGATGGACGTCTTCAACATGGTCTCCGAGGACGGCGGCAAGAGCTTCAGCCGCCTGGGCGAGAAGAGCAAGCACGTGGACAACCACGCGCTGTGGATCGACCCCGCCGACCGCGACCATCTCCTGTCGGGCTGCGACGGCGGCCTCTACGAGAGCTGGGACCGCGGCCAGAACTGGGACTACAAGCCCAACCTGTCGGTGACCCAGTTCTACCGCGTGACGGTGGACAACGCGCTGCCGTTCTACAACGTCTACGGCGGCACCCAGGACAACTACAGCCTGGGCGGCCCGTCGCGGACCAACACCGACCACGGGATCATGAATCATGAGTGGTTCGTGACCCAGGGCGGCGACGGCTTCGAGACCCAGGTCGATCCCAAGGACCACAACATCATCTACGCCCAGTCCCAGCACGGCGGCCTGGTGCGCTTCGACCGCCGCAACGGCGAGACGGTGGACATCCAGCCCCGCGGCGCCAGCGGCGAGGCCCTGCGCTTCAACTGGGATTCGCCCCTGCTGATCAGCCCGCACAACAACCTGCGGCTGTATCACGCGGCCAACCGCCTGTTCCAGAGCGACGACCGCGGCAATTCGTGGCGGCCCATCAGCCCCGACCTGACGCGGCAGATCGACCGCCGCAAGCTGAAGGTCATGGGCAGGGTCTGGGGCGTCGAGACGGTGGCGTACAACAACTCGACGTCGTTCTACGGCAACATCGTGGCGCTCAGCGAGTCGCCGTCCAAGGCGGGCGTGATCTATGTCGGCACCGACGACGGCCTGGTGCAGGTGACCAACGATCAGGGCGCCAACTGGACGAAGATCGAGAAGTTCCCCGGCGTGCCGGACAACACCTTCGTCTCCTTCGTGATGGCGTCCCGGTACGACGCGAACACGGTCTACGCCACGTTCAACAACCACAAGATGGGCGACTTCAAGCCCTACGTCCTGAAGAGCACGGACCAGGGCAAGAGCTGGACCTCCATCGCCGGCAACCTGCCGGACAACCAGCCGGTCTGGACGATGGCGGAGGACCACGTCAACCCGAACCTGCTCTTCCTGGGCACCGAATTCGGCCTCTACTTCACCGTCGACGGCGGCAAGAAGTGGATCCAGCTCAAGGGCATGCCGCCGATCGCGGTGCGCGACCTGGAGATCCAGCGGCGGGAGAACGACCTCGCGGTGGCGACGTTCGGCCGCGGCTTCTACATCCTGGACGACTACACGCCGCTGCGCATGGCGAAGGCCGAGATGTTCGAGTCGCCGTCGATGCTGTTCCCGGTCAAGAAGACCCTGGGCTACATCGAGGCCTCGCCGCTGGGCGGCCGCGGCAAGAGCTTCCAGGGCGAGTCCTTCTTCACCGCTCCCAACCCGCCGTTCGGCACCACGTTCACCTTCTACCTGAAGGATGAGCTGAAGAGCCGGCGCAAGCAGCGGCAGGAGGCGGACAAGAACCTCGAGAAGGAAGGCGGCAGCCTGGTCTACCCGGCCTGGGACGTGCTCCGCGCCGAGGAGCGGGAGAGAGACCCGCAGCTCCTCTTCACGGTCATGGACGAGGAAGGCAACGTGGTGCGCCGCATTACGACCTCGGGCAAGGCCGGCCTGCGCCGGATCAACTGGGACCTCCGGTTCCCGCCCTCCAACCCCGTCCGGCTGGGCGGCGGCGAGGAGAACCTCTTCGGTCCCGGCCCGCGGGGTCCGATGGTGGCGCCGGGCCGCTACAAGGTCCAGATGGCCAAGGTGGTGGACGACGTGGTGACGCCGCTGGGCGAGCCGCAGACGTTCGAGATCGCGCCGCTGGAGAACGCGACGCTGCCGGTGACCGACCGCGCCGCCCTCCTCGATTTCCAGCGCAGGACGGCGCGCCTGCAGCGGGCGGCCCTGGGCGCGGTCTCGGCCGCGGACGAGACGGAGACCCGCATCAACTTCCTCCAGCGGGCCATCCTCGACACCCCCGGCGCGGATCCCAAGCTGATCCAGCAGGTGCGGTCGATCGAGCTGCGCCTGCGGGACATCCAGGAGAGGCTCATCGGCGACCCGGTCCTCGGCGCTCGCAACGAGCCGACTCCGTCGTCGATCCTCGACCAGGTGCAGGGCATCGTCTTCGGCCACTGGAGCTCCACGGCCGACGTGACGGGCACCCACCAGGCCGAGTACGCCGCCGCCGCGCAGGCCTTCGCCCCGGTGCTGGCCGACCTGCAGAAGCTGATCGGACAGGACCTCAAGGCCGTCGAGGATCAGCTCGAAGCGGTCGGCGCCCCCTGGACGCCGGGCCGCATTCCGACCTGGAAGCAGGAGTAAGGCTTCCCTCTCATCCGCCGCTGTCGAGAGCCCCGGGCGACCGGGGCTCTTTTCTTTTCCGAAAGTCCTCAGTAAAGTGAAACTTCAGCCGGGACAGAGCGGAGCAGGACAAGGGCCGGGTCCCGAGAAAGGCTCGTGCCATGGCCGCAAGCCAGCAGAGAAGCGATCTGAAGCGGGCGCTCGAGATCCTGACCGAGGGCGAGCAGGCGGCGGTCGCTCCGGCGTTCAAGCTGGAGGCTGTCGAAGTCCACGACAAGGCGCGCCCCTGGACGAGCGACGAGAACATCCAGGGGCTCGGCATCGCCAAGCGGATCACCAAGGGCCAGCGGCTCGACGAGCTGGCGCTCAAGGTCTACGTCGAACGCAAGCTCCCCAAGAGCCAGGTCGAGAACCTCGTGCCGCCGCGGGTCGAGCTGCCCGGCATCGACCGCTCCGTGGAGACCGACGTCGAGGAGATCGGCAAGGTCGAGCTGGAGGTCAACACGGCGCGCCACCGCCCGGCCATGCCCGGCTGCGGCCTCGGCCACTTCGACGTCACGGTGGGCACCTTCGGCTGCCTGGTGCGCAAGCGCAACGATCCCGACACCCTCTACGTGCTCAGCAACTCCCACGTCCTCGCCAACCAGGGCGTCGGCCTGGCCGGGGACGTCGTGCTGCAGGCCGGCAAGACCGACGGCGGCGCGACAGCCGGACGACGTGCTCTGCGAGCTGGCCGAGTGGATCCCTTTCCAGTTCACCGACGAGGGCTTCCCCAACCTCGTGGACGCCGCCCTCGCCAAGGTCCGCGACACCGCGGAGATCTCCTCGGCGGTCAGCATGATCGGCGTGCCCAAGGGGGTCGGCACCGCCGTCCGGATCGGCATGATGGTGAAGAAGTGCGGCCGCACGACGGACCTCACCTTCGGCGAGATCAAGGACGTGGACTACCGGCTCCAGTTGAGCTACAAGAAGCCCGGGGGCGGCACCGGCAGGGTGGGCCTCCGCGATCAGGTGCTGTGCACGCGGTACACCTCGGGCGGCGACAGCGGCTCGGCGGTGTTCAACATGGACGGCAAGGTCGTCGGCCTGCACTTCGCCGGCTCCACCTCCAGCAGCATCTTCAACAAGATCGGCAACGTGCTGGACATGCTCGGCATCGACCTGGTGACCGAGGAGATCTGATGGCCGAGTCGTCGCACGTCATGCAAGCCCTCGACCTCTTCGGGAACGAGCTGGCGCGCAAGAAGAACGTGGTCGGCCTCGGCAAGGTCGCGGCCGAGACCGGCGACGGCTGGTGTCTCGCCGTCTATGTGGACAGGAAGGTCCCCCCGGAGGAGCTCGCGGCGGCGGACAGGGTCCCCAAAACCCTGGAGCTGCCGCTGGGCGAAGACAAGGTGGCGGTCACGACCCAGGTGATCGAGCAGCCAGGGCAGCCCGTGCCCGAGCTCGAGACGATCTGACGCTCTAGGCCCGCAGTCCGTGGTAACGCGGATGCCGGTCCATGTAGACGCGGACGAACCAGCACGAGGGGATCACCTTGTAGCCCTTCTCCAGCAAGTCCTCCAGAGCCTGGCGGACCAGCTCGTCGGCGATGCCGCGGCCCCGCAGCTCCGGTGGGACGAAGGTATGCCAGAGATTCAGCGTTTTCTCACCTGCCGGGGCATATTCGCAGACCGACTCCCTGCCGTCGACTACCGTGTAGTACTTTCTCCGATCTTCGTCATGTTTCACGCTTAGGTCCATTTCCTGCACCTCTCTCTCTGAGCGAGGTTCAAGCACTGTGCCACGTCCTCTCTCCGGCCCCGCCGGGGCTGTTCTGGGTTTTACGGAGTACTACCCTTTGGATCCGCTAATATGCAAGTAGACGAGCTCGACGTCAACGCCCTCTGGCCGATCTCCGCCACCGATCCCGCGCCCATCATCGTGGAGTCTCCCGTGTGCTCCTACAACGAATGGGACCCGCTCGAAGAGGTGATCGTGGGGACCGTCGACGGCGCCGCCGTGCCGCCGTGGGACGACATGCTGGAGGTCACGATGCCTTCGGACCAGAAGGAGTTCTTCCACCGGAACGCCGGGAAGAATTTCCCCGCCGAGCGGATCGCGGCGGCGCGCCGGGACCTGGAAGAGCTCGTCCACATCCTGAAGGCCGAGGGGGTGACGGTCCGCCGTCCCGAGCCGGTCGACTTCACGAAGCTCTGCGCCACCCCGGAATGGGAGAGCACGGGCCTCTACGCGGCCATGCCGCGGGACCTGCTGCTGGTGGTGGGGGACGAGATCATCGAGTCTCCCCTGTCCTGGCGGTCGCGGCACTACGAGATCCACGCCTACCGGCCGCTGCTCAAGGACTACTTCCGGCGCGGCGCCCGCTGGACCTGCGCGCCCACGCCGCAACTGAGCGACGCCCTGTACAAGCAGGCCCCGGAGGGCGCCTACGACGCCGAGGTCTTCGACTCGATCATCACCGAGTTCGAGCCCACCTTCGACGCCGCCGACTTCGTGCGTTGCGGGCGGGACATCTTCGTGCAGCGCAGCCACGTCACGAACAGCTTCGGCATCGAGTGGATGCGCCGCCACCTGGGTCCCGCGTACCAGATCCACGAGGTGGAGATCGCCGATCCCCACCCCATGCACATCGACGCCACCCTGACCGTCCTGGCGCCCGGCAAGCTCCTGGTGAACAAGGAGCGCATGCCGAAGCTCCACCCCCTCTTCCGCAATTGGGACGTCCTGGAGGCCCCGACGCCCGCCTTCACCGCCGGCCACTCCCTCTATATGAGCAGCCGTTGGGTCTCCATGAACCTGCTCAGCATCGACGAGGAGAGGGTCCTGGTGGAGCGCCAGGAGGAGGAGTTGGCCCGCCAGCTCCGCGACTGGGGCTTCAAGCCGATCCCCTGCAACTTCACCAACTTCTACGCCTTCGGGGGATCGTTCCACTGCGCCACCTGCGACGTGCGGCGGCAGGGGGAGCTGAAGTCGTATTTTTAAGCCTTCCGCGACGAGAGCTTCGTAGAGGCACCACGTTGCCGGCGTGGTGCCCCGCAGACCGGCGTGGTGCCAGAGAGAGAGAAACAGGTGCCACCCTCGTGGATAAGCCTGACTTCTCCTAGCCACCCTCCGGCACCTTCTCAGCCCCTGTCAAGCCCCCCTAGAGCGCTTTGAGGCTCACTTCGAGGCCCTGCTTGGCGGGCAACATGCGGCAACACGCGACATGCACTTCCTGTGATTCCCATCGAAAAGAGCGATTCGTCCACACCTCTTCCTTCTCGCCTACCCGAGGCGACCCAAGCATCACGATCTTCAGGCTGGTTTACCCGCTAGTCCTGACCGACGAACGGCAGGGCCGGCGGGAAACTGCCTCTCGGGAAGGGTGGGCCAGGGTCCCCCGCCTTCAGCTTCTCCGCCGCTCTGCGGTACTCACCTACGAACCAGGCGTAGCCCCGGTAGAGCTCCCAATACCTGTCCGGGGTAACGGCGTGAAAGCGCGGGGCCGGAGACTTCTTGACATTCTTCGGACGGCTGTGCGGATCCTGGGCCAGAATCGCCTCCCGTCCAAGCGGCTTCGCGCCAGTCCGCCGCCTCCGGGCCGCGGTCTCCTCCTTGATCGACGACACCAGCCGCTCGACACGCTTCTGGTACTCCTCCTTCGACAGGTGCTCCCAACAGGGGAGTGGTGAGAGGGTCACGGTCTCAAGGGTGGCGTACTGGTAGCGGTCGTATTTCTCCCCGCGACGGCGGGCGGCGTACTCCTGGGTACGGCTGAACCAGTAGCCGGTCAGCGGCTCGCCCCCAAGGAGCTCCCGGACGCAGTGGACCCCCGGCCAATCCTCGGGAGCCTCCACCAGGTCCTCTTTCGCTCCATAAGAGAGGTGGTAGCGCAGGCGGTCCACCTGGGCGCCCTCCTCCTCGCTGATCACGATCGCCTCGTACCGGCGCTCCCAGATCTTCCCAGACCACCCGGTCACCCGGCTGACCTCCCGCGCCAGCTTCGAATTGAAGTAGCCGACGAATTTCGCGAGCCGGCGGGCGTCCTTCACCCAGGCGAGCAAGTGGTAGTGATTCGAGAGACATACGTACGACATGAGCCGGAGCGGATACAGCCTCTGGGCCCGGCCGAGCACCCCGCCGAAGATCTCGTTGAGCTCAGGGCTGGGCCTGAGCAGGAGACGCCCGTGCAAGGTCCGGCAGGTGACCTCCACCAAGGCGCCCCCTTCGGGTATGTAGCGCAGTTTTCTCGCCATACCCTATAAAGACGTAAAAACTCGCTCTCATCGCTCAACTTGTTTTTTGTAGAAGATTCTTCGCAGGCAATATCTTGGTTCCCTGGCTCAATTTTCCGGAACTCTGAGCCGCGTCACTTCTGGCGATTCGCCGCGGTACGAGGAGCGGTAGCGCGATTCACCGGCAGAACGGCCCGTTTCAGGCGCCGAAACGGGCCGTTCAATCCCTGAATCCAGCGGTTTCAAGGACTGAAGCCGCTCGATCCGATGACTGAAGCCGCTCGATTCTGTCGCTGAATCCGCCCCTTCTTTCCGAAAATCCGTCGCTTCAGCCGCTGAAGCCGCTCGATTCAGTCACTGAAACCACTCGATTCAGTCACTGAAACCACTCGATTCAGTCACTGAATCCGCTCGATTCAGTCACTGAAACCGCTCGATTCAGCCGCTGAAACGCTCGATCCAACGGCTGAAGCCGCCTGCCTTGGCCACTGAAAACTGCTACAAGGGCCGGGAGAAGGAGGATTCATGGAGCGGCGAGTGAGCTTGCCCTCGTCGATGTGGCTCTCTTCCTCCAGACCCGCGCACCTTCTTGATAGAAGCCGCGTTGCGGTGGAGCCGTCCACTGAAGGTGTGCCCCGCGCGCGACGCGCTGGAAAGGACATCATCATGATCCATCTTCGCTCCGCTTTGCGTCTGCTCGCGGTCGCCGGTCTCCTCGCCTTCACCGGGCTCATCCCGGAGAGCTCCTCCGCCACGAACATCTGTTCCTGCCGGTTCTGCAGGGCGTATCCGGCGGTGGACTGCCAGATCGGCCCCGGCGACGGCTACTCGATCCTCTGCGCGGACTACTTGAAGCTCCACAACTGCTAGAGCTTCACCTCCGGACGCGGGAGAGCTCCGGAGCCACCCGGCAGGGTGGCGGCGGCCAGTCCGTGCGCGCTTCCCCGCCCGCCTGAGCGGAGGTTGGAGGGTGCCTCGCGGGGCTGTAAAACCATGCCATGGCACCCGAACGCACAGCGGTGATCGGACTCGGCAGCGTCCTCATGGGAGACGACGCCGCCGGCCCCCACATCCTGCGCCGGCTCGAAGACGGCTACGAGATCCCGGCCGGAGTCGAGCTCATGGATCTCGGCACCCCGGGCCCGGAGCTCGCCCACATCGTGGAGGGGCTCGATGCCCTGATCGTGGCCGACACCCTGCGCACGCCGGCGCCCGCTCCCGGCGAGATCCACATCCTGCGCCGCGACGACATCCTGAGAGGTCCCCAACCCGACCGCATCTCGCCGCACGATCCCAGCCTGCGAGGAGCCCTCCTGGCGGCCGACCTCCTGGGCCGCTCTCCCCAGGAGGTGCTCCTCGTGGGCATCGTGCCGGCCGAGACGCATCTGGGGATCGGACTGTCGCCGGCCGTCCGGGAGGCCCTGCGCGCCGCCGTGGCGGTGGTGGCCGGCGAGCTCGAGCGGTGCGGGTACGAGGTGAAGAAACGAAAGTCGCCGGCCCCTACCGAGGTCTGGTGGGAGCAGCCTTGAAACGTCCTCCCACCTCCCCGGGTGGCGCCCTCTCTCCCCCGTTCGCGCGCCGCTCCCGCCTGCCCGGACGTTGAGCGCCGTGGCGGTCCGGTCTTACAAAGGACTAACGGAGCTGACGATACTTAGTACGACCGACTTCGCAGCGTTCCCGCTCTCATCCTCGTTCGCGGCTCCGACCCGCTCCAGGAGGAGGATGACATGCCCAGCAGTCTTGTTCCGATCGGCCTTCCCCAACCCGCCGGCGGCATGAACCGCCGGGACTTCCTCAGGATCTGCACCATGGCGGCCGCGGCCGTGGGCCTCTCCGGCACCGCGGCGGCGAAGATCGCCGAAGCCGTGGCCCAGGGACGGAAGCCGTCCGTCATCTGGCTCTCGTTCCAGGAGTGCACCGGCTGCACCGAGTCCCTGCTGCGCACCAGCCACCCCGCCCTCGACGAGCTGATCCTCGACCTCGTCTCCCTCGACTACCACGAGACCCTCATGGCCCCCTCCGGCCACCTGGCGGAGCGGGCGCGGGAGCAGGCCATGCGGGAGAACGACGGCAAGTACATCCTGGTGGTCGAAGGGGCGATTCCAACCAGGGACGGCGGCATCTACTGCAAGATCGGCGGCCGCACCGCCCTCGACCTGGTGACCGAGGCGGCCCAGCACGCCGGAGCGATCATCGCGATCGGCTCCTGCGCCTCGTTCGGCGGCATCCCGGCGGCGGACCCCGACCCCACCGGGGCCAAGGGCGCGCCGGAGGTCCTGAAGGGCAAGACCGTGGTCACCCTCCCCGGCTGCCCGGCGAACCCCTACATCTTCCTCGGCGTGGCCCTGCAGTACGCCACCTTCGGCACGCTGCCGGCGCTCGACGCCCTCGGCCGGCCGCTGTTCGCCTACGGCCGCACCATCCACGAGCACTGCCCGCGCCGGCCCCATTTCGACGCCGGCCGCTTCGCCGTCCAGTTCGGCGATCAGGGGCACCGCGAGGGCTGGTGCCTCTACAAGCTGGGCTGCAAGGGCCCGCAGACCCACGCGAGCTGCTCCGTCCTCCACTTCGGCGACGTGGTCAACGCCTGGCCGATCGGCATCGGCCACCCGTGCTTCGGCTGCACCGAGCAGAAGCTCGCCTTCCGCGTCCCCCTGCACGACACCGCCGAGATCGAGCGCCCCATGCCGCCCGACACCTATCCCGCCGTGACCGTGGAGCGCGGAGGGGTGAGCCCCGTCGCCACCGGCGTCGCCGGCCTGGTGGGCGGCGCGCTGCTCGGCGCCGGCATGATGGCGTCCCGCAAGCTCGGCCTGTGGCCGGAAACCGGACCGGAATCCGTGGGCGGAACCGACTCCGCCGGGAAGGAGTGAGCCATGGACCTGGATCGACGCTCTCTGCTCAAGGGGGTGGCCCTCACCGCCGCCGCGGCGACGGTCGGCCCGCCGCCGGCCGGGGCGCGGGAGCGGCGCGCCGCGCCGCCGGACGCCGTCGGCCTGCTCTACGACACCACCCGCTGCATCGGCTGCAAGGCGTGCGTCGTGGCCTGCAAGGAGGCCAACGGCATGCCGCCGGACACCGACGGCTACGGCGGCGGCCTCTACGACGCGCCCGAAGGGCTGAACGAGACCACCCGCAACGTCATCCAGCTCTACCAGGGCGACGGCGAGACCTCGTTCGTCAAGCGGCAGTGCATGCACTGCGTCGATCCCGGCGTGCGTCGGCGCCTGCATGCTGGGGGCGCTTCCAGAAGCGCGAGTTCGGCATCGTCACCTGGGACGGCAGCCGCTGCATCGGCTGCCGCTACTGCCAGGTGGCCTGCCCGTTCAACGTGCCGAAGTTCGAGTGGTCGAAAAAGGCGCCGAAGATCGTCAAGTGCGAGCTCTGCGTCCACCGCCTGCGGGAGGGCAAGGAGCCGGCCTGCTCCGAGGTCTGCCCGCGCCAGGCCGTGATCTTCGGCACGCGCACGGCCCTGCTGGAGGAGGCGCACCGGCGGCTGGCCGAGCACCCGGACCGCTACGTCCCCAAGGTCTACGGCGAGCACGAGCTGGGCGGCACCCAGTGCCTCTACCTCTCGCACGTGCCGTTCGAGAAGCTCGGCTTCCGCTTCCAGCACGACGAGCCCGTGCCCGAGGTCCAGCAGACCATCCAGCATGGGATCTATCAGGGATTCGCCGCGCCGCTGGCCCTCTACGCCGTGCTCGGGGCGGTGATGTTCCGCAACCGCAGGCAAGGGGCCGGGGGAGACCGGCCCGGACTCGCCGGAGAGCTGAGGAGGAAGCCATGCATACAGCGGCGCAAGCTCAACCTGTCGGGGGGCGCCTGATGACGCCCCTGTACAAGCTCCTCCTGGCCCTCGGCGGCCTCGGCATCGCCCTGATCGTCTGGCGCTTCGCCGCCGGCCTCGGCGCCGCCACCAACCTCTCCGACGGCTATCCCTGGGGCCTGTGGATCGCCTACGACGTCGTCACCGGCACGGCCATCGCCTGCGGCGGCTACGCGGTGGCGCTGATCGTCTACGTGCTCAACAAGGGACGCTACCACCCGCTGGTGCGGCCGGCCGTGCTGGCCAGCGCCCTCGGCTACTCGGTGGCCGGACTGTCGATCCTGATCGACGTGGGCCGCCCGTGGCACGTCTGGAAGGTGCCGCTCTTCTTCTGGGAATGGAACCTCAATTCCGCCCTGCTCGAAGTGGCCCTCTGCGTCATGGCCTACGTGTTCGTCCTCTGGATCGAGCTGTCGCCGGCCTTCCTGGAACGCTGGAGAGCCGGCGGCCGCGCCGGGGCTGCGGCGGTTCGCCGAGCGGACCCAGCCGTGGCTCGACCGCGTCCTGATCTGGATCCTCGCCCTCGGCATCCTGCTCCCCACCATGCACCAGTCCTCGCTGGGCTCCCTGATGCTGCTCAGCGGGACCGCGGCTGCACGCCCTGTGGAGCACGCCGATCCTGCCGCTGCTCTTCCTCGTCTCCTGCCTGGCGATGGGCTACGCCGTCGTGGTCTTCGAATCCACGCTGGCGGGCGCCCTGTTCCGGCGGAGCCACGACGACGACCATGCTCGCTCAGCCGTCGAGCGCGTCGCCGCCTGGGGGTCGCTCCTGTTCGTCGCCCTTCGGCTGGGGGATCTGGCCCTCCGGGGCCGGTTCGGACTGGCGCTCCAGGGGGACCTCAAATCGGTCCTTTTCTGGATCGAGAACGCCCTCGTCCTCGCCCCCTTCCTGCTGGTCTTCGGCCGCGCGCGGCGCTACGACGCCAGGCGGCTCTTCCACGGCGCCCTGCTGGTGATCCTCGGCGGCGCGCTCTACCGCTTCGACACCTATCTCGTCGCCTTCGACCCCGGTCCGGGCTGGAGCTACTTCCCGTCCGTGGCCGAGACCCTGATCACCGTGGGCCTGGTGGCCCTCGAAGGGGTGGTCTACATCGCCCTGGTGACCCGCTTCCCCATTCTCGCCGGCGCGCCGACCGCGGCGCCCGCGCGCTAGGAGATCCGTCATGGCCCAGCGAATCGTCGTCGACCCCGTCACCCGCATCGAAGGCCACCTGCGCATCGACGTCGAGGTGGAGGGCGGCCGCGTGCAGCAACTCCTGGTCGTCGGGCCAGATGTGGCGCGGCATCGAGGTCATCCTCCAGGGCCGCGACCCGCGCGAGGCGTGGCTGTTCACGCAGCGCATCTGCGGCGTCTGCACCACCGTCCACGCCATCACCTCGGTGCGGGCGGTCGAGAACGCCCTCGGCCTGGAGATCCCGCTCAACGCCCAGTACATCCGCAACCTGATCCTCGCCGCCCACGCCCTGCACGACCACATCGTGCACTTCTACCACCTGTCGGCCCTGGACTGGGTGGACGTCACCTCGGCCCTGAAGGCCGATCCGGCGAAGACCTCCGCAGCTCGCCGAGACGCTCTCCGCGTGGCCCGGCAACAGCCGCCGCAGCCCTCGAAGGCGGTCAAGGACCGGCTGGCCGGTCTGGTCGCCAGCGGGCAGCTCGGCATCTTCACCAACGGCTACTGGGGCCACCCGGCCATGAAGCTGCCGCCGGAGGTGAACCTCCTCGCCGTGGCCCACTACCTCCAGGCGCTCGAGTACCAGCGCAAGGCCAACCAGATCGTCGCCATCGCTGGGCGAGCAAGACCCCGAACATCCAGAACCTCGCCGTCGGCGGCGTCGCCAACGCGATCAACCTGGACAACATGACCACGATCAACATGGAGCGTCCTCTACCGCATCAAGGACCTCTTCGCGGAGGTGAAGACGTTCGTGGAGCAGGTCTACGTGCCGGACGTGATCGCCATCGGCTCGATATATCCCGAATGGCTCGGCTACGGCGCCGGCGTGACCAACTACCTCGCCGTGCCCGACATGCCGCTGGACGCCAAGGGCACCGCCTTCGACCTGCCCGGCGGCACGATCTTCGACGGCGACCTGTCGACGCTGCGGACGATCCCCAACTTCGAAGATCCCTACTTCCGGGACAACGTGGCCGAGTGCATCGCCCACGCCTGGTACGACGGCGACTGGACCCGCCACCCCTGGGAGGAGGAGACCGTGCCGAAATACACGGAGTTCCAGGACCAGGGGAAGTACTCCTGGGTGAAGGCGCCGCGCTTCCAGGGCAAGCCCATGCAGGTCGGTCCGCTGGCGCAGATGCTGGTGGGCTACGCCGGCGGCCACAAGACGATCAAGCCCGAGGTGGACGCGGCCCTCGCCGCCGCCTCCTCGCTGGCCGGCGTGAAGCTCGGCCCCGAGGTCCTGCACTCCACCCTGGGCCGCCACCTCGCCCGCGCGTTGCGCGCCAAGGTGATCGCCGAGCTGGGCCTCGAGCACTGGCAACTGCTGGCGGAGAACATCGGCAAGGGGGACTTCACCACCTACGTCAAGCCCGAGTTCCCCAAGGGCGAGCAGCGGGGCTTCGGCTTCCACGAAGCGCCGCGCGGGACGCTCTCCCACTGGGTGGTGATCCGGGACGGCAAGATCGCCAACTACCAGGCCGTGGTCCCCTCGACCTGGAACGCCGGCCCGCGCGACGACAAGGGCCAGCCCGGGCCCTACGAGTCCTCGCTCATCGGCAACCCGGTGGCCGACGCCGAGCATCCCGCTGGAGGTGGTGCGCACCATCCACTCCTTCGATCCCTGCCTCGCCTGCGCGGTGCACACCCACGACGCGACGGGACAGGAGGTGTCGCGGGTGAAGGCATTGTGAGCCTCCCCCCCGCCGGGAGAGAGGGGAAAAGGACACCAGGGACACCAAGGACTTCAAGGACGGCGCCTTTGTGCGTCCCTGGTCCTTGGTGTCCCTGGTGTCCCTATAAGAGGGCCGGGGTGGTGAGGGCCGGGGCGGCGGCCAGCGCCCGCGCCTCGCACCGGCACTCCAGCCACTCCATCCACTCCGCCATCCCCTCCCCCGTCACCGCCGACAGGCGGATCGCCCGCGGGTCGGGCATCACCTTGGCAAGGTTTTCCAGCAGCGCGTCCATGTCGAAGGACAGGTAGGGCAGCAGGTCGGTCTTGGCGATCAGCACCAGGTCCGCCTTGCGGAACATCACCGGGTACTTGAGCGGCTTGTCCTCCCCCTCGGTCACCGAGAGCACCACCACGTTGTCCGCCTGGCCCAGGTCGTACACCGCCGGGCAGACGAGGTTGCCCACGTTCTCGATGAAGAGGAGATCGAAACCTTTCCAATCCAGCTCGTGCAAAGCCTTGTGGACCAGCTCCGCGTCCAGATGGCAGGCCGAGCCCGTGGTGACCGTCACCGCCGGGATGCCCGCCGCCCGCAGCCGCTCGGCGTCGCGGTCGGTGGCGAGGTCGCCGCTCATGGCGCCGATCCTCAGCCCCTTGCCGCGCCCGGGCCGTGGCCTCCAGCACCGCCGTCTTGCCCGAACCGGGCGAGCCCATCAGGTTGACGGCGAAGACGTCCGCCGCTTCGAAATGATGCCGGTTGTGCGCGGCCATCCTCTCGTTGCTGGAGAGGATCCGCGCCTGGACTTCGATGGGGACCATCTCGGAATCGCCGCAGCCGCAGGATTCACACATCACGCGACCTCCATTTCGATCTGTTCGAGGATGATTTCGTCGCCCGACGCGAGGCGCGCCGGGGTCTGACAGGAAAGGCATTTCAAGACCTGGCCGCCCGCCAGCGCCTGGCCGCACCGCGGGCAGACCCAACTCGCGGGCACGGTGCGGATCTCCATCGGGGCGTCCTGGCAGAGGGTGCGCTCCCGGAAGACCTCGTAGGCGGTGGCCAGCAGCTCGGGATCGACCCCGGAGAGCTCCCCCAGGGCCACCCGGATGCGCCCCACCGACGTCGCGCCGCGGGAGCCCGCCTCCGCCTCCACGCGCTGGAGCAGGGCCGAGACGATCGAGTATTCGTGCATCGCGTCCCCCTCTTCAGCAGATCCGCGGCAGCGGCTCCCCTTCGGGCTCGGCGAGCAGCCGCCGGCCGAAGCCGGTGTCCAGCAGCAGCGAGCCCGGGGGATCGGCGAGGCAGCGGCCGATCACCGCCGCGTTCCGGCCCAGCGGATGACTGCGCAGCGCGTCCAGCACCCGCCCGGCCCTTCCGGACGCACGCCGATCACCGCCTTGCCTTCGTTCGCCACGTGCAGCGGCTCGATCCCCAGCAGCTCCGCCGCCGCCCGCACCTCCGGGGTCACGGGCACTGCGGCTTCGTCGAGGAGGATGCCGACGCCGCTCTTCGCGGCCATCTCGTGCAGCGCGCTGGCGAGGCCGCCGCGCGTCGGGTCCTTCATCGCGGCCACGCCCTCGCCTCCGGCCGCCAGCGCCCGGCGGATCAGGCCGTTCAGCGGCGTCACGTCCGAGCGCAGATCGCCCGCCAGGTCGAGCCCGTGCCGGACCGCCATCACCGCCATGCCGTGATCGCCCACGGTGCCGGTCACCAGCAGCAGGTCCCCCGGCCGCAGCCCCGAGTCGGGGACCACGCGGTCCGTCAGGGCGACCCCGGTGGTGTTGAGCACGATGCCGTCGAGCTCGCCGCGCCCCATCACCTTCGTGTCGCCGGTGACCACGGGCGCCCCGGCCTCCTCGCACGCGGCGGCGATGGAGGCCTGGACGCGCCGCAGGTCGTCCAGCGCGAAGCCCTCCTCCAGGATCACGGCGCACGTGAGCCCCAGCACCTCGGTGGCGCCCATCATCGCGAGGTCGTTGACCGTTCCCGAGACGGAGAGCCGGCCGATGTCGCCGCCGGGGAAGAACACCGGATGGATCACGTGCGAGTCCGTGGTGATCACCAGCCAGCGGTCGCCGACGCGGATCGCCGCGCCGTCGTCCATGTCCCCGGGGCCGGCCGCCCCGCCGAGGAACACCTCTTCGATCAAGGCCCGCATCGCCCGGCCGCCGGCGCCGTATTTCATCGAGATGCGCTCGTCCAGGACGGCGGGACGGGGAACGTACGTGGTCGTCATGGCGCCACCTCTTCTTCCCCTCTCCCGGTGAGGGAGGGAGGGAGGGGTCGGGAGAGGGGGCCGGGGGGTGAGGGTTCCGTAAGGGTCCGCAAATCCGGCCTTCCTCCATATTGATGCCAGATCCGGCACGCCCCCTCGCTGGACACCATGCATGCGCCCACCGGCCGGTCCGGCAGGCACTCCCTACCGAAATGTGAGCAATCCAGGGGAGACGCCAGGCCCGACATGATCGCCCCGCAGATGCAGGACCTGGTCAGGACCGGAGGCGTGTACCCGCGCACCGCCGAGACGTCGATCTCGAACCGCCGCCGCGCGTCCGCCGCCGCGAATTCCTCGCGCATGCGGAGGTTGCCGTCGGGGATGAACGCGATGCCCCGCCACTCGCCGCCCTCCAGCTCGAACACGCGCCAGAGCTGCTCCAGGGCGCGGCGGTTGCCTTCCTTCGTGACGCAGCGCGGATACATGTTGGCCACGCCGGCCCGGCCGTCGCGCACCATCTCCAGCAGCTTCACCAGCCCGGCGAGGATGTCCAGCGGCTCGAAGCCGGCCACCACCACCGGCCGGCCGTATTTCTCGGCGAACGGCTCGAAGATCCCCCAGCCCGTGATCGTCGCCGCGTGGCCCGCGCCCAGGAATCCCTCGATGCGCGTGCCGGGGATCTCCGCCACGATCTCCATGGCGGGCAGGATGTATTTGTGAGCGGAGAGGATCGTAAGGTTTTTCGGCCGGTCGGGAGCGAGCACCACCGCCGCGGTCGCCACCGCCGTGGTCTCGAAGCCGGTCGAGAAGAAGACGACCTCCTCGCCGGTCGCGCGGGCCAGCTCCACGGCCTGCATGACGCTGTAGACCACGTCCACCTTCGCCCCTTCGGACTGCGCGTCCCCCAGCGAGAGCACCGTGCCCGGCACCTTCAGCATGTCGCCGTAGGTGGCCACCCGCACGCCGCTCCGCGCCAGGGCCACGGCCTCGTCCACCTCCGGCATGTCGGTGACGCACACCGGGCATCCCGGCCCCATGATGAGGTCCACGGAGTCCGGGAACGCGGCCCGCAGGCCGAAGCGCGCGATGGCCTGCTCGTGGCTGCCGCAGACGTGCATCAGCGCGATGGGCGAGCGGCCGATCTCCGCCGCCAGGCGCGCCAGCTCGGCGGTGAGCGCCTTGCCCCGCGCCGGATCGCGGAACTTGAGCTGTTCGAAGTCCGCCGGCGGGGCGCTCACGTCCCGCCTCCGGCCTGGATCTCGCCCCACACGTCCGCCCGCATCAGGTCCTCGTTCTCGCCGTTCATCAGGCTTTCGTAGAGCGCCAGCGTCTCCCCGATCTCCTCGGCGGGGATGCGGCGGATCGCGTAGCCCACGTGGTTCAGGACGTAGTCCCCCGGCGCCACCGGCTCGTCGACGATCTCGAGCCGGATCTGCCGGCGGACGCCCCAGAAGTCGACCGTGGCCACGAAGCCGTCGACCTCCAGGACCTTGCCAGGAACTCCCAGGCACATCAGGCACCTCCTTGCCGGACGATCGCGTCCGCCGCCACCGCCTGGCCCAGAGCGAGCCCCCCGTCCCCCGGCGGCACCGCGCGATGCAGGTAAACCTTTCGATCCGCCAGCGACTCGACGATCCGCTCCGCCAGCAGCGCGTTCTGGAAACAGCCCCCGGTGAGCGCCACCGGCAGGATTTCCACCGCACCGACCGCACCACCTCCGCCGTCATCGACGCGAGCGTGTTGTGGAACTTCGCGGAGATCCCCGGGACGCCACGGCCCGCGATCAGGTCCTCAGCCACGGCCCGCACCATCGGCCGGGGATCGATCTCCCAGGGCGTCCGCGACAGATCGATCTCATACGGATACCGCCGCCGCTCCCGCGCATCCGCCGCGAGGTTCCAGAGCATCGCCACCTCGCCCTCGTACCGCGACACCGCCCGCCCCAGCGCCAGCGCTCCCAGCGCGTCGAACCACCGCCCCACCCCGCGCGCCCGGGGACTGTTCAGACCGGTCGCGATCATCCGCCGCACCACCGGCACCGCCCGGCCGTGCGGCCCGGGAGCGTTGAAGAACGGCAGCTCTTCCAGCGGCGGCTCGCCCGCGTAGGCGTCGTCCAGCACGGCCAGCGCGAGCCGCCAGACCTCGCGGATCGCCAGCTCGCCGCCGGCCAGCGGAATCGATCGGAACGTGGCGACGCGCTCGAAACCCGCGAAGTCCGCGATCAGGAATTCGCCCCCCCACGCCGTGCCGTCGGTGCCGAAGCCCGTGCCGTCGAAGGCCACGCCCAGCACGGGCCCGGCGAGCCCGTGCTCCGCCATGGCGCTGGCCACGTGGGCGTGGTGGTGCTGTACCCCCACCTTCACCGTCTCCGGCCGCTCCAGCGCGTATCTCGTCGAGAGATAGTCCGGATGCAGGTCGTAGGCGATCACCTCCGGCCGCACGCCCACCAGCCGCTCCATCCGCTCGATGCATTCCTGGTAGGAGGCGAAGGTCTCCGCGCTCTCCAGGTCCCCGACGTGGGGTCCGAGATACGCGGCGTCGCCGGCCGCGAGGCAGACGGCGTTCTTGAGATGGGCGCCGCACGCCAGCACCGGCCGCTCGACGGGCCGCGCCAGCGGGATGGGACGGGGCACCCAGCCCCGCGAGCGGCGCAGCACCGCGGGCGCGCCGGCGATCACCCGGGCCACCGAGTCGTCGCACCGGCTCTCGATCTCGCGGTCGTGGAGCAGGAACAGGTCGGCGATCGTGCTCAGCCGGTCCAGGGCTTCCTCGTTGTCCCGGGCGATCGGCTCCTCCGAGAAGTTCCCCGACGTCATCACCAGCGGCCGGCCCGTCTCGGCCAGCAGCAGGTGATGCAGGGGCGTGTAGGGCAGCAGCAGCCCGACCAGGGGATTTTCCGGCGCCACCTCGACGGCCAGCCCGTCCCCCGGCCGGCGCGGAACCAGCACGATCGGGCCGCTCCACCGACGCCAGCAGCGCGCGCTCGACCGCTCCGATCTCCGCGATCCGCTCCGCCTCCTCCAGGTCCCGCACCATGACGGCGAACGGCTTGGCGTCCCGCCGCTTGCGCTCGCGCAGCCGCCCGACCGCGAAGCTCGAGGTGGCGTCGCACGCCAGATGGAACCCGCCGATCCCCTTGACCGCCACGATGCGCCCGGCCCGCAGGCTCCGCGCCGCGACGAGGAAGGGATCCTCCCCCTCGAACCAGACCCCCTCGGGCGACATCGCCCGCACCTTGGGGCCGCAGACCGGGCAGGCGTTGGGCTGGGCGTGGAACCGCCGGTCTTCCACCCGCTCGTACTCGCTCCGGCACCGCGGGCACATCCCGAACTCCGCCATGGTGGTGGCGGCGCGGTCGTAGGGGACGTCGCGGGCGATGGTGAACCGCGGGCCGCAGTTGGTGCAGTTGGTGAAGGGATAGCGGTGCCGCCGGTCGCGGGGATCGAAGATCTCGCGTTCGCAGTCCGGGCACGTCGCGAGGTCCGGCGGGATGGACACCTGCCGTCCGCCCTCCCCCCGCGCGCTGGGCGCGATGACGAACCCGGAGGTCTCCTCCGGGGGGATGGCCGCGCACTGGATCGCCCGGATCACCGCCGCCGGAGGAGGCGACGTCCGCAGCCTGTGGACGAACGAGTCGAGAGCGCCCTCGGACCCGAACGCCTCGATCTCCACTCCCGCCACATCATTCCGCACCCGCCCGCCCACGCCCTCTTCGCGAGCCAGCCTGTACACCCAGGGCCGGAATCCGACCCCCTGCACGGTGCCATGGATTTCAATGCGACGACCGGGCATGCCGTCACCCCCTTTGAACCTCCTTTTTAGGCCTTTGCGGCGGGCGGGGCGATATCTGCAAGGGGAGGAGAGGGGATCGCCGGAGGGTGGGAGACGGGGCTACCCTGGGGGGCGGGGGGAGCGCGCGCGGCAGAAAACCTAGCCTAAGCGAGACAAATCTCAGGCGGCTTTCCTCCGCGAGGTAACGACCTCACGCTCCTGCTGGACACCGTCAACGAAAGGTCTCGGCGGCGGGGACTTCCAGGGTCAACAGAGCGAGTTTAATCTCCGGATCGCAACGTTTTCAGGAAAAGAACATCAAATTGTCGCTGGAAGACCGCTGAATCTCCTAGCCCCGCCCGCCGCCAGACTGAAGTCCAGCGCCAGCCTCCCACCACCGGCAGCGGTCGAGGTCCGCCCAGGAGACCACTTCGGCGGCGGACCGCTTCTGCGTCTCGGCACCGCCGTAGACGAGGAAGGCTTCCGCAGGGCGGGACGGACGGGATTCGGCCGCCAGGGCGCGGAAGCTCTCCAGGCCGGCAAAAAAATCGCTTGCGATGGTCTGGCCGGACTTGGTCTCGACGGCGATCAGCGAACCGCCATCCTCGATGACGAGGTCCACCTCCGAGCCCTTGCGATCCCGAAAGAAAGAAAGGCCCGGCGGCAGGCCACGAAAGGTCCGGCACCCGATGCACTTCATCGAAGATCGCCCCCTCGCCGTGCTGGGCGAGGAAGCCGCGCGGATCGCGGCGCGCATACTCCTGGATGTCCGGCGCCTCCAGGGAGACATAGGGCTTGTCCCGGAAGACCGAGCGGCAGAGTGTCGTCTTGCCTGACTGCCGCGGCCCGGTCACCGTGACAATCGGGAACTTGCCGGCGAGCTCGCGCAGCCGAGTTTCCAGCACCCGAGCGATCATCGGCGCCAATACTGGGCCTTCTCGGGGCTGATTGTCAATGCGACTCTCAATCAGCCCCTCGCCTTCAGGCAAGCCGAGAATGGGCGGCGAGGGATCGCGGGAGGTTCAGGGCAATTCTTTGGCGACGATCTCGTACAGGTCAGGGCTCAGCTCGGAGCGCCCCGTCTTCAGGACCCAGCGCTCCAACTTCCGGTCCTTGTCCGCGAAGTGCTCCGTGGACTCCCCTACGCTCCGCTTGACGATCCCTTTGTAGATCTGGACCCTCGTAGCCCGGCCCTGGGGATCCTGGAAGGACACCGCGAAGCCGCGATAGCCCAGCCCGGCGTCGAACCATCCAGGCTCCGTGGACGGCAGCTCCCGCAGCAGGCCGAGGAACTGGCTCGTCTCTTCACCCGACAGCTTCCACGTCGGGTTGGGGCGGCCCGAATAGATGTCGAGCTCGGCCTCGGCCGGTTCCTGCGGAGCCCCGGAGCACACCGAGACCTGCAACAGGAGCCCGACACTGAGGACCAGGAGGATTGAAGAGATGCCCATACCGGTATCCTATCGCGATCTCGCTCCAAAGCGTCGGGAAGAAGGCGGGGAACATCGCGCATCTCCCTTGATTCCGACGTTCCCCCGATTTCCTCCTGTCGGCAGGGTCAGCATCCATCGCATCGAGGACGACGGCAGCCTGACCCCATCCGCGGGGTGGAGATTCCGCCCTTTTCGCAGGGCATAGTCGCTCTATAGGAAGGTCCCGGCCGGTCCTAGCCGGGATCAGCGGACGAGGACCGGCTCAGGGGCAGATCTGGACAGATCGGATCGGGGCTTATCCGAGCTTGCTGGAAACGTTCGTGAAGACCGATGGATCGATCTTGTCTCGGCCGGTGCCGAGCAGCCAGCGCTCGAGGCTCTGATCCTGGGGTGCGCCGGCGGCGGGTTGCGCGGCTTCGGCTTCCCACGTCATCGCGGGCAGGCACGCCAGGCCGGCGCACAGCGCGCCGGACTTCCGCAGGAACTCACGTCGGTTCGAAGACATTCTGGGTCCTCCTTCAGGACAATTTCTTGGCGACTTTTCAGGAAACCAGGATCAGATCGTTGTCGGCGTACCAGTATCCGCAGAACGTGGTGTAACCGCCCCGGTTGCAGGTCTCGGGGTTGGTGATGATGTTCCCGGAGTTGTCATAGTTGCGCGCCGCCGTCCTGCCCGGCTTGTGGCACCAGATGTTGTTCTGACACTTGCGGTAGAAGTGGAAGTCGGTCCCCGGCCAGATGACCAGGCAGATCGTGAGGTTGTCGGCGGCCTGGCAACTGTTGAACCAGCCGTCAAGCTCGACGCCGGTGCGCGTGTTGGCGCAGGTGGGCGGATAGGGCAGCGTGTATCCCGAGATCTTTCCCGGCTGCGCGAACGTGTTGGTCCGGTGATTGGCCGCGAAGTTGTAGCAGTTGTTCTTGTTGATGTACTGCCCCGCGTTCCAGAAGCTGAAATCCGTCGAGCTGGTCAGAAAATTGGAAGCGCAGGCCGTCAAGGCGCCCTTCTCGGTCGCCTGCGGAACGCCAGTCTCCAGGACGGGCCGGGGTTGACGGATCGTGCCCGCCGCCACCTCGCGCAGATAGTCGTCGACCTCGGTGTCCTCTTTCTCCGAGGTGTCCAGGAGCCAGAGCGACGTCGCCGCGTCCTTGTCATGGCCGCCGCCGATCCGGAACTGCGACGGCAGCGACCGTTCCTTGCCCTTGGCCTCGCCGCTTTCCTCCTTGACGCTCTCGATGATGTAGCCCCGGTACCCCAGCCCCCCGACAGGAGCGTTCACGGGGACCATGAGGGAGGGGTCCGCTTTCACGCGCTCGACAAGCTCGCGCTCTTCGCGGGGGGAGAGGGTCCAACGGGGATTGGGGCGGCCGGAGAAGATGTCGAGCTCCACCTGAAGCATTACGCGTCCTCCATTCGTTGATCGGTGCCGGATCCGGCCGGACTGGCCGGGGTCCTCTCTTTAGCTGGTGCTCGCGGGCCGATAAAGGGGACAAGCCACCCTGCCGGACGGCGGCAGCCGTCCGGCAGGAGCTCTCGATACCCTCCCGGCCCTCGCCTTCAGGCGCTACGGCCACTTCGGAGAGTAGGGGTTTTCCAGATCCTCATACGGATCGTAGGGCAGCGGGTAGTTGGGCCACGGCTCATTCCCCGGATAAGGCTGGTTGGGATACTCGGAGCCTGGCCAGGGCTGCTCCTGATCGAACGTGATCGGCTGGCCGTACTGGCCCGCGCCGATGTCCAGGCCGTCCACGTTGTCCTTCATGGGATCCAGACCCAGGGAATTGCAGCTCGCCCACATCATGTCGTTGGCGCCGCCGCCGAAGCGGATGACGTCGCACGGCTTGTAGGCCTTCCACGGATTGTTCGCCTCGTTGCGGCCCACCGAGAGCAGGATGTAGTCCTGCTGCTTGTTGAACACCAGTTTGCCGGCCCCGTCGCGCCGGCCGAGGTTCACCACCATGGCCAGGGCGTCCACCAGTGTCGGCGGCGCGTTGGGATAATCCGTGTTGAAGTCGTAGTAGACGTAGGTCTTCGGCTGCCCGCCTCCCCGCGCCGGATCATGGACCCAGATCCGCGAATCCTGATTGTTCGTGAAGAACACCGGCCGCGTGGCCAGCCCGGTCTGCGGGTCCAGCATGCCGGTCATGTCCCGCACGACGAAATCGTTCATCTCGTCGCTGGCCGCCCCGGTGACCAGACCGAAGTTGCGGCGGCCGTGGAACGCCTGGCGGTTGCTGTCTTCCGTCGCCGAGTAGACGTTGGGGCCCTGCAGCTCGCCGCCGGCCCGGGCCGCGCCGAGCTCGGAATTGGCCAGGCCGAAGCTGGCGTTGTCCGCCGAGAAATAGATGATCGCCGTCGACGAGGCGTACTGGGTGGCGAACACGGTCCCCGGGCTCTGGAAGTCGTCGCCGAAGGAGAGGGCCTTGAGCGGCCGGTTCGCCGTCTGTTCGGTCAACAGGTAGACGTTGGTGCCGGCCCCCCCGAGGAAGATATGGCGGCCGCTCCCTTGACGCCCGTTGTTGAGGTCCGTCCCCGCCATCCCCATCGCCGCGGGCTCCACCGTCAGGGTGACGGGAAAATCGGCGTTGCCGTGGTCTCCCGCGTAGAAGAAAACCTGAGAGGTGTCCATGGCGGGCTTGGCCTTGATCCAGTTCTCGATTTTCGCGAAAGCGGCCTGGAGGTCGGGCCACTCGGATTTGCCCGTGGGCGCCCAGGCGTCGCCCATGACCGGATCCGCATTGTTCGCCCACAGGATCTGGATGTCGGCCTTCTTGAAGCCATACGTCACAGTCAACAGGGTGTAGAGCTTGTTGACGTCGTTGTAGTCATGAGGCATACGAGGCTTGCCGACCCAGATCACGGCGAAATTGTGCATCGCCGCCCCCAGGGGCTGGGGCACCCCGACGCGGTCGGAGCGGTACTGCGCCCGCTCGAAAGCGGCTTTGCGGTTCTTGGGAATGCCCCGCATCATCGGCTTGGCCGGATCGATCGCGTCGTAGGCCTTCCAGGTGATCCATTCATCCGTGCGCTTCGCACCCCCGAGGGGATCGGCCATGGTGGCCCAGGCATAGGGATAGTAGGACCGATTTCCCATGTCGTGGTACGAGGCCGTCTCGAAATAGGTGCTGGCGCTGTTGCCGCCGTACCGGGTCACCCCCTGGCGTCCCAACTCGGTGATGAAACCACCGCCATAGCACTGCGTGAACGAGCCGATGAACGTGAAGTCTTCGTGCGGAACGTTCCGGATGTTCATCTGCGTCTTGGCGACCAGCTTGCCGAAATCCACGTCGCTCACCGTCTGGTTGTCGTTGGTGACCAGCATGGAACGGTAGGTGATCGGTTTCTCGAAGAACGGCGGGAGCGCGTGGGCCTGGACCGTCAGCACGGACAGGCCGAGGGCCAGGAGCCCGAGGATGCGGTGTCTCATGATGGTTCTCTCCTTCGGCGCTGGCCGGGCGCGAACGGACGCCGCGGTGACGCCTCTCTTTAGTTGGTGCTCAGAAACAGAGAGAAGGGACAACCACACGCTGGAACCGGAGTTGGCATGATTCTTCTATAGATATATGGATCAGGAGCGCTGCCAGGGACGCTCCTCCCGAGAAATCGGGACTTTTGATAACTCGGCGCGGTGAAAATCGCGTCGAAGAGCAAGGAGGTAACACCATGAAGAACACCTGGAAACTAGCGCCTCTGGCGTTCGCTCTTTTCCTCACCGCCAACTTCTCGGCGCCCGCGAGCGCCGATAAACCGATCTGCCAGGTCCTCTGCGCGACCACTCACTGCACCAGCCAGGACGAGTGCCCCGCGGGGCAGCACTGTAACTTCGCCTGCCCCGGCGAGGGTTGCTGCGTGGAGTAAGTAAAACCTGACAGTTCGCCCCCCTGGCGCCGTCCAGGGGGGCTTTTCCCTGCCTCTACAATTCCGCCGCCGGGTTCTCGAACAGCCACTTGCCGCAGGTGGTCAAACCGCAGGCGTTGCCGGGTGTGGAATGCCCGTGCAACAGGGCGTGGTCCTGGCCACCGTCAAGCACCAGGAGCCGCACGGTGTGCAGCAGGCGTACGCCGGGACGGGCGCGAGGGCGAGGACCGAGAGGGCGAACGCGAGACCGAGAAGAAACGCTTTCCGTATCCGGGTCATAGGGATCTCCTTTCCCGGCCCATTGTAGTCGTTCAGTCACTTACCCTCCATGGATGGATGCGCGATCCGCCGTGCAACACGGCTCGCTGAACGGCCACACCGGCACCTCATCAGTAGGAGTCGCTTCAACCTCTTTTCACCTGTCATCCCAAAGGCCTCTTTTTCTTGCCTTTCACCGCAGAAGGAGATCGAGAATGCGCACAAGTGTGTTCCGCAGGCCGGCGTGGACGCTGGCGCTCTGCCTCGCCACCGCCCTGCCGGCGACCCTCGCGGCCCAGCCGGAGTCCCTGGTGTCCGGTCCCAACCGCAACGTGGGCGCCACCGCCGCCACGGCCTCGCTGGGCCACCAGGGCAACGTCCAGTTGGCCGTCAACCCCAACAACGCGAACCAGGTCGTGGCCGTGGGCGACACGGACTTCGCCGCCCTCGTCGCCGGACAGCAGTGCGAAGGGCCCGTGGTGGTCTTCTACTCGTCGAACGGCGGGACGACCTGGCAGGACGCGTGCGCGCCCGGCGTCACCGCCTTCACGAACATCGGCATGCAGTCCTCCGGCTGCTTCGACGGCCTTTTCGTCGCCAGCGATCCGGTGGTGGCCTGGGATGACGCCAACCGCGTCTTCCTGAGCTATACGTGGATCTGCTCGGGGAGGACCAGCTTCGGAAGCGCCGTGGTTGCCGGGCGCTCGACGGACGGCGGCGCCACCTGGACCGCCCACGGCATCGTGGTTGACGGGTTCGACCCCGTTTTTGGCTTCGGGACGCTGGAGGAGAAGAACGCCTACGCGATCGACAACACCTCGGCGAGCCCGTACCACGGCCGGCACTACACGTGCTGGGACCGCTTCAATGACGAGAGGTTCGCCTGGTCCACCGACGGCGGCGCCTCCTGGACCGAAGCGGATCTGCCGGCCCCGCCCAACGGCGGCTTCGACGCCGCCTGCGAGATCGCGGTCGAGGACGACGGCACCATCCATCTGGTCTACGAATCCTCGGTCTGCACCGGCGGTATCTGCTCGGCCGACGCGATGTCCTACACCAGCTCCGGCGACGGCGGCGCCTCCTGGTCCACGCCGGTCCAGGTGCGCAACTTCAACCTGGTGCCGGGCTCGGGCGCCCACTGCCCCATCGCGCAGGACCAGCAGTGCATCCGCCCCTTCGGCGCCATTGCGGTGGACAACAGCGGCGGCGCCTGCGACGGCCATCTCTACGCCGCGTTCACCGACCACGCGTCCGGCGGCAACGTGAACCAGTCCGACGTCTTCCTCAGCAAGTCGGTGAACGGCGGCGCCACCTGGTCCTCGCCGGTCAAGGTCAATGACGACGGCCTGGCGAACCGCGTGCAGTTCCATCCGTCCCTGGAAGTCGACGGCTCGAACGGGCACGTGACGCTGGCGTGGTATGACGCCCGCAACCACATCCCCAATGACGCGCTCGACATCTTCACCGCCCGCTCCACGGACTGCGGCGCGACCTTCGGGGCCAACGTCCAGACGACCCAGCCGTCGTCGGAATTCAACAACAGCGGCATCTCCTGGTCCAACCACAACTCGGTCGCCAATCCGAATTATGGCTACGGCCAGACCGGCGTCCACATGGGTCTGGACGTCCTCAATGGCAAGGCCTATGTCGGCTGGACCGACACCCGGCACTACTTCCCCAGCTTCACCACGGAGCCGCAAAAGGACAACATCGGCTTCGGCCTCGTCGACTTCACGGCCGGCGCGTCCTCGGTCTGCGGCAACAACGTCCGCGAGGCCGGGGAGGCCTGCGACGGCTCGGATCTGGGCGGCAAGACCTGTGCGGGTCTGACCTTCACCGGCGGGACCCTGGCGTGCAAGGCCAACTGCTCTTTCGATACCTCCGGCTGCCAGCTCACGTTCACCTCCGCCACGTTCACGTCCGTGGCGGCCGAGGACGGCTACATCCTCGAATCGGGCGAGACCACCAGCGCTGGCGGCACCGCCAACAGCAGCGACAACTCGACGTCGGCCCTCCGCGCCGGCGACGACAAAAAGAACAAGCAATACCGGAGCGTCCTGTCGTTCGACACCGCGTCGATCCCCGACGGCGCGGCGATCCAGTCGGTGACCCTGCGCCTGCGGCGCGGCACGGTGGTCGGCACCCATCCGTTCACCACCCACGGCAGCCTCTCGGCCAGCGTCCGCAGCGGCGGCTTCAACGGCAACTTGGCCCTGGAGACGGCGGACTTCCAGGCCTCGGTTACCGTCTCCGGCGTCTGCACGCTGTCCAACGCGGCGAGCAACGGCGACTGGTCGGAGTGCACCTTCAACACGGCGGGGCTCACGGCCCTCAACAAGACCGGCAAGACCCAGATCCGGATCGCCTTCTCCACCGATGACGACAACGACAACGGCGACGACTACATCGGCTACTACTCCGGCAACAACGCCACCGCGGCGAACCACCCGCAGTTGATCGTGACGTACCAGTAGACGTCACCGGATAGGCGCAGGGGCCGCCGTTTTATGGCGGCCCCTGCGGAGCTTCCAGCAGGGCCGCAGCCGCTTTCAGGTCGGCCGTCTCCCAACCTTCCTTGAACCGGCCGAGGACTCCTTCCAGAAGCTCGCGGGCTTCGTCCTTCCGGCCGTCCTCGCTCCACAGGCCGGCGAGGCCGGCGGCGGCCCGCAGCTCCAGCCAGAGACTGCCGGCGGCGCGCGCTTCGCCGCGCGCGGTCTGGAAGCGGACCTCCGCCTCGCGCCGGGCCTCCGGGACCTCATGCCCCCTCCGCCAGGAAGAGGACGCCCTGGAGGCGGTAGATCTCGGCCACGCCCAGGCGCTCCTCCGTCCGGGAGGCGATCTCCAGGGCGTCGTCCAGGAGCCAGCGGGCCTCGGAGGCCATGCCGCAATGGACGCAGGCCTCGGCCAGGCGCCCCAGGAGCTCCGGCAGGCCCAGCTCCTGGCAGTGCTCCTTGCGCAGCAGGTCCAGCGCCTGGATCGCCTCGCCGACCAGGACGACGGCCTCCTCGGGAAGCGAGAGCTCTGCGCCCGCCAGGCCCGTGAGGAAGGCGCCGTGGGCCGCCAGGGAGGCGAAACCCTGCTTTTCGCACAGGTCGCGCATCCGCCCGGCGATCTCCAGCGCTTCCGGGTACTCGCGGCGGGCATGGTGAACGAGGCTAAGGGACTGGAGGGCGAGACCGGTGGCGAACGGACATCCCATTCCCTCGGCCCGCCGCAGCGCCCGGCCGGCGACGTCGAGGGCCCGGTCGGGACGCCCGACTTCGCACAGCGCGCGGGCGGTCTGGCAGAGGTTCTGGCACTCCGCGTCCCAGCCGGAGATCTGGAGCGGCGGCGCCCCCTCCATTTCCATGCTCTTCATGCCGGCCTGCAGCTCCCGGGCGCGCTTCAGGGCGCAGAGAGCCGAGGCGGGATGTCCCAGGTGGGCCTTGACGGTCGCCATCTCCTGCAGCCCGAAGATCAGCCCCTCGGGATCGCGGCGGGCCGCGGCCGCCCGCAGCCTCTCCGCCGCGATGCTCCGCGCCTTGTGGAGGTCGCCGCGCCAGGCGTAGAAGCTCCACAACAGGGACTGGAACTCGTCGGGCATCTCGCCGAGCCGCTGGCCCAGGACGAGGGCGCGGTCGAAGAGGGCCTCGGCCTCGGCGTCGGAGTGCCCCCGCGAGACGATCACGGTCGGGGCCAGGCCGATCCACAGGGCCAGCTCCAGCCGGTCGCGTCCCGGCGCCCTGCGGGGAGCGCCTCGGCGGCGCGCAGGCCGTTGCGGAAGTGCTCGCGGGCCTCCAGGTTGGCGTAGCGCTGCGCGGCGTTGCGGCCCGCCCGCAGCCAGTGCCCGATGGCCTTCTCCGGCCGCCGCGCCTGGGTGTAATGGTGCGCCAGCCGCTCGGGCTGGCCGGCCACGGTCTCGGGGAAGCGGGACTCCAGGGCCTCGGCGACCTTGAGGTGGAGGCGCTCCAGGTCGCGGGGGAGCAGCAGCTCGCAGGCGGTGTCCTGGAGAAGCGCGTGCTTGAACATGTAGACGCCGCGGTCCCCCGTGCCCCGCCGGGAGAGCAGCTCGGCGCGGACCAGGCGGTCCAGCTCCTTGAGCAGCGCGGCGCGGTCGAGGGAGGAGACCGCCGCCAGCAGCTCGAAGGAGAAGCTGCGGCCGATCACCGCCGCGAGTTGCGCCACCTCCTTGGCGCGGCCGAGGCGGTCCAGGCGCGCCGTCAGCGAGTCGCGCAGCAGGCCCGGGATTCCCACGGCCTCCGGCTCCTCGCCCGACTCCAGGAGGCTCTTGGTCAGCTCTTCCAGGTAGAGGGGGACGCCGTCGGACTTGGCGGCTATCTGTTGCTTCACCTCCGGCGGCAGCCGCCGGTCGCCGGCGACCTGATCGATCATGTCCAGGGCGTCGTGGTCCGTCAGCCGGCTGAGGTGCAACTGCAGCCAGTCCGAGCGGTGGTGGCGCCAGGGCAGCTCGAGCTCCGACCGGAAGGTCAGGATCAGCAGCAGCGAGACGTCGCCGATGGCGTCGAGCAACGCGCCGATCAGCTCCAGGCTCGACGGGTCGAGCCAGTGGAGGTCCTCGATGGCGACGACCACGGGCTCTTCGCCGACCGCCTGGAGGAAGAAGTTGACCACCGCCTCCAGGGTCCTCTGCCGCTGGGTCTCCGGGCTCGCCGGCAGGGGCGCCGTCCCCTCCGGCGGCGGCAGGGAGAGCAGGCCGGCCAGAAAGGGGAGGTCGTCGCCGGGCAGGCCGTATTCGAGCAGCAGGGCCTCCAGCAGGGCCAGCTCGTCCGCCGGGGACGCCGCCGGCCGCAGCCAGTTGCGCCGCAGGAGGTCGATCACGGCCTGGAAGGGGCTGCTCCTGGCGTGGGCGGCGCCGTAGCAGGTGAGCCAGCGGACGGAGTCGCCGGCCAGTTCCTCGCGCAACGCGCCCACGAGGCGCGACTTGCCGATCCCCGCCTCGCCGCTGATCAGGACCACCTGGCTTTCTCCCGCCTGCACCAGGGTCCAGCGCTGGAGGAGGACCTTGACCTCCCCTTCCCTCCCCACCAGGGGGACGAAGGGGCTGGAGGCCTTCTCGGGAGCGTCCAGCTCGTCGCGGACGCGGGAGACCGGGACCGCCGTCGCCTGCCGCTTTTCCCCCGCGGCCAACGGCCGGGTCAGGGGAAGGGTGTCGTCCTCCGGCGCTTCGTCCATCCGCGGGGCGCGGGGGCGGACGGCGATCACCGGACGCTCCTCGCCGGTGCGCTCGCGCACCAGCCGGGCGAGGAGGGCGTTGAGCACCGAGGCGACCTCCCGCGCGCTCTCGGGGCGGTGCTGCGGCTCCTTCTCCAGCAGCCAGTCCACCAGCTCGGAGAGCTCCGCCGGCACGTCGGGCTGGAGCTGCCGCACCGCGATCTGCCGGTGGCTGCACACCCGGGTGATGGTCGTCATCACGGACCGGGTCTGGAACGGCGCGATGCCGGTGAGCATCTCGTAGAGCAGCGAGCCGAACGAGAAGAGGTCCGACCGCGGGTCGAGCGGCAGGCCCATCATCTGCTCCGGCGACATCGCGTGCGGGGTGCCGAGCACGGCTCCGCCCAGTGTCACGCCCTCGAAGCTGTCGGAGTTGAGGAGCTTGGCGAGGCCGAAGTCGAGGATCTTGGCGTGATCGGCCGGCGTCACCATGACGTTCGCGGCCTTGAGGTCGCGGTGGAGGACCCCCTGCGCGTGCGCCTTGCCGAGCCCCTTGGCGATCTCCCGCCCCAGGCGGACGGCCCGCGCCAGCTCCAGGGAGCCGTGCTTGAGCAGGGACGCGAGGGTGCGGCCCTCCACCAGCTCCATGACGATCCAATCGCCGTCAAGGGTCTCGAGGATGTCGTAGATATGGACGATCGCGGGATGGTTCAGGCGCGCGCCCGCCGCCGCCTCCCGGCGGAAACGGCTGCGGGCGCCGGGATTGGCGAGCCGCTCGGGCAGGATCTGCTTGATCGCCACCGGCCGCCGCAGCCGCTCGTCCCAGGCGCGCCAGACCGTACCCATGCCGCCGGCGCCGAGCCGGCCTTCCAGGAGGTAGGGGCCGACCCTCTCCGGTGTGGACATCCCGAGCTGTTCCAGGTTCACCTCATAAGTCTATCGTAAACGCTCGCGCCCGCCACCAGTCTCCGGAAATCACCCGCCGACAGATCCTGACAAAAACCGACGAATCCTGACAGATCCTCCGCCTTCCCGCGCCCTGGAAATAAAAGGTTTTCCAGGTGGCACAGCCCTTGCTCCAGGCAGGAAACGCAACCAGATCGACAAACGGAGCCGGGGAAAATTTCATGAGCGAGATCCGCGGGACGCTGGAACAGATTCGCAAGAGGCTCAACGAGTTTCTCTGGACCGCCTCGCCGCGGCACGACGACTGGGTGATCCTTTCGGACATCGTCGATCAGAGCGGCCAGCCCATCCAGGAAGCGCAGGAGAAGGTCGTGATGTTCCTCGCCGGCATCCAGAAGGAGACGGCCGTCAGCACCTACAACCCGAACGTGCCGATCGCGGGTAACCGTTACGCCGTGGTGGCGCCCCCTCTCTACGTCGATCTCTTCGTCCTCATGTACGCCAACTTCTCGGGCAAGAACTACGCGGAGGGATTGAGCGCGATCCAGCGGACGATCACCTTCTTCCAACAGAACCTCTGGTTCACCCACGACAACCTGCCGGGGCTCGATCCGCGGATCGGCAAGCTGACGTTCGAGCTGACCAATCTCGATCCTATCGACCTCAACTACATCCTCGGGCCTGACCGGCGCGAAATACCTTCCCTCGGTCTATTACAAGGTGAGGATGATCCCGTTCGAAAGCGACGCCATGCAGGCGCAGGTGCCGGCGGCGCAGGGCGTGCAGGCTCCGGGGGAGGTCCAGGACCGATGAGCGCGAAGCTCCCGGCCTCGCGAACGTTCGAGCGCACGCTGCGCGCTCCCTTCCGCTTCCCCATCAAGGAAGGGCGGTACCAGGACGGGTTGCAGTCGACGCAGCGCGATCCACGGCAGTTCTTCTATCAGACGCTGATGCGGGTCGCGGTGCATCACACCTACTACAACAGCTCCGGCTTCCTCTGCCCCGCGTTCGGATTCACGCCGACGCCGGCTTCGGCGGCGCTGATGGCCAAGCTGGGGATCATCTTCAGAACCGAAGAGACCGGATTCTCGGTGCTCTACGACGAAATCCGCCAGGACGACCTGATCCGTTTCCTCAGGCGTCAGGCCGAAGAGGGCGAGGTCTGGACGCGGCTGTCTTTCCAGATGCCTCTGGAAAACGACTACTTCGTCAATCTCACGGAAATCCCCATCGCCACCGAGGCTTCGGCCGAAAACTTCTATTTTTCGAATCAGCGGGCGCATCCCCGGGAGGGCCTGCTGCTCCTGAACCCGGGACGCCGGGTGGACGCGCGGCAACTGCTGCCCGTCGTGCCCGGCCAACTGCCGGTGCCGGCGGAGATCGACGGGCGCAAGGTCGACGAGGTGCAGGTCTACGACATCGCCGGCGACAGGGTCCTCTGCGTGCCCCGCTGCGTCACGCGCAAGGCCGCCGAGCTTAAAAACCCCGCCGACTTCACCTGCGCCGACAAGTGCCGCTGTCCCCACGAGGACTGCGCCTGCGCTGGCGAGCGCTGCTGCCGCTGCACCGACATGATCTACGTCAACTTCGCCTCGCTCCGGGAGGACAAGTACACCCTCAAGATCATCGACAGCGCGGGCGATCCCATCGTGGAACCCATGGATGTGCTGTGGACTTTCTTCTATCCCATGCCGCTCTGTTTCATCGATCTGCTATTCACCAGCCCGCAGGGGAGAAAACCCGAAAACTATCCGGTGCGTGGCCTTTTTTCGGATCGTCCGGAGATCGTCACCGCCGACTACACGCTCCGGTTCGAGCGCCGTTCAACGCTATGGAACTACTACATCGTGCCGCCGCAGCCCGGCGTCCTCGAGGACCTTCGCATCGAAAACCTGTCGCCGTTCCCGGTGGAGTTCGCGGGCCCGTGCAAGGTCTTCCTGCCCGACGGCCGCGAAGCCTTCCGATTCCTTTCGAAGCAGCCGCTCCCGCTCCAGGAGCAGCCGGAATGCAACTTCCGCCTGCGGGGGAGGCACAAGCACTGGCCGCACGAGAAGACCCTCGTGGACCGCCTGCCGGCGGCCTCCTCGCAGCAGGTCCTCCCCGAGCCGCCGAGCGTTTCCTGCGCGGAGCTCCAGGCGAGCCTCGCGCCGCATGAAGCGGAACGCCCCAGGTGCAAGAGGCTGATCGACCGCGTCTGCCGCGCGGGAGACCTGCGGCGCAACTATTCAGCCATCTACGTGTACGTGTGAGCCACCATCAACCCGAATCAGAGTGAGGTGTTTATGGCAACCACTGTCTACAAGACCCCAGGCGTCTACATCCGGGAAGAGAGCGCATTTCCTCCCTCGGTCGTAGGCGTCCAGACCGCGATCCCCGCTTTCATCGGCTATACGGCCAGGGCGGCGATCAGCGGCAAGCCGGTGTTCAACAAGGCGATCCCCATCGGCTCGCTGGTCGAATTCGAAGCGGTCTTCGGCGGCGACTTCCCCTCGATCTATCAGATCACGGAGGTCGTCGAGGAAAGCGCGCAGGCCGCGGGCGACTACGACTTCAAGGTCTTCGATTCCGCCGCGACTCCCGCCACGGACAAGTATTACCTGTTGACCCAGACCAGCGCGTCGGAGTTCAACCTCTACAACAGCATGCGGCTGTTCTACGCCAACGGCGGCGGCGACTGCTACGTGGTCTCCGTCGGGACCTACGAAGAGGGACAGGTCATCGACGCGGAGGCGCTCAAGCGCGGCCTGGGGGTCGTCAAGGAGCAGATCGGACCGACGATGCTGGTGATTCCCGACGCCGTCCTGCTGCCCAACGACGGCGAAGATGAAGACCCCTGGGTCTCCGCCGGCTTCAAGTCGGTCACCGAAGAGATGGTGAAGCAGTGCGTGGACCTGCAGGACCGCGTGGCCGTGCTCGACGTCTACGGCACCCAATATGTCACGGCCGCCAATCTGGAACAGGTCATCGATCAGTTCCGCTTGGACGTGGAGGGCCTGGCGGCGCGCAACTACGCCATGTCCTACTTCCCGTTCCTCAAGACCTCGGTGATCCCGCTCTCCGACTTCAGCTACATGAACGTGGACTCGAAGGACGCGAAAGTCACTCCCACCCCCACCCCCAGCAGCTTCGCGCAGCTCAAGACGATCCTGGGTTGGGAGAGGCAGAACCTGTACGGCGATCTGAACGCGGAAAAGCCCGGACGCGCGGATCAGGTCCAGGACGACATCGACGCCATGTCCCCGGAAAACGATCGCGCCCAGGTCACGAAGCTCAACCAGAATCTCACCGTCACCCTGCCCCTTCTCCTCGACATCGAGCGGGTGATGGTCACCAAGAACAGCACCCTGCCGGCCAGCGGCGCCATGGCCGGAGTCTACACGCGCAACGACGTCACCAAGGGCGTGTGGAACGCGCCGGCCAACGTCAGCCTCTCCGGCGTCCTGCAGCCGAGCTTCAAGCTGGACAACAAGCAGCAGGCGGATCTGAACGTGCCCGTGGACGGCAAGGCCGTCAACGCCATCCGCGACCTCCCGCAGCGCGGCACCATCGTCTGGGGCGCCCGCACCCTCGACGGCAACAGCAACGACTATCGCTACATCCAGGTCCGCCGCACGCTGATCTACATCGAGCAGTCGATCAAGAACGCCCTCGACCGCTTCGTCTTCGCGCCCAACGACGGCAACACCTGGGCCACCGTGGTGGCCACCATCCGCAGCTTCCTGCAGGGCGTCTGGTCGCAGGGCGGCCTGATGGGCTCGACGCCTTCGGAAGCCTTTACCGTGGAGTGCGGGCTGGGCAGCACGATGACCGGACAGGACGTCCTCGACGGCATCATGAAGGTCCAGGTCACCCTGCAGATGATCCGGCCCGCCGAGTTCATCGTGCTGACCTTCAAGCAGCAGATGGAAGGCGTCGGCTAAGCGAACCTTTAGACGGAGAAGACAACTTCTCGACCGAAACCAGGAGGATTTATGCCAGGCGACGTTCAGGACAATGTTTGGCCATTACCAAAGTTCTACTTCTCCGTCCAGCTCGGGGACGACACCACCGTCAGCTTCCAGGAGGTGGACGGGCTGGACAGCGAGACCCAGATCATCGAATACCGGCACGGCAACAGCCCGGTGTTCTATCCGATCAAGATGCCGGGGCTCGGCAAGGTCAGCAACGTGACCATGCGCAAGGGCATCTTCGTGAACGACTCGAAGTTCTGGGACTGGTACAACGAGATCAAGATGAACACCATCGCGCGGCGGACCGTGATCATCAGCCTGCTCGACGAGACCGGCACGCCGAAGCGCACCTGGACCCTCAACAACGCCTGGCCGACCAAGATCACCGGCACCGATCTGAAGTCGGAAGGCAACGAAGTGGCGATCGAGTCGATCGAAGTGGCGTACGAGACCCTGACCGTGGCTTCGCCGTAGGAGGCTTGAGCGATGGCGGACGAGTACTACCCCCCCGGAGCGTTTTATTTCGCCGTGTACATCCTCGGCTCGGGGACGGCTTTCTCCGTGCTCACCGACATCGACGCAAGCTTTCAGGAAGTCTCAGGGATCCAGGCCGAGCTCGGCATCGAGGAAGTGCCCGAGGGAGGCGAGAACCGTTTCGTTCATCGCCTCCCTCGGCCCGCCAAATACCCGAACCTGGTGCTCAAACGGGGCGTCGTCACCACCGATTCGTTCCTCGCCGAGTGGGTCGGGCTGACGGTCGGCTCCGGGCTGTCGCTGCCCATCGTCACCCAGAACATCCTGGTGACCCTGTTGGGCGAGGACGGCTTCCCGCGGATCGCCTGGATCTTCGTCAACGCGTATCCGGTGAAGTGGGAGGTGGCGGCCCTCAACTCGGAGGACAACAAGGTGCTGACCGAGACGATGGAGCTCGCCTACAACTATTTCGAACGGTTCAACCTGGGCAGCGGCCTCTCCGCCGTCACCAAGCTGACCCAGGTGGCCGCGAAGCTGATCTGAGGAGCGCCGGACCATGGCCCTGGAAATCAGCGAGATCGCCATCCAGATGGTGGTGGACGCGGACGAGGAAGAGGCCGAGGACGGCGAGGACGGAGAAGAAAAAGAAGAAGGACAAGAAAGACCAGGACGAGGACGGCTGCTGCGCCCTCGACAAGCAGGAGATCGTGGACGAATGCGTGCGGCGGGTCATGAAGATGCTCAGAACCAAGCAGGAGCGATGACATGGGTTTCTCGGGCAGCCTGGTGAAGATGAAGATCAAGGCGTACTCGGACCCCGGCTTCACCAAGAAGGTCGGCGAGTACACCGTGATGATCAATCCGGAGAAGTACTCGCACGGCTACAAGATCTGTTACAACGACGTCCAGGCCCAGGGCAGCCCCGGCGGCACGCCGCAGTTCAACAAGGTCCCGTCGGACATCGTCTCGTTCGAGCTGGTCTTCGACGGCACGGGCGTCGTGCCCACCGACCTGCCCGGAGTGATTCCTTGGAGCGAGGACGGCATCGCCGACCAGATCGCCGCCTTCCGGAATCTCGTCTTCACCTACAACGGCAACATCCACAGCCCCAACTACCTGAGCCTGATCTGGGGCAAGCTGCTGTTCAGGTGCCGGCTCACCAAGCTCGACTTCAGCTACACGCTGTTCAAGCCGGACGGCACGCCGCTGCGGGCACGGGTCAACGCGACCTTCAAGGGCTTCAACGACGAGGTGAAGCTCCAGCTCAAGGCCCAGAAGTCCTCGCCCGACCTCTCGCACGTGCTGACCGTCAAAGCCGGCGACACGCTGCCGATGATGTGCGACGACGTCTACGGGCGCAGCGACTATTACATCCAGGTGGCGCGGGTGAACGGCCTCGCCGATTTCCGCCGCATCAAGATCGGCACGCAGCTCCTGTTCCCGCCGCTCGGAGAGGCCCCGCAATGAGCCCGGCCTCGCCCAACCTCAACGCCAGCTCCGAGGTGACCTTCACCATCAAGACCGATGGCAAGGCCCTGGCCAGCGGCATCCAGGTACAGTCGATCGACACCTGGAACGCCGTCAACAAGGTGCCCAAGGCGCGGCTGGTGATCTTCGACGGCAACCCCGCCACCGGCGACTTCGAGCTCAGCGCCGCCAAGACGTTCCTGCCCGGCGTCGAGGTCGAGATCGCCGTGGGCTACCAAAGCCAGGAGACCACGGTCTTCAAGGGAGTGATCGTCAAGCAGGGGATCTCGATCGACCGCACGCAAGGCTCCAAGCTCATCGTCGACGTCACCGACGAAGCGATGAAGATGACCCTGGAGCGCAAGAACGCGCTGTTCGAAAAGATCAAGGACAGCGACCTGATCGGCAAGCTGATCTCCGCCAACGGCCTGGCCAAGAGCGTCGAGGCCACCAACACGGTCCACGAGACAGGTCGTGCAGTACTACGCGACCGATTGGGACCTGATGATGACGCGGGCGGAGATGAACGGCTTCGTGGTGACGACCGAGGCCGGCAAGGTCACGGTCAAGACGCCGGACACCAGCCAGGCGCCCGTGCTCACCCTCAAGTACGGGGATTCCATCCTCGACCTCGACGCCGAGATGGACGCCGCCACCCAGGTGACGTCGTCGGCGATCAAGAGCTATACCTGGGACCCCGCCACGCAGAAGCTGATCGAATCCGGACCGGGCGCGGCCTCCGTCAAGGAGCAGGGCAACGTCTCCTCGGCCGAGCTGGCCAAGGTGTTCAACATCAAGAAGCTGGCGCAGCAGACCGGCGCGCCGATCGAAAAGTCGTCTTTGCAGGACTGGTCCACCGCGGAGCTGCTGAAGTCGAAGCTGTCGAAGATCCGCGGCTCGGTGCGCTTCCAGGGCAATTCCAAGGCGGTCACCGGCAAGACCATCGAGCTCGCCGGGCTCGGAGCCCGCTTCAACGGCACGGCCTTCATCAGCGGCGTCCATCACCATGTGGAGGACGGCAACTGGTTCACCACCACCGAGCTCGGGCTCTCCTTCCGGTGGTTCGCGGCGGAGACGCCGGACATCGCCGCTCCCGAAGCCTCGGGGCAGCTCCCGGCCATCCAGGGGTTGCAGACCGGCATCGTCAAGAAGATCGCCAAGGACCCCGACGGCGAGTTCCGCGTCTTCGTCAACCTGCCGATCCTCCAGGACAACGCCAAGGGCGTGTGGGCGCGCCTGGGCACGTTCTACGCCTCCAATAAAATCGGCGCGCTGTTCTTCCCCGAGGTCAACGACGAGGTGATCGTGGGCTTCATGAACGACGATCCGCGCTACGGCGTGATCCTCGGCGGCGTCTACAGCAAGAAGCTGGCGCCCCCCTACCCACCCGACGAGCAGAACAACCAGAAGGCGCTGGTCACCCGCTCGAAGCTGGAGATCAACTTCAACGACAAGGACAAGATCATCGAGATCAAGACTCCCGGCGGGCATTCGATCAAGATGGACGACAAGTCGGGCGCCATCTCGATCAAGGACAGCAACAAGAACACCGTCTCGCTCTCGAAGGGCGGCATCGCCCTCGACAGCGCCTCCAACATCAAGATCACCGCCAAGGGCAACATCACCGTTCAGGCCAACGGCAACCTGGCGTTGAACGCCAAGGCCAACGCCACCATGGAAGGCCTGCAGGTGGAGCACAAGGCGAAAACCAAGTTCGCGGCCCGCGGCAACGCCCAGGCCGAGGTCGCCGCCTCGGGCATCCTCACCGTCCGCGGCGCGCTGGTCAAGATCAACTGATCGGATTCATCGGAACGGAGAACCGCCATGCCACCCGCCGCGCGACTGACCGATTTCCACCAGTGCCCGATGACCACTCCGGCCGGGCCGGTGCAGATCCCCCACGTGGGCGGCCCCATCGCGGGGCCCGGCGCGCCCACCGTGTTGATCGGCGGCCTGCCCGCCGCCAAGGTGGGCGACCTCGCCATCTGCGTCGGCCCGCCGGACGCCATCGTCAAGGGCTCGATGACGGTCAAGGTCATGGGCATGCCCGCCGCCCGCATGGGCGACAAGACGGCCCACGGCGGCACCATCATGATCGGTTTTCCCACCGTGATGATCGGCGGCTGAAGCGGAAGGGATGCCATGAAGAATCCTGAACAGTCCATCCTCGGCACCGGCTGGAGCTTCCCGCCCACCTTCTCGCGGGCGGACTACAGCGTGGACATGGCGAGCGACGAGCTCGACATCCAGCAGAGCCTGAACGTGCTGTTCTCCACCTCCCCGGGCGAGCGGGTGATGGTGCCGACCTACGGCTGCGAGATCTGGCAAATGGTCTTCCAGGCCGTCAACACCATGTTCAAGACCGAGGCCGTCGAGGCTATCCGCACGGCCGTCCTCTACTGGGAGCCCCGCATCGACGTCACCGAGATCGCCATCGAGCCCTCGGCCGAAACGGACGGACTGATCCTGATCACCATCGATTACGTCATCCGGCGCACCAACGCGCGCAACAACCTGGTCTACCCCTTCTACATCGGAGAGGGGACTCTCGTCCCTCAGATCTGAGCCATGGACCCGCACGCCGGCAAGATCGTCCTCAACGGAGCGCCCAGCCAGTATGATCGCTTGCTGGAGACGCCGGACGTGGAGGTGGACGGCAGGTCGTTCGCCGAGCTGCTCGACTTCGCGGTGCGGTACGGCGGACTGATCAATTTCTACGATCTCGCGGACGAGATCGACGGCGACTGGGTGCCGTTCTTCCTCACCGACCCCACCATGGCCCTGGCCGCGATGGAATCGGCGGAGGTCGCGGCGCGCGAGGAATCGTTCGACGGCCTGGTGCGGCGGACGAAGCGGGCGCGCTCCTTCGACCGCAAATTCGATCTCCTGCGGCAGGTCTTCGCGTCCATCCAGGGGCTCGCGCGGCAGATGGACGGCTGGCTGCGCGGCCTCGAATACTGCCCGGACAACGAAGCCGTCCGCCTCGGCCGCGAGGAATTGACGGCGGCGATCGAGAACGGACTGGGCGAAGAGCTGCGCCGGCTCAAAGGTTGGGACGAGGGCGCCGCCGGTCCGCTCGGACAGCCCATCGGCCTCGACTGGTCGGGTTTCCTGCCGGTCTGGGACCTGCGGTGCGCGCGGCCGGACGGCGCCATCTACAAGGGCTCCACGGGCAACCGCAAGATCCAGCACGCGCTCCCGCATCTGGAGAAGGTCTACCACGCCTTCGCCGACGCCATCCCGGACTTCCAGTCCTTCGCGCGCACGAACCTCCCCGCGACGCTGGACACCGGCCGGCACAAGCCCCACATCGCGCTCTACATCGCGTTCGTCATGCTGTTCCGGACGGCGCAGGAGACGATCAACACGATCTCCGCCCGGCTGGAACGGTTCTATTACCGCGACGTGCTGCGCGAGCCGCTCCTCCCCGCGATCCCCGACAGCGTCTACGTGACCTTCGCGCTGGCGGAGGAAGAGGGGCTGACCTCGACGACCGTGCCGAAACCCACCCTTTTCCCCGCCGGCCAGGAGCCGGACGGCCGCGAGATCCTCTACGCCGCTGACCGCGATCTCACCGTCACCAGCGCCGTCCTTGGAAAGCTGCGGACCCTGCGCAAGACGGAGGAAATGCTGCTCTCTTCGGAGATCTCCACCGAGGCCGCGGTGGCCGGGAACAGCTCCTGGGCCACCTTCGGCGAGACCGTGCCCGGCGCCACCGAGACCGAGGTCACGGAACCGGCCACGCTGGGATTCGCGCTCGCCTCGAATTACCTGCTCCTCACCGGCGGCGAGCGCTGCGTAAAGATCGGCGTCACCTGCGCTGCGGCATCGTGGGCGGCGCTCGAAGCGAAGATCGCGGAGATCGCAGACGCGACCGGCCTCGATCCGTCCGCCGTCCTCGCCCAGGTGCTGAAGCAGGCCTTCGAGATGTACGTCTCAACGGCGGGCGGCTGGTTCCGCCTCGAAGGCCACAACGCCGAGACGGCCGCCCAGGGATTCGATCTTCGCTTCAAGCTGACGCCCACCGCGCCGGCGGTCGTGCCGTACGACCCGGAGAGCGAAGCGGCGGCCGAGGCCGGCGACACCCCCGTCTCCGAAGATCCGCGGATCACGGCGACCAATCCCGATCCGAAGCTGCCGACGCTGAAGTCCTACCTGCGTCAGGAACCGGTGATCCTGGTCGGCGAGAGAGGCACGGCGGAGGTCTTTCCGTTCTCCCTGCTGGACGGGCTGGAGGTCGCGGATACCCGGATCTCGACGCACGTCCGCGGCCTCTCCGGCCTGACCCTGCAGAACACCGACGGCGACATCGATCCCAGCTCTCCTTTCACGGTGTTCGGCGGCGTGCCGGTGGTGGGCTCGTACCTGGAGATCCGCCATCCGGAGATCTTCGCCAAGACCCCGAAAACCTTGAAGACGGGCCTGAAGTGGTTCGGACTGCCGCCGAACGACAACGGCTTCAAGGGCTGGTACCGCGACTATGTGATCAATCTCAACGGCGAGCCCGAGCCCGATCTGTTCGACAACGCCGTCTTCCGCGGCGCGATCTCGGTGCGCGAGCCCGGCCCCTGGTCTCTCGGGGATTCCGGCAGGGACCTCTACCTCTTCCGCACGAAACCCGACTGTTCCGTCCAGAAACCCACCCCGGACGGCGCGCTCTGCAACGAAACGGTTTTCGACACGCTCCAGGTCTCCAGCCCCCCTACGCCGCCGCCCTATTACGATCCCGCGGCCAGCGCCCTCCGTCTCGAGCTGACGAAGCCGTGCTACGCCTTCGGCAACGACCTCTACGCCGCCAACGTGCTGAACGCGGTGATCCAGGACCTGCCGGACACCGAGGGCTGCCAGAAGAAGTGCGTGTTGGAAGGCATCGCGTTCTCCGAGGCGGCCACGGCGCTCCAGGCGGGCCTGGACCACTGCGTGGATGCGGACCCGTACCTGGAATGCATCCAGACCTACGTGGACCAGGCGGTCGGGATTCTCGTCCAGGCGTTCTACGACTGCGTCCTGCGGACCCTCTCGCAATGCCAGTGCAAGGGCGACCCGTGCGCCAAGGTCTTGGACGTCCTCATCGGCTCGCTCAAGATGTGCATGAGCCTGCCGCCGAGCGGACGGGCCGGTTGCATGAAGTCCTGCCTGGACGAGAACCGCGAGGCCCTGCCGTGCATCGCCCGCTGCCTGCCGTATCTCCAGAAAGCGTTGAAGATCGAGGTGGCCGTCACGAAGTGCAACGGCGACAAGGCTTGCCTGCAGCAGGCCCTCGCCGAGCGCGTGGCACGGCTCCAGGCCGCCTATGCCGCGCGCGTCGAAGCCTGCATGAAGAGGTGCATGAAGCTGAAGAACGAGCTGCGCTATCCCAACGAGCCCTACCTGCCGCAGGCCGAGGCCGTGTGGCTCGACTACACCGCCGAGGGCGACGGCCGGCTCTTCCAGCTCCTCCCCTTCGGCGGCTTCCTGGAATCGGGACCGGGCCCGCTGCTCCCCGTCTTCGCCGACCCGGGAAACCTTTACATCGCATTCTCCGGCTTCCCGGGGATAGTCCCGCCGCAGACGCTCACCCTGCTCTTCCAGATGACGGCCGACCGCCGCGACGACCTTTCCGGCGAGCCGCCGGCGGTCCAGTGGTCCTATCTCTCGCGGAACGCCTGGACGGGCCTCAAGACCTCGCAGGTCCTCGCGGACGGCACGGGCGGCTTCCAGAGCTCCGGCATCCTCGCCCTCAGCCTGCCCGCCTTCGATCCGGCGGGCAACACGGTGCTTTCGAACGATTTCCAATGGCTGCGGGCCTCCGTCGCGGAGAATCCGGACCGCTTCCCGGACACCGCCGGGCTCTGGCCGCACGCGCTTGTCGCCACCTGGCAGGACGACGGCGGCGGCACGGCCGAGCACCTGCGCCAGCCGCTCCCCGCGCACACGATCACCGGCTCGGTGCAGGACCTCGGGCAGATCGGCGCCATCGATCAACCCCTGGAGTCCTTCGGCGGCCGTCCCCCGGAAACCGAGGACACCTACGGCATCCGTCTGAGCGAACGCCTGCGTCACAAGGACCGCGGCTCGCTGGCCTGGGACTACGAACGCCTGGTGCTGGAGCGCTTCCCCACCGTCTGGAAGACGGCGGTCCTGCCGGCCTGGAGCGGCCCCGGCAACGTGGTGGTGGTGGTGGTGCCGGGCGCGGAGAGCCAGCAGGCACAGGACCCCACGGTCCCGCGCGCCTCCTCCGATCTCCTGCACCAGATCGAAACCTACCTGGCGGAGAGGATCAGCCCCTTCATCCGGCTGCGCGCGGCGAATCCCCAGTACGTCCGCATCAAGGTCGCCGCGAAGGTCTTCTTCCGCGACGGCGAGGGATCGAACATCGACCGCCTCAACGAGGACCTGATCCAGTACCTCTCGCCCTGGTTCTACGACGCCGCCCGCGAGGCCACGGACGGCCGCTACGCGATGGAAGACGACATCTCGGAATTCGTCCAGAACCGGCCGTACGTCGAAGCCCTGCAGGAGATCGGCTTCGCGTACGACCCGCCCGAAAAACCCGACTGGTATTTCTTGACGTCGGCGGCAGAGCACGACATTCAAGAGGCGACCGGCGGCCGCTGCTGAGGCGGCCCAGGAGATGGAATCCATGTACGCGCCCAGGGAATCGAAACGGAAAGAACCTACGGCTCGGCCGGCCCAGCGGCAGGGCTCCCGGACCGCCTCCGGCCGGCTCGCCGAGTTGGAGGAAGCGGCCAATCAGGGGCCGGGAGCCCGGGAGACGCTGCGGCTGCAACAGGTCATCCATGGCAGAGGCGTGGTCCAGGGAGTCTTCGATAAGGACAGGTTCCTGGAGGCCCTGAACAAGAGGGAACCGAAGATCGCTCTCAAGATCCTCGAAGGCGCTACCTTCGATGAGCTAGGGCAGTTCATGATCAAGGTGGGATCCGTTAAAGAGATCTCTCAGGAAGATCTGGCTTATCTCTATAAAGAAGCGAGCAGCCCGATCGCGAAGCTCGGCGCCTGGCAGGCTCTCGCCTACCGGCGCGGCAACGAGGACCTGGACATAGCGCTGGCCAAGAAGATCGTCCCGCAGGGGAAGGAAGATACGATCCGAGGTGGGATCTACGAGGACGTTAGCTCCGGCGCCGAGCACTTGAAGGAAACGATCGACAAGATCCAGTCAAGCGACGCGTGGTTCAAGGATTCCAAGTCGCGCCAGGCGGTCGAAGCTTTCGATCAGGTCTTCAGGCAAGCCCGCGCTCTCGAGCTGCGGCAAGGCGTGAGCATCCGCGCCTCCAAACCGAGTCATCTTCGAGAGCCCGATTCCGAATATCAGACCTTCAGCTCCGGCGAGCTCGGCACCCTGGGCTCGGTCCTGGGAAGGTTGCCGCGGGAGCACGTGGCGGAGAACCCACAACTCGAGTTCTTCCAGCGGCAGCCGCGACACCTCTCTTTCGCCTTACGGGGAGCCGAGTACAGCAAGGGCGAGCGACTGGTGAACGTCTTCGACGGCACCTTCGCGGGATCCTATCGGGCTACGGGAGAGACCAGTTTCCTGGGACAGCATGACCAGTACCATCCGCTGACTCCGGGCGAGGAAGCCCTCACCCACGAGATCGGGCATTCGGTCGACGCACGGTTCCCCGATGTTGCCGCCGACTTCGCTCAAGCGGCGGGTTGGGAGAGGTTCGCGGACGACGACGCGGTCAAGGGCGCGCTGATGACCAGCGGCGCCGGGGATGTCGAAGCCCAGGAATTGATCCATGGCCTCAACCAGGAACGGGCGCTGGAAACACGCCAACGGGCGTTCCATGGCGCTTTCGAATACATGGTCAACGCCGAGGATGGGCACAAGAAAGGGTTTTACCGGCGGCGGCTCAACCGCATGCCCGGCGATCTACAGACTCCCGAGTCCGGCGTCTCCCATATGGACTACGCGCGGACCTCTCCGAAGGAACACTTCGCGGAGATGTACGCGCACATGGTGCACGTGCCTGAGCGCACGTTCCAGGATTACGTCGGTGGACCGAAGCAACGCGAAACCGAGGCACGGGACCGCTATCTCTCTCTGATGGAAGCCGCCGAGCGGGACAACTCCAAGGATGGAGAGCGCGATACGGCCAAGGCGGAATACGACGAGGCGCAGGAGCAGAGAAAGGCTCTCGAATTGCAATGGTACCTCATGCGCGAACGAGTCTTCGGAACCGGAGAAAAGCTTGAGAATGTGGAGATTCCATGGCTCCGTAGCCAAGCCAAACAGGGTGGGTTCGATCCCGATACCGCAGAAACGCAACTCCGGGACCGGGCGCGCGAGGCGGCGACGCCGCAGCAGCTCTTCTGGCTGGCCGAGATGCTGGCAAAAAAGTATAAGAGGTGACTCGCGATGCGCGGATTCGATCAGAAGAGCGGGCGGGAGAACGCCGTCACCGCTCAGACGCATGAAAGCAGGGCCAGTCTTGCGAATCCTCAGACCCGCCAGCTCGCGGCGATGGAGGACAGGGCTAACCGGAGACCGCAGGTCCGCGAGACCGCCCAGCTCCAGGAGAAGCTCAACTCTCCCAACGCTACGGGGATGAGCGACGAGCTCAAGACCGGCCTGGAAAGCCTTTCCGGCATGGACCTCTCCGGCGTCCAGGTGCACTACAACTCGCCCGAGCCTGCGCAGCTCCAGGCCCATGCGTTCACGCAGGGGCAGGACATCCACGTCGCGCCCGGGCAGGAGCGGCATGTCCCTCATGAGGGTTGGCACGTCGTGCAGCAGATGCAGGGCCGCGTACAGCCTACGACGCAGCTCGCGGGGACGGACATCAACGACAGCCCGGCGCTGGAGACGGAGGCGGATGTGATGGGGGCCAGAGCGGTCAACTTGAAGAGCGCCGCACCCCAATCACTACGAGCGGTGACACCGCCGGACGGAGCGGCCCAGCGAGCCATGGGGCTGGAGTTCGAGACCGGCGTCCGGATCCGCGCCGAGGGAAGGGCGCTCCAGTATCACGACCCTGTCTACGAGCCCAGAAGCGGCCTGTGGAGGATCTCGGTCGATGATCCCACCGAAGACGGAACGGGGGTCCTGGAATTCGTCACCTCGCCTTTTGAGAACGATGGGGACCTCATGAGGGCCATGAAGGAGATCGAGGAGTTCGTAGCCGCCCTCCGCGCCCATGTCAGCGCCGACCAGAGGATCCGGATCTCGGAGTTGGTCAGCAGGGCTGGCCTCGACGGCTTCGCCATTGCGGACATCCGGGTCGGCGGCGCGGGTTTCACGCTCAAAAACCTCCAGGCCCGCCCTCAGATGACCCTCGGCGTACCGCTGGAAAGGATGAACGACGTCATGCTGGAGTCCCGGAGCTTCACCCTGGACGAGTGGTCGGCTCAGCATGGAGAAATTCCTCAGATTACCTTGGAAGCCGATCCGACGTCCTCCAGCCTCGCGGCTCCCGCTGACAGAGATCCCGTAGACGTAGCCGTCGCCTGGGGCGCCGAGCTTCTCGAGCAAAACCCCCGCCTCAACTCCGCCCACGTCCGGCAGTTGGTGGGCTTCATGTCCCTCGTGCTGCGCTATCTCAATGATAGCTACTTCAAGCCGCCTGGTCCGGCGGCGCCCTATGCCAAGTCGTACTTCCCCGTCATGGCGCGCACGGATTTCCACAGCATGTGGCGGAGCCTTCCCAAACCGATGCAAGCATTCTTCACGCCCGAGGCGGCCCTCAGGCTTTGGGAATATTCCGACGCCATGATCAAAGACGCGGGGCGCGACCCTTATGGCATGTTCCGCCGCGGCTATCAGGAAGGAGGAGCTATAGAGCAAGGGCCAAGGGTTTATGACTGGCTGCTTTCGATCATCGATCCCAAGGCAAAAAAAATCAGCACTCCAGAGCAGAAAGATGCGGATAGCCGGCTGATCGCGCACTACAAGGGGAACGAGGAATACGAACCGCACGTGGCTCGGGCGAGGAACAAGGATCTCCTCTCCCGTGGGAAGGTGGCCCTCAACAGCACGTCGATGGGACTCTGGGAGATGGACCGCGGGATGGCTCTGCTCGAATTCCGTGGATTTCCCGAAGGTGAGAAGGGAGGGCTCGCCCCACGGTTCTGGACGTCGCTCGCCCGGCGGCTCTTCAGCTTCGCGCAACGGACCACCGGCAGGGTCTCCAGCGAGGAGCTCGATAAATCAATGCCTATCGAGGATCTACGGCGCCATGTCTCACAGCAACTGGATTCTCTCGCCAGCACTCAGGACGACGAGCTCAACCGTGAGGTCCTCGCGTATCGGAAGACAGCCTTGGAATCGCTGGCGAGCATCGACGTAGAGGGCATCCCAGCTTTCGTCCAGTCCTACAACAAGACCGCCACCGCCCTCTTGAAGGCTTACTACAGCCGTCCCAAGAGCCATGCTCCACAGCTTCCCGACCTCGGTACGGTTCCGCTCGAAGGCGCGGACGAGAGCCTCGCGAATGCCAAGCTTGCCGGAACCATGCTGCAGAAAATGGTGACCGAACAGATCGACGGCCTGATGAAGGGAACCTCCGACGAATCGCTCCGCGAAGCGCTGAAGGGTGTCAGAAAGCAGGTCGCGATTCTGCTCAGGTCGGCGTCCTCGAAATCCGATGCGGGCGAGATGGCCGCCCTGCTCGGCCAGGCCGCCGAGCTGTTCGCCCAGGCCCTTCCCAAGCTGCGCGCGGATTTCTTCAGGTCCGAGAAGGCAGAGACCACGCAGGCAACGCCCGACGAGAGCGTCGCCGAAGGTGGCAACTGCCTTTTCGATTCCGTTTCCCAGATGCTGGGAGGCGTCCTCAACAGTGCGACGCTCCGCCAGCGAACCGCGAACGAAGTCAGGCTCCATCCTCTCCGGTATGTGGACCGTCTGGTCGCGACCGGAGTGCATGACGACGTCATGGTGGAGATGGGCGAAGCCGCTGATTTCCTGGCTGTCAACAACAACTGGGATCACAACGCCGGCGAAATCGCTCCGCTGGCTCTCGCCAACGCTCTACGCCGGCGGATCCGTGTGTACAACATGGACGGCAGCCTGCGGACGGTCGTGGGCTTTTTCAACGAGCATCCACCCGTGAACGTCTTCTACAACGGCTGGAATCACTACATGCCTTTTGCGTGACGGCTCTGGAAAGGACTCCCATGACCGACCTCATCACCATCAACCCTGAACCGCCCGCCAATCCCGGGATGGACTTCGGCTTCCTCAAGGCCGAGGGCACGGAGCTCATCCAGCAGCTCGCGGGGAAGATCTGGACCGACTACAACGAGTCGGATCCCGGCGTCACCATCCTGGAGCAGGTCTGCTACGCGCTGACGGAGCTTTCGTACCGCGCGGAATTTCCCGGTCCAGGATTTCCTGATCGATCCGCTCGACGGCAAGATCCATCCCCGGCGGCAGGCGCTCTATCCCGCCAAACAGATCTTCCCCTGCAATCCGGTGACGGTGAAGGACTACCGCAAGCTGCTCCTCGACCGCATTCCGGAGCTCGGCAACGTCTGGCTCTGGCCGCACCGGCCCGAGAAGACCACGTCCCGATGCGTGGACGGCCTCTACGACATCGCTCTCTACGTGCCCGGCCTGGAGCCGCCGCCCTGCGGTCCCGTGGAGGAAGAGGACCGGGTACGCAATGAGGTACGGCGGGTCTACTGCCGCCACCGCAACCTGTGCGAGGACGTGCGGTCGATCTTTGTGCTGCGGCCGGTACGCGCCGTGGTCCACGCCGACGTGAGCGTCACGGACGTCCGCACGCCCGAGGCGATCCTCGCGGGCATCCTGTTCAACGTCGGCAACCTGATGGCTCCCGAGCCGCGCCGGCGGTCCCTCAAGAGCCTGATGGAAGCGGGCGTGCCGCCGTCGAAGATCTTCGAAGGCCCGCTGCTTCTCGACGGCTTCATCGACGACGGCCAGCTCCAGCCCAAGGCGGAATGCGTGCCGGTGCCGGACGTCGTGCGCGCCATCGCCCGCAGCGAGGGTGTCCAGGGTGTGCGCAACGTCAAGGTCCGCGTGAAGGGCAAGGAATACTCAGGGAACGAACACGTCAAGGTGCGCCGGACGCAGATCCTCCAGCTCGACACGAATCCGGACAAGCGCGGCTTCTCCATCCGGATGACCCGCAACGGGATCGAGGTGCAGCCCAACCCCGCCAAGGTGAAGCGGGAGCTCGAGAAGCTGTGGGCGGAGCAGCGCCGCAGGTACCGGCTGGCCGCGCAGTACGACGAGTACTTCGCGTTCCCCGAGGCCCAGCGGCGGAATTTCGAACAGTATTTCTCCATCCAGGACCAGTTCCCCAACGTCTACGGCATCGGCTCCTACGGCCTCCCCGGCGGCTCCCCGCCGCCGCGCCAGGCGCAGGCGAAGCAGTTGAAGGGGTATCTGCTGGTGTTCGATCAGTTGATGGCGGATTTCTTCGCCCAACTGGCCCACGTGCGCGACCTCTACTCCACCGAGGCCGGGCCGCGGCAGACCTACTTCTGGCAGTCGCTGGAACGCTCGGTGCCGGACCTGCCGCCGCTGCTGAAGGACGGCGAGGAGCATTACCGCAAGGGTCTGGCCAGGATCGCGCGGGATCAGGACTCGTACGTCGAGCGGCGCAACCGGTTCCTGGACTTCCTGCTGGGGCTCTACGCCGAGCGGCTCGACGTCTCCTCCATCTGGGACCTCACGCCGGACGATCAGGAGGACGAGGAGACCGGCCAGCAATTGATCCATGCGAAGCGGGAGCTGCTGCGCTACCTGCCAGCGAGCACGCACAACCGGGGACGGGGCTTCGATTATCTGGAGCGGCCGTCGCCGGGCAACATCGCCGGCATGCTGATCAAGAGCCGCATCCAGCTCGGAATGCCGGTTTTCGATCAGCGCCCGCTGGTGGACGTGCTGGAGGAATTCGGCGTGGACCTGGCCGAGGAGGAAGGCGAGGCCTCGGTGGGCAGGACGCTCCATCGGCACGCCGAGCACATCCAGGAGCAGCTCGCGCCAGTGACGCTCGGAGGAGGGCGGAGGGGCCGCCGCCCTGCCGCGCGGGCTCAAGCTCCCCGAGGAGCTGGCGCTGGGGTCGGCGGAGGTGGAAGAGCTGCGGATGGGCTCGCTGCCCGGCGAGTCCGCCGTCTCGCTGGTGTGGAAATCCCGTTCCAAGAGCGACTGGCGCCTGCTCGGAAAGTACCCGGACCGCGATAGCGCGCAGTCCGCCGGCCGGGCCTTCCTCGATCTCCTGCGGTCCTTGAGCCGTCACGGCCGGCAGCTCTATGTGATCGAGCACGACCTCCTGCGGTTCGGGCGCTTCCGCGAGCCGGACGAGGATTTCGTCTACGACTTCACGCTGACCGCCGTGACGTCGGACGGCGACGAGGATTATCGGCGTTTCGTCCGTGAAGTGATCCGCGAGAACACGCCGTCCCACATCGTGGCGACGTACCTGTTCCTGTCTCCGCGCCGGATGCGGCGGTTCGAAAACCTTTCCTCCTCCTGGCAGGCCGCTCTGCGGAGCCGGAACCGCCGGGAGATCACCGCCGCGTCGGCCGCTCTGCGGCGGTTCCTGGTGAATCACTCCTAGAGAGAAACCGGCGATGAACACGACCGATCGCATCATCCGCAAACAGACCCTCCACCTCACCGCCGGCTCGCAGGAGCTGGCCCTGGCGCTCCAGCCGCGGCTGGGGGACCTCAACCGCAAGCGCCTGCTGCCGGTGATCGAACGCGTGCTCGACGGGATGGACCTGGCGGGCCGCCACGTGCGCATCGGCAGGCTGGAGGTGAACCTCGGCCGCCTCTCCCCCGCCGATCTGGAAGGAGAGGTGGAGCGGCGGCTGGAGCGGGCGCTGCGCCGCAGCCTGGAGGCGGCCCTGCGGCGGGTCGGCGAGGATCCGAAGGAGGACGAGGGGATCCAGTCCCGCGAGGACTGGCGCCGGGAGATGCTGGAGCACTGCCTGCTCTACGGCACGCTCCCCTGGTGGGCGCCGCGCCGGTCCCTCTCGCTGGAGGACCTGTTCGAGGAGATGGCCGGCGAGGATCCCGAGGGGCTGGTGGAGGCCGTGCGCGAGCTGGGCCGCTCCCGGCGGGTGCTGGAGCGGCTGGCCGCGCAGCTCGGGGAGGCGGCGCTCCGGCGGCTGGTCCGCCTGCTGGAGCCGGAGCACGCCGTGCTGATCCTCACCTATCTCGGCGACGTCCGGCAGGCGCACCGGGGCCGGCCCCTGGTCCCCCTGAGCGAGGGCGCTCTGGGCCGCGTCCTCTGGGTGCTGACGCAGGCGTACCTGGTGCACGATCCCGGCTCGCCGTTCCACCGGCGGAGCTTCGTGCGCTCGCTGCTGCGGGGCCTCGCCGCCCGCGAAGGCCTGCGCTACGACGATCTGCTGGCGGCGCTGCGGCGCGGCCTGGAAAGGACGGCGGGACGGGGACTGGTGAGGTCGTCCCTGCCGGCGGTGGTGGAAGAGCTGGCGCGGGAGGCGGACGAGGGGGGGGAAGACGAAGGGGACCTGGACGACACCTGGGTGGATGGGCCGCCCGCGGACTTCGACCGCGCGCTCGGCGAGATCTGCCCCGAAGAAGCGGGGGTCTTGCAGGGACTGCTGAGAATCCTGGCGCGCATCCCGGCGCCGTACCGGCCCCGCCCCGAATCCCTGGTCCGCCAGGTGATCCTCGCCGAGGCGCTGCGGTTCCAGGCCGGCGAGCCCCTGGGCGCGGAGTCTTTCGGGCGGGTGCTGCGGGCGCTGTTCGCCACGCCGCTCTCCGAGCCGGTGCAGAGAGCGCTGCGGCGGGAAGGCGAGGCGTGGGCGGAGCACGGCGAGGCCTTCCTGGCGGCGGTGACGGCGGTCTCGCCCCAGGCCGAAGGGAAAGTCCTTTCCGACGAAGACCTCCGGCGCACCCTCCTGGAGCTGCTCGCGCGCTCTCCGGATGAGGTGCGGGACTTCCTGCTCCAGCACCGGGGGGACCGCGAGCGGTGGGCGAAGGTGCTGCCCGAATCCGCCCTGGTCCGGATCGCCCAGGTCCTGGAGCCGCGCAAGCACCGCATCCTGCTCGACGCCGCCGAGGTGCTGGCCGCGGCCTGGAGCGAGACGGCGCCGCGGCAGCACCCGGACCTCACGGACCGCAAGACCTTCTGGAGCTTCCTGCTAGGCTTCCTGACCCGCCCCGGCGGCCAGGGGCTCTCGGTGGAGCGGCTGGTGGCCGCGTTCTTCGAGCACACGGCCGCCGCGGCCCCCTCCTCCAGCCGGCGCGAGGAGACCGGCGGGCGCCTGCTGGAGACCGCCGGACGCCTGGCCCGGGCCGGCGGGCACGCCGTGCTGGCCACCGTCCTCCGCCGCCGCCGGCCGGCCCTGCTCAAGTCCTGGGAGGACCGGGGGACGTCCCGCAAACGCAAGCGCCGGCCGCCGGCGGGCAAGGAGGAAACCATGGAGGAGAAGGACGTGCTCTACGTGGGCAACGCCGGCCTGGCGCTGACCGGGCCGTTCCTGCCGCACCTGTTCAGGACCCTGGACCTGCTGGCCGAGGAGGACGGCAAGGTCCGGCTGCGGGACGACGCGGCGGTCTCGCGGGCCGTCCACCTGCTGCAGTTCCTGGTGGACGGACGGACCGACGCGCCGGAGCCGGAGCTGGCCTTCAACAAGGTGCTGTGCGGCGTCCCCGTCTCGACGCCGGTGGACCGCGAGATCGTCCCCACGGAGCGGGAGCGGGAGGTCTGCGGCCAGCTCCTGCGGTCGATGATCGCCAACTGGCCGATCCTCTCCAACACCTCGGTGGCGGGGCTCCAGGAGACCTTCCTGCGCCGCGAGGGCCGGCTCCAGAGCGCGGACGACGGCTGGAAGCTGCGGGTCCAGCGCAAGACCCTGGACGTCCTGGTGGACCAGGTGCCGTGGAGCGTCTCCGTGATCTATTGCTCCTGGATGCCCAAACCCGTGCACGTGACCTGGTGACGCCATGACCGAATCGATCAACGCCGCGTTCATAAGAGGGGAGATCGCCTGGTTCCGCGAGGTGCTGGAGTTGCGGATGAAGCGCCACGCGGGGCATGGGCATGGGCATGGGGAAGCGCCCGTGGACCCGCTGGAGACCGCCGGGCCGCCGCCGCTCGTCGAGGGCGCCCCCTATGCGGACGTGATCCGCCGGCTGGGCCTGGGGCCGGCCGAGCGCCTGGTGCTCCTGCTCGCCTATCTCCCCCACGTCCGGCCGGACCTGCTGGACGTGTTCTTCATCCAGAACCGCGCCCTGGAGCGGCGCTTCACGGAGTTCGGCGGCGTGACGGGGCTCTCCCACGGCGGCTACCTGCCCACGGGGGAGACGGCGATGTTCCTGCTGGCCGGCGAGGATCTGGAGGCGCGGCTGCGCTATCGCGCTCTCTTTCATCCCGAGCACCCGTTCTACACCGAGAACGTGCTGCGGCTCGATCACCGCCACCCGGAGGAGCCGCCGCTCGCGGCCATTCTCCAGCTCACGGCCGAGTACGTGGAGCGCCTCGCCACCGGGCGCTCGTACCAGCCGCCCTTCAGCCCGGAGTTCCCGGCGCAGCGGATCGCCACGGCCTACGAATGGGACGACCTGGTGCTCGACGACGCGGCCCGCGAGGAGGTCGAGGACATCCTTGCCTGGACCCGCCACCAGGACACGCTGATGCGCGGCTGGGGCCTGGAGAAGCGCCTGAAGCCCGGCTTCCGCTCCCTCTTCTACGGCCCGCCGGGCACGGGCAAGACGCTCACCGCCTCGCTGCTGGGCAAGGCCACCGGACGGCCGGTCTACCGGGTCGACCTCTCGCGGGTGGTCTCGAAGTGGATCGGCGAGACGGAGAAGAACCTCGCCAGCCTGTTCGATCACGCCCAGCACCAGGACTGGATCCTCTTCTTCGACGAGGCGGATTCCCTGTTCGGCCAGCGCACCGAGTCCCAGGATGCCCACGGCCATGCCGTCAACCAGCAGATCGCGTACCTGCTGCTGCGCATCGAGGACTTCTCCGGCATGGTGATCCTGGCCACCAACCTGCGCTCGCACCTGGACGCGGCCTTCGCCCGGCGCTTCCAGTCGGTGATCTATTTCGCCATGCCGGACGCCGAGCGGCGGCGGCGGCTCTGGGAGGACCACTTCAGGAACAAGCCCTACCGCCTGGCCGCGGACGTGGATCTGCCGAAGCTGGCCCGCGACTACGAGCTGGCCGGCGGCAGCATCCTCAACGTGCTGCGCTACGTCTGCTTGAAGGCGGTGTCGCGGAAGCCGTGGGAGGTGCGGAGCGGCGACCTGATCCACGGCATCCGGCGGGAGCTCCAGAAGGAAGGGAAATTCATGACGAGGAGTTAGTTATAGTTAGTTGGAGTCCATGCCAAGCTGAGCAAAACACCCTGCGGAGAAGCTCTCCGCAGGGTGTGCTATCTCCCAGATCAGAGCTGTTAAGGGTCGCTCATTCCTTGGATAAGCCCCACAAGCAGCCTAATGACAAACAACAGAAGCTCTAGGCTCTTGTACCAAGGTCTGGGATCAGACGTCTGGCAACAACGACGCTTGCGCATACGCCTAGACGCCATGAGCACTGCACCTCCTTCCGCCTCAAGGGGTTACAATGCCGCGGAGGGAATGTCCACACTGGACTTGCGCCAAGCTCGTGTCTTGGTATAATGTCTGTGCAGGCAGGAAGAAGGCGGAATACCTCTGCCTGCTCAGGCATTACTACATCTTGGTCCAAATGGTCGCTCTTCCTTGCTAGGGGATTCAGGCGACCGTTGGATACGAGTAAGCCCGTCCGCGGGTAAACTCGGGGCGATCTCCTTGCAAGAGGCGGTCGCCCGTTCCTTTTTAGGGCATCTGGTTCTACATACTTATCTCACTAATACTTCCTTTTTGGCTTCAAATACCTGAATCCTTTTACTTGCCGCTTGTCTGGAAACCAAGAATCGTCGACAAACCTCCTCCACACTCAATTTTCCGTCGAGCTCAAGCTTCCAAAGCACCCGTGCCGGAATGTGCAGCGCTGCACCAAACGCATCTGCTTGCCACTCAATATCTTCAAAGGGCCGCAGGTAGTGATATTGCCCTCGCAGGAGAGCTGCGGCCGTATAATGAGGCAGCTTGGTACGCCGAATTAGTTCTTCATAATGCTGCACCGCATGGCCAATCTCGTGAGCCAGGCAGAAACGAGCCCGTGGTTGGTCACTCTCCAACTCGAAGTAAGTAGCCTCACTAAGCACAACTTCAACGACACGCTCAACTTGATCGTACCGAGTTTCGCCCTCTACTCCCTTCGGTAGGACATCCACTTTGTAGGTAGTGGCGATACTTAGATCGGCACCCGTCCGCATCTGTCCCACTCGGTCAAACAGCAACAGGCTCGGCAACGGTTCTTCAGCGTCAAACCCAAGCCGCTGCCGAGCCCTTCTTGCTTCACCTTCGGCATCCGCATAGCTCCTACTCTTGTCGGCCGGATACTTTGGTGTGTTCACTACGGATCCTCCATTTTTTCTAACTCCTCAAGCACTTGTCTCAGTCGTTGAAACTGTGCATCAGAGTAGTGGGGCCAGCCTCTCCTAAGAGCCGCTCCGACCTCTCTTGCCTCCTCACTGAAAATGTCCAATTCGTAGAACCCCTTCTGGGTGCCCGCAGCCGCCACGAGCTCCTGCTCGTGGTCAGGGCTCAGTTTGAGAAACTGTGCTGCTTTCGTAATCCGTTCTGCCGAAAGCGGTGCCCGAGTCCCGCGCTCGACATCCGAGATATAGGTCACAGACACTTCCAAATGCCGGGCGAGAGCCCCCATGCTGACCTGCGCCGCTTCCCTGAGGCTCCGCAGCAGCTTCCCGAAGTCAGCCATTTCGGATCTCCTTTCATCTCTTCTTTCGTGGACAGCGTCCACGACCATAAGTTACCAGCCTTACACGCGAGAGTCAACACTGCCGAGTGAACACTCTGCAGCTAAACCCCTCCCGCATACCCCAGGGCCTGGAGGCGCTTCAGCGTCTCCGCGTCCGCCGGCGTCTGCTCACCCTCTTCCTCCGACCGCCCGCGCTCCGCCCAGGCGAGCAGACGCGAGCGCAGCCAGGCGGCCTCCAGACCGCCGCTCCCCGCGAGGTTGACCATCTCCCGCGGGTCGCGCCGGAGGTCGAAGAGGTACTCCGGATCGCGCGAGCGGCCGATCCCCTCGCCCATGCCCCAGTGGATGCCCGAGCGCGGCGCCCAGATCACCTTGAAGCGGTCCGAACGGATGGCGTAGATGCCCCCCTTGACGCTGGAGGCCGCCGCGAGGCGCGGGCCTCCCGGCGAGGGATCGCCACGCCGGCTGCCGGCGAGGCGGAGCAGGTGGGCGTGCAGGTCGAGGGTGTCGGTGCGCGCCGCGACCGCCGCCGGCTGGAGCCTGCCCGGAGCCCAGAGCACGAGCGGGATGCGGAGCATCTCCTCATGGAGCGTGTAGCCGTGGAGCACGCCGCCGTGGTCGAACAGCTCCTCGCCGTGGTCCGAGGTGAGGGCCACGAGCGTCTCGGACGGCGGCGCCCAGGCCGCGAGGCCGGCGAGAAAACCTTCCAATTCGCCGTCGTTGTAGGCGAAGGCCCCGGCGTAGAGCCCCCGCAGCTTGTCGCGCACCGCCGGGGCCGCCTCGATCCGCTTCTTCTGGACCGCCAGCAGGGTCGCGGTCGAGCCGTCGGCCGCGGAGGGAATGCCCGCCGTGAACCGCGAGCGGTAGGGCTCCGGCGGGTGGTACGGGTTGTGCGGATGCAGGGTGTGAAGGTAGAGAAAGGCCTTCGAGCCGGGCGGCAGGGAGCGCACCCAGGCGAGCGCGGCGGCGTTCACCCGCGCCGCGTTGTCGTTGAAGGAACGGCCGGGCAGCTCGGCTTCCTCCTCCACCACGTGCTCGAAGCCGCGGTCGGTGCCGAAGGCGCGCCCGATGTGGACGTTGCCGGAGAAGAGTCCCGTCCGGTAGCCCGCCTTGCGGAACAGCTCGGCGAGCGTCGAGCCGTCCTCCGGCGCCAGCTTCCAGCCGCCCCGCGAGATGAACGTCCGGCCGGTGAAGAGGGCCTTGGTGGACGGCAGCGTGTTGGGCGCGACGCTGCGGTGGTCGCGGAAGGTCACCCCCTGCGACGCCAGGCGGTCGATCACCGGCGACACCCCGGGCCGGCCGCCGAGGTGCCCGACGGCGTCGGCCCGCAGGGCGTCCATGACGTAGACGACCACCAGCCGCGGGGGCGGCCCGCCCTTCGCCGCCAGCGGGTCCGCCGCGGTCCGAGGCGGCGCGCCGCCCACGAAGCCGAGCCCCTGCCAGCGTCCCGGCGGGCCGGTGCCGAGCGCCCGCAGGCGGACCCTGAGGAAGCCTTCCGCGTGGCGTAGGCGAAGCTCGATCTTCCGCTTCCCGCGCACCCGGTTCCAGAAGCTGGGGGACCAGGAGAAGCGGCGGACCGGGGTGCCGTCCCCGCGCTCCACGGTCAGATCGAAGCGCTGCCCCGGCCGGGGCGAGTCCGGGGGCACGAAGTGGCCGACCAGGCCCTCGGCCCCCGCGGCCGGCCGCGCCAGGTCCACGATCGAATGGCCGCTCTGCACGAGGTCGGCTCCCTCCACCCGCGCCTCGCCCGCCGGCAGCGCGGGACGGAGGGCCGCGGCGGCCACCGCGGCTTCGCCGGATTCGAAGGTGAGGTCTACGGCCACCCGGCCGAGCGGCAGCTCCTGGAGCGGCAGAGGGATCTCGAGCGGATCGGCCACGGCGAAGGAGCCGGCGTCGCGCCCCCCGGCCCGCACCCGCACCCGGCCGCCCTTCTCAGCGCTCGCGTGGAAGTCGATCACCAGCGTCCGCGCCTCGCGGGTCAGGTTGACTACCTCCAGACGGGCGCTCCGTCCGGCGGCCGGCGGCGAGAGCACGATCCGGCCCTGATCGCGCCAGGGCGTCCAGCCGGTGAGGAAACGGCTGCCGCCGGTGGCCGGCGGCCGTGCCACCTCCCGCCCGTCCACCAGGACGTCGGGGGCGTGCTCGCCGTCGAGCAGGGGGCGCACCGGGCCGGTGAGCGGGCGGGGGCCTTCGCACCCGGCGAGGACGGCCAGGATCAGGAGGGCTGGGAGCGGGCGGATCTTCGGCATGTGCCGGGGATGCTACTCCGGCCCGTCGTACCGCACCAGCTCCACCTTCCAGACGTCCGGCGCCTCCGTGCTCCCCCACTCCCAGAGAGCGCGGTCGAACTCGGCGATGTCCTTGCCCAGGGCCGAGGCGAGCGCCTCTTCCGTGGTCTTGCCGTCCCGGAAGGCGGCGACCATCCTCTGGAGGCCCGCCTTGCCGTGCTTCTGCTCGATGTAGTGGACCGCCCAGCGCGACTCGTCGTAGCCGATGACGGCGAGCGCCGGCGACCAGCTCGCGATGGCGGGATCGATCAGCGGGAATCCCAGGAGGTTCCCCTTGGCCCGGTAGCCCGGAAGGGGGTTGACGTTGTTCTGCAGCATCTCCACGTGCTGCGCCAGCCCCTCGTGGAACCAGCGCGGCGCGCGGTCGTCGGTGGCGTCGGTGAGCATCGCGTGCGCCAGCTCGTGGGTCATCAGCGTGACGATGAACGGTATGAACCGCCGCACGTTGCCCAGGGGCACCCGGATCTCGCCGTCGTAGAGGCCCAGGATGCCCATGTCCGGCGAGTAGCCCATGCGGAAGTCTTCGAACGGCAGGAGATGGACCGTGGTCACCCGCGTCGAATCCAGCGGGATCCAGGCCTGGAGCCGCCGCCGCTCCGCCTCCAGGATGTCCGCCGCCTGCCGCGCGAACTTCGTCTCGCGGATGGGCGGGTAGCGGATCTCGAAGTGCGGGCTGCGGTGGACGGCGAACGAGGCCGCCAGCCGCTTCTCCACCTGGAGCTGGCGCAGGCGCTCGCCGTCCGAGTCGTAGGGGAGCAGCACGTCGGCCCTGGCCACCAGCTTCAGCGCCGCGTCGTAGCTCCCTTCCCTGGCCAGCAGGTCGGCCAACTGGTACAGCGTCGCGGGATCGACCCGCCGCTCGGCCTTGTTCCCCTTGGCCAGACGGATCAGCAGGTCCCGCGCCTGGACTTCCCGGCCGGCGCGGCGCAGGGCTGCGGCCCGCAGCCGCACGAAGCCCGGCGGCACGCTCGCCACCTCCTCCGTGAGGCTCTCGGTCAGGGCCAGGATCTCTCCCCACCGCTGGTGCTCGGCCAGGGCCCGGGCCACGTCCTCGGCCTTGCGCCGCAGCGCGGGCTGGGCGAGGGCCCCCGCCGAGCGCGCCGCCTGGAGCAGGTCGGGCAGGCGCGCCAGCAGCTCGCTCTCCCGCTCCCGCTTCCAGATCCCGGCGTGATCGGCCGTGGCGCCGGCCGGCGCGACGTCGCACGCGCCCGGCACCCGCAGCTCCGCCGTGCCGCGCCTCAGACGCAGCGTCTCGCCCAGCAGCCGCGCCTGGAAGCCGGCCGGCGCCGGGATCGGCCGGCGCCCGGTCTGTTTGCAGGAGACGATAGGGTCCTCGGCGGCGCCGAGCTTCAGGGTCTGCCGGATGCGCGGATCTTCCAGCAGGGCGACCAGCGCCGGTTCGCGGAAGAAGTCGGCGCGGGCGATCGGCTCCAGCTCCCACCCGGCGTTGAAGTTCTTGCGGGCCTCGCCCGACACGTTGTCGATCACCGCGAGCTGCGCCATGAGGTAATAGGCCTCCGCCTGGCGCGACCCCAGCTCCCGGAGCTGGCGCAGGAAGTCCTTGGCGTGATCGTGGAAGCCCAGGATCTGGAACGCCTGGGCGGATTCCAGGAGCAGCCCCTCGTGGGGCACGCCCACCGAGACGGCCCGCTGGAACGCCAGCGCGGTCGGCACCTCCTCGAGGCGCAGGAACCGCGAGCGGGCGCGCAGCAGCTCCACCAGCGGGATGTCGGCCGGCGACGGGAAGCCCACGAGGGCCTCGTCCACCCCCAGGAGGTCCATGGCTCCCAGGCGGTGCTGCGCCCACCAGAGGCGGGCCACCTGGCCCCGCACGTCCGTCCGCCGGCTCTCGGGCGGCGGGCTCGCCGGCACGGCGCCCCCCGCTTCCGTGAACGCCCGCCGGAGCGGCAGCAGCGCGCGCAACTCCGTGATCGCCGCACCGCCTCCGCCGCTCCCTGATCCCCCGCCCGCCCCTCCCAGCCGGGGGAGGACCCCCGCCGCCAGCGCGCCTCCCGCCAACAGCGTTCCGAAGAGCCCCAGGCTGACGGCGAGGGCGCGCCGGTCCCGCTCCGTCCAGGCCGCCACGAAGAACAGCGCGCCCGCGCCACCCACCGCCAGCAGCAGCCACCAGGGGAGCCTCGCGAGCGCGGAGAAGCGTCCCGGGGACGCGGCCGGCGCCGGAGTCGCGTCGTCCGTCCCGGTCGCCTGGACCGCCGCCGCGGGCTCGGCGGAAATGCGCAGCGAGTCGATCTTCCAGGCGCCGTCTTCCTGGACCAGGCCCATCACCAGGGAATCGTCCACGCCCGAAGGAAACCCGAGGGCGAACACCGCGCCGCTTCCGGAGAAGGAAGCCGCGGCGGCCATCAGCTTCCACTCGGCCTCGGCGGGAGAGCCGGCGCGGACCTCGATCTCGGCCAGCGCGGCCTCGCGGCCCAGCCCCCGCAGCGCGGAGCCGCTGGACAGGCGGTCCCACCATGCCGCCGCTCCCCGGTCCAGGTACTCGGCGGCGAACACCACCGCCTGCCGCTCGGCTTCGGTCAGCCGGCGCGGCTGGGCAAATGCGGAAACGGACGCCAACAACAGAGCCGCGAGGACTCCCGTGAATACGAAAGGTTTACGGACGACTCTCATCAGGGCGCGTCTCCGGCGCTCAGGCGCGAAATACTTCTCAGGGGGCCGCCAACATTATATGGTTATGGCACCCGACATCAGTGCATGAACGCGATCAGGAAGTCCTGATCAGGAGGTCAAATGAACGGCCCGTCCTATGTCTGCCGCCGCTGGGTTCCCCTGGCGATTCTTACCGCCGCCGCTCTCGGATGCGGCCCGATGGGGAATGAAAAGCAGGTGGTCGTCCCCGTCGCCACGCCCGAGGCCATCGCCTTGATCCAGGACAACCGCGACCGCTGCGCCAGGCTGGGCGAGACCGGGCTGACCGTGCTGCAGTCCGCCGAAAGGGCCGAGGCGGAATGGACCTGGACCCGGACCGAACGGCGTCTGGAGGACGGCAAAGAGCCGTCCCGGCCGCCGCAGGCCACCCAGGTCCTCAAGGACCATCTGGAGGGGAACGCGGCGCCCGAGGTGGCGGCGGCAAAGCGGGCCTCCGAGCTGATCGACAAGCTGCTTCCCAGGATTCCGGAAGAGACCTCGGCGCAGATCGCCCAGGCCGTCGACGACCTGAACCACTTCCAGGAGGACCTCTGCGACCGCGTCACCCAGAAGGACGCCTCGGCCTGGACCTATGAACGGAACCGCCGGCGCGCCATCGAGAGTTTCGAGAGCGCCGAAGCGAAGCTGGAAGCCCTCTATAAGGCGAGTCCCACCGACCTGCAGTTCGCCATGCGGAAGTACAACCCGCTGCTGGAGCAGGCCCGCTCCGAGGCCCGCCGCAAGGACTCCGGCCCGGCGCTGACGCCCGAGGAGTACGCGGACCAGCAGGCGGAGTGGGAAGCCGTGCAGGAGCTGCAGACGGTCCAGCAGGCCGAGCACGACGTCGCGCTGACCCGCTGGAAGGAGGAGCGCGAATCCGAGGAGACGGAAGAGAAGGCCAAGGTCGGCTTCTCGCCCGACTACGCCAAGCAGTTGCAGGAGACCCCGGAGACCCGCCAGCGGGCGTTCCAGGCCTGGTATCCCTCCTACACCGCGCGGGCCACGCCGGTGCGGCAGGCCCTGGCCCACTACGTGGACGTCCGCCGCGGACCTCAATCCCAGGTCCAGCCCGCCTGCCAGGCCGTCCTGGACGCCACCGCCGCGATGCTCAACGATCCCCAGGCCCTTCAGGTACCGGACAAGATCCTCACCCGCACCCTGAAGCAGGCCTACGAGAACCTCCAGCAGGGCGCCACCGCCTGCGCCGCCGGACGCACCGCGGAAGCCGCCTTCCGGATGACCGATTACGAAAGAGGGATCAAAGAGGCGACGGCGACGTTGAGTCAGTATTCGATGGTGCCGTAGGGCCGCTGAAAGGACATAAAGGACACCAAGGACATCAAGGACGATAACCGTGATGTCCTTGGGGTCTTTGGTGTCCTTGGTGTCCCTGCCTGACTCCTTCCAGCAGCGTCCCGGAAGCCGGAGCTGGGTAGCACGGACGAACGGAGATCCGGCGCTCCGCACCGCGGCTCCAAGCGTATCCACCAGGCTTCTGGCTGCCGCGGCCGCAGAATGGAATCCCTCGGGCTTGAGGGGAGGACGCCCGTCCTGGCTCTCGGATCGTCCGTTCGTGCGCCCGGCGCCACCCTGGCCCGGCTGGAGAGCCTCCTGCCCGGCGACCCGCAGTTCCTCGTCTACCGGGCCGAGAAAGCGCTCCCGCCGCCATGCCGGGTGCTCCCCTCGGCAAGTATCACGACATCGTGAACGAAACCAAAAAGCGGTTGATCCTCGACGCCATCGGGCAGGCCGGCGGCAACATCACCCGGGCGGCGGAGCTGCTCGATCTCAATCCCACCTACCTGCACCGGTTGATCCGGAATTTCGATCTCAAAGACCGGGCTTGACCGCGAAGCTGTATCCGATCGGATAACTGATCGTATCGGAATCGATCGTGCTGTACTTCTTCCGCCGCTCCGGCCAACCCGAGAATCGCCGGCAAACCTCTTCCTTTCATCGCTTTAGACCGGAGGTGCCCGATCCGGGCAGAGCTGGCACAGCGGTCCCGCCAGGGTCAGGGGACGCATTCGCTGCCAGGGGAGGGACCTTCCCTTCGTCTCGGTCGTCGTGGGCGGCATCCGGTCCGCAAGGTGCCCGGACCCGCCGGGCGCCTTGAATTTTACGTCCTCGTTACATTTCGCCCTCCCCCCTGGGAATACAGGGGCCCGGCGGCAACTTTAGGCCTACGGGTACGTACTTTGGCTTCCCCGCATTCGCGGAGGCTTCCGGGAGAGAGAAATTCAATGAAGTTCCTAGCTTGGATGACGATTCCGGCCCTGCTCCTGGCGCTGGCCGGCTGCGGCGGCGATACACCGGCCGCCGGCAAGATGGGTGGTAGAGAGGGCGAAGGACCAGGCGGCGGAGGGCCGTCCGGACCACCCCGTGAAGTGAAGCTCGCGACCGCCGAGGAAGGCCGGCTGGCGCGCACGATCGACGTTTCCGGAACGCTCGCCGCCGACGAAGAGGCCCAACTCGGCTTCAAGATCGCCGGGCGCATCCAGCAGATGGCCGTGGACATCGGCTCGCCCGTGGGGCGCGGCCAGGTGATCGCCCGGCTGGTCCCCACCGACTACGAGCTGCGGGTCGCCCAGGCCCGTACCGCCCTGGAGCAGGCGCGCGCCCGCCTCGGGCTGCCTCCCCAGGGGCCGGACGCCATCGTCCCCCCTGAGGAGACCGCCGTGGTGCGCCAGGCCGCCGCCACCCTCAAGGCCGCGCAGCTCAACCGCGACCGCATGGCGAGGCTCTTCCAGGAGCAGTTGATCCCCCAGGCCGACGTCGAGACCGCCGAGGCCGCCTATGGCCTCGCCGACGGCCGCTATCAGGAGGCCGTCGAGGAGGCCCGTACCCGCCAGGCCGTGCTCTCGCAGCGCATCTCCGAGCTCGAGATCGCCCGGCAGCAGCTCACCGACACCTACCTGCGGGCGCCGTTCGAGGGCGTCATCAGCGAGCGGCTCTCCAGCGTGGGCGACTACACCGCCGCCGGCACGCCGGTGGCCGTCCTCGTCCGACGGCACCCCCTGCGTCTGCGCCTCGCCGTGCCCGAGCGCGAGGCGGCCGGCATCAAGCCCGGCCTGGCCGTCCAGCTCCTCGCCGAAGGGGATCCCACTCCCCACCAAGGCCACGTGGCCCGTATCAGCCCGGCGATCAGCCAGGACAACCGCACCCTGATGGTCGAGGCCGAGGTGCCCAACCAGGGCGGCCAGCTCCGGCCCGGTGCCTTCGTCCAGGCCTCCATCGTGGTCGAGGCCGCCGACCCGGCCGTGCTCGTGCCCGCCTCCTCCCTGGTCACCTTCGCCGGCATCGAGAAGGTCATCACGATCGAGGACGGCAAGGCCGTCGAGAAGCGCGTCCGCACCGGCCGCCGCTCCGGCGACCAGGTGGAGATCGTGGACGGCGTCAAGGCGGGCGAGCCGGTAGTGCTCCAGCCCGGCAACATCGTGACCGGCGAACCGCTCAGAGTCGTGCCGTAAGGGCGGCAGGGAGGGACCAACACCGTGCAAAAGCTCGCCGATATCTGCATCCGCCGGCCCGTCTTCGCGGTCATGATCGTCCTCGCCCTCGTCGTCGTGGGCGCCGCCAGCTACACCGGCCTGGGCGTCGACCGCTTCCCGTCCGTGGACCTCCCGACCGTCTCCGTCCGCACGATCCTGCCCGGCGCCTCCACCGAGGAGACCGAGGCCGAGATCACCCAGGTCATCGAGGAGGTCGTCAACACCGTCGAGGGCGTCGAGGAGCTGCGCTCCATCTCGTCGGGCAGCAGCTCCTTCGTCATCGCCACCTTCAGCCTCGACCGCGACATCGACACCGCGGCCCAGGACGTCCGCGACCGCGTCGCCACGGTCGTCCGGCGGTTGCCCGACGACGTCCAGCCGCCGATCATCGCCAAGTTCAATAACGACAGCTCGCCCGTGATGTCGATCACCCTCTCGGGCAACCGTCCGCTGCGGGAGCTAACCGAGTATGCCGACAAGGTCGTGAAGGTCCAGCTCGAGCGCTCGGCCGGCGTGGGCGAGGTCTCGATCGAGGGTAGCCTCGAGCGGGCGATCAACATCTGGATCGATCCCGCCCGGCTGGCGGCGTACGGCCTCCCGATCGCGACCGTGCGCGACGCCCTGGTGCGCCAGAACGCCGAGGCCCCGGGCGGCAACGTCACCTCCGGCGGCCGCGAGCAGATCCTCCGCACCATGGGCAAGATCGAGAAGGCGGAGGACTTCAACGATCTCGTGGTGGCCACCATCAACGGCCAGCCGGTGCGCGTCCGCGATCTCGGCCAGGCCGAGGACGGCACCAAGGAGCAGCGCTCGATCTCGCGGCTGAACGGCGTCCCCACGGTGAGCCTCGAGATCCGCCGCCAGTCCGGCGCCAACACCATCGAGGTGATCGAAGGCGTCAAGCAGGCGCTCGCCAAGGTCCAGGCCCAACTGCCGCCGGACCTCAAGATCGAGGCCATCCGCGACCAGTCGCGCTACATCTATGCCGCCCTGCACGAGATCAACACGCACCTGATCCTGGGCAGCATCCTGGCCTCGCTCGTGGTGTTCGCCTTCATGCGGAGCTGGCGCTCGACGGTGATCGCCGCCGTGGCCATCCCCTCCTCCGTGATCGCCACCTTCGGCATGATGAAGGCCCTGGACTTCACGCTCAACAGCGTCACCATGCTGGCCCTCGTGCTCATGGTGGGCGTGGTGATCGACGACGCCATCGTCGTGCTCGAAAACATCTTCCGCTACATCGAAGAGAAGAAGATGGATTCGTTCGAGGCGGCGAAGGCGGCCACCCAGGAAATCGGCCTCGCGGTGCTCGCCACCACGTTGTCGCTGGTGGTGATCTTCGTCCCGGTCTCCTTCATGTCCAGCATCTCCGGCCGCTTCCTCTACCAGTTCGGCCTCACGGCGGCGGTGGCGGTGCTCGTCTCGCTCCTCGTCTCCTTCACTCTGACGCCGATGATGAGCGCCCGCATGCTGCGGGCCTCGGACGCTTCCGCCGGCCATGGCGGCCACGGCGACGAGCCCGCGAAATCCCGGCGCGGCTTCTACGCCCGCATCGACCGCACCTACGAGCGCCTGCTGCGGGGGACCATGAAGCGGCGGCGGATCGCGGCCCTGGTCTGCCTCGTCGTCATGCTCTGCTCGTTCCCCATCTTCAAGCTGGTCAAGGTCGAATACATCCCCAGCAACGTGGACGAATCCGAATTCGAGGTCGGCGTCAACCTCCCCGAGGGCACCAGCCTGGCGGGCGTGGACGAGGCCATGCGGGCCGTCGAGGCCGAGCTGCGGCAGGTGCGGGGCATCCGCATCATGCTGGCGACCGCGGGCGGCGGCTTTCTCGGCGGCGTCAACCAGGGGCGGGTCTTCGTGCGCATCGCGCCGCACGAGGAGCGCAAGATCTCCGTCTCGCGGTTCGTCAAGAGCCTGCTCCGCCTCGATCCCGCCGCCGCCTTCCGCGGCAACTACAGCCAGCAGGACGTGATGCTGGAGGTGCGCGGCCGGCTTCGCAAGTTCCGCGACATCCGCTCCTCCGTGCGCAACATCCAGTCGTTCAACATCGGCGGCGGCAACGCCGACATCGACTTCTCCCTGCGCGGCCCCGACCTCAACGCCCTCGCCCGGTACGCCGATCAACTGCGCGAGAAATCCAAGGAGATCGGCGGCATCGAGGACGCGGACACCACCCTCAAGCTCGACAAGCCCGAGCTACGGGTCAACGTGGACCGCGACCGCGCCGCCGCCCTGGGCGTCGACATGTCCGACGTCGGCAGCGCCCTCCGCCTCATGGTGGGCGGCGACCAGGAGGTCTCGCGCTTCCGCGATCCGCAGGTCAACGACGACTACGACGTCCAGCTCCGGCTGGCCGAAGGCGCGCGGAACGACCCGCGTTCGATCCTTGGCCTCTACGTCCCCGGCACGGGCGGCCAGCTCTACCAGCTCGGCAACTTCGTGACCATCGAGGAGGAGACCACCGCCTCGCGCGTCGACCGCCTCGACCGCCAGCGGCAGGTGAGCCTGCGCGCCAGCGTCGGCCCCGGCTTCGCGCTGGCCGACCGTCTGGAGGCCCTGCAGCAGGCCGTGGACGAGATGAACCTGCCGCCCACTTACTCCACCGCCGTCGGCGGCCGGGGCCGCGAGCTCGCCCGCACCTACCGGGAGTTCATGTTCGCCCTGATGCTCTCGATCATCTTCATGTACATGATCCTGGCGTCGCAGTTCGAGAGCGTGACCCATCCGCTGACCATCCTGCTCTCCCTGCCGCTGGCCGTGCCCTTCGCCCTGCTCTCGCTGTGGGCCACGGGCAACACGCTCAACCTCTACTCGGCGCTCGGCGTGCTGGTGCTGTTCGGAGTGGTGAAGAAGAACGCCATTCTGCAGATCGATCACATGAACGGTCTGCGGGCGAAAGGTATGGAGCGCGGCGCGGCCATCATCCAGGCCAACCGCGACCGTCTGCGGCCCATCCTGATGACCACCCTCGCGCTGGTGGCGGGCATGCTGCCGCTGGCCCTGGGCACCGGCCCGGGCTCCGAGGAGCGCCGCGCCATCGCCGTCGTGGTGATCGGCGGCCAGACCCTCTCGCTCCTCCTCACCCTTCTGGCCACGCCGGTCTTCTACTCGATCTTCGACGACCTTCGGGGGACCGAGAGGGTCAAGGCGCTGGCCCGGCGCTGGTTCCCGAAGCGGGAACGGCCGCTGAAGGAAAAAGAGGCGGCGTAGAAACTTCTTGGATTTCTGGATCGCAAGGGCGGGGACGAGCTCCCCGCCCTTTTTGTTTAGACGCACAACTCCTGTAACACCGTAGTCCCCCCGGCCGCCAAAAGAGACGGCACCCTGGAAATCTGCCGTGCCAGCCGTCTAAATGACGGTAGAACGGAAGGAGGGTAAATTCCGGTGGCGGACGAATCCTGGAAGGATGACCACGAAAGCAGCTTGGCTCCCCCCTTTCTCGGAGACGTGATTCGAGAAGCGGAAGAACGCCTCAAAGCCGGCCGGCCGAGGCGTGAGGCCACCCGCAGGAAGGTACGGCAAGGGCGGTTCAGAGACCTCGACACCCCTCGCCGGCTGCGCGCCCGGGTGGATCGGGTCCTGGGCGACCCAGTGGCGCGGGCCGAAGTGCTCGCGGCGGGAGTTGTCCGGGAATCCGATCTCGTGGAGGAGCCCAGCGATCTTCTCCTGGAACGGATCATCGGCGGCGAAAACTTCCTCGGCACGAATTTCTTCGATCTCGGCAAGCGCGCCACCCGTTGCGTGGCCAAGATCGACATCCGGGCTCCTGACGGCCGAACGGGCGCCGGTACCGGCTCCATGGTGTCGCAGCGTCTCCTGATGACCAACAACCACGTCCTGAAAACGAAGGACTGGGCACGCCTCAGCCGGGCGGTTTTCGATTTTGAAGACGACATCGATGGCAATCCCTTGCCGACCAACACCTTCAGCTTCGATCCGGAAGCCTTCTTCTTCACTCACCCCGGGCTCGACTTCACCCTGGTCGCCGTCCAGGAGCGGTCGCTGCAGCCGCAGGGCAGAAAGCTCTCGGAATTCGGTTTCAATCCGATGGACCCGGAAGAGGGCAAGATCGCCAAAGGGGAATTCATCAACATCATCCAGCATCCCAGCGGTCTGCATAAACAAGCGGTGATCCAGGACAACCAGCTCCTGGACCTGCCGGAAGACTGGATGCACTACGAAGCCGACACCCTGCCCGGCTCCTCCGGCGCCCCCCTGTTCAACAACCGCTGGGAGCTGGTCGGTCTCCACCACGCCGGCTGGCCGAACCGGGACGACCAGGATCGCATCCTGGCCCGAAACGGCGAGGTCTGGACGAGGGATATGGGCGAGCAGGCGATCCACTGGCTGGGCAACGAGGGCGCCCGGGTCAGCCGCATGATCAAAGCCGTGAGGGAGGCAAGCTCGACCTTCCCCGCACAAGGGCAGGAGTTGCTGGAGCAGCTCTTGAATCCGCCGAAGCGGGGCTCTGTCGTCGTTCCCCAGGCTGCGGAATCGCGGCCGGTATCCAGGCCCCGGACACCGCCGGTGGAAAAGCCTATCCTTCAGAGCTCGCTCCCTGAAGGGACGGCCACACCGCGAAACGCTCCACGCGCCGAGGCCGTAAGCGGCCAGGTGATGCTGACAGTCCCCCTCCATATCACCATAAGCCTAGGCGCCACGACGATTCCGAGCTCAGGGGTACAGCCCCAAGTCCACGCCGCGATGCCAGCTCCCGTCTCCGCGGGTCTTGCCGGAGACCGGGCAGCGGCCCTCCGTGAGCTGGAGGAAGCCCAGACCCGTCCCTACTACGATGCGGAAGAAGACGCCAGCCAACGAACGGCCTATTACGAAGGGATCGACTTTGCGGACCTGGGTACCGACGCGCTTTATGACGCCCTGAGCGCTCTGGTGGCCGGCACGCACAGTCAGAAGCTAGGCTACAAGCCCTCCCGGCAGCTCTATCCCTGGGTGGATCTTCAACCCGACCTCAAGCTGCGCAGCCTTTACACCGGCGACGTCTTCGAGCCCGAGCAGGTCATCGAAGAGGCGCTGGAGCTGGAAGCCGAGTTCGAGGTCAGGAAGGAGGCGCTGCTGGCCGAGGCATCTCTGGACGATCAGGCTCTTGAAGCCCTGTTCCTTCTGGAGGCCGGTCCCCCCTTCAACTGCGAGCACGTCGTGCCGCAAAGCTGGTTCAAGGGCGAAGGCTCCAACGTCCCGAAAGGAGACCTGCACCACCTGTTCACCTGCCAGACCGAGTGCAACAGCTTCCGTGGGAGCGTGCCCTTCTGGGACTTCCCCGACTTTGAAGAAGCGCTCCTGCAAGGCTGTGGACGGAAGGAAGGCAACCGTTTCGAGCCCACCCGCGGCAAGGGGCCGGCGGCGCGGGGCACTCTCTATTTCCTCCTGCGCTACCCTGGAAAGATCGACGATAACGCCGGCGAGCTCCAGGCCGAGCGGCTCTCCATCCTGCTCTCCTGGCACGCCGGCGAGCCGGTGACCGAGTGGGAACGGCACCGGAACGCCGCCATCTACGGCAAGCAGGGCAATCGCAACCCGCTGATCGATTTTCCGGAGCTCGCGGGCCGGATCAATTTCGTCCGCGGCCTGCGCCGCAACGCCTGAGGAGAGGCACGCGGTTCCAGTCCCAGGCGCTCGCGCCCGGGGCTGGAACCTGCTCCATCAGCAAACTAGTAGTGTCCGCACCCCTTGTGGTGCTTGTGGCCACGCCCGTGGCCGCGGTGGCCCCGGTCGTGATCGTGGCGGTCGTAACGATCGTACCGGTCATAGCGGCGATAGCTGTCGCCCCTGCGGTAACGGTCATCGTCGTCGTAGCGATCGTAGCGGCCATACCGGTCGCCATGTCCATGGTCATAGCGGTCATAGCGATCATAGTGCCCGCCATCGCCGTGGCCGTAGCGGGGAGCGTAGCGATCGAAGGCCCAATAGGGATCCACCCCGTAATGGGAGAAGTGGGTGGCCACAACGGGGCAGGACTGGTGGTGATAGTAGTAGCCGGCGTCGTGGAAGCAGTGGCGGCTGCAGTCATGTCCTCGGTAGCGGATCGGCTGATCGTAGCGGTAGTAATAGGACGGCTCGTACCCGTAGACCGGCCGCCCGAGGACGAACGCGATGTGAGCGGCGCCAACCCGGAAGACGGCGCCGATGTCGAGCCAGTCGTGGCTGGCCTGTGCCTGAGAAGAGAGACCTGAAGCGAAGATCGTCATACCGGCAAGGACTGCAGTCAGGAGCAGTTTGCGCATGGCTTGAAACCTCCTGCGGATCGCCGATTCCACAATCCGTGCCAGCCCGGTGGCGCTGAGCGGCCGGCTCGCGGGTGTCAACCAGGTGGGTCAAAGCGCCCTTCCTGGAGGACGCCGAGGTCCGGTTAGAAAAGGCCTTGAGGCTCTATTCGCCCGAGGGCTTCATCGGTTGCCAGTTCCAGCTCAGCGAGCTCTGTCTCTGTGAGGGTGCGAATCCTCGCATGAAGGGCGGCTTTGGGAACGGCCCGAATCTGGAACGCAAGGGCCACCGAGTCTTCAGGGAGACCTTTGGGTGAAGCGGACACGATCGCGGTCCCCGCCAGATTTGCACGATCCATATTTGTCGTCAGTGGGATGACGAGAACCGACTGCAGGACCCTTGTGAGGGCGTCGCTCTGCCAGATAATGATGGGACGGCGGCCGGTCTGAAGAGGACGGTAAGATCCGAGGTCTGCCCACCAGACCTCGCCACGCCTCAACGATGGTCCTCTGCGTCAAGAGATTCGGACCACTCGGCCAGCCCCTGTTCAGCGAGCGCCAGATCCTCTCCCCCGCTTGTGGCGAGACGATCGAGGTTCCAGCGCTTCGGATCAGGCTGACGAACCACGATCAATGCCACCCGCTCTTCCGGCTTGAGCAGGCCATCCTCGTAGCGGGCTTCTATGGTTCGCATGAATTCATGTTACCACAAGCCGCAAAACAGGTCGTCGGAGCGGAGGTCGGGCTCACTGTCAACCCGGCGGCAGGCCGCTCCGGCTCCGCAGCCAGCTCACCTGATCCGCGAAGTATTCGGGGTGGTAGCCCAGGTACTCGCGCTCCCCCGCCGGGGTCTCCTGGAAGCGAAGGATGCCGTGGTCCGTCCCCGGATAGATCTTCATCTCGATAGGGCGCCCGGCCTTTCGCAGCTCCTCCAGTTTCTCCGCCGTCCAGCCCGTGGGCATGCTCTCGTCCTCGTCGGCCAGGAGCCACAGGCTGGGCGTGCCCGTGAGGGAGGCTACCGTGGGGACCGGATCGTAGAGCCGGTCCGCGAAGGGCTCTTCCCGCGGCCGAAGCATCCACCAGGCGTAGAGGCGCATGACCCAGCGGGGCATCCGGCTGCCGGTCACGAAGCCCAAGGCCGAGTCGCTCCCCTGGACGGCCGCGAACCACGGCTTGTCCCTGGATTCGTCGAGCAGCCGGCCGAGCTCGTCCCAGCGGTCCTCGCCATGATCGACGACGGCGCCGATGATGTCGTTGAGCCGGTCGGCCTCGCGGATGGCGTTCTCGCCGAAGCCCTTTCGGCGCAGGGCGTACACGTAGCCCCAGCGGTCCTCGCCCGTGATGGGCACCATCGGGCCGTAGTTGACCAGCACGCTCCGGATGCCGCGGGTCTTCGACGCCGCCAGCGGCGCGATCCAGCCGCCCTGGCTGTAGCCCGCGAGGTGGATCCGCGACGCGTCGATCGCCGGCTGATGCCGCAGCCAGTCCACCGCCGCCAGGACGTCCCGGGCCAGGACGTGGAAGTTCTGCGTGTAGTCGCCGTCGGATTCCCCGGTGCCGCGCTTGTCATAGACCAGGGTGGCGATCCCGTGCGAGGCGAAGAGGTACGGCATGGAGTAGCCGTCCACGGCGCTCTCCTTGCCCGAGCCGTGGACGAGGACCACCGCGGGGAAGGGGCCCTTGCCGGGCGGCGTCACCAGCTTGCCCCGCAGCGTCAGGTCGCCGCTCAGGAACGTGAGCTGGGTCTCCGGCAGGTCCAGCCGCCGGGCGCGTTTCTCAGAACCGCCCGCCTCTTTCCAGGTGAAGCCCTCGGGATAGCGGCCGTCTCCGGGAGGCGAAAAAGCGACCCGCACCTGGACCGGTGTCCGGTCGCGCCAGCCGGGTCCGGCCTCGAAGGTGTTCTCGCCCGCGGGCCAAAGGGCGCGGCTGTCGCCGTTCGTGAAGGAATAGCGCAACGTGTCGCCGTCGCGGGCGGTCACGAAGACCAGCCGGCCGTCGTCGAGCCGATAGGCGCCGTTGAAGCGGGGGTCCAGCGGCTCGGTCCGAAATCCGAAGAACCAGACGGCGACCGCCGCCAGGACCAGCAGGGCGAGGATGATCCAGCGTTTGCGGGGAAAGCGGCGGGGTTTCATGGCTCCTACTACGGCGGGGGCGGGGGATGGGTTTCGGAGCAACCCTACGGCGACTCGGCGCTCGCCGCTCTCAGCGGGTAACGTGCCTCCGCGACGGCTTACGGCGCCCACGCCAGGACCATGCCGCGCATGGCCGCGAGCCAGCCGGCCACCAGCACCGCCAGACGGAGCCAGGTCCAGGTGGTCCAGAGATGGACCTTCTCGACGATCGCAGCGTCCGTCAGATTGCAAGCAAACCTGGATTTTTCGTTACGAATAGCAATATATCATACTCACGTAGATCGCCGATCTGAACCTCTTTCTCGGCCTGCAATTCTGGTGCTAAGCCCTGCCCGCTATCACGTCCCTTATAGAAACCGGTGTCTTTTGTGACTAGTCAATTAACGAAGCGGGTTGCCCCAATTGAGCCGAAAATCTCTTCGAATCCCGTCGATCAGTCGTAAACCGCTGAATTCCTTACGCTTCTTTCGATCGCGAGGCCTGGAACCTTCTTTGCAGCGAGCGCTGGCATGCGCGCGCGCTCCTGTATTGCCGCCCTCCTTCTCTTCCTGCTGGCGCTTCCTCTCCAGGCGGCAGACCCCGAGGTCTCCGCTTCCGGACGGATCGTCGGCGCCGACGGCCGGCCTGTCGAGGGGGCCTGGGTCGCACTGGTTCGGTCGGACGCCTCCCTCCGGGACCCCAAGGAGCCCGACCCGAACAGCGCCAGGACCGGACCGGACGGGAGGTTCACCCTCGCCGGTGTCCTGCCCGGAGTGTACGTCCTGCGCGCGGCGCATCCGGAGCATCCGCGCTTTGATCAGCCAGGGATCGACATCCCCGAAGGAGAGCGGAAGGTCGACATCGGGAGCTTTCCCCTGGGTAAACCCCAGCGCGTGGAAGGTCAGGTGGTCGATCAAGAGGGGCGCCCTGTCGAGGGGGTCCGGATCATCCAGCCCTTCAGTCGGCGGTTGGAGATCGCGGCGGCGCCGGTGACCGGCCCGGATGGCCGCTTCGTGCTTCCGGAGGTGATCGTCGGCCGGCTCACGCTCTGCAAGGAGGGGTACGACTCTTCCAGGGGGCTGCTCGCCTACCCGTCCCTGTTCTCGAAGCCCGTGGGGGGCCTGCGAAGGGCGTTCTGAAATGGGCAGGGAGTCTCTACCGCCTCGCACAGAAGATTTCGTAAACCAGGCCAGAATAAAGATCTCCAAGCCAAAGTCTCCAGACTCCGAGCCGGCGTAAACGTCTCCAGCGCAAAGTCAACTGACTCCGGCTCAGAGTCAACGTCTCCAAGCCAGAATCAACATCTCCAGCACGGAGTCAAGATCTCCAAGCCAAAGTCAACTGACTCTGGCTCAGAGTCAACATCTCTAAGCCAGAGTCAACGTCTCTAGCCCGGAGTCAAGATCTCCAGCCCAAAGTCAACTGACTCCAGCTCAGAGTCAACGTCTCTGACGCAAAGTCTCGGGACTCCGACGCGAAGTCGACGTCTCCGGCGCGGATCCAACATCTCCGCCGCAAAGCCGAGATCTCTGACGCGAAGTCGAGATCTCCGGCGCAAAGTCAACGTCTCCAGCCCAAAGTCTCCTGACTCCGGTTCGCCGCCGATTTCCGCGGCTTTGGCCAAGGAGCTGTCACATCGCTTCGCTACCATCTTCCCGCAGGTAGGCGGATGACGTCAGCGGGGATCTCCAGGACGGGACGGCTCCTCGCGCTCCTGGCCGTTCTCTTCCTGAGCCGGGACGCGGCGGCGCAGGATGGCGGCATTCTAGTGGACGGCGCCCGGGGGACGCTGGAAGAGCCGGTGACGGTCGAAGGCGCGCCGGTGACCGGTCTGGAGATCCGCCTGGGAGAAGCCGCCGTCATCCGCGGCCGCATCCTGGGAATCGAGCCCTGGGAGCGGGTCCAGAAGGTCTGGGCCACCAAGGCCCTCAGGGCGCAATAAATTGCGCCCCTACAACCGTCCCGGGGCGTTGTAGGGGCGCGATTCATCGCGCCCTCTTCCGGTGAGGGCCTACCGGAACAGCCCCCGCTTCTTGCGCCGCGGACCGTAGAACCGCTCCTGGTCGTATAGGTCGCCCGCGTAGAAATCGCGGTCGCGGTCAGGGGACGGAGCCTGGTTGCGGTCCCACCGCTGCCGGACGCCCGTCTCGTACTCACGGCTGAACGCCGTGTGGTCGTACGGCGGCAGGACGCCCACGTCGTCGCTGTCCAGGGAGTCCACGTAGATGCGGTCGTGGTCCTCGTCCAGCCGGGCGGTGCCGATGGGCACCAGGACGTGGCGGTGATCCCCCGGCATGCCCGTGTGAGCCATGCCCGGCACGGCGGGAGCGTGGGCGAGCAGGTCGCGGTCGAGCTCCACGTCCAGATAGCGGACCCGCATGGCCACCGTGTCCACCAGCAGGTCGTGGACGTCGCCGATCTTGCGGCCGTCGCGAGCGACGATGTCCCAGCCCCGGACGTCCGGATCGTCGCTGGCGACCTTGTAGTCCTTGAGCTCCTTCAGGGGGGCGATATTGGCCGTAGCGGTGCCCGCCACGGCGGCGCCGGGCCGGCCGGCGTAAGCGTCGTCGTTTCTCATGGAGAGTCCTCCTCGTCAGAAGTTGTTGGGCTCAGGCGGCTTCCGGCAGCTCGGCGAGGTCGAGGAACAGGCCCTCGGCCCCGATGGGAACCGCCTCCGGCGCGCTCAGCCCGATCGCCGACGTATGTCCAGCCACATCCGCCGGGCGCTCATCGTCGCCCATCTCCACGACGGCCCAGATGATCAGAGCCAGCAGGATCAGCCCGAGGAGCATCGCCCAGACGGGGATCCCTTTCTTCTTCTCGATCCTGATTTCGGCCATCGAACAGCCTCCTTCAAGGGGCACCCGGCGGCCGGCGGACCTGCAGGTGTTTGTCGTCAGGGCAAAGAGGACCACCGGAAGGAGGGACCCGGGTGCCCGGGGTTGTGTCCCACCGAGAGGAGGGGGTTGCAAGGATCGGGCCGGGGGTGATAGAGGCAGTCCTTTAGGATAGAATGTCTAAAAGGAGATGTCATGTCCACAAGCGTGAACGGTTCTCAGCAACCGCTTATCAGCGCCTTACCTGACGTGAGCCAACAAAGCTCGAAGGCCGCAGAATTTCCCCCCTTCCCTCCTCCTTTGCCAAGACTGGTGATTCGCGTGGGAGTGACAGGGCATCGCCATCTCTATGAGGCCGCTTGTGAAGAGCTGATGGAGTCTATCCGTACAACTCTTGAAGAGTTCAAGGCAATCTCCCATCGTATATGGCAAGACCGAAGCATCTCCGACTTTCTAAGCTACTCTCGTGAGGAGCCCGGCTTCCAATTGATCTCCCCTTTGGCAGAAGGTTCCGACCGCATTGTCGCCGAAGCTGCACGGAAACTTGGGTTTGAAATTCTGAGCCCCCTCCCCTTCCTGAAAGCTGAGTATGAAAAAGACTTCGATTCAGAAGAATCCGTACAAGAATTTAGAGAGCTTTTTGATCATGCGACATCGGTGCTCGAATTAGATGGGCAGCGAACATCGGAGGGCGAAGCCTATGAGGCTGTAGGGAGGATGGTTATACGGCATTCCGACGTGCTCATCGCTATTTGGGACGGAAGACGGGAAAGGGGTGCAGGGGGAACCAGCCAAGTGGTCCGAGAGGCTTCCTCATTCGGAGTACCCATCGTACGAATCGATTCCAAAGCGCCTCACAAGAAAACCTTACGTCTGCAACAAGAACCCGAGGAGTTAACCCACGATCAGGGCCATCTTGAGAAGGTTCTCCGCAAGATATTCCTGGTTCAGACTTCGGGGACACAAGAGGATAGAAAGCGAATATTAAAAGAGATTCGAACTGCCGAAAGATTTTTCACACCTGAAATCACACACTCTCTCTTCGGCTCTACCTTCACAAGGTTCAGAGATTATTGGGGACAGACGCAATGCATACAAGATCAAGGCTACAAGGCCCTGGAACAAGAGACGCAGTCACTCGTATCCCGGCTTTTCCAGCCCCGTAACACAGAGATGCACGATCTTGTCGCGAAGAACTACTTATGGGCCGACGCTCTGGCCAACCACTACGGAGGACTATATAGAAGCTCCTTCGTTTGGACATACTTTCTGGGCGCATGGGCCGTCTTCTTTGCGTTCTTCGGAGCTATTACCCACCACCATGCCTGGTTCGTAACAGAGCTCCTAGTTCTTTTCATAATAGGTGCTATTACCCTTCTGGGCCGAAGGAACTGCTGGCACGAACGTTGGATGGATTTCCGGCTACTTGCCGAAAGCCTTAGACAGGTCCAATTTCTAGCACCTCTTGGACGCATAGCAACCTCATTCAAGGTACCAGCACATCTACAACCTAGCGACCCCGCGAATAGTTGGGTCTACTGGTATTTTCGCTCCCTACTCAGGGAGTGCGGCCTGTTTCACAGCAAATTTGACGAGCACCATCTATCCTTATGCCGAACAGCCCTTTCCTCCCTGGTCTCACATCAGATTGGTTACCACAACGATAATCACTCAAAGCTACACCGGGTGCATAGACGCCTTCACTTAGCAGGGCAAACCTCATTCATATTAGCATTCGTGGCCTGTTTTGCACACCTCATTGTGCCCGAAAAGTGGGACGGATTTTCTATAATATTAAGCATATTTACCATCGTACTCCCTGCCTTCAGTGGTGCATTTGCCGCCGTTTCACATCAAGGAGATTTCGAGAGTCTCTCCACACGCTCTGACGCCTTACGGAAACGCCTTGAAAGGCTGCGTGACAAGGAGTTGCCGAATCAGGCTCCAGCTTCCTCGAAAGAGCTTGGCCTTGTCGCAGAGTCATTCTCTGATATCATGCTAAGCGAGTTGCTGGATTGGCGCTTCGCTTTTTTGGAAAAGCGTCTCGACCTTCCAGCATAAATACACAAGAGAGTGCTTCCAGAGCTTTGCACAGCACCCCAGCCCCACCGGCTGGGGCGGCATCTACCCGGCTCCCCTACTTCCGTCCCAACTTAAACGTCGCCCTTCCCGTCTCCTTCCCTCCCCCGTAGAACGTCCAGTCCTCCACCAGCTTGCCTTCCCCGAGGGAGAGCTTGCCGCTATGGACGTGGGCGTCCTTGGCGGGATCGAAGTTGGTGCCGCCGTTGAAGGCGAAGACCAGCTCGGTGGGAGTGGACTTCGCGGCGTCAAACTTGAAATGCGGCTGGTTTCCGGAGGAGCAATAATGGGTCGCCACCAGCTCGCCGTCCACCAAGTGGAACATGTTGATCATTTCGTGGTCGGTGCCCGGAAACATGGTCGCCATCACTACGCTGCCGTTGCCGGTGACGCGATAGATCACAGCGCCCGGCATGTTTTCCCCCGCCGTCCCGGTCCACTCGCCCGCCAGAGCCCTTGATCTTTTCGAAGGCGGTCTTGGAGTCGATCTTCCCGGCCGTCATGTCTCCCGCCCACGCTTCCGGGGCCGCCGCGATCAGCGCCGCCACAGCCAGCCCGATGAACAAAGGTTGCTTTCCGCATCCCGATTCTCCTTTCAATTTTCAGGAAGCTTTGGGCGAAGGCTCCGGAGCCTTGCCGTATCTCTGTGTCGCATAGCCCACGATGAGTCCCACCAGGCTGCCGGGGAGCACGATTTCCCAGAAATAGGGATTGCCCATCAGCACGACTCCGTAGGCCAGCAATCCGCCCACGAGGACGCCGAACAGGAGGCACAGCGGGAGCGACTTCACCTTGCGGGCGAAGAAGCCGATCAGCAGGCCGGCGACCAATCCCTTGATCGTGGAGCCGATGATGATGCCCAGGAGCTCGGGTCTCGTCTCCGGCGCCGAGAACAACGCCGTCAGGCCGTCGAAGACACCCAGGATGCCTCCCAGCAGGAGGCCGAATACCGGTTTATTCATGTCTCCTATCCCTCCGAAAGTGCGCGGTCCGTTGCAGCTACGACCCTTCTATTCAACGGCGCCGGGGATTTCCTTTAACGGCCCAGGAAGATCAGCAGCAATGCCCGCATGACGACGTAGGCCAGGATCAGCAGGATCGCCACGCGGTGGCGGCGGACGAAGCGTCCGGCCCGCTCCAGCAGGCTCTCCCGGTGAGCCCCGACCGGCAGGCCCGCGAGATAGCGGGCGAGGTCCGCCGCCAGCTCCTCCACCTGTGGATAGCGCGCCTCCGGTTCCGCGGCCATGGCCCGGCGGCGGATGGCCTCCAGCGGGCGGGGTGGATCGGCGCCGGCGAGGAGGAACTGGAGGATCGCTCCGAGCGCCCAGACGTCCGTGCGCTCGTCGATGCGGGCGATGTCGCCGCGCTCCTGCTCGGGGGCCATGTAGCCGGGAGTGCCGAGGATGGTGCCATGGGCGGTAACCACCCCGTCTTCCTCCCCCTCTCCCGGTGAGGGAGGGAGGGAGGGGTCGGGAGAGGGGCCAGGGGTGAGGGTCTTCGCCACCCCCCAATCCATCACCAGCACCTCTCCGAACGCGCCCACCATCACGTTCTCGGGCTTCAGGTCCCGATGGATGACGCCGTGGGCGTGTGCGAAGGCCACGGCTTCGCAGATGCGCTCGAAGGCGCGCAGGCGATCGGTCAGGGAGGCCTCGCGGGCGTAGTCGTCCAGACGGCGTCCGCGGACGCGCTTCATGGCGTAGTAGGCGCGGCCGTCCGGCAGCAGGCCGGCGTCGTGGACGGGCACGATGCCGGGATGCTCCAGGCGGGCCAGGACCTTGGCCTCGCGCAGGAGGCGGTCCACGCTCTCCTGGCCCCCTTCCGGAAGTTGGACGACCTTCAGGGCCACCTCGCGGTCGAGCTTGCGGTCCATGGCGAGGTAGACGGCGCCCATGCCGCCGCGGCCGAGGGGCTCGACGATCTCGTAGGGCGTGCCGGAGAGGTCCGGCAGGTCGGCCACTTCGCGGAGGTGGCGCAGGGCGGCGTCGGAGATCATCCCGGATCGACTCCCAGGATCAGCCGGGCCTCGGAGCGGAACTCGTCCTCGGTGGCGGTGAGGTCCCGCAGCTTCTCCAGGACGAGGCGGCGGAATTCGCGCCGCGCCGCCGCCAGATAGTTGGTGATCTGGGTGGCGGGCAGGCCGTGCTCGACGGCGAGCTCGGCATAGGTGGGCCGCTCGGGCGCGTCCGGGCCTTCGAGGTCGTAGCGCTCGAAGAGACGGAAATAGATCTCCTTGCCGGAGGCCTCGGCCCAGCGGCGGAGGTCCTCGACGGCGAGGCCGAAGAGCGAGCGCACCCATTCGCGATGGAAGTATTCGTCCACGTCGAGCCCCTCGCCGGCGCCGTGACGCAGCAGCTCCGCCTCTGCGCCTTCGAAGTCGAGGGAGAGCGGGCTTTGTCCGCCGCCCCGCTTGAGGCGCTGGGCCGCCTTGCGCTCGTTGGCCGCGAAGCCGTCGAGGCAGGTGCGGAGGTACGTCCGGAACCGGGCTTTGAGGGGATCGTACCGCTCGAAGGTCCCTTTCGCCAGCGCGGAGGCGAAGAACTCCTGGGTGAGGTCTTCGGCGTCCTCGCGGGGGAGGCCCCAGCGCACCCGGAGCACCTTGTAGACCGGCCGCCAGTAGGAGGTCACGAGCGCTTCCCACCCCTGCCGGCGCACCTCCGGATCGGCGTCCCGGGCGGCCGCGAGGACGGAACGGCGCGTCAAGGGGAAACGATCCCCGGGACTCCAGGAGTGGGTGTCGCGCATGGGTGGAACTACTATAGCGCGTCCATCATGGAGTTGCCTTCGGGAGCGACGCCTAAGAAGACAACCGCTTCCGCAGACTCCCCCGCCAGCTCTTCGGCAGGGCCTCGATCCGCACCGCCCGCTGGAGCAGATCCTGATCGGCCTCGCCGTGCCGGTCGAGGTAGAGGCGGACCAAGTCCACGACGCTGACGCCGTTCTCGTCCTCGTGGGTGCGCTCCATGGCGTCGCCGGCCGCCACGGTTCCTTCCTGGAGGACGGCGAGGTAGAAGCCGGGGCGGCCGGATTCGAGAAAGGCCTCGACGACGTCGTCGCGGTCGAACTTCATCGCCAGCTTGAAGCAGGGCAGCCGGGGCTGGGTGACCACCACCTCCGCCGTGCCGACGAGGAAGCGGTCGCCGATGTGGACCTCGTCCTCCCACCAGCCCTCGGTGGTCAGGTTCTCGCCGAAGGAGCCCCAGGGGAGATCCTCCAGCTCCAGCTCGCGGCGCCAGAAGGGATAGTGCTCGGAGGGGTAGACGTAGACGGCCTTGTCGGTCCCGCCGTGGACCGAGAGGTCCGCCTGGCCGTCGCCTTCCAGGTTCAGCGTCCGCACCTGTACGCGGCGTTCGACAGGCTCCTTGAAGATGCCTGTCATGATCCGCCGGCCGCGCCACATGACGGGCCGGGGCTCGCTCACGTTCACCGAGACGATCTTCATCGTGCCCCCTCCTGGGTCGAGGGAACGATATCGCAGGATACGATCTCCCCATGCCAGAATTCCGCCCCGCCCTGCCTTCTGACGTCGACGCCCTGACGGTCCTGGTCGAAGCCTTCCACGCCGAGGAGGGCTATCCGTTCGACGAGGCGGAGATCCGGATCAACCTCGCGCGGCTCCTGGGCGATCCGGCGGTCGGGAAGGTCTGGATCTCCGAGGACGGCGGCCAGGCGGTGGCCTATCTGGTCCTCACCTTGAGCTTCAGCCTGGAGTTCCGGGGGCGCGACGCGTTCGTGGACGAGATCTATGTGCTCCCCAGCCATCGCGGCCGGGGCCTCGGCACGCGGGCGCTCGCTCTGGCCGAGGCAGGCGTGCCGCGAGCTCGGCGTCCGGGCGCTACACTTGGAGGTCGAGCGGGAGAACGTCGAAGCCCAGGCGCTCTATCGCCGGATCGGGTACAAGGATCACGACCGGTACCTGCTGACGAAGTGGGTTTAGGCTCCTCTCCGCCTCACGCCTTCTTCTTCGTCAACCGCTCGACCACCATCCGCAGCACCGTCTGCGTCTCGGCACTGAACCACTGGTCCACGAGGCGCGAGAGCTCGGCGTCGTTCTCGTCGAGCAGGGCCGCGAGATCGGCGCGGGCGGTGCGGCGGGTGGCGGACATGGCCTCCGGCGGCAGGGCGAGCATCCCGTTGCACCACTCCACGGCCCGCTCCACCAGCCGCTCCGGCGCCACCAGCTCGTCCACCAGGCCGATGCGCTGGGCTTCCACCCCGGAGATCAACTGCCCGCTCACGGACAGCCGCTCGGCTTCCCGGGCTCCCACCAGCCGGCGGAAGGCGTGGAAGATGACGGGCGGCAGGGGGATGCCCACCTGCACCTCGTTGAGGCCGATCTTGAAGTCCCCTTCGGCCATGAACCGGGCGTCGCAGAAGATGGAGATCACGGCGCCGCCGGCCGGGCTATGGCCGGTGATGGCCGCCGCGATGGGGATCGGCGAGGCGGCGAGGGCGCGCATCATGGCGTAGAACTCCCGCCAAGCGGCGGCGATGGCGTCGCGGTCCAGGTGGATCAGGAGCGGCACGTCGAGGCCGCCCGAGAACCGGCCGGGCGAGCCGGAAAGGATCAGCGCCCGCGCTCCCTCCCTGGGCGCCGACTCCACGCCCCAGCGCAGGGCCGAGATCAGCTCCGGGGAGAGCGCGTTGGCCGGCGGGCGGTTGAACCGCAGCTCGCGGACGGGTCCGTGATCGATGGTCTGCAGCATGGAAGCCTCCTCGGCCCGCATCGTATAACGGTCGCTAGTCCCCCACCCGCACCACCGCTCCCGCCGAATACGCCGTGAACTCCGGCGCGTACATCGACTGCACCGTGGCCGGCCCGGCGTGGAACGTGCCCGCCGTAGCGGCCTGCAGGCGGTAGCGCAGGGTGAATTCCCCGGCGGGCAGGCTCTCGAAGTAGAAGTTGGTCCCGCTGTCCCGGGTCTCCTCGTAGTGGAAAAACCCGGCGCTCCATTGCCAGCCGGACCGCAGGTTCTTCGGCTCCAGGCCGGCGGGCCGGGGATCGCGGACGTGCACGTACTCCGCCGGCGCCCGGCTCCGCAGCCGGAGCTGGACCTCGACCTCGTCTCCGGGCCGCAGGACGGCTCCCTCCTCCACCGGCCGCAGCACCGCTTCCCCGCCTTCGCGGACCCGCAGGAAGTAGCGGCGCGAGACCTCGAAGAGGCCTCCCCGGTCCGCCTCCGGCGCCTCTTCCGTGGAGAAGTGCCAGGTGGCCGTGGCGAAGATCAGCCCGGGCGTCTCCTTTTCCACCTCGACCTGCGGCGGCTCGGCGCCGGCCTCCGTGCCCGGCACCACGAGCCGCGCCTCGGCCATGGGGGCGTCCGGCTCGAACCGGAAGGTCTCCGCGCGGCCGGCCGCCCGCACCGTCACCTCCTCGCGCGCCTCCAGCCGGCCCTCCCGCTCCAGGTAGCGGGCCAGGGCGTAGAGCACCTCGGCGGTGGCCCGGGTGGATCGCCAGTGGTTGAGCTGCTTGTTGAGGAAGAGCCAGCGCACCAGGCCGTGCCGACGGGGATCGGACGGCCGCACTTCCATCAGGGCCAGCAGGGCGAAGGCGTGGCCGTCGATGGTGTCGTTGGTCCAGAGCCAGGAGCGTTCCTCCGGCTGCCAGAAGGTGCCTTCGTCCGTGGTCCGGGCCAGATCCACCACGCTGTCGAGCACGAGCCGGGCGTCCGCGGGGCGCCCCATGCGCTGGAGCGTCAAGGCCAGGAGAGGCCGGAGGCAGCGGGATACCTCGCGCCAGCCGGCGAAGGTCGCGTCGAGGACCTTTCTCCGCTCCGCCTCCGGGAACGCGTCCCCCACCCAGGAGGGATCGGGATAGGACGAGGCCGCGTAGTTAAGGAGGACCAGGAGCTCCCGGCACTTGGGGTCGTCGAGCTTCTCCCCGCATTCCTTCCGGACGTAGCCGGCGGTCCAGGTCCAGGCCTTGCGGACCACGTCCCGGGGGACTTCCAGGTCGGCCTCGGCGCCGCGGGCGAAGCCGTGGAGCAGGTAGACGGTCATATAGGGCGAGGCCTGGCCGCCCGGCCACCAGGGGAAGGCGCCGTCCGGCCGCTGCGCCTCCCGCAGGTTCGCCAGCGCCGCCCCTCGCTCAGCCCGGGCCACGCGGGGATCGAGCACCTTGGCCAGCGCCCGCCCTCCTGCGTCTCCTCCCCGGGCTTCCTCCAGGAACGGGGTCTCCTCCAGCGCCACCTTGCGGTTGGGATCGGCGGCGTCCCAGGCCTCCAGCGGAGTCTCCCGCTCCGCCAGCTCGGCGGCGCGGCGGGCCACGGCCGGATAGCGGTCGAAAAGCCCGGAGACGATCCCCGTGGAGAGGAAGCGGTTGAGGGTCTGCTCGGTGCATTCGTACGGATAGTCGATCAGGTACGGCAGGGCGCGGAGCACGCCGTCGAAGAGCTGGCCGTCCACGGTGACCACGAGCTTTTCACTGACGCGCGTGGAGTCGTCTCCACCGCCGAAGCTCAGGCTTCGGTGCTCCTTCCCCTCCAGGGCCGCGAAGCGCGACTGCGCCAGGTGGACGCGGGCGGGGAGCACCGGCAGCTCCCGCAGCTCGCCGTCCGCCAGGCCGTCCGCGGCGGCCGTCACCTTCACCTGCACGGCCCCCAGGCCTCGCGGCACGGCCACGGGGAAGCTCAGCCCGGCGCTGCCCCCCTCCGCCACGTCGAAGGGGAGGCGCGCCTCGCCCGGCGCCACGCCGAATTCGGCCAGCCGGCTCTCTCCCGTCTCGGGGTCGAGGAGGTCGAACGTCACTTCCCCCCGCAGGCGGGACCGCGAGGCGTTGCTCACCACCACCGGCAGCTCCGCCGCGTCCCCTTCGCGCAGGAAGCGCGGCAGGACCGGCCGGACGGTGAGGTCGCGGACGCTGCGGGTCTCAGCGTGGGCCGATCCCACCTTCAGGTCGCGGGTGAGGGCGTGGACCCAGAGGCTCCACACGGTGACCGAATCGGGCACGGTCAGCTCGATCGTGGCCGTGCCGTCCGGCCCGGTGAGCAGGTGCGGCTGCCACAGAGCCGTCTCGTCGAACCGCCGGCGCAGGGGCGACGCGGGCTCGACGGGAGAGAGCGAGCCTGTTGGGACCGGCCCCAGAGGAACGGTGGCCCCCGTCGAGATCCGCCGCTCGTCCAGCGTGGGCCTCTTCGTGATGACGGTCACCGTCTGCCGGGCCGTCGGTATCTCCGAGAGGTTGATTCCGCCGGTGGACGAGAAGACCATCTCGCCAAAGATCGCTTCGCTCACCACGGGCGGGATCCACCGCAACTGGTCGCCTCTCAAATCGCGGACTGGCCTCAAGGCGAGGCCGCTCTGAAAGTAGTAGAGCCCCTGCTGGCCGAACGGCGCAGAGAGGGCCGGCAGCCTGCTCCGGACGGGGAAGACCGTGAGGGCGTCGGGCGGCTCGTAGGGCTGGATGAGGTCCAGGCTGCGGTCGGACATGGACGCCAGCAGCTCGGCCGCGGCGGCCTCGGGCGGGCTCCCGTCCGGTGTGCGGACCGTCACCTGGAAGGTCTCCCGCGTTCCGGGCCGGACACGGTCGCGGAAGCGGGAGAGGCGCACGGTGAGCTCATGGTCGTCCCAGGGGACGCGCACCTCGACGGACCGCTCGAAGAGCTGGTGGTCCCGCAGAGCCAGGAGCTTCACGCCGAAGCCTCCGCGGTCGGCCTCGCGGACGGGGATCTCGAGGACCGCCGTCCCTTCGCCGCCCCGCAGCCGCCGCCGCTCGGCCAGCCTACCGTTGCGGAAGATCTCCAGGAAGAGGCTCTGGCCGGGGATTCCCGAATGGGCCAGCAGCCGGACCGTGCCGCCGACCCGCGCCGTCGGGGACTCCAGCGCCAGGACCGCCGGCAGGGCCAGGGACGCCCGCGCGCCGGCCACGATCAGCTCGCGCCGGACCTCGACCCGGGAGCCGAAGTCGTCCTCCGTCTCATAGACCAGCCGGTAGGCGCCCGGCCGCAGCTCCGGGAGCCGGACCTCCGCCCGGCCGTCCTCGCCATGGCGCAGGCCGCCGCTCTCGACGCGCCGGCCGTTCTCCCAGCCGCGCATCCTCTCCTCGGGTGAGTATCTCTGCCAGCGCGGGCTCAGGAGATCGCCCGGCGTACGGAGCTCCGCCGGTTCGAGATCCAGGCGCGGCATCTCGGCCGGCAGGAGGATCCGCTCCGGCTGGCGCAGCTCGTACAAGGTCCAGCGTCCGATGCCGGGCCGAGGCAGGCCGTTCAGGTCGCCGCGGACCACCTGCAGGGACACGGGCAGGCCGGCGGGGAGGAATCCGGCGTCGGTGGCGATCGCGGCCTCCACCGAGGCGTGGCCCACGCGGATCGTCCGCTCGGCGCTGCGGGTTTCTCCCCCCTCGTCCGTGACCTCGGCGGAGATCGCCACCCACCAGGGCTGCTCGCCGGGCTCTTCCTTCCGGCCGGGAGCAAAGGAGATCTCGAAGGACCCGTCCGGGGCCAGGGCCGAGGTGCCGGAGATCTCGGGCGGGGAGGACCGTCGCAGGCTGTAACCCCACGGCGAATTATCCTGGCGCACCGTCCATCGCACCTCGCCGCCGGCGACCGGCAGGCCGAAGTGATAGAGGGCTTTCCCTTTGATCACAGCGGGATGCCCGGTCCGCAGCGGTCCACCCGGCTCGAGGGTGACTTCGAAGGTCGGCCGCTTGTACTCTTCCACCCGTACCCACGCCCCATCGCAGGAACAGGCCTCCGGGTCTCCGGTCGCGCTCCGCAAGCCCCAGCTTCCCAGGAGGCCGGCGGGGATAACGAATTCGCCGGATGCCGTTCCGAAGTCGTTCGCCGTGGCGGTCCTCGTCTCCACCGTCCGGCCGTCGGGAGAGACGAGCGTCACCGTCACGGTCTCGCCCCGGGCGGCTGTGAAACCGCCCTCCGGCGATCCCCGCCAGGCGAGCACCTTCCAGAGGACCTTCTGGCCCGGACGGTAGACGGCGCGGTCCGTGTAGAGGAGCGTTCCGAGCTTTTTGCGTTCTTCCGCCCCGAAGCTCAAGCCGGTGAGCAGGGCTGTTTCCTCTCCCTTCTGGCCGACCAGGGAGTGGCTCCCCTCGTACTCGCCGGAGAAGCGGAACGAGCCGTCCGGCCCCGAGACCGCCTCCCCGGCCAGCCGGACCTGCTTCTCCCCGTCCCAGATATGCTCATAGAGGAAGACCCGGACCCCTTCGACAGGCTCGCCTGTGGCGCCGGAGAGAGCCAGCCCGCGCAGCTCTCCGCTCGAGATGTCGTCCACCAGCAGCTTCAGATCCCCCAGTTGCAGGAGCACCGCCTGGAGGGCGTTGGACGGCCCGAAGAAATCCTCCAGCATGGAGGCCACGACCACATACAGACCGGGGCGGCTCATGGGTGGAACGACCCAGGTGACATGGCTCTTGAAGTCGGGCGTGGCGGGCAGATCCACCCGCCACTCGGCGGCGGGCCGGGCGTCGCGGAGAAGCGCTTCGACGTCTTCCTGGCGGGAAGACCATTCCTGGGTAAGGGATCGCCGGGGATCGATCCCGTAGGCGCGGAAGTGAAGACGGGGGAGGTTGGTGTGCGTCACCTGGATCGAGCGCCGGCCCAGGCCGTCGCTGATCATGGCCTCCAGGTGGAACGTCTGAACCTCGATCTCCTCCACGATGCGCCGGCAGCGGTCCGCGCCCAGGGAAGTCGGGAAAGCCTCGCGCCCGGTGAGGGCGATCTCCCGGGCGCGCCGGAGGTGGCCGGGCTCTTCGTCCACCTTCTCCAGACTGGCGAGTGTCGCCATGCCCATGGACCACCAGGGGAGGTCGCGGAACGCTTCGAGGTCCTTCTTCAGCTCCTGGCGGAAGGCCTTGCGGTCCTCCGCGCCCCAGTGCCGCAGGCCCGCCCCTTTCAGCTTCGCCTCCAGGGCCGCCGCGCGCCGTCCCGCCGCCAGGTGCCACGACTCCAGGTCCTGCAGGGTCGCCACGGCCTCTTCCGCCACGGCCTCCTCCGGCGCCAGCCGATCGACGTAGAGATAGGTCAGCAGCCGATCGACGTAGAGATAGGTCAGGGCGTCCCGGAGCGTGCCGCGGACCTCTTCCGGATAATCGTTGGGAATCAGGTACTTCCGGAAGCGGGAGATGGGCAGGTCTCCCAGCTCTCCGCGCAGGCTCCAGGCCTCCTGTAGGGCGGCCAGGGAGGCCTCGCCGATCTGCTCCGGGGTCCACAGCTCGATGCCGGCCTCTTGCCGGGACGCGATGCGCTCCCTCCGCTCACTCCGGAGCTTGGACCCATAGATGTCCAGGGAACGCGCGTAGAACAGGTCGAGCAGGACCTTGTGGACCGCCCCCTCGGGCCAGGGCCGCTCCTGAAGCAGCCGAACCGCGCCTTCATATCTGCCTGTGGCGTCGCGGAGCAGAGCGCCCTGGATCAGCGCCCGGGTCCAGTCCTCCTCCATCCCCACCGCCCGCGACGCGGCCAGGATCGCGTCCACCCGTTCCGAGGCCTGGTTGAGCTTCTCCTCGGAGATCAGGCGCTCGACCTCCGCCCATGGAGGCTGAGCGTCCTCCAAAGCGGACAGGGGTACGGCGAAACAAACAGCGAGAAGGACGGCGGCGATGCGGTGGCGCATGGCGATTCTCCTCGGGATGGCGGCCTCCAATACCCTTTTACGGAGTTCCGAAGTGCAACATCGCGGCCAGGGGAGCGAGGAAGTGTTGCAACGTCCGGAAAGACGGGCCGGCGTCCGGAGACGGCGGCTTGTCTCCGCGGAGGATGGGCCGATGTCTACGGAAGTCGGGGCGCCGTCCGCGGAAGTCGCTCTGTCTCCACGGACGGCGGGACGAAGTCCGGAGACGGCGAGGCGTCATCCGCGGATATCGCGGCGGCGTCAGCAGAAATCGGCCCGTCTCCGCGGACATCGGGCCGCCGTCCATGGAAGTCGAGGCGACGTCCGCGGACATCGCGGCGCCGTCGGGAGAAATCGGCCCGTCTCCACGGACATCGGGCCGTCGTCCGCGGAAGTCGAGGCAATGTCTGCGGATATCGCGCTGTCTCCCGAGACGGCGGGACGATGTCTCTGGAAATTGTCACGCCGTCCGCGGAAGTTGCGCCGGCTTCCGCGGAGGTTGAGCCGACCTCCGCGAACATCGCGCCGGCTTCCGCGGAATTCGCAACAACTCACGGGGAAGTTGCAACGAGTTCCGCGGAGACCGGCCGCCGTCCGGCGACGTTGCAACACCTTCCCGGGAAGTCGTTGCAACCTGGAGGGGTTTTGTCGCAGCCCTACCTGACCTTCTTCAACTCCCGCGGAGATCCGCCCTGGGTGAGGATCAGATGCGTCACCTTTCCGCTCGCGTCCCTGACGAAGGTGAACGAGACTTCCGAATCCTTGAGGAAAAAGGTCGTTTCCGATTCGGCGAACAGCTCATCGCGTGCCTGGCCCGGCGCCTGCCCCCAGAACCTGTCTCCTTCGCGGGAGACGGTGAAGGCGAAACCAGACCCGAGCTCGTAAGCCCCGACGTAGGCGTCGAAGACGTTCGGATCGATCCGCACGGCCTTGCGCGCGGGGGGCACAAGCTCCGGGACATAGATCCGCGCGATGCCGTTCGTGATCCTTCCCGGCCTTGCGCCGGCAAGGTTGGCCAGCACGATGACCGTCACCTTGTCATCGACAGCGCGCAGGATGTGCGTCTTGAAACCTTGCCATGCCCCGCCGTGGCTGAGGACGCGGCGGCCGCGGACCTCTCCGACCTCCCAGCCGAAGCCGTAGGCCTCGGTCTTGCCGTCGTTCAGCTTGACCGGCGTCCACATCTGATCGAGCGAGGACCGCTTCAGCAGCTTCTCCGTGTAGAGCGCCGCGTCCCACTTCGCCATGTCCAGCACGGTCAGGTAGATCGCTCCGTCGGCGGTCGTGTTCATCATGGGAGAAACCCATTCCTGATTCTTGATCTCGCCGTTCTCGAGACGATAACCGTCGGCGCGGTTCGGCACGATGTCGGCTTCGCTGATGATGCGCGCGGTGTTCATGCCCAGCGGCCCGAAGATCTTCTCCCGCAGCACGTCGCCGTAGAACTTTCCGGTGACCTTGTGGACGAGAACGCCGAGCATCACATAGCCGGGATTGCTGTAGCTCCACTTTTCGCCCGGCTGGAAATCGAGCGGTAGCGCCGCGATCTGCTGGACCAGCTCGTCCTCGGTGTAGTCCCGGCGCATGTTGAGGTGCTGGTAGAGAGCGTTCGAGATCCCCGAGGTGTGCGTCAGCAGGTGGCGCACCTTGATGTCCTTCCAGGCGGCCGGCGCGCCTGCGAAATACTTGCTGATGGGATCGTCCAGGCCCAGCTTGCCTTCCTCGACCAGCATCATGACGAGCGTCGCGGTGAACTGCTTGCCGACCGAGCCGGACTGATAGATGGTCTCGGGGGTGGCGGCGGCGTTCAGCTCGAGGTTGGAGACTCCATAGCCCTGCGCATAGATGAGCTCGCCGTTCCGCACCACGGCGATCGAGAGGCCGGGGATCGCCTGCTCCCGCATCGCGGCCCTGACGTACTCATCGACTTTGTCTGTCTGGGCCGCGGCCGAGGTGACGGCGGAAAAAAAGGATACCAAGACAACAGCGGCAACGAAGGCGCGCTTCCGATACATCGATCGCTCCTTGTCAGGAACTAGCTTGTGGACGGCGCCAGCGCGGCGTTGCCGGGCGTCCACTGGGCGGCGCTCTCGCGGAGCTCCTGCATCCGTTTCCAATAGCTTTCGAGCGTCTGCCGGCCGGCGTCGCTCAGGCGGACGAGGGTCTGGGTCTTCTTCTCCACGAAGCGCTTTTCGATCTCGACCAGACCCGCCTCTTCAAGTTTCGAAAGATGGGAGGATAGGTTCCCCTTGGTGAGGCTGGTGATCCGCAGCAGGAACAGGAAGTCGGCCCGCTCGCACGCCGAGAGCGCCGTCAGGATGGAGAGCCGGGCGGGATCGTGCACCAGCCGGTCCAGGTTCGCGAGCTGCTCGAAAGGGGTGACGCTCATGGTTATTCTTCCTCCGCCTCGGGCCATCCCAGCACCCGGACGAGTTGCCAGTGATCGAGGAGACCGGCCAGGACCATCGCGGCGCCGCAGAGGGGCAGAGCCACGCCGGGATACAACAGGGCCGGAAGAAGGAGATCGAGAAGCCGGGGGATCTCCCCATCCGCGCGGGCGAGGAATCCCAGGGAGGTGCCGAGGGCCGCGAGCCCCAGCAACGGAACCGCGAGCGCCAGATGGTAGCCCTGGGACAGGCGGCGTCCCCTCCAGAGCCAAAGCCCGAGGAACAAGGCGCCGGAGAGGACATAGGCGGTCTGCGTGAAGACGGCCCGGAGCATGGACGGCGGCCTCATCTGCCCGCCGTTCGGGTACTCGTTGATCCAGGCTGGACCGTAGTAGGGAGCGGGCTCGGGGGTGACCTGGGGATGCTGGCCGAGCGACGCATCCCCCTGGACCACGATGTTGGGCGGTAGCGCCTGGAAGTACGCGAACGGCAGCACCACCAGCACCGCGGTCACCAGGAGATAGCGGGCGACCGGCGTCACCTGCCGGTGGCCCTGGAGCCGCGAGATGGGACCGGCCAGGTTGAAGATGGAGACCGGATAGAGGTCCATGTCGGGATCGACCGGACGCTCGACCTCGCCAAACCCTTTGTAGTGTCGCTTCGCTCCCAGGATCAGCAGAAGCGCTCCCAGGAACAGCGCGAGCCGCGGCAACGCCGGACTGCCCAGGCCCAGGGTGATCAGCCCCAGGGGGACCCCGAACCGCAATCCCTGGAGATCATGGAAGTGCCCGGTGGTGAAACGGATGCGTTCGAGGTTTCGGATTTCCATCTCGGCCTCTCGATCTGGTTTGCTGCGCAAACTCCATTCTGCCCCGGGCGCCCGCGCCCGTCAACCGGCCTTTTGCCCGCCCGGGGTGCGCTTCATCACCACCTCCGGCTTGCCGGGCTGGACGACCGTGAGCTCGACGGCCTTGTCATCGACGTGGAACACCGCGGTGAGCCCGGGGGCCAGCCCCTCTCCTTCCCAACGGAAGCAGGTCGGCGAAACGGGGATCAGGGTCGAGGGGGGAAAGGCCTGGCCTTGCAGAACGGTGGCCCGCAGGCGATTTTCCAGAGCCTCCACCTTGATCACGAGGGCCATCTCCGTCTGCATGTAGGTGCCGGTGAGCCGCTGGAGATCTTCGTTGGCCACGATCACCTCGGGCGGACTGGTGGACTCCGGCTCCCGGATGCGGGCGATACAGGCGGTGTCGAGCCCCTCGCCGACCCCGGCCTCGGTGGGCCGGTCGAGGAAGACCGCGAAGGCGACGATGACTCCGAGGATGGCCAGAACGGAGATCAAGGCTGTCGGGCGTCCGATCGATTGCATGGGACGGCTCTCCTTTCGTCGAAATGAACCGGTTTGCATTGCAAACTAATTCTGGCAAAAATCCGCCCTTGCGTCAACCGGTTTTCTCCGCAAACCATCGTGCCCGGGATATCCTCATATCGTGAACCGCATCATCCGTACCCTCGCAATCCTCCCTCTCGTTCTCCTCGCCGCCTGTGACAAACGCGCTTCCGGTCCCCTGCCCCAGGAGGCCTATGTGTGGCAGCGGGACTGGACCCCGGCCGTCCAGGAAGCCGTCCGGAAGGCTTCGGACTTCACGCGGGTCGTCGCGCTCACGGCCGAGGTGGACCTGCGGGGCGACCTCCCCAGGATCTTCCGCATCCCGCTCGATCCGGCGGCATTGAAGGCGTCCGGCCGGCCGGTGGGTGTGGCGGTCCGCGTCTCGTCGTTCCCGACCCGGTTCATGGAAGATCCGCAGCGGGCGGATGCGGTGCGGCGGGTGGTGCGCGACGTGCTGGCGGAGGCGCGGGCCAAGGGGCTCCAGCTCGCGGAGATCCAGATCGACTACGACTGCCCCGAGTCCAAGCTGGCGGATTACCGGGCCTTCCTCTCTTCCCTGCGCACGGAGACGGGGAAGACGCCGCTCTCCATCACCGCCCTGCCGACCTGGACCGGCCACCGCCAGGAGTTCCGCGAGCTGATCCACGCGGCGGACGGCTGGGTGCTCCAGGTCCACTCGGTGACGCAGCCGAAGGGCGGCGGCACGAAGCTCGTCCTGTGCGATCCGGAGACGGCCCGGTGGTGGGTCGAGCAGGTCGCCCGGTTCCGCAAGCCGTTCCGGGTGGCCCTCCCCACCTACAGCTACTCGGTGATGTTCAATCCCGACGGGAAGCTCCTGGGCGTCTCCGCCGAAGGCTCGCTCTTCTCGCTGCCTCCAGGCACCCGGGTGCGCAAAGTGAGCAGCGATCCCGAGGCCATGGCCGGGCTGGTCCAGCTCTGGACCCGCGACCGGCCGGCGGAGCTCTCCGGCATCCTCTGGTACCGGCTGCCGGTGGAGGGGGACCGCATGAACTGGCCGGCGTCCACCCTCCGCGCCGTGATGGCCGGGCGGACGCCCCGGGGGGAGGTCCAGGCGTCGCCGCGCGAGCCCGAGCCGGGGCTGGTGGAGATCGACCTCGTCAACGCGGGGGAGGCCGAGGCCCCCTCCCCCGCCACGGTTCGCGTACGATGGAAGGGCGCCGCCCCCATCGCCGCGGACGGGTTGTCCGTATACAGGTTGGTCCAGGCCCCGGGCGAGATCCGTCTCCAGCAGTCCGGCGGCGGAGTCCTGCGCCCCGGTGAGCGCCGGACCATCGCCTGGCTGCGCTTCGCCGACCGGACGGAGGTCTCGCTTGAGCTACCCAAGGAACCTGGTTAGAGCCGCCCTCCTCGCCCTCGCCGCCACCCTGGCCGGCGCCGTCGCCGTCTGGGCCTGCGGCCCCTTCTTTCCCTACTGGTTCGTGACGGACGAGAGCCGCATGATGGAGGCTCCCACCACCTGGTTCCGGGCCGTCCTGGCGGAGATGGCAGGCCCCCTGGACCGCGCCCGGGTGATCTTTCCCGGCCGGCCGGGGGAGCGCCCCAAGCAGCTCCCCAAGGCCGTGGTGGCGGAGCGGGGACCCTACCGGCAGACCGCCGACGTGGACCTGGCGGATCTCGCGTCGCTCACCTCGAACCGCACGCTGCTGGCCGAGTACACCGAAGTGCGGGAGTTGCTGGCCGGGTATGGGGAGGCCGTGGGGGCGTGGCAGGAGGAAGCCGCCTGGGCCCACCAGGCGCCGCCGCGCCCCGAGCCGCCGCCGGACCTTCGGGTCCCGGTGGGCCTGCCGGGCGAGATCGAGGATTATCTGCGGGGAGCCCTCGCCTACCACCGCGGGAGCCTCGCGGACGCCCGCGCCCTCTGGAAGCGGCTGCTCGACCGCCCCGCCGCCCAGCGCCGCCACCGTTCGGTGTGGGCGGCGTTCATGCTCGGCAAGGCCTATCTCAAGGACGATCCGGAGGTGGCGATCCGATGGTTCCAGCGCACCCGGGAGCTGGTGGTAGACGACCTCCTGCCCGATCCCCTTGGCCTCGCCGCCGCGAGCCTCGGCTGGCAGGCGCGGGCGGAGCTGAACCTCGACCGCCCGGTCATGGCGCTGCCGCTCTACTACCTGCAGATGAGAACGGGCGACCCGACGGCGGTGGCGTCCATGCGGCACGTGTCCTCCAAAGCGCTCAACGATCCGAAGGCGTTGAAACTGATCGCGGCCTCGGACGACGCGCGCCCGATCATGACCGCCTACGTGGTCTCCCGCTGGGACCGGAAGGACTTCGACGGGCCCCTCGATCCGGCCCCGGCCCGCAAGTGGCTGGAGGCGATCCAGGAGGTCAAACCCCGGAACGTCGAGGACGCGGAGCGCCTCGCCTGGGTGGCGTACCGGGCGGGGGACTTCGCCGCCGCCGAAGAGTGGCTGAAGCGCGCTTCGGGGAGCAAGGCGATGACGCACTGGATCCAGGCCCGGCTGTTCCTGCGCGCCGGCAAGCTCGACGAGGCCAAGGACTCCCTGGCGAGCGCCGGACGGATCGCGCCCTCGAGCGTGGGCTCGGAAGACGACATGTACCTGGCCTACGAGCACGGGGTGCAGCCCGTGACGCGCCCCCACGCCGAGGGCGAGACCGGCGCCGTGCTGCTCGCGCAGAAGGATTACACCTTCGCCCTCTACAACCTCCTGGACGGCGGCTACTGGAGCGACGGCGCCTACATCGCCGAGCGGGTGCTGACGACGGACGAGCTGACGGCCTACATGGAGAAGAGCTGGCCGGTGAAGCTGGCCTCTCACCGTCCCGAGGAGTACGGCGACCACTGGACGGTGCTCTTCGCGGGCATGGTCTCGCCGAGCCAGGAGCGGATGGCCTACGACCTGCGGTATCTCGTCGGGCGGCGGCTGGTGCGGGAGGGCCGCTACCAGGAGGCGGAGAAGTTCCTGCCCACTTCCCTGGGGAAGCAGGTGAGGACGCTGGCCCGCTCCATGGCCGAGGGGCGGGACGGTCAGCGTCCCGCCGAAGAGCGCTCCCGCTCGCTGTTCCGCGCCGCGTGCGTCCTGCGCTACCAGGGGCTGGAGCTGAGCGGCACGGAGCTGGAGCCCGACTGGTTCCTCCACGAGGGGCAGTACGAGAACGATCCCATCGCCCAGGCCCGCGCCACGGGCGCGTTCAGCCGCCTCGGCCCCACCAAGGACGAGATCGCCCGGGCGAGGAAGACCCGGACCGTCCCCTTCAAGCGCTTCCACTACCGCTACCGGGGGATGGAGCTGGCGAAGGAGGCGGCGGATCTGCTGCCGGACGGGGAGGAGAAGGCGCGGCTCCTCGCCACCGCCGGCAACTGGATCGAGGGACGCGATCCCAAGGCGGCCCAGCCGATCCTGGAGGCCATCCTGAGCTGCTGCGCGGACACGGAGATCGGCAGGCAGTCGAAACGGGTGAACGCGATCACGAACGTGCCCGACGCGTGCGAGGCCGAGACGAAGGTCGGGGGAACGCGGTAGAGAGTGCTCGCTCCCCTCCTCCGCTTCCACCTCGCCGTCGGAGCCCGCCTCGCCATGCGGGTCCTGGTGCCGGCCGTGGCCGCCGCGGTCGGGGCCGGCTTTCTCCTCGGGAACGATTTCCTGACCTCGTTGTCCCATCTCCTCTTCGGGACTGGATCATCCGGAGGATCGGGATTGATGACCGCGGCGATCTTCCTCGGCGTGGCGATGGAGGCCGCTCCCCGGGTCTGCCGGGGGTTGGGGGGATGGATGCGCCACCTGCCCGTCAGCGGCGTGGCGCACCGGCGGGCGGCGGGGCTGGCGATCACGGCGGCCCAGACGCCGATCCTGCTCGGGCTGCTGGTGGTGGCGTCCTTCGCTTCCCGGACGGCGGCCACCCTGGCGGAAGACGCCCTCGGGCTCGTCCTCACAGCCCTGGCCATGGCTCTCGCCGTGACCCCGGCCCGGCGGCGGCGCCTCTCCTCGCCCCTGGCCCTGGGCGCGGCGGTGGCGGCGGGGTCCGGAGGATGGGTCCCGATGATCCTCGGAGCCGTCCTGCTGGTGGCGGCGGACCTCGCGGCGGGTCCCCTGGCGCGCAGCGGACCTCCGGCCGCCCACCTGGCCCGGCGCTCGGCGGGCGGGCTCCTGGAATTCCGGATCGCCTGGCGCGCCCTGGGGTGGACCCTCGCCGGGGCCTTCTTCCTCGGATTGCTCCCCGTGGGCGCGGCGTTCGCCTTCGTCTCCAACAACGTCTTGGCGCCGGAGCACGTCCGCCTGGCCGCCCTGCTCGGCGGCGGGCTGGCGTTCGCGCTGCTGTTCGCCCAGATCGGCGAGTCCCTGGCGGTGCGGCGGCCGGCGTGGCCGTGGTCCCGCTCGCTGCCCTGGACGGCGTCGCGGCGCGTGGGGTCGGACGCGCTGTTCCTGAGCCTTCACGCCGCCCCGCTGATCGCCTTGGCGGTGGCGATCGATCCCGTCGCGCTGGCGCTCCTGGGTCTGCTGCCGCTGGTGGCCGTCCGCGCCGCCGGGGCGATGCGCCGCGCCCCCGAGCGCAAGACCGGCGCCGTCGGGGAGGTCCTCATGGAGGGCTCGTTCCTGGCCGCCCTGGTGGCCCTCCTCCCCTGGACCGCCCTGCTGACGCTGGCACTCGCTCCCTGGGCCGTGCGGGCCGCGGCGGAGCGGGAGCGGCGGCAGAAGGTCAGCCGCTGGCTGGAGCTGCATCACCTGGCGGCGGGCGATCCGCAGTCCTGGAGCGCGTCGTGATCCGTTTCCACCAGGCCGCCTTCTCGTATCGCGCCGGCGAGCCCGTGCTCGCGGGCGTGGACCTGGAGATCGGGCCGGGCCTGACCCTGCTGCTGGGCCCCAACGGCTGCGGCAAGAGCACTCTCCTGAAGATGGCCGCCGGAGTCGAGCGGCCGGACGCGGGCCGGGTCGAGATCGACGGCCACGACCTCTGGACGGACGAAGTGGCGGCCCGGCGGACCCTCGCCTACGTGCCCGAGCAGCCGGACCTGACGCCCTACGCCACCGTGCGGGAGATCCTCGCCCTGGTCTGCCGTCTGCGCGGGGAGCCGGTCGAGAAAGGCCGCGAGGCCCTGGAGCGGGTCGGCCTCTCCGGGCTGGGCCACCGCTCGGTCCGCGAGCTTTCCATGGGACAGCGCCGCCGGTCCGTGCTGGCCGCCGCCCTCGTGGGCACGCCCCGGCACGTCCTTCTCGACGAGCCCCTGGAGGCCATGGACCGGGGAGCGCGGGAAGACCTCCTGGCCTGGGTCGACCGGCTGATCGCGGCGGGAGCCGTCGTGGTGGTGGTCTCCCACGAGGTCGAGCCCTTCGCGCCTCGGGCCGTCCGCGCGCTGGCCGTGCGCGGAGGGCGGTGCGTGGACGCGGGGGCTCTACCCGGCGATCCGGTGGAGAGGCTGGCGCTGCTGGACGGTCTGGCCCGGGGCGGATAACCTCCCGCTTCATGCCCGAACCCGAAGACCATCCCCTGGAGCTTTCCGCCGCCGAGATGCGGTCCCTGGTGGCCGCCGCCCTCGACCGCATCGTCGCCCATATCGAGTCCCTCCCCCGGCAGCGGGTCTCCGACACCTCCGGCGGGGACGAGCTGGCGCGCGACCTGGCCTGGGAGCCCCTGCCTGAAGAGGGAACTCCGGTCCCCGACCTCCTGGACCTGCTGTTCGACCGGGCTGTGCCGCCCAGCTTCAACACGGCCAGCCCCGGGTACCTCGCCTACATCCCCGGCGGCGGCCTCTTCCACGCCGCCGTGGCGGATCTGATCGCCGAGACCACCAACCGCTACACGTCGGTCTACGCCGCCGCCCCGGCCCTGGCGCAGATCGAGGCCAACGTCGTCGCCTGGTTCTGCCGCATCGCGGGCTACCCCGCCGAGGCACGGGGCACCCTGACCAGCGGCGGCTCCCTCGCCAACCTCGTGGGCCTGATCACGGCCCGCCGCGAGCGGCTGCCGGAGAACTTCCTCTCGGGCGTGATCTACACCTCCGACCAGGCCCACTACTCCGTCGCCAAGGGCGCCATCCTCGCCGGCTTCCCGGAGGCCAGCGTCCGCGCCATCCCCACGGACGACCAGTTCCGCCTGCGGCCGGACGCGCTGGAGTCCCGGATCGAAGAGGACCGCCGCCAGGGGCTCACCCCCTTCCTGGTCGCGGCCAGCGCCGGCACCACCAACACGGGCGCGGTGGATCCCCTCCCCGAGCTGGCGGACCTCTGCGAGCGCCACGGTCTCTGGCTGCATATAGACGCTGCCTATGGCGGCTTCTTCCTGCTCACCGAGGAGGGAAGGCGGAAGATGCGCGGCATCGAGCGGGCGGACTCGATCGTCCTCGATCCGCACAAAGGTCTCTTCCTTCCCTATGGCACGGGGGCCGTGCTGGTGCGCGACGGCGAGGCGCTGCGGCGGGCGCACGAGCTCACCGCCGATTACATGCCGCACATGCAGTCCGATCCCGAACGGATGGACTTCTCCATGTACTCCCCCGAGCTGTCGCGGCCGTTCCGGGGTCTGCGGATCTGGCTGCCCTTCAGGATGCACGGCGTGGGGGTCTTCCGCGCCGAGCTCGAAGAGAAGCTGGCGCTGGCCCGGATGGCGGCGGACCGTCTGCGGGGGATGGAGGGGGTCGAGATCCTGGCCGAGCCCCAGCTCTCCCTAATGGCCTTCCGCCTCGCCCCCGAGGGAGCTCCCGAGGAGGGGCTCGACGAGCTCAACAAGCGTTTCATCGAGCGGATCAACGCCCGCCAGCGGGTCTACCTCACCGGCACCCGGCTGCGGGGGCGCTTCGCGCTACGGATCTGCGTGGTCTCCTTCCGCACCCACCGGGAACGGATGGAGGCGTGCCTGGAGGACGTCGAGGCGGCGCGGGCGGAGGTGCTGGGCCGGAAATGAAAAAGGGCGCGGCCCATGCCGCGCCCCTTCAACCCGCGGACCGTATCGGCCCTACTGCGCGGGCGGCTTCTGCTCGCCCTGCGCCGGCGGCTGACCCTCACCCTGCGGCTGGCCGATCGAGAGCAGCTCGACCTCGAAGACCACCGCCGCGTTGGGACCGATGAGGGGACCGGCTCCGCGATCACCCCAGCCGAGCGCCGCCGGGATGTAGAGCTTGTACTTGGAGCCGACCTTCATGAGCTGCAGGCCCTCGGTCCAACCTGGAACGACCTGGCCGAGGGCGAAGGTGGCGGGCGCGCCCTCCTTGGAGCTGTCGAACTCGGTGCCGTCGATCAAGGTGCCCTTGTAATGGACGGTCACGGTGTCGGACGCCTTCGGCTGGGGGCCGGTGCCCTCCTTCACGACTTCGTACTGGAGACCGCTCGCCGTGGTCTTGACGCCCGGACGCTCCTTGTTCTTTGCCAGGAACGCCTCGCCCTCGGTCTTGTTCTTCTCGCCCTGGACCTTCTGCTTCTCGGCCTGCTGCTGCATGAACTGCTGCTGGAAGGCCTGCACCGCCGTCTGCATCTCCTCGTCGGTGAGCGACGCCTGCCCGCTGCCGAGTCCGTCGCGCAACCCCTTCATGAGCAGGTCGTTGTTGACGGTGATTTCGTTCTGCTTGAACTGGCGGCCGAACTGGTAGCCGATCGCGTAGCTGGCGCGGTCCGCCACCGACTCGGGCTTGCCGGCCTGCGGCTGGGCGGCGGGAGGCTGGGCGGCGGGAGGCTGAGCGGACTGGGCCGCGGGCTTCTGGGCCGGCTGGCCGGACTGCTGGGCGCCCACCACACCGACCATCGCGACGAGCGCCGCGACGGCGAAAGTCACATACTTTTTCATACGGTTCTCCAAACGTTCGGTGAATCCTTCAGGATGGGCGGCGCTCTCGTCCGCCTCAGGACGAACACGGCATGTTAACCCAGCTCTTCAACCTGGAGAGCCCTTTGACGATTCCCGCCCCGCCGGCGGGGCGCCTGTAACAAATCGGCGGGTTCCTACACTAAATGTCAGGACAGGGTTTCCTTCCCTTCAGCGATGTCCGACACCATGCCACTACAAATTCATGCTTCCAAGCGTCTCCGACGGATTTCCGCCCTCTGCCTGGGGGCCTCGACCCTGCTCACGCTGGCCGGGGCGCGGCCGCTCCCGGCGCCGGTCCAGGACGCTCTTCCGCCGCAACGCGTCCAATGGCTCCTCCGCTCCCTCATCCCGCCTTCCGGCGAGCCCCCGGAGCTGACCGCCGGCGGCCTCCCCTTCCGCGCCTCCGCGGCCCTGCCCTGCTTCTACGAGCGCCGGGGGTTCGCGCCGGCCTGGAGCGACGGCCAGGGGCCGCGCCGGGATGTGGACGACCTCCTCGCCGCCATCGAGGGAGCGGCCGGCGACGGCCTGAATCCCGAGGACTACCTCTTCTCGGAGCTGCGGCGGCGCGCCGAGGCGGCGAGGCGCGCCCCTGACGCGGCGCAACTCGCCGACCTGGACCTCCTGCTCACCCACGCCTTCCTGACCCTGGGAGCCCACCTCCGCAACGGCCGGGTCAATCCCGCGTCCGTCTACCGGGACTGCTTGTACGAGAGCACCGAGACGGATCTCCCCGGCCTCCTTCAGACGGGGCTGGACCAGCGGCGGGTGCAGGGGGTGCTGGAGGAGCTGGCCCCTTCCCATCCCACCTACCAGGGCCTGAAGCTGGCCCGCGGGTTCTATCGCGGGATCGGGGCCGGAGGCGGCTGGCCCGTCGTGCCGGACGGTCCGTCCCTGAAGCCGGAGGCCCGGGATCCGAGGGTGGAAGCCTTGCGGGCTCGCCTGGAGGCCTCGGGGTTCGCCGCCGACGCGCCGGAAGGGCGGGATCTCTACGACGCTCCCCTCCAGGCGGCGGTGGTCGTCTTCCAGGAGCGGCACGGCCTGGAACCGGACGGCGTCGTGGGCAAGGGCACCCTGGAGATCCTGAACGTGCCCGCCGAAGACCGCCTGCGGCAGATCGAGGTCAACCTCGAGCGCTGGCGCTGGATGCCCCGCGACCTCGGAGAGCGCTACATCGTGGTCAACATCGCGGGGTTCGTGCTGGACGTGGTGGAGAACGGCCGGACGACCCTGGAGATGAAGGTGGTGGTGGGCAAGCCCGCCACGAAGACGCCCATGTTCAGCGACGAGATGACCTACCTCGTCCTCGCCCCTTATTGGAACGTGCCGCCGAGCATCGTCCGCAACGAGATCGTCCCCCGCATGCGGCGCGATCCGGGCTATCTCGACCGCGAGGGGATGGAGGTCTTCGCCGGCCCGGGGGGCGCCCGGCTCTCCGGCGTCGACTGGAACGCCACGGACGGCCGGGGGCTCTCCATCCGGCAGCGGCCCGGCCGCAAGAACGCCCTGGGCCGGGTGAAATTCATGTTCCCCAATCCCTTCAACGTCTACCTGCACGATACGCCGTCGCGCTCCTCCTTCAGCCGCGCCTCGCGGGCGTTCAGCCACGGCTGCATCCGCCTGGAGCAACCGGTCGAGCTCGCCGAGCACCTCCTCAGCCGCGAGGACCCCGCGTGGACGAGGGAGAAGATCGAGGCGATCATCGCCAAGGGCGAGGAGAAGGGAGTGGTCTTCAAGGAACCCTGGCCCGTGCACCTCGTCTACTGGACGGTCTGGGTGGACGACGCGGGGGTCGTGCAGCTCCGGGAGGACCTCTACGGGCGGGACGCGGAGCTGGCCAAGGCGCTGGGCCTCATCCCCGCAGCAGGCTCACCAGCGCCCCCAGCAACGCGCTCCCCAGCAACGTCCACCCCATCCCCACCTTGAAGCGGAACAGGGCGGCCATCGCCGCCACGGCCAGCAGGAGGACGGCGGGATCGAGGGTCGCCCACTGAGGGACCTCCAGGCGGAGAAGGCCGAAGCGCGTCTCGTCCACCCGGGCGAACAGGGTGTGGAGGGAGAACCAGACCGCGAGGTTGAGGATCACCCCGACGACGGCGGCGGTCACGCCGGAGAGCGCGGCCGTCAGCGACGCCCGGCCGCGCAGCTTCTCGATGTAGGGCGCGCCGAGGAAGATCCAGAGAAAGCAGGGGACGAACGTCACCCAGGTCGTGAGCACCGAGCCCAGGAACGCCGCCGCCAGCGGCGTGAAGGGCTCCGGGTTGCGGTACGCGCCGAGGAAACCCACGAACTGCAGGACCATGATGAGCGGCCCGGGCGTGGTCTCGGCCATCCCCAGGCCGTCCAGCATCTCGCCGGGCCGGAGCCAGCCCTGCACCTCCACCGCTTGCTGGGCCACGTAGGCGAGCACGGCGTAGGCGCCGCCGAAGGTGACCACGGCCATCCTGCCGAAGAAGAGTCCCTCCTCCACCAGCACGTGACCGCTTCCCAGCCAGAGGGCCAGGGCGAGGACAGGCCCCCACCAGAGGACCAGGTGGAGGGCCAGCACCCGCAGGCTCCGGCCCAGGGAAGGCTGGACAGTCCGCAACGCGGCCTGGTCGGCCACGCGGTCGTCTCCTCCCGCCGCTTCGGGCTGGGAGGAGAGCGCCAGGAGCCCCGCCCGATGCGCCAGGTAGCCGGCGAGCCCAGCCGTCACGACGATCACCGGGAAGGGGACCGCGAAGAAGAAGATGGCGATGAACGCCAGGGCGGCCAGGAGGATGCGGAAGCGGTCCTTGAGCGCCCGCTTGCCGATGCGCACCACCGCCTCGGCCACCACCGCGAGCACGGCCGGCTTGAGGCCGAAGAACAGGGCGGCGACCACGGCAGAGTCCCGCAGCTCCACGTAGGCGACCGAGAGGCCGAGGATGGCCAGGAAACCGGGGAGCACGAAGAGCGTGCCGGCGATCAGCCCGCCCACGGTGCCGTTGAGCAGCCAGCCGGTATAGACGGCGAGTTGCTGGGCCTCGGGGCCGGGCAGCAGCATGCAGTAGTTGAGGGCGTGAAGGAAGCGCTCCTCGCTGATCCACTTCTTTTCTTCGACGAGGAGGCGGTGCATGACCGCGATCTGCCCGGCCGGTCCGCCAAACGAGAGCGAGGCCACCTTGGCCCAGAGCCTGGTGGCCTCGCCGAGCGGGACCGAGGGGGGCGGGGTCACGGGGGCGGAGTATGGCACGTCCAGGACTTTCGCGGCCTCTCGATGGCCTGCCCTCCGAAACCTCACCCCGACCCTCTCCCGACCTCCCGGCCTGTCCCCTCCCTAGCACCAACAATGAGTTAGGACACGACCCACGGGGCAGCTCCGGGTATCAGACGCCGCCGGCCCTTCCGCGAGGGAGAGGGGCTGCCGGCTACTTTGAGCGTTTTTGAACGAAGCGGGCGAGATCGCGGAGGCAATCCGCCTTGCGCCCCAAAGGAGCGAGGGAATCTACGGCGAAACCGAGCAGCTCCCCTTCCAGGGCCTGCGCCCCCTCGATTCCCAGGAGCTTTACGAAGGTGACCTTGCCCGTGTCCTTGCCCGTGTCCTTGCCCGTCTCCTCGGGGGTGCCCAGCACGTCCAGGAGGTCGTCCGAGATCTGGAAGGCCAGCCCCAGGTTCTTGGCGTAGCGGGCGATCACCTCGAGGTCGCGGCGGCGGGCGTCGGCGGCCATCGCCCCCAGCTCGCCGGCGGCCATGAAAAGCGCGCCCGTCTTGTGGCTGTGGATGTACTCCAGGACGTCCAGGTCCATCTCCTCGGGCTTCGCCAGGAGGTCGAGGGCCTGCCCCCCGATTAGCCCGTCGCTGCCGATGGCCAGCGCCAGGTGGTGGACCATGTCCTCGGTGGTGTAGCGGCGCAGGGAGAGGCGTTGCGAGGCTTCCGCCACCAGGGCGTAGGCGCGGTTGAGCAGCGCCAGCGCGGCGAGCAGGGCCACGCTCTCGCCGAAGACCCGGTGCGCCGTGGGCCGGCCCCGCCGCAGGGCCGCGTCGTCCATGGACGGGAGGTCGTCCAGCACCAGGGAGCAGGCGTGGACCATCTCCACGGCGCAGGCGAGGTCGAGCACCGGCTCGGAGCGGCACCCGAAGAGGTCGGCCACGGCCAGCGTGAGCACGGGACGGACCCGCTTGCCGGCGCCGGTCAGAGCGTAGTGCATGGCCTCGTGCACGGGCGCCGGCCGGGCGCCGGGAGGCGGAAGCAGCTCCGGCAGGCGGCGGTTCACCCTCCCCGCCCAGTCCCGCAGGGGACCGGCGAGCGCGGAAGGGGCCACCGCCTGAGAGGGGATCACTACAGGAACGACCGGACGGCCTCGTCCTCGCTGTCGAAGACGTCGAAGACGGTGATGAGCTGCGTGATGGTGAGGATGTCGGTCACCTTCTCGGGCAGGCTGAACAGCTTCAGCTTGACGCCGCGGTTGGTGGCCGTGGTGTAGGAGCTCACCAGCTCGCCGATGCCCGACGAGTCGATGGTGGTGACGTCCCGCATGTTGATCAGGACCCGCGTGGCGCCGCTGTTCAGTACGTCCTGCACGGCGTTGCGGAGGGCCACGTCGCCCGAGCCGATGGTGATCTTGCCCTTGAGGTCCAGGATGGTCACGCCGTCGCGCTGCCGGGTGTTCACATTCATTCGCTTCCCTCCTCGTGATCTTTCGGGGGTTCGGACCCCTTGCCGGTGAGCCGCTTGCGCAATGTCACCATGGTGCCCCCACCGGAGCCGGAGCCGTATTGGATTCCGTCCATGAACGTTTTCATATAGAAGATGCCGCGGCCGTTGGGCCGCAGCAGGTTCTCCGGGGCCAGGGGATCGCCGAGCCGGGCGGGATCGAAACCCACCCCCTCGTCCTCCACCCGGATCACCACCTCTTCGCCGTCGAGCGTCAGGTCCACATGGACCCGCTTCGACGTGTCCTGCTCGTTGCCATGCTTGATGGCGTTGGCGAGGGCCTCGCGCACGGCCACGTCCACCCAGTGCTGGGCGTCCTCGTCCATCCCCAGCCTCTCCAGGGAGTCCTTCAACACCACCTGGACCAGCTCGATGTTCTCGAACCGGCTCCCGATGGTGAGGTGGAAACGGTAGTCCTCGGGCATCGGCGCGAACCTCGACCGGAGTCTAGCAGATGCCTCCCCGCGGATCATCCGAGCCCCAGCAGGAAGGCCGCCGCGGCCGCTTTTTCCTGTCCGATCATGCGCAGCGCCGTCGGCACCACGACCAGGAGCTGGATGGCGTCGAAGAGGCTGTGCGCGGCGATGGCCGCCCACACGCTCTGCCGCCAGCGGACGATCAGGGCGTAGATCAGCGACAGCAGGGTGATGCCGACCAGCATGAACGGCTGTCCGTAGGAGAGGTGGGCGAGGGCGAAGAAGACCGTCGAGAGCGCGATGCCCATCCGCGGCTGCAGGAAGCCACGGAAGAAGGTCTCCTCCACCACCCCGGCCGACAGGCTGATCAGCAGCCGCAGCAGGATCGGCAGGCCGGCGATGAACGGCACCACGGCCGGGGCCTCCTGCGGCATGGCCTTCTCTCCCCCCAGGGCGTACAGCGCCAGGCCGATCGCCATCAGGACCATCAGCACCACCAGCCAGGCGCCCAGGCCCAGCGCCAGACCCAGCCCGATCTCCTTGGGGATGTTGGGGGCCAGGAAGCCGAGCTGCTCCGCGAACCGCCGCCCCATGTAGAGCCCCGGCGGCGGGGCCGGCGGCGGCGCGGACAAGACCGGCTCCTCGCCGAAAGTGGCGGCCAGGTCCGGCAGCGGCGGCTCCGGACGGACCGCGAAGCCCAGCAGGAACCAGACCCCCATGACGGCGATCATCAGGAAGTGGAGCTGGAAGAGTTGGGGAGCGCGGATGTTCGTGAGGTCCGGCTGCAACCCCAGGCCTATGGCGCCGATGGGGGCGAAGACGCCGACGCCGAAGACGAAGGCCATCGCCAGCAAAGCCAGCGCGCGGCGCCAGGGGACGCGGAAGCCGGGCGGCTGCAGTCCCTTGGCCCGGGTCATGAGGTCGAAGGCGATGGCGGCGCCGAAGGCGAGGACCGCCGTTCCGAGAACCCTGAGAGCAAGCTCGGTGCCGGTCATTCAGATCTTCTGCCGGGTGCGGTAGCCGCGCAGCATCTGCAGGGCGCTGTTGAGGCGCTGCATCTTCCGCTGCCGCGCCTGGATGGCCGGGAGGTCGTCGAGGGCCGGCTGGTCGCCGCGCAGCTCGCGCATATGACGATCGATCTCGAAGGTGAGCTGGTCGAGGTCCGACCGGGAGAAGGTCTTGAAGGTGCGCTCCGTGACCAGGAGGTATCCCTCCGCCACGTCCCGCGCCATCGCATACGCGCTACCCCCCGGAAACCCCATAGGCGGGAGATCATATCCCGCCCAGGGTCCACGGGGGAGGGTGAGGGCTCAGTTGACCTTCAGCGTCCCCAGCTCCTGCTCGATGTTCTCGAGCGGGCTGAAGGCGAAGATGGTGTTCCCCGCGCCGTCGGAGCCGCCGGCCCAGAGGATCCCCACCAGGGTCACGTTGTTCTTGTTGGTGCGGATGAAGACGGGCGAGCCGCTGTCCCCGCCCTGCGTGTTCGCCCGCACGACGTTCTGGCAGAACTGAGTGTACTCGGTGACCGAGCTGCTGATGTCCGCGCAGGTGGCGGTCACCGGGCCGGCGGACCAGCCGGTGGACCGCCCCACCTTGTTGACGATCTGCCCGGCAGCGGCCCCGCCGCTCTTGCGGATGATCGTGAAGCGGGCGTTGGCGGGGTTGAGCGTGAGGGAGGAGTCCGCGTTGGCGGGCCGCGCGATCTTGGCCAGGGCCCCCAGGTTCTTCTTGTCGTACTTCACGAAGGCGCTGTCGCTGAACCGGCACTTGCGGCCGGCCGGGCAGCGGGAATCGGTGATGTACTCGGGGTCGACCAGCTTGGTGCCGATGGCGCCGCCGGCCTGCGAGCTCTGGTAGTAGCGCGTGCCGTCGTCGGTGCCCCGGGCCGTCGAGCAGTGGGAGTTGGTCACGAAGCCGGCCACGTTGCCGCGGGTGGCGTTGAAGCCCAGCGTGCAGAGGAAGCCGGTGAAGCTGATCTGGACGCCGCCCGGCGCCGGACGGAACTTGTCCTGCACGCCCAGCACCTCGGCGAAAGTCCCGGTCTCCCGGATCTCCACGGCCTCCCGGGGGACGTTGCGGAACAGCAGCTCAGCCTCCAGGCGGTCGCGGTCCAGGCTCTTGGTCCTGGAGGTGGCGTCGACGCCGAGCACGACCCGGTTCGTCCTCTCGTCCACGTCCAGATAGACGACGCCGGGCTGGCCGAGCAGCGCCCGCAGCTCGAGGCGCCAGCCCACCAGCTCCGCGAACTCGTAGTCCCCCTGGCGGACGCGGATCCCGGCGCCCAGCGACTTCACCACCGGCCCCACACTCCCGGGATCGCGGAGATACACGTTGGGAACGCCCTCCTCGTCATAGAAGAGGCCGCCGAAGCCGGGAATGGACTCGCCCATGCGGACGAGCTCGTCGTCGTAGGGACCGGCCTGCGCGCACAGGGCGCCCGCCAGGGCCAGTTGGAGCGTGAGGACCAGGGTCGCTGTCGAAAGCGCGCGTCGTGTCATGGCGCATCCTCTGAAAAACGGCCGCTGGTGATTCAGCGAGGCAACGTTCCATGGTAGCACGGCGGGATTGCCGGGCCGGAGAGGGGTGGTATCATGGCGCCGCGGTTTTTTTGCCGGCCGCCCGAAATCCGCCCGAAATCACCCCCGTGCGCGGGATCCGATAAGGATAGGAGGACATCCCCTTGAGCCGCTTCCCAGGCGTCGATCTGCTGGAGTTGGACCCGCTCCTCAGCGAAGAGGAGCGTTTGGTGCGCGACACCGTGCGCGCGTTCGTGGACGACAAGGTCAAGCCGATCATCGAGGAGTGCCACCGCGAGGCCCGCACTCCCCTGGAGCTGGTGCCCGAGATGGGCGCCCTGAACCTGTTCGGCGCCAGCATCTCCGAGTACGGCCTGCCCGGGCTGGGCGGCGTGGCCTACGGCCTCATCATGCAGGAGCTGGAGCGCGGCGATTCCGGCCTGCGCAGCTTCGTCTCCGTGCAGAGCTCGCTGGTGATGTATCCCATCTACGCCTTCGGCTCCCAGGAGCAGAAGGACCGCTGGATCCCGCCGCTCGCCAGCGGCGAGGCCATCGGCTGCTTCGGCCTCACCGAGCCCGACTTCGGCTCCAATCCCGGCGGCATGCGCACCACCGCGAAGCGCGCCGGCGATGAGTGGGTGCTCAACGGCTCCAAGCAGTGGATCACCAATGGCACCCTGGCCGACGTGGCCGTGGTCTGGGCGAAGACCGACGAGGGCATCCGCGGCTTCGTGGTCGAAAAGGGCACCCCCGGCTTCACCTCCTCGGACCAGCACGGCAAGTTCTCCCTGCGCGCCTCCACCACCTCGGAGCTGGGCTTCCACGACTGCCGCGTCCCGGCGGACGCCATCCTGCCCAGGACGACCGGCCTCAAGAACGCCCTGATGTGCCTCAACCAGGCGCGCTACGGCATCGCCTGGGGCGGCGTCGGCTCCGCCATGGAGACCTTCCACACCGCCCTGACCTATGCCAAGGAGCGCATCCAGTTCAACGGCCAGCCCATCGCCTCGCACCAGCTCGTGCAGGAGAAGCTGGCCTGGATGGCCACCGAGATCAGCAAGGGGCAGCTCCTCAACCTCCAGCTCGGCAAGCTCAAGGACTCCGGCAAGCTCAAGCCCTTCCAGGTCTCCATGGGCAAGCGCAACAACGTCTGGCTGGCCCGCGAGTGCGCCCGCCTCGCCCGCGAGATCCTGGGCGCCAACGGCATCGTGGACGACTACCCGGTCATCCGCCACATGCTGAACATCGAGTCGGTCTACACCTACGAGGGGACGCACGACATCCACGGGCTGATCATCGGCGAGGCGCTCACCGGCATCCCGGCCTACAACGCGCCGGAGCGTTCCGTGCCGAAGGAACAGAAGCACCCCGAGCCCGCCGCCGCCGGGAGCGCCCGCTGATGTCGTCCCAGGCGATGGACTCGCTCCTCGAGCAGGACTTCATCCGCGTCACCGAGCAGGCGGCCATCGCCGCCGCCAAGACCATGGGCTTCGGCCAGCGGAAGTACTCCGACCAGGTGGCGGTCGAGGCTATGCGAAAGGAGATGGAGACCCTGCAGATGCACGGCCGGGTGGTGATCGGCGAAGGCGAGCGCGACAAGGCGCCCATGCTCTACGTCGGCGAGGAAGTCGGCGCCCTGCGCGGCCAGGACGGCGCCCGCCGCGTCGACATCGCGGTCGATCCCCTGGAGGGGACCAACCTCTGCGCCACCGGCTCGCCGGACGCCATCGCGGTGCTCGCCGCCTCCGAGGAGGGAGGCCTCCTCCACGCCCCGGACGTCTACATGGAGAAGATCGTCGTCGGCCCCACGGCCCGCGGCACCATCCACATCGACGCCCCGGTGGCGGAGAACCTGCGCAACATCGCCGCCGCCTTCGAGCGCCGGGTGAGCGACCTCACCATCGTGGTGCTCGACCGGTCCCGGCACCAGCAGCTCATCGCCGACATCCGGGAGGCCGGCGCGCGCATCCGCCTGATCCCCGACGGCGACCTCTCGGCCGGCATCTCCGCCGCCGTCCGCGGCACCGGCGTCCACGCGGTCATGGGGACCGGCGGCGCCCCCGAGGGGGTGATCACCGCCGCGGCCATGCGCTGCCTGGGCGGCGAGATCCAGGCCCGCTTCCACCCCAACGACTCGGACGAAGAGAAGAAGGAAGCGCAGGTCGAGCGGCTCCACAAGCTGGGCTTCGACGACCTGGCCAAGATCTACACCACCGAGGAGCTCGCTCCGGGCAACCAGATCCTCTTCAGCTCCTCCGGCGTCACCGACGGCGAGCTGCTGCGGGGCGTCCGTTTCTTCGGCGGCGGCTCCCGCACCTCGACCCTGTTCATGTCCCTGTCGCGCAAGCTCATCCGCTTCGTGGACACCATCCACCGCGAGCAGGTGACCACGCCGGTCCGCTTCATCTAGACAGCGCTCAGGAAAGGACGCGAATGATCAAGCCGGACCGTTGGATCCGTGAGTGGGGACGCAATGGCGGGGTCACCCCCTTCGAGGAGTCGCAGGTCAACGCCGCCAGCTACGACGTGCGGGTCTCCGAGCACTGGATCTGCCCGACCCGCGAGCCCGAGGAGTTCCGGGCCGCCTCGATCAAGCTCTTCCCGGGCGAGGTGGTGCTCGCCTCGACCATGGAATACGTCAAGATCCCCCGCGACGTGGCCTGCGACCTGAAGCTCAAGTCGACCCTGGGCCGACTCTGGATCAACCACTCCCTGGCCGGCTGGTGCGACCCCGGCTTCGAAGGGGAGATCACCCTGGAGCTGCAGAACCTTGGACCTCAACCATTCGTCTTGGAAGCGGGCAGAAGAATTGCACAACTCATCTTCATCACCATGGAGTCCGAGCCGGATGTCGCTTATGGCGAACCGGGCTCCTCAAGTCATTACCAGGGCCAAAGGGGGACGACTCCGGCCCGAAGATGAAGATGAGGTCAACCTCCCATGCGGAGTGCGCTGGCGGCCCAGGTCATCTCCCAGTATTCGCATAGCACTATAATCGGCCCGGTCATCATGGGCATCGTCGGCAATCTCAGAACGATGCAGCTCGAGGAGCTGCTCCAATGGCTCTCCCAGAGCAAGAAGAGCGGCACGCTCGAAATCGTCAACGGGAAGGTCGAGAAGAAGATCTTCTTCAAGGACGGGCTGATCCTCTCCTCGGCCTCCAACCGGCGCGAGGAGTACCTCGGGCACTTCCTGGTCAGCCACGGTCTCATCACCGACGCGCAGCTCCAGCGGGCCGTCGAGCTCCAGGAGACGACCCGGATGCTGCTGGGGATGATCCTGGTCAACAACGGGGCCATCGCCGAGAAGGACCTCGCCCGCATGCTTCGCCTCAAGGCCGAGGAGAGCATCTACGACATCTTCGCCTGGACCGAAGGGGACTTCCGGTTCCTGGACGACATCCTGCCGGACAGCGCCATGGTGCCGATGCGGATGGACGTCACGGGGATCGTGATGGAGGGCGTCCAGCGCCTGGACGAGTGGAAACGCATCCGCCAGGTGATCTCCCATGAGCAGCTCATCCCGGTAGCCCTGATGGACCTCGCCGCGGTCAACGACGTCGGCCCCGGCGACAGGCGCATCCTGGACATGGTGAACGATGAGATGACGATCGAAGAGATCCGGCAGCAGACCCACTCCACCGAGTACCTGGTCTGCAAGCTCCTCTTCGACCAGTGGCAACTCGGGAGGCTGAAGCTCATCCGGCCCCGGGGCGGCCTGGTTTCCTCGCAGGCCGCGAGCGACGTGCCCACTGCCGCGGCCCTGGTGGAGGCCGGCAAGGCCTTCCTGTCGCAGAAGGACCTGGACATGGGACTGCGCTATCTGCGGGCGGCCAAGATCCTGGAGCCGGAGAACCCGGACGTGCAGGACATCGTGGGTCAGGCCGAGAAGAAGATCCGGGAGCTCCTGGAGCGCGCCGGCGTGACCCTGGACTCGATCCCGCAGCTCACCTCCTCGATGGAGGATATGACGCTGGCGAAGCTCTCTCCCCAGGAGGGCTTCATGCTGACCCGCATCAACGGCATGTACGACATCCAGGCGATCCTGAAGATCACGCCGATGCCGCAGCTCGATGCCATGATGCTCTTCTGGAAGATGGCCTCCGCCGGCCACATCCGCCTGCTGCCGCCCAGGAAGCCGCCGACGGGGGCGCGGGCGGCGATGCGTTAACTACCCCGGCCAAGGCCTCGAAACATGCCGGTGCCCCCGCACCGAGAACCGCAGCGGCCACAGGGCCGCTTCTTCGGCGTAGTCCACCCCGATCCTGGGGCTGACGGCCACCTCCCCATCCTCCACCGGCAGGCCTTGCGTGATGTACAGCGGCGGCTGGTCCAGCCGGACGCCGTCCAGCTCCTTGCCGACCGCCAAAGCCCGGCAGATCTTGCCCGGCCCTCCAGCGAGGTCTCCCGGACGGGGCTCGCGGGTCCAGTCCCGGTTCTCCCGCATCCGCTCCGCCCCTTCGACCGGCTCGCCGGCCCGCAACAGCACGGCGCCGCCTTCGTCCTGCTTTCCGGTCACGGCGTTCAGGCAGTAATGCATGCCGTAGATCAGGTAGACGTAGGCGTACCCTCCCGGCAGGTACAGACTCTCGTTGCGCTTCGTCCGCCGGCCGCCCCAGGCGTGGCTCGCGCGGTCGGGCGCTCCTAGGTAGGCTTCGGTCTCCACCAGCCGCAGCACCAGCCTCTCGCCGGCCACCTCGCGGACCAAGTACCGGCCCAGGAGGTCCCGGGCCACGGCCTCGGCGGGACGGCGGTAGAAGGAAAGAGGAAGAGGACGGAAGCGGCTCACGCGGCGGGGAACGATATCATCCACCCCATGACTGAGATGCCACCGCTCTTTTCCGAGCTGCCGGCCCCCTTCGCAGCCCGCTTCGATCCCTCCGTCCCGTGGAAGCTCCTGGGCGAGCCGCTGGACGAGATCCTCGACGGCCTCCCCTCCAGCGACATCCGCGTGGGCCTCTCGCCGGACGTCCACATCTCCGGCGACCGCATCGTCATCTGCCCCGGCGCCCGCATCCATCCGACGGTGGTCATCGAAGGACCGGTGTACATCGGATGCGAGGTGGAGATCCGCCCCGGCGCCTACATCCGCGGCGGCGTCTGGATCGGTGACCGCTGCGTGGTGGGGGCGAACACCGAGGTGAAGCGGGCCATCCTCCTGCCCCACGCCAAGGCCCCGCACCTCAACTACGTCGGAGACTCGATCCTGGGCGCGGACGTGAACCTGGGGGCCGGCACCATCCTCTCCAACTTCCGCCACGACGGGGGCTACATCCGGATCCCGTCCAACGGCCAGCGCGTCGAGACCGGCCGCCGCAAGCTCGGCGCGGTCCTGGGTGACGGCGTCATGACCGGCTGCAACTCCGTGCTCCACCCCGGCGTGGTGGTGGGCCGGGAGACGCAGATCTATCCGGGCGTGCAGCTCCGCTCCGGGATCTACCCGGCGCGGAGCATCGTCAAGCTGCGGCAGGAAATCGAGGTGGTCTCCCTGACAGAGCCGTCTCCCTCCTCTCCCGGTGCGTGAGGGAGGGAGGGGTCGGGAGAGGAGGGCCGGGGAGGTGAGGGCTCCTACTTCACGAAGCCAGGCCGCGGGAACGCCTGGGTCACGGACGAGTCGAACACCGGGTGGCTGACCACCATCACGGTGCGGTCGTCGTCCGGGGCGGCGTTGCGGGTGAAGGCGTCGACGCTGGCGAAGATGGCCTCCACCACCTCCCGGGCCGTCTCGCCCTGGTGCTCCCGCGCCACCTCCAGCAGGCGGTCCATGCCGTACTCGCCCAGCAGCCGGCCGTTCTCGTCCCGCCCTTGGGCCTCGCAGATGCCGTCCGTGTAGAAGACCAGCATGTCGCCCGGCTTCATGATGACGAAGCCGCGCTCGTAGGTGGCGTCGGGCAGCGGCCCGAGCACCGGCCCGCCCTCGTGCAACTCCTGGAGCGTGCCGTCGGCCGCGAGGTGGTACGGCGGCGGATGCCCGGCGTTGACGTAGATGAAGACGCCGTTGAGCTCCAGCTCGCCGTAGAACATGGAGACGAAGCGGCTGGTCAGGGTGCTCTTGTGGATGATGTTGTTCATCCGCTCGACCGTGCGCACGATCTTGAAGTCGCGGGCGAGGCCCATGCGCAGGCCCATGTAGATGTCGCGCACCTGGAGGGCGGCGGGCAGGCCGTGGCCGGAGACGTCGGCGATGGCCAGGCCCAGGATCTTCTCCGTCACCGGGATGTAGTCGTAGAAGTCGCCCCCCGACCTCCTCCATGGGCTCGGAGCGGCCGTAGATGTCGAACTCGCCGTAGTCGGGCTTGCGCCGCGGCAGGATCGACGCCTGGATCTTGCGCGCCTCCTCGAAGATCCCCTCCATGCGGTCGCGGCGGATCTTCTGGTTGACGCTGTGGCGCAGGATGCCGAGGGAGAAGAGGATGTCGTCCCGGTCGTGGCCGGGGGCGACGTTGAAGGCCAGGATGTACTCCTCGTCGCCCACCTCGATGGCGGCGAACTGCTGCACGCCCAGGAGGTTCTCCAGGTTGCGGTCGATGTGCGGGTCGTCCGCCTCCATGTAGACCGTGCCGCCTTCCAGCACCAGCTCGATGGGCCGGTAGGAGATCGGCACCTTGAGCCCCTGGGGGACCTCCTTGGCGTCGCCGAAGGTGGCCTGCAGCGCGTAGTAGGCCCCCCGGCGCTGGTACAGGCGCCCGCCGTAGATCCCGAGCTCGTCCTGGAACTTCTCGATGATGGTCTCGAGCAGGTGGTGGATCGTCGATCCGATGTCCTCGTCGCGCTCCATGGCGGCGACGACCTGCTCGACCTTCTTCATCAGGCCCCGGTAGTTGACCGGGCGCACCTCGGGCATGATCACAGCGCTATCCTCCTCCCCAACCGATTCTATCCGGACCCTAGTCTACCCGTTGTCGATGAGCGCCATCACGATCCGGTCCTGGGCGCCGTGGGAGTCCCCGCGAGTCTGGTTGAGGAGGATCGAGAAGGCGTAGGACTTGCCGGACACCGCCTTGGCGTAGCCGGAGAGGGCGGAGACGCCGTTGAGGGTGCCGGTCTTGGCGAAGACGTTGCCGCGGTAGGGCGGCGCCGCCATGCGGCGCTTCCAGGAGCCCATGTCCTCCCCCGCGTAGGGGAGCGACTGCGCGAACTCCGAGGCCGCCGGGTGGAAGAACATGTGGCGCAGCAGGGTGGTCAGGTGCCCGCGCCGAGAAGCGGTTCTCGCCGGCTCATCCCCGAGCCGTCGGCGACCTGGACGGCGCCCCGGGGGATGCCGATCGACTGGACGAACTCGCAGACGGCGCGCGCCCCGTCGCGCCAGGTGCCGTTGCCGCAGCGCTCCGCCGCCAGGCCTTGAGCGAGGCTCTCGGCGTAGAAGTTCTGGCTCCGCTTGTTGGTGACGCGGATCGGCGGTGACCAGGTCGCTGCGGTGCACGGCCACCCGCTCCCAGACCGCGCCCGGCAGCCGCTCCACGGGCCGCAGCGCCCCCTCGACCACGATCCCCTCCTCGGCCAGCGCCGCCCGCAGCGCCGCCGCCGAAGTAGCGCACCGGGTCGGGGACTGTCACCCAGGTCTCGACCGGGCCGGAGCCGGCGTCGATGGAGCCGCGGACGATCAGCACGTCCTCGGTCCGGCCGACGTAGAGGCGGGCGCCCTTGCGCCTGGAGCTGGTGACCGCGCCGTGTTCTCGACCCGGAAGATCGGCAGCGTACGGCACCGGTCTCGACCACGCGCCGGCCCGCCCGCCTTGCCCGGCCAGACCCGCACCAGGATGCAGTTGTCGCTGAACGAGAGGGCGGCCGACCGGCGCCTCGTACCAGCGCGTGAGCTGGTCGCGCGGCCAGTCGGGATGGACCTTGAGCGATTCGAAGAGGCCGTGGGCCAGGTAGAGGTCGCCCGTGACCCGCCGCACGCCGCGCTCGCGCAGGGCCGGCGGCCCAGGGGCGGAAGGCGCCGAAGGGATCGCCGCCGTAACTCGCGGCCCGAGATCTGCGGGTCCCCGCCGCCGACCACGCCCAGGTCGCCGTCCAGCACGTCGCCGCTCTGGCGCCCGCCGCGCAGCACGAGCCGGGTCTCGAAGAAGTAGCCCGGCCCCAGGGCGTCCAGGATCGCCGCGGTGGTGAAGCAGCTTGGTGTTGGAGGCCAGGACCCGCGGCTCGTCGGCGTTGTAGGCGTAGACGGCCTCGCCCGTGTCGAGGTCGACGACGTGGACCCCCAGCGCCCCGTTGGCCTGGGCGGCGCGGGCGACCTCCGCGCTCAGGGACGCGCTCAGGCCGGCGACCGCGGCGGCGGGAGCCTGGACCGCCCTCGACCCGGCCGGCGGCGCCGGCGCCAGGAGGAGGAGCAGCAGAAGGAGCGGAACGGTTCGCTTTCTCGGGGACATCAGGCTCCTGGGATTATATAGAAAATGAGCTATGAAGCGGCGGGATGCGGCGCCGCCGGAGCGAGATAGCGTTCGAACCAGCGGACGATCTCCACCGTCGAGCGGACCCGGTTGGGGATTTTGCGAAATCCATGCCCTTCGTCCGGGAAGATCACGTACTCGACCGGGACGTTGCGCTTTTTCAGCTCGCCGCCACCTGCTGCGCCTCCACCAGCGGGACGTTGGTGTCGTTCGCGCCGTGGAGCACGAGCGGGGGGCCTTGACGCGGTCGATCCTGTGCAGCGGGGAGAGCTGGCGCAGCAGGTCCTTCTGCGTGGCCGGATCGCCGTACTCGATGGTCGAGATGGCGGCCATCCAGGGCTCGGTGTGGGCGAAGAAGGTCTCGAAGTTGACGATCCCGAAGAGATTGGCCCCGGCGGCGAACAGGTCGGGATATTCGGTGAGCTCCCGCCATGGTCATGTAGCCGCCGTAGGAGCCGCCCATGATGCCGATGCGCTTGGGGTCGGCGATCCCCTTGCCGACCAGGAAGTCGACGCAGGACTTGATGTCGCGGACGGCGCCCACCCGCAGCGGGCCGTTGTCCAGGTTGACGAACCGCTTGCCGAAGCCGGAGGAGCCGCGGACGTTGGGGGCGAGGACCCCGATGCCGCGGGCGAGCAGGGCCTGGTAGGTGGAGTTGAAGTAGGGCCGCTCCTGGCCTTCGGGACCGCCGTGGAAGCTGATCACCACCGCGCCGGGTCCGGCCTGACCCGCGGGGCGGTAGAGCCAGCCGGAGATCTCCAGGCCGTCGTGGGCCGGGAAACGCACCAGCTCGGGCGCCACCATCTTCGCGAGGTCCACCCCTTCGGGCTGGGGGGTGCGGGTGGCTTGGCGCGTCTTGCCGGTCTCCAGGTTCAGGACATAGATCTCGGCGGGGCGCGTGGAGCCGTTGGCCGCGAACGCCAGCCGCTTGCCGTCGCGGGAGAAGTCGAGGCCGCCCACAGTCTCCGCGGGGAGCGACTTGACGGGATAGAGCCGCAGGCCCAGCAGATCGACGAAGGCCATCTCGGACCGTCCGCCCACGTTGAAGACCACCACGGCCGAAGAGCCCTCGTCGTTGACCTCGAAGCCCTCCACCTCCACCTCGTCGCGGAAGACGAGCTGCTTCATGGGTCCCGGCTTGCCGTCGGCGTCGAGGAGGACCTTGACCAGGGTGCCGAGGTCGCGGTCCTTGTTGGAGGTGAAGTACACGGTCTCGCCGCCGGGCGAGAACTTGCCGCCGCCGAAGCTGCCGGGACCCTCGTGCGGGGTCAGCAGCACCTCCTTGCCGGTGGCGACGTCGACCAGGAAGATGTTGTTGTCCCCCCGGCTCACCACCCGCGAGACGAGGGCCCGCTTGCCATCGCGGCTGACGTCGGTCAGGGTGCCGACCCCCGGATTGGCGGCGATCCGCCGGCTCTCACCCTTCTCGGTGTCGTAGACGTAGACGTCCAGGGCCTCGGGAGCGCGGCGGTTCGAGCTGTAGCGCACCAGCTTGCCGCTCCAGCCGGAGAGCCGGTTGTTCTCCTTGCCGCCGTCGGTGATGCGCTTGAGGCCGGTGCCGTCCGGGCGCACCAGGTAGATCTGCTCGTTCAGGCCGCCGCCGGGCGCCACGGACAGGGCGATCCACTGCCCGTCCGGGGACCACTCGGCGCCGGAGACCGGATCGTCGAACGGGATCACCTGTTTCGGCTCGCCATAGCCGTCGGCCGCGCCGAGCCAGAGCTGCGGCGAGCCACTCCGGTTGGAGAGAAACAGGACCTGCCGCGCGTCCGGCGACAGGCTGGGCGACATGCTGGCGGTCATCTTCGCCATCCGCTCCACCGCCGCCGTCAGCTCGTCGGGAGCGGCGGGCTTGTCGGAAGGAGCGGCGAAAGCGGGCATGGCGAGGAGCAGGAGGAACGACAACACTCGTCGGGTCATGAACAGCCTTTCAAAAAACGCCCCGCGGATCACCGCTTCTTCTGATACGGCGTCCCCAGGGCCCGGGGCGGGCGGGAGTGGCCGATGAAGCCGGCGAGCACGACGATGGTCAGCACGTAGGGGATGATCTGGATGAACTGCACCGGGATCCGCGAGACCCCCTGCATCTGGATCGAGACCGCTTCGGCGAGGCCGAAGAACAGGCAGGCCAGCATGGTCGGCACCGGCTTCCACTTGCCGAAGATCAGCGCCGCCAGGGCGATGAAGCCGCGGCCGGCCGACATGTTGCGGGCGAAGAGGGAGGATTGGCCGATCGAGAGGTAGGCGCCGCCGATGGCCGCCAGCGCCCCGGAGAGCATCACCGCCAGGTAGCGCACCCGCGTCACGTCGACGCCCGCCGTGTCCGCCGCCTCGGGGTTCTCCCCCACCGCCCGCAGCCGCAGGCCGAAACGGGTCCGCCCCAGGACGTACCAGACGACCGGCACCAGCCCGAAGGCGAGGATGATGGGGATGTTCGGGATGAGCTGGTCCTGGCGGAGCTGCGGCGTGGCGCCCGTGGACGCGAACAGCGCCCCCGAGAGCAGCGCCGGCACGCCCAGGAACAGCAGGTTGATCGCCGTGCCGCTCACCACCTGGTCGGCCTTGAACTGGATGCACGCGATCCCGTGCACCAACGCCACCAGGGAGCCGGCCAGGATCGCCGCCGCCAACCCTATCCACGGGCTGCCCGTGTAGTGGGTCACCGTGGCGGCGGTGAAGGCGCCGGCCAGCATCAGGCCTTCGAGGGCGATGTTGATCACGCCCGAGCGCTCGGAGAAGAGGCCGCCCAGGGCCGCCAGCAGCAGCGGCGTGGCCAGGCGGATCATCGAGAAGAAGAGGGAGACGACCAGGATCTCGCTCATGCGCGCCGGCCCACCTTCACGAAAGACCCGCGGAACAGGGCCTCCGCCGCCACGAACAGGATGATGATCCCCTGCAGCACCACCACCAGGTCCTTGGACACGTGCTCGGTGAAGATGTCCACGAACAGGCCGCCGCGCAGCAGGGCGCCGAAGAGCAGCGACGCCAGGATCACCCCCACCGGATGGTTGCGGCCCAGCAGCGCCACGGCGATGCCGGTGAAGCCGTAGCCGGAGGAGAAGCTGTCGTAGTAGCGGTAGCGGTAGCCCAGCACCTCGTTGACGCCCACCATCCCGGCCAGCGCGCCGGAGATCGCCATCGCCAGCACGATCTGCCGCCCGGTCGAGATGCCGCCGTACTGCGCCGCCGCCGCGTTGGCCCCCGTGGCCCGGATCTCGTAGCCCCAGCGCGTGCGCCAGAGGAAGAGGTAGACCAGCAGGCAGGCCACGAGCGCCAGCAGGAAGGCCACGTTCAGCGGAATCCGCTCGGGGAAGCCGGGAATGAAGCTCGCCATGCGGGGGATGTGGGCGTTCTCGCCGATCGGCACCGTCTCCAGCAGCGCGTCGCCCGGCGGCTTGTAGTGGTACTGGGTGAAGTAGCTGGCGATGGCGATGGCGATGAAGTTCATCATGATCGTGGTGATGACCTCATGCGCCCCGAAGCGGGCCTTGAGCACGCCCGGCACCGCCCCCCAGAAGCCGCCCGTGAGCACCGCCGCCAGGACGCACAGCGGCACCAGCAGCAACGCCGGCAGGCCCGCGAAGGTGATGCCCACCCAGGCGGTGGCGAAGGCCGCGATGTAGAGCTGACCCTCGGCGCCGATGTTCAGCAGGCCGCAGCGGAAGGCCACCGCCACCGCGAGACCGGTGAAGATCAGCGGCGTGGCGTAGAACAGCGTGTAGCCGATGCCGTCCGGCCAGGTCAGGGCGCTGCCGATCAGCAGCTCGTAGGTGCGCCACGGGCTGTCGCCCACCGCCAGGATCAGCAGCGCGCCCACCAGGAAGGCCGCGGCCACGGCGGCCAGGGGGAAGAGGATCTCGCGGAATGATTTCATGGGCTTTGATGAGATCAGATCATGGGTTCACGCCGCGGCGTCGCCGCCGGTCATCAGGAGCCCGATCTCTTCCATGGAGGCCCGCGCCGGGTCCACCTCGCCCACGATCCGCCCCTGGCGCATGACCAGCAGGCGGTCCGAGAGGGCCGTCACCTCCTCCAGCTCCGAGGAGACCAGGAGCAGGGCGCAGCCGGCGTCGCGCATCGCCACCAGGTGGCGGTGGATGAACTCGATGCCGCCGATGTCCACGCCCCGGGTGGGCTGGGCCACCAGCAGCAGCCGGGGGGACTGCTCCACCTCCCGGCCCAGGATCAGCTTCTGCTGGTTGCCGCCCGAGAGCGCCCGCGCGGTCAGCTCCGGATCGGGCGGCCGGACGTCGAACTCCTTCAGGATCTTCTCGGTCTTGCGGCGGATGGCGTCGAGGTTGAGCCACGACCGCAGCGGCCCCACCGCCACCGGCGGCCGGTCCTCCGCTCCCAGGATGGCGTTCTCGCCGAGGGCGAAGTCGAGCAGCAGGCCGCGCCGGTGCCGGTCCTCGGGCACGTGCGCGATCCCCCGCGCCCGGCGCTGGCGGGCGGAGAGGCTCGCCACGTCCCTGCCCTCCAGCTCGACGGTCCCGGAGACCGCATCGCGGTCCACCAGCCCGGCCAGGGCCTCGATCAGCTCCGTCTGGCCGTTGCCCTCGATGCCGGCGATCCCCACGATCTCCCCGGCCCGCACCTCCAGCGAGACGCCGTCCAGCCGCTTCTCGCCGCCCGCCGCCTTCAGGGAGAGCCCGCGCACGGCGAGCACGGGCTGGCCCGGCTTGGCCTCGGGCTTGACCACCCGCAGCAGCACGTCGCGCCCCACCATCAGGCGGGCCAGCTCGGCGGCGCTGGTCTCGGCCGTGCGGCGGTGGCCCACCACGCGGCCGTCGCGCATGACCGTCACTTCATCGGAGATCTCCAGCACCTCGGAGAGCTTGTGGGTGACGATGACGATGGTCTTGCCCTGCTCGCGCATCCGCCGCAGGATGGCGAACAGGTCCGCCACCGCCTGCGGCGAGAGCACCGCCGTGGGCTCGTCCAGGATCAGCAGGCGCGCCTCGCGGTACAGCGCCTTGAGCAGCTCCACCCGCTGCTGCTGCCCCACCGAGAGGTCCTCGATGCGGGCCATGGGATCGATGGCCAGCCGGAATTCCTCGGAGAGGGCGCGGATGCGCTTCGCGGCCCCCGGCAGGTCCATCGCCAGGAATGAGCCCGGCTCGATCCCCAACACGATGTTCTCCGCCACGTTCATGGTCTCCACCAGCATGAAGTGCTGATGGACCATGCCGACGCCGAGGGCGATGGCGTCGTGGGGGCTCTCCAGCCGGCGCGGCTGGCCGTCGATGACGATGTCGCCGGAGTCCGACGAGTAGAAGCCGTAGGCGATCCGCATGGCCGTGGACTTGCCGGCGCCGTTCTCGCCCACGATGGCGTGGATGGTGCCCGGCGCCACCGTCAGGCTGACCCGGTCGTTGGCCAGGACCTCGCCGAAACGCTTGGTGATGTCGCGGAGCTCGAGCATGGGCTGGGGCGGCCTACTGGGCCATCGCGTCCGTGACCTTGATCTCGCCCTTGATGATCCGCGCCTTGGCGGCCTCGACCTCGGCGATCACGTCCTTGGGCACGAGCTTCTCGTTGTGCTGGTCCATGGCGTAGCCGATGCCGCCGTCGGGAAGGCCGTAAACGTGGATGCCGCCCTGGAAGCGGCCGTTCACCATGTCGCCGATGATCGTGTAGACCGCGTTGTCCACCCGCTTGACCATGCTGGTGAGCACGTAGCCGGGCTTGACCCAGTTCTGGTTGGAGTCGACGCCGATGACGAATTTCTTGTACTGCTCGGCGGCGTCGAACACGCCCAGCCCCGAGTTGCCGGCGGCGGCGAAGATGACGTCCGCCCCCTTGCCGATCTGCGCCACGGCCAGCTCCTTGCCCTTGCCCGGGTTGTTCCACGCCGCCTCGGTGACGCCGACGTAGTTCTGGATCACCCGCACGTCCGGATCGACCGCCTTCGCCCCCTCGGTATAACCCGTCGCGAACTTGTGGATCAGGGGGATGTCCATGCCGCCGATGAAGCCGAGCACGCCGGTGCGGGATTTCCGCGCCGCGATCATGCCCACCAGATAGCTCCCCTCGTGCTCCTTGAACACCAGGGAGGCGACGTTGGGCAGTTGGCTCACGCCGTCGACGATGGCGAAGTTGACGTTCGGGTAGTCCTTGGCGACCGCCTCGATGATCGGCGTCTGGGCGAAGCCGATGCCGATGATGAGGTCGTAGCCCACTTCGGCGAAAGCGCGCGTGGCGGGCTCCAGGGAGGCCGGATCGCCCGGCTCGGCGTCGCGCAGCACGATCGGGAAATCCTTGGCCGCCCGGGTCACCCCCCGGAAGGCCGCGGCGTTGAACGACCGGTCGTCCTTGCCGCCGCTGTCGAACACGATGCCGACGTGGATCTTCCCCGGCTCCTCGGCCGCGTGGCCGAGGTCCCGGCAGCCAGCCGAGACGAGCCCCAGGGCCAGGGTGAGACAGAGGCCGAATCGAAGCTTTATAGAAGGACATCGAGGCTGGAGGGTACTCCGAGGGAGGGGGGAGGGCAAGATTCAGGGCGGTCCGGCGTCCTGAGGCGGCATGCCCTGCGAGACCTCACCCCCGGCCCCCTCTCCCATCCCCTCCCGCCACCCGGGAGAGGGGGAACGATCAGGAGGCCACCTTGCCTACGCCGGAGAGGCCTCCCTCTCCTTCAGGAGAGGGACCGAGGGTGAGGTCTCGGAGGGCACCCGCCCCAGCCAGCGCCCCCTAGAACGTCACCCGCAGCGACAAGCTCACATCCCGCCCGGGCAGCGGCGCGAAGTCCTTCAGGAAGGAGACGTGGGTGCGCGCCTCCTCGTCCGTCAGGTTGGTGCCCCGCAGCAGGACGTCGTAGACCGCCACGCTGGTGAGGAACCGGTAGCCGATGCTGGCGTTGAGGAGCGTGTAGCCCTCGGTCGGCGTCTCGAACTGGCTCACCCGGTCCTGATCCTCGGCCTGGATGCCCTCGACGAGGCCGTTGAGCCTCTCGCCCCGGTAGTGGAGTCCCAGGCGATAGCGGCGCGGCGGGATGCGCGGCAGGGGCTCGCCCGTGTCCCGCAGCTCGGCGCGCACGAAGTCGGCGCCGAGCTCGAGGTCCAGGTGGTCGGGCTCGCCGTGGAAGAGCTCCCAGACGCCGCTCAACTCGGCGCCGTAGAACTCGGCGTCCCGCTGCACGTACCGGAACACCTGCAGCCCGTCCTCCTCCTCGCCGGTCCCCTGCTCGAAGATGTAGTCGTCGAACCGGTTGGTGAAGAAGGTCAGCTCGCCCGTCAGCGGGCCGTTCGACTTGCGCAGCGTCACGTCCACGCCGAGGCTGGTCTCCTCGCCCAGGTTCGGATCGCCGATCTCGAAGGCGCGGGTGGCGATGTGCGGACCGTTCGAGAACAGCTCCTCGGCGTTGGGCAGCTTGGTGGAGCGGGCCAGCGAGAGCCCCAGGGAGTAGTCGTCACCGATCCCATAGACCACGCCGAGCGAGGCGGAAAGGCCGGAGAGCGAACGGTGATCGACGCCCTCGGTCTCCGCCTCCACGTCCTGGTTCTCGTAGCGCCCGCCGAGCTGGAACCGCCAGGCGCCCCGCGTCACCTCTTCGAAAGCGAACACGGCCCAGGAGCCGGTCTGGGTGGGCGGCACGAAGGCCTCCTCGCCGATCGCCTCGAAGTCCCGGGAGAGGGCCTGGAAGCCGATCGAGCCGGAGAGCGGCCCCAGCGCGTTCTGCAGCAGCTCGAACCGGCCCTCCCAACTGTCGTTGAGGAAACGCGTGCCGACCTCGTCCCCCTCCAGCTCCCGGTGCTCGTAATCGGTCACGCCCAGCCGGACGTTCATGCCCCGGAAGATGCCGAGCGGACGGGTGATGCTGCCGCGCAGATCGTACCGCTGCTGCTCCAGATCGATGCGGACGTCCTCCTCCCCTCCGGGGATGCCGTAGAGGGTGTCGAGGCCGGAGACGGAGACGCCCACGAAGCCCTGGTCGCCGATGTAGGAGAAGCCGGCGGCTCCGGACTCGCTCTCGGTGGCGCTGTTGGAGACGGTGAAGCCGGAAGCCTCGTAGTCGTCCGTCGCGCGCTTCAGGTAGTCCGCGTGCCAGGCGAATCTGCCCAGGCCACCCTCGAGCCGCGCGGCGCCGCCGCGCTCGTCCGAGACGGTGCCGCCCCGCAGCTCGGCCGAGCCCTCGATCTTCGCCCCCGGCATCTCGTCGGGGATGCGGTTGTCGATCACGTTGACCACGCCGCCGACGGCGCTGCTGCCGTAGAGCAGGGTGGCCGGCCCCCGCAGCACCTCGATCCGTTCGGCGGTCATGGGATCGATGCTCACCGCGTGGTCCGGGCTGGTGCTGGAAGCGTCGCCGCCGCCCACGCCGCTCTCCAGCACGCGGATGCGGTCGCCGCCGAGGCCGCGGATCACCGGCCGGCTGGCGCCCGGACCGAAGAAGGTGGAGCTGACGCCTGGCTCCTTGCTGAGCGTCTCGCCCAGCGTCGGTTGAAGGCGCTGCTGCAGCTCCTCCTCCGAGAGGACGCTGGTCGGCTGCGCCACCTCGTAGCGGCTGCGGACGTCGGGGCTCGCGGTCACCAGGATCTCGTCGCGGTGGACGGTGAGATCCAGGACCAGCTCGACCTGAGCCGTGCCCCCGGCGTCGACCGTCACCCGGTCCACCGCGTTGCCGTAGCGCGAGCTGACGGCCTCCAGCAGGTAAGTCCCGGCCGGGACCCCCTCGAAACGGAACGTGCCGTCCGCGCCCGCGCGGGTCCGGCGGCGCAGCTCGACCATCAAGACCTCGGCGTCGTCGACGGTTCCGCCGTCCGAGGTCGTCACCTTTCCCTCGATCGTTCCCGGGACGGCGGGGGTGACCTGCGCCGCCCGGACGGTCCCCTGATGCGTCAGCAGGGCGAGCAGCCCCACGGCCGCCCACCTCAGCATTGGATGATTCATCGTCATCTCCTGAAGAAAGTCGTTGCCAACGGGCACGGCTTCCGCGCGGCGGAAGACCGGCCAGCCTCTGGATGTCGACCGGGTCAGGAGAGGACGGGAGGGGCCCGCGCGCCGCGGGAGCGGAGCGCGATGGACGGCCGGAGCGGCGCGGGCTCGACCGCTTCCCGTGTTTGCGGGACCAGCGGCGCCAGGGCCGCGGTCGGCCGCAGGTGCGCGCCGGACGTCTGCATCCGGTAGATGCAGGCCTGGCAGTGCGGGTGATAGGCGGGATCCGCCTGCTCGAAGTGGGCCGGCTGATCCGGGTGCTCGGCGCCGGGGAAATAGATCTCACCCGGGCCGGACGCCGTAGCGTCGTGCAGATCCCCCGCCGGATGCCAGTCCAAGGCTCCCAGCAACAGGACCGAAATCAGCAGGGCCGCCCAGGGCGTTCGCTTCAGCCACATGAGAACATGGTATCAATAAAAAGTCCTCCCATGTTGGCCCCGCCTTTGCAATTACCTCTTTTTGCAGGTTGTCTGTCGTCCACCTACTACAGTTCAAGGAGAACCTCATGAACGACAACAAGTACGACAAAAGCACGGGAAGAACGGCAACCGCTGAGCTGGATCACGATACGCGGCACGACGCCAACCGCGATCCCCTGACCGGCGAGCCCGGCGCGCATCCGGTCGGCACCGGCGTGGGCGCGGCGAGCGGCGCGGTCGGCGGCGCGGCCCTGGGCGGCGCGGTCGGCGGCCCGGTGGGCGCGGTGGTCGGCGCCGCGGTTGGCGGCGTGATGGGCGGCCTTGCCGGCAAGGGCGTGGCCGAGGCGGTCAATCCCACGGAAGAGGACGCCTACTGGCGTGGCACCTATAACACCCGGCCCTACGCGGCCAACCGCACCTACGACGATCTCAGCCCGGCGTACCGCTATGGCTGGGAGTCGCGGACCCGCTATCACGACCGCGACTGGAACAGCGTCGAGAACGACCTGGAGCGCGGCTGGGAGAAGGCCAAGACCAACTCCAAGCTGGCCTGGAGCGATGCCAAGCACGCCACCAAGGATGCCTGGAACCGCGTCACCGACCGTAACGACAGCGACAACTACTGGCGCCAGAGCTACAACTCCCGCCCGTACTACCAGAAGAGCTACGACTACGACGGCGATTACCGGCCGGCCTACAACTACGGCTACGACTCGGCGACCCGCTATCGCGGCCGTCGCTGGGAAGACACCGAGAACGACCTGGAGCACGGCTGGGAGCAGGCGAAGGGCAAGTCCCGCCTGGCCTGGAGCGACGCCAAGCACGCCGCCAAGGACGCCTGGCACCGCGTCGAGCACGCCCTCCCCGGCGACGCCGACCGCGACGGCCGTTAAGGTCTCGTCGATCCCATGAAGCGGTGAGGGCGGCCATCGGCCGCCCGAGCCCTCACTCCCTCCACCGCCTCCTCCCTCTCTTCCGCCCGGGCCGGCGACACGGCGAAAATACGCCGTATACTTCCCCGGGATGGCCGCTCGTTTCGACGCCGAAAACCGCACGCTCGACCTCTCCGTCGCCGACCTGCTCGACGCGCCCTTTCTGCGCAGCCTCGGCTTCTCCAGCCGCGGCGGCTACGAGCGCCTCTGGCTCGGCCAGGCCATCCACGGGCGCTATCAGGAGCAGACGCTGGCGGACGACCCTTCCTACCGGCGCGAGGTGGTCATCACCCATGTCTTTGAGCACCGCGGCTGGAAGGTCACCGTCCAGGGCCGGGCCGACGGCCTGCGGAAAGAGCCGGACGGCACGCTGGTGGTCGAGGAGATCAAGTCGGTCCGCCGCGGCGGCAACCTGCCGCCGGCCGTGCGCGAGACCTACCAGCGCCAGGCCCTGCTCTACGCCTGGATGCTCGCCAAGACCGAGGAGAAACCCGTCCGCGCCGAGCTGGTGCTGATCGCCATCGGCAGCGACGAGACCGAGCGCGAGACCCTGGAGCCCGACTTCCGGACGCTGGAGATCTCCATCTGGCGGCGCATCAACGGCTACATCCACGCCTGGGAGACCGAGCGCCGCAAGGCCGCCGAGCGGCACGCCGCGGCCGAGCGCCTCACTTTCCCCTACGGCGAGATCCGCCCGGGCCAGGAACTGATCCTCGCCGCCGTCGAGACCGCTGTCGCCAACCGCGAGCACCTGCTCCTGCAGGCCGCCACCGGCATCGGCAAGACCGTCGCCGCCCTCTTCCCGGCGCTGAAGTACGCCCTGGCCCACGACAAGCGGCTGTTCGTCCTCACCGCCAAGAACACCCAGCAGGAGATGGCCACCGCCGTCCTCAACCTGCTCAACCAGGACACCGCCTTCCGCTCCCTGCGCCTGCGCGCCAAGGCGAAGATGTGCGCCAACGACCAGATCCTCTGCCACGAGGAGTACTGCCGCTTCGCCAAGGACTACGGCCTCAAGCTCCCCACCACCGGCGTCCTCGGCCGCATCTATGAGTCCTGGCCGTCCATCGAGCCCGACGACGTCTTCCGCGCCGCCAAGGAGGCCGAGGTCTGCCCCTTCGAGGTCAGCCTGGAGCTTTCCAGCCGCGTCCAGGTCACGGTCTGCGACTACAACTACGTCTTCGACCCCTACGTCTCGCTCTCCAGCTTCGCCGCCGACCAGGATCTCTCCGACGTCATCCTGGTCATCGACGAGGTCCACAACCTGGTGGACCGCGGGCGCGGCTACTACAGCCCGGAGCTTTCCTCCGACCAGGCGCGGAAAGCCGCCGAAGTCATCGGCCGCTGGGGCGAGCCGATCCATTTCCGCATCGAGACCCTCTGCCTCCAGCTCGCCGCGCTCATCGACGGCATCGTCGCCGACGCTCTGGAGGACGGCCCGCCGGGCGACCGCGCCGTCGAGTACCCCTTCCCCGAGAGACCGCTTCTGGCGCCTGCGGCCCGAGCTCGACGCCGCCTTCGTCGACTACCTGGAGCACCAGCGCGAGACCCGCACCTTCCGGCCCGAGGACCCGTTCGTCGAGCTCTATTTCGATTTCCTGCGCTTCCTCAACGGCCTGATGGTCTCCGACGCCGCCTTCAGCCACTGCGTCGAGTACAAGCGGGGGGACGGCCGGCTCAAGATCCTCTGCAAGGACCCCAGCCGCTTCCTGGGCGACGTCCTCCAGCGCACCCACGCCGCCATCGGCCTTTCGGCCACCCTCTCGCCGCCGGAGTTCTATACGGGCCTCTTGGGATTCGAAGCGGGCCGCACCGCCTTCGTGGAAATCCCCAACCCCTTCCCGGTCGAGAACCGCCGCGTGGTGATCGATCCCTCGATCGCCACCACCTTCCGCGAGCGGCCGGCGAACTACGAGCGGATCGCCGAGCGCCTGGCCGACTTCGCGGACACGGTGCCGGGCAACTGCCTCGCCCTCTTCCCGAGCTACGCCTTCCTCTCCGAGGTCACGGGGCGGATGCGCCTGCGCAATAAAAAGGTTCTGATCCAGCGCCAGGCGGACAGCGAAGCCGAGCGCGACCTCCTCCTCCAGGCCCTGCGCGGCGCCATCTTCGGGGACATCCTGCTGGTGGCGGTGGCGGGCGGAGTCTTCGCCGAGGGGGTGGATTATCCGGGAGAGGTGTTGAAGGCGGTGGCGATCGTGGGTCCCTGCCTGCCGGCCATGACGCTGGAGCAGCAGCTTCTGAAGGATTATTACGAAGATCGCTTCGAAAAGGGTTTCGAATACTCCTTCGTGGTGCCCGGGATGACCCGCGTCGTGCAGGCCGCCGGCCGCCTCATCCGCTCCCCCGAGGACACCGGCGTCATCGCCCTCTTCGACCAGCGTTTCCTCCACGCCCCCTACCGCCACTATCTCCCCTCGGACTGGCTCCTGGAGGAAGAGGGGGCGAAGTCGCTGGTAGGCAATCCTGCTAAGGTAGCCGAGGAGTTCTTCCGGGCGCTGAGCCTGCGGAGGTGAGCGGCGCGACCTCGAGTCTTGCGAGGAGTTGTGCCTAGGAGGTAGAATCCATCATGGCCCGACGACACGCGATCATCGCTGACCAGAACAATCTCCGGCTCCCCGACGACGCCTTCAGCTTCGAGGGGTTCCAGAGGTGGATAGATTCTGGCGATTTCCCGGAAACCGGGCGCATCGACTATCTGAGAGGGGACATCGAAGTCGGCATGAGCCCGGAAGACCTTCAGACACATGGCCAGCCCAAGGGAGCCATCTACGCGACTCTTCACTCCTTGGTGACGGGTCGCCTCGGGGATATCTACACGGATCGAGCGCGCGTCACCAACCGTTTCGCTGGCCTCTCCGCTGAGCCGGACGTTGTAGTGGTCTTCTGGGATTCCCTGAAGAGCGGGAAGGTCAGGTACGTTCCAGCAGCCTCCGGGGAGCCGGACCGCTCTACAGCGATCGACGGGGCTCCGGACCTGGTCGTCGAAGTGGTCAGCGACAGCTCCGAACACAAGGACAAGCATCGCCTGCCGCCTCAGTATGCGAAGGCCGGCATCTCTGAGATGTGGATCACTGACGCCCGCAAAGCCGACATTCAGTTCGAGATCCATACCTTGACCGCTGGCCGGTACATTCGCGTCGAGGCTGACGAGAAAGGCTGGACCCCTTCGCCGCTCTTCGGCCTCTCCTTCCGGCTGACGCGGCAGAGGACGCCGACCTCCCCCTGGTTCTACGTCCTGGAACATAAATAGCAAGCGACTTCAAGCCTCGTTCCCTCCATTTCAGCCCTCATTCCCCGGCTTTCCGATGACGGAAAAGGCGGGGAACGGAACGTCGTCTCCCTTTCACGGGGCGTTCCCCCGAGGGAATGCGACGCGAAAGACCTTTCCGGTCATCCGAAAGGACCTTCGCCTCCCATTCCCCGCCTTTCGAGTTCCATTCCCCATGGGGAATGCCTCTTTCCCCCGACTTCGGGCCTCGTGAAAGACGGGGAACGGGACAGAAAAGGTCTTTGACGTCGCGTTCCCCGCCTTTTCTGTCCCGTTTTCTCCCTTTCACGTTCCATTCCCCGGAGGGAACGTGAGGCGAAAGGTCTTTCCCGTCGCAGGAAAGGCAGGGAACGAGACGCGAAACGTGGGGAATGAGAAGTGAAAGGGAGAACGCGCCGTCTCGCGCCCCTTCCGGGAGGCGCGAAACGGCTACGCGGAGCGAGAGATCCCCTTCGAACGAGCTTGGGCGTCAACTTCGCGAAGGGTTGCCTCTGGCAGATCGAGGTCGATGCGAACGATGGCCGATGAAGGCTCCGGTACGTCCACCAACAAAGCGACAGCCTGCCGGTTTTCCGGATTCGCCATGACGGCTTCAAGACCGCTGGGCTCGGGAAGGGGGGCACTGTCCTCGAGCATGCCTTCGACGTGGAAGCTCAGGGCCTCCTCGGCCATCCTCCGAGCCTCCTCGAGACTCTCTCCGGCAGTCGCGCAGCCCGGGAAGTCAGGGAACTCCACACCGTAGTCGCTGTCGGTATCTTTGCGGAGAAGGGCGATGTAGGAAGGCATGAAGTACTCCGGTTCTCGTAGCCATTCTATGTGGAGCCGCAGATCCCGGGAAGTCCCCGCCTCTGCTAGCATCTACTGAACCATGCCCGAAAACTCCAGGCGCTCCGCCCACGCCACTATCCGGGGCTACCTCTACCAGACGTGCCTGGGCGTCCTGCGCTGGCTCGACCTCCAACCGAACGAAGTTCTCGTCTGCGAGGGAGACGAAGACCTCGATCGCCATCTCCTCGACGGCAAAGTCGTCAACGAGCAGGTGAAGGCGTACTCCGGCCGCCTGGGGCTCGGGGACCAAGCCGTCCTGGAATCCCTCTTCAACTTCCTCCGCACCTACGTGGTCCTCCGCCGCGAGGAGAAGGACCGGACATTCATCTTCACCACCACGGCGGAACCGCGGCAGCAGCGGAAGAAGGGGCTCGATTTCGATCTCCTGGAGAAATGGCGGGAGGGGATTCGTAATCGTAAAGTTACCTCCGCCGTTCGATCCCTCCTCAAGCCGAAGAAAGAGAACTCACACCGGAAGGAGATTGAAGAAGCCCGCGCCTGGCTCGACAGCCAGCCGGAGGGCTGGCTGGGCTTCATGAACGCGGTGGAGTGGACGTTCAGAGCGCCGGACCTCGATGACATCCGGCGCACCGTCCAGTCCCGCCTCGCTCGCGGAGAGAAGACCCGCAACCTCGACGCGGACCTCTTCACCGACCGCCTAGTGGTCCACGTCCTCGAAGCCTCCAGCCAGCCGGACATCAACGCCCGGAACCTGACTTCGGCCGCGCTGTCGAATCTCATAGAAGACGATCTCAACCGCTGGGCCACCTCTCTGCATAGTCGGCGTATCCGCGAAGCTTTCGACGAGGCCGCCAGAATCCAGGATCTCCTGAACACGGGCACTGACAAGCTCAGGGATCACAAACCCGGCACCCTCTTGACCGCGGCTCACGAGGTGATCCCCTTCGACGAAGTGGGGCGTCAGAAGGAACTGGATCTTCTGGCCGAATGGTGTCAAGAGGCTGAGCCCCGGAGCGTCTTCCTCCTGACCGGCGAGGGCGGTTCCGGTAAAACCCGTCTGATGATCGAATGGTGCCGCCGTCTGCGCCATCAGGGCTGGCACGCCGGGTTCCTGCGCCGTGATCGCCAAGCTATCGAGCTCGATCCTTTCCTGAAAGGCACCGCTCCACGGCTCGTAGTCGTGGACTATGCCGAGACCCAGATGACTCTGGTCAAGCCACTCCTGCAGAAGCTGGCCTCCGCCGAACGCGGAGTGGACCCCAAGATGCGGGTAGTCTTCTTGGCTCGCAGGGAGGGGGACTGGTGGCGAAACCTCTTTGAAATGGATGGCGAGATCGCCCGGCTTCCCAATCGGTCCGAGGTCATCACGCCCCTTATTCCTTCGGATGTCGAAGAGCGGCGGGAAGTCTTTACAGAGCCATGGAGGGCTTTGCGGCTGAGACCGATCAAACAGTACCCTCGGAACCGCCGCTTCCTGATCTTTCTCACAAAGACTTCGAGCGTGTCCTGTTTCTCCACATGGCCGCTCTGGCCGCCTTGGAAGGAAAGCGGATTGGGAACGCCGCCGAGGCCCTCCACGCTACCCTTGTGCATGAGCGCCGTTTCTGGATCAAGCAGGTGGCGGACCTCCGCTTGTCTGGTGATCTGGCGTCACTGCTGGAACAGGCGCTGGAAATCGCTGTGGCGGCTGTCACGCTCGTTCAGGGCTGCTCCACAGAACAGGAAGCCGAGGATCTCGTGGTTCGTTGTCTGAGGGATTTTCCCTTGGAAAAACGCCATCCCAGGACGGTGCTCGGATTGCTTCGGACTCTCTACGGTGGCTCTGAAGGAGAGAATGGACGCTTCATCGATCCCCTCCAGCCAGACCTCCTCGGCGAAGAACTCGTAGCCGATACTCTGACCCAGGATCAGAGCCTTCTAGGCCGGATTCTCGAACAGTGCAGCCCTAGAGAGGTGTACTTCACCCTCACCGTACTGTCGCGGCTAGTACGGCGGGTCTCCAGGGCCGAAGAATGGATCGGAAACTTCACTAACGAGTTGGATGGTAGAGGAGCACCGGAGATCTGGGCGACTCTTCAGCAGCTCTGCGATGAAGAGGAATTTCAGAGATCCGTTCCGCTTCGAGAGATCGCCAACATTGCTACAGCAGAATGCCTGAATCTATTACGCGAGCAGGTTGCTGAGTCTTCAGAGACACAGCAGGCTGAGTATGCAAGGCTACTCACCAATTATGGCTTTAGGCTTAGCGCTCTCGGACGCAGTGAGGACGCTCTCCAAGCCACCGAAGATGCCATACGGGTTCGAAGGCAACTTGCACGGCTGAAACCTGATATTTTTCTCTCCGATCTTGCCAATAGCCTCAACAACTTGGGCGCCATCCTTCGGAATCTTGGCAGAAAGGAAGAAGCCCTTAAGGCCACTGAAGAGGCAGCACAGATTTATCGACAAACCGCGCAGCTACGCCCCCAGGAAATTCTTCCTGATTTAGCGGCAATTCTCAACAACCTAGGAGCTATTCTCCGCAGTCTTGGACGGCGAGAAGATGCTCTGCAAGCTATCAAGGAGGCCGTACAAATTTACCGACAAGTAAGGCTAACAAGGCCTAACGACTTCCTTCACGAATTGTCTGTAGGCCTCAACACTCTCGGTAATATTCTCGGCAGTCTCGGATGGCTGGAGGATGACCTCCAAGCTACCGAAGAGGCTGTACAAAATTGGAGGCAGCTCGCAAAAGAAAGACCAGACTCCTTCCTTCCCGACTTAGCTGCAAGCCTTGCTAATATAGGTGCCGTACTCAATGCTCTCGGACGAAGAGAGGATGCCCTCTCTTCAGTTGAAGAAGCCGTACAGATTTATCAGCAACTTACCCAGCTACGACCTGAAGCCTTCTTGCCTAATTTCGCAATGAGCCTCAACAACATGAGCTCTATTCTTCACGATCTGGGGCGGTTAGAGGATGGCCTCGAGGCTGCCGAAAGAGCCGTATACATTTATCGGCAACTTGCACAACGGCAGCCCAAAGCCTTCCTGCCTGATCTGGCTATGAGCCTCAACAATATGGGGTTAATGCTTCGTGAGCTAAGATTACGAGAAGATGCGCTCAATATAACTCAAGAGTCCGCAAATATCAGGAGACACCTTTCACAAATACTACCCGATGCGTTCCTGCCCGACTTAGCTACAAGCCTCAACAATCTTGGACTAGCGCTCCGAGAACTCGGCAGGAGAGAAGACTCCCTTCATGCTACTCAAGAAGCCGTAAGTATCAGGAGAAACCTTGCGCAACTGTTACCCGACACCTTCCTGCCCGACTTGGCGATAAGCCTAAACAACTTGGGAATCATTTTTCGCGATCTCGGGTGTCGAGAGGATGCCCTATTTGCCTTTGAAGAAGCCGAGAAAATCCACCGGCAACTCGCAGTTATACGACCCAATGCGTTTCTACCCGACCTCGCCATGAGTCTCATGAATTTGGGTTCTATGTTCAAAACTCTCGACCGCCGAGAGGATGCCCTTGATGTCACTAAACGCGCAGTACAGATTTATCGGCAACTCACAGAACAACGGCCGGAGGTTTCTTTACCTGATCTAGCCATGAGTTTGAGCAACCTAAGCTCGATTCTTGGTGCTTTAGAACAAGATGGTGAGGCCCTCTTTGCCAATGTCGAGGCTGTGGCGATCTATCGGCAACTCGCCCAAAAAAGACCAGACGCTTTCCTACCTGATCTCGCCACGAGCCTCAACAATCTCGGCACTCGGTACAGCGATCTGGGGCGCCGAGAGGACGCCCTAGAGGCCACAGTGGAGGCAGTGCGAACCTTCAGTCCCCTTTTTTTACGATTCCCTGCCGCCTTTGCTTCCTGGATGGCAAAGATGGCCAGGAACTATCTCAAACACGCCGAAGCCGCCGGCCAAGAGCCCGACGAAGCCCTCCTCACCCCAATCCTTGAGGTCTTCCAATCCCTCACCCTCACCCAGCCTCCCGACGACCGGCCGTAATCCAGAATCCCCCTGAAACCTTCCCCATCCCCTTGCGTATCTGCCATCAGAGTGATATCACTCTGGTATCCAAGAAAGGGAGATACGCCACATGGTCACCATGATCCGCGAGAGAGAGTTCAACGGTAGGCAGGGGCTGGGGATGCTGCTGCTCCTCCTCCTAGTGTTCCTGGCCTCGATCGCCGGTCTGATCTACGGCGGCGCCAGCCTCGGCTCCCCGGCGCTCGTCATCGTCTCCATCCTCGTGATGCTGACGTCGGTCGTCCTGATGTGCGGGGTGTTCATCGTCAACCCCAACGAGGGCAAGGTGTTGCAGTTCTTCGGCGAGTACGTGGGGACGTCCCGGCAGCCAGGCCTGCGGTGGGCCAACCCGTTCTACTCCAAGAAGAAGGTGTCGGTCCGCACCCGCAACTTCGAGACCGGCAAGCTCAAGGTGAACGACAACACCGGCAACCCCATCGAGATCGCCGCCGTCGTGGTGTGGAAGGTCATCGACACCGCCGAGGCCCTGTTCAACGTGGACGACTACATCAACTTCGTTCACGTCCAGAGCGAGTCGGCGCTGCGCAACCTCGCCACCCACTACGGCTACGTACCCGAGATCCCGGGCGAGATGGCGCTCTCCAGCCACACGTCGGAGATCTCCGTCGGCCTCGCCAAGGAGATCCAGGAGCGGCTGGAGCAGGCCGGCGTCTCGGTGCTGGAGGCCCGCATCAGCCACCTCGCCTACTCGCCCGAGATCGCGTCCGCCATGCTGCAGCGCCAGCAGGCCAGCGCGGTGGTGGCCGCCCGGTCCAAGATCGTCGAGGGCGCCGTGGGGATGGTGGAGCACGCCCTGGAGATGCTGTCCGAGAGGAACGTCGTCGAGCTCGATTCGGAGCGCAAGGCCGCCATGGTGAGCAATCTCCTGGTGGTGCTCTGCGGCGACCGTCACCCGCAGCCGGTCATCAACGCCGGAAGCCTCTATCACTAGGGGACGGCTTTGGCGGAACGGAAGAATTATCCGCTGCGGCTGGCGCCGGAGGTCTACGAAGCCCTCCGGCGCTGGGCCGACGACGAGATGCGCAGCGTCAACGCCCAGATCGAGTTCCTGCTGTCCAAGGCGTTGCGGGAGGCGGGGCGTCGAACCCTCACCCCTGCCCCCTCTCCCGACCCCTCCCGCCCTCCCTCACCGGGAGAGGGGAAAAGGCAAGGGAAGAAGGACGACTAACCTCTCCCTCCTCTCCCGGCGGGACGGGAGGGAGGCTGGGAGAGGAGGCCCGGGGTGGTGAGGGTCCTACGGGATTCCATACCGGCGCCGCTTCTCCCACAACGCCTTGCGGCTGATGCCCAGGAGGTCGGCGGCGCGGCCCTGGTGGCCGCGGGTGTAGGCGAGGGCCTTGCGAATCTGCTCCTTCTCCACTTCCACCAGGGGACGGGGGCGCGTCTCCAGCAGCTCGTCGGGCGGCGGCGGATCGACCGGCTCGCCGTCGGAGAGGATCAATCCCCGCTCCAGGGTGTTGCGGAGCTGCCGCAGGTTGCCCGGCCAGGGGTGCTCCAGCATCCAGGCGCGGGCCCGGGGCGCCAGGACGGGGTCGCGGTAGCCGAAGCGCTCGCCGAGGTCGGCCAGGAGGTGGTCGAGGACGCGCGGCAGGTCCTCCCGGCGCTCGCGCAGCGGGGGCACGCGGAAAGCCAGTACCTCCAGGCGGTAGAAGAGGTCGGGGCGGAACGTCTCCCGGGCCACGCGCTGGGGGAGGTCCTCCGAGCCGATGGCGACGAAACGAAGGTCGGCGGCGACCTCCGGCCCGCCCAGGGGAGCGTAGCGCCGCTCCGCCACCAGCCGCAGCAGCTTGGGCTGGGCGGAGAGCGGCAATTCCTCCACATGGTCGAGCACGAGCGTCCCCCCTTCCGCCCGCGCCACCCGGCCCTCCCCCGCCCGCTCGGCGCCGGTGAAGGCGCCGGCCCGATAGCCGAACAGCTCGCTCTCGAACAGGGTGGTGGGGATCGCGCCCGGGTCCACCTCGATCAGGGGATCCTGGGCGCGCGGGCTGGCGCCGTGGAGAGCGCGGGCGACCGTGGAGCGGCCGCTCCCCGGCTCGCCGAGAATGAGGACCGGGGCGTCCGTGGCCGCGGCGCGGCCGATGCCGCGCAGGCTCTCGGCGAGCGCGGGAAAGTCCTGGAGGAGGCGCGGAAGGGTGAGCGGCGCCGCGGCGCTCACGCCCGGAGCCCGGCCGTCACGTCGGGGGCGTCCCCCCAGAGGCGCTCCAGGGCGTAGTACCGCCGGGGCTCCTCCTGGAAGACGTGCACGACGAGGTCGCCGTAGTCCAGCAGCACCCACTGGCCCCGGTTGTAGCCCTCGACGTGCAGGGGGCGCGCCTTGTTCTCGCGCAGCCGCTCCTGCACGGCGTCGGCGATGGCCTGGACCTGGCGCTCGCTGGTGCCGCTGCAGATCATGAAGTAATCCGTGAAGTCCGTCACCTTTCCGAGGTGCAGGACCTTGAGGTCGACCGCCTTGCGGTCGTCGGCGGCCGAGACGGCCTCACGGACTTTCTGAAGGGTGTCGATGGCGGTGGTGATAGGTTCTGGATTCATCGGTACAGGTCGTATTTTTGCACGTATCGTACCACCAAGTCCGGGAGCGTTCCCTCCGGGACGGGGAGGCCGGCGGCCAGGATCTCCCGCAGCCGGGTGGAGGAGATGTCCACCGGCGTCTGCCGCAGCAGGATGACGCGGTCCGTCTTCGCCAGCTCCGCCACTTCGGGGTGGAGGGACGGCGCGTCGAGGTCCCAACCCGGGCGGGCCAGGACCACCAGCCGGGCGGCCTGGGGGATCTCCCGCCAACGCACCCACAGGTGGAGGTCGGCGAACGAGTCGCCGCCGATGATCAGGAAGAGCTCCGCCGCCGGCATCTCCCGGCGGAAGTGCTCCAGCGTCTCGATGGTGTAGGCCGGGCGCTCCGTCAGCTCGTGGGGCGAGACGTCCAGCCCCTCCTCACCCAGGAGCGCCAGCTCCGTCATGACATAGCGGGCCACAGCCGGAGCGAGGGACCGGCCGGGCTTGTGCGGCGGCCGGGCCGTGGGCAGATAGAGGACCCGGTCGAGCCCGAGGGCGCGGCGGGCCTCCCGGATGGGCTCGATGTGCCCGCGGTGGATGGGATCGAAACTGCCTCCGAAGAGACCGATCTTCACTCCCGGCGGGCCTCCAGCCGGCGCGACAGCTCCGCGATGAGCCGGGGGATCCCCTCCCCCGTCGCGGAGCTGATCTCCATGTGGAAGAGGCCGCGCTTCGCGGCTTCCCCGGCCAGCTCCTCCCGCCGCTCGGGCAGGGCGGAGTCGAGCTTGCTCCCCACGATCAGCCGCTCCCGCTCCATCAGCCCGGGATTGAAGGCCTCCAGCTCCCGCTCCACCACGGTCAGGTCGTCGGCGGCGCTCCCCTCCGGGTTCGAGAGGTCCACCAGGTGCAGGAGCACCCGGCAGCGCTCGATGTGGCGGAGGAACTGGATCCCCAGCCCCGCTCCCTCCGCCGCGCCGGCGATCAGCCCCGGCAGGTCGGCGATCACGAAGGGCTCCGCGAGGGGCCCCTCGGCCACCACGCCGAGCTGCGGCACCAGGGTGGTGAACGGGTAGTCGGCGATCTTCGGCTTGGCCGCGGAGACCACGCTGATCAGGGTCGACTTGCCGGCGTTGGGCAGGCCGACGACGCCGACGTCCGCCAGCAGCTTGAGCTCCAGGCGGAGGCGGCGCTCCTCGCCGTCGCGGCCGGGGTCGGCCCGGCGCGGCGCCTGGTTGGTGGCGGTGGCGAAGCGGGCGTTGCCCCGCCCGCCCTGGCCGCCGGCCGCCACCAGGAGGCGCTCGCCGTCCTGGAGCACCTCGCCGAGCAGGTCGCCGGTCTCCTCGTCGTAGACCACGGTGCCCAGCGGGACCGGGACCTCGAGGTCCTCGCCGGACTTGCCGGACTTGTTCGAGCCTTCGCCGTGGCGGCCCCGTTGCGCGGGGTAGAGGGAAGCGAAGCGGAGATGATAGAGGGTGTTCCGGTTGGCGTGGCCCACCAGATACACCGATCCCCCCAGCCCGCCGTCGCCGCCCGACGGTCCGCCTCTGGGGACGTACTTCTCGCGGCGGAAGGCCACGCAGCCGTTCCCGCCACGCCCGGCCCGGACGTGAATCGCGGCTTCGTCGAGAAAGATCAAGGTCGGTTACGAGAGGAAATGCGGCCGGGAGCCGGACGTATGGTCCGGCCCCCCCGGGGTTACTCGGAGGCGCCGGCGGTCTCGGCGGGCGGCAGGATGTGCACGAACTTCCCGCGCCGGCCCCGGTCCTGGAACTTGACGACGCCGTCCCGTTTCGCGAAGAGGGTGTCGTCCTTGCCCTGGCCGACGTTCTGGCCGGGGAAGAACTTGGTGCCGCGCTGCCGCACGATGATCGAGCCGCCGGTGACCGTCTGGCCGCCGTAGGCCTTCACACCCAGATATTGCGGGTTGGAATCGCGGCCGTTCTTGGAAGAGCCCTGTCCCTTTTTATGTGCCATGGCTTGATTCTCTCCTGATGCCTAAGGCAGCTGGATCTCGTCGATGCGGACCCGGTGCAGGTGCTGCCGGTGGCCCTTCGTCCGGCGGTACGTCGACCGCCGCTTCTTCTTGAAGACGCGGATCTTCGGTCCCATCACCTCGCCGACGAACGACGCGGTCACGGCGGCGCCCTCGAGAACCGGCGCGCCGAGTTGCGGACCGTTGTCGCCGGAGACCAACAGAACGCGGTCGAATCGCACCGCATTTCCGTCGTCCTGGCGGTCCATGAGCTCCACGTCGATCACGTCGCCGGGGGAGACGCGATACTGCTTGCCACCACTTTCTATCACTGCGTACATGCGGATTGCTCCCAGAGTCGTCTTGAAGACGCGTGGAACGGGGACCCTAACATGGAACGGCGCGCCGGGTCAACGATGCGGGTATCCTTTTTGCTGGAGGTGGCTCCCGCGATGCTGATGTGGAGGATCTTCGCCGCCCTGACCGCCCTCTTCCTGCGCCTGCTCGGCGCCCGCCGGCGGCGGCTGGAGTCAGGCGATGTCTCGCTTGTCTACTATGACCTCGGTCCCCGGGACGGCGAGCCGTGGGTGCTGCTGCACGGCCTGGGCGCGACCGCCGTCACCTGGGCGCCGGTCCTGCGCGCCTTCCGCAAGGAGTGCCGGATGTTGGCCCCCGAGCTCTCCGCCCTGGGCGGCACCCGCAGCCCGGGCCACGCCCTGACCATGGCGCCGGCCCTGGACGCCGTGCGGGAGCTGATCGACCGCGAGCTCGGCGGCGGCCCGGTGACGCTGGCCGGCATCAGTCTCGGCGGCTGGGTGGCCGCCCGCTTCGCCCTGCGCCATCCCGAGCGGGTCTCGCGGCTGGCGCTGATCGTCTCCGGCGGCTACCGCGACCAGGACTGGGACGCCATCCGGTCCCTGGTGACCGTGGCCGACCTTGCCGGGGTCGACCGCCTCTACAAGGCGCTGTTCGTCCGCGTGCCCTGGATCATGCGGGCCTCCCGCACCGCCTTCCTGGCGGCCTACACCTCCCCGGCCGTCCGCCACATCCTGGCGGAGCTGAAGGAGGAGGACGTCCTGGCGGACGCGGATCTCGCGCGGATCCAGGCGCCCACGGCCGTGATCTCGGCGGAGCGCGACGGCCTCTTCAAAGTGGAGGCCGGACGGGCCATGGCGGCGGCGATTCCCGGGGCGACGTTCGAGGTGCTCCCCGGCTGCGGCCACGCCGCCCATCTGGAGAGTCCCAGGGCGCTGGTGGAGGCTCTGCGGCGGTTCCGCCGGGCTACGGGTTTAGAATCCTCTCCAGACCCCTATACGGAGGCGCCGCCATGGCCGAACCCGACTACCTAGTCTGCGTGGACTGCGAGACCCCCTGCTATGTCTTCGAATGGAAGGAAGGCAAGGTCACCGACATCCTGTGCGCGGCCTGCGGGAACGACGACCCGCAGCAGTTCCTCAGCCCCGAGGACCTGGACGCGCTCGACTCGCATTGACCTGATCCTCTCGCACTAAGATTTCCCCTCTCCGCGCGGAGCTTTCTCTCTGCGGAAGAGGCTTTCTCTGCTCGCCAGCCTCGCTTGACACAAAACGGCTAAGATTTATTACGAAAAGAGTTGACACGATCTTAGTCTTTGCATATCATGCCTACAGATCGGCGGACATGCCGGTCGATCCGAAAGCGAAATCAAAGGAGGACGATCACCATGAACAGCTCTGTAATCCGTTGGAATCCGGCCGCTTCCTACATCAACCGCGAGCCGTTCGCGCGCCTCTTCGACACCTTCTTCGGCGACGTTCAGGGCGAGGAGGTCTCCAACCGGGGCTGGGTGCCGCCGGTGGACATCCAGGAGACCGAGGAGGGCTACAAGCTCCAGGCGGAGCTGCCCGGCCTGACCAAGGAGGACCTCCAGATCACGCTGGAGAACAACGTCCTGCGCCTCTCGGGCGAGCGCAAGATGGAGAAGGACGTCCGGAAGGAGAATTACCACCGCGTCGAGCGGACCTACGGCACCTTCAGCCGCGCCTTCGCGCTGCCCCAGCAGGTCAACGGCGAGGGCGTCCACGCCGCCTTCGAGAACGGCGTGCTGACCATCGTCGTGCCCAAGGCCGAGCAGGCCAGGCCGCGCAAGATCAGCATCAGTTGACTCTAGGCTTTGACAGGGCTTTCCAGGATCGGGCGCGGCGAAGGGTCGGAGGGCGCCGCCAGCGGCAGCTCGACGGTCATCGCCGTGCCCGCGCCCGGGGTGCTCCGGATGTGCATCCGGCCGCCGTGGGCGCGGGCGATCCGCTCGACGATGGCGAGCCCGAGCCCGGTCCCGCCCTTGCGCGTCGAAAAGAACAGCTCGAAGATCTTCTCCTGCTCCTCCTCCGCCATCCCCACGCCATTGTCCTCCAGCTCGAGGCAGACCGCCGTTCCCTGGCGGTAGGCGGAGAGCTTGAGCACGGGCGCCCGTCCCGCCTCCTCGACGGCGGCGAAGGAGTTCTTGGCCAGGTTGAGGAGGAGCTGGTTCATCTGCGCGGGGTCCACCCGCACCCGCGCGCCGCCGCTGCGGTCGTCGATCTCCACCCGCGCGCCGCGCTTCTGGATCTCCCCGGCGAGCACCTCCCGCAGCCGCTCCAGGGGGCGGACCGCCGGCATCTCCTCCAGATCCAGGGGACGCGGCTTGGCGTAGGCGAGGAAGTCGGTGACCAGCCGCTCCAGGCGGCTGAGCTCGGAGCGGGTGATGGAGAGCAGGCGCTGGCCCGTGGGCAGGGGGCCGGCTTCCTCCATCTCCTCTTCCAGCATCTGCATGTTGAGGTTCAGGGAGTTGAGCGGGTTGCGGATCTCGTGCGCCAGGCCGGAGGCCAGGGTGCCGATATAGGCCAGCCGCTCGGCCTCGGCGGCCTGCACCTCCAGGCGGGCCGACCGCCGGAGCAGGACCCACACCGCCAGGAAGGCCGAGAGGAGCAGCAGCGTGGTGACCACGGCGACCAGGGTCGTCTGCCGCACCAGGTCCTGCCGCAGCGCCTCGACCCGCTTGCTCATCTCTCCCGAGCTGATGCCGATCTGGAGGACCCCGTATTCGCCGATGGGGACCTTGATGTCGGGGATCTCCGAGACGTCGAAGGTCGACTCCCGCTCGATGATCTGGGGAGGCTCGACGGGGCCGGGCATCTCGGGCGAGTCGACCGTCGGCGGCACCGACGGCCCGGACGCGGAACCGGGCCCGGCCTGGATGCGGGTCTCGCTCCGGGCCGTGTAGACCAGCATGCCGTTCTTGTCGAAGATCTCGACGCGGCGGACGATGTCGCGCTCCCGCAACATCTGATCGACGAACGTCTGCGCCTCCCGCTCGACGGCGACGGCCGTGAACAGGTCCTTGCCCTGCCGCTCGGCCCCGCGTTCGATCTGCCGCGCCAGCTCCTCGGCTTCGGTCCGGGTCTCCCCCAGGGCGCGCTCGATCTCCTTCTGGGAGAGCGAGCGGAAGATCAGCCAGCCGAACAGCGCGATGTCGCAGACGACGAAGAGCGCAAAGACCACCGAGCCGATCAGGAACCGGCGCGAGAACGCGGAGCTCACCCGGCGGGTCATCGCGGGCAAGGATAACACCCGGGGCCGAGGCGCCCCGGTGGGTCTTCCTTTCCCCGGGGCTGGTCGAGTAGGATGACGCGGCTCTCCATGTTCGGGAAAACCCTCAGCCGCCCGTCGCGATTCCTCCTGGTGCCGCTCCTCGTCTGCGCGGCGCTGGCGGCCGGCTGCCGGCGCGACGACCCCGCGCCGCCCCCCGCGACCGCTCAGGCGGCGGAGACGCCCGTCCGCGGCGGCACGGTGGTGACCGGCTGGACCGCCGAGCCCGGCGGCATCAACGAGCTGATCGTCCCTTCGAGCCGGCCGACCACCGAGATGCTCTTCCAGGTCTTCCTCCGTCTCCTGGAGGAGCAGCCCGACTTCCGGGAGCATCCGCCGACGTTCGCGCCCCAGCTCGCCGAGTCGTACGAGTGGTCGGCCGACCACAAGGCCCTGACCTTCCACCTGCGGAAGGACGCCGTCTGGAGCGACGGCGTGCCCATCACCGCCGAAGACGTGCGCTGGACCTGGCAGGCCCAGACCCATCCGGACGTGGCCTGGGACAGCGCCGACCAGAAGCGCTACATCACCGACGTCGAGGTGGTGGACCCGCACACCGTCCGCTTCCACTACTCCCGGGTCTACTCCACGCAGCTCATCAACGCCAACGAGGGGGTCATCCTCCCCAAGCACGCGTGGGGGAAGCTGCCGTTCTCCGAATGGCGGCAGAAGAAGGACTGGTTCCAGGAGAACATGGTGGCGAGCGGACCCTTCGCCGTCGAGTCCTGGGTACCCCAGCAGCAGGTGGTGTTCAAGCGCAACGAGCGGTATTACGAAAAGGGCCTCCCCTACCTCGACCGGGTCGTCATGCGGATCGTGGCCGACGAAGCCTCCGGCTTCTCCCAGATCCTCAGCGGCGAGCTCGACTTCCTCCCCCAGATCGGCGTCAGCGACGTGCCGCGGGTGAAAGCCAACCCCCGGCTTGAGCTGATCCCCCTCTGGTTCAACCTCTTCGTCGCCGTGGGCTGGAACAACGATCACCCGCTGTTCAAGGATCCCGAGGTGCGCCGGGCCATGACCCTGGGCATCGACCGGCGGACCATCGTGGAGACGATCTGGGGGGAGTACGCCACGGTCGCGGACTCGCCCATCCTGACCCAGGTCTGGGCCCACAACCCGGCCGTCAAACCCTGGCCCTACGATCCCGCCGAGGCGCGCCGGATCCTGGCCGCCAAGGGCTGGAAGGACTCAGACGGCGACGGCATCCTCGACCGCGACGGCAAGCCCTTCGCCTTCGAGCTGGTGGTCAACTCCGGCAACCGGGCCCGGGTGGACTCGTCGGTGATGATCCAGGACCAGCTCCGGAAGGTGGGCGTCCGCGTCGAGCCCCGGCCGATGGAGTTCAACACCATGGTCGAACAGCTCCTCTCCGGGGACTTTGCCGCGGGCTACATGGGGACCACCATCGACACCAGCCTCGACCTGACGAGCCTCTTCCACAGCCGCTCGCTGCCGCTGGAGGGGAGCAACCACGCGCGCTATCGCAACCCCGAGGTGGACCGGCTGATCGAGCGGTCGATGAGCCGGAAGGACATCCTGGAAGCCCGGCCCGATCTCTACAGGATCCAGGAGATCATCCACCGCGAGCAGCCGATGACCTTCCTCTGGGAGTCGGAACGGCTGTCGGTGGTCAATCATCGGGTACGGAACTGCAAGCCCACCGCGGACTTCTCTCTCTTCAACCTCAAGGAGTGGTGGGTCAAGCCGCGGGCCTAACGTGTCCGGCTTCCTGCTCCGGCGCTTCGCCGGCTCGCTCGTCCTCCTGCTGCTGGTCCTCACCACCACCTTTTTCCTCCTCCGCCTGATCCCCGGCGATCCGACGAACGTCGCCGAGGACCAGCGCCTGAACCGGGAGCAACAGGAGAACCTGCGGCGGATCTACGGCCTGGACCGCCCGCTGCCGGAGCAGTACGTCCGGTGGCTTTCGGCGGTGGCCCTGCGGGGCGACCTGGGGATCTCCTACTCCCAGGGGAGGCCGGTCTCGGCCGCGCTGCTGGAGGCGATCCCGGCCACGGCGATCCTGGCCTCCGCCGCCCTGGCGGTGGAGATCCTGGCGGCCCTGCTCCTCGGGGTTGCCGCCGCCCGCCGCCAGGGGACGCGGCTGGACCACGCCATCCGGACCGCCACGCTGATCTTCTACTCCGTGCCGGGCTTCTGGCTGGGCCTGATGGCCATCCTCCTCTTCTCGTACGTCTGGCCCATCCTGCCGGCGAGTCACATGCACTCGGTGGACGCGGACCGGATGAGCGGCTTCGGCCGGCTGCTGGACCTCGGCTGGCACCTGATCCTGCCCGCGTCGGTGCTGGGCCTCACGAACGCCGGCGGGACCTCCCGCTTCGTGCGCGCCAGCTTCCTGGAGGTGATGGGCCAGGACTACATCCGCACCGCCCGGGCCAAGGGGCTCACAGAACGGCGCGTGGTCTGGGTTCACGGCATGCGCAACGCCCTGGTTCCGCTGATCCAGATCCTTGCCCTGTCGCTGCCGGCGCTCCTCTCCGGATCGCTGATCACCGAGGTGGTGTTCTCGTGGCCCGGCCTGGGGCGGCTCACCTTCAACGCCATCCTGACCCGGGACTACCCGGTGGTCCTCGGCGTCACCGCCTTCAGCGCCGTAGTGGTGGTCGCGGGCAACTTCCTGGCGGACGTCTTCCATGCCCTGGTTGACCCGAGGGTCCGCCGGTGAACAGACGCCGGACGCCCCCCTCGCTGCTCTGGGGAGGAGGGCTGGTCGCCCTCCTCCTCGTCGCCGCCGTCGCGGCGCCGCTCCTCGCGCCCTACGACCCCGCCGAGCAGCTCGACCCGCCAGCCTCCCGCTATCGGCCGCCGGGGACGGAGCTCGCGGCGGTCCGGCTGACCGGCGGAGCCTGGCGTCTGGCCGACCGGGTGCGCCGGACGCCAGGCGGCCTGGAGATCGAGCGTCTGGGGAGGAAGGAGATCCTCTCGGTTTCAGAGGTGCTGAACCTCACTCCCGAAGGCGTCGCGGACCGGCGCAGTTACCTCCTGGGCAGCGACCGGTTCGGAAGAGACATCCTGTCGCGGGCCCTCTACGGCGCCCGGGTCTCGATGGCCGTAGGACTGCTCTCCATGCTCCTGGCCCTGACCCTGGGAATCGCGATCGGGTCTCTCGCCGCCCTGGGGGGCCGGATCGCCGACGCCGTCCTGATGCGGAGCGTGGACGCCCTCCTCTCGTTTCCCGGTTTATTCCTGCTGCTGGCGATTGCGACCTTCCTGGGGCCGGATCCGAGGTTGACCGTGGTCATCCTGGGCGCCACCGCTTGGACGACCATCAGCCGGCTGATCCGCGCCGAGCTGCTCGGGTTGAAAGAGCGCGACTTCGTCCTGGCGGCGCGGGCCGTGGGCCAGCATCCCCTGGCGATCTTCTGGCGTCACCTCCTGCCCAACGCCTTCACGCCGGTGCTGATCCAGGCGACGCTCCTGGTCGGCAACCTGATCCTGGCCGAGTCCTCCCTGTCGTTCCTGGGGCTGGGCATCCAACCGCCCATCCCGAGTTGGGGCAACCTGATCGCCGAGGGCCGGGACGTGCTGACGCAGTCCTGGTGGATCTCCGTCTTTCCCGGCGCCGCCTTGGCGGTCACCGTGATCGCCTTCAACCTCCTGGCCGACGGCCTGCGTGACCGGCTGGACCCGAGAAGCAATGGCTAGGGCTGGTATGCTCCCGCGCCTGTGAGAGCGACCGCCGGCCGCCGGGCCCTGACGACCGTCTTCCTGACCACCCTGCTCGATCTGATCGGGTTCGGCATGATCCTGCCGCTCCTGCCCTTCTACGCGCAGGAATTACATGCCACGCCTTTCCGGATCGGTCTGCTCTTCTCGTCCTACAGCCTGGCGCAGCTCCTCTTCGCGCCGCTCCTCGGGCGCCTCTCGGACCGGATCGGACGCCGGCCGGTGCTGCTGGCCTCCATCGCCGGCAGCGCCGCTGCGCACCTGCTCTTCGCGCAAGCTTCTTCGTACGGCGTCATGCTGCTGGCCCGCGGGCTCTCGGGGGCGGCGGCGAACTACGCCGTGGCCCAGGCCTACATGGCCGACGTCTCGTCGCGGGAGAATCGCTCGCGGGCCATGGGCCTCGTGGGAGCGGCTTTCGGCCTGGGGTTTGTGCTCGGACCGGCTCTGGGAGGTATTCTGGCCGAGGCCGGCGAGCCGCGGCTCGTACCGCTGTCCGCGGCGGCACTCTCCGCGATCAACTTCGTCGTCGCCCTGTTCGGGCTTCCGGAGTCTCTTCCCCCCGAGATGCGGGGCCGGCGGGACGTCTCCTGGCTCGGCCTGGCCAGCCTGCGGGCGGTCTGGCGGGACGTTCCATTGCGCGGCCTGATGGCGCTGTTCTTCCTCGTGGTGCTCTGCTTTTCGATGATGGAGACCACCCTGGCCCTCTTCTGCCAGCAGTACTTCGGGTTCGGCAGGCGCGAGACGTCCTGGCTCTTCGTATTCGTCGGGATCGTGCTGGTGGTGGTCCAGGGCGGCCTTCTCGGTCGCCTGGTGAAGCGGTTCGGGGAGCGGCGCCTGATCGTCTCGGGGATCGTCCTGATGACGCTGGGCCTGGTCCTTCTGCCGCTGACGCACCGGTCCGTGCCCTGGCTCCTGGCCGGTCTGTTCCTGCTGGCGGTCGGCCAGGGGATCCACAACCCATCCAGCCTCGGGCTCCTCAGCCGCCTGACCGACGAAGGCTCTCAAGGGAGCGTCATCGGCGTCTCGCGTTCCTTCGGGGCCCTTTCCCGGAGCATCGGCCCCGCGGCGGGAACCTGGATCTTCGGCGCTCTGGGAGCCGACTGGCCCTTCTGGACGGCGGGTGGATTGATGTTGATAGCTCTCGCCGTCGCCTTCGCCGTTCTCCGCAAGGTCCCGATACCCTGACGTGCTGACCAGCGACTTCGACTATCACCTCCCTCCGGAGCGGATCGCCCAGGAGGCCGCCCCCAGGGGAGAGAGCCGCCTGCTGGTGCTGGACCGCGAGGGTCCGGACCGCCACGCCCGGATCCGCGACCTGCCGCGCCTGCTGCGGCCCGGCGATCTGCTGGTGCTGAACGACACGCGGGTGATCCCGGCGCGGCTCTACGGCCGCCGCCCCAGCGGCGGCAGGATGGAGGTCCTGCTGATCGAGCGCCGGGGCGTGCGGGAGTGGGACGCCCTGGTGAAGCCGGGCCGCAGGGCCCAACCAGGGACCCGGCTCGATTTCGAGGACGGGCTGGCCGCGGAGGTGATGGACAAGCGGGAGGACGGCCGCCATCTCCTCCGCTTCTCCGAGCCGGTGGAGCCCCATCTCGACCGGCTGGGGCACATCCCGCTGCCGCCGTACATCCACCGTCCGGACACTCCGGCGGACCGGGAGCGCTACCAGACCGTCTACGCCCGCCATCCCGGGTCCGTGGCCGCCCCCACCGCCGGCCTGCACTTCACGGAGGAGTTGCTGGGGGAGATCGAGGCCACGGGGATCGAGATCGCGAGGGTGACGCTCCACGTGGGGATCGGCACCTTCAAGCCGGTCTCCGCCGAGCGGGTCGAAGCGCACCGCATGGAGAGCGAGCGCTACGAGATCAGCGAAGAGACGGCCGCGGTCCTGCGCCGCGCCCGGCGCGTTGTGGCGGTCGGGACCACCGTGGTGCGGACGTTGGAATCGGCGGCTCGCGACGGCGAAGTACAGCCGGGGAGCGGGTCCACGGAGCTCTTCATCACCCCCGGGTTCAACTTCCAGGTGGTGGACGCGCTCCTCACCAACTTCCATCTCCCCCGTTCCACGCTGCTGATGCTGGTCTCCGCCTTCGCGGGACGGGAGAGGGTGCTGGCCGCCTACGAGGAGGCGATCCGGGAGGGATACCGGTTCTACTCCTACGGCGACGCCATGCTGGTGGAGCGGCGCCCCTGAACCATGCGGGAAATCCGAGAGGCTAATACAGCGGCGCCGTAGCCGTTGTCGATGTTCACCACCCCGATTCCGGGAGCGCAGCCGTTGAGCATGGTCAGGAGGGCGGCGAGGCCGCCGAAGCTCGCGCCGTAGCCGACGCTGGTGGGCACCGCCACCACCGGCGCCGGAACCAGGCTCGCCACCACGGTCGGCAGGGCGCCGTCCATGCCCGCGACCGCCACCACGACGTCCGCCTTGCGGATCGCCGGGAGGTTCCCCAGCAGGCGGTGCAGCCCCGCGATCCCCACGTCGTAGCACCGCTCCACCTCGTGCCCGAACCAGGCGGCGCAGACCGCGGCCTCCTCGGCCACTCCGAGATCCGAAGTCCCCGCGGCGAGGACCGTGATGGCGCCGGGCAACGGATCTCCCTGCCCGTAGGTGAGGATGCGCGCCCGCTGGTGGTAGACCGCTTCGGGAAAGGCCGCGCTCAGCTCCGCCGCCGCTTCGCCGCGGACCCGGGTGAGCAGTGCCTTGCCGTGGGCCTTCACCATGCGCTCCAGGATCGCCCGCAGGTCCTCGGTCCGCTTCCCTTCGGCGTAGACCGCCTCGGGCAGGCCGTTGCGCAGCTCGCGGTGGAAGTCCAGCTTGGCGAAGCCGAGGTCGGCGTAGGGAAGCTCCGCGAGGTCGTGGAGCGCCTGCTCGGGGGACCGCTCCCCCGCCGCCACCGCTTCCAGGAGCTTCTTGAGCTGATCCGGATTCACGGCACCGCGTTCGCGCCACCGCGGCGATAGCCTTGGGGGTCATAGGCCACGCGCTGGAAGCCCAGGGAGCGCAGGCGCGGCTCGAGGTCGTTCCAGATCTCTTCCAGGCGCGGCACCTCGTCCGGACCGACCTCGACGCGCGCGGCCCCCTCGTCGTGGCGCACGCGCACGACCCGGAACCCGGCCTCGGCCAACACGTCCTCGGCGGCCTCGATCCGCCGCAGCTTGCCCAGGGTGACGACCTGTCCGTGCGGGATGCGCGAGGAGAGGCAGGCGTTGGCGGGCCGGTCCCACACCGAGAGGCCCAGCGAGCGGGCGATGGCGCGGGTCGCTTCCTTGTCCACGCCATGGGCGAGAAGGGGCGAGTAGATCCCGCGCTCCCGCACCGCCTTCAGCCCGGGCCGGTCCGGTCCGGGATCGGAGGCGTTGGTGCCGTCGCACACCACCGCGTACCCCCGCTCGGCGGCGAGGCGGACCATCGTGCCCATCCGCATCCCCTGGCAGACGTAGCAGCGGTAGCTCGGGTTGGCCACGAACTCGGGATCGTCCAGCTCGCTGTAGGTGACGATCTCGTGCCGGATGCCGATCTCCGCGGCCACCCGCCGGGCATGATCCAGCTCCGCTCCCGCCAGGGTCTCGGCCGCCGCGGTGACCGCGAGGCTGCGCTCGCCGAGAGCCCGGCAGGCCAGCGCCGCGACCACGGCGGAGTCCACCCCGCCCGAGTAGGCGACGAGGACCGGGCCGCGGCTGGCGAGGTCGGAGAGGATCGGATCGATCGACATCGCGGGCGATGCTACCGCAAAGGCCGGGGAAACTTCATGGTCACCGGGACCAGAAAGAGGATGCTGAACACCGCGAAGGCATAGAGGGGAACCAGTGGCGCGGCGCGCTGATCGGCCCAGGGCGCCATCGAGCGCAGAACTCCCAGGATGGCCGGCGGACCCAGGTAGTAGATCAGGAGGAACCGCCGGCGGACCGGGGCGGGGAGCTCGTAGGTCCGCCGGAAATAGAGGATTCCGAAGCCCCACCCCAGGGCCACCGCCACCGCGTAGTAGCTGTACAGCGACAACGGCAGGCTGCCGGCGAGCGACAGGATCCGGGTGAAGCTCAGCAGGCTCATCACCCAGCACGCCAGGAACAGGGCGAGGAGGATGACCTCCCGGCGCATGAGCTCCCGGGAGGGTTCCTTCACCAGCCTTCCTCAGGCATAGCTGTCCACCGGTGGGCACGAGCACATGAGGTTGCGGTCGCCCCAGACGTTGTCCACCCGGCCGACGTAGGGCCAGAACTTGCGCTCCCGCACCCACGGCGCCGGGAAGATCGCCTCCTCGCGCCCGTAGGGCCGGTCCCAATCGGCCGCCGTGACCTCCTCGGCCGTATGGGGAGCGTTCTTGAGCGCGTTGTTCTGCCGGTCCATCTTGCCCTGTTCGATCGCCCGGATCTCCTCCCGGATGCGGATCATGGCGTCGCAGAGACGGTCCAGCTCCGCCTTCGACTCGCTCTCCGTGGGCTCGATCATCAGCGTGCCCGGCACCGGGAACGACATCGTCGGGGCGTGGAAGCTGAAGTCCATGAGCCGCTTGGCCACGTCCTCCGCCTCGACGCCCGCGGTGGTCTTGAACGGCCGCAGGTCGAGGATGAACTCGTGGGCCACCCGCCCCCGCTGGCCGCTGTACAGCACCGGGAAGTGCTCCCGCAGCCGGGCCGCCATGTAGTTGGCGTTGAGGATGGCCATCTCCGTGGCCAGGGTCAGCCCCGAGCTTCCCATCAGGGCGATGTAGGCCCACGAGATGGGCAGGATGCTGGCGCTCCCCCACGGCGCGGCCGAGACCGGACCGATGGCCTGATCCCCGCCGGTGTGGATCACCGGATGGCCGGGCAGGAAGGGCGCCAGGTGCTCCGCCACGCAGATCGGCCCCATGCCGGGACCGCCGCCGCCGTGCGGGATGCAGAACGTCTTGTGCAGGTTGAGATGGCAGACGTCGGCGCCGTAGTCGCCGGGCCGGCAGAGCCCCACCTGGGCGTTCATGTTGGCGCCGTCGAGATAGACCTGGCCGCCGTGCTCGTGGACGATGCGGCAGATCTCCCGGATCCCCTCTTCGAACACGCCGTGCGTCGAGGGATAGGTGACCATCAGCGCCGACAGCTTGTCGCGGTGCGCCTCGGCCTTGGCCCGCAGGTCGCCGAGATCGACGTTGCCGCCGGAGTCGCAGGCCACCACCACCACCTTGAAGCCCGCCATCACGGCCGAGGCCGGATTGGTGCCGTGCGCCGAGACCGGGATCAGGCAGACGTCCCGGTGGTCGTCGCCCCGGGAGTGGTGATACGCGCGGATGACCATCAGGCCGGTGTACTCGCCCTGCGAGCCGGCGTTGGGCTGCAGCGAGCAGGCGGCGAAGCCGGTGATCTCGTTGAGCCAGGCTTCCAGGGACTGGAAGAGGTCCTGGTACCCCCGGGTCTGCTCGGGCGGCGCGAAGGGATGGATGTCGGCGAATTCCGGCCAGGTGATCGGGACCATCTCCGCCGTGGCGTTCAGCTTCATGGTGCACGAGCCGAGGGGGATCATGGAGGTGGCGAGGGACAGGTCCCGCGACTCCAGGCGCTTGATGTAGCGCAGCATCTCGTGCTCGGTGTGGAAGCTGTTGAACACCGGGTGCGTCATGTACTCCGACGTCCGCGCGTGGGGCGAGGGGAAGTCGAAGTCCACCGACTCCGCCAGCTCGGCGGCGGTGAAGCCGGGAGCGCGGTCGCCGGCGAAGACGGCCAGGAGGTCGTCGACGTCGGCGGCGGTGGCCTTCTCATCCAGGGCTACGCCCACGGCGGTCTCGCCCAGCTTGCGGAGGTTGATCCGCCGCTGCCGGGCCGCGGCCAGCACGTCGTCGGCCGAGCGGCCGTTCAGGTGGACCCGCAGGGTGTCGAAAAACGGCTCGCGGCCGGCGTCGTGGCCCAGACCGCGGAGACCCGCGGCGAGCACCGCCGCCAGGGCATGGACCCGCCGGGCGACGGCCCGCAGCCCCCTGGGGCCGTGATAGACGCCGTACATGCCCGCCATCACGGCCAGGAGCACCTGGGCCGTGCAGATGTTGCTGGTCGCCTTCTCGCGGCGGATGTGCTGCTCGCGGGTCTGCATGGCCATCCGGTAGGCGGTCTTGCCGTGGCGGTCGCGGGAGACGCCGATGATGCGGCCGGGGAGCTGGCGCTTGTGCTCCTCGCGGGTGGCGAGGAAGGCGGCGTGGGGCCCGCCGTAGCCCATGGGGACGCCGAAGCGCTGGGCCGAGCCCACCGCCACGTCGGCGCCGAATTCGCCCGGCGCCCGCAGCAGGGCCAGGGAGAGCAGGTCCGCCGCCACCACCACCAGCGCGCCGGCGGCATGGGCGGCCTCGGCGACCGGAGCGTAGTCCACCACCCGGCCGTCGGTGGCCGGATACTGCAGGAGGACGCCGAAGATGTCGCCGGCCGCGAAGTCGATCCGCGCCGCGTCGCCCACCCGGACCTCGACGCCGATGGCGCCGGCGCGGGTCTTGACCACCTCGACGGTCTGCGGATGGCAGTCGCCGGCCACGAAGAAGACGTTCTTCTTGCCGTTCGAGATCGCGAAGCACAGGTGCATGGCCTCGGCCGCGGCCGTTCCCTCGTCCAGCAGGGAGGCGTTGGCCACCGGCAGGCCCGTCAGGTCGGCCACCAGGGTCTGGAAGTTGAGCAGCGCTTCCAGACGGCCCTGGGAGATCTCGGACTGATAGGGGGTGTACTGGGTGTACCAGCCGGGGTTCTCGAGAATGTTCCTCTGGATGACCCCCGGCGTGACACAGCCGTGATAGCCCATGCCGAGATAGGACCGGAACACCTGGTTCCTCTCGGCGATCCGGCGCAGGGAATCGAGCATCTCTCCCTCGCCCAGGGTGCGGTCGGAGGGGAGCCCGGCCAGGGCCAGCGGCTCCCTCCGGCGGATCGACTCGGGGATGGTCTCCCGCACCAGCTCTTCCAGCGAGCCGGCGCCGACGACCTCGAGCATCTCCTGGACCTCGCGCCCGCCCGAGCCCAGATGCCGGCGGACGAAGGTGTCGGTAGGGTTGAGGACGGCGCCGCCGGACTCCGGCCAGGAGCCGGTCTCCGCGAGAGGCTCGCCCAGCACGGCGGCGCCGGCCGCGTCGGGAGACTCCTTAAGCTTCTCCACTCTGGACGTACTCCTCGTAGGCCTCGGCGCTCATCAGGCTCTTCAGATCGGCCGCCGAGGAAAAGCGGATCTTGATCAGCCAGCCTTCGTGGTGGGGATCCTCGTTGAGCAGCTCGGGGTCGTCGACCACGGCGTCGTTGACCTCGACGACCTCCCCCGCCACCGGCGTGTAGACCTCGGCGACGGCCTTGACGGACTCGATGGTGCCGAGCTCGTCGTTGGTGTCGAACACCTGGCCCACCTCCGGCAGCTCGACGAAGACGACCTCACCCAGCTCCTGCTGGGCGTACTCGGTGATGCCGAGCACGCACTGATCCTCTTCGACGCGGATCCACTCGTGCTCCCTGGAATAGAGATAATCGCGCGGATACATTGCCTCTTGCACCCTCCGTTTTTGGGATGGTTATACACCAAAGTCACAGCCTAGCGCGGACGGCGGTAGAACGGGGTCTCCACCACCACCGCGGGGATCTGCTTGCCTCGCACGTCGAGCGTCAGGGAAGTCCCCGGCGGCGCCAGCTCCGGGGGGACGTACGCCAATCCCAACGCCTTCTCGAAGGTCGGGCTCCAGGTGCCGCTGGTCACCGCGCCCACCGCGCCGCCGTCCGAGACAACTCCATGACCCTGGCGCGCGATTCCCCGGCCCCGCACCTCGAAACCCACGAGCTTCCTGGGGATGCCCCGCTCCTTCTGGGCGAGCAAGGCGTCGCGGCCGAGGAAGTCTCCTTTCTCCAGCTTCACCACCCACCCGAGGCCGGCCTCGAACGGCGTGGTCGTCTCGTCGATCTCATGGCCGTAGAGGGCCATGGCGGCCTCCAGGCGGAGGGTGTCGCGGGCTCCCAGGCCGGCGGGGACCGCCCCGGCCGCCACCAGCTCCCGCCAGACGCCCGGGGCGTCGTCGGGAGAGAGGTAGAGCTCGACGCCGTCCTCGCCCGTATAGCCGGTACGGGAGATCAGGGCCGGCACGCCGGCCACCGTTCCCTGGAGGAAACCGTAGTACTTGAGGCCGGCCGCCTCCGGGGGGGCGAACGGCGCCAGGATCTCCATCGCCTTCGGGCCCTGGAGGGCCAGCAGGGCGTAGCGGTCGCTGTCGTCGACCACCTCCACGTCCCCCTCGGCCCGCGAGGCGATCCACGCGAAGTCGCGGCCGGCGTTGGAGGCGTTGACCACCACCATGAATTCCTCGGGACCGAGCTTGTAGATCAGCACGTCGTCGATGTAGGTGCCGCGCTCGGTGAGGAGGCCGCTGTAGTGCGCCCGCCCGACGGCGAGCTTGGCGACGTCGTTGGGGGTGAGCCGCTGGAGGAACGCCTCGGCGGCGGCCCCCCGCACCCGGACCTCCCCCATGTGGGAGACGTCGAACAGGCCGGCGGCGGTGCGCACCGCCCGGTGCTCCTCCATGACGCCCGCGTACTGGACCGGCATGTCCCAGCCGGCGAACTCCACCATCCGCGCCCCGGCGTCCAGGTGGCAGGCGTGGAGCGGCGTCCGTCTCAGGGTCTGAGCTTCCTGCATTGGGTTCCGTCCTCCCCGTGGGTTCCCGCACCGGCGGGCAACAAAACGCTATCACGGGCAGCAGGAAATTCCTCCCTCGCGGGTTCCTGGTTCGAAGAGAGTCGTAGAGAATGGAACCGCGGGCCGGAAAGCCCGTTCGCGAAAGGAGAACCGATCCCCATGCAGATCCGCAAGCCGACCCTGGCCCTGACCGCCTTCCTCGCCCTGCTCGCCCTCCCGCTCGCCGCGGAGGCGCAGGCCGGCCGCCGCGCCCCTGAGGACGTCCTCCAGAACCCCCGCGCCCTGGCGCGCTACCTGAAGCTGACGCCGGCGCAGGTCGAGGCCGCCAAGAAGCTCCAGCAGGAGCTCAAGGCCGCGGTGGACCCCCTCCGCGAAGCCCAGAAGGGGCTCCGTGAGGCCCTCCGGACCGAGCTTGACGCCGCCAGCCCGAACGCCTGCGAGGTCGGCGAAGCCGCCCTGGCGCTCCAGGCCAACCGGGAGCAGATCCGCGCCGAAGTCGAGGAGTTCGACGACAAGTTCTCGGCCCTCCTCACCCCCGAGCAGCTCGCCCGCTACGAGGCCCTGAAGGAGGCCGCGCGGCACCTCCGGGGGGACGACGAGTAGCCCGGGTCTCCCGAGACAGCCCTGCGACTGTCACAGAGCCGCCTTGGCGGGCACCTCAGAGCGCGATATCTTCGCCTCTGAGGTGCCCGCGATGAAGCTTCTCCTCATCCGTCATGCCATCGCCCAAGAGCGCGAGGAATTTGCCAAGACCGGCAAGGACGACCGGCTGCGGCCGCTGACCGACGAAGGCCGCAAGAAGATGAAGCAGGCCGCCAAGGGAATCCGGGAGCTCGTCCCCGAGATCGACCTCCTGGCCACCAGCCCTCTCACCCGGGCCGCCCAGACGGGCGCCATCGTCGACTCCACCTATGGTGGCCTGAAAGAGGTGGAGATCGCAGAGCTCGCCCCCGGGGCCGCGTCCACCGACTTCCTCCGCTGGCTGCGCAAGCAGAAGGCCGAGACCATCGCCGCCGTGGGGCACGAGCCGAGCATCAGCCTGCTCCTCTCCTGGTTCCTGACCGGGACCGAGAGGCGCATCCACTCCTTCCGCAAGGGAGGCGCCTGCCTCCTGGATTTCCCCGGCGAGGTGGGCGCCGGCTCGGCGACCCTGCTGTGGGCGCTGACACCGGCCCAGCTCCGCGACCTCGCCGACTAGCCGATCCGATGAGCACCCACCTCCTCGCCCGCTCCCCGGAAGAAGGCGCCCGGCTCCTGGCCCTCTCCTTCCTCGACCAGGCCCGCGAGGCCCGCCCGCGGCTCGCCGATCCCGCGGACACCGAAGCGCTTCATGACTTCCGCGTCGCCCTGCGCCGGCTGCGGAGCTGCCTGCGGGCCTATCGCTCCTACCTGGACGAGAGCGTGCCCGGCAAGCTGGCGAAGAAGCTCAAAAAGCTCGCCCAGGCCACCGGTCCCGGCCGCGACACCGAAGTGCAGATCGCCTGGCTGCGCGGCCGGAGCCCCCATCTGGCCTCCAGCCACCGGGCCGGCCTCGCCTGGATCCTGGCTCAACTGGAGGAGCGGATGCGGGAGGCTTACGAGGACACCCGCGAGGAGATCGAGCGCGGCTTCGACAAGGTCGAGGAGGAGCTGCGGCGCCGGCTCTCCGTCTATCACGCCGAGATCCACCTCGGCTCGGGGGCTCCCCAGGTCACCCTGGCGGACGCCAGCGCCGCGATCCTCAAAAATCAGGTGGAAGAGCTCGAAAGCCATCTCGCCCGCATCGACGACGCGGACGACGAGACCGAGGGGCACGAGGCGCGGATCAGCGCCAAGCGCGTGCGCTACCTGCTGGAGCCCTTCGTGGACGACGTCCCCGGAGCCGCTCCCGTGGTCAAGCGCTTCAAGGCCCTGCAGGACCTCCTGGGGGACCTCCACGACGCCCACGTCCTGGAGGTGGAGCTGGCCGACGCCGTGGAGACCGTCGCCGCCGAGCGCGCCCGCAAGCTCCTGGATCTCTCCCTCGCCGAGGCCCCGGACGACAACCTCCTCCGCGCCGAGCGCCGCCGCGCCCGGGAATCCGGCCTGATCTCCCTGGCGCGCCTCAACCGCGCCCGCCGCGACCGCCTGTTCGAAGCCCTGGAGGCCGAGTGGCTGCACGGCAAGGCCGAGAGCTTCCTCCGCGAGGTCGAGGGTCTGGGAGAGGCGATGGTCGCCGCAACCCGCGAGACGGCCGCCTAGTACGCCCCGCCCAGCGTCTGCCCGCCGTCGATCACCAGCACCGACCCGGTGGTGAAGGAGGCGGCGTCGCTCGCCAGGTAGAGGACAGCGCCCACGAGGTCGTCCGGCTGTCCCATCCGTCCCTGGGGGATGGAGCGCAGCGCCCGCTCGCGCATCTCGGGAGTGGACCAGAGCGCCTCGCTGAAGCGGGTCTGGATCAGCCCGGGCGCGAGGGCGTTGACCCGGATGTTCTCCGGCGCCAGCTCCAGCGCCAGCGTGCGGGTGAGCATCAGCACCGCCGCCTTGGTCACCCCGTACACCCCCAGGCCGGTATGGGGGACCATCCCCGCCACCGAGGCGACGTTGACGATGGCGCCGCCCCCCCGCTCCCGCATCAGCGGCACACAGGCGCGGATGAGATGGACGTAGCCCTTCACGTTCACCTCGAAGGTCTTGTCCCAGTGGCTCTCCTCGGCGGCGAGCAGGGGGCCAAAGTGGGGGCTGGTGGCGGCGTTGTTCACCAGCACGTCGACGCCGCCGAAGACATCGCGGGCCTTGTCGGCGAGGGCCTGGACGTCCGCCGCGCGGCCGGTGTGACAGGCGACCGGCAGGGCCTCGCCGCCGTGGCCGCGGATCAGCTCGGCCACGGCCTCCAGGCCTTCCATCTTGCGGCCGGCCAGCACCAGTCGGGCCTTGGCCGCGGCGAAGGCGCCGGCGAGGGCCGCGCCGATTCCCCGGGAGGCGCCGGTCACCACCACCACCCGGCCGCCGAAGTCATTGGGAAGAGAAGGGGTCGTTTCCATGGCGGGAGACGATATCCTAGAGAGGTCGATACCGTTCCATGCGAGGGCCTCTTCTCCCGCCGGGCGAGCCGGGCTGGCTGATAGACTCCCGCCGCAATCAAGGAGGCTTCCATGGCCGTCGAAATGACCGGCAGGTACATCGGCAATCTCAAGACGGAGCTGACCCACGGCCCCTCGGGCACGGTGATCCGCACGGCGGCTCCGGTGGACAACAATGGGGACGGCAGCTCGTTCTCCCCCACCGACCTCGCCGCCGTTTCACTGGGGGCCTGCATGATGACCCTGATCGCCATCGTGGGCGAACGCGACGGCATCGACCTCACCGGCCTCTCCTTCCGCCTGGAGAAGCACATGGAGTCCAACCCGCGCCGGATCGGGTCCATCCCTGTCATCATCCAGATGCCCGCCGGCCTCACGCCGGAGCAGAAGAAGAAGCTGGAGAACGCGGCGCTGACCTGCCCGGTCCATCACAGCCTGTCGGAAGGGATGGAGAGGTCGGTGACGTTCGTCTACCCGGAGGCCTGACCAATAGGCACTCCTTAAAGTCGGAGTTCGTAGACCGCGACAGCGCCTGCCCGAAGGTGTGCTAGCCAGCCCCCCGACTGATCCTCTACCCTCAACAGGGAGCCAGGACACTCCCCTCGCCAGGGCGGGTTGCCCTTCGCGAGGGCGCTCTCTCCCCTCGCCAGGGCGTTGTCCCCCCTCAGGAGGGTGTGCTCTGCCCCGGAGAGGGCGCGGTCTCCACTCGCGGGGGCGCTGTCTCCCCCTGCGGGGGCGGGCCTCCCCTCCGGAGGGCGCACGCACCCCTCACCAGGGCGGATCCTCCCCCAGCGGGGGCGCCTCTGTCCCCGCCAAGGGGAAGCGCGCCCTCTCCGGGGCAGAGATGGAAAATGCCCGGGGAAGCGTCCGATCCTCAAGGATCATACTGGCCCTTCCAGGGGAATGCGCTGGTTGCAGCGGGGTGACGCTCGCCTTGGCATAGGCTATCCTTGTTAGGGAGACGGACCACTGATGTTCGACCACATAGTTTCCGACCCTCAAGTCTTGGGGGGAAAGCCCTGCATCAAGGGCACCAGGATCAGTGTGGAGCTCCTCCTGGAACTGGTCGCTCAAGGGGCTGGCCGGGAGGACATTCTGAAGGCCTATCCACACCTCACCACCGAGGATGTCGAGCAAGCGATGCGGTACGCGTCGCGCTTTCTCGAAAATGAAGTCGTGATCAGTGCCGAGATCCGCGGTTGAGGCTGCAGGATTTCGCCTTCCTGACGGATGAGAACCTTCATCCGGATCTGGTTGCCGCGCTTCGGCGTCTCGGTTCCGACGTCTTGGACGTCAAAGAGAATGGTCTGGCGGGCTCCAGCGATCTCGCGATCCTGAGGCTGGCCTACGACCAGGGACGTGTCGTCCTGACCCACGACAGCGACTTCGGCCAGCTCGCCGTTGCCGCCCTGGAACCCATCGTGGGCATCGTGTATCTAAGGCCTGGCCACTTCGATCCAGCCTTCACACTCGCAACGCTTGAGACGCTTTTCGAGAAAGTTGAAGACCTCGCGACCCCATTCATCCTAGTGGCGGAACGGCTTGGGAGCAGGGTCAAGATCCGAATTCGCCGATTCTGAGACTACCCCTTCGCCTCATACCAGCTCCGCCCCCAACCCGCATCCACCACCAGCGGCACCTTCAGGTCCACCACTCCCGCCATCTCGGCCTGGACGAGCCGCGCCACCGCTTCGGCCTGCTCCTCCGGGACCTCCAGCACCAGCTCGTCGTGGACCGTCAGGAGCAATCTGGCTCCAGGAAATTCGTCCCGTAAACGCCGGTCCACCGCGATCATGGCGA
>CAVXIV010000015.1:0-165613 GCA_963761805.1 uncultured Acidobacteriota bacterium | reverse complement strand
GGGGTTAAGCTTTAAGGACAGGCTTTAGGCTTTCCATTGGATGAATGCCGCATCCGTGTTTCGGACGAGGCACTGGTTCCCCATCAGGGTCGATTTCGCAGCCATGAGCCGGACAGGATACTCGCTGTCCATTGGTGTAATACACCCCCCATGCTTCAGGAATGACAGCGGCAGGCCACTAAGGCGCCCTGCGGCAATGTCTAGAAAGGCGCTCCGCCTGCCGCCTAGGAAGCGCTCGCCGAGCCCAAAAGGATCGGACTTGCCTCGACAAGGGAAGCACCTCCTAGACCAAGAACCAGAACAAGCAAGACGATGATACGACGACGAATTGGGTAGGACATAACGAGTCTCCTTCCGGCGGTCGCCACGGACCTTCATGGTCCCGACGCCTCCGGCTTGACGGTGTTCGTCGCTGCCTAGTCTCGGACATTCGTATCCGAAACAATGCCGCCCTGGCTTCCCGCTCCACCTCTGCACGTCCTGCCGCGGAGATCCTTATCGCATCCAAGTCCAGTACCTAGCAAAAAAGTCTAGTTTGTTGACTTGAAGTCCTGAATGAGGACGTACTGTCCTCCATGTCTACTTCTATCCCGGGCACCAACTGTCAGATCTGTCCCACCAAGAACTTCCGCGTCGCCACCGGCCGCACCTCCGCTGGATCCGTGTCGCTCACGGCGAGAGCCAGCGAGACTTCGCTCGCCGTCTAGGCATCTCCAGTGAAGCCCTGAGTACGTACGAAAGCGGACGTGCATCCCCCACTCTGCGAGGGGCCTGGCAGATCGCCTACCGCATGGGAGTACCCGTCGATGCCCTTCTCCCCGAGCTTCCCTGGGACACAGCCCCGGAAGGCGACCGGTTTCTCTACACAGCCTTTCGACGGCTTTGGGCCCGACCGGTCACGGAGCGAGAGCTCATCGCTCGCCTCCTGGACGTCCTGCTCCAGTTCCTCCGGCTCCACGATCGCCCCCCACTGCAGGTGGGCTCGAGGAGGGCTTATGCACCTCGGTCGTGAGGCCCTCGTCCGGTACCTTGAGGACCCTGATATCCGCCACCTGGCCGAGTGTCACCGGTGCCGGAGCAGACTTTCGTCCCTTTTCCTTGACCTCGCGATGCCAGGAATCCTCCCCCACCCCTTGGAGCATTCAGACGAGGAGAGCCTCTTTCTCCTCGCTCTCAACGCCCGGGGCGTGAAGGACCGTGCCCTCAAAGAGGACCGCGAGCAGGCAGGCCCGCTCCTCGACCAACTCCTGGCCGTCACCGACGGCTCCGTCGAGGCGGTGGTCGAGGCGGACTTCCGCTTCCACTCCATCGGCCTGGCCAATCTGCTTCTCAATGCTTCGGCCGAAGCCTTTGACCCCAACAAGGCGCTCCGACTCTCCCGTCTCGCCCTTCTTGTACTCGACCAACTCCAAGAGTCGCCCTATCAGAGTCCACACCGAGCCTTGGCCCACTGTCTGCTGGCCGAGGCCCGCCGCCAGAGGGAGAGCTAGGCATCGCGGACGAGCTCTTCAAGGAAGCTGCCGGCCAGCTCGTCGACGAGCCGCTCTCCCTGAGCGCCCGCATCTGGTTTTCCAGGCTCCTGGGCTTGCTGCGAACGGACCAGCGCCGGGTCGACGAGGCCTTCGCCCTGCTCGGCCGCGCCCAGGTACTCGCCGCAGGCGCAGGAGAACACCATCAGCTGGCACTCTCGCTTCTCTCGGAAGGTTGGCTCCTCCTCGATGAATACGAGCACTATCCGGCAGTTCTGGCCTTCCGTCAGGCCAGCGCGCTCCTCGCGGAGGGACAGGCAGATTTCCTTTTTGCGGCCCTCAGCGGCCTCGCCCTGGCCAGCGCCGATCTCGGCCATCGTTCTGAGCTGGAGGAGGCCCTGCGAGGGCTCAAGTCGATTGTGAACCAGGTGTCCGAGGGCAAGCTCCGCGTGCGCCTGCTCCGTGCACGACTCGCGAGGATCGCCGGCGATACCCACGGCGCCACTCAGAGATTCCACAGCCTCTTCCTGGCCCAGGTGCAAAAGGCCCAGGCGGTCGAAGCAGCGTTGACGGCCCTGGAGCTGGCCCAACTCCTCCTGGAAAGTCCGCCACCGGATGGAGAGCCTCGGATTCTCGCTCTGCGCGACGCATTGCGGCCGCTTGCCGCGGCAGGAACGCTCCCTGAACACCTCTGGCAGGTGACCAGCTTTGGATTGGCTGTGGCGTCCGAACGCCGGGCGCCTACAACGATGTCCTCGACTCCGCGTTGGCCTATCTGCCACGGGGACGCTTCAACCCGGAGTTGGAGTTCTATCCCCTTCCAGAGCCGGAACAGGTTCTCTCCTGGGGTGAGCTTTCCGCTTCTCTCAAGGCCCAGGTGAGCGATGCCGCAGGACTTTCATCCGAGCCGAAGAGCTCAAGGGAGTGGCGCCACATTGCCTGGAACTGCGAGGCCATCACGGGGATCCGCCTACGTCTGGCCTACTGAAGGGATTCCACCGCAAGGCGACCGGCGCGAGCCGGTCGCGCCCGCCTCGGCGGGGTGAACTTCTAGGGAGCCAAGGATGGAGAGCGCCAAGCACACTCAAGGCCCCCCGAATTTCAGCAGAGGCGCGAGAGCAGGCCGCCCGGCAGGAAAGACGGCAGCCCTTCTCGACAGGATAGAATTCCCAGCTGTGACTCGAACCTACCGAGACCTGCTTTGACCATGGCGCCTAGGCCCAAGCTCAAGGACCTTCCCTTGCTCTCCCCTTCGGAATGGAGGGTCTTTTCCGTTCTGGCCCGACGCACCGAGGCCACGGTCCGACAGTTGGAAGCCGACCTCCAGGCCGAGGCGACGCCGGACGAGGAACCCATGTCCTACGCGATGCTCCAGACTCTGGTGCGGCGTCTGGAGGCCAAGGGGTACGCCGGTTCGCGGCCGATGCCGGGGACCACCGCGCATCTGTTCCAGGTCGTCTATCCGTTCGACGAGGTCCTGCGCCGCCAGGCAACCCAGGCCTTGACGAGCCTTGCTTTGGGAACCGGAAGGTGCTCCTGACCCTCCGCGACGTCCTCGATGATCTCCTCTCCTGACTCGGCCATGCGCGTATTCTAGCCTATCTAGTACATTCGTACTAGACGATCTAGAATGCGCCCCGATGCCCCGGCGTCCACCCTCCTCTCTACTCCCCCACAGGGGCGAAGCACCGCTCCTTGCCGAGGACGACTCCTCCCAAGGGCAACTCTTTCCCGACTTCAGCCGGAGAAGCTCCGTCGGCTTCCTTACCCGGCTCATCGTCGCCACCACCCTGCCCCATTCCCAGCCCACCAACAACGAATTCGTCAGGCACAGCGGACTCTACGACCTCTGCCTTCTGGCCCCCAGCTTCATCGGTCTGCCCTACGGCCGCTATCCACGCCTCGCCCTGGCCTGGATGATCACCGAAGCCGTCCAGAAGAGAACCCCCTTCCTCAGTCTCGGGCCCACCTTCTCCGACTTTGCCTGGGCCATCGGAATCTCCCCCTCCAGCGGACCGAAGGGGACCCTCGTCCTGCTCCGCGAGCAGCTCAACCGCCTCGTCAACGTCACCGTGGCCTGCATCGGCAACCCTGTCGAACAGGCGCGCTATGGCTTTCCGCCGGCTTTCACCGGCGGCGGCGTCCGGCTCGTCGCCGACTATCACCTCTGGTGGAACGACCCGCCTCCCGACCGTGCACAGCCTTCCTACGTACGCCTGTCTGCCGACTTCTTCGACGAGATCCTCGCCCACCCCATACCCATCAGCCTCGACGTCGTGCGCGGCTTTCGCTCCCCCCTGGAAATGGACGTCTACGTCTGGCTCACCTACCGCAGCATAAGAGCCAGCCGGATCAAACGGCCGGAGGCGGTCTCCTGGCTCGCCCTGATGCGCCAGTTCGGAGCCGACTACGCCGAGATCCGGGTCTTCCGGTTCCACTTCCTCAGGGCCATCCACAACGTCCTCAAGGTCTACCCCGAAGTCCGCCTCCGCGCCTCCAGCCGCGAGCTCACCCTCCTGCCCTACCCTCCTCACGTACCCCGCGTGTGAGGAGGACCCTGCGGAAAACGAGCCGTTTTCCGGAAGGAACGCTAACGGCGGCTCCCTCCGGCGCCGCGAAGGAACGCTAACGCTCGGGCGAAGGTTCGCTAACGGACCACCGAAGGAACTCTAACGCTCAGGACGCCAACTCCCATCACCTCAGAGCCTTACACGTTCCCAAGTAGCTTCCTTGTTGCTTAGGACATATAGCCTGGTAGCAGGCGACCCAGCCGCTGTGGAAAACGGGCCCTGTCACCTCGGTTGCTCTGGCGCTGGCCTATCGAGTACATTTGTACTAGCAAGCGGGTCGGATGCCCGGTTGCGGAGATCCTAAGGGGGCCCGGAGAGTGACGGAAACTGAGAGCAACCCTCTCACAGCATTTTCAGGAGCGATGGAGGCGGTGCTTCAGATGTCAGGAGCAAGCGTGCTCCTCCAAGCCCTGAATCGGGTGACGATTCTCCTCGAAGGCAACAGCGCCTCACCCCTTCCTGAGCCTCCTGCAGGCTGCCGCGAGGACATTCGACACTTAGCCGCCGTGTTCTCATTGGACCCGACGCCCGAGGAACTTCTTCGGATAGCTCCTCGACTCGATCTCAGGGATCTCGTAGAGGCCGAGATCGCATACCTCGAGCAGGTCACGCTGAAGACGGTTCAGACCTGGCGGCAAAACGGCACCGGTCCCGCCTACCGCAACGAAGCGGGGATTCGGTATCCCGTCTCCTGGTATCTCCAATGGCGCCGCAAGGGGCGCCAGACCCTCACCAGCCAGAAAAAGACGCGCGGCAGAAGGTAAGGCGTGGCGCTAACCCGCAGGGCCAGCCGGCCTGCTGTTGACGGGCTCCTGGGTGCGACGATCTCGAAGTAGCCCTGCGGGCGGCAGCTCCGGGTTGTACGCAAGTTGTACGCGTTGCCGCCGGCAGTCTTGGCACCCGCACCCCAAGTCTTCAAATCTTTCGCCAGCCAGTCCCGCACCTCGGCGTGAGCTCCACCTGGCCGGCGACTGGGCGCGTCAGAAGGACTCTCAAACTAGTTCGTGATCAGGCCCTTCTATCGACCCCAAGGGCGAAGCCCGGCCTATTGCGTACAAGTTGCGTACAACCCCCCCGAAAACGATCCTTGGCGGGAGCGCCCCGTTCTGTGGTAAACTGTTGATTCTATGGAAGCTGCCAGGAGGGAAGATTGGTCGGGACGCCGGGATTTGAACCCGGGACCCCCTGAACCCCATTCAGGTACGCTACCAGACTGCGCCACGTCCCGACCGGAACTGCTTTTCAGGGCTGCTTCGACCCCAGAAGCGCGAGGAGCTCGCGTGCTTCTCCTAGGGCCTCGTCGATCCCCGAGAGGAGACTTTGTACCCGGTCGGAGCCTTCCGTGTCAAGCGAGGACCGCTCGTCCGGGACGGCGGCGGCCTGGGTTTCGGGGGCGGGCGGGACGGCCTTGCGGGCCTTCTTCGCGGAGGGCGGCGGCGTCTCTCTCGACTCCTGCTCGTCGTCCTCGACGGCGACCGCCTCCCCCACCCCTCCGGCCGCCAGCTCGGCCTCCAGTTTCTTCTTCGCCCCGGCGATCGTGTAGCCCTCTTCGTAGAGGAGCTCCTTGATCCGCCGGATGACCTCCATCTCCTTCTCGCTGTAGACGCGCTGGCCGGACCGGCTCTTGCTCGGCGCCAACGCCGGGAACTCGGTCTCCCAATACCGCAGCACGTAGGGCTGGATGCCCAGCGCTTTACAGGCTTCGCCGATCTTGTAGTAGAGCCGCTTCTGGACCCGGGCCTTCGACATCATCCGGGAGTACTCTTGCTCTTGACCATGACGTCGCGGAGCCTCCGGGCCGGCTTGAAGCTCAACCCCTTGTGCGGGCGGATGAACATCCTCTCGCCGTTCACAGGGTTGACCCCCATCCGCCCGGGGCGGCTGGTGATCTCGAAAGTTCCGAAATTCTTGATGCGCACCGTCTTGCCATCCGCCAGAGAGACCTTCACCGTCTTGAAGATCACGTCGACGATCTCGGCAGCCTCGTCCTTGGTCAGACCGCCGTGGCGATCATAGACCACATCGATGAGGTCCGCCTTGGTCATGCCGGAACGAGTTTTCTTTGCGCTCATGGGAACGTGGAAAGAAAAGTTCTCAGCAGCCGGAAAGGCTGAAGAAGTGCCTGAAGTATAGGAGATCAAACCGGCACGGGCAAGGGCGGCAGGACCGCCTCGTACCCTTCCCGGTAACGGGCCGCCACCGCGTCCCAGGTCAGCTCGGCTTCCGCCTTGCGGCGACCCCGCTCCCCCATCTCCCGGGCTTCGCCGGGATCGGTCAGCAGCCGCCGCAGGGCCGTCAGCAGGGCCGCCGGATCCCCCTCGGGGACCAGCAGCCCCGTGCGCCCGTCCTCCACGGCCAGGGGGATGCCCGAGATCCCCGACGCCACCACCGGCAGCCCGCTCGCCATGGCTTCCAGGATCACGTTGGGCAGCCCGTCCACGTTCCCCTTGCCGTCGTGGACCGCCGGCAGGGTGAAGACGTCCGCCGCCCGGAAGAGGTCCGGCAGGGTGTCCCGCAACACCGAGCCCGGGAAGAACACCCGGTGGCCCCAGGGCCGCGCCGCCTCCTGGAAGCGGTCCAGGAGGTCGCCGCCGCCCGCCAGGACCACCTGCAGCTCCGGAAACTCTTCCATGAGCGCCGGCAGGATCTCGATCAGCACCTGGAACCCCTTCTTGGTGGCCATCCGTCCCACCCCCAGCAGGAGCGGAGCCTCCGGCGGCACTCCCAGGAGGCCACGCCAGACCTCCCGCCGCGCCGGCGCCGGGGAGAAGGTGGTCACGTCCACCCCGTAGGGGATCACCCGCGACCGCTCGGCCGGGAATCCCAGCGCCCGCACCCGGTCCACCAGCTCCGGCGAGCAGCCGGTCAGCAGCCGCGTGCGGCCGAGCGCCCAGCGGGCGGCCTGCCGCACCCCGGGCTTCTCGGCCAGGAACACGTCGCTGCCGTGCAGCCCGACCGCCAGGGGCACGCGCCCGCCGACGGCCGCCGCGGCGGCGACCCCGTTGGGCACGATCCAGTGAGCGTGAACGAGGTCGAAGCGCCGCCGGCGGAGTTGCCGCCGCACCGCCTGCCAGGCCGCCAGGGCATAGAGCGGGGCTGTCAGCGCCGCCTTGCCCTTCACCCGCTCGTCCGCCTCCAGGGTGCGGCCGTAGCCCAGCACCTCGTGCCGCTCCGGCGCGTAGCGGAAGGTGACCACCTCGACCCCGCCGTCGTCCCAGGACTCCGCCAGCCCCTCCGCGTGCGGGGCGAGCACCGTCACCCGGTCTCCCCCGCGCACCAGCCCCCGAGCCAGGTCGCGGATGAACGGGCCGGCCGTGTCCCCCTCGAAGCGGGGATAGGTCTGGGTGAGGAAGAGGACGTCGAGGGGGGAGCCGCCCCTCACTCCAGCCATTCCTTGATCGAATAGCTGTCGCGGCGGCGGAAGTTCTTGAAGGTGATCATCTCGCCGATCAGGCCGGTGGTCAGCACCTGGATGCCCAAGACCATGAGCAGGATGCCGAGTTGCAGCAGGGGCCGGTCCGAGAGGTCCTCGCCCCCGAACCAGAGGACGGCCAGATAGGAGTTGATGCCGACGCCGCCGGCCAGGAACAGCAGCCCGATGGCGCCGAACAGGTGCAGGGGCCGCCGCGTGTAGCGGGTGATGAAGAGGACCGTGATCAGGTCCAGCAGCCCTTTGTAGAAGCGGTCCCAGCCATACTTGCTGACCCCGTGCCGGCGCGGGTGGTGGGTCACCTCGATCTCCCCCACGGCGAAGCCCCGACGGCTGGCGAGCACCGGGATGTAGCGGTGCAGCTCGCCGTAGACCGCGATCTCCGCCAGCACCTCGCGGCGGTAGGCCTTGAAGCCGCAGTTGAAGTCGTGGAGGTCCACCTGGGCGAGGACGCGGGTCACCCAGTTGAAGAGGCGCGAGGGAACGGTCTTGCTCACCGGGTCGTGCCGCCGCCTCTTCCAGCCGGAAACCAGGTCCAGCTCCTTCTCCTCCAGGGTGGCGAGGAAGCGGGGGATCTCGTCCGGATCGTCCTGGAGATCGCCGTCCATGGTGATGATGACGCGCCCATTGGAGTGATCGAAGCCGGCGCACAGGGCCGCGGCCTTGCCGAAGTTCCGCCGCAGCCGCACCAGCTTGACCCGGGGGTCGCGGGCGTGGACCTCGCGCACCCGGGCCGGCGTGCCGTCCCGCGAGCCGTCGTCGATGAAGATGATCTCGAAGCTCTTCCCCAACCGCTCCAGTACCGCCGCCACCCGCGCGCACAGCTCGGCCACCGTCTCCGCCTCGTCCTTGACCGGGACGAGCACGGTCACGTCGAGCTCCTGGGGCTCGGTCGCGGCCACGGGCGGAGGCATGGCGGGGGCTACGGGGAACGGGCGGGTGGTCATCGGGGCGGTATTGTAGCAGGCGGCGGTACGATGCCTTGAAGGCCGTATCCGTATAATCCCCCGCCATGCTGCGAATCGGGAGCTGGGCCGTCTTGTGCCTGCTCCTGGCCGCCACGCTGGTCGGGGCCCTCACCTTCGACCGGCGGAGCTGGCCGGGGCTGGTCGGCGACGAGGCCACCTATCTCATGCAGGCGCAGAGCCTCGCCTGGGACTTCGACCTCCGCTATTCGCGGCGGGACTTCGACCGCTTCGTCGAACAGTGGGGCGTCCGGCCCGAGGGGCTGATCCTCCAGAGCGGCGACGGCGGCCGCACCCTCACCTACAGCAAGCCCGCCTCCTACGCCGTCTTCGCCGCCCCGCTCCTGCGCCTCTTCCCTCTCCGCGGCGCCGCGGTCGCCAACGCCCTCCTCCTCGCCCTGGCCGCAGCGCTATCCGCGCGGACCCTCGAGCGGCGCATCGGCCCGGCCGCCCCCCTCTGGGTCGCCGTCTGGATCTTCGCCTCCGTGGCCTTCGCCTACGTCTTCTGGGTCCACGCCGACCTCTTCATGATGAGCCTCACGGCGATCTCGCTGGCTCTCGCCTACGGCGCGCCCCAAGGCGAGAGTCCCCGCCGGTCCGGCCTGCGCTGGGGAACGGCCGTCTTCCTGCTCCTGCTCGTCGCCGCCTCCCGGCCGTTCTACGCCGCTCTGATCCTGCCGCTCGTCCTGACGATCCCGAAGGAGCGGCGGAAGCTCAGCGTTCCGATCCTCCTCGGGATCTTCCTCCTGGTGACCGTGATCCCGGTCTTCGCCAATCTCGCGGAGGGGGACGCCTGGACGGTCTACGGCGGCGAGCGCCAGAGCTTCGATTCCGCGACCGGCTTCCCCGGGGTGGACTTCCCCGTCTCGGCCTGGAAGGAGCAGATCGCCCGGCGCGGCAGCCGCGTCTGGAGGCCGGCGGACATCTTCGACCTCCGGCAGACAGCCTGGAACGGCCTCTACTTCCTGGCCGGCCGGCACGTCGGCGTGCTCCCCTACTACCTGCCGCTCCTGCTGGGTCTCCTCGCCTTCCGCCGGGGCGAGGGCCGGGGATGGCTGATCCTCGCCGTCCTGGCCGCCAGCGCCTGCTTCCTGCTGACCCGGCCGTTCAACTTCTACGGCGGCGGCGGCGCCATCGCGAACCGCTATTTCCTCCCGCTCTACCCGGCCCTGTGGTTCGCCGCCGGGCGGCCGGCCCGCGCCTCCTGGGCCCTCGCGTGCGCCCTGCTGGCCGCGCCGTTCCTCTGGCCGCTCTGGAAGCAGCCCGCCGCCTACCTGCTCGACGAGAACCTCGGCTACCGCTACGTCTCCGCGGCGGCCCGCGACTGGCTCCCCTATGAGACCACCCAGTCGCACCTCAAGCCCGGCGGCGGCGAAGACTTCATGCACCAGGACTTCTGGATCAAGCCCCTGACCCCGAACGTCCGGCCCGAGGCGGGCGGCGCCTGGATCCGGCTGACGGGCGGCGGCCAGGTCCTCCTAGGGAGCGAAGAACCGTTGCGGGAGATCCGCCTCCTGCTTCGCCCGCCTCTCCCGGCGAGCTTTGACGTCTCGGGCGCGGAGATCCTGAAGGAGATTCCCCGTCCAGGAGGCCGCTCTCTGCGGGTGCTCCGCCTGGACCGCCCGCGCGCTGTGCACCGGATGTGGTGGGGACCGGAGCTCATGTATCTGTATCAGCTTCGGATCGAGGTGCCGGAGGGGACGGGTGTCTCGTTGCAGTTGCGGCCTGCCGGCCGGGGGTGAGGGCTCGGGGGCTACGCCGGCACCGCCACCCACCGCAGCGCCTGATCGATCCGCCCTTCCCCCTGCAGCTCCTGGATCCGCTTCAGGCGGATGAACCGCGCGCCGAGGAACTCCTGCTCGGTCAGCCCCGCGGCGCGGTAGGCGTCGTAGAGCTCGCGGGCTCCCTGGCGGGCGTCCCAGACCGGCTGGAAGGCGGGGAGGACGCGCCGGATCTTTTCGCAGTCCACCCGGTAGCAGCGCAGGTCCGGACCCGCGCCCTCGGCGTAGGTGATCGCGCAGCCGGGCACCGTCTCGGCCACGATCTCCGCCAGCTCGCGGATGCGGTAGTTCTCCTCCGTGCGGCCGATGTTGAACGCCTGGTCGTGGACCGCCTCGCGGGGGGCCTCCAGCACGGCGAGGAAGGCGCGGCCGATGTCCTCGATGTGCACGATGGGACGCCAGGGCGTGCCGTCGCTCATCAGGTGGATGCGCCCCTGGGTCACCGCGTAGCCGACGAGGTTGTTCAGCACCAGGTCCACCCGCAGGCGGGGCGAGACGCCGTAGGCCGTGGCGTTGCGCAGGTAGGTGGGGCTGAAGCGGTCGTCCGCCAGCTCGGCGAGCTGCTGCTCCAGGCGCACCTTGGAGACGCCGTAGGGCGTGACCGGATTGAACGCCGCCGTCTCGTCCAGGAAGTCGTCGCCCGCCGCGCCGTAGGTGCTGCACGACGACGAGAACAGGAACCGCTCCACCCCCGCCTCCTTGGCCAGGCGCGCGAAGCGGATCGACGCCGCGTCGTTGATCTCGAACGTCAGCGAGGAGTCCAGGTTCCCCAGGGGGTCGTTGGAGAGGCCGGCGAGATGGAGGACCGCCTCGAATCCTTCCAGGTCCTTGCGTTCCACGTCCCGGAGGTCCTTGCCGGTCGCGGGGACGCGGTCGACCGGCTGTCCCTCCAGCAGGCAGGGCTCGAAGAAATCCGCGTCGAGTCCCACCACCTCATGCCCCGCCGCCTTGAGCATCGGCGTCATGACGCTGCCGATGTACCCCGTGTGTCCAGTGACCAGGATGCGCATGGGCGGGGAGGGTAGCACAGGCTACGGCGCCATCACCCTGAACCGCCAACACCCCTTCACCCGCCCCACCCGCCACCCGAGCTGCCACAGCCACCGCGACCGCCCCTCGCGCGTCAGCGTCATCAGCGGCGTCTTCAGGATCAGCTTCGCCCATCGCAGCGCGCCCGGCAGCCAGCCCAGGCGGGGCATCCCCCGCGGGCGGTACTTCTTGTAGATCAGCACGTTGTGCAAGCCGTAGCTGACCCCCTGGCGGTAGATGCTCCGCGGGTCGTGGCGGTGCCGGATGTACACGGCCGCTTCGGGGACGAAGTGAAAAGAATACCCGGCGAGCTGGATGCGCCAGCAGTAGTCCGTATCCTCCAGGGCCGGCATCGACTCGTCGAAGCCCCCCACGGCCTCGTGGACCGCCCGCCGCACCCCCAGGCCGCCGCCGCCCGCGTGGGGGAGGAAGGGCGGGTAGTCGTAGGCCGTCAGGCCGTCCTTCTGGGGATTCAGATGCGTGCGCTGGACCCAGACGGGGTTGAGCTTCTCGTTGTCGTACCGGCAGGCCACGAACTCGTGGGCCGCCAGCGCCCGCCCCATCCCCTCCAGCCAGCCGGGGGCCACCACGTCGTCGGCGTCGCAGAAGAGGAACGCGTCCCCCGTGGCCGCCGCCGCGCCGAGGTTGCGGGCGTGCGCCTGGCCTCGCCGGTCGGAGGCGTCCACCAGCTTCAGGCCGGGGAGACGGTCGCGGTAGCTCTCCACGATCTCGCGCGAGCGGTCGGTCGAGCCGTTGTCCGCCACGATCACCTCCCACCCGCCCGGCCAGCTCTGACCCACCAGGGCGTCGAGCTGCTGCGCGATCGTCCCCGCCGCGTCCAGGCAGGGGATCACCACGCTCAGCTTCAGGGGGGCTTGGCTCATCGGACGCTGGATCATAGCCCAGCGCGGGCGTCCGGATGGGGGGAGAAAGTGTCGCAACCTCCCGAGAGACAGGCCGTCTTCCGGAGACGGCGGCTCGTCTCCGCAGACGCCGGGACAATGTCCAGAGAAGTTGACGCGCCGTCCGCGGAAGTCGGGGCGACGCCAGGAGAAATCGCGCTGTCTCCCTGGAAGACGGAACGCCGTCCGCAGACGGCGAGGCGCCGTCCTTGGAAGTCGGGCGCCATCCGCGAGTCGAAGCGATGTAAGGAGAAATCGCGCTGTCTCCCCGGAAGACAGGACGCCGTCCGGAGACGTCGAGGCGTCGTCTCCAGAAATCGTAGCGTCGTCCCGAGACGGCATGCTGTCTCCCGGACGGCGGGCCGTCGTCCGTGGAAGTTGTGGCGATCTCGGGAGAAATCGTCCTGTCTCCAGGACGGCGAGGCGCCGTCTCCGGACATCGGCGCGCCGTCCGTAGAAGTCGCGCCGCCGCCCCCGGACGTTGCGACAACTTCAGGGGAAGTTGCAACGCTTTCCGCGGAGACAGGCTGTCTCTGGAGACGTTGCAACACTTTCCGGGGAAGTCGTTGCAACTCGCCAGCGCGCTGTCTCATTTCTTGTAGAACTTGAGTAGTCGACCCGTTGCCTGGGGCGCAGTTTCCGTGTGCTCGTCGTCCCGACGGTGAAGCCGACGTTCGACGGCGGCAAGATGCTCAGAAGCGGCGTCGTGACGATGGGGGTGGTGGTAGTGGTGTTGGAAGGCGTCACGTTCGGTGTCGTCGTCTTGACTTTGATCGACGTTGTCATCCCTGTCCGACGCCACTTGTAGAGCTTCCTCTGGTTCTGCTTGTGAAGATCCTCGTTCTCCTCCCGCTTCCTCTTCTTGTTGGAGTCCGAATCCTGGCGCTCGTAATACTCCCGCAACTCTCCGCCGACTCTCTTCAACTGATCGAGGTCGAGATCGGAAAGATCCCCTTTCGAAACCGTCTCCAGGATCTTGGCGCCGCCTCCATGCTTGCTCTTCGTCGTCGGCGCGCCGAGGAAGATCGAATTGGAGTTGAACTTCCCCTCCGCGAACATCTTCTTGAGATAACCTTTCGGCTTCTTCCCGAGAGCGATGTTGTGAAGGCCTGGGTAGGTCGACATGCGGGTGGCCTCCTTGCCTCTCTGAATCTCGGAGATGTTCTGGATGATCACCAGTTTGTTGAGCGCGAAGAGTCTGGTGGGGTTTTTCACCTCCGAGCTGACATCCTCTCCTTTCATGATCCGCAGCAACAACTTCGCCACTTCGATCTCATCCTGCTGGGTGCTGAGGCTCAGTTTATTGATGATGGCCGGGTACTCGTTTCCGACGTTCTCCTCGTCTTTCTTCCTCGGACGATTGGCGGGGTTGAGGATGAACGCGCCCTTGCCACGGCCCAGCTTCACCATGTGATAGGTGTTGGAAGGCGTCTTGATCACCAGGGGCGTTTTCGGGTCATCGGTGTACTGATTCCGCGCCGACTTCAGGTGCTTCGGTTCCTTGAAGCGCAGCACCCTGGCCTGCTTCGTGACTTTCTTCTTCTTCTCCGTGGACTGATAGTCCATCCTTTCGTCGTCCGACGGCTCCTCCTCACTGGAATCGGAGTAATCCTTCTGTTCGTCGATTTCGCGCTTGATCAGCTCTTTGTATTCCAGCTCTTCCAGGTATTCTTTATAGGTCATCTCATCGTTCTGCTTCGTTGCTCTCTGGATCACCGACGGCCGGGCGGGCGGGGGAGGGATGAAAGAAGCGGGTTTCCTCTGCGCCACGGCGGTCGCGGCGGTCGCGGCGGCGGCGTGAGGCGCGGCGGGCCGGGGAGGCGCCGCGACCGGCCTGGCCTGAACCGTGGGCCGGGGTGGAGCCGGACTGGCGACGGCGGCGGCCACGTGAGGCGCCAGGGGCCGCGGCGCCGGCGGCAGGGCGCGAGGCTGAACCGTGGGTCTGGCCGTGGCCGCCTGGACGTGAGGCGCCACCGGGCGAACCGGGGTAACCAGCGCCTTCGGCTGAACCGCCGGCCCCCGGCCGGCCTGGACCGCGGCCTGGACGTGCGCGGCCACAGGACGGGCCGGAAGCGCCGGAGCCTTCCCCGCCGGTGGAACCCCGTCGCTCTTTCGGTACATGGCCGAGGAAGATCTTACAACACCAGGACGGTGGTCAGCTTCGTCCTTCCGCCCGCCTCTGGAGTACGGTTCAGGCGTGATCTTTGCTTAAAAAGCGCTCTTGCCATGTCCGCCCGGGCCCACCTTGCATCCAGGGTGCCGCTGGAGCCGATTCTCTTCGGGTCGCTCCTGATTCTACACATGGTCCCGGTGTGGACGCTGCCTTTCCTGCCTACCCAGGACGGCCCGGGCCACCAGGCGGTCGCCTCGGTCCTGCGTCACTACGGCGATCCGGATGCCGGGCTCCTGCGGGAGTACTACGAGCTCAACCGGGAGGCGGTCCCCAACTGGCTTATCTTCTTCCTGCTCGGACCGGGCCTCCGCTTCCTCTCCGTGGCCCTGGCGGAGAAGGTCCTGCTCAGCCTCTACGTCCTCCTGCTGCCGCTCTCGGTACGTTTCGCCCTGCGCTCCGTGGACCGCCGTGCCGCCTGGCTCTCGCTGCTGATCTTCCCCTTCCTCTACAACTTCATGTTCAACATGGGGTTCTTCAACTTCTGCTTCAGCCTGGCGGCGTTCTTCTTCGCCGTGGGCTACTACCTGCGGCGCCCGGAGGAGATGGGGCTCGCGCGCACCGGCGGGCTGGCCCTGCTCGTGCTCCTGGTCTACTTCTGCCACCCGGTGACCCTCGTCGTCACCGTCGCGGCCCTGCTCACCCTGGCCGGCTGGCGCGCGTTCCTGGACCGCCGCCGCGGGCTCCGGCCGTCGGCCCGGCGCTGGCTCCTGGCCCCCGTCCTGGCCTGCCTGCCGGCGCTGTTCCTCATGGCCTCGTTCGTCGGCGCGCGCACCGGAGCCCGCGTCGCCGCCCTGACCCTGTGGGCCAAGCTCAAGCATCTGGCGGGCCTCTACTCCCTGGCCTCCATGACGCGCTGGACCATCCCCCTGGCCGCTCTGGTCGCCCTGCTCTTCTTCGCCCTGACCCTGGTCTGCCTGCGCCTCCGGGGGCACCGCCCGCTCCAGCCCGCCGACGGTCTGTTCGCCGTCGCCGCCGTCCTGCTGGCGATCTACCTGGCGGCCCCGAACGACCTCAGCGGCGGCGGTTTCATCACCCACCGGCTCAACCTGTTCCCCTTCCTCGCCCTGCTTCTCTGGTTCGCGACCTTCCAGCTCCCGGAAGCCTGGAAGAAGGCTTTCCTGAGCGCCGCCGCGGTCCTGGCCTTCGCCTTCCTGGGGGCCTTCGCGCCCGTCTACGCCGCCCTCGACGAAGGGCTGGAGGAGATCGCCGCCGCCGGGAACCTCATCGCGCCGGGCCACACCTTCCTGTTCCTCTCCTACGCCCACTGGGGCGAAGGCTTCGACGGCAAGCCCCTTTCCTTCCGGACGGAGCCTTTCGTCCACGCCGGGAGCTACATCGCCGCCCGCCGGCGGCTGGTGGACCTCTCGCTTTACGAGGCCAACGAGGATTATTTTCCGATCTATTACCGGCCCCAGCGGAACCCGTATCGCCACCTCGCTACCGTGCCTGCGGGGATCGAGACCGTGCCGCCGCGCGTCGATCTCCCCGGCTACGAGAGCCGGCGCCATGGGCGGGTGGATTACGTCATGATCTGGGGACCGCGGGGCTCGGGCCACCGCGAGGCGGCGGAGATCCTGCGCCAGCTCCGGGCCGACTACGATCTCCTCCATGTCTCGCCGGACGGGCGGGTGAAGCTGTTCAGGCTGCGGGAGATTCCGCAGCGGGTCGCCCTACGATGACCAGAGGGTGAGGTCCTTCGGAGGGCAGATCTTTCCGAGGGCAGGAGCCCGGCTACGCCAACCGTCCCACCGCCACCCCCATCATCACCAGCCCGACCACCCCCATCACCAGCAATCCATAGAAATGAAACCTGGCGTGCCTGGGGTCGAGCTCGGGCTCCACCAGGCGTTCCCGGAGGGCGGGGCTGAGGAGCGCCAGCGCCGCGAGGATGCCCGAGGCAGCGAGGCCGGAGCCCAGCAGCAGGAGCCCCATGGGATGATTGGGCTCCGGGCTCCGGCTCCCGATCGTGATCACGCCTACGGCGATGAGCGCCCAGAGAGCCCACAGCGTGATGCGGACCGGCAGCTTGAAAGGCTGATAGATTCTGATGCGGGGGCGCTCATCCCTCATGACTCCGAAAGGTTAGCACGATGACCCGACCCGTCCTGTGGCGCCGGCTGGACCGGCCCGGCCACGAATTCGCCCGGTTGAGCCAGCAGACTTCGACCCACTGTCTGAGCGGCACCGCCGTGTTCCTCTGGGACCGCCATCCCTGCCGGCTCGAATACCTGGTGATCTGCGACGCGAATTGGCGGACCATGACCGGGCGCGTCACCGGCTCCGTGGGGGATTTCGAAATCGACCTCGAGTGCGCCCAGGACCGCGAAGGCCACTGGCGGCTCGACGGCAGGGAGCAGCCCCAGGTGGCCGGCTGCATCGACCTCGACCTCAACTTCAGCCCCTCGACCAACCTGCTGCCCATCCGCCGCCTGAACCTGGAGGTGGGAGAGGAGGCCTTGGTGCGCGCCGCCTGGCTGCGCTTCCCGAGCTTCCGTCTGGAGCCGCTCGAACAGGTCTATCGGCGGACCGCGGAATCGGTCTACCGTTACGAAAGCGCCGGAGGCAGCTTCGTGGCCGACCTGGAGGTCGATTCGCAAGGTTTTGTCACGCGGTACGCGGATATCTGGGAGATCGAATGATCCCCGTCAACATCTCCGACCTGGAAACCATCGCCCGCGAGAAGCTCACGCGAGAGGCCTACGACTACTACGCCAGCGGCGCCCAGGACGAGGTTACGCTGCGCGAGAACCGCGCCGCCTACGACCGCATCTCCCTGGCCTACCGGGTGCTGGTGGACGTCTCCCGCCGCGACATGGCCACCACGGTGCTCGGCCAGCCCGTGGCCATGCCCTTGCTCGTCGCCCCGACCGCGTTCCACCGCCTCGCCACGCCCGAGGGGGAGCTGGCGACCGCGCGGGCCGCCGGAGCGGCGGGCACGGTGATGATCCTTTCGACCCTCTCCAACACGCCGGTCGAGGACGTGGTGGCCGCCGCCTCCGGTCCGGTCTGGTTCCAGCTCTACGTCTACCGCGACCGCGTCGTCACGGAAGGGCTGGTGCGGCGCGCCGAGGCCGCGGGCTGCCGGGCGCTCGTGCTCACCGTCGACGCTCCGCTGTTCGGACGGCGGGAGCGCGACGTCCGCAACCGTTTCCGCCTGCCGCCGGGCTGCACGGTGGCCAACCTGCTGCCGCAGGGCTATGGCGATTTTCCGCCCGCGCCCGCCGATTCGGGCCTCGCGGCCTACGTCTCGAGTTTTCTGGACCCGTCGGTCTCCTGGAAGGACGTGGACTGGCTGCGCTCCATCACCCGGCTGCCGCTCCTGGTCAAGGGGATCGTGCGGCCGGACGACGCCCTCCGCGCCGCCGAGGCGGGCGCCGCCGGCGTGATCGTTTCGAACCACGGCGGACGCCAGCTCGACACCGCGCCGGCCACCATCGACGTCCTGCCGGAGATCGCGGACGCCCTGGCCTCCCACGGCCACCGCATCGAGGTGCTGGTGGACGGCGGCGTGCGGCGGGGCACGGACATCCTGAAAGCGCTCGCCCTGGGCGCCCGCGCCGTGCTGGTGGGCCGGCCGGTCCTCTGGGGCCTCGCGGCGGACGGTGAAGCCGGCGCCGCGCAGGCCCTGCGCCTCCTGCGCGACGAGCTCGACCTGGCCATGGCGCTGGCCGGGGCCCCCACGCTGGCGGACATCACCCGCGACCTGGTGCGACGGGGGTAGGAGGACGCATGAAGCTCTTCGACGGAATCCAGCAGCGACGGATCGAGAAGCTCTCTCAGAAAGGTTACGAGCTGATCGACGCCGAAGAATTCGATCGGGCATTGGAGGTCGCCGAAGAGCTTGAGCGGCTGCGCTATTCCGCCGCCTTCGAGATCGCGGCCCTGGCCCACGCGGGTCAAGGGGACCTCGCCGCGGCGGTCCGGGCGCTCGAACGAGGAGTGGAAATAGCTCCAGACGTCTGGCTCAACTGGCAACTGCTCGGAAATTGCCGCTCCGACCTCGACTTGTACGCGGAAGCCAACCAGGCGTATGAGCGCGCGCTCGAATGCCCCGGCGTCTCGCGGTCCTCTGTTCGGCTCAATCAGGCGATCCTCGCCAACCGCACGGGCGATCACGCCGCGGCGCTCCGGCTGGCCGGCGAGGTGGACGATCCGGAAACGGCGATCTGGGCCGCCGGCTTGCGGGTCGACTCCCTGACCGCGCTGGGGAAGGGAGAGGAAGCGGAGCGGCTCGGCCTCCAGATCCTGAGCGAAGCGGGCGAGGACGCCGACGCCGACCCGCTGTGCAACATCGTCCTCAACATCGCCCGCATCCGGCTGGATCGCGGCGATCCCCGTCCGGACGTGCGCGCCTTTGCCGTCCGACAACTGGAGCGGGCCCCCGGCCACAACGATCTCCTCGCGCTCCTCCGCGACATCGACGGTCTCTACTCGGAAACCGCTCAGTATTACCGCCTGGTGATCCGCGGGGAAATCCCGGAAGGGGATCCGATGGCCGGCGAAGCCGAAGGTTTCTATTCCCGATGGGAAGTCCTGGCGGACAATCCGGAAGAGGCCCTCGATTTCATCCGGGGGATCGACACCCCCGCCGCTCCTCTGAAGGTGGAGGAATGGAATGTCCTGGAAGCGAGGCCGCGGGACCCAAAGGGCGTCTACTGGCGGAGCGGGCGGGTGTATTTCCAGGACGAAGATGAGGGGAGCCAGTGATGAGCGAACAAACTCCTGAGCAGTATGCGTCGACGAAAGTCGTGCCCGACAATCCTCCCTATGGAGGCCCGGAAGACCAATCCCGTGCCCACATGCTCGAACAGTACAAGCACTTTGTCGATGTGACGATTCAGTACTGGAACCATATTGGATCGGCGAATCAGTTCTTCCTTTCTTTGCATGTGGTGATCCTTTCCGGCTTTACCTACCTTCTGACTTCCAGGGCTCGTATTCCCCTACTGCTCCTGGTGGCTCTGACTCTTCTGGCGTCCGGGATTGCTCTGCATTGGTGGATACTGCTGCGCTCACTGCGCAGGCTCAATCAAGTAAGGCACGAGATCATCCAAGAATGGGAGACGCACCTGCCCGCTCATCCGTACAGGGTGGAGTATTACAAGCTGTATGTTCAGGACCCTTCGCGCTACTTTGGGATTCAGAAGCTGTATACGCTTCTGCCGGTCTTGGTCCTCCTGACATATCTTGGCCTTGCATTGGCCATTGCCCTGGATGTTAGGCTTGTGAATCCGTGACCGCCCCCTCAGGGGCTCGCGGAGTGTTGACGCACCTGCCCGGCCGAAGTAGGATAAGCACAATCGTTTGCAGACCAGGGAAGTGGGCCGGGAGCCGGCGCCGGAGGGGCGGCCCATCAGGGAACCGTATCTGGAGGAACGCATGAAGCAGAGCATTCTTGTGTGGATGATGTCGATGATCTTCGCAGGCGCCGCCGCGGCGGCGCCACCCGCTCCTGATGCCGTAAAGATCGCCGTGCCTTTCGAGGGCCCCATCGCCGTCGCCGTCCTGGACGCTCGACCGGACGTGGTCAGCGGTGACAGGAAAGAGACTTTCATCGGTTTTACCCGATCGCTCTATGGCATTCCCTATCCGGCCCATACCCGGTCGAAGAAGCCGTTCGCTCAGGATCTCGCCAATCTCGTGGATCGTGCCTTGAAGTCGGGAGGGGCACAGGCGCGGTCGGTGGTGACGTCTCCGTACAAGCAGCGCGAAGGGGCGATCCAGGCTCTCCAGGCGAGCGGCGCGGAGCGTCTGGTCCTCATCGAGATCCGCGATTGGTGGTCCGACACCCTGATCCACACGGACCTGCACTACGACCTGGCCCTCACCGTCCTGAATTCCCTGGGCCAAGAGCTGGGCTCGAATTTCGCCATAGGAAACGATGAGCTTGGGAAGCGCCAGCGTCCAGAGCGCAGAGATGTCTCCACCGCCACCAATGACATCCTCGCGAGCCTTTTTCACAACGAGGCCGTGATCGCATCCTTCTCGCCGGACGCCGCCCCGCCGGTCGCCAAAGCGGCCAAATGCACCGTCGAGCAGATCCTCAAGATGAAGGAGGCGGGGCTGGCGCAGGAGCAGATTGAAGCGGCGTGCGGTTCCGGAACTTAAGCAGCCATAACGGCTCCGGCGGAACCCCCGGACCCCGGGTTCCATCGGGGTCCGGGAGCTTCCTTCGTGCCGGCCGGAGGATGAGCTGCGGATCAGTCGTGGTCGTGAAGGATCTTGAAGAAGACGTCGTGCATCTGGAATTCCTGAAGCTCGACGGGGCCGTTGTCGGTCATCTTCCGCAGGTAGCTCCCCTGCAGACGATGGCGGTTGCCGTTGCCGTCGAGGTCGTCGCTTTCCGCGAAGTCCAGGCTGAGCCCGACGACGCCGAAACGCGCCAGGGGACTGATCTCGCGTTGCTGCGAGACCCCGTCCTGATTCCTGTCGATCCAGATTCTTAACTGTTTCCAGATGACGTCGGCGCGGGTGATCACGCCGTCGCCGTTGCCGCCGAAGCCCGGCTGGTCGTACAGGGCCAACGCTTCGAAACCGTTTTCCGCGTGCTCTCCCAACGGCATCGGCGTGGCGTCTCCGAACAACTCGCCGCCGTCGTCGATCGTGCCGTTGCCGTTGCGGTCGAGGACCAGGAAGCCTTCCTCTGATTCCCAGAAGGTCCAGTTGATCCGTTCCGGAATTCCGTCGGCGTTGATGTCGAAGGACACGGCGTGGTTTTCGTCGACGGTGCGTATGCCGTCGCCGTTGAGGTCGAGGATCAGTGGGCTGCCGTCGTGACAGGCCTCCGCGACGCGCTGGGCCGCGAGGAGGGTCAAGCCGGCGAGGAGCCCATAAACGAAGATGCGTGATTTCATGGCTTTTCTTCTCCTTGCCTGGTTGACTCAGACTCCACAGGGGCCGTTGCCGTCGCGGAGATCCGTGGGGTCGGGCATCTCCGCCGCGGTGGTGAAGTTGCCGTCGACGGCTGTACAGTCGCCGGCTGCGATGCTGCCGAAATTATTTCCCATGATCCTGTCGGTACAGGAGCTTTCCCCAAGCCCCAGCACATGGCCGAGCTCATGGGTGAGGACATCGCCCTGGGAGCTGGTGCAGGAGGTGCCGGTGGCGCCTTCCGTGTCGAACATCCGCACGGTGGCTCCGGACACGCGCCCGTTGGTGATCTGGACTTGCGTGCAGGCGCACTTGCCGCTGCAGGAGAAGCCGTTGTTGACGTCGGTGCCGGAGTAGAAGATGACGTTCACGGCCATGCCGCCGCCGCCGGAACCGGAGAAGGTGGGGTTGTCGTAGCCCGAGCAGCCGCCGTTCCAGTTGCCGGACGCCGTCGTGATCGCGCTGGAGTTCACCGTCCCGCCTCCGTTGACGCCGCTGAGCGAGATGTTGCTGATCCCGGCGGCGGAGGTGACCCCGGAGAGCAAGGGGGCGCACGAGTCAGCCGCCAGCGGGTCCATGGAGAGTGCGAGGAGGAGGAGAGAGAAGGCGAAGGGCAGGCGGGCGTAAGGGGATGGGAGGATGGAGATCCGGCCCTGATGTGTCATCAGTTCTCCCCTCCTTTCCCCTGCTTGATGCGCGTCTCGAAATCCGACCAGTTCTTCCGCGCCTGAGCGGCCTGGCCCGGAGCGGAGACGCCCTGGCTCGCGGTTTCGAAGAAGAGCTGCCGGTCGTAGGGCAGGAGCAGCACAGGGTTGTCCTGCAGGAGGTTCGAGGTGGCGAGGAACACCCGGCGGCCGAGGGCAAGACGGTCCTTGCGGGCGCCTTGACTGCAGTACGTCGTGCCGCCGACGGTCAGGCGGGAGTCCTCATAAACGAAATGGATCGTGGCGGGACGCGAGAAGCCCCCCGGCGCCTGGAGCCATTCGTCTACCTGAACGGTCACGATCGAGGCGATCCGTCCATGGAACAGGCCCGGCTCGATCGCGGTCACGGCGCCCAGGACTCCATAGTCGGCCTCTTCCAGGGCCTTGACGGGCTCCACGGTGTCGTTGCCGGCCGAAGTCACCAGAAGCACGTCGCAACCGGCCTTGGAGGGAGCGGTCGATTTAGAGGTCCTGGGGTCCGACGGGGTGTTGCCACTCCGCGGGTCGCGGAGCCAGGAGCGGATCTCGATTTTGTCAGCGGGGCTGAAGAGCTCTTCCTGGACCTCGCCGCCCACGACGGCGCGCGCCGCCGGAACCCAGTTACGAAGCGCGTTGTCTGAAGGAATCGCCCGATCTTGCGAGCAGAGAGGCAGAGGGGCCAGGAGGAGCAGGAGGAGGAGTTGCGGGATGAATCTGGATCTCTTTCTTTTCTCTGTCATCGTAGTTTTTCCAAGGTAGTTGGGTAAAAAGGGTACGTCAAAAGCTCTACTCCTTGTGGAACCTGTGGCGCTCTGGCTCGCCAGGCGCCTTGGACCCCGCGGTCGGCGCGGAGTTTTGTTGCAATTCAAATGCCAAAATGCAGCTATGCATAGTCAAGGAGAGAAGAACCTCCCAGGGTAGGATCGCGGGTGTCCGGCGCCCTCCGCCTCATGAGTGTTGACGCAACCGCCTTGCCGAAGTAAGATTAGCCAACCTTTGCCCAGGCTGAGCGATCGAGTCAATGCGCGACCTCTCGGGATCTTTACGATTCGCATCGGTCGCCGTGGCTTTGGTCGCCATGACGTGCGGCGTGGTCGGATTGCTTGTCGGCGCTCCGGCGGAGGGCTCCTCCCTGAGCGGGCCGATGAGTTTTCCCGTGATCGGCGGCCTGGGCTTTGCGGCTCTCGCCCTCATCGCCGGCCTGAAGTCCAACCGTCTGGAAGCCTGGAGCCTCGGCTTTGCGCTCGCCTGCATCGCTCTCACCAACATCATGGCGAATCTGGTCTATGTCTTTGACCTGCCCGGGAAAAGAGTGGCTTCGGCGGCGCTTTTCGCTCTCGCGGCCGTCGCCTTTCTCAACTTCACCCGGCTGTTCCCCTATCGGTTGACGCCGGAGAAGTGCCAGGATTCCCTCAAGCTTCGGTGGGTACGCGGGGCGGTGACGCTCTTGCTGCGGTTTTTTCTCTACTGGATGGTCGTCTTGTGGTGTCTGTTTTTTGCCACCAGCTTCTTCGCCAAGACCCTACCGTGGGAACCGGCTGCACCGGCCGAGGTCCTGCTCAATGCCTTTGTGATCGGATTGGGCGCCTTGTTCGTAAGCGTCAGCTATCAGACCTCGGATAGCATCGGCCGCCGTAGATTGTTCTGGATCGCTCAGACGGTGGCGGTGAGCCTGTGCGCTTCCCTTCTCTACGCGTCCGTCAGATCTCTGGCGACCGCTCTGGATCTCGGTTCTCCGATAGGTTTGGAAAAGTGGTGGTTTCTGGTTCGCGACGTCGCCATCCTGATCTGCCTGGCGATCTCTCTGTTCTTCGCCGGCGAAATCGATCCGGAGCTGGCGATCCGGAAGACGGCGGCTTTTGGACTGGCAATCTCCTTCCTGCTTTTCCTCTTCGCTGTGTTTGAAAACTTCGTGGCAGGCGAAATGGCCGGCCGGTTGGGGCTCGATGACAAACTGGTGGCCTCGATCGGAGGTGCCGCTGTCGGATTGGCATTCCATCCGTTGCGCGAAGGGATCAATCGTATCTGTAAGCGAGTGCTGGCCAGACTTTCCGGAGACCAGCGGATGGAGAGCCAGGCGCGCGGCGGGTTCCCGCCCGCCGTCTAGGGCCTCCCGCGGACAAGGCGACGATCCCGGCCCCGCGAAATCGCATCCCAAAATGAGGGCTATTGTCATGGAGGATGCGATGGGGCGATTCGTGATCGCCGTATACCGGGTGAAGAAAGGGATGGAGGAGGACCTCCTCGCGGTTTTGCGGGACCATCTGGCGGTCCTGCGGCGGGAGGGCCTCGTGAACGATGGACCCGCGCACGTGCTGCGCGGTGAAGATGGAGTCTACCTCCAGATGTTCGAGTGGAAATCGCCGGAAGCGGCCGCCGCGGCGCACGACAATGAAGCCGCCAACGCGCTGTGGCCCCGGTTCGAGCGGGTCTGCGAGTACCGACGGCTGGCCCATCTGCCGGAGAGCCAGCGGCTCTTCGCGGAGTTCGAGAGCGTCGAGCTGTAACTGGAACGGAGAGCGCCCCGCCCGGGCATCGATCCCCGGGCGGGGCGATGGGTTAGTAGGACTGGGTCGAGTCCACTCGCGGACCACCGTCGACGCAGGTCCCTCCCTGCTGCATGGGCACGCAGACCTTGACGAGGCCGTTGCAGGCGTCGCCCCGGGCGTCGGTGGCGGTGAATCGCAGGTGGTAGACGCGGCCGTTGCCATAGTTCAGACGGGAGGCCCGCAGACGGGCCATGGAGGTCCCCAGGCCGGTGCCGTCAGGCGTTCCGGAGTAGGTCCGCCACTCGTCCTGGAAAATCGAGGTGAGGGCGATCGTGACGGGATTGCCTTCCAGGTCGGTGACGCCGCCGATCGAGACCGAAACGAAAGCTCCGTCGGCGGGCCAGAGCGTGCCGGGATTCGCCGTGGCCGCGGAGCAGTCGGGAGCATGGTTGAGCTTCAGCTTGGCGGCGAAAGCGTCGCCGCCACCGGCGGGGGCGGGCTGCCAGGCGTTGATCCTCGGCATGTCGTCGCTGGCGGCGCCGGTCAGGGAGACGCCGGAGGAGTCCGCGGCCACGCCACTGATACTGGAGTGGCCCAGACAGGCGGCGTCCAGGACCCGCGAGGCCGCGGGGTCGAGCTTTGCCACGAAGCTGGCGCCGCAGGAGGGATCGAGGGGTTCCCGGAGGGGCGAGTCGGCCTCCGGGCTGGTAACGGCCAGGAGGATGCTCGAGGGCTCCAGCGCCAGATCCTGGATTTCTTCGCTCCCGGTCCCTCCCAGGTAGGTCGAGGAAATCCGCGATCCCCAGGGCTGCAATCTCGCCAGGAACAGGTCCTTGGGGCCTCTGAGCTCGGTCTGGATCGCGTCGTCGATGTTGAAGTTGGGAGAGGTGGTGGTGCCCGCCACGACCAGGGTGCCGTCCGCGGCCACCGCGATCTCCTTGCCCCAGTCCTCGCCGCTGCCGCCCAGGTAGGTCGACCAGTGGATGGAGCCCTCCGGACCGAGCTTGGTCACGAAGACGTTGTAGCCGCCCACCGGGGCCGCCTGGAGGGCATTGGGGAGGTCGGTCGACAGGGTGATGCCGGTGACGTAGGCGTTGCCGGCGGCGTCCACTGCGATACCGAAGCCGTTGTCGAAGTTGTTGCCGTCGATGGCAATCCAATAATGTGTCGAGCCGTCGGAGCCGATTTTCCAGACAAAGGCTATTTGTACGTACCCGTTAGCGCGTTCGCTGTTGTCGTATCCGGTGATGTAGAGGTTGCCCTGGAGATCGACCGTCATGTCATTGGCGTATACCCGGCCGCCGAACGTTCCCCGGACCCATTCGATCCCGCCTCCGCCGTCCAGCTTGACAATGGTGATAGGGGCATCGGACCCGTGGGGACTGTCGGACACCACGTAGGCGCTGCCGTTCGGACCCGCGCCGATCCCCAGCACGTAGTTGTGATTATTATAGACTCCCGTCGCGACATAGGTCGAGTAGATGGGCGTGCCCGAGGGGCCCAGGCTGGTCACGAAGACATCTTGAGTGAACGTGTCTCCCGACGGTTTGCTGGAGGTCAATCCGCGAGGCGGGAACTTCACCGGGAAATCGAGCGAGTGGGTGGTGCCCGCGATAAAGGTCCTGCCATCCCGCGCGGCGACGGCTGAGCCCTCGTCGCGGTTGCTCCCTCCGAGATAGGTGGAGTAGATGAGGGTGGGATCGGCACCGGCGGGCAGTGCTACGGCTGACAATGTAAGCGCGCCGAGAAGCGTGCGCCGCCAGGATCGTGCGAATTGTTGACTCATTTTTTCATGGCCTCCCATGAAACTGGACTGTTGATGGATGTGAGCCATGACTCGCGCGAAGTCACAGCCAGGTGAAAGCCAGGTGGAGCCTGATACAAATGTTTGCAATATCCTCCTTGTAGAAGTTGCCGTCACGGAAGCAGTTTACTTTGGCGAAATTGGCTCTTCTTGGGAGGGCGAAACGAAAGCTGTCGCTGAGCCCTGCCCAAGAAGTCGCACCGAGCTTCGCGGACGTTGTTACGGTATTTATTTTAATGCAAAATGCGAGCCGTGCGGAGCTCGGCCTGGCGCGGTGGGAATCCGGCGCGGGAGGAGCGGGTCCGGCGACAGCCGGACCGGCCGCGGGATCAGGGCTAGACTTCGTTGCTGGCGGGACGGCAACCCTTGGCGCAGTCGGCGTCCGCGAAGCACTGGTTGGAGTAGGTCACGCCGTTGTTGCAGGTGACCGGCGCGAAGATCAGCGGACAGATGGCGTTCGGGTCGGGAACGCACTTGTCAGCGTAGGAGACGCTCCCCGTTGCGGCAGTGAGCGCGAGACCGAGAAGGAACGTACGGATCAGCCTGTTGTTCAACCGGCTGCATCGCCGGCTGGAGCGACGGTCCGGGATCTACTCTAACGAGCTGAGCAAAAATATGCAAGTCTCTCTATGGGAAACCCTATAGAAGGCGGGCGCGGAAAAAGAGAGGGATTGGGCGGAAAAGCGGGTCCGGCTTCAACGGCCGGACCCGGCGATGGAGCGGGCTAGGCTTCAGTGCCGGCGGAGCGGCAGCCCTTGGCACAGGCGGCGTCCGCGAAGCACTGGTTGGAGAAGAAACCGCCTTTCGTGCAGATGACCGGATCGAAGACCGCGGGACAGACCACGTTGGGATCGGGAACGCACTTCTCGGCATAGGAGACGCTCTCCATCGCGCCGGTCACCACGAGGCCCAGGAGGAACACACGGATCATCTTGGCCATTTCCGCACTCCTTTCCAGGACCGGCGGCTGCGGCCGGGTGCATCTCCGGCGGAGCGCCGGTCCGCCCTACTCTAACCGGCGGGGGCGGCCGGCGCAATTCTTTCGATGTAACAAAATAGATCAGACGGAGATCGTTTTCATCAGGGGCGGAGCGCCAGCGCGCGAACCCGCGGAGCCAGGACCTTTCCCACGGCTTCGTGGCCGGCGGCGTTCCAGTGGCCGTCATGGGGAAAGCGAAGCCCGCTCCAGTCGGCGTTGGGGAGGATTTCATCGGCGGCCGCGTAGGGGACGCCGAGCCCCTGGAATTTTCCCTGGAGGACGAGGCGGTCACGCTGGAAATCGGGTCCCCGGTCGTCGATGAAGACCACCAGGAAGCCGGCTCCGAAGCTGTTGGCGAGACGCCGGGCTTCCAGGATGTTGCGGATCATGGGCTCGTAATCCGCGAGCACCGGCCGCTGCTCGTCCGGTTTCCCGCGGAGAGAACGCGCGGCGTCGGCCAGAGCGGGCAGCGCCAGGCGCGCCAGGGCGGAGTGGCGCTTGGCCCAGGCGGTGGCGGAGCCGATTCCGGGCAGGCGCGTATCTTTCAGATAAAGATTTCCATCGAGGAGAACGAGCCGATCGGCGTAGCCCGGAGCTACGATATATCCCTCTTTATAGAGGAAGGGGGAGGCGCAGCGCTGGCGGTCCCAGAGCGGCGAGAGGGTCATCACCACGGCGGCGGGCCGGATCTCGGGGAGGAAGCGGCGCAGGCGGCCGGTCATCTGCCCGCTGCTGTAGCCGGGGACGCCACCGTTGTACACGCGGACGCCGGTTGCCCGCTCCAGGACGGCCGCGAAGGCGCGGTCCGCCGGCACTCCCTCGCCGAAGGTCATGGAGTCCCCCACGGCGAGGACGCTGGGGCTCGGCGGCGCGGTGTGGGGATGGTCGCGCCGGCCGCGTCCATCGATGACGGCTGGGACGTCGAATTCGCCCCCAGGCGCGATCTCCCGTCCCCGGAAGCCGGGCCGAAGGGCGTAGGCGCTGAGCGGGTCCGGCTGGAAGAGGAAGCGTGGATGGTTCCCACCGGCGAACCAGGCCGAGCCGCGGCCGGCCTCGGCGATCCCCAAAAGGCGCAGGGCGGCCTCGGCGAGAAGGAGGGTGAAGAGGAGGGAGGCGGCGGAGAGGGCGAGCTTTTTTTTCATGCCGGCCCCTCTCCCGGTCTCCCTCCCGAGCCCTCACCCCGACCCTCTCCCGACCCCTCCCTCCCTCCCTCACCGGGAGAGGGCGCCCCCACCCCTTTCCTGACAGGCGAAGAGAGCAGTCTCCCCTCCTCTCCCGGTGAGGGAGGGAGGGAGGGGTCGGGAGAGGGGCCGGGGGTGAGGGTTTCGGGGCGGGGGGCTCTATACACCCGCACCACCCAAGTCCCCTTCTCATTCGTGATCCCCGTCTCTTCCAGCATCTCCAGCGTCTCCCCCAGCCGGCGCGCGATGGCGTCGGCGCGCAGGGAGCGGAAGGTCGAGACGATCAGTGCTCCCCCCTCGGTCAGCCAGGCGCCGTAGCGGCGGACGGTCCCCTCGGGATCGTTGAAGTAGTAGACGCACTCGTTGAAAACCACGGCGTCCCACCGGTCCGTAGATAGGAAGGCCTCGGCGTCGGCGGCGGCGAAGGTGGCGCGCCCGTCCGCGCGGGAGGCGGCCTGACCGATGGCGGCCTCGGAGAGGTCGATGCCGTGGTAGCGCGAACAACCCAGGGGGCGCAGATGATCCAGCAGCAACCCTTCGCCGCAGCCGACGTCGAGCACGGAGCCGCCGGGCCGCAGGTGGTGCAGGTAACCGGCGATCACGGCGTAGCGCGCCACCTCGTCCAGGCGCCGCATGAAGGCCCAGCCGCCGCTCCGGTACTGGTCCTCCCAGGTCTCCTTGGAGATGGGGGCGTCGCCGCGGCCGGTGGCGAGCTCCCAGGCGTGGACGCGGGCCGCCAGGGCCTCGGCCCCCGGGAAGCGGCGGCCGAAGAGGACTTTGTAATAAGGGACGTAGACCAGCTTGAAAGCCCGGCGGCCGAGCCGGCGCAGAGGTCCGCTCATCCGGCTCTCCCACCGGTCCGTCTTGCCGCCGCAGCATTTTCTACCAGGAATTTGCACATTTTGGGTTGCAAAGGCCCGTCCGGTCAGGCTACCATCCTTCCGTATAAGAATTTGTCAGTAGCTACACACGCATCATCGCAGGACCCGAGGTAGATCCTCAACCCCTTGAGGCTCAGCCTCAAAAGACTTAAGGAGGACGGTTGAACATGAAGAAGTCGCTCGCCTGCTGTTTCGCGCTCCTGGCGCTGGGCGCCGTCGCCCCGCTGAGCGCGGGACCCGTCTATGTCCCTGTCGTCGAATCCCCCATGGCCGACGGGACATCCCTAGCTATCGAGCTCTGGATCTCCAACTTCGACGGAGAAGAGCGCGCCTTCACCTCCGCCTTCCTCAAGGCGGACACGGACGGCACGGCGGCCCCGGCTGTGCGGGGCAGGGTGCCTGCCGATCAGGCCCTCTACCTGGACAAGGCCGCGGCCGAGGGCGAGCGGGGGTTGCTGGAGATCGACGCCGAGCCGGGAATGGCGGTCAACGCCTGGATCACGGCCACCCGTGGCAAGCGGACGTTCTACACCGGCGTGCCGGTGATCTCTTCCGACCTCGCCGTCCCCGCCGGCGGCGCCACCTTCCTGAACGGCCTGCGCGGCGACCGCGAGATCGCCAGCCTGGACCTGGTCAACCTGGGCCGTGAGAAGGCCCTCTGCCAGGTGGACTTCCTGCGCGCGGACGGCTCCGCCATCGGCGCCGGCGTGTCGGTGGAGGTCCCGGCCCTTTCGATGAGTCCCTTCGCGGACGCGCTGGGCCTCGGCAACGAGAAGGACGCCCTGAGCGCCCGGGTCTCCTGCGATCAGGCTTTCTACGCCTACGCCGTGGGCGTGGACGGCGACCGCCAGGTTTCGTTCGCGACGCCGTCCGAGGCCGCCGACGCCTCCCGGTTCGAGAAGGCCGCGTCCAAGGCGACCGTCACCTTCACCCAGCCCGGTACGTACCACAACGCCACCAAGGAGAACCCGAAGAAGGTCCTCCGCATCCCCGTGCCCAATGGGATGCGGGCCGACCGGGTCATCGCCGAGTTCGACTTCACGGTGGGCCCCTGGAACCCGCGGCTGAAGAGCGGCGCCCATGGCCTGATGTGGTTCCACCGCGGCAAGTTCCGCAGCAACACCCTCATCAACATCAACGCTCTCGGCCCCAAGAAGGATCTGGTCAAGGCCAATCAGAACCTTGACATCCCGCGCCGGAAACGTCACCAACGCCAAGAGCGGGCTGGTGTTCGAGCAGGGCAAGACCTACCACGCCCGGGCCACCTACGACGCGGCGTCCAAGTCGGTCGCGCTGGTCGTCTCGCGGGAGGGCAGCGTGCTGAAGACCCTGGTCTTCCCCGGCACCGCCAAGGGCCGCGTGATCGAGATCCTGCCCACCGGTCTGTTCGCCGATTTCGGCCACTTCAACAACCAGCACCTCCCCGAGGTGTCGAGCATCGGCTGGAAGTTCGCCAACTTCACGGTCGAGATCTTCGACAACTAAGCCGGCCCGACCTCTCGGGTTTCCCTTCGGGCCCGCATTCGCCGCGAAAGCGCGCGAATGGCGGGCCCGAAGCCTTTATGGGGTTGCGCTATGGCGCGGCGGGCTGTACCATTCAAATGTATCAATACGTTGTAGCGTCCGGTTTCGACTGCGGTTTCGCCTGCCTGAGGAGGTGGATGGATGAGGAAAACGCTCGCCGGCTGTCTCGTTCTGCCGCTGCTGACCACGGCCGCCGCGTTCGCCGGCAACGTCTACATCCCGGTCCCCGACGCCACGGGGAAGAACGGCGGCACGCACGTCCTGCAGGTCTGGATCACCAATTCCGGCACCGCGCAGAAGCCCTATTCGGCCACGCTCCTGCTGCCGGAGACCGACGGCACCAAGCGCCCGGGCAAGGCCCCGGAGAGCCCCGTCCCGGCGGGCCGTTCGATCCGCATCGGAAACCTCGGAACCCCCGGCAAGGTGGGCCTGCTGGAGATCGCCGCGGACGCCCAGATGACGGTCGAGGCGCGGGTGAGCAGCACCATGGCTTCGGGACAGTCTTCCCAGGGCACGGCGCCGGTCATCTCGACGGAAAACCTTTTCGAGCCCAGCGAGACCGCGGTCCTCAACGGCCTGGGCCGCAATGAAACGGCGGGCGAAACCACCAACCTGGGGATCGTGAACCTCGGCACCGCGCGCGCGACCTGCGTGTTGCGGGCCTTCCGCTCCAACGGCACGCAGATCGGCGCCAACATCAGCCTGTCGTTCCAGCCGCTGTCGTTGCGCCACTTCGCCGACGCCTTCGCGCTGCTGCGCGAGACCCAGGCGGCCGACGCGCGGCTCGAGGTCTCCTGCAGCCAGCCGTTCTACGCCTATGCCGAGATCGTTTCCAACTCGCAGATCCTCTACGTCGTGCCGTCCGCCTCGGGCGCTTCGGGCATCGGCGCCGGTGGCGGCGGCACCACGCCGCCCACCACCACTCCCGGGGCCGTGGTCTTCAAGCACGACGGCGTGCTCCACACGGCGGCGAACGGCAACGAGAAGAAGCGGATCGACATCCATCTCGAGCGCCCGCTGACGGTCAAGAAGCTAATCCTGGAGATGGACTTCATCCCCGGCCCGTGGAACCGCTCGAAGAGCCCGGCCAACCACGCCATCGTCTGGCTGTACCGCGAGCGTTTCCGCGGCAACACCATCGCCAACGTCAACGCCTTCTCGCCCAAGAGCACGCTCAAGACGGCGCAGAACATCAACCTCGGCCCCGGCATCGCCGAGGCGGCGGAGGCCGGCGTGGCGTGGGAACAGGGCAAGCGCTACCACCTGAAACATACCTATGACGCCCAGAACCGCAAGGTCACCACGGAGCTCTCCGCGGGCGGGCAAGTCATCAAGCGGCTCGAAATCCCGGCGACCACCTCCGGCGGCGTGCTGGACATCCCGTCGCGGGGGTTGATCGTGGAGTTCGGACACTGGGGCTTCGAGCCCGGCCCCGAGGTCGCCAGCTACGGTTGGCAATACTCGAACCTGAAGATCGAATTCGTGCCTTGAGGGAGGACCGCCCCATGAGAGGACTCTCCGTGCCCGGCTTCGCTCTGCTGGCGTTGATCTCCGCTCCGCTGGGAGCGGCGGAAACCTTTTTCGTCCCCGTCGTCGAGCCGCCGCTGAGGGACGGCTCCCGGCTGAGCGCCGAGATGAAGCTCCCGCGCGAGGCCAAGGCCACGGGGACGGAGAACGGCCTGATGATGATCGAGGGTACGATCCCCTCGGAGGTCCAGGCCTTGATCGAGGTCCATCACGGCAACCTGATCTTCCACACCGGCGTGCCCGTGATCTCGTCCTCGAACCAGGTCGCGGCCGGCGGCTCCGCCTACGTGAACAACCTGACGGGAGATCACCGGAACGTCGTCGGCTTCGATCTTTCGAACCTGGAGAAGAGCAAGGCGCTGTGCAAGCTCGATTTCCTGCGGGAGAACGGCTCGGTGATCACGGCCGTCTCGGGGCTGGAGGTCCCGGCCCTGTCGACGCGGTCCTTCGAAAGCGCCTTCGGGCTCTCCTTCCCGCCCGGGACGATGAGCATCCGGGCTTCCTGCGACAAGGTTTTCTACGCCTATGCCGTGGGGATCGACCGCGAGACCGGCGAGGTCTCCATCTCCACTCCCGCCGCGGCGGCCGATCCCGCGCCCTTCCAGCGCGAGGCGGTGACGCCTTCGAACCAGCGCACGATCGTCGTCACGCGGACCGGCGAGTTCCATTTCGCCACGCGCGCCAATCCCAAGGGGAAGATCGATCTGCCGGTGCCGGGCGAGATCGTCCTGAAGCAGGTCAAGGCCGAGTTCGACGTCGTCGTCGGTCCCTGGAGCAAGCGGAAGGTCGACGGCAATCATGGTCTGCTCTGGCTGCACCGCGGCCGGTTCCGTCCCCACACCGTGGCCAACGTGAACGCGCAGGGGCCGAAGAAGGACGGCGTCAAGATCAATCAGAACCTCGACCTGCCGACGCCGCCGGACGTCACCTCCCAGGTGGGCCGTCTGAAATTCGAGCGGGGCGAGACCTATCACGTCAGCATCGCCTACGACGCGCCGGCGAAAAGCCTCCTGCTCCGGGTCACCCACAAGGGCAACGTGCTGCGGACCCTGGTCGTGGAAGGCACCGCCAAGAACGGCGAGATCCTGGTCTTCGACAAGGGGTTGTTCGCGGAGTTCGGGCACTACCTGGACCAGGAAGACCCCGAGGTGGCGAGCGTCGGGTGGCGGTATCTGAACTTCAGAGGGGAGATGGTTGAGAAGTAGGGGCGGGAGCCCCAGAGTCGCATTACCCTCTGGGGCGGCGTGCCCTTCGAGACCTCACCCCCTGGCCCCCTCTCCCATCGCCCTCCCCCCGACCGGGAGAGGGGGAAATGTAAGTTGAATCGGTCCGCACCCAGAATCCCCTCACCTGCCGATACCCGTTCCGGGGCAGGGCCTCGGCGATGCGGCTCATGCCGCGCTTGATCCCCCAGGTCTGGAAGAAGGCGTCGGGGCGCTGCTCGCGGAGCAGGCGGGCCTGGCTCCACTTGATGTGACCGGGGCGGAAGGCCTTGTAGTCGTCCTCGGTCAGGGGGACGGCGGGCGGCAGGCGGGCCACCACGCGGTCGTTGTAGCCAAGGATGTCGATCAGCTTGTAATCCGTGAAGTAGGCGGGGATGCCGGCCCAGGCGACGGCCACCGTGGCGCCGGGACGGACGAGCCGCTGAAAGCTCTGGAGCTGGCTCACGACGCGCTGGTGCCGGGCCACGACGCGGGGGCGCTCGGTCAGGGCGAGGCTCTTCCAGTTGGCGTCGGCCTTGCCGGAGAGCCAGAGGCCGTTCGCGATCAGCAGGGCCAGGACGGTGACGGCGGCCACGGCGAAGCGGCCCGCCTCCTCCCGTGGGTTCCACGCGGCGAGGACCTCGTTGAGCACGGCGTTCAGGACCACGAAGAGCAACGGCAGGACGAAGGCGATGAAGCGGTTCGCCCGCACGTCCAGGTCGCCGTCCCAGGCGTCGCCGCCGACGTAGACGGTGTAGGCGCAGTAGAGGACGAAGACGGCGGCGGGCAGGACCACGCGCGGATTGCGCCGCGCCAGGGCCCCGGCCCCCAGCAGCGCGGGCAGCACGATCCAGAGATGGTCGCGCAGGAAGCCGGTCAGGACGTCCAGCCCGCGCAGCAGGCGCACGGCGAAGGGCACGCCCGCCAGCTTCAGGTAGTAGGTGTTCGGGAGCAGGTCGTGGAAGTGGACCCAGCGGAAGAGCTCGTAGGCGAGGCTCACGCCCAGGAAGAGAGCGAGGCCGAGAAGCCAGCTCCGCCGCCGCAGCGTCGCGGTCCCCCCTCGCAGCAGGACCTGGAGTTGCGCCGCGATCACCAGCAACAGCATGTCCATCCGCAGCAGGAAGGCCGCCGCGCAGACGATCCAGAGGGCCAGGTGGCGGTCCCGCCCGCCGTAGGCGATGTCGAGCGCGAAGTGGACCGCCAGCACGGCGAGCAACGCCTGGAGCCCGGTCTCCATCCCCAGCAAAGACCAGTAGAGCAGCGGGTGATAGAAGGCGGTGAGCACGGCCGCCGGCATCCAGTGGCGCGCCCCTTCCGCCGAAAAATGATCGATCGCCAGCCGGCGCACCGCCACGACGGTGCCCGCGAGCGTCAGCAGCGAGAGGATCTGGATCCACAGGCCGCGGTCCTGGAGCGGGACCGGCAGGGCGTTGACGGGGATCATCAGGAAGACCCAGAGCGGGTGGGTGAAGCCCTCCACCGGCTGGCCCCAGCGCGCCCACGCGAACCCGTGCCCGTCGATCAGGTTGCGGGCGTAGGTCATGGAGATCATCGCGTCGTCGAACAGGCAGAACCAGCGCTCCCCGCCCACGAGGAACGACGTGCGGTAGATGAACCATGCGCCCCAGACCCCCAGCAGGGCCAGCAGGACGGCGAGGGCGGGGCGGTCGTCCCGGGACGTCGGCGGCATCCGTTCTCCTTTGAGGGATTGGGATTTTCTCACGCTTTGATAGCATATAGGGCAGGCCAAATCACTGGCTGGAGGTTGTAACTGATGCGAAAGCTGATCCTGTGCCTTCTCGCGCTCCTCGTCGCCGGGACCGCTTCTCCCGCGCTGGCGGGCAAGGTCTACATTCCCACCTTCGACCGGAACGGCGCCACGACCGACGTCTGGATCGCCAACAGCGGCGCCGTGGAGCGCCGCTATGAGACGTTCTTCATCCCGACGGGCGCGGACGGCAACGTCCGTCCGGCGACCCCGCCGGCCCGCGTCATCGTGCTGGGCGGGCGGACGACGCGGGTCACCGGCATCACCACGCCGGGCCAGTACGGCCTGCTGGAGATCGAAGCGGCGCCGCAGCTCCTGATCGACGCCCGGCTGCGCCACGTGATCGGCGGCGTGACGCTGCACACGAACGTGCCGGTGATCTCCTCGGAGAACGACCTGCCGGCCAACGCCATCGCCCATCTGCTGGGTCTGATCCGGAACGGCTCCGGGAGCGTCAGCGACCTGGGAGTGGTGAATCTGGCGTCGACGGCGGCGCGCTGCGGCGTGTCGTTCTTCCGGGCCAACGGCTCGCAGATCGGCGGCACGGCCGCGATCGAGGTGCCGCCGCTTTCGGTGCGCGCCTTCACCGACGCCCTGGGGTTGCTGGGCGAGAGCCAGGCATCCGACGTCCGGGCGGCGGTCTCGTGCGACCAGTCCTTCTACGCATTCGCCGCGTTGTTCGACGCCGCCACCACGGCCACCACCTTCGCGACACCCGCGGGGACGGGCGCCTCGGCCCTGGGCGGCGGCGGCACGACTCCCCCGCCGGCGGGCAACGCGATCGTCTTCACGCGGGACGGCTCGATCCACACGCCGGCCAACGGCAACGAGACCAGCAGCTTCATCGTGCCCGTCACCACCGCGCTCAGCCTGAAGCGCATGGTGATCGAATGGGACGTCACGCCCGGCGCCTTCACGGCGGGCAAGGAAGACAAGGCGCACGCCCTGATCTGGGTCCACCGGGGCAAGTTCCGCAGCAACACGATCGCCAACATGAACGCTTTCGGCACGCCGCGCAACGAGGTCAAGAACACGACCAACGTGGACGTGCCGCCGGCCGGGCTCGTGCAGCAGCAGGCGCCGTTCATCTTCCAGCAGGGCGTGACCTACCGCCTGCGGTACGTCTACGACGCGGAGAACCGGCAGATCACGGTGACGGTCTCCTCGGGCGGGACGGTCCTCTCCACGCTGACCCAGGCGGCCACGGCGGCCGGCGGCAGGCTGTCGATCCCCGCCACGGGCTTCTTCGTCCAGTTCGGCCACACGGCGGCGCAGGCGGCGGAGGGGTTCGAGTTCCCGTCGTACGGGTGGAACTACGCGAATCTAAGGGTGGAGATGCACCAGTAAGAGCCCTCACCTCCCCGACCCTCCTCTCCCGACCCCTCCCTCCCTCCCTCACCGGGAGAGGAGGGAGAGGTTTGTCATTCTTGTTTTTCTCCCCTCTCCCGGTGAGGGAGGGTTACCTGAATCATGCGGTTTCACCATGTCCCATAGAGATCCAATATTACGCCTAAACTATTGATATTAAAATGTTTACAGTTCTCAGGCGGGTTCTTTTCGTCTCACGGCGTAGCGCGCTTGACAAAGCCCCCTGTTACCTGTAGGATTCCCTCTGACTAGGAAGTGAACCCAAACAAGCAACAGGGGGCCGAACGCATGCGAATCAAGCTGACCGAAAAGGTGATCGCAGGGCTTCACACCACCCAGGATCAGGAGGACATTCTACACACCCAGACGCCGGGAGGAGGGATCCGGATCTCGAAGGAGGGACGGAAAGTCTTCTTTATCCTCTTCCGCCCCCCAGGCTCCCGCAAGCTGACCCGCTACAGCGTCGGCTATCACCCCTCCGGAAGGCTAGGGCCGGGCAAAGGACGGCCGCTGCCTTCGATGACCCTGAAGGAGTTTGAGAACGCCTACGCCATCTTTCGCGGCGAGCTGGCCCAGGGGCGAGACCCGCGACGCAAGGGAGAGCACGCCACTCCCGGGCTTGAGGAGGAGAGCGAGAAGGTCGACCCGGACGCGGTCCCCGAAGCTCTCCGCAAGCTCCTGCCCCAAGGCTACTACCGGGGCAGCGTCGGGGCGTTGCTGGCCGAGTATTTCACGCAGCATGCCTTCGGCAGCCTTGCGCCCCGGACGGTTCAGAACTACCTCGCCACGGCGCAGACGCACCTCGGCAGTTTCCTACAGTTCCGGGCGCATGACCTGGAAGCGGTGACGGAGGCGCTCCGGGACAAGTTGAGCCAGCTCAAGCCGAAGGCTCCGCAGATGCTGCGCCACGTCAAGAAGGTGCTGTCCGTGGCTTATGAATACGCCCTGGAAACCCGCTGGCCCGGCATCCGGCACAACCCCTGCCTGGAGATTAAGGTGACCGTCAAGAAGAACCGGCGCGACCGCTGGTTCGCCGATGACGAGCTGGAGACGATTCTCAAGGCCCTGCCGAAGCTGCAAGACCGCCGCGTCGCCGATGCCTACCTGTTGATGCTGGCCTCGGCGTGCCGTCCCAACGAGGCGGCCTTTGTCGAAGCCGAGGACATCATCCGCATCGGCGAGGAGCGGGTCTGGCGCCTTCCGGAGCACAAGGCGAAGCAGGGGAGAGAAGTCCTCTTTCCGTTGTCTGGCCCGATCGGCGAGATCATCAACCGCCGCTACTTGGAGGTCGGCGGCCGGGGGCCGCTCTTCTGGGAGTACGTGGCGACGAAGGAATACCCGGAAGAGCTCGGCGACGGCAACGAGGAGCTACGGAAGCTGACGGGGATTGCGGATATGCGCCCCCATGACTTCCGACGCACGTGCCGGACGCATCTGACGTGCCTCGGCGTCCGGATGGAAGTCGCCGAGGCGGTCCTGGCGCATGCCGAGGGCGAGATCCAGGCCACCTACAACGTCTGGAAGTATTGGCCGGAGAGAAAGCAGGCCCTGGCGCTCTGGCATGCCAAGCTCGCCGAGCTGGTTGCCCGCTCAAACGCGCTGGCGGCTTGAGAGTCTGACGGGGGCGCTGGATTGGGTCCGCCAGCGCCCCGCGAAGGCCGATCCGCACCGGCATTCCAGGAGCAAGGGCTGGGAGGGGGCAGCCGAAGTGAGCCGTCCGCCCTTCCAGGGTTTTCACCCGTCTCTGGAGCTAGAACGGAGCCAGTGCCGAAGAGAAACGTAGGAGCGAGTCTGGCGCCTCCCGAAGCACGGGCGCTAATCGGGGCGCTGGCGGGTAACTATGCCTAGGCTGCCGAGGGAGACTAAGGCCGGCGCGGCCCTCGGTCGCTTTTGCTCCCTCGCCTCACCCTAAGCCCGGTTGGCGATCTTGAAGGTCGGTCTCGGTGCTGACGACTACGGCGGCATCCCCCGCCCACAAGCCCAGGACCGGGCCTCTGAGCCCATATCCAACCCTATACCCTGGCCCCGTCCGGGCTCTCCCGCCCGATAAGGAAGGAAAACAGGCATCCTATCTGGCCAGTAGATTGGGGAATACTGCCCCTCCTGAGCTTGGTTGGACAGCGTGAACCGGGTCATCCAGGTGGGTGACCACGACTTGACTTAGAGAAAGAGGAACCAGTACGATGGGGGCCTCAGGGGATAGGAGGTAGGAGATGCGTCAAAAGAGGGGTGCTGGCGGCTTAATCGACCGATAGGTTGAGCTTCCTTCGGCACGCTAGCTGGTGGCTGCCGAACCACTAAAAGCCTTAGCCTTTCGCTTCCTTAATAATTTTTGCCAGTTCTGATGCTTCCGTCGGAGAGTTCCGGATGTTGTCAAAGTCCGCATCGGTTTCTGCTAGGCGCCAATTCTCTTCCAAGGACATGATCGGTTTGAGTTCGTCTAGGGCTTCCCGAAGCTGCCCCGCCTTGGCTAGCGTGCACGCTAAATCATAACCGTACTTCGCCTGGCTTTCCGGCGGGATATTTTTAATTCGGAGTGCGCTTCGATAGTACTCGATAGCCTTCGGGTAGTCCTCTCTCTCGTCGTAGGTCCAACCAAGGTGATGCAGTACCAACGCTTCGTTAGCGACTTTCAACCGTCTGGCAGTCAGAAGGTATCGCTCCGCATCGGCTAGCACCTGAAGTTTGATCTTGGCTTCTTGCTCCCTCCGGGCTCGGTTGAGCAGTCCCGTCGCGTAGGCTAGATGCGCCTCGGCCGATGTAGGGCTCAGGGCGATGGCGCGCTGTGACCGCGAAGTGGCTCGCGGCCAACTCTCAACAACCCACCAGTAATCGGCCAAACGGACAAAGTAGGCGGTCGCCTTCTGGGGAGTTCCCAAGGCGTTCAACTTGTCGCCGAGCGTTACCAGCGCATCTGCTTCCTCCCACTGCAACGCAAAATCCGGAGAGATGGAAGGTGTAGGTGCGCTCGCCAACTGGCTGTCATCCCCAACAAGTGGTAGCTCCTCGAAGAGAGGTTCCAGTCCGCTCCAAGCTGTCTCTATCGCAGTCTTAACTTGAGCGAGAATGTGTTTTTCTATATTCTGGGTTAGCTCTTTCGCCTCCTCTCGGATCTGCTTGACTTTCCGGACTTCCACGAAGCCCCAGACTCCGAGAAGGGATATGATGACTCCCACGAAGGCAAGACCGACCGCGATCACGTTCAGCATCAACGACAGCTGCTCCCGTATGCTATCGTCGGCGGCTTTTGCCTCGCTCAGCATCTTCTCGTATTTCGAGTCAAGTTTCGCTGAAACCTGTTTTTCGACTTCGAAGGAGATTTCTTGTCGCGCTGCCGGATTCGGCGCCTCCTCGCCAGGGGGAGGTTGTGCCGCTGCGACCGCGCCAGTGAGTAGCCAACCTCCGAGGATAAGCCAACAGGCTTGTTTACCCGTCATTCTGATTAAACTTTTCGAGGAACGTAATCTGAACATGCTTGTCCAGCCCCCTAGGTGAATCTTATTTTCTTCGCTTCTTCGCAGCTTACAGCAACTGCGTATTAGTGGCAAGGTAATAGAAAAGGTCGTATATATCGCGCCCTAGGAGCCTGCGCGCCAGGAATCGGCTATCACCCCTCCGGAAGGCTGGGGCCGGGCAAAGGACGGCCGCTGCCTCCGATGACCCTCAAGGAGTTTGAGAACGCCTACGCCATCTTTCGCGGCGAGCTGGCCCAGGGGAGAGATCCGCGACGCAAGGGAGAGCACGCCACTCCCGGGCTCGAGGAGGAGAGCGAGAAGGTCGACCCGGACGCGGTCCCCGAAGCTCTCCGCAAGCTCCTCCCCCAAGGCTACTACCGGGGCAGCGTCGGGGCGCTGCTGGCCGAGTACTTTACGCAGCATGCCTTCGGCAGCCTTGCGCCCCGAACGGTTCAGAACTACCTCGCCACGGCGCAGACGCACCTCGGCAGCTTCCTGCAACTCCGGGCGCATGACCTGGAGGCGGTGACGGAGGCGCTCCGGGACAAGTTGAGCCAGCTCAAGCCGAAGGCTCCGCAGATGCTGCGCCACGTCAAGAAGGTGTTGTCCGTCGCTTATGAATACGCCCTGGAAACCCGCTGGCCCGGCATCCGGCACAACCCCTGCCTGGAGATTAAGGTGACCGTCAAGAAGAACCGGCGCGATCGCTGGTTCGCCGATGACGAGCTGGAGACGATTCTCAAGGCCCTGCCAAAGCTGCAAGACCGCCGCGTCGCCGATGCCTACCTGTTGATGCTGGCCTCGGCGTGCCGTCCCAACGAGGCGGCCTTTGTCGAAGCCGAGGACATCATCCGCATCGGCGAGGAGCGGGTCTGGCGCCTTCCGGAGCACAAGGCGAAGCAGGGGAGAGAAGTCCTCTTTCCGTTGTCTGGCCCGATCGGCGAGATCATCAACCGCCGCTACTTGGAGGTCGGCGGCCGGGGGCCGCTCTTCTGGGAGTACGTGGCGACGAAGGAATACCCGGAAGAGCTCGGCGACGGCAACGAGGAGCTACGGAAGCTGACGGGGATTGCGGACATGCGTCCCCATGACTTCCGGCGCACGTGCCGGACGCATCTGACGTGCCTCGGCGTCCGGATGGAAGTCGCCGAGGCGGTCCTGGCGCATGCCGAGGGCGAGATTCAGGCCACCTACAACGTCTGGAAGTATTGGCCGGAGAGAAAGCAGGCCCTGGCGCTCTGGCATGCCAAGCTCGCCGAGCTGGTCGCCCGCTCGAACACGCTGGCGGCTTGAAGGGCCGGGAGGGGGCGGCCCGAGGTGGCCGTCCCTCCCTTCCAGGGAGGGACACAGGTAGACGGTCTGGGCTGCCCCGCGGACGCCGATCCGGCCGCACGACTTCCGCGCACGGGACGCAGGCGGCCTAGCGGGAGATGGACGGCGCGGCCGGTCTATCTCTGGCCGCCCGCGAAGGGGACGCCGCGGCGGCCCTCGGTCGCTACGCTTCCCTTGCCCAGGCCCTATGCCCGCCCGTGGCGAAAGTTAGCCTGTCCGAGCGCTTCGCGCACGGCGCGTCCAAGCCGCTTATAGCGGCGCTGCCTTGGGGAAAGCGCCGCTGGGTGGTCCAGCAAGGCCGGCGCTGGTCAGCGCGAACCGAGCGACGTAGCGAGAGGCAGACGGCGCGGGCAGTCTACCCCTAGCCGCCCGCGAGGGGGACGCCGGCGGCGGCCCTCGGTCGCGCACCGCGTGTCCGGGCCGCTTATAGCGGCGCTGCGCCTGGGTAGAGGCCGCTGGGGTCCAGCGACGCCAGGGCCGCGCGCGAACAGAGCGACACGGCGTGCGGCTCCCGGACGCTAGCAGCGGCACTGGCGGGGGGGCGAGCGCCGTTACTGGCTTAGTCGATCCCGAGCGGCTTGCATCCGCTCGCCGGCCGGGGATGGGAATGGTTTACCTAGGTGCCCGGTTCGATCACCAAAGGGCAAACTTGTAGGTCATCACCACAAAGATCGCCCGATCGCGCGCCTTTGATGTCGAAGGAAGGGTTCGATCAGCAAGGCTTACCATTGAACCAGTGAATCTTGTTAATCCTAGCCTGCTTCACTATTCCGGTGCTCTTCGAGAATGCCTCCAATAGCGGGTCCGCAAGCCAGTTGGGCGGGACACCACAGATATTGCGTTGTATCGTGAATCGGGGATCCGAGCTGCTGGCGAAGCCAAAAGAGCCATCGCTATCAACAAACACGTTGCTGCTGATGAGTCTCGAACCCCCTGCTTCAACTTGGCTCTGGGGTTCCCCATACAGCGTGAGCTCAACGAGGCCTCCGGGGCGCCAGCCAGTACCCAGGGCCGTGAAAATACTACTTGCGCCATCATCGTGTGTCAGAACAACGGACAAGGTCGGCTGAGGCGGACTCAAGCCGAGGTGGCTGCGCCCATAACGATTAATTACGGCAGCCGCGGACAGACCACTCGCGAGTCCGGCCAAGAAGGAAAAAGATACAACGTTTACTTTTTCTGCCACGCCTCTTACTTTGTTTGCCATTCTTCTACTCCCTTTCGTTGCCGAATTTACGCCAACGCGCAAAAACAGTATAGCAGGTCAGCTGAGCCGGGGAACCCGCGGCGGTTCGCCACGCGCTGCCAACGCCGTTCGCGCTCAAGGGCCTCGTCACGGATCGCCGCCATGGACCGCCACGGCGGCCCAGGTCCCGGGTGTTCCCTCGATCTCTGGCTAGGCTGCTCTGGTCATCGCCTCTGTCGCAGAGAGGGTGCCGCCCGTCCTCCGCTGCGGGGAGTTGCGAGGAGGCCCAAGACGCGGAAGACGGACGGCGCGGCTTGCTGGGCCGGCGCTACGAGCCGGGTCGGGCGGGCCAGGGCGGCGGCAGTGGGGGGGAGGCTCCCTGGCGCGCGCCCCCTTTGTTCGCATCCGATAACATCGCGTTAACCCTTACAACTTGGGGCCGGGGCACCGAGAAAGCTCGCCTCCGGCTCACCAAACTCCAATAACCCGAGGGCACCGCGGCATCGGCGAGCAGGAGCCCGGGGGTAGCGGCGGGTCTGGAGGTCCCGTCCAAGCGGCTGAGCGGCGCTCCCAGCACCGCAGCGCCGCCGTCAGCGTCTAGGAGCGCCCGCCGTGTCGCTCGGTTCGAGCTAGACCAGCGCCGGCCTCGCTGGACCCCAGCGGCGCTCTCCCCAAGCCCGCAGCGCCGCTATAAGCGCTTGGACGCGCGCTGATGCGTAACCTTGGCGTCTGCCGCCTGCTTCCAGCGGGCGGACCTCGCCTCCCTCCTCCAGCCTACTCAGGGACTCGGCTCACACCAGTGCAATACTCCTCCCCGATTTCCAAAACCTTGCCCTCGCCGCCGGCGTGCGCCTCCGCGATAGCACCAGCCACTGTGGCCCACGTTTTGATCCCGACCCGCGCACGTGGTGCGCTACCGTCGGCGACCAAGTTCGCGTCGAATCTGCACCCCAAATCGTGCAGTCGATTCCCGCGCTGGTCATCCGCGGGGCCGAGGGGGGTCGACCTTGTGACCACCACGCGCTCCTGACTGCAAAGAACGCGATCCCCATCTGTCACTTCGAGGATCACACTGACACCTGCTGCCGCAAAACCAGGAAAAAAGAAAACAGGCGTAACCGAGAGGCTGACATAGGCGAATTGTATGTGGACCGTGGCGAACACCGTCGCGTTCAACCCGCCCCCCCTTGGAACCGACAAGGTCTTGTCAGCCCAGGAACGACCCTCGCGGTTCCCGAAAACGCTCAAATCGGTCGTTTGGGCGAGACGCCCCTCCGGCGAGGACGAGCTGAGCTCAAATGTAGTATGGCGGACGGGGTTCGAGCAGCAGCCCGTCCAAGTCAGCGCACAAAGCAATATTCCTATCAGACGATCGGAAACTTGCATACGAGCCTCCTGGGAAGACGCACATGGTACTGCGCTGCTGTTACTTCTTAAGTATACGCCGTTAGCCCAAACCCGACGAATCGTCAGGGGGAGCTGGCGCGGGCTGTCGCTCGGGAGCTGGGGGCGATTTCAGGAGGCGGAAGGGAAGTCAGAGACCTCCGGCAAATTATTCCGCGAGGCGGGAGAATTAAGTGCGCTTCGGGTGCGCTATTTGAATGAGAGCGAGAATGAATTAAGCGCGATGATAAGGAGCAAATAGCCGCTGTAGTCGAAATACTGCATAGATTCGCGCCGCTGGGGTCTAGCGAGCCCGGCGCTTGTCAGCGCGAACCGAGCGGTACGGCGTTCGCTCCCGGACGCTGACCAGCGGCGCTGGCTTGCGGGCGAGCGCCGCTCAGCCGCACCGGAACCGAAACACGACTTGACCTCCAAGCAGCGCCAAGCCCGCCGGCTCCGGCCCTCGGTTCGCTTCGTCCGTGGGCCGAGCGCTTCGCGCATGGCTGATCTAATGCGGTCTTTACCCAGCGCGTTTGCCCTGGCCCTGTGCCCGCTCGCGGCGAGCGCCGCTGAGGAGATCCAGCGCGCCCGGCGCTGGTAAGCGCCAACCCAGCGACTCGGCGTACGCTCCCGGACGGTTGAACAGCGGGCGACGCTGCGGCGGCCCTCGGTCGCTACGCTCCCTTGCCCAGGCCCTTTGCCCGCTCGCAGCGAAAGTTAGTCTGTCGAGCAACCTCTCAGGGTTTCCCCGCGAGCGGGGGCATAGCGAAGCGAGTGCCGCCAGGGGCCGCCCTTCCTTCCCTACTCGAAAATAGCTGAGGTGGCCCCGAGCGGCTAAAAAAAGGTGGTGGGTGCCAATGAGCAACTACGCGTCAGGGATAGCACCCGAGATGCCCGTCTGATCGCAAATGCGGAGGGGGTGGCGGGGAACCCGCAGGGTGCACCGCGTGCGGGGGCGTCACGTCCGCCCACCCAAAGTAAGCCGGTGCGGCCCTGCGGGCCTAGCTCCGAGGACGGGAACCAGCCAGTGCTATGTGCTACGCGGCTTCGCCGCTCCGCACATAGCAGGCTCGCCTCCGGCTCGACCCGCATTCGCGGCTGCGCCGCTCAAGCGGGAAGAACCATAGCCCCACCGAATCGCAATAATTTTCAACCACCGCCGCTGAATTGCAATGGTTTTCGGATTGCATCAGGTGATCTCAGGTTGTCAGCCTTTCTAAGAAAGGCTTGACCGTGAATTGCACGGTGCCTACACTCGTCCTCGACATGGCCGAGGACCAACCCCAGGAGAAAACCTTTCGAACGGTCATCCGTTCGGCGCGCTTCACACCCGAGGAATGGGCGGCGGTTCAGGAGCGCGCCGCTGCGGCTCGGCTCTCGCCGGCGCGCTTCTTGCGCTACGTGGCCCTCGGCACTCCCCTCGGCCGACGGGTCAACGCCGAGGCCGTCGTCGCACTCAACCGCGCCGGCGTCGTCCTCAACAACTGCGTCCGCATCGCCATCCGCACTGACCAGCCACTCCTCGCCTCCGAGGTTAAGGAGGTACTTGAGCTGCTGCGCGAACGGCTCCGCTCCTTTCTATGATCGGCAAGGCTCACAGCGGCTCAGGCTTCGGCGGATTAACCCGTTACCTGCTTAACGGCAAGAAGGACGATCCCAAGCCGGAACGCGTCGAGTGGACCTCCTCCCGCGAACTGGCGCTTGAAGATCCCTACGAGGCCGCCATCCTCATGCGGATGACCGCCTCCCAGGGCCGCGCCGCAAAACCCGTAGAGCACTTCTCGATCTCGCTTGCCCCGGGGGAGCACCTATCCCGCGAACAGTGGGAGAACGTCGTGGACCGAACGCTGCAGGACCTCGGCCTCCAAGGACATCAGGTCCTCATCGTTGCCCACAGAGACACCGACAACGAGCACATCCACCTGATGGTCAACCGCGTGCACCCGGAAACCTTTCGCGCCTGGGATCGCTGGCAGGACCAGCCCAGGATCATGGCCGCCATGCGGGACCGGGAGCGTGAATTCGGCCTCCAGTTCACCCCGCACGTCCACGACGCGAACCGGCTCCCGGAGCGGCTGATGCAGGCCTTCATCCATACCGGCGCGCCTCCGTTCATGGACTACGCCCGCGCCGAGGCAGGGCCGATCTTCAAGGAGGCCCGCTCCTGGTCCGAGTTGCACGAACGCCTGGCCGAGAAAGGTCTCTACCTGGAGCGTAAGGGGCAGGGCCTCGTCGTTACGGACGACCGCCACCACGTCAAGGCGTCCTCCGTGGACCGGGCCGCTTCTTTACCGGCCCTTCAAGCAAGGCTCGGGCCGTACGAGGAGCGAAGGCCCCTGCTTCCAGAGCTGAACGGCGATCTCCGGGGAGACCGCCGTAGCGAGCTTTACGCCCAGGTCGCGCCTGCCCTACGAGCTGGCCAGGAGGCCGAGGACGCCCTGAAGGAGGCTCGCGCCGCAGCCGGTCGCTTGGCGGAGATCCGGGCGAATGTTCGCTCCGCGATTGCAACCGCCTACCGAAGTCCTGCCCAGGTCGAGAGCCGCTACTTCGCCCATCTCGACCAGAAGAAGGCCCTCTCTCCACTTCGGCCCGCCGAGCTTGGGCAGATGAGAGGCACGGTGCTCCACGCCGGCCGCAACTATCTTCCGATAGGAGCCGAGGGCAGCAGGGCCTGGGAGGCGGCAGCCAATGAGCTGCCCCGATTCGCTACCGTGTATCTGGCCGCAAAGGATGACCTCGCACGCGCCGAAACCCGCCTCTCCGAGGCTCGACAGAAAGATGCTCGTCTCCGAGAGAGCTTTCGGCCCCAATTCGCGGAGCTGGACGAGATCCAGAACCGCTCCGCTACTCTCTACGATCGGTTACTGTCCATGCGCCCCCGGGATCAGATCGCCCTTGCCCGAAGGCATGGACGGGGGGAGTTGGAGCGGGCTGCCCGTCGTCGCCCCGAGCACGCCCTGCGCACGCTCGATTCTCGGCAGCGGTGGATTCAGAATCCCTCCCGTGACATCAACCGCGTTCTTGATCGCCGGCTGAGCCGCACCGGCCTCTCCCTTCCCGCCAATCGTCAGTCCCTCATGGACTGGACGCAACAAGCCTTCCGCCTCGGGCTGCATCCCCTTCACGCTGTACAGGTGCTCACCCGGGGCGGCGTTCCTCTCGCCGACGCAGCGCAGGCAGTCTCTCTCGCCCGCGCTGGGGTTCGGAGTCCTGTGAAAACCGCCCTCTTGCTTGCCGCCCAAGCCCTCGGTCTACCCTCACTACCGGTGCGGGTCGCCACCATAGCCTGGGACTTGCTACGCGCTCAAGTGCTCTCAAGGTAGCGGGAAATCGGTAGATAGGAAAGCTGGAGAAAAACGAACAACTTACGCCCGCGCGCCAGCTCCGTCCAGTGGGCCGGTCCAGGAGATGACTAGCGACTTGGCGAGGCCACTACGGTATAATAGCAGCTTGAAATCGTTAGCCAGCATAGAGATGCCCAATTATGAGTATTTGGCCAAAATAAAAATCCCGGGTCCCTTCTAAAAACAGGAAGGCCCAGGCCGAAAGGGGTTTGCAATGACGATCGACTTTACAGTTATCCAGTCGGTTCGGCAACACTTCGGAGACGGCAGGAGGGACTTCAATGAAATGTTAGCAAGACAGGGGTTAACAGTAGAGCCTTCAGCACCATTTGTCGGCCTATCCAAGGATTTTCCATTCTCCTGCCCCAATGTTGATACAAGTCAGCAGGCGGTGCTTCAGTTCGAATCTCTCGGCGTGGAAGGTAATAATATTATATCAATCAACGGCACAGCAATTCCCGGAGGCATAACTGGAGGCCCCCAAGCCATCGACATTGAGCCGCGGATACCCCTCTGGAAGACTCATTCGCTCATTGTGCCTGCGCATGTGTTGCGCGTAGGAAATGTGCTACACATCGAATCGACTACTAATCGCTTCGTGGAAAATTTCGACAATTTTATCATAGATAACGTAGTCGTGTTCTTTAAGACACGCCCTCCGGCTGGGCTTGTCGTCGGGGGAGACATTCAGGGTCCAATTGGCTAGCTATTCGATTTACACATGCGACGACTTTCGCAGTCGGGAAGCCCCTCACGCGCCGGCGATACCGCTGCGCGGCGAGAAGTTGGTTCTTGCCTTTGGGCCGGCGCGTCTGCGATGTCCGAACAGCCGCTTCCCCAGAATGGATCGTCCGAAGAGCTGGAGAATCCTCCTGGCTTCCGGGTTTGAACCCAGAGACTACCCGTGGGAGGGTCTACCGAGGAACACGTCGGGTAGCGCTCGACGAATCTCTCTGGCACCGCAACGGACCTGCCGTCGTCTGCTTCTTCCACGACCTCGATTCCGATCAACGCTATCGGCTCACAGTCTTTCGGAATCCAGAGACCCACGAGTACGGACCCGAGGGTTTTGATGTCCCCCATCTATGTCCCGGCACCACCTTGACGATTGAAATTCATCAGTGTACCGGCACCTTCCGACTCCAAACCGCAAGGCTTGCATGATTAGCAAGCTCGGAATCCCACGTCACCGCCGCCCTGGCGGCTTAGTATCGAGCGGGTCCGGTCGCGCTCCCTGGATTTCGAGGGCCTTGTCTATCGACTGAAGCAAGAATTCATCGGTAGGGATGTTCTGGCGCCTTGCCTCGGAATCGACCCTTTCGGCGACATCCGGGGGCAACGTGAAGGTCGTTTCCAGGCTCGTCTCCGGAATCAGGGCCAGGAACAGACGCCGGCCAAGCCCGCTCGCCAGTTTCTCCGCTGTGTTTAAACGCATCCCGGACCGCCGAACATCGAGCATCTGCGCGATGGCTTCTTCGGTGCATCCGAGCCGCCGTGCGAGATCCCTCCGACTGATCCCCTGGCTCGCCATTTCCGAGTGGATGGCATGCACGAGGGCTTGCTTTGCGCTCATGCGGACTCCTTCCGTAAACTTGGGCCGGGGGCGTCGAGCCCTGGGTAGGACTTGCCGAGGGAACTTCCTACCGCCGGCCTCATCTGTGTTGTCGTTGGGACGTGCCGGTTCATGCGACCGCCTCGACAGAGCCTTCTCCAGCCGTGCCGTTGCGCGAAGCTTTAGTTTCCGGATACCCGACGGGCGGTAGCCTAGACGCTCTGCCACTTCGAAGAGGGGAACCCCCATTCCGATGTGCAGCCAAAGGAGTGCCCGGTCTCTCTTTCCAACCCAGCGAAGTGCCGTCCTGAAATCTCGCAGCAGGTGATCCCGGTCCTGGTCCGGAGCCAGAGGCTCCGAAAAAGTTTCGACCACCGACGGATCCATGGCTACCAACGGATCCTCTTGGACGCGCTTCCAGTAGACCGCGCATCGGAATCGCAGAGTGCTAATCAGCCAAGCCTCCTTGTGGCGGATCGACTCCCACTTTGTGAGGAGAGTCAGAAATGTGTCCTGGAGCACGTCCTCAGCGTCTACAGGCGGCACTCGGAAATTCTTGAGGAGTTGCTTCAGCCTAGGCCGCATTCGTTCCAGGAATGTCTCCAGTGACTCGCCCTCCTGGAGGACTCGAACGAATTCCCGTTGGGCGCTCATGCCTGTCTTGGCTTCCTTTCGGACCGGGGCCGCTTGAACCGGATGATCTCGTTCAGCAACTCCCACAGTTCGGGGTCCGTTTCGGGTTCCTGCTGGAGCTGACGATAGGCAGCAGCGAGCTTGTGCCGCAGGTCCTCCACTGCCGTCTCCAGGGATGTCCCTTCGCCTCGAAGAGCTGTGATTTCAGGCGCAACCGCTTTCCAATAGGTGAGGCGCAGGGGAGACACCAGGAGACAGAGAGGGTGTGAAAGTGTGATCCCGGTGTCCGGAAGCGTTCGGATCTCTATTGTCGCCCTTGGCAGTTTTCTCCTCAGAGCCTCGTACGCTGCTGTGACTCTGCGGGATGCCGCCGCGAGATCGCCCGCGACTTTCCGCAAGTGCGAGCCGGCGACCTTCAACTCTGCGAGCGCCATCCAGTAGCCTGCCCCCTCGTCTCGGGACCGATCCCGCCGGGCCTGGACCCTGGCCTCCTCGCGGCGCAGCACCTTCAGCGTATGGGGTAACGGATAGAGTCGCTTGCGGTTGTCCTCCGGATCGGAAAATACGATGACAGACCGCCCGGCGGAGCGGAGGTACTTCGTCACGGTGGTGGGAGACCAGCCCAAGGCTTCGACGAGCCGGTCGAACGGGACCCTTTCCTCGGAATCCACCTCCGAGGCCCTGGCATCCCCTCGTCCCCCCTCTCTCAACAGCCGAAGCGTGTAGGCCAACGGGTAGAGATTCCCTCGACGGCCTCTTCGGTTCCATGTGGGGGGCGCCTTGACCTCCTTGAGCTTCGCTCCTGCCTGCCCCATAGCCAGCCGGACTTTGTGGCGCGGCCAGCCGATTTCCTGAACGATCCTCGCGAAGGAAACCAGTTCCTCGTCGATCTCTTCCATGGTCACCTCAGTTCTCACGGATTCGGGCCTGAAGCTTCTACCACTCAGACCGTGCTGGCTCTGGAAGCAGATCGGTCACCTGAACCCTGTAAAGCCCGGCGAAACGCACGAGCATTACTGGGTCCATCCGGATCTCTCCTCTCTCAACCTTGGAGATGAAGGGCTGGGACATGCCGAAGGCGTCAGCTACCTGGATCTGGGTCAGACCGACAGCTTCCCTCGCCGTCCTGAGGAGGACGAGCATCTGGCGGTATTCGATCGTGAAGGAGAGGCCGGCCATCGTCTCCTCAGTTCTTATCGATCAACATTCCAAGAAGCTCCAGGCTCAGGCCGATGGAGGGTAGGCCGGTACTCAGTCCCGTCCTGAAGGCTACGGATGGCTGGCTCGATCATGTTGTGCACCACGCAACTGATTACAGCTCGCATCTCCATAGAGCATTCTTCATTCGGTGACGTCAGGCTCTCGCTCAGGGTGAGGGCCTTCCGACGAATGTTCTCCAACGCGGCAGCGAGCTTAAGAAGCTCGTCCTGTGCCACAGCCTCGGTGATCCCTTCCATGTCAGGCGGCGGCCCGCTGGCCTCTTCAAGGGAGGTCTCTGCTCGCCCGGCACTCGCCGTCGCGACGTTCTTTCTCCCTTTAGGATTCGATCTTAAATCCCATAGGCGGGCGGTTATCTCAGCGCATCGCAGGCAGCCGCTCAGCAGGTGTCGGACTATCACCCCTGCGTCGGGTCGTTTCAGCTTTCCCGACACGAGAGCTTGAGCGTCAGGACACATCACGACCGACCTGAACCTTGATTAGAAGCTTGAACAATGTCAGGGCTTGGTCCAAAAGCCCTCGAAAGGTGTCCCTCACCTCTGAATCTAAGAATTGCGCGTCCCGAAGCATCAAGAATTCAGATGGAACCCCGGCCTCGGAGCCCAAATCTGATTCAAGATGATCGAGCAAGCGTACGATGTAGAAGAGTTCCAGGAACCCGATACCAAGCGTCGTAAGGAGCCTGGAAAGGGAGTCCAGCTTTGGAAGCTCACGACCGCTTTCATACCTGGACTGCTGGCCTTTACCTACGCCGGCTCGGCAAGCCAATTCAGCTTGGGTAAAACCCCTGAACTCTCGTACGAGAGCTAGAGCCCGGCCCACGTTCGGGCTCAACCCCGCGGCTACTAATTTCCTATGCTCAGGAGTGCTCACGATTAAAGAAGGAAGTGAGGCTGCCTCCCCCGGGGCATGATGACAAGGCCGGAACTCACGACAGGAGAAAGGCGCCGCGCGGACGATGAGAGGCAAGCCGCCTTTCCGAATCCGCCCCCACCGAGGTAGCAAAAAGGGTCCGGCTCCTGGTCGGACGGACGGCTTACGTGCACGCCCAGGAGCCGGAATTGGAGCGCTTCGAGATCGGCGGCGACCTCCCCCAAGTGCGCTCTCAAACTTTTCTCCTCTACCCCGATGATCTTCGGCATCTCTCCATCTCGTTCGAGCGGCGGTGCTGCGCACGTCCAAAAGCCTCGGACGGCTGGGACCGAGAGCCGCCCCTCCTCCCACCACACAAGCCCGGCGGTCTCCCATTCACGATCTCAACGCCCTGGAGGGTAAGGCCTCTCTCCAGCGCTGAAGCCGCATCCCGCACTCAAGGCCGCGAGGAGCGGCACTTAAGGACATTTTTTTATCAGAATGTGCAATCCTAAGGCACCGTGTCACGTTACGGCTACGAGAGGCACCTCTTCTTTTAAAATGACCTTTTTCAGGATGGGAGGACTCATGCCGAAGCCGAGGCCGCCTCTCCTGGGTAGCGCGCTCCGCTTCCTTCGCTTCGCTGGAGGCTGGACCGAGGCCGAGCTTGCGTGCGCCCTGGAGATCAGTCCGGACCTGATCTCCAAGTACGAGAGGGGACTAAAGCCTCTCAGACGCACCCGGTTGGAAGAGTTGCTGGCCGTGATGGACGTGCCTCCTGAGGCCATTGACGCATGCCTCCTCGCGCTCGGCATTGCCTTCCCCCCAGAAATTCCCGGCTCACCCGTGGACCCCACTCCGGCGGAGCGCCGGAGCATCCACCGGGCGGCCGCCGGCGCGGGGCAGAAGGCCGCGGAAGCTACAGGCGAGAGGCTTGCGGAGAACGCTCGCCGCCTGCGGACCGCGCAGGTGCGGCGGGAGGCTGGGGAGCATTGGGAGGCATTGAGCCGTCTATCGCCGATGCGGCGCCGCGCCGTCGTGGAGGCGGAACCGAAGTACTGGACCTGGGCCGTGGCGGAGCGGCTGTGCGCGGAAGGCGCAAAGGCCGCAGCGCACCGGGCCGACCGGGCGTCGGAGCTGGCGAAGCTGGCCTTACGCGTCGCTGAACTGGCCCCCGGGTCCGAGCCCTGGCGGTCCCGGCTTCAGGGTTATGCGTGGGCCTTCGTCGCCAACGCTCGGCGGGTCGAGGGCGACCTGCCCGGCGCCGAGGAGGCGTTCGCGCGCTCCGGCCGCCTCTGGGAGGCCGGAGTGTCCGCCGATCCGGGAGTGCTCGACGGCTCACGCCCGCTGGATCTGAAAGCTTCGCTGCGGCGGCAGCAGGGGCTTTATGACGAGGCCCTGGACCTCCTCGATCAGGCCCTGTTGCTCTGTCCTGCGGGCGAAGCTCAGGCCCGCATTCTGATCAAGAAGGCGGCGACCTTAACGAGACGTGGAGATGCCGAGCGGGCAATCCAAGCGCTGCGTCAAGCGGAGGCTCTTCTACCGGAAAGCCGCGACCTCCGGACATCCTGGCTGGTCCGGTTCAACCTTGTCCTCGGTCTCTGGCAGTTGGGACGGTTTACAGAGGCCGAGGTTCTGCTGCCGGGTGTCCGGGAACTTGCCTTGGGATTGAGCAACGAGCTGGACCTCATGCGCAGCCTGTGGCTGGAGGGGCGGGTGGCGGCTGGGCTGAAGCGATTGGAAGAGGCGTTACCGGCCCTGGAGCAGGTCCGGCGGTATTTCACCACGAAAGGGATTGCCTATGACGCCGCCCTGGCCTCGCTGGAGGTGGCCGTGGTCTACCTGGAGGAAAGCCGGACGGAGGAGGTCAAGGCGCTGGCGCGGGAGATGGCCCCAATCTTCACGGCCCAAGGCGTCCATCAGGAGGCCCTGGCCGCCCTCCGGCTCTTCTGCGACGCCGCGAACCGCGGAGAAGCCACGGCCGAGCTGACGCGACGAGTCTTGGACTACTTGAACATGGCCCGACAGAACCCCTGCCTTAGATTCCAGGAGGACGCGGACGAAGAGCCTAGAAAGAGGGGCGCGGGAGTCGCGCCCCTGGGAGGCTGAGTTGGGGACTTATTGGCACCGGGCGCCGCTCGGATCGGCCTCACAGCCATTCTTGGTGGTCAGACATCGGCCATCCGGATCGGCCTCACAGCCGTTCTTGGTGGTCAGACATCGGCCATCCGGATCGGCCTCACAGCCGTTCTTGCTCCAGAAGGCCATCCGGCTCCAGAGCCAGTTGAAAACATCGGGAGGGGACGGCTCCAAAAGTTGGCGCGGGCCGATCAACGCGGACGGGGCTTGCGCCAGAGCAACGGTCGCCGTGAGCATGGAGGTTAGGACAAGGACGAGAACCATCCGAGTCAAGCGAGGCATGCGTAGCTCCTTTTCACTGGTGGCGCTCCGCAACGGCCCCCGTGGCCGCCTGGGCGCTCCCGGTAAATAGGGTGCCAGGAAATGACCTGAGAAGCCGCGTGGCGCGGCAGCGCGTAAGGAGTTGGGTATGGCAAGGCAAGGAGACCCGGCCGACTTGAGGCTGGTTGTGAAGTTTCTGCGTTCGCTCCCCGACTGGACCCAGGAGGAGCTTTCCAGGACCTCGGGGGTGGATCGAGGCCTGATCTCCGACTACGAGCTGGGGGACAAAGCCCCGACCCGGAGGACCTTGGAAAGGCTGGCGTCTGCTGTCAGCCTGCCTTTCTCCTATATCGAAGCCCTCCTTCCTTTGTTCCGGGCCGCTCGACTCGCCAGGGAAGGCGGGGACCGCTATGCAGGCGTGGGGGCCACCCCTGATGAGAGCGTCGCGGACGGTCTGGATCAGGCGATCCTCCGCGCCGTTCAGCCGCAGATAAAGCCCCACCTGTTGGAACTGGAGGCTCTGGTGAAGGGACGGCCGTCGGTCCCCGCGATTCAGGCGCGGCGGGAGGCTGGGGAGCATTGGGAGGCATTGAGCCGTCTATCGCCGATGCGGCGCCGCGCCGTCGTGGAGGCGGAACCGAAGTACTGGACCTGGGCCGTGGCGGAGCGGCTGTGCGCGGAAGGCGCAAAGGCCGCAGCGCACCGGGCCGACCGGGCGTCGGAGCTGGCGAAGCTGGCCTTACGCGTCGCTGAACTGGCCCCCGGGTCCGAGCCCTGGCGGTCCCGGCTTCAGGGTTATGCGTGGGCCTTCGTCGCCAACGCTCGGCGGGTCGAGGGCGACCTGCCCGGCGCCGAGGAGGCGTTCGCGCGCTCCGGCCGCCTCTGGGAGGCCGGAGTGTCCGCCGATCCGGGAGTGCTCGACGGCTCACGCCCGCTGGATCTGAAAGCTTCGCTGCGGCGGCAGCAGGGGCTTTATGACGAGGCCCTGGACCTCCTCGATCAGGCCCTGTTGCTCTGTCCTGCGGGCGAAGCTCAGGCCCGCATTCTGATCAAGAAGGCGGCGACCTTAACGAGACGTGGAGATGCCGAGCGGGCAATCCAAGCGCTGCGTCAAGCGGAGGCTCTTCTACCGGAAAGCCGCGACCTCCGGACATCCTGGCTGGTCCGGTTCAACCTTGTCCTCGGTCTCTGGCAGTTGGGACGGTTTACAGAGGCCGAGGTTCTGCTGCCGGGTGTCCGGGAACTTGCCTTGGGATTGAGCAACGAGCTGGACCTCATGCGCAGCCTGTGGCTGGAGGGGCGGGTGGCGGCTGGGCTGAAGCGATTGGAAGAGGCGTTACCGGCCCTGGAGCAGGTCCGGCGGTATTTCACCACGAAAGGGATTGCCTATGACGCCGCCCTGGCCTCGCTGGAGGTGGCCGTGGTCTACCTGGAGGAAAGCCGGACGGAGGAGGTCAAGGCGCTGGCGCGGGAGATGGCCCCAATCTTCACGGCCCAAGGCGTCCATCAGGAGGCCCTGGCCGCCCTCCAGCTCTTCTGTGACGCCGCCGAACAGGAGGCGGTCACCCTGGAGATGGCCCGCCGGCTCGTCCAATACCTCGAACGAGCACGGCAGGACCCGGCAATGCGGTTCACTGGTTAGCAAGAACGTAGGCCGACCAGTCCCCCGCCCGCGGGAACCCCCTTCGGGTTCCCGCCAGCCCTCCCCGCGTCAGACGGGCATCTGGGGTGATCTCTCGAACGCGGAACGACATTTTTGCACCGACCAACCCTTCCTGCCGCTCGCCACCTGCTCAGCTATTTCAGGTAGCGGAAGAGAGCGCCGAAGGGGGAGGGAGCGCCGGGGCGGCGGGCTTTGATGGAATCCCCCCGGCCATGCTCGGCACCGTCGCCGCGCTCCCCGGCCTTGGTCACCCGGATGGTAGCTCTCTCCGGAATCGAGCCGTCTCGCCGCGCCCGCCTGTAACCGATCCGCTCAGGGGCGGCTCGCCTCCCACGCTCCGCCGCCAGCGGCCCGAGGAACCCAGCCCGGAAACACCTTGCGGCCTGTAGGAAGCTGGGAGCTTCCCTTGCCCCCACCAGCGAGGGAGTGCGGAGCGGCGGCGGTCCTCCCTCCCGCCGCCCCCCCCCGGCCCTCGGGCCGCTCCGGCTAACTTCCGGTGTTCAGTTCAGGGCGGAAACGCCGAAGGGCCGAGCGCGCACCCCCAAGCGGCGGCGGTAGCACCTTCTGATAGCAGGGGAGAGGCTGCGCCAGGATGGAGCCCCCCTGACCAGGCTGGGGCAACTTCGTCGCCACGCCCCCCGGCCCGCGTTCCCGGATAGCGCTGAGCAACGCAGGGCGGAAGAAGGGTGCCGGCCCCCACCCGGGTTCCTTGGGCGAGACTCCTATCAGAGACAGACTGCGCTATGCTGAGACCTCCTGAAAAAGACGGCCCAGCCCCAGCAACCTACGTGTTACCTTTCGAAAAAGACCGCGCTCGTAAGCCATGCCAAATCAGCCACTTAGCGGACCTCCCCCTCCCTCTCCCGGTGAGGGAGGGAGGGAGGGGTCGGGAGAGGGGCCGGGGGTGAGGGTCCGAAGAACGTCCGGAACGGCCGCCAATACCTCGCCGCCAGCGCCCCGGCGGCGAGGAGGGCGGCGGCGATCGAGGCGGCGAAGCGGGGCCAGGAGTCGGGTGGGAGGAGCCACGCCGCCAGGGCGAAGAACGGCAGGGGGGCCAGGTAGAGGAAGGCCAGGTCCCCCAGCAGGCTCTTGAAGCGGTCCCCGAACACGCCGCGCACCCGCCAGAGCATCAGCAGGTTCCCCAGGCGCAGCCAATTGGCGGCGGCCATCCCCAGCGCGCCCCACTGGCGGGTGAGCAGGATGCCGAAGCCCACCAGCGAGATCAGGTTCAGGGCGGTGATGATCAGCCAGAGGCGGTCCTCGTTCCGCGCCTTGAGCATCTCCCCGCCCACGATGGAGAACGGATCGAACAGCGGCACGAAGACCAGGAGCTGGAGCATGGGCGCGGCGGCGAGCCACGCCCCGCCGTAGAGGATGGAGATCGACTTCTCGGCGTTGAAAACCAGGAAATAGGCCGCGAGCACCTGCAGGCTGAGGAGCTGGACCGCGCCCAGCCGGAAGGCCTCCAGGAAGCGCGGCCGGTCGTCCAGGTAGGCCACGAGGGTCGGAAAGAGGGCGCGCGGATAGGCGATCGGCACCATGAGGTACATGGTGCGGTAGGCGTTGGTGTAGAGCCCCACTTCCTTGGTGTTCCCGAACCACTCGATGATGTAGATGTCGATGTAGGTGACGAGCTGGACCATCAGCCAGATCCAGAAGAGCCAGGAGCTCTGGCGGATCAGGTCCGGGAGCAGGCGGAGGTCGGCCTGGAAGGAAAATTTGCGCCACGCCCCGGCCCAGGCCCAGAGGCCGTAGATCAGGACGCTGACGAGCTCGCCGGCCACGAAGCTCCAGAAGCCCCAGTCGAGCAGGCTGAGGCCGATCGAGACGACGCCGAAGAGCAGGACGCGGGCGATCTCGGGCCCCACGAGGCGCTGAATCGTCAACTCGCGCTCGAAGAAGGCCTTGGGAACCACGGCGAGGCCGTCGAGCAGCACCCAGATCGCCATCACCCGCAGCACCGTGGGGAGGTCGGGGGTGAGGATGCCGGCGAGCGGCGCGGCGGCGATCAGCAGCAGGGTGATCACCGTGCCGGAACCGAGGGTGAAGGCGAGGACGGTGCCGTAGGGGCGGCGGTCGTCCCGCACCATCTGGTACGGCAGCCCGAGGTCGCGCACGGCGGCGGCCACGGTGACGATGCGCAGGGCCAGCTCGAAGAGGCCGTGCCCCTCGGGGAGGATCAGCCGGGCCAGCACGAGCCGCGTGCCGAAGCCGATCAGCAGGCGGGCGATCTGGATGGCGTAGGCCGCCACCGTGGAGCGGAAGACGCGCTGGTGGGTGGAATCCGTCATGCGCCGGCCCCCACCCGAGCCCTCACCCCCGGCCCCTCTCCCGACCCCTCCCTCCCTCCCTCACCGGGAGAGGGGAAGGGTTTGTCTGTCTTCTCCCCTCCTCTCCCGGTGAGGGAGGGAGGGAGGGGTCGGGAGAGGAGGGGCCGGGGGTGGTGAGGGCTCACAGCAGATTCGCCCACCGCGCCCATCGCTCGGTGAGCTCCATGCCGGACTCGAAGTCGAAGGCCGGCCGGTAGCCGAGGAGGCGCTTGGCTTTGTCGATGCGGACGCGGGTCCGGGGCTTGAAGAAGCCGATCATCTGGGGCGTCAGAGGATGAATGGGCAGCTCCCTGGAAGCCGGGGCCGGCGGCCGGCCTCCTCCCGCGAGGCGGCTCTTGATCTTCAACTGCCAGCTCTCCGGCAGGACCGTGCTGGCCATCTCCCGCAGCCAGACCCCCTCGCGGCTGCGCTCCAGCCGCTCGCGGATGCGCTGCTCCTGCTTGACGATGCGCAGGCCCTCGCCGATCAGCCGCGGCTGCGCCTTCTGCCAGCGGCGCCAGTAGACCAGGGCCTCGGATTCGGTCATATCCACGGTGCGGGGCTCGGTCCCTAGCATGCGCTCGAAACGGCCGTACATCTCGCGCCAGGTCACCGTCTCCTCGCCGGAGATCAGGAACGCCTCCCCCACCGCCTCCTCTCTCACCGCGGCCAGGAGCATGGCGCTCACGAGATCGTCCACGTAGACCGCGTTGCCGAAGCCGTCGCCGCCGTTCACCAGGATCTGCCGGCCGGTCTTGAGGGCTCTGATCACAGCCTCGGTCCATACCCCGCCGTAGGGGCCGTAGACGGCCGTGGGCTGGAGCACGGAGACCGGGACGTCGGAGGCCAGGGCGATGCGCTCCGCCTCGAGCTTGCTGTCCGAGTAGGGATTGCCGAACTTGCGGCGGGGAGCGGTCTCGTCGAGGTCGCCGTCGCCGGTCTGGCCGTAGACCATCAGAGTGCTGAGGTAGACCACCCGGCGAGCCCCCGCCGTCCGGGCGGCTTCGAGGACCCGGCGGGTCCCTTCCGTGTTCACCCAGGCGCGGTGCTTCTGGCTTCCCGAGGTGCCGTAGGCGCAGTGGAAGACGAAGTCGCAGCCGCGGGCGGCCTCGGCGAGGGCCACGGGATCGGTGACGTCGCCGCGCAGGACGGTGACCGGGAAGCGGGCCAGGCGGGCCGCGCCGGCGAGGTTGCGGACCAGGGCGCGCACCTCGGCCCCGTGCTCCAGTGTCAGGCGCTCGGCCAGCCGGCCGCCGATGAAACCGGTCGCGCCGGTCACCAGGACCTTGCGGCCGGCGAACGCCCCTCCGACGGCGGCGAGGCTCACGACACCTGCTCCCTGCGCAGGGGCGCCACCGACCAGGGCAGCTCCAGGAGCTGGCGCCGGGCGTAGCACTCCTCGATCAGCTCCTGGGACCGCCGCCCTTCGCGGCCGGGGACGAACGGCTCCCGCCGCTCGCGGATGGCGGCGGCGAAGTCGTCGATCTGGCGGACGAAGACGTCCGTGAAGCTGAGGGCGCCGGTCTCCCGCCGCCGGGCGCGGCCGGAGAGGTGGACCTCGCTGCCGCCACTGCCGCCACTGCCGCCACTGCCGCCGCTGCCGCCAAGAATGAGCTTGATCTCGGGGTCCGGATCCCAGACGCCCACCTCCAGCGTGGCGCGCTCGCCTTCGAAGACGCAGGTGTTCCGCAGGTTGCGCGTGCGGCTGATCTCGACGGTCCCGACCGCGCCCGAGCGCATGGTCAGACGCATCTCGCAATCCGACTCGATGCCCCCCTGGGCATCGTCCCAGTATTCGATATCGGCCCAATCGCCCAGCCACCACAGCAGGAGGTCGAGCACGTGGACGCCGAAGTCGGCAAGGACGCCGCCGCCGGCCATCTCCTTCTTGAGGAGGAAGTCGGTCGCGAAGGGCCAGCGGGGGATGACGCCCTGGCGCAGGTCGAAGCGGCGGATCTCGCCCAGCAGGCCGTCGCGGAAGAGGTCGCGCACGAAGGATGAGCCTTCGAAGAAGCGGAAGTCGAGCCCCACCGCCAGGGTGGCGTGGCCGTCCTCGGCGGCGGCGATCATCTCGTCGCACTCGCGCACGGTCATCGCCATGGGCTTCTCCACCAGCACGTGGACGCCCTTCCGGAGGAGGCCGATGGAGACCGGCGCGTGCAGGCTGTTGGGGAGGGCGACCACGGCGGCGTCCACGCGGCCGGGCAGGTCGCGGTAGTCGGTGGCGACCTCGGGGACGCCGAACTGGGCGGCGAGGTCGCGGGCGCGCTTCTCGTCCGCGTCCACCAGAACGGCTGCCTCCACGCGCTCGGAGAGCGCGATGGCGGGCAGGTGGTGGATCTTCGCGACCGCGCCGCAGCCGACGACGGCGAGGCGGAGCTTGGGGATGTCGGTGTCCAGCATTCGGGAACGCTCGGGATTCGGGGGAGCCGGAGCGGCGGCGTATGTTACCAGAGGGCTCAGGCAGGGTCCGCGGGAAGCCGGGCGTGCTCCCGGACGGCCTTCGCGAGCTCCTCCGGCGTTCCGACGTCGCGGTACGAGCCTTCGGGGAGCTCCACGCCCTCGACGCGGAGCCCCCCCTCCACCGCCGCCCGCACCACCGCGCCGATCTGCAGCTCTCCCTCTCCGGCCGGGGCGGACCGCACCGCGTCGTGAAGGAACCGGGTGAACACGGGGCTCCAGACGGCGATCAGCCAGTTATACCGCAAGGACGTGCTCTCGGGCCGGACCTCGACGCGGACGACGCGGCCGTCCGCCCCCAGCTCGACCATGTCGGTGGTCCGGAACCGTTCCGTCGGGAACAGCCCGAGGACGAGGTCGGCCCCGGTGGCGGCCTGCCGCTCGATCAGACGGGCGTAGGCGTCCACGGGCTCGAAGAGGACGTCGGGGAATCCCAGGGCCACGATGGAGTCCTGGACGAAGGGAAAGGCATGATCGAGCGTCTCCGGCACGCTCCGCGATCCCGGGATGGAGAGATAGGCGAGGGAGACGTCCGCGATCTCGCCGGTGCCGAAATAGCGGGGGACATCCCCCTTGGATTCATGAAGCACCATGAAGATCCGCCGCACCCCGCCGGCCCGGAAGCGCTCCAGGAGATAGTGTCCGGCGACCTTGGGAGCCGGGCCTTGCGGGGTGTCCCGGAAGCCGATGGGGAGCAGCTCTTTGCTGCACGGCAGCGGGCCCAGGCGAAGGGCCCGGCCGGCGGCGGGGATGAGGCCGAGGAGATCCATGGCTTCGGCGGAGGGTAGCATGGTCCCTGATTCAACCGTCCCTTCAGGGACAATCGCAGGTAGCCCCATGGTTTTAACCTGGGGCGGCGGAGGCTGGGATCTCACCGGAACGGCATCGCGGGACGGATACGGCGGCGCGCCCCTCCCGCCCCAGGTTGAAACCATGGGGCTACTTGCGGATGTGCCTGAAGGCACGGTTCGTAGAAAAATCCGCACGATAAGATGGCTACGACGTGGAGCGGCAATGACTGAGGTCAAAGACAGGGAGCCGGAAAAGCGGAGTCCTTTGCGGGAAGAGCCGTTCGTCGGAATGTGGAAGGACCGCGAAGACATGAACGACAGCAGCCGCTGGGTTCGCGATCTCCGTCAGCGTGAGTGGACCCGTCCCACCTACGAATACCTCACCCGCAAGGAGGCCGACATGGCCTTCAAGCGGCGGGCGTGGACGATCTTCGAGTGGCTGGGCTCCACGGACGGCCAGACGATCCTCGACTGCGGCTGCGGGCGCGGGTTCTACCTCAAGATGCTCCGTCATCTCGGGAACGCGCGGCTGTTCGGGATCGACCTCGAGCTGCCCTATCTCCGCAAGGCGCGGCGCAACACGGCCCACCTGCCGGCGGTGCTGGTGAGCAACGCGTCGATCTACGACCTCCCCTTTCCGGACGAGATGTTCGACGCGGTGATCCTCTCCGAGATCCTGGAGCACGTGGACCGCGACGTGGACGCCCTGCGGGAGGTCCGCCGCGTGCTCAAGCCCGGCGGCCTCGCCCTCATCACGGTGCCGCATGCGAACTATCCGTTCTGGTGGGACCCGGTCAACAAGACCCTGGAGTCCCTGTTCGGAACGCACATCGGCCGTGGACCGCTCGCGGGGATCTGGGCGTTCCACGTCCGCCTGTACAAGCCGGAGCCACTGCGGGAGTCCGTCCTCGCGGCGGGTTTCCAGATCGAGGAGGAGCGGTCGCAGACCCACCATGCCTTCCCCTTCGTCCACAACCTGCTCTACGGCCTCGGCAAGCCGCTCCTGGAGTCGGGGATCTTTGGAAAGGACCTCGCCGACGTGGCGGACCGCGGCAGCTTCGATGAGGACGGCGGCAGCCCGCTCCATCCCGTCAACATGGGGCTGAAGGTGTTGGGCTGGGTGGACCGCAAGAACCGGATGAACGAGCCGCCGGGACGGTCGACGGTCAATCTGTGTCTGAAGGCGCGAAAGATGTAGGAGATCCGTTCAGGCTTGCTGGTTATTGGCAAAAATTGACAAGCTTTGTCATTCCCTGTATCCTCATAAAGGAGGTGCACCGAGATGACGACGCTCAATATCTCGCTTCCGGAAAATCTCAAATCCTTCGTAGAACATCAGGTTTCCTCAGGGGGTTACAGCACCGTGAGCGAGTACATCCGATCGTTGATCCGGGATGCTCAGGACCGGAAGGCTCGGGAAGCTGTCGAGTCGAAGCTCTTGGAAGCCCTTGCCGAGGCGCCGGAGGAGATGGGGAAGATGGATTGGGAGGCTCTCCGTTCCCGCGTCCGTCTGCGGGCGTCCGAGAAACGTAACTCGTGAGCCGGCGGCTGGTTGTCCGGCCCGCTGCGCGAAACGATCTGGACGAACAAGCCCGATACATCGCTCAAGACAACGTTGACGCGGCACTTCGTTTTCTGGACGCCGCTGAAGAAGCGTTCGATCGCCTCCGCTCTCTACCCGAAATTGGTCGTCTCCGAAAATTCCTGCATCCCAAGCTCGCGGGGGTTCGGTCCTGGCCTGTTCCTGGATTCGAAAAACACTTGATCTTCTACAGGGTGGAGCCTCGGGAAGTGGATATCCTGCGGGTGCTCCACTCAGCGCGGGATCTTGCCGGAATCCTTGGCGTCGAGGATTTCTGACGCGGGAGACCGGTCAGACCAAGTCCCAGGCACCCCTTCCAAAGGGCAAACCGCCGCTGCCGCCGCATACGCCCAGAACAACCCCTCATACCGCGCCACCGTCTCCTCCACCGAGAAGTGCCGCTCGATCTCCTCGACCGGCTTCACATAGCGCGCGCGGTCCCGCAGCACCTCCACGATCCCCTCCCCCAGAGCCTGCCAGTCGTTGCGGGGCACGATCCTGCCCATGCCGGTGAGCTGCACGGGGACGCGGCCGCCGGGGGTGTCGGTCATCACCACCGGCGTGCCGCAGAGCATGGCCTCCACCTGCACCAGGGCGAAGCACTCGGTGTCGCTGGGCAGGGCCAGGACGTCGCAGGCGGCGTAGAAGTCCGCCATTTCCCGCGGCGAGGGGACCACGCCCAGGAAGACGAGCTGACGCTGGAAGCGGTCCACCAGCGGCCGGTGGCGCGGCCAGTAGGACTCGTACGGGATCTGATGCTGGCCGGCGAAGACGACCCGCGCCGTGGGGAAGGTCCGGTTCACCACCTCCAGGGAACGGATCAGCAGGTCGGGCCTCTTCTCCTCCACGAAACGGCCGGCGAAGCCGATGATCGGGCCGCCCTCCGGCGACCAGGACCGGCGCAGCTCCCGCACCCGCTCCGGGTCGGGCCGCGGCACGTCGACGAAGGGCGGGATCACCGCCACCTTCTCCAGGTAGGGGGAGAGGTAGGAGGAATTCTCGGCGTAGTCCCGGGTGTGGCAGACCAGGGCCGGCGCGGCGCCCGCCAGGGACCGGTAGAAGCGGAACATGATCCTCGTGATGGCGCGGTTGACCAGCCCGGCGGGCAGCATCAGGTCGCCGTGGTGGGTGATCACCACGCGCTTGCGAGCCAGCCGCGCGGCCATCCCGATCAGGGCGGTCTCCATCATCGGTGTGTGGACGCTCACCACGTCGTGCTCGCGGATCAGCTTCCAGATCCTGCGGGGATAGTCCGGCAGGACCATCCCGCGGCTGAGGGCGAAGGGCAGCGGCCAGAGGCGGACGACGCGCACGCCGTTCTCCATGGACTCGCCGAGGGGGGTGTCCCGGGAGTGCCGGGCGCAGAGGACCGTGACCTGATGGCCGCGGGCGGCCAGCCGCTCGGCCAGTTGCTGCGCGTAGAGCGTCAGGCCGGTGCGGTGCGGCACGTAATACAGCAGGCAGATCAGGATCTTCAGCTTGCCGTCACGGTCGTTCTGCATGGCGGGGGGTGCCGCGGGAAGGAAGCGGCGGCATGCTACCATCCGCCCCGAAATTCCGGCAACCGAGCCCGCCCACGCCGCCCATGGACGCCCCCTACCCCGAGCTCGACGAGGAACGCGATCCGAAAGCCTGGATCGGCGTCGCCCTGGCCGTTCTGCTGATCGTCAGCTTCGCGCTGCGGACATGGGACGCCAGCCAGGAGCTCAGCTCCCAGCGGTTCTATGACGAGCGCTATCCGCTCAGGAACGTCTCGGCCCTGCTGAAGCACGGGGACTGGCGCCCCCGGCACACGTTCTACCTCAGCCTCTCGTATCTCCCCCAGGCGGGCGTGCTGGCGGTGAGCGAGTGGCTCTACGACATCACCCGCTATCAGCCGTTCTCGATCTACGGTCCCACGGGCGACGGCTACTCCCCCACCGCGTACTGGCTGTGCCGGATGGTGAACGTCGGCTACGGGACCCTCAGCCTCTGGCTGCTGTTCCTCATCGGGCGGCGCATCGATTCGCCCGAGGTGGGGCTGCTGGCGGCGGCGGTGTTCGCGGCGTTCCCCCGCCACGTCCTCAGCTCGGTGGAGTTCAAACCGGACATCCTGGTCATCCTGCTGGTGACCCTGACCTTCCTCTGGTCGTTGAGCGCCGCGTACCGGCCGGGCCTCGGGCGGTTCCTGCTCGCGGGCGCGGGGGTGGGCCTGGCGGTGTCCGGCAAGTACACGGGGATCGCGGCGGCCATCCCGGTGGCCGCCGCGGCGCTCGCCGGCGGCTGGCGCGACCGCCGGCAGTGGCTCCGGCTGGCGCTGGCCGGGGTGGCCTCGGTGGTCACGTTCGTGATCCTCAACCCGTTCCTGGGTCTGGTTTTCGAGTTCATCCCCGTGCAGGTCCGCAGCTACGCGTCCCGGGGAGCGCAGGAGAAGAGCAGCCACTGGGTGGTCTTCCAGCGGCAGATCGAGTTCCTGGTGGAGCACCACGGCCCTGTGGTGGCGGCGTTCGCGGGGGCGGGCGTCGCGTGGCTGCTGTGGCGCATCTTCCGCCCGGCGCCGGGGGACGGCCGGGAATGGCGGCTCGGCTGGAGCCTCGCCCTCAGCATGCTACTGGTCTACTCCCTCCTCCACTCCCTGGGGCTGACGCTGTTCCGGGGGCAGAACTACCTGCCGGTGGTGCCAGTCTCCTCGCTGGTTGCGGCCTGGGCCATGGTGGAGCTGTGGCGGACGCTGGCCCGCCGGATCCGCTGGCTCCAATGGGCGCCGGCCGCCGCCCTGGCCGGGATCGCGGCGGTGGCCCTGCTCACCTTCCACCAGGGAGCGGTCGTCTACTCGCGCATCGTGCCCACCAACTTCGCGGTGGTGAACGACGCCCTGATGGAAGAGCTCGATCCCATCGGCCTGCGCCACGTGGTCTACGAGCGCGACCTGGGCGCCTTCGAGTCCGGCAGCAAGCCGCGCCGGCCGCTGGTGACGCGGGTGGAACGCCTGGACGCGCAGGACCCCCGCTTCCTGGACCGGACGGACGTCGAGGTCTTCTCCCAGAGCCGGCTCGCCGGGCCGCGGGCGGACTTCTACCGCGCCCGCGTCGCCCGGGTGCCCAGGAAGCGGGTGGAGATCGTCGGCAGCCAGCCCTTCCGCAGCCGGGGCGAGCCGGTGGTGGTGCTGCACCATCCCTGGGTGATGCAGGACGATCCGGCGGAGATCCGGGTGCGGCGCCCCGAGCGGGTGCCGTACCTGGTGGGCCGGCTGCCCGAGGGATTCGTCAAGCCGGGCGAGACGGTCTCGCTGCTCCTCTGGGTCCCCCGTGAGACCGCGAAGCGGAAGGATTGGGAGCTGCGGCTCGATCCCGGCGGCCGGCCGGTGCCGGCGGTCGACACGGGCCGGCGGCTGAACCGGCTCTTCCGGCTGAGCCCGCGCTTCCAGCTCCAGGGGCAGGAGGTGCGGGTGCGGGTGCCGGCGGTGGGCACGGACCGCCCGCGGGGCTTCGGCCTGGAGCTCTACCGGTGGCGCCCGGCGCCGGCCCCGGCGACGCGTTGAAGGCCCGGCCGCCCGCCTCGGTCTACCCTCCGCCCGCCACGTACCCCAGCGCCCGCAGCTCCTCGATCTGCTCGGGGCTGAGTTGCGGCTGCTGGCCCACGGAGCGGCCGGGGGCCACTTCGGAGCCGTTGGCGGCCAGCCAGGCGTTCCGGAGCTGCCGGGCCATGCGCTGGACCTCGCGCGGATCGCGCACCTCCTGTTGCCGGCCGTCCGCGCCCCAGCGCCAGAGGGACAGTCTCGGCGGATCGCCACGCAGACCGGACAAGGGCAGGACGTCCGCGAAGCGCTTCTCCAGACGGTCGAAGATGGCCTGGGCCGGCTCGGTGAGCGGCGGCACGGGCTTGCCCCCCAGGCCCGCGAAACGGGCGCGGAAGTAGTCCTTCTCCGGCGGGGCGAAACGGCTCTCCCAGAGGAGCTGGAGGTCGCCGTCCACCAGCGAGAAGCGGTTGACGCCGTTCCCCAGGTACAGCTCGGAGAGGGCGCCCTTGGCGAATGGCTGGAAAAAGCTGGCCGCCGTACCCTCCGCGGGCTTGCCGCCCGCCGCCTCGATCAGCGTCGGACCCACGCGGACGTTCGACACCCGGCGCCCGGGCTCCAGCGCGAGCTGGCGCTGGAACCCCGCCGGCAGCTTGAGGACCAGCGGCACCTCCACCAGCGCGTGGCCGAGACTGCCGCCGTGGGCGATCTGGCCGTGCTCGCCGAACTCCTCCCCGTGGTCGGAAGTGACGACGAGCAGGGTCTCGTCCCACTGGCCGCTCCGCTTCAGGGCGTCCAGCATGCGGCCGAGCATCTGGTCCGCGAAGGCGGCGTTGAGGTCGTACATCGCCCGGAAGACCCGTCGCGTCCCGGCCGGCAGCTCCACCGCGGGGTCGAAATAAGGTTCCAGCTCCAGGGGTTTGACCTGCTTGGGAAGATCGGAAGGAACCTCGTCCAGCCGGTCCAGGAGCGGATCGCGCTTCACATAGGGCGCGTGGGGTGGCAGGATATGGATCCAGACGAAATCCGGACCACCCTTGAGCGCGGCCAGGTGCGCCTCGGCCCGCTTGCCCTCCCGCAGGTAGCGGAAGGTGTCGAATCCCTGGCTGTAGCCGTACTCGGCCTGGAGCCAGTGGTTGGTGCGGAAGGCGGCGGTGCGGTAGCCCGCCTGCTTCAAGGCCTCCGGCAGGGTGACGAAGCGCTCGTCGAGCACGGCCCGGTCGCTGGCCCAGCTCCGGGCGCGCCAGGGCTGGAAGCCGGTGAAGATCGCGGCCATGGACGGCACCGTCCAGCTCGACGGCGAGATGGCGCGGCCCGACCAGGTGGATTCCCGGACCAGGCCGCTCAGCGCCGGCATCACCCGGGGCGGACCGCCCAGGGCGCCGACCGCGTCGGCCCGCAGGGCGTCGATGGTGATGAGGACGATGGGACCGCGATGGACCGCCGGCGGCTCTTCCCGGCGGCAGCCGGCGGCGAGCACGGATAGAATCAGCGCAACAATCGTGAGCGAGCTTCGTAGAGGACGTCGTAGAGAACCTGAATGCAAGACGAGAATCTCCAGCCGGTAGGATTCCGGATCTGCGGTAGGATACCCCACGTGCGCGGAACGTTTTCTCGCCCGCTTGGAGTAGCTGTGTGCTGCCTCCTCCTCTCCGGCTTATACGGTAGCGCCGCCGCTTCCGCCCAGGATGAGCCCCTCCAGGCCTGGCGCCACGGCGAGGTCCTCGTCCTGCTCCCGGGGATGGACGGAGCCCGCCTGGAGCTGCCCGACGGCCGGTCGCTGCGATTGAGCCTGCCGGAACGCTCCGAGGTCTCCTCCTTCGCCGCGGTCGACGGCGGCTGGGCCCTGGCCGGCAGCTTTCCGGACGCCGGCGGCCGCCAGCGTCTGTTCCTCCTGCGGGGAGACGACAAGGGCTCGCGGGCTCTCGCCGAGCCCCCCGGCCAGGAAGTCCACCTCCGCCGCGACCCCCAGCTCCTGGTCGACAACGGCCGGCTCGCCGGCCTCGCCTGGCTCGAAGGCGACGGCGGCCGCGGCCTCTCCGTCCGCGCCGCCGTCTGGAAGGGTCCCGGCTGGACAGCGCCGGAGCGGGTCTCGTACCCCGGCCCGGGCAGCCAGCTCGCGCTGAGCGGCGCCGTTCTGGGCGACGGTTCGTGGCTCCTCGCCTGGAGCGCTTTCGACGGCCAGGACGACGAGATCGTCTGGAGCCTCCGCCAGGGAAACTCCTGGCTGCCCGTCCGCCGGCTTTCGGCCGGCAACGGCGTCCCTGACATCACCCCCGCCGTGACCGCCACGGCCGGCAACGGCGCCCTGATCGCCTGGAGCCGCTACGACGGCCAGGGCTATCAACTCCGCACCGCCCGCTTCGACCGCGGCGAGTGGCGCGGCGAACGGCCCGCCGGCCCGTCCGGCTCGCTCTATCCGGTCTTCCTGGGCGACGCCGGAAAGCCGCGCCTGCTCTACATGGATGCCTGGCCCCGGGCCTGGTCGGTCCTGGACCTCGACGCCGAGGGCAAGGTCCTGGCCAAGGCCACGGCGCCCTCTTCTCTGGACCGCCCCGTCGTCACTTTCCAGGGCGACGGCGAGGTCCGCATGCGCTGGCCCTCCCGCCAGGGAGAGGTGAAGGCGGTTTGGGAAAAAGTCCGTTGAGCGCCCGCCGCCTCTCCTTCGCGCTCCTCCTGCTGGTCCTGCTCCCGGGGCTGGCGTCGGCGCAGACGCGCAAGTACCTCGCCTTCGGCGACAGCATCACCGAAGGAGTCGGCGACGCGTCGACCCAGGAGGAGAGAGGCTATCCCCCACGCCTGGAAGACCTGCTTCGGGCCGCCGGGGTGGACGCGGTCGTGGAGAACCACGGCGAGGGGGGCGAGCAGACCGCCGAAGGCCTGATGCGGATCAACAGCGTTCTGGACCGGGGGAAGGCTGGCGACGTCCTCCTCCTGACCGAGGGGACGAACGACATCTCCAAGGACGTCGGGATCGAGACCATCATCTTCAATCTCGACGAGATGCGGAACCGGGCCGCGAACCGCGGCATCGACACCATCTTCGCCACGGTGATCCCGCGCCGGCCCGACGCCAGGTTCGATCCCAACAACGAGATGACCGATCAGCTCAACGGGCGCATCCGCAACCTCGCCGGCCTGCGCCAGCGGCGGCTGACGGATCCCTACGAGATCTTCCTCACCACGCCCAACCTGTACCAGCAGCTCTATGATCCCGCCAACAACGATCCCGTAGGGCATCCCAACGCCGCGGGCTACGACCGGCTGGCGCGGATCTGGTTCAACAACATCCAGGGTACCGACACCGTGTGGCCTGTCCACGGCGTCACCGACCCGGCCGACGGCGAGCGCAACGTGCCCGCGGACACCGAGATCAAGGTGGACGTCTGGGACTTCGGCTCCGGCATCGACGTCGCCAACACCTTCCTGCTGGTCAACGGCCAGCCCGTGCCGGCCACTCCGGTGGGCAACGTCCGGACGGTGACTCTGCAGTACAAGCCTCCAACCCCGCTCAGCGGCACCGTCTCGGTGGGCCTGCGCTCTCGGGACCTCTCGAACCCGCCCGCCACCGTGGACCGGGAGATCCTCAGCTTCACCATCGTGGGCGCGGCCAACGCCCTCCAGGGCGACCTCAACGAGGACGGCCGGGTGGACGGCACCGACCTCGTGGCCTTCGGCCTCCGCTTCGGCTCGCAGGCAGGCGACGCCAACTACGACGCAGACGCGGACTTCAACGACGACGGCAAGGTGGACGGTCTGGATCTGGCGGTGCTGGCGTCGAACTTCGGGCGTTCGGCGTAGGCCCTCACTCCCCCTGCCCCCTCTCTCCCGACCCCTCCCTCCCACCCACACCGGGAGAGAGGGGGGAAAGGAAAGGACGGATCAAGGTGCTGTCCTTGAGTCCTCGGTGTCTTTGGCGTCTTTCTTCTAACCTCTCCCTCCTCTCCCGGTGTGGCGTGGGAGAGAGGGGGCGGGAGAGGAGGGCCGGGGAGGTGAGGGCCTACAAATACCCGAGCGCCTTCAAGGCCTTCTCGGTTTCCGCGTCGCTCTCCCCCTCGTCCAGCGGCGCCCGGGCTTTCTTCATGAACGCGACCAGGTCGCGCCGCAGCCGCCGGACCTCCTCCGGGCGGGAGGCCGCGAGGTTGCGGGTCTCCTTCGGGTCCTCGGCGAGGTTGTAGAGCTCGAAGCCGCCGGTGGCGGAGTTGGCGGCGCGGGAGCGCTTGCCCCCGGAGTTGAAGACCAGCTTCCAGACGGGCTCCTGGACGCTGTGGTAGAGGTTGGGCCGGCGGCCGGCCCCGGCGAAGGCCTGCCGGAACGTTGCGGCCGCTTTCGCGTCCGGCGCGCCGCCCCGCAGCAGGGGCCACAGGCTGCGCCCTTCGAGCCCCGCGATCTCCCGCCTGGGAGCGATCAGGTCCCGCAGCGTGGGATAGAGGTCGATCAGCTCCACGGGCCGGTCCACGCGCCGCCCCGCCGGCAGGCCGTCCATCAGGAAGAAGAGCGGCACGTGGGCGGTGGTGTTGTAGGGCAGCGGGCCGTGCTCGAACCAGGAGTTGTGCTCGCCCAGGCTCTCGCCGTGGTCGGCGGTGAAGATGACCAGGCTGTCCTCCAGGAGACCGAGGGAACGCATCTCGTCCAGCAGCCTCCGGATCTGCTCGTCCGCCACCCGGACGTTGGCGTCGTACTGGGCCACGTAGTGCTTGAGGTCGGTGTGGCCCTCCAGCGTGTAGCCCTTGGCCACGCGCTGGGGGATCTCGCGGCCGCCTTGATAGTGGGCGTCGTCCACGAAGGGGTTCTCCACGCCGTCGGGGAGGATGTAGGGGGCGTGGGGATCGGAGTAGTGGATCCAGGCGAACAGGCGGTCGGCGTCCGCGTGCTTGCGCAGGAGCGGCAGGGCCAGCTCGTTGACCCGGATGGCGCTCGCCAGGGGCCGGAACTGCTTGGGGTCCTGGGGGAAATCGCCGTCTCCCCAGGTCTGGGCGTAGTCGTCGAACCCGGTGTTCCAGCCGAAGTCCTTCGCCAGCACGGCATTGGAGTTGACGGCGAAGGTCGCGAAGCCGTTCTCCTTGAAGAATTCCGGCAGCGTCAGGTACTTCTCCGGGATGCGCAGGGCCGCCTTGTGGGTGAGGCCGGTGGTGTGCGGATAGAGGCCGGTGAACATCGAGGCGAACGAGCTGCCCGTCTTGGGCCACTGGCAGATCGCCTGATCGAACGTCACCCCGGTGGCCGCCAGCCTGTCGAGCTCCGGCGACGTCGGGCGCCCGTACCCGTACAGGCTCATGTGATCGGCCCGCAGGGTGTCTACCGTGATCAGGAACACCCGCCGCGGCGCCCGCACCCCCGCCTTCTCGGAGACGGGAGCGTCCGTCTCCCCCGCGCGGCAGGCGGCGAGGGCGAGAAGGACAACGGAGAGGCAGAGGGATTGGGAAAGCTTGAGCGGCACGTCGGGTCTCCGGTGGCGGGAGATCCTACTATACGCCTCGCGCCGCTCTCGCCCCCTCAGGCCCCGTACCGGTACGCCAGCGTGTCGTCAGGGATGGACATGTCGAACTGGCCGACTTCCTCCATCTCCATCTTGTCGTTGACCCGATAGACCCACCCGGCCTTGCCGGTCGTGTTGGCCGGGGCGCCCGGGACCGCGGAATCGGTACGGAAGAGCAGGACCCGGTCGGGCGCCCAGATGTCCTGCGGCACCCCCTCGGGGGGCTTTCCGATCGTGACGACCTGGTGGCTTTCGCCCTTGATGACGACCACCTGCCGGTATCCCTTCCCACAGCCCACGCTGATCATTCCAAGGAGTATCAGGGCCAGGCAGACGCTGGCATGAGCCGTCTTTAGACGCATCGAAACCTCTCCTTTCCATGAACGTTCCGCCAGCCGGGCTGGCGAACGGTGGCTTCGAACGTACGAACGGCGGTTCGGAGGGCTTCCTCGCATCCCCCCGAGGAGCCATTGTGGATTCTACGCCCTCCGGCGATATCTGAAAAGCCGGCTACCGCCGCACCTCGCGATCGACCCCGCGGATGAAGAGATAAAGCCCGAGGCAGGCAAGGAGCAGCAGGCCCGAGACGACCGCCGCCGGGATGACCCCCTCCCGGTGGCCGGCGAGGAAGGACTCCAGGGTGGCGGTCAGCAGCCACATCTGGACGATCAGCAGGATGGCGATGAGGGCCAGGGCGCCGTCGATCGCGGTCAGGCCGCGGCGTTGCGGCGCGGGATGCTCAGGAAGATGCTGCATGGCTCGGCCCCTCCACGCCGTGGGATTCCATCCCCGTGGCGAACAACTGGTCCCCCCGGCGCTCCAGGACGACCCGCGGCAGCGGGCGCTGCGGCGGCCCCTGGAGGACGCTGCCATCGCGCACCGAGAAGTAGCCCTCGTGGCAGGGGCACTCCAGACGGCGGTTGGCGTTCGAGTAGTAGACGGCGCAGGAGAGGTGCGTGCACTTCTGGCTGTACGCCGCGAACTCAGCCTCGGAGTAGCGCACCAGGATGCACGGGTCCTCCGGCCCGGGATAACGGAAGAGCTTGACCCCGCCCACGGGGATCTCCCCCACCGCCGCCACCGGGCGGATGGGATACGCGGGCGTCCGGGTGAGCCAGCTCTTCACCAGGATCCAGACGTTGCCCACGAACATCCCGGCGCTGGTCAGCACCAGGAACTTGGCGAACTGGCGGCGGTTCACGTAGCGCTCGTCGGCGGCGTAGATCGAGACTTCCTCGCGCCAGAGCGGCTCTCTTTCGGGGCTCGGCTCTCTCAACGGATTCATGCCTCGGGCTCCCACAGGTAATCGACGACGTCCACCGCCAGCGCCGTTTCCTCGGGCGGCAGCATCATGTAGACCTTCGTCGTGACGGTCTGGTTGCCGAACTGGAACACGTTCGACGGCTTCTCGCGGCGCTCCCGGGCGATCTGTTCGGGAGGCACGTACGCCAGCGCCTGGCTCGGGCACACCGTGGCGCACATCGGCCGCTTGCCGATCGAGGTGCGGTCGTAGCACATGTCGCACTTCATCATCAGCTCGAGCTTCGACATCATCTTGGGGATGCCGAACGGGCAGGCGAGCACGCAGTTGTTGCAGGCGATGCAGCGCGGCTTGAGGGCGGACTGCACCACGCCGTCCTCCCCCTTCTTGATGGCGTCCGCCGGGCAGACCTCGGCGCAGGTGGGGTCGTCGCAGTGCATGCAGATCGCCGGCACGGTGGCGATGCTGTTGGGGCGGTCCAGGTAGTCCACCGTGATCATGGGGACGCCCTTGTGCGTGTCGCACTCGGCGCAGGCGTTGATGCAGGCCTGGCAGCCGATGCAGCGCTCGGGATCGATGTAGAACTCGTAGCCGTACATTCACGCCCCTCCCCGGGCCGGAACGATCGGCAGCCTCTTGCCCGGCCGCGCCATTCCCGGCGACATCTCGGTCCGCGTCCACTCCGGCGGGCCGTCCGCCTTGCGTAGGCGGCAGGCCGAGACCTTGTACTCGGGGATCTTGCTGCGCGGATCGAGCGTGCGATGGGTCAGGCGGTTGGCGCTGCGCCCGCCCGGCCAGTGGTAGGCGATGAAGACCGTGTCCGGCCGGATCGTCCGCACCACCATGGCCTCCAGGGTGATCTCGGAGCGGCGCGTCCCGATGGTCACCCAGTCGCCGTCGCCGATGCCGTGCTTCTCGGCCAGGCGCGGGTGGATCTCCAGGCGCGGCGACTGGAACTGGTCGACCAGGGGGCCGATGCGCCGCGTCTGCGTGCCCGAGAGGTACTGGCTCACCACCCGGCCGGTGGTGAGGTAGACGGGAAACTCCTCGTCCACCGGATCGCCGCTCGGCCGCCATTCGGTCACCTGGAACTTCGCCTTGCCGTCCGGATGGAAGAAACGCCCGCCCTCGAAGAGGCGGGGAGTCCCCGGGTGGTCCTCGCTGGGGCAGGGCCAGAAGACGCCGAGCTGGCGGTCGATCTTCTCGTAGGTGATGCCGTAGTAGTCGGCGTAGCCGCCCCGCGAGGCCTCGCGCAGCTCTTCGAAGATCTCCCGCGGGTGCGTGTAGGGAAAGAACTTCTCCTTGCCCAGCCGCTTCGCCAGCTCGATGTAGATCTTGCTGTCCTGCCAGGCGTTGCCCGGCGGATCCACGGCCTTCTGGATGTGGATCACCCGCCCCTCGGCGCTGCAGACCACCCCCTCCTCCTCTTCCTGGAGGCTGCCGGCGAGGACGACGTCGGCGAGCTGGGCGGTCTCGGAGAGGAAGAAGTCCACCACACCGAAGAATTCGAGCTTCTCCAGCGCCTCGCGGACGTAGTTGGCGTCCGGCAGGGAGACCAGCGGATTGAAGCAGATGGAGAGCAGGGCCTTGATCTCGCCGCGGTGGATGGCCTCCATGATCTCCATGGCCGAGAGCCCCGCCGGCGGGATTTCCTCGGGGGCGATGCCCCACACCCGCGCCACGTGCTCGCGGGCCGCCGGATCGGCGATGGAGCGCTGGCCGGGGAGCTGGTCGCACTTCTGGCCGTGCTCGCGGCCTCCCTGGCCGTTGCCCTGGCCGGTGACCATCATGCAGCCGGCCCCCTCGCGGCCGATGTTGCCGGTGGCCAGCGCGATGTTGATCACCGCCAGGCAGTTCTCCACCCCCTTGGACTGGTGCTCCAGGCCGCGGGCGTGGAGGATGACGGCCCGCTCGGCCTCGCCGATCCAGTGCGCCGCCTTTTCGATGGCCTCCGGCGGCACGCCGGTCATCCGGGCGGCCGTCAGGGGATCCCAGGCCTTTACCGACTCGGCCACGGCCTCGAAGCCGCTGGTGTGGGCGGCGATGAACTCGCGGTCCTCCAGGCCGTCGCGCAGGATGACGTGGAGCATGCCCATCAGCAGCGCCAAGTCGGTCCCCGGACGCAGCGGCAGATAGAGGTCGGCGTTGCGGGTGATCGGCGTCATCCGCGGGTCGGCGGCGATGAGCCGGCCGCCGGCGTCGCGGCAGCGCCAGATGTAGCTCGTGGTGATCGGCGCGCACTCGGCGATGTTGGCGCCGATGACGAAGATCACCTGCGCCTTGGGGATGTCGCTCCACGGATTGGGCGAGCGGTCGACGCCGAAGGCCAGCTTGTAGGCGGTGCCCGCCGAGACCATGCAGAGCCGGCCGTTGTAGTCGATGTGCCGGGTGCCCAGAGCCACGCGGGCGAACTTGCCCAGCAGGTAGGCCTTCTCGGTCGTGAGCGAGGCGCCGCCGTAAATTGCCACGGCGTCCTTGCCGTATTTCTCCTGGATCCCGCGCAGGCGGCCAGTCGTGAAATCCAGCGCTTCGTCCCACGTCGCCGTGCGGAAGCCGTCCGGCTTCCGCATCAGGGGGTCCAACAGGCGGTCCGGGTGGTTGCCCTGAAGGTAGCGCTTGACGCCCTTGGGGCAGAGCATCCCCTGGTTGAACGGGAACTCCTCCCAGGGCTCGAAGCCCACCACTTTGTTGTCCCGCACCTTGAGCTGGATGCCGCACTGCTGGCCGCAGAAGCAGCAATGGGTCTTCACCAGCCGGTCCGGCGGCAGCTCCCGCTGCTCATCCCACCCGCCCGGCGGCGTGTAGTTGAGGTGCGGGCCGTAGAGCCGGATCATCTCCTCGACGGACAGCGGACGTTCAGCCACCTGGGATCACCTCCTCGGGTTCGTAGATGGAGCCGGCGGCGTCCAGCGACCGCTCCTTGAGCCGGAGCTGGGCGCCGGCGACCGTCCTGCGCTTGCAGGCCGGGCACAGCTCCTGCCAGTGGCCCGCCGGACCGGGCAGCCGGTAGTCGAAGCCGAGCTGCGAAAGCCCGAGCTTCAGGTCCTCGACGTGCATCCGCGACGCGAACCTTTCGCCGCAGCGGGCGCAGAGGGCGCCCTCCCCCTCTTCCCCGGCCCGCTGGTAAAGCTTCACGCCGAGCTGCGCCGGCCGCTGGAAGATGTGGAAGAACTTCCCGAACGGCAGGAACAGCAGCGCGGCGATGACCGTGATCGCGTGCAGGATGGCCAGGAAGCCGTAGAAGCTCCCCCGCAGCCACGTGGTCGAGACGGTCAGCGCCAGCCCGGTCACCGAGATGGCGAAGAGCAGGATCAGCGGGAAGAAGTCGCGGCCGAAGTCCTGCACCGCCCCCGCCCCGCGGTCCCGCATGCGCCGCCAGAGGGCGAGCGAGATGCCGCCGAGGACCAGCACGGCGGCGATGTCGAGGCCGTGGAACAGCAGCCACGAGGCCACCGTGCGGATCGGCACCGAGGCCGTGGGGAACCCGAAGAGGTAGATCACGTAGGTCATCTGGTCCTGGCCGGCGCTGCCGAAGTGGATCCAGCCGAACACCAGGGGGAAGGTGATCGCCGCCGCCAGCAGGCAGCCCCAGAAGAGGAGCTGGTGCATCCACCAGCGCAGGACCGAGCGGCGGCGGATGAACGTCTGCGCCCCGAGATGGGTCCAGGCCAGGGGCAGCAACTGGCCCAGGCTTTTCAAGATGCCCCGCTGGCGGACGAGCTGCCAGCCCCGCCGCCAGTAGATCCGCGTCGGCGGCTTCTGGAGCCAGACGTAGTAGTGGTAGGCCACACCCCAGGTGGCGAAGACCACCGCGAAGGTGTAGATCACCAGCGCCGGGTCGAAGTTCTGGAGGTTGCGCGAGCCCACCACGATGGACGCCGCCAGCAGCGCCGTCCACAAGGTCGCCCAGGCGCCGGCGCGGACGCGGTCGGCGGCGCGGGAGAGCTCCGGCGGCAGCGTCCGCTCGGCCTCCTCCTGCCGCGACAGGAACACCCGCCGGTTGACCCAGGCGAGCAGCGCGGCCATGGCGGCCAGCAGGACGAACCCCGGCCAGACCACGCCCAGGCGGTCGCGGAAGAAGCCGAGCAGCAGCGGCGGGAAGAAGCCGCCGAGGCCGCCCATCGCCCCCACCAGCCCGGTGACCGTGGCGGTCTCCTTCGGGAAGTACTGCGGGACCAGCTTGAAGACCGCGCCGTTGCCCAGTCCCAGCAGGGCCGCGGCGCCCAGAGCGCCGACGGTGAACGGCAGCATCGCGGGCCAGGTCAGCAGCAGGGCGAAGGGGATCACCCCCAGGAAGACGCCCGCCAGCACCCGCGCGCCGCCGATGCGGTCCGCCAGCCAGCCGCCCAGCGGGCGCATCAGGGTCGCCAGCACCACGAACCCCGCGGCGCGGAAACCGGCGTCGGCTGGCCTCAGGCCGAACTGGTCGCGCAGCAGTGTCGGCAGGTAGATCGAGAACGCCACGAAGCCGCCGAAGGTCAGGAAGTAGAAGAGGGAAAGCACCCAGGCCAGCCGCTCCCGCGTCAGCACGCGGACCATGTCGCCCACGCCCTTGGGACGGGCCGCCGAGGGGGCGTTGCGGGCCGTCAGGCCGAACACGACGCCCCACACCACCAGCAGCACCGCCATGCCCCGGAAGACCGGTTGCCAGCCGACCCGCGCCGCCAGCAGCGGCCCCAGGAAGACCGCCGCCGACTGCCCGATGTTCCCCAATCCATAGACGCCGAGGGCCGAGCCCTGGCGCTCGGGCGGGGTCCAGCGCGACACGTAGCCGACGCCGACGGGGAAGGCGGCGCCCGCGATCCCCAGGAAGAAGGCGACGAGAAGCAGGTCCTGGTAGCTCCCGGCCGTGGGCACCAGCCAGGCCGGCGCCGCCACCAGCAGCAGGAGGATGGTGAAGACGGCCCTGCCGCCGAAGCGGTCGGCCAGCATCCCCACCGGCAGGCGCGCCAGCGAGCCCAGCAGCACGGGGACCGCCACCAGCAGCGCCGTCTGGGTGGCGCTGAGCGAGAAGAGGTCGCGGAAGCGCGGCGCGAACGCGCTCACCAGGCCCCAGGCGGCGAAGGATACCGCGAACGAAAGGGTGGCCAGGGCCACGTGGCGGGTGTTCGAGATCGTCTTCGGGTCGGCTCCCATTCAGGTGTCCTCCTGATCGGATGACCGCAGCCTAGAACCGGGCGCCTCCGCCGTCTTTGCGCGGGAGCAAGGACGAGCGAAGAGGCTGCGCCGACAATATCCCAGTGAGAGATGTTCGCCCCCACCCTTTCGAGTAGTCCGCCGGCGGAGAAATCCCCTTCCGCCGTGTGGTGCGCGCGAAGGCCGGGCGCGGTACAAAAGAGATCGATATGAACGCTCCCGCTCCCGCCGCTCTCCCCACCGGCAAGGCCGAGGGCGCGAAGCTCCTCCCCTTCCCCGGACCGGGCGCCCAGCCGGCCGCCGAGACCGTGCTCCTGGTAGGCAACCCCAACGTCGGCAAGAGCCTGCTGTTCAAGAACCTGACCCACCGGTACGTCAACGTCTCGAATTTCCCCGGCACCACGGTGGAGATCACCCGCGCCCGCGCCGCCTTCGGCGGCCGGGAGATCGACGTCGTCGATTCGCCGGGGATCAACGACCTCGCCCTGCGCAGCGACGACGCGCGCGTCACCGTCCAGCTCCTGGAGAAGAACCCCGGCGCCACCGTCGTCCAGGTGGCCGACGCCAAGAACCTCCGCCGCGCCCTCCTGCTCACCCTGCAGCTCGCCGAGATGGGCCGCCCCATGGTCCTCGTCCTCAACATGCTGGACGAGCTCGCCGAGCGCGGCGGGCGGATCGACCGGGCGCGGCTCGCCGAGATTCTGGGCGTACCGGTGGTGGGCACCGTGGCCGTCAGGAACCAGGGGACGCCCGAGCTGATCGCCGCCCTCCAGGACGCGCGCCCGGTGGCCTTTTCCGAGGAGGGGACGGAGAGCATCGACCCTTATGAGCGGAACCGCGCCCGCCTGGCCCGGGTCAACGAGATCCTGGCCGAAACCTACACTCTGAACCAGCCGCGGCACGCACCGTTGAGCGTGCGGCTCGGCTTCTGGGCCATGCACCCCGTCAAGGGTCTGTTCTTCCTGGCGGCGGTGCTGGGCCTCGTCTTCTGGTTCGTCGGCCTCTTCGGGGCCGGCACCCTGGTGGACCTTCTCGAGACCGGCGTGTTCGAGCAGCGGATCACCCCCCTCGCCATTCACGCAGTCGATACGATCCTGCCGTTCCCGCACACCCATGCGACCACAGAGAGCGCCGCAACATTCGCCCTGCCGGTCACGCCGGTTCACGAGCTTCCGCTCGGCGTCATGGAGCGGAGCGTCCTCTCCCCCGCCTACACCCTCTCTGAAGGGCCGAAGCCCGGGACGGGCGCCGAGGTCCGCCGTTTCTTCCACGACTTCCTGGTCGGCCAGTACGGGGCCGTCACCATGGCCCTCTCCTACGCCTTCACCATCGTGCTGCCCATCGTCACCACCTTCTTCCTCCTCTTCAGTCTGATGGAGGACTCGGGCTACCTGCCCCGCATGGCGATCCTGGTCAACCGCACCTTCCGCCTCATGGGCCTCAACGGCAAGGCCGTGCTCCCCATGATCCTCGGCCTGGGCTGCGACACCATGGCCACGATGACGACGCGCATCCTGGAGACCCGCAAGGAGCGCGTGGTCACCACCATGCTCCTGGCTCTGGCCGTGCCCTGCTCGGCGCAGCTCGGCGTGCTGCTGGCGATGATGGCCAGCCTCTCCCCCTTCGCCGCCCTGGCCTGGACCGGCATGATGATCGGCATCGTCTTCCTGGTCGGCGGCCTCACCGCCCGTGCCTTCCCCGGCGAGGCGGGGGACTTCATCCTGGAGATCCCGCCCATGCGCCGGCCGCAGCTCGCCAACGTCTGGCGGAAGACCCTGGGGCGGCTGAACTGGTACCTGCGCGAGGTGATCCCGCTCTTCCTGGCCGGGACGGCGGCGCTCTTCCTCCTCGACCGGCTGCGCATCCTCCCGGCCATCGCCCGCCTGGGCGAGCCGCTGGTGACCGGCTGGCTCGGCCTGCCGAAAGAGACCTCCAACGCCTTCCTGATCGGCTTCCTGCGGCGCGACTTCGGCGCCGTCTACATCCTGGACGCGTCCACGGGCCCGAATCCCCTCCTGACGCCGCTCCAGATCTTCGTCTCCATGGTGACCATCACCCTGTTCATGCCGTGCATCGCGAACTTCCTGATGATCGGGAAGGAGCACGGCATGAAAGTCGCCTGGGCGATGGCCGCGTTCATCTTCCCGTTCGCCTTCTTCGTGGGTGGCCTCGTCCACCATCTGGGGTTATGGCTGAGCACTTTCTGATCTGCCCCTTGTGCGGCTTCGAGTTCCAGAGGACCGAAGCCCTCTGTCATCACGGCTGCCCGCTGGGAGCCATGTGCAACCTGGCGCGCTGCCCGGCCTGCGAGTACGAGTTCCCCGAGCAGATGCCTGGAGACTCCTGGCTCCGCCGCCTCTTCCGGAGAAAGGAAGCGCCGGCGGTCCCGCCGATGCCTGAAGCGGGCCTGCTGACCGTAACGAGCCTGGCGGCGGGAGAGAGCGTGGAAGTCCTCTGCCTGGGAGGCGACAATCCCGCCCGCCGCAACCACCTCGCCGTCTTCGGACTCGTCCCCGGAGCCCAGATGCGGCTGCTCCAGCGCTATCCCTCGTTCGTCATCGAGATCGGGGAGACCATGCTGGCGTTGGATGAGGATGTGGCGGGGGATGTCGTGGTGAAGCGGCGGGCGGCGGCGTAAGACCGAGCACGCCACCTTTCCATGACGCGGAAACCACCCCCGCAGGTAGGCCCGGGCGCCGTTTTCTCTCGCTAACATCCGGCAAGGAAGCGATGCCATGCGAAGATCCCTCCTGGTCCGGCAGGTTCTCCCCTTCCTTTTCTGGTACGCGCTCCTGATCGTCGCGGCCATTGGCGTGGATGGATTACTCCACCGCGCCGGCCTGTACTGGATCGGGCGTTATCTCGGTATCGTCGGCTCCGTCCTCATCCTCGGCTCCTTCGCCTATTCGCTGCGCAAGCGCAAGATCATCCAGCGCGGGTCCCCGAAGGCCCTGCTGGAGATGCACGAGTCCATGAGTTGGGTCGGAGTCTTGATGATCCTCATCCACGCGGGCGTGCATTTCAACGCGGTCCTGCCTTGGGCGGCCGTGGCGGTCATGCTCATCGCGGTAGCCAGCGGATTCACGGGCAAATACCTGCTGAAGAACGCTCGGGAGAGGCTTCGGACCCGGGAAGCGGCCCTCCGCGAAGCAGGGCTGAAGGACGAGGAGGTGTCCGACCGGCTGTTCCTGGATTCCACCACGGTCGACGTCATGAAGCGTTGGCGCACCGTCCACATCCCCATCACCACCATTTTCGGGACGCTGGCGGCGCTGCACATCCTTTCCATCTTGATCTTCTGGAGGTGGTGAAATGCGCCTCCTTCTGATCCTGGCCGTCACTCTGATCCTGTCGCTCGCCCTGGCCATCGCTTATCCCGACGTGATGATCAAACCGGGGAAGCTCTCCGATGGGCATCGCAGCCTGGAGCGCGACTGCTTCGGTTGCCATGCGCCGATCCGGGGGGCTTCCAGCGCGAGTTGCCTTTCCTGTCACAAACTGAAACGGATCGGCCGCGTCACCACGGCCGGCGTGCCGCTGCCCACTGACCGTTTCAGGAAGCTGCGGTTCCACGAGGGCCTGAGCGATGCGGACTGCATGCGGTGCCATACCCTGCACGCCAGCGTCAGGCACCGGAAGACGGCGACGTTCCAGCACGAGCTTCTCACGGCGGAATTCCGTAGCGAATGCCAGTCCTGTCACCTGGAGCAGAAACCGGCGGACGAGCTCCACTCCCGCCTGACCGACCGTTGCGGGTCGTGCCACAAAACGGCGGCCTGGAAGCCCGCCACCTTCGATCACGGCCGGTACTTCCGCTTCGACGTGAATCATCCGGCGGACTGCCGGGCCTGCCACACCGACAGGAGCACTTTCTCCACCTACACCTGCTACGGCTGCCACGAGCACTCTCCCGCCGGCATCCTGGCGGAGCATCGGGAGGAGGGTATCCGCGAGATCCAAAACTGCGCGCGCTGCCACCGCAGCGGCAACGAGGACGAGGCGGAGGGGCGGGGCGAAGGATGGGAGGGAGGAGATGAAGGAGACGACGACTGACATGCCGGAAACGAAGGCCGCGGACAAGCAGCCCGCGCCCGAGCGTCATTTCACCCACCGGATCGGCTGGCTGCGCGCGGCTGTGCTGGGCGCCAACGACGGCATCGTTTCGACCGCCAGCCTGGTGGTCGGGGTCTTGGCGGCACAGACGTCCGCCCACAACGTGCTGCTGGTGGGCGTCGCCGGCCTCGTCGCGGGCGCGATGTCGATGGCTGCCGGAGAGTACGTTTCGGTCAGCTCCCAGGCGGACACCGAGAAGGCGGACATCGAACGGGAGCGCAACGAGCTCGTCACGGACGAAGCCTTCGAGAAGACGGAGCTGACGCAGATCTACATCGAGCGGGGCCTGGAGCCAGACCTGGCCGCGAAGGTCGCGGAGCAGTTGATGGCCAAGGACGCTCTCGCCGCGCACCTGCGGGACGAGCTCGGCTACTCCGAAATGGCTTCCGCCCGGCCGATCCAGGCCGCCCTGGCGTCCGCGGCTACCTTTTCGGTCGGAGCGGCGCTGCCGTTGCTCGCGGTCGTGCTGTCCCCCGCCGCGTACCAGATCCCTATCGTCGCCGGCTCTTCTCTGCTCTGCCTTGCTTTCCTCGGTGCTCTCGCCGCAGTCACGGGAGGCGCCAGACCCCTGATCGCCGCCGCGCGGGTCACCTTCTGGGGCGCCATCGCCATGGCCCTGACCGCCGGAGTGGGGGCGCTGTTCGGAACGGCTGTCTGACACGGCGACGCGGCGCTGTCTCCCGGGAAATCGTCCTGTGTCCCGGGAAATCGTCCTGTATCCGGGAATGCTGTCTTGGCTCCCGGGAGATTCCGCTGTCTCCCGAGACATTCCGCCGTTCCTCGGAGAAGTCGCCGCGCCGCCGGCGACGACGGCGGAAGCTCTCCGGAAAACGCGGCGGCTCCCGCGACATCGCGCTGTTTCCCCGAAGGACGCGCTGGCGCCTGGGAAGGACGCTCCGGCGCCCGGGAAGCCGGCGCGTCTCCAGAGAAACTCCGCCGGCTCCCGCGACGACGTTCCGTTGCCGGTTCGGAATGCCGTGGCGCCCTGGAAATTACGCCGTCTCCTCAGACGTCGTCCTGTCTCCGCGAAGAACGGCGGGATTTCTCCGGAAAATCCTTTGGCTCACCGCGAAAACCCTTTGGCTCCCGCGATGTTCCGCCGTCTCCTCGGGACAACGTTCCAGATCCTGGGAAGACGTCTCGGTGTATGGAGACTACGGCGTGGCTCCGGAAATCTTCTCCTGACTCCCTAAGAATCGCCGCGCCGCCGCATACGACGGCGCGTTGTCTCCGGAAAATGCCGCGTCTCCCGAGATGACGTCCCAATTTTCCGGGAAGACGACGCGATGCCTCCAGAGCCAGCGCGCCGTCGGCGGAGCCAACGCGCCGTTTCCAGAGCCAGCACGTTACCGGCGGATACAGAGCGTTGCCGGCGGAGCCAGCGCGATTTTCGCGGAGATACCGCGATGGTCAGGGAGATAAGGGCGGCGTCACGAAATCAGCGATGAAGGATCGAGAGGTACTCCCGCCACACCCCCACCTCCCGCGTGTACCGCTTCGCCATGACGCGCGAGATCTGTGCGATGTGGTTGAGGTCGTGTACGGCCCATGTCGCCAGCAGCTCTCGCAGCGTGACCCTACCAAGCTCAGGATGGCGGCCCGGCAGCTCCAGTTGAGCCTCGCTGTGCCGCCATTTCCGGACGATCTCGAGATTTTCCCGGCGCAGCTCCGCGAATCTCGCGAGCAGGCGGTCCAGCGGCCAATCCACGAAGCGGCCGAGTTGGGCGAAGCGGTCGAACGGTTCGAACGGCCGGTCTTCGCCGTGCTCCAGGATGATTCGGGCGCGAGGAATCCAATCCGTCTCTTCGCCGTGGATGAGATGCCCCACCACGTCGAAAGCGCTCCAGGTGTCGGGGCCTTCGTCGACGGCGTGCCAGGAAGCGCTCGTGCCGCGGAGCAGGGCGCCGATCACGGCGGGGGTGCGCTCCAGAAGGTCGAGGGTCTCAGGAAGATCGAAGCTCATCGGGGTCCTCAAAAACAGCTCTAGCCGATCTTATCCCGCAGGCACGGATGCGACCAAGAGGATCAGGATGAGCCACTGAGGTGACGGCTTTCCGTGGCTTCGAGACCCCTTCCGATGACAAAGACCTGATGCTACGATACGGGAAATATCAGGATGGGGCCGTCTAAGGAAGATATCAGGGCTGGCCACCCGTCTCCTCCAGGCCGGCTCAGCAGTCAGGATTCATTTTGCGATCGAAGGAGATTGCCATGGCTTCGAAACTACAGCTCGAACAGTACATCGTCCTTCCTCCCCGCGGACTTCGTGTTGCGTCGACGACTGGCAATCCCGGACTTCGAAGCTTCCTCCAGAGCTTTCCGTCGGCGGACGGGGTCGCCAAGGCCGTGGCCTTCGCTCCACAGGAAGCTCCAGAGTTGAAGATGCAGGTCCTCGACGTTATCGCTGAGGACGGAGCGAAGCTCGTCGAGATGCTCCCGGGACAAATCCCAGAGCTGCGGGCCAACCAGCCGGGGCTGCGGATTCTGCCCGTGCAGTATTATCGGTCCGCCAGAGTCCCCCGCCCCATTCCCCAAGCTAGACCGAGGCTCGCCTCGACCGCCGTGACGACACGGATCCTTCTCAAGGTAGCCTCCAACGGCCAGCCCGTGCAGGGCGCGAATGTCATCGCATTCACTGACTTCGCTCAGAGGATCGGAGTCGAAGGGGAGACCAACAGACGTGGGGAGGTCCGTTTTTCCCTCCGGGCGAATACAGTGCTGGACCGGCTGTATGTCTATCCCCCTCCCGGCTTCTGGGGTTTCCTCAACAAAAGAATCGCCGTGGTCAGCGGCATGCAGATCGATTTGAGACCGATAGACTTCACAGCCAATGATGCCCTCCGCCACTTCTATGGCAACGCCGAAAATGCTGTGGGTAACGGGCTCAAGGTGGCCGTCATCGACACGGGAGTTGGTCCTCACGGCGATCTCGTCGTGGCAGGCGGCCGCAACACGGTGCTTGGGGAGACCGAGAACGATCACGAAGACAACGGCAGCGGTCACGGCACCCACGTGGCGGGCATCATCGCCTCTCGCGGGCTCGCCCCGACCGGCATGCGCGGTGTGGCCCCGGGCGTAACCCTCCACAGCTATCGCGTTTTCGGCAAAGATGATCCGGAAGCTTCCAACTTCGCCATCGCCAAAGCGATCGACCGCGCGGTCCAGGACGGCTGCGATCTCATCAATATGAGCATCAGCGGCGGCAGCGCCGATGTGGCGATCGAAGGAGCCATCACGGACGCCCGGGCCCGGGGCAGCCTGGTCCTGGTCGCAGCGGGCAACGACGACCGTTCGCCGGTAGGTTTCCCCGCCTCCGCTTCTCTGTCGCTCGCGATCTCCGCCATGGGCCGCAAGGGCACCTTCCCGCCGGACGCCACTCAGGAAGGCACGATCGCCGATCCGTTCGGAAGGCCGGACAGGAACAACTTCATCGCCGGTTTCTCGAACATCGGAGCGGAGATCAAACTGACAGCCCCCGGTGTGGGAATCGTCTCTACGGTTCCTGGCGGCTACTCTCCCGACGACGGCACCTCGATGGCCTGTCCTGCCGCGACAGGAATCGCGGCCCGGCTGATCGCGGGGCAACCTTCCATCCTTCGGATGCGCCGCACTTCCGCCAGGTCGGACGCCATGGCGAGACTTGTCCTGCAGTCCGCCAGATCGCTGGGCTTCGGTCCTACTTTTGAGGGGTTGGGGATCCTCTGATATCATAGGCCTCGTGGAACGTTACGTCCTGCGCTTCCGAGGCCCCGGCGGCAAACCAGAGTACGATGTGGAGAAGGTGCGGGCTTTGCCGGACACGACCGTTCTGGATGAGTCGGAGTCCAGGATGCTCCTGGTCGAGTCCTCCGAGCACGACGTAGAACGGCTGTCGGAGATCCTCCCAGACTGGACCATCTCCGGCGAGCGGAAGATCAGCCTGCCGGAGCAACGCCCCAAAGTGCGCTGGCGTCCGTAGGCCCTCCCAGACCGACAACCCCGTCTCGCCTCACATCCTCCCCGCGGCCACCGCGAGCACACTCGCTCCGGCGGTCAATTGCCGGGGGTTCGCGCGGAAGACCGCATTGGGAGTTCCGGCGGCCGCCCAGACAACGTCGTAGCGCAGGAGTCCGGCATCGACGATGGTCTCGATAGGAGTTTCGTGACCGAGAGGCGGCACACCGCCGATGGCAAAGCCAGTCGCCTCCCGGACGAATTCAGGGTTCGCCCTCTCCACGGCGCTCCCGATGTGGTCCGCCAACCGCTGGGTGTCGACGCGGTCGACGCCACGCAGCACGACGAGGACAGGCCGTCCCGTGTCCACCCGTCGGAACACGACGGACTTCGCGATCTGCTCCACCTCGCAACCGAGGGCCAGCGCGGCTTCCTGCGCGCTCCGGGTCGTCTGCGGCAGCTCGACGACCCGCGACTCGATTCCAGCCGCTTCGAGGGCCTGCTGGACGCGCGAAGCGGATCGGGAGAGGTTCTCAGTCATGGCGCCCTTCACTGCGCGATCAGGACCGCTCGCCATAGGGGCGCTCCTCGGAAAGGAGATGCCTTCCGACGTACAGCATGGTTGCGACCCTGCGCAGGATAGGCTCACCGTGGTGAACGCCATCCGCGAAATCGCCACGGGTGGCCCAATCCTCCACCGACCTCAAGAAGCTTGATGTAGTGTGAGCTTCCCAATGGCCTTCAGTGGCGCATGCGAAGTAACTCCGCCGAGAACAGTCTCGCTCGTGGTTCTCGCAGTCTTCACGCAGCGCACTCAAAAACTGATTGAACGATTTTTCGTCAACGACCTTTTGAAGCAATTCGGTCAGCCGGTTGTCCATAGAGTCTCCTTGCGGCTATTTCTGGAATAGACGAGGCAGCAGCTCGGGGCCTTGCACCCCTCCGGTGCTCTCGAAGATTTCGACCTCTATCGAGCCGTCCGCGAAAAATTCGATCTCCCAACGCGCACCCGGCACGGCGACCAGCACCATGATGGCTTCATCACGATTGTGCGCAAGCGTGTAGGAGAGTCCAGCCTGACCGAGCTGTCCGAGAAACTCCAGGAGCTGAGGGATGGGTGCGGTCATTGACTCCCTGGCATCAACTGTCGATGTTGCCATGGCGGGATTGTCCCACCAAATTCCGGCGGGTGCAATGCAGGCTTAGTTAGGTTCGTTCATCCCTCATACCGTTGCTGCGCGAACGCCCCGAAGGGGCCGAAATTTGAATAGCTTGGCGCTTCAGCGCCAAGTCAGCGAACCCTCCCCCATCCCAACCGTCCCGAAGGGGGCGGTGCTTTTCGGCAATGCCGTCTCGTGCGGAGGTTGGATCCCGCCCAGTCAGGGCGGATGGGATTTGGGTATCAGGAACCCGGCGCTGAAGCGCCGGGCTATTCAAATTCCGCCCTTCCAGGGCGGTCGCGATGCCACTTCGTCAATATCTGGAAGATTGGCATTGAGTCCTGATGTACCCTCGTGCAATCGGAGAAGATCCCCAATAAGAACATAGGTCTGAAGCACGCACTGGTTAGCTTCGAATTGGTCTACATCTGTATGTACTCCCTTCGACGCAAGCTCATAGAGCCGCTCGATCCGTCCACAGAACTCCTCGGCCTGCATACTAAGGAGTCTGCGTGATGCGGTACCAGCAGCATTTTCATGTACAAACTGAAGGAGCCGAGACACGAACTTTGCATCAGTGAGTACTCTCTCCGTGCCATCAGAGCCGGTTACAGGATCAGCCCGAGGGGGATAAAGATGGTCCGCTATGGTTTTGAGCACGCGACGACACGACGCTAGTGCTTGGCTCCAAGCCTCAACACCTCCAGCATTGATTCGTTCGCTCGCTGCCCGTAGTTGATCTACTGCTGACGGAGCAACTCTATAAAGCCTATCGTTAACGAATCGTCGATTCTGTTCAAATATATCTGCATTAGCCTGACCTGCCAGCAATTGCTGCTCGGTACGGCTCAAATAGTCGTAGACTGCTTGTCCTATACGCTGAAGAATTGCCGTCCAGGTTCCTAAAATTTCATGCCAGTGGGGACGAAGACCTAACCGATCTTCTTCATAGATCAGGTCGGAGAGATCCAAATCGGCTGGAAGGTTGAATTCGTGAATCGCCTTCCGAATACTCTCGCACCTTGATTCAAGCTCAGGAACCGAATAAATCAAGACCTGCGGTTTGTCCGGAGACTTTAAGAGATCCTTGGCGTCCACCAAAGATCGGCGCACCAGATAAGCATTGAGTGATCGCTTATGGATCGCCTCCATTGCCTCTTTAGTCAGGTGTGGGGCAACCTCAGAACGGATCGCGAGTTTTGTTTCTTCATCCCCGATCATACGCATCTCCATGGCAAGCCAATAGAGATTTTCGTAGTCCCCCCGTATCCGTGCGACTCTAATAGCCCGACGAATCACAGGCGTGAGGCGCCCTCCCAGGCTGTCTAGTTCAGCCAACGCACCCTGCGTCAGATCTAGGGTCAACCGTGCTTCATTCATGAAATAAAGACAGACTCTTAGACTCTAATATTGAAAGCTTTAGCGTCCTCCCCCCCTACCCCCGCGCCAACCCCTGCAACACCGGATCCCCCGGGAACCGCCCCATCGCGTACCGCAACAACGCGGAAGCCGAGCGCGTGTCGTTCAGGATGCGCAACGTCTTCACCGCTTCGGCGTAAGCGGCGGGGTGGGAGTTGGTGTCCACCATGCGCTTGAGCATCGGGGCCACTTCGGGACCGCGGCCGGTCAGGGCGTAGAGGATCGCCAGGTTCGAGTAGGCGCGGATGCTGTCCGGCAGGAGCTCGATCTCTTTGTTGAAGGCGGCTTCGGCCTCGGCGGCGTTACCCTGGTCCGCCAGGACCTTGCCGCGCAGCAGGTAGAGGCCCCGAATGACGTTCGGGTCCTTGGCCTCGCGCTGGTTGTACGCCTCTTCGGCCTGGCGGAGCAGGTCCAGCGCGCCGGCACCGTCCTTACGCTCGTAGCGGACCTCCGCCAGCGTGATCGTCGGGCCGACCCGCTGGCTCTCGTCCGTCATGGCCGCCTTGGCGTATTTCTCCGCCTCGTCCAGGTTCTTCCGCTGGAGCGCGATCTGCGCCAGCAGACCGTTGGCGAAGGAGGAATGCGTCGCCAGGGCCATCTTCGCGTGGGTCTCGGCGTCGTCCAGGAGACCGAGGTCGTAGAAGAGCGAGGCCGCGCCCACGGCGATCTGCGGCGAGCCGTTCGAGATCTTCAGCGCCTCCTTGTAGGCGGCCAGGGCCTCGCTCGACTTCCCCATCCTCTGGCGCGCCCGCGCCAGGTACTCCCAGGCGTCCACCATCTTCGGGTTCTCATCGATCACCCGCTGGAAGGCGGCGGCGGCCTCGGGATACTTGCCGCGCGCCCAGGAGCTGGAAGCCGCTCTTCAGATCCGCCAGGGAGCCGATCTTGCTCTTGGGGTCCGGCAGAGGACCTTCAGTCGTGCCGGCGCCGGAGCCGACGTAGCCGAGCGCCATCATGGCCTGGCGCGTCTCCTCGTCCACGGCCTCCGGGGCCGCCAGGCGCTTGTCGTACTTCCCCAGCTCGTCGCGCATCGAGGCGTAGGCGCGGCGCTCGTCGCGCAGGACGTTGTTCTTCTCCGCCGGATCCTTCGCGCGGTCGAAGAGCTCGGGGTCCGGACCCTCGATGTAGTGATGGTTCTCGTCGATCAGGGAGAACAGCTCGTTCCAGCCGAAGTGCAGGCGCGGATAGAAGGTCTCGGAGTAGATCCGCCGCGCCGGCGCGTTCTCGGCCAGCAGCGAGATCCCCGGCATGGTCTTGGGGATTTCCATCCTCAGCAGGCCGAGGACGGTCGGCGCCACGTCCGCCAGCTCGACGGGACGCGGCACGGTGGAGCCCGCCCGCTTCGCGTCCGGCAGCTTGACGATCAGCGGCACGTGGATGGACTCGTTGTAGAGGAAGACGCCGTGCTCTTCCTCGCCATGGTCGCCCAGGCCCTCGCCGTGGTCGGAGAGGAGGATGACGATGGCGTCGTCATAGACGTCCTGATCCTTCAGCTCCTGGATCAGGTCGCCGACGATGCGGTCGGCGGCGGCGATGTCGCCGTCGTACTTCAGGGGATAGCGGTCGAATTCGGCCGGCGGCGCGTACGGGGTGTGCGGCTCGTAGATGTGGAAGAAGAAGAAGAACGGCTTGTCCTTGACCGAGCGCAGCCAGTCGCGCGAGAGGTTCAGGGTCTCGCCGCCCGCCCGCTGGAGGCCGCCCAGGCCGGTATCGGTGCGGAACTCGACGTCGTCCTGGTAGAAGTCGAAGCCGGTCGAGAGGCCGGTCTTGCCCTGGAGCACGTAGGCCGAGATGGCGCCGCCGGTGGCATAGCCCGCCTTCTTGAGGAGCGCGGGCAGGAACGGGATCTCGCCCTTCTCCACCTTGGTGCGGTCCAGCCGGTAGCCGACGTTGTCGCGCACGCCGTGGGCCGCCGGCAGCACGCCGGTCAGCAGGGTGGCGTGGGACGGCAGGGTCAGCGGCGTCACCGCGTAGGCGCGCTCGTAGAGGATGCCGTCCTTGCGCAGGGCGTCGATGGCCGGGGTTTCGACGCCCTGGTAGCCGTAGGCGGGCAGGTGGTCCGCCCGCAGGGTGTCGACGGAGATGACGATGACGGGAGTCCCTTCGGGGACGTCCACGGAACCGCCGCCGCCGGAACGGTCGCAGGCGGCGAGGAGGAGAAGGGGGAGGAGAGCGATCAGGGTTCTTTTCATGGTTTGACCTGCCGCAGGAAGGCGCGGGCCTTCTCGATGTCGGGACCGTACGGGTCCGCCGGAGCGCCGGCGGCGAAGCGCTCCAGGGCTTTGCGGGCCTGCGCCGGGCGGCCCAGCTCGGCGGCCTTGGTGCCGAGGTTCCACCAGGCGTCCCAGAGGTCGGGCTTGAGGTCCACCGCGTTCTGCCAGGCCTCCAGGGACTGCTCCTTCTGCCCGAGCTGATAGAGGGCCACCCCGAGGTTGTTCCAGGCCAGGGGCAGCTTCGGATTCAGCTCCAGGGCGCGGCGCGAGCGGTCGCGGGCCTGGGGCCAGTGGCCGAGCCGCAGCTCCACGAGCCCGAGCTGCTCCAAGGCCTTGGGATTGTCGGGGTCTTCCCGCAGCACCCGTTGCAGGATCTCGAACGCCTCCTTCTGGCGTCCCATTTCCGAGAGGGCCAGGGCGTAGGCGTTGAGGGACTGGGGATCGCCCACCTTGTCGGCCAGGGGCTGGAGGATTTCGATCGCCTCCTTGGCGCGGCCCATCTCGGAGAGCGTGAGGCCGAGCTGGCGCCGCAGCGACTCCGAGACGGCCCCCAGCTTGCGGGCGTTGAGCATCACGTCCAGGGCCTCTTTCTTGCGCCCGGCCTGCAGGAGGGACTGGGCGAGCAGCGAGTGGCCGAGGGACATGGAGGGGCGCGCCTGCACCAGCTCCCGCGCCAGCCGGGTGGACTCCTCCAGCCGGCCCCGGGAGTAGAGGTCGATGACCTCGTGGATCTTGTTGTCGAGACCGATCAGCCGCTTGGGATCGTCCTCGGGGCCGTAGCTCTCCTTGGGGCTGGCCGAGCCGGAGAGATAGCCGAGGCTGCGCAGGCGCTCTTCGTCCCCCGGCTTCAGGTCCTCCCGCCGGGGCGGCCAATTCGACTCCTTGGGCAGCGCGGCGAAGACGCCCCGGGCGGCGGTGCGCTCCTGCTCGATGAGGTTCCGGGCTTCTTTGGGGTCCTTCGGCAGGTCGTAGACCTCGGCGAGCGGCAGGGAGATGAACTTCTTGCCGCCGCGCAGCAGGCCGCGCAGGGGGGCCCAGCCGCGGTTCAGCGTGGCCGAGAGGGACTCGAAGTAGGAATCCCCGGCGTCGGCGGGCGGCGCCAGGAGGGAGCGGCCGGCGCGGCGCAGTCCCGGCGCGGCGGGCGCTTCGATCCCCACGGCCTGGAGCACGGTCGGGAAGACGTCGATGTGCCGCGCGGAGCGGGCGTCCTTGCCCGGCGCGATCCCGCGTCCCCAGAGGACCAGGGGCACCTTGAGCGTGGCCTCGTAGGTGAAGAGGCCGTGGGTCTTCTCGCCGTGATCCCCCAGGGCCTCGCCGTGGTCGCTGGTGACGGCCACCAGCGCGGGCTTCTCCTTGCCGTCCAGGAAGGGGCCGAGCAGGGGCGCCAGGAAGGAGTCGGTGGCGGCCACTTCCCCTTGGTAGGGATTGTCCTTGAACCGGGAAGCGAAGGGCTCCGGCGGATCGTAGGAGGCGTGGGGATCATAGAGGTGGATCCACAGGAAGCGAGGCTTCCCCTGCTGCTTGCGCCACCAGTCCAGGGCGAGGCGCACGACCTCGTCCCCCCGGCGCTCGGCGAGGGCGAAGCCTTCCTCGTTCCCGCCCTTGGGATAGCGGTCGTCGTAGACGTCGAACCCGCGGTCGAGCCCGAACTGGGAGTCGAGGGGGAAGGCGCCGACGAAGGCCCCTGTGGCATAGCCCGCGCCGCGCAGCACGGTCGCGAGCGTGGGGAGGTTGGCCGGGACCCGGAAGCCGGTGTTGTCCCGCACGCCGTGCTGGAACGGGTACAGCCCGGTGAGGATGTTGGCGTGCGAAGGCAGCGTCACCACGTTGTGGGCGTGGGCGTTGGTGAACACCCGTCCCTGGGACGCCAGCCGGTCGAGCACGGGCGTCTGCGCCCGCTGGTTGCCGGAGAACCCGGGCGCGTCGGCCCGGAGGGTATCGATGGTGATCAGGACGACGTCGCCCCGGTGAGGCCGCGCCGGGGCCTTCGCGGGCGGCGCCGCCGCGAGCAGGAGCCCTGCCAGCGCGGCGAGGACCGCGAAACGACTCTTCGACATGGGGCGGATTCTAGCAGGGCCCTCACTCCCCGGCCCTCTCTCCCGACCCCTCCCTCCCACGCCACACCGGGAGAGAGGGAGAAAGGACAAGGGACAACAAGGACACCAGGGACATCAAGGACAGAGGACCCGTCCTTGTGGTCCTTGGTGTCTTTGGTGTCCTTGACTAACCTCTCCCTCCTCTCCCGGCGGCCGGAGGGGAGGCTGGGAGAGGAGGGCCGGGGTGGTGAGGGCTCGCCGGCGTCAGCACCACATGGTGCCGCAGCAGTAGTCGGACTCGCAGATGCGGTAGGCGGTGACGGTGCCGTACTTCTGGGCGTAGGTGCCGTTGCAGTTGAACGAGGCCCATCCGACGACGGTGGAATACGTGGCGTCGCTGTAGTAGGTGCAGGTCTGCGGCCTGAGGGTCGCGGCCAGCGCGCTATCCGGCGGAGTTACGGAGAAGCTCATCGCCAGCAGCGCGACCATCGCGATCAGAAGCGTAAAGCGGCGGCTGCCGCGCAGGATACCGATTGCTTTGCTCATTCCCCACCTCGATGGAAAGGCCCGTGGCTCATCCAGGGGCCCTATAGGGTGAGGTGCTACAGGATAGTTAGCGCGAGCCCTGGCTCAGCCGTGCGCCCCCCGCAACCGCTGAACCACCGACTCCAGCCGCTGGATCAACGCCGGCAGCTCCAGCAGCTCCAGTCCCATCCCCGACAGCAGGTTCGGGCCGGAATCGGCGGTGGGCTCGAAACGCTGGACGACGCGGGCGCGCACCAGGAGGGGCTCGGCGTACGGCAGCGGCGGGTAGAGCTCCACGTTGACCGACTCCTGGAGACGCGCCGGGTAGCGCGTCGAGACGAACAGCCCGCCCTGGAGGATGTCCCGCCGGTAGACCTCCATGAACTCCTCCGTCCCCGAGAAGCGGACGGTGAAGGCGCCGCCCGTCGCCGGCAGCGGACCGGACGGCCTCTCCGGCTCCGGCGTGGGAGGAGATGAAGGCACGGGCTGCACAGCCTCCTGAGGCGGCGGCTCCGGGGCGGGCGGCGGATCTGGAGTTGGGACGGGAGACTGCACGGCAGGCATCGGACGGGTGGCCGACAACTGGGCGATCTCCTCGGTCTCTCCGAGGCCGGCCGGGAACAGCTCCCGCACCAGCTCCTCCACCGAGAGGAAGCGCACGCCCATCCCCGACTGGTTCAGGCGCGCCAGATCGCTGCGCATCTTCCGCGCGTGAGCCACGATCCCCTCGACCATGAAGCTGCGGTCCCGGTCGACGATCTCGACCCGGATCCGCGCCCCCGAAGGAATCGGGCTATTGGTGGCGATGAACATCCCTGTGGTGGAGATGTTGGTGGTGTAGCCGATGTAGGAGGTCGGCTCGCCGTGCCTCCAGAAATGCACCTGGACCCGGCGGGGACGTCGGACAGCTCTGCGGCGGGACATGGAGATTCATTGTACCGTGCCGGGAGCCCCCGACGGGCAACGACCTAAACGACCTAAAGGACATAAAGGACATAAAGGACATAAAGGACACAAAGGACGTAAAGGACTGTGTTGTCGTCCCTGGGGTCCTTGAAGTCCTTTAAGTCCTTTAGGTCGTTTATGTCCTTTGGGTCTTTTGGACCCTGTACTAGGATTCCGCTCGACATGGAGACCTCGATGACCGTGGCCGCCTGCGCCGAAGAGGGGCGCGTGCGCCTGGAGACCCGCCCGCGGCCCGAGCCCGGCCCCGGCGAGATGCTCCTCCGCCTCCGCTGCGCGGGCCTGTGCGGCACCGACCTCTTCAAGCTCCGCTACGGCACGGCCCCGGCCGGCGCCGTGCTGGGCCACGAGGTCGTGGGCACGGTCGCGGCCCTGGGCGAGGGCGTCGCCGGCTTCGCGCCCGGGGACCGTGTCGTGGTGCCCCACCACGCCGCCTGCGGCGAGTGCGACCTCTGCCGGCGCGGCAACGAGCCCCTCTGCCCGGCCTTCCGCGAGAACCTCCTGTCGCCGGGCGGCTTCAGCGAATGGGTGCTGGTGCGCGAGCGGGCCGTCCGCCAGGCGGCTTTCGGACTGCCGCCCCACGTCCCGGACGACGCCGCCGTCTTCCTGGAGCCGGCTGCCTGCGTGCTGCGCGGGCTGCGCCACGCCCGCCTGCCGGAGACCGCCCTCGCCGGCCCCTCCCCCGGCTGCGCGGCGGTCCTGGGCGGCGGCGGCATGGGCCTTCTTCATCTCCTGGTCCTGAAGGCGGTCCATCCGGATCTCAAGGTCCTGGTCTCCGAGCCCGTGGCAGAACGGCGGGATCTCGCCCTGCGTCTCGGCGCCGATGCCGCGGCCGAGCCCGGCGCCGCGACGCTGGCCACCGTGGACGCGCTGACCCGCGGGCTCGGCGCGGACGCGGTGTTCGACACCGCCGGCGGCGCGGGACTGTTGGAAGCCGCGCTCGCGGCGACCCGTCCCGGCGGCGCCGTGGTGCTCTTCGCCCACGCGAGCGAAGGCGAGACCGCCGGCTTCGATCTCAACGCCTTCTTCAAGACCGAGCGCCGGCTGCTCGCCACCTACTCCAGCTCCCTGGCCGAGCAGCGGGAGGTGTACCGGCTGCTGGTGTCGCGGCGGCTCGATCCGTCGCCGCTGGTCACGCACCGGCTGCCGCTGGCGCGCTTCGAAGAAGCGGTGGCGCTGGCGCGGGAGCGGCGGGCGCTGAAGGTGCTTTTGACGCCATGAGAACCCAGACCACCGCCTTCCTCGTCGGCCCCGAGCGCCTGGAGTTGCGGGAGGTCCCCGTTCCCGTGCCCGGCCCCGGCGAGCTCCTGCTGCGGGTCGGCGCCGCCACTACCTGCGGCACCGATCTCAAGGTGTTCCAGCGCGGCGGCCATCCGCGGATGCTCAAGGCCCCCACTCCGTTCGGGCACGAGATGGCCGGCGTCCTCGCCGCCGTGGGGCCGGACGTGGAGCGCTGGCGCGTGGGGGACAGCGTCGTGATCGCCAACTCCGCGCCGTGCCTGGTTTGCGAGTGGTGTCAACGGGGCCGCGAGAACCTCTGCTCCGATCTCCACTACCTGAACGGCGCCTTCTCCGAGCACGTGCTGGTGCCACGCCGCTTCACCGAGCTGAGCACCCATGCCGTGCCGGAGAACCTGCCGTTCGAGATCGCCGCCCTGGCCGAGCCCCTAGCCTGCGTGCTGCACGGCCTGGAGACGTCGGCGCTGGAGCGGGCCTCGGGGGTGGTGATCTACGGCGCCGGCCCGATCGGGCTCCTCTTCGTGGACGTGCTGGCCAATTCGCCGTCCGACTTCCCGGCCGACTTCCCCGCGGGCAGCGGGCATCACATCGTCCTGGCCGATCCCAACCCGGCGCGGCTGGAAGTGGGACGGGCGATCGGCGCGGACGAGGTCATTCAGGTCAGCCGCGATGGCGGCGAGGCGGCGCGCCTGCGCGGCCATTCACGGACGGGCGACGGCTTCGACCTCGCCATCGAGGCGACCGGCTCCCCCGCCGCGTGGCAGGACGCCCTCGCCTCGGTGCGTCCCGGCGGTCTGGTCCAGCTCTTCGGCGGCTGCCCGCCCGGCACCACCGTGCCGCTGGACACCCACCGCCTCCACTACTCGGAGATCGCCGTCCAGAGCGCCTACCATCACCGTCCGGCCACCTTCCGCCGCGCCCTCGATCTGCTGGCGAGCGGCCGCCTCCACCCCGAAGCCCTCCTCTCCGCCGAGCGGCCGTTGGCTGAGCTCGAGGCCGCGCTGCGCAGCATGCGGCGGCGGGAGGCGCTGAAGGTGGTGATTCGGCCTTAGAAGAAAAGGACCTAAAGGACTCAAAGGACTCAAAGGACATAAAGGACAACAGAAACATGGAACAGAAAGGTTTTAAACGCTGAGCACTTCGTAATGCGTCACCGTGGGCTCGCGCTCGAGCAGATATTCTTCGTCCTCCGGGTAATACTTCGCCCGCTCCAAATCCTCGCCGGCGAAAGCGCGGATCGCTTCCCAGGACTCCCACAGCGTAGTCAGGAGGTAATGCGTGACATCCCCCTCCGCGCGCCGGAACACGAACACGCCCCGGTTGCCGGGTGTGGACGCGTAGTCCGAGAGCCCCGTCCGCTGAAGGTAGGCGAAGTACTCGTCGGCCTGCACCGTCCGCACCCGCCCGTGCCATTGCCGGGCGATCATGATCCCTCCCGGATCTCCACCTCCGCCTCGACCTCCACCGGCACGCCGAAGGGCAGCTCCGCCATGCCGACCGCCGACCGCGAGTGGCCGCCGCGCTCGGGTCCGAAGACCTCGATGAGCAGCTCCGAGACACCGTTTACGACCCCGGAGATCGCCGTGAACCCCGGCGCCACGTTCACCATCCCCAGCACGCGCAGCCAGGCGTCGATACGGTCCAGGCTCCCCAGCTCCAGCCGCAGGGACGTCAGCATCGCCAGGCCGCAGGCCCGCGCCGCCGCATACCCCTGCTCCGCCGTGATCTCCCCTCCGACCTTGCCCTTCAGGGTCACGCCGCCGTTCGGATCGAGCGGCAGATGGCCCGAGATCAACGCCCTGCGCCCCCGTATACGGACCTGTGAAAACGGAAACGGCTTGCCGGTCGCGTTCTTGAACGGCTCCGGCAGCACCAGACCCAGCTCCTTGATCTTCTCCTCGATGGACATGCCGATCACCTCCGGGCGGGAGCATATGACAGCCGGAGGGGAGCCCACTCCCTATCCCCGGCGCGCTTTCCGGGCCTTCCCACACCTTTCAGGTTGATGGTGAACTCTAATGGAAGGAGAAACCCCATGAGTTGGAATCGCGTGATCCGTCCCGTCATCGTGGTCTCGGTCCTGCTCTTCGCCCTGGTGGCCTCGTCTCCCGGCGGGATCTCGGCCTGCGAGTTCGAGACCGAGTGGCATCAGACCTTCTACACCGGGCCCGATCTCGCCTGCGCGGTGGGCGAATGCCACCGCTACTGTTTCGGCTGGGCCACCTGCTCCGGCCAGCGGACGGACTATTACACGTTCGTCAGCTACTCCTGCGGCAGCGGCGCCTGCTCGCCGTAGCGTTACTCGTACCGCAGCGCCTCGATCGGATCCTGCCGCGCCGCCTTCATCGCCGGCCAGAGTCCCGCCATCAGGCCCACGGTGGTGGAGACTCCGAAGCCGAGCACGATCGACCACAGCGGCGCGGCCGCCTGGAAATTGAAGGCGACGCGGGCCAGGAGCGCGGTGCCCAGCCCGATGCCGATGCCGATCGCTCCGCCCACGCCGGTCAGCGTCACCGCCTCGGCGAGGAACTGGATCGCCACATCTCTCTTGGTGGCGCCCAGGGCCTTGCGGAGGCCGATCTCGCGGGTGCGCTGGGTGACGTTCACCAGCATGATGTTCATCACGCCGACGCCTCCCACCACCAGGGCGATGCCGGCGATCAGGATCATCACGGCCGCGATGCCGCCGGTGATCTGACGGAAGTTGTTCAGCATGCCCATGCTGGTGAAAGTCGCGAAGTCGTTCTCCTGATTGAAACGGAGCTTGCGGCGGGCGCGGAGGATGGAGGTCTCCTGTTCGATCAGGGCGTCGATGTCCTTGGGATTCTTCGGGACGGTGGCGATGTGCAGCGTGTCGCCGCCGCCGTCGCGAACCTGGGGGAACTGCTCATCGAAGACCGGGAGGGGGATGATCAGCAGGTTGTCGTTGCTGCCCCCCATGAAGGCGCCCTTCTTTTCCAGCAGGCCGATCACCTCGAAGGGACGGCCGTTGATCGTGACATGGCGGCCGATGGGGTCCTGGAACGGGAACAGGGCGTCCACCACGTCGGCGCCCAGCACGGCCACGCGGGCGGCGTGGCGCAGGTCGGCGTCGATGAAGAAGCGGCCGTCCTCGATGGCGGCGTTGTTGGCCCCGGTGTATTCCGGTGTGGCGCCCACGACCCGCGGGCTGTTGGCGATCTCGCGGCCGTAGCGCACCTCGGCCCCCATGTTGTAGTAGCGCTCGGCGGAGACCGCGCCGGCGAGCGTCGCCAGACGCTTGAGCGCCGCCGCGTCCTCCAGGGTCAGGTCGGGACGGTTGCGCTGCTCCTCGGGGACGCCGCCGGGCCCGCCGTGGCGCGGCTCATACTTCTGGAACTGCACGAGGTGCGTGCCGAAGCTCGAAAAGGCGTTCGCGACCGAGCGGTCGAAGCCTGCCACGAAGGAGACCATCATGATCACCGTCGCCACACCCGCGACGACGCCGAGCAGGGTCAGGAAGGTGCGCAGCTTCTGGGCGCGCATCGCCACCAGGGCGAAGTGGACGTTCTCGGTCCAGGAGAGGCGCAGGCGGGAACCGGGGCGCGCTTTCATCACTCGGCCCTCAAAGCGTCGACGGGGAGGAGCTTGGAGGCGTGCACCGCGGGCCAGTAGCCGGCCACGATCCCGACGAGGATCGACAGGGCGAGGCCCAGGGAGGCGATGCCCGGCGTCAGGTTGGCCGGAAAGTTGGCGATGCGGTCCACGCCCAGGACGATCAGGGAGCCGGTGAGGACGCCGAAGACGCCGCCGACGAGCGAAAGCAGGGCCGCTTCCAGCAGGAACTGGCGGCGGACGTCCCGCTGGCGCGCGCCGAGGGCACGGCGGAGGCCGATCTCCTGCGTGCGCTCGGCCACGGAGACGAGCATGATGTTCATGATCACGATCCCCCCTACGCCCAGCGAGACCGAGGCGATGAGGATGGTCAGGATGAAGGCCGCGGCCGAGATCTGCCGCCAGATCTGCTGCAGGTTCTCGGCCGTGACGATGCCGAACGGGTCGGGCGAGCGGAAGTCGGTGTGGCGCATCGCCCGCAGCAGGGAACGCACCTCGTCGGCGGCATCCTCCACGCCCACGACGCCCCCCTTGGCCTGGATCAGGATGTCGATCGAGTCGCGGGTGCCCTTGGCCTTGCGGTAGGTGTCGATCGGCACGATCACCAAGTTGTCGCGGCTCTGGCCGAGCATGTTCCCCTGCTGGGTGAGCAGGCCGATGATGCGGTGGGGAACGTCGTCGATCAGGAGGTCGCGGCCGACCGGGTCGAGCTGCGGGTAGAGCTCGGCCTTGACGTCCCAGCCGATCACGGCCACGTGCTGGCCGGTGCGCGCCTCGCTCTCCAGGAAGAACCGTCCCGCGGCGATGTCCAGGTTCATCAAGTCGGCGTAGTTGGCGGTGACGCCGTTGAAGTTGACGTCGGCGAGCCGGCGGTCGCGGAACTTGACGACGCCGCGCCCCTGGAGGGTGGCGCCGACGCGCTCGGCCTTTTGCAGGCTGGTGCGGATCCGCAGGTAGTCGTCCCACTGGATGTTCGGGCGCTTCAGGGCGTCGAGGAACTCCTCGCGGCCGCGGATGATGCCGAACTTGCTGACCACGAAGACGTCCGGGGCCAGCCCGAAAAGCTTGTCGCGGACGAAGACGTTGAGCCCCGAGATCACGGAGATCACGCCCACCAGCGTGGCGACGCCGATGACGATGCCGAGCAGCGTCAGGAAGCTGCGCAGGGCGTTGGTCCGGATCGCCCGCAGAGATTCGCGGAACAGCTCCGAGAGGTCCATCAGCCCTGGGGGCTCCGCCCCTCTCCCTTCTTCTCCTTCTCCAGGATCACGGCGTCGCCGGGCTCGATCTCGCGCAGGACCTTGAAGGGGCCGGAGACGACGGTCTCGCCGCCCTTGAGGCCGCTGACCACCTCGATCGAGAGGTCGCCGATCAGGCCGGTCTTCAGCGGCTGGAAGCGGACCTTGCCGTTCTCCATCACGTAGACGCCTTCCTCCTCGCGCGGGGCGTCGGGGGCGGCCTTCTCGCCCGGCTTGCGCTCGATGTCGCGCACCACCAGGGCCTGGAGCGGCACCACCAGGACGTCGCCGCGGAAACCGGTCAGGATGTCGGCGCGGGCGGAGAGGCCGGGCTTGACGTCCGCCGGCGGGTCCACGAGCCGCACCTTGACCTTGAACTTGATCGCCTGGTTGGCGGCGTTGACGATCGGGCTGCTCCCCACCTCGGTGACGAGCCCCTTGAAGGTCTGGTTGGGATAGGCGTCGAGGCGGACGCGCGCCTCCTGGCCGAGCTTGACGTTGGGGATGGAGGTCTCGTCCACCTCCAGCTCGGCCTCCACCACGGACATGTCGGAGATGGTCAGCAGGACCGTGCCCGGGCTGTTCTGGACGCCGATCACGGCCACCTCGCCCTCCTCCACGCGGCGGGCGGTGACGACGCCGTCCATGGGGGAGAGGATGGTGGTCTTGGCCAGGGTGTCGCGCGACCCTTGCAGGGTGGCGCTGGCCTGCTGCACGCGCTGCTCGGTGGCCTGGAGCGCGGACTCGCGGGTCATCACGGACGTGCGCGCCCGCTCGAAGTCGGCGGCGGGGATGATCCCGGCCCGGAAGTTCCCCTCGGCGCGCCGCAGCTCGTCCTGGGCCTGGAGCAGGGAGGCGCGGGCCGACTCGACGTCCTTGCGCAGGGCCTCCATGGAGTATTCGTTGCTGCGGGTCGCGGCGCGCGGATTGGTGGCGTCGATCTGCAGCAGGAACTGGCCCTTGCGGACGCGGTCCCCCTCCTCCACCGCCAGCCGGGTGATCTGGCCGGCGATGGTGGCCGAGATGTCGACCTTTCTCTGCGCCTGGATGTTGCCGTTGGCGCTGACCTTGGCCTGCAGGTCCTCGCGGCCGATCTTGGCGATCTGGACCTCGGTGGGCTTGGGGCCGCGGCGTGAGGCGGCGAAGCCGCCGAGCATTACAAGAATCAGGCCGGCGATGACCAGCCACAAGAACTTGCGTTTCACGGGAAGTGCCCTCAACGGCCGCGTCGGAAGTCTCAAGCGCGCCCCCCCGCCGCGGCCAACCCGGGGGCTCGCTGTCAGTCATACGCGAAAGCGGCGCGGAAGTTACGACGCCGCTTCTCGATATTCGCGCGTGAACCTTGATTCTATCAGCCCCGGGGGCCGGCAGGGGATCTCTGTCTCCTAGAGGTTGTGCTCTTTGGGGCGGCATGCCCTGCAAGACCCGCTAGAATCCCCCCGGACATTTGAGAGGAGGTCGAAACATGTGGGCTGCCCTCGTTACCACCGCTCTCCTGATCACCCCGTCCCAGACTCCGGCGCCGGCCGCGCCGGCGAAACCCGAGGCCCCCCAGGCGGCTCCCGCCGCGCAGGCCGCGCCGGCTCCCGCCATGCCCCGCGACGAGAAGCTGCCGCCGGCCGAGCAACAGGCCAAGGCCGCGCTGGAGAAGTCACCCCGGCACGGCGAGTACGTGGACATCAAGCTCCCCTCCGGCGGGGCTCCAATCCGCTCCTGGGTTTCCTATCCCGAGCGCAAGGACAAGGCCGGCGTGGTCATCATCATCCACGAGATCTTCGGCCTCAGCGACTGGATCCGCGGCGTGGCCGACCAGCTCGCCCGCGAAGGGTTCATCGCCGTCGCGCCCGACCTGATCTCCGGCCTGGGCCCCAACGGCGGCGGCACCGACTCGGTCTCCAGCCGCGACGACGTGGTCAAGCTCGTGCGCGCCCTCACCCCGGAGGACGCCACCGCCCGTCTGAACGCCGTCTACGACCTACGCCACCAAGATCCCCGCCGCCAACGGCAAGGTGGCCACCATCGGCTTCTGCTGGGGCGGGGCGAGGAGCTTCGCCTACGCCGCCTCGCAGCCGGGCCTGGACGCCGCCGTCGTCTACTACGGCACCTCGCCGGAAGCGGCGGACCTGGCCAAGATCAAGGCGCCCGTCCTGGGCCTCTACGGCGAGGACGACGCGCGCGTCAACGCCACCGTGGGTCCGGCGGAGGCCGAGATGAAGAAGCTGGGAAAGAAGTACGAGCCCAACACCTATAAAGGCGCGGGGCATGGATTCCTGCGCGCCCAGGACGGCCGCGAGGGGGCGAACCTCAAGGCCACGCAGGAGGCCTGGCCGCGCACGGTCGCCTTCCTCAGACAGCACCTGAAGTGAGAGGAACGGCCCTCCGGAAACGGAGGGCCTGTCGCCCGGTCCTAGACGATCTCGAGGAGCTCCAGCTCGAAGGTGAGATCCTTGCCCGCCAGCGGATGGTTGGCGTCCAGCGTCACGCTGTCTTCCGAGACCTCGGTCACCGTCACCACGAAGCTCTGCCCGTTCTGCGACATCTCCAGTTGCTGGCCGGGCTCCGGCTCGATGTGCTCGGGGAAGTTCTCGCGCTCGACCACCAGTACCCATTCTTCGTTATGGGCGCCGTAGGCCTCTTCGGAAGGGATCTTGACTTCCTTCTTCTCCCCCGGCTGCATGCCCTCGACCGCCTGCTCGAAGCCGGGGATGACCTGGCCCGAGCCGAGGGTGAACTCCAGGGGCTCCTCCCCCTGAGAGCTGTCGAAGACGCTGCCGTCGCTAAGGGAGCCTGTATAGTGAATCCGGACCGTATCGCCGTTCTTTGCTTCCGCCATGAATACCTCCTGTCGCCTGCCTCACCCGTGGGAACGATAGCCCGACCGGGAGGGACCTGCAAATCGGATACCGCGCGGGTCCCGCAGAGACGCCACAGACGGATGTAGCAACACCTGCCGAGGCCATCGCCGGCGTGGCGACTCCTCGAAGGGCAGAACGCCTCAACGGGCAGGCCCTCCTGAAGATCTGTCCTCAGACCTGCAGCATCTCAGGCAGCCCGCCGGTTCGCGTTGTCCATGTCCGACATGATGAGCCACCGCCCGTCCGGGCCCTTCTTCAAGGTCAGCGTGAACTTCCCCGTGTCCGGCTTCCCCGCCGTATCGGTGTATCCGCCGATGATGTAGCCCACCCCGCCCTCCGTCGCGTAGGCGATGGCGCGCAGCGACAGCGGGCCGCCGTGACCGGTGTAGTACTTCTGGATCGCGGACCGGCCGCGCACCGGCGCGCTTCCGTTCGGCAGCACGAAGCCGTCTTCGGCGAACAGCGCGGCCAGCGCCGCGGCGTCTTTCTTCGACCAAGCCGCTTCGTAATCCGTCAGGACCCGCGCCAGCTCCGGAGGCAGGTTCACGGACGGCTCGGCGGGCGGCGGCGTCTCCTGCTGCCCGGCCGCCGAGGAGGCCGCCAGCAAGGTCATGAGGAGGAACGTTGTGGCTGCTTTTCGCATGGGTCTGAGTTTAATTCTCTGCTGACTGCTTTCCCACCCCTCACGCCGGTCGAGCGGCGCTGGCGGCTGGCCGGCCAGGAAGGGTCGGCGCGGACCTCGCGGAATCCCTGAACACCAAAGGACACCTGGGACACCAGGGACGTCAAGGACAGGACATCAGGGTTGTTGTCCCTGGTGTCCTTTTACGTCCCTTTTGCTGGCGGCAGGCGGCGCCTGTTGGCCGTAGGCGCCGTCGTCGAAATCAGCGAGTTGACACCTGTCGAGGCGTGTAGTCTTATTGGCTTTCCATGCCGGGACATTCCGACTTTATCGTCTATGTGGACGAAAGCGGGGATCATGGGCTCCAGACGATCGACCCTCAATATCCGGTCTTCGTGCTGGCGTTCTGCATCTTCAACAAGGAGAGCTACAGGACCATCGCCTCCCCCGCCCTCCAGGAGCTGAAGTTCCGCTACTTCGGCCACGACATGGTGGTGCTCCACGAGCATGACATCCGCAAGGCGAAAGGCCCCTTCCGGTTCCTCGTGGACGCCGCCGTGCGCGAGCGCTTCCTGCAGGACCTCAACCGTCTCGTCGAGGCGGTCCCTCTGACCCTGGTCGCCTCCGTGATCCAGAAGGAACGCCTGCTGAAACGCTACGCTTCTCCGCAGAACCCCTACCATACCGCCCTGGGCTTCGGGCTCGAACGCGTCGCCAGTTTCCTGCGCGCCCAAGGCCAGCCAGGGAGACAGACCCACTTCGTCTTCGAGTGCCGGGGCAAGAGAGAGGACCAGGAACTGGCGGAGGAATTCGAGAGGGTCTGTCAGGGCGGCAACTACCGTGGCGAGCGGATGCTCTTCCAGCCGACCTTCGCGGACAAGAAGACCAACTGCTGCGGGCTCCAACTCGCCGACCTGTTCGCCCGGCCCATCGGCCGCAAGGTCATGAACCCCGGGCAGCCCAATCGGGCCTTTGAATTTATTGAGCGAAAGCTTTACCGTCAAGGGAACAGGGTCCGCGGCTTCGGCCTCAAGGTCTTCCCTTGACCTCCCCACAAAACAAACAGCCCCGGCGTTGCCGAGGCTGTTTGCCGACCGGGATTCCCCAATCCGGAGACAATCATACCCTCCCTCTTCGTGCCTGTCAAGGGGTTCGGCCCAACAAATTTCCCGAACCAGGTGCCGGCAGGCATCGCCGCCGAGACCTCGCTGGCGCGGACCCGCTTCGACCGTCTCGCCAGCCTCGTCCAGCTCTACAAGGCGCTGGGCGGCGGCTGGCGGCTGGCCGATCCGGAATGGTCGGCGCGGACCGCGCAGAATCCCTGAACACCAAGGACACCAGGGACACCAAGGACATCAAGGACCAAAAGGACAGGGCATCAGGGTTGTTGTCCCTGATGTCCTTTAAGTCCTTTGCTGGCCGCAGGCGGCGCCGCGGCCGTTGGCGCCGTCGAAGAGCACCTGACAAAACCGCCTAAAAACCGGCCCCAACGGGCCGGGAGAACTAGCCCAGGGCCGAGGCCGAAGGCCGAAGGCCGACGCCCTGGGTAAGACAGCCCCATAGATTTCAGCGGCCTGAAGGGTCGCGAGAATCTCTACCGGGATCAGCCCAACTTTTGCCACGGTTAATCTCCGTGCCCGCGATGATAGACGATAGCAACATCCCCCGTTTCAAGCAGCGACTTGAGATTCGATATGACCATCGGCCAGCCCTCCGAGACGGCTTCGATGAACTTGGAATCCGGCCGTTCAATCGAATGGGTGAGTGTGAGCTTCGCGGACGCCCCCGTGGGCTCAATCTCGTAGACGTAACGGGAGTTGCCCTCTGCCTTGAACTCGGGCTTCCATTCATTGAGCCAACTCATCACCAACCGCTCTGCGAAACGCTCTCGAGAATCTCGCCCGAGTCCATGAGGCTTCCGTCAGCATACATTCTCCACGTGGAGCCAATCCTCCATTCGCTTTCGACGCTCATTCCGAATCGATACTGCTTTATTATCTCGGGCGTTGTTAGTGCATGCCATAGCTTCTCGGGTGTGTGCGGCTGTAGGTAACGTAAACAAATTTCGAGCCAGACAAGGGATTCTTCTAAGTTTGCGATTCGCTTCTTTGGGGATGGACGCGCCACACGAGATCTAACGACACAAGGGTCAGGGGTGCGGGGCCGGCGCGCAAGGCTGTCGTCGACCGAAAGCATGGACGGCCACGCATCCCCTCCAGCCGATTGTTGGGCCTATGCAACGGAATACGCAATGGACTCCCGTTACAGAATCGAGCAAGAGCCGGGGCCCGGCGGCGGACTCAGCTGGCCCCTGCCCCGCCCTGAGCCACACTGCAGGAGAACCATGATCGCACTGGCGGTGTCCAGCGAGATGCGCCTTGTCAGAACCGCACTGCGCTACGACCAACTTGCACAAGGTCGACCATCAGCCCGGGTCCCACAAGCGCAGGTAACGCGAAAGAGGGGGGCTTGACAGTCGGCCCAGGGCCGCCAAAATTCTCGTCCCAAATGGACGCACCCTCGGTCGTATTGCCCCAGATGGTGTTCGGAGTACCTCCGCCGTGCCCATCCGAATCCGGCAATCGAGTCGGGCCGCCGGGCCCATCTCCATCAAAGGCAGGAAGCTGGGTCGGATTGCCGCCTCCTCCGCCCATTGGGTCTGGATAGAGATCACCATCATGAGGCCTTTCCTTGGGCGGATCCGGGCGTTCCTGCTTGTTGCTGTGGTACATCTCATCCACTCCAGAAGCCAAGATGTAGCCAGCGCCGAACCCAATAGCGGCGACGGCGATAAAAGCAGGGGCTTCAGCGATAGCTGCAGGCGCGACAGAGATAGCGAAAAGTGCACCGCCCAAGATCGTCATACTCGTGGCGACCTTAATTGCTCCTTCATCCCAAGACTCCCCGCCAGTGCCGTCTATACCCAACTGTCCTGGGGGCGCAAATGGACCACCTGGCGTAGCGCCTTCGAAAATACCCGTCTTGAAGCCGCCAGGGCCGTGCTTGCGCAGGAAGCCCGAGACGCCTCGATATTCACTTCCGGGAATGCTGTCGAGCAGCGAGTTCGCTTGGCTACTTCCGCCACTACTGCCGGTGCCAGGTACCTTGGTGCCGGGCAGGTCGCCCAAGCTTGGGAGACCGCCGGGAAGCCCGGCCAAGTCACCACCGAGCAGTCCCTTGGCGATTTCGTCCAGGCTCTGGCTACCGCCGCCTGATTTCTTTCCCTGCTGACCCGGCAGGTCGCCCATACTGGGAAGTCCTCCCGGGACGCCACTCGAATCGTTTCCCGTGGTATGTCCGATGATGTCTGAGACGTCCGATGAGCTACTGCCAAACATGTCGTCGATGGCGCGCTCTAGGGGGCTCTTAAGGCCCTCCTGCAACTTCTTCCCGAGTCCGCCAGGTAAAGCATCAGCGCCGTCGATTTGCAGGTCCCATGACGTTCGCCACTCAGTTAAGTCCAGCTTCGCGATGGCTCTTGGGGAAAAGAATCCCGCACTGCGCTGCGTGAGGTCGACAACAGGTATCGGATGCCTCTGCGCGAACTCAGACTTGCGAAGCCAGCGAGAGGTTAGGTCCAAGACGTCGCTCGTGGTCTGTCGCGACAGCCATGGCCAAGCGGCGTTCACCGCCGATGCTAGGATGGTTTCAAGGCCATCGACTCGTCCTGAGCGACGAACGATGGCGAGAATGATTCTCAGGAACCGCAGGCGACCGCGTACAGTGACCCGCTCAAGCTGCATAGCGCACTCGACGGACAGCTCCATCCATGCACGATATGCGCTTTCACCCGAGACGCGGTTGGCAAGGGAGGATTGAACAGGCGCATCGTTGCTGTCCACGCGTAGTGCAAGCTCTTGCAGTAGCGCAAACGCAGAAGCAATCGGCACAGCAGTGTATGTGCGCCAACCGAGGTAGACCGAACCTGTAGCCGTAACGCACAGCAAGCGCCCGGGTGAGAAGGGAGCATTAGCACCCCGTGGCGGGATATCAGATTGGAACGTTTTCATGTGTTGCTCCTTCGCTGCCTTGGCAGGTGATTGAGCCATATGGCGGCAGTGTCCACTTGGCCGCCGAGTAGGACTGATTCGAGGAGAAGCGTTCCTGATGGTGCGGCATCGCACTACCATTGAAATAGGCGATCTGGTCAAGCTGTAGCCCGCAATCAGACAAGGGCAAGTAGCGCTGAAATAGAGCCCATGAAGGGCTAAAGTCCTCCATGGCTCTTCTAAACTCTGCTAGAGCTTCAGGGCTCGGATTGTCGTAAAGCGTGTGCAAGGCCGCCATGTAGGGAGCTACCTCGTTCCTTAAACGATCCGGACAGATGGCTGGGTTCTGACCCACAAAAGCCACTCTTGACTGGATATAGTTTTTGCCGACATAACCAGGCTGAGGGATGTTCTCTGATGTGTCCCGGAGCGCTCCTGTGCGATGAGAGCTTTCACATGCGGCGCAGCTGAGGACGCGTACGTGCATCTCCATAAGCAGGGCCTCAGTGAACTCTTCTTCGTTCTTCAAACTAGGACCTCAGACCGCAGCCCAACCTTATGCATTACCCTTCCGGCCTCTTCACCCAAGTTTACTTACAGACAAACCGCCTCCCCCGCCACCGGAAACGGGGTAGGTACTCATTCTCTTGATGTTCTCACTCTACGCCTGTTCCTGCGCTTCGTCAACAACGACTCCATGGATCCTTGGGGCCCCGGGAACGGTGCCAGCCACTTCGCCTGCGCCGCGGCCTCCGCGATTGAGCCTGGACGCAAGCAGGATTTGTCCGCCCCGAAGGGTACAGGCATAAAGCCTGGCGTTTCAACGCCAGGTAGGTCCGGTCCCACGTGTACCGAAGTCCCAAAGGGACGCAGACATTCCGCAGGCCTTCAGGCCGCCGCGGCAGCCAGAGCATGCCTGCGTCCCTTCGGGACTCTTGGGGGAGATGGGGCTCTATTCCTGGCGCTGAAGAGCCAGGCTTTATGCCTGTGCCCCTGCGGGGCGGACATGCCGTCGCAATTGCTCAGGGCCTTGCCTCAAACGGTGGCTTCTCGTCCTCGGCAGCGAGAGGGTTCCGCCCCTTCAGGGCGGGATGGGATCTCGGGGGATCGTCTACCCGGCGCTGAAGCCCTATTCAGATTTCGCCCTTTCAGGGCGGACCGGCGACGGGCGTTCCAGGGAGACAGGGTGCGCGGCTTCGGCCTCAAGGCCTTCCCCTGAGGCTTGCCCATAAAACAAACAGCCCCGGCGTTGCCGAGGCTGTTTGCCGACCGGGATTCCCCAATCCGAAGATGAGAATACCCTCTTTCTTCCTCCCTGTCAAGGGGTACGGCCGACAAAATTCTGAAAAAAAAGCGGGGCCCTCCCTCCCGCCCCAGAGACGGAGAGCCCCGACGCGCCCGCCCGCCCCGGACGCGCTTTATTGTGCTTCAATTGTCAAAGAACTCCGCCGTGAGCTCCATGGCTCGCGGCAAAAAACTTTCAGGCCGCGGAATTGATCTTTATTTCGCGGCAAAACTCAAGACCTTCTTCCAAAAAGCCTTTTCCCCGCGCCAAAAACCATTTTGCCTCGGGAAAAGCGGAGCAAGCGATCCAGAATGACCTTTTACCGGCGGCAAAGCGTCCAGCCTCGCGGCTATTGCTCTTTTCCTCGCGGCGGAACGTCCGGGAGAGAGTCTAAAGGCCTTTGGGACCAGTACGCAAGCCTCTTCTCGAGTTAATGACTCGAAACTTGTTCCAATTGGCCTTTTGGTCCGGCCAAATGACTTTTACCGGCCGCAAAAGGTCTTTTCCCGCCGCCAAAAGACTTTTTGGAAGGACCCTCCGATCTTTTGGAAAGATTTTTCAACTCGAACCTTGACAGTCCGGCGACGGCGCCCTTATCTTGGGGACAAGATTGGAGAAAAAGGCGCCGGTCCGGACATCGGGAATCGGCGTGCGGGATCTTTGACAATTGAAGTCTGTTATTCCCTACCAAAACGGGCGGCCGCGCGCGGCCCGCGGCCGCCTCCTGCCTGCTGCCCAGGACTACGTCCCCTCGCCCTACGGGCGAAAGAGCTGACGTCTCGGCATCTTTCGTGCATTGCCGGAGACCCGGGAGCCTTCAGCATCGCTCCCAGGAGGACCGACAGTGAACACCCCGCAGTCCCAGGCCCTGGACGCCTTCAAACACCGGCCGGTCGTCTCGGCCGTGCTCATCGCCTTGCTTGTCCTGTTGATCTTCGTGGCCCGCAGCCACCGGGGAGAAGACCGGGGCCTCGGCGCCTACTCCGCCGTGGAGGTCTCGCAGACCAGCGGCTGAAGAAAGACCCGCGGCGTCAGCCCTTCTCCATCGCCAGGGCGATCACGATGAACACCAGCAGGATAGAGCCTAGCGCTCCCATGACGATCCCGAAGATCGCTCTTCCCATGCCGTGTTTATGAGGATTCTTCTTGATGTCCACCACGGCGAAGATGCCCGTCGCCAGGGCGAACGGCGCGAAGACGACCAGGAAGGACAGCAATCCCAGATAGCCGGCGGCGATGGCCCACCCCGACCGGCCCACCGGGAGGACCATCCGCATCAGGGGATCGTCACCTATCTGCCTCTGCGGGACCGGCTGGGGCGCCGCCTGCGCGTAGGGAGCGGGCCCGCCCTGCGGCGGGTACGGCTGGTGATAGGGAGAGGCCTGCGGAGCCGGCGCGGCCTGGGGAGCCGGCGCGTAGGCCCGCTGGGGAACGGGCGCGGGTTGCGGCTGGACCTGGGGCGGCTGGGGCGCCGCCGGGAAGAGGCCGGGGATGGCCGCCGCCGCCCGCCACTCGGGCATGCCCTCGGTCCAGACGAGATCGGCGGGCCGCAGCTCGCCCTTCTGGCCGTGCGCCCAGAGGTCCTGCCATGAAAGAGGACCGAACTGACCGCCGTCGCGCAGGAAATACCATTCGCTCATACCCGCTCCCGCTAGTCCTTCCTGATTTTCGCCAAGACCTCGTTCTCCGGATTGAACGTGAGGCTCTTCGGCTTCTCAGAGAAGGACAAGGTAAAGGTCTCCTCCGCCTCGTCCACCATCACCCGCTGGCGCTCGATCCGGCCGCCGGAGAGCTCGGCCGCGACCGGCACCGACATCCTGAACCCTTCGGGGACGTCGGTCTGACGGACCTTGAGGGTCGCCACGTACCGGCCTTGCTCGTCGGGTGATGCGGAGAGATTGTAACTCCATCGATAGGCGGGGATCGCGGTGCCGTTCACCCAGGCGTCGAAGAACCAGGACCAGTCGCCGGGGACCCGGCGGGCCAGGGCGGCCTCGAAGTCGCGGGTCGAGGCCACGCCGCCCCGGTGCGCGCGGAGGAAGTCGCGCAGGACGTCGAGGAAGGCCTGATCGCTCCCCGTGGCGTCGCGCAGCATGCCGCGCAGCATGTGCAGGACGAGGGCGCCCTTGGTGTAGACCTGCGAGTTGTAGGCCCAGGGCAGCTCGCCGGTGTTGGCCCGCCAGCCGTGGCCGATGGGGCCGATCCGCTCGCCGTGGGCGCGGTTGAGGAGGTTCACCCGCATGCGGGAGAACTTGCTGAAGCCGGACTTGATGGAGCCCGTCAGCTCGTCGCGCGAGGCCTGGAGGACGTCCTGGAGATGCCGGGGGCCGTCCTTCACCGTGGCCTCGACGAACATCATGCCGGAGTACTCGGCGAAGGCCTCGCCGATCCAGGCGTCGCGGTAGGTGGCGCCGCCCACGATCACGCCCCAGATCTGGTGCGCCGCCTCGTGGCCCCGGAAGAGCTCGCCGGCGCCGGGGCCGAGGAGGTCGAAGCTGTTCTCGGCCAGATGGATGAAGCCGTCGAAGGCCTGGCCGTGGAAGCCGCTGATGCTGGTGACGTAGATGGGCGTCTCGGGCAGCCGGACGTCGAAGAGCCGCTCGTAGAAGGCGAGGCTCCCGGCGACGTCCTCGCCCACTTCGCGGAACTTGCCCTTGCCGCTCACCTGCACCCGGGAGCCGAAGCTGACCACGTCCGGCGCGCCTTCGTGGGTGACCGTCTCCTCGTGAAAGTAGTCGGCGAAGGAGAAGGTCAGCATCTTGACCGGCTGATCGACGATCCAGACGGAGGTGGAGGTGTTGCCGTCCTCCCGGCTCCCCGCCTCGTCCTTGCGGCCCATGGCCCGGACGTGGTGCTTCTTGCGGACGGTCAGCTCCAGGCGCGCCGTGCTGGTGTCGAAGAGGATCGTTTCGTCCCCCTCGGCGTCGGGGTACCACTCCCGGCCGGGCGCGTAGCCTTTGAGGTCCAGCTCGTACTCGACGTCGATCCTGCGCTCGGCGCCCTTGGCGAAGGGTGGATCGACGAGCACGACCAGGGAGGCGTCGTAGAGGCGGTCGTCGATGGAGGCGCTGCGCCCGCCGACGTGGTCGCGCAGGAACGGCAGGGGCCGGCCGCCTTCGCTGACCGCGGTCACCTTGGCGAAGGGGTGGAGGTAGAGCTGGGCCGCGCGGTCGCCGTCCCGCTGCGGCAGCACGTGGACGCCCACCTTGAAGCGGCCCTTGTACCACTCCTTGTCGCGTCCGGCGGCGGTGAGGTCGGCGGCCACGTCCACGTGGCGGATGTCGAGGGCCGGTTTCCAACCGCTGGCGGGCCGGCCGCGCTCGTCGCGCTCGGAGGGCCGGTCCAGGCTCAGCCAGACTTCCAGGAAGGGGAACCTGGTGTTGAAGCTCTCGACGCGGATCTCTTCGACGCGCCAGCCGTCGTAGTCATAGGTGAGCCAGCCGAAGGCGTCCGTCTCCATGTCGACCCGCAGGTACTGACCGCCGGGCTCGCCCGGCATGGCGAGGCCGGCGGCGACGCGGGCGTCGGCGTCGAAGACCCTCTGGGTGAGCCACTGCTCATGGCGCTCCCGGGCCCGCCGGTTCGGCTCGAAGCGGCCGCCGGCCGGGAGGGCGATCCCTTCGAGAGGGAGCTTTCCCGAGGTGCGGAGGACGAGCGAGGAGAACGGCTCGTCGAGGCCCGCGAGGTCGGGCTTCTTGGCGAAGCGCCGGAGCTGGGCGAGCTCGTTGGAATCCGGAACGGCCATCTGGAACCGCCCCTTGCCCTCGAAGACGAGCCCGGTGACGGCGCCGCCCGAGGTGGGCTCCTGGAGCCAGACCCGGCCGGACTCCAGGATCCAGGTGGCGCCTTCGTAGCTCCAACGGAGGCCGCCGGCGGGCACGGCCATGGGCTCGGCCTGGAAGCGCCACTGCTGGAGGCGCTCGTAATCGGAGCGGAGGGCTTCGGGGGTCTGGGCGAGGCTCGGGGAGGAGAGGAGGAGAAGAGACAGCAGGAGGCTTTTCGGGGACATCAAGAAAGTCTACCGGATTGGAAAGGACCTCAAGGACATAAAAGATCTAAAGGACCCAAAGGACGGCAACGTTTTCGTCCTTTAAGTCCTTTAGGTCCCTTGGGTCCTTTAGGTCCTTCGCCTACTCGTACCGCAACGCCTCGATCGGATCGAGGCTGGCCGCCCGCCGGGCCGGCCAGAGGCCGAAGAAGACCCCCACGGCGGCCGAGAACAGGAAGGCGATGGCGACGGCGTCCAGCGAGACGGCCGTGCTCCAGCCGGCGAGGCGGGAGCAGGGCCGTCGCGCCGCCCACGCCGAGGAGGATGCCGATGACCCCGCCGGCCAGGCAGAGCACCAGCGCCTCGATGAGGAACTGCAGGAGGATGTCCTTCCTCCGGGCCCCCAGCGCCTTGCGCACGCCGATCTCCCGGGTGCGCTCGGTCACCGAGACCAGCATGATGTTCATGATGCCGATCCCGCCGACGAGCAGCGACACCAGGGCGATGCCCGCCAGCAGGAAGGAGAAGGTGCGGGTGGTGGCCTGGAAGGTCTGGACCAGGGTCGCCTGGTTGCGGATGGTGAAGTCGCTGCCCTCGGCCGGCCGCAGCCGGTGCGCGCGGCGCAGGACGCGGTCGATCTCGGCGAGAGCGGCGTCCATTTCCTTGTCGCTCGTGGCCTGAACGTAGATCGACTGCACGCGGTCGGTGCCGAAGACCCGGAACTGCGCCGTGGAGAGCGGGATGAAGATGTCGTCGTCCGGGTTCTGCCAGCCGGCCGAGCCCTTCTCCGCCAGGACGCCGATCACCTCGAAGGGGACGCCCTGGATGCGGATGGTCTTGCCGAGCAGCGCCTGGGTGGGGACCCTGAGAGTGTCGCCCACCAGGGCGCCCAGCACCGCCACCCGCCGCCGGCCGCGCTCCTCGTTCTCGGTGAAGAGCCGGCCGGCCACGACCTGGCTGTTGTTGATCGGAAAGTAGCTCGGCCAGCCGCCGACCACGGTCATGTTGCCGTTGGCGTCGGCGTACTCGACCTGGATGCGGCGCGACATCTCGGGACTGGCGTCCAGGATCGCCTCCGGCGCGCGCAGCAGGGCCTCGGCGTCGTCGGCGGTCATCTTGGCGTCGCCGCGGTCGACGCCGCCGAACATCTCCTGGCCCGGCCGGACGACCAGGGTGTTGACGCCCAGCGACTGCAGCCGGGCCTCGACGTTGCGCTGCGCCCCTTCGCCCAGGGCCACCATGGTGATCACGGCGGAGATGCCGATGATGATGCCCAGGGCGGTGAGGAAGGACCGCAGCTTGTTGGCCCGGATGGCCTCCAGCGCGACGCGGAAGATCTCGGTGAAAAGCATTGGCTAAGCCCTCCTCACGGACGGGAACCGCCCTGGCTGCCGCCGCCCTGTCCACCCTGTCCGCCCTGACTGCCGCCGCTCTGGTTGTTGCTGCCGCCCAACATGCCGCCGCCGGCCCGCTCGCGCATCCGGTTGGCGAACTGCTCCTGCTGCTGCTTCAGACGGGCCACGGAGATCAGATAGACCTCCTGGCCGGGCTCGACGCCGCGGAGGACCTCGGTGTAGTCGAGGTCGGAGAGGCCGAGGAGGACGAACTTCGGCTCGGGACCGTTCGGTCCCTTGATGAACACGACGCCCGGCTGGGCTCCCGCGAAGGCGGCGCCCTGACCGGCGCCCATCATGCCGCCGCGGCTGCCGGAACGTCCGCCGCCCTCCCGGCCGCCCCATCCGCCACCCGTGGAGCCGCTGCCCCCACGGCGCCCGCCATCCTGTCCACCTTCGCCGCCGCGCTCGCCTCTGTCCGCGGAGCCGGCTTCACCCGCCGCTCCGGGAGAGCCGCCGCCAGGACCGCCGCCGGGCCCCTGGCCGCCGGTGCGGGCGCGCCGCATCTCGGCCATCTTCGCCCGGAGCTGCTCTTCGTCGAGCCCCAGGGCCTCGCCGGCGGTGGACGCCTCGCGGGGATTGACCACGGATTCGTTGGGGATCGCCACGACCTGCCGGCGGTCGGCGATGTCGATGGAGACCTCGGAGTTCATGCCCGGCTTGAGCAGCCGCTCGGGGTTCTCCAGCCGCACCAGGACCGGGAACATGGTGACGTTCTGCTCCACCACGGCCTGGGGCTCGATCTTGGCGACGGAGCCGCGGAAGGTGCGTCCCGGATAGGCCTCGACGGTGACCGCCGCGGGCTGGCCCGGCTGGATGCGGCCGATGTCGACCTCGTCCACCAGGGCGCGGGCCTGCACGGTGGACAGGTCGGCCATCTTCACCAGCGTGGTGCCGCCCGAGACGTTGCCGCTGGCCGAGGCGATGATCTGCCCCTGCTCGACGGTCTTCTCGATGACGGTGCCCGAAATGGGAGCGAGGATGGTGACGTCTCCCATCTTCTCCTGAGCCAGATCGCGGGTGGTCTTCGCCTTGAAGAGCTGCGCCCGGGCGTTGGTCTCCTCCAACTGGGTGTTCTCCAGGTCCTGGGCGCTGAGCAACCCGGCCTTGGCGAGTTGCTCGGCGCGGCGCCGCTGGGCCGCGGCACTCTCGACGCGGGCCTGGGCCAGCGCCATGTCGGCTTGCGCCTGCTCCAAGTCGTTGCGCAGGTCCCGCGGGTCGACCTCGGCGATCAGGGTGCCCTGCGGCAGCTCCATGCCGGTCTCCACGCGGATCATCTTCAGCTCGCCGGCGACCTTGGACTTCACTTCCACGACCCGCAGCGGCTCGATGAGCCCTGAGGCCTCGGCGCGGATGGAAAGGTCGCGCCGCTCGACCCTGGCAAGGTCCGGCGCGGCCTGCTGTTCTTCGCTCTCTCCCCGGGCACATCCGGCCAGCCCCGCCGCCAGCGTCAGCGGCAGAAGCAGCGCCAGAGCCCGGCTTCCCCATGTCTTCCTCACTTCGATGTTCACGCGAACCTCCTATGCATCCCTCAGGAACCGCCCTTGGATCGGCCGGCGTCGTGCCGGGCTTCCTTGCGGCGCGAACGTTCCGCCATCAATCGGTCGTACTCCTCGAGCTGCTCCGGGGTGAGCACCCTGGTAAGGTCGTCCCGGGTCGAGGCCAGCACCTGGTTCAGGCGCGGTTTGACCTCGCTCCAGATCACGGCGGCCTCGGCCCGGCGCCGCTCGAGGATGGTTTCCACTTCCCGCTCCTGCCGCTCGTCGAGCCGCAGGCGTTCCAACATTTCAGATTCCATGCCGTGCCGGCCCCGCTTGTGCCCGTCGGGGTCGCCGATCGCCCGGTCCATGGCGGCGCCGACGAGGGTGCCGGCCACGAACACCACGACGAGCAGGGCGGCGCTCAGCAGCCGCGCCCGGCGCAAGGGACGCGCAGGCTCGCTCACGGCTGGCCTCCCCCGACGGCGGCGGCCAGCTCGGCCATGGTGGGCGGCTGGTCCTCGCCCAGCCACTGATCCACGGCGGACGGCAGCCGCAACGCTTCGGCGCTGACCGCCGGCGCGCCCGCGTTCCCGAGCTGCAGCATCAGCGCGGCGCCGGCGCAGAGGGCGAGGGTGGCGGCCATGGCGAGTGCCGGCCGGAGCCAGCCGACCAGCACCAGCGCCGGGCTCGCGGCCGCCGCGGCCCGGTGGGCGAGCTCAGGCCTCGCGAGCGCCGAGATGGCGGCGATCCGGCGCTCCCAGCGCTCGCCGTCGAGCGTGGGGTCGAGCGCCGCGAGATCGATCGGTCGGTCGTCCATCGTTCCTCCTCAAGAATTCAAACGGGGCCTTCTCCGCCGGGATTCCCCTCCAGCCGCGCCCGCAGGTTGCGGCGGGCCTGGAAGAGGCGCACCCGGGAGGCCTCCTCGGAGATGCCGAGCAGCTCGGCGATCTCGCGGTGTTTCCAACCTTCCAGGTCGTGCATCAGGACGACCTCGCGCTGGGCGGGAGTCAGGCCGGAGAGGGCGGCGAGCAGCCGCTCGCGCGATTCCGCTCTCTCCGCGTCCCGCCCCGGATCCCTGCCGCCGGACGCGCCCGCCACCGTCTCCAGCGGCTCCCCCCGGCGGAGGGCCAGGCTCTCGCGGGCGTTCAAGGCCCGGTTGCGGACGATCCGCAGCAGCCAGCCCGCGAATCGTTCCGGGTCGCGGCAGTCTTCCAGGCGCTCCAGGGCGGCCAGGAAGGCGTCCTGACAGACGTCCTCGGCGTCGGCCGGGTTGCCGAGCACGCCCAGGGCCACCGCGTTGGCCGCCCGCAGGTGCCGGCGGACCAGCGCCTCGAAGGCCCCGGCGTCCCCCGCCCGGGCACGGGCCACGAGGCGGGAGTCGGTCTCGGCCACATTCATAAGGACAGTCGAGGTCGCCGGAACGTTAGCATCGCGCTATCCTCTCCTGAAACCGTTCGCAACGGCGCTGGATGGCGGTTCCTGGAGCATCGTCAGGAGAAAGGACCTAAAGGACATAAACGACCTAAAGGACTCAAAGGACAAAGGACGAAGACGTCAATCACCGTCCTTTATGTCCTTTAGGTCGTTTATGTCCTTTAGGTCCTGCCAAAGAAGAGATGCCCAGGCGCCCTGATACACTCCCCGCCCCATGAAAAGAGCCTCCCGGCAGCGCGCCTCTCCGGCCCCAGAAGCCTCCGCGGAACGGCGCCGCCCGTCGCTCCTGCTGTTCACGGTCTTCTTCACCAATCTGCTCTCGCTGGCGAGCCAGGTGATCTGGCTGCGGAAGACCTCCTATCTCTTCGGCTCCACCGCCACGGTGTTCAGCACGGTGATCTCGATCTTCCTGCTGGGGCTCGCCGTCGGCGCCCTGATCGGCGGACGGATCGCGGACCGCACGCCTCGCCCCTGGCGGCTGCTGGGTTGGCTGCAGGTGCTGCTGGGCGTCTGGTGCGTGCTGAGCCTGCCGATCTTCGAGCTGGGACGGAGCCTGTTCCTGGCGGTCTTCCCCGGCGACCTCGCCCCCCTGCCCACCGCCCTCGCCAAGCTCGTCGTGGTGCTGCTCTGCATGATCGTCCCCACGCTGGCGATCGGCGCCGTCTTCCCCTTGTCCGTGCGCCTCTATGGACGGGACCTGGGACACCTGGGGCACGACCTCTCGCTGGTCTACGGCCTGGACACCTTGGGAGCTGCCGTGGGCGCGCTCCTCGCCGGGTTCGTCCTCGTCCCGCAGCTCGGGCTTTCAGCCTCCACCTGGGTCCTGGGAGCGGCCGCCGCGGCGCTGGGCCTGCTGATCCTGACCCTCAAGGGTGAGAGCGGCCAGCCGGGACGCAAGGAAAGCAAGGCCGAGACGGCTCCGGAGCCGGCCGAGGCGAGCGGACCGCCGGCGCGGCTGGGCCTGATCCTCGCGACCTTCTTCCTCTCCGGCGGCGCGGCCCTTGCTCCTGGAGACCGGCTGGAACCGCTTCTTCTCGCTGCTCAACGGCACCAACGTCTACTCCACCAGCTCCGTGCTCGCCGGCTTCCTGACCGGCATCGGCCTCGGCAGCCTGCTGATGGCGCGGTGGATCGACCGCGTCCGGAACCTCCACGCGATGGCGGCCCTCCTCTACGGCCTCATCGCGCTCTGCGGCATGCTGGTCTTCCGCTCGGGCGACCTGTTCACGCGGGCCTACTTCGGGGCCTTCGAGTGGAGCGGGAGCTACTACCTCTTCCAGCTCACGCTGTCGCTGCTGATCTGCCTCATCGTCCTCCTGGCGACGCTCGCCATGGGCGCCAATTTCCCCCTGGTCGCCCGCATCGCCACGCGGGCGGCGGCGGAGCGGGGGACCTCGGCCGGGCGGGTCTTCTTCGCCAACACCCTGGGCGCGGTGCTCGGGGCGCTGGCGGCCGAGTTCTTGATCCTGCCCGTCTGGGGCTTCCCGGGGCTGATGCTGGCGACGCTCGCGATCTACGTGCTGGCGGCGGCCGTGTTCCTCGCCCTCGCGCCGGGGCCGCGCCGCCTGCCGGCCGCGGCGGCGAGCCTGGCGCTGATCGCCGCGGCGTTCCTGCTCTCCCCGGCCCTCCTCTCCTTCAAGCTGCCGGTGCACGCCCTCTACTACCACGGGCTGCGCCTGGGGACCTGGGACGCCTACCAGAAGGACGTGCAGAAGCTCCAGGTGGTGGACGAGAGGCAGGGCTTCTACGGCCAGGTGGCGGTGGTGCGGCTGGGTCCGGACCTGCTGCTCAAGCACAACGGCAAGACGGACGCCAGCACGTCGCTGCGGGACAACCGGACCCAGCTCCTGCTCGGCCATCTGCCCATGCTCTTCCATCCCAACCCCCGGCGGGTGCTGGCCATCGGCCTGGGCGGCGGGTTCACGCTGCGCGCCCTCGTCCACCACCCGGAGCCGGAGAGCATCACGGCGGTGGAGATCGATCCCCGGGTGGTCGCGGCGGCCCGGGAGCACTTCGGACCCTTCAACGAGCAGGCGCTGGCGGACCCGCGCGTCCAGGTGGTGACGAACGACGGGCGCAACTTCGTGGACGGCACGGACCAGCGCTTCGACGTCATCACCTCCGAGCCGCCGAACATCTGGGTCGCGGGCGTCTCCGGCCTCTTCACCCAGGAGTTCTACCGCTCGGCCGCCGACCACCTGGCCCGGGGCGGCATCCTCTGCCAGTGGGTGCCGCTCTACGAGATGGAGAAGGAAGACTTCCGGATCATGCTGCACACGATCACGACCGTATTTCCCCACGTGACCTTCTGGCAGGTGGGGAACGACGTGATCCTGCTCGCCTCGCGGGAGCCGCTCCGCATCGAGCTGCCCCAGGTCGTGGAGAAGCTGCGGCGGCCGGGCCTCGCCCGCGACTTCACACAGATCGGCCTGACCATGCGCGGGGTGGTCGACCTGCTCAACCAGCCGGTCGTGCTGCCGGAGCAGGTGCGCGGCTTCCTCGGCCAGGTGGACACGGTGAACGTGGACGACAAGCCGGTGCTGGAGTTCTCGACGGCGCGGAACCTGTTCGAGCTGGCGAAGGAGCCCTCACCTCCCCAACCCTCCTCTCCCGACCCCTCCCTCCCACCCACACCGGGAGAGGAGGGAGAGGTCAGATAAAAATGGGACCGGGGAGGGCCTACTGCCGTTCCGGAGCCCGCTCGCGGGCCTCGCGCTCGGCGCGCTCGGCGTCCAGCTCCAGGCGCTTGGCGGATTCGAGGAGCTGCGGACGCTCGAAGGAGGTCTGCCGCATCTGCCCCAGCCGGTAGGCGCGGGTGACGTGGGCGTTCTCGACGAGGTCGTTGAGCGCGTTGGGCATGCGGTGGGTCGTCGACAGGGCCAGGGTGCCCAGCCGGTAGGGGCCGGCGGCCTTCCGCTCGTGGAACATCAGACCGTAGATAGGACAGCTCGATCCAGTGCCGGCCGGGCTCCAGGTTCGCGGCGGCCTGGGCCACGCCCACGGGCTCGCCGGACGGCGAGTAGATCGTCCCCGCCAGGTGGAAGCGGCCGGTCTCGGCCACCTCGACCTCGGCGGCGATGACGAGGTTGCCGTCGCGCAGCAAGTCACGGTAGCGGCCGGTCAGGCGCGCGGCGGGATCGCTGTAGAGGAAGCCGCCGGCGGCCGAGCGCAGGTCGCCGTTCTCCAGGCGCGCCAGGACGCGCACCATGTAGCTCGCCGTGGGGAAGGACGCCAGGGCCGAGGGCTCCAGGCGCGCCGACCAGACGCCGTCGCCCGCCCGCCGGTCGGGGGCCTGGCCGTCGTCCCGGTAGGCGACCTCGGCGAGGATGGCGCCGGAGACGTCCACGATCTCGCCCGAGAGGTCGGCCCGCGCCGCCACCGCCTTGCCGCGCTCCTCCAGGCTGGCGAAGAGGTCCACCGACTGCCCCTTCTCGAAGCTCACCTTGGAGGCCCAGACCGAGAGCGCGGGATCGGCGCTGTCCGGACCGCGCCGGGTCTGGCGCGTGGGCATCCGCTTCTCCCGGACGGGATCGGCCTCGCCGCTCCGCAGCACCTTCGAGCTCTCGGGGTAGCGCGCCCACTCCCGGTATTCTTTCGCCGTCTCGCGGGCCAGCTTGCCCGCTTCTACCTGCGCCATGAGGGGCACAGCCGCCATGGCCATCATCGTCGCGATTCCAATCGTCTTCTTCATGGCTGTGTCTCCTAGTAGAGGATGGCGATGAACTGGGCCGTGTTCATGGCGCTCTGCACGGTGGTGTTGGGGGAGCACGGCACGCCGCCGCAGGTCCAGATGCCGCCCGGGATGGCCTTGCGCACGTCGGTGTCGCTGGCGTTGCGCTCGTCGTCGTGGTTCTCGTGCGTGGCGTCGAGGTTGCGGAAGCCCGAGGCCTCCTGCTTGCTGGAGTTGCCGCAGACGTTGGAGTTGTCGTAGCTCGCCGTCGCGCTGCCGCCGCAGGCGAAGATCGAGGCGTATTGCACCACCCCGTCGTCCTCGCCGTTGATGCAGGCGCTGGCGCCGAAGATCGCCTCGTAGCCGCCGGTCAGGTTCACCACCTTGGCCGGCGCGTTGGCGTAGGTCCGCACCTGGACGTCGTCCGAGCTGCGCAGCCAGAAGGTGGCGTCGTCGCAGCTCTGGATGAAGATCGCGATGAAGCTGCAGAACGGGTTCGACTGCAGGCAGACGGCGTCGGCGCCCTGCGAGCCGCGGTGGGCGCCGCCGACGGCGATGGCCAGGCTGATCCGCTGCGCCACCTGATCGTAGGGGCCGTTGGCGTTGAAGTTGGGATCGGAGGCGTCGTTGTTGCCGAGGATGTAGTCCATGATCGTCCCGCCCATGCTGTGGGCGACCACCCAGAAGGTCCCGCCCTGGGCGAAGGTCGTCCGGCAGCGGTTGCCCCCGGCGTCGGCGCCGCCGTTGGTGGCGTTGACGATCTCGTTGGCGACCTCGCCGGCGGACTGCGACTCCCAGTAGGGGCGGGTGCCGTTGTAGCCCACGACGTAGAACGACGTGGCGAAGCTCTTGGTCGCCGTGCGGATGAAGTCGTTCGAGCCGTTCACCCAGTAGTTGCGGGCCGAGCTGTAGTTGGTGAAGGTGTTGGTGTTGGTCTGCTTGCCGTGGACGAAGATCAGACAGGGTTGCGCCGCCGCCTGCCCGGCGACGGCGAGAAACGCCACCGCCACGAGCAGGGGGACCATGAGACGACGGGACTTCATTCGGAATCCTCCTTCTCCGGTTTGCCGAGGTTCAGTAGCGATGGTGCGCCAGCCCCCTTCCGGCGCGCCATCGCCACCTTGCCTTGCGGTCTGGAGTGGAGGGTGCGGACTGTCTACATCACCCTGCAGTAGGGAGTGGGGATGCTGCCGTCGATCGGGCACGGACAGAAGGCGCACTCGTTCGAGAGACAGCCGATGCTCGACCAATAGCCGTTGGGGCACTGCCGGGCGCACGTGCGGGCGCAATAGGTGGTCCAACCGCCGCCACCGCCACCACTACCACCGCCGGTGCCGCCGTCGTCCATCAGCAGGCAATCGCTGCCCGAGACCGAGGCGTCGCAGAATCCCTGGGCGGGTCTGGAGCCCGCCAGGGCGAGGGACACGAGGAGCGCAAGCATCAACAGAACGAGCTTCCTGGGCATAGTTTTCTCCTTTGACCTGGGATGCGCCTTCGCCCTCTCGTTTCCGTCATCCGTGGCGCTCTCCCGGTCTACGCGGAGTGAAACCTCTCCTGGTCCCGGACCGTAGTATGGGTCGTTAGGCTTCAAAGGCGCGTGAACGGCCGGAGGGTGGTTGGCGTCCTCGCCAGCCGCCCTCCGGCCATGTTTTCCTTCCCGATAGACGGTTCTCCCCCCAGGAACGTAGAACCATCGTCCGTCTTCGAGCTGGAGGGAATCCATGGCCCGAGCCTTCCCAAGACTCCTCCTCCTGGCCGCCGCCCTCTGGGTCCTCGGCTCGCTTCCCGCGTCCCCTGAAAATTCACCCGGCACCCTTCTGACCCTGGCGCCTTGCGCGTATCGGGAGGGCGTCGTCTACGCCGCCACGGAAGTAGGTGTCTTCCGCAGCATCGACGGCGGCGAGACCTGGTCCCCAGGGCGGCCAGGGATTGCCGTCCGGCCGCGTCACCAGCGTCGCCGCCTCTCCGTGGAATGCCGAGGTTGCGTACGCCACCACGCACCGGGGCCTGTATCAGACCACCAACGGCGGAGCGACCTGGTCGGCGATCGGCCTGCATATCCCGTTGTTCGAAATCGTCTTATCGCCTTCCTCCTTCGAAGTTCTGTACGCCTCGGACGGCGAGATCGTCTATCGCAGCGACGAGGAGGGCTCCCTGTGGACCCCGGCCTCCGGCGGCCTGCCCGAGGTCCTGCTGATCGCCGGGCTGACCGTCCATCCCACGGACGCCGCCACCGTCTACGCCGCCACCAACCTGGGGCTCTTCAAGACCACGGACAGCGGCGGCTCGTGGCGGGCGGCCGGCAAGGACTTCGGGCCGGTGCGGTCGGTGGCGGTCGATCCCAAGCGCCCGGAGACCGTCTACGCGGCCACCGGGTTCAAGGGCGTCTTCAAGAGCCGCGACGGCGGCGTCACCTGGGCGCCCGCCGGCGAGGGCCTGCCCGCGGACGCCGACGTGGTGGCCCTGAGCGTCGATCCCACCTACCCGCTGACTCTCTTCGCGGCCGTGAACCTGGAGGCCAGCGGCGGGATCTACCGCAGCCGGGACGGCGGCGCCACCTGGCAGCGGGTGCGGGCCACGGAAGCCCTCGTCCGCGACGTCGCCGTCGATCCCCGGCGGCCGGACCGCGTCTATGCCGGGGTCGAGCGGCTCGGCCTGCTGCGCAGCGAGGACGGCGGGCGGGACTGGGGGACGCGGGAGCTGCCGCGGATCGAGAAGCCGGCCTTCCAGTTCTAGAGCGCGTCCGAGGTATCATCCTCGCGCCGCGAGATGAGCATCTTCCCCGACCCCAGCGTCGACCTCCAGGCCGTCACCAAGAGATTCGGCGAGGTGACCGCCGTGGACGGCGTTTCGCTCGCCATCGGCCGCGGCGAGCTCTTCGCCCTGCTGGGGCCCAGCGGCTGCGGCAAGACCACCCTGCTGCGCATGATCGCCGGCTTCGAAGAATGCGACGAGGGAAGGATCCTCATCCATGGCCGCGACGTCACCGGGGTGCCGCCCCACCGGCGGCCGGTCAACATGGTCTTCCAGCACTACGCCCTCTTTCCCCATCTCTCCGTCACGGAGAACGTCGGGTTCGGCCTGCGCTACCAGGAGCTGCCCCGCGCCGGCCGGGCCGCCCGCGTGGCCGAGGCCCTGGCGCTGGTCCGCCTCACGGGGCTGGAGGAGCGCCGGCCGGACCAGTTGAGCGGCGGCCAGCGCCAGCGGGTGGCCCTGGCCCGCGCCCTGGCCCTGGAGCCCGAGGTGCTGCTCCTCGACGAGCCGCTCGCCGCCCTCGATCCCAACCTCCGCAAGGAGGTGCAGGTGGAGCTGAAGAGCCTCCAGCGCAAGCTGGGGATCACCTTCGTCTTCGTCACCCACGACCGCGAGGAGGCGCTGGCCCTGAGCGACCGCATCGCGGTGATGAACCATGGCCGGGTCGAGCAGGTGGGCAGCCCGGTCGGGGTCTTCGAGTCGCCGGAGACGGAGTTCGTGGCCCGGTTCCTGGGCGCCTCCAACTTCTTCACCGCCGAGGTGCGGCGTGTGGAGGACGGCCTCATGACCCTGATGCTCCCGGACGGCAACGAGTTGACGGTCGTCGCCGCGGGCCCGCAACGGCTGCGGCGGGAGACGGTCCGCTTCGTGGTCCGCCCGGAGAAGCTGTCGCTGCGGGCGGTCCCCGCCAGCTCGGAGATCTCGGTGGCGGTGACCGTCGAGGACCGGGTCTACCAGGGCGCGAGCACCGAGTGGATCGTGCGCGACCACCGGGGCGAGCGCTTCACCGTCTTCGCGCAGAACGCCGGCCTCGGGGTCCTCCCCTTCTCCCCCGGCAGCCCCGCCTTCCTGGCATGGGATCCGCGGCACAGCGTGGTGCTGCGGGATTAGGTCATTGTTCCTTGACAGGCTCTGGACCGGGCGTTACGTTCTCCTCCTATGACCCTGCAATCGCCCACGAAGGCGCGCGTTCCGCTGCCGCTCCGTCGCATCGAGGACTTCTGTCGGAAGTGGCGCGTCGAAGAGCTGTCTCTCTTCGGATCGGTGCTGCGGGACGATTTCTCTTCGGAGAGCGACGTGGATGTCCTGGTTACCTTCTCCCCGGAGGCGCAGGTCAGCCTTCCGGATTTTGTGGAGATGCAGGAAGAGCTTCAGGAGATCCTTCGTCGAAATGTGGATCTCGTCAGCAAGGGCGGCCTGCGCAACCCCTTCCGTCGACATGAGATCCTGACCACCCGACAAATCGTCTATGCGACCTGAACAGCGTGACGCGTCCTATCTCTGGGACATCTTGGACGCCGCCCGGTGGATTATCGCCTCCACTCGCGGAGTCTCGTTCGCAGAGTATTCAAGCAATCGAATGCTGTACCTCGCCGTCGAGCGGTCGGTCCAAATCATCGGAGAAGCAGCGAACCGTGTCAGCCCCGAATTCCAGCAAGCCCACCCTGAGATCCCGTGGCGCAGTATGGTTTCGCAACGAAACGTTCTGGTTCACGAGTATGGTGATGTCGAGCATGCCTTGATCTGGGATCTGATCCAGCGCCACCTTCCGCTGCTCGTTGAACAGCTCGCACCCTTGATCCCTCCCCTTCCTCAGGAACCCCTGGATTCCTGAAGCGCTGTGCGCCTCAAGCCCCACCGCCGCTCCGACCGGGCCGCCTACCCGCTCCTCCTGCCGACTTGGCTGGTGCTGGGGATCTTCTTCCTCGTGCCCCTGGTCCTGATGCTCGGCATCAGCTTCGCCGAGCGGGGGACCTACGGCGGCGTCCAGCCGGTCGGAGACGTCTCGGGGACACATCCGCTCCGGCGACTTCCTCGCCAACTACGCCCGCTCCCTGGGCGGCATCTACCTGAAGATCGGCTGGCGCTCCCTCTGGATGGCCGTGGCCACGACCGTCCTCTGCCTGCTCTTCAGCTTCCCCATCGCCTATTACGTGGCGGTCCTGGCTCCCGCGCGCTGGAAGAACCTGCTGCTGGGGTTGATCGTCGTGCCGTTCTGGACCAGCTTCCTGATCCGCACCTACGCCTGGATGTTCATCCTGCGCACCGAAGGGCTGCTCAACAGCGTCCTGATGGGATCGGGTTGGGTGGACCGCCCGTTGGAGCTGCTCTTCACGCAGACGGCGGTGATGATCGGCCTGGTCTACGGCGAGCTGCCGTTCATGATCCTCCCCCTCTATGCCTCGCTGGAGAAGCTCGACCGGTCGCTGCTGGAGGCGGCGTCGGACCTCGGCGCGGGGAGCGCCCAGTCGTTCTGGCGGGTCACGGTCCCCCTCACCCTGCCGGGTATCCTGGCGGGCGCGGTGCTCGTCTTCATCCCTAGCCTCGGGCAGTTCGTGGTCTCCGACCTCCTGGGCGGCGCGCGCAGCATGCTGATGGGCAACCTGATCCAGAACCAGTTCGCCGTGGCCCGCAACAAGCCGTTCGGCTCCGCCCTCGCCTTCGAGCTGACGGCCGCCGTGCTGCTCCTGCTGCTCGCCTACGCCCTGTACGCGCGGCGCCGGGGCGCGGAGGAACTGCTGTGAAAGGCGGGCGGCGGCTCCTGGCGGCCCACACGGCGCTGGTCTACCTCTTCCTCTACGCGCCCATCGCCATCCTGGTGGTCTTCTCGTTCAACTCGGCGCGCCAGACGGCGTTCTGGGAGGGCTTCACCCTGGACTGGTACCGGCAGCTCCTGAGCAACCCCCTGCTCCTGCGGTCCGTCCGCAACAGCCTGGTGGTGGCGGGATTGACCACCGTGGTCTCCGTGCTCCTGGGCACCCCGGCGGCCCTGGCCATGGCGCGGCTGCGGTTCCGGGGCCGGCGGTCCACTCAAGGCCTGCTCTTCCTGCCGGTGATCATCCCCGAAGTCGTGCTCGGCGCGGCCCTGGTGACCTTCTTCGGCGCGGCCCAGATGCGGCTGTCGCTCTGGACCGTGGTGATCGCCCACGTGGTCTTCTGCGTCTCCTACGTCGCCATCGTGGTGCGGGCGCGACTGGCGGGCCTCGATCCTTCCCTGGAAGAGGCGGCGCGCGACCTCGGCGCCGGCCCCTTCGAGACCTTCCGCCGGGTCACCCTGCCGCTGATCGCGCCGGGAATCCTGGCCAGCGCGCTGCTGGTTTTCACCTTGTCCATCGACGACTACGTCGTCACCTCGTTCGTGGCCGGGGTGGGTGCCACGACGCTGCCGCTCCACATCTATTCGATGCTCAAGGTCGGGGTCACCCCCGAGGTCAACGCCGTCTCGACGCTGCTGCTGGCCGCCACCATCTTCCTGATCGTGGTCGCCCACCGGCTGCTTCAGGACTCTCCGGAAAAGGATCGCCCATGAGGAACGCCGTCCTCGCCGTTCTTGTCGTCCTCGCCCTCCTCGGCTGCGGCCGGCAGGAAGCCGAACAGCCCGCCGAGGCCCGCCAGGTCAACGTCTACATCTGGACCAACTACCTCCCTCAGGAGGTCGTGGACGAGTTCCAGAAGCGGACCGGCATCCGGGTCAACGTGGATACCTACGACTCCAACGAAGCGATCCTGGAGAAGCTGCAGTCGGGCGTTGCCGACTACGACGTCGTGGTCCCCTCCGACTACATGATCAAGATCCTGATCCCCGAGGGACTCGTCCGGGAGATCGACCACGCCCGCCTGCCGAACATGAAGAACCTCGACCCGCGCTTCCTCAACCAGGCGTACGACCTTGGGAACCGCCACTCGGTGCCCTATCTCTGGGGGACCACGGGCATCGGCTACGACCGGCAAAAGGCCCAGGGGCCGGTGGACAGTTGGCGGGCCCTGTTCGATCCGCGCTACGCCGGGCGCATCCTGATGCTGGACGATCCGCGCGAGGCCTTCGGGGCGGCGCTGAGGATCATGGGCAGGTCGATCAACGAGAAGGACCCGGCGGTGCTGCGCCAGGCGGCCGACATGCTGAAGAAGCAGAAGCCCCTGGTCCGCACCTACAACAGCTCCGACTTCGCCAACCTCCTGGCGGCCGGGGACGTGGACGTGGCCCAGGGCTACAACGGCGAGATGGCCGAAGCCGTGGCGAACGCGCCGGACCGCCTCGCCTACATGATCCCCAAGGAGGGAGGCACCCTCTGGGTCGACAATGTGGCCTTCCCGAAGACGGCCCGCAACGTAGACGCCGCCTACCAGTTCCTCAACTTCCTCATGGAACCGGAGATGGCGGCGAAGATCGTCAACGGAGTCCATTACGCGGGGGCGAACCGGGCCGCGCTGCCACTGATTGATGGTAAAATCCGCAACGACCCGTCGATCTATCCACCTCAGGAGGTCCTCGACCGTTGTGAGCTGATCGAGGAGCTCGGCGAGACGACGCAGCTCATCGACGAGCTGTGGACGGAGATCAAGGCGCAGTAACACCTATGCGGAAGCACCCCCTCGTCCGGCTCGTCCTCATCTGCATCCTGCTGCTCGTCTGCGTCGGCTGCGACCAGGCGGTCAAGGCCATCGCGAAGCAGACCCTGTCGTCCTCCCCGCCGATCTCGCTGCTCCAGGGGATCGTGCAGCTCCAGTACGCCGAGAACCCGGGCGCGTTCCTCAGCCTGGGCGCGGGCCTGCCGGCGCGCACGCGCTTCCTGTGGGGCGTCGTCTTCATCGGCCTGACGCAGGTGGCCCTGCTGGCCTACCTGTTCCGCTCCACCAGCCTCTCCTGGTCCCAGAAGATCGGTCTCTCCCTCTTCCTGGGCGGCGGCGTCGGCAACCTGATCGACCGCATCGCCAACGACGGCCAGGTCATCGACTTCGTCAGCCTCGGCGTGGGCTCCCTCCGCACCGGCATCTTCAACGTCGCCGACGTGGCGATCACGGCGGGGGTGCTGATGGTGCTGTTCGCGCGAGGCGAAGACCCGGTCCCGTCTTCGCCACCAGCGCCTTGACGGCGCCGTCCTCGCCGACCTCGAAGCCGATCTCCGACGTCCGCCGCGAGCGCGGGTCGTAGGCGGCGAACGCGGTGGGCGACTGCGGCGCGAAGCGCAGGCTGAGCGGCTCCTCCACGGGCCGGACGTTGCCGACGATCTCCGGCGTCCGCCAGGCGAATTCGGTCAGCACGGAGCCTTTCTCGAACAGGAAACGGACGTAGCTCGCCGTCCGCTCTCCATTCCTCACGGTGACGGCGGGCTCGAAGCCCTTGAGCTTGCCGTAGCGTTCCTCCCGCGGCTCCACGTAGTCCCGCATTCCCCCCTCAGCCTGCGCGGCCGGGACGCCCAGGAGCTCCCCGACCGGAGCGAAGCTGCCGTTGCGTCCGGCCTCCAGAGCCGCGAGCAGGCGCCGGTCCATCTCGCGAGTCTTCTCCGGATCCCGGGTTCCCGCCCGCCAGCAGCAGGAAGGCGTCCATCCCCTCCGCCGTGACGGTGACGCCGGGATATCGCGGGTCTCCGGTGTTCGCGGGAGCGGCGGCGACGGTCAGCCGTCCTCCCGAAGGGAGCGCGTAGGAGCCCAGGTAGCGCTCCAGCGCCTTGGCTTCCATCTTCACCAATTCCGGCGGCATCTGGACATCCTCTCCGAAGACGAGCCGCGCGACGGCCGGGAGGGTCGGGATCGAAGAGAAGTCGGACCGGCTCGAGCCGATCACGATCACCACGCCCTCGTCCACGTAGCGGTGGAAGTCGGCGGCGAAGATGCCGTTGCCGCCGTTGTGGGAGACCAGCGTCGTCCCCCGCGAGGTCTTCGCGACGCTCCAGCCGTAGCCGTAATGGGTGCCGCCTCCCTCGGAGACGTGAGGAGCCTGGTACTTCGCCTTGGCCTCCTTCGAGAGGATGGCCTCCCCTTCCAGCGCCTGGTGCCACTTGTAGAGGTCGCCGACGGTCGAGAGGATGCCGCCGTTGCCCCGCAGGTTCCACCAGGGGCCGTCCGGCGCCCAGGGATGGTCCAGCATCGTGCCCCAGTCCCCTCTCCGGCTGTAGCCGCGGGCGAGCGTGGCCAGCTCCCACTTCGGCCCGCGGTAGCCGGTCAGGGTCAGGCCGGCCGGCTTCAGGAGGCGCTCCTGGAGGAAGGTCTCGTAGGGCTGGCCCGAGACCTTCTCCACCACGGCCGCCAGCAGGCTGTAGCCCAGGTTCGAGTAGCGGTACCGGGTCCCCGGCGGCCACAGCAGCTTCGAGGCGAGGGCCTCCTTGACCAGCCGGTCGCGCGGCATCTCGTCGTAGTCGTCGCCCAGGAGGTCCAGGAGGCCGGCGCTGTGGGTCAGGAGATGGTGCAGGGTGATCTCCCGCTTGTCCTCCGGCACCCCGTCGAAGTACTGCGAGATCGGATCCGTCACCTTCAGCTTGCCCTCCATCTCCAGCTTGAGGATGGCGGCGGCGGTGAACTGCTTGGTGATCGAGCCGATGCAGATGACGGTGCCGGCCGTGAACGGGACGCCCTTCTCGCGGTCGGCGAAGCCGTAGCCCTTCTCCAGCACGATCCGGCCGTCGCGGGCCACCAGCAGGGAGCCGGAGAACCCGAAGGCCTCCAGGCGAGTCATGAGCCGGTCCACCTCCTGCCGCAACCCGGCATCCGAGCGCTGGATGGGGATGGGACCGGTCGGTTGGGCCGCGAGGGAAGCAGCGAAGACCAGCGGCAGGAAGGCGAGGATTTTTCGTCTCATGCCGGAATCAACCCGATCCGGCGGAAGGCGTTAACAGCGTCTGAAAAGGCGAGGGCGGAGACGGGCTCCGCCCTCGTTGGGCTGCCAACCCGGAATCAGTTGCAGCCGCTGTAGATGTGGCTGTAGCCGGCGCGGTCGTCGTTGGCCAGCGAGGACGCGTTGAAGTCGCAGGTGCCGATCGAGGGATACATCGTGGCGCCTTGGACGTTCGAGTGGCCGAGCCCGACGGCGTGGCCGAACTCGTGGACGGAGACGCCCGCGAGGTCGAAGCCGCCGGAGCAGCCGTTCGAGTTCTGCCACGAGAACTGGCTGTTGAAGCGGACGTCCACCTCGGTGAAGCGATAGATCAAGGTGCCGTTGCAGACCTGCGACTGGCTGGTGTCGGTCGAGATGTAGTTGGTCACGCCCAGCGTGGTGCCGCCCAGCTTGCCCCAGGAGATGACGTTCTGGCCATCCCGCTTGGCGCCCGACCGGGTGGTGGTGCCGCCGTAGCTGGCGATGCCCCAGGCGTTGATGCCGGAGGTGATCTTGTTCTGCGCCTCGCTGGCGCTGTGGCAGCAGGCCGCGGCGCTGGCGCCGTTGTAGAAGAAGCGGGCTTCGGAGCTGCTGAACCACTTGCGGCCGTTCAGGGTGTAGCCGAAGGCCGAGGACGAAAGGCAGAGGAGCGCGACGAACAAAGCGGTCTTCTTCATGGATCTCTCCTGATGGATCTCAAATAGGTTTCGGGGTCACCGGTTCAGAAAGACAGCCGCTCGACCTGGCGGGCGACGCTCCGCATCTGGCCGAGGGGCATCTTCACCACGGGCGACTCGTCGACGCCCACCATGTTCAGATCCGACAGGTTGCGGACGGCCCACTCGATCCCCGCCTTGTCGCGGACCACGTTCCACTTGCCAAAGGAGAGGCCGAGGGTGTGGAGCTCGCCGTCGATGTCCTCGAGCTGCAGCAGGACCTTCTCGCCGAGCTGATAGCGGGCCTCGCCGACCGCCTCGACGTTGACGCCGTCCAGGCTGCCGCCCCAGGCGTGGAAGGAGACGATCTCTCCGGCCTGGAAGCCGCCCTTCATCGGCTCTTCCACCAGGACGTTGACCTTGGTGACGATCTCACCCTCGCGGTTGTAGACCGACTCGGTGCTGAGGACGTAGCCGACGACGACGGCGTCGCTCATCCGGATCGCCTTCCGCAGGGGGACGTAGGCGACGGTGGTCGCGGCGGCGACGGCCGCCACCATGACCAGGCACAGCAACGCGAGAACCACGGACTTCCTCATGACTCCTCCTTGCTCAGAGAGACTGCAGGTTTGACCGACTGCTGATGTCCGCACTGCCTCACATATTGAGCAATGGCGATGCCATGAGAAATCCCCGGGGCTCGGGGAAGAGAGGGCTGAAAATTGACCCTTTTGCGGGGTCAATTCTCAGCCCTGTGGGTTCCGGGCTGACCCAGCTCAGAAGGCGTCGATGTCCGCCAGCACGGGGACGCCCTCTCCGGCCATCCGCAGCTCGAAGGCGCGAGGGGGCAGGCCCGGCTTGCGGTTGAAGAGACCGCAGAGCAGCCGGCCCTTCCCGAAGAGGCACGGGTCGTCCTTGCCGTCGCCGTCCACGTCGCCCAGCGCCGGCGCGCCGCCGAACCCGCGCGGCAACACCGGCGCGAGGTCGAGCACGGTCTCGGCCAGGCCGCCGTCGTGCCCAGTGTCGCACAGGAACCGGACGCCGCCGGCCACGCAGGGCTCGGCCCGGCCGTCGCCGTCCACGTCGCCGATCATCGTGCCCTTGCCCGCCACGAAGGAGAAGGTGAAGTCCGGCGCGATACCGTCCCCCTGCCGAACGTCGCAGTACCAGACGTTGGTCCGGCGGATGCACACGTCGGCGCGGTGATCGCCGTCCACGTCGCCGACCGCCGCTTCATCGGTGGGGGTCAGCTCGAAGAGGAAGGGATCGGACGCCACCTCGGCCGTGAGGCCTTCGTGGTCCACGTCGCAGTAGACCCGGCGGCCCTGGCCGGCGCAGAGATCGCCGCGGCCGTCGCCGTCCAGATCCCCGGCCACCGGCAGGGCGCCGGGGTCGTTGGCGACGCCGCGCCGCACCTCGACCCAGGGCCTCTGCTCGGTGCCGCCGCCGTCGTTGGCGGTGTCACAGTCGTAGGCGGTGCGGCGGAAGAAGCAGAGGTCGGCCTCCTTGCGGGCCTGCCACATCCGCCCGAGGATGAAATTCCGCGCCCGGGGCGCCCGGGGGCCGAGCCAGACGGCGAAAATCCGCCCGTCGTCGGTCAAGGCCACGCTCTTGCCGCTGGTGTTGGGCAGGCCCGTCAGCAGCGTGGCGGGCGGCTCGTAAACGACCGGGCCCTGCCGGATCATGTCCTTGTTGAAGAGCGCCAGCGCCGCTTTCCGCCCCTCGATCCAGAACAGGGTCACGTTGCCGTGGCGGTCGCGGTCCAGAGAGGGCTCCCAGGACTGCCGGACGTCGCCGGGGATGGAGATCAGGAGCCCCACCGGTCCGCCGGCGCGGACGAAGCGGCGCATCAGCCGCGCCGTCCTGCCCTGCGCTATGCGCTCCCCCCAGGAGGCGACGAAGCCGCCGGAGGGCGCCATGGTCATGGCCAGGCCGCCGATCCCCGGCGTCCCGGTTCCGATGCGGAAGCGCTCCCCCAGCGGATTGCCGTCCGGGTCGAAGCGCCGCCCCCAGGTCCCCGCGGGCGTGCCGGTTCCCGAGACATGGCCGTAGCTCTGCCAGAGCACGGTGAAGTTGCCGGCGTCGTCGATGCCCACCGCGGGCCGGGTCTCCTGGGTGCCGGGCGAGGGCGGCCCGACCTCGATCTCCGCGGTGACGGGCTCGCCGTCCGCGTCGAACACCTGGGCCATGGGCCGCCAGGCGGCCCGTTCCGACCACGGGTCGACGACCCGGATCCAGGCGATCACGAACCGGCCCGCGTCGTTGGCGGCCACGGAAGGCCCGCAGTCGAGACGGAAGTCCGGGATGTCACCCAGCAAGCGGGATTCCTCATCCAGGGCTTGATGGGCGTCGAAGCGGCGGAACCAGATGTCTGACCCTAATTCCCGGTACTGGCAAATGACGGTGACGAAGCGGTCCGCGCCGATCCGTGCCAGGCTCGGCTCCCCCACCCCGCCGGGAGATCCCACTCCGGTGCTGGCGAGGAAAAGGCCGCCGGGCAGGCCTTCAGGGCTCAGCCACTTCCCCGTCACGCTTTCGGCGAGCCGGTCGAAGTCATGCGGATCGGTGGTGGTGAAGTAGGTGGCCCAGGACGCGGCGAACCCGGCGGGGCCGAGCTCCACGACGGCGGGCCCCCAGTGATGGTGGGTGGCCGAAGACCACGGCGAGGTCTGCGGGGGAGCCACCTCGAATTGCTTCGAAGCCGGCGACGCCTGCCCCGAGAGGTCGGTCGGGGTCAGCATCGCGATGGTGAAGACCAGGAAGGAAAAAGGACGTGCGCGTGCCATGGTGAGGACTCCTTTTCGTAGGCACGGAGCGCGGACCGGCGATGACCCGCGACGCGCAGTTTCAGATTGAACGGAAAGGCTGGCGCGCGCAATGCGCCGCGGGGTGGGAGAGCCGCCGCCTGGAAAGGCGGGATACCATACGCGGGAGCACGGAGGGAGTCATGGGATCACTCGACGAGTTCAGCCTCAAGGTCCGCCTGTTCCTGAAGGCCTACCCCTGGCGGCGGATCGAGCCGGTGCCGTGGACGCCGTTGCGCAAGCCGCTCGCCGAGAGCCGTCTCGCCCTGGTCTCCAGCGCCGGCTTCATCCTTCCCGGCCAGGAGCGTTTCCAGGCGAACCTCGCGGGCGGCGACGGCAGCTTCCGGGAGATCCCCGCGGACGCGGACGTCTCCAACCTGATCGACGCCCACCGGAGCGACAGCTTCGATCACACGGGGATGGACAGCGACCCCAACCTCGCCTTCCCGCTCGATCGCGCCCGCGAGCTGGCCGCCGCCGGCCGCGTCGGCTCGGTCAACCACCGCTACCTCTCGTTCATGGGATCGATCACCGCGCCGGGCCGGCTGATCCGCGATCACGCCCCCGAAGCGGCCCGCCGCATGCGCGAGGACGGCGTGGACGTCGCCCTCCTGGTCCCCGTCTGACCGATGTGCAATCAGGCGGTCTGCCTGATCGGCGCCGAGCTCGAACGTCAGGGGATCTCCACCGTCGCCCTGCTGCTATTGCGGGAGGTGGGAGAGGCTGTGCGGCCTCCCCGAGCGTTGTTCGTCCCGTTCCGCCACGGCTACCCGCTGGACAGGCCACACGACCCGGCACGGCAGCTCGCGGTCCTGGAAGCCGCCCTGCGCCTGCTGGAGGATCCAAGCGGTACGCCGCCCATGTTGCGCGACTACCCGCGCTCCTGATCCGCGGCCGGCGGCTCACGCAAAGACGGCCCGCGGTCTCCTTCTGGCCTGGGCCTCGCCGAAGCGGTGGCGCAAGGTCGGCAGCGGACGCCGGATGCTCTCCAGGCTGATCCCCCGCTTGAGCGCCAGCAGGATGCCGGCGGCCTCGGCGTAGCTCGCCGCCGGGATCACGCCTTCGATCCCGACCCGCTGGGCGGAGACCTCCAGGATCGTGGCGTTCTCCTCGACGGCCACGATCGGGATGCCGTGCTTGCCGGCGTAGATGGCCGGGATGCCTCCCAGGCATCCGGCCGGACAGACCACCGCCAGCAGGTTGTGGACGTTGATCATGTCCGCGCAGCGGAAGGCCCGGCCGGGGACGATCTGCGGCGCCCGCCGCAGGCCGATGAGGGTGCAGGCCAGGCCGCTCGCCGAGGCCATCTCCCCCGCGCCCCGGGCGTCCACGACCGAGTGCACCAGGGCCAGCTCCTTGTAGTTGAGCATCGGAGCGTGCGCCGCGGGCACCTGGAAACGGTTGACGATCAGGTGCGAGATGACCGCCTCCACCCCGCCCAGAGGGTTCGGGTACTCACCCTCGAAGTGCTTGACGTAGTTCTCGGGCGGCAGGTCCTGGATGTTCGTGGTGATGGCGATGGCGTTGGCCCCCTGGCGGAGCAGGCGCTCGCAGGCGGCGAAGATCACATCCGGCCGGTCCACCGTCCCCACGAAAGCCCCCGAGGCGTTCTCCACGCAGTGGCTGCCGATCGGCTCGTCGGTGACCACCACGTCCACCACGTCGATGCCATGCACCGCCCGGACCGTGTTCACGACGTTGAAGACCACGTCCAGGCTCGCGGAGCTGCTCTTCTCCACGATCAGGCCGAGCCGGTTGGCATAGGGGATGTGGAGGTCGACAGCCCCCTTCATCAACAGGTCGATGCAGAGGCCCTCCGTGTAGAGCACGTTCTCCTGCATGCTGATGAAGCTCGAGGCGTTGACCGCGTTCGGGTTGGTGATCAGGTAGTCGACCGCGGAAGCCAGCAGGTTGGTGGCCGGAGCCGCGTCCCCGGCGTAGCCGCCGAGCTCGCAGCCCACCCCGGTCGGGACGATGCTCACCACCGCGTCGCGGCCGGGGAAGCGCCCCCGGCTCTCGATCCCGCCGGCGGGCTCGAACATCTCCCCGTCGTAGAACGTGGCTTCCACCACGATCTCCTCCTCGGAGATCTGCGCGATGTACCAGCGGAGGGCCTTGCCGCCCATCCACTGCTCGATGATTTCCGCCAGCGATCCCGCACCGATTACATCGAACCTGCTCAGACGAAACTGACGGTTCTCTACCATCGATCATCATCTCCCTTGAGGGCGCCACCGGCGACGACCGTCTTTTCAGAGGTCCAGCATCGACTCATAGAAGAGGCCGTGGAGTGTACCCGTTCCGTTAAGGTGCGCAACCAGTAACAAAGCGTGACACGGCGCGCGGCGCCCCGAGGTCACCCGTCCGACCCGCCGCGGCAGACCCGGGCCGGTCCCGCCTCGAAAGGTGGTTTTCCGGGCCACCCGTCGAAGAACGCTTCCCGTTCCAACGGACGTGGTGAGACCACGCCCGTCTCCTTAAAAATCCTTGCAGTTGAGCACTCCTCGAAAGATCGGGCCGTCCGGCCCTCTCTATAAGTGGTTCTCGCAGTTCGGTATTCAGGGTTTCCCGCCGTCTCGGCCGCTCCTCCTGGTACGGTCCGGCACGAAGGCGGCGGAAGGAGAAGACGCCATGCATCTACTCATTTCAACCCGTTTCGTTCGCCGGATCGGGTGGTTTACGGCGGCTCTGGCTCTGGCCGCCGCTCTGGGATTGCCGGCCGACGCCGCCGCCCAGACCTGCGCTCGCACACTGACGGCGGAGGTGGTGGCCTTCGATCAGGTTTTCTTCTGGAACCGCCTCGGGGCCGTCCAGCCTCAGGGCATGATGTACGCCCTGAAGCGGGACGTGGTGCCGATCAGCGGCACCGTCCTCTCCCCGGGCAACGTGAAGCTGCGGTCGGACAAGCGGCCGCGGCCCATCGTGCTGCGTATGAACGTGGGCGACTGCCTGCGCATCGAGTTCCAGAACTTCCTGGCCTCCACCCGGCGCGACCAGGATCAGTCGGCCACGCGCTGGGCTTCGATCCACGTGGTCGGCCTGCAATGGAACCTCATCAACCTCGACGACGGCTCCTACGTGGGCCGCAATCCCAACGGCCTCGCCAACATCGCGCAGAAGTTGATCTACCAGCTCTACGCGGAGCGTGAAGGCGAGCACGTCCTCCGCAGCATGGGGGCGCCGGCCGGGGGTGAAGGGGACGGAGGTCAGGTCAACGCCGGCCTGTTCGGAGCGGTGATCGTCGAGCCCGCCGGCTCGCGCTGGTACCGCAGCCAGATCGACGAAGCAGGAGCTCGACTACGCCACCACGGGCTACACCGCCACCGGCCAGCGCATCCTCAACTACGAGGCGCTCTACCCGGTGGGCCATCCCCGCGCCGGCACGCCGGTCCTCAACATGCTGCAGAACAACCGGATCATGCACAGCGATCTGACGGCGATGATCGCCGGCCCGCAGAGCAACTATGAATTTGGCAGCACGGCCTTCCCGGCCAACGTCTACATCTATCCGCGGCGCTTCGAACCGTTCCGCGAGTTCACGATCATCTATCACGACGAGATCGGCGCGGTTCAGGCGTTCCCGGTGTTCAACCAGACGCAGTTCAAACACACGCTGCATAGCGTGCGCGACGGCTTCGCCATCAACTACGGCACCGGCGGCGCCGGCGCCGAGATCTTCGCCAACCGCATCGGCGTCGGGCCGATGTGGAACTGCCCCGAGTGCAAGTACGAGGAGTTCTTCCTCACCTCGTGGGCGGTCGGCGATCCGGCCATGGTGGTGGACGTGCCGGCCAACTCGCCGTGCACGATCTCCGACGTCCGCAACGGCACCAACTGCGCGCCGACGCCGGGACCGAAAGCCACCAAGGCCTTCTATCCCGACGATCCTTCGAACGTCTACCACTCCTACCTGCGGGACCACACCAAGTTCCGCGTGCTGCACGCGGGCTCGAAGGAGCATCACATCCATCATCTGCACGCCCACCAGTGGCTCTTCTCGCCCGACAGCGACAAGTCGAGCTATCTGGACAGCCAGGCCCTCGGACCCGGCTCCTCGTTCACCACGGAGATCGCCCACGACGGCAGCGGCAACCTCAACCTGACGCCGGGCGACTCCATCTTCCACTGCCACTTCTACCCGCACTTCGCGCAGGGCATGTGGGCGCTGTGGCGGGTGCACGACGTGTTCGAGGAAGGGACGCTGCTCGACGCCAACGGCCGGCCGGCCCCGGGCTCGCGGGCCCTGCCGGACGGCGAGATCGCCGCCGGCACGCCCATCCCCGCCGTGGTGCCGCTGCCCAACCAGCCCATGGCTCCCAGGCCGGGCGCCACGGTCTCCATCGTCAACGGCCAGGCGCAGATCGCGGGGACGGGCAACCCCGGCTTCCCGTTCTTCGTCCCCGGCATGGCCGGCCACCGGCCGCCGAATCCGCCCCTGGACACGATCGACGACGGCGGCCTGCCCCGCCACATCATCACCGCCGGCACTTTCGTGGAGGCCCACACGCCGCTCGACTTCCACAAGAAGCTGCTCACCGTCACGGCCCAGCCGATCCCCGAGACCGGCACGGCGACGGAGCTGGCGGCGATGAGCTATCACGCCACGCGGCAGCACTCCACCTGCCTGCCCAACGGCACCTGCGACGGCCCGACGGCGGTGAAGTTCATCACCAACGGCCGTCCCGCGGTGCGCGGCGCGCCGTTCTCCGATCCCTGCATCGACGCCAACGGCGTGCCGATCCCGCTCTCCCGCACCATCAAGGGCGCGGCCATCGAGACCGACGTGGTGATCAACAAGAAGGGTTGGCACTTCCCGCAGATGCGCTTCGAGTCGCTGTGGGACGACGTGGCCGACTACGTCACCCCGGCGGTCGATCCGCCGAAGCCGCCGGAGCCGCTCTTCATGCGGGCCAACAGCGGCGACTGCATCGAATACTGGTTCAGCAACCTGGTGCCTCACGAGTACCTGCTCGACGACTTCCAGGTGCGCACGCCCACGGACATCCTGGGCCAGCACATCCACCTGGTGAAGTTCGACGTGCTGGCGTCGGACGGCTCCGGCAACGGCTTCAACTACGAGGACGGCTCGCTCTCGCCCGGCGAGGTGCGCGAGCGCATCGACGCCATCCGGGCCCAGAACGGCTGCGCGCTGGCCGATCCGCGCAACGGCACGTTCACCTGCCCGGTGGCGGAGAAGCATCCCTTCTTCGGCGACGGCCCCGACCGGGACGGCGACGGCGAAGGGGATTGGATCGGCGCGCAGACCACCGTCCAGCGCTGGTACGCCGATCCGGTGCGCGACAACGCCGGCAACGACCGGACGCTGCGCACCGTCTTCACCCACGACCACTTCGGCCCCTCGACCCACCAGCAGGCGGGCCTCTACGCCGGCCTGGTGATCGAGCCGGCCGGCTCCAACTGGTACCACAACGAGACCAGCGAGATCCTCGGTACCCGCCACGACGGCGGCCCCACGAGCTGGCAGGCGGTGATCGAGCCGCGCAGCCCCGACCCGTCGTACCGCGAGTTCCTGATCGAGTTCGCCGACTTCCAGCTCGCCTACGAGGAGGACAGCAACAAGTGCCGGTTCGATCCGGGGTTCGGCGCGTTCCGCTGTGACGATCCGGACAAGGCCGTCAACCCCGCGGGCCGCGAGGACGTGGGCATCCCCGAGCTGCTGGCGCGGCCGGACGTCTGCCCCAACGGCAGCCTGCCCCCGTGTCCCGAGGCGATCTCGGCCGCCGAGGTGGGCACCATGACGGTCAACTACCGCCAGGAGCCCGTCGCGCTGCGCGTCCGCGACCCGTTCACCAACGGCCAGGCCGCGGGCCAGCCGGGCGACCTGTCGTTCGCCTTCTCGTCCATCAAGCGGGCGGACGACACCCTCAACGGCCAACCGTCCTTCTATCAGCCGCTGACCGCGGACCTGAACGACTTCGATCCCTACACCCCGATGCTGCGGGCGTATGAGAACGACCGCGTGCAGATCCGCGTCCTGGTCGGCGCCCACGAGGAAGGGCACAACTTCAACATCCACGGCATCAAGTGGCTGTTCGAGCCGGCGGAGCCCAACTCCGGCTACAAGAACAGCCAGATGATGGGCATCTCCGAGCACTACGAGTTCATCGTTCCCCAGCTCGTCAAGAACCCCCAGGGCGCCTACGTCGACCGCCAGTGGTCGGCCGGCTCCTCGACCGACGACCTGTGGAACGGCATGTGGGGCCTCTTCCGGGCCTACACCGGCACGCGGCGCGACCTCCGGCCGCTGCCCGAGAACCCCAACGGACGGTCGGGGCTGGATCCGGGCGCCATCGGGGCCTTCGACTTCTCGTGCCCCAAGAACGCTCCGGTGCGGCTGCTCGACGTCACGGCGGTGGCCGCCGCCAACGCCCTGCCCGGCGGCAGGCTGGTCTACAACTCGCGGACGGACGGCGCCATCGGACCGCTGTTCGATCCCACGGCGATCCTGTTCGTCCGCACCTCCGATCTCGACGCCGCCGGCAGGCTGCTGCCGGCCGTGCCCGTCGAGCCGCTGGTGCTGCGCGCCCGGGCCGGCGAGTGCATCAAGCTGACCCTGCGCAACCGTCTGCCCGCCGCTCCCTTCGACCTCAACACGTTCAACATGCTGCCGATGACGGTCGAAGGATTCAACGAGAACGACATCAAGCCGTCGACCAGCGTCGGCCTGCACCCGCAGCTCGTCTACTACGACGTCAGCCGCTTCGACGGCGCCAACGTGGGCGGCAACGCCACCCAGACGGCGTCGCCGGGGCAGTCCGTCACCTACGAGTGGTACGCCGGCGACATCACCATCAACCCCGACGGCACGATCACGGCCACCCCGATCGAGTTCGGAGCCACGAACCTGATCCCGGCCGACCGCATCGAGCAGCCCGGCAAGGGGGCCATCGGCTCGCTGATCATCGAGCCCGAGGGAGCCACCTGGACCGAGTCGGCCACCTCGCGGGCCGTGGCCGACGTCGTCAACCCCTTCCCGTACCCGGGGCAGCAGGCGAGCTTCCGGGAGTTCGTGGTGCAGTTCCAGAACGACGTCAACATGCGGACCGACGTGGAGATCACGCCGCTCTGCGGCCTGCCCACGGGCGGCGTCGTGCCGGGCTACGGCGCCACGATCGAGAACCTCGACTGCGGCGACGACGCCGAAGACTCGGGGCAGAAAGCCATCAACTACCGCACCGAGCCGCTGTGGAAGCGCATGCAGTACGGACCGGGAAGGCGGCTCCCCACGACCGACGACTTCAGCAACTGGAACACCGTGCTCTCCAACACCAAGGTCGGCGGCGATCCGCAGACGCCGGTCTTCTCGGTCAGCCGGAGCACGCCCATCCGCTTCCGGCTGCTGCAGTCCGGCGGCCACTCGCGCAACATCGTGTTCGACCTGCACGGCCACATCTGGGACAAGGAGCCGTACATCGAGAATTCGACCCGCATCGGCACCAACTCCTTCTCCATGTGGGAAGGCGCCCGCATGGGCATCGGGCCGACCAACCACTTCGACGCCGTGATCCGCAACGGCGCCGGCGGCAAGTTCTCGATCATCGGCGACTACCTCTTCCGCAACCACGTCGCCACCGACTTCGATGGCGGCATGTGGGGGCTGTTGAGAGTCGAGTAGTCCGCTGGGCGCCGGTCGACGTGCGCACGCCGACCGGCGCCCTCCTTTTCACCAGCACGGACCGACCGGAAGGATTTGCCATGACCTACGGACAACAACGACTCTTCACCCTTCTCGCGGGGCTGATTCTGGCCGGCTCGCTGACGGCGCGGGCCGCCGAGGCCCCCGCCGGCAAGGTGGTGGCCGCGGGGCTCGCCGTCGAGCTCGCCGTCCTGCCCCTGGACGGCGGAGCGCTGATGGAAGAAAGGACCGCGCGCGTGCGGCTGACCATCACCGACACCCTGAGCGGCACGCCCATGTCCCGCCTCTACCCCGGAGCCTGGATGGACCTTCTCGACGCCACGCTGCCCGGCGAAGCGGCGGAAACCGACTGCAAGAAAAAAGTGGAAGCCCTCGTCAGCGGCTCGCTCCTCTCCCGCCCTGACCTGGACCTCAACGCCTATTACGTGCTGGCGCTCAACGCCGACGCCACCCTCTCCGTGGTCGATCCGCTCTTCGGCTATGGCAACAGCAAGCTACTGACCATGGTCTTCCTGAAGAGCCCCGGGGAGGACTGGGCGCTGGCCGGCGACGAGAACCGCCTCTACGTCTCGATGCCCGAGTCGGGCGCCGTCGCCGCCGTGGACACGGCGAGTTGGAAAGTGGTGAGCGAGATCGCGACCGGCGGCAAGCCGCGGCGGCTCGGCCTCCAACCGGACGGCCATTACCTCTGGGCGGCCTGGGACGGCGGCGTCTCGGCGATCGAGACCGCCGGCCTGCGCAAGGTCGCCGACATCAAGACCGGCCGCGGCGGCCCCGGCGGTCACGACATGGCCTTCAGCGACGACAGCCGGTTCGTCTTCGTCACCAATGCAGAGGACGGCACCGTGTCGGTGCTCGACACGGCGAAGCTCGCCAAGGTGCGGGACGTCCAGACCGGCGACCGGCCGGTCTCCATCGCCTGGTCGGCACAGGCCAAGCGGGCCTACGTGAGCGGCTCGCGCCTGGGCACCGTCGTCGCGATCAACGGCGAAACCCCCGAGCCGCTGGCCCGCGTGGAAGCCGGCCCCGGCCTCGGGAACATCCGCTTCGCCCCCGGCGGCCGCCTGGCCTTCGTCGTCCAGCCGCCCAAGAACGCCGTCCACATCCTCGACGCCGTCACCAACCGCGTGGTGCAGACCGCCGACGTGGAAGCCGATCCGGACCAGGTGACCTTCAGCGACGAGCTCGCCTACGTCCGCCACCGCGGCAGCGAGATCGTGCTGATGATCCCCCTGAAGACCGTGGGCGAGCCCGGACGGCCGGTGCCCGTGGTGGACTTCCCCGGCGGCCAGCACCCGCCCGGCCGCACGCCCATGCCCACCCCCGCCGACGGCATCGTCCAGGCCCCCGGCCACCCGTCGGTGCTGGTGGTCAACCCCGAGGACAAGGTCATCTACTACTACAAGGAAGGGATGGCCGCGCCCATGGGGCACTTCAAGAACTACGGCAAGGTGCCCCGGGCCGCGCTGGTGGTGGACCGCAGCCTGCGCGAGGTCCGTCCCGGCGTCTACGAGACCGTGGCCAGGATGGGCTCGGCGGGCCGCTACGACCTGGCCCTGCTGATCGATTCGCCGCGCGTCGTCCATTGCTTCCCGGTCACCGTGGCCGAGGACCCCGTCCTGACCGCGGCCCGCCGGCTGCCCCTCGACGTGGAGGTGAAGGTCGCCGGCGACGGCCCCTTCCGCGCCGGCGAGGAGGTGACCCTGCGCCTGCGCATCAGCGAGCCCGCCACCGGCGCGCCGCGCCGGGGACTGCGCGACGTGCAGGTGTTGACCTTCCTCTCCCCCGGCACCTGGCAGCAGCGGCACTGGGCCGACGAGGTGTCGGAAGGGTTGTACGAGCTCCGCTTCCGGCCTCCGGAGTCGGGGCTCTACTTCGTGTTCGTGGGCGTGGAGTCCGAGGGGCTGCCGCTCCAGAAATCACAGTTCGTGAACCTGACCGTCGGCGAGCCCGCCGCGGCCTCGGGAGGATCGCGATGAAAACCTTGACGATCACCGCCGCCGCCCTGGCCCTGCTCCTCGCCGCGTTTCCCGCCGCCGCGGCCGGACCGGAAACTCCCGAGATGGCGGCGATCGACATCCCGGACGTCCCCGTGCTCGATCAGGACGGACGCAAGCTGCGGTTCCGCACCGATCTCGTGGAGGGGAAGGTGGTGGCGATCAATTTCCTCTTCACCAACTGCACCACCATCTGCCCGCCCCTCGGGGCGACCTTCGGCAAGCTGCGCAAGCTGCTGGGCGAGCGCGCCGGCCGCGACGTGCACCTGATCTCCATCTCCGTCGATCCCGTCACCGACACGCCCGCGCACCTCAAGGCCTGGTCGGCGAAGTTCGGCCAGGGGCCCGGCTGGACCCTGGTGACCGGCGAGCGGGAAGACATCACCCGGCTGCTGAAATCCCTCGGGTCCTACACCGCCAACATGAACGATCATCCGCCGCTGGTGCTGATCAGCAACCGCAACGGTCAGTGGACGCGGGCCTACGGCCTCGCCCCGCCGGCCAGGCTGGCCGCCGCCATCGACGAAATGGCCGCCACGGGAGCCACGGAGGAGGCAAAAAAATGAACGCTTTGACCCAAGTGACGACCGCCCTGCTCGCCGCCCTGGTCCTCCTCGCTCTCCCGGCCGCGGGCCAGACCCCGGAGGACCGCTCCGCCGCCGCCCAGCGGTATTTCGGCGACACCGTCCTCCTCGACCAGGACGGCAAGGAAGTGCGCCTCTACACCGATCTGCTCAAGGGCAAGATCGTGATCATGGACTTCATCTACACCCGCTGCGTGGGACCCTGCCCTATCCTCAGCAGCACCTTCATGAAGGTCCAGGAACGGCTGGGCGACCGCCTCGGCAAGGACGTCTTCCTGATCTCCTTCTCCGTGGATCCCGACTACGACACGCCCGCCCGCATGAAGGAATACGCGCAGCGCTTCCGCGCCCGGCCCGGGTGGACCTTCGTCACCGGCTCGCGGCAGAACATGGAGACGGCGCTGACCAGGCTCGGCCAGTGGGTCGAATCCCCCGAGCAGCACCAGACCCTGTACATCCTGGGCAACGAGACGACCGGCCTGTGGAAGAAGGCCTTCGGGCTGGCCAAGCCGGAAGACCTGTTCCCGGTGATCGACAGCGTGATCGACGATTCCGGCTCGAATCGGGAGGCGGGATGAAAAACCTTGCTTTCCGGCGGCTGCCCGTCTTTCTTCTGGCTCCCCTTCTGCTGGGCGCCGCCGGACTGACTTCGCAGGAGGAGCGCGGCCGCCAGATCTACGTCGACAGCACCAGCCCCTCGGGCGGCGAGATCGTCGCCATCCTCGGCGAAGGGGTCGAGGTGGAAGCCTCGGCCGTACCGTGCGCGAGTTGCCACGGCCGCGACGGCAAGGGCCGGCCGGAAGGGGGCGTCACCCCCACCGACATCACCTGGGCCAACCTCAGCAAGCCCTATGGCGTCGTCCATCCCACCGGCCGCCGCCACCCGCCCTATGACGAGAGGCTGATGAAGCGCTCCCTCGCCATGGGGTTCGATCCCGCGGGCAACGTCCTCCACACCGCCATGCCCCGCTACCGGATGAACCACCAGGACATGGCGGACCTCGTCGCCTACCTGAAGACGCTCGGCGAGCGGAGCGACCCCGGGGTCAGCGACACCGCCCTACGGGTCGGTTTCCTGCCGCCGCCGCCGGGTCCCCTGGAGGGCATGGGGAAGGCCGTGCGCGCCGCCCTGGAGGCGCGCTTCGCCGCCGTCAACGCCGAGGGCGGGATCTACGGGCGCCGGCTCGATCTGGTGCCCCTGGACGTCGCACCGGGCGACCGCCGGGCCGGCGTCGCCGCCGCCCTCGACCGCGGCGACGCGTTCGCGGTGGCCGCGGCCTTCCTGACCGGCGGGGACGACGGCCTCGCCGCCGTCTTCCAGGAGAAGCGGGTGCCGCTGGTGGGCCCCTTCACCCTGCATCCCCGCGAGGAGCTGCCCCTCAATCGCTATGTTTTCTATCTGCTGCCCGGCATCGAAACCCAGGCCCAGGCCCTGGCCCGCTTCGCGAGAAAGGACGCGGAGATCACGGCGCCGCGGCCCGCCGTCGTGGCGCCGCGGGAGGACGACCTGGACGCCGCCGTCAAGGCGCTCGGGAAGGCCTGCGAGGGCTGGGCTCCGCTCGACGTCCAGCGCTACCTGCGGGGTTCCTTCGCGGCGGGCGAGCTGGCCGCGAAGCTGGCCGCCGGCAAGGCGGACCCCGTCTTCTTCCTGGGCTCCGGGGCCGAGGCCGCCGCTCTGATGCGGGCCGCCGAAGGACTCCGCTGGCGTCCGCGCCTCCTCGTCACCGCCGCCTCCGCCGATGACAGCCTGTTCGCACCGGGCGCGGGCCTCGACGGCCGGATCTTCGTCGGGCTGCCCACGGCCACGGCGCCGCAAGCCGCCACGCGCTACCGCGCCCTGGCCGCCGCCCATTCCCTGCCCGCCGAGCACCTCTCGGCACAGATCGCGGCGCTGGCCGCCGCCGAGGTCCTGATCGAGGGACTGAAGCGCGCCGGGCACGACCTCGACCGCGAGAGCTTCGTGGAGGTCCTCGAAGGCCTGCGCCTGTTCCATACCGGCTACGCCCCGCCCGTCAGCTACGGCGCCGGCCGCCGCCTCGGCGCCCGCGGCGCCTACGTCTACGCCCTCGACCTGGCGGCCGGCCGGCTCGCTCCTTCCGGAATCTGGATCGACGCGGAATAGGCGTGCACAGCCCACGCCGCGAGGTAGTTCCGGCGGTCGCTCCCACCCCCTCGGGTTGGCAGATTTTCCACCCTTCGGAACGTGGCTGAAAGGTTTTCAACCGCAGTATCGTTGTTCAGTAGTCGCTAGTCCCGATCCAACAACTCGCTTGCCATTCTCCCCGTCGCCGGCCATGGAGGCCAGGCGACTTGGCTGAGGGATAGAAGGAGTGCTGCCATGATCAGGAAAACGTTGCCAATCGTCCTCATATTATGCCTGTCCTGGCTGGGTCTCGCGAATCCGGGCCTCGCCCAGGAGAAGACGGACCGGGATGTGATCGCACAACTGCAGAACGAAGGGTGGACGATCTTCAATGATGGCGTCCTGCGGCGCGAGCGGCGGCCCAATGAGGTCGAGACTTTCGTGTTCGGTGTCAAGGGATTCAATTGGAAGCTTCAGGATCTGAGAGCTCAATACGTGAAATTGCAGGCCGCGTACCAGGCCACTCCGACGCCCGAGCTCAAACAGACCATCGCGAATCATCGCAAAGAGATGGCGAGCACCATGCGGATGATCCAGCGCGCCCGGCAGGCCGAGAAGCTCGGCCTGGTCGATGACCTCAAGGTCAGTTGCACGATCAACTTCGCGTACAACGCCACTGCCGGCCCCAGGACCGATGTCCAGGGGACCTGGGGGGACGGGTCGGCGAGCTTCAGCGCCACCTGCCCTGGCTTCTCCGGTGAGGTCTATGCCTACTCCACCGCGACGGTCTGGGTGAGCGGAGGCCCCTACAACGTCGCGGTGACGGACGGCCCGAGGAGCGGCGCCAACGTCAGCGCCAGAGCCTACGCCCAGGCCGCCGGCGGCTCGCCCTGCGACTCGTATTCCTATGGGAGCATGACGAGCAACAACCTGAACCCCTCTTCGTACAGCATGGCCGCCAGCCACTCGGGCTGCAATCTGCCGCCGATCATCGCCATCAGCAGCGGTCCCTGGACCATCGATCTCCGGACCTACTTCTGCAGGACCGTGAGCTGGGGCTCGACCGTCACCGGTGGCTCCCCTGGATTTACCTATAGCTGGACGGCGGATGGATATCAGATCGGAACCAGCTCCACGCAGTCGATGACAGTCTGCCAGGGCGACTACGCCTACAGCGGCGGCTTCACCCTCGAGGCCGGGGTAACAGACAGCGCCAACCGGTCGGACACGGATTCCCGGTGGATCTCAGTGCTGGAGCCCGAGCCCTGCCGCGATCCCTGCATCTGCCCGGTGGTGGCCAAGCTGCTCCCAATCTACTGTGAATAATCGCAGCCTGCTTCATGCCAGGCCGCAGATCGGGCCGCTCCGGCGGCCCGATTCCTTTCCTACGTGCCCCCCTCCATCTCCACGATCTGATACCGGTCGTCGCTGCCCAGGTAGTGCTTGAGCCGTTCGTACACGAGCCGCTGGAAAAAGAAGTTCTCCGTCAGCAGCAGCACGCCGCTGTCCCCCTCGAGGATGCCGACGATGTCCTCCCACTCGGAATCGGCGATCGCCTGGGCGACCACGCGTCCGGCGCCCGCAGCGGTGACGATGAACAACTGGTAGGGCCCGGCCTGCCGCACCTTGCGGACGAACGGGACCGCCCTGCGGAACGGCGACGCCCCCTCCTCTTCGTCCATCCACGCCGGGATCTCGTAGTACCCCTGGGCCCGCACGGCCCCGAGGAACTTGAGATCGCGGCTGATGCTCGACTGCGTCGCCGGAATCCCCCGCGCGCGCAGCCGCTCGACCAGTTCCCTCTGCTCGGTGATCCGCTGGTCCCCACTCAGGATCTCCAGGATGGCCTGCCGGCGCTTCGCCTGGACCTCACGGTCTGATGACATTTCAGCCTCCCCTCATCTATGTAGCTATTGTAGATGCTTCCACATGGATCGTCAAGACCTCCTCTTGACATTCATGCGCTCCTACCCGACCATACCCACATAACGCAGCTTGATTCCCCTCCGGGCGCCGATTCCGGCTCCGGAGCCTACTCAACCGGGCTCAGGGAGGCCCATACCCAGGAGAAGGACCATGATTACGCAGGAAACGACGGTGAAGGGAAGGATGGGCAAGCTTCAGCGGCTGCTGTCGAGGCTGAACGGCAACCGCGCGGAGCTTGGGCACCTGGAGGCGAGCATCGCCCGCCTCGAGGCCATGCTGGCGCAGGTCACGGAGGCGGCCGACCGGCAGGCTCTCCACACGGCGGGCAAGCAGGAGGCCTCGAAGCAGTTCCAGGCCGCCCTGGCGGAAGGCGAGAGGCTGGCCACGGTGCTGCAACTGGCGGTCAAGCAGCACTACGGCATCCGCTCGGAGAAACTGGCCGACTTCGGCATGAAGCCGTTCCGGGGCCGCAAGCGCAAGACCGGCGCCGAGCCGGAGCCCACCGGCGAGAACACCCCGTAGCTGGATCCGCATCGAATCCCATGGGGGGGACGTGCCCTGCACGTCCCCCTCTTTTTTTCCTCCTGGGACCGCCGGCGTCCCGCCGGCCCACTCACTTCTCCAGATATAAGCTTGTGTCCTCGCCGCATAAGCTTATGTCCTCAGCCGATCTGCTTCTATCTCCAGATATAAGCTTATGCGCTCGCCAGATAAGCTCATGGGCTCAGCACGATCCCTTATCGGCGGAGATATAAGCTTATGGGCTCAGCCGATCTCCTTATCGGAGCACGGGATATAAGCTCATGGGCTCGCTCCATAAGCTCATGCGGCGGAGATATAAGCTTATGGGCTCAGCCGATCTCCTTATCGCCGGAGATATAAGCTCATGGGCTCGGCACATAAGCTCATGGGACGAGATATAAGCTTATGGGCTCGCTCCATAAGCTTATGGGCTCAGCAGATCTCCTTATCAGCGGAAATATAAGCCCATGTCCTTGCCACATGAGCTTATGTCCTCAGCCGATCTCCTTATCAGCCGGGAAATAAGCTTATGGGCTCGCTCCATGAGCTTGTGGGCTGAGCCCATGAGCTTATTGCTGGAGATATAAGCCCATGTTCTCGCCACATGAGCTTATTGGGCCGGCACATCCCCTTTGCCGTATTCATCCAAGCACTTGTCCAAGGGATCGCCCTCGTTGTAGATGCAATTGCAGAAGCGCTCGCAGGCCTCGGGGAGAGCATTATTGGCGCATCCGTTCGTGCACTCTAGCTGAGAATTGCCAGGGCGGATGTCGTACACAAAGATGTTGATGACGACCACTAAAACGACGGCTGCGACAACGCATCCGAAAAATATCAAAGGGAACTTGCGGGACATCTTCTGATTTGGCGTTTTACCGACGTCGCTCGATGATGCAAGAGGCAAAACATATTTCAACCGCGCATAGTCCCACCACAGCAAATACAAGTTCGCCAACAGCATGAACGTAGCGATGCGAGTGCCTTCAAAACGAGTCGCATAGGTCAGAACGCAAATGTTGAGGATGATCGGAAAATAGAGAATCGCTCCCAGCAACGCCGTCCTTGGAATGAGCAACAGCAGCGCCGCCGTCAACTGGCTCACGCCGATAAACGTGTAGTAAGAGCCTGTAAGGTACAACGCGTCAAAATAGTGGCCCAATGGATGATTCGAGGGTAACCCGGTGAACCGCTCTCCCATAACTTTTACTATGCCCGAGGGGATAAACCCCAGGGCCAATGCGACGCGGCAAAAGACGGCGAAGTAGCGCAACCATTGGTTCCTCTTGCATTCATCGTAGAGATGGTCAATGTTGGCAAGCAGGCTCATAAGATCCAAATCCCATGCGTGGAGTACGCTCCAATTCTGGCGGCAGGTGGAGGTGAGCGGCGGCTTCAGACGTCCGCTCGACCGACCGTGTTTGGTGCAGGCAGTCCCTACGCCGCTTGGAAACCAAGACAGAGGCGATCATCTCGCTCCCATCGTACTCCTTGTCTCGGGCTGCCTAGAAAAACAGCGCCTACGGACCGTCTGCCCCTTGACTAATGGGGGCCTCATAAGGGTTCGGCGGCATCGCAACATCATGGCGGGTTCATTTAGTATTGGGTGGTTCGGCATTCTTCTTTTGAGGCTGAACCTTCTTGACGACGTAGAGGCTCGTGGCGGCGGCAAAAGTTTTCGGCGGCTTGTCGGACATGTCGTCCTCCGCCAAGGTCAGTGTCCCGTCCTCAATCTTGAAGATGGCGAAGACCACTGTGCCGATGGCATTGTTCGACGGTGGTGAACACTCTTTGATGGTGGCGTGCAACTGCTGCGGGTCGGTGCCCGCAGGCAGTGTGAATATCGTCTTAAACCAGCCCGCGGAGTTACGATAGTGGAGCGAGTTGCCCGTGATGGTGATGGAGCATTTGCCTCCCGCCCCTTCGCCTTCCCAATGGCCCTGGAGAAGTTTTAGCTTTGCGGCAATTGGTGGCGGCGAACTTGGTTCGGCAGCGGTTTGTGTCGGCGTGCTTGGGCAACCGGTGAACAAGGCCGCTAGTGACAAAGCCAATGCGCCCAACAAGAACTGGCCGATTGGTTCTTTCTTCATAAGGTATCGAATCTGGCCAGTGGACAGTGGCACCTAACGCCTTTGAAGGTGAGGTGCGGGAACCGCGCTGTTTGCGGTTTCCGTCCGCTCGACCGCCGTGCTCGGCGTTTCTCTACCATGTGCTCAGAGTCCCTCCGGCACGTCAAGCAAGTGCGTTCTGACTCTGAGACTGCGGTGACTCTTCGTGATCAGCGCACCAAGTCTGTCCATGTAATGCTGGTGGACCCTCTGCTCCATATCGGGGTCTGGTGCCTCAGGAAGAGCTTCAAATTCGTGATAAGCCCCGCAGTCCCGATGGTCCAGAATAATCACGGTATTGATGCCATGCAGAGCAATGGCTACCTCCAAGTGTTCCCAGAAGGTCGATGCCCATGCGGGATAAATGCCCGCGAAAACGCCGAGAGAGGCCCCTGCCAAGATCGTGTGGTCGTAACTTAGTGATGGGTAATGCCTGTGCATAAATTCGGGGATAACGTGCACGAAACGGTAGTCGATGCACGTTAGAACAAGAGCATCAACTTTTCCCTTCGCAAGTCGATTAGCCGGGTCAAGGAAGCCTTGTGCCGTTTGCACGCCCATACCGTCTCTCCTTAAGTAAATGGACCCACTTGCGCCCGACGCCGAACGGGGATGGAGTTGAGCGGCGGCGCAACCCTCCGCTCGAACGACTGGGTCCGCCGCGCCATACCACGTTCCTGATGCGGACCAGCGATCACCTCATACCCCCTCGTCCTTAACGACTCGAACCCATACTACAGCAAGAGCTCCTGGTTGAACAGAGGGGAGAGGCGTCGTGTCTGGCGATCCCTCTTCGCGACGAATAGAGTCGCTTCGGGAGAATGTCATTAGCGCTTTTGGCACATCGTTAGCGCTATGTAGGACGGTTGAAGCAGGAATTCGGTTCTGCCCCCACTACTCCTAACTGCCTTTGGATAGTCTTCAGGTTTTGGCGTGTAGATTGCTTCACCGTGGCTTCCAAGTGACCCAATCTCACCGAGGTATTTGAAAGGCAACGCATCACGGCCCCCGTAAAGAGATCAAGGCAAACGAGGCAAGTTCACGGGACGGCGAACCTATAGATTACCCCTCCGGCCTCTACACCCAGGTTTACTTACAGACAAACCACCTCCCCGCCACCGGAAACGGGGCAAGCTACTCATTCTCTTGATGTTCTCACTCTACGCCTGTTCCTGCGCTTCGTCAACAATGACTCCATGAACCCCCGGGAGCGCTCCCGCCCAACGGTGGAGGCAAGCCTTACACAGCAGGCTCCAAGAGGAACTTCGAGGTTTATGCGACAGAGGTTTACGACTCCGGCTGTCGGATAAGCCGCCGAGAGGAGAAGGGCTGTGGAATGTTATCGGACAAAAAATCACATTCAGGACGGGGGGATCTCGTGGAACCGCCTACCCGGCGCTGAAGCGCCGGGCTATTCAGATTTCGCCCTTTCAGGGCAGGAGGGACAGGCGCCATCGCCGCTATTCGCGACCGCCGATTCCCAACTCCGCGAGCCGCTTGGCATAGTTCGGCTCGTCCTTGCGCTTCCACATTTTGAGGGTCGGAGCATCCACCGCCGCGAAGAGCTCGACGAGCGCCGACTCCAGCGCACCGCGGATAGCGCCGGCGTCGGCTTCACCGTCGAAAAACACCTCCGTCAAACCCTCCTGCATCGGCGGGAAGAAGTCTTTGTCGAACGACACGCGGACGATGCATCGATCGGGCGCGGCACCGGCGATGAAGTCGAGCGCATAGCCTTCCGGCTCGAGCCACAGGCAGACGCGGTGACTGCCCACGAGCGGCGGCTGGCAGAAGGCGACGGCTTCGATCAGCTCACTCAATGGGCCGTTCAAGACGTTCGAAATCTGTTCTTCGAGCACGAAGTCATTGAGCTGAAGACGAAGAGGCAGCCAGCCATGCTCGGGAGTCCCCAAAGCAAGGCTGATTCGCTCGATCGTCTCCATGGGCTGAGGGCGCGTGCCGGCTCACTGGACCACGAAAGTGATCTTCAGGTGGACCCGGAAGGTGACGACCTCGTTGTCCTTCACCTCCACCTGTTGATCCGCTACCCAGGCGCTCTTGATGTTCTTGACGGTCTCGCTGGCCCGCCGGATCCCGTCCCGGATCGCATCGTCGAAGCTGTTCGGGGATTCGGCACTGATCTCGATAATCTTGGCTACGGACATGAAATCCTCCCTTTCGCGGCGTTTTCTTTCTTGTCGCATGGACCCACTCCGCCCTGGAAACGCTCGGCGGGTGGGGAGACAGCAGGCCAAAGGGGGCTCCCTCCAGCACCGGCGAGAGTACCACTGACGCCATCGATCTCCTCTCGATCCTTCTCCAGCCAGGCCTCGCACCCTATAAGATACCCCCCTTATGGCAACCATCCGACCCTTCCAGGCGCTGCGCCCGTCTCCCGAGGCGGCGGCGCGCGTCTCTTCCGTCCCCTATGACGTCGTCAGCACCGAGGAGGCCCGGGCGCTGGCGGCGGACAACCCGCTCAGCTTCCTCCATGTCACCCGGCCCGAGATCGACCTGCCCGCGGGCACCGACATCCACTCGGACCCGGTCTATGCCCAGGGCGTGCGGAGCTTCCAGGAGTTGCGGCAAGCCGCTCCCCTGACCCAGGACCCCGAGCCGGCGTTCTACTTCTACCGCCTGCGCGCCGGCGACCACGAGCAGACCGGCCTCGCCGCCTGCTACTCCATCGACGAATACGAGCAGGGGTTGATCAAGAAGCATGAGCTGACCCGCCGCGACAAGGAGGACGACCGCACGCGCCACATGGTCGACCTGCGCGCCCAGACCGGGCTCGTGTTCCTCACCTACCGCGCCGCGGCCGAGGTGGACGAGATCGCGCGGCGGATCTGCGCCGCTCCCCCGCTCTACGACTTCACCGCCGAGGACGGCGTGGCGCACACCGTCTGGCGCGCCGCGGGCGAGGACGCCGCCGCCCTCGCCGAAGCCTTCGAGCGCGTGCCCGAGCTCTACATCGCCGACGGCCACCACCGGGCGGCCAGCTCGGCGCGGGCACGGGCGGCCCTCCGCCAGGAGACCGGCGGCCCCGGCGAGCACGACACCATGCTTGCGGTCGCGTTCCCCGACGATCAGGTCCGCATCCTCCCCTACAACCGCATCGTCAAGGACCTCGCGGGCCGCTCGGCGGCGGAGCTCCTGGAGGCGGTGCGGGCGAAGCTGCCGGTGCGCCCCGGGGGGCCGACGCCGTCGCGCAAGGGCGAGGCCTCGATGTACCTCGCCGGGAGCTGGTACACGCTCGACCTCGGCGCGGCGCGGCCGGAAGGCGCCACCCGCATCGATCAGCTCGACGTGTCGATCCTGCAGCGGACCCTCCTGGAGGGCCTGCTGGGGATCGGCGACGTGCGCTCCGACCCGCGCATCGACTTCGTCGGCGGCGCGCGCGGCACGGAGGCGCTGAAGAAGGCGGTCGACGGCGGCCGGGCGGCGGTGGCGTTCTCGCTGTTCCCGGTGACGGTGGACGACCTGATGGCCATCTCCGACACCGGCGGCATCATGCCGCCCAAGTCCACCTGGTTCGAGCCCAAGCTCCGCGACGGCCTGCTGGTGCACCTGATCTAGCGTGGAAGCCCTGCGATGAAAGTGCTGATCGCCGACAATTTCGAGAAGAGCGGGGTCGAGGGCCTCAAGGCCGCCGGCTGCGAGGTGGTCCACCAGCCGGACCTCAAGGACGACGCGCTCACGAAAGCCATCGCCGAGACGGGGGCCGACGTCCTGGTGGTCCGCAGCACCAAGGTCACCGAGGCGATGCTCGACGCCGGCCGGCTGTCGCTGGTGGTGCGCGCCGGCGCGGGCTACAACACGATCGACGTGGCGGCGGCGGCGCGCCACGGCATCTATGTATCGAATTGCCCCGGCAAGAACGCCATCGCGGTCGCCGAGCTGACCCTGGCGCTGATCCTGGCGCTCGACCGCCGGGTGGCGGACAACGTCGCCGACCTGCGCGCCGGCCAGTGGAACAAGAAGGAATATTCGAAGGCGCACGGCCTGCACGGCCAGACCCTCGGCCTGCTCGGCGCCGGCAGCATCGCCCGCGAGGTGATCCGCCGCGCCGCCGCGTTCGGGCTGGAGATCGTCCTCTGGAGCCGGCGCTTCGACGGCCAGGACCGGCCCCTCACCGACGCCGAAGCCCAGGAGCTGGGATTGATCGGCGTCGGGCCGGTCGCCCTGGCGCCCTCCCCCGCCGAGGTGGCGGCGCGCTGCGACATCCTCAGCGTGCACCTGGCGCTCAAGCCCGAGACCCGGGGGCTGATCAACACCGCGCTGCTCGCGCGGCTGAAGCCCGGGGCCATGTTCATCAACACCTCGCGCGGCGAGTTGGTCGATCACGCAAGCGCTGGCCGCGGCGGTGCGGGAGAAGGGGCTGCGCGTGGGCCTCGACGTCTTCGCCGCCGAGCCAACCGCGGGCACGGGCGAGATGCGGGACCCGCTGGTCGAGTTGCCGAACGTCTACGGGACGCACCACATCGGCGCCTCGACCGGCCAGGCGCAGGAGGCCATCGCCGCCGAGACGGTCCGCATCATCCGCACCTATCAGGAGACGGGCAAGGTGCCCAACGTCGTCAACCTGGCCCGGCGGACTCCCGCCTCGCACACGCTGGTCGTCCGGCACCGCAACCGCCCGGGCGTCCTGGCGCACATCTTCGAGCACCTGCGGTCGGGGAACGTGAACGTCCAGGAGACCGAGAACATCGTTTTCGAGGGGGTCGAGGCCGCCGTGGCGCGCATCAACCTCGACCACGAGCCCGGGCCGGCGCTCCTCGAAGAGATCCGCGGCGGCAACGCCGACGTGCTCGATCTGCAACTGATCGCGCTGTAGGAACAAGGAGATCCCAATGTCCACCGCCACCGCGTCCACCGTCCACCGCATCCACAACTTCTCGGCCGGGCCGGCGGTGCTGCCCCTGGCGGTTCTCGAGGAAGCCCAGCGCGACCTCATCAGCCTGCCGGGCGTCGGCATGTCGGTGCTGGAGATCAGCCACCGCTCCAAGGTCTTCGACGAGATCATCCAGGGCGCCGAGGCCGACTTCCGCGCCCTGGCACGCATCCCCGACGGCTACCAGGTGCTGTTCCTCCAGGGCGGCGCCAGCCTGCAGTTCTCGATGGTGCCGATGAACCTGCTCCCCACGGGCGGCACCGCCGACTACATCGTCACCGGCGTGTGGTCGAAGAAGGCGGTCAAGGAGGCCAAGAAGGTCGGCACGCGTCAACGTCGCCGCGACCACCGAGGCGGAGAATTTCGCCCGCATCCCGCGCCAGGACGAGCTCAAGCTGACGCCCGGCGCGGCCTACGTCCACTTCACGTCGAACAACACGATCTATGGCACGGAGTGGAAGACGGAGCCCGAGGTGGGCGACGTGCCGCTGGTCTGCGACGCCTCGTCGGACATCTTCGCGCGGCCGATCGACGTCGGCCGGTACGGGTCTGATCTACGCCGGCGCGCAGAAGAACCTCGGACCCTCGGGCGTCACGGTGGTGGTGATCCGCGAGGACCTGGTCCAGCGCGGGGACGAGTCGCTGCCGACCATGCTGCGGTACGCGACGCACACGGCCGAGCGCTCGCTCTACAACACGCCGCCGGTGTTCGGGATCTACATCCTGCGCCTGGTGCTGAAGTGGCTGATCGGCAACGGCGGCCTGGAGGGGATGGCGAAGGCCAACGAGCGCAAGGCGGGCAAGCTCTACGCCGAGATCGACCGCACCGGCTTCTACCGCGGCCACGCCGCCCCGGACAGCCGCTCGCTGATGAACATCACCTTCCGGCTGCCGAACGAGGAACTGGAGAAGCAGTTCGTGAAGGAAGCCACCGCCGCCGGCTTCGACGGCTTGAAGGGCCACCGCTCGGTGGGAGGCCTGCGCGCCTCGATCTACAACGCCTTCCCCGAGGAGGGCGTGGACGCTCTGATCGAGCTCATGCGGGAGTTTGAGCGGAAGAACGGGTAGAGGGAGGCCCGCATGACGCCTTGCCCCCGCCCGGGCATAAATGCCCGGGCTACCGCAAAACAGCCGGGTGAACCCGACTGCTGGAGTCCCCTTCAGGGGGCTCTTTTCGACTAGCCCGGGCATTTATGCCCGGGCGGGGCTGCGGGGGCTCTCAATCCGCCGGCCCAGCACAGCCGTACCAGGAGTGATGGAGGATAAACCGATGAACCGACGCCTTTTCCGCGCCACGCTCCCGATCGTCGCGATCTTCGCCGTGGCGCTTTCCGGTTGGACCCTGGGGAACGCCCAGGAGAAAAAGATGACCCCCAAGCCGGCCCCGCCGCCGGCAAGCTCGCCAAGGCCACGTTCGCGGGCGGCTGCTTCTGGTGCATGGAGCCGCCCTACGACAAGCTCGACGGCGTGGTCTCCACCACCTCCGGCTACATCGGCGGCCAGAAGAAGAACCCCACCTACGAGGAGGTCTCCGCCGGCGGTACCGGCCACGCCGAGGCGGTCGAGATCGTCTATGACCCCGCCAAGGTCAGCTACCAGAAGCTCCTGGACACTTTCTGGCACAACATCGACCCCTTGGTGAAGGATCGCCAGTTCTGCGACGGGGGCACCCAGTACCGCTCCGCCATCTTCTTCCACAACGAGGAGCAGCGCCGCCTCGCCGAAGCCTCCAAGGCCCAGGTGCAGAAGCGCTTCAAGGAGCCCGTGCAGACCCAGATCGTGGCTGCCGCACCGTTCTATCCTGCCGAGGAATACCACCAGGACTACTACGTGAAGAACCCCGTCCGCTACAAGTTCTACCGCAACGGATGCGGACGCGACCGGCGGCTGGAGCAGCTCTGGGGAGAGAGCGGCCACTAGTCGAAGAAACTAAAAAAATTACGGAAAGTCGATGGCGAGATTTCCGGATTCCGGTCTTGAACCCGCTTTTCGGAGTAGATCGGGGTAGATCGGAGTAGAATTGTATCTCGACATCGATGACAGACCGGCGCTTCCTGTTCGTACTGGCGGCTCTGGCGTGCCTCTGGCCCGTCCGCGCCGCCTCCGCCTGGCCCTCCGGCACGGCACCGCCCGTGGTCCATCCGGGGCCGCCGCGCACCCCCACGAACCCTGACCGCTGGCTGCCCTGGCGGATCTTCTCCTGGCAGGACGGCGTCAAGCCCGGCGCGTCGGCCTTGGCCCTGGATTCCCGGGGATACCTCTGGGTGGGCACGCCCGAAGGCCCGATCCGCTACAACGGGCAGTCCTGGCGGAAAGTCGACACGCCGGAGGAGATCCACAGCCGCATCTGGTCCATCGCCACGGGCCGCGACGGCGGCGTGTGGATCGGCCTGGAGGAAGGCGGTCTGCTGCGGTTCCGCGACGGCGTCTGGACCCGGTTCACCGGGCGCTCCGGCCTGACCGCCGGGTTGGTGGAGACGATGGCGGAGGTCAGCCAGGACGTGGGCGAGATGTGGGTGGGCACCTCCACGGGCCTTTCCCGCTGCGGCGAGAACGCCTGCCGGGAGGAGAAGGCCCTGCGGGGCTTCACCGTCCGCGCCCTGGTCCCCACGGTGACGGAAGACGGCCGGCCGGCGCTCTGGATCGGCACCAAGCGCGGCCTTCTGCGCCTGGACGGCGCCGGCGGGCCCTCTCCCATCCTCTCGCCCCTGCTCTCCGATCCGGCCGTGCTGCCCATCCCTTCCATCCGCAGCCTCGCCGAGACCGTCTCGGCCGACGGCACGCGCTCGCTCTGGGTGGGGACCGAGGCAGGAATCGCCCGCCTGCGCCAGGGCGTCTGGACGCGCTACGACGCCAGCTCGGGCTTCCCCCGCGGTCCGATCCTCAAGCTCCTGGCGACCCGCTCGGCCGCGGGACGGCCGGTGTTGTGGGCGGCGAGCTTCGGCGCCGGCCTGTTCCGCTTCGAGGAGGACGGCCGCTGGACCCTCTACGACTCCCGCTCCGGGCTCCCCGCCAACTTCGTCTACAACCTCGTGGTCACCGGCGGGGAAACCGGCGAGCCGACCCTCTGGGTGGCGACCCCGGCCGGGCTCGCCCGCCTGGACCGCGAGCGCTGGCACAGCCTCGACACCCGCTCCGGGTTGCCCAACGACATCGCCGTGGGGGTGGGCGAGGCGGAGTTCCCGGACGGCCTGCGGACCTGGTGGGTGGGAACGATCGGCGGCATGGCGCGGCTCACCCCCGAGGGTTGGAAGCCGTTCGCGCTCTCTTCCGATCAGCCGGCCGTGGTGTTCGACGCGGTCAACGTCCAGGAAGGAAGCGAGAAGACCCTCTGGCTGGCGGCCCTCGACGGCCTCTACCGCTTCTCCTTTTCGCAGGGCACCTGGAAGCACCTGAACACCCGCAACTCTCCCCTGCCCCACGACTGGATCCTGGGCCTCCTCGCCGTGCCCAACCCCGACGGCGGCGCCGCCATCTGGGCCGCCACGGACCAGGGGCTCGCCCGGCTGGAAGGGGAACGCTGGACCGTGTTCCGGACCGGGAGCTCCGGACTGCCGGGAAACGAGCCCCTGGCGCTGGCCAGGACGCCGTTGCCGGACGGCGGCTCCGTGGTCTGGGCCGGCACGGAGAACGGCGTCGGACGGTTCGCGGACGGCGTCTGGGAACCGGCGGCGGCGCCCTGCCTGCCCAACCCGCGGGTCTACGCCCTGCGCGCGGAAACGGGTCCGGACGGCTCCGGCTGGCTCTGGATCGGGACCAAGAGCGGGGTGGCCCGCCTGCGGCTCGAAAGGGGGCGCGCCGGAAAGACCTGCGAAGCCCTGTCCGCCACGACCCGGCCGGCGCTGGCGTATCCGACCGTCGCGCGGATCGAGCTGGACGTCATGGGCCGGGCCTATCTGTTCACCAAGTGGGGCGTGAACCGCCTGACCCTGCCCCGCTCAGGCTTGCTGAAGGCCGCCCGGATCGAGGAGCTCGACGCCGGCGACGGCCTGCCGGGTATGGAGTTCAACCGCGCCTCGTTCCGGGACCACCTCGGCCGCATCTGGGCCGGCGCCGTCGGCGGCGCGGCGGTGCTCGACCCGGTGCCCGCACCCCGCCTCGCCGTTCCCCGCGGGGAGCGCCGGGGAGCGCCGCTGCTGCTGGAGCGCGTCCTGGTAGCGGGCCAGGAGCGCCCGTTGCCGTCCGGGACGGTGCTGCGCCACGACGAGGACAGCCTGGAGTTCCACTACACCCTGCTGAGCTACCGCCGCGAGCATGCCACGCGCTACCGCACTCAGCTCGTGGGGCTGGAGGAGGAGACGACCGGCTGGAGCCGCGAGGCGCGGGTGGACTACAACCGTCTCCCCCGCGGCCGGTACACGTTCCGCGTCTGGGCGCGCGACGGCGACGGCGCCGTTTCCGGCCCGGTGGAGACCAGATTCCAGGTGCGCCCCGTCCCCTGGCTGACCTGGTGGGCCGTGGCGCTCTACGCCCTCGCGCTCATCGGCATGGGCTACGGGCTCAACTATCTACGGGTCGAGGGGTTGGCCCGCCGGGCCGCGGCGCTGGAGGCGCAGGTGACCGAGCGTACCCGCGAGCTGGCCGAGGCCAACCGCAAGCTGGAGCAGGCCTCCCTGACCGATCCGCTCACCGGCCTGGGCAACCGCCGCCTCCTCTCGCTGAGCATCGATCTGGACCTCCGCCAGGCGGTGCGCTACGCCCTGGGGACCAGCGATCGGGGAACCGGAGAGCGCCACAGCGACCTGATCTTCCACTTCCTGGACCTCGACCGCTTCAAGCAGCTCAACGACGAGCGCGGGCACGTCGCCGGGGACCGGGTACTGGTGGATCTGGCCCGCCGGCTCCGCGAGGTGGCCCGCTCCACGGACGCGGTGGTGCGTTGGGGCGGCGAGGAGTTCCTGATCGTCAGCCGCTGGACGGATCGACAGGCCGGCGACGTGCTCGCCTCCCGCATCCTGGAAGCGGTCGGAAGCGAGCCCTTCACCGTCGGTCCCGGGCTCCGCGTCACCGTCACCACCTCCGTCGGCTGGGCGCCCTACCCCTGGCACCCCGAAGCCCCCGAGGCGGTCTCCTTCGAGCAGGTGCTGAGCCTGGCCGACCGCGCCCTCTACCTGGCCAAGCGCGAAGGCCGCAACCGTGCCGTGGGCGTGCTGCCGCTGCCGGGCGCCGATCTCTTCCCGGAAGGCCTCCTGGAGGAGCACGAGGGGAGGTCCGTGGAGCTGGTGCGGGTGGCGGGCCCCGGGAAACCCTCCGAGACGGCGGAGCATGAGGTGGTGCTGGTGGTTTGAGCCCTCACCCCTGGCCCCCCCTGGCCCCTCTCCCGACCCCTCCCTCCCTCACCGGGAGAGGGGAAACCCCCCGCCCAAATTCGAAAAGGTAGGCTCCCTCCTCCCTCTCCCCTCCTCTCCCGGTGAGGGAGGGAGGGAGGGGGCGGGAGAGGAGGGGCCGGGGGTGGTGAGGGCCTACATCAACCGCAACAACGACCGCGAAACCCGCGGGTTCGACTTCAGGCGGTCGAACAGCTTCTGCGCCCGCACGGCCGCCGCTTCCGCCGCCTTGCGGTCGGACGGCTTCGGCTTCGGCAGGGGCAGGGTGGTCTCGAAGGCCGGCGCCCGCCGGACGTGGGTGGCGGCCTCGAAGGAGTGGGTCAGGCCGATCAACTGGCCCTCGGTCCAGGCCCCGGCCATGAAGCTGATCCCCACCGGCAGGCCGAAGGTGAAGCCCATGGGGACGCTGATGTTGGGATAGCCCGCCACCGCCGCCGGGCCGGAGCTCGCGCCCAGGAAGTGGTCGCCGTTGACCAGGTCGTTCGGCCAGGCCGGCGAGCCCGTGGGCGCCACCAGGGCGTCCAGGTTCTCCGCGGCGATGACGGCGTCGATACCTTCCGGCCCGGCCAGCCGGTGGCCGCGATCCAGGGCCAGGATGTACTCCGATTCGGTGAAGATGTCCTGCTCCGCGAAGAGGAAGAACTCCTGGCCGAAATACTGCAGCTCCTGGGCGGCGTGCTCGATGTTGAACTCGATGGCGTCGGCCAGCGAGTGGATCGGCACGCCCGTACGGGTGGCCAGGTAGGCGTTGAGGTCGCGCTTGAACTCGTAGATCAGCACGATGATCTCGGCGTCGTCGGCGTTGAGCTCGTCGATGGTCGGGATCTCCGCGTCGACGAGGACCGCGCCGGCGTCCGCCATGGCCTCGAGCGCCTGCTCGTAGAGGGCGTCGGTCTCCTCGCTGTAGCCGGTGAAGCCGCCGCCCCGCATCACGCCGATGCGGGCGCCCTGCAGGGCGTCGGGATCGAGGAACTGCCGGTAGTCGGTGGAGAACCTGCCGGTGCTCGCCGCGGTGGCGGGGTCGCGGGGATCGACGCCCACCAGCGCGCCGAGGATCGTCGCCGCGTCGGCCACGGTGCGGCCGTGCGGGCCGACCGTATCCTGGGTGTGGGAGATCGGGATGACGCCGGCGCGGCTGGTCAGTCCCACCGTGGTCTTGATGCCCACGACGCCGTTGGCGCTCGCCGGGCAGACGATCGAGCCGTCCGTCTCCGTGCCCAGGGCCCCGGCGGCGAAGTTGGCGGAGACGGCCGCGGCCGAGCCGGAGCTGGAGCCGCAGGGATTGCGGTCGAGGATGTAGGGGTTGCGCGTCTGGCCGCCCTGGCCGCTCCAGCCGCTGCTGGAGTTGAAGCCGCGGAAGTTCGCCCACTCGCTCAGGTTCGCCTTGCCCAGGATCACCGCCCCCGCCGCGCGCAGCCGCGCCGCCACGGTGGCGTCCTGGGGCGGCGGATCGCCCAGCAGGGCCAGCGAGCCCGCCGTGGTGGTCATCTCGTCGGCGGTGTCGATGTTGCCCTTGAGCACGATCGGGATGCCGTGCAGCGGGCCGCGGGGGCCGCTGTCCTTGCGCTCCTTGTCGCGGTTCTTGGCGATCTTCTTGGCCTCGGGGTTGACCTCCAGGATCGAGTTGACGCACGCGCCGTTCTGGTCGAGGGTCTGGATGCGCTCCATGTACCGGTTGACCAGCTCCTGGGCGGTGAGACCGCCGTTCGTCATGCGGTCCTGCATCTCGGCGATGGTGGCTTCTTCCAGCTCGATGGCGCCCTCGCTCAAGCGCGGCAAGGTCTGCGCGCCGGCCTCGGAGCCGCCGAGCGCTCCGGCCAGGGGGGCCCCGGCCCCCACGAGAGCGCCCAGGCGCAGGAAGGTCCTGCGGCTCACCTCGTCCAAGGGATTCCTGCCGTTCTCATCCGACATAGCGATTCTCCTTGCTGAAAAGGAACGTGAGGAACAACAGGGGAGGTTCGGCTCCCCTGAAAGCAGCGAGGGGTGGCGGTGAGGCGGATGGCAACGTTCCTTCAAAACAACAAGGAACGCTCCAACTATAGAGGACGCCGGGTGGAAAGGAAACGGGACAGGGGGGCCTGGGACCGCCGGCGTCCCGCCGGCCCACTTACTACGCTTTTTGGTTAGAGGGCCGGCGGGACGCCGGCGGTCCCAGGGAGCCTCAGGACGCCGTCGGCCGCGTCGCCAGCTCCAGAAACGTCAGATACGCCATCGCGTGCGCCGTCGAATCCCCGCACATCTCCTCCGACGGCCGCAGCGCCACGCAGACGGCCGGGCGCTCGGGCTGGCCGAACAGCAGGCAGCGGTTGTCCTCCGTGAGCTGCACGCAGCGTACGCCGGCCGGCTTGCCTTCGGGCATGCCCGGAATGGGCGAGGAGATCGAGAGGGCGATACAGCAGGCCCCGCAGCCGGCGCGGCAGTTCATGACGCCGAGAATACCTCCGCCGCCTCGGCCGGTCCCAATTCCAGGGTCCACGGCCCCCTCCGCGTCGGCGACCGCAGCGCCCGCTTCAGGGCGGAGAGGAAGCGCGGCCGGGGCCAGTCCTGCGCTCCGAAGCTCTCCAGGTGGGGCGTGTACGCCTGGCAATCCACCAGGTGGAAGTCCCAGCGGATCAGGTTCCCCAGCAGCGTCGCGAAGGCCACCTTCGAAGCGTTCGGGGCCTCCGCGAACATGGACTCGCCGAAGAAGACCGCTCCCATGGAGATGCCGTAGAGGCCGCCCACCAGCCGGCCGTCCTGCCAGGCCTCGATGGAATGGGCCAGCCCTTCCTCGTGGAGCGCGGTGTAGCCCGCGATCATGTCGCGCGTGATCCAGGTGCCCTTCTGGCCGGGACGCTCCTTCCAGGCACAGGCGCGGATCACCTCGCGGAACGCCGTGTCCGCCCGCACCTCGAAGCTACTCCGGCGCATCTCCTTGCGCAGCGACCGCGTCACGTGCGCCTCCTCCGGCACCAGCACGAAGCGCGGGTCGGGGCAGAACCAGAGCAGCGGCACCTCCTCGTGGGGCCACGGGAAGATGCCCCGGGAGTAGGCCTCCTTGAGCGTCTCGGGGTCGGGACGCCCGCCCACGGCGAGCACGCCGTCCGGAGAGGCCCAACTCGGCGGCGGAAACAGGATGCGGCGGCGGGCGGACCTCGGAGTAGAATTGGACACGACGCCGCACAGTTTAACGAAATGGAGACGGACCCTTGGAGCCGAGACAGCTTCGCCACTACACCGAGGGGGAGTACGGGGCTCTCGACACGCCGGACATCTGGCACGTGGCTTCCCTGGCCTTCTTCGCCGCGGCCCTGGGCGCCCGCTACCTGGTCCGTCTCCTGCCGGCGGCTCCCCTCCCCCGCACGCTGCTTCCCGGCGTGGCCGTGCTCCTCTTCGCGGTCCTGGGGCTCCTCTGCGGCTTCCTCGGCCTGCGCAGCCCCCGCGGCCGCGGCATGGCGAAGATCGGACTGTTCCTCAACGCCACCGCCCTGCTCCTCGGCCTGCTGGCCACGGCGGCGTTCTTCTACATCCTCCCCGGGTGAGCGGCGCCGCTGGCAGCGGCCTTGCTTTATTGATCCAAGGGCGTGAGCGGCTCTGCCGCGCTCCAACCTGAAGGAGGTGTGCATTGGCTCCCCTGATCGATCTGGTCCACGAGCAGCTCGACCCCCAGGCAATCTCGCAGCTCAGCCGGCAACTCGGCACGGACGAGAACACCACGCGGCAGGCCGTGCCGGCCGCATTGACCGCCCTCCTCGGCGGCCTTTCCCACAACGCCAGCCAGCCGCAGGGCGCCCAGCAGCTCGCCGGGGCTCTCTCCCGCGACCACGACGGAAGCCTGCTGGACAATCTTTCGGACTTCTTCGGCAATCCCCAGGGCGGACAGGGCGCGGGCATCCTGGGCCACGTCTTCGGCAACCGCACGCCGGCCGTGGAATCCCAGGTCGGCCGCGCCACCGGGCTCAACCAGGGCCAGGTCGCCCGGCTCCTGATGCTCCTCGCTCCCGTGGTGCTCGCGGCCCTCTCCCGCCGGCAGCGGCAGCAGAGCCTCGACCCCCGGCGGTCTCTCCGACGTGCTGCGCGGCGAGCGAGAGCACATCGAGCAGGCGAACCCCCAGAACCGGGGCCTGCTCGAATCCATCCTGGACCGCGACGGCGACGGCCAGATCATGGACGACCTCGCGGGCATGGCGGGGGGGATCCTCGGCGGCGGCGGCCGGAGGTAGAAGCCCGAGCGCATTTGCTTTTCAGGGTCGGTCGGGG